>NZ_CAKLAV010000001.1:0-2735697 GCF_920939495.1 Rathayibacter sp. Leaf248 | reverse complement strand
AACTCTCCGTAAAAAAATTACGACTCCAACCCCGAAGAGAAGGAAGTCAAGTTTGACCTCTAGCAAATAAGACATCATTACTGACATCAATTTCCAAAGGAATCCCAACCGGATCACAAAACCCGGCAGGGGTTATAAAATTGGCATTGAACATAGTGCACGCTGTTGAGTTCTCAAGAATCGGACACACCCCGCCTCCACCCCACAAAGGAGCTTCACAACGAGAGTGATCGAAGTATTCGTAAATCCGTGTTGCTTGTCACTGTGTGACCGGCTAAGCTGTAGAGAAGTTATTCTCTCCGCCGCCGTGGCAACTTGTATAACTTAGCACATCCGCAGGCCGTGTCAAATCCGGCTTCTTCGCGATGTCTTCACGCTCGAAGGCGCTCCGACGTTGCCCGGGCCGGACCGAAGTCCATCGCCGAGCGGCGAAGATGCTGAATCCGAAGGATCCTGCGAAGGCTTTACATCCTGCACACGAGGCGTGCTCCGAGAAGCTGCCTTGCGAGTGGATGGTCCCGATTGAGGCCGGGACGTAGGAGAGGCTCTTCCGAGCCCTGCTCTTTCCGTTTCCCTGCGGCCTTTGTGGCGACTCGGAATAAGTTACGCAGCGATCCGCACCGTGTCAAACGACGGGCGGAAATCGCGCATCCCGGGCGTGTCGCTCTCGACCTTCCTCCACAGGGGGGCGGAGGCAGATCCCTCCATGGGACACCGTCTCGCCGCTCGGAACCGCAGGGGACGGTCACGAGAATGGGCGCATGACCCGCTCCCACGTCCCCCGGCTCCCCGAGAGCAGCCCCCGAACGGTCAGTTCCCTCGCCGAGGCCCTCACCCTGATCGAGACGGCCCGGCAGGAGCGCCCCCTCCTCCTCGTCGGCGTGACCGGTTCGCCGGGATCCGGGAAGTCCACGCTCGCCGAGCACCTGCGACGGCGGACCCCCGGATCCGTCGTCCTCCCGCTCGACGGCTACCACCTCCCCCAGGAGCGGCTCCGCGAACTCGGCCGGCGCGACCGCATGGGCGCCCCCGACACGTTCGACGCGCAGGGGTTCGTGACGGCCCTCCGGACACTGAGGTCGGCGCCCGCCGGATCCACGGTGAGCGCCTCCTCCTTCGACCGCGCGATCGAGGAGCCCGTTCCCGGCGCCCTGAGTCTCCCCGTCGAGGACGGGACGGTCGTCCTCGTCGAGGGCAACTACCTGCTGCTCCGCGACGAGGGCTGGGAGGACGTGAGCCCACTGCTCGATCTGCGGATCCACCTGCGGGTGCCGGAGACCACGAGACGAGCGCGCCTGGTGGCGCGGCACCTCCGCTTCGGCAAGACGCTCGACGAGGCGATCGCCTGGACGGACGGCCCCGACGAGAGGAACGCCCGGCGGATCGAGGCCGCGGCGCGGTTCGCCGACGTCGTCCTCGAGCAGGCGTCGGAGCGTCCGCTCCGACTGCTCCACCTCTCGGACACGCATCTGCTCGCGGACCCCGCCGGGCGGTACAACCGGATCCTGGACACGCGGGCCGGCCTGGAGCAGCTGCTCGCCGCGCACGACGCCGTCGAGGGGATCGACGCGGTCGTCGTCTCGGGGGACCTCGCGGACGACGGCGCCCCCGCGTCCTACTCCGCACTCCGGGGCATCCTCGCGGCCTGGTGCGCCGCGCGCGGTGCCGAACTCGTGCTGGCGCTGGGCAATCACGACGACCGGGAGGGCTTCGGATCCTCCGGTCCTCGGAACACCGCGACCACTGTCCGAGGCGTGCGCATCCTGACCCTCGACTCCTCGGTGCCGGGCGGCGCCTCGTGGGGACTGCTCACGGAACCGACACTGGCGTGGCTCCGGGAGCGGATCGCCGAGGACCCCGACGCGCCCGTCGTGATCGTGCTGCACCACCCGCCGATCGAGGCAGTGGCTCCGCTGCACACGGTGATGGGCCTCGTGAATCCGCACGACCTGTGGGAGGCGGCATCGGGAGGCACCGTCCTCGCGGTCCTCGCCGGACACTGGCACCACGCGTTCGTGGATACGACGGGCCCTGCTCCCGTCGTGGTCGCTCCGGGTGCGGCGAACCGGACCGACGTGCTCGCCGGTCCGCGGCACGAGAGGTCGGTGGCCGCGTCCGGAGCGTCGGTCGTCGACGTGTCGGCCGACGGCGTGAGGGTGACGAGCACCGAGATCGACTCCCCCCACCGCGGAGCGGAGCTCTTCGACGTCAGCGGGGAGCGGCTCGCCGACGCGAAGCGCCGACTCGGCTTCCCCGGGTACTCCTCCGGCGCTCGACAGAATTAGTCAGTAGGCTGACTAATTCCTCGATCCCGTCGGAAGTGACCCATGACACCGCTCGTCCTCCTCGTCCGCACCCGTCGCCGCGCCTGGCTCACCGTGCTGTCCGCCCTGCTCGCGGTCGGGGCGCTGTTCGCCCTGCTGCCCTCGGGCGGCGAGTCGGGCTTCCCGCAGTCGGGTCTGCCCGACTCCGCGGAGTCGGCGCGAGCTGCCGCCCTGCTCGAGGAGTTCCCGTCGGCGGACACGACGGCGGGCGTCCTGCTGTGGAACCGCCCGAGCGGCCTGACGGACGAGGACCGTTCGGCGATCGCCGAGCGCGCCGAGGCACTCGCACTCCTGTCGACCACCCCGGAGGCGGTGCGGCCGCAGTTCAGCGAGGACGGCGAAGCGGCCCTCATCGCGGTGCCGCTGACGGAGTCCTCGGTGGAGGCCGACGTCGAGGGTGTCGCGTCCGAGCTGCGCTCCGCGGGATCGGAGGGGCTGCCGGCGGATCTGGACAGCTTCCTGACCGGGGCCGTCGGCTTCCAGGCCGACATCTCGAACGCGTTCGCGGGCGCGGATCTCCGCCTGCTGCTCGTCACCGTCCTGGTGGTCGCGATGCTGCTCATCGCCACCTACCGGAGCCCCGTGCTCTGGATCGTGCCTCTCGTGGTGGTCGGCGTCGCGGACGGACTCGCGCGGATCGTCGCGGGAGCGCTGGCCGAGGCGTCGGGGATCGCGCTCGACGCCTCCGTCAGCGGGATCCTGTCGGTCCTCGTCTTCGGAGCGGGCACCAACTACGCGCTGCTGCTCGTCGCCCGCTATCGGGAGGAGCTGCTGCGCGAGCCCGACCGGTACCGGGCGATGTCCACCGCGGTCCGCAGCGCCGGACCCGCGATCGCGGCCAGCGGAGGCACCGTCGCGCTGAGCCTGCTGACCCTGCTGCTCGCCGAGCTCGCCGGGAACCGGGCGCTCGGATTCGCCTGCGCGATCGGCGTCGCGATCGCGATCCTCTTCGCCCTCGCAGTGCTCCCCTCCGCTCTCGTGCTCTGCGGGCGCGGGCTCTTCTGGCCGTTCGTGCCGCGACCGGGAACCGGCAGCACCGCGGAGCGACCGGGACTCTGGACCCGGCTCGGCCGCCGCGTCTCCCGCCGGCCGGCGCGGGTCGCCGTCGCTGCCGTCCTGGGCGTCGCGCTGCTCTCGCTCGGACTGATCGGAGCGCAGGTCGGGCTCTCGCAGACCGATCAGCTGCTCGGGGATCCCGAATCGGTGCAGGCGCAGGCGGTCATCGACGAGTCCTTCGGGGCGGGGCTCACCGCGCAGACGACGGTCCTCGCTCCGGACGACGCGGTCGAGGACGCGGTCGCGATCGCCGAGGGGACCGACGGCGTCGACTCCGTGCGCCCCGGCGAGAGCGCGAACGGAAGGACCGCCCTCAGCCTCACGCTCGCCGGCGAGCCCGAGAGCGCTGCGGCCTTCGAGACGATCGGCGCGCTCCGCGACGCGTACTCGGCGGCCGACGGCGACGCCTCCGAGAGCCTCGTCGGAGGGAGCGACGCGACGGCGCTCGACACCCGGTCGGCATCGGAGCGGGACCAGGCGCTGATCATCCCGATCATCCTGGCGATCGTGTTCCTGATCCTCGCGCTGCTCCTGCGCTCGCTCGTCGCTCCGGTGCTGCTGATCGCGAGCGTGCTCGCGACCTTCTTCGCCAGCCTCGGAGCGGCGAACCTCCTGTTCCGCGGACTGCTCGGATTCCCGGCCTTCGACGCGAACGTGGTGCTCTTCGCGTTCCTGTTCCTCGTGGCGCTGGGCGTCGACTACAACATCTTTCTCGTCACCCGGGCCCGCGAGGAGCGGGCGGCGCACGGCACGCGCGAGGGCATGGTGCGGGCGCTCGCCTCGACCGGAGGCGTCATCACGAGCGCCGGGATCCTGCTCGCCGCGGTCTTCGCCGTGCTGGGAGTCCTCCCCGTCGTCGCCCTCACGCAGATCGGCGTGATCGTCTGCATCGGGGTCCTGCTCGACACGCTCGTGGTGCGGACGGTGCTGGTGCCGGCGCTCGTGTTCCTCACGGGCGACGCCTTCTGGTGGCCGGGCGTGCGCCGGAGCGGTGGCGGGAGGCGCATCCATGCCGTCCCGCTCGAGGATGCCGGGACGCGCTGACCGACGACGAGGCGCCGGGGCAGAGGGAAGCGGACGATGCGGGGCCGCACGCGACAGCCCGCACCGTCCGCTGATCGTGGTCCGCGGAGGCGGAGGTCAGGTCGACGGCAGCGCGACGGCTCCGGTCACGGCGGCCGCGTACTCGCGGGAGCGACGGGGCCGAGCGGGCTCGACATCGGTGTAGCGGCCGACGAACGGCGCGGGTGCCGCTCCGCTCGACACGTAGGAGCCCCACAGGGGGGAAGGCACGTACTCTGAAGATCGTTCGGTGGTCATCTCTCTCGTCTCTCGAAGTCGGGGATACATCGGACTCGCGCGGTGCCGGGGTCCAGCCCGGCACCGCGCACTCGTTCGGGCGGCGGAGTCAGGCTCCGATGCCCACTTCCTCCGGGGCCACGTCGGCGCCCGGCGCGGAGGGCTCGAGCGCCTCGGCGACGCGCTGCGACAGCGAGCTGTCGACGTTCGCCCAGTACTGCAGCACCCGCTGGCGCAGCTCGGGACGCGTGACCTTCGACACGTGCCCGGCGATGTTCGCGACGAGTCGCGCCCGGGCGGCGTCGTCGAGGACCTCGCGGTAGAGCGTGCCCGCCTGGCCGAAGTCGTCGTCCTCCGGGTGCAGGGTCGCCGCGGCGCGCGTCAGCTCGCCGTCGCTCTCCCAGCCGGTCGACTCCGCCGCGCGAGCGGGGTCGGCGTGCGCGCCGCCCATCGTGTTGGGCGCGTAGACCGGGACCTCGGACTTCTGGAAGTCGAAGCGCATGGCGCCGTCCTTCGAGTACGAGTGCACGGGCGACTTCGGCGCGTTGACCGGGAGCTGCGCGTGGTTGGCGCCCACGCGGTAGCGGTGCGCGTCGGCGTAGCTGAAGATGCGCGCGAGGAGCATCTTGTCGGGGCTCGCGGCGATGCCCGGCACGAAGTTCGACGGAGCGAACGCGGCCTGCTCGATCTGCGCGAAGTAGTTCTCGGGGTTGCGGTCGAGGATCATCGTGCCGACCTCGATCAGCGGGTAGTCCGCGTGCGGCCAGACCTTGGTGAGATCGAACGGGTTGAACCGGTACGACTTCGCGTCCTCGTAGGGCATGACCTGCACCGAGAGGGTCCAGGTCGGGTAGTCGCCGCGGTCGATCGCGGTGGACAGGTCGCGGATGTGGAAGTCGGCGTCCTCTCCGGCGATCTGGTCGGCCTGCTCCTGGCTGAGGATCTCGACGCCCTGGTCGGTCTTGAAGTGGTACTTGACCCAGAAGCGCTCGCCGGCCGCGTTGATCCACTGGTAGGTGTGCGACCCGAAGCCGTCCATGTGGCGCCACGAGCTCGGGAGACCGCGGTCGCCCATGAGCCAGGTGACCTGGTGGGCCGACTCCGGGGACAGGGTCCAGAAGTCCCACTGCATGTCGTGGTCGCGCAGGTGCGTGCCGGGGAGGCGCTTCTGCGAGCGGATGAAGTCGGGGAACTTGATGCCGTCGCGCAGGAAGAACACCGGGGTGTTGTTGCCGACGAGGTCGTAGTTGCCCTCGCTCGTGTAGAACTTCAGCGCGAAGCCGCGCGGATCGCGCCAGGTGTCGGGCGAGCCCTGCTCGCCGGCGACGGTCGAGAAGCGCGCGAGCATCTCGGTCTCGACGCCGGGCTGGAAGAGCGCGGCGCGGGTGTAGGCGCTCACGTCGCCGGTGGTGACGAAGCGACCGAACGCTCCGCCGCCCTTGGCGTGGACGACTCGCTCCGGGATGCGCTCGCGGTTGAACTGCGCGAGCTTCTCGAGGAGGTAGTGGTCGTGGAGCGCGAGGGGGCCGTCGGCCCCGACGCTCAGCGAGTGCTGGTCGCTCGCGACCGGCGCTCCGGAGTTCGTCGTCGTGAATCGTTCCTCGGTCATGTTCCTCCTGTCGGCGGCGCGCCCGTTCGGCGCACCACTGCGGTGATGGGGTCGGGTCAGTTCGCGGACGCCCGGAGGCAGTCGGGGCAGGTGCCCCAGAACGTGACCTCGGCCGTGTCGACGGCGAAGCCGCTCGACGTGGACGGGTGCAGGCACGGGGCCGCTCCGACGACGCAGTCGACGTCGGCCACGGCGCCGCACTGCCGGCAGACGACGTGGTGGTGGTTGTCGCCCACCCGCAGCTCGAAGCGGCGGGGGTGACCCTCCGGCTCGATGCGGCGGGTGAGGCCGGCGTCGGTGAACGCGGAGAGCACTCCGTAGACCGCTTGCGCGGAGGTGTCGGGGAGCTCGACGCGCACGCGCGCCAGGACCTCGTCGACTCCGGAGTGCGGGTGCTCCTCGAGTGCGTGCAGGACGGCGCGCCGCGTGGCGGTGGCCTTGAGCCCGGAGGCTCGGAGGCGGTCGTCCTGTGTCGTCATGCCGGTGACGTTACCGCAGTTGTGTTGAGTGAGTCAAAACAACGCGGCGAGTCGGGAGGGTGCTTGCGCGATCTGCAGGGGATGCGGCGGGCATGCGACTCCGGCTTGCGGCGGGAAGGGCATTCCCGGCCGGATCGCCTGCAGACCGCACAAGTGCCTGCAGATCGTGCAGACACCTGCAGATCGTGCGGGTACCTGCGGATCGGGCGGGTGCCTGCAGATCGTGCGGGTGACGGCAGATCGCGCGGGTGCCTGCAGATCGTGCGGGTGACGGCAGATCGCGCGGGTGCCTGCAGATCGTGCGGGTGCCTGCGGATCGGGCGGGTGCCTGCAGATCGTGCGGGTGACGGCAGATCGCGCGGATGCCTGCAGATCGTGCGGGTACCAGCGGAGTGGGCGGGTGGCGGCCGAGAGGGCGGCCGACTGCGGGCGGCGACGGAGCCGCGGGCAGGGGCGTCGCTCCGCCCGAGGTCAGGCGACGGGGCCCTCGGTGAGGGTGACGGGGGCGGAGTGGGCGGTTCCGGAGGCGTCGGTCCAGGAGAGGGTGACGGACTCGCCGGGCTCGCGGTCGGCGAGCGCCGCCGAGAGCGCGTCGGCAGAGGCGACCGGAGTGCCGTCGACGGCCGTGACCACGTCGCCGGCGGCGAGGCCGACCGTCGCGGCCGGGGTGCCCTCGATCACTCCGCCGACGACGGCACCCGCAGCACCCGCGCCCCCTGCGCCGGACGCGTACGGGCTCGCACCCGAGGAGAGCGAGACGCCCAGGAAGGCCGGGTAGCCGATCTCGATGGTCGCGGTCTCGGCGCCCGCCTCGATCTGCGTGACGATGTCGAGTGCGGTCGCGATCGGGATCGCGAAGCCCGTGATGTCGGCGGATCCGCTCGACGCCGCGGTGTCGATCCCGACCACTGCGCCGGAGGCGTCGACCAGGGGTCCGCCCGAGTCGCCCGAGACGATGTCGGCGTCGACCTGGATGAGACCGTGCAGCGTCTCTCCGGCGACACCCGTCTCGGACTGCGTGGTGATGCTCTGCTCGAGCGCGGTGACGGTGCCGGCCGCGGCGACCAGGTCGCCCGTGCCCTCGGCGTTGCCCACGGCGGTCACGGAGTCGCCGACCGCGACGCCGTCGGTGTCGAGCGTCGCGGGGGTGAGGCCGGAGGCGTCCTCGAGCTGCAGCACCGCGACGTCGTTCGTCGCGTCGGTGCCGACGACGCGGGCCGTGTAGGTCTCGCCGGTCGACTCGACGGTCACGGCGATGCCCGTCGCGCCCTCGACCACGTGGTTGTTGGTCAGGATCATGCCATCGGAGCTGAGGATCACGCCGGTGCCGGCGGAGCGCGCGCCCTGGTAGGTCAGGTCGGAGACGATCGTGACGACTCCGGTGGTCTGCGCGGTCGAGGCGGGGACGGCGTCGGTGGGCGTGCTCGTGCTCGACGAGGAGCCGGACCCGCCGCTGTGACCGGAGCCACTGCCGTACCCGGACCCGCTGCCGTACGGGGAGATCGCGAAGCCGCCGCCGAAGGACCCGTGCGAGCCGCCCGGGTAGACGATCGTCGCGGTGCTCGAGGAGGACGACGACGCGGCCTCGGTGGTGCCCGCGTACGAGACTCCGCCCGCCGCGACGCCGATCAGCACGGCGAGCCCGGCGCCACCCGCGACCAGCGCGCGGCGACGGCGGCGGCGGTCGTCGGTGCGGAGCGCGAGACGCTCCTCGGGCGCGGCGGCGGGGTCGGGCAGTCGCTCCGATCCGTCCGATTCGTGCGTCTCGTTCATGGTTCGTCCTCCAGCCGGGTCGCGGTCGTCGCGACAGGACTTCAGTGAACGACCGCGCCTTCGCGGCGCGCTGGGCGGATCCGATGAGGAGTCTATGAAGGTCGGCGAGTGGCCGAGGAAATAGTTGTGGCTACAACTGAGTTGGGTCTAGCGTGAACACGATGAACGCCACTGCCCCCGACCTGCTCGCGCCCGACACGACGATGGGCGCGGTCACGCTGCGCGTCGCCGACCTCGACGGGATGGTCGCGTACTACCGCGACGCCGTCACCCTCGACGTCCTCTCGCAGGACGGCTCCGTCGCCGTGCTGGGCCGCGGAGGCGTCGCCGCCATGATCCTGCAGCACGCCCCGGAGCTGCGCCACGCCGGCCCCCGCGCGGCCGGGCTCTTCCACACGGCGATCCTGTTCGAGTCGGAGGCGGCGCTCGCCGCGGCCGTCTACAGTGTCGCGACCCGGCACCCGGGCTCCTTCACCGGCAGCTCCGACCACCTGGTCAGCAAGGCCTTCTACTTCGACGACCCCGAGCACAACGGCGTCGAGCTCTACTGGGACCGCGACCGCACCCAGTGGTCGTGGACGCACGGGCGGATCGAGATGGGCACCCTGTTCCTCGACCCGAACACGTTCCTCCAGGAGCACCTCACCGAGGAGTCGATCGCGCAGCCCCGCCTCGGCGGCGCCTCCGTCGGGCACGTGCACCTCAGCGTCGGCGACGTGGCGACGGCGAAGGAGTTCTACGTCGATCGGCTCGGCTTCGAGACCACGATCGCGTACGGCGGCCAGGCGCTCTTCGTCTCGGCCGGCGGCTACCACCACCACATGGCCATGAACACCTGGAACTCGCTCGGCGCCGGACGGCGGCAGCTCGCCCTCGGACTCGGGCAGGTCGAGATCGTCGTGCCCGGGGCCGACGACCTCGGCGCCCTCGAGGAGCGGCTGCGCCACGCGTCGATCGCGACGCAGGACGACGGACGGACGCTCGGCTTCGAGGACCCCTGGGCGAACGCGATCCGGGTGACGGCCGCGGGTCGCTGAGCGCACCTCCTCCGCGATTCCGCGGGCGGTACCATGGGCGCGCGGACTCCCGCACACTCCCCCGACACTCCGGAGAGACACGATGCCCACGATCGTCGTTGAGGTCATGCCCAAGGCAGAGCTGCTCGACCCCCAGGGGAAGGCCGTCGCCGGCGCCCTCTCGCGCCTCGGCCACTCCGCCGTGAGCGGCGTCCGCGTCGGCAAGCGCTTCGAGATCACGGTCGACGAGGTCACCGACGAGGTGCGCGCCTCGATCGCCCGCATCGCCGACGAGATGCTCTCGAACTCGGTCATCGAGGACGTCGTCGGCATCCACTACCCGGAGGTCTGACCGACATGCGGATCGGCGTCATCACCTTCCCCGGCTCGCTCGACGACCGCGACGCGCAGCGCGCGATCCGGTTCGCCGACGCCGAGCCCGTCGCGCTCTGGCACGGCGACCACGATCTGCAGGGCGTCGACGCGATCGTGCTGCCCGGCGGCTTCTCCTACGGCGACTACCTGCGCTGCGGAGCGATCGCCTCGCATTCGCCGATCATGCGCGAGGTCATCGCCGCGGCGAACGCCGGCACGCCGGTCCTGGGCATCTGCAACGGCTTCCAGATGCTGACCGAGGCGCACCTGCTGCCCGGCGGCCTCATCCGCAACGACGCCGGATCCTTCGTCTGCCGCGACCAGCGCCTGATGGTCGCGAGCACCGCCACCGCCTGGACCAACGGATTCGAGCCCGGCCAGGAGATCACGATCCCGCTGAAGAACGGCGAGGGCGGCTACATCGCGTCGGCCGACACCCTCCTGCGGCTCGAGGCGGAGGGACGCGTCGTCGTCCGCTACCTCGGTGAGAACCCCAACGGCTCGATGAACAACATCGCCGGCATCAGCAACGCCCGCGGCAACGTGGTGGGGCTCATGCCGCACCCGGAGCACGCGGTGGAGCCCGGCTTCGGCCCGGACACCCGCGCCGCGATGCGCTCGGGCGTGGACGGACTGACGTTCTTCACGTCGGCGGTGCGCGCGCTGGTCGCTGCGGCGTAGCGCTCGACCGTCGGAACGGCCGGGACCCTTCGGGGTTCCGGCCGTTCGTCGTTCCCGGGGTTGCGCTGCTGGTGGACGGGGATCTCGAGACGCCCGCTGCGCGGGCTGCTCGATCAGCAGGACGGGCGCCCGCTGCGCGGTCCGGCCGCTCGGAACGGGCCTACGGGCCGGTGAGGACCTCGGGCTCGGGGGTCATCGAGATCGTGGGGATGGAGGCGGTGATGACGGTGCCGTCGGAGCGGCGGGTGCCCTCGATGTCGGACGTGGTCGGCGCGCCGATGAGGCGCGGGCCCTGGTGGCCGAGGCCCACGCGGACGGGGTTGCCGGCCTCGACGTGCACGCGCTCGTCGCGTACGGTGATCGCCGCGGCGTCGCCCGTCTCGACCGTCAGCAGCACCGCGTCCTGGGTGACCTCGACGCGCACTCGCGTGCCGTGCAGCGTGATGCGGAAGGTCAGCCGCTCCCAGTCGCCGGGCAGGCGCGGGTCGAGCGTGATCCGTCCGCCGTGGTCGCGCATGCCGCCGAAGCCGTAGACGAGGGCGCTCCAGACGCCGCCGGTCGAGGCGACGTGGATGCCGTCGGCGGTGTTGCGGTGCAGATCGGCGAGGTCGACGAAGAGGGCCGAGAGGAAGTAGTGCTTCGAGAGCTCGTGGTAGCCGACCTCGGCCGCGATGATCGACTGCACGACCGCCGAGAGGGTCGAGTCGCCGGTCGTCAGCGCGTCGTAGTACTCGAAGTCGGCGCGCTTCTGCTCGGCGGTGAACTCGTTGCCCTGCAGGAGGAGCGCCAGCACGACGTCGGCCTGCTTGAGCACCTGGAAGCGGTAGATGACCAGCGGGTGGAAGTGCAGCAGCAGCGGGCGCTTGCTCGCGGGAGTGTTCTCGAGGTCCCACAGCTCCTTCTCGAGGAACGCGGCGTCCTGCGGGTGGATGCCGGCGCGCTGGTCGAAGGGGATGTGCATCTTGTCGGCCGCGCGGGCCCACTCGAGGACCTCGTCCTCGTCGAGCGTGAGGCGGACGGCCATCCGCTCGTACGCGGCGGGCTCGACCGCCTTCAGCAGCTCGACGGCGCGCGCGGCGGCGCGGAGGTTCGAGCGCGCCATGACGTTCGTGTACAGGTTGTCGTTGACGACGGTCGTGTACTCGTCCGGGCCCGTCACTCCGTGGATGTGGAAGTGGTCGTCGCCGTTGCTGCGCCAGAAGCCCAGGTCGGCCCACATGCGCGCGGTCTCGACGAGGATGTCGATCGCTCCGCGCGCGAGGAAGTCGTCGTCGCCCGTCGCCGCCACGTACTGCATCAGCGCATACGAGATGTCGGCGTCGATGTGGTACTGCGCGGTGCCGGCGGCGTAGTAGGCCGACGACTCCTGGCCGTTGATGGTGCGCCAGGGGAACAGCGCTCCGCGCTGGTTGAGCTCGGCCGCGCGGGCGCGCGCCGCCTCGAGCATGTTCTGGCGGAAGCGCAATGCGTTCCGGGCGACGAGCGGCGCGGTGTAGCTGAGGAACGGGAGGACGTAGACCTCGGTGTCCCAGAAGTAGTGGCCGCCGTATCCCGACCCCGAGACGCCCTTGGCCGCGACTCCGCCGCCGTCGGTGCGCGCAGTCGACTGAGCGAGCTGGAAGAGGTTCCAGCGGGTGGCCTGCTGGATCGCGGGCTGACCGTCGATCTGCACGTCGGAGCGGGCCCAGAAGTCGTCGAGCCACTCGCGCTGCTTGACGAACTGCTCCTCGACCGGCGTCTCGCGGGCGCGGTCGAGGGTGCGGTCGCAGCGGTCGGCGAGCTCGCGCACCGGCACGCCGCGGGAGGTGTGGTACGTCAGCGTCTTGACCAGGCGGATCGGGTTGCCCGCCTTCGCCTTGACGCGGTAGACGTGCTTGGCGAGGTCGTCGTCGATCTGGGAGGTCTGGTCCCACTCGTTCTCGGTCTCGAGGACGTGCTCGGCGCCGCACGCGATCGTCATCTGCGAGTTGGTCGTCCGGTAGCCGAGCAGGTAGCGCGTGCCGTTGACGCGCTTCAGGCGCGGCTGGAGCACGCGGTCCTCGAAGGACTCGGCCTTGCGCGGGTCGAAGCCCGCCGCCTCGCTGCCCGAGGGCGCGTGGTACTCGTCCACTCCGTCCTGGCGGTTGAGGATCTGGCTCGAGATGAGGACCGACGCGTCGCCGTCGAGGAGCTCCACCTCGTAGTCGAGGATCGCCAGGTGGCGGTCGGTGAAGGACACCAGACGGCGCGAGCGGATGAGCACGCGCTTGCCCGACGGAGTGCGCCACTCGAGCTCGCGGTGCAGCACGCCGTTCGCGAAGTCGAGGCGACGCGAGTACGAGAGGATGTCGGCCTCGCTGAGCACGAACGGCTCGTCGTCGACGTACAGGCGGACGATCTTGGCGTCCGGCACGTTCACGATGGTCTGGCCGACGCGGGCGAAGCCGAACGCCTCCTCCGCGTGACGGATGGGCCAGGTCTCGTGGAAGCCGTTGATGAAGGAGCCGTAGGCGTAGCCGTCGCGACCCTCCTCGACGTTGCCGCGGAGGCCGAGGTAGCCGTTGCCGGTCGCGAAGAGCGTCTCGGTGCGCCCCTGCAGCTCGCTCGCGAACTCGGTCTCGAGCAGGGCCCACTCGTCGACCGGGAAGCGGTTGCGGTCGAGCGGGTCGGAGGTGATGGGGTTCATGCGGCGTCCTCGGGGGTGGAGACGGGGAGGAAGGGGAGGAGCTCGGCCAGGTCGTCCACGACGAAGTCGGCGCCGTGCTCGAGCAGGGTCTCGGCGCCGACTCCGCGGTCGACTCCGACGACGAGTCCGAAGGCGCCCGCGCGGCCGGCGGCCACTCCGGAGTGAGCGTCCTCGACGACGGCGCACTCGGCGGCGGTGAGTCCGAGCAGCTCGGCGGCGTAGAGGTAGGTGTCGGGGGCGGGCTTGCCCGCGATCGAGCGCTCGGCGGCGAGCAGGCCGTCGACGACGACCTCGAAGCGGTCGCGCAGGCCGGCGGCGACGAGCACGGGCACGCCGTTGCGGGAGGAGGTCACGACGGCGACCTCGACCCCCGCGGCGATCGCGGCGTCGAGGAACGCGAGCGAGCCAGGGTAGGGGGCGACCCCCTCCGCCTCGAGCACGGCGTTGAACGCCGCGTTCTTGCGGTTGCCCAGCCCGCAGACCGTCTCGAGCGCGGGGTCGTCGGACGGCTCGCCCTCGGGCAGCACGATGCCGCGGGAGGCGAGGAGCGCGCGGACGCCGTCGTAGCGCGGGCGTCCGTCGACGTAGCGGAAGTAGTCGGCGTCGGAGTAGCCCTCGGCGATCCCCTTCGACTCGAGGTACGACGTGAACAGCCGCGACCACGCGTGCATGTGCACGTCGGCGGTCGGCGTCAGGACGCCGTCGAGATCGAACAGGAGCGCTCGGAGCCCGCGGAGAGCGGAGGCGTCGGGGCGCGCGGAGGGAGCAGACACGGCGGGGGAACCTCTGGTCGGGGGCAGGATGCGGCGGTGTCCGCCGGCGACGGCCGCCCGCCACGGACTGTGAAGAATCGTATACGCCGCCCGGGGTGGTGTCTGGAACCGTTTACACGTCCGTCATGTGCGCGCCTCGCGACGCGCCCTGCGACGCCGTCTCCGTCGCAGGAGGGGGGCCTCCGTCACGCGCTCCTGTCGAGTTCGATACGCGCGTCGGCGAGCTGGGAGACGCGGGCAGGGCTGATCTGCAGCGCTGCCGCGACGGCTTCGACGGTGTAGCCCCCGTCGCGGAGCTCGCGGACGGCCTCGCGTCGGAGATCGCCGGCGCGCCGCAGTGCCGCACGCGCCTCCGCCTCGGCCCGGGCGCCCTCGTTCCACTTCGCGAGGACATCGGCCGGCGCTTCGACGGTCACCCTCACGTCGACCTCGTCGAGGCCGACGTCGAGGAACACCGCGGCGAGTTCGCGTGCGGCAGCCGGTATGCGACGCGTGGAGATCGCGCCGCCCGTCGCCACGACGACGGCTCCGTTCGCGGCGGTCGAGGCGAGTTCGGGGATCTCGATCGTCCACCATCCGCCGCCGTCTCGGAAGGCGCGCGCTGCAAGGACCCGGGGTTCGCTCATCGTGCTCAGTTCCCTTCGCTCGGGGTGTCGTCGAAGGCCGCCTGCAGCTGCCGGATCAGGCCGGGCGAGACCTCGCCCCGGTGCTGAGCGAGCGTGAACGTCGCTCCTCCGCCGGTCCGACTCCACACCTCGTGGCTCCCCCTCTGGCGAGTGCGCTCCCAGCCGCGCGAGCGGAGGAACCTCGCGACGTCCCGGTACTTCTGCGGCGTGGTCATCACCCTATTCCAGCCCTCCCTTGACGTCGAGTGTCAGGGTGGGATGGAAGTGGTGGAGGGTCTCGGATCGCCGGCGCTGTGGAGGGAGGTCGTCGAACCCGATGGACGACCGCCGGCTGAGGCGCGGCCGCCCGCGGTGCGAGCCGACATCCGCGGAGTCGAGGCGGGGCGGTCGCCCGGGCGATCACGGCGCCGTGAGCCTCAGTTCTGCGACACGGAGGCGTCCTCGACGGGCGGAGCGAGCCGGTGCCGTCCGAGCGGGAGCATCAGCGGCGTACCGGAAGTGGGGTCGGTGATGATGCGGCTGTCGAGCCCGAAGACCGCGCGGACCACGTCCTCGGTGAGCACCGCGGCGGGGGTGCCGGCGGCGTGCACGGTGCCGTCGGCCAGGGCGACGAGGTGGTCAGCGTAGCGGGCGGCGAGGTTGAGGTCGTGCAGCACCATCACGACGGTCGTGCCGCGCGAGCGGTTGAGGTCGACGAGGAGATCGAGCACCTCGACCTGGTGGCTGACGTCGAGGAACGTTGTCGGCTCGTCCAGCAGCAGCAGATCGGTCTCCTGCGCGAGGGCCATGGCGATCCAGACGCGCTGGCGCTGCCCGCCCGAGAGCTCGTCGACCGCGCGGTCGGCGAGGGCGGCGGTGTCGGTGGCGTCCAGCGCCGTCGCGACCGCCTCGTCGTCGTGCGCGTTCCAGCGGCTCAGGATGCCCTGGTGCGGATGGCGTCCGCGGCCGACGAGATCGGCGACGGTGATCCCCTCCGGAGCGATCGGCGACTGCGGGAGGAGGCCGAGCGTGCGCGCCAGCTGCTTCGCGGGCATCCGGTGCACGGCCTTGCCGTCGAGCAGGACGGTGCCGGTGCGCGGGGCGAGCAGGCGCGACATCGAGCGAAGGAGGGTCGACTTGCCGCAGGCGTTCGCGCCGACGATCGCGGTGATCCGGCCGGGCGGGACGACGAGGTCGAGGCCGTCGACGACGGTGCGGTCGCCGTAGCCGAGGGTGAGGCTCTCGACGGTGAGGGTGTGCTCGGCGGTCACAGGGACCCTCCCGATCGGTTGCTGCGGACGATGAGGTAGATCAGGTAGGGGGCGCCGAGGACGCCGGTCACGACTCCGACCGGGTAGCGCAGCCCCAGCGCGTACTGCCCGACGAGGTCGGCGACGAGCACGAGCAGCGCGCCGACGAGGGCCGACGGCACCAGGAGGGAGGCGCCCGGGCCGATGAGGCGCGCCGCGATGGGTCCGGACAGGAACGCGACGAAGGCGATCGGTCCGGCGGCGGCTGTGGCGAAGGCGATGAGGCCGACGGCCGCGACGATCACGACGAGGCGCGTGCGGTTCACCCGGATGCCGAGGGCCGAGGCGGTGTCGTCGCCGAGCTGCGTGCCGGCGAGGTCGCGGGAGCTGAGCAGCAGCACCGGGGTCAGCACGACGACGGCCACGAGGACCGGGACGACCTCCTCCCAGCGCGCCCCGTTCAGGCTGCCGGTGAGCCAGCGGCTGGCCTCCTGGAAGTCGAAGGCGGCGGCGCGCGACAGGATGTAGGCGGTGACGCTGTCGAGCATGGCGGCGACGCCGATGCCGATGAGGATCAGCCGCGTGCCCGCGACTCCGCTGCGGTAGGCGAGGGCGTAGACCACCAGGGCGACCGCCAGACCGGCGGTGATCGCGAGGATCGAGACCTGCGTGGATCCGAGCGACAGCGTCACGATGGCGAAGGCCGCGGCGGCGGAGGCGCCCGCGCTGATGCCGATGATGTCGGGACTCGCGAGCGGGTTCCGCAGCATGGTCTGGAAGCTGACGCCGCCGAGGCCGAAGCAGAGGCCCACGAGCACCGCGAGCACGGCGCGCGGGAGGCGGAGGCGGCCGACGGTGAAGGAGGCGCCCGGCACCTGCTCGCCGAGGATCACCCGGAGCACCTCGTCGGGGGTGTAGACGGTCTGGCCGTAGACGAGCGAGAGCGCGAAGGCGACGACGACCGCGACGGCGAGCACCGCGACGACCGAGCGGCGGCGGGCGCCTCGACGGCGACGACCGGCGGCGACCGCGACGGCGGTGGCGGAGTGGCTCCGCTCGAGCACCCCGGTCACAGCTCGCGCACCTTCTGGCGGCGGACGATCGCGATGAAGACGGGAGCGCCGATCAGCGCGGTGATGATGCCGACGTCGATCTCGCTGGGGCGCGCGACGATGCGACCCACGACATCGGCGCCGGTGAGGAGGATCGCGCCGGCGACGGCCGAGAACGGCAGCAGCCAGCGGTGGTCGACGCCGACGATCAGGCGGCAGGCGTGCGGGACGACGAGGCCGACGAAGCCGATCGGTCCGGTGATCGCGGTCGTCGCTCCGCAGAGGACCACCGCGCCCAGTGCCGCGGCGCCCCGGGCGACGGCGACGCGCTCGCCGAGACCCGCGGCGAGCTCGTCGCCGAGCGCCAGGGTGTTGAGGCTCTTGGCCGAGAGCACGCAGATCGCGAAGCCGACCGCGAGGAACGGCAGGACCTGGCCGATGCTCGCGAAGGTGCCGCCGCCCACTCCGCCGATCTGCCACGAGCGGATGCCGCCCGAGAGGTCGGCGCGGGGCAGGACGATCGCGCTGATCACCGAGACGAGGGCGGCCGAGGTGGCGGCGCCCGCGAGCGCGAGCTTGAGCGGAGTCGCTCCCCCGCGGCCGAGGGATCCGACGACGTAGACGAAGACGGCCGCGACGGCGGCGCCTCCGATCGCCACCCAGATGAAGCCGGTGGCGGTGCTGAGACCGAAGAAGACGATGCCGGTGACGACGGCGAGCGAGGCGCCGGTGTTCACTCCGAGGATCCCCGGGTCGGCGAGCGGATTGCGGGTGACGCCCTGCATCAGCACGCCGGCCACCCCGAGGGCGGCGCCGGCGGTCATCGCGAGGACCGTGCGCGGGAGGCGCTTGGCGACCGCGGCCTGCCCGAAGCCGTCGGTCGAGCCTCCGAAGGCCGCGACCACATCGCTCCAGGCGACCTCGCGCGAGCCGATCATGACCGAGAGCACGCCCACGCCGACGAGTGCTGCGACCGCGACGAGCAGCCAGAGCGCACGCAGACGCCGCGGACGTCGCACAGCGGCGACGCCCGCGGCGTCAGGCGGGGCGGTGAGGGTCACTTCGCCTTGTCGGCGGCCTCGGCCAGCAGGCCCAGGTAGTCGTCGAGGACGTACGAGATCGACAGCGGGGTCGGGTTCGCGGCGGTGCCCAGCGGGGTGGACGGGAGGCGGACGATGGCGTCGTTCGCGACGGCCGGGATCTGCGAGAGCAGCGGGTCGGCCTTGAGCGTGTTCACGAGCTCGTCGTCGCCGTAGGTCACGATCACGTCGACGTCGTCGAACGCGTCCGCCTGCTCGGCGCTCTGCGTGAGCGAGAACGCGTCGGTGGTCGCCGAGGCGGTCTCGATGCTGCCGGGGGTGGTCAGGCCGAGGTCGGCGAAGAAGGCCGGACGGGTGTCGTGCGTCGTGTAGAAGCTGACCTGGCTGAGGTCGGTCGGGTCGACGTGGGTGAGGAACATGGCGGAGGTGCCCTCGAGCTGCGGGTAGGCGGCGGCCGCCTCCTGGATCTCGCCCTCGAGCTCGGTGACGAGCTCCTCGCCCTCGGCGGCCATGCCCATGGCCTCGCTGTTGAAGGTGATGGTGTCGCGCCAGGAGGTGCCCCACGCGGTGTCGGGGTAGGCGACGACGGGAGCGATCTCGCTCAGGGTGTCGTAGTCCTCCTGCGTCAGGCCGGAGTAGGCGGCGAGGATCACGTCGGGCTGCGTGTCGGCGACGGCCTCGAAGTCGATGCCGTCGGTCTCGTCGAAGAGGACGGGGGTCTCGCCGCCGAGCTCCTCGAGCTTCGCGGAGACCCAGGGCAGGAGTCCGTCGCCGTCGTCGTCGCCGAAGTTGGCGGCGGCCATGCCCACGGGGACGACGCCCAGCGCGAGCGGGACCTCGTGGTTCGCCCAGTTGACGGTCGCGACGCGCTCGGGCTGGGACTCGATGGTCGTCGTGCCCAGTGCGTGCTCGATGGTGATGGGGGTGAAATCGCTGTCCGCCCCCTCCGACCCGGTCGCGGCGGACGAGCAGCCGGCGAGACCGGCGGTGAGCAGTGCGGTCGCGAGCAGTGCGAGCGGCTTGGTGACGCGGGGCATCGTTCCCTTTCGGAAGGCGGTTCCAGGAGTGTCGGTCGAGTGGACCGAGAGTAAGGATAGCCTAACCAATATGTGAGGGATTCTTCAGGCTGCGGCGAGCTTCTCGACCGTGCGGAGGTTCCGGGTGGTCGTGGTGGCGCGGTAGGCGGCGCGGGCCAGGACCTTCGCCGCCGGAGTGTCCGTGGACGACCCGCGCGGGCAGCGCCAGTAGAGGACTCCCGCGCCCCTCTGCAGAAGGTCGACGTCGTTCGTGCCGATCGCAGCGAGGGCGTCGTCGAGTGCGGCGTCGCTCGAGCCGAAGACGACGTACGGATGCGCGACGTCGTCGATCCGCTCGAACGGGTACGCGCGGGCGACCGCGGCGAGCGCCTCCTGCTCGACGAGGACGATCCAGGCGTCGTAGCCGAAGCGCTCCTCCAGCGCGGCCTCGAGCGCCGGCTTCAGTTCGGCCGGGTCGCGGTCGGAGTCGAAGGCCGCGTTGCCGCTCGCGAGGACCGTGCGCACTCCCGCGCCGCCGATGCTCTGGACGACCGCCGCGAGGTCGGCGCTGCGGACCGTGCGGCCGTTGACGTTCACTCCGCGCAGCAGCGCCAGGTAGCGGGTCATGCCGCGACGGTAGCGTGACGGCATGGTGCTGGGAAGCGGACGACGACGCGCGGAGCCGACTCTCGAGGACGTGATCCTGCGGGAGAGCACGCGCGGGCCGGGCGCGCGGACCCGCGCCGAGCTGACGCCTCCGTCGGGGCGGCACCTGGTGCTGCCCGAGGTCTCGGGCACGGTGCTCGCGATCGATGTCGACGCGCTCGTCGCGCTCGCGGCGCGAGAGGACCTGTTCGTGGCGCTGGAGCGGCGGGCAGGCTCTTTCGCGGTCGCCGCGACTCCGCTGCTCTCGTGGTGGTCGGCCGACGAGACGGTGCCCGACGAGGCCCAGGAGCGGCGGATCGACGCGCAGGCGCTCGCCGCGGTCGCGCTCGGGGCGGGGCCGGGGGCGGATGTGGACTCGCGGCTGGACGCGCTCGCGGCGGCGGCGGACCTGGACGGGCTGGCGTCGGCACTGGCGCTGCTCGCCCGGGTGCCGGACCCGCCGGCGGCGTACCAGGATCCGGAGGGGTTCCTGCGGGTGATCGCGCCGGAGTCGCCGTTCGAGCGGCGACTGACCGTCCTGTCCCGCGTGGAGGCGCCGGCGGAGGCGCTGCTGCTGGTGCTGCGGGACTGCGCGTTCACGGCGACGCTGCCCCGGCGGCGCGCGGCGATCGCGGAACTCGCGGAGCAACTCCGGGCGTCGGACCCGTCGGCGCGGGTCGAGGAGCTCGCGGTCGCGGTGGACGCGGCGCTGGAGAAGCGCTGGGGCGTGCTGTGAGGCGCGGCCCCCGCGAGCACGGGCCGGTGAATAGGCTGGTCGGATGTCCCTCCCCGGTCTCGACTTCCGCCACTTCCCCGCCGCACTGACCGCCGAGGGCGGTCCCGACGCCGCCACCCGCGCCTGGGGCACCGCGATCAACGCGGGATTCCACGAGAAGGAGTACTCGGCCGAGCAGTGGCGCGACTGGGCCGAGCACATGGTCGCCGACCAGCGCTTCCTGACCGCGGTGCACGACTCCGACGCCCCCGAGGGCCTCGACGGCGCGGCGGTGCCCGTCGCCACGTACGCCGCGTTCCCCGGCACGCTGCAGGTCGGCCGCGGCCGCGAGCTCCCGGCGCACCTCGTCTCGCAGGTGACCGTGCGGGCGACCCACCGGCGCCGCGGGATCCTGCGCGCCATGATCACCGACGACCTCGACCGCGCCCGCGAGGCCGGCGCCGCCGTCGCGCTGCTGACCGCCAGCGAGGCCTCCATCTACCGCCGCTTCGGCTTCGGCCGCTCCGCCTTCACCCGCTCGATCCGCGTCGACACCGGTCCGCGCTTCGCCCTGCAGGTCGAGCCGGCCGGACGCGTCGAGGTCGTCTCGACCCCGTGGCTGCAGTCGCGCGTCGAGGAGGTCTTCGCGGCGTTCCACGCGCGCACCCCGGGGTCCATCACGCGCCAGTCGCGGGCCGCGGGCAACGCGGTCGGCATGGAGACGGGCGAGACCGTGTCGGGACCCTCCGTCCGCTCGGCCGTGCACCTGGACTCCGAGGGCGTGCTCGACGGCTACGTCACCTACCGCGCCACCGGGCCGGACGACGACGACCGCACCCTCGCGGTCGTCGACCTCGTCGCCGCGACGGAGGACGCGTACCTCGGCCTCTGGGGCTTCCTCGGCGCCGTCGATCTCGCGTCGACCGTCACGTGGGACATGGCTCCGCTCGACGACCCGCTCACCTGGGCGCTGCGCGACGCGCGCGTGGTGCAGGTGACGACGGTCGCCGACCTCATCTGGACCCGGGTCCTCGACGTGGCGGCGGCATTCGGCGCGCGGCCCTGGACGAGCGACGGCGAGCTCGTGATCGCGGTGCGCGATGCGCTCGGGCTCGTCGACGGCGGCTACCGGATCACGGTCGACGGCGGGGAGGGGCGCGTCGAGCGCACCGACGCGGCCGCGGTGCTCGAGCTCGACGTCGCCGACCTCGGCACGCTGCTGCTCGGATCGGCCCGCCCGTCGACGCTCGCCCGCGCGGGCGCCGTGGTGCTGGCTCCCGAGGACCGCGAGCGGGTCGACCGCTTCTTCGCGCCGGTCGCGGAGCCGTACTGCATCTCGTTCTTCTGATCCGGCAGGGCGTTCGGAGCCGCACACATAAGGCTCAGAGCCGGGCTCCAGCGGCATTCGCCCCATTCGGAACGCTGAGCCTCACTTCTGCAGGCCTCGCGACTCGCAGGCTCCTCCGGGCATCCCCGCATGCGGCGTCGGTCATGCTGGAGGACCCCCCAACCTGGAGGTCCGCGTGGGTGCATCCGTGATCGTCGACGTCATCGTCGTGCTGAGCCTGATCGGCGCGCTCGTCGACGGCCTGCGCCGCGGGTTCCTCCGCACCGCCGGTGGACTCGCGGGCATCGTCGCCGGCGCGATCGGCGCCTCCTTCGCGGTGCCCGCCGTCTCGGCCTGGGCCGCGGGGAGCGAGTGGCGCCTGCTGGCCGTGATCGGCACCGCGGTGCTCTGCCTCGGCATCGGCTACGCGATCGGCGCCTCCATCGGCGCCGCGTTCGGCCGCGGGGCCGACAAAGTGAAGCTCGGCGTGCTCGATCGGCTCGCCGGAGGAGTCGCGGGCGTCGCGATCTCGGGTCTCGTCTGGATCGCGATCACCTCGGCCGTCTCGCTCCTGGGCGTGCCGCTCGTGACCACCTCGGTCGCGGGTTCCACCGTCATCCGCACCATCGACGATCTGACCCCGGATCCGGTGCGCGGCTTCCTCGCGCAGCTCCAGTCGACGGTCGTCGACGAGGGCACGTCGTGGATCGTCGAGGCGATCGACGCCCCGACGCAGGCGCCGAGCATCGCCGACGTCGCGACCGACGACCCCGAGGTGGCGACCGCCGCCGACTCCGTCGTGCGGGTCTCGGGCACGGCCTGGGCCTGCGACGTCGGAGTGACGGGCAGCGGCTTCGTCGTGTCGGACGACCGCGTCGTCACCAACGCCCACGTCGTCGCCGGAGTGTCGGAGCCCGTCGTCGAGGCACCGGGCGAGCCGCCGCGCACCGGCCGCGTCGTCCACGTCGACACCGCCGCCGATCTGGCGGTCGTCGCGGTCGACGGACTGTCCGCCGCTCCGCTCGCGCTCGACGACGCGGTCGCCGCGGGCGACGACGCGGTGGTCGCCGGCTACCCCTTCGGCGGGCCGCTGACGCTCGGGTCGGCGCAGGTCTCCTCCGACGCCACCGTGTCGCTGATGGTCGACGGCGCCCCCACCTCGCGCGAGGTGCTGACGCTCGCGGCGGTCGTCAACCAGGGCAACTCCGGCGGCCCGCTGCTCTCGCTCGAGGGCACGGTCTCGGGGGTCGTGTTCGGCAAGGCGGCGTCGGTGGACAACGTGGGCTACGCGATCCCGCTGTCGGTGCTGTCGCCCCTGGCGGCGCAGGCGCCGTCGCTGAGCGCGGCCGTCGATCCGGGAGCGTGCGTCTCGCGCTGAGAGTCAGCCGAGGGGACCGCGGGTGAGCACGAGGTCGAGGCCGTCGAGCCGCAGCACCTCGTCCGAGGCGCCGGGGCCCTCGAGGTAGGCCGCCACGGCGGGGTCGACCGGGAAGCGGGCCGACTCCTGGACCGCGATCGCGACGATCCCCTCCGACGCCGGATCGGTCGTGTACCGGTCGCCGAGGTACGGGACGTAGACGCCCGAGGACATGCCCTGCACGAGCACCAGCCCCTCGTCGAGGCCGCGCTCGCGGAGGGCGTCGGCGACGCGCGCCACTCCGGTCGGCCGCTCCTGCAGGACCCCGACCGTCGAGGTCGCCCCGATGACGACGGAGGCGGCCAGCAGGACCGCCCCGACCCCGCGGGCGATCCGGGGCGGCAGGGAGACGCGCCCGCGCAGCGCCTCCGCGACGCCCACTCCGGCGAGCGCGCAGAGCAGCCACGCCCAGACCGCGTAGTAGTGCGGAAGCGCGACCGAGCTGATCGCCAGGTGGAAGACGAGCAGCAGCGCCGTCGCCGAGCCGAGGTACAGCACGAGCGCGCGCTGCCGCGGTGCGATCAGCGCGAGGAGCACCCCGGCGATCAGCACGGCGAGCGCCGGGACCCCGAGGCCCACCGCCGTGAACCAGAGGTTCGCCCAGCACGGCGGGAAGGCGTAGGCGGCGCCGGCCACGTCGATCAGGTGCCCGTCGGCGTTGTGCTCGGACTGGAACTCGACCAGGTACCGGATCGCCTCCACCGGATGCACGGGCAGGTAGGCGAGCACGGCGGCGACGAGGAAGGCGGCGGAGAAGCCCGCGGCGCCGAGCCACGCGCGCCGGCGACTCCGCCGACCGACCATCAGCAGCGGGATCAGCACGACCGGCGCGAGCACCGCCGTCGTGAGCTTCGACGTGACCGAGAGGGCGAGGAGCGCGCCCGCGAGCGGTATCAGCCAGGGGCGCGCGCCCTCTCGCCTGGCCCACGCCCACGCGGCCGCCATCGCGGCGACGGCGAACAGGATCATGAACGGCTCGAGGATCGCGAACCGGTCGATCCTCCCCGGCCCGCCCGCGCTCGAGCGGGGAAGGAGGAGGAAGAGACCGGCCGGGATCAGGGCGAGCACGAAGCCGAGCTCGCGCTTCAGCCAGAACCAGAGGATCGCGCCGGTGAGGAACGTCGCGGCCGCGGCGGCGAGGCGGCCGGCGAACAGCCCCTCGCCCAGGAGGAGCTGCGCGAGGCCGAGCACGTACTTGGCGGTCGGCGGGTGCTCGAGGTTCGCGCTCACGTCGCCGTGCAGGTAGTCCCAGCCTGCGGAGAGGTAGACGGGCTCGTCCGAGTTCACGTTCGCGGCGGTCAGGTTGCCGAAGCACTGCACGAGACCCCAGAGGACGGTCACGAGGAAAGCCGCCCACTTCATCCGGCGATCCTATGCGCTGGGTGCGGTCCCGGTGCTGCCGCGGGAGGCCCCCCGCGGTGCCGTCCCGCGGCCGGGGCCGCGCGGGCGGCGGCCGGTAGGATCGACCCGCATCCCCCGCCCCCTCTCCAGGAGCCTCGAGCACATGGCACAGAGCCGCATCGCCGTCCCCGACACCACCGCGAACGCGGAGGCGACTCCCGAGAAGGAGCAGCCGTACGCGGCCCTGGGCCTCAAGCCCGACGAGTACGCGAGCATCCGCGAGATCCTCGGTCGGCGCCCCACGAGCGGCGAGCTGGCGATGTACTCGGTCATGTGGAGCGAGCACTGCTCCTACAAGTCGTCGAAGATGTACCTCCGCCAGTTCGGGCAGAAGGTCTCCCCCGCGATGAAGAAGAACCTCATGGTCGGCATGGGCGAGAACGCCGGAGTGGTCGACGTCGGCGAGGGCTGGGCCGTCACGTTCAAGATCGAGAGCCACAACCACCCGAGCTACATCGAGCCGTTCCAGGGCGCGGCGACCGGAGTGGGCGGCATCGTCCGCGACATCATCTCGATGGGCGCGCGGCCCGTCGCGGTCATGGACGCGCTGCGCTTCGGAGCGATCGACGACCCCGACACGGCGCGCGTCGTGCACGGCGTGGTCGCCGGCATCTCCTTCTACGGCAACTGCCTCGGCCTGCCGAACATCGGCGGCGAGACCTACTTCGACTCCGTCTACCAGGGCAACCCGCTCGTGAACGCCCTCGCGGTCGGAGTGCTGCGCCACGAGGACCTGCACCTCGCGAACGCCCGCGGAGTCGGCAACAAGGTCGTGCTCTTCGGGGCGCGCACGGGCGGCGACGGCATCGGCGGCGCGTCGATCCTCGCCTCCGACACCTTCGCCGACGGCGGACCGACCAAGCGCCCGGCCGTCCAGGTCGGCGACCCGTTCGCCGAGAAGGTGCTCATCGAGTGCTGCCTCGAGCTGTTCCGCGGCGACCTCGTCGAGGGCATCCAGGACCTCGGCGCGGCCGGCATCTCGTGCGCGACCTCCGAGCTCGCCTCCAACGGCGACGGCGGCATGTTCATCGAGCTCGACTCGGTGCTGCTGCGCGACCCCTCGCTCACGGCCGAGGAGATCCTCATGTCGGAGTCGCAGGAGCGCATGATGGCGGTCGTGACGCCCGAGAAGCTCGACGCGTTCCTCGAGGTCGTCGGCAAGTGGGACGTCGAGACCAGCGTGCTCGGCGAGGTCACCGACTCCGGCCGCCTGATCATCAACTGGCACGGCGAGGAGATCGTCAACGTCGACCCGCGGACCGTCGCCGTCGACGGACCGGTCTACGAGCGCCCCCTCGAGTACCCGGCCTGGCTCGACGCGCTGCAGGCAGACTCGTCCTCGCGCCTGCCGCGGAAGACGTCCGGCGACGGCCTGCGCGCCGAGACCCTCGCCCTGCTGGGCTCGGCGAACCTCGCCGACAAGAGCTGGATCACCTCGCAGTACGACCGCTACGTGCTCGGCAACACGGCGCTCAGCTACCCCGACGACGGCGGCATGGTCCGCGTGGACGAGGAGTCGGGCCTCGGCTTCGCCGTCGCGACCGACGCCAACGGCCGCTGGTGCCAGCTCGACCCGGCGCAGGGCGCTCGCCTCGCGCTGGCGGAGGCGTACCGCAACGTCGCCGTCACCGGCGCCTCCCCCGTCGCCGTCTCGGACTGCCTCAACTTCGGCAGCCCGGAGAACCCCGAGGTCATGTGGCAGTTCCGCGAGGCGGTCACCGCCCTCGCCGACGCCTGCCTCGAGCTCGAGATCCCCGTCACGGGCGGCAACGTCTCGTTCTACAACCAGACCGGCGACGTGCCGATCTTCCCGACCCCGGTCGTCGGCGTGCTCGGCGTGATCGACGACGTGGCGCGCCGCATCCCCTCGGGCTGGCAGGACGAGGGCGACAACGTCTACCTCCTGGGTACGACCCGCGACGAGCTCGACGGCTCGGCCTGGGCCGGCACCGTGCACGACCACCTGGGCGGCCTGCCGCCCGAGCTCGACCTCGGTCAGGAGAAGGCCCTCGCCGAGCTGATCGCGGCGGGCGCGCGGGAGTCGCTGATCGCCTCCGCCCACGACCTCGCCGACGGCGGGCTCGTCGTCGCGGTCGCCGAGTCGGCCCTGCGCTTCGGCGTGGGCGTGCGGATCTGGCTCGACGAGCTGATGGAGCGCGACGGGGTCGACGCGACGGCCGCCCTCTTCTCGGAGTCGACCGGCCGCGTGCTGGTGTCGGTGCCGCGCGAGGACGACGTGAAGTTCCGCGGGCTCTGCGAGGGGCGCGGGTACCCCGTGCTGCGCATCGGCGTGACGGATGCCGCGACTCCGGCCGTCGAGGTGCAGGGGCTGTTCACGCTGCCGCTCGCGGAGCTGCGGACGGTGAACAGCGCGGTGCTGCCGAAGCACTTCGCCTGAGGGGCGTCGCGGTTCCGCAGAAGTCGCGGTGAGCGCGCGCGCTTCCGCCGACTTCTGGAGGATCGCCGTGCGGGCTCCTGCGGGCTCAGTTCCGCAGAAGTCGCGGTGACTGCTCACGCTTCCCGCAACTTCTGGAGAGTGGGCGCGTCTCCGTGGCCGTCGCGCCGTCCACTGTCCAGAAGTCGTCGTACCGGGGCTCGAGTACGACGACTTCGGAGGACTCGAGCGCCGCAGCGGGACGCGCGGGCTCCCGCCCGCTCGCTTCCTCAGAAGTTGCGGTGACCGCGCGCGCTTCCCACAACTTTGGAGAAGAGGCGGATCCGAGGGTTCCGTTATTACGGAATAGTTGCAAGAGTGGAGGCATGACCTCCCGCGACCTCGCCGCCGAGCTCGACGAGCTCCGCGCGCGCCTCGACCGGCTCGAAGCGGGCGGAGTCGTCGCCACCGCGCCCGGAGCCGCGCACGACGACCCACTCTGGGCCCTCACGGCCCTCCGCGACCGGCTCCCCCCTCCCGGCGGCGTCGTCTTCGCGGGCACCGTCGGCACTCCGGCGGGCCCCGTCGAGTGGCAGTACGGGCTCACCACCGACGCGTTCTTCGAGCGCGACTGGGGCGCCAGCCCGGGCCCGGCCGCGCTCGCGGCCCTCGGCAGTCCGGTGCGCCTGCGCTTCCTCCAGGCCGTCGCCGGCGGAGTCGAGACGGTCGCGCAGCTCGCCGAGAGCGAGGGCGCCGGCACGACGGGTCAGATCTACCACCACGTCAACCAGCTCGTCGCGGCCGGCTGGCTCGAGGCGCGCGGACGCGGACGCTACGGCGTCCCTCCGGAGCGCCTCGTCCCGCTGCTCGTGATCCTGCTCGCCTCCGGAGGCCCCCGATGACCCGCCGCACCCGTCTCGTGGCCGCCACCACCGCCGCCGTCGCGGTCCTCGCCGCCGGTGTCCTCCTCCGCCCGCCGACCCCGTCCCTCCCCCCCGAGACGACCGGCGACGCCGAGCTCGCGAGCTGGATCGGCGACAACCTCGGCGACGGCGTGCGCGACGAGATCGTCGCCGCGGTCGTCACTCCGGAGGGCGTGCGCTTCGCCGGCTTCGGCGCGGACGAGACGACCGAGGTCGAGATCGGCTCGGTCACCAAGACGATCACCGCGCTCGTGCTCGCGCAGAGCGCCGCGGCGGGCACCGTCGCGCTCGAGGATCGGGCCGCCGATCACGCCGACGTCGGCGACTTCAGCGGCACCCTCGAGGAGCTCGCGACGCACACCTCCGGACTGCCGCGCCTGTCGAGCGGACTCGGCACGATCGGGCGGTCGCTGCTCGCGCAGCTGCGCGGAACCGATCCGTACGCGGGCTACTCCGCCGACGACGTGCTGCGCCACGCTGCCGATGCGTCACGCGTCGACGAGCCGTTCCTCTACTCGAACCTGGGCGCCGCGGTGCTCGGCCAGACCCTCGCCCGGGCGGAGGGGGTCGACTACGCCGATCTCGTGCAGGAGCGCGTCTTCGCCCCGCTCGGCATGACCGGCAGCCGCGTCCCGACGACCGCCGACGCCCTCGGACCGGACGCTCCGACCGGGTACGCCGCGAGCGGCCGCTCCGTCGACGCCTGGGCGATGGGCGGCTACGCGCCCGCCGGAGGCGTGCGCTCGACCGCGGCCGACATGGCCCGGTACGCGCAGGCGCTGCTCACCGACGACCCCGCGCTCGGAGTCGCCGCCGACGAGGTGCTCGCGCCGCGGCACGACGCCGGCGGGTCGGGTCGGGTCGGCCTCGCGTGGTTCACCTCCGAGGCGGTCGGCGGCGGCGGGACGACGTGGCACAACGGAGGCACCTCCGGCTACTCCACCATGCTCGCGATGGACCGCGAGCGCGGAGTCGCCGTCTTCGTGAACGGCAGCACCGCCACCTCGGTCGACGACGTCGGCCTGGACCTGCTCGCCCACGTCCTGGAGGGGGAGTCGTGATCCTCGCCACGCTCGTCGCACTCGTCATCAGCCTCTACGTCGTCGGACGCACCGCCCTGGCCGCAGTGCCGCTGCGCCGGTTCCGGAGGCTCCTCGCCGGCGACCGCCTCCGCCTGCTCTCGCACCTGGTCGACGCGGTGCTCGTGCTCGCGCTCGTCCGGGTCTTCGCCGACTGGACCGCGGTGACGCTCGCTCCATGGTTCGCACTGGTCGTGGTCACCGCGGCCGCCGCCGCCGGAGCCGCCCTGCGCTGGGAGTCGCTGCCCTGGCTCGCCGAGGGCGAGAAGGCCGGCCGGCGCGGAGTGGGGCTCGCCGCATCCGTCGCGGTGACGGCGGTGCTCGTGGGACTCGTCGCGGCCTGACGCGCGGTCAGTCCTCCTGCTCGGGCAGCGGGTCCGGGGCGTCGTTGTCGAGCACGCGGCCGTTCTGGTCGCCGACGCTCAGCACGGTCGACGGGCTCAGGTTGAGCGTGTCGCCGGCGTAGAGCGAGTCGATGCCCACTCCGTCGCGCCGCACCGAGTTGAGCGCGTCGAGGAACTCGGGGCTGACGCAGAACCGCTCGGCGATCTCGGCGCTGATGTCGCCTCCGGCCACGAGGTAGGAGGCGGGGCTGCCGTCGGTCGCGGTCGTGACGGTGCCCGTCGCGCCGGTCGTCGGACCGCTGTCGCGGACGGACTCGAGATCGACGTCGCCGATCGAGCCCGAGGGAGCGGCGGCAACCGAGGCGCAGGAGCCCGTCGACGGCGTGGATCCGGAGGCGCCCGCCAGCGGAACCGGCGCGAGCACCTCGCTCGGAACGGGACGCGGAGCGGCGGCGGGCTCCGTCGTCGCGGCCGGTGTCTCGGCCGGAGCGCTCGGGCTCGGGGCCGGCGACGTGCAGCCCGCCAGCAGGAGCGTCGAGGAGAGGGCGATCAGGATGCGCTGGGTCGTCGTCTGCCGTGCCACCCGGCGACTCTAACGCGGCCTCCGCCCGACGGCGCCGCCCCGCACCGCCTGTCTTCGAGACGGGCGCACCTCGGGTCTGCACGCGGGTCGAGCATTGCCTCCGAGGGCGCTGAGGATCACACTGTCCCGCAGGAGGCGATGATGCCTGATCCGTACTGCTCGTCGATCGACCGGGATACCGCCGACCCGCGCCCGCACACGTCTCACTATCGAGGCGGTGGGAGCCTCCGCGCGCAGTGGAGAACACTGACGATCGTGCTCCTGCTGGCGGCCCTCGCCGGCCCGGCCGCCGGTGCCGCCGGGAGCGATCCCGTCGTCACCGTCGAGGAGACGGTGACGACCCCCGCTCCGGGGACGACGGTCACCACGACGCGCACGTCGACATCCGCCCCGCCCGCAGAACCGGAGGAGCCCGCCGCGGTGGACCCGGTCTGCACCGCCGCTCAGACCCTGATCGACCAGGGCCGGCCCGTCGACGCCCTCGCCCTGATCGACGCCGAGCGCACGGCACGGGGCGAGGAGGCCGCACAGCTGTGCACGGAGCAGCGCCGGGACGCCCTGCTCGCCGAGACCACGGGGCCGGAGGGACCGATCGGCGACGCCGATCGTGCATGGGAGGCCATCGTCGAGCAGTGGATAACCCCCCTGCTCGGGAGCATGCTCCTTGCCCTCGGCTGGACCGCGCTCGCCTTCGTCGTCGCGGTTCGCGTCCTCACCGCCCTGCCCTGGATGCACTCGCGGCGGCGGGACCGCGGCGCTCAGGCGGCTCTGGCGGTCGGAGCCGCGACGAGCGCGGTGGTGGCTCTCGTGCTGATCGCCGCGCTTCTCGACCAACGCGGTCGAGGTTCGCGTTTCGAGGAGGGCGGTGTCGCCGGAGAGGGAGTCGTCCAGGCGCCGTCCGTGTTCTGGATCGGGCCGGCCGTGCTCCTGGTCGTGTCCGCCGTCCTGACCGCCGCCCACCTCCTCGGGCGCCTCCGGGTCTCGCTCCTGGCGATGGACGTGCAGGGGGACGTCGACCGCTCGAAGGAGAGGACGACTCAGCTGATCGCCCTCCTCGGAAGGGTGGGCGGCAGCCCGCCGGCCGGCGTCGAGATCCCGCGAGGCAGCGACGTCACGTCGCTCGGTGACTCCATGTTGCTGCCGGCCCCGGTCGGCGCCGTGGCGAAGGCGGTGCTCGGGATCCTGGCGGCACTCGTCGGCGGGACGCCCTGGAAGGTGGCGCTCGACTACCTCGACGACGACACCGCCGCGGTCGTCGTCAGCAGGAACGGTCGGACGGTGCAGACCGCCGAGCTGTCGACGTCGGCGGGTCCGGCGGTCGGCGGCGTCTTCGCCGGGAACGACATCGAGGAGAAGCGGTCGATGCTCTGCGCCCTCGCGGCCGGGGTCGTGATCGTGGCGCTCAGCCGGGCCCATCCGGGCTTCGAGGGACTCGGAGGCGCGACCGACGGGCGGAGCGTCGGGCTGCAGTACGTCGCGACGACGACCTTCACCGACGACCACCGGACGGCGATGCTCCTGCTCGGAAGGGCCCTGCAGATCGACCCGGGGAACCGCGCCGCGGACGTGGCGCTGCAGAACCTCCTCCACCGGCGGGCGACGGACGCCGTCGAACTGCGCGCCTACCGCGACAGCCTCGCGGAGACCGCCGACTCCCTCCAGCGGGACGGTCACACCCTCTTGGCGCAACGGGTGCTCATCACCTACTTCGCCGTCCTCGTGAATCTCCACGCCGCGGCGCCCACGACCCTCCGCCCCTACGACCTCCCTCAGCGCCACCTGCAGATGGAGAAGCTCCTCGCCGAGACCGAGCGTCGGGACCGCGTCACTGAGCAGGATCCGCTCCTCCTCGCGACACGGCAGCGGTACGCGGTGCTCGTCGCGGCGGTCGAAGCCGAGTACCGCGGGATCGGGTCGGAGCCCGCGCCGGGCGGACTCGACGCGGTCGCGGCGTCGACGGCGCCGGCCGCGGGCCCGCCGACCGTATCCGCAGCGACGACGCCGACGGCGGTACCGGACCGCTCCCGCCTCGACCCTCACGGCGCCTACAACTCCGCCCTGGTCGCACTACAGAACAACGAGGACGCACTCGCGGAGTTCCTCATCCAGCCCGCCCTGACCTCGCTCGAGCTGCGCCGGTGGATCCGTCGGGACCCGGATGTGGTGCGGAACCGCGACCGGGCGGCCGTCGCTCGGATGGCAGGAGGAGGGTCACCCGCCCGACTATGGGATCTGGAGCTGTTCGCTCCGCACCGCGCTGCCTGCCGCCGCGCGGGCATCGCGACTCCTCTCGCCCTCGCCACCGTCGGGTCGGACGAGAAGACCGCTGCCGATCTGGGCCTGACGACCGCGACGCTACGCCGACTGGCGGATGCGGCGGGCGTCGCCGGTCGCCTCTGGAGCGTGGCGGCTCCCTCTCTACCCCGTCGAACGAACTTCCTGACCGTTAGAACAGACCTCGCTCAGTGGCGGGTGGATCTGGCCGAGATCGTGCTCGACGGCGACGAGCCCGACGTCGCCACGCCGAACGGGGTCGTCGAGGCTCTCAGGAAGCGGGTGCCGCGGCCCGCTGCCGAACACGAGGACTTCGCCGCCGAAGTCGGAGCGTGGCTCGTCGAGCTCGGGCTCGTCGCCTGAGGAGCGCCGACGACTCCCCGCCCGCATTGACCTCCGCCGCCGCTGAATGCCATGACGAGCCCCTGTTGGACACGGGGGCCCGGGCGGCGTGGGATGGGAGCATGCAGTACACGAATCTTGGCCGCACCGGCCTGTCCGTCTCCCGCGCCGTCCTCGGCACCATGAACTTCGGACCCGAGACCAGCGAGCCCGACTCGTTCGCGATCATGGACCGGGCGCAGGAGCTGGGCGTCAACTTCTTCGACACCGCCAACGTCTACGGCGGCGACGGGAACCGCGGCGGCACCGAGGAGATCGTCGGCCGCTGGTTCGCGCAGGGCGGCGAGCGCCGCGAGCGCACCGTGCTGGCGACCAAGGTCTACGGCGACATGGAGCAGTACGCGGCGCCCGGCGCCGAGCGCGGCCGCGACTCCTGGCCCAACGGCGGACGCCTGTCGGCCCTCAGCATCCGCCGCGCCCTCGACGACAGCCTGCGCCGCCTGCAGACCGACCACATCGACCTCTACCAGTTCCACCACGTCGACCGCTCGACGCCGTGGGACGAGATCTGGCAGGCGATGGACGTCGCCGTGCAGCAGGGCAAGGTCCTCTACGTCGGCTCGAGCAACTTCGCCGGCTGGCACATCGCGCAGGCGCAGGAGGCGGCCCGATCGCGGCACTTCACCGGACTCGCCTCGGAGCAGTCGATCTACAACCTGCTCACCCGCGACATCGAGCGCGAGGTGCTGCCGGCCGCGCTCCACTACGGGCTCGGCGTGATCCCGTGGTCGCCGCTGCAGGGCGGGCTGCTGGGCGGAGTGATCGAGAAGACGGAGTCGGGCAGCCGCCGCAATGCGGGCCGCTCCGCCGAGGCGATCGAGAAGAACCGCCCGGCGCTCGAGCAGTACGAGGCGTTCGCCCGCGAGCGCCGCGTCGCGCCCGGAGAGCTCGCGCTCGCGTGGCTCCTGCACCAGCCGGGCGTGACCGGGCCGATCACGGGCCCGCGGACCATGGAGCAGCTCGAGAGCGCGGTCGCGTCGGTCGACGTGGCGCTCGACTCCGACGACCTGGCGCGCCTCGACGAGATCTTCCCCGGACACCGTACGGCGCCCGAGGACTACGCCTGGTGACGCCGCCACTCACCCACCCACTCCCCACGAACGAAGAGGACTCATGAAGCAGCGCGCACTCGGCGACATCACCGTCGGCGCGATCGGCCTCGGCGGCATGCCGATGTCGATCGAGGGCCGCCCCGACCGCGACCGGTCGATCGCCACGATCCACGCGGCGCTCGACGCCGGCGTCACCCTGATCGACACCGCCGACGCCTACCACCTGGGCGGCGAGGACGACCTCGGACACAACGAGCTGCTGATCGCCGAGGCGCTGCGCGGCTACGGCGGCGACACCTCCGGAGTGCTCGTCGCCACGAAGGGCGGGCACCTGCGCCCCGAGCCCGGCGTGTGGACGCAGGACGGCCGTCCCGAGCACCTGAAGGAGGCGGCGCGCGCGTCCGCGCAGCGCCTCGGAGTCGAGGCGATCGGGCTGTACCAGTACCACCGGCCCGACCCCTCGGTGCCGTACGCGGACTCGATCGGAGCGCTCGTCGAGCTGCTCGACGAGGGCGTGATCGTGCGCGCCGGCATCTCGAACGCCGACCCGGCGCAGATCCGGGAGGCGCACGGGATCCTCGGTGCGCGCCTCGTCTCGGTGCAGAACCAGTTCTCGCCGTCGTTCCGCTCCAGCGAGCCGGAGCTCGAGCTCTGCGCGGAGCTGGGCATCGCGTTCCTGCCGTGGAGCCCGCTCGGCGGCATCTCGTCGGCGGCGGAGCTGGGCTCGCGCTACTCGGCGTTCGCGACCGTCGCCGAGGCGCACGGAGTCTCACCGCAGGTGGTCTGCCTGGCGTGGGAACTGGCGAAGGCGCCGATCGTGCTGCCGATCCCGGGCTCCTCGCGTCCCGAGAGCATCCGCGACTCGGCGACCGCGGCCGACCTGGAGCTGACCCCGGAGGAGCTCGCGTCGCTCGAGTGAGTGGCGGGCCTCGATACGCCCCTCCGGGGCTACTCGACCAGCAGACTGCTTGCTGATCGAGTAGCCCGCGCAGCGGGCGTATCGAGATCCACCACCGCCGGACTTGCTGGCGGGGCTACTCGACCGACACCGCGGACGGTGACGGCAGCGCCGACACGAAAGCGCGGGCCGCCGCGGTCGGCCGTTCCGGAACCGCCACCATCGTGCGCCAGACGAGCAGCGGATCCTCGAGCGGTACCGCGGTCAGCGCCTCGGGCCGCTTCTCGGCGAAGTGCGCCGGCACCACCGCGACGCCCATGCCGTAGCCGACCAGGTCGAGCAGCGTGTGCACGTCGTTCACCTCGAGCTCGATCTCGAACGCCAGACCGTGCTCGGCGAACGCCTGCGCGGCCAGGTGGCTCGCGCCCCAGTGCCCCTGCAGCCCCACGATCGTCTCGCCGACGAGATCGTGCACGCGGCACACCGCGCGGTCGGCGAGCGGATGATCGGGGTGCGCCAGGACCGCGAAGCCCTCGCTCGCGAGCGGCAGGGTCCGCACGCCCGCGGGCGTCGCTCCGATGTCGGCGACCAGCGCGAGATCGAGACGGCCGGCGGCCACCGCGTCGAGCAGCGCGCCGGACCCGTCGTGCGTCAGCCGCAGCGCGACTCCCGGATGCTCGCCGCGGAACGTCGCGAGCTCGCGCGGCAGGTGCACGCCGCCCAGGCACTCCTCCGTGCCGACCGCGAGGCTCCCGCGCAGCACGCCCTGCACCGCCCGCACCGCGTCGCGCGCGGCGAGGGCGCTCGCCACCGACCGCTCCGACTCTTCGAGCATCGCCCGGCCGGCGGGCGTCAGCTCCACGCGCCGGGTGCTCCGGGTGAACAGCGGACTGCCGAGCTCGCTCTCGAGCGCGCGGATGGAGGCCGACAGGCCCGACTGCGAGATCTGCAGCGCGCTCGCGGCGCGGGTGAAGTGCTGCTCCTTCGCCACGGCGAGGAAGTGTTCGAGCTGACGCAGTTCCATGGGTCCATCTTCGCCGCGCGCGGGGGCCGGCGGGGACCGCGGGCTCAGACCGGGGCCGAGACCGCGATCACGACTCCTGTGAGGGACGAGCGGAGCCGCTCGAGGCTCTGGTCGTCGGAGTCGCCGTCGAGGAGGGACTGCTTCACCGCGCCCTCGTAGCTCGCCAGCACGAGACGGACCGCGACGGTCGGCTCCAGCGCGAACCTCCGGCCGACCTGCTGCAGCGCCGAGCCGATGATGTCGACCAGGGAGGCGTCGAAGCGCGCCCGGAACCCGCTGTAGCGCGGCGCGATCGCCGGGTCGCGCAGAGCCAGCAGCTCGAACTCGGCCTGCACCAGGCACCAGCGCCGGTCGTCGTCGAAGGGGCCGTGCAGGAAGTCGAGCACCACCGCGCCGAGCGCCTCGGCGGTCAGCGGCTCCGCGGTGCCGGCGAGCTTGGGCAGCGTGCGGCCCATCTGCTCGACGAGCCCGGCGAGGCGGGCGCCGTTCTCGCGCTCCATCAGGGCGAAGAACAGCTCCTCCTTGCTGGTGAAGTTCGAGTAGAAGGCGCCGCGCGTGAAGCCGGCCCGCTCCGAGACCTGCTCGACCGAGGCCGAGTGCACGCCGGTCTCGGCGAAGACGTCGTAGGCCGCGTCGAGCAGCCGCTCGCGGGTGCGGCTGCGGCGGGAGGACTGCTCGGGAGCGTCGATCACGGTCATTCCTGGATCCTCTCCGAGAGCTGTCACGGGGCGTTGAGCGGAATCACTGTATCGGATACGTTCCTGTATCGGATACATTCGTGTATCGGGTACACCGTCGTATCGTCCTCCTCCCCTCGATCATCAGGAGACCGCGTGTCGTCGCTGCTCTACCGACTCGGGCGATGGGTCTACCAGGCCCACCGTCTCGTCGCCGTCCTCTGGCTCGCCGTCGTCGTGCTCGCGGGAGGCGGCGCCGTGCTGCTGAACCAGGGCACCGACAACAGCTTCTCGATCCCGGGCACCGAGTCGCAGACCGCGCTCGACCAGCTCGAGCGCACGTTCCCGCAGGTCAGCGGTACGTCCGCTCGCTACGTCGTCGTCGCTCCGGACGGCGGCAGCGTGGAGGACGCGGACATCACCGGGCCCGTCGGCGACGCCGTCGCCGCGCTCACCGGCATCGAGGGCGTGGCCGCGGTCACCGATCCCTACTCCGACACCGTCGAGGGCACGATCTCGGACGAGGGGAACGCCCTCGTCATCACCGCGCAGATGGAGGGGTCCGCCACCACCACCTCCGAGGAGGCCCGCGACGCCCTCCAGGCCGAGGCGACGACCCTCGAGGACGCGCTGCCCGCCGGCTCCGTCGTGTCGCTCGGCGGCGACCTCTTCTCGCAGAACCTGCCCGGAGTGACGATCACCGAGGCCATCGGCCTCATCGTCGCCCTCGTGGTCCTGGTCCTGACCTTCGGCTCGTTCCTGGCCGCCGGCATGCCGCTCGTCACCGCTCTCCTCGGCGTCGCGCTCTCGATGTCGGCCATCTTCATCGCGACCCGCTTCGCGTCGATCTCGTCGACGACTCCGCTGCTCGCCCTGATGCTCGGGCTCGCCGTTGGCATCGACTATGCCCTCTTCATCATCAGCCGCCACCAGGACCAGCTGAAGCAGGGCATGCACCCGGAGGAGTCGACCGCCCGCTCGGTCGCGACCGCCGGCTCCGCGGTGGTCTTCGCCGGCCTCACGGTGATCATCGCGCTGGTCGGCCTGTCGGTCGCGAACATCCCGTTCCTGACGACCATGGGCGTCGCCGCGGCGGGCGGAGTCGCGATCGCGGTGGTCATCGCCCTCACGCTCACTCCGGCGCTGCTCGGGTTCGCCGGCGAGCGCCTGCGCCCGAAGGAGCGCCGCGCGAAGAAGAAGGCGGCGGCCGCGAAGCAGGTCGCCGGCGCCCATGCCGACTCCGAGGTCGAGCCCGACTCGCTCCCCGCCTCTCCGGGCACCCACGTGCACGCCGAGGTGCCACGCGGCTTCTTCCGCGGCTGGGTCCGCGCCGTCACCCGGTTCCCGATCGTCACGATCATCGCCGTGATCGGCGTGCTCGGAGTCGCGAGCATCCCGGCGCTGAGCCTGCGCCTCGCACTGCCGGACGCCGGCTACCAGGCCGAGGGCACGCCCGCCCGCGAGACCTACGACCTGCTCGCCGAGAACTTCGGCGCCGGCTACAACGGCCCCCTCATCGTGACGGGCACCATCATCGGCTCGACCGACCCGCTGGGCCTGATGGCCGATCTCAAGACCGAGATCGAGGGCCTCGACGGCGTCGCCTCGGTGCCGCTGGCCACCCCCAACGAGACCGCCGACACCGGCATCATCCAGGTGATCCCCGAGGGCGGTCCGGACTCGGAGGCGACCAAGGCGCTGGTCGCCGAGATCCGCGACAGGCACGACTACTTCCAGGAGGAGTACGGCGTCGACCTCGCAGTGACCGGCCAGACGGCGGTCGGCATCGACATCTCGGACACGCTCGCGAACGCCCTGCTGCCGTTCGGCATCCTGGTCGTCGGCCTCTCCCTCGTCCTGCTGACCATGGTGTTCCGCTCGCTGTGGGTGCCGCTGAAGGCGACGCTGGGCTACCTGCTGTCGGTCGGCGCGTCGTTCGGCGCGGTCGCCGCGGTCTTCGAGTGGGGCTGGTTCGCCGACGCCCTGCACGTGGACAAGACGGGCCCGATCATCAGCTTCATGCCGATCATCCTGATGGGCGTGCTGTTCGGCCTCGCGATGGACTACGAGGTCTTCCTGGTGTCGCGGATGCGCGAGGACTACGTCCACGGACGATCGGCGCGTGCCGCGGTCGAGTCGGGCTTCGTCGGCTCGGCGAAGGTCGTCACGGCGGCCGCGGTCATCATGTTCTCGGTCTTCGCGGCGTTCGTGCCCGAGGGCGACACGAACATCAAGCCGATCGCGCTGGGCCTCGCCGTGGGCGTGTTCGTCGACGCGTTCATCGTGCGGATGACGCTGGTCCCGGCGGTCCTGCACCTGCTCGGCGACCGCGCGTGGCACATGCCGCGCTGGCTCGACCGGATCCTCCCCTCCTTCGACGTGGAGGGCGAGGGCCTGACGAAGGAGCTCGCGCTCGCCGACTGGCCCGAGCCCGGAGCGACCGACGCGATCGCCGCGGACGGCCTCTCGCTCGACGGACCCGACGGCCCGCTCTACCGCGACGTCGCCGTGCGGGTGCCGGCCGGAGCCGCGCTCGTCGTGCACGGACCGCACCGCTCGGGACGCACCGCCCTGCTGCTGACGCTGGCGGGCCGGCTGGCGCCCGACTCCGGTCGCCTCAAGGTCGACGGGCTCGTGGTGCCGATCCGCTCCTCCGCGGTGCGCGGCCGGGTCGGGCTCGTGCGCCTGGCCGGAGCCGCCGATCCGATCGAGGAGGTGCGCGCGGCGCTCTCGACGCACCCGGCGCTCCTCGTGCTCGACGACGTCGACACGGTCACCGATCCGCAGCTGCGCGACGACCTGCGGGCCGAGCTCGACGGCGCCCGGGCGCACGCGCTCGAGCACGAGCGCCCGTTCACCGTCGTCGCCTCCGCCGTCGAGCCCGACGCGCTCGACGACCTCCTCCCCTCCGACCGCGACGTGCGCGCGGTCCCGACTGCGGCCGCCGGCCGCGCGATCGCAAAGGTCCTCTGACAGATGGCTCTCTTCTCCCTCGAGCGCCCCCGCGGCGCCAAGAAGGTGTCCTGGTTCACCCTCCTCGGGATCGTCCTGGTCCCCCTCGCCATCGGCGGGCTGCTCGTCTGGGCGCTGTGGGACCCGACCCAGCGCCTCGACCAGGTCACGGCCGCGGTCGTGAACGAGGACACCCCGGTCGACCTCGACGGGCAGACCGTGCCGCTCGGGCGCCAGCTCGCGGCGGGACTGGTCACTGGCGGCACCGAGGAGACGCCGACCGCGTCCCCGACTCCCGCGCCGAACGTCTCGGGCTCGGACTCGACCTCGAACTTCACCTGGGTCCTCACCGACAAGGACGACGCGGCGGAGGGACTCGCCGACGGCTCCTACGCCACCGTGGTCACCATCCCCTCGAACTTCTCGGCGGCGGCGACCTCCTACGCGGGCGACGCGGCGGCGGCGACCAAGGCCACCATCGACATCGCCACGAGCGACAAGGCGAAGCTCGTCGACGACGCGATCTCGGCGACGGTCACGAGCACCGCGACGTCCCTCCTGAACACGCAGCTCACCACCGCGTACCTCGAGAACGTCTACGTCGGCTTCAACACGCTGAACGAGCAGATCGGGCAGGCGGCCGAGGGCGCGGGCACGCTCGCCGACGGAGCGACCGAGCTCGGCACGGGCGCCTCCTCGCTCGCCGACGGCACCAGCTCGCTGGCCGACGGCATCGACGAGCTGTCGACCGGCGCGTCGGCGCTGTCCGACGGAGTCGCGCAGCTGGGCACCGGGGCGACCGACCTGTCGGGCGGAGTGGCGCAGCTGGGCACCGGCGCGTCCGCGCTGTCGGGCGGAGTGACGCAGCTCGCCACCGGCGCGCGCGACTCGGCGACGGGCGCCGCGCAGCTGGGCACCGGAGCGACCGCGGTCGCCGACGGGCTCGACCAGTTGAGCGCGAGCACCGTCACGATCGGCGAGAGCACCCAGCAGATCGCGCAGCTCTCGGGCGGCGCCGCGCAGTCGACCGCGGGGACCTTCGCGGCGCTGCAGCAGGCCCTCGAGGGCTGCGCCGACCCGCAGTGCCTGGCCGCGAGCGGCATCGTCGCGAACGCGCTCACCGCCGCCGACGGTCCCGTCGCGCTGACCGCGACGGCGGCGGGGGCGACGCAGGCGCTCGATGCGGGGATCCGCGTCGGCACCCCCGAGGTGCCCTCACTCGTCACAGGTGCGCAGCAGGCCGCGGGCGGCGCCCGACAGGTCGCGACCGGAGTGACGTCGCTCTCGACCGGCCTCGAACAGCTCGCCGACGGGGCCGACCAGACCGCCGCCGGAGCAGCCCAGCTCTCGACCGGAGCCACGGCCGCCGCGACCGGAGCCGCCCAGCTGGCGACCGGCGCGACCTCGGCCGCCGACGGCGCCTCCGAGCTCGCCACCGGCGCCTCCTCGGCCGCCGACGGAGCCGACCAGCTCGCCGAGGGCGCCGTCGGAGTCTCGGACGGAGCCCTGCAGCTCGCCGACGGCACGCGGACCCTGGCCACCGGCCTGGACTCGGCCGTCGCGCAGCTGCCGACCTACACCGAGGCGGAGTCGCAGAACCTGGCCGACGTGGTCGCGGATCCCGTCGAGAACGCGAGCAGCTCCACGTCGCTGTTCGGGGCGTCCTCGGTGCCGTTCTTCACCACGATCGCCCTCTGGCTCGGCGCGCTGGCGTCGTTCCTGGTGCTCGCCGCGTTCTCGCACCGCGCACTGACCTCGACCCGGTCCTCCGCGGCGCTCGCCCTCTCCTCCTACGCCCCGGCGCTCGGGATCGGGCTCGTGCAGGGCCTCGCCGTCGCGATCGTGATGCAGTTCGTCGCCGATCTCGACGCCGGCTCGTTCGTCGGCTTCGCCCTGCTGTCGATGCTGGTGGGTGCGTCGTTCGCCTCCGTCAACCAGGGCCTCGTGGCACTGCTGGGTGGAGTGGGGCGCTTCCTCGCGATGCTCGCCGCGGTCATCGGGCTGGGCGCGGGCATCATCTCGACGGTGCCCGGCGTGTTCGAGGACGCCCTCGGGTTCCTGCCGCTGTCGGCCGCGCAGAACGCGCTGTCGGGCGTGGTGGAGAGCACCGGAGGCGTCGGCGGCGCGGTCGTCGGCCTCGTGCTGTGGCTGCTGTTCGGCCTGCTGCTGACGGTCGCCGCGATCGCCCGCCGCCGCGTCACCTCGGTGCGCGCCCTGGGCCGCCCCGCGGAGGCATAGGCCGGGCGGGCTCGACGGACGATCTGCAGGGGATCCGCGGGGGAACGCGCTTCCCCCCGCGTCGCAAGTCGCGGATCAGCCCGGATCCCCTGCAGATCGCACGAGCACCACTCCGGAGGCTGCACCCTCCCGGTCCCTCCTCGTACCATCTGCAGGCATTCCGCCCGGGAACACGTTTCCCACCGCGCGACCAGCAGGCATCGGAGCCGGATCCCCTGCAGCTCGCACGAACACCTGCAGATCGCACGAGGACCGCTTCGGAGGCGGCACGCAGCCGAGCAGCCCTCGTACCATCTGCAGGGGATCCGCGCGGGAACGCGCTTCCCTCCACATCGCAGGACGCGGATCCGCCCTCATCCCCTGCAGATCGCACGAGCACCTGCAGATCTCACGAGCACCTGCAGATCGCGCAGGCGCCGCTCAGCGCCTCAGGCCTCCGCGCCGTTCGCGATCTGCTCGTGGTGGTGGATGACCTCGGCGACGATGAAGCCCAGGAACTTCTCGGCGAACGCCGGATCCAGGTGCGACTCCTCCGCCAGCGACCGCAGCCGCGCGATCTGGCGCGCCTCGCGGTCGAGGTCGGCGGCCGGAAGTCCGTGCGCCGCCTTCAGCCGTCCGACCTTCTGCGTGAACTTGAAGCGCTCCGCGAGCAGGTGGATCAGGGCGGCGTCGATGTTGTCGATGCTCTGCCGGATCTGCTCGAGCTCGGCCCGGGCCTTCGACTCCTCGAGCGACGGGTTCTCGGTCATGCGTCCGACCCTAACGGACCCCGTCGACGACGAAGGCCCCCGCTCCGCGAGGAGGAGGGGCCGTCGAAAGGCGCGTCGTCAGGAGACGATCGTCAGCTCCACGGGGATGTTCCCGCGGGTCGCGTTCGAGTACGGGCACAGCGTGTGCGCCTTCTCGGCGACCTGCTGCGCCTGCTCCGGGCTCGCGTTCGGCACGTGGATGTCGAGCTCGACCGCGAGGCCGAATCCGCCGTCGTCGTTCTTGCCGATCGAGACGCTCGCCGACACGGCCGCATCGGTCGTGTCGATCTTCAGCTCCCGGCCGGCGCCGTGCAGGGCGCCGAGGAAGCAGGCGGAGTACCCGGCCGCGAACAGCTGCTCGGGGTTGGTGCCGTCCCCGGAGCCGCCGAGCTCCTGGGGCGGGCGGGTGTCGAGGTCGAGGCGGTCGTCCTCGGTGCGGACGTGACCGTCGCGTCCTCCACCGGAGGCGTGGGCGATAGCGGTGTAGAGAGCTTCCATCCCCCCATCACACCACTCGTCGCCCGTGTGCGAGGTGAACGCCGGATGCACGTCCTCCCAGTGCGCGCTGCCCGCGGCCCGAGAATCCCCGGCAGGCCGAGTATCCGCCGACGATCAAGGCGCCAGGGCGTCAACCCCCTGACAGCCCCTCCCCGCGCGGTGTGGCCTGGAGGGGCACGACCGGCGAGCGCCGGTCAGAACGGAGCAAGCATGCGCGCACTCACGTGGCAGGGCGTCGAGAAGGTCTCGGTCGAGACCGTCCCCGACCCCCGCATCCAGCAGCCCACGGACGCGATCGTCCGCATCACCTCGACCGCGATCTGCGGATCGGACCTGCACCTGTACCGCCTCCTCGGGCCGTACCTCGACAAGGGCGACATCCTCGGCCACGAGCCGATGGGCGTCGTCGAGGAGGTGGGCGCCGGAGTGACCTCGCTGTCGGTCGGCGACCGCGTCGTCGTCCCCTTCAACATCGCCTGCGGCGAGTGCTTCATGTGCCGTCGCGGACTGCAGTCGCAGTGCGAGACCACGCAGGTCACCGAGTACCAGTCGGGCGCCGCGCTCTTCGGCTACACGAAGATGTACGGCCAGGTCCCGGGCGGGCAGGCGGAGTTCCTCCGCGTGCCGCTCGCCGACTACAACACCGTCAAGGTCGGCACCGACCTGCCCGACGACCGCTACCTCTTCCTCAGCGACATCGTGCCGACCGCCTGGCAGGGCGTCGACTACGCGCAGGTCCCGGAGGGAGGCACGCTGGCCGTCTACGGGCTCGGCCCGGTCGGTCAGTTCGCCGCCCGCATCGGCGTGCACAAGGGCTTCCGGGTGCTCGCGATCGACCCGGTCGCCGAGCGCCGCGCCATGGCGGCTCGCCACGGCGTCGAGGTGTTCGATCTCACGGACGACGTGGTCGCCGAGCTGCGCGACCTGACCGAGGGGCGCGGCCCCGACTCCGTCGTCGACGCGGTCGGCATGGAGGCGCACGGTTCGCCCGTCGGGTCGCTCGCGCAGTCGATGGCCGGGCTGCTGCCCGATCCGCTCGCGCGGAAGGCGATGGACACGGTCGGAGTGGACCGGCTCGCCGCGATCCAGGGCGGACTCGAGCTGGTGCGCCGCGGCGGCACCGTGTCGCTCAGCGGCGTGTACGGCGGCGAGGCGGATCCGCTGCCGTTGAAGTCGATGTTCGACAAGCAGGTCACGCTCAAGATGGGCCAGTGCAACGTGAAGCGCTGGATCGACGAGCTGCTGCCGCTCGTCGAGGACCCGAGCGATCCGCTGGGCGTCATGGACCTCGTCACGCATCACGCGCCGCTCGAGGATGCACCGGGCCTCTACGAGACGTTCCAGAAGAAGGAGGACGGCTGCATCAAGGTCGTCCTGCAGCCGTAGGGCTCCCTTTCCGCGATCAGAACGTCGGCCAGGAGTAGGGCTCAGCCACCATCGTGGCTGACAAGCACTCCTGGCCGACGTTCTGCTCGGCCACGGCTCCGAGGCCCGTTGACGCACGAAGGCGGCGCCCCCCGCGAGGGGAGCGCCGCCGACGTGAGCGACTGCCTACTTGAAGACGTCCTTGACGTCCTCGCCGACCTTCTTGGTCGAGGCGGCAGCCTGGTCCTTCTGGCCTTCGGCCTTCAGGTCCTGGTCGTTCTTGTGGTCGCCGACGGCTTCCTTCGCCTTGCCGGCGATGTCCTGAGCGGCGTTCTTGATCTTGTCATCGAGCCCCATAGGTGGTGCCTCCTTCACTGATCGTTGAGCACGACGTTAGGCATCGAAGCTCGCTACCACCTGAACAGGGGCAGGGGGTTGCGTCCCGGCCCGGGGAGGGCCAAGCTCCGCCCCTCAGGTCGCGGGAGTCGCCGTCTCGGACGCCGGAGTGTCCGACGGCGGATTCGTGGGCGTCTGCGTCGATCCGTCGTCGGCGCTGGTCGGCACCGCGCTGCCCGACTGGTTCGGCGTCTGCGCGTCACCCGTGCAGCCGGCCAGCAGGCCGACCATCAGGGCGGACGCGCCGAGCGCCCCGAGGATCCGTCGGGCGGTCACTTCTTGCTCACCGCGTCCTTGACCGCTCCGGTGACCTTCTCGTCGATGTTGGGCTTGGGGTCGGTGCCGTAGAAGCGCGGGTCCGGCTGAGTGGCCGGCGGCATCGGCGCGCTGGTGGTCGGCCCGTCGTGGTAGCTGAACTCGCCCTTGCCGTCGGGGGTGGGGCCCGACGCCCAGGTGCCCTCCTTGGCGGCCTGCCCGTCCGAGAAGTTGAGGTACTGGTACGAGACCGAGCGCTCCTCGTTCGCGAGCGGGAAGTTCGAGGGCACCGGCAGGTCCTCCTTGCCCTCCGCGCGCAGCTCGGCGGCGGCCGCCATCCACTGGTTCTGGTGCATGGTGTCGCGGGCCAGGAGGAACGACATGAGGTCGCGCACGCCGTGGTCGTCGGTCATGTGGTACAGCCGCGCCACCTGGAGGCGGCCCTGCATCTCGGCGTTCGCGTTCGCGGTGAAGTCGGCGAGCAGGTTGCCGCTCGCGGTGATGTACGAGCCCTGCCACGGGTTGCCCATGCTGTCGACGGGGCGGGCGCCGGCGCCGGCGACGATCGCGTGCTGGATATCGGTGCCTCCTATCACCGCGGCGAGGACCGGGTCCTTCTTCATCGCGTCCTCGGACTGCTCGATCGGAGCCTTCTCGAGCAGCTGGGCGATCATCACCGCGATCATCTCCACGTGGCCGAACTCCTCGGCACCGATGCCGAACAGCAGGTCGCGGTACTTGCCGGGCTCGTGCGAGTTCCACGCCTGGAAGCCGTACTGCATGGCGACGGAGATCTCTCCGTACTGCCCGCCGAGCACCTCCTGGAACCTCCTCGCGAAGACCGCGTCGGGCTTGGAGGGCGACGCCTTGAACTGCAATTCCTGCTTGTGGAAGAACATGCTGATGGTTCCCTTTCCTCACAGATATGGGCGGGTGCGACCCCGTGTCCTCTCGACCGTAGGCAGCCCTGTTCGCGGGCCAGAAGGGGCTTGACTGCGGAGCGTTCCCGCCGCGGGACCGACGAATTGAGAGCGCTTTCCCGGCGACTCCGCAGTGCGCTCCGAGGCGCTCGACGGCAGCCCCCGTCGCACCCATTCCGGGCATCGCGGGGGCGCGATGGTAGACCTGTCCACCGCCTCAGCGCTACGCCCTTCCCGCTTCCTGGGAGCGCTGCCCAGACTGGCCACTGCCGGCGCACCGATCCCCTCGGAGCGGCCCGTCGGCACGCACACCTATTCCCCCGACTCGATCCTGGAAGGGACTGACGATGTCCACCATCGATCCCGATTCACCTCCGTTCGGCAACGGCGCGGCCAACTACGGCGCGACCGAGGCGAGCTACGACACCACGACGACCACCGGGACCACCGGCACTTCCGGGACCTCCGGCAAGGTCGACACCGCGAAGGAGGCTGTCGGCACCGCGAAGGAGCAGGCCGGCTCCGTCGCCGGCGACGCCAAGCAGGCCGCCGGTGACGTGCTCTCCACCGGCAAGCAGGAGGCGGCGAACGTCGCCCACGAGGCCAAGGTGCAGGTCAAGGACCTCCTCGACCAGAGCCGCGGCCAGCTGACCGAGCAGGCGCACGCCCAGAAGGACAACGCCGCCAAGGGCGTCCGCGCCTTCAGCGACGACCTCACCTCGCTCGCCAAGGGCGAGGGCGGGAGCAACGCCGCCACGAACCTCGTCTCGCAGCTCGCCGATCGCGCCCAGGGTGTGGCGTCGTGGCTCGAGGACCGCGAGCCCGCCGAGCTGCTGGAGGACGTCAAGTCCTTCGCCCGCCGCCGTCCGGGTGCGTTCATCCTGATCGCCGCGGCCACCGGCCTCGTCGGCGGACGCCTCCTCCGCGCGCTCACCGCCGAGGCCAAGGACGAGAAGGAGGCCACCGCCTCCACGTCGGGCCCCGAGTACAGCGCCCCCGCCGCGTCCAGCGTCGACACCGCGTACGTCGACAGCCCCTTCGTCGACGACACCTATACGGGCACCACCGGCAGCAGCTCGCTCGAGCGCGACCACCTGCCCACCGAGCCGGTCGCCGACCCGCTGAGCACGCCGCCGACCTCGACGGGCTACGACACCTTCCCCGGTGGGAGCAGGCCATGACCGACTCCACCGGAGCGCATCGCGCCGGGTTCGGCGAGCCGACCCCCGACGAACGCGCCGCGACCACCTCGCTGGGCGAGCTGCTCGGCGAAGTGTCCCGCGACCTCTCCACGCTGATCCGCCAGGAGATGGCGCTCGCGAAGGCCGAGATCAAGGAGTCCGCCGGCAAGGCGGGCAAGGGCGCAGGACTGCTCGGAGGCGCCGGTTACGCCGGCGCGATGGCCGTGCTGTTCCTCTCGATCGCCCTCTGGTGGGGCCTGGGTCACCTGATCGACAACGGCTGGTCGGCCGTCGTCGTCGCCGTGATCTGGGGCGTCATCGCCGCGATCCTCTACTCCGTCGGGCGCAAGAGCCTCAAGCAGGTGGAGGGCGCACCCGAGACGGTCGACTCCCTCAAGAAGATTCCCGAATCACTCAAGCCGAACGGGGCAGGACGATGACGTACGACGCAGCACAGAACAAGACCGCGGACGAGATCCGCGCCGACATCGAGCGCACCCGCGGCGAGCTGGGCACGGATGTGGACGCGCTGGCCGAGAAGGTCAGCCCGCACGCCATCGCGCAGCGCCAGACCGACAAGGTCAAGAACGCTGTCGGCTCGGTCCGCGACCGGGTGATGGGCACCGTGCACGACGCGACCGACTCGGTCTCGGGCTCGGTCTCCGGAGCGGGCGACTCCGTCAAGGGCGCCGCCGGCTCGGTCAAGGGCAAGGCCGAGGGCAACCCGCTCGCGGTCGGACTGATCGCACTGGGCGCGGGACTGCTCGTCGCCTCCCTCATCCCGGCGTCCAGCGCCGAGAAGCAGGCGGCGTCGAAGGTCAAGGACTCGGCCCAGCCGGTCGTCGACAAGGTCACCGACGCGGCGAAGGAGGCGGCGAGCGAGCTCCAGGAGCCCGCGCAGCAGGCCTTCGCGTCCGTCAAGGAGACCGCGACCGACGCCGCCGCGAACGTCAAGGACGCCGGCACGTCCGCGACCGAGGACGTCAAGGACTCGGCCCGCGAGGCCAAGCACGCGGTGCAGGAGAACGGACAGGCGTAGCCTCTCCCCCTCACACGAGAAGGGCGGCGGATCCTCGGATCCGCCGCCCTTCTGTGTTCCCGTCAGCCCCGCAGCGGCGGCGATCCCGCCTTCGTCGTGCGGTCGGCGAGTCCGGACAGCAGCTCGCGGAACGCGTCCTCGGCCGTCCGCGTCGGCTCCCAGCCGAGCACCTCGCGCGCCCGCTCGGTCGACATCACCGGCACGTTCGTCGCGATGTCGATCCACCCCGCGTCCGTGCGCTGCAGGCGCAGGTGCCAGGTGGCGGTGACGAGCGAGCGGATCAGACCGGTCGGCGCCGGGATCCAGCGCGCGCCGACGAGGTCCGCGATCCGCTGCGGTGTGAGCACCGGCTCGGCCGCGATGTTGAACGCGCCGCCCGCCCGGCGGTCGATCGCCCGCCAGAAGGCGTCGGCGACGTCGTCCGCGTGCACCGCCTGGAAGATCATCGTGCGCGGCAGCGGCAGCACCGGCGGCCGGATCGCTCCGAGCCACCGCGTCGGGTAGCGCGGCCCCGCGAAGAGCCCCGCGATCTCGGTCGCCGCCGCCTTCTGGAACACCAGCCCGGGCCGCAGCCGCGTGACGACGATCTCCGGATGCTCCGCCTCGAACACGTCGAGCGCCCGCTCGTTCGCCGCCTTGTGCACGCTGTAGGTCGAGGTGTGCAGCCCGCCCGTGGGCCAGCTCTCGTCGACCCGCTCCGACTTCGGAGCCGCGCTGTAGGTGCCGACGGAGGAGGCCACCGCCACCTGCCCGACCCCGCTCGCGGCCGCCGCCTCGAGTACCTTCGCCGTGCCTCCGACGTCGACGAGGCGCTGGAACGCCGGGTCGTGGCTGGGCTGGAGAGCCCACGCGAGGTGCACGACCCCGTCGACGCCCGCGAAGGCCTCGCGCAGGAGCCGCGGCGCCGCGCTCGACGCGACGTCGATCTCCTTCCACGTCGCTCCCCGGTACTCGGAGGAGTCGGGGCGGGGCGCCCGGCGCGCGATGCCGACGACCTCCACCGACTCCTCCCGCTCGAGCCGCCGCAGCAGCGCCGTCCCCAGATTGCCCGTCGCTCCGACGATCGCGATCCGCATGTCGATGTCCTCCCCCGGCCGGCAGGCGCCGCCGTGGTTCGAGGCTAGGCAGTGGTGCAGGGGTGACGCGGCGGCTTGACAGGGTGCGCCCGTCGGCGACGAGGTAGTCGCCCGCGTGTCTGACGCGCTCTCTTCCTGCTGCGCCGCCGAGACCAGCGCTGGGACGCTTCGAGCGGGATCCGGTGGAGAGCCATGAACATGGGCGCCTCGGCCGTGACCTCCCGATGAAGCGCGCTACGGAGTGGTCGACCGAGAAGGGCACGCAGACGCCACCAGTCCGATCGGTCGTCGGCGAACGCCGTCGTGACCTACCGCTCGAGGACGGTGAACTGACGATTCCGACCGACCTGGTTCCACTGTCTCCGGATTACAAAGGCCTCCTGGCGCACTTCATCCGCGTAGAGCTGTAACGGGCCTATGTCCTCGTCGAGGATCCAGCCCCTGCGCCGCAGCCATTCAGCCGCATGCGCACCCCCGAGAGATACTCCGCGATGAGGCTTTCACAGGACCACCTTGTTCGAACCCGGACGGAGAACAGAGGTGACCGACCTCGCAGGTCGCCGTCGAGCTCGCCGCTCTCTCGCCCGATCTCGTCGAGGGGTCGTGCTGATCGGCCCCGTGGTGGATCCGGAACGCCCCGGAGCCGTCCGGCAGGGCCTCGCGCTTGACGACGACGCACTCCGCGACACCTCCCACGAGCACCTACCTCCCGGGTCAGGGCCCGACCGCCGCATCACTTGCGGCTCTCCGGTCATGCCCTCCGACCATCACCCGCATGCCGCCTGTGCGGGGGGTGACTAGACTTCGCAGGAACGGCGTCCCGTACATGGTGGAGCGTACGGGACGCGTCTCCTCCCAGCCCCCGAGGACGCAGACGCTCCTTGCTTCGGAGGGCCGTTCCATGCCCGAGAGCCGATACGTCGCAGCCCTCCGCAGCGCTGCCGAGGCCCAGGACTGGAGTCGCACCCTCGAACTCCTCGAGGCGTACTGGCCGCGTCTCGTGCACGTCCGCCAGGCCGAGCTGCTGGGGATCCTCGAGCTGATCCCGGAGAGCGTCCTGGACGAGCGCCCGCGGTGGATCCGGGCACGGGACTTCGTCCGCAGCCGCTCGAGCACCGCACCACCGGACGACGACGATCCTCACGGGCTCCCGGCCCTCACCTCCCGGATCATCGAGCTCCGGCACGCGGGCCGAGCCGCGGAGGCGCTTCCGCTCCTCGCGCAAGGCCGGAGCCTGGAGAACGCGACCTCGCAGGTCGAGACGTCCGGCGAGCGCTCCGAACGGCTCTACCAGTGGGCTCGCGCTCTCGAGGACATCGGCGAGACGAGCGACGCGCTCGACCTCTACGAGGACGCGGCCCTCGCGTCGGGGTCCGCACCGTCCGGCCGGATGCGCTCGCTCGCGGGCGGCGCCGCCGCCCTCCTCGCCGCGCTCCACGGCGAGCGGGCCCGAGCTCAGCGCTCTCTCGACGAATTCTGCGGGGGCGAGGAGGAGCCGCTCGGCGGCGGCGCCTCCGCGGCTCTCGCCCGGGCGCTCCTGCGCTTCGACGTCCTCGACCGCGAGGGGGCTCGCCGACTCGTCGCCGGGATCGATCCGACCACCGTCAGGCACCGCTGGGCGCACTACTTCCACGTCCGCGCGATCGTGGAGTGGGAGCAGCGATCGCGCGTTCTCGGAGCCGAGCTGGACACGCAGCTGAAGTCGCGACCGCTCTCGACGCTCTCCGTGATCGATGCCGGTTCCGTGCGGATCACGCGCTACCTCCTGCATGCCGCCGATGCTCGGACCCGTCGCGCAGCGGACGCACTGGGTTCCTCGACGTCGATGAGCACGATCCTCGACCACTTCATCACAGCCCTCAGGGCGTCCGTCCACACCCGCGAGGGACGCACCGCCGACGCCCGCCACCTCCTCGCCCGCCTCCGCACCGCCCGGCTCGCTCCCCGCGCCGAACTCCTGGCGCTCGTCGTCGGACCGGACCGCTCCCCCGATGACCTCGAGCGCATCGCCGCCCTTGCGGCCGAGCACGGCCTGTACTGGCTCCTCACTGTGCTCCCCGAGCAAGATCGGAGCGCGGTCTCGGCGCTACTCGCCCAGCACGAGCCGCTCATCGCCCCCGCGAGCGCCATCGAGCCGACTAGAGCCCTCTCTCCCCCGCTGCTGACCCCCCGGGAACAGGACGTCGCCCAGCGCGCCGCCCTCGGGGAATCGACCGCCGACATCGCCTCCGCCCTGCACGTGAGCCCCAACACGGTGAAGACCCAACTCCGCAGCGTCTACCGCAAGCTCGGCGTCTCCACCCGCGACGAGCTCTTCGCCGCGCTGCACTGACGGGCGCCCTGGTCGGCGAGCCGGCGCTGCCGACCGGGACGACGGAACGCACCCGGCGACGACGCGGGCCGACGACCCCTAGCCCAGCCACCGCCCCCGCGCATCCCCGCGCGCAGCATCCGCACGCTCCCTAGCCTGGGACGCATGCCCCACCGCGATCCCGCCGTCCACCACGAGGTCGACGGCGTGCAGCTGCGCTCCTACGCCGTCGGCCCGCTCGACGCGCCCCGGACCTTCGTGCTCCTGCACGGCATCGGGATGTCGCACCGCACGTTTTCGCGCCTGGTCGCTCCGCTTCGGCGGCACGGCCGGGTGGTCGCCGTCGACCTCGCGGGCTTCGGCGCCAACCGCTCGCCGAGGCGGCGGGTCGGCATCGCCGATCACGCCCGGTTCGTGGCACGGGTGCTCGAGGACCGCGGCGTCACCCGCGCGATCGCCGTCGGCCACTCGATGGGCACGCAGGTCGCGGTCGAGCTGGCCGCACTCGTCCCCGACGTCGTCGAGGGGGTCGTCCTCATCGGCCCCGTCGTCGATCCGCAGCGCCCCGGAGCCGTCCGGCAGGGCCTCGCGCTCGCCCGCGACTGCCTCGGCGAGCCGATCGGAGTCGACGCGCTGGTCTTCGTCGACTACCTGCGCGGAGGGATCGGCTGGTACCTGCGGCAGCTCCCGGAAATGCTGCACCACCCGATCGTCGAGCGGGCGGCCGTGCTCGCGCAGCCGGTGCTGATCGTCCGCGGCCACGACGACCCGATCGGCACGCGCGACTGGTGCACGCGGCTCGCCGACGCCTGCTCGGACGCCCGGGTGATCGAGCTCGGTCGCTCCCGCCACGTGGTTCCGCGCACCGAGCCCGAGGAGCTGGCCCGCGAGCTGGGGCGCTTCGCCGCCGCGATCGGGACACCCACCGCGGCTCCCGGCGAGTCGACCGCCGAGTCCTCCCCCGCGACGGCCCAAGTCGTCGAGGCCGTGCGGTGAACCGGATCGTCCGTGACGGCCTCTGGTGGATCCAGGACTACGCCTACGCCGTGGCCTGGCAGGTGCGCGGCGTCGTCTCCCGCCGCGCCCCCGACGACTACCTCGACGGCGACCGTCGGCCCGTGCTCGTCCTGCCCGGGATCTGGGAGACGTGGTCCTTCCTCCGCCCGATCATCGACCCGCTGCACCGGCGCGGTCATCCGCTGCACGTGCTCGACGACCTGGGCCGCAACGGCCGCCCGGTCGCCCGCACGGCGGAGGACGTCGCCGCCTACCTGAAGCGCCACGACCTGCGCGACGTGGTGATCGTCGCCCACAGCAAGGGCGGTCTGATCGGCAAGTACGTCATGAGCGAGCTCGACCCCGACGGCCGGGTCGACCGCATGGTCGCGGTCTCGACCCCGTTCGGCGGCTCGCGCTACGCGCCCTACCTCGTGCTGAAGAGCCTCCGCTCGTTCTCGCCGCGCGACGCCACGACGCTGCTGCTCGCCAGCCGGGCGGGAGCGAACGCACGCATCACCTCGGTCTTCGGCGTCTTCGACCCGCACATCCCCGAGGGCAGCATGCTCGAGGGCGCGGTGAACGTGCGGATCGAGACCGGCGGTCACTTCCGGATCCTCGGGAACCCCGAGACGCTCGCGGCCGTGATCGCCGCGGTGTCGGCCGAGGAGCGCGCCTGAGCGCCTACTCCTTCGCCGCCGACCGCCCCACGAAGTGCACGGAGCGGCGCCGCTCCGCCTCCTCGCGCACCTCCAGGTGCCGCACGACGAAGGCGCCCGCGAGGAACGCGTAGCCGACGCCCGACGCGACTCCCGCCGTGATCGAGAGCACCTGGAGCAGCAGCGCCAGCGTCGGCGACGACCCCTGGTACGGCCCCCACACGAACGGCGCGACGTCGATCAGCAGGATGCGCAGCGCTACGGCGACGAGGCCGATGACGAGCATCGCGCGCGAGGACAGCGTCGGGATCATGGGTCTCCTCAGGTCGTCGTCCCAGTCTCGTCCGCGCGCCCGGAGGAGTCGAGGGCCCTGTAGCGCGCGCTCCTCACCGGTCGCAAACCCCTACCCGTCCGGGGGCACCGAGCGGATGCTGGTGGCATGGCTCCTGCGCGCACGACCGGACCGACCGAGCTCCTCCTGGTGCGCCACGGCGAGAGCGTCGCCAACGTCGCCGCCAGCGCGGCCGAGGCCGAGGGTGCTCTCGAGATCGCGGTCGACCGGCGCGACGCCGACGTCGAGCTGTCCGAAGCCGGGCAGGAGCAGGCCCACGCGCTCGGACGCTGGCTCGGCGGGGAGGCGGCCCCGGTCTCGGCCTGGAGCTCGCCCTTCCTCCGCGCCTCGTCGACCGCGCACCTGGCCCTCGCCGAGGCCGGCCTCGACCTGCCGCTCCGGATCGACGAGCGCCTCCGCGACCGCGACCTCGGCATCGCCGACCGGCTGACCACCTCCGGGTTCCGCGCCCGCTACCCCGACGAGGCGGCGCGGAGGGAATGGCACGGCAAGTTCTACTACCGGCCGCCGGGCGGCGAGTCCTGGACCGACCTGGCGCTCCGGATGCGCTCCTTCCTCGACCACCTCGCCGCCGTTGCGCCGCCCGGACCCGCGGTGCTGTTCTGCCACGACGCCGTCGTGCTCATCACCCGCTACGTCTGCGAGGGGCTGTCCGAGCGCGAGCTCCTCGACATCGGCGCCTCCACCCCGGTGGCCAACGCGTCGGTGACGCGCCTGATCCGAGGCGACGACGGCTGGAGCGTCGAGCGCTTCTCGAGCACCGAGCACCTGGAGCGGACCGGCGCGCCGGTCACCCGGCACGACGACCGTGACGAAGGAGAGGGAGACCCGCATGAGTGAGGTCATCGACCGCGCACTGCTCGAGGGGCGCTGGCCGCTGCCCGAGCCCGGAGGATCGAAGCACGCCCGCGGAGACGTGGTCGTCGTCGGCGGCGCCAGGAAGACCCCCGGCGCCGCCCTGCTCGCGGGGATCTCGGCGCTGCGGGTCGGCGCGGGCCGCATCACGCTCTGCGTCGCCGAGTCCGTCGCCTCGGCCACCGCGGTGGCGCTCCCCGAGTGCGGCGTCGTCCCGCTGCAGGAGTCGCGGACCGGATCGATCACCGGCCGCGGGCTCGAGGCGCTCGAGGGCGAGCTCGCCTCGGCCGACGTCGCCCTGGTCGGACCGGGCCTGGACGACCCGAAGGCGACCGCCGCGACGCTGCGGGCCCTCGCTCCGCTGCTGCGGGACGTGCCCGCCGTGCACCTGGACGCGTTCCCGCTCGGCGTCCTGCCGGGCCAGAAGCGGGTCGCCCGCTCGCTCGCGGGACGGCTCCTGATGACTCCGAACACGGCCGAAGCCGAGCGGCTGCTCGGAGCGGAGATCGACGACGTCGAGACGGCCGCCGTCGCGATCGCGCGCCGCTACGAGGCGGTCGTGAGCCTGTTCAACGTCGTCGCGAGCCCGGACGGCGTGCTCGTGCACGCCGAGGGCGAGCACCCGGGCCTCGCGACGGCCGGGAGCGGCGACGTGCTCGCCGGCGCGACCGCGGGACTTCGCGCGCGAGGCCTCGACGGCGCCGGCGCGGCGGCCTGGGCGGTGCACCTGCACACCGAGGCCGACTCCCGCCTCACCGAGCGGAGCGGCGCGGCCGGCTACCTGGCGAGCGAGATCCCCGCCGAGTTCCCGCCCCTGCTGCGCGCCTGAGCCACCCCCTCCGAGACACCGCGGATCTCGATACGGCCGCGCCGCGGCCTACTCGATCAGCGAGGGCGACCGCTCAGAGCGCGACGTCCGCGACCGAGAACGCGACTCCCGGAGTGATCAGGATCGCCGTCTTGCGCGGCTCGCCCTCGCCCTGATTCACGATCAGCCAGCGCGACGCCTCGCCGTCGAGCGCCCGCTCCACATCGGCGCACACCTCCGCGGCGCTCGTATCGGTCAGGCTGTACGGCGATCCGCCGTAGATGATCTCGACACGCTTCACAGGATGGGCTCCTCGCTCGGGCGACTGCTTCCGTGCGGTTCCTCGCTGATGCGCAGACCGTGTGCGGTGTGCGAATCGGCCAGCAGCTGACGGATCCAGTCGGGGTTGATCGAGGGCGCGCGGCCCCCGTGGTACTTGAAGCGCAGCGGGATCGCGGGGTGCAGCCAGATCGAGGTGCGCCCGTCGCCGACCGCCTGAGAGTCCTTCCACGAGAAGTAGAAGGACTCGTTGCGCGACAGCTTCGAGCCGATGACGATCTGCAGGTGCGCCAGCAGGCGGTCGTCGAAGTCGGCCTCCAGAGTGGAGTCGTAGATCAGTCGGCCCATCAGGGCACTCTCCGTTCGGGCCGCGATGCTCGGCGGGGGCCGGGTGACGCCGGGGCAGCGCTCCCGCTCCGGTACTCGCGGCAGGAGCCGATCCTACCGAGGCGTCCTCGTGCGGCCACCTCAGCGCACCTCGTCGTCGTCGAACCCGGTGAAGACCAGGTCGGGCAGGTGCAGCGCGCTCTCGGAGTCCGCCGGCTCGGCGACCGGGTGCGAGACGCCCAGCCGCCCCGCCTCACGCGTCATCCGCGCCACGAGCTCCTCGTCCACGATCTCCTCGGCGTCGCTCTCCTCCGGCTCGCTGAGGAGCTGGCTGGCGGGGCCGATGAGCAGTGCCGCAGTGCCGAGCCCGCCGTCCTCGCGCCGGACGGGGATCTCGACCGCCGCGGATCCCCTCCCCAGCGCGAGCGCCTCGGCGTAGTGCACCAGCGACCGCGCGATGGCGCTGCCGGTCAGCACCGAGCTGCCCGCGTAGTGGATCCGTTCCATGGCCTCTTCCTACTCCTGTCCCGGATCGGGGGGCAGGAGTTGCGGGAGCGGCCTCGCCGTTGCTAGCGGAGCGCCTCGAGTCTCTCGTCGAGGCCGTCGCGCACCGCCGGCCACTCCTCGCGGAGGATCGAGTGCACGGCCGTGTCGCGCCACGATCCGTCGGCCCGCCGTTGATCGTGCCGCAGCACCCCCTCGAACGTCGCGCCCAGGCGGAGGATCGCGGCTCGCGACCGCGCGTTGGCCGCGTCGGCCTGCAGCTTCACCCGCGAGTAGCCGCTGTCGAACGCGAGGCCGAGCAGCAGCCGCTTCGTCTCGGGGTTCACCGCGGTGCCCCACACCTCGGGCGCGTAGGCGGTCCAGCCGAGGTGCGCCGCCTCGCGCGTCTCGTCGAAGTCGGCGAGCGCCGTCGCCCCGACCACCCGCTCGTCGACGAGGACGGCGCACGGCAGTCCCTCCCACGGGTAGTAGCGGCGGACGAAGGCGCTGAAGGCGGCCGGATCGGGATCGAGTCCCGCGGCTCCTCCTCCGTAGCCGCCGGCGAAGACCTCGGGGCGCGCGATCGCGGCGTGCAGGCCGTCGAGGTGCTCCTCGCCGAGCGGCTCGAGCACGACGATGCGGCCGACGAGGCGCACGGGGCCCGGGCGGCGCGGAGGGACGGGAGCGGAGTCGGTCACCCGGCCATTCTGGGTCCCCTCCGCCCCGGCGAGAGGTCCAAACCGCGTGCCAGCATGGGGTCCATGGCCGACTCCGCGCTGTTCGAGACCTCCGCCGCCGCCTTCGTCCGCCTGCTCGAGCGGATCCGCGACGACCAGTGGACGCTGCCCGCCCTCGGCGAGTGGGACGTCCGAGGGCTCGCCGGGCACACCTCGCGCGCGATCCTCACCGTCGAGGCGTACCTGGCCGCCCCGGAGCCGGCCGAGGCGACGGTGCCGGACGCGCTCGCGTACTACGGGGCCCTCGCCGGCAACATCGGCGACCCGGCGGCCGTCGCCCGGCGCGGAGTGGAGGCGGGCGCCGCTCTCGGCGACCGGCCCGCGGTGGTCGCGGCGGAGGCGCTGCGCCGCGCGTCAGCGCGTCTCGCCGAGCAGCCGCCCGGTCGGCTCGTCGCGGTGGGGCCGCACTCCCTCGCGCTCGACGAGTACCTCCGCACCCGCGTGCTCGAGCTGGTCGTGCACTCCGTCGACCTGTCGCGCGCGACGGGAGCGCCCCACGGGCTGCCCGGCCCCGCTGTCGAAGCGGCCTGCGCGCTGGCGGGGTCACTCGCGGCGAGGTCCGGGCGGGCGGAGGAGTTCCTCATGGCGGTCAGCGGCCGCGACGGGCTCCCGGCCGGCTTCTCGGTCGTCTGACCCCGGGCACACGAAAGGGCCGCCGCTCCGGATCCCTCCGGGCGACGGCCCTCCTGCACACCCGGCGCACCCTCGCTGACCGAGTAGGCCGCTCACGGCCGTATCGAGATCCGCATCCGCCCTACTGCCGGCGGAACCAGACCCCGCTCAGGCCACCGCGAGCGCGGCGACCGGTGAGACCGTCGTCGCCCGGCGGGCGGGCAGCACCGCCGAGACGACCGTGATCAGCACGCCGACGGCCACCACCGAGACGAGGACCCCCACCGGGATCGTCGGCGGCACGAGGCCGATGCCCTTCATCGAGCCGAAGATCGCGATCGCCCCGCTCCAGCCGTAGACGACGCCGAGCACGAGGCCCAGCAGCGCCGCGGCGAGCACCATCTGCGCAGCCTCGAGCACGACCATCCAGCGCACCTGCGAGCCCGTGAATCCGAGGGCGCGGAGCAGCCCCAGCTCGCGGCGCCGCTGCAGCACGCTGAGCGAGAGGGTGTTGACCATGCCGACCGCGGCCAGGAGCACCGAGAAGCCGAGCAGGACGCTCATGATCGCGGTGCTGACCGACACGAACTGGTCGAGCGCCGCGAAGAGCTCGGGCTCCATGTCCTCGGACATCCGCATGATCGTGGCGAAGGTCGCGGCGGCGACCGCGAACATCGTGACGAGCGTCACTCCGATCACCAGCCCGATGACCGCGCGGGCGCTGCGGGCGGGGTTCCTGATGGCGTTCGCCGAGGCGAGGCGGGCGACGGACCCGCCGCCGAACGCCCGGCCGACCAGCGAGGTCAGCGGAGGCAGGAGAACAGGGGCGCCGAGGATGACGCCCGTGAACGAGACCATGCCCCCGACGAGACCGAGCAGCACGCCGTACGGGCTCACCAGTCCGGCCACGACACCCGCGCCCAGGAGGACGAAGCCGAGCACGACGAACGCGATCGCGAGCGCGTTGCGTCCACGACGTCCGCGGAGCTCGTCGTAGCGCGGCTCCGCGGCGGATCCCGCGGCCTCGGCCGGCGAGACCGAGAGCACGCGCCGCGATCCGCCCCACGATGCGATCACGGTCGACGCGATCACCGCGGCGGCCGGCAGCACGAGGCCCGGCGAGACGAGCGGGTAGTCGATGCGCGAGAACGTGCCCGTGGCGAAGGCGAGCTCGGCGCCGGCCGCGACGAGCACGACGGCGGCGACGAGGCCGATGACCGCGCCGAGCACCCCCTGCACGAGGCCGTTCCGCACCACCTCGGCGCGCAGTGAGCGACCGGAGGCGCCCAGCAGTCGCAGCAGCGAGATCTCGCGGGTGCGCCCCGCGATGACGGTCGACACGGCGTTCGAGGTGACGATGCCGCCGACGAACACCGCGATGCCGAAGAACACCGCCCCGACGACTCCGAGGGTCGTCGCGGCCTGCTCGATGCCGTCGAGGCCGGCGTCCTGGAACGCGGCGACCATGTCGGCGACGACCATGACGAGCACGCCGCCGAACGCCGCAGAGAGGGCTGCGACCGTGACGATCGCTCCTCCGCCCTGGCGGGAGCCCGTGCGCACGCCGCTCACGCCGCCGCCTCCATCTCGAGCATCGCGCGCGAGACCTCCTCGGCGCTCATGCCGCGGCGGTCGTCGACGACGGCGCCGTCGCGGAGGAACACGATGCGGTCGGCGTACGCGGCCGCGATCGGGTCGTGGGTCACCATCGCGATCGACTGGCCGTACTCGCGGGTGGAGGCGCGCAGCAGCGTGAGGACCTCGCGGCCGGTGCGCGAGTCGAGGTTGCCGGTGGGCTCGTCGGCGAAGATCAGCTGCGGCCGGGTCGCGAGGGCGCGGGCGATGGCGACGCGCTGCTGCTGACCGCCCGAGAGCTCGTAGGGCCGGTGGGTGAGGCGCTCGCGCAGCCCGAGCGACTCGATGAGGCTGGCGATCCACGCCTCCTCGTCGGCGGTGACACGGCGGGCGTCGAGCTCGAACGGCAGGCGGATGTTGCCGCGCACGTCGAGCGTGGGGATCAGGTTGAACGCCTGGAAGACGAAGCCCACCTCGCGGCGGCGGAGCATCGTCAGCTCGGCGTCGCCGAGGCCGCTGATCTCGGTGTCGCCGAGGAACACGCGCCCGTCGGTCGCCGTGTCCAGGCCGGCGAGGACGTGCATGAGGGTGGACTTGCCGGAGCCGCTCGGACCCATGACGGCGGTGAATTCGCCGCGCTGGATCGAGAGGGTGACGCCGTCGAGGGCGACGACGGGGGGCGTGCTGCCGTACAGCTTGCGCACGTTCTCGACGCGCGCCACGACGGTGGAGGTCTGGTTCTGCATGTCCTCGACGCTACGGAGCGGGCCGCGTCGCGGGCGTCGCCCGAGGGTGGTCGCCCGGTCATCCCAGCGGGGGACCGGAGGTGGTCCTCTGTAGGGGCGGCCCCGGGTCAGCGAGGGCGGAGTCCGGCCCGGCGGAGCGCGAGGGCGGCGAGGGCCCGCGTCGCCCCGGGGTCGCCCGTGCGCCACCCGGGGACGGCGTCCGGGTGCGCCGCGAGGATCTCGCGCGGCGACGCCTCCGTCAGCGCACGCAGCGCCAGGAGCTCGGAACCCGCAGCCGTCGTCCCCAGCGCCCGGAGCTCGGCGGTTCGCCGAGCGAAGCGCAGTCGCGGACGCAGCCAGAGCACGGCCAGGAGCAGGAGCGGCAACCCGCCGACGGCCAGGCCCGCCACGATCGCGAGGGCTCCCGCGAGCTGCTGCTGGTCGCGACCCGCGGCGGCCAGCACGGAGCCGGCTCCGCTCGCCTCGTCGAAGGGCACGCGCACGGCGTCGCCGAGCAGCGGGATGCCGCCGAGCGTCGTCCCGGCGTCGGACATGGTGGAGCCGAAGCCGCTGCCCGCGCTCTCGAGGCGGCGTCCGATCTCGGCCAGCCCGGCGATCAGGCTGCCCACGGCGACGCCGGCCGCGATCGCGATCACGGCGACGGCGACCGCCAGGGCGTCGGCCGTGATCTGCCGCGCACGCACGGCGGGGAGGTCCGCGTAGATCTGCATCCGCCGATCATGCCGGGCCCGGGCCGAGGAACGCGCCCCCTTGCCGATCCGCTGGGGGAGGCGAGGTGTCGCCCTCCTGCTGATCGAGTAGCCCGCGCAGCGGGCGTATCGAGATCCGCGTGTCCCGGACGTGCCGGGACTCGATACGCGCCTGCGGCGCTACTCGATCAGTGGGGGGCGGCACTCAGTGGTCACTCGATGGCGTCTGCCGACTCCGCGGGGCCCGTTCCGGGTCGGCTCGGCGCGCAGGGCGACGGCGAGTGGGCGCGAGAAGGGGTCCAGCGGAGGCGCAGGGGCCGTCTCGCGGCGGTTCGCACCCTTGCTGATCGGAGTGGCCGCGCAGCGGCGTATCGAGCGGGGGGGGCGCCTTCGGTACCGACGCAGGGCGGGGAAGAAACGGATCTCCTGGGAGGCGTGGGTCTCGATACGCCCCTTCGGGGCTACTCGACCAGCAAGGAGGCGGGGTCTCTTCCCAGTAGATCCACCAGAGTCAGAAGGCCCGCTCAGGTCGCCGATCCGCTCGCGACGGCGGGTCTCGATACGCCCCTGCGGGGCTACTCGACCAGCGGAGAGTTCCCGCACCGCGGCGCCCGCGAGCGAGTCTGCCGCGGAGCGACGACGGGTGCGGGTCAGTCGAGGAGGTCGTGCAGGACGACGACCTGCTCGCGCTCGGGGCCGACTCCGATGGCCGAGAAGCGGGCGCCGCTCATCGCCTCGAGGGCGCGGACGTAGTCCTGCGCGGCCTGCGGGAGGTCGGCGAACGTGCGGCAGCCGGTGATGTCCTCCTGCCAGCCGGGGAACTCCTCGTAGATCGGCTTCGCGTGGTGGAAGTCGCTCTGCGAGACGGGGACCTCGTCGTGGCGCACGCCGTCGACGTCGTAGGCGACGCAGACGGGGATCGTCTCGAGGCCCGAGAGGACGTCGAGCTTGGTGAGGACGAAGTCGGTGACGCCGTTGATGCGCGCGGAGTAGCGGGCGATCGGGGCGTCGTACCAGCCGCAGCGGCGCGGGCGGCCGGTCGTGGTGCCGAACTCGAAGCCCTGCTTGCGGAGGTACTCGCCCCACTCGTCGAACAGCTCGGTCGGGAAGGGGCCCGCGCCGACGCGGGTCGTGTACGCCTTGATGACGGCGATGACGCGCTCGATGCGGTTGGGGGCGACTCCGGAGCCGGTGGCGGCTCCTCCGGAGGTCGCGTTCGAGGACGTGACGAACGGGTAGGTGCCGTGGTCGACGTCGAGCATGGTGGCCTGGCCGGCCTCGAAGAGCACGGTCTTGCCGGCGTCGAGCGCCTGGGCGAGCACGAGCGAGGTGTCGGCGACCATGGGGCGCAGGCGCTCGGTGTACTGCAGCAGATCCTCCATGACCTGCTCGACGAGGATCGCGCGGCGGTTGTAGACCTTCACCAGCAGGTGGTTCTTCTGGTCGAGGGCGCCCTCGACCTTCTGACGGAGGATGTTCTCGTCGAAGAGGTCCTGGATCCGGATGCCGACGCGGTTGATCTTGTCGGCGTACGCGGGGCCGATGCCGCGGCCCGTGGTGCCGATCTGGCGCTTGCCGAGGAACCGCTCCGTCACCTTGTCGAGGGTGCGGTGGTAGCTCGTGATGACGTGGGCGTTGGCGCTGACGAGCAGCTTCGAGACGTCGACGCCGCGGGCGCTCAGCGCCTCGAGCTCGTGGAAGAGCACTTCGATGTCGACGACGACGCCGTTCGCGATGACGGGGACGACGCCCGGCGTCAGGATGCCCGAGGGGAGCAGGTGCAGCGCGTACTTCTCGTCGCCCACGACGACGGTGTGGCCGGCGTTGTTGCCGCCGTTGAACTTGACCACGTAGTCGACGCGGCTGCCGAGGAGGTCTGTGGCGCGTCCCTTGCCCTCGTCGCCCCACTGGGCGCCGGTGATGACGATTGCTGGCATGGCGTGTCCTTCTCGACGGGGAGTGGGCGCCCGGCCCGTTTCGGGTCCACCGGGCCTCGGCGGGCCGGCCCGGCATCGAGATGCCGCTTCTGCGCGACCAGCCGCTCGATTCTAGCGGAGCGGCTCCGGGGGTGCTCAGGAGGCGGAGGGGATGCATCGCCGAGCAATGCTCTCGAATCCGACACACGGCGTTCACACATCCGGCCTAGGTTCGAAGACGTTCACTCTCCACCCATCACGCGAACAGGACACCGATGCGCCGATACCGCGCTGCCAGCCTCCTCGTCGTCGCCGCCCTCGGAGCGGCCACCGTCGCCCCCTCGGCGGCAGCGGCCACCGTCGACGACGGCCTCGAGCTCACCCTCGTCTCGACGACCGACACCCACGGACACGTCTACAACTGGGACTACTTCGCGAACGCGCCCTACGAGGGCGAGGACACCCTCGGCCTCACGCGCGTCGCGACCGAGGTCGACCGCCTGCGCGCCGAGAAGGGCGACGAGTCCGTCCTCGTCTTCGACAACGGCGACGCGATCCAGGGCACCCCGCTCACCTACTACTACGGCCTGGGCGACGGAGCCGCGGGCGTCCTCGCGGGCGAGACGACGCATCCGATGGCCGCCGCGTTCAACACGATCGGCTACGACGCGCAGGTCGTCGGCAACCACGAGTACAACTACGGCCTCGACATGCTCAGCTCCTACGAGGGCGATCTGAACGCCCCGCTGCTGGGCGCGAACGTCGTCGACGTCGCCACCGGCGAGCCGTACCACGAGCCCTACACGCTGATCGAGCGCGAGATCGACGGCGAGACCGTCACCGTCGGCGTCCTCGGCCTCGTCACCCCGGGCGTCCGCGTCTGGGACAAGCAGTACGTCGACGGCGTGCTCGAGTTCCGCGACATGGTCGAGACCGCGAAGGAGTGGGTGCCGAAGGTGCAGGCCGAGGCCGACGTGGTCGTCGTGCTCGCGCACACCGGTCAGGGCACCGTCGCCGACGCCGACTACGACCCGGCCGACCTCAACGAGGACGTCGTCAACAACATCGCGACGCAGGTCCCCGGCATCGACGTGCTCGTCGCCGGGCACAGCCACCAGGACGTGCCGCAGACGCTCTACACGAACGTCGCCGGCGAGCAGGTGCTCGTCACTCAGCCCTACTACTGGGCGCAGGGCCTGACCGAGGTCACGCTGAACCTCGTGCCCGATGCGGCCGGCGACCTGCAGGTCGACTGGTCGGCGGGCGAGGCGCCGGTCGCCGAGGCCGTCTACGCGCGCGACATCCCGGAGGAGTCGACCGCTGTGCTCGACGCGCTCGCCGAGGCGCACACGACGACCATCGACTACGTGAACACCCCCGTCGCGGAGTCGGTCGAGGAGCTCTCGGCCGAGACCTCGCGCTACGAGGACACCCCGATCATCGACTTCATCAACTCCGTGCAGGCCGAGACGGTCGACGCCGCGCTCGAGGGTACGGAGTGGGCGGACGTCCCGGTGATCTCGCAGGCGTCGCCGTTCTCGCGCACCGCGGTCTTCCCGAAGGGGCAGGTCACGATCCGCGACATCGCGGGCCTCTACATCTACGAGAACACCCTGCGCGGAGTGGAGATGACCGGTGCCGAGGTGCGCGAGTACCTCGAGTTCTCGGCCCGGTACTTCAACCAGGTCGCGCCCGGCGCACCGTTCGACCCGGCCACGGGAACGAACGCGATCACCGAGGACCGCCCGACGGGCATCCCGGACTACAACTACGACGCGCTCTCGGGCCTGGACTACGTGATCGACATCTCGCAGCCCGCGGGATCCCGCATCCGTGATCTCGCCCTGCTCGACGGCACCCCGGTCGCCGACGACGACGTGTTCGTGATGGCGGTCAACAACTACCGTCAGAGCGGCGGAGGCGCCTATCCGGCCGTCGCCGCGGCTCCGCTGGTCTACGACGAGCGGCTCGAGATCCGCCAGCTGCTCATCGACTGGGCGACCGCGCGCGGAGTGATCGACCAGGCCGACTTCTTCGACGCGAACTGGTCGCTCACCTCGGTCGCGGCTCCCGTCGCGCCCGCCCCGACCGAGCCGGGCACCCCCGCGCCGACCGAGCAGCCCACGGCCGCTCCGTCGCCGCAGCCCACGGCCACGGCGGCGCCGGTCGCCGGAGGCGGGAACTCGGGCTCGCTCGCGCACACCGGCTCCGACGCGGCCGGCTTCGCGGGCGCCGCGCTCCTGCTGCTGCTCTCGGGAGCGGCGCTGACGATCCTGCGGCGCCGCCGCACGGCGTAGCGAGCGCCGCGCCCCGCGGGCTCCCTCCGCGGGAGCACCTCCGGCTCGTGGAATCGCGTTCGGCTCGCGGAATCGTCCTGATTCCGCGAGCCGGACGTCGTTCTGCGGGCCGGACGTGAGGCCGGCGTACCGAGCCGCCTCAGCGGCGGGCGACGATGCGCTCGGTGCCCGTCCACGTCGGCAGGGGACCGTAGCCGTCGCGGACGACGGAGACGACGGCCGCGGCGATCGCCCAGACGATCAGGGCGGCGAGGACGATGAGGAAGACCATGGCGAACTCCTTCGCATTCGGGCGCTCTCTGCGCCGATCACGACGATCCGCGTAAGACCCCGCCGGCCGCATCGGGCGATCGCCCTATCCCTCCCGATCCCCGCCGTTCCGCGGATCGGGACGCACGTTCCACCCGGGTGGCACCGCTCAGCGCCCCGGGATCCACGGGGCGGGACTCGTCCAGCCGCGCCCGCGCTCCTCCTCCGCTCGTCGGATGAGGCGATCGCCCGATGCGCCGCCGCGCACTCCCGCGGGAGCCTCCTCTCACGCCCGATGAGAGGACCGAGATGATGCTGAGCGACCACTCCTTCCCCGCGCTGCTCGAGGAGCGCGAGCGCCGCCTCGCGCAGGACCTCGAGCGCGAGCGGCTGCGCCGGGAGCGCGCTGCGGAGACCTGCCGACCGCCCCTGATCAGCCGCCTCCTGCCCGTGCTCCGCCGCGGTCCCGCCCGCCTCTGAACGACTCCGCCGCGTTCCGGTCGAGCACCGGCGCGAAACCGACATCGCGCGTCGCGGAGCCCCTCCGGTGTCCGTGCCCGGTGGCACCATGACTCCCATGCCGATCCCGCCCTCCCCGTCCGTCCTCGTCGGTCGTGACGACGACCTCGCGGCCCTGCGGCGCGCCTACGAGCGGATGCTCGTCCAGGGTGCGCGCGCGGTGGTCGTCGGCGGCGAGGCCGGCATCGGCAAGAGCAGGCTCGTCGCCGAGTTCGTGCAGCGGCTGCCGCCCGAGGCCCTGGTGCTCCGTGGGCAGTGCGTCGATCTCGACCGCGACGCGCCTCCCTACGCGCCGATCACCGCGCCGCTGCGCGAACTGGCGCGCGTGGTGGGGCCGGAGGAGCTCGCCGCGCTGGCGGGCGCCTCGGTCGAGGGGCTGCGCATCCTGCTCCCCGAGCTGCCCGGGAGCGGCGAGCCGGCCGCGGCCGCCCCGCCCGTCCTCGAAGCGGTCACCGTCGCCCTCGAGGCGGCGTCGCGCGTGCGTCCGATCGTGCTGGTCGTGGAGGACCTGCACTGGGTCGATCCGGCGACGCTCGGAGTGCTGCGCTTCCTCGTGCGCGTCGCGACCGCCGGCCGGATCCTCGTGGTCCTCACCTTCCGCAGCGATCAGCTGCGCCGCGGCGATCCCCTGCGCGCCTGGCTGCCCGAGCTCGAGCGGAGCGACCGGGTGCAGCGGCGCGAGCTCGCCCGGCTCGACCGTCGCGGCGTCGAGGCGATGGTCGCGTCCCTCCGCGGTGCCGCGGTCGCTCCGCGCGATCTCGCGCTCGTCGTCGAGCGGACGGAGGGGGTGCCCTTCTTCGTCGAGGAGTTCGCGCGCGCCGAGGCGGCGACGGTGCCCGAGTGCTACCCCGAGTCGCTGCGCGACGTCCTGCTCGCCCGGTACGAGGGGCTCAGCGAGCCGACGCAGAAGATCCTGCGCACGCTCTCGGCGGGCGGCACCTGCGTCGAGCACGACCTCATCACGGTGGTGCACGGCGACGCCGACTCGGTCGAGACCGCGGCGCGCGAGGCCATCGCCGGCGGGGTGCTCGTCGTCGACGGCAGCAGCTACAGCTTCCGGCACGCCCTCGTGCGCGACGCCATCCACGACGAGCTGCTGCCCGGCGAGCGGGTGCGAGCGCACACCTGCTACGCCGAGGCGCTCGAGTCGCGGGGCCCCTCCGCCGCGTCCGAGATCTCGTACCACTGGATGGCCGCCCACGACGCCGAGCGGGCGTTCGCCTCCTCGCTCGATGCCATGGCGCACGCGCGCGCCTCCTTCGCCCACGCGCTCGCCGCCCGCATGGGCGAGCGGGCGCTCGAGCTGTGGGAGCAGGTGCTGCCCGAGGCCCGCGGGCGCGACCGGGCCGAGCTCCTCGGCTCGACCGCGCACCACTTCCGCGACGCGGGGGAGAGCGAGCGGGCGGTCGCCCTGGTCGACGAGGCGCTGGCGATCGAGGGCCTGGGCGCCCCTTGCCGGGCGACCCTCCTGCGCGACAAAGCGTCCTACCTCGCGAACCTCGGCCAGGTCGGCTCCGTCGCCCTGCTGCGCGAGGCGCTCGCCCTGCTCGAGGGCGGGGAGCCGAGTGCCCTGCGCGCACGGATCCTCGGCGAGCTGGCCGCCCGGCTGATGCTCGAGGCCGATCTCGTCGAGGCGGTCGCGGTCGCCGACGCGGCGGCCGCCGAGGCCGAGGCGGTCGGGTCGCAGGGGCGCCGGAGCGTCGCGGCGAACATCCGCGGCATGGCGCTCGTCGAGCTCGGCCGGATCGACGAGGGGCTGGAGCAGCTGGAGCTGGCCGGCGCGCTCGCGGGCGAGGACGACTCCGCTCGGCTGCGCTACTGGCTCAACCTCTCGGACGCGCTCTCGCTCCTCGGGCGGTTCCGCGAGGCGGTGGCCGCGGGCGAGCAGGGCGCCGAGCACGCCCGTCGGCACGGGGTCGCGCGCACGCTCGGCGCGATGCTGATGGCCAACACGGCCGACGCCCTCGCCTCGACCGGCGAGTGGCGCCGCGCCGAGGAGCTGCTCGACCGCGCGCTCGAGCTCGACGCTCCGCTGGGGTTCGCGGCCCACCTCCAGCGCCGCAAGATCTGGACGGTCCTCTGGCGCGGGGACCGGGCGCAGGCGGCGTCCCTCCTGGCCCGCTGGCGGCAGCCGCTGAGCCGTCAGCTGCGCACCGAGCGGCTCTCGCTCGTGGGCCTGGCGAAGGTCGCCGGAGCGATCGCGCTCGAGAACGGCGACGTCGCGGGCGCGTGGGCCGAGGTCCGCGACGCGATCGGTCCCGAGCACCGGCCGCTCCCCTCCGCCGATCTCTTCCTGCTCGTCGTCGTGGCCCGCATCGTGGCCGCCGCGCGTCGCGAGGGCGTCGTGCTCCTCGACGCGCAGGGCGAGCGGATCGACGCGGAGGCGCGGCTGCGCGAGATCCTCGCGACGGCGGCCCGGTGGCCGACGGGCGCCGCCCTGATCGCCGTGATCGAGGCGGAGCTGGGAGGCGCCTCGGGAACGGGGGACGACCCCCGCGCCTGGGCGGTCGCCGCCCGGGCGAACGAGGCCGACACGGCGGAGGTGCACCTGCTCCCCTATTCGCGGCTCCGCCTCGCCGAGGCGCTGGCGGCCGTCGGCCGGCGCGACGAGGCCGAGCGGGAGGCGCAGGAGGCGCGGATCGTGGCCGAGCGGGCCGGCCTGGGGCTCCTCGTCGACGCCGTCGACCGCTTCGAGCGCCGACTCGGCCGTGACGCGGGGGCGGGTTCCGGAGGCGCGTCCGGCTCGGGCGCACTCGGCACCGAGCCGTTGACGGACCGCGAGCGGCAGGTCCTCGCGCTCGTGGCGCAGGGGCTCGGCAACCGCGCCATCGCCGAGGAGCTCTTCATCAGCGTCAAGACGGCGAGCGTGCACGTCTCGAACATCCTCCGCAAGCTCGGCGCGGCCACCCGCACCGAGGCGGCGTACCTCGCCCGGAGGTCGGGCGGCTGAGCCGCCCCGCGCGACCTCAGACGCGGCGCCGCCGGGAGCGCCAGGCCGCGAACGCCCCGGTCGACCAGAGCGCCCAGATCACCAGCAGCGGCTGGAAGACGAGCCGGATCGCCCGCGCGGCGTCCGTCTCGAGGCCGAAGGCCGACGTCCGGGTGACGAGCTGCGAGACGTTGCCCGGGAACACCGCCACGAAGAACGCCGCGACCACGACTCCGACGACCACCCGCCACCGCGCCAGCAGCACGAGCGCCAGCCCCAGCGCGATCTCGACCACCCCCGACGCGACGACCACGGTGTCGGGATCGAACGGGAGCCACGGCGGCACCTGCGCCTGGAAGGACTGCCGCGCGAAGGTCAGGTGGCCGACCCCCGCGGTGACGAGCACGAGACCCAGGAGGATCCGGGCGATCGTGCGGGGCACGGAGCGGCCTGCTGCGCGAGAGGAGGACGGAGAGGCGGGCATGCCCCCAGTCTGCGCTCGCCGACCCGTCGGACGCGCACGCGAGCGGCTCCGGAGACCGCCGGACGCGCGTTCCCGCGCCGCCCCGTATCCTCGTAACCGCCCCGTCCGCAGACCGTGAAACGAGAAGTATGAGCACCCTGCCCCGCCTGATGGCCTTCGACCTCGACGACACCCTCGCCGCCTCGAAGTCCCCCGTCGACCCGGCGATGGCCGACCTCCTCGTCCGCCTGCTGAAGGCGACCGAGGTCTGCATCATCTCGGGCGGGCAGATCGGCCAGTTCCGGATGCAGGTGCTCGACCGCCTCGAGGGCGCCGACCCCGAGGCGCTCGCCAAGCTCCACCTCATGCCCACCTGCGGCACGCAGTACTACCGCTTCGAGAACGGCGACTGGGCGCAGGTCTACGCCGAGAACCTCACCGAGGACGAGAAGTCCCGCGCCCTCGCCGCCGTCGAGGAGAAGGCGAAGGAGCTCGGCTACTGGGAGTCCGAGACCTGGGGCCCGATCCTCGAGGACCGCGAGTCGCAGATCACGTTCTCGGCCCTCGGCCAGGCCGCGCCCGTGCCCGTCAAGCAGGCCTGGGACCCGACCGGAGAGAAGAAGAACACCCTCCGCGAGGCCGTCCAGGCCGTGCTGCCCGACCTCGAGGTGCGCTCCGGCGGCTCCACCTCGGTCGACATCACCCGCAAGGGCATCGACAAGTCCTACGGCATGAACAAGCTCACCGAGCTCACCGGCATCCCGCTCGACGACATGATCTTCGTCGGCGACCGCCTCGACCCCGACGGCAACGACTACCCGGTCAAGGCCATGGGCGTCGAGTGCTTCGCGGTCGAGGGCTGGCACGACACCGCCGCGTACCTGGAGTCGTACGGCATCTGATCCGCGGCATCCGGACCGCTCCGCGGGGCCCTCTGCTCCGGCAGGGGGCCTCGCGTCGTCCGGGCGAGGGCCGCTGCCGGGGTCACGCGGGCGCCTCTGCAGGGGTGACGCGGGCAGCCGACCGGCCTAGCATCGGAGGCAGCCACCGCGGACGCCCGCTGGACGCGCCTCCGCACCGCCCCGACCGAGGGAGTAGCGACATGAGCACGGACGAGATGATGAAGGCCATGCCGATGGCCGACGCCGCGACGATGGACACGACCGCGATGCAGGCCTGCATCGACGCGTGCTCCGCCTGCCTCCAGGCCTGCACGATGTGCTCCGACGCGATGTCGTCGATGGACGGCATGGGCCGGTGCGCGTCGATGTGTGCCACCTGCGCCGACGTCTGCCTCGCGATGATGCGCATGATGATGCGGCCGGCGAGCATGGACGCCGCCGTGCTGCGTCCGATGCTCGAGGCGTGCATCGCCGTGTGCCGCGCCTGCATGGCCGAGTGCTCCTCCCACGCCGAGATGAGCGAGACCTGCCGTCTGTGCGCGATGGCCTGCGAGGACTGCGCCTCGGCGTGCGAGGCGATGCTGGCGACCCTGCCGGCCTGGCCGGCGCTGCGAGACGGGCCGTCGCTCCGCTAGGGCCTGGTGAACACGATCTCGCGTGCTCCGCTCGTCCTGATCGCACGATCTGCGGCGTCGGGAATCTCGACCACTGCCCGCAGTGGCCTTCGCTTCCCTCCTTGCAGCTCGCACGATCAGGCCGTGCTCGCGACGGCGATCTCTTGTTCACCAGGCCCTAGCCGCGGGCGACGCTGATCTGCTGCGCGCCAGCCGTCAGCACGCCGTAGCGCGCGTGGAACGACACCGGAGCACCCGCGGCGAGCGCCGTCGCGGCATGATGCCAGACGCGCTCGGTCGCGCCCGACTCCCAGAGCACGAGCTCGATCCAGCCCTCGTCGTCGACCGAGGCGACGATCGCGTCGACCCGGCCCTGCGGAGTGGCGCGCGCCAGCCGCAGCTGCAGTGCGCCGAGTCCGTGGCCGGCCCGGTCGTGCACGCACATCGCGCCGCGCTCGCAGGCGGTGTCGACCGTCGTCTGCAGGCGGGTGCGGGGTGGCATGGCGCGTCCTCTCGTGGGGTGGTCCCCGCCACGGTAGGCGCGCACTCGGAGTCCCGCATCCGAGGGCGTCACACGGCGCAACAGCGCGTCAGCCGTCCTCGGACAGCGAGCCGCTCGAGGTGCCGTCGAGGGACAGCCGGACGCGGCGCGGCAGCTTCGCGACGATGATCGCGAGCGACTCCTGCACCAGCTCGGCGGCCAGGCCCGGATCGACGCGGGCGAGGTCGACCGTGACCCAGTGCGTCTTGTTGAGGTGGTACCCCGGATCCACGCCGTCGACCCCCGCGACGAGGTGCACCACGTTCTCGGGCAGCGCCTTCACGCTGATGCAGGCGCGGCCGCGCAGCTCGGACTCGAGCGCGAACACCTTGCCGCCGACCTTCCACACCCGCGTGCCGGGGCCGAACGGGAAGCCGGGCTCCGCTCCGGGGAGGTCGGTCAGCAGCTGCTCGAGCGCGTCGGGATCCACGGAGCCAGTGTGCCGCGGGCGACGCACGGGCGCATCCCGCGATCGGGCCGGTCGGTAGACTCGCCGGGTCGATCGAGCAGCCAGCGGAGCGCCTCCGCTTTCGGTCGGCCGGAATCGGAACCCGCATGCCTGACTCCCCGGCACCCTCCTCCCCGAGCCCTGCGGCCGCGCCGCGATCGGCGCTCGGACGCGCCGCCGGGCGGTACTCCCGCGCGTTCGCGGTGCCCGGATCGCTCGCGTTCTCCTCCTCGGGCTGGTTCGGACGGTTCCCCAAGGGCAGCCTCGCGATCGGCGTGCTGGTGCTCGTCACCGAGGTCTCGGGCAGCTACGCGCTCGGCGGAGCCGTCTCGGGCACGCTGACGCTCTCGCTGGCCGCCGCGGGGCCGGTCTGGTCGCGGGTGATGGACCGCTGGGGACAGCGGCGCGCACTCGCCCTGTCGCTCCCGGTGCTCGTCGCGGCGTCGCTCGGACTCGTCGCCGCCGTGCTGCTCGGCGCGCCGGTCTGGAGCTGGTTCGCCCTCGCGGTCCTCGCCGGACTCGCCGTGATCGATATCGGCTCTGCCGTGCGCTCGCGGTGGAGCGCCGCGACGTCGGACCCCGGGCTGCGGCACACCGCCTACTCGGTCGAATCGGTGGCCGACGAGGCGGCGTTCGTCGTCGCTCCGCCGGTCGTGACCCTGCTCGCCTCCCTCGTGCATCCGGCGGCGGGCGTGCTCGTGGGCCTCGCGATCGGAGTGATCGGGAGCGGCTCGCTGCTCGCGCAGGTGCGGACGCAGCCCCCGCTCGCGGTGCGCTCCCCCGCAGGCAGGGCGGTGCCCGTGCGCCTGCCCGCGGCACTGATCGGGGTGGTCGCCGTGTTCGCGACGATCGGAGGCGTCTTCGGCTCGTTCAACGTGGCCGCGATCGCGACGGCGGAGGCCGCCGGTGCGGATGCCGCGTCGGGCCTCCTGCTGTCGGTCTACAGCATCGGCAGCGTGCTCACCGGAGTCGTCGTCGGCGCCGCGCACTTGCCCGGCAGCCCGCTCTCGCGCTTCGTCGTCGCGGGTGTCGCGTTCGGCGTCGTCGTGCCCGTGCTGGTCTTCTCGGGCTCCCTGCCCGTCCTCGCCGTGCTCGCGTTCCTCGCGGGCCTCGCGACCTCCCCGCTCCTCATCACCGGCTCGAGCCTCGTCGAGACGATCTCCCCCCGCGCCCGCCTCACCGAGGCCCTGGCCTGGCCCCCCACCGGCCTCGCGATCGGAGTGACCGCCGGCTCCTCCCTCAGCGGCCTCGCCGTCGAGTCCCTCGGCCCCCAGTCCGGCTTCACCGTCACCGCCGCCTCCGCCGCCCTCGGCGCCCTCCTGACCCTGGCCACCGCCGCGTCCCTCCGCCGCCGCTGAGGGCCCGCGTCGGTCAGGTCTCACGGACGAGGCCTGCACAGCTGAGGCTGAGCACGACGATCGGCCGGAATCCGTCCGCGTCGTCGCGTCCAGCCTTACTCGCGAGGCTGCAGCGTCCCGTCCGGAAGACGTGGGTCTCGATACGCCGCTCCGCGGCTACTCGACCAGCAAGGGGCGGCTCGCCGTCCCGCCCCGCTCGTGCCGCAGGCACGGCACCTCCCGCTCGTGCCGCAGGCACGGCACCTCCCGCTCGTGCCGCAGGCACGGCACCTCCCGCTCGTGCCGCAGGCACGGCACCTCCCGCTCGTGCCGCAGGCACGGCGCCTCCCGCTCTCCAGAAGGTGGCTGATCGGCGTCCGGTTGCGGTGATCGCAAGGCGGAGGAGGGAGTCGTAGCGGGAGCTACGGCGACCGACGACAACGCCGCGAGCGCCGTGACCGGGCGCCGATCAGTCCTCGCCGAGGATGACTATGGCGGCGGTGGGGGGTAACGCGTCCTCGTGGTACCGCTCGATCTCGGGGATGGCGGCCGGGTCGGCCTGCTGGAGGAAGGTGGTGAGGCGCTGGACCTCGTCGGTCTCGCCGATCGATTCGGCGGCGCGGCGGAGGGCGTAGAGGGCGAGGAGGAAGCCGCGGTTGGGGCCGTGGCGCCAGGGGATGGGGCCTTGTCCGCGCCAGCCGGCGGTGCGGAGGAGGTCGAGGCCGCGGTGGTAGCCGACGCGGGCGTAGGCGTAGGACGGCAGGGCCGCGTCGATGCCCCAGACGCTGTCGGCGAGGAGTGCCCAGGCCAGCGGGGAGCGCGGGTGGGCGGCGGCGAGGGCGGCGAATTCGACGGCTCCCGGGGTCGCGTGCTTCGCGAGGGCCGCGGTGACCGCGGGGTCCTCGGGGAGGAGGGTCGGTTCGGGGCCCAGCAGGTTCTCGCCGTTCATGTCTTCAGGCTAACCCCGTCCTCCTGGGGCGTCACCGTGGAGGCCACTTGATCTTGCACAGTAGTGTGCAACTTCGTACGATGGACGGGTGACCACGAGCAGAGCACCCCGACGCGATGCGGCCGACAACCGCGCCGCGATCCTCCTCGCCGCGCGGACCCTCCTCCGCACCGACTCCGACGCCTCGCTCGAGGCGATCGCGAGCGAGGCCGGAGTGACGCGCCGCACCGTCTACGGCCACTTCTCCTCCCGCGAGGAGCTCCTCACCACCGTGTTCCGCGAGGGAGCCGCGCGGATCGCCGCGGTCCTCGCTCCGGTGCGGCACGAGGACCCGGCGTGCGAGCTCGCGCTGATCGGCTCGCGGATGTGGCGCGAGGTCGAGTCGATCCGCGTCCCCGCCCGCTCCGCCCTGCGCTCCCCCTTCGCCGAGCTCGTCGCCCAGACGCTCGAGCCCGTGCGCGCCCAGCTGCGCGAGACCGCCGCCCGCGGCATCGCCTCCGGCCGTTTCCGCCCCGATCTCGACGCCGGTCGCCTGGCGCGACTCGTCGAGGACGCGGCGATCGCGGTGCTCGACGAGGCCGCCGACTCCGATCTCGGCGAGGCGGAGGCCGAGCGCCTCGTCATGGTCGACGTCCTCGCGATCGCGGGCTTCGGTTGGACCGACGCCGACGCGCTCGCCGCCCGGGTCGCCGCCGAGGAGGCCCGCTCGTGAGGATCGAGCTGCACGACGTCGCCAAGGGCGGAGCGCTCCCGGCCGTCTCGCTGACGTTCTCGAGCGGATCGGCGACCCTCGCCCTCACCGAGACGGAGCAGCGCCCCACGGTCCTCGGCCTCCTCGCGAGCGGGCGGATGCGCCCCGACAGCGGGCGCATCACCGTCGACGGAGCCGAGGACCCGAAGCGGATGCGCGCCGCGGTCGCCCTGGTCGACGCCCCGGCGGTCAGCGAGCCCGCCCCCGACGTGACCCTCGCCGGAATGGCTTCCGAGGAGCTCGTCTTCGCCGGACGCTCCTCGCACCCGCGCGCCGTCTCGCGCGCGCTCGAGGCGCTCGGCGTCGCCGACCTCGCGCGCCGACCGGTGTCCGAGCTCCCCGCGCTCGAGCGCGTCCGCGTGCTCGCCGAGCTCGCGCTGCTGCGCGAGGGGGTGGAGGCGCTCGTGATCGTCTCGCCCGACCGCCACGGCGGCGACCCCGCCGCGTGGTGGGCGCTCGCCAAGGAGCTCGCCGCGCGCGGGCCGGCCGTCCTCGTGATCGCGGGCACCGCCTCCGCTTCGGCCATCGCCGCGACGGATCTCCTCCGCACGCAGTTCGACCCCGCACCGCCCACCGCCCTCGCGACCCTCGAGGACGGCGTCGAGGAGGAGACCGCCGGCGCTCTCCACCGCGCCCTCGCCCCCTCGCACTTCCCCGGCACCACCCCCGACCCGATCGACGACACCCGCTCATGAGAATCCGCGTCCCCCAGATGATCCAGGCGGAGTTGCGCCGCCTCACCGCCACCCCGATGGCCCGCCTCGCGCTGATCGCGCTGATGCTCGTGCCGATCCTCTACGGCGGCCTGTACCTCTGGGCCAACCAGGACCCGTACGCGAAGCTGCCCGACGTCCCGGTGGCCCTGGTCGTCGACGACGCCGGCACGACCGCCGACGACGGCACCGCCACGAACACGGGCGACGAGGTCGCCGACCAGCTCCTCGAGGACCACGCGTTCGATTGGCACCGCGTCTCGTCGACCGAGGCCGCCTCCGGAGTCGACGACGGCACCTACGACTTCAGCGTCACCCTGCCTGCGGACTTCTCGGCCGCCCTCGCCTCGAGCGGCAGCGACGCGCCCTACCGCGCCAGCGTCGTCCTCACCACCAACGACGCCACGAGCTACCTCGCGAGCACGATCGGCGAGCAGGCCGCGAAGACGCTGCGCGCCTCCATCGTCGAGAAGGTCGACGAGGAGGCGGCCGCCCAGTTCCTCGTGGGCCTCGCGACGATCCGCGGCGACCTCTCGACGGCGGTCGACGGCGGCTCGCAGCTCGTCGACGGCGCGACGACCCTCTCGAGCGGAGCCGCCTCCGCGCAGGACGGCGCCGGCACCCTCGCCGACGGGGCCGCGCAGCTCTCCGACGGAGCGTCCTCGCTCGCCGACGGCACCGCGCAGGTGGCCGGCGGAGTGCAGCAGCTCGCCGACGGGAGCGGCACGCTCGACGCGGGCCTGCAGCAGCTGCGCGGCGCCACGGCCGATCTACCCGCGCAGACCGCGACCCTCGCCGAGGGCGCCGCGCAGGTCGCCGCGGGCGATTCCGCCCTCGCCGCGCAGGCCGACGCCGTGGGCGCCGCCTCCCAGCAGGTGGCCGACAGCGTCCCCGTGATCCGCGGCGACATCGAGGCGAGCCTGCAGGAGTCTGGACTGGATCCCGCGCGCATCGCGGAGGTGCTCGCGCTGCTGGATCCGCTCGGCGACGACACCCTGGCCGCGAACGCGCAGGCGCAGGGCCAGGTCGCGCTGATCGACCGGCTCGCCGGAGGAGCGACGCAGGTCGCGACCGGCGCGCAGGCCCTCGCCGACGCGACTCCGGCCCTCGCCGCGGGCATCGCGAGCGCGGCCGACGGCTCGTCGCAGCTGACGAGCGGAGCCGCCACCGCCGCCGACGGGGCGCAGTCCGCCGCCGACGGGGCCGCGACCGTCCGCGACGGCGCCTCCTCCCTCCTCGACGGCTCGACGGCCCTGCGCGACGGACTCGGCGACCTCACCACCGGGCTCGGCGACCTCACCACCGGCGCCACCACGCTCCGTGACGGCCTCGAGGACGGCGTCGTCGCGATCCCCGACCGCTCGGCCGAGCAGCAGGCGGCGCAGGCCTCCGCCATCGCCGACCCGGTGGCCGTGGACAGGAGCGAGGTCGCCTCGGCCGGCACGTACGGCGCCGGGCTGGCTCCGTTCTTCGCGAGCCTCGCCGGCTGGATCGGCATCTACGCCCTGTTCCTGATCGTGAAGCCGGTCTCGCGCCGCGCGATCACCGCGCTGCACTCGCCCCTCCGGATCACCCTCGCCGGCTGGCTGACCCCGGGCCTGCTCGGAGTGGTCCAGATGGCCGGGCTGTTCGCGATCATCTCGCTCGCCCTCGGCTTCGACGTCGCCTCGCCGCTCGGCGTCTACGGGGTGATGGCCCTCGCCTCGCTGACGTTCGCCGCGATGATCCTGGCCCTCAACGTCTGGCTGGGGAGCGTCGGACAGTTCCTCGGCCTGGTGCTGATGGTGGTGCAGCTCGTGACTGCGGGCGGCACGTTCCCCTGGCAGACCCTCCCCGGGCAGCTCGCCGCGCTGCACCACGTGCTGCCGATGGGCTTCGCCACCGACGCCGTGCGGCAGCTGATGTACGGCGGCGACGGCGGCGCGGCGCTGCACGACTCCCTCGTGCTGCTCTGCTGGCTGGTCGGCGGTCTGGCCCTCGCGGCGATCGGAGTGGTCCGCATGACGCGGTTCCGCACCCTGCGCGATCTGCAGCCGTCCCTGATCGGGTGACGCCGAGACGGCTCAGACGCTGGCGCCGGAGATAGCATCGGGGGCATGGCAGCACATCGCGGCGAGGTCGAGGCCTGGCTCACCGACATGGACGGCGTGCTCGTGCACGAGAACAAGGCGCTCCCCGGCGCGCCCGAGCTGATCCAGGAGTGGACCGACGCGGGCGTCCCGTTCCTGGTGCTCACCAACAACTCGATCTTCACTCCGCGCGACCTGGCCGCGCGCCTGCGCGCCTCGGGGCTGCACGTGCCGGAGGAGCGCATCTGGACGAGCGCGCTCGCCACCGCCGACTTCTGCGCCTCGCAGATGCCCGGCGGCAGTGCGTTCGTGATCGGGGAGGCGGGCATCACGACCGCGCTCCACGAGGCCGGCTTCATCATGACCGAGACCTCCCCCGACTACGTCGTCGTCGGCGAGACCCGCAACTACAGCTTCGAGGCGATCACGAAGGCGATCCGCCTGATCATCGGCGGGGCCCGGTTCATCGTGACGAACCCGGATGCGACCGGGCCGAGCTCCGAGGGCGTCATGCCCGCGACGGGAGCGATCGCCGCGCTGATCACCAAGGCCACCGGCAAGGACCCGTACGTCGTCGGCAAGCCGAACCCGATGATGTTCCGCTCGGCGATGAACAAGATCGGTGCGCACAGCGAGAACACCGGCATGATCGGCGACCGGATGGACACCGACATCGTCGCCGGCATCGAGGCGGGCCTGCACACGGTGCTCGTGATGACCGGGATCAGCGACGCCGCCGAGATCGAGCGCTACCCGTTCCGCCCCGACGAGGTGCTCAGCGGCGTGCACGAGCTGCTGTCGGGCGAGCCCCTCGAGTCGGAGTTCCCGCCGGACGTCGTGGTCTGACCCGCGGTTTCTCGCGCTCAGAAGCGGACGTGCTGCAGCACCCAGGCGTGCATCGCGACCGCCGCGGCCGCCGACGCGTTGATCGAGCGCGTCGAGCCGAACTGCGAGATCTCGAGCACGGCCTCGGAGGCGGCGATCGCCTCGTCCGACAGGCCCGGCCCCTCCTGACCGAAGAGCAGGACGCAGCGCTCGGGCAGCGCGAAGGTCTCGATCGGGACGCAGCCGGGCACGTTGTCGATCGCGATCAGCGGCAGTCCCTCCGCCCGCGCCCACTCGACGAGCTCGGCGACCGTCTCGTGGTGCTGCACGTGCTGGTAGCGGTCGGTCACCATCGCGCCGCGCTTGTTCCAGCGGCGCCGGCCCACGATGTGGACCCCGCGGGCTCCGAACGCGTTGGCGCTGCGCACGATCGAGCCGATGTTCATGTCGTGCTGCCAGTTCTCGACGGCCACGTGGAACGGGTGGCGGGAGCGGTCGAGCTCGGCGACGATCGCCTCCATCCGCCAGTAGCGAAAGCGGTCGATCACGTTGCGGGCGTCGCCGTGCGCGAGCAGCTCCGGATCCAGCCGCTCGTCCTCGGGAGGCTCGCCGATCCACGGGCCCGCACCGTTGGTCGTCGCCTCGACGGAGGGCGCGGGGCCGGTCCCGGCTGGCCTCTCGTTCTCGTCCACGATCGGCAACCCTACAAGCAGGGGCGGCCGGTTCCCTCGGGCCCTCGACGCCGGGGATACTGACGCAGGGGCACGCCGAGAACGTCTCCCGCGAGGAGACGACCATGACCCGCTTCCACCCCGCTCTGCGCGCCGGAGTCGCGACGGCCGCGGTGCTGCTCGCCCTGGCCGGGTGCGCCGAGCCGGCGACGCGCGCCCCCTCGACCCCGAGCGCCGCGGGGACGGCGGCTCCTGTGCCCGACGCCACGGATCCGAGCGCGACGCCGGGGGCCGCTGATCCGAGCGCGGCGCCGACGACCACCGCTCCGAGCGCCGGGGTGCCGACCGGAGGCGCGACCACCGGCCCGGGTGCGCAGGCCTCGCCTCCCGCGCTCAGCGACCTCGTGCTCACTCCGGACGGGCTGATCGCGCCCGCCGGATCCGCCTCGCTGATCGTCGGGCAGCCGATCCCGAGGGGTGCCGGCGCAGCGGCCCTCGCCGTGTTCGACGCGGACTTCTGCACCCCGGCCTGGACGGAGGCGGGCGTCGAGGTCGACGGAGCGCCCGGCCGCTGGGTGCCGAACTACCCCGACGAGACGCAGGCGGGAGTGCTGGGGCGGTTCCCGTTCGGACTCCTCGCCGACGAGGAGACCGCTCCGCTGCGGCTGATCCTCGTGAGCAGCCCGGCACTCCGGAGCGCGGGCGGTGCCGGCATCGGCTCCACGCGCGCCGAACTCGAAGCGGCGCTCGCGGGCGCGGCGCAGGTGACCGGCACCGACGACCCGGCGGGCGTGGACGTGTACACCGTGCGCGGTGCGAACGCGAGCCTCACCTTCGAGGTGGGCAACGGCACCGACGTCGTCGAGCTCGCGCACGTCGGGCCTCTGCTCGACGTGCCCCTCAGGCTGTGGGGGACGGACGCCGGGCCGTACGGCTGCAGCCTGGTCTGACTCAGCCCGCGGGCGTGCCGGCGAGCGAGCCGACGAGCTCGCCGCCGCCCGCGCGGTCCACGAAGCAGAACGAGCGGCGCTCGCCCGCGTCCCACTGCTCCTGCGTGACCGGGAACGAGGCCGAGACCTGGACGTCGCCGTAGGTCTCGGCCGCCGCGACGTCCACGACTCCGGCGGCCTGGCAGAGCGAGGCGACCGAGAGCGCGAGCGCATCGGATCCGGGGAACACCGTCTCGGTCAGCGGCTCGGCAGCGACCAGCTGGCCGGCGTGCGGCGCGGCGCAGTCGACCACGGTGAACTCCTCGGCCCAGACGGAGTCGAACGGCTGCAGGCACTCCCCGCCGAGGAGGGCGCTCCACGCGTAGGTGCCGGCGGGCAGGGGTCCGACCGTCGGCAGCACCGCGGTGGGCTCCGGAGTCGCGCTTGCCTCCTCGCTCGGCGCCTGGGTCGCGACCGGCACCGCGGCCTCGGGACGGTTCGCTGACGCGACGGCGTAGCCGATGGCCGCGAGGACGGCGAGGATCACGACGACCCCGACCGCGATCAGGGCGATCAGGAGTCGGCGACGTCCCGCCGTCCGCCCGGGGGACGGCGGCGAGAGCGGGGCGATGCTGGGGGGCTCGGTGGCGATGCCGGCCGTGGTGGGGCCGCTCGGCGCCGGGGCGTCCGCGCGAGGGGTCTTCTGCCGTGCGGCGCGCGGGGCCTTCTCGCGTGGAGCCTTCTCGCGGGGAGCCTTCTCGCGGGGAGCCTTCTCGCGGGCGGGCCTGGACCGGGGCGTCTTCTCGCCGGCGGCGTTCGCGTGCGCCGTCGCCGGCGTCGTGCTGAACGGAGCATCGGCACCCTCGGCGGAGGCGGCGTCGCGAGCAGCGGACGGATCGGCGGGATCACCCGAGTCCGTCGGCTCGAGATTCCAGGCGAACGCGGTGCCCCGCCAGAGCTCCTCGTCGCCCGCGTCGTCGTCGTCCGCATCGGCGGGCGGAGTGACGACGTCCTCCCAGACGGGAGGCGCGTCCCAGCCGCCGCGAGGGTCGGGCCACTGGTAGACGGTGCCGTTCGGCGCGGTGTCGCGCTGCGAGGGCGCGGTGGCCCCGGCGGGACGGTCGTCGCGCGGCTCCTCGGGCTGCTGGGCGTCGCGAGCGACGGGAGGTGCGCTGGGCGCGAGAGGCCCGGCGATGGGAGGCGCCGAGCGCGGGGTCGAGGCGCGCTCGGCAGGGTCGCGGCGCGCGGCGTCGAAGCGCGGCTGCGGGCGCACAGGCGGCGCGGTCTGCTCCGGCTCAGGAGCCGGTCCGCGGTCGACGACGGCCTCCGCCTCGGGATCCGCGGGGCGCTCGGGCTCCGGGGCCGGAGCGGGCGGGCGGTTGGCATCGGGCTCGTCGGCCGAGTCGGGCTCGCGCTCCGGGCGGGATTCCTCCTCGCGCTCCTCCGCAGCCCCTGAGGTCTGCAGCGGCGGCGTCGGTTCGAGGACCAGGGTCGGCTCCGGCGGAGCAGAGGCCTCGGCCGCGACGAGCGGCGGCACGTGCACGGTCGTCGCCTGGGGCTCGTCACGGCCGGCCGCCTGGGAAGGATGCTCCGGTGCGGCTCCCTCCGGCGCGGCTTCCTCGAGTGCGGACTCGTCAGGAGCACCGTCGGTCTGCTCCGACGCGTCGGACGACTCCTCCGACGCCGACTCGGCCTCCTCGGACTCGGACGGCGCAGCGGGTGCGGACTGCGGATCGACGGGCTTCCACTCGGATCCGGTCGGGGTAGCGCGCGGCGCGTCGAAGATGCTCTTCAGCCGTCCGCCGCTGAGCTGCTGCAGGAGCCACTCGCTGCCGCCGACCTGGCGCTCCGGCTCCTTCGGGCGGTCCTCGCCCTCGGAGTGGTCGCCGCGTCCGCGGTTGCCGTCGTCGACCATCAGCTCAGCCCGAGGTCGGCCAGCCCGATCGCGGCGAAGTACGGGTAGCCGGCGTCCTCGATGATCTCGCGCGCACCCGTCGCGCGATCGACGACGACGGCGACTCCGGCGATCTCGGCGCCGACCTTCAGCAGCGCCTCGATGGCCTTCAGCGGCGAGCCGCCGGTGGTGGAGGTGTCCTCGACGACGACGACGCGCTTGCCCTCGAGGTCGGGGCCCTCGACCTGCCGACCGCGGCCGTGGTCCTTCGGCTCCTTGCGCACGACGAACGCGTCGTAGGCGAGCCCGCGGGCGGCGCCCTGGTGCAGGATCGCCGACGCAATGGGGTCGGCGCCCATGGTCAGTCCGCCGACGGCGTCGACGCGCTCGATCGGCGCGATGAGGTCGAGCATGACCTGCCCGATCAGCGGGGCGACCCGGTGGTCGAGGCTGACCCGGCGGAGATCGACGTAGTAGCTCGCCTTCTTACCGCTCGTCAGGGTGAAGTCCCCGTGGAAGACGGCGTCGGAGCCGATGTACTCGATGAGCTGCTGGCGTGCGTCGTTCACAGGGCCACTCTACGGGGCGGTCTCGACGCCTCCGGGGAGGCCCGCGGGCGAGGCCGCCCCAGTCTGCTCGTCGCTCCCTCCGCGGAACTGGGTCATGTAGAGCTCGTAGTAGGCGCCGCGGCGGCGCAGGAGCTCGTCGTGAGCACCCTGCTCGACGATGCGCCCCGCCTCCATCACGAGGATCGTGTCGGCGTCGCGGATGGTCGACAGCCGGTGCGCGATGACGAACGACGTGCGGTCGGTGCGCAGCGCCGCCATCGCGTGCTGCACCAGCAACTCGGTGCGGGTGTCGACCGACGAGGTCGCCTCGTCGAGGATGAGGAGCGACGGGTTCGCGAGGAACGCGCGCGCGATCGTGATCAGCTGGCGCTCTCCGGCCGAGACGCTGCCGCCGTCGGCGTCGAGCACCGTGTCGTAGCCGTCGGGCAGCTGCTGCACGAAGCGGTCGACCATCGTCGCGCGGGCCGCGTCGGCGATCTCGTCATCGGTGGCGTCGAGCCGGCCGTAGCGGATGTTCTCGCGGATGGTGCCCTCGAAGAGCCACGCGTCCTGGAGGACCATGCCGACCCGCGAACGCAGGTCGCCGCGGGCGAGGCGGGTGATGTCGACGCCGTCGAGCAGGATCCGCCCGCCCGTGAGCTCGTAGAAGCGCATCACGAGGTTCACGAGGGTGGTCTTGCCCGCGCCGGTCGGACCGACGATGGCGACGGTCTGCCCGGGCTGGGCCGAGAACGAGAGCCCCTCGATCAGCGGCTGCTCCGGGTCGTACGAGAACGAGACGTCCTGGAACTCGACGTGGCCGTCGGTGCGCTCGGGGAGCGAGTCGGTGACGGTCTCGGCGTCCTGCTCGTCGGCGTCGAGCAGCTCGAAGGTGCGCTCGGCCGAGGCGACGCCCGACTGCAGCATGTTGGCCATGCTCGCCAGCTGGGTCACCGGCTGGGTGAACTCGCGCGAGTACTGGATGAACGCGGTCGCGTCTCCGAGGGTCAGCTGCCCCGACGCCACCCGGAGCCCGCCGACGACCGCGATGAGGACGTAGGACAGGTAGGACACGAAGGTCATCGCGGGCATGATCATGCCCGACACGAACTGGGCGCCGAACGAGGCCGTGTAGAGGTCGTCGTTGCGCCGGTCGAACTCCTCGAGCATCTCGCGGTCGCGGCCGAAGGCGCGGACGATCTCGAGGCCCGAGAACGACTCCTCGATGTGGCCGTTCAGTGCGCCGGTGTTCTTCCACTGCGCGGCGAACAGCTTCTGCGAGCGCGCGCCGATGACTCCCGCGATGACGCCGGACAGCGGGAGCGAGATCAGGGCGATCAGCGCGAGCTGCCACGAGACGATGAACATCATCGCCGCGATGCCGATGATCGTCAGCACCGACTGCACGAGCTGCGAGAAGGCCTGCTGGAGCGCCGTCTGGATGTTGTCGACGTCGTTCGTGACGCGCGACATGACGTCGCCGCGCTGACGAGTGTCGAAGTAGCGCAGCGGGAGGCGGTTGAGCTTGGCCTCGATGTCCTGCCGCAGTCCGTAGACCACGCGCATCACGAGGCCGTTGAGGAGGAACCCCTGGGCCCACATCAGCACCGAGGCGACCACGTACATCAGCAGCACGATGATGATGAGCCGGCCGAGCACGACGAAGTCGATGCCCTCGCCGGGAACGATGTCGGTCTTGGAGAGCATGTCGGCGAACGTGCCGTTGCCCGAGGCGCGCTGCTGCTCGATGATCTGCTCGAGCGGGACTCCGGCGGGGAGCTGCGACCCGATCACGCCGTTGAAGATCGTGTCCATCGCCTGGCCGAGGATCTTGGGCGCGATCACGGTGAGGACGACCGACGCCGAGACCAGCGCGACGACCACGATCATCCGGGCCTTCTCGGGGCCGAGCAGGCTGAAGAGCCGCTTCGCGGAGGGCCAGAAGTGCTGGGCCTTGCGGGCGGGCGGCCCGTCGCCGAACATGCCGCCGTCGGCCTCGCCGGGCTCGTACTCGGGTGCGAGCGACTCCGGCTCGGCCGGCTGCTCCTCCACTGCGTCGCGGACGCGCGCCATCTCAGGCCACCCCTTCGGTGCTCAGCTGCGATTCGACGATCTCGCGGTAGGTCGCGTTCGTCTCGAGCAGGTCGTCGTGGGTGCCGCGGCCGACCACGCGACCGGCGTCGAGCACGACGATCTGGTCGGCGTGCCGGATGGTCGACACGCGCTGCGCGACGATGATCACGGTCGCGTCGGTGGTCGCCGCGGCGAGGGACTCGCGCAGTCGCGCATCGGTCGCGACGTCGAGCGCCGAGAACGAGTCGTCGAAGAGGTAGACGCGGGGCCGGGCGACGAGAGCCCGCGCGATGCAGAGCCGCTGCCGCTGACCGCCCGAGACGTTCGTGCCGCCCTGCGAGACCGGCTCGTCGAGACCGTGCTCCTTGCTGCGGACGAAGTCCTCGCCCTGGGCGATGCGCAGGGCCTCCCAGAGCTCGGCGTCGGTGGCCTCGGGCCGCCCGAAGCGGAGGTTCGAGGCGATCGTGCCCGAGAAGAGGTACGGGCGCTGGGGCACGAGGCCGATGACCCGGGCGAGCTGGGCGCGGTCGAGGGAGGAGACCGGCACTCCGTCGATCGTGACCGACCCCTCCTGCGGGTCGAAGAGGCGCGGCACGAGGCCCAGCAGCGTGGTCTTGCCGGCACCGGTCGAGCCGACGATGGCGGTCGTGCGACCCGGCTCCGCGACGAGATCGACGCCCGACAGCACCGGCCGCTCGGCACCGGGGTAGCCGAAGACGACCCCGTCGAACTCGACCCGGCCGGAGGTGGGCGCGTCGGCGCCGCCCTCGGGCGTGGTCAGGCTGGTGCGCGTGGTCAGCACCTCGTCGATCCGCTCGGCGCAGACCACCGCACGCGGGATCATCATGACCATGAAGACGCCCATCATCACCGCGGTGAGGATCTGCAGGAGGTACTGCAGGAACGCGGTCAGCGAGCCGATCTGCATCTGACCCGCGTCGACGCGCTGCCCGCCGAACCAGAGCACGGCGGCGGTGGCCAGGTGCAGGATCATCATGATCGCCGGGAACATCAGCACGAAGATGTTGCCGACCTTGATCGACACCTCGGTGATCGCGGCGTTCGCGCGGCGGTAGCGCTCGGACTCGAACGGCTCCCGCACGAAGGCGCGCACGACGCGGATGCCCGTGATCTGCTCGCGCAGCACCCCGTTGATGCCGTCGATGCGGTCCTGCATGAGGCGGAACAGCGGCAGCAGGAGGAAGACCAGCACGCCGACGACGACGAACAGCACCGGCACCGAGACCCAGACCAGCCACGAGAGGCCGACGTCCTCGCGCAGCGCGAAGACGATGCCTCCGATGCACATGATCGGGGTCGAGACCATGAAGTTGAGGGTCATCAGCACGAGCATCTGCACCTGCTGCACGTCGTTCGTGCCGCGGGTGATGAGGGTGGCCGTGCCGAATCGGCCGACCTCGAGCCCGCTGAGGGAGTCGACGCGGCGGTACACGTCGCGGCGCAGGTCGCGCCCGACCGCCATGGCGGTGCGAGCGCCGAAGTAGACGCCCCCGATCGCGGTGACGACCTGGACGAGGCAGACGCCCAGCATGGTCACGCCGGTCGACCAGATGAAGTCGGTGTCGCCGGTGCCGATGCCCTGGTCGATGATCTCCGCGTTGAGGCTCGGCAGGTACAGCGCCGCGAGCGTCGAGATCAGCTGCAGCACGACGACCGCCGCGATCCAGCGGGAGTAGGGCTTCGCGTAGGACGACGCGAGTCGGAGCAGGATCACGGGGTTCCTCGAGACGGGGTGGGGAGTGCGGGGAGGGGCGACGGGCCGATCCGGAGGGACGGCTGTCGTGATCGGAGGATCCCGTGCAGACGGCGACCGGGCGGATCGGGTGACGGCGGAGGGCGACGGAAGGAGGAGCGGCGACCGCGGGCGGCGGCGCCGAGGACGACGCGGGTGGCGCCGATCGGGACGGCGCACAGACAACCATCGACCACCGACACCGGTTGCGCAATCCGTCGGGCGGATGACCGACGAGCGGGCCGCATCCGGTCGCCCACCACCGCCCGCACCGTCCTGTCGGCGGCGGCTCCTACACTTCGAGGATGCGCATCGCCACGTGGAACGTGAACTCCATCCGGGCCCGCACGGGCCGCGTCGTCGACTGGCTGGTCCGCGAGGACGTCGACGTGCTCGCCATGCAGGAGCTGAAGTGCAAGCCCGAGCAGTTCCCGCACGAGGCCTTCGCCGAGGCGGGATACCACGTCGAGATGGCGGGGATCAGCCAGTGGAACGGCGTGGGCATCGCCTCCCGCCTCCCGATGGAGGACGTGCAGGTCGGCTTCCCCGGCATGCCCGGCTTCGCCAAGGCCCCCGCCGAGGACGGCTCGCTCCCCCTGGAGGCCCGCGCGATCGGCGCCACCGTCGACGGCGTCCGCGTCTGGAGCCTCTACGTGCCCAACGGCCGCGCCGTCGGCGACCCGCACTACTTCTACAAGCTCGCGTGGCTCGCCGCCCTCGAGGCGAGCACCCGCGAGTGGCTGACCGCACAGCCCGATCTGCCGCTCGCGCTCGTGGGCGACTGGAACGTCGCTCCGCTCGACAGCGACGTGGGCGACCCGTCGCTGGGCCCCGGGTCCACGCACGTCTCGATCCCCGAGCGAGAGGCGTTCGCCGCGTTCGAGGCGGCCGGACTGAGCGACGTCGTGCGCCCGCTCGTGCCCGAGGGGTACACCTACTGGGACTACAAGCAGCTGCGCTTCCCGCGCAACGAGGGCCTCCGGATCGACTTCGTCCTCGGCTCGCACGCGTTCGGCGAGCTGGTCACGGCCGCGTCGATCCACCGCGACGAGCGCAAGGGCGACGCCCCGAGCGACCACGTCCCCGTGGTGGTCGACCTCGATCTCGAGACGACCCTCGACGACGACCGGCCCATGATCTTCTGACGATGGCCTCCTCGAAGAAGAAGCGGGCGCGCGCGGCCGCGGACGGCTCCTCCTCCGCCCGGCCCGCGGCACCGCGCCCGGCCGCCCGGCCCGGCCCCGCCGGTCGCGCGCACGACGAGCTGCGGACGGACGCCTACCGCACCGTCCGCGAGGTGCTGGAGGCCGGGCGCCCGCGCCGGCGCCGCTGGGACCTCGTGCTCTCGATCCTCGGCTGCCTGGGGCTCGGACTCGTGGCGATCGTGCTCGGCTACCTCGCCGCCGTCCTCTCGGTGTTCCCCGCGCAGTGCGAGGGGCGGAACATCGCGTGCGACTTCGACCGGATCGACTGGGGCGTCTCGCTCGCCCTGCTCGGCCCGCCGGTGCTGACGCTGATCGCGGTGGCTGTGACGGTCGTGCGCTACCTCGTGGGCCGACGGGCGTTCTGGGTGCCACTGGTCGGCTTCGCGCTGTGCGTCGGCACGGCGTTCCTGGCGTCCTGGCTGGTCACGAGTGCGATCCCGGGGTCTGCTCTGGCCTGAGCGGGCGGGTCGGGCCGGACCTCGGGGAACGTGGGTCTCGATACGCCCCTCCGGGGCTACTCGACCAGCAGGCAGCGGGAACGTGGGTCTCGATACGCCCCTCCGGGGCTACTCGACCAGCAGAGAAGGCGGCATCCTCTTCAGGCAGGCGAGCGGGCGGCCGACGGGTCAGCCGGCGCAGCTGGGGTCGGGGACGAGGGTGACGTCGGTCGCGTTGATCATCGGGGTGACGCGCACGGCCTGCTCACCGAAGCCGGAGGCGGCGCCCGCCGTGAACGTGATCGTGGCGGTGGCGGACTCGCCGGGCGACAGCTGCACGGCGACCTTCGAGACCGGTCGACCGAGGTCGTCGCTCGTCTGCACGACGTCGCCGAGCTCGGAGCCCCAGCTCGCTCCCGACACGGTCGTGCCGGGAGGGCCGTAGACGTAGACGTTCGTGACGAAGTCGCCGCGCGGGAACCTGCCGTCGCCTCCGTTCGCCGCCACGTAGGACGGAAGGGTGCGCGCCACCTGGCGGGAGATCGTGTTGGTCAGCGTCACCTGGGTGGTGAACGTCGCACCGGAGGCGGCGCAGCGGTTCGCGCTCGACTGCGTCACCGCGGTGTCGAGGTAGTAGTCCATCTTCGAGCCGATGGAGGCGTCCTGGAAGAAGACGCCCGTCGTGGTCGTGGCGTCGTTGACGGTGGGGAGGATGCCCGCGATCGGGGTCGGGGCGAGGAGCGCCTGCTCGTCGGGATCCGTGCTGTAGGCCAGGATCCGGCTCTCCTCGACCGACTTGACGATCGCCGGGAGCATGCGGGTCGGCTCCATGTCCCCGCTGAGGATCTTGCCGAGCACCGTCGCGCTCGCCTCCGAGAAGAACGCGTCGGTCCGGTCGCCGACCGTCGAGGCGGGGTAGCGGAAGTAGACCTCGTTCAGCAGCGTCGACACGGTGTTCTCGCTCGTCAGGACGGAGCCGTCGGTCAAGGCGACCGGACCGGTGGAGTCGAGCAGGTACGACAGTGCGACGGGATCGATCGCGAGCACGCCGTCGATCTTCTGGTCGGGGAACTTCTGCGCCCAGAACTGCGTCGCGATGGAGGAGGCGGTGGGGAAGTCGGGGCGGCTGGTCGAGACGTTGAAGGTCGTGGCCAGGTTGCCGCCGAACGTGTCCAGCGCGCTCTGATCGACGTCCACCGACTCGAGCCCGCGGAAGTCCTGGCTCGACTGCTGCTCGGTGATCGAGATGGCGCCGGCGTCGGCCTGGAGCAGCATGACCGAGGAGGCGCCGCCTCCCAGCGCCTGCGCCTCGGCGAGGTTCTGGAACATGACGAGGTAGTTGCGCGGACCGCTCGCACCGAGCGCGTCGGGGAGGATCGCGGTGATCGGCTGGACCTGGTCCATCGCCTCGGTCGCGGTCTCGAGCTGGGGGGCGAAGGCGTCGAGCGCCTCGGCGACCTGCGGCACGAGCGCGCCGCGGTCGATCCCGGCCACCCGCTCGCTCGACTCGTCGACGACCTGCTTCGCGACGTCGATCCTGGCCGAGAGCTCGGTGATCGCGGCGAGGTCGACCCGGCCGTCGACGGGCTTGAGGACGTCGAGCGAGGTTCCCGAGAGCGGAGTGACGATCTTCGCCGACACGTCGTCGGCGATCTCGGTCGCCGCGCGCACGGCCGAGAGGTTCGGACCGAGGATCGGGACGACCTCCATGACACGCCACACCGGGTCGTCGGTCTCGTCGCGCGCCTCGCCGGTGAGGGTCGCGATCTGCCCGGAGGTGGCCTGCGCACCGGCCGTGTCGAAGCCGGTGAGCTGGTCGGCGGCCTGCGAGACGAGCGGGATCGCCGACGTGAGCTTGTCGCGCACCGTCATCGCCTTGTCGTACGTCCGGACGGCCAGCAGGACCGCGACGATCGCGCCGATCACGAGCACCAGGAGGATGCTCAGCGTGATCCACAGTCCGCGGCGACGGCGGCGCGGGGCGCCGGAGGCGCCGCGAGGAGAGGTCGTCGTGGTGGTCATTCGGAAGAGCCTAAGCGACCCTCGGCGCGGGAGTCGTCGCGCGACTGCCCCCCATCCGTCCTGCGACACGGCTGCGGCCGACCGTGATCGCCCGGGACGCGGCCCGGGCCGCGTCAGCCCAGGAGGAGGGACACGGCGATGAGGACCGGCACCGCCGTCACCGTGCTCACGAGCGCCGTGTCGCGGGCGACGGCCACTCCGCGGTCGTAGCGCGAGGCGAAGTTGAAGATGTTCTGCGCGGTCGGCAGGGCGGCCGTGACGGTCACCGCGAACAGGTGCTCGGCGTCCAGCTGGAACACGAAGCGGCCGAGCGTCCACGCGATCGCGGGCATGACGAGCGACTTCAGAGTCGAGGCGACGACGACCTCGACCCGCGCGGGGCCCGCCTCCAGCGGCCGCTGCCCGCGTAGGGACATGCCGAAGGCCATCAGCACGAGCGGGATGGAGGCGTTGCCGATGATCGAGAACGGCTCCAGCACCGGCGCCGGCACCTCCAGCCCCGTGACGGCCACGAGCAGCCCGAGCGCCGAGGCGATGATCATGGGGTTCCGGAGCGGCTGCGTCAGGATCGCGCCGACCGACGTGCGCCCGCTCGTGGAGATGTCGAGCACCGTGAGGATCGTCGGCGCGAGCAGGAGCAGCTGCAGCAGGAGGGTCGGGGCCACCCACTGCGGGTCGCCGAGCACGTAGATCGCCACGGGCAGCCCGATGTTGTTCGCGTTGACGTAGGCGGAGGAGGCGGTGCCGATCACGGTCTCGGGCAGCGGGCGGCGGAAGAACAGCCGCGAAGCGAGCACGTAGACCGCGGCGACGATCAGGACCGTGCTCAGCGACACCAGGAGGAACGACGAGAAGAGCACCGTCACATCGGCCCGCGAGAGCACCGTGAACAGCAGGGCCGGAGTCGTCACGAAGAAGGCGATGCGCGAGAGGACCGCTCGTCCCTCCGGAGGCACGAGCCCGAAGCGGGCGATGAGGTAGCCGACGGCGATCACCACGCCGATGATCGCGAAACCGGTGAGCACGCCCTCCGTGGTGTCCTCCGTCGCTCGGGCGAGCGCAGTGCTCGCGGGGATCGCCTCTCAGCCTAGGGTCCGGCGCCGTTGCGTCCGGAGGGGGCCCGGCCTACCGTGTCGGCATGCCGCATCTCGACGTCCCCGGCGCGAGCCTCCACTGGGAGGCGGACGGCCACGCCTCCTCCCCCGCCCTGCTGCTGGTGCACGCCGGCATCGCGGACCTCCGGATGTGGGACCCGGTGGTTCCGGAGCTCGCCCGCGACCACCTCGTCGTGCGCCTGGACTCCCGCGGCTTCGGCGGCACGACCACCGGCGACGTCGACTTCGACGAGCGCGCCGACCTGCTCGCCGTGCTGGATCACCTCGGGGTCGAGCGGGCCGTCGTCATCGGCTGCTCGCGCGGCGGCTCCGCGGCGCTCGACCTCGCGATCGCGCACCCCGACCGGGTGAGCGGACTCGTCGCGATCTGCCCGGGCGTCGGCGGGTTCCCGTATCCGGAGCTGACGGAGGAGGAGGACGCCCTCTTCGACGAGATCGACGCCCTGCTCACCACCGGCGATCACGCGCAGGTCGCGCGGAAGGAGGCGGAGCTGTGGGCCTTCGGGCCGGGCCGCTCCCCGGACGGGCTCGACCCCTCCTTCGTCCGGACCGTGCGCTCGCTCGCCGAGGGGCGTGCGGGCCACGAGCACGAGAAGCCGCGGCCGATCCCGCTCGAGCCGCCCGCGTACGACCGGGTCGTGGACCTGGACGTGCCGGCGCTCCTGCTCGTGGGTGCGCACGACGTGTCGGAGTCGTTCCCCGTGTTCGAGTACCTCGTCTCGACGATCGCCGGTGCCGAGGGGCACGTGTTCGAGTCGGCTGCTCATCTGCCGAGCGTCGAGCGGCCCGAGGAGTTCCTCGCGGTCCTTCGGCCGTGGCTCGCGAGGCACGGGATCTGACGTCGCTCGCGGGGTCGCTCCGGCGCACGGGCACCCCGATCCAGGGGATGCCCGCGCAATCAGTGGCGCCCTAGGCGACCGCCGCCAGGTCGAAGGCCCAGTCCGCGTAGAGGCTCGGGGGCTCGCCCTTCTCGACGACGTCGACGCGGTCGAAGCCGACCTCGACGCACGTCGCGCTGTCCTCGGCGTCGTCCGTGCGCACGTAGGCGTGCACGAAGCGGGGCAGCGGGAACGCCGCGGCCTCCTCGAGCAGCAGCCGGACCGAGCGCGCGGCGACGCCGCGTCCTCTCGCCTCGGGGGCGAGATCCCAGGCCGTCTCGTACGCGACGATGCCGCGCGAGTGGCCGTACCAATAGCCGATGGAGCCGACGCAGTCGCCGTCGAGCTCGATCACATAGAAGAAGGCGGTGCCCTCGGCCCAACCGCGCAGGTAGCGGTCGTGCAGGGTGCCGTCGTCCTCGTGTCCGGTGTCCGACTCCGCGCGGGTGACGCTGAGTGCGGCGACGTCCGCCTGCGGCCAGGGCAGGAGGCGGATGTTCTCGGACTGCTGATCGATGCTGACTGTTCTGTGGTCGCTTCCGGGTTCGGGTCCCGTCACGCGCTCCGATCCTCTCTCTCAGGATGGCCCGTCGGTCGCGCCCCTCCGCCAGGTGTTCGGAGTGGCCGATCGATCGGATGGCCGCACTCGGGATGCGGCCGCGATGTCCGCCCCATCTTCGACCCCTTGTCGGAGCTGATGTGGGCCGTGGAGGAATCTAGCCCCGAACGGGGGGTCGTACCTCCGAAACCCCTGGTCGAACGCTGATCGGAGCTGGGAACGAGCGCCGAGCGGCGCATGCGTGCGCGGCGAGCGCCGACCTCGCCGTGCAGCTCCGGGTCCACGCAAGAAAAGCGCGCGCAACGGCCCCTACGCTCGGAGTCGGGTCGCATCCGACCCGTTCCACCAGGGATTCGAAGCGTGAGGAGGATCACCATGTCGCAGTTCGTGCAGAGCACAGTCGTCGGAGAGCCGGAGGTCCTCGAGGACTGCGTCGAGTCCTCCTCCGCGTGGCTCGACCTCACGGCGGCGGTCGCTGCCGTGCAGCCCCTGCAGGCCGCCGACGGCTCCCTCGCCGACCCCGACCGCCTCGAGGATGCGCGGGCGGCTCTCGCTCGGATCGTCACCGCGATCCGCACGCTCGCCCCCGCGTTCCCGCACGACGCCGCCTACCTGGAGGCGCTCGTGGTCGACTTCCGCCGGTGGAGCGACGAGGGTTTCGGAGTGCCGGACTTCCTGGACTCCCTCCAGGCCTTCCAGCCCCAGCTCGACCGGATCGACGGACTGCGCCACCTCGTCGTCTTCCCGATGCTGACGCAGAACGGCAGCCGCGAGCGCCACGTCGAGGCGGTGCTCGTCGAGGTCGTCTGGCCGCGCTTCGTCGCCGAGCTCGAGGCCGGCGACTACTCCAACGCGCTGTTCGTGCCGGTTCGCTTCGTCGACTTCACGTCCGGATACGACACGGACAGCGCCGTGCTCTTCCCCGAGACCGTCGCCATGCGCGCGGTCCCCGCCTTCACCTGGGGAGCGATCTTCGCGGATCGCGAAGCGGCCCGGTTCCGCCGAGTCGTCGGCCGTGCCGCCGAGATCACCCGCCTCGAGCTCCCCGAGGACGCGCGCCGGCTGATCGCCGACCAGCGCCTGTCCGAGGAGGCGTTCGTGATGTGGGACCTCATCCACGACCGCACCCACATGCGCGGGGACCTGCCGTTCGACCCGTTCATGATCAAGCAGCGCATGCCGTTCTTCCTGTACTCGCTCGAGGAGCTGCGCTGCGACCTGACGGCGTTCCGCGAATCGGTCGCGATCGAGCGCCGTCTCGCGGCGGCCGAGCACCTCGACGACGAGGAGGGGCAGTTGGCCGAGCGCGCCCGCTCGGTGCAGTACGCGATCCTGTTCGACCGCCTGTTCCGCTTCCCGTTGACGGGCTCACGGGTGCGCAACTACGACGGACTGGGCGGGCAGCTGCTGTTCGCCTGGCTGCACCGCAACGGGGTGCTGCACTGGACCGACACCCGGCTCGCCTTCGAGTGGGACGGCGTCGCCGATGTGGTCGTCGCCCTCTCGGACGCGATCGACGAGCTCTACTGGCGCTCGATCGACCGCCCGAAGACCGCGCACTGGCTGGCCGCGCACGCCCTGATCGCGTCGGTCCTCACTCCGCACCCCGCCTCGGCCTGGGCGCGCGGGCTGCCGGACGAGGTGCTCCTCGGAGCGCCGCGCGGCTTCACGGACGCGGTGCTGGACGACGAGTTCCCGCTGTCGATGTTCTACGAGGCCCTGGCCAAGAAGATGGGCGACGTGATCACGTCGACCCGGGGCATCACCGGACGCGACTGAGAACGCTCGCGGGTCCCGGCGGCGGTCTCCCGACCCCGCCGGGAACCCGTCGCGTACTCTGGACGCCATGTCCCGAGGTGCCGACACCGTCGCCGCCGCCGATCCCTTCGACGCCGGCTGGTCGAGGAGACCGCCCACGCGCTCGAACTACGTGCGCGACGCGGTGGGCGCTGGAGTGCTGCTCCTGGCGACCGTGCTCTCGGTCCTGCTCTACACCTCCGCCGGCTTCCCGGATGCGGCGCATCCGATCGTCAGCGCGCACTGGGCCGTGGCTCTCACGCTGCCGCTGGCGTTCCGCCGCCGGTTCCCGGCCACCGTCGCGATCGTCCTCGCGGTGGTCTACGCGCTCGGCCTCGTGCTGCAGGTGCCGGAGTCGCTGTTCAACCAGATCTGCCTGTTCCTCGCGATCTACACGGTGGGCGCGTGGGGGGCGGACCGGCGCCGCGCCCTCGTGGTGCGCCTCCTGATCGCGATCGCGATGCTGGGCTGGCTCGTGACCACGCTCGTGAGCGGCGACTGGTTGAACCGCACCGTGCCCTCGACCGAGGCCGTCGGCCCGCTCTCGCCCTACCTGGCGGAGTCGGCGCTCGTGGTCCTGGTGAACCTGCTCTACTTCGGCAGCGCGTACATCTTCGGCGAGGCGTCCTGGCAGTCGGCGCGCCGGCTCGAGGCGCTGGAGGCGCGCACGGCCGAGCTCGACGACGAGCGCGAGCGCTCCTCCCGCCGCGCCGTCACGTCGGAGCGGCTGCGGATCGCCCGCGAGCTGCACGACGTCGTGGCGCACCACGTCAGCGTGATGGGCGTGCAGGCGGGAGCGGCCCGCCGCGTCCTCGCGCGGGACCCCGAGAAGGCGGCGCGGTCGCTCAGCGCGATCGAGAACGACGCGCGCTCGGCGATCGACGAGCTGCACCGCATCCTGGTCGCCCTCCGTGCGGAGGAGACGACCCCCGCGGGCGTCACCGACTCTGCTCCCACCGACTCCGCCTCGACCCGCGGAGTCGCGCAGCTCGAGGAGCTCGTCCAGGCGTCCGCGGGCTCCGGACTGCCCACCTCGTTCCGTACCCTCGGTGTTCCGCGGGAGATCCCGGCCACGGTCGGGCTCAGCCTCTACCGCATCGCGCAGGAGTCGCTCACGAACGTCCGCAAGCACGCGGGACCCTCCGCGCAGGCCGAGCTGCGGCTCCGCTACCTCGATGACGCCGTCGAGCTCGAGGTCGCCGACGACGGAGGGACCGGCCCGCACCCGACCGTTCCCGCGTCGTGCGGGCTGGGTCAGACGGGCATGCGCGAGCGGGCCGCGGCCGTCGGCGGGCGCATCGAGATGGGTCCGCGCGGCGACGGGTACCTCGTGCACGTGCACGTGCCGCTGTCGCGGGTGCGCGCTCCGGAGCGACCCCTCGAACCGGTAGCGTCGACCGGGGCGTCGCGGGGGCGCACCGACGCAGCGAGCGGGGGCCGCGCATGACCGAGGACATCCGCGTCCTGCTGGTGGACGACCAGGAGCTGGTCCGGGCGGGGTTCCGCATCATCCTGGAGTCGGAGCCGGGCATCGTCATCGTGGGCGAGGCCCGCACGGGGTCCGAGGCGATCGAGCGCGCCTCCGAGCTCTGCCCCGACGTCATCTGCATGGACGTGCAGATGCCCGGGATGGACGGTCTCGCCGCGACCCGCGAGATCGTCAAGGACCCGCGGCTGTGCTCGAGCGTCCTGATCCTCACCACCTTCGACCGCGACGACTACCTCTTCGACGCGCTCTCGGCCGGAGCGAGCGGCTTCCTGCTCAAGAACGCCTCTCCGGAGGATCTGGTCGACGCCGTGCAGGTGGTCGCGCGCGGCGACGCCATGCTCGCGCCCGACGTCACCCGCCGCGTGATCGAGCGCTTCGCCGCGGAGCCCGCGCGCAACCCGGAGGAGCACCCGGCCGTGGCGGAGCTGACCGACCGCGAGCGCGAAGTGCTCGTGTACCTGGCGCGGGGCTGGTCGAACGCCGAGATCGCCTCGCAGCTGTTCGTGGGCGAGGCGACCGTGAAGACGCACGTGTCGAAGATCCTGATGAAGCTGCGCGTGCGCGACCGGATCCAGGCGGTCGTGTTCGCCTACGAGCACGGGATCGCGGTGCCGGGGCGGTCCTGACGCCCCGGCACGACGTACAGTTCTTGCACTACTGAATGTACAATTCTTGGATGCCGGTCATCCCTCGCCTTCTCGGCTCCGCGATCCTTTCCACGAGCGCGAAGGTCGTGGTCCTTGAGGGGGCCCGAGCGGTGGGGAAGACGACTCTGGCGCGAGGAGTACTGCAGGAGCAAGGTTTTTCCTACGCTTCCCTTGCGGACCCTGCAGTCCTCGCAAGGGCCCGACGCGATCCGGAAGGATGGCTGCGGAGCCTGTCCCTGCCGGCCGTCATCGATGAGGCACAGCTTCTGGACTCGTTGCCACTCCTCGTTAAAGAACTGGTTGATGAGATCTCGAGACCAGGGACGCACCTCGTTCTGACCGGATCAGCGAGTATCGGACGAACCGGCCTCGGCGGTGCTGATCCTCTGACTCGGCGATCTCGGCGCTTCACCATGGGCCCATTGACCGAGTGGGAGATCGCTGGCCGCGATGACTCCCTCGTGGACTTGCTCTTCGACGCCGACATGGACACCGGTGCGTCGACCGCCGTCGACGAGAACGAACTCCTCCGCCGGATAGCTCGGGGAGGCTTTCCTTCCTACGTAGCTCCAGACGTCATCCGCACTCTCGGGGACCTGCAGCGGGATGTCCGCTCTGACATCGAAGGGCTGCTTTCGGACGAAGCTCTTGCTGGCAGGGGAATGGACACCCTCACGGCGCGGAGCGCCCTGGACTGCCTTCTCCGCACGCCGGGCGGAATCTTCAACGCCAGTCGTCTCGCTCAGCAGCTCGACCTCGACCGCCGGACGATCGACCGGTACCTGAGCGTCTTCGAGCGTGTCTTCCTCCTGCACCACCTGACTAATTTCGCTACCTCCGCTCCGCGGCAATCTCATTCCCGAGCCAAGATCCATCCCGTCGACACCTCGTTCGCGGCAGAGTCCCTCGCCCGAGCAGGCATCGACATCTCCGAGGATCGCGAGGCGCTGGGCGCCGTCCTGGAGAGCTACGTCGTCAATCAGTTGGTCACAGCGGCCGAATGGTCCAAGCGTGACATCAGATGTTTCTACTGGCGATCAGCGGAACAACGAGGGCGCGAAGTCGACCTGGTCATGCTCGATGAGCGCGACAGAGTCCTGGGGGTAGAGGTCAAGGCTTCGCGCTCCGTTCACGAGCGAGACGTGCACGGGCTCCTGGCCCTCGCCGGGCATCGTGGCCTCCACCGCGGCTTCATCTTCTACGACGGGCCCGAAACAGTCCGCCTGCGCGAGAACATCTGGGCTGTTCCCCTCGGCGCTCTCGATGGCAGCCATCCGCTCGCCGTCGTCCAACCTGAATCCGCCCCAGCTAGAGAGGTCGTCCTCGTGTCGACGCCACGAACGAGCGCGGAAGCCTCCCTCTTCGTCAGCTACGTCCACTCGGACGATCAAAGTTCTCGAGGGCGCATTCTCGATTTCGCTCGCGACCTCGCGGATCGATACGAGTTCCTGACGGGTCGACCTCTCCGGGTCTTCATCGATCGGGACGACATCTCCTGGGGCGAGAACTGGAGCGCACGTCTGGCTCAGGAAGCGAGCGCAACGACGTTCCTACTCAGCTTCATCACACCTCGGTACCTTGTCAGCGACGCGTGTCGTGAGGAGTTCACCGCTTTCGGGCAGGCTGCGAGCGCGGATCCTGGACAGAAGATCCTCCTTCCGCTCATCTGGGTCGATCCTTCGGCGAGCGGCGTCGTTGCGGAACACGATCCCGTGTGGCGGAAAGTCAAGGAGACCCAGTGGGAGTCAGCCGCAGAGGTCCGGCTGCTCGAGCCCGCCAGCGTCGCTTACGACCTTCTACTCGATCGAGTCGCCGGTCGGCTCAGAGCAGCGGTGGATTCGAAGGCAGCTGAATTCGAGATGCCGTCTAGCGCGGTCACCCGGGGCGAAGACACCGACGATCGCGTTGTGCTCGACGTCGTCGAGTCGATGCAGGTGCATCAGGCTGAGATCGAGCGTTCCGCCGCGAGGTTCAAGAGTGCGATCGACGGGGTCGGCGGGGTGTTCTCGCATCGGCCACCGATCAGAACTGCATCGACATACGCCGCCGCCAAGGCGCTTGCGGAACTGGGCGACGAGTTGCGGGGACCCGTCGACGAACTCGACGGCGCCAGCGATGCACTGGGGGTCGCTTGGGAGCTCCTCGACAGCGATGTTTCGCGGATGCTGCTGCTTCTGTCGTCGAATCCCGACGATCGACAGAGGCGGTCGCTGTTCGAGACGCTCGACGGGTTGGCGCGGACACTCGAGGTCCCCGGAGCTGCCCTTCTCGAGCAGCAGCTGACCTTCATGGGGGACATGTCCCGCCACCTTCGACCAATGAGCCGCTCTCTCTCTGCGGCACTCCGGCTCATCAAGGGGATTCAGACCTCCGCACGCACATGGCGCGATACCCTCATCGGCTCGCAGATCCAGTGAGCGCGGCCTCTCAACGGCGAGGCTGCGGGGCCGCCGGGCGCGGGGGGGAGCGGCGGACGAACTCCATGCGGATGTCCGGCACGATCTTCCGGTCGAGCACGACGGTCATGTACCGGCCGTCGACCCGCGCGCCGATGGCGACGACGTCGGGATCCGTGTCGACCCGGTAGCCGCGCAGCGCCTCTCCGTCGACCACGACCGGGACGCCGCGCACGACGTCCTCGTCGCGCAGCGCCGCGGCGACCACGGGCATCCCTCCGCGACGGCTGCGCACGCGACCGGGGAAGGTGTTGCGCAGCACGTCGCCCATGTGGGCGGCGAGACGCGATTCGAGCGGACGGCTGCGCTCGGCGGGGATCGGCACGGAGGTGCGCACCGCCTCCCAGAGGACCGGGTACCGCATCCGGGTGACCTGGTCGACCATCCACGGCGGGAGGTGGTCGTTCTCGGCCCGTTCGATGGCCCGCTTCTGCTCGGGAGTGAGCGGGACGTGGTTGACGGGATCGGCGCGATTGCGCGGATTCTTGAAGAACGAGTACGACAGCGAGATCTCGACGAACCGCCCGAGCGCCATGGTCTGGGCCGCCGCGAACTCCTCGAGTCGGGGCTGCGGGGCGAACGCGAGGACCGGGTCGCCGAAGCGGGCCGCGATCTCGTCCACCCCGGGAGGGGCCGGCATATCGCGGACCGCCCCCGATGTGTCCATGCGCATAGGACAAGAGTGGCCGTTCGCTCAGCCGATACCAACTTCTTGACGGAGATCGGCTCGACGCTCTCGGGCTGTTCACATGCCGGAAACACGACGGCGGCGGGCGTCGGGCTCCTGAACGGCTCCCGGACGGGGGCTGCGAAGATGGAGGCATGAGCGCTCTGCACGATCCGACCGTCCGCGGTTTCGCCTCCGACAACTACTCCGGAGTGCACGACGAGGTGCTCGCGGCGATCGCCGCCGCCAACGGTGCGCACCAGGTCGCGTACGGCGAGGACGTCTACACCGAGCGGCTCCAGCACGCGTTCCGGCGCGAGTTCGGCGAGCAGGCGCAGGCGTTCCCGGTGTTCAACGGCACGGGCGCGAACGTCACCGGACTGCAGTCGATGCTGCCGCGCTGGGGCGCCGTGATCTCGGCCGGCACGGCGCACATCAACTCCGACGAGGGCGGGGCGCCCGAGAAGGTCGGCGGGATCAAGATCCTCACCGTCGTCTCGCCCGACGGCAAGCTCACCCCGGACCTCGTCGACGAGCAGGCCTGGGGCTACGGCGACGAGCACCGCTCGCAGCCGCTCGTCGTCTCGATCACGCAGTCGACCGAGCTCGGCACCGTCTACACCCCCGAGGAGGTGCGGGCCCTGGCCGATCACGCGCACGCGCACGGCATGCGCCTGCACCTCGACGGGGCGCGGATCGCGAACGCGGCGGCGGCGCTGGACGTGCCGCTGCGCGCCTTCACCACCGACGCGGGCGTCGACGTGCTGTCCTTCGGCGGCACCAAGAACGGGATGCTGCTGGGCGAGGCGATCGTCGTGCTCGACCCCGAGGCGTCCAGCGGACTGCACTACCTCCGCAAGACCAACATGCAGCTCGCGTCGAAGATGCGCTTCCTCTCGGCGCAGCTGCTCGCGATGCTCGGCGAGGACGGCGAGGCGGAGCCGCTGTGGCTGCGCTCGGCCCGGCGCGCCAACGCCATGGCCGCCCGACTGCGCGCGCAGCTGGAGGAGTCGATCGCCGCCGGACGGATCCAGGGGCTCGCGTTCACGCAGCCCACGCAGGCGAACGCGGTGTTCGCGACGCTGCCCTCGGGAGTCGCCGACCGCCTGCGCGAGGTGTCCCGCTTCTACGACTGGAACCCGGCGACGGGCGAGGTGCGCTGGGTCTGCTCGTTCGACACGACGGAGGACGACATCGACGTGTTCACGGCGGCGATCGAGCGCGAGCTGACGGCGTGAAGGCGCGGATCGTCGGGCTCGGAGCGGTCGTCGCGGGGATGCTCGCGGGATGCACGGGCGGTCCGTCGTCAGGGGCGGAGACGGGCGCGGGGACGTCGGCTTCGGCGTCCGCCTCGGCGTCCGCTTCCGCGTCCGTCGCTCCGCTCACGCGCCTCGACTGCGACGCCCTGCTGCCCGTGGAGCGGGCGTCGGAGGCCCTCGGGCTGCCGGCCGACCGCCTCGAGGGCAGCCGCGACGGGGCCGTCCGCACGTCGTCCGAGCTGATCCGCGCCGCCGCGGAGGAGAACGGCGGGCTCCTCACCTGCTCCTGGTTCGAGCAGGACGGGCCGGCCTCGATCGTCGCCTCGGCGGCGACGGACGCGGGCGACGCCTTCGCCGCGATGCCCGCCGGCCCCGCACTCGCGGCGGGCGTGGCGGCCTCGGGCGCCTGCCTCGAGGGGAGCTGCACCGCCCAGGTGCTCGCCGGATCGACGTGGGTCTCGCTCGCGCTGATCGGGGCGCCCGCGACCCTCGACCTCACGGCCCTCGCCTCCTCGACCGCCGTTTCCGCGAACGGACGCCTCGACGACGTCATCGCAGGCACCGCACCCGTCTGCGCCGATCTGCTGACCGACGAGCAGCTGACCTCGCTCGCCGGGCTGGCGCAGCCCGTCGCCGGCGCCGGCACGGAGGCGGCGACTCCGGCGACAGCGGGGGCCGCGGCCGCCGCACGCGCGGGTCTCGCCTCCTGCACCTGGACGGACGCGGCCAGCGCCGCCTACTCCGGTCTGAGCATTGACGCGCTGCCCTCGGGCGAGGAGGGCTGGCGCACGCTGTCGCTGACCACCGGGCTGTCGATCCCGCTGGCGCCCGTCGACGGACTCGGCGAGCGCGCGATCTCGGGCTGCTCGGCGGGGACGTGCGAGGTGGACGTGCTGGCGGAGGACGTCTGGTGGCGCGTGGTCGTGACGGGTGACGAGGCGCGGGCCGACGCGGTCGCGCGGGCGGTGCTCGCGGGCTGATCCGCCGGGCCGGCCTGCGCGAGATGCCACTCCGGTACGCCTCGGCCGGCGTGTCGCGTACTGAAGTGGTATCTCGCGGGGTGGTTCAGGGGCGGCGCCAGTACTCGTACCAGGACGACTCCGTCGCGCCGAGGGCGGAGTAGAGGCGGCGGGCCGGGGCGTTGGCCTCGAGGACCTGGATCCAGTAGTGCGCGACGCCTCGCGACCCGGCCTGCCCGAGGAGCGAGCGGAGGACGGACGCGGCGTGGCCGCGGCGCCGCGCGTCCGGGCGGGTGGCGAGGGAGAAGAGCCCGCACCAGGGCGTGTCCCCGGCGGTCGCGTACGCGAGTCGACCGCAGGCGGCTGCGCCCCGCTCGTCGCGGACGAGGGCGTAGGAGGAGTCGCAGCCCGCGAGGATCCGCTGCGCGACGTCGCGCTCGGCGGCGCCTCCGCGGCCGTCGACGGACCACCAGAGCGACAGCCAGCCCTCGGACGGGGAGGGCTCCACGACCGCGGGCGGCCCGCTCAGCGCGGCGAGCGCCTCCTGGACCGTGCCCGTGAGGACGAGCGTGCGCTCGTGCGGCGCGTAGCCGCGGGCGGCCAGGCGCTCGGGGAGATCGGCGGGCAGGGTCGCCGGTCCGAGCTGCAGGAGCGGAGGGATCGCGTGCTCGAGCGCGAACGCCTCCGCGGCGTCGATCGCGCGCTCGGGGTCGGTGACGGCGCCGGACGTGAGGACCGAGTTGGCGCGCTTCGTGACTCCGGACGCGGCGCGCAGCAGCCAGTCATCGAGCTCACGGGTCTCGAGCGCGGGCCAGGCGGCGGCGGCGAGGCGATCGAGCACGCGCGGGTCCATGCGTTCGACGGTACCCGGCGCTCAGGCGGGTCCTCGGCTCGCAGGAACACGAACGGCTCGCAGGAACCGGGGGTCCGGACGAGCCGGACCGGTTCCTGCGAGCCGGAGGTGGGTGCTGCGGGCCTGTGCGGCCCGCGGCGACTCACATGTTGATCATGTGGCCCTTGAGGCCGTGGAAGCCCTCCTGGAGCGCCTCCGACAGCGTCGGGTGGGTGTGCACGTTGCGCGCCAGCTCGGTCGCGGTGAGGTCCCACTTCTGCGCGAGCGTGAGCTCGGGGAGCAGCTCGGAGACGTCCGGGCCGATCATGTGCGCGCCGAGGAGCTCGCCGTACTGCTTGCTCGCGATGAGCTTGACGAAGCCGGTGGGCTCGCCGAGGCCGTGCGCCTTACCGTTCGCCATGAACGGGAAGGTCGAGACGGTGATCTCGTGGCCCTCGTCGGTCGCCTGCTTCTCGGTGAGGCCGAAGGAGGCGATCTGCGGCTGGCAGAACGTCGCTCGCGGCATCATGCGGTAGTCGCCCAGCGTCTGGGTCTCGGCACCGGCGAGGGTCTCGGCGGCGACGACGCCCTGCGCCTCGGCCACGTGGGCGAGCTGCAGCTTCGCGGTCACGTCGCCGATGGCGTAGATGTGCGGAACGTTCGTGCGCATGTGGTCGTCGATCGCGATCGCTCCGCGCTCGGTCAGCTCGACGCCCGTGTTCTCGAGGCCGAAGCCCTCGACGCGGGGGACCCAGCCGATCGACATCAGGACCTTGTCGACCTCGAGGGTCGACTGCGTGCCGTCCTTCGCGGTGTAGGTCACGGTGACGTAGCCGTCCTTGTCGACGACCGACTCGACCTTGGTCGAGGTGAGGATCTCGACGCCGAGCTTCTTGTACTGCTTCTGGATCTCCTTGGAGACGTCCGGGTCCTCGTTGGGGAGGGCGCGGTCCATGAACTCGATGATCGTGACGTCGACGCCGTAGTTCTTCAGGACGTACGCGAACTCCATGCCGATCGCGCCGGCGCCCACGATGGCCATCGTGTCGGGCAGGTCGCGCGTCATGATCTGCGTCTCGTAGGTGACGACGTTCTCGGAGAGCTCGACGCCGGGGAGCAGGCGGACGCTCGCACCGGTCGCGATGATCGCGTCGTCGAACGTCAGCGACTCCGAGCCGCCCTTGGTCAGCTGGACGTCGAGGCCCTGCGGGCCGGTGAAGGAGCCGGTGCCGTCGAACTCGGTGATCTTGTTCTTCTTCATCAGGAAGTGGACGCCCTTGGTGCGCCCGTCGGCGACCGTGCGGCTGCGGTCGAACGCCGCGCCGAAGTCGAACGAGACGTCGCCCGAGATGCCGAACTGCTTGGCCTGCGAGTGGAAGATGTGGGCGAGCTCGGCGTTGCGCAGCAGCGCCTTCGACGGGATGCAGCCGACGTTGAGGCAGACACCGCCCCAGTACTGCTTCTCGACGATGGCGACGGACTTGCCGAGCTGCGCCGCTCGGATCGCGGCCACGTACCCGCCGGGGCCGGCCCCCAGGACGACGACGTCGAAGTGCTGGGCCATGGATGATCCTCCATCAGAGTCGTGAGTGGTGCGCGCGGGGAACCACGCCGTCTACGAGCGTACCGTTCCCCAGGCGCGGAGCCCGGGGGTCCTCCCTGGGCGAACGGACCTGGTAGGGCTGTGGAGGGACGGTCCGCGGCGACGGACGGGCGGGAATGCGGGCGGGTGCGGAACGGTTGCACCACGCGGGCAACGGAGCCCTCCCCGATCCGCACACTCCCGGAAAGAAGCTCCACCATGGCCCTCGCCACCGCGTCCCGCACCGCCACCACCAGCGCGCCGATCCTCGACGTGCTCGCCGAGCGCTGGAGCCCGCGCTCGTTCGACACGACGGCCGCGATCTCGGACGAGACCCTCGCCTCGCTGCTCGAGGCCGCACGCTGGTCCCCCTCCGCCAGCAACTCGCAGCCCTGGCGCTTCATCGTGGCCCGCCGCGGCACGCCGGAGTTCGACCGCGTGGCGAAGCACCTCGTCGGCTTCAACGCCGCGTGGGCCGGCTCGGCCGCGGCGCTCGTCGTCGCCCTCGCCGAGACCGTCGACGCCGACGGCAAGCCGCGCCCCTGGGCCGTCTACGACCTCGGCCAGGCCGTCGCGCACCTCAGCATCCAGGCCCACCACGACGGACTGCACGTGCACCAGATGGCCGGCTTCGAGAAGGACGGGCTGCGCGAGGAGTTCGCGATCGACGAGCGCTTCGACCCCGTGACCGTCGCCGCCATCGGTGTCGTCGGCGACCCGGAGTCGCTCGCGAACGACGTGCTGCGCGAGCGCGAGGTCGCCCCGCGCACCCGCCTGCCCCTCGAGGAGCTCCTGCTCGTCAGCGCGTAGTCGCTGCACTGCTCGGCCCGGTCCGCGGATCTCCGCGGGCCGGGCCGTTCTGCGTCCGGGGCTGGGGCGGGCGCTGGGGCCTGCTCTGCGGGGGCGGGAGGAGGAGTGGGCGGCGGGCGCTGCCGACGCGGGGCGTCACTCCGATCGCTCTGTTACTCCGCGTTTCATCACGGAATCGGATGAATGGGCCGCCGTCCGTACGATCGGGACGGTCCGCCCGCCCGCCCCGCCGCTCCGGAGCCCCATGACCGACACGCCCACCCGCACGAGCCTGGCCTTCGACGCCGACCTCGGTCAGTCGGCGTTCCCGGTGCGCTTCGAGGGAGTGGGCCGCACGTTCTCGCCCGGATCGCCCGTGCTCGAGGACGTCGATCTCGAGGTCGCCGCCGGCGAGGTCATCGCGATCCTCGGCCCGAGCGGCTGCGGCAAGTCGACGCTGCTGCGCATCGCGGCGGGGCTCGACACGGCCTCCGCGGGTTCCGTGCTGATCGACGGGCGCCCCGTGTCGGGCATCGACACGCGCTGCGCCGTCGCGTTCCAGGAGCCGCGCCTGCTGCCGTGGCGCACGATCGCGGCGAACGTGGCGCTCGGGCTGCCGCGGGGCACCGCGCGCACGGCCGCGCGGCACGCCGTGGAGGAGCTGCTGGCGCTGGTCGGGCTGACCGCGCACGCCTCCTCCCGCCCGCGCGAGGTGTCGGGCGGCATGGCCCAGCGCGCCTCGCTCGCCCGGGCGCTCGCCCGGAACCCCGGTGTTCTGCTGCTCGACGAGCCGTTCGGCGCGCTCGACGCGCTCACCCGCATCCGGATGCAGGACCTCCTGCTCGACGTGCACGCGGCCGCCCCGGCGACGATCCTGCTGGTCACACACGATGTCGACGAGGCCCTGCAGCTGGCCGACCGCATCGTGCTCCTCGGCCGCGACGAGCCGGGAGGCGTCTCGCGGATCCAGCAGATCATGCGGGTTCCGGGCGCTCGTCCGCGCGATCGCGGGTCGGCAGAACTGGCGGAGCGTCGCGCCGAGCTGCTCGCCGGGCTCGGCATCGAGCGGCACTGAGTCCTCCCCAGGCTCGGATCCGTCCGCTCATCCCCCGCTCCTCCCCTCCCCGCACGCACCCCGACTCCCCTCCCCCACACTCGTTCCACCCCCGGAACCGCACCGAAGCAGAGGCCACCATGTCGTTCACCACCACCGCGCTCACGCGCCGCACCGCCCTCGCAGGCCTGCTGACCGCCGCCGCCGTGCCGCTGCTCGCGGGCTGCGTCCAGGGCGAGGGCTCCGGCGGCGCCGCGGCCGCCACCGCCGACGCCGCCGAGGGCGCCGTCACGCAGGGCGGCACCCTCACGCTCGACTTCGCGACCTACAACCCGCTGAGCCTGGTCATCAAGGAGAAGGGCTGGCTCGAGGCCGCCCTCGCCGAGCAGCAGGTCACCGTCGCCTGGGTGCAGTCCGCCGGGTCCAACAAGGCGAACGAGGCGCTGCGCGCCGGAGCGATCGACGTCGGCTCGACCGCCGGCTCCGCCGCCCTGCTCGCCCGGTCCAACGGCTCGCCCATCAAGACGATCGACATCTTCTCGCAGCCGGAGTGGTCGGCCCTCGTCGTCCCCGCCGGCTCGAGCATCACGAGCGTCGAGCAGCTCGCGGGCAAGCAGATCGCCGCGACCAAGGGCACCGACCCCTACTTCTTCCTCGTGCAGGCCCTCGAGGCGGCCGGACTCGGGATCGACGACGTCACCGTGCAGAACCTGCAGCACGCCGACGGCTGGGCCGCCCTGCAGAACGGCTCGGTCGACGCGTGGGCCGGTCTCGACCCGATCATGGCGGGCGCCGAGGCCGCCGGGGCGACGCTGCTCTACCGCAACGTCGACTTCAACTCCTACGGCCTCCTGAACGCGACCGAGAGCTTCCTGGCCGAGAAGCCCGACCTCGCGCAGACGGTCGTGAACGCCTACGAGCACGCCCGCGCCTGGGCGCTCGAGAACCAGGAGGAGACCGCGAGCATCCTCGCCTCCGTCGCCGGTCTCGACGTCGCCGTCGCGACCACGGTGATCACCGAGCGCAGCAACCTCGACGTCGACAACGTGCCCGGATCGGCGCAGACCGACGTGCTCGCGGTGATCGGCCCGATCTTCGTCGAGAACGGCGACGTCGCCTCGCAGGACCAGGTCGACGAGGCGCTCGACACGCTGCTCGACGACACCTACGCGAAGGCCGCCGACGCCGACGCGATCGGCGACTGACCGCTTCCCGCACGCCGACCCGCGACCGCTCCCGAGGAGACGACATGGCGACCCGAGACGACGAGACGACCGACGCCGACTTGATCCGGCGCAGCACCGGGATGGTGCAGGCGCCGGGCGCCGTCGGCGCCGCGATCACGGGGCCGAGCGTCGGGGCGTCGCAGAAGCGGCTCCGCGACGACTCCGCCGCGCACGCCCGCCCGCTGACGTCGAAGCGCTGGTTCGTCGTCGTCGGCGGGGCGCTCGTCCCGGTCGTGCTCCTGATCGCGTGGCAGATCGTCACCACGACGGGTCTGGTCTCGCTGGCCGTGTTCCCCTCCCCCGCGATGGTCTGGGCGGCCGGGATCGATCTCGCCCAGCGCGGCGACCTCGGCCAGGACGTGGCGATCTCGACCCAGCGCGTGCTGATCGGCTTCGCGATCGGATCGGCGCTCGGACTCGTCATCGGCGCTCTCTTCGGCCTCTCGCGCGTCTGGGAGGTCGTGCTCGGCCCGACGCTCGGCGCGATCCGCGCGGTCCCCTCGCTCGCCTGGGTGCCGCTGCTGCTGCTCTGGCTCGGCATCGGCGAGGAGTCGAAGATCACGCTGATCACGATCGGCGCGTTCTTCCCCGTGTTCACCACGGTCGCCACGGCGCTCGGCCACGTCGACCGCCACCTGGTCGAGGCGGGGCGCGCCTTCGGGCTCTCCGGAGTCCGCCTCTTCACCACGGTGCAGCTGCCGGCCGTCGTTCCCGCGGTCATCGCGGGGCTCCGGCTCGCGCTCGCCCAGTCCTGGTTGTTCCTGGTCGCCTCCGAGCTGATCGCCTCGTCGATGGGCCTGGGCTTCCGCCTCATCGACAGCCAGAACAACGGGCGGATCGACCGCGTGTTCCTCGCGATCATCCTGCTCGCGGTGCTCGGCAAGCTCACCGACGCCGTGGTGGGCGTGTTCCAGCGCTACGCCGTGGCCAAGTGGGCGTGACGCGCCCTCCCTCCCGGGACGCCCCCTCCCCCTCCTGAAAGGACGTCGCCATGACGGACACGATCGCGAACCTCCTCGAGGAGCACCGCCGCTTCCCCGCCCCCGAGGCCTTCGCCGCGCAGGCCAACGTGGGCGCCGACGAGTACGAGCGGGCGGCCGCCGATCCCGTCGCCTTCTGGGAGGAGGCGGCCCGGCGCCTCGACTGGGCCGAGCCGTGGACGACCGCACACACCTGGGAGCCCGCGCTGCCGCAGGCCGACGGCACTCTCTCCGTGCCCCGTGCCACCTGGTTCGAGGGCGGGCGCCTGAACGTCGCGGTGAACTGCGTCGATCGGCACGTCGACGCCGGGCGCGGCGACAAGGCCGCCCTGCACTTCGAGGGCGAGCGCGGCGACCGCCGCACGCTGAGCTACTCCGATCTGCAGCGCGAGGTGTCGAAGGCGGCGAACGCCCTGACGGCGCTGGGCATCGGGAAGGGCGACCGCGTCGTCGTCTACCTGCCGGTGATCCCCGAGACAGTCGTCATCACGCTCGCGATCGCGCGCATCGGAGCGATCCACTCGCTCGTCTTCGGCGGCTTCTCGGCCGAGGCGGTCCGGTTCCGCGTGGAGGACACCGGAGCGAAGCTGCTCGTCACCACCGACGGCCAGTTCCGGCGCGGGAAGGCCGTCGCGGTCAAGGCGAACGCCGATCACGCGGTCGCGGGCGTCGAGTCGATCGAGCACGTGCTGGTCGTCCGCCGCACCGGCGACGAGACGCCCGACCTGCCCTGGACCGCGGGCCGCGACGTCTGGTGGCACGACGTCGTCGACACGGCGAGCGACGTACACGAGGCCGAGGCCTTCGACTCCGAGACCCCGCTGTTCATCATCTACACCTCGGGCACCACCGGGAAGCCCAAGGGTCTCGTGCACACCAGCGGCGGCTACCTGACGCAGGCGTCCTGGACGCACTGGGCCCTCTTCGACGCGAAGCCCGACGACGTGCACTGGTGCACCGCCGACCTGGCATGGGTGACCGCGCACACCTACGAGATCTACGGCCCGCTCTCGAACGGGCTCACCCAGGTGATCTACGAGGGCACGCCGAACACCCCGCACACCGCCCGGCACTTCGAGATCATCGAGCGCTACGGAGTGACGGTCTACTACACGGCGCCGACGCTCATCCGCACGCTGATGACCTGGTTCCCCGACGGAGTGCCCGCGCAGTACGACCTGTCGAGCCTTCGGCTGCTCGGCACGGTCGGCGAGTCGATCAACCCCGAGGCGTGGGTGTGGTTCCACGAGCGGATCGGCGGCGGACGCTGCCCGATCGTCGACACGTGGTGGCAGTCCGAGACCGGTGCGGCCGTGATGTGCCCGCTGCCGGGCGTCTCGACGCTCAAGCCCGGATCCTCGCTCGGCGCGCTGCCGGGTCTCACGACGCTCGTCGTCGACGACGCGGGGCAGCGGGTGCCGAACGGCTCGGGCGGCTACCTCGTCGTCGACCGCACCGGGCCGGCCCTCGCGCGCACCGTCTGGGGGAACCCGGAGCGGTACCGCGACTCCTACTGGGCCCGCTTCGCCGAGCAGGGCTACTTCTTCTCGGGCGACGGCGCGAAGTACGACGCCGACGGCGACATCTGGGTGCTGGGGCGCGTCGACGACGTCATCAACGTGTCGGGCCACCGGCTGTCGACGATCGAGATCGAGTCGGCGCTCGTCGCGCATCCGGCCGTCGGCGAGGCGGGCGTGGTCGGAGTCGAGGACGCGACGACCGGGCAGGCCATCGCGGCCTTCGTGATCCCCTCCGACGAGGCGGTCGACCGGGCGCAGGACGACACCGCGTACTGGAACGAGCTGGCCGCGACGCTGTCGGGCGTGCTGCGCGACCACGTCGCAACGGCGATCGGGCCCATCGCGAAACCGCGCGACGTGGTGGTCGTTCCGGACCTGCCGAAGACCCGCTCGGGCAAGATCATGCGGCGACTGCTCGGCGACATCCGCGACGGGCGGGCTCTGGGCGATGTGACGAGCCTGCAGGACGACACGGTTCCGGAGCGGATCGCGCGGATCGTCGCGGCGCGGGGCTGAGGCGGGAGCGGCTCCCTCCCTTCTGCTGATCGAGTAGGCCGCGCAGCGGACGTCTAGAGATCCCCGTCCGCTGGAGCAGGCGGGCCTCGATACGCCGCCTCCGGCGGCTACTCGACCAGCAAGGGTGCGCTCAACGCTCCCGGTCGGCAAGCACTGCCTGCCGATCGAGCACTCGACCAGCGAGCAGGGGGGCGAACGCTCACGGTCGGCTCCGAACTCCGGACGGGCGGCGGCATCGGGAGTAGCGTGAAGACGTGCGTGACCTCCAGCAGCGAATCATCTCCGAGCTCCACGTCTCCCCCACCGTCGATCCGGCCGCCGAGGTCGAACGGCGCGTCGGCTTCCTCGCCGACTACCTCCGCCACACGGGCGCCGAGGGCCTCGTGCTCGGCATCAGCGGCGGCCAGGACTCGAGCCTGGCCGGCCGGCTCTGCCAGCTCGCGGTCGAGCAGGTGCGCGCGGGCGGAGGCGACGCCTCCTTCATCGCTGTGCGCCTGCCGTACCGCGTCCAGGCCGACGAGGAGGACGCGCAGCTCGCGCTGTCGTTCATCCGACCGGACCGGCAGGTGACCTTCGACATCCACCAGGGCGTCGACGGCATCGCCGCGGCGTTCGGCGACGCGGTCGGCGAGCCGATCTCGGACTTCGTGAAGGGCAACGTCAAGGCACGTGCCCGGATGGTCGCCCAGTACGCGATCGCCGGCCAGGCGGGCATGCTCGTCGTCGGCACCGACCACGCGGCCGAGGCGGTCACCGGATTCTTCACGAAGTTCGGCGACGGCGGAGCCGACGTCCTGCCGCTCACCGGACTCACCAAGCGCCAGGGCCGCTCCCTCCTCGAGCACCTCGACGCCCCCGCGCGCCTGTACGAGAAGGCGCCGACGGCCGACCTCCTCGACGAGAACCCCGGGCAGACCGACGAGTCGAACCTCGGACTCGTCTACGCCGATCTCGACGAGTACCTCGAGGGCGGGGACGTCGACCCCGCCGTCGCCGAGGCGATCGAGACGCGGTACGCCGCCACCGAGCACAAGCGGCAGGTGCCGCTCTCGATGTTCGACGACTGGTGGCGCGCCTCCGGCACCTACACACCCGGCAACGGCTGACACCCGAGCCGCCCCCGACAGATCGGGGGCGGCTCGCCCGTTCAGGACGCTGTGACCCGATCGAGCCAGGCGCCGCTGACCTTCGCGCTCTCGGCCGGCGGCATGCTCGCCCGGTCGACCTCGACGATGATCCAGCCGCCGAAGTCCTCGGGCAGCGCGGCGAGCACCCCGTCGAGGTCGATGCCGCCGAGTCCCGGCTCGAGGAACAGCCCGGCGTCGGTCGCGCGGTCGTAGGCGGTCGGCACCGCCCGGCTCGACTCCGCGATCCCCAGGTCCAGGTCCTTCACGTGCAGATCGACCAGGCGGCCGGAGTAGCGCTGCACCGTCGCGACCGGATCGATGCCCGCCCAGACGAGGTGGCCGATGTCGAAGGACGCGCCGAGCAGATCGGCGTCGATCGCGCCGAGGACGCGGTCGATCTCGTGCTCGGTCTCGACCCACGTGCCGACGTGGTTGTGCAGGCCCGCGCGCACGCCCTCCGCGCGCAGCACCTCCGCCGCCTCGCCCAGGATCTCGATGACGCGATCCAGCCGGCCCTCGTCGAAGACGGCTCCCACGGCCACCGCCTCGCGGGTGCGGACGACGCCGGGCTCGAAGCTGACCTCGGGCGCGAGGAAGACGGTGTCGAGTCCGACGTAGTTGGACTCCTCGGCCTTGCGTCGCACGCCGTCGAACCAGTGGATCCACTCGGCCGAGCCGCGGGCGAACGCCCGACCGGTGTCCTCCGGCAGGGCGACGGAGGCGTAGCCGGGGGCGAGCGCGAGGCCCGAGTCCTCGATCATCCGGGCGTAGTCCTGCAGGGTCTGCGTCGAGAGGACCTCGAGCATGGTCGCCTCGAAGCCCGCCTCGCGGATCTCGCGGAGGACGTCGGGGTACTCGGAGCGGAAGTGCGGATCGGCGAAGCGCCAGAGCGATTCGCTCGACGGGTCGGACGGATCCGCCTTCACGTTGATCCACTGGATGGCGTTGAGCGCGAACTGGGAGCGGCGGAGCACGGCGGTCCTCTTTCCTGGTCGGGGTGGTTCGGTCTCGCGACGAACGCGAGGCGGGGTCAGTCGGCGGCGCGCGCGTTGTAGACGAGGACGGAGCCCTCGTCGACGTGGGCGCGGTAGGCGTGGAACACGGCGAGGGCCTCGTCGCGGAGCACTCCGTCGACGACCTCGATGCCGCGCGCCTCGAAGGCGGCGGCCCAGTCCTCGCGCATGGGGCCCTCGTCGAAGGTGGTGATCTCCTCGAGCTCCGGGCCCGACCCGGCGACCACGAGACGGCGCACGCCCGACCACAGCGTCGCTCCGTAGCACTGCACGCACGGACGCCAGTTGACGACCAGCTCGTGCGCCGGCTGCCCCTCGCCACCGAGGTCCCAGCCGCCGATCGCGGTCTGCGCGAGGCCGAGGGCGGTGACCTCGGCGTGCCCGGAGGAGACTCCGCTCGCGAGGACCACGTTCACGCCGACCGAGACGAGGCGGCCGGAGTCGCGCTCGACGACGATCGCGGCGAACGGGCCGCCGTTGCCCTCGCGGAAGTTGCGGTCGGCGAGGGCGTGCACGAGCGCCATGCGGTCCTCGCGCTCGGGGAGCACGTCGGGGACGTCGCGGACGGCGTCCTCGATCCATGCGGGCAGGGCGATCTCGTAGCGGGTGGCGAGCTGGTCGATCTTCACGGGTCCTCCTGGGGACGGGGGTGGGTAGGGGGGTCAGACGCGGGCGGCCGCGAGCTCGGCGAGCACCGCGCGCGTGGCGCGGACGGCGGTGACCGTCCCCGTCAGCGTCGCATTGCAGACCACGGGAGTGGGGATCACGCCGTTGCCGGCGAGGTAGAGGCCCTCGACGCCCCGGACGCGGCCGGACTCGTCGCAGACGCTGGTGCCGTCGTCGACGGATCCCGAGCGGACGGTGCCGGTGAGGTGCAGCGAGGATCCCGGAGCGAGCACCGCGCACTCCGTCTCCGGATCGAACGACCCGAAGCGCTCGGCGATCTCGCGGATCCGCTCCTGGGCCGCGGCGATCAGCTCGCGGTCGCGATCGCTGTACTCGAACTCGACCCGGAGGCGGGGCAGGCCGGTCACGTCGGTCTCCTCCTCCGAGAACACGAGCCGGTTCTCGGGCCGCGACTCGACGGGCGTGTAGAACGACAGCCCGACGGAGTACGCGAACGGCCGGTGCTCCTCGTCGACGAAGACGGTGTTCATGATCTGGCCGTGGAACGGCTGCGCGTCGCCGTTCTGCGGCAGCCAGAGCGAGTCGGTCGCGAACTCCCCCTCGCGCAGGCGCGGCAGATCCTCCGGAGTCAGCCCGAAGCGCTCGAGGTCCATCACGACCCGGCCGGTGACGAAGGCGTGCTCGTTGAGGAACCGGCCGAGCGCAGCGGGCCGGATGCCGGAGGCGAACAGGAGCTGCGGGGTGCGGACCACGTCGGCGCAGACGATCACGGTGCGCGCGTCGATGTCGTCCTCGCGGCCGGTGGCCGTCTCGCGCACCCGCACTCCGATCACGCGGTCGCCGTCGCGGCGGATCGCGATCGCGAGGGTGCCCGCGCGCAGCTCGAACGCCTCGTCGCCGCCGTGTGCGATCGGCGGGAAGATCCGGCTCGGGCCGGTGCGGAGCAGGGTGCCGGTCGGATTCCCCGCGACGGCCATCGGCATCGGCTGCGGGTGACGTCCCTCAGCACTGACTGCGCCGAAGGCGTCCTCGAGCACGTCCAGGACCACGCGGCCGGGCACGGTCGGGCCGAGCGGCGACTCCTGCACGTCGAGCAGCTCCCGCGCGCGGGCGAGGTCCTGCTCCCACTGCACCGGGTCCCCGCCGTCGAAGACCTCCTCGCCGGCCGGCCACGGCGTCGCCGCCGTCCAGTGCACGCCCATGCCGCCGACGTTCCACGACACGGCGGAGGCGGGCATCGCGGCGGCGTCCTCGCCCATCGCCGAGAGGTTGTACATGCCCGGCGCGACCGAGCGGAGCTCGTCGGTGATGTCCGGGGTGACGTCCGCGCCGGTGTACATGCCCTGCACCCCGGTCGCGACGCGCTGGTTGTAGCGGCTCCAGATCTCGGGCTCCTCGCTGTCGTGCAGGTGGAGTCCCGGCACGGAGCCGACGGCCGGGCCGCCGTCGATCATCAGGAGGCGGACGGAGGGGTCGGCGTCGCGCAACCCCCGGGCGAGGGCGGCCCCCATGATGCCGCTGCCGACGATGAGGACGTCGACGGGGGTGGTGGTCTCGGGCATGGTGCTCCTGTCGTGCCGCGCCGGCGGGCGCGGATGAGGGGGAAGGGTTCTCAGACGGCGTGCGGCCGGTCGGCCACCGCGGCGAGGGTCGGGCCGAAGAACGCGAGGTCCATGCGGTCGAGTACGGACTTCACGGCGCCGATCAGGGGTGCATCGGCGCCCAGCGCGGTCGAGCGGACGGACACGTCGAGGGTGCGCAGCCTCCGCATCGCCTCGGAGACGCGCGGGAGGAGCAGGTCCTCCGCGTCCTCCAGCCCGCCGCCCAGGACGAACAGGTCGGGCGACACCGTCCACGCGAGGGTCGACAGCAGCTCGGCGAGGTGCGCGGCGAAGGCGTCGAGCTCGCGCAGCGCATCGGGATCGCCCGCGCGCGCGGCGGCGACGGCCGCGAGTGCGTCCTCCCGCTCGCCGTGCCGGGGCGAGGTCAGGCGGCCGAACGGCGTGTCCTCCATCCGGCTCGCCCCCATGGCGCCGGCCTCGACCACCTCGCCCGCCGCTCCGCGGAAGCCGCGGTGCACGGAGCCGTTGATCACCAGGCCGATGCCGGTGCGGTTGCCGAAGATGCACCAGGCCGAGGTGGCCGCCTCGGCCGACACTCCGCGCCAGCGCTCGGCGAGCGCCGCCAGGTTCGCGTCGTTGTCGGCGAAGACCGGCACGCCGAGCCGGGCCGACACGGCGTCGGCCAGTCCGAAGCCGTTCCACCGCTCGGAGTTGACGAGCCGGCTGACGACGCCGGCCTCATCGATCGCGCCACCGGCGGCGATGGCTCCGGCGCGGATCCGCTCGCGCGGCAGCCCCGACTCCGTCACGGCCGCCTCGACCGCGAGGGCGGCGTCCTCGACCGCGGTCACCGGGTCGTGGTAGTCGCGCAGGGCCAGCATCGCCCGGCCGAGGATCCGGCCGCGGATGTCGGAGACGACCGCCGAGGCGAAGTCCGTGTCGATGCGGACCGCGGCGACCAGCGCCCGGTCGGCGCGGAAGCGGAACGTCCGCGGCGGACGCCCCACGTCGGAGCGCGCCGGATCGGGCGCGGTCTCGTCGACCCAGCCCTCGTCGCAGAGGCTCGAGAGGATCAGCTCGACGGTGCGGCGCGAGAGGGCGACCTCGCGCACGAGCACCGCCATCGTCACCGGCTCGTCGTGCTCGGCGAGCGCGCGCAGCACGACTCCGGAGTTGAGGCGGCGGAGGGTGCTCGGGTCGGCGCCGGCCCTCATGCGACGAGCTCCCCGGGGAGGAGCGGCACGGCTCCGCAGGCGGCCTCGACCACGATCTCCACGCCCGCGGCTCCCCTCACTTCATCCCCGTCGCGACGATACCCTGCACGAAGTAGCGCTGCAGGAGCAGGAAGAGCACCAGCACGGGCAGCATCACGACGACCGCCCCGGCCAGGACGAGTCCGTAGTCGGTGACGTTCTGCGCCGCCTGCCGCGTCGCGGCGAGGCCGACCGGGAGCGTGTAGGTCGAGGTGTCCTGCGCCACGAGCAGCGGCCAGATGAAGTTGTTCCACGCGGCCAGGAACGACATGATCACGACCGTCGCGAGCGCGGGGCCCGCCAGCGGCAGGAACACCTGCGCGAAGATCCGCAGCTCGCTCGCGCCGTCGATCCGCGCTGCCTCGAGGAGCTCCTCCGGGATGCTCTCGGCGAACTGCCGCACGATGAAGATCGAGATCGGCAGCACGAGCGAGGGCAGCGCGATGCCCGCGAGGGTGTTCACCAGCCCCAGGCGCACCGTGACGACGAACTGCGGCACGAAGACCGCCGAGAACGGCATCATCAGCGAGATCAGCACCGCGACCATCGCGAACCGCTTGCCCGCGAAGTCGAGCTTGGCGAGCGCGTAGCCGGCGGCGGCCGCGGCGACCACGTTGCCTGCCACCACGACTCCGGCGACGATCAGGCTGTTGGCGAGGTAGCCGGTGAAGCCCGCCTGCGCGAAGAGGCGGCCGAAGTTCTCGAGGGTCACCGCCGACGGGAGCCACGCGCCGGGGTTCGCGCTGATGTCGGCGGTCGTGCGGAGCGACCCCGAGAAGACCCAGACGAAGGGCAGCAGGGTGATCGCCGCGAGGACGGCGAGCACCGGGTAGAGCACGAGGTGCCGCCGGCGCTCGGCGATCGCGCGCGTGGTGGTCTCGCGGGCCGGCGGACGCGGTGCGGTGGCCGGCGGCGCGACGGGCGGACGGGTGGCGGTGGTGGTCATGAGCGGGACCTCAGCAGACGGAACTGCAGCGCGCTGACGAGCGCGACGATGAGCAGGAGGAGGAAGGACGCGGCCGACGAGACGCCGATGTTCCCGAAGCCGAACTGGCGGTAGGTGTACAGCGCCATCGACTCGGTGGATCCGACCGGGCCGCCGCCCGTGAGCAGGTACGGCTCGTCGAAGACCTGGAGGAAGAAGACCGACAGCAGCACCGAGATGAGCAGCGTCGTGGGCATCAGCAGCGGCACGGTGATCGAGATCAGGCGGCGCCACGGGGACGCCCCGTCGAGCGAGGCCGCCTCGTGCACGTCCTCGGGCACCGACTGGAGGCCCGCGAGGAACAGGAGCATCGCGGTGCCGAAGTTGCGCCAGACGCCCAGCAGGATCACGACGGGCATGGCGAGCTGCTCGTCGCCGAGCCAGTTCGGGCCGGCGAACCCGATCGCTCCGAGGACCTCGTTGACCGTGCCGTTCTGGTTGAACGCGTACTGCCAGATCAGCGCCACCGAGACGATGTTGGTGACGACGGGGGCGTAGAAGAGCGCCCGGAACACGCCACGCAGCCGCCGGATGCCGGAGTTCAGCGCCAGGGCGAGCACGAAGCCCACCATCATCGTCAGCGGCACCCCGATCACGACGAAGTAGAGGGTGTTGAGCACCGAGCGGAGGAACGCCGCGTCGCCCAGCAGGACCGCGTAGTTCTCGAGGCCGGTGAAGTCGACGCCGAACGGCTGCTGCAGATCGGCGCCGCGGATGTCGGTGAGGCTCATGCCGACGGAGGCGAGCACCGGGATCGCCGTGAACACCACGAAGATCACGGCGAACGGCGCGAGGAAGAGCCAGGCGATGCCGGAGTGGCGGCCGTGGCGGGAGCGGCGCTCGCGCACCGCTCCCACCGCGGACCGGCCGGCGAGGGCGGTCAGAGCCACGCGGTCACTCCGTGCCGATCGAGTCGGCCTGGCGCTGGACGGCCGCGAGCGCGTCCGCGGCCGACTCGCTGCCGCGCGCGACCTTCTCCATCTCCTGGCCGAGCAGGGTCGACACCTGGGTCCAGGTGGTGACGGCGGGCAGCGGCTGCACGTTCTGCAGCTGCTCGAAGAACGCGTCCAGCAGCGGCTGGTCGGCGATCACCGGGTCCTGCCAGGCGTCGACCACGGCGGGCATGCTGCCCGCGGCCTCGTACTGCGCGATCTGGGTGTCCTGCTCGGCCGTGGCGCGCACGACCTTCCAGGCCGACGCGGCGTTGTCGGAGGAGGCGGTCACGCCCCAGCTGCCGCCGGCGAGCTGACCGGAGTCGTTGTCGGGACCGGCGGGGAGCACGGCGGTGCCGATGTGCGCGTCGGTCCAGCCCTCCTCCTCGGCCGTGGTGTCGAGGGTAGCGACGACCCAGGGGCCGCTGATCATCGATCCCGTCTTCCCCGACACGAGGTACGGCTGCGCGTCGAGGAACTGCGGGGTGTCGGGCGAGGAGATGCCGTCGGCGAAGACCGACGCGTTGTACTCGGCCGCGGCGAGCATCTCGGGGGTGTCGAGGGTCCACTCCGAGCCGTCGTCGCTGAGGAGCTCGGCCCCGGCCTGGTGCGCGAAGGTGGCGAGGGTCTGCCCGTTGTAGGTGTCCCAGCCGACGTCGGCGCCGAATCCGCTCTCGGCGCCGCCGGCCTCGAGGCCCTCGAAGAAGGGGATCGTCTCGTCCCAGGTCGTCGGGGCCTGGACGCCGCCCGCTTCCGCGAAGTCGGAGCGGTAGATGAGCACGCGGGTGTACGCGTACCAGGGCACGGAGTAGGTCGTGCCGTCGCGCTCGCCCGCCTCCCACGACCCGGCGAAGAAGCTGTCGGAGTCGACGAGGCCGTCGGGCACCGGTGCGAAGGCGTCGGACGCGAGGAACTGCGCCTGCGCCTCCGTGTAGAGGAACGCGATGTCGGGGGCGGTGCCCGCGGCGACGGCGGTCTGCAGCTTGGTGTTGTACTCGTCGGAGGGGACGAGGGTGATCTCGAGGTCGAGGTCGGGGTTCTCGGCCGTGTAGTCGGCGAGGACCGCGTCGAGCTGGGTGGCGTCGCCGTCGGGGGCCCAGAGGGTGACGGTGCCGGTGGCGGCGGAGTCGTCGACCGTGGTGGCGGCGGCGGCGGCGGCGGTGTCGGCCGAGCGGCCGCATCCGGTGAGGGCGAGTGCGGTGACGGCGACGACTCCGCCGAGCAGGGCGAGTCGGGAGGACGGGGCGGTGCGCTTCATGGAGGCTCCTGGGGTCCGGGCGCTTTTCGCTACTTTGTAGCGGAAGTCGGCGCAGGGCGAAGGTCGTGCGGAGGAGGGGCGGGCCGCCGGGTCCGGTTCGGTCCGGATTATGCGACCTTGTAGCAGAAGTGCGGGAAGAAAGACCCGGCCGAAGCCGGGTCGTGAACGAACCTAGGCCCCTGCTGTTTCGGGCGGATTACCCGCGCGGCACGCTCTCGTTACGGAGTGAGGGCCGCGGCGAGGGCCGCGGCCTGGGCGGCCCAGAAGCGCTTCGCGACTCCGGTCCGGCGGAACAGGGCGTCGAAGCCGTGGAACGCGCCCTGCACGATCTCGAGCTCGCAGGGCACGCCGGCCGCACGCAGGCGCTCGGCGTGGCGGACGTCCTCGTCGTGGAAGAGGTCGAGGGTGCCGACGCCGATCCAGGCGGGCGGGAGGCCCGTGAGGTCGTCGCGGCGGGCGGGTGCGGCGTAGGGCGAGACGTCCGCGCCGCCGGGCTCGGTGCCGAGGTAGGAGGTCCAGCCGAAGCGGTTGCTGCCGGGAGTCCAGACACGGACGCCCGGAGGAGTGGGCCCGGGGCGGGTCACGGTGCGGTCGTCGAGCATCGGGTAGACGAGCAGCTGGAACGCGGGCTGAGGCCCGCCGCGGTCGTGGGCGAGCAGGGTCGCGCCCGCGGCGAGGCCTCCGCCGGCGCTCGCTCCTCCGATCGCGATGCGGTGGGGATCGACCCCGCGCTCGTCGGCGTGCTCGACGAGCCAGTGGAAGGCGGCCAGCACGTCCTCGAGGGCGGCGGGAGCGGGATGCGCGGGCGAGAGGCGGTACTCGACCGAGAGGACGGTGATGCCGAGGGTGCGGGCGAAGGCGATGTTCGACGCCTCGTCCTGGAAACGGCTGCCCAGCACCATCCCTCCGCCGTGCACCCAGAGGAGGGCGGGGGCGGTCCCGCGGAGGATGCGGGGCGGTAGCTGCGCGCCCGGATCGGCGGTGCGCCGTCGGCGCCCGGGATCTCGACGTCCTCGACGAGCAGGTCGGCCGGCGCCTCCCCGCCCACGGCCTCGCGCCGGGTGGCGAGGCGGAGCAGGCGCGGCCCGAGGGAGACGGGCGGGATCCAGCGGCCGAGCGCGAGATCCGGGTGGAAGAGGGACGCCGTCGCGGCGGTGCGGGCTGACGCGGTGATGCGCGGGAGGCTACTCCCCGCGCCTCGGCGGACGCCCCTCTCCCCCATTACGGGCGGACCAGCGTCTTGATCGCGCGGCGCTCGTCCATCGCGGCGTACGCCTCCGCGATCTCATCGAGCGGGAGCTCGAGGTCGAAGACCAGGCCGGGCTCGATCGCTCCGCTGAGCACGTCGGGGAGGAGCTCCTCCATGTAGCCGCGGACGGGCGCGACTCCGCCGTTCACGCCGACGTTCGACCCGAACATCTGGCGCACGGGCAGCTCCGGACCGCCGTTGGGCACGCCGACGTAGCCGACCATGCCGCCGGGGCGAGCCGAGTCGAGCGCCTGCTGCATCGACTCCTTGGTGCCGACGCACTCGAGGACGCAGTCGGCGCCGATGCCGCCGGTGAGCTCCTTCACACGGGCGACGCCCTCGTCTCCGCGCGTCTCGACGATGTGCGTGGCGCCGAAGCGGGTGGCGAGCGCCTGACGGGACTCGTGGCGCGACATGGCGATGATCGTCGTGGCGCCGAGTCGCTTGGCGGCGAGCACGGCGCAGAGGCCGACCGCTCCGTCACCCACGACCGCCACGGTCGAGCCCGCGGTGACGCCGGCCGAGACGGCGGCGTGGTGACCGGTGCCCATGACATCGGCGAGCGTCAGGAGGCTGGGGATGAGCTTCGGGTCGGGATCGGTGCCGACGCGGAAGAGGGTGCCGTCGGCCAGCGGCACGCGCACCTTCTCGCCCTGGGCGCCGTCGGCGAAGCCCTCGTCACCCACCTCGGCTCCCCACCAGCCGCCGATGAGGCACGACGTCGAGACGCCGTTGGCGCAGTTCGCGCACGTGCCGTCGCAGACGTAGAACGGAGCGATCACGAAGTCGCCGACGGAGATGTCGCGCACGTCGTCGCCGACCGACTCGACGACTCCGACGAACTCGTGCCCGATGCGGTGCGCCTCCTTCGTCGGCGTGACGCCGCGGTAGGGCCAGAGGTCGGAGCCGCACACGCAGGCCGCGGTGACGCGCACGATCGCGTCGCGCCCGGTCGACAGGGTCGGCTCGGGGACCTCCTCGAGTCGGATGTCGCGCTCGCCGTGGATGAGTGTTGCTCGCATGAGGGATCTCCTGCTCGAGAGGGGGGTGGGGTCGTTTCCACGGTACGCCGGGGCGCGCGCGGGAGGCGGCGCGGGGCGGGGGCTTGCACGGGCGTGCGGAACGGGGCACAGAGGAGACGGGCGCAGAGGAGAGGCGCGGAGACCGCGGCCGCCCCGCTCGTCACGGCGGCGCCTCCGCCCAGCCGTCGCGCCCGACGACCACGTGCGCCAGGAACCCGAGGCCGCACGCCCGGGCCCCGTCGGCGAGCGCGCGGGTGGCGGCGCGGTCGGAGGGGAGCACGGTCGCGTCGCCGGAGTGGCTGTGCGCGAGTGCGACGCCGGCGGCTCCGCGGGAGAGGACCTCGGCCAGGACCGCGGGCACGGGGAGATCGGCGTGGGAGGCGCCTCCGTCGGCCAGGGCGAGGACGTCGCGCACCGCCCCGGAGGCGTCGAGCGCGACGGCGAGCACGGTCTCGTCGGGCCGGGCGCTCAACAGGGGGCCCACGAGAGCGGCGAGCTCGGCGGGAGTGGTGACGCGCGGCGCCCGGTGCGCGCGGTTCATCCGCCGGCGCAGCTCGAAGGACGCGACGATGCGGCACGCCGCGACCTCGCCGATGCCGCGCTGGCGGGCGAGGTCGACGACTCCGGCCCGCGCGACCGCGTCGATGCCGCCGAACCGGGCGAGCAGCTGCTGGGCGACGACGGTCGCGTTGGCGCCGCGGACGCCGTTGCCGATCAGGACGGCCAGGGTCTCGGCGTCGGTCAGCGCCGCCGGACCGTGCGCGCGCAAGCGCTCGCGCGGGCGCTGCTCGGGAGCGAGGTCGGCCATGCGCGGAGCCGGCGGAGGGAGGGACATGGCGGCGACGGTACCGGCGCGGCCGGGTGCCGCGAGGGCCGCTCCCCCGACGCTGTGGACGACTTCGCGGCCCCGCCCCTCTGTGGAGGAGCCTCCGCCGGCAGCCGCGCCCTCGAGTCCGCGGAAGTCGTCGTACTCGAGCTCGAGTACGACGATTCCCGCGGAGTCCGAGCCGCCCTACGCCGCCGTCGGCAGCCCGGCGCTGACCACGAGACCGTCGCCGTCGTCCGACACGTCGACCAGCACCACGTCGCCGTCGCGGATCGACCCGTCGAGCAGCGAGGTCGCCAGCTGGTCGTCGATCTCGTGCTGCATCAGGCGGCGCAGCGGCCGCGCGCCGTACAGCGGGTCGTAGCCTCGCTCGGCGAGCCATCCGCGGGCGCGGGGCGTCACGGCCAGATCGAGCCGTCGCTCCGTCAGGCGACGCGACAGCCGATCGACGTACAGCGACACGATCTCGCCCAGCTCGGTCTCGTCGAGCGTCCGGAAGATCACGATGTCGTCGAGGCGGTTCACGAACTCGGGCTTGAAGGCCTGGCGCACCATCTGCTGCACCGCCTCGTCCTTCTGCTCGTTCGAGAGCGTCGGGTCGACGAGGAACTGCGAGCCGAGGTTCGAGGTCAGGATCAGGATCGTGTTGCGGAAGTCGACCGTGCGGCCCTGACCGTCGGTCAGGCGACCGTCGTCGAGCACCTGCAGCAGCACGTCGAACACCTCGGGGTGCGCCTTCTCGATCTCGTCGAGCAGCACCACCGAGTAGGGGCGCCGACGCACGGCCTCCGTCAGCTGGCCGCCCTGCTCGTAGCCGATGTAGCCGGGAGGGGCGCCGACCAGCCGCGAGACGGCGAACTTCTCGCCGTACTCGGACATGTCGATGCGCACCAGCGCCTTCTCGTCGTCGAACAGGTGGTCGGCGAGCGCCTTCGCGAGCTCGGTCTTGCCGACGCCGGTCGGGCCGAGGAACAGGAACGAGCCCGTCGGACGGTCGGGATCCGAGATGCCGGCGCGCGTGCGGCGGACCGCGTCCGCGACGGCCGACACGGCCTGCTCCTGCCCGATCAGGCGCCGGTGCAGCTCGCGCTCGAGGTGGAGCAGCTTCTCGGTCTCGCCCTGCATCAGCCGGCCGACGGGGATGCCCGTCCACGCCGCGATCACGGCGGCGATGTCGTCGGCGGTGACCTGCTCGTTGACCATGCGGCCCTCGGCGGGCTCCTCCTCCTTCTCGGCGGCCGCGAGATCGCGCTCGATCACGGGGATGTCGCCGTAGAGGAGGCGCGACGCGCGCTCGAGGCGGCCCTCGCGCTGGGCGCGCTCGGCCTCGATCCGCAGGGCGTCGAGCTTGTTCTTCAGGTCGCCGACGCGGTTGAGGGAGGCGCGCTCGCGCTCCCAGCGCTGCTGCAGCTCGTCGAGCTGGGCGCCCCGGCGCGCGAGGTCCTCGCGCAGCTTCTCGAGGCGGGCCTTGGAGGCCTCGTCCTTCTCCTTCTTCAGCGCCAGCTCCTCGAGCTTCAGCCGGTCGACGGAGCGGCGGAGCTCGTCGATCTCGACGGGAGCGGAGTCGATCTCCATCCGCAGCCGCGACGCGGCCTCATCGATCAGGTCGATGGCCTTGTCGGGCAGCTGACGCGCGGTGATGTAGCGGTTCGACAGCGAGGCGGCGGCGACCAGGGCGGAGTCGGCGATCGCGACCTTGTGGTGCGCCTCGTAGCGCTCCTTCAGGCCGCGGAGGATCGCGACGGTGTCCTCGACCGACGGCTCGCCGACGAACACCTGCTGGAACCGGCGCTCGAGAGCGGCGTCCTTCTCGATGTACTCGCGGTACTCGTCGAGCGTGGTGGCGCCGATCATCCGCAGCTCACCGCGGGCGAGCATCGGCTTGAGCATGTTGGCGGCCGCGACCGAGCCGTCGCCGCCACCGGCGCCCATGAGCGTGTGCAGCTCGTCGATGAACGTGATGATGCGGCCCTCGGAGTCGTTGATCTCCTTCAGCACCGCCTTCAACCGCTCCTCGAACTCGCCGCGGTACTTCGCGCCGGCGATGAGGGCGGACAGGTCGAGGCTGACGAGCCGCTTGCCCTTGAGGCTGTCGGCGACGTCGCCCGCGACGATCCGCTGGGCGAGGCCCTCGACGACCGCCGTCTTGCCGACGCCGGGCTCGCCGATGAGCACGGGGTTGTTCTTGGTGCGCCGGGTCAGCACCTGGCTGACGCGGCGGATCTCGGCGTCGCGACCGATCACCGGATCGAGCTTGCCGCTCGCTGCGATCGCGGTGAGGTCGACGCCGTACTGCTCGAGAGCGGACTGCTGCTCGTCCTGCTGGGGCGTACGACCGGCCTGCATCTGTGGTGTCCTCCGTGAAGATCGAAAGTTGAGTTCGACTGACTCAACTTTATCGCGCTGCGGGGTATTCCCGAAGGTCTAAGGGGTTCACGCGGTCAGCCGGCCGTCGCCCGCGCCGCCGCGGAGCGAGGTGAGCGCGTCGCGCAGGATCCGCCGCAGCGCCGGCTCCCCCACTCCGGTGAGCGCCGCGATCTCGGGCTGCGTGTAGCGACCGGCGACCGCCAGGAGCAGCAGCTCCCGATCGGGGCACGGCAGGGCGAGGAGGCCGGTGCCCATCGGACGCCGGGCGACCGCCCTCGAGGTGCCGAGGGTCTCGCAGAGCACCTCGAGCAGCCAGAGCACCGGGGTCTCGGAGCGGGCGCCCTCGGGACAGCGGCGCCAGACCTCGGCGAACGCCTCGGTGCAGAGGCGGTCGCGGGTCGCGGCGTCGGAGTGGACGGCCGCGACGGACGCGGAGAAGAGGGAGCCGAAGCGGTCGAAGAGCGCGGCGAACGCGGCACGGTCGCCGGTGGCGGCGGAGCGGAGCAGGCGCGCGGCAGCGATCCCGACCGAGTAGACCTCGCTCGCGACCTCGTCGTCGGTCCCCGCACTCACAGGCTCAGCGTGTCACCGCGGCGACCCCGGCGTGAGCAGTTGCGCCCGCGGGCGCTGCGGAGTAGGAGCGATCGCTCCGGGGCAGGAGGGCGCGGGTCAGAGACGCGGCCAGCGCGCGCGGGCGAAGCAGAAGACCCCGTACGCGATGAGGCCGACCGCGACGAAGCCGAGCAGGAACACGCCGAACGGCAGCTCCGTCAGCGACTTCAGCGCCTCGTCGAGACCGCCGGCCTGCTCCGGATCGTGCTTCACCGCGGCGACGATCAGCAGGACGCCGAGCGCGCCGAGGACGATGCCCTTGGCGGTGTAGCCGACGATGCCGAGCCAGGTGACGACGGTGCCCGCGGTGCCACCGGGCTCCGCGACGTTCTCGAGGAACTTCTTGCTGACGCCCCGGTAGACGAAGACGCCGCCGACCGCGAGGACGATCACGCCCACGAGCACCAGCAGGACGACTCCGCCCGGAGCCGACAGCAGCTGAGCGCTGGCGCTCTCGGACGACTCGGACGAGCTCGATCCGTCGCCCATCGCGAAGCGCAGCGCGGTCACGCCGAGTGCGGCGTAGACGACGGCCTTCGCCGCCTCCTTCAGCCTGCTGCCCCACTTCTTCAGCTCGGTGTCGCCCTTGACGACGAGGAACGCCTCGAGGATCCCCCACAGTGCGAGGCCGAAGAGGCCGACCGTGCACACCCAGAGCACCACGGTGCCGCCGGGAGTGGAGGAGAGGGCGCCGAGCGCGCCGGACTGGTCGGCCGATCCTCCGCCGCCCCGCGCGACCTGGAGGGCGATGACGCCGATGAGGATGTGCACGAGACCGTTCGCGGCGTAGCCGAACCGGGCGAGGGTGCGCACCGCCGTCGAGTCCTGCGCGTCGTCGGCCGCCTGCTTGGCCTGGGTACCACTCGGAGTGTTCACAGGCGGGACGCTACGCGTTTCCACAGGCCCCCACATCCCCTTGCGCTGTGTTCCCGCGGTCCGGTGGCCCTGTGGAGGAGTTCTCCCCACGGTTGTCCACAGTTCTCCACAGGGTTGTCCACACCTGTGGATTCGCTAGAACGGCTAGACGTCGACGGCGCGGACCAGGCCGTCCTGGACGGCGCCGAGCCAGTCGTAGACGCTGCGGATCGCGGCCGCGTTCTCGTCCTCCGGCTCGAGTCCGTCGTCGGAGTCGAGGATGCCGAGGCGGGCGGCGAGCGCGAGGCGCATGTCGGTGAGCGCGCGCATCCACGAGAGCGCCTGCGGCTCCTCGAGGCGCACCGAGATCTCGCCGAGGCCCGCGAAGACGCGTCCGTGCCCGGAGTCGTCCCCCGCGTCCAGCGCGGCGGTCACCGACCGTGCGTCGTCCATCTTGCGTCCGGCGAGATCGGGGGCGGTGAATCGCCGGAACTCGGCGGCGGCCTCGGCGTCGTCGCGGTAGGCGTCGGGGAGCAGGCGCGCGAGTGCAGGATCGGTGCGGGCGAGGTCGTCGTCGACGCTGCGATCGAGCAGCTCGAGCATCTCGCCGGCGAGGTGGCGGAGGATCCCCGCCTCCTCCCGGTCGAAGCGGGCGACGGCGGCGCCGGAGGAGTCGCGGCGGAAGGCACGCATCAGCGGGGGGCTCTCGAGGGGCGGACGGGGGTGCGGCGGGGCGCGGCGGTGAGGACCGCGGTGCTCATGCGTCGGCCTTCTGCAGCGTCGCCCACAGGCCGAAGCCGTGCATCGCCTCCACGTGCCGCTCCATCTCCTCGCGATTGCCCTGCGCGACGACCGCGCGACCCTCGGTGTGGACCTGCAGCATGAGGCGCTCGGCCTCGGCCCGGCCGAAGCCGAAGTAGCTGCGGAAGACGTACGAGACGTACGACATGAGGTTCACGGGGTCGTCCCAGACGAGCACGATCCACGGGACGTCCGCGGCGGAGCGGGTGCGCAGCCGCTCATCGGGGCGCTCGATGGTCTCAGGCACCCGTCCAGCCTAGGTCGCGGGCGGGCGGAGGGAGCAGCGCGCGGCGACTCTCCAGGAGTCGTCGTACTGGGGCTCGAGTACGACGACTTCCGCGGACTCGGGCCCGCCGGGCCGCCCACTCTCCAGAAGTTGCGGGAAGCGCGAGCGATTACCGCAACTTTTGGAGAAGCGCTGGGCGGGGGGGGGGGGGCAGCCGCGCGACTCCGACTCCGGTACCGCGCTGGGGCCGCGCTGGCCGCGCTGAGGGCGCAGTACTCGAGTCCGCGGAAGCCGTCGTAGTCGGGCTCGAGTACGACGACTTCTGCGGAGTGGGGCGAACCGGGCCGTCCCCTCTCCAGAAGTTGCGGGAAACGCGAGCGGTTACCACGACTTGTGGAGAACCGAGCGCGGCGTCAAGCGGACAGGCGCGGCAGGATCTCGCGGGCGAACAGGTCGAGGTGCTCGAGGTCGTGCAGGTCCATCATCTGCAGGTAGACCCGCTCGACGCCCGACGCGCGCAGCGACTCCAGGCGGTCGACCGCCTCCTGCACGCCGCCGGCGATGCCGTGCTCGCGCAGCTCGGCCGGCTCGCGCCCGACGGCCGCGGCCCGGCGCGTGAACTCCGCCTCGGAAGCTCCGGCCACCGCGATCAGCGCGACCGAGTGCACCAGCGACGACGGCTCGCGCCCGATCGCACGGCACGCCTCGTCGACGCGGTCGAACGAGCCGCGGATCGAGTCGACCTCGGGGAACGGCAGGTTGAACTCGCTCGCGAACCGGGCCGCGAGCCGCGGGGTGCGCTTGGGGCCCCCTCCGCCCACGATCACGGGGACCGGCAGCCGCGCGGGCTTCGGCAGCGCCGGCGAATCGGTGAGCGTGTAGTGCTCGCCCGCGAAGGAGTAGCGCTCGCCGACCGGGGTCGACCAGAGGCCGGTGACGATCTCGAGCTGCTCCTCGAGCAGGTCGAAGCGGCGGGGCGGGAACGGGATGCCGTACGCGGCGTGCTCCTTCTCGAACCAGCCCGTGCCGAGCCCGAGCTCGACGCGGCCGCCCGACATCGCGTCCACCTGCGCGACCTGGATCGCGAGGATCCCCGGCGGGCGGTAGGTGACGGAGGAGACGAGCGTGCCGAGCGCGATCCGCTCGGTCTCGCGGGCGAGGCCGGCGAGCGAGGTCCACGCGTCGGAGGGACCGGGGCCGGGATCGCCCTCGCCCATGCGGAGGTAGTGGTCGGAGCGGAAGAAGCCGTCGAAGCCGAGGGCCTCGGTCGCCTGGGCGACGGCGAGGAGATCCTCGTAGCTCGCGCCCTCCTGGGGTTCGGTGAAGACTCTGAACTGCATTGCTCCAGCCTTGCGCACGTCCGCGGCCGAGTGGGGCGTCCGCGTTCCGAGTCGCGGCTCGACGCAGTGCGCAACCGAGGTCCGGAGGGCCGCGGCGGCCCTCCCCGTGCCCTTCCCCGGATCCTGACCTCGGTTGCGAACACCCGCGGCGCCCGGTCCCGTGCCACGGTGGCTCCATGTCCCGACTCGACGCCGCCGCCTCCGCTCACGTCGCCGCGATGGGGCACCCGCGCCACGAGCAGATCACGCGGGTGCGCGAGGCGGTGCTGTCCGCGGATCCGCGGCTCGTCGAGTCGGTGAAGTGGAACGCGCCGAGCTACGCGATCGGCGAGCACCTGGTCACGCTGCGCCTGCGGCCGGGCGACCGGGTCGAGGTCGTGCTGCACCGCGGAGTCGCGGCGCGCGCCGACGAGGTCGCGCCGGTCCTCGACGACACCCGCGTGCAGTGGCGGGCGCCCGACCGCGCGGTCCGCGCGCTCGACGCCGACGAGGACCCCGCGCTCGTCGCGCCCCTCGTGCGCCAGTGGCTGGCGGCGGTCGCTCCGGACTGACCCCCCGAGCACCGACGCACCCCGCGCACCTCCGCGCCCGATCCGCAAGTCCGTGTTTCCGCCCCGTTCGGGCGTCACGATGACACGGATGAGCATTCTCGACGCCGCGGTGGACGACCGGGTCCGACAGCGGTTCGGCGTGCCGATCGCGCGGCTCGAACCGGTGACCGGCGGACTCGACGACCGGGCCCGTGTCTGGTGCGCGACCGACGACTCCGGAGCCCTGTGGAGCGTCAAGGCGAGCCGCCGCGACGGCCGCTTCGGGCTGTCGCTGGCCGCCTCGCTCGCCGACGCAGGAGTGCCGGGTGTGATCGCTCCGCTGCGCGCCGACGACGGCCGCCCGTGGACGGAGGACGACGGCGTGCTCGTCTCGGTCGCCCCGTGGATCCTCGGCGAGGACGCGGTCGACTCCGGCCCCGACGCCCTCTCGTGGGAGGGGCTCGGCGTCGTGCTGCGCGCCGTGCACGACTCCGAACCGCCCGCCGGCGCTCCCGTCCGCCGCGGGATCCGCCGAGCGGACGCCCCTCCGCTCGCCCGCCTGGCCGATCTCGACGAGCGGATGCACGCCGTGCAGGACCACGCCGTCGCCCGGTTCTGGCGCGATCACCGACCGCGCCTCGAGGCGCTCGCCCGGGCGGAGCGGCGCCTCAAGCGCGAGCGCACGCCGACCGCGCGCGTGCCCCTGCACGGCGATCCGCATCCGGGCAACGTCGTGATCGGCGTCGACGGCCGCCCCTGGCTCATCGACTTCGACGAGGCGACCGTCGCCCCGCGCGAGGTCGACCTGCTGCTGATCGAGCTCGGCGTGATCTTCTCGCAGCCGATCAGCGACGAGCAGCGCCGGGCGTTCCGCTCGGGCTACGGAGCGACCGCGATCGACGACTCGCGCATCGCCCGCTTCGGCTGCGTGCGCGCGATCGAGGACGCGGCCGCAACGGCTCACGCGGCGCTCGACTCCGAGGACCCCGGCGAGTCGCTCGAGTCGCTCGAGGGCCAGCTCGGCCCCCACGGCCTCGTCTCGCTCGTCGAGACCGCGCTCGACCGCCTCGACCCCTGACCCGCAGACCGACACCGCGCACCCGCACGCACCCGCACACCGCAGACACCGCACCGCACACCACAGCAGAGGACACCATGAAGACACGACGACTCCTCCCCACCGCCACCGTCCTGGCCGTCACCGCCGCCCTCACCGGCTGCAGCGGCTTCGGAGGAGGGGGCGGCGGCGGATCCGACGCCGACTCCCTCACCTTCACCACCTGGGCCAGCGAGTCCGAGCAGGCGGCCTTCGAGTCGCTGATCACCGACTTCGAGGCGGCGAACGAGGGCGTCGACGTGCAGCTCAACGTCGTCCCCTACGACCAGATGTTCAGCAACATCGACGCGCAGCTCAGTTCGGGCGAGGCGCCCGACGTGTTCCGCGTCGACTACGGCAACCTCGGCGTCTACTCGAGCCAGGAGCAGCTGCTCGACGTGAGCGAGTACTTCACCGAGGATCAGATCGCCGACTTCACGCCCGCGTTCTGGGAGGCCGTCTCGTACGAGGGCGTGCCCTACGGCGTCCCGCACCAGACCGACGTCTCGGCGCTGCTCGTCAACACGGAGCTGCTCGCCGCCGCGGGCATCACCGACGTGCCGACCACGCTCGACGAGGCCTGGACCTGGGAGGAGTTCACCGACGTCGCCACGACGCTGCGCGCCTCCCTCCCCGCCGAGCAGTACCCCTTCGTCTACAACTGGCAGCTCGGCGGCACCCCGCGCTGGCTGAGCTGGCTGTTCGAGGCCGACGGCGCCCTGCTCGAGGAGGACGGCACCACGCCCGCCATCGACTCCCCCGAGGGCGCGAAGGCGCTCGACTTCACGAAGAGCTTCTTCGAGAACGACTGGGTGCCCCCGACCAGCTCGGTCAAGTCGGCCACCTACGCCGACTCCTTCTTCACGGAGGAGACCGCCGCGATGGCGTTCGCCGGCTCGTTCCTGGTGCCCGACATCGACGACCTCGCCGACTTCGAGTGGGTCGCTACTCCGATGCCCGTCGACCAGCGCGGAGCGACCGACCTCGGCGGAAACGCCCTCGTCGCCACCGCCGACACCGCGAACCCCGAGCTGGCCGCCGAGTTCCTGACCTTCATGACCGAGGCCGAGACCATGGCCGAGTTCTGCGCGGCGACGAACGAGCTGCCCACCCGCTCCGACATCGACCCCGCCTCGATCGAGTTCGCGGTGCGCCCGGATGTCATGCCCGTCTTCGTCGAGCAGGCCTCGACGATCACGCCGCGCGACGTGCAGCAGCTCACCTCGCCGTTCCTCGCGCAGATCTCGGTCGCGATGCAGGACCAGCTCGAGCAGGCCTTCGTGAACGGCCGCAGCACCGAGGAGACGCTGACGGACCTCTCCGACGCCATCGGGCAGGCGACCAGCTGATGACGTCCGCCGCACTCCGCCGCAGGGAAGGCGCACCCGCGCCCGCCCGGCGGCGGTCGGCCGCCCGCACCAGGGAGGCGCTCACGGGCTACGGCTTCGTGGCGCCGAACATGCTGCTGATGGCGCTGTTCCTCTTCGTGCCGATCCTGTGGGCGATCCAGCTGTCGTTCCAGGACTCGCGCGGCTTCGGCACGCCGGAGTGGGTCGGGTTCGCGAACTACCTGCGGATGGGCGCGGATCCGGTCTTCTGGCAGAGCCTCGCCAACACGCTGCTGTTCACCGCCGTGACCGTGCCGATCGAGCTGATCGGCGGGCTGGGCCTGGCCGTGCTGCTCAACTCGGTGCTGCCCGCGCGCGGCGTCTACCGCACGATCATCGTGCTGCCGCTGGTCATCTCCGGAGTCGCCTCCGGCATGATCGCGGTCACGATCTTCAGCGAGTCCTCCGGCATCGTGAACAAGGTGCTGACCTCGCTCGGCGCCTCGCCCGTCTCCTGGCAGTCCGAGGGCGCGCCCGCGATGATCTCGGTGATGATCACCGCGATCTGGCTGCGGATCGGCTTCAACATGGTGATCTACATCGCCGGCCTGCAGAGCGTCTCGCCCGAGCTCTACGAGGCGGCGCGGATCGACGGAGCGACGCGCTGGCAGCAGTTCCGCGCGCTGACGGTGCCGCTGGTCGGCCCGTCGACGTTCTTCCTGCTGATCATGAACGTGATCGCCTCGTTCCAGGTCTTCGACATCGTCTTCGTGATGACCGGCGGCGGACCGGGCTTCGCGACCTCGGTGCTCGGAACCTACGCCTACCGCAACGGCTTCCAGGTGCGCGAGCAGGGCTACGGAGCGGCGCTGGGCGTCGTGATCCTGCTCATCACGCTCCTCTTCACCTACGTCCAGTGGCGCACCAGCCGCACCCGCGACCTCGTCGAATAGGACCCCCGATGACCTCCTCGACCCTCACCCAGATCGCGCCGGCCGTCGACGCGACCCGCGCTGCCTCCGGGACCCGCCGTCGTCGCAGCGGTCGGGACGGCTCCCGCGCCGGCGTCGCCCTGCGCATCGTCGTCGCCGTGATCGCCTCGGCGATCGTCTTCTTCCCGCTCTACTGGATGCTCGTCATCGCGTTCTCGCCCCGCGGCGAGGTCTTCGCGCCCGGCCCGCCCCGGTTCTGGCCGAGCACCCTCAGCCTCGAGAACTTCGCCACCGTGTTCGAGCGCTTCCCGGTCGGCGACTGGTTCGTCAACTCCGTCGTCATCGGCGCCTTCGTGACGGCGCTCACCGTCGCGGTGAACCTCACCGCGGGCTGGGCGTTCGCGCGACTGCGCTTCCCGGGGCGCAACGCCCTGTTCCTCCTGGCGCTCGCGACGATGATGATCCCGGTGCAGGCGATCATGGTCGCCCAGTTCCGGCTGGTCGCCGGGCTCGAGATCTACGGCACCTACTGGTCGGTGATCCTGCCCGGGGCCGCCGCGGCGTTCGGCATCTTCCTCGCCCGGCAGTTCTTCCTCTCGATCCCGGAGGAGCTGCTCGAGGCCGCGAGGATCGACGGAGCCGGTCAGCTGCGCGTGTTCCTCCAGGTGGTGCTGCCGCTCAGCCGCCCGCTGATCGCGGTGCTCGTGCTGCTGACGCTGCTCGGATCGTGGAACGACTTCGCCTGGCCGCTGATCGCACTGAAGGACAACGACCTGTTCACGCTGCCGATCGGACTGCTGTACCTCAAGGGGCAGTCGACGCCGGACTACAGCGCGAGCATGGCACTGGCCCTGGTCTCGGTGCTGCCGATGGTGGTGCTGTTCCTGGCCTTCCAGCGCTACTTCGTCCAGGGCTTCGCGCGGAGCGGCATCCGGTAGTCGCACGGGCCGCGCTCCCATGCCGCTGGTCGAGTAGCCCGCAGGGCGTATCGAGACCCACCCACGCCGAGACACCGTGGATCTCGATACGCCCGCTGCGCGGGCTACTCGATCAGCAAGCAGGGGGCGGAGCAGCGCTCTCACGACGACACGAGGGGAGCCGCAACGGCCACCCTCAGGCCAGTGCGCGCGGCGCCCCGCTGAGGATCGAGCGGCGCTTCTCGGCCTCGCCCCGCTCGATCGCCTCCGCGGCCGCGACGACCGCCTCCGCCTCCGCTGCCTTCACCACCACGACCCCGTCCGCGTCACCGACGACCAGGTCCCCAGGAGCGACGACCACCCCCGAGATCGCGACCGGCTCGTCGAGGCGCCCCGGTCCGTGCTTGTACGGCCCCGCCGGGCTGACCGCCCGCGCGAACACCGGCATTCCGACGTCGCCCAGCGTGCCGGCGTCGCGCACCGCTCCGTCGATGACGAAGCCCGCGATGCCGAGCGTGTCGGCGCGCAGCCCGATCAGGTCGCCGATCAGCGCCCGGGTGACGTCGCCGCCGCCGTTCACGACGATCACGTCGCCGGGCTGCGCGGCGTCGAGCGCCCGGTGGATCAGGAGGTTGTCGCCCGGGCGGGTCCAGACGGTGAACGCCCGACCGGCCAGGCGCGCGCCCGCCCAGACGGGGTGCAGGCCGGAGGCGATGCCGAACCGCTCCTGCGCGTCGCCGATGTTGGCGGTCGGCAGCAGTCGCGCCCGGTCGATCAGCTCATCGGTGATGAGGGGGATCCGTGACATGAGGGGTGTCCTTCCGGTGGGCGGAGCTATTCGGCGATGAGTTCTTCGATGACGGGCTTCGCGGTCTTCTCGCGCTCCTCCCAGAGGGCGGCGACCTCGGCCGCGTCCTCCCAGGTGGGCACGGTGCCGGCGGCCTCGAGCTTCTCGGCGACCTCGGGGTCCTGCGTGGCCGCCTCGAGCGCGCCCTCGAGGGCTGCGATCGTCTCCTCGGGGGTGCCGGCCGGGGCCGAGATGGCGAAGTTGTTCGTCATCGGCTCGAGCTCGAACCCGGCGTCGACGATGGTCGGCACGTCCGGCAGGAACGGGCTCTGCTGGTCGTTGACGACCGCGAGGATCGAGATCTCGCCCGACTTGTACTGCCCGATGAAGCTCGAGACGCCTCCCAGGGCGAAGTCGACCTCGCCCGAGACCAGGGCGGCGATCTTGTCGGCCCCGCTGTTGTAGTGGACGATGTTGAAGTCGAGCCCGAGCTCCTTCTCGATCGTGCGCAGGTTGACGTGATCGTCCCCCGCGCGGGAGTCGGTGCCCACGGTGATCTCGCCCGGCGCCGCCTCGACGGCGTCGAACAGCTCCTCGAGCGACGTGTACGGGCTCGAGGCGTTCACTCCGATGACCACGTCGTTCAGCGCGAACGATCCGATCGGAGCGAAGCTCTCGCGGTCGAAGCCGGCCTGCTTGCTGGGGTCGAGGTACCGTCCGAAGATCGACGGGATGTTCGTGAAGCCGATCGTGCCGCCGTCCTTCGCGGCCGAGGCGAGGTAGTTCAGGCCGATGACCTGGCTGCCGCCCTCCTTGTTCACGACCTTCACGTTCGCGTCGAGCTCCTCCGACAGCACCGGCGCCAGGATGCGGGCGAGGATGTCGTTGCCGGCGCCCGCCGCGGACGGGACGATCCACTCGATCGTCTGCCCGGACTCGGGGAAGGTCGCGTCCGAGGCGCCGCCCGGAGCGGCGGCCGAGGAGGTGCAGCCGGCGAGCAGGGCGGAGCCGGCGGCGAGGGCGATCAGGGCCGCTGCGGTGCGGTGGGGGGTTCGGGTCATGAGACAGACTCCTTCGTCTGGTCGGAGGGGATCGTGCGGGAGGCGCGCCGCGCGAGGGCGGCGGAGAGGGCGGGCCGGACGGCTCCGAAGAGCACGGCCAGCGCGATGACGGTGACGAGCCCGATGCTCAGCGGACCGCTGACGAACACCGAGTAGTCGCCGCGCGAGAGGGCGAGCGAGCGCTGGAAGTTCTCCTCCAGCAGCGGGCCGAGGATGATCGCGAGCACCAGCGGCGTGAGCGGCACCGCGAAGAGCGAGAAGAGGTAGCCGACCACCCCGGCGCCGAGCATCACGAGGATGTCGAACGTCGATCCGTTGATGCTGTAGGTGCCGAGGAACATGAACGCGATGATCACGGCCATCAGGTAGTGGAACGGCACCTTCAGCACCGCGACCCAGACCCGGGCGAGCGGGACGTTGAGGATCAGCAGGATCACGTTGCCGACGATGAGGCTGGCGATGATCGCCCAGGCCACCTCGGGGTTGTCGCGGAACAGCAGCGGGCCCGGGATGAGCCCGTTGATCGTGAAGGCGCCGGCCATGATCGCGACGGTCGCGCTGGTCGGGATCCCGAGGGTGAACAGCGGGATCATCGACGAGACCGCGAGTGCGTTGTTCGCCGCCTCCGGTCCGGCGACGCCCTCGACGGCTCCGCGGCCGAACTCCTCGGGCCGCTTCGACACCTTCTTCTCGAGGGCGTAGGAGGCGAGCGACGTCGCGGCGCCCGGCGATCCGGGCAGCAGGCCCATGGCGAAGCCGATGACGGAGCCGCGGAGGTACGGGAGGAAGGAGCGGCGCAGGTCGCTGCGCGTCGGCAGCAGGCGCCCGACCTTCATGGGCCGGCGCGATCCGGAGGAGCCGCCGCGGGCCTGGGCGAGGATCTCGCTCATCCCGAAGACGCCCATGACCACGGCCACCAGGCCCAGGCCGTCGAAGAGCTCGGGGAGGTCGAAGGTGAAGCGCTGCACGCCCTGGCCCTGGTCGATCCCGACGCTGGCGATCGCGAGCCCCAGCCCCACGCTCAGCAGCGCCTTGACCGGGTCCTTCCCGGCGAAGCTCGCGACGAGCGCCATGCCGAGCACCGAGACCAGGAACAGCTCGGGAGCCCCGAACTCGAGCGCGAGCCTGCTGAAGGGGGCGACGAGGACGAACCCGACGACTCCGATCAGGCCGCCGACGAACGAGGCGATCGCTGCGGTGACCAGGGCGGGACCGCCCCGGCCCTGCTTCGCCATCTGGTACCCGTCGAGGGTGGTGGCGATCGAGGACGCCTCCCCGGGGATCCGCAGCAGCACGGCCGTGGTCGTGCCGCCGTACGCCGCCCCGTAGAGGATCGCCGCGAGCATGATGATCGCGGTCGTGGCGTCGAGCCCGAACGTGACCGGGATGAGCAGCGAGACCGCCGCGGCCGGGCCGAAGCCGGGCAGGACGCCCACGAGCATCCCGATGATGCAGCCGATCAGCGCGAAGAGCAGGTGATCGGGGGTGAGGACGGTGAGGAGGCCGCCCCAGAGCTCGCCGAATCCCATGGTCACAGCCCCAGCCAGGCGAGGGGGACGAGGGTCGAGTGCGGCAGGGCCGTGTTCAGCCAGACCTCGAAGACGAGGCGCGAGGCGCCCGTCGTCGCGATCGCGACGAGGGCCGCGATCCAGAGCTTGCGGCCGCCGACGAGCACGAGCACGGCGGTCAGCAGGGCGACCATGGTGACGGAGTAGCCGAGCACCGGGAGCAGGAGCGCTGCGACCGCGACGGAGCCGACGACGACTCCCACCCGCGTCCATCCCCTCCGGTCGGGGAAGTGCGCGTCGTCGAGCTCGTCGTCCTCGCCCTGGAGGAACACTCCGAGCGTCGAGTCCGACACCTCCGCGATCGGGAGAGCGGCGTGGGCCCGGTGCGCGCGGAGCAGCCGCAGCGACCAGAGCAGGCCGGCGACTCCGACGAAGAGGCCCGCGACGAGGGGCATCATGCCCGCGCCGACGCCGGTCGGGGCGGTGAGGCCGTAGCCGGCACCGGAGACGACCAGTGCGGCACCACCGAGCGCGGAGGCTCCGGCGAGCGCCCACTCCGTGACGGTGCGGGGGTCGAGCGACCGGGATCCGCCGGACGCGGTGCTTCTGGGTTCGATTGTGGACATCGTCGTCCTCCGCCTCTCTGCGGGTTCCTCGAGTCGCGGATGCAGGGCTGCAGCGCCCGACTTGCGACATTGCACAGAATTGCATGCAGCTGTCAGACTGTCAAGGCGGGACCGGTAAGGTCCTCATCGACTCGAAGGGGAGTGCGCGTGAGCTTCAAATCGGTCGTCGCGAGCAACACGCGGCAGATCAGTCCGTCCGAGCGGCGGGTCATGAACGTCCTGCTCTCGGCGACGAACGCGTCCGAGATCACGGCGGCCGAGATCGCCAGCCGATCGCAGACGCACGAGTCGACGGTGGTCCGACTCGCCCAGAAGCTGGGCTACCGCGGCTACCCGGATCTGCGGGCCGACCTGCAGCGCGACGAGGGCTCGCACGTCGAGTCCGTGCCGGTCATGCGGGCGTCGACCGGGCACGACCTGCTCGCGTTCGCGACCGACGAGGCCGCCTCGCTCGAGCGCCTGGCCCGATACATCCCGCAGGAGTCGCTCGACTCCGCCGCCGGGGCGATCCACGCCGCGCGGACCGTCTACCTCTACTCCAGCGCCGACGAGCGCGCGGCGCTCGATCTGCTCGCCGGCCGCCTGCGCCGGCTCGGTCTCGTCGTGGTCACCCTCGGCTACGGCGGCAAGGACCTCGCCGAGCACTTCGTGAGCTTCGACGCCACCAGCGTCCTCGTCGCCCTCGCCCTGCGCGAGGCCCCGACCTCGCTGCCGACCCTGGTCAGCGAGGCGCAGCGCCGAGGAGGCGCGGCGATCCTGGTCACGGACACGCCCGGCTACCACTTCCGCCCCGCTCCCGACCACCTGCTCGCGTCGCCGCGCGGGTTCGACTCGGAGTACAACACGCTCGTCGTGCCGATCGTCATCGCCTACGCGCTGCAGCTGGCCGTCTTCCACCTTGATCCGACCCGCTACGGAGCCGTCCGCAGCGACATCGACGACCTCACGCGCCTGGTGGGCGGAGCCGACGAGATCCCGCTGCGTCCGTGACCGGCCGGCGGTGAGCGAGGGCTGGCGGCCGGCCCTCCGGGTGCAGGCCGCTCTCGTACAGTCGGGCTGGGTCGGCATCCGGCTGATGATCGGGTACCGGGCCGTCGAGCTCGGCGCGGACGCGCTCGTGCTCGGTCTCGTCGCCGCGTCGACCGCCGTCCCCGCGCTGATCGGCGCGCTGCCCACCGGCCGGCTCTCGGACAGGGTCGGCGGCGCGCGGGTCTCGCTCCTCGGGATCGCGGTCTTCGTCCTCGGCCTGGGCCTCCTGGCGCTGCCGGCCGGCGTGCCGGGCCTCCTGGTGGCTGCGGCGGTCATCGGACTCGGCAACCTCTTCGTGATGATCGGCCAGCAGACGTTCGTGGCCCACCGCGCGCGCGGAGGCTCGAGCGACAGCGGCTTCGCCACCCTCACCACCGCCGCCTCGGTCGGGCAGCTGCTCGGCCCTCCGATCGTGACGCTCGTCGCGGCCCTCGGTGCCGGCGCCGGCGCTGCTCCGAACGCGCTGCTCGGCGCCGCGGCCTGCGGCGTCCTGGTGCTCGCGGGCCTGGTCGGGAGCCGGCGGCTCCAGCGCGTCGACAGGAGCACGCCCCCCGCGGCGGAGTCGTCGGCCGGCCCACTCCTGATGCGCGACGTCGCGCGCACCCCCGGGCTCCTCCGCTCGCTCTCGGTCAGCGCGGCCGTGCTCGTGACGGTCGACCTGCTCTACACGTACATGCCGCTGTGGGCCACCGAGCAGGGCGTCCCGGCGGTCGCCGTCGGACTGCTGCTCGCCGTCCGAGCGGTCGTCTCGGTGCTCAGCCGGATCGGACTCGGTCGGCTCGTGTCGGCCCTGGGTCGCAAGACGCTGCTGATCGTGTCGATCACGAGCGGAGTCGCCGCGCTGGTCGCGCTGCCGCTGGTCGACGCGGGCGGAGCGATCGTCGTCATGATCGGTCTGGGCCTCGCGCTCGGGGTCCCCCAGCCGCTGACGATGGCGTGGGTGGTGCGCCTCACTCCGGAGTCGGTGCACGGCGCCGCGCTGGGCCTGCGGATGACCGCGAACCGACTCGCGCAGATCGCCCTGCCCGTCGCCATCGGCACGACGGCGGGCTCGCTGGGCTCGGCCGGCGTGTTCTGGGCGAACGCCGCGGTGCTGGTCGCGGCGGTGGCCGTCACCGCGGGCGCCGACCTCCCGCGGGACCCTCCGCACGACTGACCGGTCGCTCCGTGGCGCCGTGTTACAGGACGGATGGCGGGTGGCTGAGCGAACTCCTAGGTTGGCCGGAGCCGTCCCGCCCCGTCGTTCAGGAGCCCGCATGTTCTCGTCCCCGTCCCGCTCGCGCCTCGCCGTGGCCGTCGGCGCCGTCCTCGTGGCCGGTCTGCTCGCGGGCTGCACCGCCCAGGCCGCGACCGAGCCCGGCGCCGCCTCCGGCACCCCCGTCGAGGGAGGCTCGCTCGTCTTCGCCGACATCGAGCTGCAGACCGACTTCCAGGTGCAGAAGGGCTTCAACTACACGCAGTCGAACGTCTTCCGGAACATCGCCGACCGTCTGACCGCCTTCGACCCGGAGTCGGGCGAGGTCGTGCCGTGGATCGCCTCCGATTGGAGCATCAACGGCGACAACACCGAGTTCACCTTCACGATCCGCCCCGGAGTCACCTTCTCGGACGGCACCCCTCTGGACGCCGCCGCCGTCAAGGCGAACCTCGATCAGCTCGGACTGGGCGACGAGGCGAAGAAGATCGTCAAGAACCGCGACTTCATCGGCTACGCGAGCTCCGAGGTGACCGGCGAGGACACCGTCGTGGTGCGCCTCTCGGAGCCCAACGCCGACTTCCTCAAGGCCACCGCCGCCTCGACCGCGAGCCTCGTCTCGACCTCGACGCTGGCGCTCGACTACGCCGGCCAGGCCGACATCTCGAAGATCGTCGCCTCCGGCCCCTTCGTCTTCGAGTCGCAGGTGCCCGACCAGGAGATCCGCTTCGCGAAGCGCGACGACTACGCCTGGCCGTCGTCGATCTCGACCAACCAGGGCGCCGCGCACCTCGACGAGGTCGTGTTCCGCGCGATCCCCGAGGTGGGTCTGCGGGTCGGAGCCGTCTCCTCCGGTCAGGCCGACATCGCCCGCGGCATCCAGCCGACCGACGAGGCCGCGGCCACCGCCTCCGGCATCGAGCTCGCCGTCGCGCAGGCGCCGGAGCTGACCGCCAACTGGGCCGCCTTCCGCGGGAACGCGCCCGTCGTCTCGGACCAGGACGTGCGCCGCGCGCTGCAGATCGGCTTCGACCGCGAGGCCCTCAAGGCGAGCGTGCTCAGCGACAGCTACCCGCTCTCGGGATCGGTGCTCAACCGCTCCGCTCCCGGTTTCGTCGACCTCGGCGACGACCTCGCCTACGACGCCGACGAGGCCGAGCGCCTGCTCGACGAGGCCGGCTGGGCGGTCGGCTCCGACGGCATCCGCGAGAAGGACGGGCAGCGCCTCGCCCTCTCGGTGGCCGCCAGCCCCCGCAGCGTCGTGATCAAGCCCGCCTTCGAGTTCATCGAGTCGGAGTGGCGCAAGCTCGGCGTCGAGCTCACCAACAACGCGGGCGACAGCGCGATCCTCGCGACCGCCCTGGGCGACCCGTCCTACCCCGCCATCGGCTCGCGCCAGTTCTACCTCGGCGGCCTCGGCCCGCTGTTCAGCGCCGCGGGCAACACCAACACCTACGTCTCGGACGACGAGCTGAACGCCCTGTTCGCCACCGAGCGGGCCTCGACCGACCCGGCCGCCCGCGACGCGGTGCTCGCCGACATCCAGGAGCGCCTCGTGCTCGGCACCAACCTGCTCGTCCCGCTGTGGGACGAGGTGCAGGTGCACGCCGTCGGCCCCGGAGTGAGCGTGACCTTCGACGGCGGCACCGCGCCGCTGCTCCAGGAAGCCTGGATCCAGGAGTAGTCGTCGTGCTCCGGTATCTCGCGGGCCGGGCGGGGCAGGCGGTGCTCGTGCTCTGGCTGACCTACACGATCGTGTTCGTCGTCGTGCAGCTGCTGCCGTCCGACCCCGTCACGATCTTCCTGGCGAGCGACGCCGGAGCCGACCCCGCCCTGATCGCGCAGGTCAGCGCGCTCTACGGCTACGACCAGCCCTGGTACCAGCAGTACCTGCTGCAGCTCGCGAACCTGGTGCGCGGCGACTTCGGCTTCTCGCTCTCCTCCGGGCAGCCCGTGCTCACCCGCATCGGCGACGTGGTCGGGAGCACGGTGGCGCTGGCGTCGACGGGACTGCTCCTGAGCATCGTGATCGCGGTGGCGGTCAGCGCCGCGGCGTTCCTGATCGACTCGCCGCGCCTGAAGGCCGTGATCGTCGCGGTGCCGTCGCTCTTCAGCTCGGTCCCCGTGTTCTGGCTGGGCATCATCGTGCTGCAGGTCTTCTCGTTCCAGCTCCGGATCCTGTCGCTCTTCCCCGACGGATCGCTGCTCTCGCTGCTCATCCCGGCGCTCGTCCTGGCGATCCCGGTGTCGGCTCCGATCGCGCAGGTGCTCCTGAGCGGAGTGGAGCAGGCGTCGGAGCAGGCGTTCGTGAAGACCGCGCGGGCGAAGGGCGCCCGCCCGCTGCGGGTGTTCCTCCGGCACGTGCTGCGCTCGTCGCTGGGCGCGACCACCGCCGTCATCGGCACGACCCTCGGGATCCTGCTCGCCGGCTCCGTCATCACCGAGACCGTCTTCGCCCGCCCGGGCCTGGGCTCGGTGCTGCTGAAGGCCGTGATCGCCCAGGACGTGCCGCTGGTGCAGGGCCTGGTCCTGCTGACGACACTCGTCGTCGTCGTCACCACGCTCGTGCTCGACCTGATCGCGCCCGCGCTCGACCCCCGCGTGCTGCGCAGCCGCGGGCAGAAGGGACTGGTGCGCCTTGGCGCTTGAGCTGACCCGCACGGCCGACGACCGCAGGGCCGGCCTGCTCCGGAGCCTGCCCGCGCCGGGCCCGGCCACGATCCTCTCGGCGGCCCTGATCGTCGTCGTCCTGCTCTGGCTCGTCGCTCCCGGCTGGTTCACGTCGGCCGACCCGCTGACCGGCGACTCCGCCCAGGTCTTCCGGCCGCCCAGCGCCGCGCATCCGTTCGGCACCGACCACCTCGGCCGCGACGTGCTCGCCCGGGTGATCCACGGCACCACCCAGACGGCGCTCACCGCGGGGCTCGCCGTGGTCGTCGGTCTCGTCCTCGGCACACTCGTCGGCATCGCGTCCTCGACGCTCGGTCCGTGGGCGGAGGCGATCGGGATGCGCGTCATCGACGCCCTCATCGCCCTGCCGGCGTTCATGATCGCGCTGTTCGTCGTCTCGGCCTACGGCGCCGGACCGGTGTCGCTGGGCATCGGGGTCGGCATCGGCTCGGTCGTGCTGTTCGCCCGGGTGACGCGCGCCGAGATCCTGCGGGTGCGCTCCCTCGACTACCTCGAGGCGAGCCTCCTCGCCGGCGCCGGCTACCTGCGCCAGCTCGTCGGGCACGTGCTGCCCGCGATCACCGGGGCGCTCGTGGCCCTCGCCGTCGTCGACTTCGGAGCGGCGGTGCTGGCCGTCTCGGCCCTGGGCTTCCTCGGCTTCGGCACTCCCCCGCCCACGCCCGAGTGGGGGCTCATCATCGCCGAGGGGCGCAACTACCTCGCCAACGCGTGGTGGATGACCGCCCTGCCCGGCACCTTCGTCCTGGTCGTCGTCGTCGCCCTCGGCGTGCTCAGCCGCTACCTCGGAAAGGCGACCCGTGCCTGACGCCCCCGCCCTCGAGCTCCAGGGCCTCTCGCTCGACTACCGGCTCGGCCGGCGCTCGGTGCGCGCCCTCGACGACGTCTCGTTCACGGTCGGCCGGGGCGAGATCGTCGCCCTCGTCGGCGAGTCCGGATCGGGCAAGTCCACCATCGCGAACGCCGCGACCGGCCTCCTCCCCTCGGGGGCACGCGTCGCCTCCGGCCGGCTGCTCGTCGACGGCGCCGACGTCACCCGCGCCCCGGAGTCGCGGTGGAGCCGGATCCGCGGCCGCCGCGTGGGCCTCGTCCCCCAGGACCCGGGCTCGAGCCTCACTCCGGTCCTCACCATCGGGGCGCAGGTGGCTGAGATCTTCGCGATCCGCGGCGAGCGCCTCTCTCGCGCCGAGCGGCGGGCCCGGTCGATCGAGCTGCTCGAGATCGCCGAGGTGTCGCGCGCGGCCGACCGGCTCACCCAGTACCCGCACGAGCTCTCGGGCGGGTTGAAGCAGCGGATCCTGATCGCCATCGCCTTCGGGCTGGACCCCGCTCTGCTCGTCGCCGACGAGCCGACGTCGGCGCTGGACGTGACGGTGCAGAAGCAGATCCTGCGCGTGCTCGACCGCCTGGCCGCCGAGCACGGCACCAGCGTGCTCTTCGTCACCCACGACCTGGCGCTCGCGACCGACCACGCCTCGCGCGCCCTGGTGCTGCAGCGCGGCCGGCTGGTCGAGGACGCTCCGGTGGAGCGGATCGTGCGGACGCCCGCCACCGACTACACCCGCGACCTCATCGCCCACGCGCGGGCCACGCAGATCGCGCCACCGCCCACGCCCTCCTCCTCCGTCCCGTCGACGGTGCTCGAGGTGAGCGGGCTCTCGAAGTCGTTCCCGGGGCGGCGCGGAGGAGCCTCCGTCGCCGCCGTCGACGACGTCTCGTTCGCGCTGCCCGCGGGCCGCACGCTGGCGCTCGTCGGCGAATCCGGCTCGGGGAAGTCGACGACGGCGCGCATGGTCCTGCGGCTGCTCGACCCGAGCGCCGGCTCGATCGCGCTCGACGGCCGCGACGTCACCGCGGTCGCGGGCCGCGACCGGCTCGCGCTCTGGCGCACGGTGCAGCTCGTCTACCAGAACCCCGACTCCGCCCTCGATCCGCGCTGGAACGTCGGACGCATCGTCTCGGAGCCGCTGCTCGGCTCCGCGTCGCCGCGCGAGCGCCGGGCCCGCGTCGAGGAGCTGCTCGACGCCGTCTCGCTGCCCGACGGAGTGATCGACAAGCGCCCCGGCGAGCTCTCGGGCGGTCAGCGCCAGCGCGTCGCCATCGCGCGGGCTCTCGCTCCGCACAGCTCGCTCGTCGTGCTCGATGAGGCGCTCAGCGCGCTCGACGTGATCACGCAGGAGCGGGTGCTGCAGCTGCTGGAGCGCCTGCAGCGCGAGCAGGGCGTCTCCTACCTCTTCATCTCGCACGACCTGTCGACGGTGCGCCGCCTGGCGCACGACGTCGTGGTGCTGCGGGCCGGCCGGGTCGTCGAGCAGGGCCCGTCGCACGAGATCTTCGCCGCGCCCCGCACCGACTACGTGCGCGAGCTGCTCGACGCCGTGCCCGGCCGGCGCCTGCTCGCCGACCCCGCGACCACCCCGACCGCCGAGGACCCCCGATGACCGACGCCCCGAAGCCGCTCCGCTTCTCCGCCTTCGTGATGAACACCGCCTCCCACATCCAGCACGGCCTGTGGCGGCACCCGGAGGCGCGCCAGCATGAGTTCACGTCGCTGCGGCTCTGGACCGACCTGGCCCGCACCCTCGAGCGCGGCCGGTTCGACGCGATCTTCTTCGCCGATGTCCTCGGCCTCTACGGTCCCGCCCGCGGCGACTACACCGTGAACGCGCGCGAGGGGCTGCAGTTCCCGAGCAACGACCCGTCGGTGCTGCTGGGGGCGCTGGCCGCCGTCACGGAGCACCTCGGACTCGTGTTCACCTCCTCCGTGCTGCAGGCGCACCCGTTCGAGTTCGCCCGGCGCGTGTCGACGCTCGACCACCTCTCGGGCGGCCGCGTCGGCTGGAACGTGGTGACCAGCGCTCAGGAGAGCGCCGCGCGGAACTTCGGCGCCGACGGACTCGAGGAGCACGACGAGCGCTACCGCTGGGCCGAGGAGTACCTCGAGGTCGTCTACAAGCTCTGGGAGGGGTCGTGGGACGACGACGCGCTCCGGCGCGACAAGGCGCTCGGCCACCCGGACGACGCGGTGTTCGCCGACGCGAGCGGGATCCACCGCATCGACCACGTCGGGCAGCGCTACCGCGTGGCCGGCCCGCACCAGAGCCCGCCGTCGCCGCAGCGCACCCCGATGATCTTCCAGGCAGGCTCCTCCCCCGCGGGGAGCGCCTTCGCCGCCCGCCACGCGGAGGGCCAGTTCGTGCTCACCTCCGGACTCGACAAGACCCGGGCGCTGATCGAGCAGACCCGCGCGAAGGTCGCGGCGACGGGCCGCGCGCCCGAGGACCTCGCCTTCTTCCTCGGCCTCGCCTTCGTCACCGGCGACACCGAGGAGGCGGCGCAGCGGAAGGCGGCCGAGCTCGACGAGTACCTCTCGAGCGACGGCTTCCTCCTGCACAGCAACCTCGCCTTCGACCCGGCGACCGGCGAAGCGCTCGACCCCGACACTCCGCTCTCGGAGCTCTCCACCGGCACCAACGTGAGCCACCTGCAGTGGATGCGCGAGCTCTCGCCCGACCCCGACCCGAAGGTGCGCGACCTCGCGACCCTCGCAGCGAAGCTGCGCGGACGGATCGTCGGCACGCCCGAGCAGATCGCCGACCGCCTCGCCGAGTGGCGCGACGCGGGCATCGACGGGATCAACGTCATCAACTGGACGCTGCCCGGCAGCTTCGAGGAGTTCGTCGACCACGTGACCCCGGTGCTGCAGGAGCGCGGGCTCGCCCAGCGCGAGTACACACCCGGAACCCTGCGGCAGAAGCTCTTCGGCCGCGATCAGCTGCCGGAGGAGCATCCCGCCCGGTCCTACCGCGGCGCGTTCGGGGAGGTCGCGCGATGAGTCTCTCGGCCACCGATCTCGAGCGGTTCCGCTCCGTGATCGAGGAGGTCGGACGGGACGCTCTCGTCCGCGAGCGGGAGCGGCGCCTGCTGCACCCCGAGATCGCGGCGCTGGTCGCCTCCGGGTTCACCGCGATGCGCGTGCCCGTCGAATGGGGCGGCGCCGGAGCGACACTGCCCGAGCTCTTCGAGCTGCTGGTCGCGCTCGGCGCGGCCGACCCCAACCTCCCGCAGGCGCTGCGCGGCCACTTCGGGCTCGTCGAGCGCTTCCTCGTCGGCGGCACCGCGCGCGACGAGGCGTGGCTCCGGCGCGCGGCGGAGGGAGCGCTGTTCGCCAACTCGCAGGCCGAGAAGGGCTCCGCGACGACGACGGAGGCGCGGCTCGTCCCGGTCGAGGGCGGCTGGCGACTCACGGGCCGCAAGTTCTACACGACGGGCACGCTCTACGCCGACTACACGTGGACCGGCGCCCTCGACCCGACCGGCGAGCGCTACGGCGCCGTCGTGCCGACCCGGGCCCCGGGCGTCGAGGTGATCGACGACTGGACCGGCTTCGGCCAGCGCCTCACCGCGAGCGGCACGACCGTGTTCACCGACGTGCCGCTCGACGACGAGCACGTCTACCGAGTGCTGCAGGAGCCCGACTGGTACACGCTCGACTTCCGGCTCCTGCTGCACCTGCTGCTCCAGGCGACCATGGCGGGCATCGGCCGGGCGGCCCTCGATGACACGCTGCGCTTCGTTCGGGCGCGGTCGCGCTCGTTCGGAGTCGCCGGCGAGAGCCTGCCGCGCGAGGACCCGCGGGTGCAGTCGGTCGTCGGCGAGCTGGCCAGCCGCGTCGCCGCGGTGGAAGCGCTCGTGCACGACGTCGCCCGCGACTACGCCGCCGTCCGCGACCGCGAGCACGCCGACGAGGCCGAGCGCACCCGCGACTACGTCCGCGTGCAGATCCGCCAGTTCGAGGCGCAGCAGATCGCCGTGGCCGACATCGTCGCGGTGACCTCCCGCCTGTTCGAGGTGGGCGGCGCCTCCGCGGTGCTGACGGAGTCGGGCCTCGACCGGCACTGGCGCAACGCCCGCACCATCGCCTCGCACAACCCGGCGGCGTTCCGTCAGGCGGCGATCGGCGCCTACCTGCTCAACGGCACCGAGCCCGAGACCGACTTCCGCAGCACCGTCACCGCGCAGGAGCAGCCCGCATGACCCGCCCGCCCCGTCCGCTGCTGTTCAACGCGTTCGTCATGAACACGCCGTCGCACCTCCACCACGGGCAGTGGCGGCGACCGGAGGCGCGCCACGGGTCGTTCGAGGACCTCGCCTTCTGGGTCGAGACGGCCCGCACCCTCGAGCGCGGCGTGTTCGACGCGATCTTCTTCGCCGACGTGGTCGGCACCTACGGCGCGGTCGGCGCCTCGCTCGAGGTCAACGCCCGCGAGGGGCTGCAGCTGCCCACCAACGATCCGTCGATCCTCCTCGCCGCCCTGATCGGCTCGACCGAGCACCTCGGGCTCGCGATGACGAGCTCGATCCTGCAGGCGCACCCGTTCGAGTTCGCCCGGCGCATGTCGACCCTCGACCACCTCTCGAAGGGGCGGGTCGCCTGGAACATCGTCACCAGCTACCAGGAGAACGCGGCCCGCAACTTCGGTCTCGACCGGCTCACCGAGCACGACGCCCGCTACGCGCAGGCCGAGGAGTACCTCGACGTCGTCTACAAGCTCTGGGAGGGGTCCTGGGACGACGACGCCTCGGTCCGCGACAAGGCCGGCGCCTTCTCGCGCCCGGAGGCGGTGCACCGCATCGACCACGTCGGCGAGCACTACCGGGTCGAGGGACCGCACCTGTCGGCGCCGTCGCCGCAGCGCACGCCGTTCCTCTTCCAGGCCGGGTCCTCGCCGGCCGGCCGCGCCTTCGCCGCCCGGCACGCCGAGGCGCAGTTCGTCGGCGGATCGACCCTCGAGCAGACGCGGGAGCTGATCGCGTCGACCCGCGCACTCACGGAGGCGACCGGGCGCCGCGGCGACGACGTCCTGTTCTTCTCGCCCCTGTCGGTCGTCGTCGGGAGCACCGAGCGCGAGGCCCGGGAGCGCGAGGCCGAGCTGGACGCCCGGACCAGCATCGACGCCCACCTGCTGCACGCGGGCCTGAGCGTCGACCAGGCCGACGGCACACCGTTCCCGCCGGACACACGATTGCGCGACATCACGACGAACGGCAACCGCAGCACGCTCGAGTCGATGATCCGCCTGCTGCCCGAGCGCGACGCGACGGTCGCGGACCTCGCCCGCCTCGCGGTGCGGCGCCACCCGCGCGTGGTGGGCACGCCGGAGCAGATCGCGGACCGGCTCGGAGAGCTGCGCGACGCGGGCGTGGACGGGATCAACCTGGCGCACTGGACGCTGCCGGACAGCTACGTCGAGTTCGTGGACGAGGTGATGCCGGTGCTGCGCTCGCGCGGGCTGGCGCGGACGGAGTACTCGCGCGGTGGACTGCGCGAGCGGCTGACGGGGTCGGCGCAGGTGAACCCGCGGCATCCGGCGGCGCGCTACCGCGGCGCGTTCCGCGACTGACGGCGGCGCCCGGCTGAGGACGCCTCTCGAGAAGTCGCGCGCGGTGCCCGCGACCTCTCGAGGAGGGCGTCGCCGCGCCGGTCAGCTCGGCGAGGGGACGACCGGGTGCTCCGGCGGGTCCTGCTCGTCGCCGAGGCGCGCGTCGGCGCCCTCGTCCAGGGCCTCGTCGAGCGCCTCCGGGTCGTCGACCTGCGCCGGGTCCTCCGGGGGCGCCGGGATCGAGTCGGGGTCGGGGCGGCTGGTGTCGGTGACGTCCTCGGGGGCGTCGAAGCCGAAGCTGCTCATGGTTCCTCCTCCGCGGCCCGCACCGGAGGCGGTGCCGCTGTCGGCAGCCTAGGTCGGGCGCGCGAGCCGGTCACGGCCTTGACGGACGGCGGTCGCCTCACCGGCCGTCCATCGAGCCACGGCTCAGTGCACGTACTCCAGCAGGTCGACGCCGAGGGTGCGCATGCCCTCGAGGACCGCGAGGCGGTAGTGGAGCGACGTGTCGTCGAACTGCGTCGTCACCGCGTAGGCGGCGGAGGCGCGCGGACCGCGCAGCACACCCGTCTCGGCGCGCACGCCGACGTCGGTGCCGGTGGTGTTGACGAGCAGCACGCCGTGGTCGGGGCGGCGGTGCGCGAGCGGGTCGAGGCCGAACGCCGAGGAGACCATCGACAGGTCGGGGTTCAGCGAGAGCCAGCCGATGACGCGCGAGCTGACGGTCGAGTCGACGATCTCGCCGTTCGCGAGGGTGGCGAGCAGCCAGGTCAGCTCGCGGGCCGAGCCGATCGAGAGCTGCGGAGCGTCGTCGGGGCCGCGCTCGTCGCGCACGACGTCGAGGAGCGCGGTGCGCGAGAGCCCCAGGCCCTCGGCGCGCTCGCGGACGGCGTCGAGGCCGACCCGGCGGAGGAGCACGTTCGTCGCGAGGGTGTCGCTCGTCGCTCCGACCAGGGCCGCGAGATCGGCGATCGGGAGGGACGGGACCTGCAGGTGCTGCCAGACGCCGGAGCCGGCGACCGCGTCGGCGGCGGTGCGGTCGAGGAGGCGGAGGTTCTCCTGCGGATCGCTCGCCAGACGGGCCGCGACCTCGACGAGCAGCAGGATCGTGCCGATGCCGGCCGTCGGCATCGAGACGGAGTCGTCGACGGCGAACAGCGTGCGCCCGGTCGCGAGGTCGACGGCGCAGGCCGAGACGACCACTCCGTCGAGCGCGAGCCGGCCGAGCGCGTCGAAGCCGCGCTGGAAGTTGTCGCGATCCTCGGAGCCCTTGTGCCGGCCGCGGCGGGCTCGTCGGGTGTCGCGGCGGGTGTCGTGGGGGATCACCACGGATCGGGCCCCTCTCCGGGGTCGGGTGAGCGGGTCGTGCGGAGGGGCGGACCACGGGTCCGTCGACGCGCCGGGAGGGCGCGCGATGCACGGACGGACCCGGCGGCATCGGTCGGCTCTCGATGCCCGGGGTGTCGTCCGCGGGAGGGGTCGGCGGCCGCTCGGCGACCACCGGATCCTGACTACCAGATGGTGACGCGCTCGCTCGGGGAGAGCCATAGGGCGTCGCCTTCGGTGACGTCAAAAGTAGCGTAGAACTCGTCGATGTTGCGGACGATCTGGTTGCAGCGGAACTCGGCCGGGGCGTGCGGATCGATGGCGAGGAGCCGGATCGTCTCCTCGTCGCGCGACTTCTGCTGCCAGGCCTGCGCCCACGACAGGAAGAAGCGCTCGGCGCCGGTGAGACCGTCGATCACGGGCGGCTCCTGACCCTCGAGCGAGAGCACGTACGCCTTCCACGCGATGCTCAGGCCGCCCAGGTCGCCGATGTTCTCGCCGATCGTGAGGGCGCCGTTCACGTGGTGCCCGGGGGTCGTCGCGGGTGCGAGGGCGTCGTACTGCGCGATCAGCGCCTTCGTCCGCTCCTCGAACGCCGCGCGGTCCTCGGCGGTCCACCAGTCGGTCAGGCGGCCGTCGCCGTCGAAGCGCGAGCCCTGGTCGTCGAAGCCGTGGCCGATCTCGTGGCCGATGACCGCGCCGATCGCGCCGTAGTTGGCCGCCGGGTCGCGGGTCTCGTCGAAGAAGGGGAACTGGAGGATCGCCGCGGGGAACACGATCTCGTTGAAGCCCGGGTTGTAGTACGCGTTGATGGTCTGCGGAGTCATGAACCACTCGTCGCGGTCCAGCGGCTTCCCGATCTTGCCGAGCTCGCGGTCGAACTCGAACGCGGCGACGCGGCGGGCGTTGCCCACGAGGTCGGCCGGGTCGATCGTGAGCGCGGAGTAGTCGCGCCAGCGGACCGGGTAGCCGATCTTCGGAGTGAACTTGGCGAGCTTCTCGAGCGCGCGCTCGCGGGTCTCGGCGCCCATCCAGTCGAGGTCGACGATGGAGCGGCGGTACGCCTCGATGAGGTTCGCGACCAGCACGTCCATCTCGGTCTTGGCGCTCTCGGGGAAGTGGCGCGCGACGTAGGTGCGGCCGACGGCCTCGCCGAGCGAGCCCTCGACGAGCGAGACGGCGCGCTTCCAGCGCTCCCGCTTCTGCGGGGTGCCGGTCAGCGTGCGGCCGTAGAAGTCGAAGTTGGCGTCGACGAAGTCGCTCGAGAGGTACGCGGCGGCGCCCCGGACGACCTGCCACGACAGCCAGTCGCGCCACGCGGGCAGGTTGTCGTCGCTCAGGAGACCGGCGAGGCCCTGGAGGAAGCTCGGCTGGCGGACGACGACCTCGGCGAGCGCCCCCTCCGGAGCGCCCATCGCGGTCAGCCAGACGCCGAGGTCGATGCCCGCGGCGAGCTCCTCGACCTCGGACCAGGAGCGGAGGTTGTAGGTCGCCTGACTGTCGCGGCTGCGCACCTTGTCCCAGTGCGCGGCGGCGATCTCGGTCTCGAGGGCGACGATGCGCTCGGCGCGCTGCTCGGCCGCGCCGATGCCGGCCAGCTCGAGCATGCGCGCGACGAACGGCGTGTACTTCTCGCGGACGGAGGCGAACTCCTCCTCGCGGTAGTAGCTCTCGTCCGGCAGCCCGAGGCCGCCCTGGTTCACGAAGACGAGGTAGCGCTCGGGGTCGCCCGGGTCGTTGTCGACGAACAGGCCGAAGAGCCCCGGCACGCCGGTGCGCTCGAAGTCGCCGATCGCGGCGAGCAGGCCCGCGATCGAGTCGACGCGCTGCACGGCGGCGAGGTCGTCGGCGATCGGGGTGGCGCCGAGCTCCTCGGCACGGGCCTCGTCCATGAAGGAGGCGTAGAGGTCGCCGAACATGCGCTCCTCGGAGCCCTGCTCGGCGGTCGCCGCCTCGACGATGATGTCGCGCACCGCCTTCTCGGCCTCCTCCTGCAGCGCGTGGAAGGAGCCGTAGCGCGCCTTGTCGCTCGGGATCTCGGTGCGGTCGATCCAGAGGCCGTTGACGTGCCGGTAGAGGTCGTCCTGCGGGCGCGTCGCGGGGTCGAGTTCGGGGAGGTCGATACCGGAGCGAGGCGTCGTCGAGGTCATGCCGACCACCCTACGACGGGCCGCCGACACCCGCCCGTGCGCGGGCGATCCGGGCATGTCCGCGCCGGTCCGGATGCCTCTCCGGCTCGCAGGAACGCGTTCGGCCCGCGGAATACCCGGAGCGCTGCGAGCCGAACGCGGTCTCACGAGCCCGAGGTGCTCACCAGCGGTCAGAACCTCCTGGGCGGGACGCGCCTCAGGAGACGGGAACGATCAGGCCGAACACCTGGACGGCAGGCGATCCCGTCGAAGATGACCGGGAGGGCGGGACCCGGCGGGGGACCTCCGACGCTCGCCGGGACACCCTTCACCCTGCTCCACCAGGACGCGCAACGGTCACGCGTCCGAAGGCGACCTACGACCCGCAGATGACGGTGCCGTCCATGATGAGCCTGTCGATCCGGCGGACGAGCACGGTGAACGCGCCGAACCCCTCGCCCGTCGAGAGACCACCATCTGGAGGTCCGCGCAGGCAGCAGGAGCAGACCGAGGGTGATCCCTGCGATGAACACTCCCTGACCCGGACTCGTCAGACGCCGCGCTCGGCGGGCGACGACGGCCGCGCGCCGGGCCCCTCGGCGCGACCGCGGACCCCCGCCCCTTCGCCGGTCGAGCACCGCGGGCGTCAGACGACTCGTTCGCCCGTCGTCAGTTCCGGATCGACATGCGCGGGCGTGGGAAACCACGCGAGAAACGTGACCCCTTCTTCTGTCGCGTCGAATCGTGTGATCGTCTCGTCGGCCGGCTCGTAGAAGGTGTCGCCGCTCCGAAGGACGCGTTCCTCTCCCTCGCCCGCTGCGAAGTAGACGGAGCCTGACTCGATGACGCCGAAGACGGGCCCGTTGTGCCAGTGCGGACCGGGGTGGACGCTCGGCGCCATGGTGATGCGTCTCACCTCGACCGTCGCGAAGCGGTCGGCATCGCTGAGCCTGAGGGTGCTGAGGGTGGTCCGGACGACAGGGATCTGGTTCACCCGTCGATGATGGCAGCAGGGACTCCGCCCAGCACGGCTGTCGTCCGATCAACCCCTCGAGCAGTACCCCACCTGTGAGCGGCGACGATCGCATCAACTGGGCCGGGCCCGGACGGACCAGCGCGGAGAGCCTGATTCACCGAGACCGGGGGTCGTCGAGCACCGATCTGGCCGCGCTCCCGACTTGCGCGCGGGAGCTCGGGGACCCTTGCCGGCTCGTCGTTGCGGCGTCCATTGCGAGGATCATCGCGAGCTTGTACCCCGATCGGTCCCCCAAGTTGCCGACATGACGTTTCCTCGACATCGTCGTATCTTGTGAGCGATCGTCAACTGACGGCAGCTATCGACACCAGGGAGTCTCCCATGATCACTCGACGTTCTCGGCGCGGATCACGCCGCTCGCTCATCACTACTCTGGCTCTCGCCGGGACCCTGATCGCGGCGCCTGCCGCGGCTGCGGCGTACACGACCTCGTACCCGGAAGGCGGGACGTGGGTCCACGGCGTCTCCAACGGAGACGTGCTGTCGTCCTACAACCACCCGTCGAGGAAGCACCGCGCGTCGATCGACAACGGCTGGCTGCAGTCGACGGGGTGCAAGAACCCGAAGGTGAACGCCGGGATCTTCGGGAAGGCCCGGATGTGGCAGACCGACTACGCCTACTACGCGTTCTGCTGACCGACTGCTGACATCGCGGGGTGGGGTGCCGAGCATCCCACCCCCGCTTCTCTGGGGATGAGTGGATGAGAAGTCGAAGTGTTGTTGCGGGCTACGTGTCCGCAGTCGTTCTGGCGGTGGTGTTCGCGTTCCTGTTCGTGCGGGCGCTGGAGGTGCGCGGTCCGGTGTGGAACGGCGGCCAGCAGATGCGCGTTTCCGAGGTGACGACTGCGACGACACCCGCCGCGGAGCTGTACGCCCAGCTGACGGCGTACGCGCAGGAACGTCACGTCGACGTCGTCAGATTCGTACCCGACGGCGAGAAGCCCGACTCGGTTCGCCACTTCTTCGTCGCCGACGGCGGCGGCGAGGGCGCGACGTGGTTGCGTGACGGCTACGACGACGCCGACCCGGCACTGACGACGACGATCGCACCGTTGAGCGAGCTCGGCTCGCTCGATCCGCGCGGCTACTACCTTGTCGGCGGAAGCCGAGAGGATGCCCTCGCTGTTCTCGACATCATCCAAGCGGCCGGTTGGACCGGGGGCGTGTACCCCTATCCGGTCGGAACCGATCTCACGACGTACACCGACTTCGGCGACCTGGTCCGAGCCTTCGGAGTCAGCCTCCTCGCGGTTCTCGTGCTCGTCGGCGCCGGCACCGTCCTTCGCGGCACAGCACACGGCATCCAGCGGCTCGCAGGGCGCAGCTCGTTCGGGATCCTGGTCCGCGAGGTCGGCGCGCTTCTGCTGCCCGTCGGACTCCTGTCCACTGCCGCGCTCGCTCTCCTCTGCGCCGGCATCACCTTCTACAACGGCTTCGCCCACGCGAGCACACTGCTCGCGCTCACTGGGCGACTCGGAGCGCTCCTGCTGCTCGCTGCGGTCGGAGCGCACATCGTCGGCGTCGTCCTCACCAACGGCCGCAACCTGGTCGACCAGGTCAAGGGTGAGATCGATGGACGATGGGCGCTCATCGGCGCATACGCCGTCAGGCTCCCCGCGATCTTCGTCCTGCTGAGCGTCGTCGCCGCCCTCGGCCAGAGCGTCTACCTCGCGCAGGTCGAAGCACAGACCCGGGCCTACTGGGACGATGCCGGCGACGCCGTCACGCTCGCCATCTCCGGCAGCCGATCCGAGGACGAGATGACCGCCGCCCGCACCGGCGTCGGCGAGCTCACTCGAGATCTCGACAACCACCGCAGCGCCGTCCTCGTGCAGGGCGATGCCCTTGCACCCGACTATCCGGATGCCCTCGTTGTCAACGAGGAGTATCTGCAGCAGATCGAGGTCCGGGACGCCGCTGGTAACCGCATCACCGCCACCGACCCGAACAGCATCACGATCCTGCTTCCGAACAGTGCAACCGCTACCCAATCCGCCCGAGCGCGGGCCGCCACCGCGGACTGGTACCGGTTCCAGCACGAACTGACCCTCAGCGATGTCCCCGACCCGGACGAGGTCCCCATCGCGCAGACGCGGATCCAAGACGACCAACGGCTCTTCACCTTCCGTACCGGCTCCGGCACAGTCCTGAACGGTCCCGCGATCAGCGAGAACGCCACCCTCATCGTCCTCCCCAGCCTGCGGCTGATCCCCCTCTCCGAACTCTTCGCCGCCGTGAGCACGGGTGACATCGTCTTCACCGACCCGGCCGCGACCACCGCGGCCGTCCACGAGCGCGGCCTCGACTCCGCCATCGCGGCGATCCAGCCCGTCGCCTACCAGGCGAACGAGAGCTACCGAGAGGCCCTCGGCAGCGTCACCGTGAACATCGCGAGCCTCCTCGCCGCGATCATCGTCGTCGCTCTCACCGCCCTCATCGTCGCGATCGTCACCGTGGAGAAGAACCACCAGCGGCTCTTCGTGCAGCACCTCTCCGGATGGTCCTTCATCGGCGCACACCGCGCCGCGTTGCTACTCGAGGGCGCCCTCGTGGCCGGCATCGCCCTGGTCAGCCTCATCGCGGCCTGGAACCGAGACCCTCTCTCCGTGCAGACCGTGATCGACCTCGGCACCATCAGCACGCAGGACTACCTCGTGAACCAGTCCCTCATCGCCCTCGGCGTCTCCGGAGGCGCGGCCGCGCTCCTCATCGCCTCACTCGCGATCGCCGCCCAGCGGATGATCCGCCGCCACTCCGCCGACACCTGAACCACCGGGAGGAACACCATGATCACCGTCACCGGACTCACCAAGTCCTACGGCCCCCGCGAGCTCTGGGGGTCGCTGGCCTTCACCGTCCCCACCGGAAGCCTCCTCGCCGTCACCGGACCCAGCGGCAGCGGAAAATCCACCCTCCTGAACTGCCTCGGACTCCTGGATGAGCCCGACCGCGGCAGCATCGACGTCGACGGCGAAGAACTCACCCGACTCCGCACCCGCGGAGCCCGCGACTACCGCCGGCACCGCCTCGGCTACCTCTTCCAGAACTACGCCCTCGTCGACACCGCCACCGTCGAGCAGAACCTCGCCCTCGCCGTCGTCGAGCGCCGCGGCCGCGCCGGCCGCTTCGACGCAGCCCTGGACCGCGTCGGCCTCTCCGGCCGCGCGCGGGAACGCGTCTCACGCCTCAGCGGTGGCGAACAGCAACGCGTCGCCCTCGCACGCCTCCTCGTGAAGAGCCCCTCGATCGTCCTCGCCGACGAACCCACCGGCGCCCTCGACTCAGGCAACGCCGAGACCGTGCTCGACATCCTCACCGAGATCGCCGACCGAGGAGCCAGCATCGTCATCGCCACCCACGACGACCGCATCGCAAGCCGCTGCGACCAGCAGATCCAGCTCACCTCACCGACGATCCCCTGAGACACGAGGAAGAGCCTCGGTACGAGCGTCGCGCGGGAGTGAGGTGCGCAGCTGCAGGAGCCGGTCGCGCAGCTGCTCCGGTCGCGCCGGAGGTACCGGTTGAGCAGGACTGACTCGTAGGCGTCGGCGAGGCAATGCTCGAGCAGTGCCCGCACGCCGGGGCTCGAGTCGGTGTCCGCCGATGTCGTAGCTGGCGAGCATCGACCGCATCGCCGACGCAGTGCTTACCCGGCCGCCCTCGGGGATGCAGCCGTGCTCGCATGACATCCCGGCGGACGCGCACCAGACTGGGAAGATCATCGACCGACCGGTGTGAACGCTGCACCAGCCGAGCACGCCGGGCTGGTCGGCCGCCTGCACCCAGCGGTCGCCGTCAGACATCGTCTGCGGCGACCGCCGGATCGTCGACGCGGCGTCATCGCGCTGGAGACCGACACCTCCCCGCGCTGTGGTCCTGCTCGCGCAGCGGCGGAAGTCTGCGATCGCTCAGGGTCGTGGGTCGGCTGTGCCGGTGGCGAGGGTGCGTTTGCAGCCCGCACGACGTCGCCCGCGATCGTCTCGAGTTCGATGATCGTCAGCACCCGGTCGCTCACCGGGGCAGGCGCCGGCCGCACCCGGGCGGGGCCGGCATCCAGCTCCCGGAGGGTCAGACCTGCGACTCGACGTAGGCGCGGATCGGAGTGGTCGGGTGGCCGATCAGGCGCGCGAGCGATCCGTCGGTCGCGCCGAGCAGGCCCTCGGCGATGTTCGCGTCGAGTCCGACGAGGAAGCCGACGGCGCCCTCGGGCAGACCGGCCCCGGTGAGGATCCGGGCGTGCTCGGCGGAGTCGACGTGTGTGATCGAGGCGTCGCGGCCCGCGATCTCGCCGACGATCGCGGCGAGATCGTCGAAGCTCCACGCGACGTCGCCGGACAGCTCGTGCACGGTGCCGACGAGCGACGCGTCGACGAGGGCGACGGCCGCCGCCTCGGCGTAGTCGGAGCGGGCTGCGCTGGAGACGCGGCCCTCCCCCGCGCTGGAGAGCGTGGTGCCGGTGGAGGCGAGCTCGGCGACGGTCTGCGCGTAGTTCTCGTTGTACCAGCCGTTGCGGAGGATCACGGCGGGGACGCCGGACGCGGCGATCGCCTCCTCCGTCGCCTTGTGCTCGGGAGCGAGGATCAGGGTGCTCGTCGTGGCCTTCGGGGCGCTGGTGTAGACCAGGCGCGCGCCGGCGCGGACCGCGGCGTCGATCGCGGCGGTGTGCTGGGCGACGCGCTTGCCGACCTCGGAGCCCGAGACGAGCAGGACGGCCTCGGCGCCGGCGAAGGCGGTGTCGAGCGAGGCGGGGTCCTCGAAGTCGGCGACGGCGGTGCGCACGCCGAGGTCGGCGGCGAGCGCCTCGAGCTTCGCGGTGTCGCGGCCGGTGGCGACGATGTCGGAGGCGGCGGTGCCGCGGGCGAGCAGGTGCTCGACAGCGAGGCGGCCGAGGTGGCCGGTGGCTCCGGTGACGACGAGGGTCATGAGGTGGTCCTTCCGTGGGCGGTGCGGCGAGGTTTCCGCCGACCCACCCTGCAACCGCGGATCCGTCCGAGTACTTCCCGGAATGCAGTACGCACTATTTCGTTAGTACTGAGGAGACCACTCCAGGAGGAACCGTGATCGCCACCGCCAGCACCCCGTTCGCCGCCGACGTCTACTCGGCCGACTGCGGGAGTCGCGAGATCTTCGGCCACGTGACGAGCAAGTGGGGCGTGCTCGTGCTCGCAGCACTCGCTCCCGGCACGCAGCGCTGGGCCGAGCTGCGCCGTCGCATCGGCGGCATCAGCGAGAAGATGCTCGCCCAGACGCTCCGCACCCTCGAGGAGGACGGGTTCGTGCACCGCGAGGCGCACCCGGTGATCCCACCGAGGGTCGACTACAGCCTGACTCCGCTGGGCGCGGAGCTCGCCGAGCGCCTCCTCCCGGTCGTCGACTGGATCGAGGAGCACGCCGTGCCGCTGATCGAGGCGCGCGACGCGCGGAAGCGCTAGTGGCGCGACGTCGCCGTTGCACAGGCGGCTCGGAGTAGCGTGGATGCGTAACCACCCGGATGTCTCGACTACCGGGCGCGGCCCCCGCTTCGGCGGGGGCCTGCTTCGTTGGTAGTCAGCTCCACCGGAGCGGTCTTCTGATCCGCCGGCCTTCCGAGTCGACGACGAGCAGGGGGAGTTGAGAGGCGGCAAGGGTGCCGCGACGGATCTGCCGGACTCCGGTTCAGTCCGATCCCCTCGAAGGCCTTGTTGTACCGCGGTCCCACCACCGAGACCAGGGCGACGGAGTACCCGCGCTCGCTCAGCATCCTCAACGGCGGCACGAGATCGGAGTCGTTCGTGACGATCGCGAACGAGTCGGCCCTCTGCTCGAACGCGTCGACGAGCAGGTGCGACGCGAGCGCGACATCCGTCCCCTTCTCCTCAGGCCTCTTCACGCGGACGGTCACCACCCGCCCGCTCTGATCGAGCCGCTCCGGCGACTCCGGGAGGTATTGCTTGGTGAAGGTGAAGATCCCCTCGATGATCTCGACCTCGGTCGTCCGCAGCGCCCGCCAGTAGACCTGCTGCCGCTGCCCTATTCCCGGGTCGTTCGTGAGCGGCTTGAGCGGGGCCGTGAAGTACTTCACTCCGACGACCTCTCGATGAGGGAACAGGCGCTTCGCCAGGGCCGCCAGGTCGAGCCACTTGTACTGCGGGTAGCGCTGCTGCAGGAGCGCTTTGTAGAGCGCGAATCCGTCGAAGTAGACGATGACGGTTCGGCGGGCGCGCACCGCGGAAGGCTACTCGGGCTGAGCCCGTCGGCTCGGATCTGCGCAGAACGTCGTTCGCGACAGAGCGGAGGGGAGGAAGACGGGGTCTCCAGACCCACCTGCGGGGGGCTCGACCAGCAGCGGGGACGGGAGCGGGGGCCTGACGGAGGTGAGGTGAGCCTCTCCTACGTCGATCGACGTTCACCTCGCGTTCAGAGGCGATCCGCCGCCGGGTGACCGGCCCGCCCGCTGCCGCTGATTCCCTCGAGGTCTGCCCACGCCTGCGAATCGAAGGACGAGACGACGATGACCGACACCTCCCGCCGACTGCTGCTGCCCATGGCCGGGCACACCCGGGGGAAGCGCAGCCCCGTCACCTGTGCGCTGAAGTGCGCCAACGCCTGCTCCGCCGCGACCTGCAACACGTCGCACAACAGCTACTTCCGCGACATCGTCGGAGCGCAGATCACGCGCCGCGGCGCGCTGGGCCTGGGCCTGGCCGGAGCGGTCACCATCGCCGTCGCGTCCCCGGGCGCCCCGACCGCCGAGGCCGCCACCGCCGTGGCCGCCGGCGACGCGTCCCCGCTCGTCTTCACTCCGATCGCCCCCGTGCCGGCGACGGTGGACGAGTTCACGGTGCCCGAGGGCTTCGCCTGGCAGCCGATCATCCGCTGGGGCGACCCGCTCTTCGCCGACAGCGCCGAGTTCGACCTCGCCGACCAGACCGGCGCGGCGCAGTCCGGCCAGTTCGGCTACAACAACGACTACACCGACATCGTCGAGATCCCCGGCTCGAAGCGCCTGCGCGCCCTGCTCGTCGTCAACCACGAGTACACCAACGAGACCATCATGTTCCCGGCCGCCCAGCTCGAGTCCGAGCAGGAGCGCGTGCGCGAGGTCGGACGCGCCGCTCACGGCCTGAGCGTCGTCGAGCTCGTCCGCACGGCGGTCGACCGCCCCTGGGCGTACGTCCGCGGCGGCGAGCGCAACCGCCGCTACCTGATCGACACCCCCTACGTGGTGACCGGCGCGGCCGCCGGATCGCCGCTCCTGACGACCGTCGCCGACCCCACCGGGCGCACGGTGCTCGGCACGCTCGGCAACTGCTCCGGCGGCACCACGCCGTGGGGCACGATCCTGTCGGGCGAGGAGAACTTCAACGGCTACTTCCGCGCGACCGGCACGAGCGCCGAGGAGCAGCGCTACGGACTGACCGACGAGGAGACCTCGCGCCTCTGGGAGCTCGACGACCCTCGCTTCGACGCCCGCACCCCCGGCTACGAGAACGAGCCGAACCGCTTCGGCTGGATCGTCGAGTTCGACCCCTTCGACCCGGAGTCGACGCCGAAGAAGCACACCGCGCTCGGGCGCCTGAAGCACGAGGGCGCGAACGTCATCATCGCTCCGGACGGCCGCGTGGTCGCCTACCAGGGCGACGACGAGCGCTTCGACTACCTCTACAAGTTCGTCTCGAAGAAGCGCTACATCGAGGGCGACCGCGCCCACAACAAGACGCTGCTCGAGGAGGGCGACCTGTACGTCGCCCGCTTCACCGGCGACTCCCCCGTCGCCGAGATCACCGGCACCGGCGCGGTCCCCTCGGACGGCGGCTTCGACGGCATCGGCGAGTGGCTCCCGCTCGTGCTCGACGGCGCCTCGAAGATCCCCGGCATGAGCGTCGAGCAGGTCCTGGTGCACACCCGCCAGGCGGCCGACGCGGCCGGCGCGACCAAGATGGACCGCTGCGAGGACGTGCAGCCGAGCCTGGTCAGCGGCCGGATCTACGTGGCCTGCACCAACAACTCCGAGCGCGGCACGGAGGGCACGGAGGGCGCGACCGAGATCAACCCGCGCACCGAGAACCGCGACGGCCACATCGTCGAGATCATCGAGGACGGCGGCGACCAGACCGGCCGCACCTTCACCTGGAACCTGCTGATGCTCTGCGGCGACGCGGCGCAGGGCGACGTCGTCTACTTCTCCGGCTTCCCGGCCGAGCAGGTCTCGCCGATCTCCTGCCCCGACAACCTGGCGTTCGACTCCGTCGGGAACCTCTGGATCTCGACCGACGGCGCGCCCAGCGGCATCGGCTACAACGACGGCCTGTTCAAGGTGTCGCTGGAGGGCGCGGACCGCGGCAAGGTCGAGCAGTTCCTGTCGGTGCCGGTCGACGCCGAGACCTGCGGTCCGATCGTGCACGACCAGGACCAGCACGTCTTCGTCGCCGTGCAGCACCCGGGCGAGGACGGCACCTTCGAGGCGCCGACCTCGTACTTCCCGGACTTCGCGGCGAGCGGAGCGGTCCCCGCCGGGGCGTTCGCCGCGCCGCGTCCGGCGATCGTGCAGATCCTGCCCGCCTCGCAGGTCGTGACGCCGACTCCGACTCCGACGGCCGGGCCGACCACGGCGCCGACCTCGACGCCGACGGCCGCCCCCACGACGGCTCCGACCGCGGGCCCGACCACGGCCCCCACCGCGGGACCCACGGCGGCGCCCACCGCGGCGCCCACGGCCGGACCCGTGCCGACCGGCACCGCCGCTCCGCTGCCCGGCGGCGGCTCCGGCGGAGGCCTCGCCTCGACCGGTGTCGAGTCGGTCGGCCTGATCGGCGGCGCGACGGCGCTGCTCGCGGCCGGAGCCGCGGCGCTGGGCCTGAGCGCCCGTCGCAGGTCCCAGTCCGAGGGCGACTCGGAGGCCTGATCCCCGGGAGGGGGCGGGGGGCGCTGCTCCCCCGCCCCCTCCTCCCCTCTTCGCTAGGATGACCCGATGCCGACCCTCAGGAGCCGCGAGTCGGCGATCATCGCCGCCGTGCAGCGGTCCCCGCTCACCCGCCCCCTGCTGCCGATCGCGCGGGGGCTCAGCTTCTTCGGGGAGCACGCCGCGGGCTGGCTGCTGCTCGGGGTGCTCGCCGCGTTCCTCGACCCGTCGCGGTTCTGGGCCTGGGCGCTCTGCGACGTCGCGATCGTCGTCGCGCACGCGCTCTCGATCGGCGTGAAGCGCGTCGTGCGGCGTCCGCGCCCGCTCGGCGAGGGCGTGGAGGTGCGCGGCAAGGCGCCCAGCAAGCTGAGCTTCCCGAGCTCGCACGCCACCTCGACCACCGCGGCCATGATCGTGTTCGCCGTGATGCTGCCGGCGCTCTGGCCGCTCGCGGTCCTCGTCGTGGTCGCGATGATGCTCTCGCGCCTCGCGCTCGGCATGCACTTCCCGACCGACGTGCTCGCCGGGGCGGCCCTCGGCGCCCTCACGGCGCTGGCCGTCCTGCCGCTGCTGCCGCTCGTCTCGTAGGGCGCGCAGAACGTCGGCTGAGCGTGGGGTCTGTCGCCTGACAGCGGACAGACCCCCTTCTCAGCCGACGTTCTGCGGCCCGGTAGCCGCTCAGGCGCCCGGCACCGGCGGACCCGTGCGCCAGCGCAGCAGCGCGGCCGCGTCCGCCTGGTGCGGCAGGGCGACGACGTCCTCGCCGTCCGGAGCAGTGCGGGAGTCGGTGCAGAGCACGCGGGCGTCGGTCAGCAGCGCCGCCCGTACGAGCGCGAGAGCCGCGTCGACCGGGCCGATGACCTCGGCGCCGAGCGCCTCCTCCGGAGCCGCGGCCACCCACGGCTCGCCCGCGAGCGCCAGAAGCTCGCGCTCGCGGAGCCGCTGCGGGTCGATCACCAGCGTGTCGACCTGGGCCGCCGAGAGCGCCTGCACGATCGCTCCGAGCGAGAACTCGACCGTGTTGTCGTGCCGCCCGTCGTGCGTGCGGAGCGCGTCGAGCACGTCCTCCTTCTCGCGGCGCAGCAGCCGGTCGACCTGCTCCTGCACGAACTCGTCGAGGGCGCCGTCGTCGCTGCCGTCGGCGCGGGTGTTCGCGGGGAGGACCGCCAGGATCGCCGCGCTCGACGGCGAGAGCTGCTCGGCGAGCAGCTGGCGCGCGCGGATCTCCCCGGCGACGACGAGCAGCTGCGGCCGGCGGGTGCGCACGATCTCGTCGACGGAGGAGGCCAGCTCGGCCTGTGTCTGCCGCCAGATCTCCTCGGCGTGGCTGTGGAAGCGATCGTGCCGCCATCCGCCGGCCTGCGCCTTGTGCAGGGTGTCGGTCCGTCCCTGGACCGACTCCTCCTCCTCCGGACACTCGGCGCCCAGGCGGTGCAGGCGCACCTCGCCGCCGTCGCGGGAGGTCTCGACGACGAGGTAGCGGACGTCGGGGCGGTGCTGGAGCAGCGGGACGACATCGGGGAGCGTGCCGTAGGACGTGTGCTCGGGCGCGACCGGGCGGCCCGGCAGCACCTCCGACAGCACGATCGAGCCGTCGACAGCGACGGCGAAGAGGCAGGAGCGGCCCTGCGGCCGACCCGCCCCGGTGAGCAGCGCGGTCAGCGCGTCGATGTCGCCCTGGGACGCCCCCTGCCTCCGCAGCTCGTCGGCGACGGCGGTGCCGCGCTCGAAGGCGATGTCGGGCGGATCGCCCGAGTCGAGCGAGACGTCGAGGTAGACCTGCGAGACCGGTCGGAGGTCGCGGTAGACGTCGGCGAGCGTCCGCAGCGCGTGAATGGTCGGCATCCGTGTCGTCCTTTCCCATCGGGTCCGGACAGTCTCGGTCGGGATGCGCGGCGGACTCCACGGGGTTGACTCCGGGGCGGGCGGGGCGGAGGGCGCCGCGATATCGAGTGCGCAGGATCCGGAGCGGATGCGCACGATCTGCGGGGAAATGTGCGATCTGCAGGGGAAGTTCCTGCGACCCGACGGTCGCGCGCGGCGGGAAGCGCCTTCCGCCTGCAATCGCCTGCAGATCGTACGGACCCCCGGAGGGCACCAGGCCCGGATACGGTGGAGCGGCCACCCCTCCTGAAAGGCGACCATGCAGCACCTCACCGATCGCATCCTGTTCGGCGCGGCCTACTACCACGAGTACCAGCCGACCTCGCGGCTCGGCAGTCGGGACCTGGCGGAGGACCTGCGGCTGATGAAGGCCGCCGGGTTCACCGTGATCCGCGTCGGCGAGTCGGTCTGGTCGACCTGGGAGCCCGAGAACGGGGTCTTCGACCTGGACTGGCTGCAGCCGGTGCTCGACGGCGCGCACGAGCACGGCATCTCGGTCGTGCTCGGCACGCCCACCTACGCAGTGCCGATGTGGCTGGCGCGGCAGTATCCCGAGATCAACGCGGACCGGGCGACCGGGCAGCCCGTCGGCTGGGGTGCGCGCCAGGAGATCGACTACAGCCACCCCGCGTTCCTCTTCCACGCCGAGCGCGTGATCCGCCGCATCGTCGAGCGCTACGCCGCGCACCCCGCGGTCATCGGCTTCCAGGTCGATAACGAGCCGGGCAACGAGATCCTCCACAACCGCCAGGTCTTCGAGCGCTTCGTCGACCGTCTGCGTGCGACGTACGGCACGGTCGAGGCGCTCAACGACGAGTGGGGGCTCACCTACTGGTCGCACCGGCTCTCGACCTGGGCCGACCTGTGGACCCCGGACGGCAACGCGCAGCCGCAGTACGACCTCGCCTGGCGCCGCTTCCAGGCCTCGATCACCACCGACTTCATCGGCTGGCAGGCCGACCTGGTCCGCGGCATCACCGAGCGGATCGGCCGCGACGACCAGTTCGTCACCACCTGCATCTCGTACGAGCGCGCGACCGTGCAGGACGAGGAGCTGGTGCGCCGGCTCGACGTGACCGCCGGCAACCCGTACTACCGGATGCAGGACGGCCTCGAGCTGCCGGACGCGCGGCCGTTCGACCAGCACTGGACCACCTCCGGCACCTGGGCGCTCTACGCGACCGCCGACCGGATGTACGGCTCGAAGCAGGCGCCGTTCCTCGTCACCGAGACGGATGCGCAGGCGATCGGCATGTCGTGGTCGAACGAGCCCGCGTTCGACGGCCAGTGGCGCCAGGCCGCCTGGGCGCTGGTCTCGCGCGGCGCCACGATGATCGAGTACTGGCACTGGCACACGCTCCACCACGGGGTCGAGACCTACTGGGGCGGGGTGCTGCCGCACTCGCAGGAGCCGGGCCGCACCTACGAGCAGATCGCCGCGCTCGGAGCCGACTTCGCCGCCGCGGGCGACCGGGTGACGGAGCTGGTGCCCGACTCGGACGTGGCGATCCTGTTCTCGAACGAGAGCAAGTGGGCGCTGGAGGAGCACCCCGCGTTCAGCGACTCCGCTCGCGGCGGCGACGCGGCGCGTGGCGTGCCCCAGCCGGACCGCCGCAGCTTCCAGACGGCGCGCGACGCGTTCGCGCGGGGGGCGTTCGACGCGGGCCTGCAGGCGTCGACAGTGCACCCCTCGCAGCTGACCGCCGTGCCGGCCGCGGAGTACGCGGCCGCGCATCCGGTGCTCGTCGCGGCGGCGTTCACGATCGCCGACGACTCGGAGCTGCAGTGGCTGGAGGCGTACGCGGCGGCGGGCGGGCACCTGATCGTCGGTGTGCGCACCGGCTACGAGGACGAGGAGGGACGCGCGCGCCTGCAGCGCAAGCCCGCGTTCCTCGCGGAGGCGGCCGGTGTGCACTACGACGAGTTCGCGAACCTCGCGGTGCCGGTGCCCGTCGACGCGGAGTCGGGCTTCGCCCTGCCCGAGGGTGCCCGCGCGACGGTCTGGGCCGACGGGGTGCAGGTCGACGACGCGACGGTGCTCGTGCGCTACCGGCACCCGCACTACGGGCGCTTCGCGGCGGTCACGACCCGCGCGCACGGAGCCGGTCGGGTGACCTACGTGGGCACGGTGCCGGACCTCGAGCTGGCCCGGGCGCTGATGGAGTGGGCGGTGTCGGAGTCGTCCGCCGTCTCGACTCCGTGGCGTGCGGCCTCGCCGTCGCAGACGGTCACGAGCGCCACCAACCGCCACGGGGAGCGCGTGCGGTTCGTGCACAACTGGTCGTGGGAGCCGTCGACGTTCGCGCTGCCGGAGGCGGTCGAGGACGTGCTCTCGGGCGAGGCGTCGGCGGCGGGCGACGTGCTGGAGCTCGGACCGTGGGACGTGCGGGTGCTCGTCTCGCGCGACTGACGGCTCCGGCGAAGTCGGACCACCGACCACCCCGCTGGTCGAGTAGCCCCGAAGGGGCGTATCGAGACCCACCGGACCGAGCGGATCCGTTCGATGATCAGGCGTCCGGCGCAGGTGGATCTCGATACGCCCGCGAGCGGGCTACTCGATCAGCAGAGAGGGCTGGTGGATCTCGATACGCCCGCGAGCGGGCTACTCGATCAGCAGAGAAGGGCGGGGGTGGGTCTACTTGGACGAGACCGCCGCCACCCCGCTGGTCGAGTAGCCCCGCAGGGGCGTATCGAGACCCACGTCTCCCAGAAGATCCGTCTCTTCCCCGCCCTGCGTCGGCGCCGAAGGCGCCAGCTCCGCTCGATAGGCGCGCCAGCGGGGTGCTCGGGCGGGTCCGCCGGGCGCGTCAGAGCAGGCGGCGCGCGGAGGCCCAGGCGGTGAGCTCGTAGCGCGACGAGAGCTGGAGCTTGCGGAGCACGGCCGAGACGTGGGACTCGACGGTCTTGACCGAGATGAAGAGCTCGGCCGCCGCCTCCTTGTAGGCGTAGCCGCGGGCGATCAGGCGCATCACCTCGCGCTCGCGTGCCGAGAGTCGGTCGAGCTCGTCGACCGACTCGGCCTGCTCGCCGGCGAGGGCGCCGAACGCGTCGAGGACGAAGCCGGCGAGGCGCGGCGAGAACACGGCGTCGCCGCCCGCCACCGCCTCGATCGCGCGGCTCACCTCGGCTCCGGAGCTCGTCTTGGTGATGTAGCCGCGAGCCCCGGCGCGGATCACGCCGACGACGTCCTCCGCCGCGTCCGAGACACTGAGCGCCAGGAACCGCACCGACTCGAGGAGCCCTGCGCTCCGCCGCAGCACCTCGGCGCCGCCTCCGCCCGCTCCGCCCGGCAGGTGCACGTCGAGCAGCACCACCTCGGGGCGCGTCTCGGCGACGAGGCGCACGGCGGAGTCGACGTCGGCGGCCTCGCCCACGACCTCGAGGGTCGGGGCGAGATCGGCCCGCAGACCCGACCGGAAGATGGAGTGGTCGTCGACCAGCACGACGCGCGTCACGTCCTGCTCCCCAGGTGGAGGTGGACCTCGGTGCCCGAGCCGCCCGCTCCGGGCCGCACGACGGCGCTGCCGCCCGCGCGGCTCATCCGGCCGATGATCGACTCGCGGATGCCCAGCCGATCGCCGGGCAGCGCCCCGAGATCGACGCCCGGACCGCGATCGCGGACGAAGACGTCGACGCCGTCGGGAGCCGACTCGAGGTAGACCGAGATCTCGCCGCCCGCATGGCGCGCCGCGTTGAGCATCGCCTCGCGGGTCGCGGCGAGCAGCGGAGCGGCGCCCGGCACCGAGACGCCGACGGCGACGACCTCGAGGGTCGCCGGGTAGTCGAGCTCGATGGCGCCGGCGATGGCGCGGATCTCTGCCGCCAGGTCGTTGGCGACCGGCACGTCGCGCTCGAACAGCCAGTCGCGCAGCTCGCGCTCCTGGGCCCGGGCGATGCGGGCGACCTCGCTCGAGGCGCCGGCGCGGTTCTGGATGAGGGCGAGGGTCTGCAGGACGGAGTCGTGCAGGTGCGCGGCGATCTCGGCGCGCTGCTCCTCGCGCACGCGCGCCGCCCGTTCGCCCATCAGCTCCGTCCAGAGGCGCACGATCCGCGGAGCGGCCAGCACCCCCGCGACGACGATCAGCACGCCGACCGCGAGGACCGCGTTCAGGGCGCTCGGCCGGTTCGCGAGCACCGCCGCCCCGGCCAGCAGCAGGGCGGCGCACGAGGCGAGGCGCACGCGGATCTGCGCGCGCGGGGCCGCCGACGGATCGTCGCGTCCGGGCCCGAGCGCCCAGGCGACCGCGCCTCCGGCCAGTGCCGCGACCGCGACGAGCGCCCGCGTCACGGCGACGTCGTCGTACGCCCCGAGGGCGACGAGCACGGCACAGGACGCCACCAGGGCGGCCACCGACAGCAGGCCGGCGACCGGCACGGAGCGCCGGACGGCACGGTCGTCGTCGCCGGAGGGCTCGGCGAGCGGCACGAGCGCCCACAGCCACAGGTAGAGGAGCACCCCGCCCCCGCCCAGCAGGGATCCGACGACCACGAAGAAGCGGGTGGAGGCGAGCGTCCAGCCGAGGTGATCGGCGAGCGCGGCGCAGACGCCGCCGAGGACGACCCGTCGGGGGCGTCGCAGCGGCGGCCTGACCGCGGTGCTCGAGATGCTCACACGAGCATCCAAACAGGTCGTCGGGGACCCGGGGAGGAAACGAGGGTCGAGTCAGGGGATCCCCCGATGGTCGGCGCCTGTGGAGGAGCGGGACACTCTCACCATGACAGCAGAGAGCACTCCCCCGCCGAGCGGCGGAGCGGACGGGCCCGGGGCGCCGGGAACGGCCGAGAGCGGAGCCGAGCAGCCCGCACCCGAGCAGCAGGGCCCGGACACCGCTCCCCCCTCCGACAACCGCTTCTTCCTGTGGCTCCGCGGCCTCGGCATCACCCGTCGCCCCGGCTGGGTCGGCGGCGTCTGCTCCGGCATCGCCGAGCGCCTCGGGATCGATCCCCTCATCGTCCGCGGCATCGTCGTGGTCGTGGCGGTCCTCGGCGGCCCGGCGCTCCTCGTCTACGCGGCCGCCTGGCTCCTGCTCCCCGACGAGGACGGCGCGCTGCCCGTCGAGCAGCTCGTCGCCGGTCGGATCGAGCGGGTGCACGCCGGCATCGGCGCCCTGATCCTCGCCTCGATGCTGCCGCTCGCGCAGGGCTTCTGGTCGCTCGGCGGCGCCTACACCGGCGCGGAGGCCTGGGCCCCCGCCGTCGGCCGCACGATCTGGACCCTCGTGGTCATCGGCCTCCTCCTCGCCCTCACCGTCTGGGTGGCGCGTCAGGCCGTCCGGTCGCCCCGCTCGGAGGCACCGGAGGAGACGCCCGGCGCGACCGAGGCCCGTCCCGACTCCGCCCCCCTCTTCCCGCCCCCGCGTCCCACCGACGTCCGACCCGACTCGCCCGAGGACCTCGCCGAGTGGCGGGCCCGTCAGGAGGCGTGGCGGACCGAGCGCGAGGCGTTCCGCGCCCAGCAGGCCGCCTCGGCCCGCGAGACGGCACGGCAGCGGGCGGAGGAGGCGCGAGCGCGGTCGCGCGCGGCCGCCGCGGTCCGCGAGGAGCGCCGCCGAGTGCGCAGGGCGGGCAACCCGCGGCTGCGGGCGAGCGTCACCCTCGTCGTGCTCGGCGCCGCAGCCGTGACCGGCGCGCTCGCCTCGCTCACCGCCTCCGGCACCACCGCGGTCGTGGTCGGCTTCGCCGCGGCCGCCCTCGTGCTCGCCGCGGCGATCGTGCTGGCCGGCCTGCTGCGCCGCAGGGCCGCCCTCCTGGTCATCGCGTCGGTGCTCGTGCTGCCGACGGCGCTGGTCGCCGCGATGCTGCCGCCGGACCGCGAGCTGCTGCCGATCGGATCGTACGGCGTCTCCAACTACCGGTCCGGCGACTACGCGATGCTCACCGGCCTCCTCGACATCACCGTGGTGGCCGACGCCGGGGAGGACGGCACCGTCATCGACGTCTGGCAGGGCGCGGGCGAGATCTCGATCTGGCCGATGGAGGGGTCAGCGGTCCGGGTCGAGGCCGTGTCGGACAGCGGGGTGCTGGGCGTCGTCTCGGTGATGGACCAGGTGCGGAGCACCCCTGAGGGCGTCTCGGTCGTCGACGGCCGCACCGTGTGGACGCAGACCTTCGGGGATCCGGACGCCGTGCCGGTCGTCGTCCGGATCGAGCAGGCGGCCGGATCCATCACCGTGCACGACCAGACGACCTATTTCCCCGCTGAGGACAGCGCGGGCACGGAGTCCACCATTCCTCCCGAGAGCGCACCCACCGACCCCGCCACCATCACCACCCCGCAGACCACGAGTGAGGACGCACCATGAGCAGCACCGAGACCACTCCCCTCCCGGGCGCGCTGACGCCCCGGCGCCCGCGGATCCGCCTCGGCGCGATCGTCTGGGGCCTCTTCGCCGCCGCCGTCGCCGTCGGCCTGCTGATCGTCTCGGGCGACCAGGGTCTGCGCGCCGAGCTGGTCGACGCCGCCCTCACCCTCTCCCCCGGCGCGATCGCCGCGGTCGTCGTCGCGGCCCTCGGCGGACTCGCCCTGCTGATCGGCCTCGAGCGGGTGCTCGACCGGCGCTGAGCCCCGGGCCCGTGCCCGGATCCCGCCCGGGCGGCAACCCCCTGCCCGGGCCCCGGCACCAGGCGCAGACTCGACCACGGCTCCCGCAGCGCCGCCCGTCCGGGGCGGCGTCCGGGACGACCGGAGACGAGACCGATGCCCGACCGCCGCCCGCCCCGCGCCAGCAGGAGCGACCCCCGATGATGCTCGGGATCGCGGTGATCGTGGCCGTGGCGGTCCTCGTCGCGGTGGCCGTGTTCGCGCGCCGCCTCGGCGTCGCCGCTCCGATCGTCCTGGTGCTCGCCGGAGTCGGCCTCTCGTACCTGCCCGGGGTGCCGGAGGTCGTCGTGCCGCACGAGTGGGTGCTCGACGGAGTCCTGCCACCGCTGCTCTACGCCGCCGCCATCAGCGTCCCGTTCATCGACTTCCGGCGGAACCTGACCACCATCACCGGCCTCTCGGTCGTGCTGGTCGCGATCTCGGCGGCCGGGGTCGGGGCGCTCCTCTTCGTCCTGCTGCCCGAGCTGGGTCTCGCGCTCGCCATCGCGGTGGGAGCGATCATCAGCCCGCCCGACGCCGTCGCGGCCACCTCGGTCGGCCGGCGCCTCGGCCTGCCTCCGCGGCTGCTCACGCTGCTCGAGGGCGAGGGCCTGATCAACGACGCGACCGCCCTCGTCCTGCTGCGCTCGGCCCTCGCCGCCGCGGCCGGCACGCTCGCGACTCCGTGGGCCGCGGTGGGCGACTTCCTCTACGCCGTGGCCGTCGCGGTCGTCGTCGGCCTCGTGGCGAGCATCCTCACCGTCTTCGTGCGCTCGCGCCTCGAGGACCCGGTGCTCAACACCGTCGTCTCGTTCACCGTGCCGTTCGTCGCCTTCATCCCGGCCGAGGGCCTGGGCGCCTCGGGGGTGCTCGCGGTGGTCGTGGCCGGCCTGCACACCGGACACGCCTCCTCCCGCGCCTTCACCGCGCAGTCGCGGGTCAACGACCGCATCAACTGGCGCACGGTGCAGTTCCTGCTCGAGAACGGCGTGTTCCTGCTGATCGGGCTCGAGATCCGCAGTCTGATCCAGGATGCGGACGACGCCGCGCTCACGGTCCCCGCCGCCGTCGGCATCGGCCTGATCGCCACCGTCGGGCTCCTCGTCGTCCGCTTCCTCTGGGTCGGCCCGGTGCTCCTCGGCGAGCGCTGGCAGACCCGGCGGGCCGAGCGGCGCGCCCGCGAGCAGAAGGCGGTGCTCGAGCAGGCCGCCGAGCTCCCCCGCGAGGAGCGGACGAAGGCGCGCCGCCGCTACCAGCTGCGCCGCGCCGACTACCGCCACTTCAGCACCAGCGGCCTCGGCTGGCGGGGCGGCCTGGTGCTCGGCTGGTCCGGGATGCGCGGAGTCGTCACTCTCGCGGCCGCGCAGTCGCTGCCCGAGGACATCCCGTACCGCCCGCAGCTCGTGCTGATCGCCTTCACGGTCGCGGTGACGACGCTCCTCGTCCAGGGCAGCACGCTGCCCCTCGTGATCCGGGCGACCGGGATCCGCGGAGTGGACGAGCCGGAGGACCAGCGCTCCCTCGCCGGGCTGCTCGACGAGATCACCGAGAAGGGGCTGTCGGTCCTCGAGCGCCCGGGCGACGTCGTCGAGGGCGTGACGGAGGTGGACCCGGACGTCCTGGAGCGCGTCCGGCAGACGTCGTTCCTCCGCTCGGAGGCGGCGTGGGAGCGGGCCCGCGGCGGCGAGCGCGACGCGGCCGGCACTCCCCACCGCCTCTACCGCGCGCTGCGGCTGGCCGTGGTGACGGCCGAGCGCGAGGCTCTCCTCGACGCGCGCTCGCGGCGGGCCTACCCGCAGCGGATCCTCACGCAGGCGCAGTCGATGCTCGACCTCGAGGAGACGCGGCTCCGGCTGCGGCGCGGCACGACGTCGTGACCGACGGCCTCGAGTGTCAGGCCGCCGCGCGCGTCAGGATCGCCGTGACGAACAGCGCCGCCCACAGCGCCGCGCAGATCAGCAGCCGGATGTTGCCCAGCACGATGTCCTCGGGAGCCGACGCGCGGCCCTTCTCGATGTCGAGCGCGTAGAGGAACAGCGCGGCGCCGAACGGGACCATGGACGCCATCGACCACAGCGAGTCGTCGCCGTTGAGGAACAGCGACCAGAGCGCGTAGGTGATCATCGTCAGCGACGCGGCCACCGACCACACGAAGCGCAGGTACCCCGCCGTGTAGATCTTCAGCGTCGCCCGCGTGTGGCTCGCCTCCTTGCCCTCGCTCTGCAGCTTCTCGGAGTAGCGCTTGCCCGCGATCATGAACAGCGAGCCGGAGGAGATGGCCAGGAGGAACCACTGCGTGAGCGGGATGTCCGCGATCGCGGCGCCCGAGATGGCGCGCAGCACGAATCCGCCGGCCACGATCAGGATGTCGATCACCGGCTCGTGCTTGAGCCAGATGCAGTACGAGATCTGCATCACCAGGTAGGCGGCGAGCGTCGCGGCGAACCAGGTGTACCCGGCGAGGAACGTGAGCAGCGGCGGAGCGATCATCAGCACGAACGCGGCGATCCAGGCGACGCGCACGGGCAGAGCTCCCGACGCGATGGCGCGGAACCGCTTCTTGGGGTGCAGCCGGTCGGACTCGATGTCGAGGAGGTCGTTGAGCATGTACCCGCCGGAGGAGGCGAGGCTGAAGGCCACGATGCCGATCACGCTCGCCAGCAGGACCTCGGGTTCGAGGATGCGCGCCGAGGCGATCGGGGCGGCGAGCACGAGGACGTTCTTGAGCCACTGCCTGGGGCGCATGGCGGCGACGAGTGCTCGAGCGGTACTCACGGCGTCGTTCCTCCGGGGTGGGTGGGGCGGCCGCACGGCGCGGACCGCCGCGGGATTTTCGCAAGGGGCGGTGCTCAACCTACAATCTCGGGTGTCGTCCTCGTCGTTCCGGCCCGGGCGGCGGCGGGGGACATCGACGATCGGCACGGAGGGACGCTCATGCGCACGGCCGTGCTGTACGTCGTGTTCGCCATCGTCGCCACCGCGGTCAACCTGGGCACCCAGATCCTCCTCGAACACCTCCTCACCGGCGAGTGGGCGACCGTGATCGCCGTCCTCGCGGGCACCCTGACGGGGGTGGTCGCCAAGTACGTCCTCGACAAGCGCTGGATCTTCCGCCACGAGACCGTGAACGCGGCGCACGGCGTGAAGACCTTCTTCCTCTACGGCGTGATGAGCGGGGTCACGACCCTGATCTTCTGGGGCTTCGAGTTCGGCTTCGACGCCCTGTTCGGCACCGACGCCGCCCGCTACACCGGGGCCGTGATCGGCCTCGCCATCGGCTACGCCGCCAAGTACTTCCTCGACAAGAACGTCACCTTCCAGGGCCCGCGTGAGGAGCCAGCATGACCAGCACCGTCTCCTCCTGGGGCCTGCTCTCGCGCGACGAGCACCGCGTCGTCGCCATCACCAGCGTCGAGCAGGCGCAGGCCGCTCTCGCCCGCGGCGACGGCGGCATCGCCTACGGCCTCGGCCGCAGCTACGGCGACGTCGCGCTCAACGGCGGCGGGGTCGTCTGGGACTTCAGCGGCTTCGACCGCTTCCTCGCCTTCGACGACGAGACCGGGGTGCTCCGGGCCGAGCCCGGCGTCCTGCTGAAGGACGTGCAGTCCGTCTTCGCGCCGCGCGGCTGGATGCTCGCCGTCACGCCCGGCACCAAGAACGTGACCCTCGGCGGCGCGATCGCCAACGACGTGCACGGCAAGAACCACGCCTCCGCGGGCACGATCGGCCGCCACGTCGTCTCGTTCACGGTGCTCCGGAGCGACGGATCGACGACCCGCTGCTCCCCGGAGGAGAACGTCGAACTCTTCGCGGCCACCATCGGCGGGCTCGGGCTCACCGGTCTGATCGTCGAGGTCGAGATCGCGCTCAAGCGGGTCCCGGGCCCGTGGATCGTCGCGGAGGACGTGCCGTTCCAGACCCTCGAGGAGTACCTCGGCCTCGTGCACGAGTCGGTCGACGTCTTCGAGCAGACCGTGGCCTGGATCGACGTCACCACCCAGGGCGGCCGCCGCGGCGTCTACACGCGCGGCGACGCGACCGCCGCTCCCGAGCTGCCGGAGGCGCGCGGACGCGGCCTGCGCGTGCCGTTCGCGTTCCCCGCGTCGGTCGTGAACCGCGCCACCCTGCCCCTGCTGAACCGCGCCTACTACCGCCTGAAGGCGACCGGGGCAGGCCGCTCCGTGCAGCACTACGAGCAGTTCTACTACCCGCTCGACGCGATCGAGGGCTGGAACAGCATGTACGGCCCCCGCGGCTTCTACCAGTACCAGAGCGTCGTGCCGTGGGAGGGAGCGCTCGAGGTCACCCGCGAGATGCTGGCGCTGATCGCCGCGTCGGGCACCGGCTCGTTCCTCGGCGTGCTGAAGACCTTCGGCTCGCTGGAGTCGCCGGGGCTGCTGAGCTTCCCCGCGCCCGGCGTCTGCTTCGCGCTCGACTTCCCCAACGACGCGGCGGCCCTGCCGCTGTTCGAGCGGCTGGACGCCCTGGTCCTGGCCGCGGGCGGGCGCCTGTACCCCGCCAAGGACGCGCGCATGCCGCGCGAGATGTTCGAGGCCCGATACCCGCGCCTCGCCGAATTCACCCTTCAGCGCGACCCGGGGATCTCCTCCGGCTTCTCGCGCCGAGTCCTCGGGAGCTGACGTGACCAACCACCCTTCGAAGATCGTCGTCGTCGGAGCGACCTCGGCCATCGCCGAGCACACCCTCCGTCTCTGGCTGGGCACGGGCGCGCGCCAGGCGCTGCTCGTCGGCCGCGACCAGGCGCGGCTCGAGGCCCTCGCGACCGATCTCCGCGTGCGCTTCCCCACCGCGACGCTGTCGGTGTCGGCGGTCGACCTGACCGACCCGGCCGCGATCTCCTCCGTCGTCGCGACCTCGCTCGAGGGCGGGGCGCCCGACACGGTGCTCATCGCCCACGGCGCGATGACGTCGCAGGAGGAGGCCTCGGCCGACCTCGCCGTCGCCCGCGACGTGCTCGTGGTCACCGGCGTCTCGGTGGCGCTGTGGATGGAGGCGTACGCGAACGCGCTGACGTCCGGCACCATCGGCGTGATCGGGTCGGTCGCCGGCGACCGCGGGCGCAAGACCAACTACGTCTACGGCTCGGCCAAGGGTCTCGTCGAGCGCTTCGCCCAGGGTCTCCAGCACCGTCTGGCCGGCTCGCGCCTCTCGGTCGTGCTGATCAAGCCCGGCCCGACCGACACTCCGATGACCGCGCACATCAAGCAGTCCGGCGGCTCGCTCGCGTCGGTGGAGTCGGTGGCGAAGGACGTCGCCGCCGCGATGGCCTCAGGCCGCGCGGTCGCGTACGCGCCGGTGAAGTGGCGCGTGATCATGACGGTGATCAAGGCGCTGCCGGCGCCGGTGTTCAACAAGCTGAACATCTAGGCGTAACGCCTTCGTTGCGGCGCACCTCGCTCCGGCGGGGTGCGCCGTTCGTGCGCTTGCACCCGTGAAATTGTTCACGGTAACATCGGCCGATTCCTCCCCTCGGCTCACGAAGGACACCCATGCGCCCCTCCTCGAACCGCGGTCCGGACTCCTCCCCCCGGATCGGTGTCGTGACGCACCGGGCCGTCGCATGAGCGCGACCGCGCGAGGCACGACCTCAGAGGAGGACCGCCTCGATCAGCTGCGCCGGGGAGCGTCCACGGACGACTCCCGACGGGCGGCGGTCGACCTGCTCATCGCCACCGGCCTGGTCCGGGACGAGCACCCGTGGGTGCTGCACGACTCCGGAACCTGGTGGATCGACTTCGACCGAGCGACCGAGGCGGTCGACGCCCTGACCGTCGAGCACGAGAAGTGGGGCCTGACCCCCTCGCTCCTCAGCGTGCTCGAGATGGCGGCCTCGCTGGCCGACGGACTCACCGTACACCTGCGCCACGTGCTGCCCGAGCTCGACGACGAGCACACGTCGCTGGTGATGGCCGCGATCGCGGAGGCCGCCGGCCACCCGGACGCGGAGCCGCCTCAGGCCTGATCGGCCCTCCGGCGCCGCCACCACCGGCGCGGGCGCTCCGTCTCGGTCTGGATCGCAGGACGGGCGCGCTCGGCGCGGCGCTCGCGCCAGCGCACGAGCTCGGCGTCGACGTCGCGGAGCGGCGTCACGACGGGCGGGCCGCCGAGGAGCTGCCGGCGCGCCTCGACGACGCGCCTGTTGAACTCCTCGAGGTGCGTGCGCACCTCCGATTCGCGGTGCAGGCGGTCGAGCCGCTCGTCGAGCTGCCGGTCCTCGGCACGGAGGAGGAACGCGACCGGGCCGATGCCCGTGAGGTTCTCGCGCTCGATCTTGCGGCGGATCCACCAGTCGGGGTCGTGGCTGCCGTTCAGCCCCTCCAGGGGCTTGCCGGCGCCGGGGAGGTCGTCGAAGTCGCCGCGGCGGATCGCCTGCTGGATCGTCGTCTCGATGAACGCGGCCCGCTCGGCGGGATCCTCCGGGATCGTCGCCTCGGTCTCGTCGGAGGTGTCGGGCGAGGGGTCGCCGGCGGAGCGCTTCGCCAGGTAGCGCGCGGCGTGGTTCTTGGCGTCGGACATCGGGTCACCTCCGTCCCTCCAGGCTAGGTCGGGCTCCGCGGAGGGGTCGATCCCCCTCTCGAGCGCTCAGCGACCACTCGGGATGCGCTCGGCGGACCGGAACGGACGTACTCTCGGATCCCCTCCTGATGGGGGACCTGCAGGGGGATCGCTGCGATCTACGCTCGGCGCATGCCTCATCGCAGCGCCGCGATCGCCTCCGTCCCGCACCTCCGCACCGTCGTCTCCCGTGCTCGACAGCGTGCTGCGGCGGAGATCCTGGCGCACCTCGTCGTCGCGCTGGCGTACGCGTCGGTGCTGCTGCTGGCGGTGTCGGCGAGCTTCGCCGGGCTGCTGCCCGCGCCCACTCCGGTGCCCGCTTTCGAGGCCTGGTCGCTGATGCGAACGTCGGCGACGCTGCAGATCGGAGTCGGCGTGCTCGCCACCGCGCTGGCCGCGCTCGCGAAGGCGGCCGGCTGCGGCTCCTACCCCGACCGCTGGTGCATCGTCGCAGCGCTCAGCGCGGCCGGCGGCGCCCTGCTGCTGGTGGCCCCTCCGGTCTGAGCCGCTCGGCTCCTCCGCCCTGGAGCGCGTCGAATCCTCAGAAGTCGTCGTACTGGGCACTCGAGTACGACGACTCTTGGACACTCGGGGCGGAAGCTCTGCTCCGGTCCGTCGGCGGTGGGCCCGACTCCGCGGAAGTCGTCGTACTCGGCGCTCGAGTACGACAACTGTTGGAGAGTGGGCGGCGGCGAGGCACGACGCCCGCAGACCTACGCCGGCGCGCCGATCGTCGAGTCCTCGTAGTCCTCGGTGAGGCCGTGCGGCGTCTTCTCCCACTTGTGCGGGCTGAACACGATCTGCCAGGCCGCGCGCCAGGCCGAGATCGAGTGCAGCACCCAGTAGACGGGGTTCAGCAGCGCGAACGCCGCGACCCGCCAGTTGTAGCGCTTCCAGGCCGCGAGACCCGAGACCACGATCATCAGCGCGTTCGAGAACAGCATGTTCGTCGTCCCGGCGATGATCAGCCACTCCGGGATGTCGAGCCCGATGAACTGCACCCCGATGTAGGTGATGACCGTGAAGCCCAGCACGAGCGGGTAGAGCAGGAACGCGACGGGCGTGCCCATGATCAGCGCCACCAGGCTCAGCGAGCCGAGGATCCCGTTCACGCGGAACCAGCGGATCGGGTGCCGCGTGTTCACGCCGGCGGTCATCATGTAGCCCTTGATCCAGCGGGTGCGCTGCTTGATCCACGCGGGGACCTCGGCGCACGCCTCCTCCCACGTGTTGGAGTCGACGACTCCCACGCGGTAGCCGTGCGCGGCCACGCGCAGCCCGAGGTCCGCGTCCTCCGTCACGTTGTAGGGGTCCCACGCGCCGAGCTCGCGCAGCACGCGGGTGTCGAAGTGGTTCGAGGTGCCGCCCAGCGGGATCGGCAGGTGCGACTGGTCCAGGCCCGGCAGCATCGCGCCGAACCAGTGCGCGTACTCGACCGCGAACATCCGGGTGAGCACGTTGTAGTCGGCGTTGAAGTAGCTCAGCGCGCCCTGCAGGCACACGAGCTGCTTCTGCGACGGATCGACGTGCTCGCGCTCGAAGGCGTCCTCGCGGAACAGCCGCACGCACTTGCGGAGCTGGTCGGGGTCGGGCCGGTCCTCGGCGTCGTAGATCACGACGAACTCGCCGCGGGCGAAGCTGAGCCCGTAGTTGCAGGCGCGGGGCTTGGTCTGCGGGCCGCCCGGCGGCACGATCACCATGCGGACGTACTCGGGCGGGCTCATCCGGCGCACGGCCGAGATGGTCTCGTCGTCGTCGGCCTCGAGCAGCACGAGCACCTCGAGCTTGGCCTTGGGGTAGTCGAGGGCGCCGATGTTCACCAGCAGCTTGCTGATGATGTTGGCCTCTTTGTAGGCGGGGATGAGGATCGTGTAGATCGGCAGCTCGTCGTCGGTCATGCGCGGAGGGTCGACCACGAGACCGCGGCGGCCGCGCTCGATCGCGACCTCCTCCTCCCACGCCTTCACCGAGCTCTGGTTGAGCGGTGCACGGAGGCCGGCCAGCGCCTTGAAGGCGATGTTCATCAGGAACAGCAGGTTCGCTCCGGCGAGCACGATCACGAAGGTGATGCTGGGCGCCAGCACCGCGCCCGCGACCACCAGGGCGGCCACGACGAGCGGAGTGACGACCTGCCAGCGCCGCAGCCCCGACTTGGCCGATTCGTCGCCGCTCTGCACCGCGAGCGCGTCGGCCGCACCGAACAGCAGCGCGGCACGGCACGCGTTCTCGACCGCCATGAAGATGTCCCAGTCGGTGGTGGTGCGCACCTCGATCCGCTCGACGCCCATCAGCGCGCGGGCGGTCGCGAGGACCTCGTCGGTCGGCGGGACGGACGTGGCGATCACTCCGGTGCCGTCGGGCAGCACCCGCCAGGGCACCCAGCCCGCCTCGACGAGGTTCGGCGCGCCGATGCCGGCGAGCACGACTCCCTCCGGCGGCTCCTCGACCAGGTCGATCAGCGGCGCGTCCCACTGCTCGGCGAGGGCGCCGTACATCTCGCGCCGGGTGACGGCCCCGTCGATGACGAGGTGCCGCCCGATCAGCCCGCCCTCGCGGGCCTGGCGGGCGAGAGCGGCGTCGAGCTGCTCCGGAGTGATGAGTCCGCGCTCGACGAGGATCTCCCCGATGCGCGCCGTGACAGCGGCCATGGTCAGCCTCCCAGCCGTTCGTAGACGACGTAGATGCCCTGCTGGAACACGGGGCGGTAGCGGGTGTCGAAGGACGGATCGCTCGTGATCGCGTCGTAGACGAGGTCGGCGACGCCGGTCTCGGACAGCTCGGGGGCGTCGGCGGTGGTGACGAAGACCCACTTCGCGTGCGTGTACGGGGCCGCGAGGGCCTCGTCGAACAGCTCGCCGGCCGAGCGGTTGAAGTACTCCGAGATCGGCACCCCGATCTCGGGCAGCAGCGCGTTGCCGGCGGCGCTCTCGTCCATCAGGATCCCGCCGCCGTCGTAGTTCTCGCCGAGGAACCGGGCCGCGGCGGTCGCTCCGGTGCCCGCCTTGATCTCGACGTAGCCGGTCGCCTCGGCGATCACGGCGTTGCGGTCGAGGTCCTGAGCCCACCAGGCGGTCTGCGCGCCGAGCAGCACGAGCACGAGGCCCAGCGCGCCGGCTCCGACGCGCGGGACGCGGCGCAGGGCATCGACGAGCACGGCCGCGAGCACCGCGAGGAACGGCAGCACCGACAGGGCGTAGCGGTTGTTCCACCAGTTGGTCGGGAAGGTCTGGTCGTTGTTCATGTGCGTCTGGCCGAGGTAGAGGCTCAGGAGCGAGAACGCGTACGAGACGATCATCAGCCAGATCACGAGGGCGTCGTCCGAGATGCCGCGGCGCCAGGCCAGCACGAGCGCGCCCGCGATGCCCAGGGCCACCGTCAGCAGGCCCGAGGTCTCGAGCACGGCCCAGTTGTACGACCAGAGCGTGAGCCCCGCGTTGCCCTGGTAGGCCAGCAGCCCCGCGTCCGCGACGGCCTTCTGCAGGTTCGCCGCGGAGTACTGCCCGTTCATGAACTCGAGCGGGTTGCTGTAGACGGCGTAGTTGTAGACCAGCCACCAGAGGATCGCGATCAGCGGCAGGATCCCGAAGGCGCAGGCCATCTTGACGGCGTAGAACAGCGACTTCTTCTTGCGCCACGCGACGATCAGCACGACGAGCGTGCCGCCGAACACGAGCACCCAGCCCTCGTAGCGCGAGAGCGTGGCCGCCGCGGCGGGCAGGCCTGAGAACACCATCATCTCGCCGGCGCTGAGGTTGCGGCGACTGGTCACCCAGTGCGCGAGACCCGAGAAGCAGCCGACCATCGTGACGATGAGCACCGGCTCCGTCATCGCGGTCGAGAACGCGTAGAGCACGCCCGGGTTCGCAAGCACGAGCAGCACGGCGGTGAGGCGGCCGGCGCGGAGGTGCCCCACGCGCGCCGAGATCCGGTAGACGCCGCAGGCGGTTCCGGCCAGGCAGATCATGCCCAGCAGCCCCGCCGCCCAGCCGGTGTGCCAGAGCCAGAGCGACTGCACGAACGGGATGAGGATCAGGCTCGGCACCGGCAGCCACACGGTGCCCAGCTGCGAGAACCCGGGCGCCTTCGAGTCGACGATGCGCCGCGAGATCGAGAGGTGGCTCTGCGTGTCGGCGTAGGCGAGGTTGATCCCGGAGGAGGTCGTCACCAGGCACGCCGCGAACCCGACGAGCAGCGCCGCGACGAGCACGACGACGGTGCCGGGGACCTGACGGCCCGTGACGGGCTGCCCGAGGCGGTCCCACGCCTCCCGCCACCACCGGCGGGCGGCGGGCGCGGCGGGCTGCGCCGCCTGCTCCGTCAGCGTGCTCGTCATGGGCGGATCAGTCGGCGGAGGGGGTGCGCGGGGCCTCGGCGGCGTGCTGGCCGTGCGTCGGCTCCTCCGCCGCGCGCTCCTGCGCGTCGACGTAGGCGGCGACCTTGCGGCTGCGGCGACGGCGGGCGAGCCAGCCGAGCAGGATCAGCAGTCCGATGAGGACCGCAGCGACCAGGAACCAGATCGCGTACGACGAGTAGTCGTCCTTGACCTCCTCCTGCGGCGTGATCTCGTTGCTGTCGATCGCGACGGGGTCGGCGGCCGTGGATCCCGAGACCGCCAGGTTGCCGGGCAGCGCGAGCCAGCCCTCCTCGGCCGCCCAGCCGGCCACCGAGGCCTGCAGGGCGGAGGAGGCGGTGGGGTCGCCGTCGGGGCTCCAGCCGCCGAGCAGCACCACGTCGCGGCCGTCGGTGGTGAAGGCCTCGAGCGCCGCGTAGGGAGCGTCGGTGCCGACGCCGTAGGTCAGGCGCGAGCTCTCGATCGCGGTGAAGGGGGCGAGGCGCAGCGGCGTGCGCAGCTCCTCCGCCTCGTCGGTGCCCGCGCCGACGACCAGGCCGGAGCGGTCGGAGCCGACGAAGTCGTCGATCCCGACGACCGACACGGCGAGCGGTTCGGGCTGCACGCGCTGCAGGGCCGTGACCAGGTCGCCCGCGCTGCGCAGCGCATCCGCTCCGGTCGCGGACTCGCCGAACGCCACGGCGAGCTCGCCGCCGAACGCCTGGGGGAAGCGGCCGAAGCCGGGAGCCGCGGACTCGCCGCGGACGCCGGTCACGGTCGAACCGGCGCCGTCGAGGAAGAGCTCGATCGGCACGGAGTCGGCCGAGCCGATGCAGAGGCCGTCGCTCTCGCGCACGGCCGAGAGCCGCACCGACAGGCCGTTCGAGGACGCGAGCTGGCCGGTCGGGACCGAGAGCTCCATGTCGACGGCGGTCTCGGCGCCCAGCACGCTCGAGCCGATCAGGAAGTCGTTCCAGTAGACGTTCGCGGTGGCGGTGACGCCCTCGGGGATCGCGGAGTGGGTGCCGACGAGGTCGAGGTCGATCGAGGAGACCGGGCCGCCGAACGCCGACTGGGTGATGGTCGTGTAGCTCGCGGCGGTGCCCCCGCTGCCCAGCGCCACGCGGTCGGCGCCGAAGTCGGCGAGGGTGCGCTCGAGCGAGCTCGACGGGATCACCTTCTGGGCGAGGCCCGTGGTGGTCGCGCTCGAGGCGAGGCCCGCGTACTCGCTGCCGAAAGCGGCTCCGGCGGCGGCGAGGTCCGCCTCCGCTCCGGTGAGCACGAGCGCCGGGACGCCCGCCTCGTCGCCGAGCGCGGTGACGACGTCGCCGTCGCCCGCCTCGAAGCGCACGACGCGGCCCTGGGCGGCGTCGAGGTCGGGGCGGCCGTCGGTCGCGCTCTCCTCCGAGACCGTGATCGCGGTGCCGGAGGGGTAGCGCGCGGCGAGCGAGGCGGCTGCCGAGAGACCGGCGGCGCGCAGGTCGTCGCTCGCGTCGTCCGGCACCACGATCGAGACGGCGGTGACGGCGTCGGCGAAGAAGTCGCCGACGGTCGTGGGGGCGGCGGGAGCGCCCTCGGTGACGACTCCGAGGCCCGAGACGATCAGCGAGCGGCCCTGCACCTCGCAGAGCGCGCCGGTGGACCCGGTGGCCCCGGTCAGCTGGAAGCCGATCGCGAGCACGCCGTCGACGACGTCGGCCGACCCCACCGGGATGTCGAGGGTCGACGCGGTGGTCGCGTCGAGGGTCAGCACGGTGCGCCCGGAGACGACGACCGCGAGCGAGCCGGTGAGCGGCTCCTGCGCCTCGAGGGCGCCGAGGACACGGGTGGGAGTGACGCCGTCGGCGATCGGGAGGGTCAGGTACTGCAGCGGCGCACCCGCGGTGACCGTGAGGGCCGCGTCGGTCGCGGCGGCCTGCACGACGGCTCCGGTCACCGGATCGACGAAGTCGGCGGCCGCGGCGGCCGACGCGGTTCCGAAGGCGAGGGCCACGGCGAGCGACGGAGCGACGGTGGAGACGAGCGCGCGACGGCGCAGGGAGGAGGAGAGCATCTGGGGTCGACGGTCCGATCGGCATTCGGGAGCCCGGAGCGTCCCGGGTTCGAGGATGGAGAGTCGAACGGTCGTGCTCAGGCCTCGGCGAGTGCCGTGGAGACGGCTGTCTAACGGCCCGTTCTGGGGTCAGTCTAGGGAGTTGACCGAAGCCGATCCGAGGTCGTCAGGATGCGGTGCCGCCCCCCGTTGGAGTGGCACGACAGGGCCTCCTCGCAGGGTGCATGCTGAGCGCACGGTCTCGCGCGCTCGGGCGCGGATCGTATGCCGACGAAGCCTCGCGCACATCGGCCCCCATGGGGAGGTTGCGCCGTCGTACCGCGCGGCACGACCGTGAGCCATGCCCCTTCTCACCGCTGTGACCGCCGAGATCACCCGCCGCGGTCTCTTCGCCGCGCCCCTCGGCACGACCCTCGCCGCCTCCTCCCCCTCCGACCCCGTCCTCCACTCCGAGATCGCTGCGCCCTACGGCGTCGCCGGACTCGACGCCGACGCCCTCGTCCCCCTCGCGCAGCTGCCGGAGTCGGTGCGAACGTCCTCCGGCGAGCGCCCGGTCGCCAAGGGCGAGCTGGTCTACAACGTGCAGGACTACGGAGCGACCGGCGACGGCACGACCGACGACCTCCCCGCCATCGACGCCGCGATCGACGCGGCCGTCGCGACCTACGGCGGAGTCGTCTACTTCCCCCGCGGCATCTACCGCATCGCCGGATCGATCGGACGCGCGAGCGGCCTCGCGAGCATCGCGTTCCGCGGCGCCGGAGAACTGTCGACCCGCATCCGCTCGCTCACCGACGCGCCCGTGGTCACCGGCGCGTTCTCGGCCTGCCGCTTCGACAACCTCATCCTCGACGCGAACGGCCTCGGCTCGCCGTGCATCTCGGCGCACCTCGACAAGACCGTGCTCGACTCGCTGCAGCTCTACGGCTGGACCGGCTACGGCATGCGCCTGAACGACGGCACCTTCGGCGACCTGGGGCTGCTGAACCGCATCCAGCGCTGCAGCATCGACCAGTGCACGGGCATCGGCATCTGGGCGAGCTACCGGATGATCGACTCCTGGATCGTCGAGAACAACATCGGCGCCAGCTACGCCGACATCTCGGTCGAGGGCGGCCCGCTCCGGATCCTCGGCAACCACCTCGACGGCTCACCGCAGATCAACATCGAGCTGCGCGGCAACCGCCGCATCACCATCGCGAACAACATCATGGAGGGCGCGCGCAAGCAGTCGCTCGTCTACACGATGCCGCCGTGGCTGACGGAGGATCTGGCGCAGATCCAGATCGTGGGCAACGCGATCAGCAACGGCGGCAAGGCCGCGGCGAACACCTACGCCGCCATCTCGATCCTCGGAGTCTCGCCGACCGCCCGCACGGCGGGCTTCTCGATCACCGGCAACATCTTCGCGTGCGAGGACGCGGGCGCCGGCTGGACGCACTGCGTCGAGGCGCTGAACGCGCGCGCCGTGTCGGTGCTGGGCAACCAGTGGGCGACGGGGCACATGAACGCCAAGCCGGTGCGCGCCGTGGGCAGCACCGCGTACGAGGTGATCGGGAACCACGGCGACAACGCGGTGAAGACGACGTGAGCGCGCTGCAGAACCTCGGCTGAGAGTGGGGGATGACGGCTGACAGCGGTCATCCCCTCCTCTCAGCTGAGGTTCTGCAGGTCACCGCCAGGCGAGGGCCGACCGGTCGGCCCAGTAGTCCACCGGATCCTGCGTCGGCAGCCCCTCGGGGAGCGGCGCGGGACGGGTGCGCAGGTTCTCGCGCAGCTGCGTCGAGGTCACCGCCCCGCTGAGCACGACGTCGGCCCACGGCTGCGCCAGTGCGGCTCCGAGCGCCAGCTCCTCGGCTGTCCCCGCGAGCCGCCGCACCGCCTCCGGAGCGCGGTCCCCGACCAGCCGCCCGTTCGCGAGCGCCTCCTTCACCACGACGAGCACCCCGGCGTCGTGCGCCTCGGCGAGCGCCGCCCCGGCCGAGCGCTCGAGCAGGTTCCACGTCGTCTGCACCGCCGTGAACGGCGACTCCGGGATCGCCCGGGCGAGCGCGATCGTGCGCGCCTGCTCCGGCCCGCTCGTCGACAGCCCCACCCGCACGCCCGAGGCGGCGAGGCCCCGCAGCCGGTCGAGCAGCACCCGGTCGGTCAGCGCCGGGCTGTCGGGAGTGATCGAGTGCACGAGGTAGCGGTCGGGAGCGGAGCCCAGCGCCTCGAGGGTCGCCGACCACTGCCGCTCGAACATGCCGACCGAGTGCTCCTTGCGCTCGTGCACCGGCGCGTCCATCGCCCAGGCCCCGAGGTACTCGTAGCCCCACTTCGACTCGACCGTCAGCTCGGCACGGCGCTCCGGATGCTCTGCGAGCCAGCTCCCGAGGAACTCCTCGGCCCGCCCGTAGGAGCGGGCGACGTCGACGAAGCGGATCCCTCCGGCCCAGGCCGCGTCGAGCAGCTCGTGGGTGCGGGCGCGGAGGGCGTCGACGCTGCGGTCCTCGGGCGGCCCGAGGTCGCCGTCGCGACCCGCGGTGATGTATGCCGGTCGGCCGACGGCGGCGAGGCCGAGTCCGACGCGCGCGGTGGTGGATGCCATGGTGACCGTTCCGTCCGGGGAGGGGGTGCCTCCACCGTAGACGCGAGCGCGGCGGCCCTCAGCTCCTCGCGCGCCACTCCGCCGCCGTGAGCGCGTACAGGACGGAGTCGTCCGACTCCGAGCGGCACTGCAGCCCCAGCAGCTCCATCGCCTTCACCGAGCCGCGGTTGCGCGGATCCGCCCGCCCGAGGACCCGGTCGGCCTGCAGCGACTCGAAGACCACGTTCAGCAGCGCCCGTCCGGCCTCGAGCGAGTAGCCGAGGCCGGCGGTCTCCGGATGCAGGAACACGCCGAGCTCGCACCCGTCCTCCCGGCGCACGATCACCGCGTCCCCGATGAGCCGTCCCGTCGCGAGCTCCTCCAGGCCGTAGAAGCGCCGGTGCCCGGTCGCGGCGAGGTTCCACTCCGGAGCGCGCTCCGTGAACCACGCCGCGTATCCTCCCGGCGCGAGTGGCGGGTGGCGCAGGAAGCGCGAGGCGCGGGCGTCGCTCCGGTACGCCGTGACCGCCTCCTCGTCGTCCCGCCGGAGCGGACGCAGCAGGAGCCGCTCCGTCCTGCGCTCGTCCCGGGCGTCCATCCGCCCAGAGTAGGAGGGCGGACGCGCGAGAATCGGGGGATGAGCGCCCGACCCGCACTGATCGAGGCGCTCGAGCGGCATCAGGTGGCGGTGTACCTGCTGACCGTCGGCGTGGCCCTCGGCGCGGGTCTGCTGCTCCCCGGGGCCGCGCGGCTCGACGCGGCGATCACTCCGGTGCTCGCGCTGCTGCTGTTCGCGACGTTCCTCGGGGTGCCGTTCGCCTCGGTGCTCGGGGCGTTCCGCGACGGCCGGTTCCTCGCGGCGGTGCTGGTGGTGAATTTCGTCGCCGTGCCCGCGGTCGTCTTCGTGCTGACGCGGCCGGTGGCGGGCGAGCCGGCGCTGCTGATCGGCGTGCTGCTGGTGCTGCTCACACCCTGCATCGACTACGTGATCGTGTTCAGCGGGCTGGCCGGAGGGGCGTCGGCACGCCTGCTCGCCGCCGCGCCGCTCCTGATGCTCGCGCAGATCCTCCTGCTGCCCCTCTCCCTCCTCCTGTTCCTCGGGCCCGGCGCGGGGGAGGCGGTCGAGATCGGTCCGTTCGCCGAGGCGTTCGCGGTGCTGATCGTGCTGCCGCTCGCCGCGGCCGCCGGGCTTCAGGCCCTCGCCGCGCGCACGGCGATCGGTTGGCGGATCGAGGGCGTCGTGCTCGCCTCGATGGTGCCGCTGATGGTCGCGACGCTGGCCGTGGTGGTCGCGTCGCAGGCCGGTGTGGTCGGCGGGGCACTGCCGCAGCTGGGGCTGCTCGTCGTGCTCTACGCGGCGTTCGCGGTCGTGATGACGCTGATCGGCGCCGGAGTCGGCCGTCTCGCGCGGCTGGACGTGCCCGCCCGGCGCGCGCTGCTGTTCAGCGGCGTCACCCGCAACTCGCTCGTGGTGCTGCCGCTCGCGCTGGCGCTGCCCGCGCCGCTGGATCTCGCCCCCGTGGTCGTGGTCACGCAGACGCTGGTCGAGCTCGTGGCGATGGTGCTGCTGGTGCGGCTCGTCCCCCGGCTGATCCCGGCGTCCCCCGGCTGATCCCGGCGTCCCCCGGCTGATCCCGGCGTCCCCCGGCTGATCCCGGCGCGGCACCCGGAGGAGTGACGCACCGGCGCGCGCGGGAGGATCCCGCGCCGTGCGGCCGACTGTCAACCTCCGTCCCTTCTGCGAGCACCCGTCCTAGCGTCGAAGGCGAGGACGCCCCCACGTCCTCGCGCCGGTTCCCGCATGCTCCGGCGCGAGCAGCCAGCATCGGAGTATCCCCGTGGCCCAGACCAGCACCCGGCGCGCGCAGAGCGCGCCCGATCCCGACGACTCCCGCAAGCCCGACGACCCCACCGACGTCACCAAGCGCTCCTGGGGCTACGTCCTGAAGAAGACGCTGCGCGAGTTCGGCGCCGATCAGTGCACCGACCTCGCGGCGGCGCTGACCTACTACGCCGTCCTCGCCCTGTTCCCCGGCCTGCTGGCCGTGGTGTCGATCCTGGGCCTGTTCGGCCAGGCCGAGCAGACCACCGACACCGTGCTCGAGATCCTCGGCGGCTTCGCGTCGCAGGACGTGCTCGACACGATCCGCGGCCCGGTGCAGGAGCTGACCTCCTCCCCCGCCGCCGGTCTCGCCTTCGTCACCGGTCTCGTCGGCGCGCTCTGGTCCGCCTCGGGCTACGTCGGAGCGTTCGGCCGCGCGATGAACCGCGTCTACGAGATCGACGAGGGCCGCCCGATCTGGAAGCTCCGCCCGACGATGCTCGGCGTCACCCTCTTCTCGGTCGTGCTGCTCGTGATCGCCGGGCTCCTCCTGGTGCTCAGCGGACCGGTCGCCGAGGCGATCGGCGGGGCCATCGGACTCGGCGACGCCGCACTGACGGTGTGGAGCATCGCGAAGTGGCCGGTGCTGATCGCGATCATGATCGTGATCATCGCCGTGCTCTACCACTGGTCGCCGAACGTGAAGCAGCCGAAGTTCCGCTGGACGAGCCTCGGCTCGATCCTCGCCCTCGTCATCTGGGCGCTGGCCTCGGCCGGATTCGCGTTCTACGTCGCCAACTTCGGCAACTACAACAAGACGTACGGCGCGCTCGGTGGTGTGATCGTCTTCCTCCTCTGGATCTGGATCACCAACCTGGCACTGCTCTTCGGCGCGGAGTTCGACGCCGAGCTCGAGCGCGGCCGCCAGCTCCAGGCGGGCATCGAGGCGGAGGAGCACATCCAGCTCCCTCCGCGCGACACCCGCAAGAGCGAGAAGCAGGCCGAGAAGCACGCCGAGGACGTCGCGGACGGCCGGAAGCTGCGCGAGACCGCGGGGCGCGAGGCCGCCGACCGCGACTGAGCGGGGCCGCCGAGCGGGCGGGGGCGGCGACGCCCCGCCCGCGCCACCCGTCCCGCTCGCGTAGCGTCGGACGGTGACCTCGCCCGACCGCCGCAGCCTCGACCGCAGGATCCTGCGGCTCGCGGTGCCCGCGCTGGGCTCCCTGGTCGCCGAGCCGCTGTTCCTCCTCACCGACTCGGCACTCGTCGGGCACCTGGGCGCGGTGCCCCTCGCCGGCCTCGCGCTCGGCGCCGCGGTGCTGCAGACGATCGTCGGTCTGATGGTGTTCCTCGCCTACAGCACCACTCCGCTGGTCGGCCGCGCGCTCGGCGAGGGCGACGAGCGGAGGGCCGTCGCGGCCGGCATCGACGGCGGCTGGCTCGCCCTGGCGCTGGGCGCGGTGCTCGCGGTCGCCGGCGCCGTCACCGCGCCGCTCGTCATCGGGCTCTTCGGAGCGGAGGCGGCGGTCACCGAGGCGGGCGTGCGCTACCTCGCCGTCAGCATGGCCGGGATCCCCGCCATGCTCGGGATCTTCGCCCTGACCGGGCTGCTGCGCGGCTTCCAGGACACCCGCACGCCCCTCGTGATCGCGGTGGCCGGATTCGCGCTCAACGCGGGCCTGAACGCGGTGCTGATCTACCCGGCCGGCCTGGGGATAACCGGGTCGGCGCTGGGGACGGTGATCGCCCAGTGGGCGATGTTCGGCGCCTACGCGCTCATCGCCGTGCGGCTGGCGCGACGCGTCGGCGCACCGCTGCGCCCGCACCTCGGCGGCGTCCTCGGCTCCGCCGGGTCGGGCGGCTGGATGCTGTTGCGCACCGCGAGTCTGCGCGCGGCGATCCTGCTCGCCGTCGCGATCGCGGGCTCGCTCGGGGCGGAGGAGCTCGGCGCGTTCCAGGTGGCGATGACGCTCTTCGGTGCGGTCGCCTTCGCCCTCGACGCCCTGGCCATCGCCGCGCAGGCGCTGCTCGGCCGGCTGCTCGGCGCGGGGGACCGCGCGCAGGCCCGCGCGGTCACGAAACGGTGCGTGACCTGGGGAATCGGCGCGGGGATCGTCCTGGGCGCGCTCGTCGCGGGCCTCAGCGGCGTGCTGCCGTTCGCGTTCTCGAGCGATGCGGAGGTGCTGCGCCTGCTGCCCGCGCTGATCGCGATCGTCGGCATCACGGCTCCGCTCGGGGGCTACGTGTTCGTGCTCGACGGGGTGCTGATCGGAGCCGGCGACGGCCGCTACCTCGCGCTGAGCGGACTCGTGAACCTCGCGCTGTTCACACCGCTGGCGCTTCTGGCGACCCTCGCGCCGGCCGACGGGCGGCTGACGGCGCTGTGGATCGCGTTCGCCGGGGGCTACCTGGGGGCCCGCGCGCTGACGCTCGGACTGCGCGTCCGCGGCGAGGCGTGGCTCCGCTGATCCCTCGAACAGAGTTTCGAACAGGCTGTGGACAACCCTGTGGAGAACTCGCCCGTCCGGCGGGCCGTCCCGGCGACGTCCTCGCGCGGTCTGCAGGGGATCCGGGTCGGAACGCCCTTACCGCCGCACCGTGGTCCCTCGCGCTGAGCGGACCCCCTGCGAACCGCACGAGCACCTGCAGTCCGTGCAGGCACCCGTGATCCCCAGGTGCCTGCACCGCCGCGGCAGACGGCGCCGCGACGAGCGGCCCTACCTGCAGATCGTGCCGCGCTCCGGAGTGCAGTAGCGGACGACGACACCCGTCCGCCCGCTCGAACCGGCGGCGGGGCGCAGGCCGAACCAGTCGGTCGCCGCGGGCGCCTCCGGCTCGCTGGTCCACGCGCCGCCCTTCGAGTCGTCACGCGAGGACGTCAGCGTCACCGGCGCCGTGCTCGTCCCCTTGAAGACGAGCACACCGCCGAGCTCCGTCCCCTGCGCGAACTTCACGATCGATCCGGGCTGGAACTCGATCCGGCCGTCGTTGACGAAGATGCGGAGCGATTCCCAGTCGCCCGTCAGCGTGTACCTCTCGCCGGCCGGGATGACCCAGGAGCCTCGGTTGACGACCCGGTTCAGCGAGACGGTCCAGGTCGTGGTGCCGGTGACCGTGTTCCGCGCCATGCCCGCTGATCCGTTGAAGGAGGCGGCGTGCACCTGGTAGGCCGATCTGCCGGTCGGAGGCGTCGCGACCACGTTGTCCGTCAGGACCAGATCGAGGAGCACCTGGCTGTAGCCGTCGGCCACTCCGATCTCGACGATCCCGCCCCTCACCGTGTTGCGGGCGATCGTGGTGGGGATGAGGGGACCGTCCGGCTCCCCGGCAGCGATGACCATGATGCCGCCCGTGATCGTCGAGTCGGCGACGGTGATCCCGGACGGCCGGTCGTCCGCCGACAGGATCAGACCTCTGCCTCCGTAGCGGAGGTCCGCGTACCGGATGTCCGTCGGCCCCGCTCCGTCGCTCCAGATCGCGCCCCAGTCGCTCGCCTTCGGCGTCGTCGCGGAGCCGTCGCCGTTGGTGTCGCCCCCGACGCTGTCGTCGCGGTAGCTGGTCACGGTCACCGGGCTCGTCGCCGTGCCCTTGACGACCACTCCCTGGCCGTAGAGCGAATGGCGGCCGTCGACCTTCACGACCGCGCCGTCGGTGAGCGTCAGCTGACGACCCGCGCCCGTGTTGATCGTCTTGACCACGTAGACGGCCGCCTCCTTGCCCGACAGGGTGATCCCGTTCGAGCAGTCCCATCCGTTCGCGCAGGGGTCGTTCGGGATCCGCAGTACCGGGATCCTGGCGACGGCCGCCGTCGCGGTGCTCGTCGCGGACGCGGGAGCATAGCCGGTCTTCGTCCCCGTCACGCGGACGGTGATCCTCTTGCCGAAGTGCGCGGTCGACAGCACCAGGGTGGCGGCCGTGCGACCCGGGAGCGCGGTGCCGTCGGCGAACCACTGGTACGTGAATCCGGTTCCGCTGGTCCAGGTGCCCGTGCGCGCGGTCAGAGTGGATCGGACCTCGGCCTTCCCCGAGACCGTCGGGGTGCCGACCGTGAGCGCGGCGCCGGACGCGGTCGTCCTGGCCGAGACGGCGGCGCCGGTGCCGACGGCGTTGATGGCCGCGACGGAGAGGGTGTAGGCGGACCCTGCGACCAGGTTCGTGAAGGTCTGGGAACGGGTCGACGCGCCGACGACAGCCGACCACGCGCCGGCCCCGGAGGCGTCGACGCCGTCGCGACTGACGCGGTAGCCCGTGATCGCCGATCCGCCGGGGCTCGACGGCACCACCCAGGTCAGCGTCGCCGATCGGGCAGCCGTTCCAGGCGCCGCAGAGACCGACGTGGGGCTCCCGGGCGCCGCCGCAGCGGATCGGACCGCCGACGTCGCGGCGCTCACCCGCGTCGCGGTGCTGTAGCCGGCCTTCGTCCCGGTCACCTCGACGGTGATCGTCCTGCCGAGCTGCGCGCTGCCGAGGACGAGCGTCGACGTCGCGGCGCCCGTGATCACCGCGCCCGACGCCTTCCACCGGTAAGCGAAGGTCGTGCCCGCGGTCCAGGTCCCGACGGCGGCCGTCAGCGTCGACCCGACGACGGCGGCTCCGGTGATCACGGGAGCGGCGGTGGTCAGGGTGCCCGTCGGCATCGAGACGGTCACCGAGCTCGCCGGGGCGGCGCCTGCACCGTTCTGCGGGCGCACGGTGAACAGGTAGGTCGCCCCCGGCCGCAGGTTCGTGAACGTCTGGGATCTGGCCGTCGCAGCGGTCGTCCTCGACCACGCTCCGGCGCCGCTCGCGTCGGTGCCGTCGCGACCGACTGTGTATCCGGTGACCGGCGATCCGCCGTCCGAGGCGGGCGGCTTCCAGGTGAGGAGCACCGACCGGGCGGCGGGGTCGGCGACGGCTGAGACGGAGGTCGCCGCCGTCGGAACGGAGGCGGCCGCGGCCGCGGGCGCAGCGGCCACGATGCCGCAGACGACGAGCAGGGAGAGCACGAAGGCGACGACGCGCTCGAGTGCGGGGGGTCGGGCTGGCACGGGGTTACCTCACAGGTGGGTGTCGTCGCAGGAGAGCGGAGTGACGCGACCGGGGACGGTGCGCGGTCGGGGACTAGGACGGTCCGGACCCCATCGTGATCCGACGACTCTCGGTGGTCTCGATGCCCTCGTCCGACACCGATGCGACGGACAGCGTGTAGGTCGCTCCGGGGACGAGGTCGGTGAACGTCTGCGAGCGCGTGCCGGAACCGACGACGGCCGACCATGGACCGCGTCCGCTCGCGTCGACCCCGTCGCGCGCGACCCTGTACCCGACGGTCTCCGCGCTGTCGTCCTCCAGAGGCGGCTTCCAGGTCAGCGTCGCTGTGCGCGCGGCGTCGTCCTTCCTCGCCGAGACCTCCACCGGCGCACCCGGCGACTGGTAGTCGTGCCAGAAGTACAGGTATCCGCTCTGCTTCTCGCTCCGGCCGACGGGGTTCACCGCCTCCACGTGGAAGTAGTACTCCATCTCCTCGCGAAGGCCCGTGAACGTGTACGACCTGGTGGTCGAGGACACGATGGCCAACTTGGGGAAGAGGAGCGAGTAGGAATCGAGGGAGACCCGGTAGCTCGTCACAGCGGCTCCGCCCGTGGTCTTCGGAGGCGACCAGGTCACGGTCGCCGTGAGTCGATCCTGGTCGCCGACGACATCGACGCGGGCGGGCGCTCCGGGAACGGTCGCGGCGACGGCGCTCGTCGACGCGCTCGTCCGAGCGGCCGTCGTGTAGCCCGCCTTCGTGCCCGTCACCTCGACCGACACGGTGGTCCCCGCCTGAGCATCGCGCAGCAGAAGCGTCCTGGCCGTCGCGCCCGCGATGGCGGAACCGGATGCGTACCACCGGTAGGTCAGAGCCGTGCCGGTGGTCCAGGTGCCGGTCTGGGCGGTCAGCGTCGCGCCGACCCTCGGGGTGCCCGAGACGACCGGCGCCGCGGTGGTCAGGCTCTTCGCAGCGAGGGTGACGACGATCGATGACGTGGGTCCCGACCCGACCGCGTTCCTCGGCTGGACGGTGAAGGTGTAGGTCCGACCCGCCACGAGGTTCGTGAAGGTCTGCGAGCGAGCGGAGGCCGGCGCGAGGCGGGACCAGGGGCCGGCACCGGATGCATCGCTCCCGGACCGGCCGACGAGGTATCCGGTGATCGCCGAGCCGCCGGACGAGGCGGGCGGCTGCCAGGACACGGTGACGGAGCGCGCCGCTCCGTCCGTGACAGCGGCCACCGCCGTCGCACCGGTGGGCTTGCCGGCCTTCACTGCGGCGGTCGCGGCGCTCCTCCGGATCACGGACGTGTACCCGGCCTTGGCCCCGGTCGCCTCGACCGTCACGGTGGCGCCCAGCTGGGAGGTGGTCGGGACGAACGTCCTCCCCGTCGCCCCTCGGACGGCGACGCCGCTCGCGTACCACCGGTAGGTCAGCGTCGTGCCGGTGGTCCAGGTGCCGGGCTTCGCCGTGAGGACGGCTCCGACCTGAGCGGTCCCCGAGATGGTCGGTGTCGAGGCCGCCACCGGTGCCGCGACGGCAGGGCCGGCGGTCAGTCCGACCAGCACGAGCGCGGCCAGGACGACGGCGAGGAGGCGGGTGAGGGCGGGCGAAGCAGAGGACGAGCGCGGCATTCGGGCACACCAGACGGTCGAGAGAAGGGGGACGACCGGGCCCAGGATCGCCCGTGTGCCTTTTTATAGCGCCGCGATTCCCGCGCCGTCAACGAACTGGGACGTGATGTCTCAGGTCACGGAACGCCCGGCGGATCAGCGCGGCGCCGCGCTCGTGTTCCCGCGGTGGAACACCGCGTGGAAGCACACCGGAGCCGCCTCCTCGCCCGCGAGCAGCGCCAGCGCCGCCCGCCCCGCCGCGCGCCCCTTGTCGACCGCCGGCTGCACCATCGTGGTGAGGTCGTAGCCCGCCGCGAGCCCCGGCACCTGCACGCCGTCGAAGCCGACCACCGAGACGTCCTCGGGCACCCGCAGCCCGAGCTGCTCGGCCGCCAGGATCACGCCCGCCGCCAGCAGATCGCTCTGCGCGAGGACCGCGGTCGGCGGCTCCGGCACGTCGAGCAGCGCCCGCCCGGCCGCGACGCCCTCCTCGACCGTGCTCGCCGTCACCTCGACGGAGTCCAGCTCGCCGAACACGTCGCGCGCCCCGTGCAGCCGCTCCACGGCCGTGATGCTCGAGCTCGTGCGCCAGTCCGCAGGCACGGGCCCCCGGCGGCGGTCCTTCGAGAAGGGCAGGGCCACCGCCGCGACCCGCGAGTGCCCGAGGCCCCGCAGATGCTCGGCCAGCGTCCTGGTCGCCTCGCGGTTGTCGAGGGTGACGATCGCCGATCCGAACTCGGACACGCCCTCGACCACCACGACCGGCACCCGCCGCCTCTGCAGCAGAGCGACCGACTCGTCCACGGTCGGGCTGCAGCCGATCAGGATCATGGCGTCGACCGGCGCCGTGGACATCAGCCCGGAGCCGTCGCCCGTCTCGGTCAGCAGCAGGATCCCCGCGTCGGCGCCGCCCAGCACGTCGGCGATGCCGTCGAGCATCGCGATCCTGATCGGGTCGCGGAAGGCGTGCAGCACGCGCTCGTCGACCACCACGCCGACGATGCCGGAGCGACCGCGCCGGAGCGACTGCGCGCGCGGGTCGGGGCCGGCGTAGTCCAGTTCGGCGGCGGCCTTCAGTACTCGCTCGCGCGTCGAGGCCGAGACGGGTCCCGATCCGCTGAAGACGAGCGAGGCCGTGGAGGCCGAGACTCCGGCGAGCCGTGCCACGCGGGCCAGGGTCGGTCGCCCGGGGCGCTGCTCGGCGCGCGACTTCTGCGACTCCACGATCCTCCTCGACTCAGCCGGCCGGTGCGGTGCTTCTTGACCGCCCCGGAGGTTCTGGATAGCTTAGTCCGGCCCGCCTCGAATCGATTCGACCGGGTGGAACCCCGCCCCGCGGGCCCGGCGGCGCCGCTGTGAGCGCCCGGGCGCGCCCGCCACAGGAAACCCGGTCATGACCAGCACCTCCGCCCTCTCGCGCCGCGAACTCGTCGCGTGGCGCAACGCCGTCTTCACGATCTTCGTGCTGAGCGGCCTGTCGATCGCGACGTGGGTGTCGCGCACTCCGGCCATCCGCGACGAGCTGCAGCTCTCGACCTCCGGGGTCGGCCTGCTGATCCTCGCCATGTCGATCGGCGCCATCGTCGGCCTGATGCTCTCGACCGCGATCATGTCGGCGCTCGGGGCCCGTCGCGGCATGGTCGCGGGGCTCTCCGTCTGCGCGTCCGGCCTCGCGATCCTCGGGGTCGCGGCCGACACGCTCGGCGCGCTCCCCGTCGCCTTCGCGGGCATGGCGCTGCTCGGCTTCGGCAACGGCGCGGTCGACGTGATGATGAACGTCGAGGGAGCCGCCAACGAGAAGGCCTTCGGCAAGACCCTGCTTCCCCTCTTCCACGCCTTCTTCAGCCTCGGCACCGTCGCGGGCGCGCTGGTGGGAGCCGCCGCCTCCGCCCTCGCGATCCCCGTGGCGGCGCACTTCGTCGGCGTCGCGGTCGTGGTGGTGGCCACCGTCGCCGTGGCGATCCGCTTCGTGCCCGTGCGCGCCGATCTCGACACCCAGGGCGTCGCGACCGCGAAGCCCCCGATCCGGGAGCGGGTCGCCGCCTCGCTCGGCGTCTGGCGCGACCTGCGGCTCGTGGTCATCGGCCTGATCATGCTCGGCATGGCGTTCGCCGAGGGGTCCGCCAACGACTGGATGACCCTCGCGATGGTCGACGGCCACGGCTCCTCCACGACGACCGCCGCGATCGTGTTCGGCGTCTTTGTCGCGGCGATGACCGTCGGCCGCGTGCTCGGCGGCCCCGTGCTCGACCGCTTCGGCCGCGTCCCCGTGCTGCGCGGATCGGCTCTGCTGGCTGTCGTCGGCATCCTGCTCTTCATCCTCGCCCCGGTCGACGCGCTGGTGATCGCCGGCGCCGTCGCGTGGGGGCTGGGCTGCTCGCTCGGCTTCCCGGTCGGCATGTCGGCGGCGGCGGAGGGACCGCACTCGGCCGCGCGGGTCAGCGCCGTCGCCACGCTGGGCTACGTCGCGTTCCTCGTCGGACCGCCGGCGATCGGGTTCCTCGGCGAGCACGTCGGCATCCTGAACGCGCTGTTCCTCGTGCTGGCCCTGGTGGTCGTGGCGGGACTCGCCTCGCCCGCCGCGCGCCCCGCTCGGGCCCGGGTGGACGCATGACGGCCCCGAGCAGCGAGCCCTGCCGGGTCGCGCTGGTCACCGGCGCGAACCACGGCATCGGAGCCGCGATCGCCGAGCGCCTCGCGGCCGACGGCCTCGCCGTGCTGGTCGCGTTCCTCGCCGAGGACCTGCCCGAGTACGAGCCCGAACGGCAGAGACGCGCCCACGCGAGCGACGGCGAGCAGGTGGCCGAGCGGATCCGCGCCGCGGGCGGCCGCGCACTGGCTGTCTCGGCCGACCTCCGCGACGCCTCCTCGCCCGCCCTGCTCTTCGACGCCGCCGAGCGGTCGCTCGGCCCGGTCGACGTACTCGTCCACAACGCGACCGGCTCGGTGATCGACACCTTCCGCGCCCGCGAGAGCGACTGGATGGGCCGCCCGCAGCGCCGCGTCGACGCCGCGAGCATCGACGCCGTCCTCTCGGTCGACGCCCGAGCCGGTGCGCTGCTGATCGCCGAGCTCGCCGCCCGCCTCGAGGCCCGCGGCGGCCACGGCGGACGCATCGTCACGCTCACCTCGGGAGGCGAGCGCGGCTTCCCGGGCGAGGTCTCCTACGGCGCCGCGAAGGCCGCGCTGGTGAACTACACGATCTCGGCGTCCCTCGAGCTCAGCCCGCTCGGCATCACGGCCAACGCCGTGCACCCGCCCGTCACCGACACGGGCTGGGTGACCGACGACGTCCGCGAGGCGGTCGCCGCGAACGACTCCTTCTTCGACGTCGCCGAGCCGGAGGAGGTCGGCGACCTGGTCTCGTACCTCGTCTCCCCCGCGGGCCGGCGCGTGACCGGGAACGTCGTCCGTCTGGCCTGACGACTCCCACGCCCTAGGATCGCCACCACGGCGGAGGGGGTCGCGCATGACGGAGTTCCGAGCGCGTGACGGCGCCCTGCTGCACGCCGACGAGCACGGCACGGCCGGCAGCCCGCCCCTCGTGGTCCTCCCCGGCGGGCCGGCCCGCCACCCCGACTACCTCGGCACCTTCGAGCCGATCGCCGGGTGCCGGCGGATCCTCGTGCTCCATCCACGTGGAGTGGGCGGCTCGGCGGCGGCGCCCGTGCGGTCCTTCGCCGAGCAGGCCGACGACGTGGAGGACCTGCGCCGGCACCTCGGAGTGGAGTCCGTCGACGTCCTCGCGCACGCCACCGGCTGCCGCACCGCGCTCGTGCACGCCGCGCGGCACCCCGAGCGCGTCTCGCGGCTCCTCCTGATCTCGCCCGCGACGGGATGGCTCGACTTAGGGCGGGACGACCGCCACGAGATCGCCGCGCGACGGATCGGCGCGAGCTGGCTGGGCGACGCGATCGAGGCCGCGGTGCTGATGCAGGAGGAGACGGACGCGCGGCGGCGGATCGAGCTCTACCGCCGCGCGGCTCCGCTGGGCTGGTCGACGTGGGACGAGCGGGCGCAGGCGCACGAGCGGGCGGCGACCTGGTTCCCGGACGCCTTCGCGGGGTTCTTCACCTCCGTCGACGCGACGGCGCTGCGGCAGGCGCTGACCCTCCTCCGCTGCCCCGTGATGATCGTCGGCGGCGAGGACGACGCCCTCGTCGGCGTCGAGCCGCTCGCCGAGCTCGGCGCTCTCTTCCCCTCGTGCAGCCTCGCGGTGATCGAAAGATCCGGCCACTACCCCTGGATCGAGGCGCCCGCCGAGTTCGCGCTCGCCCTCCGCGCCTTCGTCTCGGAGGCGCCCTCCGCTCCCCCTACGGGTCGGCGGAGACCGAGCAGCCGCGCCTGACCGCGTCTATCCTCGACGGGTGCGTCTCGTCATCGCGCGCTGCTCCGTCGACTACTCCGGCCGTCTCAGCGCCCACCTCCCCCTCGCCACCCGCCTGCTGCTGGTCAAGGCCGACGGCAGCGTCCTCGTGCACTCCGACGGTGGCTCCTACAAGCCGCTGAACTGGATGAGCCCGCCCTGCACGCTGATCACGGGCGAGCCGGACGAGACGGCGCGGGAGTCGGGAGTCGTCGAGCAGTGGACGGTCGCGCACAAGAAGACGGGCGACGCCCTCGTCGTCTCGATCCACGAGGTGCTGCACGACTCCGCGCACGAGCTCGGCGTGGATCCGGGCCTCGTGAAGGACGGCGTGGAGGCGCACCTGCAGCGCCTCCTGGCCGAGCAGATCGATCTTCTCGGCGACGGACACACTCTCGTGCGCCGCGAATACATGACGGCGATCGGACCGGTCGACATCCTCGCGCGGGATTCCCACGGGGCCGCAGTGGCGGTCGAGATCAAGCGCCGCGGAGAGATCGACGGAGTCGAGCAGCTGACCCGATATCTCGAACTGATGAATCGCGATCCGCATCTGGCACCGGTCACCGGAGTGTTCGCCGCGCAGGAGATCAAGCCGCAGGCGCGGACGCTCGCGCAGGACCGCGGGATCCGCTGCGTCGTCCTCGACTACGAGACGATGCGCGGCGTGGACGATTCGCACACCCGGCTCTTCTAGCCCGCCGCTCCGAGCAGGAGCACTCGACTACCGAGTGACGCTCCGGAACACGGGAAAGGCCCCCGCGGAATCCCGCGAGGGCCTTTTCCGAGCGGATGCGGCGCTCTACTTGTTGGCCGCCGCGTAGGCCGCCTGGACCTCGGCCGGGATGCGGCCGCGGTCGGACACCTGGTGCCCGTTGGCGTTCGCCCACTCGCGGATCGCCTTCAGCTGCTTGGGGTCGCTCTTGGACGCCGAGGCGACCGATGCGGCCGCGGCCGGGCGCGAGCCGACGCGGCGGGCGCTCGAGACGAACTTCTCGAGAGCGGAGTGCAGCGCCTCGATGTTGTCGGGCCCGAGATCGATCTCGTAATTGGCGCCGTCGATGCTGAAGCGGACGGTTCCGCCCTCTCCGGAATCGATGGGCGTTCCGTCGATGTCGTCGACGAGAGTGATCTTCTGAGCCACTTTTCCTCCTGTAGTACTGATGACGCGTGAAGTACTGCGTATGCTTTCCGCGCCGCGTACCGACCGCACTGTAGAACCTATGTCGGTGGAAGACATTACCCTCTTTCCTCTCAGAAGAAGAGCATTCGGCAGTGCGTGGCGCTTCTCGAGTGGTGGATAGGCGATTCTTCTCTGCACGGATGACCGCGGATAAAGGCGGACAGCGCTCTGCGCATCACCTGTCGGGGCATTCCCTGCGAATTCCCTCAGCGATGCCGTTCGCCCCCGATTCGAGAGCCGGAGCGATCCCGGATACCGTGAAGGCATGGCACGGAGAGTCGGTCCCCCCGCGCGCCCGGCGAAGCCCGGCCCCTACCGCAACGTCCCGGCGCGGGAGGCCCTCGAGGCCCTGATCGCCGCTCCGTCCGCGGAGGCCGTGGAGCGGCTCCTGACCGCGTGCCTCGACGGCTCGCTCGTCGTCGACGTCACGGGATCGCAGCCCGGAGGCGTGCCGCACGTGCGCACGGTCGCCACGACGACCGGCGAGCAGGTCCTGCCGCTGTTCACCTCGACCGACGAGGTGCGCACGGCGATCCCCCGCCAGCAGCACCCCCGCGTGCAGATGCTGGTCCTGCCCGGACGGGAGGCCTTCGCGCTGATCCGCACCGCCGACTTCGTCGCCGTGCAGCTCGACCCCGGGTCGCTCGCACAGGTCGTCACCCGTTCGTTCATCGAGAACGCCCTCGAGGCCGTCGAGCGCCCGTAGAGTGTTCTCCCCCGACGGGGCAGCGTCGGCGTCCACGAGTCACCCGAGGTCAGGAGCCCCGCCATGTCCTACACGACACTCGCCCCGAGCGGCCTCGACGAACGCGCCGGCACCTGGACCTGCATCCTCTTCGACCTCGACGGCACCATCACCGACTCGGCGCCCGGCATCACCGGCACGCTCGTGGACACCTTCGTCGAGCTGGGCCGCCCCGTCCCCACGCCCGTCGAGCTGCTGGCCTACGTCGGCCCGCCGCTCCTCGACGCCTTCCGCGCCCTGGGCGGCATGAGCGTCGAGGAGGCGCAGGCCGCCCTCGAGGTGTACCGCCGCCGCTACAACGCCGGCGGGCTCTTCGACTCGTCGCTCTACCCGGGCGTGCCCGAGGTCCTCGCGCGCATCGCCGAGGCGGGGGTGCCGCTGTCGCTCGCGACCTCGAAGCCCGAGTCGGCCGCCCGACGGATCCTCGAGCACTACGGCCTCTCGCACTACTTCACCGTGATCTGCGGCGCCTCCGAGGACGAGGTGCGCAGCGCCAAGGCCGACGTCGTCGAGGAGGCGCTGCGCCGGCTCCGCGAGCTCGACGTCGACCTCTTGACGCCCGTCATGGTCGGCGACCGCGAGCACGACGTGCACGGAGCCGCGGCCCACGGCATCCCGACGATCATGGTCGAGTGGGGCTACGGATCGCCCGCCGAGGCGGCCGGGACCGTGGCCGTGGTGTCCGGGGCTGAGGAGCTCGCGACCCTCCTGCTCCCCTGAGCCCCGTACGATGAAGGCATGACTGGTCTGGGCGTCATCCTCTCGTTCGCGCTGTTCCTCGGCGGGATCCTCCTCCTGGGGAACGCCTTCCTGTTCCCCGCGCTGGGCGGATTCATCTTCTTCGGCGGCATCCTCGCGATCTCGCTGTCGCTCGGCGTCGCGTTCCACATCCTGCCGAAATCGCAGTAGCCGACCCGCGCTGAGCGGGCACCGCGTCAGCCCAGGGTGCTCGCGTCGAGGTTGATGACCCGGCCGATGTACACGGCCTCGCCGGCCCCCGCGACGTCGGCGTTCATCCGGAGCAGCTGCTGCACGGGGATCCCGAACCGCTGCGCGATGTCGAAGAACGTGTCCCCCTCGACGACCGTGTAGCTCACGATCTCGCCCGCGCCGTCCGTGGTCGGCGTGCCCGTGGCTCCGGGAGCCGCGCCGAAGTCGGTGGCGTAGGCGGTCTCGGGGATCACGGGCACCGGATTCGGCGTGATCGTCACGGTGACCTCGGGCTGCGGCACGAAGACGGTCGCGGTCGCCTGCGGCAGCGCGGCGGTGACGGTGGGGTCGGGCGTCGGGGTCGCCTCCGCGAAGACGGTGACCGTGACGGTGGGAGTGGGGCTCGGAGCCGCGCACCCCGTGAGCGCGAGCAGCGCACCCGTCGCCAGTGCAACTCCGACTCGTCCTGCGCGCACGTCCCCGCCCCTCGTCGAGCCCCCGCCCCGGGCACTCCCGACCACCCTAGGAGACGGGCGGGCGGTGCGGTCGCGGCGCGTCGGGATCAGGCGTGCGGCTCCGGCAGCACGCGCAGGCCGCCGCCGCCGTTCGCCGAGTCCATCAGCACCTCGACCCAGGCCGGGTTGATGGTGGGCTGGCGACTGCCCGCGAAGTGGAACTGCAGGGCGATGTTCGGGTTCATCCAGAAGGAGTGGCGGCCGCGCGCCCCCTCGGGCATGGAGTCGAGGGTGAGCGGGAAGCGCTCGTCGCGGCGGAACTTCGCGTAGACGACGATCTGGAGATGGGCCAGGGTCCGGTCCTCGATCTCGATGACGGCCGGTGGTGTGCCGTAGAGGAATTGACCCATGGCCTCAGCCTATCTCTAGACAGACTTTCTACTAGAGAATCTAGCTAATTCTCGGAATGCGGCTCATCCGCCTCGACCTCGGCGTCGATCTCGTCGACGGCCGAGCTCATCCGGCGGAGGAAATTCACGACGACCTCGGCCTCGCGCGCATCGAGGTCCTCGGCGATCTCGAGCATCCGCCGGTGCATGTGCTCCAGCGTCTCGCGCACCTCGCGGTCGCTGTCGACGGTCGCCTCGACGACGATGCCGCGCCGATCGGTCGGATGGGGCTTGCGCACGAGGTGCCCGCTGCGCACGAGGCGGTCGATCAGCACCGTCGTGGAGGCGGAGGAGATGGAGAGGTGGCCGGCCAGATCCTTGGCGCTCACGATCTCGCCGCTGCGCTGGCGCCGCAGGAGGTACTGGATGGCGATCAGGTCGGTCTCGCCCATCGCCATCTTCTCGCGCGTGCGGCGGCGCATCGCGACCTCCGAGACGCGGTACGTGCGCATCGCGCTCAGCACCTCGACGGCACGCCTGGTGGAGGACTCGTCCGGGTACCAGTACCCGGCGCCGCTCCTGACCGTCGTCTCGCTCATCCGGCCATCCTAGACGCGCGTGTTACGAGAGGGTCTAGCGTTCGCCGCAGAGCTCCTCCACGCCGCCGCCTACGCTGGACCGGTGACCGCCACCCTCGTCGCCAAGGGCCTCTCCGGAGGCTATGCGCACCGCACCCTGTTCGACGGACTCGACCTGACGGTCGCCCCCGGGGACGTGGTCGGCGTCGTCGGGGCGAACGGCGCCGGCAAGTCCACCCTGCTGCGCATCCTCGCCGGCGAGACCGCTCCGCTGGACGGCACCGTCGTGCTCGCGCCCGGCGACGCGTTCGTCGGCTGGCTGCCGCAGGAGCACGAGCGGCGCGAGGGAGAGACCGTCTCGGCGTACCTCGCGCGGCGCACCGGCTGCGCGGAGGCCTCGGCCGAACTGGACGCGGCCGCCTCCGCCCTCGCCGAGCCCGACCCGGACGGGAGCATCGCCGACCGCTACGCCCTCGCGCTCGACCGCTGGCTCGCGAGCGGCGCCGCCGACCTGGACGAGCGGACCCCCGTCGTCCTCGCCGATCTGGGCCTGGCGCTCGCCCAGGGCGTGTCGGGCGGAGTCGCCGCCGACTCCCTCATGACGTCGCTGTCGGGCGGACAGGCGGCCCGCGTCGGCCTCGCCGCGCTTCTGCTGTCGCGCTTCGATGTCGTGCTGCTCGACGAGCCGACCAACGACCTCGACCTCGACGGCCTCGAACGGCTCGAGGCGTTCGTCCGGGGACTGCGCGGAGGCGTCGTCCTCGTCAGCCACGACCGCGAGTTCCTGCGCCGCAGCGTCACCCGCGTGCTCGAGCTCGACCTCGCCCAGGGCACCACGACGGTCTACGGAGGCGGGTACGAGGCCTACCTCGAGGAACGCGAGACCGCGCGCCGTCAGCGCCGCGAGAAGTACGAGGACTTCGAGGAGAAGAAGTCCGACCTCGTCTCTCGCGCCCGCGTCCAGCGCGAGTGGTCGAGCCAGGGCGTCCGGAACGCCATGAAGAAGGCGCCCGACAACGACAAGATCCGGCGCAAGGCGTCGGCGGAGTCGAGCGAGAAGCAGGCGCAGAAGGTGCGCCAGATGGAGAGCCGGATCGCGCGCCTCGAGGAGGTCGAGGAGCCTCGCAAGGAGTGGCAGCTGGCCTTCACGATCGGCACCGCCCCGCGCTCGAGCTCGGTCGTCTCGACGCTCAACGGCGCCCTCGCGCGCCGCGGCACGTTCACCCTGGGTCCGGTGTCGCTCCAGGTCGACGCCGGCGACCGCATCGGCATCACCGGGCCCAACGGTGCCGGGAAGTCGACGCTGCTGTCGCTGCTGCTCGGGCGCGTGGAGCCGGAGGAGGGCTCGGCGTCGCTCGGCGCCAGCGTCGCGATCGGCGAGATCGACCAGGCCAGGGCGATGCTCGCCTCCGATGTGCCGCTCGCCGACGCCTTCGAGGCGCTGGTGCCGGAGTGGCCGACCGCCGAGGTGCGCACGCTGCTGGCGAAGTTCGGGCTGAAGGCGGACCACGTGGGGCGGCCGGTGGGCGAGCTGTCGCCGGGCGAGCGCACCCGCGCGGCGCTCGCGCTGCTCCAGGCCCGCGGCACGAACCTGCTGGTGCTCGACGAGCCGACCAATCACCTCGATCTGCCGGCGATCGAGCAGCTCGAGCAGGCGCTCGAGGCGTACGAGGGGACGCTGCTGCTGGTCACCCACGACCGGCGGATGCTCGAGACGGTGCAGCTGAACCGGCAGTGGCGGGTCGAGGGCGGCGTGGTCACGGAGGCGTGACTGCGGGCGGGGGTGGATCTCGATACGCCGGCTGCGCCGGCTGCTCGATCAGCAGGAACGCCCCCACCCCTCGCTGGTCGAGCAGCCCCGCCGGGGCGTATCGAGACCCGCCCCCCCTCTGCTGGTCGAGTAGCCCCGCAGGGGCGTATCGAGACCCGCGAGATCCAGGCTCACAGCGACGCCGCCCGCGCCTCCAGCAGCGCGCGCGTGCGCTCGTTGCCGGCCAGGGCGGCGGCCGTCGCGAGCTCGGAGCGCGCCTCCTCCCTCCGGTCGAGCCGCGCGAGCAGCTCGCCCCGCACGCTCGGCAGCAGGTGCGACCCGCGCAACGCCCCCTCCGACGCCAGCCGGTCGACGAGCAGCAGGGCCGACGCGGGTCCGGTCGCCATCGACACGGCCACCGCGCGGTTGAGCTCGACGACCGGGCTCGGCGCGATCCGGCCCAGCACCTCGTACAGCAGCACGATCCGCTCCCAGTCGGTGGCGGCGACGCTCGGAGCGACCGCGTGGCACTCGGCGATCGCCGCCTGCAGCGCGTAGGCGCCGCGTCCGCGGCCCAGCCGGTCGGCCCGGAGCAGCGCCTCGCGGCCCCGGGTGATCTGCGCGCGGTCCCAGCGGGTGCGGTCCTGGTCCTCGAGCAGCACCGGAGTGCCGTCGGCGGCGGTGCGTGCGGCGAACCGGGACGCCTGCAGCTCCATCAGGGCGAGCAGCCCGAGCACCTCCGGCTCGCGCGGCAGGAGGGAGGCGAGCACGCGACCCAGCCGCAGCGCCTCCTGCGCCACCTCCGCGCGCACCCAGCGGTCGCCCGACGTCGCCGCGTACCCCTCGGTGAAGATCAGGTAGACGACCCCGAGCACCGCGGTGAGGCGCTCCTTCCACTCCGCCGGCTCCGGCGTCTCGAACGGCACGCCCGCGGCCGTGAGCGATTTCTTCGCCCGCACGATGCGCTGCTGCACCGTCGCGACCGGCACGAGGAACAGCCGCGCGATCTCCTCCGTGCCCAGGCCCCCGACCAGGCGAAGGGTGAGCGCGATGCTCGCCTCCCGCGCCAGCACCGGGTGGCAGGCGACGAAGACGAGGCGGAGGACGTCGTCGGCGAACGGCTGCCACTCGTCCTGCGCCCCCTCCTCGAGATCCCTCGCCAGAGTGCGGTAGCGGTCGTCGAGCCTCTCGCGGCGCCGCCAGCCGTCGATCGCCCGGCGCTTCGCGACCGCGGTCAGCCAGGCGCCCGGGTTCCGCGGGACGCCCGACTCCGGCCATTGCTTCAGCGCCTCGACGAGCGCCTCCTGGGCGAGGTCCTCGGCCGCCCCGACGTCACCGGTCGTCCGCACGAGCGTCGCGACGATCCGGGCGCTCTCGATGCGCCAGACCGCGTCGACGGCCGCCCGGGTCGTGTCCATCGTCAGCGGGCCTGCCCGAGCTCGTCGCGCCAGCCCTCCTCCTTCTGGATGTACTCGTTGTCGGCGAAGTCCGCGAAGTCGCTCTCGTCGGTCACCCGGCGCACCTCGAGCTTGTTGCCGGGGACGAGCGGGCAGCGCAGCGCCCACTCCTTCGCCTCCTCCTTGGACGAGACCTGGATCATCCAGAAGCCGTTGAACAGCTCGTGGGTCTCGCCGTAGGGGCCGTCGGTGACGGCGGGCGGCTCGGACGAGAAGTCGACGACGAAGCCGGTCGTGTCGACGTCGTCGGCGAGGCCGTCGCCCGCGAGCAGGACGCCCGCGGTGATCAGTGCCTCGTTGTACTGGCCCATCCGGGTGATGATCTCGTCGAACGGGATCGACTCGTAGGCCTTCTTGGCCTCGTCGGTCGCGCGCATGATGAGCATGTACTTCACGGTTCTCTCCTTCGTCCGGGACGCCGGTGCGTCCTCCTACTGTGGCGTCGAACGGCGAAGACGGATATCGACATCTCCGGGAGGAATTCCCGTCACGGGATCGCCGGGGTGCTCCGCAGGTGCTCGTAGACGACCGAGGTGCGGACGTCGGCGACCTCGCGCCGCTGAGTGAGGCGGTCGATGACGAAGGCGTAGAGCGCATCGTTGTCGGGCACGGCGACGTGGATGACGAAGTCGTCGGTGCCGGCGGTGACGAACAGGCCGATGGTCTCCGGCAGCGCCGAGACCCAGTCGCGGAACGCCTCGATGGCGACGCGCGACGGCGGGCGGATGCGCACGGCGATGAGCGCCTGCACGGGGCGGCCGATCGCGGCGAGGTCGACGTCGAGCAGGGCGCCGCGGATCACTCCGCGCGCCCGGAGCGCCCTGGTGCGGTCGAGCGCCGTGGTCGGCGAGACCCCGACGGCCGCCGCGACTTCGCGGTTCGACTTCCGTGCATCCGACTGGAGTTCGCGGAGGATCGCCGCATCGAGTCCGTCCATGGAGGCGATTGTAGGGGTCTGGCCGTACGTCGTACGGATTTGGAGCGCTCGGGCCGTTCTTCGTCTTAGCATCGAGCCCGCACACCGCACAGGAGGAGACCCATGCCACTCGGATTCGCGCCCGACGAGATCGACACCGCCGCATCCACCCGCTCCGCCCGACTGAAGTGGGTGATCGTCGTCGACGCCGCCCTGCCCGCCGGGCGTGCGGTCAACGCGGCGGTCTGTGCTGCGGCGGCCACGTCAGCCGGGGTGACGGGGCTCCTGGGACCCGAGGCCGTGGACGCCGACGGCTCCGCGCATGTGGGACTGCCGTGGGCGGGGTGCTCGATCCTGGTGGCCGACCGCGAGGCTCTGGCGGTGATCCGCAGGAAGGCGGGCGAGCACGCCGAGGTGTTCGTGGCGGACGTGCCGGTCGCGGCGCAGGAGACGCGGGTGTACGACGAGTTCCTGGCGGCGGTCGCGGAGGCGGGGGCCGACGCGATGGAGTGCCTGGCGGTGAGCCTGGTCGGGCCGCGGAACCGGGTGGACAGGATCGTGGGGCGGCTGGCGCTGATGCCGTGAGGCTCTGGAGGACGGGGATCTCGATACGCCCGCTGCGCGGGCTACTCGATCAGCAAGGAGCCCCTGCTGGTCGAGTAGCCCCGCAGGGGCGTATCGAGACCCGCCCCCGTCAGACGCCGAGCAGGCGGCCCTCCGCGCGCACCCAGGCGACGCGGTGGGACGCGTCGAGCAGCACCAGGTCGGCGCGGTGGCCCGACTGCAGGAGGCCGAGGTCGGTGCGGCCGAGTACGCGGGCCGGAGTCGCGGTGAGCGCGCCGACCGCGGTGGGCTCCGAGAGGCCGACCGTATCGAGAGCGAGGCGCAGCGCGCGGTCCTGGGTCAGGGTCGAGCCCGCCAGCGTGTCCGCCCCATTCAGCACCGCGCGCCCCGCCTGCACCGAGACGTCCAGGCCGCCCAGCCGGTAGACCCCGTCCGCCGATCCCGCCGCGGCCATCGCGTCGGTGACGAGGGCGATGCGGTCCGGAGCCGCCGCGAAGGCCAGCCGCGCCACGTCCGGGTGCACGTGCTCGCCGTCGAGGATCAGCTCCAGCACGACCCGCGGATCGGCGAGCGCGGTGGGAACCGGCCCGGGAGCGCGGTGGTGGATGCCGGGCATCGCGTTGAACGCGTGCGTCATCAGCCGGACGCCGCGGTCGACGGCCGTCCGCGCGAGATCGGCATCCGCCTCCGTGTGCCCGAGGGCGACGACGACGCCCGCCGCCGCGAACCGCGAGATCGCGTCGAGAGCGCCGGGCAGCTCCGGCGCCACGGTGACCTGCACGAGGGTGCCGCGGGCCGCCTCGAGGAGTCGGTCGACCACCTCCGGAGTCGGCAGCGCCAACGCCTCGAGCGCGTGGGCGCCCCGCCGGCCGGGAGCGAGGAACGGGCCCTCGAGGTGGGAGCCGAGGACGAGGGGATCGGCCGCCGCGAGGTCCGCGATCACGGCGAGCGAGCGCTCCAGCTCCTCGAGCGGAGCGGCGACCAGGCTGAGCACCGAACGGGTCGTGCCGTGCGCGCGGTGCGCGGCGAGCATCCGCGCGATCCCGTCGGCTCCGTCGTCGACCGCCGCTCCTCCTCCGCCGTGCACGTGGAGGTCGACGAAGCCGGGGACGAGCGTCGCCCCGCCGGCGTCGACGACCTCGGCTGCGGCAACGGCGCGCCACGAGTCGCCCGTGCCGGTCGCGGTGATCGCGCCGTCGGCGACGGCCACCCAGCCGTCCTCGACGACCCCCCGCGCATCGACGAGACGGGCGCGGTGGACGACGAGGGCGTAGGACACGGTCGGGAGCCTAACGGCGGGCCCCGGCGAGCAGCAGGTCGTGGCCGAGGCCGGCGGCAGCCGCGCGGTCGAGCAGCACGGTGACGCGCGGGTGCTCCCGCACGAACGACGCGGGCATCCGCTCGTCGATCGGGCCCTGCAGGGCGGCCGCGACCGCCTCGGCCTTGCCCGCGCCGGTCGCGACGAGCAGCAGCTCTCGGGCCGAGAGGATCGTCGCGACGCCCTGGCTGATCGCGTGCGTGGGCACGGCGTCGAGGTCGCCGCCGAAGAAGCGGCGGTTGTCGAGCCGGGTGCGCTCCGCCAGCGCCACGACGCGGGTGCGCGAGTCGCGCGGGGATCCCGGCTCGTTGAAGCCGATGTGCCCGTTGCTCCCGATGCCCAGGATCTGCACCGCGGCGCCCCCGACCGCGGCGAGCGCCTCCTCGTGCGCGCGGGCCGCCGCGTGCGGGTCGGCCGCCGCTCCGTCGGGCACGTGCAGGCGGGCGGGGTCCAGGCCGAGCGGAGCGACGACCTCGCGCTCGAGCACCGACCGGTAGCTCTCGGGGTGGCCGGCAGGCACGCCGACGTACTCGTCGAGGGCGAAGGCCGAGGCTCGGGAGAGGTCGAGGCGCAGGCGGGCGAGCGCACGGTAGAGCGGCTGGGGCGTGGATCCGGTCGCGACGCCGAGCACCGCGGACGGGTCCGCCGCGATCACCGAGGCGATGAGACCGGCGGCGAGCTCGCCGACCTCCTCCGGGTCTGCTCCGACGACGATGTTCATGCGGTCTCCTTGCTGGCGAGTCGGGCGTGGAAGTCGGGGAGCACCGCGTCCTCCGGCGAGAGGCCGAGGTGCTCGGTGAGTGCGACGGCGAGCAGCTGCAGCGGCACGATCGCGGGGAGCGGAGTGAGCTCCTCCGGCAGCCCCGGCGCCAGGCGCACCGCGGTGACGCCCTCGGGCAGGGGCGCGTCCGTGTCGGTCACGACGAGCAGCCCGGCGACGAGCGGCGCCGCGTAGTCGATCAGGGCGAGCGCGCGGGGCAGCAGGGGTCCGTCGAGGGCGAGGACGACCAGCGCGAGGCCGGGGCCGAGGCGCCGGTGCGGACCGTGCAGGAACTCCTCCGTCTCGACGGCCTCGACGGGGATCCGCGCGGTCTCGAGGATCTTCAGCGCCGCCTCCTGCGCCGTGGCGAGGTTCGGGCCGGAGCCGGTGATCGACACGGAGACGGAGGGATCGAGCGAGCGGGCCCACGCGCTCACGAGCGGCTCGGAGTCGAGCGCCGCGGAGACCCGGTCGGGGATCCCGGCGAGGTCCTCCGCTCCCCCGAGCACCGCGGCGAGGGTCGCGATCGTGGCGGTGAAGCCCTTGGTCTTCGCGCCGACCTCCTCGGGGCCGCAGCGCAGGTCGACGACGACGTCGGCGAGGCCCGGGCGCACGGGCTCCCCGGTGACGAGGACCGTGCGGGCGCCCCGGTCGCGGGCGAGGGCGAGGCAGCGGAGCGTCGCGGTGCTGCGGCCGGACTGCGACACGGCGACCACCAGGGTCCGCTCGTCGATCGCGTCGGGCAGGTAGTGCAGCACGTCGGTGGGCAGCGCCACCTCGACCGGGACGCCGAGCAGTCGGGCCGCGCGCCCGCGGATCACCCGGGCGGCGAAGGACGAGGTGCCGGAGCCGACGAGCAGCACGCGCTCGGGCGCCAGGGCCTGCACCGAGTCCAGCACCGCCGGCTCCAGCGGCGCGAGCGCACGCCGCAGCGCGGCCGGCTGCTCGTGGATGTAGGCGCGGACCGTGCTCACGAGAACCTCAATCGGAGGACGGCGGGAGCGGAGGTGCGCCCCGTCACGAGCAGGCGCAGTCCCTCGATCCGGTCGCGGCCGCCGACGTACTCGACGAGCTCTCCCGGGTCGAAGACCGGCGGGCGGTCGGGGGCGGAGCCGGTACCCGGGCCGATCTCGAGGGTGTCGGCGCCGACGCGGTAGCGGGCCGTGCCGCCCGCGGGGATGAGGAACGCGCCGTCGGCCGGCTCCTCGACTCCGCTGAGCACGCCTCCGGGCCGCAGCACGATCTCGCCGACCCACGAGGTGTCGGTGCCCGCGAAGTCGAGGGCCAGCTCGACCCCGTCCTCGTCGACGGACACCTCGGCGCGCGTCTCGAGCGCGACCGTGGAGGTCGCGCGCGCTGGGAAGCTCATCGAGCCGAAGAAGCGGCCCTCGCTGCCCAGCTCGTAGTCGCCGTCGGGGCGCCGCGCCGACGCGGGCAGCGGCTGGTGGTAGGCGGCCTCGACCCGCGAGGACAGGGCGATCCGCGGCCCCGCGACGATCGACTCCGGTCGGAACGGGCCGAGGCCGAAGAAGTGCGGCGATACCCGGACCGCCTCGACCACGAGGGCGCCGCGGCGGGCGCGCACGAGCACCGCCGAGTTCGCGAGCCCGGAGGCGATGCGGCGGTGCCGCGGCACGTCGCTCCCCCCGAAGACGCTCGCGCTCACGGCTCCGGCGCGCACCCGCACCAGGCCCGATTCCGTGAAGACCGCGGTCCCGGAGGAGGACCACGGCACCGACTCCGACAGCGCGCCGGCGAGGTGCGGCCGGGCGAGCGCCTCCGCGAGGTGGATCTCGGGCTCGGTGACCCCCCGGTCGAGGATCGCGCGCACGACCGCCGCGAAGCGCCCGTCGCCGTCGGCCACCGCGAACTCGCGGAACTGCGAGAGGAAGCTACGGCCGTCGAAGCGCTCGGTCTGGTCCTGGCGGCGCGACTGCACCGTCTCGACCTGCAGGTCGTCCTCGAGGAGGTCGAGGGTGACCGCGAGGTTCCGGCGCACGGCGTCGCGGTAGCGCTCCTCCCCCGTCGCCTCGGCGATCACGAGCAGCGACGGGTTCGAGACGTAGGCGGCGTAGTTGGGGCTGCGCTCGGAGTAGAGGCCGTCGGCCTGCAGGTCGATCCCCTCCGCGAGCCACTCGTCGGCCCGCTCGCGCAGCCGCGGGTCGCCGGTCAGCGCGTGCAACCGCAGCAGGCCAGCGGTCAGCTCCCAGCGGTGGTTCGGCGTGTGCACGCCACCCACGAGCAGCGCCTCGACGGTGCGCAGCAGCAGCGCGCGGATCCGCTCGGCGACGCCCTCGAGGAGCGGATCGGGGTGCGCGGCGATCACGTCGAGCACGAGCGCGGCGTCGTTCACCGTGAAGCAGGTGTCCGGGGGCGACGCGAGGTTCTCGCTGTCGAACAGGCCGTCGGGGCGCTGCATCCGCTCGAGGCGGTCGAGGAGTGGACCCGCGGCCGACAGGACGGACGCGTCGCGGTGCCGGGGCGACTCCGGGGCCGCGAACGCCGCGACCAGGGTCTTCACCCCGCGCATCGACGGACGGTGCGAGAGCGTCGCGGGGTCGCGCGCCTCGACGCCGGCGACGAGCCCGGCGGTCGCCTCGGCCAGCAGCCGCAGGTACTCCATGCTCAGTCCTTCAGGCCGGCGTTGACGTCGGCGCCGATCACGTACTTCTGGAACACGAAGAAGATCAGCACCAGCGGGATCATCGAGATCACCGAGGCGGGCAGCAGCACGGTCCACTCGATGTTCTCGGCGCCGACCAGGCTCCGCAGCGCCACCTGCAGCGTGTACTTCGACGGGTCGTTGAGCACGAGCAGCGGCCAGATGTAGTCGTTCCAGCGCCACTGGAACGAGAAGATCGCGAGGGTCAGCACGATCGGCCGGGCGATCGGCAGCATGATCCGGAAGAAGATCGAGAACTCGTTCGCGCCGTCCATCCGCGCCGCGTCGATCAGCTCGTCGGGCACCGTGAGGAAGAACTGGCGGAACATGAAGATGCCCGTCGCCGTGATCACCGACGGGATGATGATGCCCGGCAGCGAGTTGTAGAGCCCCAGGTCGCGGATGACCGTGAAGGTGGGGTTCAGGATCACCTCGGTCGGCAGCATCGTCGTGGCCAGGATCGCGACGAACAGCAGCGAGAGCCACTTCGCCCGGTACTTCGCGAGGGCGTAGCCCGTCATGGCGCTGAAGAGCACGGTCAGCACGGTCGTCACTACGGCGACGATCAGCGTGTTGCCGAAGTAGCGCGCGAAGTCGACGCGCTCCCAGGCGCGGACGTAGCCGTCGAGCGTCCACTGCTCGGGGAGGAAGGACAGCGGGTAGGTGAAGAGCTCGCCGCCGGGCTTGAAGGACGAGAGCAGCAGCCACAGCACGGGGAAGAGGAAGATCGCGGCGAGCAGCCACAGGATCGACGTGGGGAGGACGCTGCGCGCGAATCCGCCGGAGCGGCGCCGCTTCCGCACTCCCTTCAGCACGAGCGCGGTGGTCTCGGGAGTCGCCAGGCCGATGCTCATGAGGCGTCCTTCTTCCGTCGTTCGAAGCCGAGCTGCACGAGGGCGATCGCGAGCAGGAGGACCATCAGCACCATGGAGGCGGCGCTGGCGTAGCCGACCTCGGCCCGCTCGAACCCCGTCTCGTAGATGTACTGCACGATCAGGCGGTTCTGGGTGCCCGGTCCGCCCTCGTTGAGCGCCTGGATCATCGCGAACTCCTTCATCGAGTTGATGGTGGAGAGCAGGATCACGAGGAAGCTCGTGGGCGCGATGCCCGGCAGGGTGATGTGCACGAAGCGCTGCCACGGGTTCGCCCCGTCGAGCGCGGCGGCCTCGTAGTAGCTGCTCGGCACGTTCTTGATCGCGGCGATGAAGAGCAGCATGGTGAAGGCCGCTCCTCCCCACGCGGAGGCGAAGACGACGACCGCCAGCGAGAGGTCGCCGTTCGAGGACCACGGCACCGCGGAGCCGCCGGCCGCCTCGATGACGAAGTTGATGAATCCGAAGTTCTCGCCGAACATCCAGCGCCAGATCACGCCGGTGACGATCGGAGAGACGAGCCACGGGATGAAGAAGATGATCTTCGCCGGCACGGAGCCGCGGGCGTTCGCGTTGACGAGCAGGCTCGCGAGGCCGAGCGAGAGCACGTAGCCCAGCGGCACCGAGAGCAGCGTGTAGAGGGCCGTGCGGCCCAGCGACGCCCAGAAGTCGGGGTCGGCGAGCAGCTCCTGGTAGTTGCCGATGCCGATGAGATCGGGCGAGCCGACTCCGCGGTAGTCCGTGAAGGAGTAGAAGACCCCCAGCGCTCCGGGCCAGAGGAAGAAGAGCGCGAAGAGCACGACGACGACGGCGGTGAAGAGCACCGGGGCGAGCCGGTAGCTCGCCTGCGTGCGCCGGCGGGTGCGCCGCGGGCGGGGCGGAGTCGCGGCGGCCGACGGAACGGCCGTGGCGACCGCGGGGACCTCGCGGTCGAGGATGGGACTGGTCAACGCTCTCGTCTCCTTCCGGCGGACGATCGGGGCGAGCGGGGCCGCAGCCCCGCCCGCCGTCGATCGTCAGTCGCCGATCTGGTCCTCGGTGACCGAGATGATGTTCTCGATCGTGGTGTCGAGGTCCTGCTCGTCGGCGAGGTAGCGGACGACCTCAGACTTCAGGGGCTCGTTCACGAGGATCTTGTCGTTGTAGCCGTCCTCGAGCGCGCTCGCGCTCTGCACGGCCGCGATCGGGTCGGACGCCGCGATCTCCTGGTTGTAGACGTCGAACGCCTCGGCGTTCTCGGGGTACGCGACCTCGAGGCCGGTGGTCGCGGGCAGGAAGCCCGAGATCGCCGACAGCTCCGCGTAGTTCTCGGGCTGGTACATCCAGTCGATGAAGTCCTGCGTCTGCTCCTCGACCCCGGTGCCGTCGAAGGCGACGATCCAGTTGGTGCCGAGGTTGGTCGCCTGGACCGGCTGCGCGGGGGTGCGCACCGACGCCCAGTCGAAGGCGGTGATGTTCTGCGAGAAGTCGGTGATCTGCCAGACGCCCGAGTAGTACGCCACGACCTGGCCGCTCTTGAACAGCGCGCTGGGGTCGTCGCCCGAGAGCCAGACCGAGCGCGGCATGAACGAGTCGTCGTTGAGCGACTTGAAGTACTCGAGGCCCGTGCGCGAGGCCTCGTTCATCTCGAACGAGCCGTCCTCCTGGCGCTCGACGCCCTTCGAGCCGAACTCGTAGAGGAAGGAGCGGAGGCGGTGCGCGGACGAGTCCATCACCATGCCGTACTTCGCGCCGGCCTTGGCCTGCACGTCCTTGATGGTGGCCACGTACTGGTCCCAGGTCCAGACCTCGTCCGGGCCGGGCAGCGGGACGCCGGCCTGCTCGAAGAGGCTGGTGTTGAGGTACATGCCGACGGCGGTCAGGTCGCTCGGCAGCGCCTTCACCTTGTCGTCGTCGTTCGCGTCCTGCACGAGCAGCTCGGGCACGATGTCGGTCTTCTCGGCGACGCTCGAGAGGTCGAGCAGCTCGCTGCTCCAGATCGGGTCGAGAGCGGAGGCGCGGGCGAGGGCCGGCAGGTCGCCCGCCTGGGCGCCGTTGCGCAGCTTGGTCACGAGGTCGTCGTAGGGGATGTCGACGATCTCGACCTCGATCCCCGTCTCCTCCTCGTACTTGTCGGCCATGGCCTGGTAGCCGCCGCCCTGGGAGGCGTCGCCCGAGAGGATGAACTGGAGCTTGTCGGGGGTGCTGGAACCGCCGGTTCCGGCACAGCCCACCAGAGCGGTGAGCGTGGCGGCGGCGAGGCCGACTGCGATCGCGGAGCGAGCTTTCACGAAGGTCGCCTTTCGGTGAAGGGGAAGAAGAGGGCACGAGCGGAGGGACGAGCCCAGGTGCGACTCGGTGGGGACTTTCTTATCAGTGCGATAAAGAACGAGTCAACGCGAAAACGTGTGCCGCGCGGTATTGATACGGCCCGGAAATACGCCGTAACACGCCGGAAACGACCGCCCCGCCTCCTCCGCGCTTGAGGCTTAGGCGGGATTGCCGAGCCGTGCGATGCTGTGGTTATATCTCGCACTGATGGAGAACTCCGAGCCGGAGCTCCGCTGATGCGACGAGAGGAGAGGCGACGATGACGACGCCCCAGCCCCGCATCGCGACCACCCGCGTGGTCACCGAGATCAACCGCACGGCGATCCTCGACGCGCTGCTCCAGCACGGACCCCTCTCGCGCAAGCAGATCGTGCAGCGCACCGGGCTGAGCTCGGCCACCGTCGAGCGCCTCTCGGCCGCCCTGCTCTCCGAGAACCTGATCGCGGTCGACGGCCTCGAGCGCTCCTCCGGCGGCCGCCCCTCCTACCTCCTGCGCTACGCCGGGTCCTCCCGCGCCGTCGCGGCGATCGAGGTGTCCGAGACCGCGGTCCGGGGCCGGCTCGTCGACTTCGACGGCGCGAGCGTCGCGGAGGAGCGGATCGAGTTCGAGACGGGCCCCGCCTCCTCCGCCGCGACCGTGCGCCTCGAGGGCACCCTCGCGCTGGTCGAGGCGCTCGTGGCGGCCGCGGCGCAGCAGGGTCGCCTCTGCACGGGCATCGGGGTCTCGGTGCCCGGCATCGTGCACGAGGGCCGCGTGATGAACACGGTCGAGCTCGGCTGGCGCGAGATCCCGCTCGGAGCGATCATCGAGACCCGCACGGGCATCCCGACCCTCGTCGAGAACGACGCCAACGCCATCGCGTACGGCGAGTGGTCGCAGGGTGCCGCGGTCGGCACGCAGAGCGCGGCCTCGTACGTGCTGGGCGTCGGAGTCGGCGCCGGAGTCGTGAACGACGGCGCGATCTACCACGGGGCCCGCTCGGGAGCAGGCGAGATCGGCTTCCTCTTCGCCGACTCCTCCGCCCTGCGCCGCTACTTCACCGAGCAGGGCGACCTCGAGACCCGCATCGCCGCGATCGGCGAGCGCAGCGACTCCGGACCCGCCGCCGTAGCGCGGCTGATCGACTCCGCCGCGGCCGGCGACCCGGCCGTCTCGGCGGCCGCCGACGAGCTCTTCGACCTGCTCGCGTTCTCGTGCGGCGCCCTCGCGACGATCCTCGACCCCGAGGTGATCGTGCTCGCCGGGCACCTCACCCGCGCCCCCGAGTTCGCGATCGAGCAGATCTCGAAGCGGCTGGTCGGCCGCATCCCGTTCCCCCCGAGGCTCCTGGCGGGGTCGCTCGGCCCCGACGCCGCCCTCGTCGGCGTGGGCGAGCTGATCGCCCGACACGTGAGAGGTTCCACCTACCTTGCTCGATGAACTCCCCCTGGCCGCCGTCCGCACGGCGACCCCGCTCGCCCTGCGCATCGGGATCGACGTGGGCGGCACCAAGACCCACGTCGCCGCGGTCGGCGACGACGGCGCCCGCCTCGACCACGTCGTCCCCTCGTCGAGCTGGCGCACGGGAGCCCTCTTCTCGGACTCGGGCAATCTGGCCCGTCTGGCCGACCTGATCCGCTCGCTCGTTCGTCTCGACGAGCGCACGACCCTCGCCGCCGGGATGCACGGCTGCGACACCCCCGCGCAGGTCGCCCTCGCCGCGCGCACGCTCGAGCGGCTGCTCGCCGTGCCGGTCCGCGTCGTCAACGACGCCGAGCTGCTGGGCCACGCGGCACGGGTCGGCGAGTGCCTGCAGATGATCGTCGGGACCGGCGCCGTGGTCGTCGGGCGCACCGCGACGGGAGCGACGATCACCGCGGACGGCTACGGCTGGCTGCTCAGCGACTTCGGCAGCGCGCCCGCCCTGCTCCGCGAGAGCGTGCGCGAGGCGCTGGTGCGCGCCGACCGCGACGAGCTCGGCGACGACTCCCTCGTCGCGGCGCTGCAGAGCGCCTACGGGGTCCCGGATCTGACCGAGCTCGCCCTCGCCGTGACCGAGCGCGCGGGGCTGACGGAGTGGGGCGGGCACGCTCCGCTCGTCTTCACCCACGCCGACCGCGGCTCGGCCGTGGCTCTGCACGTGATCACGGAGGCGGCCCGCCGGCTCGCGGCGAACGTCGCGTCGCTCCTGGCCCGAGGCGCTCTCGGCGACTGCGTGGTGGCGGCCGGCGGAGTGATCACGAACCAGCCGCGCCTGCAGCACGAGCTGCGGCTCGCCCTGGCCGAGGTCGCTCCCGGCGTGCGGCTCGAGGTGCTCGACGCGCCTCCCGTCGACGGAGCGCTCGTGCTCGCCGGCGCCGCCCCCGACGAGCGCCACCACCCCGCCCCGTGAGAGGGGCCGGGCTCCTCGAACCCGGCCGCCGCGGAGTCGCCCTGGCCTACGCGTTCAACGGGTTCGCGCTCGCGAGCTGGACCGCGCGGCTGCCGGGCATCCGTGCGGCGGTCGACCTCGATGCGGCGGGGCTCGGCGTCCTGCTCACCGCCGGCGCGATCGGCACCCTGCTCACCGTCCCCGTCGCCGGACGCCTCGTCGCCCGCCTCGGCGCGCTGCCCACCTACCGTCTGGCCACGCTCGTCTTCGCCGCCGCGTACCTCCTGCTCGCCGTCGCGCTGCTGCTCGGGCAGGTGCCGCTGCTGCTCGTCGGCAACGCGGTGCACGGAGTGGCGTTCGCGCTGACCAACGTGCCGCAGTCGATCCTCGCCGCGGGCAGCGAGCGCCGGGTGGGGCGCACGATCCTGCCGCAGTTCCACGCGGGCTACTCGATCGGATCCGCGCTGGGCGCGCTGCTCGGAGGGGCGTCCTCGGCCGTCGGAGTGTCGCCGGCCGCGCAGTTCCTCGCCCTGGCCGTGGCGGCGGTCGTCGTGCGGTGGAGCATCGGCCGCCACGTCGCTCCGCTCGCCGCCTCGCTCGCCCACGAGCGCCGCTCCGCCCTGGCCGCTCGCGCCGCGGCGCTGGTGCAGAGCGGACCCGTGCCGGTGGTGCCGCGCGGGAGCCGCCGCTTCGGACTCGGCGTCTGGACGCATCCGCAGGTGCTGCTGCTCGGGCTGATCGTGTTCGCGGCAGCGCTGTCGGAGGGCACGGCCACCAACTGGTCGGCGGTCGCCGTGGTCGACGCGTTCGGAGTGACCGAGGCCGACGCGTCCCTCGGCATCACCGTGTTCCTGGTCGCGCAGACCGTGCTGCGGCTGACCGGCGGGCCGCTCATCGACCGGCTCGGGCGGGTGCGGGTGCTGACGCTGTCGTGCGCGGCGGCGGTCGCCGGCATCGCGCTGTTCGTGCTCGCTCCGGGGTTCCCGGCGGCGCTGGCGGGGCTCGCGCTCTGGGGAGCCGGATCGGCTCTGGCGGTGCCGATCGGCATCGCGGCCGCCGCGGCGGATCCGATCGACGGGCCCTCGCGCGTCGCGGCGGTCACGTCGCTGTCCTCGGTCGCGAACATCGCAGGGCCACCCGCGATCGGCGCTCTGGCGGTGCCGCTTGGCGTGCGCCCGGCGATGCTGGCGGTGTCGGTCGTCGTCGCCGCGGCGGTCGCGGCGGCTCCGCGCGCTCTGCGCCCACGGCGCTGAGGGTGCACCCGGAGGCGGGGCCGGGGCAACCCCTGGGGCACGCCTCCCGAGCGGGCGCAGACTGGCACCGGCCCCACCGACCGGTGGGCGCTCTTCGACGGAAGGAACGACCATGGACCTCGGTGGACTCGGCGACAAGGCCAAGGACTTCGCGAACAGCGACAAGGGCGAGAAGCTGACCGATCAGGGCCTCGACAAGGCGGGCGACGCCGCGGGCAAGGCCTCGGGCGGCAAGTTCGACGGGCAGATCGACGGCGCCGAGAAGGCGGCCGACCAGCGCATCGGCGACGAGTAGCCGCCCCGACGACTCGACGCGAACGGGGCCCTGCGCACGGCGCGGGCCCCGTTCCGCGTCCACTGGGCCCCGACGGCGAGCGCGAGTGGGCGCGAATCGGGGCCTGCAGCTCGCGCAGACCCCGGAACGTGTCGTCTAGCGAGCGGCGCCCGATCAGCTCGCGCGCAGCACCCGGAGCAGCGCCAGCACCACGGCCGCCGAGCGATCCGCCGCGTCGTCCACGTGCGCCTCGAACTGCCCCGGCGCGCACAGGTCCGAGATCCCGCGGACCGACACGAACGGCACTCCGTGCACGTGCGCCGTCTGCGCCAGCGAGACCGACTCCATGTCGGTCGCCAGCGCGGCGGGGAACGCCCCGAGCACCCGCTCGACGTGGTCGCCCGAGACGAACACGTCGCCCGACACGATCAGCCCGCGGCGCACCGGGACCGCGCCGTTCGGCACCTCCGCGACCAGCTCGGCCGCCAGAGCGGGGGCGTGGCCGGAGTAGCGCGCCGGCATCCCGGGCACCTGTCCGAGCGCGTAGCCGAAGGCCCGCGCGTCGGCGTCCGTCTGCACGTACTCGTCGCCGACGACCACGTCGCCGACCCGCACGTCCACCCCGAGACCGCCCGCCGATCCGGCGCTGACGACCAGCGGCGACGGATCCCGGAGGATCGCCGCCGTCAGCCCGCCGGCCGCGTTCACGAGGCCCACGCCGGTGCGCACCAGCAGCACCGATCCGCCGTCGATCTCGAGGTCCCACTGCAGGGCGTTGCCGACCGTCCGCGGCTCGGAGGCGCGCTCGGCCTTCGCGAGGAACGGCTCCGCCTCCTCGTCCATCGCCACCAGGACGATCGCGTCGCTCACGCGGTCACCGTCTCCCACTCGTCGCGCTGCGCGAGGAACGTGCGCGCCGCCTCCTGCGCGCCCTCGAGCGAGTGGTTCGCGCCCCAGCCGCACTGCGTCTCGTTCGCGGCGGGCACCTCGTCGGCCTCGGTGATGTCGCGGAGGGTGTCCTCGACGAGCGAGAGCACCTCGGGCAGCTCCGGCTCGCCCGAGAGGATCAGGTAGAAGCCGGTCTGGCAGCCCATCGGCGAGAAGTCGACCACGCGGTCGGAGTGATTGCGCGACTTCTCGGCGAACAGGTGCTCGAGCGAGTGCACGGTCGGCATCTCGAGGTGGGCGCGGTTGGGCTGGGTGAAGCGCACGTCGTACTTCACGAGGCGGCTGCCGCCCGGCAGGGTCTTGGCGTCGGCGAGGCGCACGTACGGCGCGGCGACGGTGCGGTGGTCGAGGTTGAACGACTCGACGTTCATGCGCGGCTGATCCACGGTGGTCTCCTTCGCTGGGGTCCCTCCATTCTCCTCCGCCCGCGCCGGGGGAACCCTCACGCCCCCGGCACGAACCGGTAGCCCATCCCCGCCTCCGTCAGCAGGTACCGCGGGTGCGACGGGTCGGGCTCGAGCTTCTTGCGCAGCTGCGCCAGGTAGAGGCGCAGGTAGCCGGTGTCGGTGACGTGGGTCGGCCCCCAGATCTCGTCGAGCAGCGAGCGGCGCGTGACCAGCCTGCCCGCGTTCCGTACCAGGATCTCGAGCACCTGCCACTCCGTCGGGGTGAGCCGCACCGAGGCCCCCGCCCGCGTCGCGCTCTTCGCGACCAGGTCGATCGTCACCTCGCCGATGACCACGAGCGGCTCGCCGTCGGCCGGCTGCACGCGCCGCGACAGGGCCCGGATGCGCGCGAGCACCTCGTCCATCGAGAACGGCTTCGTGACGTAGTCGTCGGCTCCGGCGTCGAGCGCGTCGACCTTGTCGGCCGCGCCCGTCCGCCCCGACACCACGAGGATCGGCGCGCTCGTCCAGCCGCGCAGCGCGTGGATCACCTCGACGCCGTCGAGCCGCGGCATGCCCAGATCGAGCATGTAGAGGTCCGGATGCTCGTCCACGGCGCGGTTGACCGCCTCCGTGCCGTCGCCCGCGGTCACGACCTCGTAGCCGCGCGCCGTGAGCGTGATGCGCAGGGCCCGCAGGATCTGCGGGTCGTCGTCGGCGATCAGGATCTTCACTCGTCCCCCTCGGTCGCGGTCGGCGCCAGCGGCAGCGTCACCACCATGGTCAGTCCGCCTCCCGGCGTGTCCTCGGTCTCGAGTGTGCCGCCCATGCCCTCGGTGAACCCCTTCGACAGGGCGAGTCCCAGGCCGAGCCCCGTCAGGTTGTCGTCGTCGCCCAGGCGCTGGAACGGCACGAAGATCTGCTCCCGGCGCTCGGGCGCGACGCCCGGTCCGTGGTCGACGATGCGGATCTGCCCCGAGCCGCCGAACGCGCTCGTCGCGATCCGCACCCGGGTGCCGGGAGGCGCGTAGCGCGCGGCGTTGGCCAGGAGGTTCACGACGACCCGCTGCAGCAGCCCCGCGTCGGCGAGCATCGACGGCCCGTCGAGGTCGAGGTCGAGGTCGACCTCGCCGGGTCCGAGTCCGAGCTCGTCCAGCGCCGGCAGCACCACGTCGGCCGCGTCCAGCGGAGCGAGCGCCACGGCGAGCGCCCCCGCCTCGAGCCGCGTGACGTCGAGCAGGTCGGTCACGAGCGCGGCCAGCACGGTCAGGCTCTCGTCGGCCGTGGCGAGCAGCTCCTGCCGGTCGCGATCGCTCCACGCGATGTCGGGCGAGCGCAGCCCGCTGACAGCGGCGGTCGCGGCGGCGAGCGGGCGACGCAGGTCGTGGCTGACCGCCGACAGCAGGGCGCTGCGCACCCGGTCGGTCTCGGCCAGCGGAGCGAGCTCGCTCGCCGTCTCGGTCAGCGCCGCGTTCTCGAGGACGGAGTCGAGCTGCGCCGCGATCACCTGCAGCAGCCGCCGCTCGCCCGCCTCCAGCTCGCGGCCGTGCAGCTCGAGCACGGCGGCGGGCCCGACCGGCACCGTCACCGGATCCTCCTGCGGCTCCCCGTCGACGGCCACGACGACTCCGTCGCGCACGAGCCGCACACCGGTGAGCCCGAACGCCTCCCGCGCGCGCTCGAGGATCGCCTGCACGGCGCCCTGCCCGCGGATCACCCCGCCCGCGATCGTCGCGAGCAGCTCGGACTCGGCCCCCGACCGCTCCGCCGCCCGCGAGCGCCGCGCCGCCCGGTCGACCACCGAGCTGACGAGCACCGCGTTCACCACGTAGAGCGCGAGGGCGAGCGCGTGCAGCGGCTCGTCGACCGTGATCGTGTAGAGCGGATCGACGAAGAAGAAGTCGAGGGTGAGTCCCGAGAGCACGGCCGCGAACAGTGCCGGCCAGATCCCTCCGATCAGCGCCACGAGCACCACGAGCAGCTGGTACGAGAGCACGTCGCTCGTGATCGACTCGTCGTTCCGGAGCATCGACAGCAGCCAGGTGAGCAGCGGCCCGCCGACGAGGGCGAGGCCCATGCCCGCCAGCCGGCGCCGCAGGGTCAGCGCCCCCGCGCGCCGGGGCAGCAGCGCGCTCCGCCCCGCCGCCGAGTGGCTGACGATGTGGACGTCGATGTTGCCGGACTCGCGGATGACGGTGGCGCCGATCCCCGGGGTCAGGGCCGCGGCGAGCCGGCTGCGGCGGCTGACGCCCAGCACGAGCTGGGTCGCGTTGACCGAGCGGGCGAACTCGACCAGCGCGCGCGGCACGTCCTCGCCGACGACCTGGTGGTAGCTGCCGCCGAGCGATTCGACCAGCGCGCGCTGCGCCTCGAGCAGGTCCGGGCGCGGCGACCGCAGCCCGTCGGGCGACACGATGTGCACCGCCAGCAGGTCGCCTCCGGAGGAGCGCGCCGCGATCCGCGCCCCGCGCCGCAGCAGGGTCTCGCCCTCCGGCCCTCCGGTGAGCGTCACGACGACGCGCTCGCGCGCCTCCCACGTGCTGTCGATGCCCTGCTCGACGCGGTAGTCGCGGAGCGCGCTGTCGACCTCGTCGGCCAGCCAGAGCAGGGCGAGCTCGCGCAGCGCGGTGAGGTTGCCGAGGCGGAAGTAGTTCGAGAGCGCCGCGTCGATGCGCTCGGGAGGGTAGACGCGGCCGTCGGCGAGGCGGTCGCGCAGCGCCTGCGGGGCGAGGTCGACGACCTCGATCTGGTCGGCGGCGCGCAGCACCGCATCCGGGATCGTCTCGCGCTGCGGCGCCCCGGTGATCGCGTGCACCACGTCGTTGAGCGACTCGATGTGCTGGATGTTGACCGTCGAGAAGACGGTGATGCCGGCGTCGAGCAGCGTCCGCACGTCCTGCCAGCGCTTGTCGTGCCGCGATCCGGGGGCGTTGGTGTGCGCGAGCTCGTCGACCAGGGCGATGTCGGGGCGGCGGGCGAGGACCGCGTCCAGGTCCATCTCCTCGAGCGCGACTCCGCGGTGCTCGACGCGGCGGCGCGGCACGACCTCGAGGCCCTCGAGAACGGAGGCGGTGGCCGAGCGGCCGTGCGTCTCGACCACGGCGACCACGACGTCGCGGCCCTCGTCGGCGAGCCGGCGGCCCTCCTCGAGCATCGTGTAGGTCTTGCCCACGCCGGGCGCCGCACCCAGCAGCACGCGCAGGCGGCCCTTCGTCATGCTCCTGGCCTCACCCTCGGCTCGCAGGACCGGCGCGCGGGAGGCGGGCCGCTCGCGATTCTACGAGCCGGGGGTCGGAGCAGGGCCGTCACAGCCGGTCCAGTGCGAGGTTCAGCTCGAGCACGTTCACGGTCTCCTCGCCGAGGTACCCGAGCCCGCGCGGCTGCACCGAGCTCTCGACGAGCGCGCGGACGTCCTCCACAGCGAGTCCGCGGGCCTGGGCGATGCGGTCCGCCTGCAGCAGGGCGTACTCCGGGCTGATGTCGGGGTCCAGGCCCGAGGCGGAGGCGGTCAGCGCGTCGGCGGGCACGTCGGCCGGGTCGACGCCCTCGAGCGCGGCGATCGCGGCGCGCCGCTCCTGGATCGCGGCGACGAGCTCGGCGTTCTCGGGTCCGAGGTTGCTGCCGCTCGAGGCACCCGCGTCGTAGCCGGCCGCAGACGGCCGCGACTGGAACCACTCCGGCAGCGGGGCGCCGTCGGCGTCGGTGAAGGACTGGCCGAGCAGCGACGAGCCGACGACCCGCCCGTCGGCGGACACGAGCGAGCCGTTCGCCTGGGCGGGCAGGGCGAGCTGCCCGACGCCGAGGACGACGAGCGGATAGGCGAGCCCGAGGACCGCGGTCATCGCGATCATCGCGCGCAGGGCGACGGAGTAGGTGCGGAGCGTCATGGTCTCTCTTCTTCCGGGAGCAGTAGGTGGGTTCCCGCGGGACGTCACTCCAGGACATGCCCGAAGAGGCATGCGCCGGTGACGTCCCGCGGACGGGTCGGTCAGAACCCGGGGATCGTCGCGACCACGAGGTCGACGAGCTTGATGCCGACGAACGGAGCGACGACTCCGCCGAGCCCGTAGACGAGCAGGTTGCGGCTGAGCACCTTCGACGCCGAGAGCGGCCGGTAGGCCACCCCGCGCAGCGCCAGCGGGATGAGCGCCACGATCACCAGGGCGTTGAACACGATCGCCGAGAGGATCGCCGAGGCGGGCGAGTGCAGCTGCATCACATTGAGCACCGCGAGCCCCGGGAAGACGCCGGCGAACATCGCCGGGATGATCGCGAAGTACTTCGCGACGTCGTTCGCGATCGAGAACGTGGTCAGCGCCCCGCGGGTGATCAGCAGCTGCTTCCCGATCCGCACGATGTCGATGAGCTTCGTCGGGTCGGAGTCGAGGTCGACCATGTTGCCGGCCTCCTTCGCCGCCGACGTGCCGGTGTTCATCGCCACGCCCACGTCGGCCTGCGCGAGGGCCGGCGCGTCGTTCGTGCCGTCCCCGGTCATCGCGACGAGGTGGCCGCCCTTTTGCTCGCGCCGGATGAGCGCGAGCTTGTCCTCGGGAGTCGCCTCGGCGAGGAAGTCGTCGACCCCCGCCTCCGCCGCGATCGCGCGGGCCGTCAGCGGGTTGTCGCCCGTGATCATCACGGTGCGGATGCCCATCTCGCGGAGCTCCGCGAAGCGCTCGGCGAGGCCGTCCTTCACGACGTCCTTCAGGTGCACGACACCCAGCACGCGGGCACCGGCGCCGTCCTTCACCGCGACGACGAGCGGAGTGCCTCCGCTGCCCGAGACCGCGTCGACCGTCTGCGCGAGCTGTGCGGACAGGGGCGCGGCGAGCGGACCCTCCTGCTCCACCCAGGCGCGGACCGCCGAGGCGGCGCCCTTGCGGATCTCCGTGCCGTCGGGCAGGTCGAGTCCGCTCATCCGGGTCTGCGCCGTGAACGGCACGACCACCGCGGGTCCGGGATCCGCGACCGTGCGACCGGACGCGATCGCCAGGTCCACGATCGACCGCCCCTCGGGGGTCGGATCGCTGAGCGAGGACGACGCCGCGGCGTCCGCGAGCGCGGCCTGCGCCACTCCCGCCACCGGCAGGAACTCGGTGGCGCGCCGGTTGCCGTAGGTGATCGTGCCGGTCTTGTCGAGCAGCAGCGTCGTCACGTCGCCCGCCGCTTCGACCGCGCGGCCCGACATCGCGAGCACGTTGCGCTGCACGAGCCGGTCCATGCCGGCGATGCCGATCGCCGAGAGCAGCGCTCCGATGGTGGTCGGGATGAGGCAGACCAGCAGCGCCACGAGCACCGGCACGCTGACCGGGGCCGCCGCGTACGACGCGATCGGGTTCAGGGTCAGCACGACGACCACGAACACGATCGACAGGCTCGCGAGCAGGATGTCGAGCGCGATCTCGTTCGGCGTCTTCTGCCGCGACGCGCCCTCGACCAGCCCGATCATGCGGTCGACGAAGGTCTCGCCGGGCTTCGAGGTGATGCGCACGACGATGCGGTCCGAGAGCACCCGGGTGCCTCCGGTGACCGCGCTGCGATCTCCCCCGCTCTCGCGGACGACCGGAGCCGACTCCCCCGTGATCGCGGATTCGTCCAGGGAGGCGATGCCCCAGACGATGTCGCCGTCGCCGGGGACGAGGTCGCCGGCCTCGGCCACGACCACGTCGCCGAGCTGCAGCTCCGACGACGGCACCTCGCGCAGCTCGGCCCCCGCGGCCGACGGATCCGCCGGGTCGTAGTCGATGACGCGGCGGGCCGGAGTGCTGGTGCGGGTCCTGCGCAGACTCTCGGCCTGCGCCTTGCCTCGCCCCTCGGCCACCGACTCCGCGAGGTTCGCGAAGACCACGGTCAGCCAGAGCCACAGCGCGATGCCCGCCGTGAACGTGACCGGCACGGTCGAGCCGCCCGACGGCTCCGGCCCGCCGAGGAACGGCTCGGCGATCGCCAGCACCGTCAGCAGCACCGCGCCGATCTCGACGAGGAACATCACCGGGTTGTGCCGCATCAGGCGCGGATCGAGCTTCCGGACGGCGCCCGGCAGCGCGGCGACGAGCTGGCGCGGCCCGAAGGCGGCCCGCCCCGCTCGCGGAGCCGGAGTCGGCTCGACAGGGGGTGCGGTGAGAGTGGACGACATGATCAGAGCCCTTCCGCCAGGGGTCCCAGCGCGAGTACGGGGAAGTAGGTGAGGGCGGTGACGACGAGGGTCACTCCCACGAGGAGCCCGACGAACTGCGGTCGCGCGGTCGGCAGCGTGCCCGCGCTCGCGGGCACCGCCTTCTGCGCGGCGAGCGATCCGGCGAGCGCGAGCACCAGCACGATCGGCAGGAACCGGCCGAGCAGCATCGCGACTCCGAGAGCCGTGTTCAGCCACGGAGTGTTCGCGGTGAGCCCGGCGAAGGCCGAGCCGTTGTTGTTCGCGGCCGAGGTGAAGGCGTAGAGCACCTCCGACAGACCGTGCAGTCCGGGGTTCCAGATCGACGTGCTCTCGACGTCCTCGCGCACCGCGGGGATCGCGAAGCTCAGCGCGGTGCCGGCGAGCACGAGGGTCGGGGTGACCAGGATGTACAGGCTCGCGAGCGTGATCTCGCGCTGCCCGAGCTTCTTGCCCAGGTACTCCGGGGTGCGCCCGACCAGCAGCCCGCCGACGAACACGGCGAGGATCGCGAGCACGAGCATCCCGTAGAGCCCCGAGCCGACACCGCCCGGCGCGACCTCGCCGAGCATCATGTTCAGCATCGGCATCATGCCGCCGAGCGGCGTCGCGGAGTCGTGCATCGAGTTCACCGCGCCGGTCGAGGTGAGCGTGCTCGCGCTGCCGAAGAGCGTCGAGCCCGCGATGCCGAAGCGCGTCTCCTTGCCCTCCATCGCGGCTCCCGCGGCCTGCGCCGCCGATCCGCCGCCGGCCAGCTCGAGCGCGGTGAACGCGCCGAGCGACACGGTGAAGACGACGGCCATCGCGGCGAGGATCGCGCGGCCCTGCCGCACGTCGCCGACCATCCGCCCGAAGGTGCGCGGCAGGCTGAACGGGATCGCCAGCATGAGCACGATCTGCAGCAGATTCGTCCAGGCCGAGGGGTTCTCGAACGGATGCGCGGAGTTGACGTTGAAGTACCCGCCGCCGTTCGTCCCCAGCATCTTGATCGCCTCCTGCGACGCGACCATGCCGCCCGGGATGCTCTGCGCGCCGCCCGTCAGCGTCTCCACCTCGAGCGGAGAGGCGAGGTTCTGCACCACTCCTCCCGCGACCAGCACGAGCGCGGCCACGACCGAGAGCGGCAGCAGCAGGCGCAGCACGCCGCGGGTCAGATCGACCCAGAAGTTGCCGAGCGTGCCGGAGGAGCGCCGCGCGAATCCGCGGATCAGCGCCACGGCGACGGCCAGGCCCACCGCGGCCGAGACGAAGTTCTGCACGGCGAGCCCGCCGAGCTGCACGGCGTAGCCGAGGGTGAGCTCCGGCGAGTACGACTGCCAGTTCGTGTTCGTGACGAACGAGATCGCGGTGTTGAACGCGAGTCCCTCGGGCACGGCGGGCAGCCCGAGCGAGCCGGGCAGCACCGCCTGCAGGCGCTGCATCCCGTAGAGCAGCAGCACGCCGATCAGCGAGAACGCGAGCACGGCGCGCAGGTACGCGCGCCAGCTCTGCTCGGACGAGGAGTCCACTCCGATCACCCGGTAGAGGCCGCGCTCGAGGGCGAGGTCGCGGCGAGAGGAGTAGAGGCGCGCCATGCCGTCGCCCAGCGGACGGTGCACGAGCGCGAGAGCGAGGCCGACGGTGGCGACCTGGAGGACGGCGAGGAGCGTGTCCATCAGAACCGCTCCGGTCGCACGAGCGCGACGAGGAGGAACACCACGGCGCCGATCGCGAGGGTCGCGGCGAGCGCGTCGAAGACGATCACCGCGACTCCTCCGACTCGCGGGCCGCACGGGGGTCGGCGGTGCGGACCGGCGGCCCGACCTTCTCCACCCCCCGGGCGGTGAGGCCGATGACGAGGACCAGGGCGAGCACGCCGAGGAGGTAGGCGAGGTCGAGCACGGAGGACTCCATCCGGAGGCGGACGGCGCTCGAGCGAGCGCACGAGTCCCGATGCAACACCTACGAGCGGCCCGAAGATCCGCTCCTCACGGTTTCCCTACGGCCCGCCCCGGATTGCTCACGGTTCCCCTACGGCCGAGCTCGTGAGAGCGGTCTCCCCCTGCAACAGCGGGGGTCCCGCCACGAAGGTCACGGTTCGGCAACGGTCGTCAGCGCGCTTTACAGCGGCCGGGTCGCGCAATATGTTGTCTCCGTGGACAAAGCCCCTCGGGGCTCCCCGCCCTACCCCGGGCGACGACACGACGGCGTGCATCCATCCGTGCACGCTCTCGCGCCGTCCTTCTCACTCGGACACTGCTTTCAGAGAGGAATGCACTCCATGACGTTCTCGCGTGGACTCACGACGCTGGCCACCGCCGGCCTCATCACCCTCGGCCTCGCCGCCTGCTCGGCCAGCCCCGCCAACTCCGGCGGCGCCGCGAGCGGCGAGGGCGCCGAAGGCGACTGCACCGTGGGCATCTCGATGCCCACCCGCAGCCTCGAGCGCTGGATCAACGACGGCGAGGGACTCCAGTCCCAGCTCGAGGACGAGGGCTGCACCGTCGACCTCCAGTACGCCGACAACAAGACCGACCAGCAGATCTCGCAGATCCAGAACCAGATCGCCGGCGGCTCCAAGATCCTCGTGATCGCGGCCATCGACGGAGAGGCGCTCGCGCCGGTCCTGTCCGAGGCGAAGAAGCAGAACGCGACCGTCATCGCCTACGACCGCCTGATCAACGGCACCGCCGACGTCGACTACTACGCGACGTTCGACAACTACAAGGTCGGCCAGCTCCAGGGCCAGTACATCGAGGAGACCCTCGACCTCGCCAACGCCGCGGGTCCCTTCACCCTCGAGCCCTTCGCCGGCAGCCCCGACGACAACAACGCCAAGTTCTTCTTCTCGGGTGCGTGGGACGTCCTGCAGCCCTACGTCGAGAGCGGCAAGCTCGTCGTCCCCTCGGGCAAGTCGCCCGCCTCGAACGACGACTGGGCCTCCATCGGCATCCAGGGCTGGGCCTCCGACAAGGCGCAGTCCGAGATGGACAACCGCCTCTCCTCCTTCTACACGGGCGACCAGAAGGTCGACGTGGTCCTCTCCCCCAACGACAGCCTCGCGATCGGCATCGAGGCCTCGCTGAAGTCGGCCGGCTACGCGCCGGGCGCCGACTACCCGGTGATCACCGGTCAGGACGCCGACAAGGCCAACGTCAAGGCGATCCTCGCCGACGAGCAGTCCATGACCGTGTGGAAGGACACCCGCACCCTGGGCGACCGCGTCTTCCAGATGGTGCAGTCGATCGTGGCGGGCGAGGAGCCCGAGGTGAACGACACCGAGACGTACGACAACGGCGAGAAGGTCGTCCCCTCCTACCTCCTCGAGCCGCAGGTCGTCGTGAAGGACGACGTGCAGTCGACCCTCGTCGACTCCGGCTTCCTGAAGGCCGGTGACGTCGGGCTCTGATCCCGAGGCGGGGGCGGGGAGGAGTGATCCTCCCCGCCCCCGCTCACCCCGTCCTCACCCACCACGACCACGAAGCGAGGCCCCGTTGGCCAGTCCCATCCTCATCATGCGCGACATCGTCAAGGAGTTCGGCGGCGGCGTCCGCGCCCTCGACGGCGTCTCGCTCTCGGTGCAGCCCGGCGAGGTGCACGCGATCTGCGGCGAGAACGGCGCCGGCAAGTCGACGCTGATGAAAGTCCTCTCGGGCGTCTACCCCACCGGCAGCTTCGAGGGCACGATCGAGTTCGAGGGCCGGGCGGCGCAGTACCGCTCGATCAACGACAGCGAGGCCGACGGCATCGTGATCATCCACCAGGAGCTCGCCCTCAGCCCCTACCTCTCCATCGCCGAGAACATCTTCCTCGGCAACGAGAAGTCCAAGCGCGGAGTCATCGACTGGAACGCGACCAACGCCGAGGCGGCGACGCTGCTCGCACGCGTCGGCCTCGCCGAGAACCCCGCTACGAAGATCCTCGAGCTCGGAGTCGGCAAGCAGCAGCTCGTCGAGATCGCCAAGGCCCTGGCCAAGCGCGTGAAGCTCCTCATCCTCGACGAGCCCACCGCGGCGCTGAACGACGAGGACAGCGACCACCTGCTGGGCCTGATCGACCAGCTGCGCCGCCAGGGCATCACCTGCATCATCATCAGCCACAAGCTGAAGGAGATCCGCGCGATCGCGGACACTGTCACGATCATCCGCGACGGCCGCACGATCGAGAGCTTCGCGATGACGGCGGAGCAGGCGAGCGAGAGCCGCATCATCCGCGCGATGGTCGGCCGCGACCTCAACAGCATGTTCCCGCCGCGCGATCCGCAGATCGGCGAGGAGAAGCTGCGCGTCGAGAACTGGACCGTGCACCACCCCGTCGACGTCGACCGCGTGGTCGTCGAGAACGCCTCCTTCACCGTGCGCGCCGGCGAGATCGTCGGATTCGCGGGGCTGATGGGCGCGGGCCGCACCGAGCTCGCGATGAGCATCTTCGGCCGCAGCTACGGCACCGGCATCTCGGGCCGCGTCTTCAAGGACGGCAAGGAGATCCAGACCCGCACCGTCGACGAGGCGATCCGCAACGGCCTCGCCTACGCGACGGAGGACCGCAAGCGCTACGGCCTCAACCTCATCGGCGACATCACCGTGAACGTCTCGGCCGCAGCGCTCTCGCGCCTCGCCCGTCTGGGCGTGATCGACAAGCACCGCGAGTACAAGGTCGCCGACTCGTACCGCTCGAAGATGAACATCAAGGCCCCGAGCGTCTCGGCCGTCACCGGCAAGCTCTCCGGAGGCAACCAGCAGAAGGTCGTCCTCTCGAAGTGGATCTTCTCGGGTCCCGACGTGCTGATCCTCGACGAGCCCACCCGCGGCATCGACGTGGGGGCCAAGTACGAGATCTACGGCATCATCAACGAGCTCGCGGCCCAGGGCAAGGCCGTCGTCGTGATCTCGTCCGAGCTGCCCGAGCTGATCGGGCTCTCCGACCGCATCTACACCATCTCCGAAGGCCGCATCTCGGGCGAGATCGCCCGCGCCGATGCGACCCAGGAGCACCTCATGCACTTCATGACCGCAGGGAAGGACCAGGCCCGATGAGCGCCACGACCACCACAGCGCCGAGCGGCACGCCCGCGAACACGCCGTCCACGCCGCCGCGGCGCGGGCTCCGGATGAACGTCAACCTGCGTCAGTACGGCATCCTCGCCGCGCTCGGCGTCATCATCCTGCTCTTCCAGCTCCTCACCGGCGGGCGCCTGCTCCTGCCCGGCAACGTCAACAACCTGATCCAGCAGAACGCCTACGTGCTGATCCTCGCGATCGGCATGGTCATGGTGATCATCGCCGGCCACATCGACCTCTCGGTCGGCTCGGTCGTGGCGATGGTCGGAGCGATCTCGGCGATCGCGATGAACAACTGGGGCCTGCCCTGGGGCGTCGCCGTCGTCGTGGCGCTCCTCACCGGAGCGCTGGTCGGCGCCTGGCAGGGCTTCTGGGTGGCGTTCGTGGGCATCCCCGCGTTCATCGTCACCCTCGCGGGCATGCTGATCTTCCGCGGATTCACGCTGGTGCTGCTCACCGGCGGCACGATCAACGGCCTCCCGACCGCCTTCACGGCCATCGGGGCCGGCTGGCTCCCGGGCGTCCTCGGCGGCATCCTCGGCCGCGATGCGCTCACCCTCCTGCTCGGAGTCGTCGTCTCGGCGGTCCTCGTCGTGCAGCAGCTGCGCACCCGCGCCACGCTCCGCCGCCTCGAGCTCCCGCGCGAGCCGATCGCGTCGTTCTGGATCAAGGCCGCCATCGCGGTCGTCGCGATCATGGCCCTCGCCTGGCTCCTCGCCGGCTACAGCGGCACCCCGATCATCCTGATCGTGCTCGCCGTGCTGATCCTCGCCTACAGCTTCGTCCTCGGCCGCACCGTGTTCGGCCGCCACATCTACGCGATGGGCGGCAACCTCTTCGCCGCGATGATGTCGGGCGTGAAGACGAAGTGGGTCAACTTCTTCATCTTCGTGAACATGGGCGTGCTGGCCGGAGTCGCGGGCGTCGTGAGCACGGCCCGCGCGGGCGGTGCCGTCGCCTCCGCCGGGCAGAACTACGAGCTCGACGCGATCGCCGCGGTCTTCATCGGCGGAGCCGCGGTGCAGGGCGGAGTCGGCACCGTCGTCGGCGCCGTCATCGGCGGCCTCGTGATGGGCGTGCTCAACATGGGCCTGTCGATCCTGTCGGTCGACGCCGCCTGGCAGATGGCCATCAAGGGCTTCGTGCTGCTGCTCGCCGTCGCGTTCGACATCTTCAACAAGCGGCGGGCGGGCGGCCGCTAGCCGCTCCCGGATCGCCTCGGGCGGGCCCTCTACTATGACGGGGCCCGCCCGAGTCGTCCGACCGCGCCGCGGGCCACCGACGAGAGACGGATCACCATGGCTGGAGCAGTCGGAGCGTCGAGCAACGCCCTGCTCCGCCGCCACAATCTCGCCGCGATCGCCACGCTCGTCCACCGCTCCGGACCCCTCAGCCGGGCCGAGCTCGGCCAGCGCACCGGCCTGAACCGCTCCGCCGTCGCGAACCTGGTCGGCGAGCTGTCCGGCCTGGGGTGGGTGGAGGAGGAGACGACGGCTCCCACGGGCCGCATCGGCCGCCCGAGCGCCACCGTCGTCCCCGGTCGCGCCTTCGCCGTGGTCGGGGTGCACCTCGACACCGACGCGATCATCGTCGGCCTCATCGGGATGAACGGCGACCTCCTGCGCCGCGTCCGCTTCGACACCCCCACTCCCGCCACCCCCGACACCGTCGTGCGCGTCGTCTCCGGCATCGTCGAGGGCTTCCGCTCCGAGAAGGAGGGGCACCGCATCCTGGTCGGCGCGGGGGTCGCGGTCCCGGGCCTCGTGCACGGCGACTCCGGCTTCGTGCACATCGCGCCGCATCTGGGCTGGCGCGACGTCGACCTCGCGACGCGCCTGGGCCGCGCGCTCGCCCTGCCGGTCTCGGTCGGCAACGACGCGAGCCTCGGTGCGATCGGCGAGTCGCTCTTCGGAGCCGCGCGCGGCGTCGCCGACGTCGTCTACGTCACCGGCGGCGCGAGCGGCATCGGCGGCGGAGTGATCATCGACGGCCTCCCCCTGCGCGGCTCCTCCGGATTCGCCGCCGAGCTCGGCCACACCCTCGTCGCCGCCGGGGGGACCCGCTGCGGCTGCGGCCGCCACGGCTGCCTCGAGGCCGAGGTGCGGATGCGCTCCCTCCTCGACGTCCTCGGCGCGCGGGTCCTCGACCAGGACGAGCTCGACATCGCGCTCGGCACCTCCCGCGACCCCGCCGTCCTCGCCGAGGTCGCCCGCCAGGTCGACCTCCTGGCCGAGGGCCTCTCCACCTTCATCAACCTGTTCAACCCCACCTCCGTCGTCCTCGGCGGCTTCCTCGGCTCCCTCCTCACCGTCGACCGCGAGCGCCTCGCCGCGCGGGTCTCGGCGCGCGCCCTCAGCGACCTCGCCCGCGGCGTCCGGATCGAGCGCGCGGCGCTCCGGTCGCGTCTGGAGCTGGTGGGCGCCGCGGAGCTACCCTGGCGGCGGGCGCTCGCGGATCCGGCAGCCGTCGGCGGCGGCTCCCCCGAGTCGGACCCGGTCGCCGCGACCGAGGCCGTCGACGCCCGCTGGTGATCGCGGCGCCCGAGACCGGCGAGCGCCGCCCGCCGCAGAAGTAAGGAGAACGTCGTGGCCGACTTCAACGAGATGATCATCGAGGAGTTCCGCTCGAACGGCGGAACGGTGACGACCGCCGGCTTCGGCCGCTCGCTCGTGCTGCTGCACCACGTCGGCGCCCGCTCCGGCGAGGAGCGCATCGCGCCCCTGATGGCGCTGCACCCCTCGAACGACGTCTGGCTCCTGGCCGCCTCCGCCGCGGGCGCGCCGAAGCACCCCGCCTGGTTCCACAACCTCGTCGCCGAGCCCGACACCGTGATCGAGACTCCCGACGACGGCACCGTCCCCGTCCGGGCCCGCGTCCTCGAGGGCGCCGAGCGCGACGCCGGCTGGACCCTCTTCACCGACGCCTCCGAGGGCTTCTCCGGCTACGAGAAGAAGACGACCCGCGTCATCCCCGTCGTCGAGCTCACCCGCCGCTGACCTCTGCCGCGAGACCGGAGTCGCGTCCTCAGCGGAACGGCACCGGCACGATGTCCGGCGTGCTCCAGCGCAGCGCGACCCGCTCGCCGAACCCGTCGCGCCGCAGCTCCGCCTCGAGCGCGTCGATCACGAGCGGCAGCAGCCGTCGGTGCTCCGTCATCACGTCGAGCACGAGCACCGGCCCCACCGTGACGAGGGTCGAGCCCACCCCCGGGACGATCGCGAGGAACCGCTGCGCGTCCACCTGGACGTGCCGGTGCCCGCGCAGCCGGCGCAGCAGCACGGGCAGGGCGAGGGCGTCGAGCGGAGTCACATCGGCACGCAGCGGGATCACCCGCCGAGCATCGCGCCCGCCGGCGTCCGCCCGGTGAACGCCCGCCCGTCCCCCGGTGTCCGCCGTCCCTCCGCGAGGTGCCGGTCCCGTGCCCGACGCGCCACGCGGGGGTCCTCGCCGTGACGAGTCGCGGAAGGATGACCGCCATGACCTCCTTCACCGACGGCTTCGACCACCGCCGCCTCGACCCCGAGCGCTGGATCGATCACTACCTGCCGCAGTGGACCGAGCCCGAGCGCTCGCGCGCCCGCTGGTCCCTCGACGACGACGGCCTCCTCCTCCGCATCGACGCCGACCAGCCGCCGTGGCGCGACGACGACGGAGCGATGCGCGTCTCGAACCTGCAGACCGCGTCGTTCGCGGGTCCGCTCGGCAGCGACCGTGGCACCCATCGCCACCGCCCCGACCTGCGCGTGCGCACCGAGGTGCCGACCCGCCGTCTCTGGACCCCCACCGGCGGGCACGTCGAAGCGCTCCTCTCGGCGAACCCCGACCCTTCCTGCATGCTCGCGGTCTGGCTGGTCGGCACCGAGGAGTCGAGCCCCGACGACTCCGGCGAGATCACCGTCGCCGAGCTCTTCGGCTCCCTCCGCGGAGAGCGCCGCTCGACCGTCCGCACCGGCGTGAAGTCCGTGAACGACCCGCGCCTGCGCACCGACGTCGTCGACGTCGAGCTTCCGATCGACGCCGCCGAGCCGCACCTCTACTCCGCCGACTGGTCCGAGGACGGAGTCGTCCTCTCAATCGACGGCGCCGTCGTGCACCGCGTCGCCCAGTGGCTCCCCTACCCCCTGCAACTCATGATCGACCTCTTCGAGTTCCCGGAGGAGGGCCCGCGCGACCCCGCCGCGTACCCCCGCACCGCCCGCGTCCACCACGTCCGCGGCCACTCCTGACCCGCCTGGAACTCTGAAGTTCCTCTGATCTCGATCACTCTGCACGCGACGCCGGTTCGACAACCGAGATGGACCACGGACCTGGCCGGTAGGAGAAGGGGACCTCCCGGTAGAGGCCCAGAGTGGGCTGCCTGTTCATGTGATCAGTGACCCGCACTCCTCCCGCGCGAGAGCCGGCTGATCCTGCGTATCGGTGCTCCAACGCGCGCATACGCGCTCCGTAGCGCAGCCGGACAGCCTCGAACTCGGGGGTGATGTGCACGTTGTCGAGGAGGGACGAGCAGTAGCCCGCGCAGGCCATCGGGAAGAGCAGCGCAGAGACGATGAGGTCGGCGAGCTGGAGTACGACGTGAGCATCACTGTGACCGAAGAGAGGGGCCTCGACCAGGTGGGGAAACGGATCCCCTCCCGACTTGAAGCGCTTGGTCGTGATCCTGTGGACGCTCGGGACGTTCTTGCTCTTCGTGCGGGCGTCGAGAATCATCTGGCCAGGTGTCTCTGCGGCGGACAGAGCCGCTTCGAAGTGCTCCGCGATCCAGGCGATCGAGTCCGAGTACACCCACCGTCGCAGCGGTGCGCTTCCTTTCACGTTCACGTCCCCGACGACCATCACGCCGTGCTCCTCCAGCAGGGCGACGACGTCGTCGAGAACACCGAAGGCGCGCCGACGCGGGCGCCGAGAGCCCGACCGGATGTCCTTCCGCAGCTCACTGCCCTTCATCTCGAAGCGGATGACGTCCGAGAGGTGCACGTCGTCGGCCCCGAGACTGGTGTTGTACTTCTTCTTGATCTGGAGGAACTTCCAGATCAGCGACTTCGCCTTCCGATGCTCGACGACCAGCCCACCGATGACGAGGACGGGAGGATCCGTCGGCATCCGGAGGGCTGCTTCATCCCCCGACTCATCGACGTAGCAGAGCAGCACACGGTTCCCTCCGCAGAAACAACTACAGCCACCTCGCGAACGAGATGGCTGTAGGACTTGCCGCACCGAGTGCGGCGGACGCTTGACGCAACGGTCACCTTGCCACCTCTGTCGGCGCCGATCAAGCCCGGCGCGCAGTGGTGCCGAGCTCGGCGCGCGGTGACGCTTCCGCCCGGGGGATGTGCCTCGTCCGACTCCCCCTGCGAACGACGAAGCCCCCGACCGGACATCCGATCGGGGGCTTCGTCTTCTGCTGGTGCGCGAGGGGGGAGTTGAACCCCCACGCCCTTTCGGGCACACGGACCTGAACCGTGCGCGTCTGCCTATTCCGCCACTCGCGCTCACCACGATGCCTGAGCACCGACGAGAAAGACTACCACCCTCCGCGCCCACTCGTGAACTCGCCCCCACCGACCGCCTCGCGCGTCGCAGGCAGCGCTCCCGCCGATCCGGCAGGAACGGCCGCGCAAGGGCGCTCCCAGCGGCCGTTCGCGCCGGATGAGCACCGACGACCGTACGTCCGCGACGGATCGAGCCGCACCCACCGACGCGACCCCGTCCACGACTCCCGCCCACCGCGCGAAAACACCCCGAGGAGCCCGTATCCAGAGCATCCCAGTAACATGCCCGTAGCCGTGCGCGGCAAGCAGACGACAACGGAAGCCACGTGAGCGCGCAGACACCTCGATCCGTGCGCGACCGCCGAGAAGGCGACGGAACGGAAGATCGGAAGACTGTGGGCATACTGGACAACTTCGAGAAGGGACTCGAGCGCGTCGTCAACGGCGCGTTCGCGAGGACCTTCAAGTCGGGGCTGCAGCCGGTCGAGCTCGCGTCCGCGCTCCGGAGGGAGCTCGACACCACCGCCGCGGTCGTCACGCGCGACCGCATCCTCGTGCCCAACAGCCTGACCCTGCGCATGTCCGCCGCCGACCTCTCGCGCATGGAGCGGATGGGCGCCACCCTGATCGACGAACTCACGACCGTCGCCACCGAGCACGCGAAGAAGCAGGGCTACCGCTTCCCCGGCCCCATCGACATCCGGCTCGAGGCCGACGGGTCGCTGAGCGACGGCATGGTCGAGGTCGACTCCCGCAGCGTCAAGGGCACCGTCGCCTACACGCCGGTCGTCGACATCGCCGGTCGCCGCCACCCGATCACCAAATCCCGCACCGTCATCGGCCGCGGTGCCGACGCCGACATCACCGTCGACGATTCCGGCACCTCGCGCAAGCACGTCGAGATCCTCTGGGACGGCTCGCGGGCCCAGGTCCACGACCTCGGCTCCACCAACGGCTCGAAGCTCGACGGCAAGCCGGTGACGCAGGCCGTCCTCTCGCCCGAGCAGACCATCACGATCGGGCGCACGTCGATCGTGTTCCGCCTCGTGCAGGGCGCCGCACCCGCGCGCGCCGACCGCTCGCCGTCCGGTCGCTCCGGACGCGCCTCCGATGGATTCTGGGACGACCGGCTATGAGCGAGCTCACCCTCTTCCTCCTGCGCATCGCGTTCCTCGCGCTGCTGTGGTTCTTCGTGTTCGGCATCGTCTACGCGCTGCGCTCCGACCTGTTCGGGCAGCGCGTGCGCAAGATGCCGCCGACCGCGCAGCAGGACGACGCGCCGTTCGTCACGGCCGCCCAGCCCGTCGTGCAGTCCGCCCCGCAGCAGGCGGCCCCGCAGCCCTCCTCCCCGCAGCAGCAGCCCGCTCCCGTGCAGCAGCAGGCCCCGTCGGCCCGCCGCTCCCGCGAGGCCGCGGCCGAGCGCACCGATTCCGGAGGCGTCGCCACGGTCCACACGGCGCAGCGCCTCGTCATCACCTCGGGTCCCAAGCGCGGCACCGAGCTCGAGCTCTCCGGCGAGCCGCTCACGATCGGCCGCTCCTCCGAGTCGACGCTCGTGATCCGCGACGACTACACCTCCACCCACCACGCGCGCCTGCTGATCTGGAACGACGAGTGGATGATCCAGGACCTCGACTCCACGAACGGCACGTTCCTCGACGGCCGCCGGGTCGGCGCACCGACGAAGGTGCCGCTGAACACCCCGGTCAAGGTGGGCACGACCACCTTCGAACTGCGACGGTCGTAGGCAGCCCGTGACCTCCACTCCTGACAGCGCCGTCGGCGCGGCGCGCGAGAGCGCCGCCGTGTCGCACGTCGGCCGCATCCGCTCCAACAACCAGGACTCCGGCTACGCGGGCCGGCAGCTCTTCGTCGTCGCCGACGGGATGGGCGGGCACGCGGGCGGCGACGTCGCGTCCTCCATCGCCATCAAGCGCATCGCGGAGGCGGACCGCACCTACGCGTCGACGTACGAGGCCGAGGACGAGCTCAAGCGCACCCTCCTCGCCGCGAACGCCCTGCTCGCCGAGGCGGTCATCGACCACCCCGAGCTGACCGGCATGGGCACCACGGTCAGCGCCATCGCCCGGGTGGGCGAGTCGGTCGCCATCGCGCACATCGGCGACTCCCGCATCTACGTCCTCCGCGACGGGAAGCTCGAGCAGGTCACCACCGACCACACCTTCGTGCAGCGCCTCGTCGACTCCGGCCGCATCACCGAGGAGGAGGCGATGACGCACCCGCGCCGCTCCGTCCTCATGCGCGTGCTCGGCGACGTGCACACCAATCCCGAGATCGACACGCTGACTCTCGAGACGGAGCCGGGCGACCGCTGGCTCATCTGCTCCGACGGCCTCTCGGGCGTCGTCCCGCACGACGAGATCCTGAAGGAGCTGTCGCGCAGCGAGTCGGCGCAGCAGGTCGCCGACCGTCTCATCCGCGACAGCCTCGCGCACGGCGCTCCCGACAACGTCACCGTCGTGATCCTCGATGTGCCGGGCGAGAACGACACCGCTCAGGTCCTCGTCCCCACCCCCGAGCCGGTGATCGTCGGCTCGGCCGCCGCCCCCACTCCGATCAGCACCGACGACTCGCAGAACCGCCTGCGGATCCCGGGCCTGCGCCTGCACACCCGCGCGCCCGCCGCGCAGGGACCCACCCACTTCGAGCCCGCCTCCGAGGACTACCTCGACGAGCTCATCGAGGAGGATCGCCGCCGGCACCTCCGCCGCCGCATCACCTGGCTCGTCGGCCTCTCGCTCGTCCTCATCGCCGGGTTCCTCGGCGTGCTGCTCGCCTACGACTGGACCCAGTCCCGCTTCTACGTCGGCACCGACGGCGACACCGTGATCATCTACCAGGGCATCCAGCAGTCCGTGGGCCCGCTCTCGCTCTCGAGCGTCAAGGAGGACACGGGCATCCCGCTCGACTCTCTCCGCGAGTACGACGTCGAGCAGCTCGAGCAGACCATCAACGCCGAGTCCTACGCCGGAGCGGTCGACGTCGTCGAGCGCCTGACCGACGCGAACGGAGCCCCGTGACCGACACCCGGACCGCGGCCGCCGAGCGCCGGCGCCCCCGCCTCCTCAAGCAGAAGCTGCGCAACCTCGAGCTCCTGCTGCTGATCGGCGCCTGCCTGATCGACACCTCCGCGATCCTGCTCGTGCAGCTCGGCGCGCTGGGCGCCGTCGACACCACGCTCGTCTCCCTCGGCGCCGGTCTCTCGGCCCTCGTCCTCGTCGTCCACGTCGTGCTGCGCTTCGCGGCCCCGGAGGCGGATCCGTTCCTCCTGCCGATCGCCACGGTCCTGAACGGGCTGGGCATCGCCGAGATCTACCGCATCGACATCGCCGACGGCGCTACGGGCTGGGAGTCGGTCGCCGTCCGCCAGATCATCTGGAGCGGCCTGGCGATCGTCGCGGCGATCGTGGTCCTCGTCGTCATCCGCAACCACCGCATCCTGTTCCGCTACACCTACGTCGCCGGCTTCGTCGCCATCGTGCTGCTCCTGCTGCCCCTGCTGCCCTTCATCGGGCGCGAGGTGAGCGGCGCGCGGGTCTGGATCGGCATCGGCGACTTCTTCAGCTTCCAGCCCGGCGAGATCGCGAAGATCGCCCTCGCCGTGTTCTTCGCCGGCTACCTGGTGCGCAACCGCGACTCCCTGTCCATGGTCGGCAAGACCTTCCTCCGGATGCGCTTCCCGCGGTTGCGGGACCTCGGCCCGATCCTGGTCGTCTGGGCCGTGTCGATGTCGGTCATCGTCTTCCAGCGCGATCTCGGCACGGCGCTGCTCTACTTCGGCCTGTTCCTCGTGATGCTCTACGTCGCCACCGGCCGCACCAGCTGGGTCCTGATCGGCGTCGGCTTGTTCCTCGGCGGCGCGATCTTCGCCAGCCAGACGCTCGACTACGTCGGCAACCGCTTCTCGAACTGGCTCGATCCCTTCAGCGCCGACCGCTACGGCGCGGATCCCGGCGGCAGCTTCCAGCTCGTGCAGGGCCTCTTCGGCCTCGCGCACGGCGGCCTGCTCGGCACGGGCCTCGGCCAGGGCATGCCCGACATCACGCCGGTCCCCCAGTCCGACTACATCATCGCCAGCCTCGGCGAGGAGCTGGGCCTGGCCGGGATCTTCGCGATCTTCGGCCTCTACCTCCTGCTCGTCTCGCGCGGCTTCCGCATCGGCTTCGCCGGCCAGGACGACTTCGGCCGCCTCCTGGGCGTCGGCCTCTCGTTCGTCATCGCACTGCAGTGCTTCATCGTGATCGGAGGCGTCACCCGCGTCATCCCGCTCACGGGCCTCACCACTCCGTTCCTCGCGGCCGGCGGCTCGTCCCTCGTGGCCAACTGGATGATCGTCGCCGTGCTCCTCCGCCTGTCGGACACAGTCCGCAGCCAGCCTCGTCTGGTGGTGTGATCCGTCGATGAACCGTGAACTCAAGCGCGTGAGCATCGTCGTCCTGACGATGTTCGTCGCCCTCTTCCTCTCCACCACCACGATCCAGGTGATCCAGGCGGATGCGCTGTCCGAGGACTCGCGCAACACCCGCACGCTCTACGAGAGCTTCTCGACCGAGCGCGGCGCGATCCTGGTCGGCGGCCAGCCGATCGCCTCCTCCGTGCCGAGCGACGACCTGTACAAGTTCCAGCGCCAGTACGCGAACGGGCCGCTCTACTCGGGCGTCACGGGCTACTTCACCCTGAACCAGGGCACCACCGGCATCGAGCGCTCGCTCAACGACTACCTCTCGGGCACCTCGAACTCGCAGTTCTTCGACGAGATCGACAACCTGGTCTCCGGTCAGGATCCCGAGGGCGCGTCGGTCGAGCTCTCGATCGACCCGGTCGCCCAGCAGGCGGCGTTCGACGCGCTGGGCGACTACACCGGAGCGGTCGTCGTGACGGAGCCGGCCACCGGCCGCATCCTCGCGATGGTCTCCAAGCCCACCTTCGACCCCACGGCGCTCACCTCGCACGACACGAACGAGGTGCTCGCGGCCTACCAGGCACTCGACGACGACCCGGAGAACCCGCTGATCAACCGCGCCATCGGCGGCTCCCTGAACCCTCCCGGCTCCGTCTTCAAGCTCGTGGTCGCCTCCGCGGCGATCGAGTCGGGCCGCTTCACGCCCGAGTCGAGCTTCCCGAACCAGCAGGCGTACACGCTGCCCGGCACCAGCACGCAGGTCACGAACTCCGGAGGCGGCCTCTGCGGCCCCGGCGACACCGTCACGCTCGCGACGGCCGTGAAGCTCTCGTGCAACGTGCCGATGGCCGAGATGGGCGTCGAGCTCGGGGCCGACGCGATCCGCGAGACCGCCGAGAAGTTCGGCTTCGACACCGAGCTCGAGATCCCGATGTCGGTCGAGGCGAGCACCTACCCCGAGACCGAGAACGACGCGCAGACCGCGCTGACCGCCTTCGGCCAGTACGAGGTGCGGGCCACTCCGCTGCAGATCGCGATGGTCTCGGCGGCGATCGCGAACGGCGGCGAGGTCATGCGTCCGAGCCTGGTCGACGTCATCCGCTCGCAGGACCTCAGCGTCCTCGAGCAGTTCGAGGAGGACCCGCTGGGCCGTGCCGTGAGCGAGGAGACGGCGGACGCCGTGAAGGCGATGATGGTCGCCAGCGTCGAGGACGGCGCGGCGACGAATGCAACAATAGGAGGCGTCACCGTGGCCGGTAAGACCGGCACCGCCGAGAACGGCAGGGACGACCCTTACACCCTCTGGTTCACCGGATTCGCTCCTGCGGACGATCCGCAGTACGCCATCACCGTCCTCGTCGAGGACGGCGGGGGACTCGGCCAGACCGGGTACGGCAACCTGATCGCCGCACCCATCGCACAACAGGTACTAGAGGCGGTGCTGAACAAATGAGACCCACATCAGGCCTCACCTTCGGGGGACGCTACGAGCTGCAGTCCAGGATCGCCATCGGCGGAATGGGCGAGGTGTGGCAGGCGACCGATCTCGTCATCGGCCGGACCATCGCGATCAAGATCCTGAAGGACGAGTACCTCGGCGATCCCGGGTTCCTCGAGCGCTTCCGCGCCGAGGCCCGCCACGCCGCGCTCGTCAACCACGAGGGCATCGCGAACGTCTACGACTACGGCGAGGAGGACGGCTCCGCGTACCTCGTCATGGAGCTCGTCCCCGGCGAGGCGCTGTCGACCGTGCTCGAGCGCGAGCGCGTGCTCTCGACCGACAAGGTCCTCGACATCGTCGCGCAGACCGCCCTGGCGCTGCACGCGGCCCACGCGGCCGGCCTGGTGCACCGCGACGTGAAGCCGGGCAACCTGCTGATCACGCCCGACGGCCGCGTCAAGATCACCGACTTCGGCATCGCCCGCATCGCCGATCAGGTCCCGCTCACCGCGACCGGCCAGGTCATGGGCACGGTCCAGTACCTGTCCCCGGAGCAGGCCAGCGGCCAGCCCGCATCGCCCGCGACCGACATCTACTCGCTGGGCATCGTCGCGTACGAGTGCCTGGCCGGGCGCCGTCCGTTCACGGGCGAGTCGCAGGTCGCCATCGCGATGGCGCAGATCAACGACACTCCCCCGGAGCTGCCCGTCACGGTCGCCGAGCCCGTGCGCAACCTCGTCTACTCCTGCATCGCCAAGAAGCCCGCCGACCGTCCGGCCACTGCCGCGCACCTCGCCCGAGCGGCGCAGGCGCTGCGCATCGGCGACGTCCGCGGCGCCGCCCTCGCGGTCCCGGCGGTCGCCGGCGACCTCCCGGCCACGCAGGCGACCACTGTCCTGCCGTCGGCGGCGGGAGCCACGCAGGCCACGACCGTCCTGCCCTCCAACACGACCACCGCCTTCGCCGCGGGATCCCTCGTGGGCGCTCCGGACGAGCAGGACGAGATCCAGGAGCCGCGCAAGCGCAGCCCGTGGACCTGGCCGCTCCTCGCCCTCATCGTGATCCTCGCCGTCGTGATCGGCGGCACGATCTTCGCGCTGACCACCGGCGACGGGAACGAGGCCGAACCGACGCCGCCGGCGACGCAGAGCCAGACCCCGTCGCAGACCCCCAGCACGACACCCACGCCGACTCCCACGCAGACCTCGAACCTCGTGCCCATCAACGAGGACGACTTCATCGACCGCCCCTTCGAGGACGTCGAGGCGGAGCTCGGTGCGCTCGGCATGGGCGTCGAGCGGGTCGACGGCCCGAACGCCGCGACGGCCGAGCAGGTCGGCACCGTGTCGGCGCTGACCCCCACGGCCAACGTCGCGCAGGGCACCACGATCCGCGTCTCGGTGTACCTCGACGTCGCGACCCCCGACGCCCCCACCGCGGTCCCCACCGTCACCCCCGCGGCCTCCAGCGTCGACGCCGGCGCGACCTTCAACGTGACCTGGACCAACTACAACCAGTGCCCGAGCGGCACCTCGGTCACCGGCTACCGGGTCACCGCGACCGGCGAGGGCGCGTCCGTCACGAGCACCAACCCGTCGAACTCAACCACCGCCACGATCCAGGCCGGCCCGGCGGAGGGCTCTCTCGACATCACCTACACGGTGATCTGCGGAGAGACGGAGTCGGCGGCCTCGCCGACCCTCACGGTCGCGGTCGACGCCCCCGCTCCGACGCCGACGCCGACGCCGACCGGTACCGGGACGTCGACGGGTACTCCGACCGGGGACCCCGAGGAGTAGCGCGCCGTCGCCACGACGGGCCCGGAGGAGCGATCCTCCGGGCCCGTCGTCGTCTGCACCGCCGCGCCCCGCGGGTTCGCTGCGGGGCCGCGGGTACACTTGCCGTGGCTCCTGCGGGGGCCGGTGCTGGACGGGATCAGGGCGGGAGCGTACGCGTGACGGAAGAGGGTCGCCTGATCGCGGGACGGTATCAGGTCGGGCCTCGGCTCGGCCGCGGCGGGATGTCCGAGGTCTACCTCGGCACCGACACCCGCCTCGGGCGCACGGTCGCGGTCAAGGAGCTCAAGCTCTCGCTGTCCTCCGACTCCGCCTTCCGCCTGCGGTTCCGCCAGGAGGCGCAGGCCGCGTCGCGCATGTCGCACCCCACCATCGTCCGCGTCTTCGACGCCGGCGAAGAGGTCACCGTCGACGAGCAGGGCACCGAGTCGCGGCGTCCGTTCATCATCATGGAGCACATCGAGGGGCGCCTGCTCAAGGACGTCATCGCCGAGGGCCCGGTCGACGTCGACGAGGCCGTGCGCATCACCGAGGGCATCCTCACCGCCCTCGAGTACTCGCACCGAGCGGGAGTGGTGCACCGCGACATCAAGCCCGGCAACATCATGCTGACCCCGTCGGGCCAGGTGAAGGTGATGGACTTCGGTATCGCCCGGGCCGTCTCCGACTCCGCGGCGACGGTCGCCCAGACCACCGCGATCCTCGGCACCGCGGCCTACTTCTCCCCGGAGCAGGCGAAGGGCGAGCAGGTCGACGCCCGCAGCGATCTCTACTCCGCCGGCATCGTGCTGTTCGAGCTCCTCACCGGTCGTGCGCCCTTCCGCGGCGACACCCCGGTCGCCGTCGCCTATCAGCACGTGAGCGAGACGCCTCCGGCGCCGAGCTCGATCAACCCCGCCGTCAGCCCGGCGCTCGACTCGATCGTCGCCCGGGCGCTCTCGAAGGACCGTTACGAGCGCTTCCAGGGCGCGGCCGAGTTCCGCGACGACCTGCGCGACGCCGCCTCCGGCCGGCTGGCCGATCACCGCCCGATCGACGAGCTGACCACCTCCCTCTTCGCCGCCCGCAGCCAGGGCGGCATGAACGACTCCGAGCTGGCCCTGCGCCAGCTCGCCGAGGACAACTCGATCGTCCGCACGCAGCGCCGACCGCCCGTGCTGTGGATCTGGTCGTCGATCGTCGTGCTCGCCGTGATCGTGGCCGCGCTCGTCATCTGGGTGCTGACCCTGCAGCCGTCCACGACACTCCCGTCGCAGTCGCGGGAGGTCCCGAGCCTCACGAGCACGAGCTACGACAGCGCCCAGTCGACGCTGACGGCCCTCGACCTCGTGCCGAGTCAGGTCACCGAGTTCAGCGACTCCGTCCCCGAGGGCGAGGTGATCCGCACGGATCCCGGCTCCGGCACGATCGTCGCCCCCGACACGGTGATCCGCGTCTACGTGTCGCAGGGCGCCGAACCGGTCGCGGTCCCGGCGACCGCGGGCAGCGCCCTCTCGGACGCGATCGCCGCCCTCACCGCAGCGGGGTTCGAGGAGGGGTCGCAAACCCGGACGAACTCGCCCACCGTCCCGGCCGACATCGTGATCTCCAGCGCTCCGTCCGGAGGCGACCTGGCCGCACCGGGCACCCCGGTCGACGTCGTCGTCTCCTCCGGCACCGTCGTGCTGCCCGACCTCGTCGGCCTGTCGCTGAGCGCCGCTCTCGCAGCCCTCGAGGCCGAGGATCTGCAGCTCGTCGGCGAGGAGGCCCCCGACGAGACGTGCGAGTCGGTGCGCCGCACCAACCCACCGGTCACCACCCAGTCGTCCGCTCCCGGCGAGGTCCCCCAGGGCTCCACCATCGAGCTCGGCTACTGCGCGGGCTGAGCGCCCGCAGCACGGCGAGCACGAGTGCCCCGCGGCTCCGTGCCGCCGAGGCTCCGTGCCTCCGAGGGTCTACGCCCGGCGGGCGTCCGCCAGCGGCTGCTCGAGTCGCACGACCCGGTCGGCCGACGACGGAAGGCCGCCCCGGATGTCGCTCGGAGTGAGCCCCTCCCGGCGCTTCAGTGCGCGGCGGAGGTGGTCGGCGGACGAGAACCCGGACGCGGCGGCGATCGTCTCGAGGGGTACCTCGCGCGGACGGCGGCGCAGCAGCTCGACGGCGCTGGCCACCCGGGCGAGCTCGATCTCGCTGGCGACGGTGGTGCCGGCGTCCTCGAAGAGCCGCTGCAGCGAGCGGGTCGACACGTTGACCGCGTCCGCCACGGCCTCCGGAGTGCAGCGGGGCGTCCGGTGGGTGCGGTCGATCACGGTCCTGGCGCGACCCAGCGTCGCCGCACGGATGCTCGTGGCGCCGGCCTGAGCCCCCTGCGAGGCGAGGAACGCGCTGACCAGGAGCTGCTTGACGACGTGGACGAAGTTCGCGAGCTCGGCCTCCCCGGGGATCCCGGGACCCGATTCGGCCGCGAGGACGAACGCCGTGGTGAACGCGGAGGCGGCGCGCGTCGTCCGGGCGTCGGGATCGAGCGCGTAGACGCCCGCGTTCGTGTCGAAGCCGTAGCGGCGCATCTCGTCGGAGCGGATCGAGACCTGCAGCAGCGAGACCGGGGTCGTCGATTCCGTCGTGAACGTGGTCGTCCCCGGCTGGTACGAGATCGATCCGGGACGCAGGAGCGTCGTCCGCTCCGGTCCGACCATGCGGACGAAGCCCTCGAGCAGGAACGTGAAGGTGAGCACGGACGTGTCGTCGGCGCTCCAGGTCCCCCGGAGCACGCGCATCGGCGACGACGTGATCAGGACCACCTGCACGCCGTTCGCTGAGAAGCCCGAACCCGTCAGGCGCGGAACCGTCCCCGGCTTCACCACGACCCGAGGACCGAGCGTCTCGATCTCGCGTATCCCGGAGTACTCCCACGAGACCTGTTCCACCATCGTCGCCCCCGGATGATTCGTTCCAGCAGTCGATCCCCTTGCCGGATGTCCTCCGATTATGCCGGGAAGGGGTACTGCACCCTCCGCCGCACACCCGTCAAAACACGCCACCAGGGCGGGGTCCATAGCCGTGCGATCGGAGCTCCCGCTCCCGCCGTTCTGCGGATCGGGCAGCTCTAAACGACAGTCATAGCGCATCGGCGGCGGCTTCCGCACGAGGAGTGGCGCGTCCTGATGGCCCCTGTCCGAGGGTCACTTCGACAGCGAGTCGCTCGATGCGCGGTCGCAAAGAGACGGAGCCGTGCCGACCTCGTCGAGCCAGTTCGCGAGCAGCACGCGCCCGGACGGCGTGAGGATCGACTCCGGATGGAACTGCACGCCGACGACCGGGGCCGAGACGTGCCGCAACGCCATGACGACACCCTCCGCGGTGGTCGCCGTCACCGCCAGCTCGGGCGGCAGCGAGCCGAGCTCGACCGCGAGCGAGTGGTACCGCATGGCCTCGAACCCCGAGGGGATCCCCGCGAACAGCCCGTCGCCGTCGTGCTCGACGATCGAGGTGCGGCCGTGCAGGAGCTCCGGAGCCTCGCTCACGCGGCCACCGAGGGCGTGCGCGATCACCTGGTGCCCGAGGCAGACGCCGAGCAGCGGATGCGCGCTCGCCACAGCGTGCCGCACCAGCGCCGTCGACGTGGGGACGTCCTCGGGTCGGCCCGGGCCCGGCGACACGAGGACACCGTCGGCCGCCTCGGCGCGGAGCACCGCCTCGGCCGGCGACAGCTCAGCGCCCTCGACGACCTCGACGTCCGCTCCGAGCTCGCGGAGGTAGGCGACCAGGGTGAAGACGAAGCTGTCGTAGTTGTCGACGACGAGGATCCCCGTCGACCGGCGGCCGCTCACTCCTCGACGGTGACGTTCTGATCGAGCACGATCGACTGCACCCACGGGAACACCCACTCGGCGAGAGCGGCCAGCACGGCCGCCACGAGGACGAGGACGAGGAGGAGCCGGACCCACCAGGGGCCGGGCAGGACCCGCCACAGCGCTGCGTACATCTCAGCCCTCCTGATCGAGCGTCGCGGCGAGCTCGGCCGGGGCACCCGCGGAACGCGGCTGCCAGGACTCGAGGACGCCGTAGGCGATGATCCGCTCGGCGGTCGAGTACAGCGGGTTGCAGCTCGTCAGCGTGATGAGCCGGTCGGTCGGCGCCACGTCGGTCGACCACGGCACCGGATCGATGACCTGCACGTCCGACGGCTGCACGTACTCGAGATTGCGGTAGCGGTAGGTGTACCAGCCGTCCGCCGTCTCGATGTAGATGGCGTCGCCGAGCTGGAGCTGATCGATGAGGTGCATGCCCCCGCCGTACGCGCTGCGGTGCGCCGCCAGGGCGAAGTTGCCGACCTCTCCGGGCATCTGGGTGCCCGGGTAGTGCCCGATGCTGCCCTCGTCGAGGACGTTCGCCGCGTCGACCCCCTCGGCGATCGTGCGGACCCAGCCCTCGCCGTAGCGGGGGATGTAGAGGTTGCCGAAGGACGTGTCGATCGCTGCGACCGTCGACACGACGGGAGCCCCGAAGTCGGCCGGGGCGAGGGACTCGGCCTGCGTCGGAGCGGGCGCGGGCGCCGGATCCCCCCAGCTCTCCCGCAGCTCCGCCGCCTCGCTCGTCTGCTGACCGGCGATCACCGCATCGTTCCACCACAGCTGCCAGCCGAGGAAGAGGAGGACGAGGACGCCCGCGGTCATCAGCAGCTCGCCGAGCACCCCGAAGACGGACAGCCGGCGGCGCGGGCGCGGAGCACGGCGCCGGGTTCGCGGCCGCAGGGGTGCTTCGGCGGGCTGCTCGGCTGACATGCGACGAGTCTAATCGGCGGCCTCCCACGGATCCTCGGCTCTCTGCGCCCCTGGGGAGAGCTCTGCGCAGCCTGTGGAGAACGCCGGAAAGCCGTCTCGACCGGAGCCGGCGGGCGGCCTGCTCCCGGTCGGAGTGCTCCGCCCGGTACAGTGGTCGGCATGGCACGAGCGACGAAGAGCCCGAAGCCGGAGCGCGACGAGGCCCGGACCGGAGAGAACTCCCCCAACCCGGTCTGGTTCAAGCCGGTGATGTTCGGCTTCATGCTGATCGGACTCGCCTGGATCATCGTCTTCTACGTGAGCCAGGGCGTGCTGCCGATCCCCGATCTGGGCAACCTCAACATCCTCATCGGCTTCGGGATCGCCTTCATCGGCTTCCTGATGACCACCCGCTGGCGCTGACCGCGTCCCCGGCATGACCGACGCCCCGTCCGATCCCCGGACGGGGCGTTCGTCGTCCGTGGCCCGACTCCGAGCGGCCGGCTGTGTGTTCGCGGAGGACGAGGCACGCCTGATCGAGGAGGAGGCGTCGTCGGAGGCGCAGCTCGACGCGCTGCTGCGGCGCCGCGAGGCGGGCGAGCCGCTCGAGCAGATCCTCGGCTGGGTCGACTTCCGCGGATTGCGCGTCCGCGTGGCTCCCGGAGTCTTCGTGCCGCGTGTGCGGACCGGCTTCGTGGTCGACGCGGCCCTGTCCCTGCTCGAGGGGTGCGCCCCGGGCACCACGGTGCTCGACCTGTGCTGCGGCTCCGGAGCGATCGGGCGCGCGCTGGCGGGCGAGCGCAGCGACCTGCGGCTGCTCGCCGCCGACGTCTCCTCCGCTGCGGTCGCCTGCGCGCGGACCAACCTCGACGGGTTCGGCGAGGTGTTCGAGGGCGACCTCTTCTCCGCGCTGCTCGCCGGGGAACGCGGGCGCATCGACGTCGTCGTCGTGAACGCCCCCTACGTGCCGACGGAGGCGATCGCCCTGATGCCGCCGGAGGCTCGGCTGCACGAACCCGCCGCCTCGCTCGACGGGGGGAGCGACGGTCTCGAGCTGCATCGCCGCATCGCCCGGGAGTCCCGCAACTGGCTGTCGGCGGGCGGTGCGGTCGTCATCGAATCGGGTCGCGAGCAGGCTCCGGTGAGTGCGGCCGCGTTCGCCGCGTCGGGCTTCTCGACGCGGATCCTCGAGGACGACGACCGGGACGCCACCGTCGTCGTCGCGCGTCTTCCTCGAACTACACGCCTGTAATTATCCCCAGCTGTGCAAACTCCTGTGGAGAGAGCGCAACGCCCTCCGGATCCGCGGGATCCCGGGGCCGCTCACCCCGATCCGCGGTCTGACGCGGCAGGATCGGGGACCCTCCCGTCCCTCGGCCGCACCCCGCGGAATGACATCCGCGTAGTTCTCCCCATTGTTAACAACCCTGTGGATAACTTTCTCCCCACCTGTGCACAGCACCTGTGGACGAACCCTTCGAGCCGGTTACACCCCCGCGCGCGGGATCGAGCGGATCTCGATACGGCCGCTTCGCGACCTACTCGATCAGCAAGAGTGCCCGCCGCTCGCGCAGCCCCCCTCCGAGCGAGTGCCGCTCACCTCCGCTGGTCGAGCAGCCGCGCAGCGGCGTATCGAGACTCGAGCGCGGATCATCGCCTCTGCCCCGCTTGCTGGTCGAGTAGCCGCGAAGCGGCGTATCGAGACCCACGTCCTCCCACACCCCCAGCATGAGGACGCGCCCTCCGGTAACCCCCTCAGCCGGTCACCCTCGACTCACGCCAGGACGTACGCCCCCGCCGTGATCGCGACCAGGCCCACGCCGATCAGGCCGACGAGCAGGTTCTGCGTCCGGCGCTGCGACCGCTGCCGCGTCCGGGTGAAGACGAGCCCGATCAGCGCACCCGCCACGAGGCCGCCGACGTGCGCCTGCCAGGCCACGTTCATCCCGGGCAGGAAGCCGATGACGAGGTTGAGACCCACGAGCACCAGCAGCTGCGACGCCTGGCCGCCCAGGTGCCGCAGGATCACCAGGTAGGCGCCCATCAGTCCGAAGATCGCTCCGGAGGCGCCGATCACCGTCGTCAGCGGACCCGCCAGCAGCAGGACTCCGACCGAGCCGGCGAAGCCGCTCAGCAGGAAGAGCGCGAGGTACCGCCCGCGCCCGAGCATCCGCTCCAGCGCCATCCCGAAGATCCACAGCGTGTACATGTTCAACGCGAGGTGGAAGGGGATGACGAAGAAGACCGACGTGCTGTGCAGGAAGACCGAGGTGAGCATCCGCCACGGCTCGAACCCGGCGCCGAAGCCGGGGAGCGTGTAGGCGGGGACGTAGGCGAGCCCGCCGATGACGAGGTTGCCCACGACGGGGAGGACCTCGAGGATCCAGAGGAACACGCAGAGGGCGATGATCGCGTAGGTGACGGTCGGCTGATCGGCGCGGGTCATGGCGCGGACCCTCGAGACCAGGGGACTGCGCGTGCGCGGGGCCTCCGCGCGCTGCTGCGCCATGTCGTCCGGGCAGATCACTCCGACCGGGGCGGGCGTCTGGCACTCGCCGCAGATCGTGCGACCGCACCGCTGACAGCGCACGAAGCTCTGCCGGTCGGGGTGGCGGTAGCACGCGTACGCGCTGGTCGGCGGGACCTGGGTCACGGATTCGCCTCCGGGGAGAACGAGGGCCGGATCCAGACGGATCCGGCCCTCGGGGAGAAGGGGGAAGAGGGGATCAGACCTCGGTGATCTCGACGCTCTCGATGACGACGTCCTCGAGGGGCTTGTCACGGCCGTCGGTGGCGACGGTGGAGAGCGACTGGACCAGCTGCTTCGAGGCGTCGTCGGCGACGGCACCGAAGATCGTGTGCTTGCCCTGGAGCCAGGTGGTCGGCGCCACGGTGATGAAGAACTGCGAGCCGTTGGTGCCGCGGCCCGCCTGCTTGCCGGCGTTCGCCATCGCGAGGATGTAGGGCTGCGTGAAGTCGAGCTCGGGGTTGATCTCGTCGTCGAACTGGAAGCCGGGGCCGCCGATGCCCTGGCCGAGCGGGTCGCCGCCCTGAAGCATGAAGTCCGGGATGACGCGGTGGAAGACGGTGCCGTTGTAGAGCGGCTCCTTCGTCTTCGCACCGGTGGCCGGGTGGGTCCACTCGATGTCGCCGGTCGCGAGACCGACGAAGTTGCGGACCGTCTTGGGAGCGTGATTCCCGTAGAGGTTGACGACGATGTCGCCCTTGTTGGTGTGGAACGTCGCGACTGCGGTGTGCAAAGGCATGGGTGGATTCTCGCACAGCGCGTATGTAGGGGTCCCCTGCGCCCGGTGTCAATGCGCTGGGTGCGCGATGCGGAGCCCGATCGATGAGTGGCAGTATTGAGGAGTTCGCTGCTCGTAGCCGATGGAGGACCACATGGGTCTGTCACGTAAGCACAAGAAGGATCTCAAGCGCCTCCGCAAGAACGCCGAGGCGGTCTGGAGTGAGCAGCAGGAGGTGCTGGCGCACGCCGCCTCCGTTCTCGAGAAGAGCCGCGCTCACGCCGCCAAGTACGCGAAGAAGGAGCTCGTCCCCTTCGCGAAGGACACGTACCAGTCGCGGGTGAAGCCCGTCTACGACAACGGCGTCCACGCCGTCGAGGGCACGTACTCCTCCGCGCGCGACACCGTTCTGCACAAGGTCGTCCCGACGTTCGCCGCGGTCGGAGGCACTGCCGCCGCCGCGTTCGAGGCCGCGAAGGACTCGAAGAACCGCGCGAAGCTCGCCGAGATCTCGAAGGCGCGCTGGGAGGAGCTCACCACTCCGCCCAAGAAGAAGTCGAACATCGGCACGGTCTTCGCCATCGGTGCCGCGCTCGTCGCGGTCGGCGGGATCGGCTACGCCGTCTGGCAGACGTTCCGCGCCGACGACGAGCTGTGGGTCGCCGAGGACGAGCCGGCCAGCGCCGCTCAGTCCGCGGCCTCGACCGCGTCCTGATCCTCACCGTCCGGCCCGGATCCCGCCTCGCGGGGTCCGGGCCTGTCGTATGTCCGGAATCGTCCGGAGATAGGCTGCTGCAGTGGACATCCGGGTCGCCGCGTACGGCGTGATCATCGACGGCGACCGCATGCTCCTCGCGCACTGGAGTCAGGGCCCGTGGCAGGCGTGGACCCTGCCGGGCGGCGGCATCGACGAGGGCGAGTCCCCGGCCGACGCCGCGGTCCGCGAGATCTTCGAGGAGACCGGGTACCACGCCGAGCTCGAGGCCCTGATCGGCGTGGACTCGCACGTGATCCCGGCCCACCGACGGAGCGACCCCGCCGCCGGCCCGCTGCACGCGATCCGCGTCGTCTACCGCGCGCGCATCACGGGCGGTGAGCTGACGCACGAGGTCGACGGATCGACGGACGCCGCGTCCTGGTTCCCCCTCGGCGACGTCGAGTCGCTCGAGCGGGTCGAGCTCGTCGACGTCGCGCTCGGCATGAACGAGGCCTGGCTCGTCCGCTGAGCGGTCGGGGAATCCGCGGGTCCCGCGACGCGTTGTCCCGAGTGTGATCGTCGAGCTGTACACCTCCGCCTTCTGCGGCGCCTGCCACGCGGCGCGCGCCGTACTGGAGCGGGCTGTCGAGCTGGTGCCCGCCGCCGAGCTGCGGGAGTACGACGTCGCGTTCCGGCCCGACGAGGCGGAGGCGGAGCACATCCGCTCGACCCCGACCGTCGTCGTGCGCGCCGCCGACGGGCGAGCGGTGTTCCGCGCGGAGGGAGCCCCGTCGCTCCCCCAGGCACTGTCCGCCCTCGCCCGCGCCGTCCCGGAGCCCTCCGCCGCATCGTAGGGTGGCGGCAGGAGGTCCTGTGCGTCGTCGTCCCGTGTTCGTGAGCTCCTCCGTCGTGCTCGGCGCTGCTGCCGTGCTGGCCCTGGCGGGCTGCTCGAGTGCTCAGGAGTCGAGCGCCACCGTGGGTCTGGGCCGCGGCGGGCAGCGCGGCGAGGTGATCGGGATCGTCGTCGTCTGCTCCGGAGTCGTGGACGGCCTGGATCTCGCGGTCGACGACTCCGCGCCACTGCTGGTCGGCGACGGTCTGCGTCGCCTCACCCGCTGGGCCTCCCCGGACACGGTGGTCGACCTCGGCGCGACGGACCTCGTCGGGCGTACGGTCTGGCCGGCGGACACGGTGATCGAGCGCTTCGCCCCCGGTATCGACTACACGCTGGGCGCGTACGCCGAGGGCAGGTCGATGTCGGCTCGCCCGGTCGTGTTCCACGCCGAGCAGTTCGACACCCTGTCGGTCGGCGAGGTCATCGTCGGCGATGTGCGCGACGAGACGGGCGAGGTCCTCTCGGTCGAGAACTTCCTCGGCCTGGCCTGCGAGAGCCCGTGACATCCTGCTCGACGCGGCGGGCGGAGCGGGACGGCGGGGACGTGTGGAGCCTAGGAGATTCGAACTCCTGACATCCTGCTTGCAAAGCAGGCGCTCTACCAACTGAGCTAAGGCCCCGGGCCGGAGACGGGGCGATCCGTCTCCGAGAGCCGAACGGCCCGCCACCGTGAGGTGACGGGCCGAGCGGCACGGGTGGGGGTACCAGGACTTGAACCTGGGACCTCTTCATTATCAGTGAAGCGCTCTAACCGCCTGAGCTATACCCCCGAAATGGCCAGATGAGACTCTACCCGACGCGGCGTCAGAATCCCAATCGGGCCGCGGGCCCCGCGCGCGGCGGGACCCGAGCGGCTCACTGGTTGGTGAAGCCGACGAGCAGGCCGCCCGTGATCTTGACGCTGAGGTTGTACAGCAGCGCCACGATCGCGCCGAGCGCGGTGGTGACTATGGTGTTCAGCACGGCGACGACGACCGCGAAGCCCATGATCTGCGGCAGCGAGATGATGGCGTTGAGGTCGAACGCGTCGGCGCCGGCGATCTCCTGCACGAGGCCGTTGATCTGGTCGAACACACCGGTCTGCGCAAGCACGGTGTAGACGAGGTAGACGACGACGATCGTGATGATCGCGAGCGTGAGCCCGAGCAGGAACGAGAGCTTCACGGCCGACCAGAAGTCGACGTAGACGAGCTTCAGGCGGACCTGCTTCGCCGCCGGGCTCTTCGCTGACTTCTTGGCGAGCTTCTCGGCGACGGTGCTACTCATCTACGGACCCATCCTCCTCCGACACCGGTTCGGAGTCGGAGGACGCCGCTGCGGCGTCGGGATCCTCGTCCGGGGCGTCGAGATTGCGTTCGGTGTTCTTGGCGAGTGCGATGATGCGGTCGTCCTCTGCGAATCGTGCGAAGACGACTCCCATGGTGTCGCGACCCTTGGCCGGTACCTCGGCCACGGCAGAGCGTACCACCTTGCCTCCGGCGAGCACGACGAGCACCTCGTCGTCCTCGCCCGTGATGATCGCGCCGACGAGATCGCCGCGCTTCTCCTCGAGCTTGGCCACCTTGATGCCCAGTCCGCCGCGGTTCTGCAGGCGGTACTGGTCCACCGCGGTGCGCTTCGCGTAGCCGCCCTCGGTGACGATGAACACGAAGCCCTCGTCGCTGACGACATTGGCGTCGAGCAGGCGGTCCTCGCCGCGGAACGACATGCCCCGCACGCCGGAGGTCGATCGGCCCATCGGGCGCAGCGCCTCGTCGGACGCGGTGAAGCGGATCGACATGCCCTTGCGGGAGACCAGCAGCACGTCGCTGTCCTCGTCGACCAGCAGCGCCGAGACGAGCTCGTCGCCCTCGCGCAGCTTGATCGCGATGATGCCGCCGGAGCGGTTGGTGTCGTACTCGGACAGCGCCGTCTTCTTGACCAGTCCGTCGCGCGTCGCGAGCACGAGGTAGCGGGCCGCCTCGTAGTCGCGGATGTCGAGGATCTGCGCGATCTGCTCGCCCGGCTCCAGCGCGAGGAGGTTCGCGATGTGCTGGCCCTTCGCGTCGCGGCTCGCCTCCTGCAGCTCGTACGTCTTGGCGCGGTACACGCGTCCGGTGTTCGTGAAGAAGAGGAGCCAGTGGTGCGTGGTGGTCACGAAGAAGTGCTCGACGATGTCGTCGGCCTTCAGCTGAGCGCCGCGCACTCCGCGTCCGCCGCGGTGCTGCGCACGATAGGAGTCGCTGCGGGTGCGCTTGAGGTAGCCGCCGCGGGTGACGGTGACGACCATCTCCTCCTCGGGGATCAGGTCCTCGACGCTCATGTCGCCGTCGAAGCCGAAGAGGATCTCGGTGCGGCGGTCGTCGCCGAAGCGGTCGACGATCTCGTCGAGCTCGTCCGAGATGATGCTGCGCTGGCGCTCCGGGCTCGCGAGGATCGACTTGTAGTCCTCGATCTCGGCCTGGATGCGGTCGTGCTCGTCGATGATCTTCTGGCGCTCGAGCGCGGCGAGCCGGCGCAGCTGCATGTCGAGGATCGCCCGCGACTGCACCTCGTCGATGTCGAGCAGCTCCATCAGGCCGTCGCGCGCCTCCTCGACGGTGGGGGAGCGGCGGATGAGGGCGATGACCTCGTCGAGCGCGTCGAGCGCCTTGAGGTAGCCGCGCAGGATGTGGATGCGCGCCTCTGCCTCGTCGAGGAGGTACTGGGTGCGGCGGACGATGACCTCGACCTGGTGGTCGACCCACGCGCGGATGAAGCCGTCGAGCGAGAGCGTGCGCGGGATGCCGTCGACGATCGCGAGCATGTTCGCGCCGAAGTTCTCCTGCAGCGGGGTGTGCTTGTAGAGGTTGTTCAGCACGACCTTCGCCACGGCGTCGCGCTTGAGCACGACGACGAGGCGCTGACCGGTGCGGCCCGAGGTCTCGTCGCGGATGTCGGCGATGCCGGAGACGCGGCCGTCCTTGACGAGCTCGGCGATCTTGATCGCGAGGTTGTCGGGGTTCACCTGGTACGGCAGCTCGGTGACGACGAGGCAGGTGCGGCCCTGGATCTCCTCGATGGAGACGACCGCGCGCATCGTGATGGAGCCGCGACCGGTGCGGTACGCGTCCTGGATGCCGCGCACACCGAGGATCTGCGCTCCGGTGGGGAAGTCGGGGCCCTTGATGCGCTGCAGGAGCGCCTCGAGCAGCTCCTCGCGCGACGCCTCCGGGTGCTCGAGCGCCCACTTGGCGCCGGCCGCGACCTCGCGGAGGTTGTGCGGCGGGATGTTGGTCGCCATGCCGACCGCGATGCCGACCGAGCCGTTGACGAGCAGGTTCGGGAAGCGCGCGGGGAGGATCGCGGGCTCGCGCGTGCGGCCGTCGTAGTTGTCCTGGAAGTCGACGGTGTTCTTGTCGATGTCGCGGACCATCTCGAGGGCCAGCGGGGCCATCTTGGTCTCGGTGTACCGCGGCGCCGCCGCGCCGTCGTTGCCGGGGGAGCCGAAGTTGCCCTGGCCGAGGGCGAGCGGGTAGCGGAGGCTCCACGGCTGCACCAGGCGCACGAGGGCGTCGTAGATGGCGGAGTCGCCGTGCGGGTGGAACTGGCCCATGACGTCGCCGACGACACGCGAGCACTTCGAGAACGCCTTGTCGGGGCGGTAGCCGCCGTCGTACATGGCGTAGATCACGCGGCGGTGCACCGGCTTCAGGCCGTCACGCACCTCCGGGAGCGCGCGACCCACGATGACGCTCATCGCGTAGTCGAGGTACGAGCGCTGCATCTCGAGCTGCAGGTCGACGGGCTCGATCTTGTCGTGCCCGTGGATCACCACACCGGTCTCGGTGACGATGTCCTCGCTGTCGTCCGGACCGGTGGGGGTGGTGGGTTCGTCTGCCATGATCTCTGGTCTCTCAGGTGGGTCCGGGTCTCGAGTGCTGCTCGAGGGCGGTCGCGCTGGGTGTCAGTCGTTGTAGGGCTGATGCGGCCCATTGAGGGCCGCCGTCACGTTGTCGAGATGGTCGCTCGCCGCGGCCGTGTGCCGCGGGGCTGCCGCCTTGTAGATCGCGATGCGATCTAGATGTCGAGGAAGCGCACGTCCTTCGCATTCTTCTGGATGAACGAGCGCCGGGATTCGACGTCCTCGCCCATCAGGGTCGAGAAGATCTCGTCGGCGGCGGCCGCGTCGTCGAGCGTGACCTGGAGGAGCGTCCGGGTGGCCGGATCCATCGTGGTCTCCCACAGCTCCTTGTAGTCCATCTCGCCGAGACCCTTGTAGCGCTGGATCCCGTTCTCCTTCGGCATGCGCTTGTTCGACGCGGCGCCGTGCGCGATCAGCGCGTCGCGCTCGCGGTCGCTGTAGACGTACTCGTGGGGCGAGTTCGACCACTTCAGCCGGTACAGCGGCGGCTGCGCGAGGTAGACGTAGCCCAGATCGATCAGCGGTCGCATGTAGCGGAACAGGAGCGTCAGCAGCAGCGTCGTGATGTGCTGGCCGTCGACGTCGGCGTCGGCCATCAGGATGATCTTGTGGTACCGCGCCTTGTCGGGGTTGAAGTCCTCCCCGATGCCGGCGCCGAACGCCGTGATCATGGCCTGGACCTCGTTGTTGCCGAGTGCCCGATCGAGGCGCGCCTTCTCGACGTTGAGGATCTTGCCGCGGAGGGGGAGGATCGCCTGCGTCTCGGGATTGCGTCCCTGCACCGCGGATCCGCCGGCCGAGTCGCCCTCGACGATGAAGATCTCGGAGAGCGACGGGTCCTTCGACTGGCAGTCCTTGAGCTTGCCGGGCATGCCGCCGCCCTCGAGCAGGCCCTTGCGGCGGGCGGTCTCGCGCGCCTTGCGGGCCGCCATCCGTGCCGACGCGGCCTGGATCGACTTGCTGATGATGTCCCTGGCCTGGGTGGGATTGCGGTCGAACCAGTCGGCGAGCTGCTCGCCCGTCACGCGCTGCACGAACGCCTTGGCCTCGGTGTTGCCGAGCTTGGTCTTGGTCTGGCCCTCGAACTGCGGCTCGCCGAGCTTGATCGAGACGACCGCGGTGAGGCCCTCGCGGATGTCCTCGCCGGAGAGGTTGTCGTCCTTGTCCTTCAGGAGGTTCTTGGCCCGGGCGTACTTGTTCACGAGGGTGGTGAGCGCCGCGCGGAATCCCTCCTCGTGGGTGCCGCCCTCGTGGGTGTTGATGGTGTTCGCGTAGGTGTGGACGCTCTCGGTATAGGCCGTCGTCCACTGCATCGCGACCTCGAGCGAGATGCGGCGCTCCTTGTCCTCGCTCTCGAAATCAATGATCTCGGAGTGCACGAGATCGGACTTCTTGAGCGAGTTGATGTACTCGACGTAGTCGACGAGGCCCTTCTCGTAGTGGAAGACGTCGCCGCGGACGCCGACGGTCTCGTCCTCGCCCTCTCCGTCGAACTCGACCTCGTTCTGGTCGGTCAGCGCGATCCGGAGGCCCTTGTTGAGGAAGGCCATCTGCTGGAAGCGCGCGCGGAGGGTCTCGTAGTCGAACTCGGTCGTCTCGAAGATCTCGCCGTTGGGCCAGAAGGTGATCGTGGTGCCGGTCTCGTCGCTCGCCTCGCCCTTCTCGAGCGGGGCCACGGGCACGCCGTCGGCGAACGACATCCGGTAGACCGAGCCCTGGCGCTTCACCTCGACCTCGAGCTTCGTCGAGAGGGCGTTGACGACGGAGGAGCCGACGCCGTGGAGTCCGCCGGAGACCGCGTAGCCGCCGCCGCCGAACTTGCCGCCCGCGTGCAGCACGGTCAGCACGAGCTCGACGGTCGAGATGCCCTCGGTCGGGTGCATGTCGACGGGGATGCCGCGGCCGTTGTCGGCGACGGTCACGCCTCCGTCGGCGCGCATGACGACCTCGATGTTGTCGCAGTAGCCGGCCAGCGCCTCGTCGACGGCGTTGTCGACGATCTCGTAGACCAGGTGGTGCAGACCGCGCGGCCCCGTGGATCCGATGTACATGCCGGGGCGCTTGCGCACGGCCTCGAGGCCCTCGAGGACCTGGATCTGACTGGCGCCGTAGTCGCCGGAGGACTTGGTGGACATCCCCGAGGACGGGGCGTCGGTGGAGCCGTTCGCGTCCAGGTCGTTCGCTGCGGGTGACGTGGAGTCGTTCGGCTCGGGTGTCATAGCTGTGGAGTTCTCCTCTGACGGTCCGACGCGACGCGGGGGAGGATCTGGAGATCACTCCGCTCGCGATGCCACGAGAGGTGGATCGCGCTGCTCCCGAACGGACTCGGGGGCGGCGTCGCTGCGGTTCGGCGGCCCTCCATTCTATCGCGCGGGAGGACGATCCGCGGCTCTCTGCGGCGATCTGAGGGCCTGGATCGACGGGGTCGACCGAAAATGCGTCCTCAGCCGTAGGTGTCGCGCGGACCACGCCCTGGAATCGACCTGGGGCCCCTTTTCCAGTTCGGTACGTCGGGGCCCTGGAAACGGATCGAGACGATGCCCGCGTCGGGGTGGTTCACGGCGATGTGGTTCATGATCTCGATCCGCATGAGGCGCAGCTGCGTCGCCCAGGCCGTCGACTCGCACGCGACGGTCAGCACCCCGTCGACGACGCCGAGCGGAGTGGAGTGCTTCGAGGTCTCCTCGCCCGCGATCGCGGTCCAGGAGGAGATGAGGTCGCCCTGCGCCAGCGGAGCGGTCCAGTCGAGCTTGCGGGTGAGCGCGTCGAGCACGTCGCCGAGGTCGTGCGGGTCGCGCCCCTTGCCGAACGGGATCGCGTCGCCCTTGGGTTCCGCGCGCTCGACCGTCTTGCGGATGCGGCGCGGTCCGTCGCCGCCGAACACCTCCTTGAGGTGCTTGTAGACGCGGGCCGCCTCGGAGTCCGGGGCGGGGGCGGGCCGTCGGGGGGCGTCAGCCATCGGTCCGGTCCTCTGCGACGTCGTCCTGAACGGCGGTCGGCGGAACGGCAGTCTCGACCGGATCGACGATGCTGCCCGCCTCGATCCGCACCGTGTGCGCGGCCAGCGCCTCCGGGACGTCGTCGAAGACCGCGGCGGTGATCAGCACCTGCTCGTAGTCGGCCACGACGGAGGCGAGGCGCTCGCGCCGTCGCGAGTCCAGTTCGGCGAAGACGTCGTCGAGCATCAGCACGGGATCGCCCATGGGGGAGTCGCGGCGCAGCAGCTCCGCCGCGCCGAGCTTGAGCGCCAGGGCGAACGACCAGCTCTCCCCGTGGCTGGCGTAGCCCTTGGCGGGGAGGTCGTTGAGCTCGAACTGCACGTCGTCCCGGTGCGGGCCGACGAGCGAGATCCCGCGGTCGAGCTCCTTGCGGCGGACCGATACGAGAGCGGAGGCGAAGGCCTCGCTCAGGCCGGCCCGCTCGACGGGGGAGCCCGGCTCGGACGTCTCGAGCGGCTCCCCGTCGTCGTCGACGGCACCCTCGATGCTCAGGCGCGAGCGCAGGACCGGGCGCTGGTCCGCGCCGGCGACCGCCTCGTAAGCACCGCGGACAGGACCGCTGAGCTCGTCGACCAGCGCGAGGCGAGACTGCATGATCTCGGAGCCGAGCGCGATCAGCCGCTCGTCCCAGATGTCGAGGGTGCCGAGCTTCGAGACGTCGCGGATGCCGCTCGCCCTCGCCGACTTCAGCAGCGAGTTGCGCTGGCGCAGCACGCGCTCGTAGTCGGACTGCACCGCGCTCATGCGGGGGGAGAGGAGCACCACGAGCTGGTCGAGGAAGCGGCGGCGGGCCGACGGGTCGCCCCGGATGAGGAGGAGATCCTCTGGCGCGAAGAGGACGCTCGAGAAGAACCGCGGCAGCTCGCGCGGCTTGATGCCGCCGCGGTTGATCTGCGCGCGGTTGGGGGAGGAGCGGTTGATCTGCACCTCGGCCAGCAGCTCGCGGTCGCCGTTGCGCAGGCGCGCGCGCACCACAGCGCTGTCGCGGCCGGCCCGGATGAGCGCCTGATCGCTCGAGACGCGGTGCGACCCCAGGGTGGAGAGGTACCCGAGCGATTCGACGAGGTTCGTCTTGCCCTGCCCGTTCCGCCCCACGAAGAGGTTCGGCCCCGGCACGAGCGCGACGTCGACGGAGGCGTAGTTCCGGAAGTCGCTCAACGCGAGCTGCGTCACCTGCACGCCACCACCTCCTCCTCCACTCTGCCCGACCCTCCTGCGCGCCGCCCCTCCCCTGAACCGCGCCGGTCTCGCCGCGCGCCTCCGAGAGGCCCGACCTCCGGTGCATCCGGGTCTCGATACGCCCCTTCGGGGCTACTCGACCAGCAGGCCGGAGGCGACGTCTCCGCGGCCCCGGCCTCCGAACTCGCCCGACTCCTGGATCAGGTGGGTCCCGATACGCCCCTGCGGGGCTACTCGACCAGCAGAGACGGGGGTCTGCAGGCCGGACAGGAGCGGATGTTCCCTCGCCGTCCGAAGGACGCGGCCTTCCCGCAGTCCTCCAATCGATCGGCCCCCAAGACCGCCGTCCGCAGGACGCGGCCCCCTGCGGAAGCAGGGAAGGAGGCGGCCGGAGGCCCGCCGGCGCCCTGAGAGCATCTCTGCCTCAGGGCGGCGGCGGGCCGAAGGTCGCCGGACGCGACCGGCTCTGCGGAACGCGGCCATCTCGAGAGCCGACCGCCCGAGGACCGGCGCAGCCGGACCGAGCCGGTCGGCTCAGCCGACTGCCGCGAGGACTGCCACAGGCAGTCCGAACCCGTGGGCACAGCCGGACCGAGCCCGTCGACTCAGTCGACGGCTTTGACGCTATGCCCGCCGAACTGGTTGCGGAGCGCCGCCACGGCCTTCATCGCGGGCGAGTCCTCCTGGCGGGAGACGAAGCGGGCGAAGATCGAGGCGCTGATCGTGGGCACCGGGACGGCGTTGTTGATGGCCTCCTCGATGGTCCAGCGGCCTTCGCCCGAGTCCTGGACGTAGCCCTCGATGTGCTCGAACTCGGGGTCCTGCTCGAGGGCGCGGACGAGGAGCTCGAGGAGCCAGGAGCGGACGACCGTGCCGCGCTGCCACGCCTTGAAGGTGCCCGTGACGTCCTTGATGATGTCCTTGCGCGTGTCGAGGAGCTCGTAGCCCTCGGCGAACGCCTGCATGAGCGCGTACTCGATGCCGTTGTGGACCATCTTCGCGTAGTGGCCGGCGCCGACCTCGCCCACGTGGACGAAGCCCTCCTCGCGGGGGCCTTCGGGGCGCAGCGCGTCGAAGACGGGCATGGCGTACTCGACGAGCTCGCTCGGGCCGCCGACCATGAGGCCGTAGCCGTTCTCGAGGCCCCACACGCCGCCGGAGACGCCGGCGTCGATGTAGTGGATGCCCTTGGGCTTGAGGAGCGCGTCGTGCTTGAAGTCCTCGGTGAAGCGCGAATTGCCGCCGTCGATGACGAGGTCGCCCTCGTCGAGCTTCTCGGACAGGTCGGTGATGACGCTGTCCGTGATGGCGCCGGCGGGGACCATGACCCACACGACGCGGGGCGTGGGGAGCGCGGCGATCATCTCGTCGAGGGAGGCGGAGTCGGACACGTCCGGGTTGCGGTCGTATCCGGTCACCTCCACTCCCTTCTCACGGAGGCGGGAGCGCATGTTGTCGCCCATCTTGCCGAGTCCGACGAGTCCGATGTGCATGGTGAACCTTCCTGGATTCATGAGCCGGCGGGCGGGCGCTCGTCGGGAGCGGGGAGGGTCGCGACGGTGCGATCGAGGAACGGGGGTCAGCGCAGCAGCAGGTTGGGCTGCAGCAGGTAGCGGTAGCTGTCGTTGCCGGGCTGGTCGCGCGAGGTCTGGGCCGTGAGGAGCACCGGACCGGGCTTGTTGGGGTTCTCGGTCTTCGTGAACGCGATGCGCACGAACTCCGAGTGCACCGCAGCGAGCCCGTCGAGCAGGAACTGCGGCTTCAGCGAGACGACGACGTCGCCTCCGGTCAGGATCGCGTCGATGCTCTCGGACGCCTGCGCCTGCTCCGATCCGATGGCCTCGAGGGTGAGTCCGTCGCTGCTGAAGCTGAAGCGGAGTGCGGCCTCGCGCTCGAGGACGAGGGAGACGCGGCGGGTGGCCTCGATGAGGTCGCTCGTCGCCATGACCGCGTAGTTCTCGACCGAGGCGGGGAAGAGGCGCTTGACCGGGGGGAAGTTCCCCTTGATCAGGAGCGACGTGACGGTCTTGCGGTCGGCGGTGAAGGCGATGAGCTCGCGCTCGTCGCGCTGCGTGATCGCGACCGAGACGGTGCCGGAGTGGCCGAAGGTCTTGCCGACCTCCTGCAGGGTGCGGGCCGGGACGAGTGCGGTGAGGGGCTGGGTCGGAGCGGGGTTGTCGCCGTTGTCCCAGTCGATCTCGCGGACGGCGACGCGGTAGCGGTCCGTCGCGACGAGTCCGATGGTGTTCTCGGTGATCTCGAGCTGCACGCCCGTGATGACCGGGGTGACGTCGTCGCGGGACGCGGCTACGGCGACCTGCGAGATCGCGGCCGAGAAGGCGTCGGCGGGGACGAGCCCGGTCGACGCGTCGATCTCGGGGATCGACGGGTACTCCTCGACCGGCATCTGCAGCAGCGTGAAGTGGGCGGACCCGGCCGAGACCGAGACGCGCGACTCCTGCGTGGCGATGCGCACGGGGGCGTTCGGCAGACGGTTGGCGATGTCGGCGAGAAGGCGGCCCGAGACGAGGACGGTGCCGGTCTCCTCGACGTCGGCGGCGATCTGCGTCTGCGCCGAGACCTCGTAGTCGAAGGAGGAGAGCGTGAGGCCCTCGCTCGTCGCTTCGATGAGGACGCCGGAGAGGATCGGCAGGGTCGTGCGCTGCGGCAGCAGCTTGACCGCGAACGACACGGCCTCGCTGAAGACATCGCGGTTGGCTTGGAACCTCACGAAAACACCCCTGACGAGTCGCTGAAGAAGACCGACGCCCATCGTACTCGTGACTCTCGTCGTGCTCAGAAGGGGGTGGACCCGCTGCCCGCTCGTCCGCTCCTCCACAAGGTTGTCGTTCGCGCCCTGATTAAAGAGAGAACTGCGTTAACAGTGTTAACACGTGTGGAAACTGTGGAAAACGCTCCGGACGCTTACTCGTTGCTGGCATGCGCGCCCTGTGCCCCTGTGGAGGAGGTGTGAGCGCGTCGGTGGACGCCCTGTTGACAGATCCGGATGCCCCGGCCCGATTCCACAGGCGGCTCGATCGGCCGCACAGTTCGAGGCCGGTTGTCCACAGTTATCCACAGGTTCTGCACACGTGTGGAAATCGACGGAATCCGTTCGATCCGTCGAACGCGGGTGGGCGCGGCGGCGTGTCGGAGGCGGTGACACTCGGCGGACGTGGGTCTCGATACGCCGCCGCGCGGCTACTCGACCAGCAAGGGAGCGGTCGCGATCGTTCGACTAGCGGAAGGGACTCCTGCTGATCGAGTAGCGCCTGCAGGGCGCGTATCGAGATCCCCGTCATCAGGAGGGCGGGTCTCGATACGCCGCTCCGCGGCAACTCGACCACAGGAAGGGCTGTGCGACTGCTGGGTCAGCGGAGAGAAGGCTGCGCCGGCTAGCGGTTCGTCTTGATGCGGGTGGTCAGCTCGGTGACCTGGTTGTAGATGCTGCGGCGCTCCTTCATGAGCTCCGAGATCTTCTTGTTCGCGTACATGACCGTCGTGTGGTCGCGGTTGCCGAACAGCTGGCCGATCTTGGGCAGCGACAGGTTCGTCAGCTCCCGGCACAGGTACATCGCGATCTGACGCGCGGTGGCCACGGCCTGCGAGCGGGACGAGCCGTAGAGGTCGTCGACCGTCAGCTTGAAGTAGTCGGCGGTGTGATTGATGATGTCGACCGGCGAGATGACGTTGTCCTCGTCGAGCGTGATCAGATCCTTGAGCACCGTCTGCACGAGCGACATGTCGACGGGCGTGCGGTTCAGGCTGGCGAACGCGGTGACGCGGATCAGCGTCCCCTCGAGCTCGCGGATGTTGCTCGACACCTTCGACGCCATGAACTCGAGGATGTCGTCCGGCACGAGCAGCTTCTCGCTGACCGCCTTCTTGCGGAGGATCGCGATGCGCGTCTCGAGGTCGGGCGCCTGCACGTCGGTGATGAGGCCCCACTCGAAGCGCGAGCGCATGCGGTCCTCGAAGCCGGTGAGCGCTTTGGGCGGCAGATCCGACGTGATCACGACCTGCTTGTTGTGATCGTGCAGCTGGTTGAACGTGTGGAAGAAGGCCTCCTGCGTCTCGGCCTTCCCCTGCAGGAACTGGATGTCGTCGATCAGGAGGATGTCGACGTTGCGGTACCGGCCGTGGAACGCGTTGCCCCGGTTGTTCGCGATCGAGTTGATGAAGTCGTTCGTGAACTCCTCGGAGGAGACGTACCGCACCCGGATGCCGGGGTAGAGGCTCATCGCGTAGTGGCCGATGGCGTGGAGGAGGTGGGTCTTGCCGAGGCCGGAGTCGCCGTAGACGAAGAGCGGGTTGTACGCCTTCGCGGGGGCCTCGGCGACAGCGACCGCTGCGGCGTGGGCGAAGCGGTTGGAGCCTCCGATGACGAAGTTGTCGAAGCTGTACTTCGGGTTGAGCCTCGTGTCGGTGGCCGGCACGGTCCGCATCTCGTCGACCGAGCGCACGGGGGCGAGGGAGGGGGAGGAGGCGGTGATCGGCTCGAACGGGTTCATCGACTCGGACGAGGTCGGCGAACTCAGTGGCTCGTGCTCGATGTCGGGGTTCACCACGAAGGCGAAGGTCGAGACCCCGAAGGAGTCGTCGAGCGTGCCGATCGCGCTGAGCAGCGGCACCCGCACGCGCTGCTCGAGCATGCCGCGGGTGAACTCGTTCGGGACCTCGAGGTAGAAGGTGCCCGCCATGATGCCCTTGGGCTCCACCAGTGAGACGAATCCGTACAGCGGAGCGGTGATGCGCTCGTCCTGCGAGAGGGCCCCGAGGATCACCTTCCACGCGTCGACGATCGACGTGTCCTCTGGCATCTGTCTCCGGTCCTCGGTCGCTGTCGACATCCTGTGCGCCCTGCGGCGTCGTTCACGACGGCGAACCCGCGGTTCCGTCGGCCGTCCGGACCCTTCGGGGGACGGACGTCTTCCACAGGGTCTTCCACAGGGGGGAGCCGATGCCAGCGCGGACGCGGGCACGAGCCGTCTCGGCCTGTGGATAACTGCGGCTCAACACGGTAACGAAGGAGCCGACGGGAGACAAATCCACCACAGGGGCCTCCGCGTGTCAATGCGCGGAACGCGCCTCGTGCACGGGCAGAATCGAGGTTTCGGCCGCACCGTATTTGACCGGTGACGGGAGAGGCCGTAGTTTTAATCAGTTGACGCCTGCCCGGGGTCGCACGGTCGGTCCTCACGGACGGCGCCGGATCGGAGCCGGGCACCCTTTCTTCCCGGGGAACCGGGGCACCGCTCCGGCGGACGCCCCGCTGGTACCGAGGAACACGTACGTGGAGATTGAACTATGAGCAAGCGAACCTTCCAGCCGAACAACCGTCGTCGCGCCAAGGTGCACGGCTTCCGTCTGCGCATGCGCACCCGCGCCGGCCGCGGCATCCTGAGCGCGCGTCGCGCCAAGGGCCGCACCGAGCTCTCGGCGTAGAGCCCAGCGGTACCGACCAGCGGTGCTGGCCAGAGCCAATCGCATCGTCCGAGGTGACGAGTACCGGACAGTCGTCCGTCGCGGTGTGCGGTCCACAGGACCGCACACCGTCACGTATGTCCGGAGGTCCTCTTCGGCGACTCCCCCGCGGTTCGGCTTCATCGTGGCCAAGTCCGTCGGGTCGGCCGTGACGCGCAACACCGTTCGCCGCCGCCTCAAGGCGATCGCGTTCGAACTGGTCGGGCAGACCGACCACGGCACCGACGTCGTGATCCGCGCGCTGCCCAGCAGCGCGACCGCTCCCTGGTCGGAGCTGCGCCGCGAGGTCGTGGGCGCGATGACGCGGAACCCGCGCTCCGCCCGGGTCGCCGAGGTCCGCTCGTGACCACCTCCGTCCTCGACCGTCCGCTCTCGTGGCCGGTCCGGGTGGCGTGGGGCGTGCTCCTGCTCCCCCGGAACATCGGGATCCTGCTGCTGCTCGTCTACCGAGCGGTCGTCTCCCCTCTGTACGGGGACGTCTGCCGCTACTACCCCTCGTGCTCCGCGTACGCGCTGCAGGCGGTCCAGCTCCACGGACTCGTCCTCGGCTCCGTCCTCGCTGCTCGTCGTCTTCTCCGCTGCCACCCGTGGGCGGCCGGCGGGGTCGACGACGTACCGACCTCGATCCCTCTGCACCGGCCGGCTCCGGGCCGCATCCGCTTCGCTGTGACGCGATTCGGATTCGTCGCGGGCCCTCGAAAGGACTGACCCCTCCCATGGACCTCCTCGGCACGATCCTCTGGCCCCTCAAATGGGCTGTCGAGCTGATCCTCGTCGCCTTCCATCAGCTGCTGACGCTGACCGGTATGGAGGCGGCGGCCGGCATCACCTGGGTGCTGTCGATCGTGGGCCTCGTCCTCGTCATCCGCGCCGCTCTGATCCCGATCTTCGTGAAGCAGATCAAGAGCCAGCGCCGCATGATGGAGGTGGCGCCGCAACTGAAGAAGATCCAGGACAAGTACAAGGGCAAGCGCGACCAGCTCTCCCGCGAGGCGATGTCCCGCGAGACCATGGAGCTCTACAAGAAGACGGGCACCAACCCGCTCGCCTCGTGCCTGCCCCTGCTGATCCAGATGCCGATCTTCTTCAGCCTGTTCTCGGTGCTGAACGACGCCCAGCGGAGCGAGCGGGGCGTCGGACCCCTCGACGCGGCCCTCGCTCGTCAGTTCGGCGAGGCGAACCTCTTCGGCATCGCCCCGCTGCACCAGTCCATCCAGGGCGCCCTGCAGGAGGGTGGCCAGGAGCTCGTCGTCATCATCGCCGTCGTGATGGTCGTCCTGATGACGGCTTCGCAGTTCATCACCCAGCTGCAGATCGTCTCGAAGAACATGTCGCCCGAGGCCAAGGCCTCGCCGACCTTCAAGCAGCAGCGGATCCTGCTCTACATCCTCCCCCTCGTGTTCGCCTTCTCGGGCTTCGCGTTCCCCCTCGGCGTCATGTTCTACTGGCTGACCTCGAACATCTGGACGATGATCCAGCAGTTCATCGTCATCCGGAACATGCCCACCCCCGGCAGCGAGGCCGCCAAGGCCCGTGAGGAGCGACTGCGCCGCAAGGGCAAGCTCGTCGAGGAGACCAACGTCGCGGGCGAGACCACCCTGGTGGAGAAGAAGGTCGTGCAGCGTCAGCAGCCCGTCGGCAAGAACCGCGCCAAGAAGCAAGCCGGAAAGAAGTAGGACCGCCATGACCGACCAGACGCAGACCACTCCGGCCCTCGCGCCGTCGTTCGACGAGGCCCCCCTGCCCGCCGAGGCGCCGGCCGCTGCCGCCGTTCCGACGGTGGAGGGCGACGCTCCCGCATCGACTCTGGCCCAGCTCGAGGACGAGGGAGACGTCGCCGCGGACTACATCGAGGAGTTCCTCGACATCTGCGATCTCGACGGCGACATCGACATCGAGGTGCGCAACGGCCGCGCCTACCTGTCGGTCACGGCGACCGGCGACACCAACCTCCGGGTCCTGTCGCGCCCGGACGCGGTCCAGGCCCTGCAGGAGCTGACGCGCCTCGCGGTGCAGACGAAGACGGGTGCCTTCTCGCGCCTCATCCTCGACATCGGCGGCTCGCGGGACGCCCGCGAGAACGAGCTCGCCCAGCTCGTCGACCGCGCCATCGAGCGCATCGAGGAGGGCGCGACGTCGGCGTCGCTCCCCCCGATGTCGTCCTACGAGCGCAAGCTGGTGCACGACATGGTGGGCGAGCGCGGTTTCGTGTCGGAGTCGCGTGGCGAGGCGCGCGAGCGCCACACCGTCATCACCCGCGGCTGATCGCCGTGGAGCCGACCCTCGAGGCCGAGCCTGAGGCCGCTGCGGCGATCGCGGGCGATCGGCTGCCGGTCCTCCGTGCGTTCACGGAGTCGCTGGCTGCGCAGGGTGAGGAGCGCGGTCTGATCGGCCCACTCGAGCTCCCCCGCCTGTGGACCAGACACGTGCTCAACAGCGCGCTGGTGGCCCCTCTGCTGCGTCCGGGGCTGGTGGGTGATGTCGGCAGTGGGGCCGGCCTTCCCGGGCTCGTGCTGGGCATCGTGCGGCCGGACGTGCGGTTCGTGCTGATCGAGCCCATGGAGCGGCGCATCGTATGGCTCCGCGAGCAGGTTGCGGAGCTCGGACTCGAGAATGTCTCAGTTGTTCGGGCCCGCGCTGAGGAGGTGCGACTCGAGGAACCGCTGGATCAGGTCACGGCCAGGGCCGTCAGTGCGCTGTCGAAGCTGATCCCTCTCACCGCACCGCTGCTCCGCCCCGGCGGCGAGCTCGTCCTGCTGAAGGGCGTCAACGCCGAGAAGGAGATCGCGGCCGCCGAGAAGGTTCTCCGTCGATTCCGGGTGTCTCCTCCCGAGGTCGTGGTGCTGGGCGACGGCGTGCTCTCCGAGGTCACGCGCGTGGTCCGGGCTACAGTGGGTTGATCCGCCGACCTCGCAGATGATCCGTTCCGGATCCTCGATCGTCGGCCCCGGTGGCACCCGCCCTGATCCGATTGCCGAGCGAAGGTTTCACGTGAAACGACCCGATTCCGATGTGGCCGGACAGTCCGGGGGATTCGACGCCTCCACTCCCCTGGCCCGCGAGATCGCCGACATGACCCGCCGGCGCGCGTTGCTGAATGCTCAACCGCTGCCGAAGCCGGAGTCGACGCGTGTCATCACCATCTCGAACCAGAAGGGCGGGGTCGGCAAGACGACCACGACCGTGAACCTGGCGGCCGGGTTGGCGCGGGGCGACGCGAAGGTCCTGGTCATCGACCTCGATCCTCAGGGCAACGCCTCGACCGCACTCGGGATCGAGCACCGGGCGGACACCCGCAGCGTGTACGACGTCATCGTCAACGACACTCCCCTCGCGGAGGTCGTTCAGAAGAGCCCTGAGTTCGACTCGCTCTACGGGGTGCCGGCGACGATCCACCTCGCCGGCGCCGAGATCGAGCTCGTCTCTCTCGTCGCCCGCGAGCAGCGTCTTCGCCGAGCGCTCGACAAGATGCTCGAGAAGATGGAGGAGCCCTTCGACTACGTGTTCATCGACTGCCCGCCGTCACTCGGGTTGCTGACGATCAACGCCTTCGTTGCGGCGCGGGAAGTGCTGATCCCCATCCAGTGCGAGTACTACGCGCTCGAAGGACTCAGCCAGCTGCTGAAGAACATCGACCTGATCGAGCGGCACCTGAACCCGAACCTCGGGGTGTCGACGATCCTGCTCACCATGTTCGACGGCCGCACGAACCTCTCCCACCAGGTCGCGGCCGACGTGCGTGAGCACTTCCCCAAGGAGGTCCTGAGGGCGGTCATCCCCCGGAACGTCCGCATCTCCGAGGCGCCGAGCTACGGGCAGAGCGTGATCAGCTACGACCCGCAGTCGTCAGGATCGCTGGCGTACCTCGAAGCCGCGGCGGAACTCGCGCGGCGGGGCGCACGGAAGGTCGAGAACACCGAGAACGAAGGGCAGGCACGCTGATGGCGACGAAGCGGACTGGACTGGGCCGGGGCATCGGCTCGCTCATCCCGACCAGCGATGAGACGCGCGCGCGTCCGGTCGATGTGTTCTTCCCCGACCAGAAAGTCGACGTCGAGTCGGCGGACGATCTGCTCGACGTGCCGGGCGCGCGGCTCGCACGACTCCCCCTCGAGGACATCGTGCCGAACGCGGCTCAGCCTCGGACGGTCTTCGATCAGGACGACCTCGCCGAACTGATCCACAGCGTGCGGGAGTACGGGGTTCTGCAGCCGATCGTGGTGCGGCCGGTCTCCGGCCGTGGTGGTGCGAAGTTCGAGCTGGTGATGGGGGAGCGCCGATTCCGGGCCTCCCAGGCGGCCGGGCTGACGACGATCCCTGCGGTCATCAAGGACACCGCGGACGAGAACATGCTGCGCGATGCGCTGCTCGAGAACCTGCACCGGGCGGAACTGAACCCGCTCGAAGAGGCGTCGGCGTATCAGCAGCTGCTCAGCGACTTCGGGATCACGCAGGAGGCTCTCGCCACTCGCCTGGGCCGATCCCGCCCGCAGATCTCGAACACGCTGCGCCTCCTGCGTCTTCCGTCCGACGTGCAGTCTCGTGTCGCCGCCGGAGTCCTCACTGCCGGCCATGCTCGAGCGGTACTCTCGCTCGATGACGTCGAGCTGATGCGGCGTCTCGCGGACAAGATCGTGAACGAGGACCTCTCTGTGCGCGCGGCAGAGGCCGCCGCCGCACAGATGAAGGCTCCGCGTAGTGCGGTTCGCCCGGCGCCGGAAGAGCGTGGCGGCCATGTGGGACACCTGAGCTCGATCGCGGATCACCTCGGAGACCGGCTGAACACTCGCGTGAAGGTCACCTTGGGTGCTCGCAAGGGCCAGATGGTGATCGACTTCGCGACCATCCAGGATCTGAACCGCATTCTTGCCGAGATCGGCGAGCCGTCTGAAGTGTCGCTCGCGCCGTAGGTCGCTGTGATGTTTCACGTGGAACGCCCCGGAGTGATCTACTCCGGGGCGTTCTCGCGTTGAGAGAAGAGCGATCTGAGCCGTCTTTTCGCCGAGGACAGGTTTGGGCTGTTAATATCCATACGCCGCGCTGCGCGGGCTACTTGATCAGCGACTACTCGTCACTTCCGCCGTTTCACGTGAAACGGTGGAGAAAACTCCGTCACTGTCGTCGTCGCGCAATCTCACTTGGCTGCATCGCGAGTCTTCACCTCGACAGCCACGCTGCGCGGACTACTCGCTCAGAGATCTCGTGTGTTTCAGGTGAAACGGCGGAGTCCGCTTCATCACGATTGTTGTCGCGTTGCCTGGCTGAGCCGTATCCGCGGGTGGATCTACTAGAAAGGACTCCCGCCTCCTCGCTGGTCGAGTAGCCCCGAGGGGGCGTATCGAGACCCAAGTCTCCCAGAAGATCCGTCTCGTCCCTGCCCTGCGTCGGCGCCGAAGGCGCCCCTGCGCCCGGTGCGCGAGCTCTTCGACCAGCAAGTACTGAAGAATTGCCGCCCGGCGGTATGCACGGCGCACGGCTCGTGGCCTCGGCTACAAATGGAGCCGTTCACTCCCGTCTTCGGTGGAGCGCGACGCGATCACGTTTCACGTGAAACCCTTGGCACGGGATCATCTCCGCGGGTTGCTGCCGCTGTGCCATTCGACTGCTGCGGCGCGGATCGTTTCTCGTGCGCCGATCTCGATCGGCCTGCTGCGTGTCTAGTCGGACAGTGGCTGCAGGACACTTTCGATCTTCTCTCAAGGAGTTCCAGGCCGAGTGCAGCGGTCAGTGCAGAGGCGAGATCGAAGAGGGCTGGCACGGCAAAGCGTTTCACGTGAAACGCTCGACAAGCAGGTATCAGATGCGCGCGGTATGTCCGAGTATCGCGCAGTGCGCCAGAGTCGAATAGACGTCGCCGAGATAGCGGCCGGAGGCCTCGATGGCCTGGGGGACGAGGGACGTCTCGGTCAGGCCGGGGATGACATTCGCATCGAAGAACCAGGGATGACCATCGGCGTCGATGACGAAGTCGATCCGGGAGAGATCCCGGAGTCCGAGGAACCGGTGAACAGCGACGGCCGCGGCGGAGACTTCGGTGAGTGCCTCAGGAGCGACGCGCGCAGGAACGTAGAAGCGGGTCTCCCCAGCCGTGTAGCGCGCGTCGAACGTGTACACGCCTCCGATCGGCTCGATCTCGATCACGGGAAGAGCGACCGGGCCGTCTCCGAGGTCGAGGACACCGACCGCCACTTCCGTCCCATGGACGCGCTCCTCGATCAGGACGACGTCACCGTAGGTGTAGGCGCTGACCATGGCTCGTGAGAGGTCGCCGTCGGCGTCGACGATGCTGACCCCCTGAGCGGAACCGCCTTGAGCCGGCTTGACCACCAGATCGCCGGTCAGATGAGATCGCACCTGCGCGAGGATGGCTGTGGCGCCGAGCTCGCGGAATGTGTCGCGGGGGAGGGTGAGGGAGCGCGGTGTGAGGATCCCCGCTCGCGCTACCAGGGTCTTCGCGGTCGGCTTGAACCAGGCGAGCCGCGCGGCGTCGGCGTCGGATCCCACGTAGGGCAGACCGGCGGCCTCGAGCAACCCCAGCAGCGCTCCGTCTTCTCCGCTGGCTCCGTGGACCGCAGGCCAGACGAGGTCCGGGCGAGCATCGGCCAGGAACGGGAGCAGATCCGCATCCGGTTCGCGAGTGGTCACGCGGTGCCCGAGCGCGGCGAGTCGGTCGGCGACACGACGCCCCGACCGGAGGGATACGTCCCGCTCATGGCTGATACCGCCGCTCACGACGACGATGTCGAGGGAGTCGTCGGACGTGCGGAAACTGGTCATGATCAGGCCTTTTGTTGAAGATTGGGCGGTCAGGAGACCGTCGGGGGCAGGCTGACGACCGTCTGCTCGTCCGGGGAAGTGCGCATCGGCTTCGTGTCGGCGAAAGTCGACAGGAGATCGCGCTCGCCGTCGATGACCGTGGCGAGCCGCCGGATCCCGTCACCGATCCGCTCGGGAGTCGGATAGCAGAAGGAGAGACGGATGTTCTGTCGGCCGTCGCCGTTGCCGAAGAAGGCGGTCCCGGGGGTGTAGGCCACCAGTTCCTTCACGGCCCGGGGGAGCATCGCCTTGGAGTCGAGCTCGTCCGGCAGCGTGAGCCAGACATAGAAGCCTCCGTTGGGGTTCGTCCAGGTGAGCGAGGGCAGATGAGTCTCGAGCCCGCGCAGCATCGCCTCCTTGCGCTCGCGGTAGACACCGCGGAACGTGTCGATCTGCGCTTTCCAGTCCGCGGTGGCGAGGTACTTCGAGATGACCAGCTGACTGAAGGAGGACGGGCTGAGCACCGCGGCCTCGTTGGCGAGGATGAGCTTCTCGCGGATGGCGTGCGGCGCCAGCGCCCAGCCGACACGGAAGCCGGGAGCGAGGGTCTTCGAGAAGGTCCCGAGATAGATGACACCATCGTCCTCGAGCGACCGCATCGCCTTCGGCGGGACGTCCTCGAAGTAGAGGAGTCCGTACGGGTTGTCCTCGAGCACGAGGATCCCCTCGCTCTTGCAGATCTCGAGGATCTCGACTCGTCGGTCCCAGCTCAGCGTGACGCCGGCCGGGTTGTGGAAGGTCGGGATGGTGTAGAGGAACTTGATGGTCCTCCCCTGCCCCCGGACCCGAGCGATGCGCTCGCGGAGGGACTCCGGGATCAGGCCGTGCTCGTCCATGGCGACGTGCTCGATGTCGGCCTGGTACGAGCGGAAGATGACCATCGCGGTGACGTAGCTGGGCCCTTCGGAGAGGACGACGTCCCCCGGGTCGAGGAAGATCTTCGAGACGAGCTCCAGGGCGTGCTGAGAACCCGTGGTGACGACCACGTCGTCAGCGCTGGCCGAGATGCCTTCGAGGGCCATCACCTCGAGGATCTGCTCGCGCAGGACGGGAACGCCCTGTCCCGAGCCGTATTGCAGCGCGACCGGGCCCTGCTCGCGCATCACCGAGTCGATCGCCCCCGTGACGAGATCCTGCGGGAGGGCGGACACGAACGGCATGCCTCCCGCGAGCGAGACCACCTCGGGGCGCGAGGCGACCGCGAACAGGGCTCGGACCTCGCTGGCGGCCAGACCGGCCGTCCGCTCCGCATAGGAGTCGTACCAGGGGTCGAGGTTGGTGCCGCGGTTGATCACGATGTCGTCGTTCCGGTCGTCGAATGGAGGCCCGGCCGTTCGACCGGGTCCGTCCACACTATCCGGCGACTGTTCCGCCGAAGCGGGGCCGGTCGACTCCACTCCGCTGTCGGTGGCCCGAGCTGTTTCACGTGAAACAGCACGAAGCCCCCGCCCGAAGGGGCGAGGGCTCCGTGGATCCGACTCGGCCGGATCAGAGGATCGCGTGGATCAGAGGAATGCGGCCAGGTCGGCCTCCAGGGCCGGCTTCGGCTTGGCGCCGATGACGGTCTTGACGACCTCGCCCTTCTGGTAGACCTTCATCGCGGGGATCGAGGTGATCTGGTACTTCGCGGCGGTCTGCGGGTTCTCGTCGACGTTCAGCTTGACGATCTCGATCTTGTCGCCGTGCTCGGCCGAGATCTGGTCGAGGATCGGCGAGACCATGCGGCACGGGCCGCACCACTCGGCCCAGAAGTCGACGAGGACGGTCTTCTCGGAGTCGAGGACGTCGGACTGGAACGAGGCGTCGGTGACGCTCTTCGCGGTGGACATGGTTTCTCCTTCGCGAACCGGTCGAGCCGGTTCCACTGGTGTTGACCGGGGGGTCAGCGGGTGATGAGTTCAGCCTCGACCGAGGCGGCCACCTGGGGTGCCCCCTCGGTGTGGGCGGTGCCATCGGCGAGCGCAGCGAGGTAGTGCTCCGCGTCGAGGGCTGCGACCGTTCCGGATGCGGCGGCGGTGACGGCCTGACGGTAGGTCGGGTCGATCACGTCGCCCGCGGCGAAGACGCCGGGAACGGAGGTCTGGGAGGAGCGGCCGACCACCGAGATGGTGCCGTCGGTCGTCAGGTCGAGCTTGCCGTGGACGACGTGCGTCCGCGGGTCGTTGCCGATCGCGATGAAGAGACCGTCGATGTCGAGGGCGCTCTCGGTGCCGTCGACCGTGTCGCGCAGCTTCACTCCGGTGACGTGGTTCTCACCGCGGATGCCGACGACCTCGGCGTTCCACACGAACTCGATCTTCTCGTTGTCGTGGGCACGCTTCTGCATGACCTTCGAGGCGCGGAGCGTGTCCTTGCGGTGGATGACGTAGACCTTCTCGGCGAACTTGGTGAGGAAGGTGGCCTCCTCCATCGCGGAGTCTCCGCCGCCCACGACGGCGATCGTCTTGCCCTTGAAGAAGAAGCCGTCGCAGGTCGCGCACCATGAGACACCGTGTCCCGACAGGCGCTCCTCGTCGTGCAGGCCGAGCTTGCGGTAGGCCGAGCCCGTCGCCACGACGACGGTCTTCGCCTCGATGCTCTCGCCCGATCCGAGGTGGACGGTCTTGGTCTCGCCCTCGAGGTCGAGGGAGGTGACGTCGTCGTAGTAGGTCGTCGCTCCGAAGCGCTCGGCCTGGGCCTGCATGGAGGCCATGAGCTCGGGCCCGAGGACACCGTTCGGGAAGCCCGGGAAGTTCTCGACCTCGGTGGTGTTCATCAGGTCGCCGCCGATCTCGACCGAGGAGGCGACCACGATCGGCTTCAGGTCGGCGCGGGCCGCGTAGATGGCGGCAGTCCAGCCGGCGGGGCCGGATCCGATGATGACGATGTCGCGCACGGCAACTCCTCGAGGTCTGTGCTGAGCGGGTGCTGGTGGGAGACGGCGCCCCAGGGGCGCTGTCGTGATGCTGAACGGTCGTGCGGAGCCCGGATCCGGTCGCTCGGTCGTTCCCCGGCTCCACGGGCTACAACACATCCTAGGCGGGCGCTATTCCGCGCCGACCCGGGCGCTCGGCCCGCGGTCAGGGTCCGGACCCGCGATCTCGTGGATCGAAATGAATAGTGCCCCTGATCAGGATTTTCCCACTCCTCGACCGACAGCGGGTCAGCGGCCGAGGCGGCGCAGGAACGGAGCGGCCATCGCGCGCAGCTCGGGGTTGCGGGCGACCCAGAGGATCCCGAAGTAGACGATCGCCATGGTCGTGCCGATCACCGCCATCGAGAGCAGCGGTTCGACGTAGTTCGACACCGCGAAGCCGCCCGCCCGTGTGCCACCGAGCAGGATCAGCACCCCCCAACCCGCGGCCATGGCGGGGATCGCGGTCACGAGGTACTGCAGGAGGCGCACGACGATGCGACGACCGCCTCGGCCTCCGAGCGTGCGACGCAGCAGCAGGGCGGCCGTGATCGCCTGAGCGGCGATGCCGAGCGAGGTCGCGGAGGCGATCCCGACAGCGACCCGATCGGCGGGAAGCTGCAGGACGACGAGGTAACCGGTCACGGCCACGACGACCTGCACGATCGTGAAGACGAACGGGCGAGCTCCGTCGCTGAGTGCGTAGAACGCCCGCTGCATGATCGCGATCGAGGAGAAGAGCGGAAGGGACACGACGTACGCGATCGCGATCGCTCCGATGGCCCGCGCGTCCGCGAAGGAGTCCGAGAACACCGACCCGAACGGTACCGCGACGACCACGATCGCAGCGGCCGCGAAGACGATCATCATCTGCACGACCCGGAGCGACGTCGACACGTCCGACCGGAACTCCTTCATCTCGCCGCGAGCGGTGTGACCGCTCATCTTGGTGAAGTAGGCCATGGCGATCGAGATGGCGATCACGGAGTGAGGCAGCATGAAGATGAGCCACGCCTTCTGCAGCGCCGCCGCCGACGGCCCCTCTCCCGAGGCGTTGGAGGCGACCCGGCTCTCGACGATCCCCGCTCCGATGGTCAGCAACACGGTCGCGAACGACCAGAGAGACATGCGGCCGGCTGTCGCCAGGCCCACCCCTCGGAAGCGGAAGTCCGGTCGGTAGCGCAGTCCCACTCGCCGCCAGAAGAAGGTGAGGAAGCCGGCCTGAACGACGATGCCGAGGGTGGCGCTGCCTGCGAGGACCGCGATCATCACCGGTGTCCACGATCCGACGGGACGGTCGCCCTCCGGATCCGATCCGAAGAGCAGCGTGAAAGCGACGAGGCCCGTGATCGCGACGACGTTGTTGAGGACCGGCGCCCAGGTGAAGGGACCGAACGATCCGCGGGCGTTGAGGACTTCGCCCAGGATCGTGAACAGGCCGTAGAAGAAGATCTGCGGAAGGCACCAGAACGCGAAGGCGACCGTGAGCTCGTACTGAGCCGGCCCGTATCCGGGCGCGTAGAGCCGCACGAGGAGTGGACCGAGGAGGGTCGCTGCGACGGTGGTCGCGAGGAGGAGTCCGAGGGCCAGGGTGATCAGCCGGTTGATGTAGCCGGCGCCGCCGTCGGCATGCAGACCTGCTTTGACGATCTGCGGCACCAGGACGGCGTTGAGGGCGCCTCCGGCGATGATCGAGTAGATCGTGTTCGGGAGAAGATTCGCGGTCGTGAAGGCATCGGCACCCGGAGCGACGGCCGCGCCGATCGCGTTGGCCATGACGATCGACATGACGAAGCCGAGGATGCGCGAGACCATCGTGCCGGAGGCGAGGACGGCGCTCGCGCGTCCGAGGGAGAAGCTAGCCACGCGGGTCCGTTCGTCGGTCGTCCGGTCCGGGCTGGACCGCCAGGGGGGCGTTGGGGTCCTCCTCCGGCTCCACCGCCGCTCCGCCGCGGCGACGGCGGCGGATGTTGCGGAGGATCCCGACGCCGAAGACGACGACGAGCAGGAGGCCGAACGAGAGAGTGCCGACGGTCTCCCAGTCGGCGCGCACGTTGGTGCTCACGCGCGCCGGGAGGCCGATGACCGTGCCGTCGAGTGCGGTGAGCTGCATCCGGAGCGTCGTCTCGCCGCTGCCGACCCGCGCCTTGACCGGAATGAGGACGCGGCCCTGCGACCGCGCATCGATGGCGGTCGGCTCGATCGAGCTCTCGTCGATGTCGAGAACGGCGTTGGAGGTGGACGCGCTGATCTCGACAGTGACGGGCCACGGGAGGTCGTTGCGCACGTAGACCGGGATGCTGGAGTCGCGGGACAGCTGGTTGAGCGTGCTCGTGGCCTCGATCGAGACACCACTCAGTGTGGTGTCGGCGTTGTCGAGGCTCGTCGTGACCGCCTCCGCCCAGCCGGCGTCGTCGTCGCGCCACGAGACGGCCAGGACCGCGAGCATGTCGTTGCGCCGCTTTCCGCTCAGCAGCTGCGGGTCGGTGAGGACGGCCGAGAACTCCTCCACGCGGGAGGCGGCGTCCAGGAGGGTCGAGACGGTCTCGAGGCGCTCCTCCGATTCCGGCGCGTCGACGACGGCGGCGTCCGCCGTCTCGGGGGCCGTCAGAGCGGCGGCGAGCGAGGTCCCCTCCGCATACGGGAGCGCGTCGAGCGCGTCGAGCGTCTGCGCGAGGCGGACCCCGTCGAGAGCTGCGCCGCGCTCGAGGGCGAGGACGACGTCGGGCACCTCGCCCTCGCGCTGGACCTGCGCGAGGTCCGCGGTCAGCGCGGTCATGCGCGCGCGCCACTCCGAATCGGTGCCGGCCGTGACGGCGTCGTCGAGCGCGGTGGAGAGGACGCTGTCGCTGACGACCAGGTCGTGGCCGTCGACGACGGTCCGGGTCGCCGTGTCGTCCGGGAGGGTGAGGTTTGCCGAAGCGACGATCGTGCGGCTCATGCCGCTCGCGGCATAGACGTCGAGGTCCGCGGCCCGCACGGTCAGATCGTCGGGCCAGGCGATGGACCCGACGGTCGGCGACCAGTCGAACGCGAGCAGCGACTCCGCCGTCGGTCGGGCGGGCAGGACCTCGTCGGCCTGCTCGGTCGGGACGGGCTCCGGCGTCGCGGAGGGAGTGGCCGTGGTGGCCGGCTCGGCGAACAGGGTCGGATCGATGCCGTACTCGAACGACGTCGGCCCCAGCAGCGTCGCGAGGCCCGACTGCGCCTGCGCCGAGACGTCCGCATCCGCGTAGGGAAGGGGGAAGACCTCGTTCGGCGCCGACTCGAGGCGCTCGAGCCAGGCCGTCGCCGACTCCGGAGCGGCAGCGCCGAGGATCCGGATCGACGCGAGGATCCGCGGATCGACCCCGATCGCGACGGCGCGGCCGAGCACGGAGTCGAGCTGCCGCGAGAGCGTGCCGGTCGACTCCGTGTAGTCGGCGAGGGTCTCGGCCGGGATCAGGCCCTCGCCGGTGCCCGGGATCGTGAGCGGGACGAGGACGGCGACGCCCGTCTCCTGCGTCGACGGGACGCCGTCGGTCAGCTCCACCGCCGTGCGCGCCGTGGCGACGGGGCCTCCCGGACCGGTGACGGTGACGGCGACGGCGTGCGATCCGCGAGCGGCGGGATCGGAGGAGAACGGAACGGCGGCCGCGGGGATCGTGAGCGAGACCTGGGCGGAGCTCGAGGGGAGCAGGCGGACGTCCGCTCCGTCGCCGATCGGGAGGCCGGCGTCGTCGTCCTCTCCCCCGAGCCACTCGGCGAGCTCGTCGCGCGAATCGAGCGTGTCGGAGTCGATGGTCACCTCGACGCGGGCGCCGTCGATCGACTCCGTGGTGCCGTTGCGCACCGAGACCGACAGCTGCAGGTCCTGACCCGCGAGCAGGACGCCGTCGTTCGCTGCGCCGACCGTCGCGGTGACGGTGCCGTCGGCCGGGTCGTCGGGCGACGGCGAGCTCAGAGTGCTCGGCGCCGGAGTCGGAGTGGTGGCGAAGGCAGACGGGGCGACGCCGACGAGCGCGACCGCGAGGGCCGCCGCGCCGACGGCGCGGAGCAGCTGCGGGACCGGGGATCGATCCGAGAGGGTGGGGCCGCGCCGATGCATCGAACTCACTCGGCCTCCATGCGGGTGATTCTACGTGCAGGCCCGCCGGGGGCGGCGGGGCGGGTCGTGGGAACGGCTGTAACCGGTCTTAGCGGTTAGCACCACCAGCGCCCCTGGGCGCGTCGCCCGCCGCGACTACACTCGTGCGAATGCACAGCGTCCAGGCGGCACTCGAGACCCTCCGCGCACTGGCGGCCACTCCCACGGTGGCGCGGCTGGCGGAGGCGTTCGCCGCCGAGGGCCACGAGCTCGCGCTGGTCGGCGGTCCGGTCCGCGACGCGTTCCTGGGTCACGGGGTGCACGACCTCGACTTCACCACGTCCGCCCGCCCCGACGACATCGTGCGCATCGTCGCTCCGATCGCCGAGGCGCACTGGGACATCGGGCGCGCCTTCGGCACCATCGGCGCGCGTCTCGCCGGCGAGACCGTCGAGATCACGACCTACCGCAGCGACAGCTACGACGGGGTGAGCAGGAAGCCCGAGGTGGAGTTCGGCGACACTCTCGAGGGCGACCTCGTGCGGCGGGACTTCACCGTCAACGCGATGGCGCTGCGGATCCCCGAGGTCGTCCTCGTGGATCCGTCCGGGGGTGTGGAGGACCTGCTCGCCGGGCGCCTGCGGACGCCCGCCGACGCCGAGGTGTCCTTCGGCGACGACCCGCTCCGCATGCTGCGGGGTGCGCGCTTCACCTCCCAGCTCGGGTTCCGCACCACGGAGGAGGTCGAGTGGGCGATGGCCGAGCTCGCGCCGCGCATCCGCGACGTCTCGGCCGAGCGGGTGCAGGAGGAGCTGCGGAAGCTGCTCTCCACCGCCTCCCCGCGCGCGGGCCTCGAGCTCCTCGTCGACACCGGTCTGGCCGGTTACTTCCTCCCGGAGCTGCCCGCCCTGCGCCTGGAGCAGGACGAGCACCACCACCACAAGGACGTCTACGTGCACAGCCTCACGGTGCTCGAGCAGGCGATCTCGCTCGAGCAGTCGCGGAACCCCGGAGCGGCACCCGACGTCGTGCTGCGGCTCGCCGCCCTGCTGCACGACATCGGCAAGCCCGCGACGCGCCGCCTCGAGCCCGGAGGAGCGGTCAGCTTCCACCACCACGATCTCGTCGGGTCCAAGCTCGCGACCAAGCGGATGCGCTCGCTCAAGTTCGACAAGCAGACGACCACCGAGGTGGCCCGGCTGATCGAGCTGCACCTGCGGTTCTTCGGCTACACCGACGGAGCGTGGACCGACTCCGCCGTGCGCCGCTACGTGACGGACGCCGGGCCCCTGCTCGAGCGGCTGCACATCCTCACGCGGGCCGACGTGACCACCCGCAACAAGCGGAAGGCCGACCGGCTGGCGCACGCCTACGACGACCTCGAGCACAGGATCGCGGAGCTCGCCGAGAAGGAGGAGCTCGCGTCCAAGCGGCCCGACCTCGACGGCACGGCGATCATGCGGATCCTCGACCTGCCGCCGGGGCCCGAGGTCGGAGCGGCGTACCGCTTCCTGCTCGAGCTGCGGCTCGAGGAGGGTCCGCTGGGCGAGGAGGTCGCGACGCAGCGGCTGAAGGAGTGGTGGGCGGCGCGCTGAGTCGGCGCGCGCACAGGCGCAGATCTCCTGACCGCGGGAACGGCCGCGATGGTAGGGTGTCCAGGTTGTCCACGACCAGACGCACTCGCGTCCGCGGGAGTGGGCAGATGCTACATACCCTCCTGTCACGGAAATACCGTGGCCGTTCAGTCCGAAGGAGGTGGGTTAGTGACGCATCAGTACGAAATCATGGTCATCCTGGACCCCGAGATCGATGAGCGCACCGTCGCTCCGAGTCTCGACAAGTTCCTCAACGTCATCCGCACCGATGGTGGATCCATCGACAAGGTGGACGTCTGGGGTCGCCGTCGTCTGGCGTACGAGATCAACAAGAAGACCGAGGGCATCTACGCCGTCGTGGACTTCACGTCGACCTCCGCCGCTGCGAACGAGCTCGACCGTCAGCTGAAGCTGTCCGAGGCCGTCATGCGCACCAAGGTGCTGCGGGCCGAAGAGGGCATCGCCCAGGTCGCGGCCGCCGCGAAGCTCGCCGACGAGAAGGCCGCCCGCAAGGCTGCCAAGGCCTCGGCCGCTCCCAAGGCGTAGCGCTCATGGCCGGCGAGACGATCATCACCGTGGTGGGGAACCTCACCTCCGACCCCGAGCTGCGCTACACGCAGAACGGGCTCGCGGTCGCGAACTTCACCATCGCCTCCACTCCGCGCACCTTCGACCGTCAGGCGAACGACTGGAAGGACGGCGAAGCGCTGTTCCTCCGGGCCTCCGTCTGGCGCGAGTTCGCCGAGCACGTCGCGGGATCGCTGACGAAGGGGAGCCGCGTCATCGCGACCGGCCGCCTGAAGCAGCGCTCGTACGAGACGAAGGAAGGCGAGAAGCGCACCAGCATCGAGCTGGAGATCGACGAGATCGGTCCCTCGCTCCGCTACGCGACCGCTCAGGTCACGCGTGCCTCCGGTGGAGGCGCGGGCGGCGGACGCGGCCAGGTCGGCGGCGGTCAGGGCGGGAGCCAGGGCGGTCAGGGCGGCTTCGGCGGCAACCAGGGGGGCTCCGGCGGCAACGCGGGAGGCAACCGCGGTGGCCAGGCCGAGGAGCCGTGGGCGCCGAGCGCGCCCGCCGGTGGCGACGTCTGGAGCACGCCGGGCAGCTACAACGACGAGACGCCGTTCTGAGCCTCGGGCTCGGACGCGACCTCACCTGAATCACGCCTTTCCCGCAGACCGCACGAGCGGCCGCGGGCGGGGGCGAACCAGAATCTAAGGAAACCACTATGGCTGGAAAGAGCAGCGGCGACCGCCGCAAGCCGATCCGCGGCAAGGGCGCGAAGAACGCGGCCCCCGCGAAGTCGGTCCGCGTGGGTGTCATCGACTACAAGGACGTCGCGACCCTCCGCAAGTTCATCTCGGAGCGCGGGAAGATCCGCGCCCGTCGTATCACCGGCGTCTCCGTCCAGGAGCAGCGCCTCATCGCCCGCGCCGTCAAGAACGCCCGCGAGATGGCGCTCCTGCCCTACGCCGGCAGCGGAAGGTAGGTAACGGTATGTCCAAGGTCATCCTGACCCACGAGGTCGACGGTCTCGGCTCCGCCGGTGACGTCGTCGACGTCAAGAACGGCTACGCCCGCAACTACCTCATCCCGCAGGGCTTCGGCGTCGCGTGGACCCGAGGCGGCGAGAAGCAGGTCGAGCAGATCAAGTCGGCCCGCGCCGCGCGCGAGCACAAGACGATCGAAGAGGCGCAGCACACCAAGCAGGTCCTCGAGGCCAACCGGGTGAAGCTCACCGTCAAGGCGGGCCGCGACGGCCGCCTGTTCGGCTCGGTCAAGACGAGCGACATCGCGAACGCGGTGGCGTCGGCCGGCTTCGGCGAGCTCGACAAGCGCAAGATCGTGATCGTGAACGCGATCAAGACGGTCGGCGAGCACGAGGCCGTGGTGCGTCTGCGCGACGACATCCAGGCCACCGTGAAGCTCCAGGTGGTCGCGGCCAAGTAAGGCCGCGAGACACGCCTCGAAGGGCGGTGCGGCGGGATCCCCGGGTCCTGCTGCACCGCCCTTCGTCGTCCCGTTCTCCACAGCTCCATCCACATACACCCAAACGCGCAGGCAACCTTCAATGTGGTCTGGAGACTCTTTTCCCCACAGGCCTGTGGAATAAACATTTCCCCTGGTCAGCGCAGTGAAAAAAGATCCGTACCGCTTCTGTTTCCACAGGGTTCTCCACATGTTGCTCACACGGAGTGCGGCGTTTCCCCGAAGTTGTCCACACTCTCCTCCACAGGGCGGTTTGACCCCGGTGTCGAGCGGTACGTAGTGTGGCGCAGCGCCCCGCGAGGGGAGCGGGACGACGCGTCCGGAGCACCGGCGCCGACCCTGTCGGAGGTCGCTGGTAGACCGGATCCGACGCTCGCGATCGCGGCTCGGCCGACGATCCGCGCGTTCCCGCGAGGCACCCGACAGGAGGAGGCGAAGGCATGACGATCGCGCACCTGGCGGTTCCCGGCTCGGACGGACGGAGCGAGGGCCGAGGCGAGGGCCGGGGCGACTCCCCGCGCCACGAGCGCACCCCTCCGCACGACCTGCTCGCCGAGCAGTCGGCACTCGGAGGCATGCTGCTCTCGAAGGACGCGGTCGCCGACGTCGTCGAGAGCGTCAAGGCCACCGACTTCTACATCCCCAAGCACGAGATCGTGTTCGACGCGATCCTGCAGCTCTACTCGCACGGCGAGCCCACCGACGTCATCGCGGTGACCGACGAGCTCACCAAGCAGGGCGAGCTGCAGCGCGCCGGCGGCGCCGACTACCTGCACTCGCTGACCGCGATGGTGCCCACGGCGGCGAACGCCGGCTACTACGCGTCGATCGTCGCCGAGCGGGCGCTGCTGCGCCGCCTGGTCGAGGCCGGCACCCGCATCGCGCAGATGGGCTACCAGGGCGAGGGCGAGGTCCTCGACCTGGTCAACACCGCCCAGGCCGAGATCTACAACGTCACGGGATCCGAGGCGGCGGAGGACTACGTCCCGCTGACCGATGCGGTGACCGTCGCGATCGACGAGATCGAGGCCGCCGCGCACAAGGACGGCGCCTTCACCGGAGTGCCGACCGGATTCGCCGACCTCGACGACCTCACCAACGGCTTCCACCCCGGTCAGATGATCATCGTCGCCGCGCGACCGGCGCTCGGGAAGTCGACCCTCGCGCTCGACTTCGCGCGGGCCGCCGCGATCAAGCACCAGATGCCGACGATCTTCTTCTCGCTCGAGATGGGGCGCAGCGAGATCGCGATGCGCCTGCTCTCGGCCGAGGCCTCCGTGCCCCTGCAGCACATGCGCAAGGGCACCGTCGACCAGCGCGACTGGACGACCATCGCGTCGACCCGCGGTCGCATCAACGACGCTCCGCTCTACATCGACGACTCGCCGAACCTCACGCTCGTCGAGATCCGCGCGAAGTGCCGCCGGCTCAAGCAGCGCATCGGCCTCAAGATGGTCGTCATCGACTACCTCCAGCTGATGACCTCCGGCAAGAAGGTCGAGAGCCGCCAGCAGGAGGTCTCGGAGTTCTCCCGTGCGCTCAAGCTCCTCGCGAAGGAGCTGCAGGTGCCGGTCATCGCTCTGTCGCAGCTGAACCGTGGACCGGAGCAGCGCGCGGACAAGCTCCCCGCGATCTCCGACCTCCGCGAGTCCGGCTCGATCGAGCAGGACGCCGACATGGTGATCCTCCTGCACCGCGAGAGCGCCTACGAGAAGGACAACCCGCGCGCGGGCGAGGCCGACCTCATCGTCGCCAAGCACCGCAACGGCCCGACCCGCACGGTGACCGTGGGCTTCCACGGCCACTTCTCGCGCTTCGCCGACATCCCGGCGGTCTGACGCTCCCACGATCAGGAGGCCGAGTTGGAGAGTGCCGTTGACGCTCCAACTGCACTAGGTTGAAATCCGCCAGTTCCAACTCGAACCGCATTTTCGTTGTAGCGTCGGTGCATGGATCAGCGCCGCTTCGCCGACTCGCCGTTCGGATGTCCGACTCGGGAACCGGGGAACAAGTGGGCCTTCACTTACTACCTGCCGAAGCCGATACCTCGCACCCTCGACCTCTCTGCGGACGTCGTATCGGCTCTCTCCGAGGCTGACGCGGCGCTGGGCCATCTTCAGGGTCTGGGAATGCTCATCACCGATCCCGGGCAGCTCATCGGGCCGTATCTGCGGAGGGAGGCTTTGGCGAGTTCCCGCATCGAGGGAACCCAGGCGTCCCTCTCCGACGTCTTCCAGTCGGAGATCGATGAGGATTCACGGAACGACGACACGGCCGAGGTCCACCGCTACCTCGAAGCGACGAGCCAGGCCTACGAGCTGGCGAAGACCCTTCCCATCACCCAGCGGCTGATCCTCGCGGTGCACGCGACGCTTCTCACGGGGGTGCGAGGCGAGGAGAAGAGCCCTGGTGAGTTCAGGACGTCGCCGGTCTGGGTCGGACATGCCGGCGCGACTCCGGAGACCGCCACCTTCGTGCCTCCGCTACCTGTCCATCTGGGTGATCTGCTCGCCGACTGGGAGCGATTCGTGAACGACGACGGCCGCCACCTCCCCGCGTTGATCCAAGCGGGTCTCATGCATTACCAGTTCGAGACGATCCACCCCTTCCTCGACGGGAACGGGCGGATCGGGCGTCTGCTGATCAACCTGCTCCTCATGGAACGGAGGCGACTTCCTCTGCCCCTCCTGTACCTCTCCCATTTCTTCGAGACGCATCGCGAGGAGTACTACGAGCGCCTGCAGGCCGTTCGGGAGACCAGCGACGTGGACGGATGGCTGATGTTCTTCCTCAGGGCCGTTCGCGCGCAATCGGACGATGCGGTGGCGCGCTCTCGGAAGCTCATTCGAATCCGTGAGCGTTACTACGAGGAGGCCATCAAGGAGAGGTCGAGCCTGCCGCGACTGGTCGAGATCATCGTTCGGAATCCGTTCGTCACTGTCCGACATGTCCAGACGCGACTCGACATCACGAACCAGGGAGCGAGGAATCTCATCCGCAATGCCGAGGCCCGGGGATGGCTCAGGTCATTGGGCACTCATGGTCGTGGAGGAAAGGAGCATTGGTATTCGCCCGACATCTTCGAGGTGATGGAGTTGCCGATGGAGTACGACGAGACCGCCGATGCTCCCGTGGGTGGACGCTGGTGAAGGGCCGTCAGCAGGTCGAGGACGTGCCGCTGGACGGCGGGTCCATCCGCCTCGGGCAGTTCCTGAAGTTCGCGGGGATCCTCGACACCGGGGGCGAGGTGAAGGAGGCGGTCGCCGACGGTCTCGTGCGGGTGAACGGGGAGGTCGACCGCCGACGCGGGCGCCAGCTGGCGGTCGGCGACGTCGTCGAGATCGGCGGGCGGCGGTTCCGCGTCACGGCGTGACTCCGTCCGTCCAGAACTGAGCGCCGGTCGAGCGGCGCCGATGCGGTGACCGGCTCTTCCTGAGGGCCGTGCGGGGTGCACCCGTGAATGCTGTCAGGACGATGACCTCCGCGAGGGGAGGGGTGACAGGCTCGGAGGACACCGACCTCCGGGTGCTCTGCGTGGTGGGCGCGGATCCGGACGTCGCCTCGCGAACGACAGGAGAGCGTCCCATGCAGGTAGGCATTCATTTCATGAACTTCACGCTGCCGGGTGGCAGCGCGGGGATCGCTCCGATCCTCGGGGCCACGGCCCGGACGGCCGAGGACGTGGGCTGCGAGTGGTTCACGCTGATGGACCACTACTTCCAGATGGAGCAGTTCGCGACGAGCGAGGATCCGATGCTCGAGGGGTACACCTCGCTCGGGTTCCTCGCGGGACGGACGGAGCGGCTCCGTCTGGGGCTGCTCGTGACCGGGGTCACCTACCGGCACCCGGGGCTGCTCGCGAAGATCGTCACGACGCTCGACGTGCTCTCGGGCGGGCGCGCGATGCTCGGGATCGGCGCGGCCTGGTACGAGCGCGAGCACCTCGGGCTCGGCGTGCCGTACCCGCCGCTGAAGGAGCGGTTCGAGCGGCTCGAGGAGACGCTGCGGATCTGCCGGCAGATGTGGAGCGAGGACGACGGTCCGTTCGAGGGCGAGCACTACCGGCTCGCCGAGACGCTGAACCACCCGGAGCCGATCCAGAAGCCGGGTCCGCCGATCCTGATCGGAGGCGGTGGCGAGAAGAAGACTCTGCGGCTCGTGGCGCAGTACGGCGACGCGTGCAACCTGTTCGCGACGGGTGCCGAGGCGGTCGCGCACAAGCTGGACGTGCTGCGGCGGCACTGCGACGAGCTCGGACGCGACTACGACGCGATCACCAAGACGATCATCGGCGGCGGGGACCCGATCGGGGACCCCGACGGCTTCGTGCGGGCGATGGAGGAGTACGCGGCGATCGGCATCACGCTCGTGGAGCTGGCGCCGCAGGGGCCGGACCCGGAGGGGTACGTGGCACGGCTCGGCGAGGGCGTGATCGGCCGGCTGAGGGAGCTGGGCTGAGAGGCGGTTCAGCCGGCTCGTGGGAACGCGTTCGGCTCTCAGGAACTGAGTGTTCTCGCGAGCCGAAGGCGTTTCTGCGAGCCGAAGCTGCAGACGACGTGGTCGCTGCGAGAGTGGAATCGCGTGGGGGCACGAGTGTCGCCCGGATGGAGGAGGTCCGATGGACGCGGAGTCGACGGGCGAGCTGGTGGATCGGCTGAGCGTGGACGGACGAGTGCTCGAGAGGGTGCGGCGGCCGGCGCTCGCCGTGACGATGGGGCTGGAACCTCATCCGGAGGGCGGCTGGTACCGGCGCACCTGGACGTCTCCGGAACGGCTGACGCTCACGGCGCCCGACGGCTCGACGCGCGAGCGGCCGGCGGCGACGCTGATCGTGTTCCTGCTGCCCTCCGGTGAGAGCTCGGCGTGGCATCGGGTGTCGTCGGCCGAGACGTGGATCTGGAACGGACCGGGGCGGGTGGCGCTGCAGTTCGGCGGGAACGGTGACGAGCCGGTGGACGGGGAGACCGTGCTGCTCGGGTCGGCGGTCGACGGGCTGGCGGTGCAGGCGCTCGTGCCGGCTGACGTGTGGCAGCGGACGCTGCCGTCGACCGAGGACGCGGTGGTGAGCTGCCTGGTGTCGCCGGGGTTCGACTTCGCGGACTTCTCGATGCCGGAGGAGTGACGGCGGGTACCGGCACCGGGTCGAGGGCCGGCATCCGGAGTGGCGGAGTCCGGACGGCGTGCTGCCGCGCTGAGACGGCACGACGCCGGCCCGATCTGAGCAGGGTCGGCGTCGTGCGGGGGTGCCCGACTACTCGAGCAGCTTGCCTGCGGTGGCGACCTCGCGGATGAGGGACTGGATCTCCTCCGGGACCGCGGGGATCTGCTCGCGGGTGATCCCGGTGGCGGGGGACCAGACCAGGTTCACCTGAAGGGCCGGGTCGAGATCCGGGTAGTCGCTGCGGTTGTGGCAGCCGCGGCTCTCGCGGCGCTCGAGGGCGGCCTCGAGGGTGGCGCGGGCGGCCATGGCGGCGGACTTGAGGTCGAAGGCGTGCGCGAGGTCCTGGAAGCCGGCGATGTCGGGGTGCACGCCGATGTCGGCGATGCGGGCCTCGATCGCGTCGAGCTCGGCGAGGCCCGCGAGAAGGCCGGCCTCGTCGCGGACGACTCCGGCGTGCTCGGTCATCGTGTTGCGGATGGCGCGCTGCAGGGCGCGGACGTTCTCGGTGCCGTCGGCGGCCAGCAGGTCGGCGATCTCGTCGCGGGCGACCTGCAGCGAGGCCGCCGAGCGGGTCTGCGCGGTCAGCGACGCGGAGTACTCCGCGGCGGCCTGTCCGACGATGCGGCCGAAGACGAGCAGCTCGATCAGCGAGTTGCCGCCGAGCCTGTTCGCGCCGTGCAGGCCGCTGGAGGCCTCGCCGATGGCGTAGAGGCCGGGGACGTCGGTGCTGTGGTCGTCCGAGCGGACCCAGACGCCGCCCATCGAGTAGTGCGCGGTCGGCGCGATCTCGATCGGGTCCGTCGTGATGTCGAGCATCTGCAGCTCGAGCATCGTCTGGTAGACGCGGGGGAGGCGGGTCATGATCGTCTCGCGCGGCAGGTGCGAGACGTCGAGCCAGACTCCGCCGTTCGGCGTGCCGCGACCCTCCTTGATCTCGGTGTAGCAGGCCAGCGCGACGCGGTCGCGGGTCGAGAGCTCGAGCCGCTCGGGGTCGTACTTGTGCATGAAGCGCTCGCCGAGTCCGTTGCGGAGGATGCCGCCCTCGCCGCGCGCCGCCTCCGAGATGAGCGTGCCGGCCGCGTTCTCGGGCTCGATGATGCCCGACGGGTGGAACTGCACCAGCTCGGGGTCGCGCAGGCGTCCGCCGGCCTCGACGGCCAGGCGGAACGAGTCGCCCGTGTTCTCGTCACGGCGCGAGGAGGTGCGGCGCCAGATGCGGTTGTGGCCGCCCGCGGCGAGGATGACGGCGTCGGCGTGGATGAGGTAGCGGGTGCCGTCGACGAGGTCGAAGCCGTAGGCGCCGAAGACGGCGCCGTCGTCGTTGGTGAGGATGCGCGTGACGTAGACGGTGTCGAGGATCGGGATCTCGAGCTGAGCGGCGCGGTTGACGAGTGTGCGCTGGATCTCGAGGCCGGTGTAGTCGCCCGCGAAGGCGGTGCGACGGTAGGTGTGGGCGCCGAAGAAGCGCTGCGAGATGCGGCCGTCGTCCTCGCGGGCGAAGGGCATGCCGTAGCGCTCGAGGTCCTGGATGCCGCGGGCGGCGTTCTTCGTGACGATCTCGACGGTGTGCGGGTTCGCGAGCAGGTACGACTCGGTGATGGTGTCGGCCGCGTGCTGCTGCCAGCTGTCGTCGGGGTCCATCGTGGCGAGGGCCGCGTTGATGCCGCCGGCCGCGAGCGAGGTGTGGGCGTCGGACTTCGAGCGCTTGCCCAGCGCGAGGACGTCGACGCCGGCCTCGGCCAGCTCGATCGCGGCGCGCAGGCCCGAGCCGCCGGTGCCGATGACGAGGACGGAGGTGGAGATCCGGCGCTCCGGGGTGGTGGTCGCTGAAGTGGTCATGCCTCCACGCTAGGTTTCAGCGTTCGATTACTCCAATGCATCTTCCGCCTGCTGGCGATGCGCTTAGGCTATGTTCGTGAACTTGGAGCAGCTGACCGGATTCGTCGAGATCGCGCGGTCGGGCAGCTTCACCCGCGCAGCCGAGTCGCTGCATCTCGCGCAGCCCTCGTTGAGCCGCCAGATCGCCGCGCTGGAGCAGGATCTGGGGTCGGAGCTGTTCCACCGCTCCCGCGCCGGCAACACGCTCACCTCGGCCGGCGAGCTCCTCCTGCCTCTCGCACGGCGCATGCTCGCCGACGCGGAGTCGGTGCGCCGCGAGCTGGCGGAACTCGCCGGGCTCGAGCGCGGCCGGGTACGGTTCGGCGCGACTCCGACGCTCTGCATCAGCCTCGTCGCCGAGGTGCTGCACGCGTTCCACGCGGCGCACCCCGCCATCGAGCTGCACCTCGCCGAGGACGGCTCGCGCAGCCTCTTCGACCGCCTCGCCCGGGGTGAGCTCGATCTCGCGCTCGTGACGACGTCGACCGCGGCGGCCCTCGGCGCGTTCACCGTGACTCCGCTGCTCGTCGAGGAGCTCGTCGTGGTCTCGTCGGCCGCGGAGCCCGCGTTGGCGGAGTCGGGCGCGCTCGATCTGGCGGCCGTGGCCCGCCTGCCGCAGATCGTCTTCAACTCGAGCTACGACCTGCGCCGCACGACCGACGCGGCGTTCTCGGCGGCCGGACTGACGCCCGACGTCGTGCTGGAGGGGGCGGAGATGGACGCGGTGCTGCGCTTCGCCGAGCGGGGCCTGGGCGTCGCGATCGTGCCGGCGATGGTGCTGCAGGGGCGGCCGGGGCTGCGGTCCGTGCGGATCGAGGAGCCGACGCGGCTGACCCGGACCATCAGCCTCGCGCGGCCGGCGGACCTGGCGCCGACGGCGGCGGTGCGGGTGATGCAGCGGACGATCGCGGCGACGGCGCGGGCGTTCGCGGCGCAGGCGGGCGGGACGATGCGGGTGGCGGAGGCTCGGGAGTCGGCGGAGGGGCGCGGGTAGGGGCAGGCGATCGTGGAGGAGGCCGCTCCGTACAGGGCGGCGGAGCGGCTCCTGTCTGGGAGGGCTCCGACGCGGTGTCACCATCAGGCCGACACCGGCGTGATCAGCGGGCGGAGCCGTCCTCGATCCGGGCCGGACGACTTCGCACAATGCCCGTGACATCCGTTCGGCCCCCTGCATACACTCCTCGGAGCACAGGCCGCACAAGGGATCCGAGCAGCCGCTCGGCGTCTGCATCTCTTCCCTCCGCTCGGTCGTTCGTCTTCGCAGAGAGACGAGCGGAGAGGCTCGATGACCATGTCTGAGAGAAGGACTCCGTCCAGGCGGACGATCCTCGCCGCCTCCGTGGCCGGCGCGGGAGCCGTCGCCTTCGCCACCCCGGCCGTCGCCGCGGGCGACCTCGGTGCGGTCCCGAAGCTCCCCGGCGAGGTGTCCCGGATGGCGACCGCGACGTCGCGCACGGGGAGGAAGCGCTACGAGATCATCGACGTCGTCGTCGCGGGAGACCGATCCCGACTGTTCGTCCCGCACGCCGCCCCGCCTTCGCAGAGCGTCGGAGCGACGATGCTCTGGTACTACCACTCCCTCAACGCCAACCACACCGCGCTCTCGAGCGCCTTCGCCTACTCGGCGGACCTGGCGGTGGATCGCGGGATCGTCAGCATCTGCCCGACCTACGGCGGCGGCACCTACACCAGTGACAGGGCGATCGAGATCCAGGTCGCGGTGGCTGCATGGGCGTCATCTCTCTGGCGCATCGAGGCGAGCCTGCTGCGCTCGGACTCCGGTGGCGGTCCACTGCTCGCCTGGGCCTACGGCAAGCGGCTGGTCCCGAGGGTCCTCGGTGCGTATCTCGCCAGCAGCTCCTACGACCTGGAGGAGCGCGCGGCCAGCGAGCCGCAGAAGGTGCTGCCCTACTTCCGCGACGCCGCGGCCATCGCCGCCGCGAATCCTGCTCGTCTTCCCCAGGAGGTCTGGCGCAACGCTCGGCTCCGCATCACGGGCTCACCGGACGACGTCGTCGTGCCCTTCGCGAAGCACGGCATGGCGCTGCATGCGAGGGCGCTCCCGGTCGCGAAGGAGGCGACCCTCCGCTCCCATCCGGGCGAGGGCACCAACGGGCACGCCGCTCCGAGCTTCACGAACAAGGAGATGCTGGAGTACTTCACCCGGTGGCTCGCCGAGGGACCGGTGAGCGAGCCGTCGGCGGTTCTCCCGGGCGCGGGGACGTACGAGAACGGCTCCGACAAGATCGCGACGACCGGGACGTGGTCGACGCTGACGTCGGCGTCGGACAGCGGAGGGAGCATCGCGTACTCGAGCACGGCGGGGGCTTCGGCGACGCTCGCGTTCACGGGCACGGGGATCAGCTGGGTGAGCCGCCTCACCTCGTCCTCGGGCATCAACGAGGTGCGGCTCGACGGAGTGAAGGTCGCGACGGTCGACCGGTACAGCGCGACGTCCCGTGCGAAGCAGACGGTGTGGAGCAGCGGTCCTCTTCCCGCGGGCAAGCACACGCTCACCGTCTCCCGTGGAACCACGCGCAACCCTGCGGCCACGGGCTCGAACCTCATCCTCGACGCGTTCGTCGTCACCGCCGCACCGCCGCCTCCGTCGGCGCTTCCGGGCGCGGGGACGTACGAGAACGGGTCGGATCGGATCGTGACGACCGGGACGTGGTCCACGCTGACGTCGGCGTCGGACAGCGGCGGGAGCATCGCGCACTCGAGCACGGCGGGCGCGTCGGCGACGCTGCGGTTCACGGGGACGGGGGTGAGTTGGGTGAGTCGCCTCACGAGTTCGTCGGGGATCAACGAGGTCGAGCTGGACGGGGTGAAGGTGGCGAGCGTCGACCGGTACAGCGCGACGTCGCGGGCGAAGCAGACGGTGTGGAGCAGCGGGCCCTTGGCCGCGGGGCCGCACGAGGTCACGGTGTCTCGCGGGACGGGGCGCAATCCTGCGTCCACGGGGTCGAACGTGATCCTCGACGCGTTCGTCGTCGTCGACACGACTGCGGCGCCGGCGACGTAGGGTCCGATCGCGCTCGCGACGCAGCCCCTCAGCGTCAACCGGTCCGAGCAAGACGGAGGCTCGAGTCGTTCTCGTCGTCACGAGTGCGCTCCCGGCGCCGGCATCCCTCGCCGCCACGGGTGCCGGCTTCCTCCTCCTGAGCACGAGCACCGTTCGCCGGAGGCGACGATCGCGTCAGAGCGTCGGAACAGAACCTCGAGGCGCGCGTCCTCCGCGCCTCGACGATCGGTGAGCGACCACTTGTCGCTCGCCGGCAGCATCGACGCGCGCGCCGCCCGAGACCGCAGACGAACAGGACGGTGGGAGCGGCGACGTGACGGGAGGATCCGTGTCCGTGTCAGCAGTTCACCGGGTGGTGGGGCGGTGGCCGCCCTCACCCGAAGAGTTCGGCCACCGCGCAGCGCTGAGCGGGGGAATCTCAGCGGCATTCCAGGGTAGGCAGAGGTGTGCGCCCGCCTCTATCCGTTGCACGCGGAGGAGTGTCCGTTCCGCGCGAGCGGCCGACTGCAGCAGGAAGCGGGCGCGGCTGAGGATCACGGGATGAGAACCGGCTCGGCGGAGATGTTCGCGAGTCGACGCATGGCGTCGACGCGCGGTCTCGACGAGACGCGGCAGGCACTGTCCGAGGCCTTCCTCCCGGTCGGCTTTCCCGCGGCGCGGTCGGACGACGACGTCAGGATGCACCTGAACGCTCTGCTCGTGGGGCGGATCACCTGCGGCTTCATGAGGTTCCGGGGGGCGGTGCGGATCGAGACGGTCGAAGCGCAGGACTATCACGTCGACATCCCCATGGACGGGCGTTCGGTCATGCGCGCAGGTGCGGGTGCGCCCGTTCACGCCTCCTCGACGACGGCGGGCGCCTTCGTGCCCGGCGAATCGGTCGAGCTCGACTGCAGCGACGACTTCGCGCAACTCTCCGTGATGATCCCCCGCGACCTGATGCAGCTCGAAGTGGAGGCTCTGCTCGGGCGAGATGATCTCGCGCCTGTCCACTTCGCCTCCGAGATCGACCTGAGCACACCCGCGAGTCGGCTCGTCCTCCAGGCGCTGCAGTTGATCGACGGCGCGTCCGACCAGGCGTCCGGGCCCCTGGCGCACCCGCTGGCACTGCAACGGCTGGAGCAGGTCCTGCTGCACAGCCTGCTCTTCGGGCAGCCGCACAACTACTCGTCGGAGCTGACCGGACCAGCACCGAAGGGCGGCCCACGCCCTCTCTCGCAGGCGGTGGAGCTCCTGCGGCGCCGGCCTGAGCATCCGTGGACCGTGACCGAACTGGCGGCGGCCGTATCGACGAGTGCTCGCAGCCTTCAGGAGGCGTTCCGCCGCACTCTCGACACGACACCGATGGCCTACCTACGGCGGCAGAGGCTCGAGCGGGTCCGCGAGGAACTGCTCGTCGCCGCGCCGGAAGCTGTCAGCGTGACCGAGGTGGCCACTCGATGGGGGTTCATCCACCTCAGCCGATTCGCCGCCAGCTATCGCGCAACGTTCTCCGAGAACCCCTCCGACACCCTCCGCTCGTAGCGCGCGTCGAGCAGAGGTCGACGTCACAGCATGGGCAGCCGGCGCGGTCGCGGTCCGCGGGGGAACGCGGCGTCGATCCGGTCGAGCTCGGCGGTACTGAGCTCCAGTGCGCCCGCCCCTGCATTGTCGTCGGCGTGCGCGACGGTGGAGGCCTTGGGGATGGCGAAGACGGCCGGCCGGCGCACGAGGAAGCGCAGGGCGACCTGCCGGGCGCTCGCACCGTGCTCCGCCGCGATCTGCTCGAGCACGCGGCCCCCCGGCGTCCGCGGATCGGGGAAGCGGTCGTGACCGAAGGGACTGTACGCGACGACGGCGACCCCCTGCCGCTCGCACCATGGGAGCACGGCGTGCTCGATCGCGCGCTCCTCGAGGTGGTACAGCACCTGATTGCAGGCGAGGTGCCCTTCCCCGCCCGACCGCCAGGCCTCCTCCAGATCGTCGACATCGAAGTTGCTCACGCCCCACGACCGGATCTTGCCCTGCTCGCGCAGCTGCTCGAACCCGGCGAACGTCTCCTCCAAAGGGTGCGAGCCGCGCCAGTGCAGGAGGTAGCAGTCCAGCCTGTCGGTGCCCAACCGCGTCAGCGTGCGCTCGCACGCCGCCACCACTCCGGCACGCGAGGCGTTGCTCGGGAGCACCTTCGAGACGAGGAAGACCTCGTCCCGCCGTCCGGCGATCGCCGCACCGACCACCGGCTCGGCGTCGCCGTACATCTCGGCGGTGTCGATGTGCGTCATGCCGCTGTCGATCCCGTGACGTAGCGCGGCCACGGCGGTCGGGCGGTGGGCATCGTCGATGTACCAGGTGCCCTGCCCGATCACGGAGACCTCCGACGGAGGGCGGCCGAACAGGCGGTGCTCCATGAGCGTCGTCCTGCCGCGCCTACGCGGGCTGCTTCTCGGCGACGACATCGACCTCTTCGACGGTGGGCTCCCCGAACAGGACCCCGGTGTTCTCGCCGAGCGCTCGGCCGACCTCGCCCGACAGGTGCGCCTGGCGCCCGGAGTCGTCGGGGAACGCGTCGAAGATGCCGAACGACGTGGGTCCGAACTGCAGCGCGAACCACCGGACCGTCTTCGGCTCCCCTTCCACGATCGTCAGCCCCTGGTTCAGGAACGCCCGCAGGTCGTCCGCCTTGCCGGGCAGCGCCTCCAGACGGACGAGAAGTGCCTTGCTCACCTGGGTTGCCATCATCGGTCTCCCTTGCTCGATCGGCGTAGCCGGCCCCGGATCACATCCGCCCGGTGACGGTCCCATGATGCCCACTGCGACCCCTCGGCACCTACGACCTCGACGACTTCGCCAGCCGCTCGACCGCGGCCTTCGGCGGCGTCGCCATCGGAACCGCCCCTGCTCCTCAGGGTGGAGCGGGGGCGGTTCCTCGACGGTCAGGGTCGGAAGACCGCCCGCACGCACCCGTCGGTCTTCTCCTTGAACATGGCGTAGCCGGCGGGGCCGTCCTCGAGCGGCATGACGTGCGTGGCGAGGTGCTCGGTGACGATCTCGTCTCGCGCCATCCTCTCGAGGAGCATCGGGATGTACCGGTGCCCGTGCTGCTGAGCGGACCGGAGCGTGAGGCCCTTGTTCATCACCGCCCCCAGGGGGAACTTGTCGACGAAGCCGCCGAAGACTCCCAGCACGAAGAGACTGCCGCCCTTGCGCGCGGCGAAGACCGCCTCGCGGACGGCGGTGGGCCTGTCCGTCTGCAGCCGCAGCTGCTGCTTCACCTGGTCGTAGGCGAAATCGGGTCCGTCGCGGTGCGCCTCCATGCCGACCGCCTCGATGCACACGTCGGGGCCGCGTCCACCGGTCAGCTCGCGGAGCTCGGCCGTCACCTCGCTGGTCTCGTAGTTCATGGTCTCCGCGCCGATGACCTGCTCGACCTGGGTCAGCCGCTCCTGGAAGCGGTCGATCACGATGACGCGCTCGGCGCCGAGCAGCAGCGACGCGCGCGCCGCCATCTGCCCGACACCGCCGGCGCCCCAGACCGCGACGGTGTCTCCGGGTCGGACTCCGCCGAGGTCCGCTCCCATCCATCCTGTCGGAGCGGCATCGGAGGCGAAGAGCGCCCGCTCGTCGCTGATGCCCTCGGGAACGGCGAAGGCGCCCTGGTCGGCGTACGGCACGCGGATGTACTCGGCGTGGCTGCCGGCCCACCCGCCCAGCGCGTGGGAGTAGCCGTAGCAGCCGCCGGGCGCCTGGCCCCAGAGCATCTCGGGGATGCCCGCGTTCGGGTTGCCGTTGTCGCACAGGGAGTAGAGCTCGTTGCGGCAGTACCAGCACTTCCCGCAGCTGATGAACGAGCAGACCACCACACGGTCGCCGACCCGGTGCTTCGTGACGGCCGATCCGACCTCGACGATCTCGCCGATGAACTCGTGCCCGAGCACGTCGCCCGCTCGCATCGTCGGGACGTACCCGCCCAGGAGGTGGAGATCGGACCCGCAGCTCGTGCTCAGGGTCACCTTGACGATCGCGTCCTGAGCATTGAGGATCCCGGGATCCTCGACGGTCTCGACCGAGAGCTCGTTCACTCCGGTCCAGCACAGAGCCTTCACAGCACACCTCCGCCTTTCGCCTCGTCCTCTGCTTCGTCGACCGCGCCACCGAGCAGGGTGCGCGGTCGTTCTCCGTGCGGTCTCGGGGTCGCCTGCAGGACCTCGCCCGTCTCGAAGATCTGCTTGGCGTCGCGCAGAGCCTCGCGCAGCGCCTTGCCCGGATCGTCGTCCACCCCGGGATCGGCACCCTCGCGGAACCGGGCGTGCACCTCGAAGCCCTTGTCCCCGGGGGCCGGATCGATCCGGATCTCGAGCGACTCCGCCAGACGCGCCAGCGGCTCGGGATACCCGCCGCTCTCGAAGTCCCGGGCCTCGCCCAGGACGGTGACCGCCTTCCACCCTTCCGGGTGCGGCCCGTCCCCGTCGGACTCCCGTTCCTTCTTCACGAGGGAACGGGCGACGAGGCCCACCGCGACCCCTGCGATGCCGACTCCGACTGCCGCAGTCGCTCTTCCGGCCATGATCACGCCGCCTTCCCGGGCTTGAGGACGACCTTGGTCCACCCGTCGTCCCGATTGTCGAAGTGCTCGTAGGCGTCCGGTGCCTGCTCGAGCGGCAGCTCGTGACTGACGAGGAACGACGGCGTCGCCTTCCCTGCGGCGATCAGGTCGCGGAGCCGGCGGTTGTACTTCTTGACGGGCGCCTGTCCGGTTCCCAGGGTCTGGCCCTTGAACCAGTGCAAGCCGATGTCGAAGGCGATCCGCCCCTCCTTCGCGAGCTCGTCGGGGCCGCCGGGGTCCTGCGGCACGAAGACGCCGACGGTGCCGATCCGCCCGGTGAAGCGCACCGACTGGACCAGGCGGTTCAGCGTGAGGTTCGGCTGCTCCTCGCCGCCGGGGTCGTGCGCCTGATAGCCGACGCACTCGCAGCCGTTGTCGGCGCCGAGCCCCATCGTGTACTCCAGCACGGCCTCCACAGGATCGACCTTCGAGTCGTCGATGGCGATCGCGCCGATGGACTCCGCCAGTCGCAGACGATCCGGATGCCGATCCACGACCATGACTCGGCTCGCACCCTTGATGGTGGCGGACAGCGCGGCCATCAGGCCGACGGGGCCGGCACCGTAGATGACGGTCTGGTCTCCGGGCTTCACCCCCGCCATCTCGGTCGCGTGGTAGCCGGTCGGGAAGATGTCGGCGAGCATTACGTAGTCGGCGGACTTCTCCTCCGCGTCCTCTCCCAGCCGGAGGCAGTTGAAGTCGCCCCAGGGCACCCGCAGCAGCTCGGCCTGGCCGCCGGCCCACGGTCCCATGTCCGGCGAATCCGTAGGCCGCACCGGCCCATTCCGGGACGGGCTGAGCGGTGAGGCAGTAGTTGGTCAGCCCGCGCTCGCAGTTCTTGCAGTGCCCGCACGCCACGTTGAACGGCAGGACGACGTGATCCCCCACCCTGACCTTGTCGACGCCGTCGCCGACCTCGATCACCTCGCCCATGTTCTCGTGACCGAACCACCGCCCGGTCTCGAAGCTGGTGCGCCCCTCGTACATGTGCAGGTCGGACCCGCAGATGTTCGTGGTCGTGATGCGCACCAGCACGTCGGTGGAGCGCTCGATCCGCGCATCCGGGACGTCTCTCACCGCGACTGTGCGCGGCCCCTCGTACACCACTGCTCTCATGCTCGTTCCCCTCCGTGCGCGACGTTCGGTCGAAGCCGCCTCGGGTCGGTCGACCGGGCGACACCTCGATCTCACGCCCGCCGAACGGGAGGCACCATCGGCAGAACTGCCGATCCGGTGAGCCGTCGAGGGGGTCCCTCCGACGGGGCTCGCAGTGGTATCCCGGTAAGCACCGGTCTTCGGACAATCCCTTCGCATCCCCTGCCCCCGGTCCTGAGGTGGTCGAGTCCCGTGTCACGCACTGCTGCGCTCCACCTCGCCGAGACGGCCGCGCGCCCGGGCCCGGTCCGCGAGCGGGCGCAGGCGATGCTGGACGAGCTGCACCACCACATCCCCTTCGACGGCGCGTGGATGGCGCTGGCCGAGCCGAACGGCACGGGATACCGCTCGGTCGCGAGCACCGACCTCGACGAGTCGTGCGTCCGCTACCTGAGCGGTCCGCAGATGGCGCTCGACATCGAGAGGACCGGTGCGGATCGCGACCGGCCCCCCATCAGCCTGTCGGACGTCCCCTACTCCCCGAGGGACCTGCAGACCTGGGCGGAGTGCCTGCTCCCCGCGGGATTCCACGAGACCCTCTCCGTCGCTCTCTTCGAGGACGGGGGCCGGCACGTGGGCTTCATGACGGTGCTGTTCCGGAGCGCGGAACCGCCGTCGCCGGCGGTCCGCCGACGCCTCGCTCGACTCGTGCCGACGCTCACCTCGGGCATCGACCCCGTCCGCTCGCTCGCCGCGTCGGCCTCGGTCGTCGGCGGAGCCGGTGCAGGCGTGGTCCTCCTCCCGGACCACGGCGTCGCCTCCCTTCCGGGTCTCTCCGCGGACGAGCTGCTCACCGCCGATTCGGCTCTGATCGACGCCGCGAGGGACGCCCTCGCCGAGGGGCAGAACTACGCCTCGTTCCTGTGGCCCCGCGGACGCCGGCAGTCGCCGGACGGCTACGTGCGGGTGACGGTGCTGGCCTGCGAGAGAGAGCTCGCCGCAGTGTCCCGCGGAGTCGTCGTGCTCTCCCCCGCGACGCGCCTGCGGGGCCTGACACCGCGGGAGCTCGAGGTGCTGGGCCACGTGATCGAGGGGTGCTCCAATCTCGAGATCGCCCGGGCGCTGAGAGTCGCTCCCCGCACGGTCGCCTCTCACCTCGAGCACATCCTGGTCAAGCTGGACGCCACGTCGCGCACGCTCGCGGCCGTCCGCGCCGAGCGTGCCGGCCTCTACGTCCCCCTCTCGCGAGCCCGGCCCGGATGAGCTCCGCGCGGAGCATCACCGCACCGCGCGACCGGACGACGAACCACCGATCGGAAAGGAACCGTCATGTCCCACCTGTCAGTCAAGGCCGGTGTGGCCGCACTCGTCGGCGCGGCCGTCGCGGCGATCACCGCGCTCCTCGGTGTCCCCGATCTGTCGCCTCTGCTCGGCTGGGCGATCGCCGCGGCGGTGTTCCTCGTCTGGGCCTGGTCGACGGCGTGGCCGGCAGGCCCCGAACGCACCCGCGACCTCGCCCGCCACGAGGACCGGTCCCGGAAGCTGGTCGACTCGCTCATCATCGCCGCCACCTTCCTCAGCCTCGTCCTCGTGGTCGTCGCGCTCCTCCGCAGCCAGCAGAAGGACCCCGTCGGATCCGCGGCCGCGATCCTCGCGGTCGTCGGGGTCGTCGCGGCCTGGGCGCTCATCAACACCGTCTACGCCTTCAAGTACGCGCGCATGTACTACCTCGACGACCGCCACCGCTTCGACTTCGACCAGGACGAGGACCCGTCCTACAGCGACTTCGCCTACACGGCCTTCTCCATCGGCATGGCGTACAGCGCCGACAGCATCACCCGGTCCTCGACCCCCTCACGCCGCATCGCCCTGGCCCACGCTCTGCTGTCCTACTTCTTCGGCACCTTCGTGGTGGCCGTCGCCATCAACCTGATCACCGGCCTCACCCAGGGAGGGTGAGGAGCGCGGCACATCGTCCGTCTCAGGGCCGCGTCCGCGAACCTCGTCGGACGCGAGTTCATGTCGTCTCAGCAGGATGCTCGGAGGGGCATACCGAGTCCGACGGGGTTCGGGACTCTTCTCGGGTGCTGATCACTCTCGGCTGCACACCCTGGGTGAGGTGAGTGCGAGCGGTGTCTTCGGAGGCGATCGTCCAGGCGAGCCTCGTCTGCACCCGAGCGCCGCCTCACGCCGATGATTCGCGCGGCACCAGCCGCACCGGCATCCGACGGACGCCCGGCGTCGCTCCGCCGCGGATCGCGTGCGACAGCTCCTCCGCTGCGGCGCGCCCCAGCGTCTCGAGCTGCATGTCGATGCTCGACAGCGGCGGCCGCGCGGCCTCGACCAGCAGATCCCAGTTGTCGAATCCCACGACCGCGACGTCCCGCGGCACCCGTCGCCCGCTCTCGCGCAGGTGGTCCAGCGCCCCGCGCGCGATCTGGTCGCTCGCGCAGATGATCGCGTCGAGGTCCGGGTGCGCGTTCACGAGCTCCTCCGCGCACTGCCGCCCCCAGCTCTCGGACCACTGGCCGTAGAGCACGTCGCCGCCGACGAGCGTCAGACCCGCCTCCGTCAGCGCCTGCTGCACACCGGCCGCGCGGTCGCGGGCGGCCGCGTAGCTGGGTTCGCCGTTGATGAGGGCGATGCGGCGGCGGCCGCGGTCGAGCAGGTGTCCCGCGGCGAGGACGCCGGCCTGCGCGTTGTCGGGCGTGAAGGACGAGTCGGCGGGATCCTCCGAGGGGGCGTAGGCGTAGACCACCGGCACGGGGATCGTGCTCGTGATCGACGGGCGCGAGTTCGTGGTGCGGCCCAGGATCACGATGCCGTCGACGCGCTTGGCGAGCAGGTTCTTGATGTGGTGCTGCTCGCGGATGGAGTCGCCGCGGGCGTCGCAGAGCAGGACCGAGGTGGAGCCGGCGCCGAAGGCGTCCTCGGCGCCGAGGAGGACCGGCAGCACGAAGCGGTTGTCGAGGTCGCTGGTGAGCATGCCGATGGTGCCGGTGCGCGACGAGTTCAGGGCCTTCGCGAACGGGTTCGGGGTGAACGACAGGGAGGCGGCGGCGTCGAGGACGCGCTGGCGGGTCTCGGCGCGCACCTGGTCGCGGTTGTTCAGGGCCTTCGACGCCGTGGCGACCGAGACGCCGGCGACGCGGGCGACGTCGGTCAGGGTGATCGAGCCTGTGGGCTTGCGCGGGGTCACGGCGTCCTCCGATCGGCGGCGCGGATGAGCGCTCCGCCCGATCCTCGCACGAGTGCGCGAAAAACCGAAAATGCCGAAACGTAACGTGCTCTTGACGCCCGACAGCGGCGTGCGTAGGTTCATCCCGCAGAAAGTAGTTTCGGTAACACCGCGAAGGCGGACCGGAACCGACCCGTCAACGACGAAGGGAACATCCGTGAGGACGAGGAAGTACGCACGGGGCCTCAGCGCCGCCGTCGCGCTGGGAGCGGCGGCGGCCGCACTGACCGGCTGCGCAGGAGGATCCGGAGACGGCTCCAGCTCGGCCGCGGGAGGAACCTACACGTTCTGGGACCCGTACCCCCAGTTCGACGAGAGCAGCGACTGGGCGAAGCTCATCGACGCCTGCGGGACGGAGGCGGGGGTGACCGTCGAGCGCACCGGCTACGACACCACCGACCTGACCAACAAGGCGCTGCTCGCAGGGCAGCAGGGCAACTCGCCCGACATCCTGCTCGTCGACAACCCCGTCGTCTCGACGCTGGCCGAGTCGGGGATCCTGACCACCACCGCCGAGAACGGGCTCGAGACCGGCGACATCGACGCGAACATCCTCGCGGCGGGGCAGACCGGTGGCGACACGTTCGGCGTGCCGATCGGGGCCAACACCCTCGCGCTCTACTACAACACGACCGTCCTGGCCGCGGCGGGCGTCGACATCGCCTCCGTCACCGACTGGGCGAGCCTGACCGACGCGCTCGCGAAGGTCACCGCCTCGGGCGGCAAGGGCATCACGTTCTCGGGCATCGGCACGGAGGAGGGGAGCTTCCAGTTCCTCCCGTGGTTCTGGGGATCGGGCGCCGAGCTCACCGAGCTCGACTCGCCCGAGGCCGTCCAGGCCGTCTCGCTGTGGACCGACTGGGTCGAGAAGGGCTACGCGCCCAACTCCGTCATCGGCAACACGCAGACCACCAGCTGGCAGGAGTTCGAGACCGGCGAGTACGCGTTCGGCGAGAACGGCACCTGGCAGCTGGCCAACGCGAAGGCCTCCGGCATCGACTACGGGATCCTCACGATCCCCGCGATCGACGGCGGATCCGCTCCGGCGCCGACCGGCGGCGAGTTCCTCACCCTCCCGGTGCAGAGCGACGAGTCGCGCTACGAGACCACCGCGGCGATCGCCGAGTGCCTGACGTCGACCGACAACCTCGTCACGACCGACGACACGCTCTCGTACATCGCGCCGACCGCTGCCGCCCAGGAGGCGCAGGTCGCCGGGAACGCCGACCTCGAGCCGTGGGTCGAGGCGGTGCAGTCCGCCAAGGGCCGCACCTCGGACGATCTCGGCACGAAGTACCCGCAGATCTCGGAGCAGCTCTGGACGGCCGTGCAGAACGCGCTGAGCGGCTCGCAGTCGCCCGAGGACGCACTGAAGGCCGCGCAGGCCGCGGCCGAGTCCGCCACGAAGTAGCCGGATGAGCCGGGTCGGTGCCGCGCGCACCGACCCGGCCGTCAGAGGGAAGAGACCATGACCACCACCACCGAGACCGCCCGGCTGCTGCAGCGCGCAGGCGAGCGGAGGGACGCCGCCCCGGCGGTCGTCGCTCCGCCCCGGCGCCGCACGCGCCTCGAGGGCAGCCAGCTGATCGCCTGGGCGTTCCTCGCTCCGCTGGTCGTCTACCTGCTCGTCTTCTACGCGTTCCCGCTCTACCGCAACCTCGAGTTGAGCCTGAAGGACTACACGGTCCGCTCGTTCGTGCAGGGCGACGCGGCGTTCATCTGGTTCGACAACTACATCCAGGTGTTCCAGGACGCGACCTTCGGGCCGGCGCTCCTGCACACGGCCGTCTTCACGGTCGTGTCGATCGCGTTCCAGTTCTCGATCGGGCTCGCGCTGGCGGTCTTCTTCTACCGGACCTTCCCGCTCTCCTCGACGCTGCGGGCGCTGTTCCTGGTGCCGTGGCTCCTGCCGCTGATCGTGTCGGCGTCGACCTGGTCGTGGATGCTGAACAGCGAATCCGGGATCGTCAACGCGTTCCTGCAGTCGTTCGGCATCGGGCAGATCAACTGGCTCACATCGCCGTCGACCTCGCTGATCGCGGTGCTGATCGCCAACATCTGGATCGGCATCCCGTTCAACCTCGTGATCCTCTACTCCGGTCTGCAGAACATCTCGCAGGACCTCTACGAGGCGGCCTCGCTCGACGGCGCGACCGGCGCCCAGCAGTTCTGGCGCATCACGCTGCCGCTCCTGCGACCGGTCTCGGCGATCACGATCCTGCTCGGCCTGGTCTACACGCTGAAGGTGTTCGACATCATCTGGATCATGACGAAGGGCGGCCCGGCCGACTCGTCCACCACGCTCGCGACCTGGACCTACCAGCTCGGCTTCGGCTCGATGCTGCCCGACTTCGGACCCGCGGCGGCGGTCGGCAACCTGCTGATCCTCCTGGCCCTCGCGTTCGGCGTCGTCTACATCCGGGTGCAGCGGAAGCAGGCGCAGTCGTGACCGCGCGCAGGCCCTGGTGGCTGACCGCGATCGGCATCGCGCTCACCGCGATCATGCTGTTCCCCGTCTACTGGATGGTGAACGTCTCGCTCACTCCGACCGGCTCGATGCGCAAGGATCCGCCGGACTGGTTCCCGCTCTCGCCCACCTTCACCGGCTACGAGGCGGTTCTGCGCGAGCAGCTGCCGTTCCTCGGCACCAGCCTGATCGTGGGGCTCGGGACGGTCGCGCTCACCGTCGCCATCGCCGCTCCGGCCGCGTACTCGCTGGCGAAGCTGCGGCCGCGCGGAGGCAACGGAGTCTCGTTCGTGCTGCTGATCGCGCAGATGATCCCGGCGATCATCATGGCGATGGGCTTCTACGCCATCTACCTCAACCTCGGGCTCCTCAACTCGGTGGCCGGGCTGATCGTGGCCGACTCCACCATCGCGGTGCCGTTCGGCGTGCTGATCTTCACCGCGTTCATGTCGGGGATCCCGGACGAGCTGACGCAGGCGGCGCGGATGGACGGCGCGAGCGCCTGGCGCACCTTCACGTCCGTGATCATGCCGATCAGCCGCAACTCCGTCGTCACGGTCTCGCTCTTCGCGTTCCTCTGGGCGTGGTCCGACTTCGTCTTCGCGTCGACGCTCGACAGCGGAGGCGACCTGCAGCCGATCACGCTCGGCATCTACCGCTACATCGGCAACAACAACCAGGAGTGGAACTCGATCATGGCGACCGCCGTCGTCGCCTCCCTCCCGGCCGCCGTGCTCCTCGTCGTCGCCCAGCGCTACGTCTCCGCAGGAGTCACCGCCGGCGCCGTCAAGGACTGACCGTTCCACCTAGGAGAACTCCGTGACCACGACGTCCCCCGCGACCACCACCGCCCTCGGCGGGCCGGTCGCACCCGGCTCCGGTCGGCTGCGCCCGCTCGGGCAGCACGAGATCCGCCTGACCGGCGGTTTCTGGAAGCAGTACCAGGATCTCGGCGCGCGGGCCGTGATCGGCCACTGCCTCTCGTGGATCGAGCGCGTGGGCTGGGCCGGCAACTTCGACCGCGCGGCCGACGGCACCCTCTCGGACGCCTCCGGGAACCGCCACGCGGGCATCGAGTTCGTCGACTCGGAGGTCTACAAGCTGCTCGAGGCGATGGCCTGGGAGCTGGGCCGCTCGGACGACGCGGCGCTCGCCTCCTCCTACGACGCCCTCGTCGCCCGGGTCGCCGCGGCGCAGGAGGAGGACGGCTACCTGCACACGAGCTTCGGCCGCGAGGGCCAGCCCGCCCGGTACTCGAACCTGGAGTGGGGGCACGAGCTGTACTCGTTCGGGCACCTGATCCAGGCGGCCGTCGCGCGGCTGCGCACGGGGCACGACGACCTGCTGCCCGCGGTGGCGCGGCGGCTGGCCGAGCACGTCTGGCGGGAGTTCGGAACCGGCGGGCGCGTCGCGGTCTGCGGGCACCCCGAGATCGAGCCTGCGCTCGCCGAGTTCGCCCGCGCCACGGGCGACGGACGCTGGCTCGAGCTCGCCCGCCTCTTCGTGGAGCGCCGCGGCACGGGCACCCTCGGCGCCGTGCAGTTCGGGCCGGAGTACTTCCAGGACGACGTCCCCGTCCGCGAGGCGGACGTGCTGCGCGGCCACGCGGTCCGCGCGCTGTACCTCGCCTCCGGAGCCCTCGACGTGGCGGTCGAGACCGGCGACGCCGAGCTCGAGGACGCCGTGCGGCGCCAGTGGTCGAGCACCGTCGCGCGGCGCACGTACATCACCGGCGGCATGGGCTCGCACCATCAGGACGAGGCGTTCGGAGCCGACTACGAGCTGCCCTCGGACCGCGCCTACGCCGAGACCTGCGCGGCCATCGCCTCCGACATGCTCAGCTGGCGGCTGCTGCTGCGCTCGGGCGACACCGCCTACGCCGACCTGATCGAGCGGACCCTCCTGAACGCGGTGCTGCCGGCGACGCGTGCCGACGGCCGCGCCTTCTTCTACACGAACACCCTGCAGCAGCGGGTCGACGGAGTGGAGCCCGACGAGTCCGTCGAGACCGACCGGGCGCAGTCGAGCCTGCGGGCGCCCTGGTTCTGGGTGTCCTGCTGCCCGACGAACACGGCGCGGACGCTCGCGAGCGTCGAGCTGGGCTTCGCGACGGCAGACGAGGACGGCGTGCAGCTGCACCAGTACGGCGCCTACCGGATCGAGACCGGCGGCATCGCCCTGCAGGTCGAGACCGAGTACCCCGCCGACGGAGAGATCGCGGTGCGCATCGAGCAGGACGCGGAGTTCTCGCTCACCCTGCGCATCCCGCCGTGGGCCCGCGGATCGGCGCTGCTCGACGGTTCTCCGGTCGAGGAGTCGCGCGACACGGTGACCGTGCGGCGCGCCTTCCGCGCAGGCGAGGTCGTGCGGCTGTCGCTCCCGATGACCGCGCGATTCGTGACGCCCCACCCGCGCATCGACGCCGTTCGCGGGCAGGTCGCGCTCGAGCGCGGACCCTTCGTGCTGGCGGTCGAGTCGATCGACCTGCCCGCCGGGCTCGACACGGAGCACATCGCGATCGACCGCTCGGTGGAGCCGGTGCCGACGCCCGGAGGCGGCGCGCGCGCGGCGATCGCGGCGGTCGGCGCGCAGGAGGAGGAGTGGGCGTACGGGGCCGCGGCGGTCTCCGTGGAGCGGCGCGTCGACGTCGAGTTCCGGCCGTACTACACCTGGGCGAACCGCGGGCCGTCGACGATGCGCATCTGGACTCCCGCGCTCTGAGGGCGTAGGACTGTCGTGCCCGCGGGGGCGCGGATCTTCGGGTGATCCGCGCCCCGGCGGGTTCTCGCGATGCGCGCGGGTCTCTGAGGAGATGTCTCACCAGGCGTATGGCCGCCTGCTTGCTGATCGAGTAGCCCGCGCAGCGGGCATGTCGAGATCCACCCTCTCCAGAAGACGTGATCATGGTCCCGATCTGCTGAACCCCGACGGTCTCGATACGCGTGTCCGGGCGGTGGTGGGTCGCGACTCAGTGCTGAGCCGGGCGGCGCCCGCCTACTGCGAGAGCTGCAGGTCGAGGCGGTCGAGGAGGGTCTCGAGGGAGATCTCGAACTCCTCCGTGCTGCGGTCCTCGCTGAGCAGGGTGCGCAGGCGCCGGACCTCGGGCGCGGAGTCGAGGGAGAGGTTGCCGTCGCGCTGCGGGATGTCGGCGTCCCCCTCGTCGAGCGGGAGGTCCGTCGGGGACGTCTCGGCGCCCAGGACGGCGGACTGCAGGAGCAACTGGCCGAGCAGGAAGCTGCTGAAGGACCGGTAGGCGCCGACGGCCTGCTCGTCGGTGAAGCCGTTGGCCGTCAGCGTCGTGAGGAACGTGTTGACGACCTCGATACTCCGCAGCGGCGGGCGCAGCCAGGGTGCGGCCGGGTGCCGGGTCGCGACCAGGGGGAACGCCTTCGGGTGGTCGATCGCGATGCGGCGTACCGCGTGGGCGGCGGTCTGCAGGAACTCCTGCCAGTGCTGGGCGTCCGCGTCGGCGAGAGTCGCGGTGAGATCCTTCATCAGGGCGGCGATGACGCCCTCGAGGAGGTCCTCCTTGCCGTGCACGTAGCGGTAGAGCGACATGGCCTCGACGCCCAGCTCCTGCGCCAGCGACCGCATCGAGAGGGCCTCGGCTCCCGATCGGTCGATGTGGGAGAGGGCCGTGTCGATGATCAGGTCGCGGCTGAGCCGCGGCGCGGACGAGCCGGATCGGGACGGTCGTGCGTGATCGACCACGGATGACACCTCTCTGCAGTGCTCGGGGCGATCCGGATATCAGGTCGGAGAGCGACGCACAAGCTCTTCCACCCTAATGACGCTTACACCGTAAGGTTCACCAGGGCTTACACCGTAAGTCCGTTCCCAGCGGAGCGACGGAACGAGCTCGCTCCGCGGCCGGTCCTGCTCCTCCGGGGGAATCGGAGAGCGCTCCCAGTGTGGGAGCGCCTCCGGACCGCTCGTCCGTCCGTCACCGCTATCCGGGCCAGTGCCCGGCGAAAGAGAGTGCACCATGATCGACAGCAGCACCGTCAACGACCTGATGGGCGCCGACGTCCACGGCACCGACGACGCCAAGATCGGCACCGTCGGCCAGGTCTACGTCGACAACGACAGCCAGCAGCCCACCTGGGTCACCATCCGCACCGGCCTCTTCGGCTCCTCGGAGTCGTTCGCGCCGCTGAGCGACGCCTCGTTCGACGGCGGAGTGGTCCGCGTCGCCTACGAGAAGTCGTTCGTGAAGGACGCCCCGCGCATCGAGGACGACGGCGCCCTGACCGCCGACGACGAGCAGGCCCTGTACTCGTACTACGGAGTCGGCGGCACCCGCACCGAGAGCCCCCTCTACGACCAGGACGCCGACAACGGTTCGACCACCGACTTCGTGACAGACGGGCACGACACGGCGGGCCGCGGTGACGACGCCCACCGCACCGAGGGTCACGACACCTCCGGCCCCACGACCGACGACGCCATGACGCGCTCCGAGGAGCGCCTGCGCGTGGGCACCGAGACGGTCGAGGCCGGCCGCGCCCGCCTGCGCAAGCACATCGTCACCGAGCAGGTCACCCGCACCGTCCCGGTCAGCCACGACGAGGTCACCCTCACGCGCGAGCCGATCACCGAGGCCAACGCCGGCGACGCCCTCGCGGGCCCCGACCTCAGCGAGGAGGAGCACGAGGTGATCCTCACCGAGGAGCGCGTCGTCACCGCCAAGGAGACCGTCCCCGTCGAGCGCGTCAGCCTCGGCACCGAGACCGTCACCGAGCAGCAGCGCGTGGACGAGGAGGTCTCCCACGAGGAGATCGAGCTCGTCGACCCGACCACGACGCGCACCACGACCACTGACGAGACCGGCACCCGCTAGTCGCGCACCGGTGCGGCCGACCCGATCGGCCGCACCGTCCCTTCCCCGCCCCTTCCCCGCCCGAAAGGCTCCCCATGGACTTCCCCGCCGCACTGCAGAACGGCCTGGCCGCGGTCATCGCGTTCGTCCCGCTCGCGCTGCTCTTCCTGCTCATCCTCATCGTCGGACTCATCGTCGCCAAGCTCATCGAGAAGGGCCTCTCGCGCCTGCTGACCAAGGTCGGCTTCGACCGCGCCGTCGAGCGCGGCGGCATCAAGAAGGCGCTCGCGAACTCGAAGCTCGACGCCTCCGACATCGTGTCGAAGATCATCTACTACACGCTCGTGCTGTTCGTGCTCCAGTTCGCGTTCGGTGTCTTCGGCCCGAACCCGGTCAGCGATCTGCTCCAGGGCATCATCGGCTTCCTGCCGAAGATCATCGTCGCGATCATCATCATCGTGATCGCCGCCGCGATCGCCGCGGGCGCCAAGGGGCTCATCCAGAACACCCTGGGCGGACTCTCCTACGGCAAGCTCCTCGGCAACATCGTCGCGATCTTCATCCTGTTCCTCGGAGCCACCGCGGCCCTGAACCAGATCGAGGTCGCCACGACCGTCACCACGCCGATCCTCATCGCCGTGCTCGCGATCATCGCCGGCGTCATCATCGTCGGTGCCGGCGGCGGCCTCATCAAACCGATGCAGCAGCGCTGGGAGGCGATCCTCACCAAGGCCGAGGCCGAGGCGCCGAAGATCCAGCAGGAGGCGAAGAACGCCCCGTCCGTGACGGAGCAGGCCTCGCGCGCGGCCGAGGCCGCGAAGCAGCAGACCGGTCAGAAGACCAGCGCGCGCCGCGCGGTCTGACCCGAGCAGCACTCCTCCGGCCGGTCCCGCTCCTCGGAGTGGGGCCGGCCGTTCCCTTCTTCCCCGGCGCTCCCGTCGCCGGCTCGCTCCTCGCATCGCATCGGAGAGACCATGCATCCCTGTTCCCGGCTCCTCGCATGAGCGCATCGCCCGAGACCCCTCCGTCCGTCGTTCTGCACGAGGAGCGACTCGTCGTCTCGACGCGGCGGTTCGCCACCGAGCGCGTCCGGCTCGAGCGCGTCGTCGTCACCGAGCAGCGGACGATCACCGTCGACGTCCGCCGCGAGGAGATCCGGCTCGTGCGGGAGCCGCTGCCCGGCGACGATCCGCTGCCGGGTGACGGAGCCGCCGCGTCTGTCGAGCCGGTCGTCGTGATCCTGCACGAGGAGCGGATCGGGATCACCAGGACCGTCGTGCCGGTCGAGCGGGTGACGCTCCGGGTGGCCTCGGTCGCGGGCGAGCGGGACGTGACCGCGGAACTGCGGCGCGAGGTGGTGGACGTGGACCGGACGGACATCTGAGGGGTCGGTCCTCGGCGGACGCGGGTCTCGATACGCCCCTGCGGGGCTGCTCGACCAGCAAGGGGTTCGGGAGGTGCTGCGGGGTGGGGCGGCGCGCTCTGCTGATCGAGTAGCCCGCGGAGCGGGCGTATCGGGATCCGCCGACGCCGAGCGCGGCGCGCATGGGACCCTGATCCGACACGACGGAGGGGGCGCACCGTGGGCGCGATGGACGACCTGATCGGCCCGGAGGTCGTCGAGCGGCTGGCCGCGTCGATCCGGGCGGTGGGTCCGGAGGAGCTGCCGGCGCTCGCCGCGGTGAGCGACTCGCTGGACGGCCTCCGGCTCCGACAGCGCGCGGACCTCGTGCGCGACGCGCTGCTGAGCGACCTGCCCGCAGGGTTCCCGGCCGTCGAGAGCCTCGTCCTCGACCTCGTCGAGCAGCCGCTCCTCGAGGGCTGGATGATCTGGCCGGTCACCGAGCTCGTCACCGTCCGCGCTCTCGAGAGCGGATCCGCCGAGCACTTCGACGCGGCGCTCACGCTGCTCGCCCGGCTCACGGTCGGACTGACCGGCGAGTTCGCGATCCGCGACCTGCTGATCGCGCGTCCGGAGCGGGCGCTCGCCGTGATGCTGACCTGGACGGACCACGAGAACGAGCACGTGCGGCGGCTCGCCACCGAGGGCTCGCGCGCCTTCCTGCCCTGGGCGAAGCGCGTGCCGTGGCTGCTCGCGAACCCGCGCGCGACGCGGGGGATCCTCGACGTCTCCTATCGGGACGAGTCCGAGTACGTGCGCCGCTCGACGGCCAACCACCTCAACGACCTCAGTCGCGTCGATCCGGAGCTCGTGATCGAGACAGCCGCCGGCTGGGCGGCGGACCCGGACGCGAACACGCCTCGGGTGGTGCGTCACGCGCTCCGGACCCTGCTGAAGAAGGGCCACCCGGCCGCCCTCGTCCTCGCGGGCTTCGACGGCGGACTGCTGCGGGTCGGCCGCCCGAGTCTCTCCGTCGACGCGGTGCCCTGGGGCGGCTCCGTCCAGATCTCCGCCGAGATCGTCAACGAGGGCGGGACGGAGGCGACGGTCGTCATCGACTACTCGATCGGCTTCCAACGGGCCGACGGCTCCGTCCGACCCAAGACCTTCCGGCTCGCGACCCGGCGCCTCGCCGCGGGCGAGAGGACGACCGTGACCCGGACGCACTCGTTCCGCGAGATCACGACCCGGCGGCACTATCCGGGCGCCCACTCCGTCACCGTGCAGGCGAACGGGGTGGTGTCGACGCCGGTCGACTTCGTGCTCGAGCGCTGACGGCACGGCGCCGCCCTACGGCACAGCGCCGCTCACAACGCAGCGCCGCCCGGGAGGAACGGCCTCCCGGGCGGCGCTGCGTGCGGTGAGGAGTGCTACGCGTCGGTGCGCGAGTCGACGTCCTTCGCGGTCTCGATCGGCTCGCCCTCGACGCTCGCGCGGTCGGACTTGCCACGGTCGCCGCGCGTCTTGAGCAGGCTCGCGATCGTGGCGACGGCGATCGTCGCTCCGATGAAGGTGAGCGAGAACCAGATCGGGATCTCGGGCACCCACAGCAGCGGCTCGCCGCCGTTGATGAAGGGCACCTCGTTGACGTGCAGGGCGTGGAACACGAGCTTCACGGCGATGAACGCGAGGATCACGGCGAGGCCCTGGCTGAGGTAGACGAGGCGCTCGAGCAGTCCGCCGATGAGGAAGAACAGCTGGCGCAGACCCATCAGCGCGAAGGCGTTCGCGGTGAACACGATGTAGGCCTCGCTGGTCAGGCCGTAGATCGCGGGGATCGAGTCGAGCGCGAAGACGAGGTCGATGAAGCCGATCGCGACGATCGTCAGCAGCATCGGAGTGACGAAGCGCTTGCCGTCCTTCTTCACGGTCAGCTTGTCGCCGTGGTACTCGTCCGTGACGGGGAGGATGCGGCGCACCAGGCGCATGAAGGCGTTGTTTGACGGGTCGCCGTGGTCGCCCTTGATCTGCTGGTAGGCGAGGACGAAGAGCAGGGCGCCGAACAGGTAGAAGACCCACGAGAAGTTCTCGATCAGCGCCGCACCGACGGCGATGAAGGCTCCGCGCATGATCAGCGCGATGACGATGCCGATCATCAGCACCTTCTGCTGGTACTTCTTCGGCACCGCGAAGCCGCTCATGATGATGAGGAAGATGAAGAGGTTGTCGAGCGACAGCGCCTTCTCGGTCAGGTAGCCGGCGAAGTACTCGCCGCCGTAGCGCCAGTCGGCGACGACGCCGATACCGACGCCGAACAGCAGCGCGAGGCCGATGTAGAAGGCCGACCAGCGGGCGGATTCGCCGATGGTCGGTTCGTGGGGCTTCCTCACGTGGACGAAGAACTCGTAGACGAAGAAGGCGATCGTCACGGCGATCGTGATCAGCCAGACGGCGGGGGTGACCTGCACGGCGTACTCCAAGGGGTGGGTGGTCGGGATGACACCAAGGTCTCCTCCACTCCGCCGCGGACCTGAGGTCTTCGCGGGCGGAGCCGATGGCCCGGGATGCTCTGTCGCATCCGTAATGACGGGCTCACCGCAGACGGGAGTACTCCCCTTGCTGGGGACAACTGTAGCGAAGGGTCCGACTCGCCAACCTGGGAAGGGACTGCGGTGGAGCCGCCGAGAAGCTGGGCGGGGGTGCGCGGCGGGAGGCAGCGATGCCTCGACCGTCGGCGTCCGAGCCCACGTCGTGTTCCGCCTCAGCCTCTGCAGATCGACTGTTCAGTTCTAAACTGAACAGGGAGGTGTCCGATGCTGCGAAGAACCCGTTTGCGCTTGGGCCTGGGCGTCCGCGATCTCGCACGCAGAGCCGGAGTCGCGCCGAGCGCGGTCACGCAGTGGGAGCAGTCGGAGGCGCGAGGAGTTCTCCGACGATCCACTCTGGAGCGTGCGCTCGGGGCCATGGGGACGTCGATCGAGGCCGAGGACATCGCGCTCCACTCGTCGACCCCGCTGGAACGTCGCGAGGATCGTGTCGCGCTCGAACTCCATCGGGCGGTGGCCCGTCAGCTGGTCGACCGTCCGGACGACGTCCTCGATCGCGTCCCGGAGAACGTCCGGCGGATGCGGTCGCGCGTTCGCGGCGGCGCCGTCGCGCTCCTCGAGCTCTGGAGCGACCTGGCCGCGCAGCGGGAGATCGGCCGCCTGGTCGACGTGATGCTCTCCCCCTCCCTCCGCGCGATCGAGATGCGCCAGATCTCGCCGTTCGCCGGGGTGCTCAGCGAGGAGGAACGCGCACGGGCGATCGCGCGGGCCGCGCGATGAGAAGAGAAGAGCTGGAACTCGCGATCGCGACGGCGGCTCGCATCGTTCAGCAGGATCGGGTCCTCGTGATCGGATCGCAGGCGATCCTCGGCAGCTACTCCGAGGACGTCCTTCCGGAGCGCGCGACGATGTCCCGCGAGGCCGACATCGCTCCGCTCGAGGACGATGCGCAGGAGTCGCTGGCGACGCGGATCGATGTTCTCGTGGGCGAATGGTCCCCTTTCGACGACGAGCACGGCTTCTACGTCCAGGGCGTCAGCGTGCGCACCGCGTATCTGCCTGAAGGATGGGCGGAACGCGTCGTCCGGGTCGAGGTCGAGGGCGGCTCGACCGGACTCTGCCTCGAACCGCACGACCTGTGCGCGGCCAAGCTCGGACGCAACGACATCAAGGACAAGGAGTTCGTCCACGCGCTGATCACCGCCGGACTGATCGATCCCACCCTGCTGGGCACGCGCTTCGAGGCGATAGCGGATCAGCGGCTCGAGGGGGCCCGGAGGGTCGCGGTGCGCTCGTTCCTGCGGAGCTACGTCGATGGCCGTACCGTGGGAGAACGCGAGGATCGAGCATGATGTCCTCCCCAGCGGAGATCCGCAGCAGACTCGAGGCGGCTGCGGCGTCGCAGCGGCTCGTACGGCTCGAGCGCGTCTCACGGCCCGGGCAGTCGATCGACGGCTTCGTCATCGGCGTGGGCGCGAAGTGGGTGCTGCTCGCGCGGATCATGGCGGGCGGCTACTTCGACGGAGTCACTGCTGTCCGGTCGCGCGAGATCTCGCGGGTACGGCATGACCGGTCGTTCGAGAGCCGCTCCGCCTCCGTCCAGCCGGAGTGGCCGCCGCAGGCGCCGAGTGGAGTGGAGCCCTCGGATCTGGACACGACCGCCGGCATGCTCGCGGCGCTCCTGCGACCGGGAGTGCTCGCGAGCATCGAACGCGACCGGAGGCACGACTCCCTCTGGGTCGGGGTGCCGAACGAGCTCGTCGGCCGCTGGCTCTACCTCTCGGAGATCCGGCCGGACGGGACCTGGCACGAGCGACCATTCGGCTACCGGTTCCGGACGATCACGGTCGTGACCGTCGACGACCACTACCTCAGGGGTCTGGCTCTCGTCGCGGGGGAACCGCCGGTCGAGGAGCTGCCGCACCATTGGACGGCCCGCGCGCGGACGCGGGTCCGCTCGGACGCTCAGTCGTGACGACGGGGCCGTCGCCGCAGCCGGTAGACGCCGAGACCTGCGAACGCGAGGGCGACCACCAGGCCGCCGACCGCGAATCCGGTGTTCGGGATCGCGAATCCCCAGATGCTGATGCCCGCCCAGAGTGCGGCGATGACGAAGGCGGCCGTCGGGGTCATCGTGGGGCGCATGCGCCCACGGTACGCGTGCCGGCCCGTCAGCGCGGGTAGGTCCTCAGGGGCACCGGCGGCAGGGCGGCCAGCTCGGGGGAGACGAAGCCGACGACGTCGGAGTAGTGGTCGACTCCGTCCTGGCGGAGGAACGACCAGCATTTGAGGGATCGAGGGCGCTTCGCCAGGGGCAGCGGCGTCGCCTCGACGACGATCAGTCCGCGGTCCTGGAGGAGGATGCGGGCGGTGAGCTTCTCGGCTCGGCCGTCGACCGTCCACAGGCCCACCGCGCGCAGGCGGCCCTCGCGGCTGTCGACTCCGAGGGACATCACCGAGCTGTAGTCGTCGGAGGCGGCGCCCATGCCGATCTGGAAGTCGCCCGCGGCGCCGTCGAGCACGAACGCGACATCGAGCCCGGGACGGTGCCGCACCGAGTACGTCGAGACCAGGCGACCGCGCCCGAACGACTCGGACCGGCTCTGCGCCGCGCGGACGTGATCCTCGGCCTGCCTGCGCTCCACGCCGTCCTCCTCCGCTCCGAGCACGGCGGTAGCGGCGCTGCCCCCGACCCTAGTGGGCGGTGCGAGCGCGTCGGCCGCCGTCCGAGGCCGGGGCCGACCAGCGTCCGGGAGCCGGCGACCCGCCGGCCGGTACGGTGGAACGGTTCCGAGCACCACCCCGCACCGACGAAGGAGCCCCCATGCCCACCACTGTGAGCGGCGTCATCGCCCGATCGAAGGGCGCTCCCGTGGAGCTCGTCGACATCGTGATCCCCGACCCCGGGCCCGGCGAGGCCGTCGTCGACATCGAGACGTGCGGCGTCTGCCACACCGACTACCACTACCGCGAGGGCGGGATCAGCGACGACTTCCCGTTCCTGCTCGGCCACGAGGCCGCGGGCCGGGTCAGCGCGATCGGCGAGGGAGTGACGCACGTCGCCGTCGGCGACTTCGTCGTGCTCAACTGGCGCGCGGTCTGCGGCGAGTGCCGGGCGTGCGTGCGCGCGGAGCCCTGGTACTGCTTCAACACCTTCAACGCCACCCAGAAGATGACCCTCGAGGACGGCACCGAGCTCAGCCCGGCGCTGGGCATCGGCGCCTTCGCCGAGAAGACGCTCGTGCACGCCAAGCAGTGCACGAAGGTCGATCCGTCGGCCGATCCGGCGGCGGTCGGGCTGCTGGGCTGCGGCATCATGGCGGGCCTGGGCGCCGCGATGAACACCGGGAACGTGACGCGCGGCGACTCCGTCGCGGTCATCGGCTGCGGAGGAGTCGGCACGGCAGCGGTCGTCGGCGCGAAGCTGGCCGGAGCGAGCACGATCATCGCGATCGACCGCGACCCCAAGAAGCTGGTCGCCGCGCAGAAGCTCGGCGCGACCCACGTCCTCGATTCGAGTGGACTCGACGAGGCGGGAGTCGTCGCGGCCGTGCAGGAGTTGACGGACACCTTCGGCGCCGACGTCGTGATCGACGCGGTCGGCCGTCCCGAGACCTGGCGCCAGGCGTTCTACGCCCGCGACCTCGCCGGCACCGTTGTGCTGGTCGGGGTGCCGACGCCCGAGATGACCCTCGAGATCCCCCTCCTCGACGTCTTCGGCCGCGGCGGATCGCTGAAGTCGAGCTGGTACGGCGACTGCCTGCCCGAGCGCGACTTCCCGATGCTGACCGACCTCTACCTGCAGGGCCGACTGCCGCTGGACGAGTTCGTGAGCGAGCGGATCGGCATCCGCGACATCGAGCAGGCCTTCGCGACGATGGCCGGCGGCGACGTGCTGCGCTCGGTGGTGGTGCTCTGATGGGCGCGCGGATCGACCACCTCGTCACGAGCGGCACGTTCAGCCTCGACGGCGGGACCTGGGACGTCGACAACAACGTGTGGATCGTCGGCGACGACTCCGAGTGCGTCGTCATCGACGCCGCGCACGACGCCGACGCGATCCTGGCGGCGGTCGGCGACCGGACCCTCGTGGCCGTGCTGCTGACCCATGCCCACGACGACCACATCGACGCGGTGGCGGGCGTGCGCGAGGCGACGGGCGCGCCGGTGCTGCTGCACGACTCCGACCGCATGCTCTGGGACGTGGTGCACCCCGACAGTGCGCCGAGCGCGGCGCTCGTCGACGGCGAGCGTATCGCCGTGGCCGGCCTCGAGCTCGAGGTGCGGCACACGCCCGGCCACTCGCCGGGAGCGGTGTGCTTCGTCGCCGAGGAGCTCGGCACGGTCTTCACGGGCGACACCCTCTTCCAGGGCGGGCCGGGCGCGACCGGTCGCTCCTACAGCGACTTCCCGACGATCATCGAGTCGATCACCGACCGGCTGCTGACGCTGCCGACGGAGACGGTCGTGCGCACCGGGCACGGCGACTCGACGACGATCGGGGCGGAGGCGCCGCACCGCGAGGAGTGGATCGCGCGCGGGCACTGAGGGCGGGCCGGCCGCGATCGGCTCCGTCAACGGCGCTCCTCACCGCACGAATGCCCACGACCGCGTGAAGCGATCGACTACCAGCGGATGGTCACCGGCAGCGGTGGTCGATGCTCCTCCAGTCGTACTGTCACTCGCCGCTGGGCTGCGCCCGGCGGGAGCCTCGGCTCACGATCGGCGGCACCTCGAGGATCGGAACGGCTCGCTTCATGAAGCGGTCGAAATCCGGGACCGTGAATGCGGCGTAACCGTGCTGAGGGGTGAAGAGGAGCCCCATCTCGATCAGTTCGGCTCGAGTCGGGCCGAGTTGTTGGGACGACCGCTCGAGGAGGACGGCGACGTCCCCCGCCTTCTGAGGTTCGGGGCCGAGTTCGGCCATCGCACGCATGTACGCGGTCTGAAGCGGCGTCGCCCGATCGAGTCGGACGCGGAAGAAGGAGCTGTCGAGCTTCGCTTCGTAAGCGTCCCTGGCGAGTTCGACGTCCTCCTTGACGATCCGGTTGTTCCTCGCCACGGTCCAGACCTGATAGCCCAACTCCTGAATGAAGTAGGGGTATCCGCTCGTGATCTCGACGGCGAGTTCGACGGCCTCGTCCTCGTACACCGCTCCTTCCGCCGCAGCCGGCTCCCGGAGCGCTGCTGCAGCGTCGTCGTGATCGAGGGAATCGATGAGGGGGAACTTGAAGAGCCGCTCCGCATACGACTTCGCGTCTCCGACGAGCTCGGCGATCTGCGGCAGTCCGGCACCGACGAAGGTGACGGGCAGGTTCCGCTGAACCGTCTTGTGGATGGCCTGGATCAGCGCTTCGAGCTGAGGCGAGTCGAGGAACTGGACCTCATCGATGAGGAGGACGATGCCCTCGCCCTGCTCGGCCGCCGCTTCCCCGACGGCGACGAGGACGTCGGTCAGATCGAGGCCGAGATCCCGGTGATCGGCGAGCCCTTCCGCCGGCGGGACGTCCCATCCGATGGACCAGACACCGTCAGCACCGACCGACACCGCGAACGCGCTGAGGACCGCTGCAGCGTGTCGGCTCCGGTCCGTCCAGCGAGCACGCGGGGAGAGCCGCAGCAGTGCGGCCTTCAGCTGGGAGGCGATGACCTGGCGGAAACGGCCTTCGCCGTGCTTCACGGCCTCGAACTCGATGACCTCCCAGTTCTCCTCCTGGGCGATCGAGCGGAAGCTGTTCAGGAGGACCGTCTTGCCGACCCCTCGCAGACCCGTGATGATCATCGACTGGTCGGTCCGGCCGCGTCGCAGCCGCCTGAGGAGGGTGCGGAACGCCTCGGTCTGCTCGTCGCGACCGATGAGGATCTCGGGTCTCGCTCCGGCGTTAGGGGTGTACGGGTTGTCGACGGCGTCCATGACGACGACTTTAGGAGTGTTAGAGCGTTTTATCCAGATCTCCTAAAACGCTCTAACTTCCCCAAACCCACATCCGGAGAGGGTGGTGAGCCGCGGGCGCCGCGCTCAGATCCAGCCGTGCTCGCGGGCCTCGATCACCGCGCGCTGGCGGGTGTCGACCTGCAGCTTGCGGAGGATCGACGACACGTGGTTGCGCACGGTGCCGTTCGAGAGGTGCAGCGCGGCTCCGATCTGGCCGATGGTCTCGCCGCGGGAGCCGGCGCTGAGCACGTCGAGTTCGCGGTCGGTGAGGGGGCTGCGCGTCGTGGCGAGAGCGTCGGCGGCGATCTCGGGATCGACGTAGCGGCGTCCGCTCGCCACGAGGCGGATGACCTGCGCGACGTCCTCGGCGCGGCGCGACTTGGGGAGGAAGCCCGCCACTCCGACGGCCAACGCGCGGCGCAGCACCCCGGGGCGGGCGTGGCGGGTCACGACCACGACGCGGGTCGCTGAGGACCGGCGCAGTCGCTCCGCGGCCTCGATGCCGTCCATGCCCGGCATCTCGACGTCGAAGAGGCAGACGTCGGGCTCGAGGCGCAGCGCCTCGGCCACCGCCTCCTCGCCGTCGCGGCACTCCCCGACGATCTCGAGGTCGTCCTCGAGGCGGAGCAGCGCGGCGAGGGCGGTGCGGATCATGTCCTCGTCGTCGGCGAGGAGCACGCGGATCACCGCGCACCTCCGACGGGCAGGCGCGCCTCGAGCTCGAAGGTGCGCCGCGTCGGACGGGTGCGCAGGGTGCCGCCGGCGCGCTCGATCCGCTCGGTCATGCCGGCGATGCCGGCGCCCTGCTCGTCGGGTGCCTCGGGCTCGGCGGGGAGGTCGTTCTCGGCGTGGAACCGCCACTCGCCCTCGTCGCGGGCGAGCCGCAGGCGGGCGGACTCGCCTCCGCCGTGCTTGAGGATGTTGGTCGTGCTCTCGCGGACCACGGGGCCGAGCGCGTCGGCGGGCGCGAGGTCGGCGTCCGGGCCGATGTCGAGCTGCACGCGCAACCCGGCCGAGCGGAGGAGGTCGGCGGCGTTCTCGAGCTCGTCCGAGAGCGAGACGCTGCGGAAGCGGGTGGCGAGCTCGCGGGTGCCGGTGCGGGCGCCGTCGACGCTGCGCTGGGCGGCGCGGAGCTGATCGAGGGCTCCGTCGGGGTCGTCGCGGAGGAGGCGCTCGGCGAGCTCGAGCTGCAGGGCGATCACCTGCAGGTGGTGCCCCTGCAGGTCGTGGACGTCGCCCGCGAGGATCAGCCGCTCCTGCGCGGCCGCGAGGCGACCCTCCGCCGCCCGCGCGCGGTCGAGCTCGCGCACGATGTCCCACCACCAGAGCATGCTGACGATCGAGAACGGCAGGGCGGCGGCGAAGATCAGCATCATCGGCCAGAGATCGGCCGCGGACAGCGGCCCGGCGCTCAGCCGCTCGTGCTCGAGCGCGGCGGACACCACGAGGACGACGGTGAGGAGCCCGGTGAGGCGACCGCGGACGCCCTGCGGCCACGGCAGGACGCCGACCAGGGCGAAGGCGAGGGAGAGTGCGGAGGTCACGCTGCCGGTGGCGACCCCGCCGCCGGCCGCCGCTGCGACTCCGACGACGAGGACCGCCGACGGGCCGACGGGCGAGTCCTCCCGCGCCCGGCGGTAGCGCAGGATCAGCATCGCGAAGGCGGCGCACCAGACCACGGCGCTCCCGTAGTACGCGGCGACGCGCCACGGCTGCGGATCGCCGACGAGGATCGGCACGGACCAGACGAACAGCACGGCGAGCACGAAGGAGCCCGCCGAGACGAGGGTGTACCACCAGGTGGCCGACACGCCGCGGCCGGACGGCGGGGCGTCGATCGTCTCGGGCGCAGTGCTCATGCCGCCCACAGTACGACCATGACGGATGTCACCCCTCGGGGGTGCGTTCCTCCCCTGCGGAGGTGACCCGGCGGCACTGCCCGGGCGCTCGCGACTCCGGTCGGATGGAGTCATCCCGAGAGACGGGAGGGCCGCCGACGCGGTCAGCAGAGCGGAGAGACGACATGTCGAACATCGCAGCCGACGCCATCCTCGGATTCCAGGACCTCCTCGCCCGGGTCCCCGACCTCGTGCAGCCCCTCGTGGTGGCCGCCGCCGGGGCCGTGCCGTTCATCGAGGGCGAAGGTGCGGCGACCATCGGGATCATCGGCGGCATCGACCCGGTGATCGCCGCGATCTCAGGTGCGGTGGGGAACTTCGTCTGCGTGGCGCTGCTGGTGCTGCTGGGCGCGGGGGTGCGCTCGGCCGTCACGAAGGGGCGGACGCGGAAGTCCTCCGCGCGGCGCGAGAAGTTCCAGCGCGCGTTCACCCGCTACGGGGTGCCCGGAGTGAGCCTGCTGGGGCCGCTGCTGCTGCCGACGCACTTCACGGCGGTGATGCTCGCGGGGGCCGGAGTGGCGAAGGGGCGCGTGCTGCTGTGGCAGGGCGTCGCGATCGTGCTGTGGACGACGGCGCTGACGGTGGTGGTGAGCCTCGCGGTGGGCGGGGCGGGGCTGGCCTGAGGACGCGTTCGGAACCGAGGTCGGGAGGGTGTGGCGAGGCCGTTCCGGGCCGTTCGCCGGCTCTGGCCCTCGGTTGCGGACGAGATCCGCGCGCCGGACCGTCGGAAGTAAGGCGGAGAGGCCGGAATCGCGTGGAGTGCGCGATATCCGGCCTCTCAGCCTCACTTCTGCAGGCGCCGGCGCCGGGATCCGGGCCTCAGGCGCTCACGCCGCGACGCGGGCGTGCGCGTCGGCCAGCAGCTCCACCGAGCGCAGGCGGGCGGGGGTCGCGAGCGACGCGTGGGCGACGATGACCTCGTCGGCGTCGGCCGAGCGGGCGAATCCGGCCACGTAGTCCGCGACCTCGTCGCCGGTGCCGACTCCGGTGTAGTGGGTCATGCTCGCCACGTGCGCGCCGACCGGGGCGCTCAGCAGGCTGTCGAGTTCGTCGTCCGAGAACTGCTGGTCGAGCGGGATCTGGCCGCTCTGGCGCAGCAGCATCAGCAGGCGCGCCCGCTTCATCTCGGCGAACTGGCGCTCGGCGTCGGCGGTGGTGTCGGCCGCGATGGCGTTCACTCCGGCGATCACGTAGGGGGTGTCGAGCTGCTCGGACGGGCGGAAGCCGCGGCGGTACTCCGCGACGGCCTGGTGCAGCGCGTCGGGCGCGAAGTGCGAGGCGAAGGCGTAGGGGAGGCCCAGAGCCGCGGCGAGCTGGGCGCCGAAGAGCGAGGAGCCGAGGATGTAGAGGGGCACGCGGGTGCCGGCTCCGGGCGTCGCGCTGACGCCGGGGATCCGGGACTCGCCGGCCAGGAAGGCCTGCAGCTCGAGGACGTCCTGCGGGAAGCGCTCGGACGACTCCGGATCGCGGCGCAGCGCCCGGAACGTCGCCTGGTCACTGCCCGGCGCGCGGCCGAGCCCCAGATCGATGCGGTCGGGGTGCAGCGTCGCCAAGGTGCCGAACTGCTCGGCGATGGTCAGCGGGGAGTGGTTGGGCAGCATGACGCCGCCGGAGCCGAGGCGGATCGTCGAGGTCTGCGACGCGACGTGCGCGATGAGCACAGAGGTGGCGCTCGACGCGATCGAGGCCATGTTGTGGTGCTCGGCGTACCAGACCCGGCGGTACCCGCTGCGCTCGGCCTGCTGCGCCAGCGCCACCGAGGCGGCGAAGCTGTCGCGCGCGGTCTCTCCGGGGGCGATGGGGGCGAGGTCGAGGATCGAGAGGGGAACGGTCATGTCAGAGGGCAACGCGGGGGAGGCGGTCGGTGTTCCCGTCGACAGCGGTGAGTTCTCTGCGCAACGTCAGCCGTGAGGCACCCCTGACCGCTGACAGCCGACAGACCCCCCGCTCAGCTGATGTTCCGCAGCGCACCGCCGCTCGCCGGGGCCTTCCGCCCGCCCCGCGCTCCTGCTACGGTGCTCTGAACCGGTTCAGTAAACCGGTTCAGACTCGACGAGGAGGCGCACGATGGCGAGCAGGCCCACGATCCTCGACGTCGCCCGCGAAGCCGGGGTCAGCAAGGCGCTCGTCTCGTTCGCGCTGAACGATCGGCCGGGCGTCTCGGTCGGGACGCGCGAGCGGATCCTGCAGGTCGCCTCCGAGCTGGGCTACCGGCCCAGCGTCACCGCCCGCTCCCTCTCGACCAGCGTCTCGTTCGCCGTCGGCCTCGTCGTCGCGCGCGACCCCGAGGTGATCGCCGCGGATCCGTTCTTCCCCTCCTTCATCTCGGGCGTCGAGCGCGTGCTCGCCGAGAACGGCCGGGTGCTCGTGCTGAGCGTCGTCGAGCCGGGCCCCGCGGAGGAGGCGGTCTACCGCACCCTCGCGGCCGACCGCCGCGTCGACGGCGTCTTCCTCACCGACCTGCGCGAGGGCGACTCCCGGTCCGCGCTGCTCGCCGAGCTCGGCCTGCCCGCCGTCACCCTCGGCCGCTACGACGGGTCGGCGTCCCCGGCTGTCGTGATGGACGATGCGGCCGGCATCGCCGACGCGGTCGCCCACCTCGCCGCCCTCGGCCACGAGCGCATCGCCCACGTCGCCGGACCCGACCACCTGCTGCACTCGCAGCGGCGCCGCACCGCGTTCCTCCGCTCCTGCGCCGCCGCCGGCCTCGAGCCGGGCCCCGTCGTGGCCACCGACTTCAGCGCGGGCCAGGGCGCCCGGGCGATGGAGCAGCTGCTCGACCTCGCCGAACCGCCCACCGCGGTCGTCTGCGCGAACGACCCGATGGCCATCGCCGGCCTCGGTGTCGCGCACACCCGCGGGCTCCGGCTGCCCGACGACCTCTCGATCACCGGATTCGACGACTCCGAGATCGCCGCCCACGTCTACCCGTCGCTGACCTCCGCCCGCACGCGCCCCGCGCGCTGGGGGGAGGCGGCGGCCCGCACGCTCCTGGATCTCATCGAGACAGGGAGCGCCCCCGACGTCGACCTCGAGCCCGCCGGGCTCGTCGTGCGCCACTCGACCGCTCCGCCGCGGCCGACCCACTGAGAGGCGCGCGCACCGCCGCGCGCGCCGAGCACAGGACAAGGAGAACACCATGAGCAGCTCGACGACGAGACGATGGCTCACCGGGATCGGCATCGCCTCACTGGCGACGATCGGCCTCACCGCCTGCAGTGGAGGAGGTGGAGGAGCGTCCACCGACCTCACCGCGACCGGCCCGATCACGATCTGGTACTCGAACAACGAGCAGGAGGTCGCCTGGGGAGAGGCGATGGTCGAGGCCTGGAACGCGGACAACCCGGACCAGGAGATCACCGGCCAGGAGATCCCCGCCGGCAAGAGCAGCGAGGAGGTCATCGGAGCCGCGATCACCGCCGGCAACGCGCCGTGCCTCGTCTTCAACACGGCCCCCAGCGCGGTCGGCCAGTTCGAGCGACAGGGCGGCCTCGTCGACCTGTCGGAGTTCGAGGACGGCGACGACTACATCGAGACCCGCAGCGGCGACCTCGCCGAGCAGTACCAGAACGCCGACGGCGACTACTTCCAGATGCCGTGGAAGAGCAACCCGGTCGTCATCTTCTACAACAAGGACCTCTTCGCGCAGGCCGGACTCGACCCCGAGAACCCCTCGCTGGCGACCTACGAGGAGTTCGTCGCGACGTCGAAGACGCTCGTCGAGTCCGGAGCCGCGCCCGCCGCGATCCAGCCCGCGCCCACCAGCGAGTTCTTCCAGACCCAGTTCGACTTCATGCCGCTGTACGCCGCGGCCACCGGAGGGACGGGCCTGGTCGAGGACGGCGAGGCCACCTTCGCGAGCGAGGACGGCTACGCGGTCGCCGAGTTCTGGAAGAGCCTCTACGACCAGGGCCTCGCCGGCCGCGAGCAGTACCAGGGCGACGCGTTCGCCGACGGTCAGGCCGCCATGTCGATCGTGGGCCCGTGGGCCGTCTCGGTCTACGAGGACCTGAACTGGGGCTCCGTCTCGGTGCCCACCCCCGACGGCACCGCGGCCGAGGACACGTGGACGTTCAGCGACGCGAAGAACGTCGGCCTCTACTCCGCCTGCGAGAACAAGGGCACCGCGTGGGAGGTGCTGAAGTTCGCGACCAGCGAGGAGCAGGACCGCTCGCTGCTCGAGACCACCGGCCAGATGCCGCTGCGCACCGACCTGCAGACCACCTACGCCGACTACTTCGAGGCGAACCCCGCCTACCAGCGCTTCGGCGATCAGGCGAGCCGCACCATCGAGGTGCCGTCGGGACCGAACACCGTGCAGATGCTGCAGGCGATCCGCGACGCGTGGGGCAAGACCGTGATCTTCGGGGAGGGCGACGTGGAGTCGGCGCTCGACGGAGCGGCCGAGACCGTCACCGGGCTCGCCGGCCAGCAGTGAGCCGGCCGTGACCACGCTCACCCCGAAGGCTCCGGCGTCCACGGGCGCCGGGGCCCCGGGTCCGGCCGCGAAGCGGAGCCTGCTCCGCCGCGTGCTCGGACCCCAGCCGCTCGGGCTGCTGTTCGGCGGCCCGTACCTGGTCTTCGTGCTGGCGGTGTTCGCGTTCCCGGTCGGGTACTCGGTGTACATCGCGTTCCACGACTTCTTCTTCGCCGCTCCCGGTGTGCAGGTCGACCGGCCGTTCGTGGGGCTCGAGAACTTCGTCACCGCGTTCTCCAATCCGCAGGTCATCCGCTCGTTCGGCAACATCGGGATCTTCCTGATCATCAACGTGCCGCTCACGGTGATCCTGGCGCTGCTGCTCGCCTCGGCGCTGGACAAGGTCGTGCACCTGCGCACGTTCCTCCGGGTGTCGTTCTACGTGCCCTACGTGACGGCGAGCGTCGCGATCGTCGCGGTGTGGCTGTTCCTGTTCAACGGGAACGGGCTGGTCAACAGCCTGCTCGGCCCGCTGGCGCCGGATCCGTCGTGGCTGATCAACGAGAACCTCGCCATGCCGGTCATCGCGATCTTCGTCACGTGGAAGCAGCTCGGGTTCTACATCCTGCTGTACCTGGCGGCGCTGCAGAACGTGCCGAAGGAGCTCTACGAGTCGGCGTCGACCGACGGAGCCGGGCGCATCCGCCAGTTCTTCTCGGTCACCGTGCCGAGCGTGCGGCCCGCGACCCTGCTCGTGCTGCTCGTCTCGACGGTCACCGGAGCGAACCTCTTCACCGAGCCGTACCTCCTGACCGGCGGCGGCGGGCCCAACGGCGCCTCCGCCTCGCCCGTGCTGCTGATGTACCAGCTGGGCCTCCAGCAGGGGCAGCCCGATGTGGCGTCGGCCATCGGAGTCGTCCTCGTCATCGGCGTCCTGATCATCGCCTACCTGCAGAACCGGTTCGCCGGGGAGAGGAACTCATGAGCGCGCAGGTCAGCGCGGGAGGAGCGGCCCCGGCCGTGCCCGCCGTCACTCCGATCAGAACGCGCCGACGCCCCGTGGGGATGAGCCGCTCGGCGGTCGTCCTGCGCGGCGTGGTCCTGGGGCTCGGCGCGATCGTCTTCCTGTTCCCCTTCTACTACATGGTCGTCGGCTCGCTGCAGACCGACCCCGACCCGACCCTCGCCGGGGCGGTCCCCGATCCGGCGAACCTCACGCTCGACAACTACGTCAACGTGAACGAGCGGATCAGCCTGCTCACCGGCCTGGTCAACTCCGGGATCTTCACGGGCGGCGTGCTGCTGTGCACCGTGGTGCTCGGGGTGCTGGCCGGCTACGCGCTCGCGATGCTGCAGTGGCGCGGCCGCAACGCCGTCTTCGCGCTCGCGCTGCTCGTGCAGGTCATCCCGTTCCAGCTGCTGCAGATCCCGCTCTACGTGCTGATCGCCCGCGACTACGGACTCGCCGACAGCCACGTGGGCATGATCCTGCCGTTCGCGATCAACTCCACGGCGGTGATCATCTTCCGGCAGTACTTCCTGCAGCTCCCCAAGGAGCTGTTCGAGGCGGCCCGGATCGACGGCGCCGGCGAGCTGAAGCTGCTCTGGAACGTCGCCCTCCCGCTGGTGCGGCCCGCGCTCGTCACGGCGGTGCTCCTCACCTTCATCGGCCCCTGGAACGAGTTCCTCTGGCCCTTCCTCATCACCAAGGACGCGTCGCTGCAGCCGCTCGCCGTGTCCCTGGCCAACTACATCTCGAACGTCGCGTCGTCGACCGACAACCCGTTCGGGGCGATCCTGGCGGGCGCCGTCGTGCTCGCCGCCCCTGTCGTCGTGCTGTTCATCGTGTTCCAGCGCTACTTCGTCTCGACCGATCTCGGATCCGGAGTGAAAGGATGACCATGACTCCCACCCTCACCACCGTCCCCTACCGACTCGAGCGCGTCGGCATCGTGATGGAGCCCCTGCCGGGCGACGACCTCGAAGCCGAGGGCGTGCTGAACCCGGGCAGCGGACGCGGCCCGGACGGCGAGCTGTACCTGCTGCCGCGGATGGTCGCGACCGGCAACGTCTCGCGCGTGGGCCTCGCCCGGGTGCTCGTCGAGGACGGCGTGCCCGTCGGCGTCGAGCGCGAGGGCGTCGTGCTGGCACCCGACCGCGGGTTCGAGCGGGGCGCGGCGAACTCCGGAGTGGAGGATCCGCGCGTCACGTTCGTCGAGGCGCTCGGGCTCCACGTGATGACGTACGTGGCGTACGGGCCGCTCGGCCCGCGGACGGCGCTCGCCGTGTCGGAGGACCTGCACGAGTGGCGCCGGCTCGGCCCGGTGACCTTCGCCTACGACGACGCGCTCGACATCGACCTGGGGCTGTTCCACAACAAGGACACCGTGTTCTTCCCCGAGATCGTGACGGCGCCCGACGGCACGCGCGCGTTCGCGGTGCTGCACCGGCCCATGTGGGACCTCGGCGAGACGAAGCCGGGGGAGGGCGTGCGCCTGCCCGCCGGCGTCGAGGATCCGCGGCAGAGCATCTGGATCAGCTACGTGCCGGTCGCCGACGTGGACCGCGACCTGGCGAACCTCACGCGGTGGACGCGGCACCGGTTCCTCGCGGGGCCAGAGTTCCCCTTCGAGGAGCTCAAGATCGGAGGCGGCCCGGCGCCGCTCCGGGTGCCCGAGGGCTGGCTCCTGATCCACCACGGGGTCACCGGAGTGATCGACAACGCGTTCGCGCAGCAGCAGAAGGTCAACTACGCGGCCGGAGCGATCCTCCTCGACGGCGACGACCCGTCGCGCGTGATCGCGCGCACCGCCGAGCCGCTGCTGGCCCCCGAGACGGAGGAGGAGCGCTCGGGCATCGTGCCGAACGTCGTCTTCCCGACGGCGATCGAGGAGATCGACGGGCAGCACTTCGTCTTCTACGGCATGGCCGACTCGAAGATCGGCGCGGCCCGGCTCGTGCGGACGGACGGGTGAGCCCGCTGCGCCCCTCTTGCTGATCGAGTAGCCCGCGGAGCGGGCGTATCGAGATCCCCGTCTCCGGGCGGTGGTGGGTCTCGATACGCCCCTGCGGGGCTGCTCGACCAGCACGCAATCGCGACCACCCCTGCTTCGCCGGCGGCAGCCGCCCCTCCTCGTCCCTTGCTGATCGAGTAGCCCGCGGAGCGGGCGTATCGAGATCCCCCACGACCAGAAGCACCACCCACCCCCACCCATCGGAGAGTTCAATGACGAACGCCAGAACACGCACGGCGGCCGCCCTGGCCGCCACCGCCCTCGTCGCCGGGGGTCTCACCCTCGGCGCGGCCCCCGCGCACGCGGCGGACCCCCTCGCGAACACCGCGCACCTCGACTTCCTCCTCGACACCGCCACTCCGACTCCGGAGCCCGGCCACACCACCTACCGCCTCGCGGAGGAGCCCGAGCTGGTGATGCCGTGGACCTACGCGGACGCCCGCGACGGCGGCACGTTCGAGCGCGTCGGCGGCGGTCCGCTCGACGCCGCGACCGGCGACTGGGGGCAGGGCGCCTACAACACCGACGACATCTCGCGCGCCGCGGTCGCCTACCTCCGCCACTGGCAGCAGACCGGATCGACGGCCAGCCGCGAGAACGCCTACGAGACCCTGCGCGCCCTCGCCTACTTCCAGACCACCGACGGCGACGACGCCGGCAACGTGGTGCTCTGGATGCAGCCCGACGGCGAGCTGAACCCCAGCGCCGAGCCGATCGAGCTGCCGGACCCGAGCGACTCCGAGGACAGCTACTGGCTCGCCCGCACGCTCTGGGCCCTCGGCGAGGGGTATGCGGCGTTCGAGGACGACGACCCCGACTTCGCCGCGTTCCTGCAGGAGCGCCTCCGCCTCGGTGTCTCCGCGGTCGACCGCGAGGTGCTGACGCGCTACGGCCAGTACGCGACGGCCGACGGCGTCCGAGTGCCCGCCTGGCTGATCGTCGACGGGGCCGACGCGACCGCCGAGGCGCTGCTGGGCCTCTCGGCGTACGTCGAGGCCGTACCCGACGACTCCGCCGTGCGCGCCAGCACCGTGAAGCTCGCCGAGGGCGTGGCGGCGCTCGCGCGCACGACGACGGAGGGGGACACCACATCGTGGCCGTACGGCGCGATCCTGCCGTGGGCGAAGTCGCGCTCGCTCTGGCACTCCTGGGCGTCGCAGATGCCCGCGGCGCTCGCCGAGTCCTCCGTCGCGCTCGGTGACGCCTCGCTCCTCGAGCCGGCCGTCGTCGACGGCTCCCGCTTCGCGCCCGAGCTGCTGACCTCGGGCGGTCCCGACAACGGCCGCTACCCGAGCCCGACCGAGACGGTGCAGATCGCCTACGGAGCGGATTCACGGCTGCAGAACTCGCTCGCCCTCGCCGACGCGACCGGGTCGAGCGCCTTCACGGACCTCGCCGGTGTGCAGGGCGCGTGGTTCTTCGGCCTCAACCGCAGTGGTGCGGCCGTCTACGACCCGGCGACGGGAATCACGTTCGACGGCGTGCAGGCCGACGGCAGCGTCAACCGCAACAGCGGGGCCGAGAGCACGATCCACGGGCTGCTCGCGATGATCGCGCTCGACGACCGGCCCGAGCTGGCCGACCGCGCGCGGTCCGTCGCGACCCAGGTGAGCCGCGAGGGCCTCGAGGTCGTCGAGGCCGAGACGGCGCAGGGCGGCACGGTCGTCACTCCGGAGTCGAGCTGGACCGGCGAGTCGTCGTGGAGCGGCTCGTACCTGTCGCTGACGAACTGGCGCCGCTCGGCGACGATCGGCATCGGCTCCTCGACGCAGGAGCGCGTGATCGAGCCGGTGATCCAGCGCGTCGGGAAGGGGACGGCGACGACTCCGCTCAGCGTGTGGACCACCGGGAAGCGCCCGCTGGACCTGCTGAAGAGCACGGTCGGCGCACGCGGGATCACCGAGGCGTCGGGCGCGCTGCTGCCGCAGAAGCTGCGGCGCACGGTGCCGGCGGACGCTACGACCGTCGAGGTGCGCGGAGTGACGGGCGAGACGGCGCTCGACGCGCTGCTCGTTCGACCTGTCGTCTCGCGCCTCGTGCTCGAGGGCGACGGCGGGCGCACCGAGCTGGTGCGCAACTCGACCACGACGACCCGCTCGGCGACGCTCGAGGGCTCGGGCACGCTGCGCGTGTACTCGGCCGACGGCGTGCTCGTGAGCGAGCAGACCGCGGCCGGCGCGGTCACGGTGCCGGTTCCCGCCGAGGGCTTCGCGGTGCTGATCGGCTGACGCCGCGCCGTTCGCGACGGATCGGCGGGCGCGAGTGCGTCGATCCGTCACGAACGGCCGGGTGGCCCCGTCGATCCGTCACGAACGGCCGCTCGGATCGACGAGCGGCGGCCGTCCGTGACGGATCGCGCGTCAGGCGACGGAGCGCAGGTGCCGGAAGGCCGACGCGTGGAACACCAGGGGCTCGATCGTCTCGTCGTTGTGCAGCGCGGTGACCTCGAGCAGCACGACGTGGTGGTCGCCGGCCGGGATCTCGCCGAAGATCGAGCACTCCAGCCAGAGCGGCGAGTCGTGCACGAACACGGCGCCCGACTCGCTCCTCTCGATCGCGAGGCCCGCGAAGCGCCCGGCCTTGTCGCGCGAGGCGAGCTGTCGGACCGCGGCGTCGTGCCCCGCGCCCATCACCGAGACGCCGAGGCGATCGGCCGCCCGCAGCACGGGCCAGGTGGTCGACGAGTTCTGGATGGCGAACATCACCAGCGGCGGGTCCATCGAGACTCCGACGCTGAAGGACGAGGCGACCATCCCCTCCAGCCGCCCGTCGACCTGCGCGGCGAACGCCGCCACTCCCGACGGGAAGTGCGAGAAGGCCTGTTGGAGCAGCGCCGGATCGGGCGAGTAGGTCGTGAGCGGCACGGGAGGGTCCTTCCGGGGGGACGGGTGCGGGAACGGAGGCGACGGCGGGCGGTCAGACGGCCGCGGCGGCCCTCAGGCGGGCTCCGGGGTGGTCCGGCGCGAGTCGGGCCCGGCCGTCCGCGCGGAGGCGTCCGCGCAGGGTCAGCCCGGCCGGGACGTCGACGACGTGGCCGCGGGCGCGCAGCTCGGGCATGACGAGGTCGAGGAAGCTGTCGAAGTCGCCGAAGGGACCGGGCTGGACGAGGAAGCCGTCACCTCCGGTCGCCGCCAGCGCCGCCTCGGCCTGGTCGACCACCTCGGCGGGGTCGCCGATGAAGGGGGCGCCCATCACGGAGTTGGCCTGGAACTCCTCGAGCACCTCGCGGACCGTGGGCGCACCGGGGCCCAGGAAGCGCTCGAGGTTGGTTCGGCCGGTCTGCGACACGGTCGACGGGTCGATCGGCTTGTCGGGGTCCATGACCGAGAGGTCGACGCCGGTGTAGAAGGCGTAGGAGGCCGCGGCCTCGTCGAGGGTCCGGCTCGCGACCTGCCTCTCGCGCAGCTCCTGCGCCTGCGCGCTGGTCGGGGCGACGATGAAGGTGCCGGCCTGCAGGCACGCGATGCTCGCAGGGTCCCGGCCGAACGACTCCGCTCGGCGGCGGATGTCGGTGATCTGCTCGGCCATCTTGGCGATCTCGGCCGCCAGGAACACGCCCTCGGCGTACTTCGCCGCGAGATCGCGGCCCGGTCCGGAGGCCCCGGCCTGGAAGAGCATCGGGGTCCGCTGCGGCCCCGGCGGCACGTTCAGCAGGCCCTTGCTGCGGAAGTGGGGCCCGTCGTGCTCGATCTCGCGCACCTTCGACGGGTCGGCGTAGACGCCGCCCTCGCGGTCGACGACGATCGCGTCGTCGTCCCAGCAGCACTCCCAGAGCTTGAGGGTGAGCTCGACGTGATCGGCCGCGATCTCGTAGCGCAGGTCGTGCTCGATCATCGGAGCGCCGAAGAGCCGGGCCGAGGCGTTCTGGCCGGCGCCGGTGACGATGTTCCAGCCGATGCGCCCCTGGGTCATGTGGTCGAGGGTCGCGAGCTTGCGCGCCACCATGGGGGGCTTCTCGACCGAGGTCGACTGCGTGGTCACCAGGCCGAGCCGTTCGGTGACCGCGGCGAGGGCGGGCAGGATCATCGACGGATCGGCCTTGGGCACCTGGATCCCGTTGCGGATCGCGGCGTCCGGGACCGAGTCGTTCACGACCGGGTAGCCGTAGTCGTCGGCCATGAACAGGAAGTCGACCCCCGCCTCCTCGCAGCGCTTCGCCATCCGGATCCAGTGGTCGAGCTCGAGGAACCGGGTGGACGTGTTCTCGGGCAGGCGCCACGAGCCCATCAGCATCGCGGACTGGAACATCCCGATCTTCCAGCGCTCTGTCATCGCGTCTCCTCGCGTCGTCGTCGCCGGTTCGAGTGAACCGATCAGTTCAACGGTAGGCGAGCGATGTTTCCGGCACGTCACAGTCGGGGAACGGTCTGCGTCCAGGGGCGCGGGACGGCCGCGGATCAGCGTCCCGCGTCGAGCTCGGCGACGAGCGAGCGCACCCGCAGCGCGTAGCTCGCATCGAGCTCGGCCGCGGGAGCACCCGTCAGGAGCAGGATCTGCAGGCCCCGCCAGAGCGACAGGATCTCGATCGCCGCGGTGCGGCTCCGCTCGGGCCCGAAGCCGTCGGCCAGCAGCTGCGCGCCGAGCGACTCGAGCCACTGCGTCGCCGAACGGGCCAGGAACGGCGCCCAGGCGTGCCCCTCGTGCACGGCTGTGCCCAGCTGCTGGAAGTAGAGCCGCAGATAGGGCAGGTGCTCCGGGAGCGAGAGGTCGTGCCACGCGCGCAGCAGCCGGGTCTCGAGGCTGCCGGGGCCGGCGAGGTGCACGAACAGGTCGCGCAGCAGGGGGAACCGGTCGAAGGCGCGCACGGCGGCCTCGTCGAGCAGGTCCTCGCGGGAGGCGAAGTAGTACAGCAGCATGCGGTTGTTCGAGCCGATGCTGCGGGCGATCCCGCTGAGGCTCATCTGGATCATGCTCTCGTCGAGGATCCTGTCCACGACCAGTTCGAGGAGTCTGTCCCGCTCCGATCGCCCCGCCACTCGTCCGACCCTACTGGGCGAGTGGACGGCCTCCGCGCTCCGAGGGGACTGCACCGCGGCCGGCCCTCGAGGTCAGGCCAGCCAGGCGTCGATGCGGCGCCGGGCCTCCTGCTTGAGCGCGTCCGGGGCCGCGGTCGTCTCGATCGACGTCCAGGCGCACTCCGCGAGCTGCTCGTCGCTCAGCCCGAGCGTCGAGCGGCACAGCTCGTACTCCGAGAGGATCTGCGGTCCGAAGATGATCGGATCGTCGGCGTTGATCGAGCAGCGCACTCCCGCCGCGAGCAGAGCGGGCAGTGGATGGGCGTCGAGCGACTCGACCACGTCGAGCAGCAGGTTCGAGGTCGGGCAGACGTCCAGCGGGATCCCGCGCTCGGCCAGCTCGGCGACGAGCGCCGGGTCCTCGACGGCGCGGACGCCGTGCAGGATGCGGTCGGCGTGGAGCACGTCGAGCGCCTCCCGGATCGACTCCGGTCCCACCAGCTCGCCCGCGTGCGGCGTCGACTGCAGCCCTGCCGCCCGCGCCAGCGCGAACGCGTCGGCGAAGGCCGCTCCGGGGTGCCCGCGCTCGTCGCTCGCGAGCCCCAGCGAGACCACTCCGCGACCGGCTGCGCCGACCGCCGCGCGTGCGACCAGGAGGGAGTCCTCGACGCTCCCCGTGCGGTCGATCGTCACCATGAAGCCGAAGGCGACTCCGTGGCGTTCGGAGGAGCGGTGCGCGTGCTCGAGCATGACCTCCAGCGCCGCCGCGTGCGAGCCGTAGCGCTCGACGTAGAAGGACGGATCGACGCCGAGCTCGAGGTAGACGACGCCGTCGGCCGCCTGGTCCTCGAAGATCTCGTCGATCAGCCGCGCCAGGTGCTCCGGCTCCTGCAGGACTGCGAGGAGGGTGCGGTAGACGACGTCGAACTGCGTGAATCCGCTGAAGACCGTGGTCTCGGGTGCCGCGATGCCGACGGCCGCGGCCATCGACGCCAGGGTGGCGGGTCGGACGGACGCCTCCATGTGCAGGTGGAGGTGCCCCTTGGGCAGGTCGCGGAGGTCGCGGAGGTCGCGGAGGTCGCGGAGGTCGCGGAGGGGCGCGGAGCCGGTCGCGAGGGTGCTCATCGTGTCGGTCACGGCGGTCACTCGACCCGCGCCGCGGCGGCCTCGAGGTAGGACATGTCGACGTACTCGGCGGGGTCGGGGAGGTCCTCGTAGCCGGCGGCCTCGAGCCCCGGGTACATCTCGTCGCGCAGGCGCGCCTCGCTCATCCAGAGCAGCGGGTCGCCCGTCGTGCCGACCACCAGCGGCTGCTGCAGCTCGTTCTCGCGCGTCTGCTGCACGAGGTCGAGTCCGAGGTCGGCGCCGTACTCGTCGACCGAGAGCTGTGCGCCGACGGCCGGGTCCTCGCCGTTCTCCTCCCAGCCTCGGAGCGACGCCGCGAGGAAGCCCTCCATCACGTCGGCGTTGTCCTCGACGTAGGCCGAGTCGCCGTAGATGATGTTGCCGTAGGTGGGCAGACCGAGGTCCGAGTAGAGGGTCACGACGTAGTCGTCGGGAGCGAGGTCGTACTGCTCCTCGAGCATGATCGGCTGGTTCGTGGCGTAGGCCGTGTAGGCGACGCCCTGTCCCTCGACCAGCGGGGCGATGTCGAAGCCCGCCGGGAGGAACTCGTAGTCGGGCTCGAGGCCGGCGACGCGGAAGACGGCGTCGTAGTCGATCTGCGTGCCCTCCTGGCCCAGCACCGTCTTGCCCACGAGATCCTCGGCCGAGGTGACCGGGTCGTCGGCCAGCGAGACGATCGAGGAGGGGCTGTCCTGGTAGACGGTTCCCACCGCGGTCCAGTCGTTGCCGTCGGCGAAGCTCGCGAGCCACGCCTGCGCTCCGGGCTGGATGCCGAGGTCGGCGTCTCCTGCGGCGACGGTGGCCATGGTGGTCGGCGCGTTGGGCCCGCCGCCGATCCACTCGATGTCCAGGCCCTCGTCCTCGTAGTAGCCGTTGGCGTCGGCGAGCCAGAAGCCCGCCCACTCGACGTTGGTGATCCAGCCGAGTGAGACGCGGACGGTGGTGAGGTCGTCGGCCGCGGCCGCGGAGCCGTCGGACGACGAGCAGCCCGCGAGGGCGGCCGCGGTGGCGGCGACGAGGCCGATGCCGGCGGTGCGGAGCAGGCGGGGCGGGATGGATCGGGACATGGGACTCCTTCGGAAGACGGCGGGAGGGGAGGAAGAGGACAGAGGTGCAGAGGACGTCAGCCCACGCGGGCGACGACGCGGCGCTCGAGTCCGCGGGCGGCAAGGAACACGAGCACCGAGAGGACGGTCGCGACCAGCGCGACGCCCCACGAGCGCTCCATGTCCATGTAGCTGCGCGACTCCGAGAAGAGAGCGCCCAGTCCGTGCGCGCCCATCAGGAACTCGGCGAGCATCGCTCCGAGCACCGCGGTGGGGGCGGTGATGCGGACCGACACCATGAGCTGGGGCAGGGCGTGCAGGATGCCGAGCCGCCTCAGCACCTGCACCTTGCCCGCGCCGAGCACCGCGAACAGGTCGCGACCGGCGGAGGGGATCGAGGTGAGCCCCGAGAGGGTGAAGACGAACGCGGGGAAGAAGCAGATCAGCACCGTCGAGGTGATCACCGCCGGGTCGCCGTAGCCGACGATCCGGGCGATGATCGGGATCATCGCGGTGATCGGCACCGAGCGGATGATGAGCGCGGCCGGAGTGACGACGCCCGCCACCGCGGTCGAGGACCAGACCAGCACCGCCGCGGCGAAGCCGATGGCCGTTCCGCCGACGAGGCCGACCAGTGCCACGCCGAGCGTGTAGCCGACCGACGGGAGGTAGTCCACGAAGCCCAGCACGACGTCGCCCACCACGGGCCACGGTCGGGGCGCGACGGTGGCGGTGTAGCCGTTGAGCACGACCCAGAGGTCCCAGGCGACGAGGACGAGCAGGACCGGCCAGAGGTGCACCAGGCCGCGGAGGGCGGGGCGGATCACGAGAACCTCCCGACGGCCAGGCGCTGCAGCTGCACGAAGACGAGGTAGGCCGCGAGCGAGACCACGGTCGCGACCAGCGCCGCCGACCACAGCAGGGTCATCTGGTAGTTCTGCATCGCGCTCACGAGGAGGAGCCCGAGGCCGCGCGGGGCGCCGAACCACTCGCCGATCGTCGCTCCGAGCACGGCGGCGGGTGCGCTCATGGTGAGCCCGTCGAAGAACGCGGGCACCGCGCGGGGGAGCTCGAGGCGGCGCAGGCGCTGGGCCCGGCTCGCTCCGAGCACGGTCAGCACGTCGGAGTGCGCCGACGAGCCGGTCGAGAAGGCGGAGGTCATCGTCACGAACATCACGAAGCCGACGCTCAGCGCGGCGATGACGAGCGGGGTGTTCTCGCGGCCGACGGTGGTGATCAGCAGGGGCGCGAGGGCGATCGTGGGGAACGCGTTCAGGATCGCCGCGAAGCGGTCGAAGCCGGGGCGCAGCGCCGGGACGATCAGCGCGAGACCGGCGCCGAGGACCGCGACGACCGCTCCGAGGACGAGCCCCTGCCCCGCGGCCGTGATCGTCACGACTCCGTTGCGCCAGAGCAGGCTCGACCCGGCGGAGGTCGCCGCGTAGGCCAGCACCTCGGTCAGCGGGGGCCACGCCCGCCCGGCGAGGCCCGAGCGGCCGACGAGCTCGGCGACGACGAGCAGGAGGACCGCGCCTGCCACGGCGGAGAGGGCCGCCGAGCGTGCGCGCGTCACCTCGGCACCGTCTCGGCGCCGTCGAGCAGAGCCGTGAGCTCGTCGACCAGCTCGTGGAACTCGGGAGTGCGCGTCGTCACCGCGTCGCGGGGCCGGGCGAACGAGACGTCGCGCACGGTGCGCACCTGCCCCGGTCGGCCGCTCATCACGATCACGCGGTCGGCCAGGATGAGCGCCTCGTCCACGTCGTGGGTGATGAGGACGGTGGTGATCCGCTCCTCGCTCCAGATACGGGCGAGCTCGGCGTTCATGCGGCGGCGCGTGACCGCGTCGAGAGCGCCGAAGGGCTCGTCGAGGAGGAGGAGGTCGGGGCCGAGCGCGAGCGCCCTGGCGATGGAGGCGCGCTGACGCATGCCGCCCGAGAGCTGCTTGGGTCGGGCGTCCTCGAAGCCGGTCAGGCCCACGAGCCGGATCAGCTCGTCGACGCGAGCGTCGTCGATCCGGCGCCCGGCGACCTGGAACGGGAGCGCGATGTTGGCGCGGACGCTGGCCCACGGCAGCAGCGCGTGCTCCTGGAACGCGACTCCGAGGCGGTGCTGGCGCGCGAGTCGGTGCGGGTCGTCGCCGAAGACCTCGACCGTGCCGGAGGTCGCGACGTCGAGGCCCGCTGCGAGGCGCAGGATCGTCGATTTCCCGCAGCCGGACGGGCCGATGATCGCGACGAACTCGCCGTGAGCGACCTCGATGTCGATGCCGGTCAGGGCCTGCACGCTGCGTCCCCGACCGAGCGGGAACACCTTCTCGACGCCGCGGATCGACACCGCGGACGTGCTCTCGGCACCGCGGGGCGGCGCCGCGATCGGGCTGGTCTCGCGCATGGGGGACTCCGCTCCGGGGGGTCGCTCCCGGTTCGGGAGGGACGAGTGAACTGATCAGTACAAACCCTACGAAGGCTCTGTTTCGCCCGTGTGTCGGGCCGATGCGGTGCGTGTTAAGTCCACCGAGGGGGTCGGAGCAGGACCGCGCGCCTGCGCCGGTACCTGGCCGCGACGTCGTCCCCGTTCATTTTGAGAGCGCTCTCTCAAAACTCTTGACCTCTCCGCAGAAGTGTTCGTACACTCGCCCTACACCTCGTGAGAGCGCTCTCACGGACGCAGCACAGCCGCGTGAGAGCGCTCTACGGGATGCCCTCACCAACTCACGAAGGAGTGACCGTGCTCGCATCACGACGCGCCAGGATCGCCGCAGCGATCTCCGGCGCCGCAACCCTCGCCCTCGTCGTCACCGGATGCTCGTCGTCCGGTTCCGACGCCGCCGAGGGCGGGAACATCGAACTGACCGTCACCACGTTCAACGCGATGGGGTTCGAGGACCTCTACGCCGAGTACGAGGAGGCGAACCCCGGGATCACCATCGTCCCGAACAACATCGACACCGGCGGCAACGCCCGCACCGACGCCTTCACCAAGCTCGCAGCGGGCTCCGGCCTCGCCGACGTCCTCGCGATCGAGGAGGGCTGGCTCGGCCAGATCATGGAGGTCGCGGACCAGTTCGTGGACCTCCGCGACCACGGCATCGAGGACCGCAAGGCCGACTGGGTCGACTGGAAGTACGAGCAGGCGACCGACCCCGACGGCCGCGTCATCGGCTACGGCACCGACATCGGCCCCGAGGGCCTCTGCTACAGCACCGCCGCCTTCGAGGCCGCCGGTCTGCCGACCGACCGCGAGGCCGTGGCCGAGCTGCTCGGCGGCGCGGACGCGACCTGGGACGACTACTTCGCCGCCGGCAAGCAGTACAACGACGCGACCGGCAAGGCCTGGTTCGACCACTCCGGATTCGTCTGGAACGCCATGGTCAACCAGCTGCCCGAGGGCTACTACACCGCCGACGGCGAGCTCAACATCGAGGGCAACCCCGAGCTCGAGGAGCGCTGGGGCCAGCTGACCGATGCCGCGGCCGCAGGCCTCTCGGCCGGCCAGAAGGCCTGGGACTGGAACAAGGGCAAGTCGTTCACCGACGAGACCTTCGCCACCTTCGTCTGCCCGGCGTGGATGTTCGGCACCCTCAAGGGCGGCGTGGAGGCCGGAGGCGGCGACCCCGCCAGCACCGGCTGGGACTTCGCCGACGTGTTCCCCGGCGGTGCGGCCAACTGGGGCGGCTCGTTCCTCTCGGTCCCGACCCAGTCGGAGCACCCCGCCGAGGCCGCCGCTCTCGCCTCGTGGCTGAGCGAGCCCGAGCAGCAGATCAAGGCGTTCGAGGCGGCCGGTCCGTTCCCGAGCACCCTCGCCGCTCAGGAGGAGCTCGCCTCCGCCGCCGAGCCGGACCCGGCGCTGAACGGCTCGCCCACCGGTGCGATCCTCGCGAAGCGCGCCGAGGGGGTCGTCGCCCAGTACAAGGGACCGGACGACTCGCTCATCCAGGAGAACGTCTTCGGCCCCGTGCTGCAGAAGGTCGACCGCGGCGAGCTCGACGGCGACGCCGCCTGGGCCGAGGCGCTGAAGCTCCTCGGCGAGCTCGTCGACTGACGCGCCTCTCCCACCTCGGGCTCCCATCCGGCGGCACCGTTCCGCCGGGTGGGAGCCCCTCCCTCCGAGCCCTCCCATCGAGGAAAGCGATCGCGCCATGACGAGCACACTGACCCCGCCGGCGACGGCGACCCCGCCGAGGGGCGAGCGGCCCACCGCCCGCGTCCCCCTGACCTTCCGCCAGCGGCTCGGCCGCTTCGACGTGAAGGCCTCCCCGTACCTCTACATCTCGCCGTTCTTCCTGCTCTTCGCGATCACCGGCGCGTTCCCCCTCGTCTACACACTCGTCGTGTCGCTCTTCGACTGGGAGCTGCTGCAGGGCCAGGGCGACTTCGTCGGCCTCGGCAACTTCGCGGCGGTGCTCGGCGACCGCTTCTTCTGGAACTCGATCGTCAACACCATCAGCATCTTCCTGCTGTCCACGATCCCCCAGCTGCTCGTCGCGCTCCTCCTGGCGGCGGCCCTCGACCAGTCGCTGCGCGCCAGCACCTTCTGGCGGATGAGCGTGCTGCTGCCCTACATCGTGTCCCCGGTCGCGGTGGCACTCATCTTCTCGAGCGTCTTCAGCGAGCAGGAGGGTCTCGCCAACAACCTGCTCGGCCTGATCGGCGTCCCGCAGATCGACTGGACGAACGACCGTCTCGCCAGCCACGTCGCCATCGCCTCGATGGTGAACTGGCGCTGGACCGGCTACAACGCCCTGATCCTCCTGGCCGCCATGCAGGCCGTGCCGCGCGATCTGCACGAGTCGGCCGCGATCGACGGCGCCGGCGCCTTCCGCCGCTTCGTCTCGATCACGATCCCGAACATCCGCCCGACCCTGATCTTCGTGATCATCACGGCGACCATCGGCGGCCTGCAGATCTTCGCCGAGCCGCGCCTGTTCGACGTCTCGAACGCCGGCGGCATCGGCGGCTCCGACCGTCAGTTCCAGACCACCGTGCTCTACCTGTGGGAGATGGCGTTCTTCCGCGGGAACTTCGGCGAGGCGGCCGCGATCGCGTGGCTGCTGTTCCTCCTGATCGTGCTGATCGGGCTGGTGAACTTCGCGGTCTCGCGGAGGATCGCCTCGGTCGAGAACCAGGTGCTGGGCAAGCGCGCGCAGAAGAAGGCCGCGGCCGTGCTCGCCTCCTCGGCCGACCGCGCCGACGAGATCGCCGCGACCGACCCCCTCCTGTCCTCCACCGGCCTCGGCCAGAAAGCGAGCGAGCGATGACCGCCCCCGCACCCACGGCCGCGTTCCCGGTCCGCCGCCCCGTCGAGGGGGAGGCCCCTGCGAAGGAGCCGCGCCGCCGCCGCGGAGGCGCCGGGCGCGTCGACCGTCCCGGCTTCCTCGTCTACGGACTGCTCAGCGCGTTCATCCTCGGCTCGACCTACCCGCTGTGGTGGTCGTTCGTGGTCGCGAGCGGCACCAACGCCACGCGCAGCGAGACGCTGCCGCTCGTGCCGGGCGGCAACTTCCTCGCCAACGCGGCGAAGGTCTTCGACGCCCTGCCGTTCTGGACGGCGCTGCTGAACAGCATCATCGTCTCGGGAGTCATCACCGTCTCGGTCGTGACCTTCTCGACCCTGGCCGGCTACGCCTTCGCGAAGCTGAAGTTCCGCGGCCGCGACGGGCTGATGATCACGGTCGTGGCGACCATGGCGATCCCGACGCAGCTGGGCATCATCCCGCTGTTCATCCTGATGCGGCAGCTGGGCTGGACCGGCGAGCTCGGCGCGGTCATCGTGCCGACCCTGGTCACCGCGTTCGGCGTGTTCTTCATGCGCCAGTACCTGATCGACGTGATCCCGGACGAGCTGATCGAGGCGGCCCGGATGGACGGGGCGAACCAGTTCCGCACGTTCCTCACGGTCGCGGTTCCCGCCGCCCGACCGGCCATGGCGATCCTCGGGCTCTTCACCTTCATGATGGCGTGGACCGACTTCCTCTGGCCGCTGATCGTGCTCAGCCCCACGAACCCCACGCTGCAGACGGCGCTCGCGCAGCTGCAGTCGGGCTACTACATCGACTACTCGATCGTGCTCACCGGAGCGGTCATGTCGATCGTGCCGCTGCTCGTGCTCTTCGTGCTCGCCGGACGCCAGCTGATCGCGGGCATCATGAGCGGCGCGGTCAAGGGATAGAGGGGCGCCGAGCGGTGTCGCGGCTCCACTACCCTCGGATCACTGATCCGAGAGGCCCGTTATGAGTCACGACACCGCCTCGGCCGCGCCGACGCTCGAAGAGGTCGCCGCCCTCGCAGGAGTCTCGCGCTCCACGGTCAGCCGCGTCGTCAACAACTCGCCCCGGGTGAAGGACGACGCGGCCCAGGCCGTGCGCAAGGCGATCGAGGAGCTCGGCTACGTGCCGAACCGCGCGGCCCGGTCGCTCGCGAGCCGCAAGACCGAGGTCATCGCGCTCGTGGTGCCGGAGTCGACCGCGAAGGTGTTCTCGGATCCGTTCTTCGCCTCGGTGGTGCAGGGGGCGGCGCTCCGCCTCGCCGACACCGAGTACACGCTCAACATCGTCATCGCCTCGGAGGCGGCGCCCGAGAAGACCCGCCGCTACCTCCTCGGCGGCAACGTCGACGGGGCGCTCGTCGTCTCGCACCACAGCGGCGACCACTCCTACGCCCGGCTCGGCACGAGCCTCCCGGTGGTGTTCGGCGGTCGGCCGCTCAGCGCCGAGGAGCAGGGCAGCTACTTCGTCGACGTCGACAACATCGCGTCGGCCCGCGAGATCACCGAGCACCTGCTCGGCCTCGGCCGCCGCGAGCCGGCCATGATCGCGAGCCGCCAGGACATGCCCGCCGCCGTCGACCGCCTGCTCGGCTGGCGCGACGCGGTCCGCGAGGCCGGACTCGACGACTCCCGCGTCGAGATCGGCGACTACTCGCCGGCCGACGGAGCCGCGGCGATGCACCGCCTGCTCGACTCGGGTCGCCCGATCGACGCGGTGTTCGCCTCCAACGACCAGATGGCGGCGGGCGCACTCGCCGCGCTGCGCGACCGCGGACTGTCGGTTCCCGGGGACGTCGCCCTCGCGGGCTTCGACGGCGACTACTTCGCGCAGGCCGCGGATCCGCCCATCACGACGATGCGCCAGCCCTCGACCGAGCTCGGCTCGGCGATGGCGGAGGTGCTGGTGCGCCTGCTCGCCGGCGAGACGGTCGAGCGCGTGACGATCATGCCGACGGAGCTGCTGGTCCGCGGCTCGACGGTGCCCGGGGCCTCCTCGCCGATCGAGTAGCCGCGGAACGGCGTATCGAGATCCGCGTCTGCGGGAGTCGGCGGGTCTCGATACGCGCCTGCGGCGCTACTCGACCAGCAGAGGCCGCGCCTGCGGCGCCACTCGACCAGCAGGGAGGCCGCGAGTGGTCACTGAACGGTGCCTGCCGGCCTCGCAGGCCCCGTTCCGGGTCGACTCGGCGTGAGCCGGCGTGCCGAGTGGTCGCGAGCCGGGCCCTGGCTGAGGCACCGCGCCCGGTTCGCGCCCACTCGCTGATCGAGTAGCCGCGCAGCGGCGTATCGAGATCCGCGTGTCCGGGGGTCGTGGGTCTCGATACGCGCCTGCGGCGCTACTCGACCAGCGGAGTGGGGGGCGGCGGGCCTCGCTGATCGAGTAGCCGCGCAGCGGCGTATCGAGATCCGCGTGTCCGGGAGTCGGTGGGTCTCGATACGCCCCTGCGGGGCTACTCGACCAGCAGGGGGGGGCGTCACTCCACCAGCGTGTACACGCTCGACGGCCGCCCCGTCGAGTAGCGCAGCGTCCGCGCAGCGCGGCCCGACGCCACCAGGTGCTCCAGGTACCGCCGCGCGCTCACCCGCGAGATGCCGACGGCGACGCTGACCTCGGTCGCCGACGCGTCCGCATCCGGTCGCAGCGCGCCCAGCACCGACGCGAGCGTCTCGGTGCTCAGCCCCTTCGGCAGCGCCTGCGCCCGCGCGCCCGAGGTGAAGAGCACGTCGATCTCGTCCTGGTGCAGCCCCGCCGCCCCCTCGAACAGCCGGCGGTCGTGCGCCACCTCGTCCAGCCGGTTCCGCAGCGCCGTCGCGCTGAACGGCTTCACCAGGTAGTGGTGCACCCCCGCCGCCCGCGCCGCGCGCACGCTCTCCACGTCGCGCACCGCCGTCACCGCGATGAAGTCCGGCTGCGGCCCGGCGGTCGCCCGCACCGCCCGCAGCACGTCGAGCCCCGAGAACCCGGGCAGGTGGAAGTCGAGCAGCACCACGTCGGGCTGATGCGCCTGGATCGCGGCGACCGCGGACGGTCCGTCGCCCGCCACCTCCCGCACCTCGAACCCGGGGTGCGCGGCGACGAACCGCTCGTGCAGGGCGGCGATGGCGGAGTCGTCGTCGACGATGACGACCGACAGCGGGCCGGTCACCGCACCACCTGGACGGCCGCGACCGGCGGCAGGTGCAGGCGCGCGGTGAGACGCGCCCCTCCCCACTCCGACGCCCCCGCCGTGACGGTGCCGCGGTTGCGCTGCGCCACGCGGCGCACGAGAGCCAGCCCGATGCCGCGCCCGTGCACCCGCTGCCCGGAGTCGGGGCCGCCCTTGGACGACACGCCCTCCTCGAACACCTGCTCGCGGTGCTCCGGCGGGATCCCCGCTCCGTCGTCGTCGACCTCGATCACGAGGTCCTCGCGGTCGATCGAGAACTGCACGCGCACGCGGTGCCCGGCCGAGCAGGCCTCGAGCGCGTTGTCGACGAGGTTGCCGACCACGGTGACGACGTCGTCGCGCAGGGTCGAGGGCAGGCGGCCTGCGAGGGCCTCGGCGTCGGGAGTCGCGGAGACGGCGAGGTCGATCCGCAGCTCGCGTGCGTGGGCGCTCTTGACCATGAGCAGCGCCGTGAGCTCCGGATCCTCCATCAGCATCTCGGGTGCGATCGCTCCGCCGACTCCGAGCGGGCCTCCGCTGCCGAGCCGCGCGATGAACGCGCGCGCCTCGTCGACGCAGTCGAGCTCGAGCAGCCCCGAGACGACGTGCATGGTGTTCGCGAACTCGTGCGCCTGAGCGCGCAGGCCGGCGGCGAGCGACTGCGCGCCGTCGGTGTCCTGCATCAGCTGGTGCAGCTCGGTGTGGTCGCGGAGCAGGAGGGTCGCGCCGACCGTGCGCTCGCCGCGGCGCGTGCCGGTGCCGCGCGCGATCAGGATCCGCTCGCCCGCGAGGACCAGCCGTCCTTCGCGCTCGCCCGCCTCGAGCACCTCGAGCAGCGACGGCTCGAGCACGTCGCGGGCCAGCGGAGGAGGCTGGGCCGGATCCGGCGACCAGCCCAGCAGCGCCGTCGCCGCGTCGTTGACCAGCACGATCCGCCCTGCCGCGTCGACCGTCACCACGCCCTCCGAGAGCCGGTGCAGCATCGTCTCCTGCTGCGTCACGAGCGACGCGATCTCCTCCGGCTCGAGGCGGAAGATGCGGCGGCGGATGATCGCGGTGACCCAGGCGGCGCCGAAGATCCCGAGCACGGCCGCGCCCGCCATCGCCCAGAGCAGCCAGCTGAGGTGGCCGAGGAAGTCCTTCCGCAGCGCCGACTCGAGGATCCCGACCGAGGCCGTGCCGATCACCTCCCCGTCGGAGCCGAACACCGGCACCTTCACCCGCCACGACTCGCCGAGCGTGCCGGTCTGCGTGCCGACGAAGGTCTGCCCGGCGAGAGGCACGGAGGGATCGGTCGAGACGCGCTCGCCGATCCGCTCGGTGTCGGGGTGCGAGAACCGCACGCCCGCGCGGTCGGTGACGACCACGTAGGTGACGTCGGACGCCTCGCGGATCACCTCGGCGATCGGCTGGATCACGATCGAGGGGTCCTCGTCGTCGAAGGCCTCGGTGATCGCGGGCAGGTTCGCGACCGAGCGCGCGACCCCGGTCATGCGGTCGAGGTAGGAGGAGCGCAGCGAGCGCTCCTGCAGCGATCCGGCGACGAGGCCGGTCGCGACGACGGCGACAGCGACGATCAGCGCCTGCAGCAGCAGGAGCTGTACTCGAAGCGACATTGCCCGAACCACCCGCCCATCATGTCGCGCCACGGGTGCCGCTGCGTCGCTCCGGGACCGGATCGAGACCGACCGGTCGCCGACCAATAGTTACGAAAGCCCGTACTTAGTTTCCGAAGCCGCGGCCGCCGCGCCGCTCTCATTAGGTTCTGACTCGCGCGCCGCAGCGGCGCATCACCCCGATCTCGCACTCGGGAGTTCTCAAAGGAGAGAAAGAACCATGCGATCCAAGCCCTTCCTCGTCGTGCTCGCCGCCTCGACCCTCGCCCTCACCGCCTGCTCGTCCGGAGGGACCGCCTCCGAGGAGCCCGCGGCCGCCGGCGGCGCCGTCGAGTCGCTCCAGATCATCGTCCCCGCCGACCCGGGCGGCGGCTGGGACCAGACCGGCCGCGCGATGTCGCAGCTGCTGACCGCCGAGGAGCTCGTCGGCTCGGCCCCCGTCACCAACGTCGGCGGCGCGGGCGGCACCGTCGGCCTCGCCTCCCTCGCCAACGAGAAGGACCCGAACACCCTGATGGTCACCGGCCTCGTCATGGTCGGCGCGGTCGAGACCAACGCCGCCGACGTGCGGATGGAGGACACCACTCCGATCGCCCGCCTCACCGAGGAGTCTCTCGTCATCGTCGTGCCGGCCGACTCCGAGTACGAGACCCTCGAGGACCTCGCCGACGACATCGTCGACAAGGGCCAGGAGGTCACCGTCACCGGCGGCTCCGCGGGCGGCGCCGACCACATCCTCGCGGGCCTGCTCCTCGAGTCGGCCGGCCTCTCGGGCGACGAGATCGCCGAGAAGCTCAACTACATCCCCAACTCGGGCGGCGGCGAGGCCGTCTCGCTGATCCTCGGCAACAACGTGGGCGCCGGCATCTCGGGCGTGGGCGAGTTCCTCGAGCACATCGAGGCGGGCACCATGCGCGCCCTCGCCGTCTCGTCGGCCGAGCCCGTCGAGTCACTGCCGGACGTCGAGACCATGACCGAGGCCGGTTACGACGTGACCCTCACCAACTGGCGCGGCGTGCTGGCCCCCTCCGACATCACGGAGGAGGAGACCGCAGCCCTCACGGACCTCGTCACCGAGCTGCACGGCACCGAGGCGTGGACCGAGGAGCTCGCGACCCGCGGCTGGACCGACGCGTTCCTCACCGGCGACGAGTTCGGCGACTTCCTCGAGTCCGACATCACCGAGGTCGGCGCGACGCTGAAGAACATCGGGCTGGTCGACTGATGTCGACCTCCGCTCCTCCGGTGGCCCCGGGGACGGATGCGGCCCGCGCCGACCGGGGCCGCCTGATCGGCGAGCTGATCTTCGCGGTGCTCGCCGTCGCCCTCGGGATCTTCGTCTTCGTCGGCGCGTTCTCGATCCGCGCTCCCGGCGCCGGCTCGCAGGTCGGCCCGCGGGTCTTCCCGTTCCTGGTCAGCGGCATCCTCACCTTCTCGGCGGTCATGGTGCTGATCGACGTCCTCCGAGGCCGCCTCGGCCCGCAGGAGGAGGGCGAGGACATCGACTCCTCGGCGAAGACCGACTGGGTCACCCTGGGCAAGCTCGTCGCCTTCGTCATCGCGCACATCGTCCTCGTCGATCTGATCGGCTGGGCGCTCGCCGCGGCCGTGCTCTTCGGCGGAGTGGCCTGGTCGCTGGGCGCGAAGAAGTGGTGGGTCGCGATCCTCGTCGGCCTGGCGCTGGGCCTGGTCGTGCAGATCGTCTTCGGCGGTCTGCTCGGGCTCTCGCTGCCGCTGGGTCCGCTCCTGGGCTGGCTGCAGCCCCTCCTCGATGCGATCGGAGGCTGACGTGGACAACATCTCGGCACTGCTCGAGGGCTTCGCGATCGCCGCGCAGCCCGAGTACCTGGTCTTCGCGTTCCTGGGCGTGCTGGTCGGCACCGCCGTCGGCGTGCTGCCCGGCATCGGCCCGGCCATGACGGTGGCGCTGCTGCTGCCGCTGACCTACACGCTCGACCCCACCGCGGCGCTGATCACCTTCGCCGGCATCTACTACGGCGGCATGTACGGCGGCTCGACCACGAGCATCCTGCTGAACACGCCGGGGGAGTCGGCCTCGATCGTCACCGCGCTCGAGGGCAACAAGATGGCGAAGATGGGGCGCGGAGCCGCGGCCCTCGCCACCGCGGCCCTCGGCTCGTTCGTCGCCGGCACCGTCGCCACCGTGCTGCTGACCCTCCTCGCCCCGACCATCGCGGCCTGGGCCGTGAACCTCGCTCCCGCCGACTACGTGGCCCTGATGGTCATCGCGTTCATCACCGTGGGCGCCCTGCTCGGCTCCTCCGTCTGGCGCGGACTCAGCTCGCTGGGGCTGGGCCTCTTCGTGGGCCTGGTGGGCACCGAGATCCTCTCGGGCCAGCAGCGCTACACCTTCGGACTGCTGCCGCTCGCCGACGGCATCGACGTGGTGCTCGTGGCGGTCGGCCTCTTCGCGGTCGGCGAGACGCTCTACGTGGCGTCCCGGATGCGGCACGGCGGCATCCAGGTGATCCCCGTGACCCGCGGATGGCGCAGCTGGATGACCCGCGACGACTGGAAGCGCTCGTGGAAGCCGTGGCTGCGCGGCACCGCGATCGGCTTCCCGATCGGCACGATCCCGGCCGGCGGCGCGGATGTGGCGACGTTCCTGTCGTACGCGACCGAGCGCAAGCTCTCGAAGCACAAGCACGAGTTCGGCCGTGGGGCGATCGAGGGCGTGGCCGGTCCGGAGTCGGCGAACAACGCGGCGGCGGCGGGCGTGCTCGTGCCGCTGCTGACCCTGGGCCTGCCGACGACCGCGACCGCCGCGATCATCCTCTCGGCGTTCCAGAGCTACGGCATCCAGCCCGGACCGCAGCTGTTCACCAACCAGCCGGGACTCGTCTGGGCGCTGATCGCGAGCCTCTACATCGGCAACGTGATGCTGCTGGTGCTGAACCTGCCGCTGGTGGGCATGTGGGTGAAGCTGCTGCAGATCCCGCGCCCGTACCTCTACGCGGGCATCCTGACCTTCGCGGTGCTGGGCGCGTACGCCGTCAACTTCTCGACGGTCGACATCGTGATCCTGCTGGTCGTCGGAGTGGTGGGCTACTTCCTCCGCCGCTTCGGCTACCCGGTGGCGCCGCTGGTGATCGGGCTGATCCTCGGTCCGATGGCGGAGGCGCAGCTGCGCCGGGCGCTGCAGCTCTCGCAGGGCGACCTGACCGCGCTGGTCACCCGTCCGTTCGCGGCCTTCGCGTACCTCGCGCTGATCGTCATCATCGCGCTCGGCCTCTACCTCCGCTCGCGCCAGAGCCGGATGGAGCGGGCGATCGCCGCGGCGACGGTCGTCGACGAGTCGGTGCAGTCGGCGGTCGACACCGCCTACCGCCCGGGCGAGCGCCCGACCGACATCGACACCACCGGCGTGAACCAGGTGACGGGCACGACCGGCATCCGCACCGTCGAGAAGGGCCCTCGCCGCAAGAAGTAGGAGGGATGTCGAGACGGCCGCTGCGCGGCCTACTCGATCAGCAAGGACCCCCTTGCTGGTCGAGTAGCCGCGCAGCGGCGTATCGAGACCCGCCCCTCACGAGACGTCCTCGGACCGTCGAGACACCCCGCAGCAGCGGGACGTGTCGACGGCACGGGGACGTCTCGTCGTTCGGGCCTCGGGAGGCACCGATTCAGTCGACGGCAGAAGGTCCGATCGAGAGTCGCTCGATCTCGCTGGTCGGCCAGTCGGGCTCGTCCCTCGCATCCGCCGCCGTCACGACCTTGTCGAACATGCGGATGAGGGGGCCGAGGTCCATCTGGTCGGAGCCTGCGCGCGCTGCGGCGTGGTTCTCCTCGCCGTGAACAGGGCGCCAGTCGAGCTGCCAGCCCGCGCGCAGAGCCACCCGGTTCCAGAAGATCCGCTGAGTGCGACCGTTCCCCTCTCTGAAGGGATGGAGGTAGTTGATCTTCTCGTAGTGGTACGCCAGCTTCTCGACGAAGACCGGACGGCTCAGTCCCACTAGGAGGCCGTCGTCGACCAGCTCGGCGAACGAGGTCCGCGCGGCCCGTTCGATGAGTCCCCAGGGCAGGAAGTACTCGGCGCCGGGCACGTCTTTCCGGACGTCCACGATGCGGATCTGCCCAGCCCAGTCGTACACGTCCTGGAAGAGGTGGCGGTGGATGGCGCGCAGCTCGGCCAGATCGTTCGTCGGAGGAACCGGGGCGTCGATGAGCTGCAGGGCCCGCGCGAAGGAGAGATCCGCTTCAGCGCGAGCGAGGACGGAGTCGCTGTCCGCACCGACGAGATTCCGGAGAATCGACGTGCCCGGTATCAGGTACGGGTCGACGAAGTCAGGAGAGGCCATAGCGGGCTCGGACCCGATCGACCAGTTCGGTCGAATCGATCTGCCCTGCGACGTAGCGATCGGCATCCGCGAGAGTCTCGTCGGAGACGGTCAGCCCCTCGATCTCGGCGCTGTGAACGGCTGCTTCGACGTGCGACGCGCGCGTCTCGGTGATCGTCATCGTGCCTCCTCTCGCTGTCCGTCCATGCTAACCAGTGCCTCCGACAGGGAGGGGCGCCCGCGCGTTCGACCGCTTCTGGAGCGCAACCCCCGACGGCTCCGGTCTCGGGCTCGCGATCGCCCGGCAGGTCGTCGAGCACGACTCCGGCACCATCGAGCTGCTCGACACCACGGGGGGGCGGAGTCACGGCGCGCCTGGTGCTGCGGCGCGCGGGGTGACGACGGATCTTCTGGGAAGCGCGGGTCTCGATACGCCCCTGCTCGGCTACTCGACCAGCATGCAGAGGAGGAGTCTCCTCCCGGTGGACCCACCCTCACGAGACGTCCTCCGAACGTCGAGACAGCCCGCAGCACCGGGACGTCCCGACGGTCCAGGGACGTCTCGTCGTCGGTACCGCCGGCCGCGCGAGGGCCGTATCAAGACCCGCGTCCGCCGACGGCCGGCGTCAGCCCTCGACGGGCTCCCACCCGTTCTCCCGGCAGGCGTCCGCGAAGGCGGCCGACGCCGTGGTGAAAGCGGCCTCGTCGCCGGATCCGAGCGCCGCCGTCATCGCGGCCGACGCGCTCCGGAGCTCCGCCGGATCCTCGCCCGTCAGCAGCTCGGCGACGGTCTCGACGATGCGCTCGCGCCGTTCCTCCAGCCGTCCTCCGCTCACCCATCCCGCGTGAGCGTTGCACGCCTCGGTCGCCGGGGTCGAGAGGCCGGGCGCGCAGCCCGCCAGCGCGAGCACCAGCGCGGTCGCCACTCCGACCTGCGCGCCGAGTCGCCCGGGAAGGCGCGTTCTCCCGGCGTGTCGGCAGCCGTTCCGGGCAGCTGAGCGCGGGCCGGTCATGCCGGCAGCAGGCCGATGATCACCGACATCACCAGGATCGTCACGAGCTCGTGCGTGACGTTGAGGATCGTGAGCTTCGCGGGGCGGCCCTCGAAGGCGTCGTGGGTGATCATCCGGGCTGCGGTGAAGCCGACGAAGAGGAACAGGCCGGTGATCAGGGAGTTCGCGAACCAGCTTCCGCCGTAGAAGGCGTGCGCGATGTCGACGCAGCCGGCCAGGACCAGCGCGGTGACGAGGCTGACGACCAGGGTCACCAGGATCGGCACCACCGCGCTGCGGGTGCGCATGCTCTCGTCGGTGATGCCGGTGAGGCGCATCCAGAGCGTGCCGAAGACCTTCGGGGTGTACCAGACCGAGCCGACGATCATCGTCGAGAGGGTGGCGAGGGCGACGGCCCAGGGATTGATGTCGGGGACCACGGCGGGGCCTTCCTCGAGGGGCGCCGCGGGTTCGGCGTGCCGCTCACCCTAGGGCCGCGGCGCCCGCTCCGGGCGGCCCCTCAGCGCGCGGGCGGCACCTCGATCGCGTGCGCGCTCCCGCTCACCGTGATCCCTCCGGAGGCGGGGACATCGACGAGCAGCACGCTCGGCCGGCCGACGTGGCGACCCTGGCGCACGACGACGCGGGTGGGAGGCGCGGCCGCGCCGATCGCGCGCAGCCAGCCGCCGAGCGCGGCGGCCGCGGAGCCGGTGGCGGGGTCCTCCGAGAGGGTGCCGACGGGGAACAGGTTGCGCGTTTCGAACGCGCCGTCGGGCAGGGCCCGCGCGATCGTCACCGTGCCGCTCCAGCCGCGCGCGTCCATCAGCAAGCGCATCGCCGCCGGCTCGAACGAGAACCCGTCGAAGACCGCGGCGTCCTCGAGCACCAGGATCGGATGCCGGTTGCCGGCGTACGACTCGGCCGGCGCGAACCGCGCATCCAGCGCCGCCCGATCCAGGCCCAGGAGCCTCAGGATCGCGTCGATGTCGGCGTCCGGCAGCGGGACGACCCGCGGCTCGACGCTCGTGAACGAGGCGAGCACGGCGCCGTCCTCGACGCGCGTCCCGATCGCGACCTCGCCGACGGGGGTGTCGAAGACGAACGCTCCGGCTCCGTCGCGCTCGGCCAGGGCGACCGCCGTGGCGATGGTCGCGTGGCCGCAGAACGGCACCTCGGCGACCGGCGAGAAGTAGCGCATCCGGAACCGCCGCGGCCCGATGCGCTCGATCGCGAAAGCGGTCTCGGCGTAGCCGACGTCGGCGGCGATGCCCTTCATCGCGGCGTCGTCGAGGGCGGTCGCGTCGAGCACGACCCCGGCGGGGTTGCCGCCGTCGGGGGTCGCGGGGAAGGCGGCGAGGCGGAGGATCTCGGTCACGCGGTCCACCGTGCCCGACCCGGGCGGGGTGCGGTAGGGCCGATGCGGGGTGCGCGGCCCTCCCCGGGCGCCGATCCGTCGAGAACGGCCGGCCCGCGCGCTCTCCGCCGGCCGTTCGTGACGGGTCAGCGGCCGCAGGACGCCACCGACCGCCGAAGCCGCGCCGACCGGACGGCGCTCAGAGCGACGCGAGGTACGAGCGCCACCCGCCGAAGCGGGTGATGTCCTCGGCGCCCTCGACCGCGATCGGCTCGACCAGGAACCCGCTCACGAGTGTCCCGTCGGCCAGCGTCACCTTCCCGATCGCCATCGGCTGCGGCAGCGCGGCGACGAACGAGCCGAACGCTGCGTCGTCCAGCCGCCACACCTCCACCTCGAGGGCCGAGCCGTCGGCGACGCGCACCACTCCGGGCTTCGGCGGCGTCGTGGCCAGGGCGACCAGCCGGTAGTCGGTGCTCGTCGTGGTCGTCGAGACGAGCTCGGCGCCCCGATCGGTGAGCTGCCCGTTCAGCGGCTGGCCGGTCAGGTGGGCGCCGGCGACGGCGAGGAGGACGGTCATGAGCGGTTCCAGACGAGGTCGGCGAGTCGGTGGTCGGAGAAGGCGGGGCCGATGAGCTGGACGCCGAACGGGAGCCCGTCGACGACGCCGGCGGGGTAGGCCACGGCCGCCAGATCGAGCAGGTTGGCGAAGTTCGTGAAGCGGCCGAGGCGCGAGTTGACGCCGATCGGATCCGCGGCCACGGCTGCGAGCGTCGGATGCTCGACCGTCGTCGGCAGCAGCAGGGCGTCGATCCGCTCGAAGACCTCGTCCGAGACGACGCGGGCCCGGTCCAGGCGCTCCTGGTCCTGGAAGAGCTTCCACGCCGGCAGCTCCCGCGCCGCGCCGATGATGCGGCCCACGGTCGGGTCGACCTCGTCGGGGTGCGCGTCGACGAAGGCGCCGACGGCGGCGTAGCGCTCGGCGACGAACGCGCCGTCGTAGAGCATCCGAGCGGTCTCGAGGAACACCTCGATGTCCAGGGGGACCACCTCGGCCCCCGTCGCGACCCAGCGCGCGACCTCCGCGTCGAAGGCCTCGGCCCAGCCGGGGGCCAGTTCGCCGACCTGCCCCGGCAGCGGCACGCCGATCCGCGGGGTCCCGGCGACCGGAGCCGTGGATCCGGAGCGGCTGAGCGGGTCGCGCGCGTCCGGCCCCGCCATCACGTCGAGTGCCCGCCGTGCGACGGCGGGGTCGGCCGCCATCACCGTCACGACGTCCAGACTCCGGCAGGCCGGCACGACACCCGCCGCGCTCACCCAGCCCTTCGTCGGCTTCAGCCCCACGAGTCCGTGGAACGCAGCGGGAACGCGTCCGGAGCCCGCGGTGTCGGTTCCGAGCGCGAAGTCGGCCGCACCCAGCGCGACCGCGACGGAGGAGCCCGAGGACGAGCCTCCGGAGATGCGCGTCTCGTCGACCGCGTGCCGCACCGCCCCGTAGGGGGAGCGGCTGCCGACGAGCCCGGTCGCGAACTGGTCGAGATTGGTGGAGCCGAGGACGACCGCTCCGGCCGCGCGCAGCCGCGCCACCGTCGTCGCGTCCTCGACGGGCTCGAAGGCGAAGGCCGGGCACGCCGCGGTCGTCGGCAGTCCCGCCACGTCGATGTTGCCCTTCACCGCGAAGAGCAGCCCGGCGAGCGGCAGCGCCGGATCGACCGCTGCCAGCTCGGCCACCACGTCGGCCTCGGGTCGCAGCGCGATGAACGCCTCGGGTCGCGACCGCAGCCGCTCGTAGCGCTCGGCGACGTGCGCCGCCGTGTCCCGGATCATGCCGCCTCCTCCTCGATCAGCGGTTCGAGCACGACGAGCACCGTCCCCGCCGTCACCTGGACGCCCACCTCGGCGACCACCTCGACCACGCGGCCGGCCGTCGGCGCGGTGACGGGCGCCTCCATCTTCATCGCCTCGAGGGCGACGAGCGTCTGACCGGCCTCGACGAGATCGCCGACCGCCACGTCGAGCCGGAACACCGTCGCGACGAACGGCGCCTCCACGGCCTCGCAGCCCTCGGGCACGACGACCGCGGGGCCATCGGCCGGAGCCGGCACCGCGTCCTCGCGGTCGAACTCGCCCGAGGCGCGCCACGCGTCGCGCTCGGCGCCGAACGCGGCGGCCTGCCCTTCGCGGAACTCGGCGATGCCGGAGGCGTTCTCCGCGAGGAACTCCTCGTACTCGGCGAGCGAGAACTCGCCGTCCTCGATCCGCAGCGGCAGGCGTCCCGCGGCCATCTCGGCGCGCAGCTCGAGCAGCTCCTCCGGCTCCACCGGGTACCAGCGGATGCGGTCGAAGAAGCGCAGCAGCCACGGCACTCCGTCCTCGAACGCCCCGGCCGGGTGGTGCGTGGACCAGATCGGCACCGTGCGGCCGACGAACTGGTACCCGCCGGGGCCCTCCATCCCGTAGATGCAGAGGTAGGCGCCGCCGATGCCGACCGCGTTCTGCGGAGTCCAGGTGCGCGCCGGGTTGTACTTCGTGGTCACCAGGCGGTGCCGGGGGTCGAGCGGAGTCGCGACCGGCGCGCCGAGATAGACGTCGCCGAGCCCCAGCACCAGGTACTCGGCCTCGAACACCGTCCGGTACACGTCGTCGACGCTGTCGAGGCCGTTGATGCGGCGGATGAACTCGATGTTCCACGGGCACCACGGAGCGTCGTCACGGACCCCGGCCATGTAGCGGCGGATCGCCTCGCGCGTCGACGGGTCGTCCCACGCCAGCGGCAGGTGCACGGTGCGGCTCGCGACCCGCAGGTCCGCGGTCGCCGGCAGCACCGCCTCGGCCGCGAGGACCGCCTGCGCGACGGCCTCGGTGCTCGTGGTGCGCGGATCGAAGTGGACCTGCAGCGAGCGGATGCCCGGGGTCAGCTCGATCACGCCCGGCAGGCCGGCGGCCTCGAGCGTCTCGGCGATCGCGTGCACCCGCATGCGGGAGGCGATCTCGAGGCTCATCTCGCCGACCTCGACGAGCAGGTTGGCGTCTCCGCTGCGCCGCAGCACGACCGAGGGTGCGCCGTCGCGGGCCGGCAGCCGGTGCAGGACGCCCTGGTCCTCGACCGGTGCCCGTCCCGCGCTCGGCACGTCCAGCGGCGCGTCCAGGAGTCCCGTCGCCTGCGCGGAAGTGACCGGCACGAACCGCACGGTGTCGCCCGGACGGAGCTGACCGAGCCGCCAGAGGTGCCCGGTCGCGACCGTCGCGGGGCAGGTGAAGCCGCCCAGGCTCGGACCGTCGGGGCCCAGCAGGATCGGCAGGTCGCCGGTGTAGTCGACCGCGCCGACCGCGTACGGGGTGTCGTGGATGTTGGAGGGGTGCAGTCCCGCCTCGCCGCCGTCCGAGCGGGCCCAGCGCGGCTTCGGCCCGACGAGGCGGACGCCGGTGCGGGCTGAGTTGAAGTGCACGTCCCAGTCGGTGGCGTAGAAGACGGCCATGTCGTCCTCGGTGAAGAACTCCGGAGCGGCGTGCGGGCCCTCGAGGGCCGCGATCGTCCACGCCTTCGGGAACTCGGGGCGCTCGGCCGACGGCACCGGAGCGACGGGCTGCGGTGCCGCCGGAGTCCGGATCCCGAGGACGTCGCCCGGCGCGAGGGCGCGTCCGGCGTGTCCGCCGATCGCGCCGAGGTCGAAGGTGCTCGCCGATCCGAGGATCAGCGGCACGTCGAGGCCGCCCTCGACCAGGAGGTACATCCGCATGCCGCGCTCGGCCGTGCCGACGGCGAGCACGCCGCCCGCGGGCACCTCGACCGGCTCCCAGGCCGCGACCGGTGCTCCGTCGAGCGTCGCGGGAGCGGGGGCGCCGGTCAGCACGATCCGCGTGGCGCTGTGGAAGCGGAGCGTCGGCCCGCTCATCGTCATCTCGAGTCCGGGCGCCGCGGCGGGGTTGCCGAGAGCCTCGTTGCCGAGCCGGAACGACAGCGGGTCCATCGGCCCCGACGGCGGGATGCCGACCGGCCAGTAGCCGAGGCGCCCGGGCAGGTCCTGCACCGTGGTGAGCATGCCGCCCTTGAGCACTTCGAGCCGCGGAGTCGCGTCGCGGATCCCGTCGAGCGTCGCGGTCGAGTGCTCCGCGGCGAGGACGGCGGGCTCGACGGCGATCGCGCGCAGGAGGCCGGTGTTCGTCGCGATCCCGTCGACCCGGGTGCCCTCGAGCGCCTCGCCGAGCGCCGCCCAGGCCGCAGCGCGGTCCTCGGCGTGCACGATCACCTTCGCCAGGAGCGGGTCGTACGCCGTCGAGACCTCGCTGCCGGGGCGGATCCAGCCGTCGATCCGCGCGCCCGCCGGGTACTCGAGGGCCGTGACCGTGCCCGAGCTCGGCGCGTTGCCCAGGTCTGGATTCTCGGCGTAGACGCGCGCCTCGACCGCCGCGCCGGAGGGCTCGGGAAGCGTGTCGAGGAACGCCGTCTCGCCCTGCGCGAGTCGCAGCATCCACTCGACCAGGTCGATCCCGTAGCGCGCCTCGGTGACGGGGTGCTCGACCTGCAGGCGTGTGTTGACCTCGAGGAACGCCGCCTCCTGCCGCACCGGGTCGTAGATGTACTCGACGGTGCCGGCGCTGCGGTAGCCCGCGTCGGCGCAGAGCCGCGCCGACGCCTCCGCGATGCCCGTGCGCACGGAGTCGGGCAGGTCGGGGGCGGGACTCTCCTCGATCACCTTCTGGTTGCGGCGCTGGAGCGAGCAGTCGCGGTCGCCGAGGGTGAGCACGCGGCCGTCGCCGTCTCCGAACACCTGCACCTCGATGTGGCGGGCCCGTTCGACGAGCCGCTCGAGGAACACGCCGGCCGAGGAGAAGCCGGCCTCGGCGAGACGCCGCACCTCGCGCCACGCGGTGCGCAGCTCGGACTCGTCGCGGCAGGCCCGCATGCCGATGCCGCCGCCTCCCGCCGTCGCCTTGAGCATCACGGGGTAGCCGATCCGCCCGGCCTCGGCGGCGGCGTGGTCGGCGTCGTCCAGCAGCCCGGTGCCGGCGAGCATCGGCACCCCGGCGCGCTCGGCCGCGTCGCGGGCGGTGTGCTTCGCGCCGAAGATCTCGAGCTGCTCGGGGGTCGGACCGACGAACACGATCCCGGCGGCCTCGCAGGCACGCGCGAAGTCGGCGTTCTCGCTCAGGAACCCGTAGCCGGGATGGATCGCACCCGCGCCGGTCGCCCGCGCGGCCTCGAGGATCCGGTCGATCCTCAGGTAGCTGTCGCTCGCGGCGGCCGGACCGATCCGCACGGCCTCGTCGGCGAGCGCGACGTGCGCGGCGCCGAGGTCGGCGTCGGAGTGGACCGCGACGGTGCGCAGGCCCATCCGCTTCGCCGTCCGCAGGATCCGGACCGCGATCTCGCCGCGGTTGGCGACGAGGAGCGTGTCGAAGGTCATCGTGCGGCCACTCCGTCGAAGACGATCATCTCGGCGCGCGAGGGGTCGAAGCCGTTGCAGGGGTTGTTGATCTGCGGGCAGTTCGAGACGACCACGAGGGTGTCGCGCTCGGCGCGCAGCGTCACGCTGAGACCGGGGGAGGAGATGCCGTCGACGATGCCGAGAGCGCCGTCGGGGTCGACGGGCACGTTCATGAACCAGTTGACGTTCGACACCTGGTCGCGCTTGCCCATCCCGTAGCGCGAGAGCTCCGCGACGAAGTTCTCGGCGCACGCGTGCTGCGAGTAGGTGTGGAAGCCGTAGCGGAGCGTGTTGCTCTCCTTCGAGCAGGCGCCGCCGAGGGTGTCGTGGCGCTCGACGTCGGTCGCGATCACGCTGAGCAGCGGGCGGTGCTCTGCGTCGCGCAGCACCGAGCCGGCCGTCAGGTAGACGCTCGACTGGGCCTGCAGCGTGGCCGGGGCGGAGTAGGCCGTGTGGTCGACGGCGTCGTAGGCGAGGAAGTCGACGGCCTGGTTGCCGTCGACGTCGACGATCACGAGGACCTCGCCCGCCCGCAGCAGGCGCGACCAGGGCGCACGGGCGGCGACGGTCTCGCGGTGGATCTCGGTGCCGTGGTCGGTGTCGGTCATGCGATGCCCCTCGCCTGCAGGAAGTCGTCGGTGTTCAGGAACGCGCGGCGCCCCTCCGGAGTCGCGGAGCGCAGTGGATCGTCGGGCCCGGCCGGCTCGCCGCGCCAGGCGAGCACGTCGACCGGCCCGCACGAGTAGGCCGGCCGGGGGTCGAGCGGATGCGCGGTGTTCGCCAGGAGGACGATCGCGGGCATCTCGAGGCGGAGGACGACCGAACGGCCCGGTCCGGCGCTGCCGAGGTACTCGGGGGAGCCGTCCGCGCGGATCCGCACGCCCTGGAAGTAGGAGACGCTGGGCGCGAGATCAGGGCGGCCGAGCCCCTGCTTCGCGGCACCGAGCAGCAGCAGCTCGCGACCGGCGGGCGAGGGCCCCTGCGGGGAGCCGTCGCCGTAGCGCTCGACGTTGCGGGCGAGGGCGCTCGTGCCGTAGATCGTGTCGTGGTGCCCGGAGTCGTCCGAGACCGTGCTCGCGAGCACGCGGCCCTGGTCGCTCAGCAGGAGCTGACCGGCTCCGGCGTAGACCTGCCACTGCACCTTGACGGTGTCGGCGACGTTGAGGCGCTCGTGCGTGCCGACCGCGCTGGAGAGCAGGAGCGAGACGCACGCGTCCCCGGTGACGTCGGTCAGGCGGAGGTGGGTGCCGCGGGCGAGAGCGCGGTGTCCGTACCCGCCGCCGGCGATCCGCTCGGACCAGCGCAGATCCTCCGGCGTCGTGCCCGCGGGCGGATCGGCGTGCAGGCTCGCGGGCAGCAGCGGGCCGGTCTCGGCGGGTGTTCCCTCCTGGGCCCGGGCGTGCGCGCGGGCGCCCGCCGTGGTGGAGGTGGTCGATGCGCTCATCGGTCTGCGCCCTTTCTCGATCGTGCTCCGCGCGGCCCGGCGGTCCCGAGCTTTCTATCGTTCGACAGGAAGTCGATCACGCGCCGGTGTCGCGGGCGTGACCCCGGTGTTGCGATCGTGTTTCGCGCGCGGCGCCTGCGCCGCTTCTCCGAGAGCCGCTTCTCCAGAAGTTGCGGGAAGTGCGAGCGATTACCGCAACTTCTGGAGGAGCACCGAAGGGCCGCCACGCCGTTTCTCCACAAGTTGCGGGAAGCGCGAGCGGCTAGCGCAACTTCTGGAGGAGCGCGGAGGAGCCGGGCAGGACCGGCGCCGCCCCGCTGCTACCGTCGAGCGCATGGCCAGCGCACCCACCGGACGGCCGCGCGCCTCCGGAGCGTCGCTCACCGGCCTCGGCACCCGGGCCGACATCCTCGCCGCCGGTGCCGCGCTCTTCTGCACCGAGGGCTTCGGCAGCACGAGCACGCACGCCATCGCGGGCGCCGCCGGGATCCGGCAGGCCTCGCTGTACCACCACTTCGCCGGGAAGCACGCGGTGCTGCTCGAGCTGCTGCTCGGCACCGTCCAGCCCTCGCTCGACGCCGCCGCCCAACTGCTGGCGCGCGACGAGTCACCTGCTGCGCGCCTCTGGGCGCTGTGCGTGTCGGACGTGCGGCTGCTCTCGGCGGGCGAGCACAACGTCGGCGCGCTCTACCTGCTGCCCGAGCTGGGCGACGAGCGGTTCGCGGCCTTCCGCGAGCGGCGCTCCGAGCTCGAGACCGCCTACCGCACCCTCGTGGCGGCGTGCGGAGCCGAGGACGTCGAGGTCGGAGCCGCTCTCGTGCTCGCCCTCGTCGAGAACGTGATCCTGCAGCGCCGCCGCCCCGAGATCGACCTCGAGCGCCACGGCGAGGCGGTGGCGCTCGCCGCGCTGCGCGTGCTCGACCTCGACCGCGCGGCCGTCGCGGAGGCACTCGCCACCGGCCCCGCCGTGCTCGCGCACCTGACCTGAGTCACCGGCCCGCCGAGTCCTCACGAGTCGTCGTCGTCGAGCGCCGAGTACGACGATTCCTGAGCAGTCGAGCGACGCCCCGCGCGGCGGAGTTAACGCGATCGTTGCACGCCCGAAAAAATCGGCGCCTCCGGGCGCGGCAGGATCCGTGTCTATCAACCGATAGAAACACCCGCCGCACCACGAGCAGCCTGGAGCACGCATGATCATCCTCGGAGTGGGGATCACCGTCCTGGTGATCCTCGCCGTCGGCATCGCGGTCGCCCGCAAGATCGACGGCGACAGCGCCAACTACCTCGTCGCCGGCCGCCGTCTGGGCATCCCGCTCGTCGCGGTCTCCCTCACCGCCGCTGCGGTCGACTCGAACGCGACCGTCGGCAACACCGACCTCACCTCGCAGTTCGGCTTCTGGGCCGGCGCCTCGCTCGCCATCGGACTCGCGATCTGCCTCCTGATCACGGGGCTCTTCCTCGCCAAGCCCATGAACGCGATGAAGCTCTTCACGCTCGCCGACTTCTTCCGGATGCGCTACGACCGCACCACCGAGATCGTCGCGTCGGTGATCATGGTGCTCTCGTTCACGATCCTGCTCGCGGGCAACCTGGTCGCCTGCGGTTTCCTCCTCGAGCGCTTCGCCGCCATCCCCTACGCGTGGGGAGTGATCCTGTCGGTCGCCCTGGTGCTGACCTACACGATCGCCGGCGGACTCTTCTCGGACGCCTACACGGCCGCCATCCAGACCGTCATCACGGTCGTCGCCGCGATCTCGCTGCTCGTCTGGGTCGCACTCGCCTACGGCATCGTGATCCCCGAGGGGATGGGCCCGTTCGACTTCGAGCAGCTGACCGACCCGGCCATGGGGGCGCCGGTGAACTGGGCGACCCTCGTCGCTCTGGGCATCGGCGACCTCGTCGCCATCGACTTCATGCAGCGCATCTTCGGCGCCAAGTCGCCCGAGGTCGCCCGCCGCGCGTGCTACGCCGCCGCGGCCGGGACCGCCGCGATCGGCACGATTTTCGCGATCGTGGCGCTCACCGCGAGCGCGGTCCTCGGCATCTCGGCGGCCGACGGACCGATCCTGTTCACGCTCCTCGACGACTACGCGCCGCCGCTGATCGCGATCCTGGTGCTCTCGGGCGTCGTGGCGGCGTCGTTCTCGACCGCGTCCGGAGCGATCCTGGCCACGTCCGCGATCGTCGTGCGCAACGTCCTCTCGGTCCGACGCCACACCGGCTCCGGGGTCGACCCGCTGCTGAAGTGGACCCGTGTCGCGATGGTCCCGATCGTGATCCTCGGCTCGTTCCTCGCGATCCGGGTGAGTCAGACGGGCATCCTGCTCACGCTGGCGTTCGACCTCATGCTCGCGTGCCTCGCGGCGCCGTTCCTGATCGGGCTCTTCTGGAAGCGCCCGGGAGTGACGGCCGCGCTCGTCGCGGCGGGAGTCGGCTTCACCGTGCGGATCGTGTTCCTGGCGCTCACCCCGACGCTCTACGGAGTGCCGAACGACATCCTCTATGTGCCGAACGACCTGATCGGAGCCGGTTTCGACGGCTACGCCACGCTCGTCGCCGGAGCCATCGGCTTCGGGACCTTCGTCGTCGTCGGTCTGCTCGCTCCGCGCTCCTCGCGCGAGCTCGACGGCGAGCGCACGGTGCGCCGCGAGCTCGACGAGGAGCAGGCGGGCGTCCTCGAGCCCGCGGGCGTCTGACCCGGCCCGATCCACCCGCACATCCCGATCCGTCGCGAGCGGCCGCCCCGGCGGCGGTCCGACCCGCCGTTCGCGACGGATCGTTGTGCGGATCCGGTCAAGCCCCTCCCGCGGGTGCGGCGCATCCCGTTGGCTCCTGAGGGTGGGGACGACGACGCGGAAACGGCTCGTGCGCGAGCGCGCCTACCAGGGCGGGTTCCTGATCGGCGTCGCGCTGATGGCCGCCGTCGACGAGATCGTCTTCCACCAGATCCTCGGCTGGCACCACTTCTACGACCGCTCGACCCCCGCGATCGGACTGCTGTCGGACGGGCTGCTGCACGCGGTCGAGGTCGTCGCGCTGGTCGCGGGGTTCTTCCTGCTGCTCGACGCGCGCCGCCGCTCGGCGCTCCGCGTGCCCGTCGCGGTGGCGGGCGGACTGACCGGCGCGGGACTCTTCCAGCTGTGGGACGGCGTCGTCGACCACAAGCTCCTCCGCGTGCACCAGGTGCGCTACGAGGTCGACCTGCTGCCCTACGACATCGCGTGGGTCGCCTCGGGCGCACTCCTGCTCGTCGCAGGGGGGGTGCTGTCGATGCGCGTGCGGCGGGGCGCGTGACTCCGCACGTCCACCCCCTGCTCGATCCCGGCCTCGTGCTGAGCCTCCCGCTCGTCGTCGCGGCGGCGCTCGCCGTCGGGGCGAGCCACGCGGAGTCCCGCCGCGGCCGCCCCTGGCCGCTGCGCCGGCTCCTCCTGCTGCTCGCCGGCCTCGGAGTCGCGATCGCCTCGCTGACCGGCCCGTTCGCGCAGTGGGCCCACGCGGATCCGCGCGGCGCGATGCTCGCGCACCTCGCGCTGGGCCTGCTCGCGCCCCTCCTGATCACGACCTCGGCGCCCGTCACGCTCGCCCTGCGCGCCCTCGACGTGACCGCCGCCCGCCGTCTCTCCCGCGTGCTGCGGAGCCGCCCGGCCCGCGTGCTCGCGCACCCGATCCCCGCCGTCCTGCTCTCGACCGGCTCGCTCTGGCTCGTGCACGCGACGGGCCTGCTCGAGGCCGCGCACGCGGATCCGCTGCTCCACGCTCTGCTCGGCGTGCACTTCCTCGCCTCGGGCTGCCTGCTCACCGGCGCGCTGGTCGGCGTCGACCCGGCGCCGCACCGCGCGCCGTTCGGACTGCGGCTCGGAGTGGTCCTCGGCAGCATCGCCGCGCACGCGCTGCTCGGCACGACCCTCTACGCAGAGGCCCCGAGCGACGTCGAGCGGCAGGCGGCGCAGATCCTGTACTACGGAGGCGACCTGCTCGAACTCGCGCTCGTCACGGTCCTCTTCGCGCAGCACTACGCGGCGACCGCCCCCGGGAGGGCGCGCAAGCCCCTCGGCGGCCGGCCCGTGCATCCGTAGAGTCGCCGGATGCTGCTGATCTTCGGGACCCGCTCGATCGAGGACGTCCTGCGCGTGCTCGTCTTCGTCTGCCGCGTCTGCGGCGTGCGCGACGAGCAGCGCGTGATCCGGAGCCGGACGCGGCTGTCCCTCTTCTTCGTCCCGCTGTTCACGGTGTCGTCGCGGTACCTCCTGGAGTGCAACAACTGCGGGACGGTGTCGCGCATCACGAAGCAGGAGGCGGAGGGCACCGTCCGCTGGGCGGGCAACTCGGACGCGTGACGCGGCGCGAGTGGACGCGAAGCGGACCCTGAGTCGCACCGACCGCCCGTTCCGCGCCCACTCGCGACGCGTAGCCACCGCGACTAGGCGCGAACCGGGGACCGGGGAGAGATGAGCGCCCGTTCCGCGCCCGCTCGCTCCGGCGTGCCGCGTCGCCCCGACGGACGACACGGACCGCCCCGCGGATCACTCCGCCGCGCGCACCTGCAGCGTCGTGAACGGCGCAGACGGGAACACCAGTTGGGTCAGCGTGCTCAGCCCGCCGCCGACGAACACCTCGAGCACCGTCGCATCGACGACGATCCGGATCGACACGCGGTCCGCGCCGCCGCGAGGAGGCAACGGGGCCCAGTCGACCGAGGGGAACGACGGCGCGAAGTCCACCGCTCCGCTCCGGGTGCGGTCGCAGGTGAGGACGCCCTCGTCGGCGTCGACCGTGAGGATCACCGCCTCGTCCGTGGTGTCGGTGAGGAGGCGGAGCTCCGTGCGGTCCCCGGGCCGGCACGAGACGTCGACGTCGAAGACGCGCAGAGCGGAGGAAGCGGGCAGGATCGGGCGCTGCGCCAGGGCGAGGCGGCCGTCGGCCCCCTCGACGAGGTCGATCTCGCGCACGAGCGACATCGACGAGCGCCAGGGCGTGGTCGGAGTGTCGCCGGCGTAGTCCCAGTTGCTGGCCCACGCGATCGTGAGGCGGCGGTCATCGGGGGCGTCGTTGAACGAGACGGCGGCGTAGTAGTCGCGGCCGTAGTCGAGCCAGTCGTAGTCGGCGGGATCGGCGGAGTCGCTGATCCGGTCGGCCGTGAACTTCGCGCCGTCGAAATCGCCGACGAAGTACTGGCTGCCGGATCCGCCGGCGATCCCGCCCGGGTTGAGGCTGACGATCATCAGCCAGCGGACCTCGTCGGTGCCGCGCACGCGCAGGGGGAACAGGTCGGGGCACTCCCACACGCCGCCCGTGGCGTGCGCGGGGCCGAAGTGCGAGCGCCGGGTCCACTCCTTCAGGTCGTCCGAGGTGTAGACGACGACGCGGCGCTCGACCGCCTCGACGGCCACCATCACCCAGTGGCCGTCGTCGCCGCCGAACCGGAACACCTTCGGGTCGCGGAACTCGGCCGAGCCGATGTCGAGCACCGGGTTGCCGGCGTACCGCGTCCACGTGCGCCCGTCGTCGACGCTGAAGGCGAGCGCCTGCGCCTGCGAGGCTCCCGTGCCGTCGGCACCCGGCGCGCGGGCGGCGGTGTACACCGCGACGAGGGCGGTCTCGCCCGGTTCCGCGAAGCCCGCGGTGTTGCGGACGTCGGCGACCGCGCTGCCCGAGAAGGCCATCTCGCCGTCGAGGACGGGGATCGCGACCGGCTGCTCCTCCCACGACACGAGGTCGGTCGATGTCGCGTGCCCCCACGAGATGTTGCCCCAGGTGCTGCCGGTCGGGTTGTTCTGGAAGAACAGGTGGTAGACGCCGTTGTGGAAGAGCAGCCCGTTGGGGTCGTTCAGCCAGGTGTCACGGGCGGTGAAGTGCGCGGACGGACGCCAGGCGTCGGTCGTGGAGGTGAGGGTCACAGGGGCTCCTGAATGCGAGGGGGTCGGTGCGGCCGGTCGGGGGAACGGGAGAGGGGAGGCGCGGACGGACGTCCGCCCGCGCCTCCGGGACTACTCGCCGCCGCTCTGGAAGCGGTCGTACGCCTGCTGGTAGGTGGCGGTGACGTCCTCGACGCCCATCGACTCGAGCTGCGAGACGTACGAGTCCCACTCGTCCTCGACGGTGCCGTTGACGATCCAGGCCGCGAACTTCTCCTTCACCAGCGTGTTGATGTCGGTGAGCGCGAACGAGACGCGGTCGAGCTCGTCGTTCGAGAGCAGCACCGGCGGGTAGGCGTCGTTCGCCTTGTACGGGAGGTAGTACTCGTTCACGAGGTCCTGGCGCTCCTTCGCGCGCGGCTCGGGAGCCACGACGGTCGCGAAGTCCTCCTCCGTGGTGATCTTCGGGCCGCCGGGGGCGACCTTCTGGCGGCGCTCGCCCTCGGACTCGCCCGCCGCGGCGGGGATCTGCACGAGCATCCCGGAGGCGTCCTTCTCGAGCGTCGTTCCGATCGGGCCCCAGCTGGTCTGGGCGCTCATCTCGGGGTCGAAGAGGCGGTCGGCCCAGCGCATGGTGGCGGCGGGGTACTCGTTGGAGCGCGTGATCGCCATCGCTCCGCGGTTGATCTCCTGGTTGCTGGTGACGCTGGCGCGCTTGACCCCGTCGACGCCTTCGAGCACGCCGAGCACGGCGTAGTCGCCGAGGCGGTCCTCGCCGATCATCTCCTTCGCCTCCCACCAGAAGAACGAGCCGAGGATCTCGGTGTCGGCCTTGCCCTTCGAGAGGTACGCGACGTCGTCCTGCGAGAACGACTCCGGGTCGATCAGGCCGTCGGCGTACCAGTCGGCCAGGGCCTCGACGCCCTGCTTGTAGCCGTCGGTGTCGGCGGTGAACTGCACCTCGCCGTCGACGACGATGCGGTGGTCGTTGTTCTCGGGCTGGCCGCCGAGCGCCGCGATCAGGTCGTGCGGGTTCGCGCAGAAGGAGTCGGTGCGGAACGACAGCGGCAGCTCGTCGGCCTCGCCGTTCCCGTTCGGGTCCTGGGTCGCGAACGCCTCGAGGGCGGCGCGGTACTCCTCGATGGTGGTCGGCATCGGGATGCCGAGCTTCTGGAGCCAGGCCGTGTTGATGAAGAGGAAGTTCGGGTACTGCAGGATCCCGAGCTCCTCGACCGAGGGCAGCGTGTAGATGTGCCCGTCCGAGGCGGTCAGGGCGGCGCGGATGTCCGGCCGCTCGTCGAGGATCCCCGAGAGGGTCGGCGCGTGCTCCTCGATCAGGTCCTCGAGCGGCAGGAGGGTGCCGTTCTCGCCGTACTGCACGATCTCGGCGTCGGTGAGCCCGGAGTTGAAGAGCACGTTGGGCACGTCGTCGCTGGCGAGGAGGAGGTTCTTCTTCTCGGCGTAGACCTGCTCGGGCAGGTTCTTCCACTCGATGGCGATGTTCGTGTCCGCCTCCCACTGCTGCACGAGCTGCATCGTCGAGTACTCGGGGGCGAGCGCCGACTTCGTGCCGCCGAAGGTCAGCGAGAGCTTCTCGTCGACGATCGGCAGGCCGGTCTCGCGGAAGCCGACCTCGGCGGAGCGGTCCTCGACCGGGTCGGAGGCGCCGCCGCCCGTGCAGCCGGCGAGCAGGAGGCTCCCGGACAGGCCGAGGGCGGTGAGGGTGAGGAAACTGCGGTGTCTCATCGGTGTGATCTCTCTCGTGTGAGGGTGCGACGGGGTCGCGGGAGGGTGCTGCGAGGCAGCAGGAGGGAACGGCGGAGCCGCGGGTGGTGAGGAGGGAGGGGTCAGCTCTTCACGGCGCCGAGGAGGGCGCCCTTGGTGAAGTGCTTCTGCATGAACGGCAGCACGATCAGGAGGGGGATCGTCGAGACGACGATCATTCCGTACTTGATCAGCTCGCCCAGGCGCTGCGCCGCGGCGTAGGAGTCCATGGCTCCCGAGCCGCCGGCGGACGTGACCTCGGACTGGATGAGCACGTTGCGCAGCACCAGCTGGAGCGGGTACTTGCTCTCGTCGTCGAGGTAGATGAGGGCGTCGAAGAAGGCGTTCCAGTTGGCCACGAGGTGGATCATGATCATCAGGAAGATCAGCGGCTTCGACAGCGGCAGGACGATGCTGAAGAAGAAGCGGAAGTCGCTCGCGCCGTCCATCTGCGCCGCGTCCCGCAGCTCCCCGGGCACGTTGTTCTCGAAGAAGGAGCGGGCGATGATCAGGTTCCAGACGCCGACCGCTCCCGGGAGGACCACCGCCCAGATGCTGTCGAGCAGCCCGAGATCGCGCACCACGAGGTAGCGGGCGATGAGGCCTCCGTCGATGAACATCGTGACGATGAACAGCAGGAGGAAGAAGGTCCTCCCGTAGAGGTCCTTCCGCGACAGCGCGTAGGCGGCGCAGAGGATCGTCGCGACGCTGATCGCGGTGCCGACGACCGTGTAGAGGACCGAGTTGCCGAAGCCCTGCCAGATCGCCCCGTCCGAGAAGATCCGGGCGTAGCCCTCGAGCGTGAAGCCCTCGGGCCAGAGCCAGACGTTGCCGTTCAGGATCTGGGACGGCTCGCTGAACGAGGCGATGACGATGAAGTACATCGGGTAGACGATCGCGACGATCGCCAGCAGCAGCACGGTGATGGCCACCGTGTTGAAGACGGGGTCCGCGATGCGTCCGCGGGTCGGAGGGGCGGGCTGCCTGCGCGAGGACGGTGCGGTCCGGGGGCGGACGGCGGGCTCGGGGCGGAGGGTCTGGGTCATGTCGTCGTCACCACAGGCTCGATTGGCCCGCCCGGCGGGCGACCTGGTTGAAGGTCGCCAGGAGGACGAGGTTGATCAGGGAGTTGAACAGGCCGATCGCGGCCGAGTAGCTGAACTGCGCTTGCTGCAGGCCCGCCTTGTAGACGTAGGTCTGGATGACCTCGGAGGTCGGCAGGTTGAGGTCGGTCTGCATGAGCAGCACCTTCTCGAAGCCGAGGTTGAAGAGGTTGCCGATGGCGAGGATGAACAGGATCGTGATCACCGGCATGATCCCGGGGATGTCGATGTGCCGGATCCGCTGCCGCTTGCTCGCTCCGTCGACGCGGGCGGCCTCGTGGAGCGCCGGGTCGATCGCCGTCAGTGCGGCGAGGTAGACGATCATCGAGAAGCCGGCGTTCTGCCAGATGTCGGAGCCGATGTAGAGGGGCCGGAACCACTCCGGCGACCCCATGAAGAACACCGGTTCGCCGCCGAGCGCCACGATCGCGCTGTTCACGATGCCGGAGCGCGGCGAGAACAGCAGGTGGATCATCCCGACTACGACCACGACCGAGATGAACGACGGCGAGTAGAGCACGGTCTGGGTGAACTTCTTGAACCGCTCGCTCTGCAGCTGGTTCACGATCAGCGCCAGCACGATCGGCACCGGGAACGCGATCAGCAGGCCGAGCGCGTTCACCGTGAGCGTGTTCTCGATGAGCCGCCCGAACTGGAACGACGTCACGAAGCGGGTGAAGTTGTCCAGGCCCACCCACGGACTGCCCGAGAAGCCCAGCGACGGGTTGTAGTCGCGGAAGGCGATCTGCGCGCCGTACATCGGCCAGTACTTGAAGAGCAGGACGAAGACGACCGCGGGAGTCAGTAGTACGTATAACTGCCAGGACCGCAGGGCTCGTCGGAGATGCGAGCCGAGGCGCTGCCTCGGACTCAGGAGGCGCCGGGGTCGGGCGACCCGGGCGGGGGACTGCGTTGCCGTCATGCGCGCACCTTTGCACTCGCCACCGATCCGCGGAGGACCGGTGAGCATTCGAGGGGATGGAGTCGGGGCTCCTCGCGGTTCTCGGCGAGGAGGAGGGAGACGGCCTCTCGGGCCATGCGCTCGTAGGGCAGCGCCATGGTCGTCAGGCCGGGGTCGAGGTAGGGGGCGACCGTGTCCTGGTCGTCGAAGCCGACGATCGAGACGTCGTGGGGGACCCGCAGTCCGCGGGCTTCGAGGGCGCGGTACGCGCCCCACGCGGTCCGGTCGTTGCCGCAGAAGATCGCGGTGGGGGCGTCGTGCTCGTCGAGCAGCTCGGCGGTGAGCTCGAGCCCGTCCTCGACGACGCCCGTCCCGTAGCGGACGAGCCGGGGGTCTGCGGCGAGTCCGGCGTCCTCGAGCGCGCGGCGGTAGCCCTCGCGTCGGCCGATGCCGGCGGGGAGCGTGCTCTGGGGCGACTGGATGTCGATGTAGCCGATCCGCTCGTGGCCCGCCTCGATCAGCTGGCGGGTGGCGACGTAGCCGCCGTCCACCTCGTCCGGGAAGACGCTCGAGAAGCGGCCGCCCAGCGACTGGGCGTTGGCGACGACCGTGGGGACGCCGGCGAGCGCCTCCGGGACCTCGAGGACCTGGTGGTACATCGAGGCGTAGATGACGCCGAGCACCCGGTACGACAGCATCATGTCGATCGCCGACGCCTCGAGGGCCTGCTCGCCGAAGGTGTCGACGCTGAGGATGATGTGCCCGCTCTCCCAGGCCTGCATCTGCGCGCCCTTGAGCAGGCGTCCGGCGAACGGCGAGCTGGCGACCTCGTCCGAGACGAAGCCGACGATGCCGGACTGCCCGCTGCGGAGGGACTTCGCGAACGCGTTCGTGCGGTAGTCGAGAGCGGCGACCGCCTCCATGACGCGGGTGCGGGTGGCCTCGGTCACGCGGTTGCTCGGAGCGTTGTTCAGCACGAGGGACACGGTCGCCTGCGAGACGCCGGCGCGTTCCGCCACCTGCCGCATCGTCGCGGTGCGTCGAGCCATGTCCACCTCCTCGTGGTCCTCGTTATTCGTATAACTGGACGGTACACACGCGTCCCCCCGCCGTCAAGAACGAATCGGCAGGAGGTCCGTGCGGTCGCCCGACTCGCGTCCGGGCGAGAGGCGGGGGTCTCATCCGGTGCGCGCGCGCCGTCCGTCGTCGTCCGTGCCCGGCGGGCGCCGTCGCAGCAGTACGACCCCCGTCAGCACCTGCCACGCCGTGATCGAGTACACGGCCAGGCGCTCCCAGACCCCGTCCGGCAGCAGGTCGAAGCCGGTCGTCCCCGAGTCGATCCGGAGCAGGATCAGCGCCGCGAGCCCGACGGCGCCGAGCGCGCTGCTCGCGATCGCGTAGGACCGGGGCAGCTGGTGGCGGCGGGCGGTCGCGCCGGCGGCGATCGAGGCGGCGTTCCCTCCGATGATCGCGAGGGCCGCCCCGAGGACGTGCAGCCAGCCGATCCCGCTCTCGGCGCTCGCCCGGCTCCCGTGCACGACTCCGATCAGCGCGCTGCCGACGGCGAAGGCGGCCGCGGGAGCGAGGAGCGCCCGCCACCGCCCGCCGGGCACGGCGCGCGCCGAGACGATCGCGGCGGCGAGGTAGAGCAGGCCCTGCAGCACGAAGGCCGTGTTCATCACGGCGCTCAGGGGCGAGTCGATCGCGCGTCCCTGGTAGAGCTCGACGTCGGGGACTCCGAGGTCGCTGATGTAGTTCGTGGCGTAGCTGTAGCCGGGGAACGCGGCCGCCGCGATCGCCTCGCCGCCGACGTAGACGACGGCGCCGAGCAGCCACAGCACGCCGGCCGCCCGGGCGAGTGAGCGTCGAGAGGTCACGAGGCGACGAGGGACAGGAGCGTCGAGAGGATCCCGAGCACGACACCGGCCCCGAAGAGGATCAGGCCCGTCAGCCGCAGCGCCCGCACGGCGTCGCTCCAGCGGTGCAGCCGGATCCGCTCGGGGTCCTCCTCGCGGTAGTGCACCTCCCGCTGATCGGATCCGACGGGCGCGAGGGGGTCGCCCGAGGTCAGCGGATGCGAGCGCACCTCGCCGGCGCGCGTCACCCAGTGCAGAGAGCGCGGGGGTCCGTCCTCGAGGTACGCGGTCGTCGGCAGCCAGCGCCCGTCGATCAGCGCCGCGACGAACGCCGCGAGGAGGAACAGGAGGCCGAGCGGAGCCGCGGTCAGCGACACCGCCTCGAGGATCGTCTCCAGCATCCGATGCCTCTCCTCGTCGTCGGACCACGAGAGTAGCGAGTGCGCCCTGAGTGGAGCGTGGAGTCAGAGCAGGTCGCGGAGCGCTTCGAACGTGCGGTCGGGATCCTCGAGGTGCAGGTCGTGGTGCAGGCCGGCGAGCCGGCGGACGCCCCAGCCGAGGTGCTCCAGCGATCCGACGAGTGCGTCGGGGATCACGGAGGGGGACTCGTCCGACAGGACGAGGGTGGAGGGCACGGCCGGCGGCGCGGCGGCGAGCGGATGGAAGGCGACGTCGCGGAACACCCCGATCGCCATCGTCCGGTCGAACCGCTCCTGGGCGTGCGCGACGAGCACCCGGGCGTCCGGGTCGAGCGGAGTCGCCGCTCCGCTGCGGCGTGCGCGGAGCGCCTGGGCGACGCCGAGGCTCACGAGCGGGACGAGCCAGAACAGGCGTCCGGCGACTCCCGTGGTCGGCAGGGCGAGCTGGAATCCGGGGTCGAGGTAGATCGCGCGGGACGGCGCGAGGCGCTCGACGGCCCGGACGAGGACCGGTCCGCCGAGGGAGTGCCCGACGATGCTGTGGAGGCCGGCGGGGAGGGTCTCGACCAGATCGTCGGCCAGCGCCTCGAGCCCGTACGACGCGGCGCGGTCGCTGCTCCCGTGCCCGCGCAGATCGACGGTGGTCACCGTGCACCGCCCGTCCGCGAGCATCCGGTCGATCAGCGGCCGCCACGTCGCTCCGCTCGCGCCGAGCCCGTGCACGAGCCCCACCGTCACCGGGCCTGAGCCGTACGTGTCCGTGCTCAACCTCATGGACCCATACTCCTCCGGGGCGGGGTCATGCGGGCGGCGTGCTCTCGTGGAGCCGGCTCTCCAGCTCTGCGACGAGCTCCATGCAGCGGAGGCGGGCGGGGGAGAAGTCGTACGGCATCCTCCCGACGGCCTCGACCGCGCTCATCTCTCTTCCGCCCTCGACGCCGTCGGGATGTGCGGCGTCCCACTCGTCGAAGAGCGCCTCGTCGTCCTGATCCTGGCCGGAGGCCGCGATCACGGCCTGCAGCACCTGCTCGAAGGCGTGCCGCTCGGCGGCGACCTGCGCCACGCGGGGATCGTCGACGGCGACCGCGTCGTCGAGCGCCTCCTCCGCGGCCTCCACGCGGTCCGACTCCTCCCGCAGGCCCGGACGGGTGGCCAGAGCGAGGAACCGGCCGGCCTGGACGGCGGCGCCGAGCGGGCCGAGGATCCGCTCGGTGACCAGCAGGGTGTCGAGGTCCGCCTGCCGCAGCGCGCCCTCGGGCACGCTCTCGAGACGGCGGATCACGAGGTCCGAGAGCAGTCCCGCCCGGCTGCCGCTGCCGCGCATGCTCCGCACGGCGGCGCGCTGCCGTCGCAGCTCCTCCTCCTGCGCGGCGAGGCTCCGCTCGAGCCGTTCCAGCACGGCTCGAGCCCCGTCAGCGAGCGCCGCGTCGGCGAAGGCGTCGCGGATGTCGTCGAGCGCGATCCCGGCCTCGGCCATCCGCCGGATCCACAGCAGCCGGATCATCTGCTCGTAGCCGTACCGGCGGCGGCCGTCGGCTCCCCGCTCGGGCTCCGGGAGCAGCCCGATCCCGTGGTAGTGCCGGATCGCTCGCGGAGTGGTGCCGACGAACGCGGCCGCGTCGCCGATCATGACCTGGCGGGGCGGGATGAGGGACGGGTGCATGGCGGGAGCCTTCCTCGAGTGGACGTGGGTCCAGCGCACCACATGACGCTACGAGAGGAGCAAGACGGCCGCCCTGCCGCCGCGGAGGGGTCTGAGCCGAGGTCGAGCCGCAGCCTCGTCCGCGGAATCGTGTTCAGAACGAAGGAAGGATGGTCGAACGGTGGCGTGGACACGCGCCCCCGCCGCCCGCTCGAGCGCATCCTTCCTTCGTCGTGAACGCGGAGTCCGGCGCCCGGACTCCGCTCAGCGTCAGGCCGGGCCCTCGGTCATCCAGCGCTGGAACGTCACGAGCATGTCCTTGTTGGTCTGCGACGGCACCACGTGGCCGTACTGGCCGCCCGCGCCCGAGTGCGACAGGAGCGACACCTCCTTGGCGACCGGAAGCGCGCGGCGGTAGAGGCGGGCCGAGTGCTTCTCGTAGGGGACGACCTGGTCCTCGGGCGAGCCGCTGATGCGCAGGCGCGTCTTCGCCCAGACCGACTGCGGCAGGTAGATCGGGTTGGTCGCCTTCACCTTGGCCGGGTCGTTGCCGTAGGCGGGCAGCACGCTCTCGGGCCGGCGGAGGAGGACGTCCTCCATGTCGTACACGCCGCTCGCGTGGTACGCCCCGCGGATGTTGGGGACCATCCGCTTGCCGTACGCGTAGCAGAGCAGCGCGCCGCCTCCGGAGTTCGAGCGGAGGAACGAGACGGACACCTTCCAGAGCTTCTGGACGTAGGCGGTCGCGTTCCGCTGCGCCTGCAGGGCCGTCTCGCTGGTCCAGACGCTGCCGCCGTAGTTCGGGCAGATGCAGACCATGCCCTGGTCCACGACCTGGTCGGCGGTGTACTGGAACGCGCCGGACAGGGCCGCGTAGCTGCTCCCGTTCGCGTGGTAGTACCAGAGGAAGCCGGCGCCGCGGGTCAGGCTGGGCGGTGTCGCGTGCGGGACGAAGAGGCGCGTGCGGTCGCCCGAGATCACGACGTCGATGACCTCGTACTTCTTCTTGCCGAAGCGGGACGTGACGGTGTCGCTCCGCCCGATCTCTCCCGGGAGCTTGGGCACCTTGCTGTAGTTCGGTGCAGCGGAGGCGGGCGTGGCGAAAGTCAGCGCCGCGCCGAGGCCCAGGACGGTGCCGCTGACGAGCGAGCGCCGCGAGAGCGCAGAGGGGATCCGGTCAGGATCGGACATGGTGAGGTCCCTTCGGGAGAGTCGCCTTGCCGACCGCGAGCGGATCGGGAAGTGGGAGGGGTGCGGAGAGCGCCGGGTCCACGCCTCGCCGTTCCAGCGTACCCGCGGGCCTCAGCGCGTTCCAGGGCGGGAGTGGAACTGCCCGCCCCCCGTTCGGCAGCCGGCCGCTCGAGGGGATGAGCAGGGAGCGCGCGCGAAGCGGACCGGGTCATGGCGCAGAGGTCTTGTGCGGCGAGCGGGGGTCTACCATGGACGAACACCCCCGGATACTTCGGTTACCGGTTAGAAGGCCCCGCTTCGGCGGGGCCTTCGGCATTCACGCGTCCCCGTCAGGCCCACGCCGCCGGACGGTGGAAGATCCGGCCGCGGCTGTCGACGAGCTGCGCGGGGAACTGCGAGGCCGCCAAGACGGCGTCCGTGATGTGACCGATGAAGGCCGGCGCGGTTCTGACCAGTTCCTTCGAGCTCCGCGCCGAGGCCATCGGGAAGATGATGCCGAACTCGTGACCCGACTCGCGCAGGATCTCGAGTGGCGGCACCTGGTCGGAGTCGTTCGAGAGGAGCACGGAGATGTCGGCCAGGGATCGATGGGCATCGGCGATCATCCGAGCAGCCAGATGCACATCCGAGCCCTTCTCCTCCACCTTGCGCACCTTGACCTGCACGTACCGCCCCGTCAGCGGATCGACCGTGAGGGGGACGCTGTCCATCCACCGGTTGTCGTTGCGGAACCTCCCGTGATGGATCGACACCGCCGAGTCGGTGCCGAGCGCACGGAGGTACGTCTGCTGGCGGACGGGGGCCTGGACGTCGCCCGACATTCCGGGGCGCACGTTCGCCGTGAAGTAGCGGACGAAGGTGACCTCGTGGTCGGGCATGATCGCCTGGCCGAGCGCCCGCAGATCGAGCCACTTCAGATGCGGCTTGTCGTCGAGGGCGCGACGGTAGAGGTTGAACCCGTCGACGTAGAGGCGCGCCGTCGGCTTCCCTGTCATGACGAGAGAGCCTAGGACCGTCGCCCCGCCTTCCGCGCAGGGCTGTGGACAACGTCCTCAGACGCCGTCCTTCCGCGCGAGGGGACGCTCGCCCGGGGCTGCGCGGGAGGCGGAGCCCGACCGTGGTCTCGGTCAGCTGCGGGGGATCCGGTTGCGAAGGGACCTCGCACCTCCCTCCCGGACTCGTCAGTGCGAGAGCGCGGTCAGCCCGGCAGCCGCAGCAGCCCGCCGGCCGAGCGGATGGTCGCCGCGGCGACCGCCATCGCCCGCGTGAGCACGGCGGCCGGGTCCGCATCAGGCCCGTCGAGCCCGGCGACGACCGCCGAGAACGTCGCGTCGCCCGCTCCCATCGTGTCCACGACCGGTCCCGGGGCGCCGGCGATCGGCACCGAGACGCGCCCCGTCCGCCGCACGAGCGCGGCACCGTGCGGGCCTGCGGTCTCGAGCACTGCGGAGGCGCCCGCCGCGAGGATCCGCTCGGTCGACTCGGCCAGGCCCGTGCCGAAGACCAGCTCGGCGTCCTCCGCTCCCACCTTCACCAGGTCGGCGCGGGCCGAGAGCGCGAGGAGCCCCGCGGCGAAGGCGCCGCGGTCGCGCAGCAGGCCGGGCCGCGGGTTCGCGTCGATCGCGAGCCGGGCGCCCGCGGGCACCAGGGCCTCGAGGGTCGCCACCTCGGCCGCGTCGTCGAACGGGAAGCCGCTGACGACGATCCGCTCGGCGCGGGCGGCGGCCGCGCGCAGCTCGCCGGTCGGCAGGAGGGTGCGCGAGCGCGACGCCTCCGAGAAGGAGTAGCGGGGCTCGCCGTCGGTCCGGTCCGACACCGCCCGGCCCGTGCCCCGCGGCGCCGGCGTGGCGAGGAAGGGGACGCCGTGCGCACGCAGGTGCTCGCGGAGGAGCAGCCCGGCGTCGTCGTCGCCGACCATCCCCGCGAGCAGGGACGGCGTGCCGAGGACGGCCAGGCCGACCGCGACGTTGAGGGCGGAGCCGCCCGGGACGTCGATCGAGGCGGTGGGATCCCGCATCTCGTCGATCAGGAGGTCCCCCAGGACGAGGACGGGCGCGGGGAGGGAGGAGGACATGACGCCTTTCGAGGGGAGGAGCGTGGGCGCGCCGAACGGCGCCCTCGACGGGGCGGAGGAGCGAGGGGATCAGAGAGCGGGTGCCTGCACGGAGTCGCGAGGCACCAGCGGGCAGGGCAGCAGCACCGGGTGCGAGGCGAGGAGGAGCTCCTCGCCCGATCCGCCGATGAGCCGGACGAGCGTGTCGACCGCCCAGGCGCCCATCTCGTAGTGCGGCAGGGCGACGGTGGTGAGCGGCGGGTGGAGGCCCTCGGCGATGATCTCCTGGTTGTCGAACCCGACGACGGAGAGATCGCGCGGGATCTCGAGGTGGAGCTCGGCGGCCGCGCGGTAGGCGCCCATCGCCATGCGGTCGTTGTAGCAGAAGAGGGCGGTGGGCCGGTCGGGGCGGGAGAGGAGCCGGGTGCCGGCGCGGTAGCCGCCGGGGCTCTCCGAGACCTCCTCGACGATCAGCGACTCGTCGACCTCGATGCCCGCCTCGGCGAGCACCTCACGGTACGCCTGGAGGCGGAGCCGGGTCGCGGGCACGTCGTCGCGGTTCGTGAGGAACCCGATCCGGCGGTGCCCGGCGCGCACGAGCTCGCTGACCGCCGCGCGCGCCCCGCCGAGCTCGTCGGGCACGGCCGACGGGATCCGGCCCTCGGTGTCGCGCGCATCGATCAGCACCGACGGGACCGCGTGCAGCGACTCCGGCAGCGAGACCTCGCGGTGGAACATCGTGGCGAAGAGGATGCCGTCGACCTGGTTGTCCATCAGGGTCCGGATGGGGGCGCCGAGATCGCCGGAGTCGCGCATCGTGTTGATCACGACGAGCGTGAGCCCGTGCGCCTGAGCGGCCTCCTGGGCGCCGAGGATGATGCGACCGGCGTGCGGAGTGGTCGCGATCTCCTCGCTGATCAGGCCGATCATCTCGGTCCGCTGCCGGCGGAGGCTGCGCGCGATGCGGTTGGCGCCGTAGCCCAGCCGGGCCGCGGTGGCGCGGACCCGCTCGCGGGTCTCGTCGCTCGCGCGCGCCGACTCCACGTCGTTGAGGATGTGGGAGACGGTCGTCACGGAGACGCCCGCCTCGCGAGCGACGTCGCGGATGCCGACTGCCTTAGGGGTCACGTCTCCCACATCCCTCATCGCTCGAACGTCGAGACTATCGCCGCGCGCCCGCTCATCCCTTGACCGCGCCCAGCGTGAGCCCGGCGACGATGTGCCGCTGCAGCACGAGCGTGAGCAGGATCACGGGGAGGGAGTAGAGGACGGCCAGCGCGGTCATCGCACCCCAGTCGAGCCCGAACTGCGTCTGGAAGTTCGCGATGACGATCGGAGTCGTCTGCGCGCGCACCGCGGTGAGCAGCAGCGCGAAGAGGAACTCGTTCCACGAGGCGAGGAACGCGAAGATCGCGGTGACCGCGACTCCGCCCGCCGTCACGGGGATCACGACGCGCCACAGCGCGCCGAGCCGCGACGCTCCGTCGATCTTCGCCGCCTCCTCGAGCTCGCCGGGGACCGCCTCGAAGAAGCTCGACATGAGCCAGATCGAGAGCGGGAGCGAGATCGTGGTGTGCGCGATCGCCAGGGCGAGCGAGGTGTCGGCGATGCCGAGAGTGCGGAAGATCGAGATCATCGGGGCGCCGACGACGATCGGCGGCACCATCCGCATCACGAGCGCGCCGACGATGAAGATGCGCCCGAGCCGCGTGCGGAAGCGGGTCACCGCGTAGGCCGCGGGGATCGCCAGCACGAGCGAGACGGCGGTGCTGAGGACCGCGGTCACGATGCTGTTGATGAACGAGGCGACGACTCCGTCGCGGCTGAGCGCCGCCACGTAGTTGTCGAGCGTCCACTGCGTGGGCAGGATCCGCGGGGGGACCGCGATCGTCTCGAGCGGCGTCTTGAGCGACGTCAGCAGCATGTAGACGAACGGGAATCCGTAGAGGACGACGGCGAGGGCGAGCGCGATCCAGATGATCGCGCGGGGGCCGACGCGGGTGGCTTCGAGTCCGTTCACGAGGTGCTCTCTCCTCCGGGTCGCCAGATCGTGAGGATCGCGACGAGGGCGACGGTCAGCATGACGACGAGGTACACCGTGCCCATCGCGCTCGCGAGCCCCGGATCGCCGAACCGGATCATGGTGCGGTAGATCAGCAGCGACATCGTCTCGGTGCTCTGCTGCGGTCCGCCGTTGGTCTGGATGAGGATGACGTCGAACGCCCGGGCGGCGTCGATCCCGCGCAGGATCAGCGCGACCGCGATCACCGGCCGCAGCAGCGGGATGACGATGCGGAAGAGGATCGCCGGGTAGCGGGCGCCGTCCAGGCGCGCGGCCTCGATCACGTCTCCGGGGATGTTCTGCAGGCCCGCGAACAGCACGAGCGTGACGAACGAGGTGGTCAGCCAGATGTCGGGGATCGCGACCGAGAACAGGGCGATCGACGGGTCGCTCAGCCAGGCGATCTGACCCGGCGAGGACAGGATGCCGACGCGGCTCAGGACCTCGTTGACGATGCCGAAGTTGTCGATCAGGAGGAAGCGCCAGAGCAGTCCGGCGACGATCGGAGCGATCATCAGCGGGTACAGGAAGATCGTGCGGAAGACCCGCGAGGCGTCGCCCAGCGCGGTGAACAGCAGCGCGACTCCGAGGCCCAGCACGAACTCGAGCGTCACGACCACGATCGTGTAGACGAGGGTGCGCCACGAGGCGTTGAGGAAGTCGGGCGAGCCGAAGGCGGTCGCGTAGTTGCCGAGGCCGACGAACTCGCGGCTGCCGGCGATCGGGTCGATCTCGAAGAAGGAGTCGCCGACGAACTGCAGCAGCGGCCAGCCGACGAAGGCGGCGAGGAACAGGGCCGCCGGCACCATCAGCAGGGCGGCGAAGCGGCGGTCGGTGAGGGCGCGGCGCGGGGGCCGGCGCCGGGCCGGGGAGGTCCCCGACCGGGCGCCGCGCGCGGTGCTCACCTCGGTGGCGGAGGTCACTCGGCCACCAGCGACTCGACCTGCTGCTTCGCGTCGTCGAGCAGGGCCTGGTTGTCGGCTCCGGGCTCGACGGCCTTCTGCAGCATCGGCACGAGCACGGTGTCGACGATCTGCTGCCACTCGGCGACCGCGGGGCGGGGGAGCGTGGCGGGCGCCTGGAGCGTCTCGAGCAGGGGGCCGTAGTTCTCGTAGCCCTCGACGGTGGAGTACTTCTCGAGCACCGAGATGCGCGAGGCGAGGCCCAGGCTCGAGTCGGCGCTGAGCTCGTTGTTGTCGAAGGCGTACTGCACGAACTCGAGCGCCTTCTCCTGCTTCTCGCTCGCCTTCGCGACCGAGAGGTACCAGGCGCCGGGGACGCCCGCGGGGCCGGCCTCGCCGCCGATCATCGGAGCGACGCCCACGTTGCCGGCGACGGCCGCGTCGGCCGGGATCTGGCGGTAGGCGTGCGCCCAGAAGCGCATCATCGCGGTCTTGCCCTGGTTGAACAGGTTCTGCGCGCCGGCCCAGTCGAGCTGAGCGGCTCCGGGCGGGGCGTAGGGGAGGAGGCTCGTGTAGAAGTCGAGCGCCTCCTTGCTGTTCTCGTCGCCCAGCGAGACGGCGCCGTCGGTGTCGGTGACCATGGTGGTCTCGCCGGTCTGCGACAGGGTGGCGAGCCACTCCGTCTCGACCGCGCCCTTGACGTCGGTGCCGTAGAGGTCGGGCGTGCCGTCGCCGTCGGTGTCCTGCGTGAAGAACTCGGCGGCGTCGGTGTACTGCTCCCAGGTGGTGGGCGGCACGAGGTCGTAGCCGTACTCGGCCTTGAAGGCCGTCTTCTGCGCCTCGTCCTCGAAGAGGTCCTTGCGGTAGTAGAGGATCTCGGAGTTGGTCCAGGCCGGCATGCCGACCTTGCTGCCGTCGACGGTCGCCTCGGAGACGAGCGAGGGGAACAGGTCGGACGTGACCTCGTCGGTGTAGAGGTCGTCGAGCGGAGTGACGGCGCCGGCGAACGCGGGCAGCCAGATCGCGTCGAGCGCGGCGACGTCGAACGAGACGCTGCCCGAGGAGAACTCGCTGTTGAGGCGGTTGTAGAGGCCGTCGTAGGGGAGCTCGACGAACTCGATCGAGGTGCCGGTCTCCTCGGTGTACTGGTCGGCGATGGGCTGCAGCTCGCCGTGGCCGCCGGCCTCGACGAGGACGGTCACAGTGCCGGCGTCGCCGGACGCGCCGGTGCCGCCGCCGGCGCCGCAGCCGGCGAGGACGGTGGTGGCGGTGAGGGCGGCGGCGCCGATCACGAGGAGGCGGCGGGCGGGTCGGGGGGAAGGTCTGCGAAGCGACATCACTTCGGCTCCAATCGAAAGCACTGCGGGAGGGGGAGCGGCCGCTGTCGAGGCGACCGCACGACGACAGCATGCATCGGATGCGCGCGATTGACAATACGTTTTGCCAAAACGTATTGTCACGATATGACCAGCACCTCCCCCCTCGGCCTCGAGCGCGCCGACGCCCTCCGCCCGCGGATCCACTTCACCGCCGAGTCCGGCTGGATCAACGATCCGCACGGGCTGACCTTCCACGACGGCCGCTACCACCTCTTCCACCAGTACGTCCCGGGCAGCACGGTCTGGGCTCCGAACTGCCACTGGGGCCACGCGGTCGCGACCGACCTCCTGCACTGGGAGCACCGCCCCGTCGCCCTCGCCCCCGGCGACGGAGACGGCGGCATCTGGACGGGCAGCCTCGTCGTGGCCGAGGACGGAGCGCGGATCCTCTACACCTCGACCGTCGAGGCGGACTACGCGCTCGGCCGGGTCCGCGTCGCCCGGCCGGTCGACGAGAGCTGGGACGAGTGGGAGAAGGGGGACGTGCTCATCGAGCCGCCCGCCGACCCGGACGTGGTGGTGTTCCGCGACCCCTTCGTGCTCCGCGAGGGCGACGGCTGGCGCATGTTCGTCGGCGCGGGCACCGCGGCGGGCGAGGCGCTCGCGATCACCTACACGTCGAGCGACCTCGACTCGTGGCAGCACGACGGAGTCGCCGCGCGCCGCTCCTCCGCCGAGCGCGAGCCCGTGTGGACGGGCGCGCTCTGGGAGTGCCCGCAGGTGGTCGAGGTCGACGGCCGGCACGTGCTGATCAGCTCCGTCTGGGACGACGACGTCCTCCACTACGCGGCCTACGGCATCGGCGACTACGCCGACGGACGCTTCGAGGCGCGCGACTGGGGGCGGCTCAGCTTCGGCGACTCCTACTACGCCCCCTCGTTCTTCCGCGACGAGGACGGGCGGCCGTGCCTGATGGTCTGGATGCGCGGTGTCGCCGACGCCGAGGCCGGCTGGAGCAGCGCGCTGAGCCTGCCGCACCTGCTCGCGATCCGCGACGAGCGCCTCGTGCTGCTGCCGCACCCGGCGTGGGCGGGAGGTCGGTCCGTCGAGACCGAGGGGCCGCTCGACGGCCCCGTGCGCCTCGACTGGACGCCGGAGGCCCCGGGCGACCGCCTCGAGATCGCCCCGTCGTCCGCGCTCGTGTGGAGCGGCTCCGAGCTCGTGCTCGAGCGGGCCGGCTCGGAGCCGTGGACGGCACCGCACGCGGGCGGGCCTGTCGCGGTGGCCGTGGACGGACCGGTGCTGGAGGCCGTGACGACCGCCGGAGTGCTGGGCGGGCCGATCGAGCCGGCCACCGGCGTCCGCGTGCTCGGCGGCCGGGTCGAGGCGCGCGCGATCGACTGATCCGCCGGCCTCGTGCGGGTCAGGACGCCGAGGCGGTGAGCTCCGCGCGGAGGATCTCGGCGCCGGCGGTCAGCGCGCTCAGCTTCCCGTGGGCGACCGCGCGAGGCAGGGGAGCCATGCCGCAGTTCGAGCTCGGCAGGAGGTCCGCCGCGTCGACGAACCGCAGTGCATCGCGGAGGGTGCCGGCGACCTCCTCCGGGGTCTCGACGGTCTCGCTCGCCACGTCGATCGCGCCGAGCATGACCTTCTTGCCGCGGAGGAGTTCGAGGAGCTCCATCGGGACGTGGGAGTGGTGGCATTCGAGGGACACGATGTCGAGGGTGGAGCGCTGCAGGAGCGGGAACGACGTCTCGTACTGGCGCCACTCCGGCCCGAGGGTCCGCTTCCAGTCGGTGTTCGCCTTGATCCCGTAGCCGTAGCAGATGTGCACGGCCGTCTGGGCGCGCAGCCCCTCCGCCGCTCTCTCCAGGACGGCGACCCCCCAGTCCCGCACGTCGTCGTGGAAGACGGTGAACGCCGGCTCGTCGAACTGGATGATGTCGACCCCGGCGGCCTCGAGCTCCCTCGCCTCCTCGTTGAGGATCGCCGCGAACTCCCAGGCCAGCTTCTCCCGGCTCCCGTAGTAGCGGTCGGCGAGGGTGTCGATCATGGTCATCGGTCCGGGGAGGGCCCACTTGATCGGCTGGGACGTGTGCCGGCGGAGGAACGCCGCGTCGTCGACGAACACGGGCCGCTCACGGCTCACGGCACCGACGACGGTCGGCACGCTCGCGTCGTACCGGTCCCGGATCCGCACCGTCTCGCGGTTCACGTGGTCCACTCCGGCGAGGTGCTCGATGAAGGTCGTGACGAAGTGCTGCCGGGTCTGCTCTCCGTCGCTGATGATGTCGATGCCGCGTCGGTGCTGCTCGTGGGCGGCGATGCGCAGGGCGTCCTGCTTGCCCTCGACCAGCTCGTCGCCCTCGAGCTTCCAGGGGGACCACAGCGTCTCCGGCTCGGCGAGCCAGGAGGGCTTGGGCAGGCTGCCGGCGATGGAGGTGGGCAGGAGAGTGTTCACGGGTGGCGATCCTTCTCTGATCAGCGGGCGGGGGTCCGGTGCTCCGCCGCCCAGGCGTCCAGCAGCTCCCGGTGCGGCTCGATGAAGTGCTCCGCCGTGTAGGCGCCCTGCTCGACGGCGAGGCGATCGCGTTCGGCGCGGTCGTAGTCGATCCGCGTCCGCGAGTAGTCCTGCTGCTGGAGGCTCGGCCGGAACAGGTCCGCCGCCGCGGAGTTCGTGTTGTAGATCTCCGGGCGGTAGATCTTCTGGAACGTCTCCATCGTGCTGATCGTGCCGATCAGCTGGAGGTTCGAGTGGTCGTTGAGCAGGTCGCCGCGGAAGTAGTACGCGAGCGGCGCGACGGAGCCGGGTGCCAGGAAGTACCGGACCTGCAGCCCCATCCGGCCGAAGTACTCGTCGGTCAGGGACCGCTCGTCCTGCCGGTACTCCACGCCGAGGATCGGGTGGTGGTTCGGGGTGCGGTGGTAGGTCCTGCTCGTCGACACGCTGATGCAGATGACGGGCGGCGCCGAGAAGCGCTCCCGGTACGCGTCGGACTCGAGGAAGCTCTGGAACAGGGCGCCGTGCAGATCGCCGAAGTCCTCGGGGACGGTGAACTCCTCCGCACCCGTGTTCGCGGCCGGCAGTCGCACGCTGAAGTCGAAGTCGCGGACGTAGGACGAGAAGTTGTTCCCGACGATCCCGTGGTGGCGCACACCGGTCAGCCTGTCGACGATCCGCACGTCGAGGACCTCGAGGAGAGGGAAGTCGCGGACCGCCTCCTCGGCGGGGAACCCCACCTCGACCGAGACGATCTCGAGCTGGACGGTGTAGCGGTCCCGACCGGGGTTGTCCCAGTGGGCGAGGTCGTTGAACCGGCGGTCGATCATCGTCAGGGCGTTGCGGAGGTTCTGCCTGCGGTGCTCGCCCCGGGCGAGGTTGGCGAAGTTCGTGGTGCTCCGAGAGCTGGTCGACGGGGTGTAGTCCTCGTCGAAGCAGGTCGTGGTGATCCTGAAGGTGACGTCGTTCGCCATGAGCGCCCAATCCGATGATCAGCAGGCCGCACCGGCCCTGAGGGAAGCGTGCGGACCCAGAGTGCCCGTCACACGGAGGCATCGAAGAATCCGGCGCGACTATGCCGGGGTATAGTCCCGCCCTATGGCACGACGAACGGGCGGGATCTCGCTCCAGCAGCTCCACTACTTCGTCGAGGTCGCCTCCGAGGGGTCGATCTCCGCTGCGGCCGACCTGCTCTACGTCGCTCAGCCGACCATGTCCGCGGCGATGAAGGATCTCGAGACGCGGGTGGGACGCGCCCTCCTCGTCCGCTCCGCCCGCGGGGTCGCCCTCACCACGGACGGTGCCGAGTTCCTCGGCTACGCCCGGCAGGTCATCGAGCAGGTGGCGCTCCTCGAGCAGCGCTACCTGGGGCGGCCGCCGTCGCGTCGCCTGCTCGGGGTGTCCACGCAGCACTACTCGTTCGCCGTCGACGCCTTCGTGCGGATGGTCAGGAGCACGGAGGGGGAGAAGTACGAGTTCTCCCTGCGCGAGACCCGCACCCGGGACATCATCGAGGACGTCCGCACTCTGCGCAGCGAGCTGGGGATCCTGTACCGCAACGACTTCAACCGGGACGTCATCGACAAGATCCTCCGCGACGCGGGGCTCGCCTTCCATCCCCTCTTCCTCGCCCTGCCGCACATCTTCGTCTCGCGGAGGAACCCGCTGGCCTCGCGCGAGCGGGTGACCCTCGCGGATCTCGCCGATCTGCCGCGGCTCACCTTCGACCAGGGGGCGGACAACTCCTTCTACTTCGCCGAGGAGATCCTCTCCACGCTGTCGAGCGACCGGGAGATCCGCGTGTCCGACCGGGCGACGATCTTCAATCTGATGATCGGCCTCGACGGGTACACCATCTCGACCGGCATCATCAGCGACGACCTCGACCCGGCCATCGTCGCCGTCCCGCTCGACGTCGACGAGCGGATCGAGATCGGCTGGATCGGTCACTCCGCCATCCCTCTCACCGAGCAGGCGCGGCGCTACCTGACCGAGCTGCGGGCCGTGGTGACCGAGGGTGGCATCACCCTGCTCGGGTGAGCGGCACGGCGCGGCCGCCCGTGCGGCCGGAACCGCTGCTTCGGCGTGCCGTCGCGGTTCCGCTCGCCCGCGCGGCTCACCCTCGAGAGCCCGCACGCCGGCGACATCGAGGCCGTGCCCAGGATCTGCGGAACCGGCCCCGAGCACCACGCCGGGGGCGCGGCGAGCCCCTCCCTCCGCGGGGTCAGCTCGGGATCGACGGGGTCGCCCGCACCGCGTTCACGGCGCGGTCGGCGACGACCTCGTCCTCGGTGCCGGAATCGAGGATCGTGTTGCGCGTCGACGCCGGGTCCACGAGGACCGTCGTCAGCGGGAGCCGATCCGAGGTCGCGGTCGAGAGCAGCGCGTCGACCTGCGCCTCGAAGGCGGATCCGCCCGAGGCGGCGCGGACGTCCTTGCCCACGATGTGGTTGCCCGAGACCTGGTTGCCGGTGCCGCCGACCAGGCGGACGATCACCGGCGCGGATCCCTCCGGGCGCACCTTCCGGGCGTCCACCACCTCCGAGACGTGGTTCGCGAGCACGGAGTTGTCGCTGCCGTCGATCCGGACGAGGCCGAAGTCGTCGTCGCGGCCGTTGTCGATGCCGAGGAACGGCGTCCACGGCTCGTGGTCGCGCAGCAGGTGGTTCGAGGCGACGAGGTTCTCGGAGCTGCCCTCGTCGAGCAGCACCATGCCGGGGTAGAAGGAGTGCAGGCGGTTGGCGACGACGCTCGAGCGCGTGACTCCGCTCAGGTGCACGCTGCTCGCACCCCGGGGGAACACGTTGTTCGCGGTGATCAGCAGCCCGCCGTGGTTCTCGGCTCGGATGGAGTGCCCGTGCGGGCCGGCGCCGAGCAGGTTGTCGGTGATCTTCGACGCCTGGCCCCAGCCGAGCAGCTCGATGCAGCTGCCGCTCTCGGCGAGGAAGTTGTCGTGGATCGAGAGCGCGTCGGCGTGGTGGATCGTCAGCGCGTGCTCGAGGTAGACGAAGCCCATGCCGGTGACCCGGAAGGAGTCGTTGGCGCTCGTGACGAGGATGCCCGTGCGGCGGTTCACGTAGGTGTTCTCGGGGTGGACGTCCGTGCCGTCGGCCTCGAAGTGCATCCCGTCGAGGCAGAAGTCGACGAACTCGACCGAGCTGATCCGCGGGCTGCCCTCGCGGCGGACGAGGAACGCGGCGCCCTCCTCCTGCGTGGCGCCTCCCTCCAGCAGCACCTGGATGCGGCTGCCGCCGGGCCACAGCTCGTGCAGGTCGGGCCACTCCGCCTCGGGCACGTTGAACCGGATGCTGGAGGAGGTGAAGCCGTGGCCGGAGCCCTGGATGCGCAGATAGCTGATGTCGATGACGACCTGCGTGCGCAGCGGGTAGTCGCCCGGCGGGAGGTGGATGACGGCGCCGGGCCTGCCGCCCTGCTGCTCGTCGGTGGCGGTCTGACGGCTCCGGACGTCGTCGAGGATGCTGTTCAGCACCTCGCCGACGTCGCGGGTCGGATCGCCGACGGGCCAGGTCGTGACGTCGTACTGGAAGGGGCCGGGCATCGGTGCTCGCTCTCGTGTGCTGGGGGTGCGGCGTGCGGAGGAGGGAACGCGGTGCTCCGGATCGAGGAGCCCGCGGGTGGTGCTCGCTCCGCAGTGCTGTGGCGACAAAACGATTTGTCACGACCGACTGTAGGACCATTCCCGGGGTGAGGAAAGGGGGAGTGGTGACGGCGATGCTCGAGCGGGCGGCGACTGGTCGCTCGTCGGTCTCTGCGGGTCGTATCAGGCCCGATCCGAGTCCACTCGCGGATGCGTCGCTGCACGAGTGGGCGCGATCCGGGTTCTGCAGGCCGGATGGGGCCCGTTCCGGGTCCACTCTCGGGGCCGCTACTGCACGAGTGGACGCGATCCGGGCTCGGCGGGCCCGTGGGGGCCCGTTCCGCGCCGACTCGCGGGTCAGTCGCGGTCCGGGTCCGCGGAGTCGGAGACGCCGTTCGCCTCCGGTGCCCCGATCGTGCTGATGATCGGGAGGGTCCCCGTCCGCACGAGCGGCTCGTGCGGATCCGAGGGGGAGGGCGCCGGATCCGCGACGGGCAGCGGCGCCGTGGTCGGGGACGGCTCGCCCTCCCGGTACAGCACGTCGGCGGCCAGCGCCGCGTCCATCCCGCGGTCCCGCCGCGCCCGCGCGCGCACCGGCGCCACCGCGCGCACCACCGGAGTCCGCAGTCGGCGGTATGCGATGCGCCCGAGCGTGACGCCTCCCGCGAGCCCGACGGCGATCATCCCGGCCTGCAGCAGCAGCTCGATGCCGCTCGCCGGGTCGCCGCCGGACGTCAGGTCCAGCACGCCGCGGTAGAGCGTCAGCCCGGGCAGCAGCGGCACGATCCCGCAGGCGGTCGTCACGACGGCGGGGATCCGCATCCGGTCGGACAGGGCCTCGCCGAGCAGGCCGATGACGAGCGCGGGAGCGGCGCTGGCCATCAGCGGAGCGGCGCCGAGCGCGAGGAGCGAGTCGGAGGCGAGCCACGCGCCCGCACCCGTGAGCGCGGCGATCAGCGCCGGCCGCGGCGGGGTGTGCGACGAGAGCGCCCACGCGCCGGCCGCGATCCCCGCGCCGAGGATCTGCACGCCGGCCGGCCAGGGGCGGGCGTAGGAGTCGACGAGCACGAGCTCGACGCCGAGGGAGCGCGCCGCGTCGAGCACGGCGGCGATCCCGACGACGATGCCCAGGGTGAGCAGTCCGACCTCGAGCAGGCGTCCGCCGGCGGTGATCGGGAAGCCGTTGATCGCGTCGTCCGCGGCGCCGACGAACGAGAGGCCGGCGAGCAGCACGACGACCCCGGAGGCGACCACCAGCGCCGGCGGCAGCGCGGCGAGCTCGACCGGCAGCTGCGGCACGACCGCGAGCAGCAGCACCGCCACTCCGGTCGCGACCGCCGCGCCCGCGATCTGCTGGAAGAACGCGGGCAGGCCCCACCCGCCCAGCAGTCGGGTGACGGTGTCGATCAGGGCGGCGGTGGCGGCCGCGACGAGGACCACGAGCGGTCCGCCGCCCAGCAGCACCGCGACTCCGGCGGCCATGACCGCGAGAGTGAGGGTGACGACGGCGCGGCGGTAGCGGTGCGGCTGCACGAGGATCGCGTCGAGCCGTTCGTGGGCCGCCTCGAACTGGTGCCGGGCCTCGTCGCGCGCCTCGGTCGAGTCGACGGTGTCGGCGACCCGCACCTCGGGGGAGCCGTCGGTGATCGCGGTGACCAGCGCCGTCACGCGGGCGAGCCGCTCGTAGTCGGCGCTGCGCGTCTGCACGACCCGCAGCACGCTCACGCCGGCGGAGTCGTCGCCTCCGTCGTGCACCACGAGGATCGACGTGAACGTGAGGTCGACCTGCACCTCGATGCCGTACGCCCGGCAGACGCGCTGGATCGTCTCGGTCACCTCGGCCGCCGCCGCTCCGAGCGAGAGCAGCGTCTCGCCGAGCCGCACCGCCAGCTCGAGCACGCTGCGCACGGTCTGCTCGGCGAGGGAGGCGCGGCGGGCACGGCGGCTGACGGGTGCGGCCGGCTTCTGCCCGCTGAGCGTGCCGACGACCTGCTGGAGGAGACGTGGAGGGCGCATCCGTCGAGCCTAGGCAGACCGCGGGGTGTCCGTGACCGCGCTCTCCGACACCCCCTGGCGCCTCCGCCCGGGATGTGAGGGGATGGAGCCCGGTGCACCTCGCACCTCCCCTCTCGGAAAGGTCGAGCATGTCGCTCAGCGTGCTGTTCATCGGTGGAACCGGCATCATCAGCGCGGAGGGCGTCCGCCGCTCCCTCGCCGTCGGGCACGACGTGACCGTGCTCAACCGGGGGCGGACGTCGATCCGGCCGCTCCCCGAGGGCGTGCGGACCCTGACCGCCGATGTCCGCGACTCCGCCTCGATGCGCGACGCCCTGGGCGACGAGCACTTCGACGTCGTCGTCGAGTTCGCCGCGTTCACCCCCGAGCACGTGCAGCAGGACATCGACCTGTTCGCCGGGCGCACCGGCCAGTACGTCTTCATCAGCTCGGCCTCGGCCTACCAGAAGCCGCCGGCGCGCGTGCCGGTGACCGAGTCGACTCCGCTGCGGAACCCGTTCTGGACGTACTCGCAGGACAAGATCGCCTGCGAGGACCTCCTCGTCGCCGAGTACCGCCGCAGCGGCTTCCCCGTGACGATCGTGCGGCCCTCGCACACCTACGACCGCACCGCGCTGCCGGTCGACGGAGGCTGGACCGTGATCGACCGGATGCGGCGCGGCCTCGAGGTGGTCGTCCCGGGCGACGGCACCTCGCTCTGGACCCTGACCCACAGCAGCGACGTGGCCGTCGGGCTCGTCGGCCTGTTCGGCGCCACGGCCGCGATCGGGGAGGCGTTCCACATCACCGGCGACGAGACGCCCACCTGGGAGCGCATCCACCAGGACCTGGCCGCGGCGGCGGGAGTGGAGGCGCGGATCGTGCACGTCGCGTCCGACGCGATCGCCGCCGCCGATCCGGAGCTCGGCGCCGGGATCCTGGGCGACAAGGCGCACTCGATGGTCTTCGACAACGCGAAGGTGCGGAGCCTGGTGCCCGCGTTCTCGCCGGCCGTGCGGTTCAGCGACGGCGCGCGCGAGATCGTCGAGTGGTACGACGCCGATCCGTCGCGCCGGGTCGTCGACGAGCGGATGAACGCGCTGTTCGACGCCCTGATCGAGGCGTACCGGCCCCGGCCGCTCTGAGCGCGTCGGACGCGCTTCTCCGGTGGGGGTCTGTCCGGTTTGCAGGGGATGTGCGTCCTCCCGGACGTTGCACTGCGGCGGGAAGCGCGTTCCCGCTCGAAGCCCCTGCGAATGGCACCGCCCCCTCGCGAGAGCGTCTCTCCGCAGTGACCTGTGCGATGTGCAGGGGATGTGCGCCGCTCGGGACGCTGCGATGCGGTGGGAAGCGCGTTCCCCCTCGGATCCCCTGCGAATCGTGCGCGCGCCGGATCGAGCGGGACCTGGATCGTGCGCACCGACTCGAGAGCGGCCTGCGCCGTCGGGGCGGCGCCCGTGCGCGAGGATCGGAGGCATGAGCGCGCAGCGAGGTCTCCCCGCCGGACGTGCCGACGGCGTGTGGTGCCAGCTCGGCGAGCCCCTGACCGCGGTGCAGATCGCGCGCAGCGGAGTCGACTGGCTCTGCCTCGACGCGCAGCACGGGGCGTTCGACGACTCCGCCGTCGTCGCGACGCTGCGGGCCGCGGCGGTGCTCGAGGAGCGGTCGCCCGTCGCCGTGCGGGTCGCCGAGCTCTCGGACGCCCTGATCGGCCGGGCGCTCGACGCCGGTGCCGACGTGGTGATCGTGCCGATGGTCGAGACGGTCGCGCAGGCGGAGGCGGCCGTCCGGGCCGCGCACTACCCGCCGGTCGGCCGTCGCAGCTGGGGCCCGATGGCGGGGCTGTGGGGAGCGGTCGCCCCGACGCCCGCCGAGGCGCGCTGCGAGCTGTGGGTGATGATCGAGACCCGCGCCGGTCTCGACGCGGTCGAGGGGATCCTCGCGGTGCCGGGAGTCGCGGGCGTCTTCGTGGGTCCGTTCGATCTCGCGATCGCACTCGGCGTCGCGCTGCCCGACCTGATCGCCGCCGACGGACCCGGCGACCCGCTGCCCGCGATGGTGGCGGCGGCCCGTCGCTCCGGCGTGCGCGCAGGTGCGTTCGCCGGCGATCCGGAACGGGCGGAGCGGCTCCGTGCGCTCGGCTTCGAGGTCGTCGCGGTCGTCACCGATCAGGCGCTGATCGCCCTCGGGGTCGCCACCCTGCGATCGGACGAGCGCGGCTGATCGCTCACGGCCCGGTCGCGGATCCTTGACTGTTCCCGCGCCCGCGCCCCGCCGTTCACCGCGCCCGCGTAGCGTCGCGGCATGGCGATCACCGAGACGGCACCCCGCGGCACGGCGAGCGTCGTCCTCGCGCTCGTCGCCTTCGCGAGCGCCGTCCTGCTGCTGGGCCACGCCGCGGTGCAGGGAGTCGGCGCGCTCGTGTTCTGGCAGCCGTGCTGGTCGCAGGGGTACGAGAGCCGGGCCTGCGCGTACCTGCAGTACGAAGCTCCGACGCCGGAGTGGGTCGCTCCGCTGTGGGTCTGGTTCGCCGAGCTGCTGCTCTCGATCGCCGTGCTCGTGCTCTCGATGCGCGCGCAGGGGCGCATCGTGCCACCGGCCTTCGCGCTGCTGGCGGTGCTGGGCTCGAGCATCCTCGTCGACTACGTCTTCACCCCGGCGGTCAACGGCGGCTACCTCTCGGCCGACAACCCTCCGGGCTTCGGGCTGATCGGCGCGGTCTGCCAGGCGGTGGCCGGCGTGCTGCTGCTGGTGACCGCGGTCCCACCGCGCCGCTGAGCCGACGGCGACGAGCACCCCGCCGCGGTTCCGCAGTAGTCGCGGCGATCGTTCGCGCTCCCCGCAACTTCTGGAGGAGCGAGGTCACCCGGTGACCCGCGGCGCGCGGCCTACGCTGGCCGGATGGACGGACCTCTCGCCGGCGGCAACATGAACGACGTCGAACGCAGCGGGGACACGGTCCTGCGGAACGCGGGACCGTGGACGCCGACCGTCCACCGCTACCTCCGGTACCTGGCCGTCGCCGGGATCGACTGGGCGCCCCGGCCCCTCGGCGTTGAGGGCGGGCGCGAGCGGATCTCGTTCGTCGAGGGGGAGGTGCCGCTCTACCCGCTGCCCGCCTGGGTGTGGAGCGACTCCGTCCTCGAGGAGGGAGCGCGCCGGCTGCGCGCACTGCACGACGCGAGCATCGGCTTCGGCGTCGACGGCGCCGTCTGGCAGGCGCCGGCCAAGGTTCCGGCTGAGGTTATCTGCCACAACGACTTCGCCCCGCACAACCTGGCGTTCGTCGACGGCGCCCTCGTCGGCGCGATCGATTTCGACATGTGCTCGCCGGGTCCGCGGCTCTGGGACATCGCCTACTTCGCGACGCGCGTCGTCCCGCTGACGGCCGTGACTCCGGAGGGAGCGCCCGGGATGGACGACGCGCGTCGCCGGGTCGAGCTGCTCCTGCGCCGGTACGGCTCGGACGCGACATGGGCGGACGTCGTCCGCGTGGCGGTCGTCCGCCTCCACGACCTCGCCGAGATGTCGATCGGCAAGGCCGAGGAGCTCGGGAAGCCGCACCTCCTCGGAGAGGCGGCGGAGTACACCGCGGACGCGCGGTTCCTCCGCGACCTCCTCGACCGCGACGCGCGCGCCGCCGCGCTTCCTCACTAGTTGCGGTAACGGCTCGCGCTTCCCGCAACTTTCGGAGGAGCGACGCCCTGCGCCCGGACCCGCCGCGGTTCCGCAACAGTTGCGGTAACCGCTCGCGCTTCCCGCAACTATTGGAGGAGCGAGCCGAGCACCCCGTCGCGGTTCCCCAGTAATTGCGGTAGCGGCTCGCGCTTCCCGCAACTTCTGGAGAGCCGAGGAGGCGCCACACCCGGAGCCGCCCACCCCGCGTCACCCCACGTGCACCGCCGGCCGGCGCCCCGGATCCGGCTCCGCGCGACGCAGCACCTCGCGCGTCACCGGCGCCACCTCGCCCGCTCCCGTGATCAGGAAGCGGAACATGTTCGACAGCGGGCTCCCCTCCGTCCACTCGAAGTAGATCTCGGGGATCACGCCCGTCTCGGAGCGGATCTCGAGCAGCACCGCGGCCAGCGTGTTCGGCACGTTGCCGCTGCTCACCTGCAGCACGCGGAAGCCGTGCCGCACGACTCCGCGCACCTCCAGGTCCTCCTCGAAGTTGGACGAGTCGGCGCGGTGCACCTCGAGGAACAGCACGGGCGAGCGGGCCGGGATGTTGCTGTCGCGCCGCTCCTCGCTGAGCTTCGTGCGGTACTCCTGCTCCGAGTCCTCGTCGGGTTCGTGCGAGACGATGCGGATCACTCCGTAGTCGTCGGCGTCGGAGCGGACGAAGGCCAGCGCCTGATCGTCGAGCACGACGGAGGTCGCGCGCAGCTGGAACGACCGCTGCACCCGCGAGATCAAGGAGACGACGACGATGCCGACGATGAAGACCGCCGCGATCCTCACTCCGTCGGGCCGCTCGATCACGTTGACGACCGTCGTGTAGACGAAGACGAGCGCGATCAGCGCGAAGCCGACGGTGCGCTTGCGCTGCCGCTGGCGCCGGGCCGAGAGGAACACGGCGACGGACGCCGAGGTGATCAGCACGAGCACGCCCGTCGCGTAGGCCCCGCCCTGCGCGTTGACGTCGGCCTCGAAGAGGATCGTGATGAGGAACGCGATCGCGGTGAACACGAGCACCAGCGGCCGCACGGCGGCGGCCCACTGCGGAGCCATGCCGTAGCGCGGCAGGTACCGCGGCACGATGTTCAGCAGCCCCGCCATGGCCGACGCGCCCGCGAACCAGAGGATGCAGATGGTGCTGACGTCGTAGACGGTGCCGAAGCCGTCGCCCAGGTACTCGTGCGCCAGGTAGGCGAGTGCGCGTCCGCTCGCCTCGCCGCCGGGCTGGAACTGCGCCTGCGGGATCAGCAGCGTCGTCACGATGCTCGACGTGATCAGGAAGCTCGACATGATGATCGCCGCGGTCAGCAGCAGGCGCTTCGCCCCGCGGATCCGCCCCGCCGGGTTCGCGGGGGTGTCGCCGGGCGCGCCGGTGATCTGCGGCATCACCGCGACTCCGGTCTCGAACCCCGAGAGCCCGAGCGCGAGCTTCGGGAACACGATCAGCGCGATCCCGACCATGACCAGCGGATTCCCGTGCTGCGTCGTCAGCGCGCTCCACCAGTCGGTGATCACGACCGGGTTCTCGGCCACGTGCCCGAACGACACCGCGATCACCACCAGGTTCAGGAGGAGGAACACGGCCACGAGGACGACCGCGATGCCGATCGCCTCCTTGAACCCCTTGAGGAACACGAGTCCGAGCAGCGCCACGAGTCCGAGGGTCAGCGGCACCTCCGCCCCCTCGAACCAGGCGGGTGCGAACGGGTTCTCGACGGCGTGCGCCGTGGCGTCGGCCGCCGAGAGGGTGATGGTGATCATGAAGTCGGTGGCCGCGAATCCGAGCAGCACCAGCACGAAGAGCTTGCCGCCCCACCAGGGCAGCAGCCGCTCGAGCATCGCGATCGAGCCCTCGCCGCGGAAGCTCTCGCGCGCGACGCGACGGTAGACGGGCAGCGCGCCGAACAGCGTGAGCAGCACGAGCACGATCGTGGCGAGCGGAGAGAGGAGCCCCGCGGCGACCGCGGCGATCGCGGGCTGGTAGCCGAGCGTCGAGAAGTAGTCGACGCCCGTGAGGCACATCACCCGCCACCACGAGTGCGTCTTCTCGACCGTGGTCGCGTGCGGACCCTGGTGCGCGCCGGACTCCTCGGACAGGCCGGTGAGCATCCAGGCGCGGAGTGCGCGGCGCTTCACGGGCGGGGGAGGAGTGGCGGCGGCGCGCGCCGGAGAGGAGGTCACCTCCCGTTTCTACGCCCCGCGGGTGATCGGCCAGGACCGATCCGGGAAATCACCCGTGAGGATTCCGTAGGGATTTCGGGCGCAGGGGCGCTCGGGGCCTCGCGCGCCCCTGCGGAGAGGCCGAGGATGCTCTCTCGAGCAGTAGCCGGTCATCGGGATCGTTCAGCCCGGGCCCGGCTGCGACCCCCGACGTCCGCTACACGCGGGGCCAGTCGCTCGTAAGAGAGGCCTCCACGGCGCGGTTGCGGAACGAGTACGGCTTCCCGCGGTCGATGATGCCCCGCACGGTGTCGAGTCGTTGCGAGAACGGTCCGACCTGCGTCGCCGACGTCAGACCCATCCGCTCGGCGATGCTCGTCAGTGTCCGCTCGGCGGGCGGCAGTGCTGCCATCGCCTCGACGAACTCGCGCTCTCGCGTCGGGAGGCGGTTCAGGATGCGTTCGACGTGGGCCGAGGCCTCGCGCTCGGCGCCGCGCCAGCCGGACACGACGTCGTCCTGGGAGATCACCGCCGTCGTCGCCGCGTTCCAGGCGCGCTGCCCGGCGAGCTGGAAGAGGAACGGCTCGCCGCAGCAGAGCGCGGTGATCGCCGTCGCCGCGTCGGCGCTCATGGTGACGGTCTCGGCGCGGCCCTCGGCGGTCGTGGTCCGCCACCCCTCGAGGACGAACGGCTGGAGCGCTTCGAGCAGATCCCGCTCGTCGAGGGCGGTGAGCGTCGTGGTGCGGAATCGCCGGGCGAAGGTGGCGCCCTTCCTCGCGCCGGCCATGTCCTCGAAGTCGGGCAGCCCGGTCAGGTAGACGGTGACGGGGAGGAACCGCGGTATCCGCGCCCCACCGGGGGCGATCGCCTCCACCTCGTGCGCCAGCACGTCGCCCAGTGCGATGAGCAGCTGCGACAGCGCGGCCTCGTCGGTGATGTTCTGAACCTCGTCGATGTGGATCATCACGACGGCGTCCTGCTCGATCGCCGCCTCGCCGAGCTCGACCAGCAGTTCGAACAGTGCGGTGAACGGCTCCTGGCCCGTCCCGCCGCGCACGGTGAGGGAGAGCCCGGCGACGGCGACCTGCTCCACGCGCGCGAGGAGCTCGACGACCCGCTGCCGTGGGGAGGTGCCCAGCCCCGCCCGCTCGGCCAGTCGGAGCACCGCGGAGGCCACGAGCCGCAGCGGGTCGGCTCCCGACGGCATCCGCAGTTGCGGCGTGACCCAGTCGCCGGCGTCCGCCGCGCTCCGGGCGATGCGGCGGACCAGACTGGACTTGCCCGTTCCGGGCTCGCCGAGGATGGTTCGGCCGGTCTCGTACAGACCGGCGGCGCGGCGCGGGCGGACGACGTCCCGCCAGTCGCTCAACTGCTCGACCCGCCCCGCCCAGACATCGGGCACGACGTCCGAGCCGGGTTGGAAGGGATTACTGAGAGCGGATCGCACACGATAAATTTATCACGCCCACCGGAGAGCGACGATAACTTTTACAGAACGCGCCTGCGCGCCTCTTCCACGCGGTCACCAGTCGACGAGCGCGTCGAGGTCCTCCGCGACGAAGATGCAGAACGGATGACCGGACGGATCCGCGAAGACGTACAGCGGTCCCTCCGCGTCGTCGCTCTGGTCGTCGATCACCTCGGCGCCCAGCGCCACGGCGCGCTCGCGCTGCTCCTCCAACTCGGCGGCGTCCGCCACCATCAGGTCGAGGTGCAGCTGCTGCGGGTGCTCGCCCTCGGGCCACGTCGCGCGCTGCAGCCGGTCGACGCGCTGGAACGCGAGCCGCACCCCCTCGGGCGTGCGCAGCGCGACCCACTCCGCGCGGTCGTCGGAGCCGTCGGCCGGCGGTTCGTCGCCGGGCCGGTAGCGGCCGCCGAGGAGGGCGGCGTAGAAGGAGGCGAGACCTCGCGCGTCCTCCGTGTCGAGCACGATCTGTCGCAGTCGCAGTGCCATGGCGGCAGGGTACGCCGGCGTGGGTCGGGCCGACAGGGCCGGAATTCCGCTCCCGCGGCCGGTCGGCGACCGGTCCGTGTCCGCAACCGAGGACCGAACACCGATCGGCAGCGCGATGCGGCCCTACGGGGCTCCTCACCCTCGGTTCCGTACGCCTCAGGTGGGAGCTCCCGCCCTCAGCGGCTGGGCGGGGCGCCCGCACCGCCGCCGGGAGCCGCTCCCGCGGTCGGCGTGGTCGTCGTGTCGACGCGGGCGGTGAGCGCCACGGAGTAGCCCGTCGCGACGTCCCCGGTCGTCGTGCCGAGCTGCAGCACGCCTCCGTCGTCGCCGAAGACGTTGTCGTCGGCGAGCGAGACCTGCGCGAGGTTCTGCGTCGATCCGCTGTACTCGTCGAGCGCGTAGACGGCGGCGCAGGCGTCCTCGGGGAGGGCGACCTGCGAGGTTGCGATCGCGTTCGCCGCGTCGGTGATCGAGGCGGCGTCGGGGTAGACCTCGAAGTGGATGTGCGGCCAGCGGCCGGAGTAGCAGGCGGGGAAGACCGAGGTGAACGTCACCGCTCCGTTCGCGTCGGCGACCTGGACCCCGCGCAGGTAGGTCTCGTCCTCGACCCCGGAGGAGTACATCGAGTAGTTCCCGCCCGCGTCGCAGTGCCAGACGTAGACGGCCGCACCGGCGAACGGCACGTCGCCGTTCGCGGTGTCGAGGATCGTGAGGGTCAGCGCCATCGGCACGCCCGCGGCGGTCGCTCCGCCGTCGATGCTCGAGCGGATGTCGCTGCGGACGACTCCGGCGTTCTCGAGCACGTCGACGCCGTTGGATCCGTCGCCGGGGTAGGGGCCGGCGGTCTCGTCGGGGATCTCGCCGGTCGCTGTCGAGGCGGTGCCGGAGGACGCGGTGCCGGAGGATCCGCTCGCGGACGACGTGCCCGTGCTGCCGCTCGCGACGGTCGTGCACGCCGCGAGCCCCACCGTCGCCGCGCCTACTCCGATCAGCGACAGCACCCGCCGACGGCTGAACAGCGTGCCGACGTCGAAGAGCAGCCCCTGGTCGACGACCTCCTCGTGCGGCCGGTCGAGACGCCGCCCCTGGTAGGCGGGCCCCTGCGGGGTGAGGTCGGGCTCGGGGATGCGGGTCATGGGGTCCTCCTCGGACGTCGGCTGCGCGTCCGACTCTGACGATCGGGTCTATGAGCCTCCGATGTGGGACCGATGACGTGGCGAAGGGTCCGCTCGAGGCTCTGCTGACCCGATCGGGGAGGCGCGACAACGTCGAGCGCGGACGCTGAGCGTAAAGGTTAGAGGCACTAACCTTGACCACACATCGACCCCAGCGCGCTGAGGCCGGTCTTTCGCCCGCCCGCCCGCGGAAGGACGCTGTCGTGCTCCGGATACTGGACCGACTCGCGATCGATCCGGTTCTGACGGCGGAGACCGCCGCCCGGAATCACGGCGTCTCGACCGTCGCCGCGCACGGAGCCCTGGCCCAGCTGTCCGCCGCCGGGATCCTCTCTCGGAACAAGGACCACAAAGGACGGCTGTTCTGCTGGACGGCGGACGAGCACCTCGCTCACGTCGCGCTGACGGAGCGCAGCAACCGCATCGGGGGAGGGGACACGCTCAACGAGGTGCCCCGGCACGGGCCCGCCCGACCCGACACGCGTGTCGTCGGTCGGCTCCTCCGGTGACGCCGTCGATCGCCTCGGCGTCCGAGGAAGCCCTCGACCGGACTTGCCGGTGCAGTCCCTCCAGGGAAGGGCGATCGTGACGCGCGGGTTCCGCGCCCTCCCGCTCCTCGCTGCCGTCGCCCTGCTCGCCGGCTGCGCCGTGAGCCTGGACGGCTCGCCCGAAGCCTCCGCCGAGTCCGCCGAGACGGCCGCTCGGGAGTCGGCGGCCGCGCTCGCCGACGGCATCGGCACCGACCGCCCCGACGACATCGACGAGGTCGCGCGCGAGGCCGTCGCGGCCGGCGCCGACCTGATCGCGATCGAGTCCCTCGAGGCCCCCGAGCTGATCGACCCCTTCGGCGCGCTCACGACGCGCGTCACCGGCGCTGACGGAGAGGCCTACTGCTTCCGCATCGAGTACGGCTTCTACGGCCGCCACAGCGACGACGGCGAGACGGTCCTCGGCACGACGACCGGGGTGGAGGACGTCGAGTGCGACGCGTCGACCCCGGGCGTCGCTCCGCCGCCGGACACCCGCGAGATCGTCGTGCCCGCTCCGAACGCCGAGGAGGCGGCGACGGAGGTGCTCGCCGGGCTGCCCGAGGATCCGGGTCCGGCGGACGCCGTCGCCGCCGCGATCACCGAGCGGCTGGCCGCCCCGACGGGGGTGCGGGAGGTCGCGGCGCCGCCGACGGCGGTCGTGCGGGGGAGCGATGTCGGAGTGGCGATGGGCCGCGCCGAGGACTGCGTGCTCGTCAAGCGCGAGGACGGAGTGGTCACCCGCGTCGTCGTCGCGCCGGTCCGGCTGCAGCCGGGCGAGCTCGGCTGCACCGCCGAGACCGCCCTGCTCCCGGCGGAGTCGCTCGGGTCGCCCCACTGAGGGGCCGGCTCGCAGGCGTCCTCGACGAGGCGTCCCCCGGCAGCCCGCGCCGGGTCGACCCGTCCGGCGAGGTCGGGATGCGCGCGTCGAATCTGTCGCCCTCCTCGGGGGGTACCGGAGCCTGAGAATCCGCCCCGAACACGGGGATAGTGGGGAGCCACTCGTCCCCTCGCGTCCGAGCGCCGCCCCCGGGCGCTCACGCGCCTCCTCAGAGAGATCGTCGTGCCCGGATCCGCGCCCCCCGTCCGCTCCTCCCTCCGCTCCCGACTCGCCACCGCCCTGGCGGCCGTCGTGGTCGCCGCCGGCCTCGTCGCGATGCCGACGGCGGCGCCCGCGGCCTCGGCTGCGGCCTCCTCGGCATGCGGTGAGGCGGGAGTCGTCAATACGGCCATCGCGGCCGGCCCCGACGCCGTGGAGTGCCGGTACGTGAACCGCAGCGCCGACGGCATCGGCGGGGCCCCCGACACCTTCACGGTGCCGCCGAACACGCACTCCCTGAAGGTGCGCGTCGACGCCGGGCGCAACGGCGGACTGACGACCGCGAAGCTCTGGGTCACCCCCGGGCAGGTGCTTCAGGTCAACGTCGGCGGGGTGGGCGAGGACGCCCGTCCCAACGGCGTGTCGATCGGCAAGCGGGCCCTCGGCGGCTGGAACGGAGGCGGCACGGGAGGAACCGACGGGTTCGGCTGCACCCTGAATCCCTGCGGTGACGGTGGCAACGGTGCGACCGACGTCAGGACCGGCGATTTCGGGCTGAGCGATCGCGTCCTCGTCGCCGGCGGCGCGGGCGGCGACGCCTACTTCATGGGAGTCGGCGGAGGCGAGAACGGCCAGGACGGCGGTCAGGAGGTCAACTCCAGCGTCTACGGCGGCAAGGGCGGCGGCGGCAGCCAGAAGGCGGGAGGCTACGGCGGCGGGAACGCGAGCGGCGGCACCTTCGGCGGCGGTGGCGGCGGCGGCGACGCGAAGCCGTTCCCCGGCGCCTCGGCGATCGGCGGAACCGGCGGCGGCGGCGGCTGGTACGGCGGTGGCGGCGGAAGCGGGCGGTACTACGCGCCGTGGCTCATCTACTACCAGGGCTCGGGCGGCGGCGGCAGCGGGCACGCGGGAGCCGGCACGACGGAGGCCGTCCTCACCCAGGGCGGAGGCAGGGATCGCGCGAACGTGGTCATCCGCTCCATCCCCGACGAGTACCCCACGACGGTCTCGGTGGTCTCGGCCACCAACCCCAGCGCCGTCGGGGACGACCTCCGGTTCACCGTGACCGTCGAGACCGCCGACCCGGCGAGGATCCCTCTCGGGTCCGGACGCGCCGGCGTCGCGTACCAGGTCGTGGACAACGGAGTCTCGACCATGATCGTTCCGAACAAGCTCGTCACGATCGACCCCGCCCTGCCCGGCAGGGGCACGGCCGAGATCCAGATCACCGGGGCGGATGGAGCCCTCACTTCCCGGGCGGGCGACGCGATCTTCTACGGCACGTTCTCGGGCCGCGAGACCGACACGGCCACCGGCACTTTCCGCACCCGGTCGAACGCCTCGGCCAAGCAGACGCAGACCATCGTGCGCCCGCCCGTGCCGATCATCCCGGTGGAGCAGACCATCACGTTCTCGGAGCTGCCGGAGCTGCGCATCGACGGCCCCGCCGTCGATCCCACCGCGACCTCGTCGTCCGGTCTGCCCGTCAGCTATCTCAGCAACACGCCCGAGTCCTGCACGGTGACGCCCGAGAACAGGATCACTCCGGTCGGGGGCGGCGCGTGCGTGATCGTGGCGCTGCAGCCCGGCAATGAGCGGTTCCTCCCCGCGACGCCCGTCGAGCGCTCCTTCGAGATCGCCTTCCTTCCGCTGTCGATCGAGCTCGACGCCCTCGCGAGCAACACCCTGGGTGAGGAGACCGTGACGGCCCGTGCGCGATCCTCGGCCGGCGTGCTGGTCGACATCGACACCTTCGACTACGACATCTGCGAACCCGTGGGCACCGCGCAGAGGGACGCGACCGGTTCCGTGACGCGGGACATCCGCCTCGTCGGCCCGGGGCTCTGCAGGGTCGCCGCCATCTACGGCGACGAGAGGTACGACTTCACCTGGAGCAACGTGCAGGAGTTCGAGGTCCTCCCCATCAGGCAGAGCATCTCGTTCCGGCTGCCGCAGGTCGCGGTACCCGTCGGGTACTACGAGGACGTCCTGACCTACCCGAGCTCGACCAGCGGGCTCCCCGTCGCGGTGACCACGACGACTCCGCTGGTGTGCGCCGTCAGAGACGAGGCCTTCGTGCGCACGGTCGGCGCCGGAACCTGCGAGCTGCAGTTCCAGCAGCCCGGCGACGAGCGGTACCTGCCTGCGCCCACCGCTTCCGGATCGTTCGAGGTGAGCAAGCGGGCTCAGACCATCGACTACTTCGCCCCGGCGGACGTCGATCCGCGGGCCGGCAGCACGTACTCTCCGCGCTCCATCACCAGTTCGGGGCTGTCCGCGGTCTACGGCGCGTCCGGCGCGTGCACGATCTCCGAGGGGATCGTGACCTTCACGGTCGTCCGCGGCGTGTGCACGATCACGGCCGACCAGCCCGGCGACGCGAACACGCTCCCGGCCGCTCAGAAGTCGTACGACCTCACGGTGACCAAGGGCCGGCAGTCGATCACGGTCACCTCGACGCTGCCGGCGACCGCGGCGCTCGACACGCGCCACGTCGTCTCCGCCACCGCCGACTCGGGCCTGCCGGTCAGCGTCTCGGCCAGCGGCTGCACCCTCTCGACCGATGAGCAGGGTCGGCGGATCGTGGTGCTGACGGACGCGGGTCGGTGCGGTCTCGCCTTCAACCAGGCGGGCGACGCCGACCACGAGGCCGCTCCGGAGGAGCAGCGCACGATCACCGCCACCCGCCTCCCCCAGGCGATCACCGTCGACTCGACGCCTCCTGCCCGCGCTTTCGACGGCGACACGTACAGGGTCGAGGCGACCGGAGGCGGATCCACTGCTCCGGTGGTCGTCTCGATCGTGCGGGGCGGCGACTGCACCGTCGAGGGCTCGGTCGTGTCCTTCTCCGGAGAGGGCTCCTGCACGCTCACGATCGATCAGAGCGGAGACGCCCGGTACGCCGATGCTCCGCAGATCAGGCAGACCATCACGGTGGGCATTCCGGAGGGCGACCTCGCTTTCGGGGGAGAGGCCCCGGTGACCGGTCGCGTGTTCGGGACCTACACGCCCGTGATCGTCGCGGGCCCGTCGACGGGCGAGCCTGTGCTGTCGGCGAGCGGTGCGTGCTCCGTCCGGGCCGACGGGAGGACCGTGCAGAACGACAGCACCGGGACCTGCCGGATGTCGCTCGACCAGCCGGGCGACGGCGACTGGCCGGCGCGCCGGGCGGAGAGGAGCTACTGGGTCCTCAAGGCCGAGCAGACCGTCCGCATCACCAGCACGCCCCCGGCCTCGCCGGTGGTGGGCGGGACCTACACGCCGACGCTCGCCGGAGGCGGATCCAGTGAGGCGCCGCGGATCCTCACCGGCGTGCTGTGCTCGGTGAAGGACGGGGTCGTCACGTTCACGACGAAGGGCGTCTGCCTCGTCTCGGCGTACCAGAACGGCGACGCGCAGTACGAGAGCTCCCGCCCGGACAACCAGGAGATCGAGGTGGGCTACGCGCCCGGCTCCGTGTCGTTCGGCAGTGCGGCTCCGACCGACGCGAAGGTGGGCGGTTCCTCCACTCCGGTGATCGTCGCCGGTCCGGCTGCGGGCCGTGCGGTGCTGTTCGCCTCGGGCGCCTGCTCGCTGGGCGAGGGCGGCGTGGTCTCGTACGACTCCGCCGGCACCTGCACGCTGACCGCGCGCCAGAGCCGTGACGACACCTACGGGTCCGCGCGCGCCGATCAGACGTTCGAGATCACGAAGACCGCGCAGACGGTGGCGTTCACGACGCGCGCCCCGGCCACGGCGATCCCGGGAGACGACCACACTCCGAGCGCGACGGGCGGGGCCTCCGAGCAGCCCGTCGTGATCGGCGCCGCCGGCGCGTGCGCGATCGAGGACGGGGTCGTGACCTTCAGCGGCAGCGGCACCTGCACGATCACCGCCGACCAGGCGGGCGACGACCGCTTCCAGTCGGCGCCGCAGATGTCGCAGACCGTCGCGGTCGCGCTCCTCCCAGGCACCGTCGCGTTCGACGTCGATGCTCCGATGGGCGCACGGGTCGGCGGATCCTCGACTCCGGCGATCATCCGCGGCCCGTCGAGCGCCGATCCGGTGCTGACGGCGTCGGGGGCCTGCTCGGTCGCGTCGGGCGTCGTCTCGTACGACTCCGCCGGAACGTGCACGCTGACGCTCGACCAGGCGGAGGATGCGCGCCACGGCGCGGCTCCCCAGGTCGTGCGCACCTTCGCGATCGCGAAGATCGCGCAGACGGCGGTGTTCACCTCCACGGCTCCGGCCGCGGCGGTCCCCGGAGGCACCTACACGCCGACCGCGACGGGCGGACCGTCGGGTCGCCCGGTCATCGTCGCGGCGACCGGGTCCTGCTCGATCGAGGACGGAGTCGTGACCTTCGTCGGGAGCGGCACCTGCACGATCACCGCCGACCAGGCGGGCGACGACCGGCACGAGGCAGCGGCCCAGGTGTCGCAGTCGATCGCGGTCGACCTCGCCGCCGGAACGGTCGCGTTCGGCGGTGACGCTCCGGTCGGTGCACGCATCGGCGGCTCATCGACTCCCGTGATCGTCCGCGGCCCGTCGAGCGCGGATCCCGTGCTGGCGGCTTCGGGCGCCTGCTCGGTGGCCGCGGGAGTCGTGTCCTACGACTCTGCGGGGACCTGCACGCTGACGCTGGATCAGGCGGGGGATGCTCGCCACGGCGGGGCTCCGCAGGCGGTGCGGACGTTCGAGATCGGACGGGTCGCGCAGTCCCTCGCGTTCACGTCGATCGCTCCCGCCGCGGTCGCGGGCGGCGCCGGCTACACGCCGACGATCAGCGCGGGCGGGTCCAGCGCCCCCGTGGTCTTGGGCACGACGACGCCCGAGGTGTGCTCGATCACGGCCGGCGCCGTGAGCTTCGCGAAGGCCGGTACCTGCGAGCTCATCGCCGACCAGGCCGGGGACGCGACCCACGAGGCGGCCCTTCGCGTGACCCAGTCGATCACGGTCACCGCGCCGGCCCCGATCGTGAGGAAGGCCCAGAAGATCGCGTTCACGACGAAGATGCCGACCTCGCCCGAGCGCGGCGTCGCGTACCCGGTCGCTGCGACCGCCACCTCCGGCCTGCCGGTCGCCCTGTCCGCGAAGGGCGGCTGCGTGCTGAGCGCCACGGGCCCGGGCACCGCGACCGTCAGGCTCACCGGGCTCTCGAACTGCGTCGTCACGGCGACGCAGACCGGGAACTCGCAGTGGCTGGCTGCACCGTCGGCGAAGCAGTCGCTGCGGATGAAACTCTTCACCCGCGCCGACCTGAGGATCGCCGTCGCGCCCGCTCCCGGCCTCGCCGCGAGCGCCCCGCTGTCGGCGATCGTCACGGTGAAGAACGTCGGCACCCGCGACGCGGCGACCACCACCACCCGAGTGGTCGTCTCGGGTCAGGTGGCCAGCGCCCCGGGTGCGGTGCAGACCCGGGGATCCGTGGCGGGCACCACGGTGCTCACCTGGACCGCTCGGAGCGTCGGCACCGGCGCGAGCATCGCGTACCCGGTGACCTTCTCGAGCCGACCGAAGTCGACCACGTTCGACGCGAAGGTCTCGACCGCCGCATCCGACCCGACCCCGGCCGACAACACGGTGAAGCGCACGCTCCGGTAGAGCCCGGGGCCGCGCGGCCGGACCTCTCGGGTCTGCCGCGCGGCCCGGGGTGCATCGGAGGTCGGTCTCGGGCTGAGGCGCGACCGGCTCACGGGCAGCTGCGCTCCGCCTCCTCGTTCAAGGCCGGTGCGGCGCGGGAGGCCGCCTCCTCGGGAGTCCGAGCGACCGCGTTCCGTCGGACGTCCTCGAGGAGTGGCTGCGGTCCAGCGCCACTGAGGCCGACGGCTCAGCGGGCCGCCCGGTCCCGGATCGCGAGGATCACGTCGGTCTTCGCGTCCGAGTACGCGTTCATGTCGTTCCAGCGGCTCCGCAGCAGGTCGCGCTTGACGCCCTCGTAGAGCGCCCGGTCGGCGGGGTCCGAGCGGAGGCGGTCGCGCAGCAGGAGGTACGCGTCGATCGCGGCGGCGCCCCGCTCGTAGACGTGCACGTGCACGTCCCGCGCGGGGGTCCGTACGAGGCGGTGGCCCGGCTCCCGCACGCGCAGCAGGTACCCGGCGGCCAGGAGCGCGTCGAGGTACTCCTCCTCGGCCGTGATGTCGTCGACGATCACGACGATGTCGATGATCGGCTTGGCCGCGAGTCCGGGGACGGACGTCGATCCGATGTGCTCGACCCCGACGCCCGGCAGCGCTTCGAGGATCCGGCGCCGGTGCTCCTCGAAGTGCGCGGGCCAGCTCTCGTCGTACTCGTGCAGCGCGACCTCGAGCGGCTCGACGCCGCCGATCAGCTCGACGGCGGTGGCATCGGGGCGGCGGGAGGACATCCGCTCATCCTCGCAAAGAGAAGGGCCGGAGGGATCGCTCCCCCCGGCCCGCAGGAGCTACGCCTGCTCCTCCTGCACGTGCTTCTCGACCATGTTCGCCCGCGCGTTCGGAACGGTGTGCGTCATGACGAGGCCCTCGACGTCCCGCGACCCGTTGCGGCCGAGGTTCGCGAGGCGTGCGAGCTCGTCCTCGGACAGGGTCTGCGACTGCAGCGGAGGCAGATCCTTCACCTCGTCGAGGGTGATGCCGAGGCCCTCGCCGACCCGGCGGCCGAGGTCGTCCTCCACGAGGTAGAAGTGCCACAGCATCCGCTCCTGCACGGGGCGCGCGGCCTGCGAGATCAGGTCGACGAAGTTCGCGACCAGATCGTCGCGCTCCCACTCCTCCATCAGCAGGTAGCGCTGGCCGGCCTGCGTGTAGTCGTTCGTGCGCGGGATCCGCTTGCGCGTGAGGCGACCGGTGATCTCGGGGCCCTGGTCGTCGTGGGTCGGGTACTGCGCCTCGCGCAGCCCGCCGGTGATGGAGGGCTCGTAGTTCACGTGCGGGTTCTCGCCGCCGTGGTCCTGGTGGAACGCCATCTGCCCGTCGCGCTGGTTGGTCGCGACGTGCACGTTCTTCGGCGCGTTCACCGGCAGCTGCAGGTAGTTCGGGCCGACGCGGTACCGCTGGGTGTCGGAGTAGGAGAAGGTGCGGCCGACCAGCATCTTGTCGTCCGAGAAGTCGAGCCCGTCGACCAGCACGCCGGTGCCGAACGAGAGCTGCTCGTTCTCGGCGAAGTGGTTCGTGACGTTGCGGTTCAGGACCATGCGCCCGACCGTCTTCGGCGGAAACTCGTTCTCGGGCCAGACCTTCGTGTCGTCGAGCGGATCGAAGTCGAGCTCGGGGTGGTCGTGGTCGTCCATCAGCTGCACGCGCAGCTCCCACTCGGGGTGCTCGCCGCGCTCGATGGCCTCGTAGAGGTCCTTCGACGCGTGGCCGAGGTCGCCGCCCTGCACGACGGCGGCGTCGGCCTCGGTCATGCTGCTGACGCCCACGGAGGGGATCCAGTGGTACTTGACCAGCTTCGTGTCGCCGGCCTGATTCACCCACTTGTAGGTGTTCACTCCGAAGCCCTGCTGGTGGCGGTAGTCGGCCGGGATGCCGCGGGGGCTGAACAGGTTGACCAGCATGTGCATCGACTCCGGCGTCTGCGACATGAAGTCGAAGATGCGTGCGGGCTCCTGCCGGAACGTGACCGGGTCGGGCTTGAGCGAGTGGATCACGTCGGGGAACTTGATGGCGTCGCGGATGAAGAAGACGCCGAGGTTGTTGCCCACGAGGTCCCAGTTGCCGTCCTCGGTGTAGAACTTCACCGCGAAGCCGCGGGGGTCGCGCGCGGCCTCGGAGGAGTCGCGGCCGCCGATCACGGTCGAGAAGCGGATCGCGACATCGGTGCGCTTCCCCGCCTCCTGGAACAGCTTCGCGCGGGTGTACCGCGAGATCGGCTCGTCGCCCCAGGTGCCGGTCGCCTCGAAGTAGCCGAAGGCGACGGCGCCACGGGCGTGCACAACCCGCTCGGGGATCCGCTCGCGATCGAAGTGGCTGATCTTCTCGAGGAACTGGTAGTTCTCGAGCGTGGCCGGCCCGCGGGCCCCGACCGTGCGCTGGTTCTGGTTGTCGTAGACGGGGTGTCCCTGACGGTTGGTCAGGATCTTCCGGTCATCGCCCTCGGCGGGCGGCTGGGAGGAGACGTCGGTCATGGATCAGGTGTCCTTTCCAGGTGGCGGTCCCCTCCATCCGATCAGAGACGACCTGGACGACGCCCCGGGGTTGACGTCAGCGGTCGGCGCGCACGTGCACCGTCTCGCCCTGGAGGACGAACCGGAGGCCGCTCCCCTCGCCGAACTCCTCCCGCAGCTCGGCGGGAAGCGACGACGAGACGGTGAGCTGCGCGGTCGCGGGGAACGAGCGGGCGCTGCATCCGCTCGACACGATCACGCTCTCGCCGGACGCGGCGAGCACCACCGACAGGCACGCGCCGCCGTCGTCGCCGCTGGGCCGCTTCACCAGGCGGAGGCCGTGGAACGGCTCGGACGCGAGGGTGCTCTCGGCGCCGCCGAAGCGCGGCAGGTCCTCGGCGGGGGTCAGCGGCAGGGACGCGACCTCGCGGTCGAGGGCGGTCGTCGCCCAGAGGGTCGCGCCGGCGCCGGCCGCCCCGGCGACGACCAGCGACGCCGCCCAGAGCAGGGCGAGCGGGCGGCTGATCCGAGGGCGCGGTGCGGAGTCCGGCTCCTCGGCGAGGAGCGGGCCGCCCGACTCGAGGGTCCGCAGCCGGGCGAGCTCCCGCGGCTCGAGGTCGGGCCGCCGCCCGTAGGCGCGGCGCTGCAGCTCGCGGAGCTCGTCCTCGTCGGTCACCCTCCGAAGTGTGCCACCGGGCGGTGCGGGCGAGGCGTCCCGCTGCCGTCGAGACGTCCCGTTGTTCCTGGACGTCTCGACGGGAACGCGACGCCTCGACGGAGTGCCCCGCCCGTACCATCGGAGGGTGCCCGAGGAGCCCCGCCTGACCGAGACCACGGCCGCCGACACCGTGGCGCTGACGCTGTTCGTCCTGCAGGAGGCCGAGATCATGCGGCGCTACGGCGGCGACGACCCCGGGCCGCGGCCGGGACCCGAGACCCCGACGCTCCTCCTCCGCGTGGACGGCGAGGTCGTGGGCTGCGTGGCGCTCGCCGCGGAGGGCGAGGTCGGCGAGATCAAGCGGATGTACGTGAACGAGCAGGTGCGGGGGCGCGGCTTCAGCCGGCTCCTGCTCGCGGGGGTCGAGGAGCTCGCGGCGCGTCACGGAGTCGAGCTGCTGCGCCTGGTGACGGGCACGCAGCAGCCCGAGGCCGTGGCCCTCTACGAGAGCTCGGGCTACGAGCCGATCCCGGGCTTCGGCTACTGGGGCGACGAGCCCGAGAGCCTCTGCTTCGCGAAGCGGCTCGGCTGAGGCGTACGGAACCGAGGTCGGGAGCGGCTGCGGGCCTCGTCCGGGGGCCCAGCGCCCCTCCGCTCCTCGGTTGCGAACGGAGAGACCCTCGGAACCAAGGCTGAGCGCCCCGATTCCGAGAGAAGAGGCTCGTTCGGCGCTCTCAGCCTTACTTCTGCAGGCGTTCGGCCGCGCACCCCGCCCGCCACGCGTCGGCACGCGCCGAGCGGACCCGCGGAGGGCAGCGGTAGTCTGATCCGGACCCCGGCGCGCGCCACGCCCGCGCCGCCGTCTCCTCTTCCGCCATCGCGGAGGTCCTCGGTTGCCCACGCGGCCGAGGCGACACCGTTCCGCAGAGCCGGAGCGCTGGTCGCAGCAGCACCGGCCGGCCCGGTGCGCCCCCATGCCACGCACATCCCGGCACGACGCCGGCCCCTCCTATCGGAAAGCACCCATGCGAAACGCCCGCACAGCCAAGCCCGCCCGCCACCACCTCGAACTGGCGGCTCCGAAGCCGCTCGAGAAGGGCGGTCTGCGCATCACCCCTCTGGGTGGTCTCGGCGAGATCGGCCGCAACATGACCGTCTTCGAGCACAAGGGCAAGCTGCTCATCGTCGACTGCGGCGTCCTCTTCCCCGAGGAGAACCAGCCCGGCATCGACGTGATCCTCCCCGACTTCGCCGCGATCCGCTCGCGCCTGAAGGACATCGAGGCCATCGTGCTCACCCACGGCCACGAGGACCACATCGGCGGCGTGCCGTACCTGCTCAAGGAGCGGGCCGACATCCCGATCATCGCGTCGACCTTCACGCTCGCGCTCATCTCGGCGAAGCTGCAGGAGCACCGGATCACCCCGCGCACCCGCCCGGTGAAGGAGGGCGACCGCGTCGACGCCGGCGTGTTCGACCTCGAGTTCCTCGCCGTGAACCACTCGATCCCGGACGGCCTCGCCGTCGCGATCCGCACCGAGGCCGGCCTCGTGCTGCACACGGGCGACTTCAAGATGGACCAGTTCCCGCTCGACGGCCGCACCACCGACCTCCCCGGCTTCGCGCGCCTGGGCGACGAGGGCGTCGACCTCTTCCTCGTCGACTCCACCAACGCCGACGTCCCCGGCTTCGCGATCTCGGAGGGCGATCTCGCCCCCGCGATCGACCAGGTGTTCCGCACCGCCCCGCGCCGCATCGTCGTGTCGAGCTTCGCGAGCCACGTGCACCGCATCCAGCAGGTCCTGGACGCCGCGCACCGCCACGGCCGCAAGGTCGGGTTCGTCGGCCGCTCGATGGTCCGCAACATGGGCATCGCCGCCGAGCTCGGCTACCTCAAGATCCCGGCCGGCCTCGTCGTCGACATGAAGGTCCTCGAGAAGCTGCCCGCGACCGAGATCGTGATGATCTGCACCGGTTCGCAGGGCGAGCCCATGGCCGCACTCTCGCGCATGGCCAACAAGGACCACATCATCGACATCGGACCCGGCGACACCGTGCTGCTGGCCAGCTCGCTGATCCCCGGCAACGAGAACGCGATCTACCGCATCATCAACGCGTTCACGCGCTGGGGCGCGACCGTCGTGCACAAGGGCAACGCCAAGGTGCACGTCTCGGGCCACGCGAGCGCCGGCGAGCTCGCCTACTGCTACAACATCCTCCGCCCGACGCACGTGCTGCCCGTGCACGGCGAGTGGCGCCACCTCACGGCGAACGCCGCGATCGCGACGCGCACCGGCATCGATGAGAAGAACGTCTTCGTCATCGAGGACGGCGTCTCGATCGACCTCGTCAAGGGCCGCGCCCGCATGAGCGGACGCATCGACGCCGACCACATCCTGGTCGACGGCACCACGATGGGCGTCGCCACCGAGGACGCCATGATCGACCGCCGCGTGCTCGCCGAGGAGGGCGCGATCACCGTGCTCGCCATCGCCGACCTCGACCGCGGCACGCTCGGCGAGCCCGTCGAGTTCTTCACCCGCGGCTTCGTGGAGGAGCCGGGCTGGCAGGCCAACGCGAGCAAGGCGATCGACGACGCCGTGCTGCAGGCCGCCGGATCGCCGACCGACCGCGAGGCGCTCGAGAAGCTGATCACCCGCACGCTCGGCCGCTGGCTGACCCGCCGTCACCGCCGGAACCCGGTCATCACCACGATCGTCGTCGAGGAGTAGTCCCCGCACGTCCGAGCGCCCGTCCCCTGCAGAAGGGGGCGGGCGCTCAGTCGTGCTCGGTAGAGTCGATCCGATGTCCTCCCCGTCCCGCGCCCGCGCCCGTGCGGCGGCCGCGTTCCCGAACCGGCTGCTGCTGACCAAGCGCGCCTCGGGGACCAACGGATGGCTGAGCTCGTGGGGCACGAACGCGCATGGCGAGATCGCCGGCTGCCCGCCGCCGCGCGCCTAGACCGCGACCGCCCCTCCTCCGGAGACAGCGGCCGCGCTCCCGCGCTCGCCACCACTCCGAACGGACGACCGATGGCTCACCACGACCTGCCCGCTGGCCAGGCACCGCACTCCCTCTGGCGGGGGCTCCGCCAGACCCTGCAGAAGGACACCGTCGGCGGTGCCTTCCTCCTCACCGCCACGCTGCTCGCGCTGATCATCGCGAACAGCCCCGCGTCCTCGCTCTACGAGGCGGTGCGCGACTTCCGGTTCGGCCCCGAGGCGCTGCACCTGAACCTCAGCGTCGGCTCGTGGGCGGCCGACGGCCTGCTCGCGATCTTCTTCTTCGTCGTCGGCCTGGAGCTCAAGGAGGAGTTCGTCGCCGGCTCGCTGCGGAACCCCCGCACCGCGCTCGTGCCGATCGTCGCGGCGGTCGGCGGAGTCGTCACTCCGGCCCTGATCTTCGTCGCCGTGAACCTGCAGCGCGGAGGAGCGGCACTCGACGGCTGGGCGATCCCGGCCGCCACCGACATCGCGTTCGCGGTCGCGGTGATCGCGGTCGTCGGCAGGTTCCTCCCGCCGGCGCTGCGGACGTTCCTCCTGACCCTCGCGGTGGTCGACGACCTCATCGCGATCACGATCATCGCCGTGTTCTACACGGCGGGCATCGACGCGCTGATGCTCGGCCTCGCGCTGATCCCGCTCGCCGTCTTCGCCGTCTGCGTGCAGCGCGGCGTGCGCGCGTGGTGGGTGCTGATCCCGCTCGGAGTCGCGACGTGGGCGCTCGTGCACGCGTCGGGAGTGCACGCGACGGTCGCCGGAGTGCTGCTGGGCTTCATGGTGCCGGTCGTCGCGACGAAGCGGGCCCGCGTGCAGGTCGGGACCGACGCGGCCGGGAAGCCGATCTACGACGGCCTCGCCGCGCACTTCGCCGACCGCTGGAGCGTGCTGTCGACCTCGTTCGCCGTGCCCGTGTTCGCGTTCTTCTCGGCCGGAGTGACGGTCGGCGGTGTAGCGGGGCTGGCGGAGTCGTTCCAGGACACCATCGCGCTCGGCATCATCGCCGGCCTCGTGCTCGGCAAGCCGATCGGCATCGTCGGCAGCACGTTCCTGCTGACCCGCTTCCGCGGGATCTCACTCGATCCGTCGCTGCGCTGGATCGACATGCTCGGCATGGCGTTCGTCGCGGGCATCGGATTCACGGTGTCGCTGCTCGTGGGCGAGCTCTCGTTCGGCGCCGGCAGCGAGTCCGACGACCACGTGAAGGTCGGCGTGCTCGCGGGCTCGCTCCTCGCGGCGGTCATCGGAGGCACGATCCTCGCGGTGCGGAACCGGCGCTACCGCGCGGCGCCTGCTGCCTCGCCGATCGAGTAGCCGCGGGAGCGGCGTCTCGAGGCGCTCGGCTCCGGGCGGTGGTGGATCTCGATACGCCCTCTGCGAGGGCTACTCGATCAGCAGCTGTCTCGCTGGGCGAATACGAGCGCAGCGCGGGTGCCGCTCCCTTCCGCTGGTCGAGTAGCCGCGCAGCGGCGTCTCGAGACCGACGTGTCCGGCGGTGGTGGATCTCGATACGGCCTCTGCGAGGCCTACTCGATCAGCAGGGGGGCGAGTGCCGCTCCCTTCCGGTGGTCGAGTAGCCGCGCAGCGGCGTATCGAGACCGACGTGTCCAGCAGGATCCGGGTCCGTAGGGTGGGTCGGAGCGGAGGAGAGGCGGGCGGATGCGCGGCACGCGGTCGTCACGGGAGGTTCCCCTCGTGCAGTGGAACTGGTTCACGCGGGCGAAGACGCCGAGCGAGAGCATCCTCATCGGGATGCTCCTGCTCGCGATCCCCGCGTGGAACTTCTCCGGGTTGCTCATCGACGGTATCTCGTTCGGCCTGAGGCTCGGCGTCCTCGTGGCCCTCTCCGTGATCCTGTTCGGCGTGATGGCGGTGCTCATGGCCGTCAGGCACCCCACTCCGCACGCCGATCTCGCCGCGCGCACCGTCCGGGTCCGATCGCGGGTCACTCCGTTCGCCGACTTCACCTCGGCGAAGCGACTCTTCCGCAGCAGCCGGTCGAAGCGGGTGGTGATCGAGCTGCACGCGCCCGGGCAGACCGTGCTGCTCGAGCTCCGCGATGACCTCGGTCGCGTGACGACAGGGCGGACGCAGGAGGCGATCCTCGAGTTCCTCCACGGGAGCGGAGTCGTGCTGCCCACGTCGAGGGACGATCCGACGGGGCGCTTCACCGAGCTGAACTTCCCCGGCAGCCTCAGCCGGGAGCAGGCGATCGCGCTGGCCGAGCGTCCGCTGACCGCACCCGACGTCGGCTCGGGGGCGCACGGCTGAGGTGCGAGGCCGTGGATCCGGACGCGATCCGGAACGACCGCGACACGGACGTCCCGCGGAGACCGAGGTCCGAGCCGACTGGACGCGAACCGGGTCGTGAGGGCGCTCGGCGCCCCGTTCCGAGTCCGGTCGCGGAGGCGGGGTGGCCCGAGTGGGCGCGGGACGGGGTCCACAAGTGCTGCAGAGCCCGATCCGGGTCCACTCGACCGCGTCGGCCGCGCCTCGAACACGTCCCTCATCCGGGGTGGCCTTCCGTGAACCGTCTCACTTAGAGTGTTCACGTTCACATTCCGTGCGAAGACGCGCGAATCCGCGGAGCCCTGCGGGTCGGTCGTCGACGCCGCACCGACCACAGAGGGCCTTCTGCATGACTCGATCACGTTCGGCGGTGAGGATCGCACTGGCGATCGGCACCGTCGCCGCCACGGCGCTGCTCGGCGCCACGGTACCGAGCTCCGCTTTCGGAGCCACGGAGACTCCGCTCCTGCACTACACGTTCGACACCGCGCCCACCGGCACGACGATCGACGACGTGAGCGGCAACGACCACGACGCGACGCTGCGTCGCACCGGTGCGGAGGTCCGCAACGGCGCGATCAGCTTCCCCGGCGGCTCCGCGACCGCCGCTCCCTACCTCGAGATCCCCACCGCGCCGCTCGCCGGCAAGAAGGACCTCACCTTCTCGACGTGGCTCTCGCCCCGCTCCGGCGCGGCCAACACCGCCGCGGCGTTCGTCGGCGCGCCGATCGCGAGCGGCGCCCAGCACTCCTCCGGGTACTGGCTGCTGAACCCCACGAACACCGCCGGCTACGTCAAGTCCGTCGTCACCAACTCCGTCAACGCGGGCGCCCCCTGGGGCACCGAGGTCGGCCCCGGAGCGACGAACACGCAGACGCTCGGAGCACGCACGCCCGCGGGCCTGTCGCTCTACACGACGGTCATCGACGGCACGAACGGCACACTGAAGGTCTATGTCAACGGCACTCAGATCGGCACCACGACGACGATCGCGCGCGACGTCTCGTCCTTCGGCTCCTCCCTCGTCGCCTACCTCGCGCGCTCGACCTACCCCGACGCGGGCTGGAACGGCGACATCGACGACTTCGCCGTCTACGGCAGCGCCCTCACCGGTGACGCCGTGAGCGCCCTGTACTCCTCGCAGGCTCTCGATCGCGCCGTCGCCTCGGTGACGATCCCGACCGAGGCCACCGCGAGCTTCCCGCTGCCCGCCACCGCCAGCGGCGTCGCGATCACCTGGACCTCGAGCAGCTCCGCGATCGCGGTCAGCGGAGGCACCGCCACCGTCACGCGCCCCGCCGCCGGCTCGCCCGTCGCCTCCGTGGTGCTCACCGCGACCTACGCGGTCGGCGGCGCCACCCGCTCCGTCGCCTACCCGGTGTCCGTGGCGGCGCAGCTCTCCGACACCGAGAAGGTGGACCGCGACCTCGCCTCGATCACCATCCCGAACGTCGGCGACATCCGCACCAACGTCACCGTGCCCTCGACGGGCGCGCTCGGCTCCGGCCTCGTCTGGAGCGTCGTCAGCCCCACCGGCGCGACCCTCCGCGACGGCAGCGCCGCCGGCACCCGCACCATCGACGTCGAGCGCCCCGCCGCCGGCGGCACCGCGATCGACGTCGTCGTCCGCGCCACGGCGACCAGCGGAACGGTGAGCCGCACCCGCGACATCACCCTCCGCGTCCAGCCGCTGCCCACGGGCACCGACGACACCGAGGCCTACGTCTGGGCGTTCTTCACCGGAGAGGGCGACGGCGCCGAGCAGGTCAGCCTCGCCGCCTCGAAGGGCAACGACGCGCTCTCGTGGAACACCCTGAACGGCGGCAAGCCCGTCTTCTCCTCGACCCTGGGCACCCAGGGACTGCGTGACCCGTTCATCATCCGGTCGAAGGAGGGCGACAAGTTCTTCATGCTCGCCACCGACCTCAAGATCGCCGGCCTCGCGGGCGGCTTCGACACGTCGCAGAAGTCGGGCTCGAAGCACATCGAGGTGTGGGAGTCGACCGACCTCGTGAACTGGTCCGCGCAGCGGCACGTCAAGGTGTCCTCCGACTTCGTCGGCAACACCTGGGCGCCCGAGGCGTACTGGGACGACGCACTCGACACCTACGTGGTGTTCTGGGCCTCGAACATCTACCCGACCACGAACGTCGCCGATCGCACGTCCGTCACCTACAACCGGATGATGTACGCGACGACCGACGACTTCGTCACCTTCTCGGAGGCGAAGCCGTGGATCGACGTCCAGCGCGGCACCGGCCGCGGCACGATCGACTCGACGATCGCGGAGGAGGACGGCGTCTACTACCGCTTCACCAAGGACGAGGCGTCGATGACGCTGCGCGAGGAGAAGAGCACCGACCTGCTGGCCACCGTCTCGGGCGCGCTGCCCGGCACGGCCGGCCCCGCCGACGAGTGGACCCTGATCAAGGAGCGCGTCGCGTCGGGCCTACCCAACGGCTCCGGCGGCACCTTCACCAGCGGTGAGGGCCCGAACGTCTTCCCCGCCAACGAGGGCGACGTGAACGGACTCGACTGGTTCCTCTTCATCGACCAGCCCGACTACCACCAGGGACCGAACCACTACGTGCCGTTCGGCACCGACGAGATCGCGGACGGGAACTCCTGGCAGCCGCTGGGCTCCAAGCTCGCCGCGAACCTGCCGCAGAACGCCGACGGAGGGAAGCCCCGCCACGGCACGGTGATCCCGGTCACCCGCGCCGAGTACCAGAAGGTGCTCGAGGGCTTCGCCCCGACCCTCGCGGTCGCCTCGGTCGCTCCGCTGACGGCGACGACCGCCCCGGGCACCGCGCCCGTGCTGCCGCGCGCCACGATCACCACGGCGGCCGGTGCCACGAGCGCCGTCGACGTCGCGTGGGACGCGGTCGCCCCCTCCGCCTACGCCACGGCCGGGACCTTCACGGTCTCGGGAGTCGCGCAGGACGCGTCGCGGATGCCGGTGCAGGCCGTCGTCACGGTGCAGGCGTCGCTGAAGGTCACGGCGACGGCCTCGAGCCGCTGCCTCGCCGGCAAGGTCGTGCTGACGGTCGTCGCCCGCAACGGCGACACCGTGCCGATGGACGTGTCCATCCGCACCTCGGAGGGCGTGAAGACGTTCGCCGGAGTGAAGCCGGGCGCGAACGCCTCGGCCGCCTACACGGTGCGCTCGACGCAGCTCGCCGCGGGCGAGGCGACGGTCACCGCGACGGCGACGGTCGGCGGCTCGCCCGTCACCGCGACGACCGCGGCGCCGTACACGGCCCGCAGCTGCGGCTGACCGGTCGGGATCAGCGCTGCTGACGGGAGCCCGTCGCACCCCGGTGCGGCGGGCTTCCGCCGTTCCCGGACGCGCGCCGACGCGACGATCGAGATGGCCCACTGCCCGGGAGGCGCGAATCTCGATACGCCCCTGCGGGGCTACTCGACCAGCAGGGTCGTCCTTGATCGAGTAGGTCGCGCAGCGGCCGTATCGAGATCCCCTACCGTTCGGGAGGCGCGGGTCGTGCCCGTCGCCGCCTCGACGCCCGCTGTTCCTCCGCCGTACCCGGGGCGGCGCTAGCGTGCCGCCATGACGGCCGTCGCGACTCCCACCCGCCGTGCCCGCACGTCCCCGGCGTGGGCGCTGCTCGCGGCCGCCGCGTTCCTCGCCTCCGCGGCGCTGCAGCTGCAGGCCGCGGTGCAGCGCTGGCTGATCGTGGGGGAGGCGGGGACGCCGGCCGACCGGACGATCCAGGACCACCTCTACGACTACTCCATGCCCGCGGACCCGTGGGTGAACGTGGGGGCGGCTGCGCAGGTCTTCGGTGTCGCGACGCTGCTGCTCGCCGCGGGGATTCTGGCGCTGATGCGCGCTCTCGCGCCGGTGAGCGCCGTGTTCCGGGCGAGCGCGGTCGCCGTCGCCGCGGTGTTCGCGCTGAACGGAGCGCACGCGCTGGTCTCGGGGCTCCTCGGCGCCCCGACTCCGATCGGAGCCCCGCTGCTGCAGATGGCGCTCAGCCTGATCCCGGTGCTCGGCCTGGGGGCACTCGCGGTGCGAGCCCTCGGGCGCTCGGTGGCGCTGGGCGTCGCGTTCGCCTGCCTGCTCGGCAGCACGATGCCGGGCGTGCTGCTCGCGACGTTCGTGATCGCTCCGGCGGTCATGGGCTTCCAGTCGCACGACACGACGCCGTGGAGCGAGGCGGTGACCGCCGTCAGCACCGCGGCGGCGGGCCTGGCCGCGCTGGTCGGTGCGGCGGTGGGCGCGATCCGGTCGCATCACTGATGCGCGCCGTCACCTGAGGGGGCGACATCCTTCTCGCTCGGGAAGGTCCTGACGATCGTTCTGCGTCGATGACCTTGCCGAAGCCGTCAGGGTTTGCGATTATCGCAAATCAGCGTACTCTTGAAAAATGACAAATCTTCTGACGGAGCGAGTCCGGCAGATCCTCGACGCGACAGGTATGACGCATGCCGCCTTCGCAGAACGCATCGGGATCGATGGATCTAAACTCTCGAAGAGTCTAGGTGGACAACGGAATTTCTCGTCGAGCGAGCTCGCGGCAATTGCGCAACTAGGTCGTCAGAGCGTCGACTGGTTGATTACCGGTGCCCCATCTCGATCGTGGCAGATCGCCGCTAGAGCGGAGCCGGCATCGCTCAGTGAGCTTCAGGAGAGCAGCAAGGCGCTGATCAGTGCAGTAGCGGAGCGCTTCGATGCACTCGAAGCGCTGGGTTTGCAGAGCAATGCGCCGGCTCTTCCCGCTCCTGGTGGCGCTCCTCGACTCGGGCTTCAGGCGGAAGAGCTCGCAATGCAGGCCCTTCAGCTCCTCGGTGAGAGCATCTCGTTGAAGCCCACGCCGGATGTCATCGACTTGGTCGAGAAGAAGCTCGGAATCAATGTCGTAGTCGCGAACTTGCCACGCGGCTGTGACGGCGTCTCCTACCAAGATGGGCCGTTTCGCCTAGTAATCCTCGGTACAACCCAGCAGTTCGCTCGTCAGCGATTCACGCTGGGTCACGAGATTGGGCATATCCTGCGCGGCGACGCGACGGAAATCATCGAAGAGTATGCGGTGAACAGTACTGGCTCCTCGATGGACGAGAAGTCGGAACGTCGAGCCAATGCCTTCGCCTCGATTTTCCTCGCGTGTGAAGAGGATATTCGGAACTTCCTCGATGGTAGGGTCGCCGAGGATCATTTCGATGAGCTCTGCTGGACGTTCCGCTTGACGCCCGACGCCATGTCCAGACGACTCCTGGCGTTGGGAATGATCGATGCGGCGACACGCGATACTCTCGGTGCGAGAACCATGCGATCGGTTGGGATGGGTCTAGGGCGGGGCGCTTCACTCCTCACCCGCACTGGTAGATCGGCGAGTCCTCGAGCTCCGATGCATCTTGTCCAGCGCTGCATAGACGCCTATCTGGCGGGCGAGACGACTCTTCAAGCGGCTGCGGATCTGATGTGTCAGCCGGTCGAGCAGGTGCGCGAGGCGCTCGAGGACGATACTGGCGACTCGCCTTCGAACTCCGGCAGGTACTGAAGTCCGTGGCGACACACCTTTTTCCGGACACATCTGTTCTCTGCAACTTCGCCTCAGTGGACCAGCTCGGGGTTCTGCGCACGTTCCTCGCCGATAAGGGGCGTGTAGTAGAAGCGGTTTCTCGCGAGATCGTACAGTCCCGCAAGTTCGTGCCGAACCTTCGTCAGATAAACCTGCAGGAGTGGTTCGGTGATGAGATCCGCATCGATGACCCCATGGATGTCCGAGCTGTCGAGCAAACCAGAGTCGCGCGCTTCGGCGGGAGGAAGGACGAGCCGACCAAGCATCTGGGCGAGAGTCAGACGCTCTATGTCATTGGACGGTTCGCTGGATTCACGGATTCGGTGTGGCTCACCGAAGATCGTTCTGCATACGACCTGGCGCAAAAGCGCGGCATCATCACCAAACACACCTGCGAGGTGCTGCAAGCGCTCGTCGCTTACGGTGAGATGACGTCCGTTGACGCCTATGAAACGGCTATCGGGATCCTCGACCGAGATCGCTCCCTCCTCGTTCAGCCCCCATCTGCGCGCTACTTCGAATAGCGCCGCTCTGACTGAGGTCGCGTCAGCCGTTCAGGATCGGGTTCGGCGAGGTGGAGGGACCCGCTGAGACCTCGTCGACGATGCGCAGGAACTGCTCGACCGCCTGCTCCGAGGTGAGACGACCGGCGTCGACGAGGTCGGCGATCCGGAGAACGTCGAGTTTGCGGGCGGCGCGGGCCGCGGTGTCGAGTCCGGAGGCGCTGATCGCGGACGACGCGCGCACACGCGCGACGATCGCTCCGACGTGCCACCGTCTGCTGCTGGAAGCCATTCGATCTCCTTCTCTGTCGCAGGGTCTTCGGAGCGAGGCGTGCCTCGGATGGGGGTCGTCGCGGGATCGGAGCGGTCGGGCTGCTCCGGATCCCGTCACAGGTGCAGGATGCTCCAGTCGATGATCACGGCCGCGGCCGTGTAGATCGCGGCGACCGCTCCCACGGCCTTGCCCGCGCGGTCCAGGTCGCTCCGCGGAGTGGGGCGGATGTCGGCGACCACGCGCAGCAGCGCGCCGAGCATCGCGATGACGGTGATCGCCAGCAGCCACACCTTGAGGGCGACGTGCGAGTCGACGTCCATCAGCGTGAGCGTCAGGACCGGTGCGAGCACGAGCACGATCGAGAGCAGCACCAGCAGCACGCCGCGACGGGTCAGCTCGGTGGGGCCGAGCGAGCCCTCGCGGAGCCACGCGCGCAGGCGGGACCGGCGGGTCGCCGGCGTGGCGGGTGCCTCCGCGACGGCGGGCTGATGCGGATCGGACGCGGAGGGACGCGGATCGGAGGCGGACAGGCCCGCACCCGCGTCGGGCTCGGCGGACGGCGTGGAGACCGCGGCCGCGCTCTCGATCGTGCTCACAGGGCCGACCCGTACGCGGAGCGCCCGACCTTCGACCGGGCGACGGAGGGAGCCGACGCGGTCGGCCGAGGTGCGAGGTGATGCCGCACGGCGTCCTCCAGGGGATCGTGGCGACCGTCGAGGGCCGCGTCGCGAGAGGGTCGCGAGCTCTCAGTGTCCAGCCGTGAGAGCGCTCCGACAAGCGCCGCTTGCGGACTTGTCCGCTTCCGGACACCGTCGAGGTCGCGCTCAGAGCCGGATGATGCTCCAATCGACGACCACGGACAGCACCGTGAACACCGCGGCGACCGCTCCGACCGCCTTGCCCGCCCGGTCGAGGTCGCCCCGCGGAGTCGGCCGCGCGTCGGCGATCACCCGCAGCACCGCCCCGACGAGCGCGGTGACCGTGATCGTGACCACCGTCACCTTCAGCGACACGTGGGCGTCGACGTGCAGCAGGGTCAGCGCGGCGATCGGCACCAGCACCAGGAGGATCGACAGCAGCACCAGGATCCCGCCACGGCGCGACAGCGCGGTCGGTCCGAGGGATCCGCCGCGGAGCCAGGCGCGCACGGCACGGTCACCGACAGGCGCGGGGGAGGGCGGGGAGTCGGTCGAGGCGGGCAGAGGATCCTCCAGGATCGGGGCGGGCGGCCCCTCAGTCTCGGGACCGGTCCGCACGCACGCAAGGCCCGCTAGCGGACACGTCCGCAAGAGGACGTCCCGCGTTCCGGGCGGTCGCCGCCTCTGCTGAACCTCTGCTCCTCCCGGCAAGGCCCTGACAAGCCCTCCCTGCCTGAGGAACCCCTCAGTAACGTGGATGTACCCCTTCGGGACGGAGCGCGAGACCCCCGCTCGCGTCGATCCGACGTCACTCCGTCCGCCACCGCATCGCCCGTCCCCCGTGAAAGGCCACCCATGACGGATTCCCCGCCCGTCCCGACCGCAGACCGCTCCCGTACCCCGGAGCGGTCGTGACGACCGTGTGCGCCCCGCTCGCCCGGACCGACGCCCGATCGGTCGTCGACGACGCCTGCTGCCGCGCCGACGCGCTCCTCAGCGCGCGCATCGCGGACCTCTGGACGGCGAAGTCCGATCCGGAGGCGACCCGGCTGCTTCTGGAGCGCGCCCGCGCGGAGGTCGCCGCCGCCCGCACGCTGCTCGCCGAGGCGGGGTCGGGGGAGTGGTGGTCGGACCTGACCGCCGCCCGCCTGGCCGACGCCTGCGTCGCCGCGCGCCTGTGGGCGGAGGGCGACCCCGCCTGCGCCGACCTCGAGCGCGTCTTCGCCTCCCGCCTGCGCACCGAGCTCGGCATCGACCTCGCGTCGATCCCGCGCCGCTCGGCTCCGCCCGCCTGACCCGCGCTGCTGGTCGAGTAGCCCCGGAGGGGTGCATCGAGACCCGCCGCCTCCAGCGGGTCGCCCTTCGATCAGGATGCGATACGCCCGCTGCGCGGCTACTCGTTCAGCGAGGAGGGGTGCCGCACTTGGTCGGGATGCACCGCGCCGAGCGCCTCCCGCTCGACCTCCCGCGCCAGCCCCGACCGGCGCGCACGGCCGATCCCGCGCGCGATCTCGTCGCTGAGCACCCGTTCGACCGTGTCGCTCAGCGGACGGAAGACGCCTCCGGACGCCCGGTACGCGGCTCCGCTGCGTCGCGCGAACGCCGTGTCGGGCCGCGGGAGGGACAGCGGCAGCGACCGCGGCCCCGCCCAGTGGTCGATCCCGTGCTCCCGGAGCCACTCGTCGGAGCGCGGAGCGAACTCCCCGTCGAATCCGGTGGCCGACCTGACCGCGGCGAGGAACTCCTCGAACGGAGTGCTCGGTCCGACCGCGTCCACGGTCCCGGTGAGGCCTCCTGCTCCCGCCGACGCGATCCACTCCGCGAGATCCGCCACGTCGATCGCCTGCACCCAGCGGCCCGCCGGCTCCGGCAGCAGCACGGTGCCGCCCCGCATCAGGCGGGCGGGCCAGTACCCGAAGCGGTCGCTCGGGTCGCCGGGGCCCACGATGAGGCCGGGCCGTGCGATCAGGAGCCGGTCGCCGAGCCGAGCGGTCGACGCCTGCTCGGCGAGCACCTTCGCGTGCGCGTAGTCGGAGGGGTCGGTCGGAGTCACGAGCTCCGCCGACTCGTCGGCACCGCGCTCGTCGGTGCGCGCGTAGACCGAGACGGAGGAGACCAGGGTCCAGTGCGCCGCTCTGTCCGCCAGGGCGCCGAGCGCCCCCTCGACGAGCGCGGGCGGAGCGGCCAGCTCGACGACCGCGTCCCAGTCGCCGTCGAGCCCGTCGTAGGCGCCGGGCTGCGTGCGGTCCGCGACGACGAGCCTCACGCCGTCGGGCACGGGTCCCGTCACTCCCCGAGCGAGGCAGACCACCTCCGCGCCACGCCGCGCCCAGGCCGACGCCGTTTCGCGGCCCAGCCATCCCGTCCCACCCAGCACCAGAATCCGTTGCACGTCCCCAGCTGAGCCGATGCGGACGGCGAGCGGAACACGTGTTCGCTGCGGGCGGCACTCCGATCCGCCGCGTGAGCCCGCCGTTCCGTAGCGTGCTCCTCGTTCCGTCGAGGGACGACGTCGATCCGTCAGGAACGGCGGTCGGTTCGCGGTCGGGACGACCGTCCGTGACGGGTGGGTCCGACCCGTCCGGAGGACGTCGATCCGTCGCGAACGGCCGTGGATCCGCGGCGATCCGCACGGCCACTCGCGACGGATCGATCGCGCTACTTCCCGGTCGGGCCGTAGAACGAGCTGATCTCGTCCAGCTCCATCTCGGCGGTCGTCTGGATCAGCTTCAGCAGCTCGGGATCCAGGCCCGGCGAGAACTCCTCGAAGCGCTCGGGCGCGATGACCGAGGGCACTCCCTCCGGAGCCTGCTCCTTCGACTCGAGGGTCGTGCCGTCGTTCGACGGCGAGGCGCCGCGGAAGATCTTCCCCGCCTCCGACGCGCCCTCGAGGTCGAACGTGTACTGCTTGCTCTGCAGCCCCAGATCGACCAGCTTCTTGACCTCGGGGAACCTCTCGGCGTTCGTCTTCGGGATCGGCAGGGTCTTCTTCCAGTCGATGCCGAGCGTCTCGAGCGCCTTGGCGTAGCCGTTCTCGTGGGCCTGGTCGCGGACGATCAGGTAGGCGATCGTCGAGCGGGCCGTCTTGTTGTCCGTCATCTCGTAGATGCGGCACTTCTGCAGGCGCCCGGTCGATTCGAGCATGAGGTTGTAGAGCAGATCGAGCACGAGGTTGCCCGAGTTGTAGACGTAGCTTCCGCTCCACGGGTTGCCGACCGAGTCGACCGGCAGGGCGCCCTGTGCTCCGACGAGGTAGTGGTGGATGTTGCCCGTGTCGAGGGCGATGTTCAGCGGAGTCGCTCCGCCGGCCCCCGGGGTGTCGAGCGGATCCGTCGGCTTGCCGTTGTAGCGCGGGGAGCCGTCGAGCAGGCGCGAGATGGTGGTGCCGATCAGCTCGACGTGGCTGATCTCCTCCGTGCCGATGCCCTGGATCAGGTCGCGGTACGGCTTCGCGTCGGCGCCGCGGAAGTTCATCGCCTGGAAGAGGTACTGCATCATGGTGCGCATCTCGCCGAACTGCCCGCCGAGCCCCTCCTGCAGCGCGTTCGCGGCGGCCGGATCCGGCTCGTCCTGCTCGATGTCGTTGATGAGTCGCTGCACGTGGAAGAACATCATTGCCTCCGAGAGGATCGTGGTGTCCCCTCAGAGTCCGTCGTGCTCCTCGAGCACCGCGCCCCCTTGCCCTTCACCGAGTGCGGAGGGACACTGCCGCACCTCTCGACGGCGGCGCCCGCAGCCGGGACGCTCGGCGCGGAGGCCGCGGACCGCCGCCGCTGTGCTCCGAGAGCGCCGCCGCGGCGAGGGGCTCACGCCCCGGTCAGCGCCTCCACGTCGGCCGCGAGGCTCTTCTGCACCGCGAACTGGGTGCGGTGCAGCTCCTCGTACCGCCCGCCGGCGGCCAGCAGCTCGTCGTGCGTGCCGCGCTCGACGATGGAGCCGTCCTCGATCACGAGGATCAGGTCGGCGCTGCGGATGGTGGACAGGCGGTGCGCGATGACCATCGCCGTCCGCCCCTCCAGCGCCTCGCTGAGCGCGGCCTGCACGGCCGCCTCCGAGGTCGAGTCCAGCGCGGCGGTCGCCTCGTCGAGGATGACGACCCGCGGCTGGGCGAGCAGGAGCCGCGCGATGGTCAGGCGCTGGCGCTCGCCGCCCGAGAGCCGGTAGCCGCGCTCGCCGACCACCGTGTCGAGCTGGTCGGGCAGCGAGCGGAGGAGCGGCTCGAGCCGCGCGCGGCGGACCGCGTCCCACACGTCGTCGAGGGACGCCTCCGGTCGGGCGAGGCGCAGGTTCGACAGGATCGTCTCGTGGAACAGGTGGCCGTCCTGCGTCACCATGCCCAGGCTGTGCCGCATGGAGTCGAACGTGACATCGCGGACGTCCGTCCCGGCGAGCCGCACGGCACCGCTGTCGACGTCGTACAGGCGCGAGAGCAGCTGCGCGATCGTGGACTTGCCGGCTCCGGACGTGCCGACGAGCGCCACCGTCTGACCGGGCTCGATCCGGAAGGACACACCGTGCAGCACCTCCTCGCCGCCGCGGGTGTCGAGCGTCGAGACCTCCTCGAGGGAGGCGAGGGACACCTTGTCGGCGGACGGGTAGGCGAAGCGGACGTCGTCGAACTCGACGGCGACGGGGCCCTCGGGGACGGAGACGGCGTCGGGCTTCTCCTGGATGAGCGGCTCGAGGTCCAGCACCTCGAAGACGCGCTCGAAGCTGACGACCGCGCTCATGATCTCGACGCGGGCGTTCGCGAGGCTGGTCAGCGGCGCGTAGAGGCGGGTGAGCAGGAGCGCCAGGGTGACCACCTCGCCCGTGTCCAGGGCGCCGCCGAGGGCGAGGACGCCGCCGAGCCCGTAGACGAGCGCGAGGGCGAGGGCCGAGACGAGCATCAGCGCCGTGAAGAAGACGAACTGCAGCATCGCGGTCCGGACGCCGATGTCGCGGACACGGGCGGCGCGGACGCGGAACTCCTCGGCCTCCTCGTCGGGCCGGCCGAACAGCTTGACGAGGGTGGCGCCGGGGGCCGAGAAGCGCTCGGTCATCTGCGTGCTCATCGCGGAGTTGTGATCGGCGGCCTCGCGGCGGAGCGCGGCGAGGCGGCCGCCCATCCGGCGCGCGGGCACCAGGAAGATCGGGAGCATGACGACGGCGAGGACCGTGACGAGCCAGGACGTGGTGAGCATGACGATCAGGGTCAGGATGAGCGCTACGAGGTTCGTGACGACGCCCGACAGGGTGCCGCTGAACGCCTGCTGCGCGCCGATCACGTCGTTGTTGAGGCGGCTCACGAGGGCGCCGGTGCGGGTACGGGTGAAGAACGCGATCGGCATCTTCTGCACGTGATCGAAGACGGCGGTGCGCAGGTCCAGGATCACGCCCTCGCCGATCCGCGCGGAGTACCAGCGCGTCACGAGGGACACGGCGGCGTCAGCCACGGCGACGAGCGCGATGACGACGGCGATCCGGATGATCGTGGCGACCTCGCCCCGCGCGACGATGACGTCGACCACCTGACCGGCCAGCACCGGCGTCGCGACCGCGAGGAACGCTCCGACGATCGAGAGGGTGATGAAGATCAGCAGCTGCGACCGGTACGGCACGGCGAACGTCATGATGCGCCGGACCGAGGCGCGGGAGATGCCGTGCTTGCCGTCCCTGACGGTCGAGATCTTGTAGAGCGAGCTCCAGGCCGCGCCTTCCATGCTCATCGGCAGTTCCTTCCCTCGACCCCACGCCCCAACTTAGGGGGTGGGTGGCGGGGATTCCTGGGGTGGCTCATGGTCCCTCCGCTCGCGGTGCGCACCCTCCTTCAGAAGCGGCCTGCGCGCTTCTCCAGAAGTTGCGGTAACTGCTCGCGCTTCCCGCAACTTCGGGAGAACGAGAGGTGCGTGGAGCGGCGAGGCGCGGGCGGAGGCGCCGCGCTCCTCCAGAAGTTGCGGTAACGGCTCGCGCTTCCCGCAACTTCTGGGGAGAGGGAGGGGGAGCCTGGCCGCGAGGCGCGGTGGTTCTTCGAAAGTCGCGGTAACTACTCACGCTTCCCGCAACTTCCGGGAGGACCGGGAGGACCGGGAGGCCCGCGGGCACACGAGCCACGCGGTCGCGCGCTGTCAGTCTCCGTACCGCGACGCCCCCCATGATGGGGCGATGTTCCTCCCGACCCGAGCCGCCGGGCTCGACGCGCTCGCCGATTTCGTCCCCCGCGCCGGCGGCGCCTACGCCCGCGACCGCAACCACGACCTCGGATCGTCGCGCGACAACGTGTCCGGGCTCTCCCCGTACCTCCGCCACCGGCTCGTGACCGAGCGGGAGGTCGTCGCCGCGGTCCTCGCGCGCCACCGGTTGACCGCTGCCGAGAAGTTCGTGCAGGAGGTGTTCTGGCGCACCTACTGGAAGGGCTGGCTCGAGCAGAACCCGGAGGTGTGGCGCCGCTACCGCCGCGAGGTGGACGACCTCGCCGCGGCCGGCCTCCCGTCGGGGTACCGCGACGCGATCGGCGGGCGGAGCGGCATCGACGCGATGGACGAGTGGGTGCGCGAGCTCGTCGAGACCGGCTACCTGCACAACCACACGCGCATGTGGTTCGCGAGCATCTGGATCTTCACCCTCGAGCTGCCCTGGCAGCTCGGCGCGGACTTCTTCTACCGGCACCTGCTCGACGGCGACGCCGCGTCGAACACGCTGTCGTGGAGGTGGGTCGCCGGCCTCCAGACACCGGGCAAGACCTACCTGGCGTCCGCCTCCAACATCGCGCGGTACACCGACGGGCGCTTCTCTCCGCAGGGCCTCGCCACCACGGCTCCCGCGCTGGTCGAGGAGCACTTCCCGCCCCGGGAGGCGATCGGCTCGGACGACGTGGTCGGGACCGTCGGCGCCCGCCCCGGCCTCCTGCTGCACGAGGAGGACCTCGACGCCGAGAGCCTCCTCGCCGAGCAGCCCGGCCTGGCGGACCGGATCGTGGCGAGCGCCGCGGCCGCCGACGCCCAGGAGCGCTCCCCGCTCGCGGTGTCGGAGGCGGTGCAGGCCTTCACCGGAGCGGCCCTCGTCGACGCCGCGTCCCGTGCGCAGGATGCAGGTGGTCGGCCGGCCCGGCTGCTGGCCGATGCGCGTCCCGCGACGGTCCTCGAGTGGGCGACGTCCGAGCGGCTCGACACCGTGGTGGTCCCGTACGCACCGGTCGGTCCCGTCCGTGAGCGGCTGGACGCACTCCGCCCCGCCCTCGCGGGCGAGGGAGTCGCGCTCGTCACCGTGCGACGCCGATGGGACGGCACCGCGTGGCCCTCGGCGTCGCGCGGGTTCTTCGCGTTCCGGAAGCGGATCCCGGTGCTGGTGCGCGGCCTCGACGAGCCCTCCGACGCGGTCCGCCTGTTCTGACCCGCGCCCGGGGCGGTGCCGCCACCCGCGCGCGAACCGTCGCAGAGGGCTGACCGAGAGGTCGCGGACGGCCGCCGATCGCGGGATCACGCGGCCCCGCGCGACGGATCGACGTGCCCGAGCGCGCTCCGCCGGCGGGAGTCCGCCGACCCCTCACCCGGTCAGGCTCGGGGCGCCGGGCTCGAGGCGAGGAGGGAGGCCGCGAGGTCCCGGAGGGAGCGGCCGGCGACCGAGGGGATGGTCACTCCGCTCACGACGTCGACCGGCCCCGCGTCGACCGCGCTGCCGACCGCGCCGCAGAGGGCTCCCACGAGCGCCGGCAGGCTGTCCTGGTGCCGGGTGATCGAGAAGGCGAGAGGCATCGCGCGCTCGTGGTCGCCGTCCGCCCGCTCGGCGAGGGCGAGCGCGAGGGGGAGCGTCTCCGTCACCGTGCCCGGGTGGCTGTAGGTGCGCGGGGCGAAGCGCGCGACCAGCGCGGGGACCGCCGCGAACATCGTCGCGTGCTCGTCCAGGATGCGGCGGGCATCGGCGATGCCGTCGAGCAGCCAGTCGTCCAGGTCGGACGACGCCAGCTCGGCGTCCAGCGCCCGGGCGAGGGCCTCCCCGCGCAGGGCGCGCGAGACGACCGCGGCGAACAGCCCGGCCGCGTCCACTCCGACGCCGTCGTGGGTGATCTCGGCGAGCGTGCGGGCGAGAGCGGACGCCTCTGCCGGGTCCTCTCTCGCGACGGCGGCGGCGAGTGCGCCCGGGAGGGCCGTGTCGTCGTAGAAGGCGGGGTTGTCGCGCCCGGTCTGCGGCGGCAGGAGGCCCTCGTCGGCGTTGAGCAGGGCCGAGCGCTGCGCGGTGCCGGTCCAGGTGCCGTCGACGGACATCAGGCGGCGCCAGCTCGCGAAGAGGGCGCTCGCGTCCGACGGCCCCGCCTCGAGGATCGCGAGCGCGGCGACCGCGAAGAGCTCGGTGTCGTCGGTGCCGACGAGCGACTGCGTGCCGAGGGCGCTGAGGACGAACGGGACGACGGGCCGGAGCACCAGCTCCGCGTCGAGCTCCGCGCGACCGCGGCGCAGGCTCTGGCGCACGAAGGGGTCGTGGATGGTGCGGTGCTCGCTGGCGGGGGCTCCGAGGGCGTCGCCGAGGGCGAGTCCGTGCACGGCGGCGACGGCGCGCCGCTCTCGATCGGTGGTCATGCGGCGATCCTCCTGTCGGCGGTCGACCGGTCGACGAGGGCGTCGGCGAGGTCGATGAGGTCCGTCCCTGCTGTCGCCTCGATGCAACGGCCGGCGACCGACCTCACCTGAGCGACCAGTGCGGGGTCGAGGGCGCCGGCTCCGTGCAGGGCGCCGGCGACCGCTCCGCCCATGGCGGCGATCGTGTCGGAGTCGCGGCCGATGTTGACGCCCGACTCGATGACCGCGAGCGACCCCCGGGTGGCCTGCAGCAGCCCCATCGTGAGCGCCAGGGCCTCGGGAGCGGCGTCCGCCCACATGTACTGCCGGAGCGGGATCCTCTCGAACAGCTCCTCCTCCGCGGCCTCGACCGACGACGCGGAGGAGGCGACGTCCAGCGCCCGCCGCACCAGCCGCAGCGACCACGAGTCGGCGGGGAGGGCGTCCAGCATCGCCTCGAGGACCGGATCGATCGAGTCCGCGACCATGGCGACGGCGACGCCCGCCGCGATCGACTCGGCGCAGAAGACGCCGTCGCGGTCGTGGCTCACCCGGGCGTCGACGACGGCGAGGCGGCGGGCGAGGGTCGGATCCCCCGCGGCGTAGATCCCGATCGGAGCCGCGCGCATCGCCGCTCCGTCGCTCCACATCTCGGAGTTGCGCTGCCCGCTGACCGGCGGACGGAGCCCCGCCTGCAGGTTCGCCAGCGCGATCATCTCGCTGAAGCCCGCCCCGTGGAAGCCGGCCTTCTGCACCTCCAATGCCGCGAGCCAGGCGCGGGCGACGTCGTCGGACGTCATCCCGGCGCCGCCGGCCAGCACGCTCTGCGCGGTCAGCACGGCGTACTCGGTGTCGTCGGTGCCGGCGGCGTCCTCCTCGACGAAGGTCGTCACCCGCCCCCATCGCTCCCGGATGGCGAAGAGGGTCATGCCCTCGGTCGGAGCCCCCATGGCATCGCCGATGGCGAGCCCCAGCAGGGAGCCCCGTGCGCGGTCCTTCGTCATGATCCTCCGCCTGTGCAAAACGTTTTGAGTGAGCGTACCCGTGAGCGAGGACTGCGAAGCGCTACTCTGCGAAGACTTCGGTGCGGATGCGTGCACGCCACCCCGCGCTGATGCACAAGCTTTCGACGTCGGGGGGACACGCGATGGCGGGAATCAGGGACGTCGCCGCTGCGGCCGGCGTCAGCGTGTCCACGGTCTCGCACGTCCTCTCGCGGAACCGGCCGGTCGCGCCGGCCACCCGCCTCCGTGTCGAGGCGGCGATCGCGGAGCTCGGCTACAGCGCCCACCCCGGAGCGGCCCAGCTGCGCTCGGGACGCACGAACACCATCGCCCTGGTCGTGCCGACCCTCGAGAACCCCTTCTACCCGCTGGTCGCCGGGGGGATGCAGGATGTGCTCGTGCCCCGGGGGCTCTTCCTCAGCATCACCGACTCGAGCGGGATCGGCCGATCGGAGGCGACACTCCGCCAGCTGATCTCGCGCCGGGTCGACGGGGTGGTCGCCGCGCCGTACGGCATCACCGCGACGATCCTGCAGGAGCTGAGCTCGGCCGGCATCCCGTTCGTCACGCTCGGTCGCACCGTCGCCTCCGGCGGGGACGTCGTGCACACCGACGACGCCGAGGGCGTGCGCGCCGTCACCGAGCACCTGCTCGGTCGCGGCTACCGGAGGATCGCCTTCGTCGGCGGCGACGAGAACGCGACGACCACCACCGAGCGCCTCCAGGGCTTCGAGCGGGCCCACGGGGACGCCGGTCGCCCGATCGTCGCGAGCGACATCCGCTTCGAGTCGTTCACGCGCGAAGGCGGTCGCGCGGGCGCCGCGGCGCTCCTGGACGGAGCCGATCGCCCCGATGCGATCGTCGCCGCCAACGATCTCATCGCCATCGGAGTCCTCGACGCCGCCCGGGAGAGGGGACTGCGGGTCCCCGAGGACCTCGCCGTGACGGGCTACGACGACATCGACGCCGCCTCGCTGGTGAGCCCGGCGCTCACCACGGTCGAGAACCCCGCCCGCGAGATCGGGCGCGCGTGCGCCCGCCTCCTGCTCGAGCGGCTCGACGGAGACACCGCGGGAGTCGCGCGCACCGTCGCCCTCTCGCACCGGCTGGTCGTCCGGCAGTCGTCCTGACGCGCCGGCGGATGCGGGTCTCGATACGCCGCCTGCGGCGGCTACTCGACCAGCAAGGGGTGGTGGTCTCGCGCGGCGGGGAGGGCTTCGGGCGCTGTGCTGCTGGTCAGGTAGGCCGCGGAGCGGGCGTATCGAGACCCGCCTGTCCGAGGGATGCGGGTCTCGATACGCCGCCTGTGGCGGCTACTCGACCAGCAAGGGGTGGTGGTCTCGCGCGGCGGGAAGGGCTTCGGGTGCTGTGCTGCTGGTCGAGTAGGCCGCGGAGCGGGCGTATCGAGACCCGCGTCTCTGGAGGTCGCGGGTCTCGATACGCCGCCTGCGGCGGCTACTCGACCAGCAAGGGTGATCGACACGTCGCGAACGGCCGCCGATCGGCGGGTCACGCGGCCGTCCGTGACGGATCGACGGTGGCTCGGCCGCGTTCAGCGCTGCACGCGCTCCCACAGCTCCGAGCCGAGCAGGGCGTCGGTCGCGTCGTCGATCAGCACCTGGCCCTGCTCCGGCGTGACGCGCTGCGCGATCACGAGCGCGGCCGTGCCCTGCACCGACGCCGCGAAGAGGAGCTGGAAGCGCTCGCGAGCGCGGGGGTCGCCCGACGGCTCGACGGTGAGGGCTCCGTCGAGCACCTGGAAGAGCCGCGCGGACGCCTCCCGCACTGGCCCCTCGTCGGCGGCGAGCCGGAACATGAGCTCCATCAGCGCGGCGTGCTCGACCGCGAAGACGACATGGGCGCGGCCGACGCGGCGGAACCGCTCCGGGAACGCGCCCGGCGACTCGACGGCCGCGTGCACCGCCTGGGTGAGCCGGTCGAACCCGCGCACGGCGAGCGCGTCGAGCAGCGCCTGCCGGTCGACGAAGTGGCTCCGCGGGGCCCCGTGGCTGACGCCGGCCCGCCGGGCGAGCTCGCGGAGCGACAGCGCGTCGACGCCGTCGGTGCGCAGCAGCGTCTCGGCCTGCTCGAGCAGCTCCGCGCGGAGGTTGCCGTGGTGGAAGGGCGGGGTCACCCGTCGATCGTACTGCTAGGCATTGACTAGATTCTAGACAGTGCCTAGTCTCGCCCCATGACCTCCTCTCCTCCTGACCAGTCCGGCCGCACCGTCGTCGTCACCGGCGCCACCAGTGGGATCGGCCTCGCCACCGCCCGCGCCCTGGCGGCGGCCGGTGCGCGAGTCGTGCTCGCGGTCCGCGACACGGCGAAGGGCGAGGGCGTCGCCGCCGCGATCGCCGGTGACACCCTCGTGCGCCGCCTCGACCTCGCCGACCTCGCGTCGATCCACCGCTTCGCCGAGGAGTGGAGCGGACCGATCGACGTGCTGATCAACAACGCCGGAGTCTCGACCGCCCAGCGCGAGAGCACGGCGGACGGCGTCGAGCTGCAGTTCGGCACCAACCACCTCGGCCCGTTCGCGCTCACCAACCTGCTCCTGCCGCGGATCACGGGGCGCGTGGTGTCGCTCGCGTCGCAGGCAGAGCGGATGGGGCGCCTCGACCTCGACGATCTGAACACCGAGCGGACCCCGTACCGGGAGTCGCGCGTCTACGCGACGTCGAAGCTCGCCGGGCTGCTCTTCACGGCCGGGCTGCAGCGGAGGCTCACCGGGGTGGGATCGCCCGTCCTCGCAGTGGCCGCCCATCCGGGCTTCGTCGCCACGGGCATGACCGGGCGCGCGACGGGGATCGCGGCGCGCCTCACCGCCCTGCTCGCGCAGAGCCCGGAGGACGGCGCTCTGCCCGTGCTGCTCGCCGCCACCGGGGACGTGCCGCCCGGCGCGTTCACCGGCCCGGAGCGGTTCCTGCACATGCGCGGAGGGGCTCAGCTCATCGGCCGGTCGCGGCAGGCCCGCGACGAAGCGCTCGCGTCCCGCCTGTGGGCCGCGTCCGAGCGGATGAGCGGGGTCGTGTTCCCGCTCTGACCGCGCCGGGTGCTACTCCTCCGCGCGTCCCGAGTCCTCGATCAGGCGCACCTTCACGTTGACGGCGAGCGGACCGGTCACGCTCGGCTCCTCCCGGAGCATCCCGTGCAGCAGCTCGCCGACCGCGCGCAGGATCTCGGGAGCGGGCAGCGCCGCGGAGGTGGCGATGTGCGCGCTGACCGTCGTGAACCCCTCCGACCGGTCGATGTCGACCAGCACGTCGGGCTGACGGAGCGAGAGCGTCACGGCGAGCGCGTCGGCGGCCGCCTCGAGCGGCGGCTGCGCGGGGTACACGCCGACCACGCCCTCCGCGTCGCGGACAGCGGCGGTGAGGCGCTGCGAGAGCGCGGTGTCGTCGGTCACGGTCGGTCCTCCCGGCGGGCGTAGACGTCGTCGACGGTGACGTCGATCTCGGTGACGACGAGGTCGGTGTGGCGCTCGAGGGCGTAGCGGATGCGCTCGCGCAGCCGGTCGGCGGCCTCGTCGACCGACAGGCCGAACTCGAGGGCGCAGGTCACGTCGACCCGGACGGGCGCGCCGGGCGTCGCCACGTCGCCGTCGAGCGTGCAGCGGCCCATGATCACGCCGCCCATCGTGTCGCCGGCGCGGCGGATCATCCCGCGGACGGCGGCCTCCGTGAGCGCCAGGCGCAGCGTGGGATCGGGGTGGCCGATCGGCACGTCGCGTCCGGAGCGCACCTCGGAGCGGATCGCGTCGAGCAGCCCCGCGATCCAGACGTCGTCGCGGTCGGGCTCGCGGTCGGCCCGGCTGCGCAGGGCGCTCGCCGACAGCTCGGTCAGGCGGGTGAGGTTCGCCAGTGCGAGGCGGCAGGCGGCGGAGTTCTCGATCGAGGGGTCGAGCGGGGTGCGTCCACGGTCGAGGTACTCGCCGAGCTCGTCCAGCGTGTGGCCGTCGAGGTCGTCGTCGGGCACGGCGTCGTCGGGGTTCATCGCCATGCCTCCAGTTCGTGGAGCAGGAATCGTCGAGCGCGGGAGAGGAGGCCGCGGATCGTCGAGACGGGGAGGTCGAGAGCGTCGGCGATCTCCTGGTAGCTGTAGCCGGCGGTCTCGCGGAGCAACCAACAGCGTCGCTGATCGGCGGGCAATCGGTCCAGTGCCTCCCAGACGGCGTCCAGCTGGAGGCGGGCCTCGACGATGCGCTCGGGGGAGTGCTCGGCGGGAGCGGGCGGGTCCCAGTCGTCGATGTCGTCGTGGCGGCGGCGGACGCGGATCCGGTCGATCGCCTTGTGGGTCACGATGCGCATCAGCCAGTTGCGGATGTTCGCGGGGCTGTCGAGATCGGCCAGGCGGCGCCAGCCGGTGAGGAACGCCTCCTGCACCACGTCGTCGGATTCGACGTCGGAGCCGAGGAGCTTCGCGGCGTAGACCCGCATCAGGGCGCCGTGGCGGCGGGCGAGCTGCTCGAACGCGGCGATGTCGCCGTCGACCGCGCGGGCGGCGAGGGTGGCGTCCGAGGCGTGCAGGAGGGGGTCGTCGTCGATGATCGCCTCCTGCCGTCGGGTCGCTGCCGGCGTCCGGGCGTCGTGGTCCGGGACGTCGTCCCACGGGCGGCGCCCGCGGATCGGGCCGGTGCGCGGCCCAGAGGGAATGCCTACCAGGCTCGAGGCCAGGGAGCCCGTGGGATGGCCGCTCGGCGCACGAACCGGCCGTCCCGCTCGCTGTGGAGGGACTTCTCAGGCGACGGAATCGTGACGAAACGCCCCCCGAACGCGTCTGAATAGCAGCCGACGTGCACGCGGACCCCGACCGGGGCCGGGCCGTCGGGCTCACGACACAGCGAGGTCCCTCCATGCGACACACCCCCTTCGGCCGGCCCGGGCGGCCGTCATGAGCGGGTCGACGTTCACGACGGGCAGCCCCTTCGGCTCCTCCTCCGATGCGACGGGAGGCGCCGAGCGGCGCTTCGAGGTGACGGGCGTCGATCCCGAGGCGGCGTCGGCCGTCTACGCCGACGCGTACGGCGGAGGGCGCTTCCGCGTCGCTCCGGGAGCCGGCGCGTTCTCGTTCCGCTACGCGTTCCGGGGGAGCGAGCGCGTGACGCTGCGCACCTCCGACTGCGCCGGCGCCCTCTCGGGCGAGGTGCCGCACCTGCGCGAGTACGTCGTCGGCTGGTTCCGCGCGGGCGGCGGCGCGCTCACCCTGCGCCCCTTCACCCGCACCGGAGCGGCGTCGGCGCCGTTCCTCTTCCCCGCCGAGCGCCACTTCGGCCTCGACTTCCTGCCGCACCGGCAGAACCTGATCCACTTCGCCCCGGCGTTCCTCGAGGACGTCGCCACGGAGTCGCACGCCGGCCCGCGCCGACCCGTCTCGTTCGATCACGAGGCCGACCCCGATCCGAGCGTGCTCGCGCGCTGGCGCACCGCGGTGTCGGAGGCGTCGTCGGCGCTGGCCGCCGCGGCGACCGCTCCGCTCGTGCGCTTCACGGCCGAGCTGAACCTCGCCCGCGCGCTGCTGGCGCTGTTCCCGTGGCGCGCGTGGGACGTGCCCGAGATCCTCCGCCGCCCGTCCGCCTCGCGGACCCGCGTGGCGCTCGACTTCCTGCAGCACCACGCCCGCGACCCGATCACCCCGGCCGACGCCGCCCGCGCGGCCGGACTGCACACGCGCACCCTGCAGCAGGCGACGCAGCGGCACCTCGGAGTCTCGCCGTCGGTCTACCTGCGCGACGTGCGCCTCGACCGCGCGCACACCGACCTCGTCGCGGGCGACCCGTGCTCGACGACCGTCGCCGCCGTGGCGCGCGAGTGGGGCTTCGGCAACCTCGGGCGCTTCGCGAGCACCTACCAGGCCCGCTTCGGCGAGAAGCCGAGCCAGACGCTGCGGAGCTGAGGCCGGATCGGCGAGTGGGCGCGGAGCGGGCGCTCATCCGCTCGATGCGCCCGGTCCGCGTCCACTCGGCGACCTGCCGTGCGCTGACTGGTCACGCACCGGGGCGTGCGTCGCGCGCAGGCCCCGATCCGCGACCAGTCCCGCGCGCACTCCCACGCTCCAGCGGACGCCGCCCGCTCAAGCCGCCGGGTCCGGGCTCGCCGACGCGAACGGCTCGAACGCGTCCGCGCCCTCGTCCGCGAGCCAGGAGTAGTCGACCACCTCGTCGCCGGCCCGCCAGCGCGACGGCGTCGGCGAGTGCATCCAGTCGAGCGGCTCGATGCCGCCCGACGTTCCGCCGTCCAGGGCCAGGCGCAGGGCGGCCGCGAGGTCGGCGTCCACGGCGTCGGTGCGTGTGGCGGGGTCGACCGAGACGAAGAGGGCCGTTCCGCTGCGGGCGACGAGGTCGAGGAACTGCCGGTTGAGCGCCCAGTCGGTGCCCGGGGTGCTCGCGACGCAGTCGGCGTCGGCGGTGAAGAACGCGTCGTGCTGCGCGAGGCGGAAGGCCAGCGTGTTGACCCCGACGCGGCGGGTGCGGTCCCAGTCGAGTCCGGAGGTGTCGTCGCCGATCCGCTGGGCGTCGACGAGTCCGGCCGCGAGGTGGCCGACGACGTTGCAGCCGAGCACGAGGGACGCTCCCGCGGCGGCGTGGACGGTCCGGTAGAAGGCGACGAGCGCCTCCGCCGTGGTCGACGAGGGGTCGGCCAGCGCCGGTCCGTCGCCCGGGGAGGCGCCGAAGTCGGGCCCCCAGGCGCCGAGGAGGTCGTAAGTCGAGAAGTCGTGCTTGATCAGCTCGTAGCCCCAGCCGCGGAGCCGGTCGACGTCGGCGGCGACGAGGTCGAGCACGGCACCCGAGCTCGGGTCCAGCGCCAGAGCGCCGTCGCGCGGACCCCGGATGCCCGCGACCGAGGCGTCGCGGGTGAGCAGCGGCCGGTACCAGACGCCCGGCCGCACCCCCTCGGCGCGCAGCGCGTCGGCCGCGGCAGACATGTCCGGGAACCGGTCGGGGCGCCCCTGGAGCCACGGACCGGGCGAGGCGGCTAGGTGGTCGGCGGTGCCGTCGGAGCTCCAGCCGTCGTCGATCACTCCGAAGGGCCGCACGGCGTGGTCGCCGACGAGATCCGCGACCATCCGCGCGTCGCGCACGACGGCGTCGATCCCGAAGTCGCGGCCGTAGGCGTAGTACCAGTTGTTCGCCCCGACCAGCGGGACGGAGCGGCGCAGCGGATCCGCGCACAGGGCGCGCATCAGCTCCTGCTGCACGCGGAAGGGGCCGTTGCTCCCCTCGACGCGGTGCACGGTCGCCGCGTGCACGGCGCGGTCGCCCGGGCGCACGGCCGCGCCGCCGCTCCGCAGGTCGAGGGTCAGGGTGACGCCCAGCGGGTCGCACTGCCAGAAGGCGAGCGCCCCGCCCCGCACCGCGACGCCGAGTCCCTCCGTCGAGCCGGTGGCGGGGTCGTGGAGGAGCACGCTCCAGGGCAGCACGCGTTCGGGCCGGACGGACGCCCACTCCAGCTCCCCGTAGCTGCGCTCCCACGCGTCGCCCAGCACCAGGGTGCCGGCGGGCACGGGCCGACGCCAGCGCAGCACCACGCGCGCCACCTGCCGGGTCGTCGAGACCTCGATCCGCAGGCTGTCGCCGTCGGCGCCGAGAGCGACGTCGACGGGGGAGCGGGCCGCGTCCAGGAACGCCCCGCCCGGCTCGAGCTGCACTCGGACGCTGGTGGGCTCGGGAACGGACGACGTTGTCATGAAGGTTCCATCTCGATGTCGCGAAGGGTGACGGCCCCCATGTCAGGACATCTTGCCGACATGTGTACAAGGCCGAGCTACTCGTGTAGCTTCTCCTCACAAGCTACACGAGTAGCTGCTCGTATGTACTGACAAAGGAGTCACCATGACGACCTTCCCCGGCGCGCATCGGCACCGCGGATGACGGCCGCGCAGGGCGTCGCCGCACGGCCCCGGCTCACCCCGAACCGCCGCCGCGCCCGCGGTCGCGAGCTCCTCGTCGCGATCGCGTTCATCCTCCCGGCGGCCATCGGCTTCGGCACCTTCTACGTCGCGCCGACCGTCCGGGGCATCTACCTCAGCTTCACCGACTACAACCTGATGAGCGCCCCGAGCTTCATCGGGTTCGACAACTACGTGCGGCTCGCCACCGATCCGCTCTTCTGGAACTCGGTCTGGGTGACGCTCGAATACGTCTCGATCAACATCGTCGTGCAGACCGTGGTCGCCGTCGGGCTGGCCGTCCTGATGCACCGCGTGACCCAGTCGGTGGTGATCCGCGGAGCGATCCTGCTGCCGTTCCTCATCTCGAACGTCATCGCCGCGATGATCTGGTTCCTCCTGCTCGACTACCAGCTCGGGCTCATCAACAGCCTGATCGAGACGGTCGGCCTCACCCGCATCCCGTTCTTCGCCGATCAGGACTGGGCGATCCCGACGATCGCGCTGGTCAACGTCTGGCGGCACATGGGCTACACGGCGCTGCTCGTGTTCGCCGGGCTCCAGATGATCCCGCCGTACGTCTACGAGGCCGCGCAGATCGACGGCTCCAGCGAGTGGCGCTCGTTCTGGCGGATCACGCTGCCGCTGCTGCGACCCGTCCTCGCCCTGGTGCTGGTCGTGACGGTGACCGGCTCGTTCCAGGTGTTCGACACCGTCGCCGTGACCACTCGCGGCGGACCCGTGAACGCCACCCGGGTCATGCAGTTCTACATCTACCAGGTCGGCTTCGGCGAGAACGACTTCGGCTACGCCAGCGCGATCTCGGTCGTCCTGCTCGTCATCCTCGCCGGCGTCGCGCTCCTGCAGCTCCGGCTGCTGCGCGCCGACCAGTCCGACCTCGCGTGAAGAAGGAAGACCGATGACCGCCACCCTGCCGCTGAGCGATCCGACGCTCGCCGCCGCCCCTCCCGCCCCGCGTCGGCCCGTCCGCCGCCGTCCCTCCGCCGGCCGGATCCTCGCCTGGGCCGCCCTGATCGCCGCGCTCTTCGTGACCCTCTTCCCCTTCTTCTGGATGATCCGCACGGCCTTCTCGACCGAGAACGCCCTCGCCAGCGACCCCACCTCGCTCCTGCCCGTCGAGTTCACCTGGGGCGCGTTCGCCCGGGTGCTCGGCTTCGCGACGCAGGAGCAGGCGATCGCCGAGGGCGGCTCCGGCGCCTCCGTGAACTTCTGGCTCTACCTGCGCAACTCGGTCGCCTACGCGACCCTCGTCACCGCCGGTCAGCTGCTGTTCTGCTCGCTCGCCGCCTACGCCTTCGCCCGCCTGCGCTGGCCGGGGCGCGACGCGGTGTTCTTCCTCTTCCTCACCGCGCTCATGGTGCCGCCGATCTTCACGGCGCTGCCGAACTTCGTCCTCATGCGCGACCTGGGGCTGCTCAACTCGTTCGCCGGGCTCGCCCTGCCGAGCCTGCTGATGACCCCGTTCGCCGTGTTCTTCCTCCGCCAGTTCTTCCTCGGGATCAGCAAGGAGATCGAGGAGGCGGCCGAGCTGGACGGCGCGGGCAAGCTGCGCATCTTCTTCCGCCTGATCGTGCCGATGAGCGTCGCTCCGCTGGCCACGCTCGGGATCCTCACCTACATCAACACCTGGAACGACTACTTCTGGCCGCTGCTCGCCGGCAACACGGAGGAGTCCCGCGTCCTCACCGTCGCCCTCGGTGTGTTCCGCTCGCAGACCCCCAACGGCAGCCCCGACTGGGCCGGCCTCATGGCCGCGACGCTCGTCGCCGCCGTGCCCGTGCTCGTGCTCTTCCTGGCCTTCGGCCGCCGCATCGTCGACTCGATCGGCTACTCCGGCGTCAAGTGACGCCCCGCAGACCCCTTCCCCCACCTCGTGCAATGAAGCAGATAGGACCCACCACCGTGTCACGCACTCTCCGCAGATCCGCCACCGTCCTCGCCGGCGCCACCGCGCTCGGCCTCTCCCTCACCGCCTGCGTCGGCGGAGGAGGGGGTGGCGCCGCGTCGAACGACGGCGCATCGATCGACACCAGCGCCGCCACCGGCACCGTCGAGTACTGGCTCTGGGACAACAACCAGAAGGCCGCGTACCAGCAGTGCGCCGACGACTTCTCGGCCTCGAACCCCGACGTCACCGTGAACATCTCGCAGTACTCGTGGGACGACTACTGGACGAAGCTGACCAACGGATTCGTCGCCGGCACCGCCCCCGACGTGTTCACGAACCACCTCTCGAAGTACGCCGACTTCATCGCCAACGACCAGCTCGTCGCCCTCGACGACGTGCTCGAGAAGGACGGCGTCGACGTCGACCAGTACCAGGACGGCCTCGCCGACCTCTGGGTCGGCCAGGACGGCGCGCGCTACGGCCTGCCCAAGGACTGGGACACCGTGGCCGTGTTCTACAACGAGGCCCTGATCACCGACGGCGGCTACACCCCCGAGCAGCTCGCCGAGCTGGAGTGGAACCCGGAGGACGGCGGCACCTACGGCGAGGCGATCGCCCACCTCACCGTCGACGTGAACGGCGTCCGCGGCGACGAGGACGGCTTCGACAAGGACCGCGTCGCGGTCTACGGACTGGGCCTGGACGGCGGCTCGGGCGGCGGCAACGGCCAGACGCAGTGGAGCATGTACGCCGGCAGCACCGGCTGGACCTACACCGACGAGAACCCGTGGGGCACCGCCTACAACTACGACGACGAGAAGTTCCAGTCGACCATCGGCTGGATGGCCGACCTGATCGAGAAGGGCTACATGCCCTCGGTCGCCGCGGTGACCGGCAGCGACGCCGCGCAGACGTTCGGCGCCGGCAAGTACGCCATGACCACCAATGGCTCGTGGAACATCAACTCCTTCACCTCGCTCACGGGCGTCGACGTCGGCATCGCGCCGACCCCGATCGGCCCCGACGGCGAGCGCTCGACCATGTTCAACGGCCTCGCCGACTCGATCTGGGCGGGCTCCGAGAACAAGGACGCCTCGGCCAAGTGGGTCGAGTACCTCGCCTCGGCCGAGTGCCAGGACGTCATCGGGGCGGCCGGAGTCGTCTTCCCGGCGATCCCGAGCGGCACCGACGCGGCGAAGGCCGCCTTCGCCGACAAGGGGATCGACGTCACCGCCTTCACGCAGCAGGTCGACGACGGCACCACCTTCCTCTTCCCGATCACCGACAACGCGGCGAAGATCGCCGGCATCATGACGCCGGCCGTGGACGCCGTCCTCGAGGGGCAGGCCGACCCGTCCTCGCTCACCGACGCGGACGAGCAGGTCGACGCGCTGTTCGACTAGCGTCCGACAGGGGGACCCGGGCCGCGGGTCCCCCCACGAGTCCGAGGAGACCGCTGTGCTCGATCGTTCGCTGCCGCGCAAGGCGCCGACCCGCAACCAGGTCGCCGAGCACGCCCAGGTGAGCACGGCGGTCGTCAGCTACGTGCTCACCGGCGCCAAACGCGTCTCGCCCGAGAAGGAGCGCCGCGTGCACGAGGCGATCAAGGAGCTGGGCTACGTGCCCAACACCGCGGCGCGCGCCCTGCGCACGGGCCGCACGCACGTCCTCGCCCTCCTCATCCCCGACAGCAGCAACCCCTACTTCGCCGAGTTCGCCCTGCAGATCGAGACCGCGGCCGCCGAGCGCGGCTACGCCCTCCTCATCGCCAACACCCACGACGACGCCGAGAACGAGGAGCGGCTCGTCACCGAGATGGGCTCGCGCGGGGTGGACGGGCTGATCATCGCGAGCGTCCTGCAGGGCCTGCGGCCCGGCTCCTCCTCGGACGCGCAGGTCCCGACCGTCGTGATCGACGCGTTCCACCCCATCGAGGGAGCCCCCTCCATCGGGGTGGACGCGATCGGGAGCGCGGCGGAGGCGGTGCGGCACCTCGTCGAGGTGCACGGCCGCCGGCGGGTCGCGCTCGTCCTCGGTGCGAGCTCCGACCCCGATCAGCGCACCGATCCCCGGCAGATCGGCTGGGAGCGGACGCTCCGGGACGCCGGGCTCGAGCCCGGCCCGATCGAGATCACCGGGTGGTCGCGGGAGGGCGGGCTGGAGGCGGCGGCGAGGCTGCTCTCGGGGCCCGGCCGTCCCGACGCGGTCTTCGCGGGCTCCGACCTCATCGGCATCGGCTTCCTCCGCGGCGCCGCCGACCACGGCCTCCGCATCCCCGAGGACCTGGCGGTCATCTCCTACGACGGCACGTCGGAGTCGGCCTTCAGCGTCCCCCGCCTCACCACCCTCCAGCAGCCCGTGCGCGCCATGGCCCGCGCGGCGATCGATGCCGTCCTCCACACCGGCCCGCCGCCGAAGAGCATCACGACCTTCCCCGGCGAGCTGATCCTCCGCGAGTCCTGCGGATGCGGCGCCCACCGCGCCCCCGTCACCTCCACGAAAGGCCCTCCGACATGACCTCTCCCCGCACGACCGGCGTCGTGATGCGCACCGCCGGCGTCTCGCTCGTCGTCGACCTCAGCGACGACCGGCTCCCCGCCGTCCTGCACTGGGGCGCCGACACCGGCCCGCTCGACCTCGAGGCCTTCGAGGCCTTCGCCGCGGCGGGGCGGACCCCCGTCGGCCCGAACGACGTCGACGAGCCCGTCCGCGTCGCGCTCCTCCCCGAGCACTGGACGGGCTGGACGGGACGCCCGGGGCTCAGCGGCTCGCGCTCCGGCGCCGACTGGTCGCCGCGCTTCACCGTGGCCTCGATCTCGGTGACCGAGGGAGGGAGTGCCTCGACGCTCCCGCAGGACGTTCCGCTGGTCGTCGCCACCGGCCCCGCATCGCTGCGGGTCCGGGCCGTCGACGCCGTCGCGGGGCTCGCCGTCGAGATCGAGCTCGAGCTCGACGCGTCGGGAGTCGTCCGCACCCGCGCCGAGGTCACCAACCTCGGCGACGACGTCTACCAGCTGGACGAGCTGCTGCTGTGCCTGCCCGTGCCCGCGACGGCGAGCGAGATCCTCGACTTCGCCGGGCGCTGGGGCAAGGAGCGCACGCCGCAGCGGCGCCCCGTGGGCATCGGCGCGCACCGCCGCGAGGGCCGCCACGGCCGCACCGGGGCCGACGCCGCGACCCTCCTCTCGGTCGGAGCGCCCGGCTTCGGCTTCGCCGACGGCGAGGTCTGGGGGCTGCACACCGGCTGGTCGGGCAACCACGTGCACCAGGTCGAGCGCGTCTCGACCGGCGTGCAGCTGCTCGGCGGAGGGGAGCTGCTGCTCCCCGGCGAGGTCCGCCTGGCCGCGGGCGAGAGCTACCGGAGCCCCTGGGTGCACGGCTCGTACGCCGTCGGACTCGACGCCGTCGCGCGCCGGTTCCACCGGATGCTCCGCGCCCGGCCGGGTCACCCCTCCTCCGCCCGCCCCGTGACCCTCAACGTCTGGGAGGCGGTCTACTTCGACCACGACCTCGACGTGCTGACCGAGCTCGCCGAGCGCGCCGCCGCGCTGGGCATCGAGCGGTACGTGCTCGACGACGGCTGGTTCGGCAGCCGTCGCGACGACCGCTCGGGCCTGGGCGACTGGACCGTCTCGGCCGACGTCTGGCCCGACGGGCTGCACCCGCTCGTCGATCGCGTCCGGGCGCTCGGGATGCAGTTCGGCCTCTGGTTCGAGCCCGAGATGGTGAACCCCGACTCCGATCTCGCCCGCGCGCACCCGGACTGGATCCTGTCCACCGGAGGCCGCCTACCCGTCGAGTCCCGGACGCAGCAGGTGCTCGACCTGGCGAACCCCGACTGCTTCGCGCACCTCCGGGACGCGATCACGGCGATCCTCGACGAGTACGACATCGCGTACATCAAGTGGGACCACAACCGCGACCTCGTCGACGCGGGGCGCCCGCCCGGCGGGGAGGCGGGAGTGCACGAGCAGACGCTCGCCTTCTACCGCCTGGTCGACGAGATCCGCGAGCGCTTCCCCGACCTCGAGATCGAGTCGTGCTCCTCCGGCGGCGCGCGAGTGGACCTCGGCGTGCTCGAGCGGACCGACCGCGTCTGGGTCTCGGACAACATCGACCCGCTGGACCGTCAGCAGATGAACCGCTGGACGACGCAGCTGATCCCACCGGAGCTGATGGGCTCGCACATCGCCTCGGCCCTCTCGCACACCACCGGGCGCCGGCACGACCTGTCCTTCCGCGCCGTCTCGGCCCTCTTCGGGCACCTGGGCGTCGAGTGGGATCTGCGCACGGCCACGGAGGAGGAGCTCGACGAGCTCGGCGCGTGGATCGCGTTCCACAAGGAGCAGCGCGCGCTCCTGCACGGCGGCGACCTCGTCCGCCTCGACCACCCCGACGCGACGCTCGCCGTGCACGGCGTCGTGGCGGCGGACCGCTCGGCGGCGGTCTACTCGCTCGTCTCGCTCGCCCGCTCCGAGGTGGTGTCGCCCGGCCGCGTCCGGCTGCCGGGTCTCGACCCCGACGCGTCCTACCGCGTCGAGCCGGTGCTCGTCGGCGGTGTCGGGCGCGGCACGACTCCCGCCGAGTGGTGGGGGCTCCGAGCGGAGCCGTCGGCGGACGCCCACGGCGCGCCGTCGTGGGTGCCGCGGGGCGAGCGGATCGGCACGGTCGTCTCGGGAGCGGCGCTCGCCTCCGCGGGGCTGATGGCGCCGCTGCTGCACCCCGAGCACGGGGTGGTCTACACGGCGACGCGGGTCTGATCGCGCGGCCGCCGCGACCGGCTCACTCCGATCGCGGCGGCTGCGGGTGACAGCGCGAGGGTTCTCCTGTATGTTCATATGTAAGTACATGGCGGGTCGCAGAAGCACGGCGCCCACCCCCTCGACAAGGAAGTTGTACAGCGACGTATGACCGAGCACACTCCCTTCGACCTGATCACCATCGGGCGCTCCGGCGTCGACATCTACCCGCTCCAGGACGGAGTGGGCCTCGAGGACGTCGAGACCTTCGGCAAGTACCTCGGCGGCAGCGCGGCGAACGTCACCGTGGCCGCCGCGAAGCACGGCCTGAAGTCCGCCATCATCACCCGCACGGGCGACGACCCCTTCGGCCGCTTCGTCTCGCGCGAGCTCGAGCGCCTGGGCGCCTCCGCCGAGTTCGTCCGCACCGTGTCGGGGCTGAACACCCCCGTCACCTTCTGCGAGATCTTCCCGCCGGACGACTTCCCGCTCTACTTCTACCGCGCGCCCAAGGCCCCCGACCTGGTCATCACCGTCAACGAGCTCGACCTCGACTCGATCGCCCGGGCCCGCATCTACTGGTCCACGGTCACCGGCCTCTCGGAGGATCCCAGCCGGACCGCGCACCACACGGCCTGGGAGGCGCGCGGCCGCCGCCCGCTCACGATCCTCGATCTCGACTACCGGCCGATGTTCTGGAAGTCGCCCGACATCGCCCGCCGCGAGGTGTCCCGCGCGCTCGAGCACGTGAGCGTCGCCGTCGGCAACCGCGAGGAGTGCGAGATCGCGGTCGGCGAGACCGACCCGCACCGCGCCGCCGATGCACTGCTCGACCGCGGCCTCGACCTCGCGATCGTCAAGCAGGGCCCGCGCGGCGTGCTCGCCAAGACGCGCGACGAGACCGTCGAGGTCGCTCCCTACGCGGTCGAGGTGGTCAACGGCCTCGGCGCCGGCGACGGCTTCGGCGGCGCCCTGTGCCACGGCCTCCTGCAGGACTGGTCGCTCGAGGAGGTGCTCCGCTTCGCCAACGTCGCCGGAGCGATCGTCGCCTCGCGGCGGGAGTGCTCGACCGCCATGCCCTCGACCGACGAGGTCGCCGAGATCGTGAGGAGCATCGCCGATGTCGCTGCCTGAGACCCTCGCCGCCCTCGATTTCGAGACGCTGCGCGAGATCCGCACCACCGCCCCCGAGACCGTGCTGCCCCGCGTGCGCGACCGCGTCCGCCGGCCGCTGCTCGCCGAGGACGGCCGCCTCTTCATCGTCGCCGCCGACCACCCGGCGCGCGGCGCCCTCGGCGTCCGCGACGACCCGACCGCCATGGCCGACCGCTACGGGCTGCTCGCCCGCCTCGTCACCGCCCTCGAGCGGCCGGGTGTGGACGGCGTGCTCGGCACGCCCGACATCATCGAGGACCTCGCCCTGCTGGGCGCCCTCGAGGGCAAGGTCGTCGTCGGATCGATGAACCGCGGCGGCCTCAAGGGCGCGCGCTTCGAGATGGACGACCGCTTCACCGGGTACGACGTGCCCGGCATCGTGGCGGCCGGGATCGACTTCGCGAAGCTGCTCCTCCGCGTGAACCTCGGCGACTTCGCGACCGCGGCCACCATCGAGGCGTCGGCCCGCGCGGTCGACGCGGCGGCGGCGGCCCGCGTGCCGATCATGCTCGAGCCGTTCCTCAGCCGCTGGGCGAACGGCGCGGTGCAGAACGACCTCTCGGCGGAGGCGGTCATCACCTCGATCGCGATCACCGCCGGGCTCGGCAACACGTCCGCCTACTCCTGGCTCAAGCTGCCCGTCGTGCCCGAGATGGAGCGGGTGATGGCGTCGACGACGCTGCCCACCCTCCTGCTCGGCGGCGATCCCTCCGGCAGCCCCGACGAGACCTACGCCTCGTGGGAGGCGGCGCTCGCGCTGCCCGGAGTCCGCGGGCTCGTCGTGGGCCGCACCCTGCTCTACCCGCCCGACGGCGACGTCGCGGGCGCGGTCGACACCGCCGCCGCGCTCGTGCACGGCTGACACCTCCCCTTTCGAGAAGAGAAGAAGGAACATGTCCGAAACCCTGGGAACCGAACCGATCCACGCGCTCGCCGTGGTGCCGCACTGGATCGACGGCCGCGAGTCGCCGTCGACCTCCGGCCGCACCGCTCCGGTCTTCGATCCGGCGCTCGGAGTCGCGACGAAGGAGGTCGCGCTGGCCGACGACGCCGAGATCGAGGCCGCCATCGCCTCCGCGAAGGCCGCGTTCCCCGCGTGGCGCGACCTGTCGCTCGCCAAGCGCCAGCAGATCCTGTTCCGCTTCCGCGAGCTGCTCGAGGCGAAGAAGGGCGAGCTGGCCGAGATCATCACGTCGGAGCACGGCAAGGTCGTCTCGGACGCGCTCGGCGAGATCACCCGCGGCCAGGAGGTCGTGGAGTTCGCGACCGGCCTCGCGCACCACCTTAAGGGTGAGTACTCGGAGCAGGTGTCGACCGGCGTCGACGTGTACTCGACGAAGCAGCCGCTGGGCGTCGTCGGCATCATCTCGCCGTTCAACTTCCCGGCGATGGTGCCGATGTGGTTCTTCCCGATCGCGATCGCGGCCGGCAACACGGTGATCCTCAAGCCGTCCGAGAAGGACCCGACCGCCGCGATCTGGCTCGCGAAGCTGTGGAAGGAGGCCGGTCTCCCCGACGGCGTGTTCACGGTGCTCAACGGCGACAAGCAGGCCGTGGACGGGCTGCTCACGCACCCGGACGTGCGCTCGATCTCGTTCGTGGGGTCGACTCCGATCGCGCAGTACGTCTACGAGACGGGCACCAAGCACGGCAAGCGGGTGCAGGCGCTCGGTGGGGCGAAGAACCACATGCTGGTGCTGCCGGATGCGGACCTCGACCTCGTGGCCGACTCGGCGATCAACGCGGGCTTCGGCTCCGCGGGGGAGCGCTGCATGGCGATCTCGGTGGTCGTCGCGGTGGAGCCGGTGGCGGATGAGCTGATCTCGAAGATCCAGGACCGGGCGTCGCAGTTGCGCATCGGCGACGGGCGTCGCGGCTGCGACATGGGTCCGCTGGTGACCGAGGTGCACCGCGACAAGGTCGCCTCGTACATCGCGATCGCGGAGGAGGACGGTGCGGAGGTCGTCATCGACGGTCGCGGCATCGAGGTCGACGGCGACCCGAACGGCTTCTGGCTCGGCCCGACGCTGCTCGACAAGGTCCCGACCACGTCTCGCGCCTACACCGAGGAGATCTTCGGCCCGGTGCTGTCGATCGTCCGCGTCGGCACGTACGAGGAGGGCGTCGAGCTGATCAACGGCGGCGCGTTCGGCAACGGCACGGCGATCTTCACGAACGACGGAGGGGCGGCCCGCCGCTTCCAGAACGAGGTCCAGGTGGGCATGATCGGCATCAACGTGCCGATCCCGGTGCCTGTGGCGACGTTCTCGTTCGGCGGCTGGAAGTCGTCGCTGTTCGGCGACACCAAGGCCCACGGCGCGGAAGGGGTGCGCTTCTTCACGCAGCAGAAGGCGATCACCAGCCGCTGGCTCGACCCGTCGCACGGCGGCATCAACCTGGGCTTCCCCCAGAACTGAGTTTCTGAGCCTCTCTCCTCGCTTCGCTCGTCGATCGGCCGCGGTCGGCGGGGCAGGAGGCGGGGTTCCGCAGAGCGTCCTGCGTCCGCACACGACGATCCGCTGACACGCGGATCGCCGGTTGTGCTCGGACACCTCTGCTGGTCGAGTAGCCGCGCAGCGGCGTATCGAGACCCACCACCTCCCGACTCCCACCGACCACCCCTCCACGGAAGGCCCCGCACATGACCACGCAGAACGACTGGGTGTTCCCCCGCGGCGCCCTCGCGCGCGACGGGTGGGAGTCCGTCGTCGACGACTCCCGCGCGGGCTGGCAGCACACCGGCCTGCGCGTCGCCGACCTCGCCGCGGGGACCGTGCTCGAGCTCCCCGCCGACGGCGTCGAGCGCCTCGTGGTCCCGCTGTCCGGATCGTTCACGGTCCGGCACCAGAGCTCGGGTCCGTCGGAGACCACCCTGCTGGAGGGTCGGGTCTCGGTCTTCGACGGTCCGAGCGACGTCCTCTACCTCTCGAGCCTCGCCTCCGCGACGCTCGAGGGGGAGGGGCGCGTCGCCGTCGCCGAGGCGCCCACCGCCGAGGTGCACCCCAGCCGCCACATCACCCGCGACGAGGTGCCGATCGAGCTGCGCGGCGCCGGCCGCTCGAGCCGGCAGGTGCACAACTTCGGCACGCCGCAGGCCCTCGAGGCCGGGCGCTTCATCGTCTGCGAGGTGATCACTCCGGCCGAGAACTGGTCGAGCTACCCGCCGCACAAGCACGACGAGTCGATCCCGGGCCAGGAGTCGCGCCTCGAGGAGATCTACTACTTCGAGACCGCCGTCGCGAAGGGCCTCGACGCCCCCGCGCAGGCCGACCCGTTCGGCTTCCTCCGCACCTACTCCTCGCCGGCCGGCGAGATCGACGTGCTCGCCGAGGTCCGCACCGGCGACGTCGCCCTGCTGCCGTACGGCTGGCACGGCCCGTGCGTCGCGGCGCCGGGCTACGACCTCTACTACCTCAACGTGATGGCGGGGCCGGATCCCGAGCGCGTCTGGAACATCTCGGACGACCCGGCCCACGGCTGGATCCGCGCGACGTGGGAGGGTCAGGACATCGATCCGCGCCTCCCCTATGACCGCTGACCCCCGGCACCGACACGACACCCCTCGACGAAGAAGGACGGCACGACATGAGCACCACCAGGCGGATGACGGTCGGCCAGGCGCTGATCGAGTTCCTGGCGAACCAGTGGACGGTCGACGGCGACCACCGCGAGCGCACCATCGCCGGCACGTTCGGCATCTTCGGGCACGGCAACGTCGCCGGCATCGGCCAGGCGCTGCAGCAGCTCGAGGCCGAGCAGCCGGGACTGATGCCGTACCACCAGGCGCGCAACGAGCAGGCGATGGTGCACCAGGCGGTCGGCTACGCGCGCATGCGCCGGCGTCGCGCGACGTTCGCGAGCACCGCCTCCGTCGGCCCGGGCGCGGCGAACATGCTCACCGGAGCCGCGCTCGCCACCACGAACCGCCTGCCCGCTCTGCTGCTGCCGAGCGACACCTTCGCGACCCGCGTCGCGGATCCGGTGCTGCAGCAGATCGAGCTGCCGCACGACACGAGCGTGCAGGTCACCGACGCGTTCCGCCCGCTGTCGCGCTTCTTCGACCGCGTCGACCGCCCCGAGAAGCTCTTCTCGATCGCCCTCGCGGCGATGCGCGTGCTGACCGACCCCGCCGAGACCGGCGCCGTGACCATCGCCCTCCCCGAGGACGTCCAGGCCGAGGCGCTGGACGTCCCCGAGGAGTTCCTGGCGCCCCGCGAGTGGCACGTCCGCCGCCCGGTCCCCGAGCGCGGCCCCCTGGCGCGCGCCGTCGACGCGATCCGCTCGGCGAAGAACCCGATCGTCGTCGCGGGCGGCGGAGTGATCTACTCCGGCGCCGAGGACGCCCTCCGCGCGCTCGTCGAGGGCACCGGCATCCCGGTCGGCACCTCGCAGGCCGGCGGCGGCTCCCTGCTGTGGGACCACCCGCAGTACCTCGGCGGCATCGGAGCGACCGGCACCACGGCGGCGAACCGGCTCGCGGCCGAGGCCGACGTGGTCATCGGAGTCGGCACCCGCTACTCCGATTTTACGACGGCGAGCCGCACCGCGTTCCAGAACCCCGACGTGACCTTCGTCAACATCAACGTCGCCTCCTTCGACGCCTACAAGCACGGCTCGCAGCTGCCCGTCATCGCCGACGCCCGCGAGGCTCTGGAGGCGCTGCTCGCCGCGCTCGAGGGCTGGAGTGTTCCCGAGGAGTGGTCGTGCAGGGCCGCCGAGGAGAAGGCGGCGTGGGACGCCGTGGTCGACCGCGCGTTCGAGCCCTCCGGCGGCGAGCTGCCCGGTCAGGCCGAGATCATCCACGCCGTGCAGTCGGCCTCCGACCCGCGCGACGTCGTGGTGCAGGCGGCGGGCTCGCTCCCGGGAGACCTGCACAAGCTGTGGCGGGTGCGGGACAGCCTCGGGTACCACGTCGAGTACGCCTTCTCGTGCATGGGCTACGAGATCGCGGGCGGACTGGGCGTGCGCCGCGCGGCTCCCGACCGCGACGCGATCGTGATGGTCGGCGACGGCTCCTACCTGATGCTGCACACCGAGCTCGTGACGGCGGTGGCCGAGGGGCTGAAGATCATCGTGGTCCTGCTGCAGAACCACGGCTACGCGTCGATCGGGCACCTGTCCGAGACCCTCGGAGGCGAGCGCTACGGCACGCGCTACCGCGACGGGAGCGGCGCGGTGCTGCCCGTGGATCTCGCCGCCAACGCGCGCAGCTACGGCGTCGAGACCATCGAGATCGCTCGCGGACCCGAGGCGGTGGCCGACCTGGGCCGCGCGATCACGGCCGCGAAGGCGTCCGCGACGACCACGCTCATCCACATCGAGAGCGACCCTCTGCAGTACGCGCCGAGCGGCGAGGGCTGGTGGGACGTCCCCGTCGCCGAGACCTCGACCCTGCCCGGCACCCAGCGCGCCCGCGAGGAGTACGTCGAGCACTCCGCCGCCCGCCGCCCCCTCCTCGGCTGACCGCGCCGCTATTGCTGGTCGAGTAGCGCCGCAGGCGCGTATCGAGACCCGCGATGTCCTGGAGCTGGTGGATCTCGATACGCCCGCTGCGCGGGCTACTCGATCAGCGGGCCTCTTTTGCTGGTCGAGTAGCCCCGGAGGGGCGTATCGAGACCCGACGGTCCCAGCGTCTCGGTCTCTCGGTCGGCTCTTCTGGAGTGGGTGGATCTCGATACGCCCGCTGCGCGGGCTACTCGATCAGCGGGCCTCTTTTGCTGGTCGAGTAGCCCCGCAGGGGCGTATCGAGACCCGACGGTCCCAGCGGCTCGGTCTCTCGGTCGGCTCTTCTGGAGTGGGTGGATCTACTTGGAAGAGACCCCCGCCTCCTTGCTGGTCGAGTAGCCCCGAAGGGGAGTATCGAGACCCACGTCTCCCAGAAGATCCGTCTCTTCCCCGCCCTGCGTTGGCGCCGAAGGCGCCCCCTCCGCTCGATACGCCCGCTGCGCGGGCTACTCGATCAGCGGGCTGGGGGTCGCGCCTCTGTTGCTGGTCGAGTAGCCCCGGAGGGGCGTATCGAGACCCGACGGTCCCAGCAGATGTGTCTCTCGATCGGCCCTTCCGGAGTGGGTGGATCTCGATACGCCCGCTGTGCGGGCTACTCGATCAGCGGGCTGGGAGCCGCGCCTCTGTTGCTGGTCGAGTAGCCCCGGAGGGGCGTATCGAGACCCGACGGTCCTAGCGGCTCGGTCTCTCGGTCAGGTCTTCCGGAGTGGGTGGATCTCGATACGCCCGCTGCGCGGGCTACTCGATCACCAAGCGGGGGCTGCTCCCACGAGAAGCGTCCTGCTCGGAGCCGCCTTTTGCAGACGGTCGATCGCGACGGGCAGACCCCGGGTCAGCGCTCGACGAGCGTGATCTCGAACGAGTACAGGTCCGGGCGGTAGCAGTGCTGGCCGTACTCGACCGCGCGGCCCGAGCTGTCGAACGCCGTGCGACCCATGGTCAGCACGGCCGCGCCCTTGGGCAGGTCGAGCAGGCGGCTCTCGGAGGCGGTGGCCGAGCGCGCGCCGATCCGCTGCTTCGCGACGCGCATCGTGACTCCCCGGCCGCGCAGCAGCTGGTACAGCCCGTGGCGAGCGAGCGACTCCTCATCGAGGTCGACGAACGCCTCGGGCAGCACGTTGTCGAGGATCGCGAGCGGCACTCCGTCGGCGGAGCGCACGCGCTTGAGGTGCAGGGTCGGGCTGCCGACCGCCACGGAGAGCGCCTCGGCGGTCTTCTCGTCGGCGCCCTCGACGGAGGAGGAGAGGAGCGTCGTCTCGGGCTTCTGCCCCGTGCGCTCGAGGTCCTCGTAGAGGCTGGTCAGCTCGACGTTGCGGGTGACCCGGCCGTGGACGACCTGGGTGCCGATGCCACGGCGGCGCACGAGCAGGCCCTTGTCGACCAGCTCCTGGATCGCGCGGCGGATCGTGGGGCGCGAGAGGCCGAGGCGGGCGCTGAGCGCGACCTCGTTCTCGAGGCGGGCGCCGGCCGGCAGCGTCTCGTCGAGGATCGCCTTCTCGAGGAGGTTCGACACCTGGTAGTAGAGCGGCACCGGACCGGAGCGATCGAGCCCGAGGAAGAAATCGGGGGGCAGCATCTGCTCGTCCTGAGGCATGGGCTCCGCTCTCGTTCGTCGATCTCCCATCCTGACATATCGGCCGATTGTCGGGTCGCGCGAGCATAAGAAAGACAGTATGTTAGGACATAAGGACGAAGACGCCCCGCTCTGGTCCTCCTGCCACCGTCGAGAGAGAGCCTCCATGAGCACCGTCCGGACCACCAGCGACACCAGCACCCCGCTCGCCCGGGCGGCGCAGGCGAGTCCGACGAGTCTCTGGAACGACTCGGCGGACCTCTCGGAGCTCTCCCGGTCGATCGGGTTCGGCGCCGTCGGAGCGACCTGCAACCCGGTGATCGCCTACACGACCATCCGCAAGAACCTCGACGTCTGGGGCCCGCGCCTGGCCGAGCTGGCCGCCGAGCACCCCACCCTGGGCGAGAGCGCCCTGGGCTGGCTCGCGATCGAGGAGATGTCGGTCCAGGCGGCCGAGCTGCTCCTCCCCGCCTTCCGCGAGAGCGGTGGCCGCAACGGCCGGCTCTCGGTGCAGACCGACCCGCGCCTGCACCGCGACGCCGACGCCCTCGTCGAGCAGGCCGTGCACTTCTCGCACCTCGCCGAGAACATCATCGTGAAGATCCCCGCGACGAAGGTCGGCATCGAGGCCATCGAGAAGGCCACCCGCCGCGGAGTGAGCATCAACGCGACCGTCTCGTTCACCGTCGCGCAGGCGGTCGCCGTGGCCGAGGCGATCGAGCGGGGTCTCGACGCCCGCGCCTCCGACGGCGAGCCCGAGCGCGAGTTCGGCAGCGTCGTCACGATCATGGGCGGGCGCCTGGACGACTGGCTGAAGGCCTCGGCCGCCGCCGACCGTCTGCTGCTCGACCCCGGCTACCTCGAGTGGGGCGGCGTCGCCGCGCTGAAGGAGGCGTACCGGATCTTCCAGGAGCGCGGCTACCGCTCCCGGATCCTGTCGGCGGCGTTCCGCAACCACCTGCAGTGGTCGGAGCTCGTCGGCGGCGACCTCGTGGTCTCGCCGCCCTTCGAGTGGCAGCTGCTCATCAACGAGAACGGCATCGAGGCCGAGCCCGACCGCATCGACGTCCCGGTGCCGCCGCAGATCCTCGAGACGCTGCTCGGGCGCCTCCCCGAGTTCCGCCGCGCCTACCTCGAGGACGGCATGACCATCGACGAGTTCGACTCGTTCGGAGCGACCCGTCGGACCCTCCGGCAGTTCCTGGACGCCGACGCGCAGCTCGACGCGCTCGTGCGGGACATCCTGCTCCCGGTGATCTGAGCCGTCGTGCCGGACCACCAGGACGAGAGCGTCACCTTCCGCTCGCGCCGCTGGGTGCGTCCGGAGGACTTGAACGCGCACGGAAGCCTCTTCGGCGGCAGCCTGCTGCGCTGGATCGACGAGGAGGCGGCGATCTACGCGATCCTCCAGCTCGGCAACCCGCGGGCCGTGACGAAGTACATCTCCGAGATCGACTTCGTCTCCTCCGCCGTGCTGGGCGACCTGATCGAGATGGGCCTGCGCGCCACGTCCTTCGGCCGGACCTCCCTGACGATGCGCGCGGAGGTGCGCAACATGATCACCCGGCGCAGCATCCTGGTGATCGAGCGCCTCGTGTTCGTGAGCCTCGGCGACGACGGGCGGCCCGCTCCGCACGGCTACAGCACGATCACCTACGACCGCGACCGGCTGCCGGTGGGTGCAGCGTGACCGGCTGGCGGATCCGCGACCACCACTCCGACGACGTCGACGGCGTGCTGCGCCTCTGGGAGCAGGTGAACGCCTCCGAGGCCCGGCCCGTCTACAACCTCGCCGAGGTGCTGGCGTCGTGCGCGAAGGACCACGCCGTCGTCGCGCTGGTCGACGACCGGGTCGTGGGCGCGGCGGTCGGCCGCGCCGCGCACGCCCAGGGCTGGGTCGTGTTCCTCGCGACGGCTCCCGAGCACCGGGGCCGCGGGATCGGCTCCGCTCTGCTCGCGGCCCTCGAGTCGCGGATGGCGCCCGCCGGCATCTCGAAGCTGTCGGCGCTGATGCCCGCGGCCGAGACCCGGGTCGGCGCATTCCTCCGCCAGGGCTTCGAGGTGGGGCAGAACCTGCACTACTTCGAGCGGCGCGTGCCGGTGCAGGGGGAGGAGCTGCGGCTGCTCGCCGAGCTCGGCGGCCGCGTGCTGCCGCGCGGCCTGTGGGACGCGGTCGGCGGCATGACCGCCGAGAAGGAGCTGCTGGAGCGACGACTGGTGATGCCCCTGGCGCGTCCGGGTCTCGCCGAGCGCTACGGAGTCGCCCCGCCGCGCTCCGTGGTCCTGTTCGGCCCGCCCGGCACCGGCAAGACCACCTTCGCGAAGGCCATCGCCTCGCGCCTGGAGCGGTCGTTCGTCGAGGTGTTCCCCTCGCGTCTCGCCGCCGATCCGGCCGGTCTCGCGGGCGGGCTCCGCCAGACCTTCGAGGCGATCGCCGGACTCGAGCGCGCGGTCGTGTTCCTCGACGAGGTCGAGGAGATCGCGTCGCACCGGCAGGGCGAGCCGCCCTCGCCGACGCAGGGCGTCACGAACGAGCTGCTGAAGCTCATCCCGTCCTTCCGCGAGCAGCCCGACCGGCTGCTGATCTGCGCCACGAACTTCATCCGCGCGATCGACTCCGCGTTCCTGCGCCACGGCCGCTTCGACTACGTGATCCCGATCGGCCTGCCCGACGCCGAGGCCCGCCGCGCCATCTGGGCGCGCTACATCCCGGCCGCCGCGGTCGTCGACGTCGAGGTGCTCGTCGAGCGCACCGAGGGCTTCTCGCCGGCCGACATCGAGTACGCGGCACGGAAGGCCTCGCAGGCGGCGCTGGAGTCGGCGGTCTACTCGGGCGCCGACGACTCCGGCCCGTCGACCGACGACTACGCCGCGGCGATCGCCTCGACCCGGGCGACAGTGTCGCCGCAGGTCGCCGCGGAGTTCCTGGAGGACATCGTCACCCTCGGGCGCGTCTGACCTCGCACGCTCGCTCCGCCGTGCGCTCGCTCTGTTCCTCGCGACCCTGAACGCCCCCTCGCACTGCCCCGTGATCCGTCACGGGTGGCCGCGCAGCCGGCCGTCTGTGACGGATCGATGCCGTCGAGGTCGGAGCCGTCGTGGCCGTCCCGCGGAAGTCGGAGCGGTCGAGGGTCCTTGAGCACCGCTCTGCCGCGCAACTCCGCTGCGCATCATCAGCTGAGGAGGGGGTCTCGCGGCTGTCAGCCGTCAGACCCCCTCCTCAGAAGATGTTCTGCACCCTGCCGCCCGCACGGAAACGATCCGCCGCGATCCGCTCCTCCCGGGCAGGGAGGGAAGCGGATCGCGGCGGATCGCGGAGGGGTGGTTCGTCAGGCCCGGGGCGGACCCGCGGGCGTCGTGGCCACCCCGGCCTCGGCGGCGACCTCGCGGGCCACCGGGGAGTCGGGCATCTCGCGCTGCAGCTCGTGCGCCAGCGAGTCCAGCTCGGCGCCGCCGGCCATCAGGCCGGTGAGCTCCGCCAGCGAGATCTCGCTCTTCTCGAAGTTGCCGAGGCTCGTGCCGCGGTTCAGGAGGAGGAAGCGGTCGCCGACCGGGTACGCGTGGTGCGGGTTGTGGGTGATGAACACCACTCCGAGGCCCTCGTCGCGCGAGCGGGCGATGTACTTCAGCACCACGCCGGACTGCTTGACGCCGAGCGCGGCGGTCGGCTCGTCGAGGATCAGCACGCGGGCGCCGAAGTGGACGGCGCGGGCGATGGCGACGCACTGGCGCTCGCCGCCCGAGAGGGTGCCGATGGGCTGGTCGACGTCGCGGAGATCGATGCCCATGCGGGCGAGCTCGTCGACGGTGATCTGCTTCATCGACTTGACGTCCAGGCGGCGGAACGGACCGACGCCCGTCGTCAGCTCGGAGCCGAGGAAGAAGTTCCGCCAGACCGGCATGAGCGGCACGACCGCGAGGTCCTGGTAGACCGTGGCGATGCCGGCCGAGAGGGCCGCGCGAGGCGAGGCGAACGTGATCGGCTCGCCGTCGAGCAGCAGCGTGCCCTCGGTGGGCGTGTGGGCGCCGGCCAGCATCTTGATGAAGGTCGACTTGCCCGCGCCGTTGTCGCCCAGCACGCAGGTGACCTGCCCCGCGTTCACGGTGGTCGAGACCCCCGCGAGCGCGTTGACGGCTCCGTAGCTCTTGCCGATGTCCCTGACCTCGACGATGGTCGTGCCCACCGGGGTCTTCGGGGTGGCCGGTCGCCCGGTCGAGGGTCCTGCGGTGTCGGTGCTCATCGCCCGCCTCCTGCTCGTGTGCGGACGAAGTTGTTCAGGAGGACCGCGGCGAGCAGCATGCCGCCGAGGACCGTCCGGAGCCAGTTGGTGTCCCACTGGGCGAAGGTGATGCCCTGGAAGACCATGCCGTAGATCAGCGCGCCGAGGGCGGCGCCGATCGCGGAGCCGTAGCCGCCGGTCATCAAGCAGCCGCCGACGACCGCGCAGATGATGTAGATGAACTCCTGGCCGACGCCGGTGTTCGCCTGCACCGTCGAGGTGCGGAAGAGCGAGATCATGCCGACCAACCACGCGGCTCCGGCCGTTCCCATGAACAGGCCGATCTTGGTCTTGAACACGGGCACGCCGACCTGGCGCGAGGAGTTGAGGGCGCCGCCGACGGCGAACACCCAGTTGCCGGCGCGGGTGCGCAGCAGGAGCCAGGTGGCCACCGCGGTCACGACGAACCACCAGAGCACCGAGATGTAGAACGTGCCGTTGCCGATCTGGAGTGAGGCGCCGAAGAGCGGCTGGATCGAGTCGTACGCGGGGACCTGGGTCATGCCCTGGATCGCCACCTGCCCGGTGATGAGCTTGGTGACCGCGAGGTCGATGCCCGCGAGGGCGAAGAAGGTGCCGAGGGTCACGATGAAGCTGGGGAGCCCGGTCTTCATCACGAGGACGCCGTTGAGCGCGCCGACGCCGAGGCAGACGACGAGCGAGACGAGGACGGCGACCCAGATGCTCAGCCCGTAGTGGGTGGTCAGGATGCCGACGATCAGCGCCGAGAACCCGGTCATGACTCCGGCCGAGAGGTCGAACTCGCCGCCGATCATGAGCACGGCGACGGCGACGGCCATGATGCCGAAGGTGGAGGCCGACTCGAGCCAGACGCCGGCTCCGGCGAGGCTCAGGAACTGCGGGGTGTAGAGGGAGAAGAACACCAGCACGGCGAGGGCCGCGACGAAGGCACCGGTCTCGGGCCGGGCGAGGATCTTGCGGATGGGACGCCGCTCGAGGCGGGGCCTCGTCGCGATCGTCACGATGTCTGTGGTCGTCAACGGTGACTCCTGATTCGTGGGACGAGCGGGGGGCCGGGCGCGGGGCGCACCGGCCCCCGTGGGGGTCTGGAGCGGGTCGCGCTCTAGCGGGTGCCGTTGGCGGCGAACTCCGCGACCTCGGCCGCGTTGTCCTCGGTGACGAAGGCAGGTCCGGAGTAGACGGGCTGGCCACCGCCGATGATGTTGCCGTTGGTCGCGTAGAGCTCGAGCGCGGTCACACCCAGGAAGCCCTGGACGTAGGGCTGCTGGTCGACCGCGAAGAGGACGCTGCCGGCCTCGACCGCCGAGACGACGTCCTCCGAGAGGTCGAAGGTGCCGATCTGCGCGGTGCTGCCCGACTCCTCGACCGCACCGACCGCGTCGATGGCGTACTGGCCGCCGAGGGTCAGCACTCCGTCGATGGACGGGTCGGCCTGCAGCTTCGACTTGATCGTCGCCTTGACCTCGGCGTCGTTGGTGCCGTCGACCTGCAGGTTCGTCATCGTGCCGCCGAAGGTGCTCGCGGCGGCCTTGCAGCGCTCCTCGAGGCCGACGTTGCCCGCCTCCTGGATGACGCAGAGCGCGTTGGTGAGGCCGGCGTCGGCGAGTCGCGTGCCGACGGCCTCTCCGGCCACGGTCTCGCTCTGGCCGATGTGGGTGAGGGCGCCGAACTCGGCCGAGCGCTCGATGCCGGAGTTGATCGTGACGACGGGGATGCCCGCCGCGACGGCCTTCTCGACGCTGTCGCGGACACCGTCGGGGTTGGCCATCGAGACCACGATCCCGTCGACGTCCTGCGCGACCGCGTTGTCGATGAGCTGCGACTGCTTCGCGGGGTCGGGGTCGGAGTTGTAGGTGACGGTGGCGGAGTAGTCGGCTCCGGCCGCCTCGGCGCCGGACTTCACGCGGTCCCAGAAGGCGTCGCCCGGTCCGGAGTGGGTGACGACGGCGTAGGTGAGGTCGCCGCCCTCCGTCGTGGTGGCCGCGGTCTCCTGGCCCGTACCGGTGCAGCCGGCGAGGAGCACTCCGGTGGCCGCCGCCAGGCCGAGGCCGGCGAGGAATCGCTTCTTCATTGAAAAGTCCCTTCGGTTCGGATCGCGTCGCGCGGGACGGTCCGGGGTGACGTCGGTGTCGGGTCGAGTATGAGCGAGGGGATCATTCATGTCAATACATTCTGTCATTGAGCTACGATGGGGGTGTTCAGAGTCGAATACGTCAGGAGCATCGTGTCCTCATCGCCCCGCATCGGAGTAGGCCTGGTCTCGTTGGGATGGATGGGGCGCCTGCATTCGCGGGCGTACCGCGCCGTCCGAGACCACTATCCCGAACTGTCCGCCACCGTGGAGCTGGTCTCGGCCGCCGACACCGACGCGGGAGTCCGCCGCAGCGCCGAGGAGGTCCTCGGCTACCGCCGCACCACCGCGGACTACCGCGAGGTGCTGGCCGACCCCGAGGTCGACGTGGTGTCGATCTGCGCCCCCAACTTCCTGCACCGCGAGGTGGCGCTCGCCGCCGCCGCCGCGGGCAAGCCGTTCTGGATCGAGAAGCCGATGGGACGCTCCGCCGCGGAGTCGTCCGACATCGCGCGCGCCGCCTCCGCGGCCGGCGTCGTCACCTCGGTGGGCTTCAACTACCGCCACGCGCCCGCCGTCGCGCGCGCCCGCGAGCTCGTGCGCTCCGGCGCGATCGGGACCGTGACCAACGTCCGGGTGAGCCTGCTCGCCGACTACTCCGCCGATCCGCTCGGCGCTCTGACCTGGCGCTTCGTCCGCGAGCGGGCGGGCTCCGGCGTGCTGGGCGATCTGCTGTCGCACGGAGCCGACCTCGCGCAGTTCGTCGCGGGGCGCATCGACTCCGTCACGGGGCTGACCGAGACGTTCATCCGCGAGCGGCCGCTGCCCGGCTCCGGCGCGGCCGGGCACTTCAGCAAGGGCGAGGAGGGCGGGGCGACCGGTCCCGTCGAGAACGAGGACTACGCCGCGCTGCTCGGCCGCTTCGAGTCGGGCGCCGTGGTGGTGCTCGAGTCGAGCCGCGTCGCGATCGGGCCGCGGGCCGAGTACGCGCTCGAGGTGTACGGCACGAAGGGCTCGCTGCGCTGGGACTTCCAGCGCCTGAACGAGCTGCAGTTCGCCGACGACACGAGCGGCTACCGCACGATCATGGCGCAGCCGGGCTTCGGCGACTTCGCCCGCTTCCAGCCGGGAGCCGGGACGAGCATGGGCTTCGACGACCTCAAGACGATCGAGGCGCAACTCTTCCTGCGCTCGGTGCTGGAGGGGCGCCAGCTCGCGCCGTCGGCGGCCGACGCCTGGTCGGCCGCCGAGATCGTCGAGGCGGCGGTGCGGAGCGACCGCGCCCGGGCGTGGGAGCCGGTCGGGCGCGTGGAGGGCGACACGACGTACGACCTCTGAGACGGCGGAAGGGGGCAGGGCGCTCGGCGCCCCGCCCCCTCCTCGTCGTCGATGGATCTCGAGACGCCCGCTGCGTGGGCTACTCGATCAGCAGAGCTTGCTGGTCGAGCAGCCCCGCAGGGGCGTATCGAGACCCACGTCTCCCGGAGCCGGTCGAGCCGTCGTCAGGCGAACGCCGCGCGGAAGCGCTCCAGCGCCGTGTCGGAGTCGCCCGACGGCCACGCCTCCAGGCCCACGACGCCGTCGTAGTCCAGCGCGCGCAGCTCCTGCGCGATCGCGGGGTACCGGATCTCGCCCGTGCCGGGCTCGCAGCGCCCGGGCACGTCCGCGACCTGGATCTCGCCGATCCACGGCAGGGCGCGGCGCACGAGCTCGATCAGGTTCCCCTCGCCGATCTGCGCGTGGTACAGGTCGAGGTTCAGGCGCAGCCCCGGGCTGTCGACGGCGCTGACGAGTGCGAGGGTGTCCTCGGCTCGGGCGAACGGCACGCCCGGGTGGTCGACGGCGAGGTTGAGGTTCTCGAGCGTGAAGACCCGCCCGTGGCGCTCGCCCAGCGCGGCGAGCCGGGCCAGGGTGTCGATCGCCCGCTCCCGCTCCTGGGCCGTCACGTCGGTCCCGGGGCGCACCGGCAGGCCGTCGGGGTCGAGCCCCGTGCCGTGCAGGTTGAGCCGCGGGGAGTCGATCGTCTCGGCGGCGGTGAGCGACAGCTCCGCTGTGCGCAGTAGCTCCGCGATGCCGTCGGCCGTGATCAGGTCGCCGGTGAGGTACCCGGTCATCGACGAGAACGTCGCTCCGGTGGCGGCGAGGGCGGGCAGGTCCTTCGTCGACCAGTCCCAGATCTCGACCTCGAAGCCGAGCTCGTGGAGCCGGCGGACGCGGTCGACGACGGGCAGCTCGCGGAAGAGCATCTCGGCCGAGGCGGCCAGGCGCACGGTCATCGCGGTCTCAGACCTCGACGGCGACGGAGACGCGCTCGACGGCCGAGCGGGCCGCCGCGTCGGCGAGGATCAGCGCGGCGCGGCCGTCGGCGAACGTCGGGCTGGTCGACTCCTCGCCCCGGGCCAGGCGGATGAACGCGCGCAGCTCCGCGATGTACGCGGCGGAGTACCGCTCCAGGAAGAAGTCCTGGTACGGCGGCTTCGCCTCGACGCTCGACGCGGTCGAGAGGCTGACGAGGCTGGTGAGCGAGTTCGACACCTGCAGCGAGCCGTTCGCGCCGAACGCCTCGATCCGCTGGTCGTAGCCGACGGCGCTGTGGCGCGAGTTGGTGATCGAGACGAGGGCTCCGGAGGAGGAGCGGAGGGTCACCATCGCGGTGTCGAAGTCGCCGTGCTCGCGGGCCCCCGGGTCGAAGGTCGTGGTGCCCGTGGCGGTGACCTCGACGATGTCGGGGAGGAAGAAGCGGGCCATGTCGAAGTCGTGGATCGTCATGTCGCGGAAGATGCCGCCCGACACTCCGATGTACGCGGCGGGCGGCGCCGCCGGGTCGCGGCTGATGATCGAGAGCTGCTCGAGCTCGCCGATCTCGCCGGCCGCCACGCGCGCCCGCGCCTCGGCGAAGGCGGGGTCGAAGCGGCGGTTGAAGCCGAGCGCGATGGGCACGCCGGAGGACTCGACACGGGGCAGCAGGGCGTCGACGCGCGCGATGTCGAGGTCGATCGGCTTCTCGCACAGCGCCGGGATGCCGGCCTCGATCGCGGCCTCGAGGAGGTCGACGTGGGTCGCGGTCGGCGAGGCGATCAGCACGGCGTCGATGCCGCCGGAGGCGAACATCTCGGCCGCGTCGGTCGTCACGGTGCCGCCGTAGCGGGCCGACACGGCGTTCGCGCCGTCGACGAACGGGTCGCAGACCCAGGAGAGGGAGGCGTCGGGATCCGCGGCGATGTTCGCGGCGTGCACCTGGCCGATGCGGCCGGTGCCGATGAGTCCGAAGCGGAGCGGGGTCGTGGTCACGTCACTTGTCCTTGCTGCCCCGAGGGGCGTCGGGTGCCCGGAGAGGGCGGGAGGAGGGGTCAGGCCCAGTCGCGCAGCGCGTCGCGGTTGACCCGCTGGTCGGCGCCGCGCTCGTCGCGGAACTCGGAGATCACGGCGTCGGGAGCGTTCAGGACGTCCTGCTCGACGACGATCCAGCCGTCGTAGCCCAGGAGGTCGACCGCGGTCATCACGGCGGAGAGGTCGATGTCGCCGCGTCCGAACGCGACGAAGGAGCCGGAGGACCAGACCTCGCGCATCCCTCCGCCCGCGGCGAGCACGCGCTGCAGCTCGGCGAGGTCGACGTCCTTGAGGTGCAGGTGGTTGATCCGCGAGCCCCAGCGCTCGACGGCGAGCAGGGGGTCGCCGCCGGCGATGAAGAGGTGGCCGGTGTCGAGGGTGAGGCCGATGTCGACCGCGCCGAGGAAGCGGTCGATCTCCTCCGGCGACTCGATGAACGTGCCGGCGTGGTGGTGGAAGGTCGGCTCGAAGCCCGCCGCGCGGGTCAGCTCCACGGCGCGCTCGACGTTGGCGACGAGGGTCGACCAGCGCTCCTCGCCGAGCGGATCGGTGGCGGCGCCGCGACCGGGGGAGGCGCGCCGCGCATCCGATCCGTCGTCGGCGAAGGTCGGCAGGGGGAGCCGCGCTGGCCCGCCCTCGGAGGCCTCGGAGAAGATCCGGAGCGTCTCGTGCAGCTGGGGGAGGGCGGCGGTGAAGGCCTCGTCGTCCGAGAAGGGGAGCTGGATCCAGCCGCCCGCGAGGTCGAGTCCACCGCGCTCGAGGCGGTGGCGGAGCTCCGCGCCGCGGCCGAGGTAGCCGACGGGGCCGAGGTCGACGCCGGTGTAGCCGGTCTCGGCGAGCACGTCGACCAGCTCGTCGGGGCCGACGACCTCGGCACCCTCGGGCGTCAGCTCGAACACCCCGAAGCTGACGGGCGCTCCGGCGACGGACGCCTTCATCGGGTGCCTCGGCGAGGGGCGGTGGCGCGCGGGCGTGCTCTTCTCATACGACGGTGTACGACTTCCTCGAGGGGGACAGCTTATGTCCTTACAATAGCACAAGCTCGTCGAGGCATGACGGGTGTGATCGCGGCTTCTCCACAGCCTCCCACCGCGCTGATCCACCACCGCCTACAGTGCGGTGGTGAGCGCTCGTCTGAACCGGATGATCTACGTCGACGACTCCGGTCATCCGCCGTCCGGCCTCGTCGTCTACGGCTGGATCGAGTTCCCACCCGACCGTTGGGCCGACGTCCTGCGGAGCTGGCTCGACACCCGCAAGCGACTCTGGCGCGAATTCGGCATCCCGGTCGTGGAGGAGCTGCACACGACCGCCTACGTGAACGGGCGAGGCAGGATCTCGAAGCGGATCCCCGACCGGCACGTGCACGCCGGCGTCGAGTACTGGAAGGACTTCGGTCGTGAAGTCGCGCTCGAGTGCTTGCAGACGCTCCGCTCCACCGAGGGTCTGCGAGTCGGAGCCGTCTGGCGGAGGGGGGATCCGCAGCGCCTGGCACGTATCAGGCAAGAGACGTATGCAGCGCTCGTCACGCGGTTCGAGCGTGAGCTCACGCAGGACGAGTCGCTTGCGCTCGTCTTCATGGACGGCGACGGAAGTGACACGAGCTACCGGTCGACGCACCGCGCTCTCAAGCTCGCGGAACGTCGAGTCGTCGAGGACGCCGTCCATCTCGATTCGCGCGGCTCGCAGCTGGTCCAGATGGCGGACCTCGTCGCATGGTCCGCGAACGCTCATGTCGATCGTCATGCTCGCAACGAGTTCGCGTGGGAGTGGTATTCGGACCAACTCAGTGAACGCGACCCAGCTCGTGCACCCCTCGAGATCTGATCGTTTAAACAGCGAGACCCCCTTGTCCACGTGTGTGGGGGGGTCTGCACTGATGACTCTACCCGAGCCCGTGGTGGGTGTCGAGATGCGTGCTCGCCTCCCGCCCAGGCGTTCCCTCCCTCTCGATCCCGCACCGAGCACGCGAGATGTGGTCGCCGACCGCTATCGGACGACGGCGACCGTCGCCGCCGACGTGCGGGCCGCCGTCGCGTAGCCGGTCTTCCTCCCGGTCACCGTGACGGTGATCCTCGTGCCGGCGGTGGCGGTGGTGGGGCGGTAGGTCGACGAGACGGCGCCGCTGATCGCGGTCCCGTTGGTGCGCCACTGGTACGAGACGGTCACCGGCGCCGGGCCCCAGGCGCCGGGATTCGCGGTGAGGAGCGAGCCGACTTTCGCGGTGCCGGAGACGGTCGGCGTGGGCGCGACGAGGGTGCCGGCGACCACGGCCGCGGTGGCGTTCGAACTGCGGACGGCGGTGGTGAAGCCCGGCTTCGCTCCGGTCACGGTGACCGAGATCGTCTTCCCGACGGTGGCGCTCGAGGGCGTGTAGGTGGCGCCCGTCGCGCCGGACAGCACCGTTCCACCGGCCTTCCACTGGTAGGTGAACGAGACCGGAGCGGGTCCCCACGCGCCGGGGACGGCGGTGAGGACGGAGCCGACCCTCGCGGTGCCGGTGACGGTCGGCGCGGCCGTGGTGAGCGTGCCGGAGGCGACGGCCGCGGTCGCCGCGGAGGTGCGGCTCGCCGCCGCGTACCCGGTCTTGGTCCCGGTGACCGTGACGGTGATCACCGTGCCGAGCGTCGCGCTCGAGGGCCGGTACGTGGCGGCGGTCGCTCCGCTCAGCGGGGAGCCGTCGGCCCGCCACTGGTAGGCGTAGGTCACCGGAGCCGGTCCCCAGGCCCCCGGGGTCGCGGTGAGGGTCGAGCCCACTCGCGCGGTTCCCGTGATCGTGGGAGTGACGGAGGTGAGGCGGGCGGTCGGCGCGAGACGGACGGTCGCGCTGGAGGCGGACCCCGTCCCGATCGCGGTGACGGCCTGCACGGTGAGGGTGTAGCCCGTCTCCGCGCGGAGGTTCGTGAACGTCTGCGAGCGCGCCGTGGCCGGCAGCACGGTGGACCACGCTCCGGCACCCGAGGCGTCGGTGCCGTCCCGCGCGACCCGGTAGCCGGTGACGGGCGAGCCGCCGTCGGCGAGGGGCGGCGACCAGCTGAGCGCGGCGGACCGCGCGGTGTCGTTCGGGCTCGCGGAGACGCCGGTCGGCGCGCCCGGGATGGTGACCCGCGGAACGGTGACGGCCGCCGATCCGATCGCTCCGGCCCCGAGGGCGTTGATCGCCCGGACGCTCAGCTCGTAGGACGACCCGGCCGCCAGATCCGTGAAGCGCTGGGAGCGCGCCGTCGCGGGCACGACGGTCGACCACGGGCCGTTGCCCGCCGCATCCGTCCCGGTCCGCGAGACGCGGTAGCCGGTGATCGCCGAGCCGCCGTCGGATACCGGGGGCGCCCAGGTCAGCGTCGCCGTGCGGTCGGCCGCTCCGGTCGCGCGGACGGCGGTCGGGGTCGGGGGAGTGGAGGCGCCTTCGGCGTAGAGGAGGCGACCCGTGGATCCGTTCGTGTCCTGGACCGCCGACGTGGCGCTCGAGGTCACGAGTGCGGCCAGTCGCGCCGGGGTCGCGGCGGGCTCGGCCTGGAGGAGGCGGCCGACGACGCCCGTGACGTGGGGCGCGGCCATGGACGTCCCGCTCAGGACCGCGGTGGCGGAGTCGGACCAGGGAGCCGCCGAGAGCACGGACGATCCGGGCGCCCAGACGTCGAGGCACGGGCCGTGGTTCGAGTAGTAGGCGGGGCTGTCGTCCGGCTCCGTCGCGCCGACCGTGAGGGCGTTCGGAGTGCGTGCGGGGCTCGCGGCGCAGGCGTCCGCGGTGCTGTTGCCCGCCGAGACGATCACCGGGATCCCGCTGCTGACGGCCCGTTCCACGGCCTCGTCCACGGGGGCGTACGCGCCGCCGCCTCCGCTGATGTTGATCACCGACGGTCCGGTCCGCGTGCCGATGACGAAGTCGATCGCGGCGATCATGTCACTCCACGTCCCCTGCCCGGAGCAGTTCCAGACGCGCACCGGCACGATCGCGACGTCCTTGGCGACGCCGTACGTCGCTCCGCCGATGGTGCCCGCGACATGGGTGCCGTGACCGTTGCAGTCGGACAGCGCGTCGGCGTCGTCCTCGACGACGTCGTAGCCGCCGCTCACCCGCCCGCCGAACTCGTCGTGGCTCGCCTGCACGCCGGTGTCGAGGACGTAGGCGGTCACTCCGGCGCCCGTCGTCGAGTAGCGGTACACGCCGTCGCCGGTCGTCGCGCGCTGGTCGAGCCGGTCGAGGCCCCAGGCCGGGTCGGACTGCTCCGCGCTCGCGCGGGTCTCGCCGTCGGCCGTCACGTCGACGACCGACGGGAGTCGGCGGAGGGCCGCGACCTCGGTGCCCGTGAGCTCAGCGGCGAAGCCGTTCAGCGCCCGGCTGTAGCGGTGCAGGATCCGGTCCAGCGGCAGGGCGGCGGCGGCGGTCCCCGCGGCAGCGACGCCCGTCGTGCGGACGATGTAGCGGCTCAGCGAGACGGACTCGGTCGCGGACTGCGTCGCGGACGCCGCCGGGGCGCCGCCGGCGATCAGCGCGAGCGCCGTGACGATCGCGCTCCAGCTCAGGACTGTTCTTCTGCGGGTCACGGGGCTGCTTCCGGATGTGCCGCGCTGCGCGCGAGAGGGGAGGGGAGACGCTGCGACGTCGGGCGCGAGCGGGGGGTCCGACGCTGAACCGCGTGTCGTGGACCGGAGTCGCGGCCGACGCTATCTCCCGGCGGGTTCTCGGGAACCCCCCTCTTAGAGCCGGACCGGGAGGCCACCCTTCCGTGTCCTCCCTCCGGTGACGGCGGGCGCGGGCCGCCGGCTCCGCGACCGCTGCCCTTCCACCGCCCTCCTGCGCGATCTGCAGGTGGATGCACGATCTGCAGGCGGATCGATCTGCAGGTGATCCGCCCGGGAAAGCCCCTTCCTCCGCTTGCCGCTGACGTCCGGTCCCCGGATCCCCTGCAGATCGAACCGGCACCCGCCCACATCCCCTGCGAATCGAACCGACACCCACGGCAGCCCGCACCCCCGCCTGTGGACAGCCCTGGCCGCCCAGCGAGCGCCCCCGCCCCCGCTGTGGACGCCGCTGGCCGCGGAACGCGCCCCGCACCCCCGAACCCTGCGCACCACCTGATGCAGCAGGACGACCGCCGCGGCGCGCACGTCTTCATCGTGTGCCACACCTCGTCGGCACCGCGGTCTCCAGGCCGCGACCCCCGTCGTCACAGGAGAAGATCATGAGCAACGTCACCCCCGGCACCCTCGCCACCAGCGGCTCGGCCAAGCACGGCACCACCACCTCGACCGGCAAGAACACGATCGCCGACGGCGTCGTCGAGAAGGTCGCCGGCATCGCGGCCCGCGAGGTCCCCGGCGTGCACGACCTGGGCGGCGGAGCGGCCCGCGCCATCGGCGCCATCCGCAACGCCATCAACGCGCAGGACCGCGGCCAGGGCATCTCGGTCGAGGTCGGCGAGAAGCAGGTCGCCGCCGACATCACCGTCGTCGCCGAGTACCCCGTCGCGCTGCAGAAGCTCGCCGACAGCATCCGCTCCGCCGTCTCCGAGGCCATCTCCTCGGTCGTCGGCATGGAGGTCACCGAGGTCAACGTGACCGTCGCCGACGTGCACATCCCCTCGGACGACAAGGACGACGACACCGAGAGCCGCGTTCAGTGAGTCCGTCCACCACAGGCCTGGTCATCGGCGCGGTCCTCGCGCTGACGGCGGTCGTCCTCGGCTTCGGCGCGTTCGTCGTCGTGGCCCTGGGCATGGGCATCGGGTACGGAGTCGGCCGCGTCGTCGAGGGCAAGCTCGATCTGCGCTCGCTCGGCGACACCCTCCGCGGGCGGCGGTCCTCGTGACCGCGGCGGTGATGGCCGACCCGGCCCGCCACGGCCGTACGACGATCTCCTCGCGCGCTGTGCGCCGGATCGTGTCGGCCGTCACCGCGGACGCACTGGACGTCGGCCCGTCCGACGTCTCGGTGGACCTCGACGACGACGGCGGCTCGCTGCACGTCGTCGCCCAGGCCCCCATCCGCGTGTCCCCGCTCGGCGAGACCGATCGGCGCTCCTCCGGGACGCTGCTCGACCGGCTCGCCGAGGCGCAGACCCTCATCCGCGACCGCTGCCTCGAGCTCACCGGCTCGAGCATCGGCCGCGTCGACCTCCGGATCACCGGTGTCGACCTCCGAGAACGAAGGAGGGTGTCGTGACGACTCCCGCTCATCCGTCGCCCGACGCCCTCTACCGGCGTCTCGTGCGGCGCGAGACCCACTCGTCCCGCTCCGGGTCGGCGATCGCCCTGGCGGTCCTCCTGATCCTGCTGTTCGCGTGGCTCGGGACGGAGGCGGTGCTCGCGGTCCTCGGACAGCCCGCGCTGCTCGTCGCTCCGCAGGACGGCGCGTCCTCGCTGCTCCAGGCGGCCGGCGCCCCCATCGCGCTGACCGCCGCCGCCGGTGCCGTGCTCGCGGCGATCGGCTTCGTGCTGGTCGTGCTGTCGTTCGCTCCGGGTCGCCGCGGTCGCCGCAGCGCCGGGATCGACCGCACGGCCGCCGTGGTCGACGACCGGGTGATCGCGCAGAGCGTCGCCCGCGCCGCCGCCTACGCGGGCGGTGTCGATCCCGATCAGGTCCAGGTCTCGGTCGGGCGCCGCGGAGTCGGCGTCACCGTCCAGCGCACCAGCGGAGTCTCGGCCGACGTGGCGAGCATCCGCGAGGCCGTGGACGCCGAGCTCGGGAGCTACGACGTGAGTCCCGCGCTGAAGGCCCGCGTCCGCGTCTCCGAGAAGGGATCGGTCCGATGACCACCACCAACCGCTTCCTGAACCGCCTGCTCCTGCTGCTGGTCGGCCTCGTGCTGCTCGCCGTGGGAGGAGCGGTCGCCGTCGGCGCGCTGCTCCCCGACGTCCAGCAGACCGTGTCGACCGCGGCTGAGGATGCGAGCGGACCCGCGTCCGACGCGCTGTCCGGATCGCAGCCCTGGATCCTCTGGGTGACCGCGGCCGTGGCGCTCGTGCTGATCCTCCTGCTGCTGCGCTTCATCGTGCGGCAGGGACGCGGACGCACGTCGACGCTCCTGCGCGTCTCGGCGGGCTCCGGCGGATCCACTCCGACCGGCGGCACGCTGACCCTCGATGCGAAGGTCGCCGAGCAGGTGCTCGAGGAGGCGCTGACGCGCGATCCGGGCATCGTCTCGGTCGACGTCACCGCGTTCGACATCCGGCACCGCCGGGTGCTGCGCATCACCGCGCACACCCGTCGCGGAGTGTCGCCCATGCAGACGCGTCGCACGGTCGACACCGCCGTGCGCCGCTGGGACGCGGTCCTCGGCGAGGAGACCCCCGTCGTCGTCCAGATCGTCAGCGGCCTCCGCAGCCGGATGAGCTCCGCCTCCCGCGTGGAGTGACGCGCCGCTGACCCCTCCGGCCCTCCGCCTCCCCGCGGAGGGCCGGACCCCCTCTCCACCCCGAAGGACTTACCATGACCGACGACTCCACCGGCTTCCGCGCCGGCCTCGCCCAGAAGGCGATCGACCCCGTGGTCCGCGCCGTCCGCGAGGAGCTCGCCTCCGCCCGCCGCGAGATCGGCGATCGCGTCTCGGGCGCCCGCAGCGGAGTCGTCCTCGCGGCGGTCGGCGCGGTCCTCGCGCTGGTGACCGCGGGGCTTGTGGCGGCGCTCGCCGTCGCCCTGCTCGCGCTCGCCCTGCCGCTCTGGTCGGCCGTCGCGATCACTCTCGTCGTGTTCGCGGTCGCCGCCGCGATCCTCCTGGCCACGGGTCTGCGCGGCATCGGCCGCGGCGTGCCTCCGCTGCCCGTCGACACCGTCGCCGAGGTACGCGAGCGCGTCGGCGGACCTCGCCACTGACCCCCCCTCCCTCTTTCTGCCTCCGGAAGGCGCTCCCATGAGCCGCACGAGCACCGCCCCCGCCGCCCCCGCCGCCCCCGCCGCCGAGCGGACCGCCGACGCGCCCGTCCCCGCCGCAGTCCGCCTGCTCGCGGAGGTCTTCGGCACCGCCCTGCTCGTGGGCGGCGGCGTGGGCGCGGCCCTCTTCGCCTCCGCGTTCCCGACCGAGCAGAACACGCTCGGCATCGGCTTCCTCGGCGTCGCGCTCGCCTTCGGGCTGAGCGTCCTCGTCGGCATCGCCGCGGTGGGCCACCTGTCGGGCGGCCACTTCAACCCCGCCGTCACCCTGGGCCTCGCCGTCGCCGGACGCACGCCGTGGCGCGACGTGCCCGGCTACGTCCTCGCGCAGCTCGTGGGCGGCCTGCTCGGAGCGACGGCACTCGTCGCGATCGCGGCCGACGGTCCCGAGGGCTTCCTCGCCTCCGCGCAGCAGAGCGGATTCGCCTCCAACGGATTCGGCGAGCACTCCCCGGGCGGCTTCGGCCTCGGCGCCGTCCTCCTGGCCGAGACCCTGCTGACCGCCGTCTTCGTGACCGTGATCCTCTCGGTCACCGCCCGGGCCGCGGCCCTCGCGCCCGTCGTGATCGGCCTCGCCCTCACGCTGATCCACCTGGTCTCGATCCCGATCAGCAACACGTCCGTGAACCCCGCGCGCTCGCTCGCCGCCGCCGTGCACGGCGGTCCCGACGCGCTCGCGCAGCTGTGGGTGTTCGTCGCAGCACCCCTGCTCGGCGCCGCGATCGCCGGAGGCGCGCACCGCCTCGCGCAGACCCGGACCGGCGCCAGACCCCTCGCCCCGAGCGCGTGACCCGCGCCCCGGCATCCGCACGCAACGCTAGGAGCACCCCATGACCGACGAACCCCGCATCGACGACGCCCGCTCAGACGGCGCCCGTCTCGACGACGCGCGTTCCGACGGCGCCCGTCTCGACGACGCGCGCCTCGAGGACCTCCGTCTCGACCCCGACGTGTCGCTCGACGACGCCCGTCCGATCGACCTCGGCGCCGTGCGCGCCGACGACGGATCGCCCGACAGCCTGCTCGCGACGACCGTCGCCGAGACCGCGCTCGGCGTCACCGGCGTGCACCACCTGGGCGGACCGGTCGCCCGCAGCCTCGACCGCGCCTCGCGTGCCGTGCTGGGCACCAGCACGATCCCCGGAGTCACGATCTCGGAGGACGAGGGCCGCACGATCATCGACCTCGACCTCGTCGCCGAGTACCCGCACAAGGTCGCCGAGGTGATGGAGGAGGCGCGCACGCAGGTCCTGAAGGCCGCGTCGCAGGTCCACGCGTCGCCGATCGCCGTGAACATCACGGTCACCGACGTGCACGGTCCGTTCGATCCGATCGAGCCCGAGCCCGTTGCGGAGGGCGACTCGCTGGTCGAGAAGGCCGGCGACCTCGCCGACGACGCGCGCGAGCGCCTCTCCGACGCGGGTGACCGGATCTCGGACGCCGCCGGCGCGGCCGCCGACTCCGCCGCCGATGCCCTCGACTCCGCCGCCGACGCGGCCGCCGACTCCGCCGCCGATGCCCTCGACTCCGCCGCCGACGCGGTCGACGAGCAGGCGGACCGCGCCGACGAGCGCGAGCGGGCCGCGGCCGACCAGGACGACGTCTCCGAGACCGAGGCACCCCGTTCCGACGACGACGGATCCGCTCCCGCGCAGATCATCGAGGTGCCGACCGACGGGACCGCGCCGGTCGTGGTCGTCGTGGTCGAGCAGCCGTCGGAGGAGCCGGCTGAGACCGACGAGCGCGTCGACTCCGCCGAGCCCGCCGACCCCGCCGAGTCGGAGAGCGGCGTCGAGCGCAGCCACTCCGTCCCCGCCCCCGCGAAGACCGAGGAGTAGTCCCGTGGCCCGCATGCGCAGCTACGGCGGCCGTCGCCGCCCCCGCGCCGCCTGGATCGCCTTCGCGACCGGGGTCGTCGTCTCGGGTCTCGTCGTCCTCGGCGTCCTGCTGCCCGTCCTCGGGTTGATCGCCGCCGCCGACGGATCGATCGCCGGCGCGCTCGACGTCCCCGTCGGCACGATCACCGCCTCGATCGTCATCAGCTTCCTGGTCGGACTGGCCTTCCTCGGCCTCGCCTTCGTGGCGCGGAAGCCCGCGGTCGCCTGGGTCGCCGCGGTGGCCGCCGTCGTCGCGACCCTGATCGGCTCCGTCTGGCCGCTCGTCGCGACCGCCCTCGCGAGCGTCGACCAGGCGCAGGACGTCGTCCCCTTCATCCAGGACCTGATCGGCCGGATCGGCGGCTGACGCCCGGCCGCGGCCGGCCTCCGGACGGTCGGCCCGCGGCGTCGCCGAGTGGGCGTGGATCGGGCTGCGCTCGTCCGCCGGAGCCCGCTCAGCGTCCACTCACGCCGCCCGGCGCCGTCCAGTCGCCGCGGAACGGGCCGTGACCGCCCCTCGCGTGCCGTTCCGCGTCCGCCCGCGGCCCCCGTGCTGCGAGGCGTCCCGCCCGACCTCAGCGCAGCGGCGACCCGACCACGTCGAACCGGAACCCGCCGAACTCCCCCGAGAGCAGCGGGCGCGCCCGCGCGATCGCGTCGCGCACCTCCGGCAGCTCGAGCGAGGCCCGGTGGGCCTCGGCGCTCGTCCACAGCTCGACCACGAAGACCGTGTCGGGCTGCTCGTCGCTGACACCCACCTCGTACGCCAGGCACCCGACCCGCGCGAGCGCCTCGTTCGACTCGACGAGGATCGCGACGAGCTCGTCGCGCCTCCCGGACCGGACGCCCAGCGTCCCCACGTTCGCGAAGCTCATGCCGCCACCGTACCGACCGCCCCCGACACGCGGCGTCCGGTACCGTGGCGCGGATGACGACGAGCGCCGAGTACCTGCAGGCCTACGACGAGCAGCTCCGCTCCGACGCCGAGACGCCGAGCGCCGTCTCGGTGGCGCGTCGGGGTCCGCTCCGCCTCGTCACGTTCGCCGGCGGTCGCGGCTTCGTCACCTACCGCGATCTCGGCGGCGCCGATGAGGCCGCGATCCGCGAACTCGTCTCAATGGCTCTCGCGCACTTCGCCGCCGATCCCGCGATCCGGAGCGTCGAGTGGAAGACGCGCGGACACGACTCCGCGCCGGGCCTGCACGACGCCCTGATCGCGCACGGCTTCGCGCCCGACGAGCCCGAGTCGATCATGATCGGGCCGCTCGAGGCGCTCGCGGGCGACGTGTCCGTCCCGGTCGGGACGACCCTCCGCCGGGTCGTGGAGGAGGCGGACGTGCGCGCGATGAGCGCCGTGATCGACGAGGCGTTCGGCGAGCCCGTCGACGTCGGGATCGCCGACGCGCTAGTCGCGCGGCTCGCGCGCGGCGACGGCATGGAGCTGTGGGTCGCCGAGGTCGAGGGCCGGATGGTCGGCGGCGGCCGCCTCGAGCCCGTGCCCGGAACCGAGTTCGCGGGCATCTGGGGCGGCGCGATGCTGCCGGAGTTCCGAGGCCGCGGGATCTACCGGGCGCTCACCGCGGCCCGCGCCGCGTCCGCGCTCGCGCTCGGCAAGCGACTCGTGCACAGCGACTCGACCGAGGACTCGCGCCCGATCCTCGAGCGCGCGGGCCTGGTGAAGGTGTCGACCACGACGCCCTACCGCTGGCGCCGTTCGTAACCGAGGAGGAGACGGCGGAAGCGGCCCGGAATCGCCCGCGGGACGCTCTCACCCTCGGTTGCGAACCCCGCGAGCGGCAGAACGAAGGCCAGGGGCCGGGAAGAGCGCGAATTCCGCCGGATCCGAGCCCTGAGCCTTACTTCTGCAGCCCGATCGCCGGTGAGCGCAGCCCCGGCAGCGTCCGTGAGCCCCGCCCGCCCGTCAGTCCAGCTCGGTCGGCCGCGCCGGCTCCTTCAGCAGCGCCCGCGCCGCCATCCCGATCACCGCGCTGTACGTCGGATACGCGAACCGCACGTTCGCCAGCGTCGCCACGTCGACCCCCGCCGCCATCGCCGTCGTCACCGACTGCACGACCTCGATCGCGTTCTCGCCCACCGCGTGCGCGCCCAGCAGCAGCTCGCGCCGCCGGTCCGCGATCAGCGTCAGGAACCCGCTCTCGCGGTCGTCGATCACCGCGCGGTCCACGCCCGAGAAGGGCACCGACGCCACCACGCACTGCGGATCGCGCTCGCGGGCCTGCTCCTCGGTGAACCCCACGCCCGCGTAGTCGGGGTCGGTGAACCCACCGGCCGGCAGCAAGTGCTGGGGCGTCCGCCGGTTGGCGCCGAGCACCGCGTTCTCGGCCGCCGCCTCCGCCTCGAACTGCGCCGCCTGCACGAGCATGTCGCGCCCGTTCGCGTCGCCGACCGCGAAGACGTGCGGCACCACGGTGCGGAAGTACTGATCCGCCGGGATCGCCGAGCGCACGACCTCGATGCCCGCGTTCTCGAGACCGAGGTCCTCGACGTCGGCCGGCCAGCCCGTGGCCATGATCACCGCGTCGAACTGCTCGGCGTGCGAGTCGCCCGCGTCCTTCCAGCGCAGCGTCAGGGCGTCGTCGGCGCGCTCGATGCCCTCGACCGTCTCGATGCCCGTGCTCACGCGCACGCCCTGGCGCTCGAAGGCGGCGGCGACGTACGCCGAGATGCTCGCGTCCGAGGTCGTCAGGATCCGGGGCGCCACGTCGAGCAGCGTCACCTCCGACCCGAACGCGTTGAAGACCGTCACGAGCTGCGCACCGGTGTTCCCTCCGCCGATCACCGCGACCCGGCGCGGCAGCGACGGCAGCCCGAGCACGTCCTCGGGAACGGTCGCGAGCTCGGCTCCCGGGATCGGGAGGCGGCGCGAGTGCCCGCCGACGCAGATCAGGATCGAGGAGGCCGTCAACCGGCGCCCGCTGTCGAGCACCAGGGTGCTCTCGTCGGCGAACCGCGCGCGCCCCTCGTGGATCAGCTCGACGCCCGCCTCCGCGAACCGCTCCGCCTCGCGCTTGATCGAGCGCACCTTGTCGACGCGCTCGTGCACGTGCCGCACCGTGGCGTCCCAGTCGATCCGCGGCGTGCCGACGTCGACCCCGTAGTCGGAGGCGGTGCGCGCCTCGCGGATGATCCGCGCGGTCTTCGCGAGCACGCGGGTGGGCACGCAGCCCGTGTTGACGCAGGTCCCGCCCACGCGGGCGGCCTCGAGCACGACCACGCGCGCTCCGAGTTCGGCGGCGCGCAGTGCGGCGGCGGTGCCCGCGGGCCCCGCGCCGATCACGGCGACGTCGTAGTGCTGGATGCTGTCGGGCACGGCGGCCTCCCGGTCGAGTGGATGTCCCCGCATCCTGACGCGTGCGGCCGGGGGTTCTCTGAAGGACCGCGCAGGCTTGACACGCGGCGGCGGGCTCAGGGCTCCGACGGGTCCCGCGTGAGGAGCTGGTATCCGCCCTCGATCGATCCGTCCGGGCGCATCGTCACGCGCGAGTAGACGCCGGATCCGTCCTCGACGTCGGTGCCGACGATGTCGAGCGATCCGGAGTCGAAGAACTCGGCGAGCCCCGTGCAGCCCGCCGAGAGGGATCCGTCCACGCGCTCCAGACCGAGGCAGAGCGACGTCCCGTTCGGAGCCGTCAGCAGGATCCGGTCCTCCTGCACCGTGTCGAATCCGGGGGTGAAGACCTCGGCGGGGCCGGCGATGAGGTCCATTCCGGCCGGCGGGTCGGTGACGAGGGTCCAGCCGTCGACGTAGGCGGCGAAGCGGTTCTCCGGGCGGACGGTCGCCGTCGGGCTCGCCGTGGGAGCGGATGCTCCGACGACCTGCGGAGCGACGCTCGCCGCCACGGCGCCCAGCACGAGTCCGGCCGCGAGCGCGCCGCCGACGATCAGAGCGGGACGTCGGCGTCGCGGCGCCGAAGCGGCGGGTGCCTCGGACGCGGCCACGGGAGCGAGCCGCGGAGCCTCCGGTGCGACCACGGCCGCCTCCGCCCGCACGGCGTCCTGCTCGAGCCGGAGCCGCCGCTCGGCGTCGATCCGCCGGCTCTCGCCTTCGGCGTCCCCGCTCGGCCGCGCGAAGAGCGCACGCTCCAGATCCCTGCGCTCGTCGTCCTCGTCCTGCACGCCCGCCAGTATGACCGAGGCGCGCTACTCGAACATCTCGGCCAGCAGCGCCCACGGCTCCCCGTCGACGACGTGCGTCGAGCGGTGCGCGGGCCACTGCACCTCGTCGCCGTCCCACGACGGCACCACGTGAAGGTGCAGGTGCGGCACGCTCTGCCCCGCGGAGGCGCCGCTCGCCTGCAGGACGGCCACTCCCGTCGCTCCGAGAGCCGCCCGCATCGCCCGGCCGACGCGCTGCGCGAGCGACATCGTCGCCGCGAGCGCCGCGGGGGAGGCGTCGAGCAGCCCCGCGCTGTGCTCGCGCGGCATGACCAGCGTGTGCCCGGGGGCGAGCTCGGAGGAGGGCAGCGGGCGGAACGCGACCGCCTCCTCCTCCCGCTCGACCCACGTCGCCTCGCCGTGCCCGGCCATCAGATCGCAGAAGACGCAGGTCACGCCGGACCTCCCACGAACTCCCGCAGCGCCGCGATCCAGCCCTCGGCCGCGTCGAGGTGCGCGTCGTGCGATCCGCCCGGCAGGTCCACCCGTCGCACGTCGCGCCCGCGCGCGGCGAAGGCGTCGCGCACGTCCTCCGCGAACATCCCGTGCTCGCCGTAGACCAGCAGGGTCGGAGCGGCGACCGCCTCCCACTCCGCCCAGCGCGGCGCGGCGAGCGGCTCGATCGCCCGCGCCATCACCTCCGGATCGAACCGCGGGCGGAGTCCGTCCGGACCCTCGACGAGGTCGGCGATCCAGGCGTCCGCGAGCGCCCCGTCGCCCAGGAACGCGCGCGCCGCGTCCCGGTCGGCGAACGGCAGCGGCCAGGAGCGGAACCAGTCCGCGACTCCCTCGCCCCCGTCGCCGCCCTCTGCGGTCTCGAGCAGCACGAGCCGGTCGACGAGCTCCGGATGCGCGGCCGCGACGAGCATCGCGGTGTGCGCCCCCATCGACTGGCCCACGAGGATCGCGGGCCCCTCGCGCTCGAGCAGGGCGGCGACGTCGGCGACGAACGCCTCGCGCGAGACGTCGGAGGGACGCTGCTCGCTGCGTCCGTGCCCGCGCTGATCGAGGAGCACGACGCGATGATCCGGCAGCGCGCGGGCGGTCGGAGCGAACTCCTCGGCGCTGCCGGCGAGGCCGTGCAGGATAACGACGAGCCGGCCCGTGCCTCCGGAGTCCAGGAGCGAGAGCCGGGTTCCGTCCGGCGTGACGAGCGCGCGGCGTTCGAGGTGCATCCGTCGAGCCTAGGAGCCCGGGCAGGCGGAAGGGCGACCGGGTCCCGATCGCCCTGTTCGGCGCCCGCTCGGCTCAGTGCTCGTCGTAGTGGCCCTCGTGCGCCGCGTGCTTGTGCCCGTCGTGGACGTAGTCGGTGTGGTCGTCGTGGGCGACGGCCTCGTGACCGCAGTCGGCGCCGTGCGCGTGCTCGTCGGCCGAGTGCTCGGCCTCGGCCTCGTGCTCGTCGTAGTGGTCGTCGTGCAGCGCGTGACGGTGGGTGCCGTGCACGTAGTCGACGTGGTCTCCGTGCTGCACGCTCTCGTGACCGCAGTCGGTGCCGTGGCTGTGCTCGGCGACGGCGTGCTCGGCGTGGGTCTCGGTGGTGCTCATGGCGGTGCCTCTCGGAGGATCGGGGTCGGTGCGGCTGTCCGCCGCTGACCCAGTCGACCACACGCATAAACGCATTGCAATACGTGCGTCCAATCGAGGATGACACTCATCCTCAGGAGGCGGGCGTCGTCAGGCGGTCTCCAGCGCGTGCTTCATCGCGTCCTCGACGATGCGCGTCACGTGCGTGTCCGAGACCGCGTAGTGCGCCTCTCGGCCGACCCGCTCGACCGAGACGAGTCCCGCCGCGCGGAGCGTCCGCAGGTGCTGCGAGACGAGCGGCTGCGAGAGCCCCGAGCGCACGACGAGATCGCCCACGGTCGCCTCTCCGCCGGCGAGCAGTCGGAGCAGCGTGAGGCGCGACGAGGACGACAGCGCCTTGAACAGCTCCGCGGCGGGCTCGAGATCCTCGTTCACCCCCTCATCCAAGCAGACGGGCCCGCTCCGTCCCGCTGTCAAGCCTCCTCCGCGTCCCGGGCCGCGGCGGCTGGGATGAGCGCATGACCAGCACTGCTCCCCGCGCCGCGACGCGGGTCGACACCGGCCGACTGCTCGCCGTCCTCCGCGCCCGCCGCGAGCTCCTGCGCTCCCGCCTGACCGAGTGGGTCGCGATCCCGTCGGTCGCCGGCATGGCCGAGCACGTCGACGACGTCCGGCGCTCGGCCGAGTGGCTCGCCCGGCTCTGCGCCGAGACCGGCTTCCCCGAGGTCGCGGTGCACCCCACCGGCGAGTCCTCCGCAGTGATCGCGCGCTGGCCCGCCGAGGACCCGGGCGCCCCCGTCGTGCTCGTCTACAGCCACCACGACGTGCGCGCGGCGAAGGCGGAGGAGTGGACAGTCACCTCGCCGTTCCAGCCCGTCCACCGGGAGGGCCGGCTCTACGGCCGCGGCGCCTCGGATGCGAAGGCGCAGGTCCTGGCGCACCTCTTCTCCGTCGCGGCGCTGCGCGAGGTCACCGGCGGCACCCCTCCGGTCTCGCTCGTCCTGCTGATCGAGGGGCAGGAGGAGCTGGGCTCGCCGGGGCTCGAGGACCTGATCCGCGACCGCCTCGACGGGCTCCGTCCCGACGCCGTCGTGTTCTCGGACACCCTGCAGTGGCGCGCCGGCGAGCCCGCGATCTGCATGAGCGTCCGCGGCATGCTGCCGATCCACCTCGAGGTGCACGGCACCGAGAAGGACGTGCACAGCGGAGCCGTCTCGGGTCCGGCTCCGAACGCCGGCCTGGTCCTCGCCGAGCTGCTCGCGCGCCTGCAGGACGCGGACGGCCGGATCCTCCTCCCCGGCTTCTACGACGACGTGCCCGAGCCGACCCTCGAGCGCCGGGCCGAGCTCGCCGCGCTCGGCTACACCGACGAGGACTGGCTGCGGCGCACCCGCACCCGCGCCATCCGCGGTGAGGAGGGCTGGTCGGTGCTCGAGCGCCTCTGGGAGCGCCCGGCGCTCGAGGTCGTCGGTCTGCTCACGGGCGACCCCACGGGCATGCCCCGCGCGGTGATCCCCTCCTCCGCCAGTGCCGACCTCAGCATCCGCACCGTCCCCGGGCAGCCGATCCACGCGGTCGCGCGGCGGATGCGCGAGTTCGTCGAGCAGCACGCCGACCCCGAGCTGGAGTACGTGGTCGAGATCTCCGAGGACAGCGCGCAGGAGGGGTACCGGACTCCGCCCTCGGCCGCTCTCGACGCCCTGGACGAGGCCGTCCGCGCGGTGCGCGGCGTGGACGAGGCGGGCCGGATGGGCAACGCCGGCGGTGGGCCCGCGGAGCTGCTCGCGCGGCTCTTCGACGCGCCCGTCGTCTTCTTCGGCACCGGTCTGCCGGAGGACCACTGGCACGACAGCGACGAGAGCGTCGACCTCGACGTGGTCGTGCGCGGCGCCGCCGTCCTCGCCCGCTTCTGGTGCTCGTTCGCCGACGGTGCGGCATGAGGACCTTCGGCGTCGAGGAGGAGTTCCTGCTCGTGGACGCCGAGACCTTCACTCCGGTCCCCGCGGCTCCCGCGCTGCTCGCGACGGGCGCGGTGCGGGGACGCAGCACGCTCGCCGCCGAGCTCAAGGCCGAGCAGATCGAGGCGGACGCGGCGCCGCAGCGCACCGCCGACGAGCTGCTCGAGGCCGTTCTCGACGGCCGCCGGCTCGCCGACTCCGCCGCCCGCCTCGTCGGAGCGAGGGCCGTCGCCACCGCGACCAGCCCCGCCGCGTTCGAGCCGCACCTCACCGACGACGTGCGCTACCGGCGGATCCTCGACCGCTTCGGCCAGGTCGCCCGCGACCAGTACACCTGCGGACTGCACGTGCACGTCGCGATCGACTCGCCGGAGGAGGGCGTCGCGGTGCTCGACCGGATCCGCGGCTGGCTGCCCGCGCTGCTGGCGCTCAGCGCGAACTCGCCACTCGCCTCGGGGGTCGACACCGGTTACGCCAGCTACCGCTACCAGGCGTGGGGCCGGTGGCCCACCTCGGGTCCGTCCGAGATCTGGGGCGACCCGGAGCGGTACCGCCGCGTGACCGACTGCCTCGTCGCCTCCGGAGTGCTGCTGGACGAGGGGATGGTGTACTTCGACGCGCGGCTGTCGCGGAGCCATCCGACCGTCGAGGTCCGCCTCGCCGACGTGCCGCTGCACCCCGAGGACGCGGCGCTGATCGGGGTGCTCGCCCGCGCTCTCGTCGCGACGGCCGCTGGCGAGTGGCGGGAGGGGATCCCTCCGTTGCCCGTCCCGACCCCGGTGATCGGCGTGTCGGCGTGGCTCGCGAGCCGGTGGGGAGTGTGCGGCGACCTGGTCGATCCGGTGAGCTGCCACGCCGTCCCGGCCGCCGAGATGCTCGCGCGGCTCCTCGTGCACGCGGGCGCCGCGCTGGAGGAGTCGGGGGAGGAGGAGGTCGCGAGGGAGGGGATCCGGCGCATGCTCGCCCGCGGCACTGGAGCGCAGTTCCAGCGGGCGGTCTGGGAGCGCTCCGGGGATGTCCGGGCGGTGCTCGCCGCGGCCGCCGAGGCGACGCGGAGGGAGCCGGCGCTGCGGTGACGCGGGGGCGGGTGCCGCTGGGCGAGAGCGGGGGATGCTGGGATGATCGGGTGCGGCTCCGGATCCTCCGGCGCGCACGGCGGCCTCGCGGCCGGAGCGGAGCACCCATGGGACTGCTGATCTACCCCGGCGGCATCGAGGCCGACTTCGAGGACCGGCTGCTCGCGCACCTCGAGATCGTGATCACGGCGAAGCTGCGTCGCGACGAGTCCTTCGCCTTCTCGTGGACGCAGACCCAGGACACGGGCGGCGGACGGATGAAGATCTGGCTGCACCCGTCGGTGCCGCTCTCCTACAAGTTCTTCGGCGGACGCCAGCCGGCGATCAACCGCACGTGGGTCGACGCGCTGATGGTGTCGGCGAGCTCGCAGTCGGGCCTGCAGGTCGTCGCCGAGCCGGAGCAGCAGGGCTGACGCCCGGCCCCGCCCTCCCTCGCCCCGCTCCCGCTCCTCGCTCCCGCCTCCGCTCGCGCTCCTCCAAAAGTTGCGGTGAGCGCGCGCCGTTACCGCAACTTCTGGAGAAGCGGCGGCGAGGGTCGCCTCCGTTCCCGCACGAGTTGCGGTGAGCGCACGCGATTACCGCAAGTTCTGGAGAAGCGGCGGCGAGGCCTCCGCCTCAGGCCTTCGGCTCGGGCAGCACGCGCAGTCCGGCCGGCGACAGCGCCGAGCGCAGCAGCAGGTCGATCCACGCGCGGTTCAGCGGCTGGCCGCCGGGGGAGTCGTAGCTGAAGTAGAGCGACGAGCTCTTCGAGACCCAGACGCTGCCGTGACGGCCGCTGTCGGAGCGCGTGACGTCCTCGCCCACGTCCGGCTCGCCGTCCCAGTGGAACGAGAAGCTCTCGTTGCGGCGCAGCTTCGAGATGATGACCGCTTCGACGTGCCGCAGCGCGCGGTCGTCGATCTCGACCGCCGGAGCGACTCCGTAGATCAGCTGGCCCATCGTCATCCCTCTCGCCGCCCCGGGTGATCATCCCATGAGCCGGGAGGGCGGCGCCTCCCGCTGACGACGGCCGAACTGTGCTCGCTCCCAGTCCCGCACAGCCGAATTGACGCAGGTCGGTTGCGCCGAACCGTCTTGACGGCTCTTGAGTGCCTCCGCAGACTGGGAGCGCACACAGTTCAAAGGAGAACCGCACCGCACCGATCCGCCTCGAGCCCGCTCCTGCGCGCTCCGAAGGCCCCGTGAGCGCTCCGAGCGCCACCACCTCACCCCGCCCGTCCGGGCTCCTCCCTCCCCTCCGCCTCCGTGTGCGCGGCGGTCGGCACGAGGGCCCGGCGGCGGTCGCACCACGAAAGGACACGCATGTCTGCACGCACCAGGAGGACCGCCGGCACCGCTGCCGTCGCCGCGGTCTCCACGCTCCTCGGCGCCTTCGCCGGCGTCGGAGCGACCAGCGCCTCCGCCGCGGAGGGACCGGTCGACGCCGGGATCTTCGTCGAGAAGGTCGACGGCCTCCCGGCCGACTTCATCAAGGGCGCCGACATCTCGAGCGTCCTGTCGCTCGAGGAGAGCGGAGTCGTCTTCCGCGACGAGACGGGTCAGGAGGCCGACGTCTTCGAGGTCCTCGCCGACGAGGGCGTCACCTCGGTCCGCGTCCGGGTCTGGAACGACCCGTTCGACGCCGAGGGCAACGGCTACGGGGCGGGCGACGTCGACGTCGACCGCGCGATCGAGATCGGCGAGCGCGCCACGGCCGCCGGACTGGGTCTGCTCGTCGACTTCCACTACTCCGACTTCTGGGCCGACCCCGCCCGCCAGCTGGCGCCGAAGGCCTGGGCCGGCCTCGCCGCTCCCGAGCTCACCGCCGCCCTGCACGACTACACGGCGGAGTCGCTGCAGCGCTTCGAGGACGCCGGCGTCGATGTCGACATGGTCCAGATCGGCAACGAGACCAACAACGGCATGGCCGGCTACAGCCGCGCGGCGACCGACATGGACGCGACCCTCGCCGGGCTGTTCTCGGCCGGCAGCTCCGCGGTCCGCGAGGTCCTGCCGGACGCGCAGGTCGCGGTGCACTTCACCAATCCCGAGACGCCGGGCCGCTACTCCGCCATCGCCGCGGGCCTGGACCGCTTCGACGTCGACTACGACGTCTTCGCGAGCTCCTACTACCCGTTCTGGCACGGCAGCCCCGAGAACCTCACGGCCTCGCTGTCGCAGATCGCCGACACCTACGGCAAGAAGGTCATGGTCGCCGAGACCTCGTGGGCGCACACCCTCGAGGACGGCGACGGCTACCCCAACGTCATCGACGAGAGCACCGTCACCGACGACTACCCGATCAGCGTGCAGGGCCAGGCCACGGCGCTGCGCGACGTGATCGCGGCCGTGCACGCGGTCGGCGACGCGGGCATCGGCGTCTACTACTGGGAGCCGGCCTGGCTGCCGGTGGGCCCCGCGAGCGAGGTCGAGCAGAACCGCGTGCTCTGGGAGCGCGACGGCTCCGGCTGGGCCACGAGCTTCGCCGCTCCCTACGACCCGGTGCACGTGGGCGACGACTTCGGAGGATCGGGCTGGGACAACCAGGCCCTCTTCGCCGCCGACGGCACGCCGCTCGAGTCGCTCAGCACCTTCCGCTACGTCGACACCGGAGCGGTCGCGCCCCGCGCGGTCACCGGGGTGGACGCGGTCGAGCTGACCGTCGTCGACGGCGAGCCGGTCGAGCTCCCCGCCACCGTCTCGGTGAACTTCAACGACGGCACGGTCGAGACGCCCGCGGTCACCTGGAGCGGAGCCGCCTCCTGGATCCGCGGACCCGGCGAGTACACGATCCCCGGTCGCACGGACTCGGGGCTCGACGTCTCGGCGACCGTCGTGGTCGTCGCTCCGAACCTCGTGCGGAACCCCGGATTCGAGGACGCGGACACGTCGGCGTGGACCTTCACCGGACCGGCGGCGCGCACCGAGACCGGTGACGCCGCCGAGGGCGACTTCGCGGTCACCTTCTGGAACGGCACCGCCTACGAGACCTCGGCGCGCCAGACGATCACCGGAGTCCCCGCCGGCGAGTACACGCTGCGAGCGACGACGCAGGGCACCAACAGCCCGGCGAGCGACGTCCGCACCCTGAGCGCGACCACCTCCGCAGGCACGACCAGCGCCCCGCTGGTGCTCACGACCTGGAGCTCCTTCTCGACGACGACGGTCCCCGTGGTGGTCGGCGAGGACGGCGTGGTCGAGATCGCCGCCGACTTCGCGCTCACCGGAGGAGCGTGGGGCGTCCTCGACGACGTGCGCCTCGTCGCCGACACCGCGGAGTCGACCGCCGACACCACCTCCCTCGAGGCGGCGCTCGCCGAGGCCGACGCCGTCGACCGCGACGCGTGGACCGAGGAGTCGCTCGCGCGTCTCGACGAGAGCCGCACGATCGCCGCCGTGGTGCTCGCCGGATCCGCTGCGACGCAGGCCGACGTGGACGCCGCGGAGCAGGGACTCCGCGACTCCCTCGGCGCCCTCGAGAACGCGCTGCGCGTGAACCTCGGCGCGACCGTCACCTGCGCGGCCGGCAAGGCCGTGATCGCGGTGAGGGCCGCCAACGGCGGCACCGACCGGGTCGCCCTCTCGGTGCGCACGCCCTACGGCAGCGCGAAGCTGCCGTCGCTGTCCGCGGGGAAGTCCGCGTCGGTGACGGTGCCCACTCCGCTGCGCTCGGTGCCGGCCTTCTCGCTCACGGTCGACGTGCGCGGCACGGTCGCCGGCACGCCCGCCTCCGCCGTGGTCCCGATCGAGTCGGCGGCGAAGCGCTGCCGCTGACCCCTCGGTGAGCCCCCGCGAGATGCCACTCCGGTACACGACACGCCGTCCCCGGCGTACCGGAGTGGCATCTCGCGGTCTCGCGCGCCGGGCCCTCAGCCGGAGTGCGTCGTCACCAGCAGGTAGCGCGCCGCCCCGGCCGCGTCGGCCGGCACCGACCAGCGGTGCGGGCGCGTCGTCTCGATCGTGATCGACTCGCCCGCCGACACCGTGCGGGACGCCCCGTCGGCGTAGGTCAGCACGGCGGCCCCCTCGGTCACGAAGACGAACTCCTCGCCCGGATGCGCGAAGTCGACGTCGTCGGACTGGCCCGGCTGCGCGGTGAAGAGGTACGCCTCCGTCCGGCGCCCGGGTCCCCCCGCGACCAGCCGCGCGCGCGGGGCGTGCGGTGCGTCGCTCGCGCGCAGGTGCGCCTCCGGGGTGGTGTCGTCGGAGGAGGCGATCGCCGGCACCAGCTCGGCCGGCGGTACGTCGAACGCCGCGGCCAGGGCGTAGAGGGTCGAGAGGCTGGGCAGCAGCCGGCCGTTCTCGAGCTTCGAGAGGAACGGCTGCGAGACGCCGGCCTCGGCCGCGAGCGCCCGCATCGACAGGCCGCGGGAGGTGCGCAGGGCGCGGACGAGCGCGCCGATCTCGGAGGCGAGGGCGGGTGCCTCCGCGGCGTCGTCGCTCATCGGTCCTCCGGGTGGTGCGGTGGTGCGGTCTTGCGGCAGCTGATTACTCCTGGTTATCATCGCCGTGTTGATAACGCGAGGTTATCAGCCCTCCGATCGGGAGCATCCGATCGCCATCGAAGGGCGGCACCCGTGACCAAGCAGATCTTCCTCGGTGCGTTCGAGGAGTTCACGCCGAACTTCATCAGCAACGCCTGGCACCACCCCCGCGGTGACACGAGCGGATTCGCGACTCTGGAGTACTGGCAGGACCTCGCGCGGAAGCTGGAGGACGCCGGCTTCGACTTCCTCTTCCTCGCCGAGGCGCTCGGCTACCCGATGAGCGGCGACGACGTGTCCGAGGTCGTGATCCGCGAGGCCGTGCAGGTGCCCGTGCACGATCCGCTCGCCCTCGTCAGCGGGCTCGCCGCCACCGTCGACCGCCTCGGCTTCGTCGTCACCGCCTCCACCACCGCGCAGCAGCCCTACCTCAACGCCCGCACCTTCACCACGCTGGATCACCTGACGAAGGGCCGCATCGCCTGGAACATCGTCACCTCCGACAACCAGGTCGCGCTCACCAAGCTCCTCGGGCACGACGGAGTCACGCCCCACGACGAGCGCTACCGCCGCGCCACCGAGTTCGTCGAGCTGTGCCTGAAGCTCTGGGAGGGCGCGTGGGAGGACGACGCCGTCGTCTACGACAAGGCGACCCGGACCTACGCCGACCCCGCGAAGGTGCACCGCATCACGCATCAGGGGGAGTACTTCCGCTACGACGGCTACTTCCCGGCCATCCCGTCGGTGCAGCGCACGCCGCTCCTGCTGCAGGCGGGCACCTCCTCGGCCGGCCGCGCCTTCGCCGGCCGCTACGGCGAGTGCGTCTTCATCCAGGACCGCGACCTCGGCAAGGCCGCCGCCACCGTCGCCGACCTGCGGGCGCGGGCCGAGGCGAACGGCCGCGACCCGCGGCACATCACGGTCATCCCCTCCGTCTCGATCATCGTCGGCGACACGGAGGAGGAGGCGGTGCGCCTGCGCGCCGAGCTCGACGCGACGCCCTCGCGCGAGGCCGCCGCCGCGCTGTTCATGGGCTGGAGCGGCGTCGACCTGATGTCGTTCCCGCTCGACGCGACCCTCGCCGAGGTGACGACCGAGGTCGGGCAGACCATGCTCGCGATGTTCCAGCAGCCCGAGTACAGCCCGACCGTCGCCGAGATCCTCGACGTGATCACGTCCTCGATCGGGGGCATGCGCGTCACCGGCACCGCGGAGTCGGTCGCCGATCAGCTGCAGGAGATCGTCGACCGCACCGACGTCGACGGCTTCCTGATCGAGTACACCTACGGCTCGTGGGAGACCTACCGCGACTTCGCGGAGCAGGTGATGCCGCTCCTGCGCGAGCGCGGCATGCTGCCCGAGACGCCCCGCTCCGGATCGATGCGCGAGCGGATCCTCGGACGCGGCGTGCCGACGCTGCCCGCCGGGCACCCCGGCTCCGCGTTCCGGGTGGGCGAGGCGCGGTGACCCTCCTGGACGCGGTGGTGCAGCCGCACCGCGCGGTCCCGACTCCGGTCGCCGCGATCGCCGCCCTCGTCGACGGCGCCCCGATCGGCATGGTGGTGGCGACCCTGGCCCTCGGCGTCAGCTTCGATCCGCCGCTGTGCACGATCGCGGTGCAGCGCTCCTCCAGCACCTGGCCGCACCTGGCCGGCGCGGCGCGTCTCGGAGTCTCGGTGCTGGGCTCGGATCAGGACGCGGCGGTGCTGCGGATCGCGTCGCGCGACCGGGCGGGCCGGTTCGCCGGAGTCGCGTGGACCGCCTCGGAGGCCGGAGCCGTGACCATCGACGGTGCCGCGCTGCACCTCGAGTGCTCCGTCGAGCAGGTGCACGACGCGGGCGACCACCTCCTCGTCGTCCTGCGCGTGCAGGACGTGCGTCACGACTCCGCCCGCGAGGCCCTGCTGGCCCGCGACCGCCGCTTCGGCCGCTACGTCGAGTCGGCCTGACCCCTGGGGACCGTCGTTGGGCACTCTTCGCGGCGTCGAGCCGCTCGGAGCAGCAGGACGTGCCCAACGGCGCCACAGTCACTCGCCCCGGTTCGTGTACATCCGGGCCAGGAGCTCGGCGGCGCCGGCGGCGTCGAGCCCCAGGATGTCGTCGTCCGATACCCCCTGATCGCGCAGCGCATCGCGCAGGTACAGGGGCACCGACCGCCTCGGCGGGAGGGGCTGCGGCTCTCCTCGATCGGGCCGCACACCCTCGAGCACGCAGGCCCAGAAGACGTCGTGCACGACCTCGAGCTGTGTGCGGAGGATGTGCGACCACATCGAGGCGGCGTACTCGCTCCTGTCGACCGGTCGCGAGATCCTCGTGCGGAGGAACCGGCCGTCCCACAGGGTCAGCTCGTAGGTGCGGTGGTGGGTGACGGGCTTCCCGCTGGCGCCCCGGACCAGCACCCACGCCTCGGTCTCGCAGAACCGGTCGTGGTGCTCACGGGTGGCGGGGGGTCGCTTCTCACTCACCGCCGTGCCGGAACCAGGCGAGGAGCTCCTCCTCGGTCGACAGCTTGATCAACTGCACGAGCGCCCAGTTCCCGGCGTGGTTCGGGGCGTGCTGAAGGCGATCCTCCCAGTCCTCGGCGTACTCGCGGAGGGAGAGCGCCAGGTCGTCGAGAGCGTCGTCGACGTCCGCTCCCTCCGAGACGAACGGCCGATCGTCCATCAGCGCGATGACGCGGTCGTCCTCCCGTGTGAGCGAGACCCGGGGGGACACGGTGTGGAAGAAGTAGTCGCGGAGTCGGTCTGCGGGCACGACGGCCGAGACGAGCTCGTCCCGGCGGACCGTGACGATCCTCCCGCGCTGCACGGAGTCGAGGACGTCCTTGAGGTGCTTGCGGGCGTCGGACGCGGTCGGGTAGTCGACGGTGAGGGGCATGGGCGAGGGGGATCCTTTGGTATGCGTGTACGCAGTGTACAAGTTGTACTCCCGCTTGGCTCCGCGACCGAGACGACTGGCGCGGAAGACGCGCCGGGCCCCGGACGCGACGAAGCCCCGAGGCGCCGGAGCGGCTCGGGGCTTCCGTGACGAGCGGGCGTCAGCCCGACGGGTTCTCGACCGGGTCGCCCTCGGGGTCGGTCGCGGTGTCGGGGTCGACGTGCTCCGGATCGACGGTCTCGGTGTCGGGAACGTCGCCGGGTGTGGTCTTGTCGGTCATCGGATCCTCCTTCTGGTCGTGTCGGATCGTGCGGTTCGCGGGCAACGCTACGTCGCGCTCCTCGCCCGCCGCGCCCCCGTTGACGCGAGGGGCGGAGGAGTGCCACGCGGGCGCCGCGGCCACGCGCGGGTCGTGCGCGGCCGCGCGGTCGAGGGCGGAGGCGAGGAGGCCCGCGCCGAGGTCCCCGAGGCGGGCGGCGAGCAGGTGCCGGAGCGAGCGCAGGAGCCGGATCATCCGCTCATCCTCCCGCCACCGCTCGCCCGACCGGCGTCCCGTGCCAGTCCTTCGCGCCGTCCGCAAGGCCTGGAGCGGGTTCCGCCCGGTTCGTAGTCTCGACACGACCGATACGAGGAGCGCCACCTGATGATCCGAACCACCGTCACGATCGACGGCAAGACCTACGGGCTCTCGCAGGGAGCGGATGTCGCGGGACTCAAGCAGTCGACGACCGAGGCGTCCCGGGCCGGTGGCGGCATGGTCGAGTTCGTGGTGGTCGGCAACCGTCAGGTCAGCGCGCTGGTGTCGCCGGGCGTGCCGGTGATCTTCGAGGACCACGAGGTTCCGGACGACGACCGCGACACGGGCGACGTCCAGGAGCCGTGGGACGACATCGAGTACCTCGACTGACGCACTTCCCGGGGCGAGTCCCCGGGTCCTGAGCGCCTGAGGGGTGCCGCCGGCTCGACCCGGCGCCTCTCGGGCCCCTCGTGAGAGTGCGGAGGAGCGCCTACTCGGCGCCCTCCGCCTCCGCGAGCTCCCCCTCGACCAGCGCGCACGCTGCGGCGGCGAGCGACGAGCGCACCTGCTCCTGCGTGACGCCGAGGATCCCTGCGATCGCGTCGAGGTCGTGCCGGCCGGTGTGCCGCAGCAGCCAGCACTGGCGCTGGAGCGTGGGCAGAGCGTGGAGGCGGCGGTGGAAGCCCGAGCGGAGCAGGTCCTCGTCGCGCAGGCGGGCCGGTGCGACGGTGGACACCGCCTGCTCGCCTCGCTCCAGGCTCGCCCGGCCGATCTCGGTGCGCGCGAGCTCGAGCGCCGACGCCTCGTCGACGACCTGCGGCGACCCGCTGCGGAGGGTGACGGCCGCGTTCTGCAGGGCGGCGCCGGCCGCCGACTCGGACAGCGTGAGCCGGTAGGCGTAGGCGTAGAGCCCGGAGCCGCGCGAGGCGAGCACGCGTCCGACGAGCATCTCGCGCTGCTGCTGCGCCTGCGACGCACCCACGGCCGCCACGGGCCCTTCGTACGCGTTCACGGTCTCTCCCTCGACTCGGTACCACCCGTCCGGGGTGGTTCGCACCGATGCTAGGGGGAGGAGAACGCTCGTTCTACCCTTGACTTCTCAGGAAGTCTCCATGCGGATGCATGGGAAGCGCTTGCCAGTCACTCCCTCGCGGAGAGGATGCAGAACTCGTTCCCCTCCGGATCCGCGAGCACGACCCAGGACTGCTCGCCCTGACCCACATCCACCCGGGACGCGCCCGCCCCGAGCAGACGCGCGACCTCGGCGTCCTGGTCGTCCGGCACGAAGTCCAGATGCAGGCGGTTCTTGACGCTCTTGCGCTCCGGCACGTCCAGGAACAGCAGGCTCGGCCCCCGGCCCGACGGAGGGAGCAGCTCGATGCCCTCGTCGTCCTCGTCCACGACGTCCCAGCCGAGCGCCTCCTGCCACCAGTGCCCGAGCATCCGGAAGTCGGTGCAGTCGACGATGATCTCTTCGAGTCGGAGGGCCATGCCCCCGACGCTAATCGGCGCTCGCGGCGTCGCGGAACCCCTTCCCGAGAGGCGACTCCTGCTGTTCCAGCACGACCGCTCGCCCCGCCGCCCCGCACCCGGCATCCTCGACCACGACGGAAGGAACCGCGATGACCACCGCACGCGACCACTGGGAGGCGCGCTACGCCGACTCCGACCGCATCTGGTCGGGCCGGCCCAACGCCGCGCTCGTCGACCTCGTCCAGGACCTGCCGCCCGGCCGCGCCCTCGATCTGGGTTGCGGCGAGGGCGGCGACGCCCTCTGGCTCGCCGCACAGGGCTGGAGCGTCACCGGCCTCGACCTCTCCGAGACCGCGCTCGGCCGCGCCCGACAGGAGGCGGAGCATCGCGGACTCGCCGTCGAGTTCCGGCAGGCCGACCTCGGCGCTGACTGGCCGACCGCCGGGCCGTTCGATCTCGTCTGCGCGAGCTTCCTGCACTCGATGGTCGAGCTGCCGCGCACCGCGATCCTGCGGCGCGCGGGCGATCTCGTCGCTCCGGGCGGACGCCTCGCGATCGTCACGCACGCCGCCCCTCCGCCCTGGTCGGGCCACAAGCACCCCGTGCAGCACCTGCCCTCGCCCGAGGAGGAGCTCGCCGAGCTCGCCTTCGACCCGACCGAGTGGATCGAGCGCATCGTCGGCACCCGAGAGCGCACCGCCTCCGGGCCCGACGGCCACGAGGGAGTGCTGCTCGACGGAGTGGTCCTGCTGGAGCGCCGCGCTCGGTAGCGTGTCGGCGTACCCACGACCTGGAGGCGCCCGTGCCGCTCGACCCGTACCTCGCCGCCCGCGTGCACCTGCTCGAGGGCGTCATCGATCCGCTCGATCCGGAGCAGGCGGCCCGCCTCGCCGAGTTCGCCGTGGATCCCGCCCCGTGGACGCTGTCGGAGGGCGTGAGCGTCTCGGAGGCCGCGATCGAGGGCCCGCACGGCCTTGTGCCGCTGCGGATCTACGAGCCCGCGGAGCCGTCCGGTCGGGCACTGCTCTGGGTGCACGGCGGCGGCTTCGCCGCGGGCGACCTCGACATGCCGGAGTCGCACGTCGTCTCGGCCGAGCTCGCCGGCCGCTCGGGCGCCCGCGTCGTGTCGGTCGGCTACCGGCTCGCCAGCGCGAGCATCCGCTACCCCGTGCCGCTCGACGACGTGCACGCCGCGTGGCGGCACGTGCGCGCCGAGACCCCGCGCGAGCACCCTGTCGCGATCGGCGGGGCGAGCGCCGGTGCCGCGCTCGCCCTCGCCACCGCGCTGCGCGAGCGCGACGCCGGGGCGCCCGGGCCCGAGCACGTCCTCCTCGCCTACCCGTTCGCGCACTTCCCGAACCCGACCGTCGACGACGACGTCGTGCGCGAGCTGCTGACGCTGCCGGCCGCGATGCGCTTCCCCGCCTCGAGCATCGAGGCGATGGTGCAGAACTACGTCGGCCGCCTCTCTGCTCTGCCGTCCGACGCCCTGCCCGGAGCCGCCCCGCTCGCCGGGCTCCCGCCGATCTCGGTGCTGGTGAGCGAGTTCGACGAACTGCGCGGCTCGGCCGAGCTCCTCCTGCGTCAGCTGGCGGAGGCGGGCGTCGCCGCGACGGGGTACCTCGCGGCGGGCATGCCCCACGGGCACCTCAACCGCACGCCGTCGCTGCCCGAGGTCGACCGCTCGCTCGCCTTCTTCGCCGCGCAGCTCCGCGCGCTCGGCTGAGCACCGGCGGGCCTGCTCCGCGCCCTCGGCTGAGCGCCGGCCGCGCTCACTTCACGCCGAAGTAGTCGAAGCCGACGTAGCCGACCGGATTCGTCAGCCGGACCTCGACGGTGTGCGTCCCCGCGGCCAGCCCCGTGACCTCGGCGAGCTTCATCCCGAACTGGTTCACGGACGCGGCCGTGCTGATGTTCGCCTGCTGGAGCCGCCCGTCGACGTAGAGGTCGAACTTCCCGGGGTTGGTGGCGATCCTCCGCCCCCAGACCGACACCGAGGTGCCGGTGAACGTGAGGGCCGCCCGCGCGCCGGCGCGGTTCGAGACCGACTTGGTGCCGGAGTAGTAGCCCGCGTCGGCCGAATGGGTCCAGATCCCGCTGTAGAGGACCGTCGGAGCGGAGTTGTCGGTGATCCGGCCCGGCATCTCGTCCAGGGTCAGGCTGAGGGGGTCGTTCATGTAGGCGGGTGCGTTGAGGTTGCCGATGATGCTGTAGTCGACGGTCGTCTTCATCCAGTTCATCGCCCCGACGACCTTCGGGAAGCGGCCGCGGACCTCCCGGAGCATCTGCGTGGTGTCCCACGGTGCGGACGTGCCCGTGGTCTGCCCCGCCTCGGTGAACAGGATCACCTTGTTCTTCTGGATCATCCAGTCGTACCGGGCGGTGTCGGTCAGCTCCCTCCAGTAGCGCTCGTGGCCGAGCACGTCGACGTAGGCGTCGCCCGGGTAGCGGTCGGTGATCGCCCGGCCGAACGCCGTGCCGCTGTTCGGCGACCACGCCCAGAGCACGTTCGTCAGCCCGCGTTGCACGGTCAGGTAGTCGTACATGTGCTTCCACAGCGCCGTGTACTGGGACGCCGGAGCCGCGCCGCTGGCGTGGTACCCCCACCAGAACGAGGTCCCGTTCATCTCGTGGAACGGACGCCAGACCACCGGCACGCCCGCGTCCGAGTAGTGCTGCAGGATGTCGCCGACCCGGGTGAGCCACTGCATGTACTCCCCGTAGGCGGCGGTGCCGGGCGTGTACGCCTCGGACAGGGTGTGGCCGGCAGGGATGCGCGACCACGCGTCCTCCGCGGTCCACGGGTTCGAGGCGTGCCAGCTCAGCGTGACGACGCCGCCTTTCGCCGCGTGCGCGATCGAGGGAGCCAGGATGTTGCTGTCGCTGGGCATGTTGGCGGCGGTCGTCGCCGTCCCGCTCTTGTCGAACGTTCGATTGGTGAGATCGAAGCCGACGAGCGCGGGGGACTCGCCCGTCGCGGTCTGCACGCGCCCGATGTGGTAGTTCCAGCAGTCCTGCACGGTGGTCAGGGTGATGCCCGGCGTCGACCGCTCGGGGCGGCCGTAGTTCGGAGCGACGAACTGGCCCGTCAGGAACTTGTCGCTCGAGCGGTACTGCAGCGCCGAGAGGAACTGCAGCAGCTCCGTCGCCGACGCCGTGGCGGCGGGAGTCACCGGAGTCTGCGCCATCGACACCGCTCCGGTCGCTGATCGGGAGGCGCTCGATCCGAGGCCCGCGGCGGTCGGGGCGACGAGCAGGACCACGGCGGTCACTGCCGCGGTCACTGCGGAGACGATTCTGAACTTCATGATGGTCCTTCGGGGCACGGGGTCTGGGGGCTGCGCAGGAGGGGCGCCGCCGACGCGGAGGTGTCGGCGGACGACGCCCGTCGAGCCGCGGTGACGGCACCGGATAGCGACGACGGGTTCCGCGGTGGGGACGCGACCGCGGAGCAGCGGTCGCGGGGGGAGGGCCGGCCGGCGCTCGCAGGAGCCGACGGCCGGCGCGCGTCAGCCGCGCGGAACGAGGCGGGTGATCTTCCGCCCACCCAGCTCGGTGACGTAGATGCTCCCCGAGGCGGCGTGCTGCGCCACGTCGAGCGGCTGGTCGAAGCCTTTGAACCCGGCCACCCCGAGCGTGCGGTTCACGATGGTGCCGTCGGCACCGCTCGGGTCCAGCACCATCAGGTCCTGACTCGCGCTGTAGCGGACGACGATGAGCTTGCCCTTCAGTGCGCCGCCGAAGCCGCCGCCGAGGTACTCGATCACCCCGTTCGCCGACGCGTGCAGCCCGGCGTCGAACACGTCGGCCTTGCGGTAGTTGCGGTCGGGGAGCACGCCCACGGGGTAGGCGGTCGCCTCGAACGCGTCCTGCGCCGAGGTGGGGTTGCCTCCGTTGAAGACCCACTCGCAGCGCGACGGGTTGGGGTGGCCGTAGTAGCCGCCCTGGGCGACCTTGAACACCCAGTCCGTCTCGTCGACCGGGTTGGAGCCGACTCCCGGCGCCCTCGGTCCGGTCCAGGGGCCGTCGAGTCGGGAGGTGCACGACGAGGGGAGCGTCGCGGGGGTCGCCGGGAAGGCGCCGCCGCGGGCGGATCCGTTCGTCGGCACGTAGAGGCGCCCGTTGCTGTGCCAGATCAGGTCGTAGGCGTTGCGCACCCCGGTCGCGTAGAGCGTCAGGGCCGCGCCGGGCGCGGACGGGTCGTACGTGCCGCCCTCCGCGGTCTTGACGTTCAGCGGCAGAGTGGCGGGCAGCTTCGCCGGGTCCAGGCGCAGCACCGCGGCGCTGAGCTTGCTCTCGGGTCGGTACTCCCAGGCGGAGTCCGGGGCGCCCATCGCCGTGTTGCTGCCCTGGGTGAGGTAGAGCATCCCGTCCTTGAAGGCGAGCGAGTTGCTCTCGTGGTCGCGGGCCGAGCGGGGCAGTCCGACGACGACGTCCTGGCCGTTCTGCAGCGCCGCACCCGACAGGCGGACGATCTTCCCGGTCCAGTCCGGCACGTCCGAGACGCCGACGTACTTGCGGTTCTCGGTGACCCAGAGGATCGGGTTCGCAGCCGTCGCGGCCGGATCGAACGCGAGGCCGATCACCGTCCGCGCTCCGCCGGCGAGCGTGCGGATCGTGTCGATCCGCTCGCCGGTGCCCAGCGACCCGTCGGCCGCGACCGGGTAGCGGAACAGGTACCCGTCCAGCGTCGCCGCGTAGAGCTTGCCGTCGGGGCCCATCGCCACGCTGGTGAAGCCCTGCCCGGTCGCGGTCGTCGCGACCTGGTCGAAGGCCACTCCGGTGATGCCGGTGCCCTCGCTGGCCGTGCCCACCGTGAAGACGCTCGACCAGGGGTGGAAGGCGTTGCCGGACACGTCCCGCACCGCGCTCGTCACGTCGAAGCGGTAGGTGGTGCCCGCGACGAGCGGGGCGTCAGGAGTGAGGACGATGACGTCGCCGCCGCCGCTGGTGTTCACGTTGGCCGGGACCGACGAGCCGTCGGCGGCCACGCTCAGCCGCACCGTCTCCCGGGTGAGGGTCGACGTGGCGATCCCTCCCGCCGTCACGGCCAGGCCGGCGGTGACGCTGATGTCGCGGGTCGCGCCGGTGGTGAGGTTGACCGGGGTGACGCTCGCCACCTGCGGGCGGTCCGGGCTCGCCGGCACCGGCTCGACCTCGACGAAGTTGATCTTCGTGTTGGTTCCGCCGCGGGGACTCAGCGTGAGCCGTCCGTCCGAGACCTGCACCGTCCGGACGGCCGTCCGGAACCGGTCCTCATCGCTGGGCACGAACCTCGCGACCGCGTTCTGGTTCTCGATGCTGACCTGGTCGACGCTGTCGAAGTAGTTCCCCGCGTCGCCGACCGAGATCGTCACCGAGTACAGGCCGTTCGGAACGGCCATCTCCCATGAGCCCGCACCTCGGGTCCCCGTGGTGCCTCCTCGCCAGTCCATGTGCATGACACCGGTAAGCCGGGTGTCCAGGGTGGGGGTCCCGGTGCGCAGGCGGCCGTTCAACGTGAGGTCGATCGCGGTGCTCGAGCCGTCGCGGACCCAGCCGTAGCTCCGGCCGCTGCCCTGGCCGGCGCTCGTGCGAGCTCCGTAGGGCTGCCCCCAGTCGGCGAGGTAGCCGGTGGGAGGGGTCGCGGTCGCGGTGGCGAAGCGCACCTTGACCGACGTCGCTCCGGAGGGAGTGGGCGTGGGCGGCGGAGTCGCCGGCGACGGTGACGACGCGCTCGTCGGGGTGAGGATCTCGTGCACCCGGCTGTAGGACGATCCGCCTCGGGGGCCGCCCGCGATCACGTGGAGCCTGCCCGAGACGACGGCGCCGACGGCACCGTGGCGGGGCGTGATCATGTTCGGCAAGGAGCGCCAGGTGTTCGTCGCAGGGTCGTACTCCTGCGTCTGCGGCCAGGTCGCTCCGCTCGGCTGCTTCTCGCCGCCCGCCGCGATCACGCGTCCGTTCACGACTCCGACCGCCATGGTGCGGCGTCCGGTCGGCATCGGAGCGCGCGACAGCCAGCCCCCCGAGAGCGGGTTCAGCATCTCGGCGCTCGCGAGGTTCGGGTTGACCTCGGTGCCGCTCGCCAGTCGGGTGCGGCCACCGAAGACGTGGATCCGATCGTTGACGACCGCGGCCCCGGGGTTGTCGCGAGCCGTCAGGAGCGACGGACCAGCCGACCAGGTGTTGGTCGCGATGTCGTACTTCTCGGTCGTCTTCAGCGAGGCGCCGGTCGAGTCCATCCCGCCGATCGCCCAGATCCTGCCGCCGACGACGACGCCCGCGACTCCTCCGCGGCCGGTCGCCATGCTCGCCCGCGCCGTCCAGGCGTTGGTCGTCGGGTCGTAGCGGTACAGGCTCCTGGACGCCCCCGAGAACGGACCGGTCGATCCGCCGAAGGCGTAGAGCTTGCCGTTGTGCGCGACGACCGCGGGGTTCTCGACCGCGCTGCCCGGCAGCCCGGCGCCGATGGTCCAGGCGGAGGTGGTGGTGTCGAAGATCCGCAGCGACGACTTGGGGCCGGTGCTGGTCTTGCCGTCGACCACGTAGATCTTCGTGCCGATCGCGGCACCGCCCGCGTCGAGGAGGTCGATCGGCAGGGCCGGTCCGGTGCTCCAGGCGCCGGCGGTGCCGGTGGAGGGCGAGGGGGACGGCGACGGCGACGTGGTCGTGGTCGTGGATCCTGACCACGTCTTCGTGGTCGCACCCGACGCGGTGCGTCCACCGCTGACGATGATCTTCCCGTCGATCAGGTCGGCGACCGGGCTCTTCAGCGCTTCGGGGAGGCTGGTGCGCGTGATCCAGGCGTTGGTCGCCGGGTCGTACTCGTACAGGGTCCGGGAGGAGACCGCGCCCGCCTCGGAGCCGCCGAGCACCAGGACCTTGCCGTTCCACGCGAAGGTGGAGGCGCTGATGTGGCCGCGCGCGACCGGCAGGTCGGCGCGTCGGGTCCACGTCTTCGTCACCACGTCGAACGCGTCCACCTGCACCTGCGGAGTGCCCGACTCGTTCTCGCGGTGCTGCCCGCCGATCACGTAGATCTTCGAGCCCAGGACGACCGTGCCGACGTGGTTGCGGGGGTTCGGCACCGGCGTCGACGCCGTCCACGTGGTGCCGCCGTCGAGGTTGAGCACCCAGTGGTCGGGGTGGTCGACGGTCGAGGCGCCCGTCGAGTCCTGCCGGACGGCGCCCGTCAGGTAGTGCAGCTGACGGCCCACGATCGCCGCGCCGCCGCCGCCGCGCGCGGCCGGCAGTGCCGGACCCGCCGTGTACGTGTCGGTCGGGATGTCGTACTTCCACACCCGCCGCGACGAGTCCTTCTTGTCGAGTCCGACGTAGCCGCCGAGGATCCACAGGGTGGTCCCGTCGGCGACGACGGGCGCGTGCGTGATCAGCTCGGGGAGGTCGCGCAGGCGCGTCCAGCTGTTCGTCGCCGGGTCGTATCGGTCGGAGCGCAGCGTCTGCGTGACTCCGGAGAACTGCCCGCCGAAGACGTACAGCTTCCCGCCGACGGCGACTCCGCCCGCTTCGGCGCGCGCGATGGCCGCCGACGCTCGCTGCAGCCAGGTGATGCTCGCCGGAGTGACCGCCGCGGCTGACACGACGGCCAGGGCCTCGGTGCTCGAGTGGTCGTGCGGAGCCTCCTCGGAGGCGGTGTGGTCGTGAGCCGGTTCCTCGACGGCGTGCGTGTGCGCTTCTGTCTCGGTGTGCGCGGGGGGAGCCGCTTGACTCGCGCCGTTCGTCGCGCCCACCATCCCCGCCGCCAACGCGATCGTGAGGGCCACGGCGAGCCCCGGCCTGATCGCGGAGTGAGGGGTCCGCTTCGCACGCGGAGTTCTTCCTGACATCTGGTCCCTCTTCCTCGAGGATCCACAAAACTCCGCGCGGTGCCTCCGTGGGTGAGGCGGAGGACCGAGCGGGAACGCCTTCGGGTGGCGTCGCTGGACGCCTTCGGGTGGCGTCGAGCGAGAGTCTCTTCGCCTCCTTGTCCCCTGTCAAGGGGCTTCCGATACCCTGAGAGACTTTGTGTCCCGAGCGGCCGGTCGGGGCTGGGAGCGGCCCTGATCGGCGTCCCCGCATCGGTGACTCCGCCCCACCCTCGCTGGTCGAGTAGCCGCCGCCGGCGGCGTCTCGAGACCCCCGTCCCGGCCGTCGCGGCCCGCCCCCGGAGCGCAGTGAGGTCCCCGAACCCGCCCTCGGCGTCCGGCCAGCACGTGGTGATGAGGTGTCCTGTCTGCGCGGTCACCGGTCCTCGGTGCGGGGCTGAGTGGTGACGGCCGGAGCCGTGACGCTGCCCACCGCGTCGACAGAGGGCCGGATGAACCGCCGGCCCGACGGTGTGTGCTCGCTCCGGGTGCGCCTACCGACTCACCGCGCTCCGCGTCAGACCACCAGATCGGCCTCCCAGTTGGTGCGCTGGATCGCCGCGTCGAGGTCGCGCAGCTCGCGGGCGATCTCGTCGGCGCGCGTCCGCAGCTCCTTCACGGGGAGGGCGGACAGCTGACGCAGCTCGCTGCGCATCTGACGCCGACCCCACGAGCCGGCCGCCGCGTCGGCCGCGCGCACCAGCATCGAGTGCTCGGCGCGCAGCGTCTCGCGCCGGGCGAGGGCGGCGGTGAGGGTGCGCCCGTCCGGCATCAGCACGGCCGTGTTCGTCAGGTTCACCGCGGTCACGATCCGCTCGAGTGCGGTGAGCGCGCGCGTGCACTCGGCGAGCAGCTCGGCGGGGTCCTCGGCCGGGGCCTCGCCCTCCTGGTAGGAGGCGTTCGCGACGATCCGCGACTGGAGGGCCTCGATCCGCTTCTGCAGGTCCGCCCGTTCGAGGAGGGCTTCGGCGAGTCTCATGCCTCGAGGCTCGCACACGTCACCGACATCCGTCTCGGCCCCGTGCTGCCCCGCCGTCCAGGGCCTGGTGAACACGATCTCGCGTGCTCCGCTCGTCCTGATCGCACGATCTGCGGCGTCGGGAATCTCGACCACTGCCCGCAGTGGCCTTCGCTTCCCTCCTTGCAGCTCGCACGATCAGGCCGTGCTCGCGACGGCGATCTCGCGTTCACCAGGCCCTAGGCTGCGACCGTGCCGCTGCAGAATCACCCGGGTGATGTCGAGTTCCCCGTCCGCCCCCGCCTGCGCTTCACCCGGGCCGCGGATCAGCGCCGACGCGGCTCCGGTCGGGCCGGCGCCCGCCGTGCCGTGCTGCTGACGGCCCTCGCGGCCCCCTTCGGAGTCGTCGGGTTCGTGCTCGGCCTCGCCGGGGACGAGGGCGGCGAGCCCGCCTTCCCCTTCTTCACGTTCGCGGTGGGCATGGCGATCGGCCTGGCCGTCGGCTCGCTGGTCTTCACCGTCCGCGATGCGGGTGCTCCGCGACGGGAGCAGCTCGCCTACCTCGCCGAGGCGGGCACCCCGTCGCCGACCCTCCGTCAGCAGCAGCTGCTGGCTCTGGACGCCGTGAGCGACTTCTCCTTCGGCGGGTGGAACTCGTCCCTCGCCTTCCAGCCGACGTGGGCCGAGCTGCCGCAGCCGCTCCGCGCCCGCTTCGCCGACGGCGCCAAGGGGTCGCCCTGGACGGAGCTGCCGATGCCCGTGCTGAGCGAGCAGCGCGCGGCGCTCGATCGCGACTTCCGCATCGCATCGGCCGAGGATCTCGAGCTCTTCGTCGCCGACGTGCTAGCCGTCGGCCCCCTGTCGGCCCGCTTCGCCGAGGTGTCGGCGTCCGATGAAGCCGAGCGGATGCGCTCCCGCGTCGCCGCGCTCACCGGCGAGAGCGAGTTCCATCTGCTCGAGCGCGCCCAGCCGCTCGGCGGCCGGCCTCCGGTGCTGCTGCTCGCGGGAGACGCCGAGCGCGCGATCGGAGCCGTCCGCTACGCCTACGTCGCCGGCTACCTGCCCGCGGAACGCGCGTGGCAGCTGCTCGAGGCGATCGGCGACCGGGTCTTCACCCGCTACGAGAGCTGGGACGACTACTGGCGCGACGGAGCCGTGTCGATCGCGTTCCGCACCGACTCCCTGAGCGCCGTGCAGCAGTACCACCGCCTCCGCTCCGAGCTGCTCGCCTCGTCGTGGCCCGCGGCGTCGGTGCCCTACCCGCGCTGAGCGCCCCGCGGGCCTCTCAGCCTTCCGGAGCCTCGTCGCCCCGGCTCGCCGCCGGGATCCCGTCGAGTGCCGCCGCGAGCTCGGCGCGCGACCGCACGCCCAGCTGGCGGTAGACCGCCCGCAGCTGGGTCTTCACGGTATTGACGCTGATCCCGTTCTCCTCGGCGATGTCGGGGGCGGAGGCGCCGCGGGCGGCCGCGTAGGCGATCCGGCGTCGTGCCGGAGTGAGCTCCGCCGGCTCGCCGATCGCACGCAGTCGCCCCGCCACGTCGTGGTCGCCGGAGGCCGCGAGCTCGTCGGCGATCCGCTGCCGCCGGTCGGCGGGGAGCAGGCCGAACGCCCCGAAGCTCGCGTGAGCGTGCGCGAGCGCCGCGACCTCCTCCACCTCGCCGGCGGGGTCGGCGGAGGCGGCGAGCAGTGCAGGGATGAGCACGCGGGGGCACTCGGCGGAGTCGAGGAGGGGCGCGGCGAGTCGGCGCGCGGTGGCCTCGTCGCCGCGCAGCTGCGCCGACAGCGCCCGGGTCGCCGCGGTGATCCGCGCCATCATCGAGAGCGGTCCGTCCTGCGGGACCCGCCGTTCCGCCGCGTCGGCGAAGGCCTCGACCGCGTCGAGGATCTCGGGATGCCCCCGTCCCGGCCGGGGCCCGGCGACCCTCAGGGACGCGCGGACGTCGTGCAGGACCGAGTCCGACAGCAGCGGCCGCCCGCGGGCGACGACGCCTCGGACGAAGTCGACCGCCGGACCGCGCTCCCCGAGGGCCGTGCCGTCGAGGCCGTCCAGGAGCAGCGCGGCGCCGTCGGTGTCGAGCCGATCAGCGCGGAGGAGCGCCTCGGCGAGGACGGCGGCGACGACGGGCCTCGCCGACCGGGCGGCGCAGTCCAGGTCGGGCGCTCGCCGGAGCCAGTCGCTGGCGGCGGTGTTGCGGCCGGCGACCGCCTCCAGGAGCGCCGCCGATCCCGCCGTCGAGGCGGTCATCGTGCGATGGCCGATCACCATCGCCCACTCGTGCGCGGAGGCGTGGAGCTCGAGGGCCTCCTCGAGGCGCGAGTCCTGCTCGCAGGTGAGCGCCCACTCCTGCAGGAGTTCGGGAAGCGCGGCAGAGAGCGAGGCCTCTTCCAGGGGGGCGAGCCGGTTCAGCAGCGCCCGAGCGTCCTCCATCAGCCGGAAGGCGTCCTCCATCCGTCCCTGGCCGCGCGACACCGAGCCCCGTGCCGCCCAGACGCTCAGCTGATCGGCCGCGGACAGCGGCACCGGCAGCGGCCGCCGTCCGGGCGCCGGCTCGACCCAGCCGTCGCCGTGGAGGGTGCGGCCGAGATGGGCCATCGCGATCCGCAGGCGCGGCGACCGGTCCAGGACCTCCGGCGGCATGCGCTCGAGGGCACGGAGGAGGACCGCGGGCTCGACCTGCACGAGATGCGTGTACGAGGAGCGCAGCAGGTCGAGGACCGCCGTCCAGTCGCCCTGGTCGACCGCGGACGTCAGCCGTCGGGCGACGGGATCCGGCGTCACGAGGGGCCGCCCGGAGCGTGGTAGTCAGGACGCCTGCACCCCTCGAGGTCGACCGCGGCGGACGCGCGGTGCTGATCGATGACGGCGAGGAGTGCGGCGCGGCTGTCGGTGTCGATCATGAGTGGATGATCCTCGGGGGCGGAGACGGGTGCGGCCGTCTCCCGCCGGCACAGCGGGGAGGGGTGACGGAGAACCGGTCGGGCCAGAGTAGGCCCGCCGAGCGCACGTCGGAGGGAGGCGCCCGACTGCTGCTTCGAGATCCGCCTGCACGGGCACGCCTCCCCTCCCTATCGTCGGAGAGGGGAGGCGGGCGAGTACCGTCAGTGCAGCCCTTCGGACGCCTCCGGCTCGAGGTGCCGGAGATCCCGCTGCAACCGCTGCGAGCGGAGGTAGCCGCTCATCGCGTGGCCCGGAACGGGAGGGGCCGACAGATCGCCGAGGACCGCCCGCGCCGTCGCCAGCCGCGCACGTCGGATCTCATTGAAGACGGTCGTGCCGTTGGCCGCGAACACGCGCTGGAGCGTCCGCTTGGGCACCCCGAGACGCTCCGAGACCTCCTGCACCGAGAGGTTCGCATCCGCTGACATCGCCGCGATGAGCGCGAGGGCGCGGGTGTGCACGGTCTCGGTCCGCTCCCGGGGCAGCGAGGTGGCCAGCACGGCGCCCGTGAGCTGCTCGATCGCCGCGCGCACGAGCGGGAACGCGGGCGAGTCGGCGTCGAGCGAGGAGCCGAACGTGGCGTTGACGGTCGACAGCAGGATGCCCCGGCCCGCGGTGTCCGCCTCGGTCACCAGCGCACCGCCGTCCTCCCAGTCGAGGAGGCCGAGGAGCGGGCTCTCGAGGGCGATCTCGATCCGCGCGCTGGGCCCGTCGGTGACGAGCGTGTAGGAGTGGCTGCGCCGCAGATACGCGATGCATCCGACGTGCACGCGCACCTCGAGCGCCGCGGGGTCGTCCGGCTGCACGACGATCTCGCCCTCGAGGGGGATGAGGAGCCGGATCCCGGAGCCGAGGGGCGCGCTGCGGTGCAGCCGGGCCGCCGTGTGCCAGAGCCGGACGACGTCGAACGTGCCGCTCCGGAGCACGTCGGCGACGACGCGCAGAGGGCCGGACGGCCTTCGCCTCGAGTCCGATACGGCGGAACCAGGACCTCGCCTCGTCGTCGCGGCGGGTGACGCCCCGCTCGATGGAGGTCCGGTCGAACGCGCTGATGGTCATGACGGTGCACCTTTCTGCCGAGCCGTTCGGGCGGTTCGACAGGCAGAACACTGCCCGCGGCGACCGGACTCCTGAGAGAGTTTCACCCTTCGAGGGGTCGGGGATCACCCTCGTCGTTGCGCGCTACCTCACTAAGGGGTACAGCACGGACGGAGTCCGGTCGGGGCGGACCGCGACGTGCACCTGCCCGTGGCCGCTGATCGGAGCACCGTCGGCGTCCGTTCCCCGGACGTCGAGCGAGTTCACGATGGTCCGTGGTGTCGCGAGCGGACGGACGGTGTAGCGGGCCGCCGTGACGAATCCTGCGCCGGGAGCGATCCGCTCGGCGCAGCCCACGAGGGTCGACGGGGCGGTGTCGTACTCGAGATCGTCGGCCGACCCGTCCGAGAATCGGTCCTGCAGCAGGTGGAGGTCGTGGAGGCTCGCCCGCGTGCCGTTGCGGACGCTGATCCAGAACACGAGGACGAGCGCGTCGCTCCGGAGCCCCTTTGCCGCGGTGAGCGGGAGGTGCGACACGGTCACCTCGAGCTCCAGGCGGGGAACCGGTCCTTCGGGTGGAGCGAGCGGGTTCCTCGAGAGCGCCGCGGGCGGGCAGGGGGGCATCGTTCTCCTTCGGGGCGGGTCGGGCGGCGGCACGACGATGATCGACGGGGCGCTCCTCTCCCCGCCCGGACTCGTCGCGAAGACGGTCGTCCTGGGCGCGACCGGCGGGATCCGCGACGGCTCGCGCCATTCGCCCCGGACCGTGTGCCAGGCCGGTCGCGTCGGGCGCGGCGCACCCATAATCAGATGACCCCGCTCGCTCCAGCGCGCTGCGCTCGGACGCGCGCCCGCTCGCTCCCGCCTCCCCGGCTATGACGAGCCCGCACCGCCGATCCGTCGGCGTCCGCCCCGAACCGAACCAGAGGTGATCGACGATGATGACGGAGATCCTGCGCGCCGCAAGCCCTCGACTCCGGCGACCCCGGGCGGAGGAGCCCGGCCGTCCGACCGGACTCGGCGATCGCGTCGACCGCGCCCTGCGGCAGTTCCATGCGGTGCCCGAGCTCGACGCCGGCGCCGTCGCGCGGGTCCTCGGCGTCTCCGAGATCCGCGTGCGGGTCGTCCACCGACTGCATCACGGGGTCTCGATCCGTCGCCGCGTCGAGCGTATCCGCCTCACCATCGCCGAGGACGTGCTGCTCGCCGACTCCGGCTCGGGGGAGTCGGCTCGGGTGCGGGCCGTCGAGGCGGCGGGCTTCCGCTCGACGGCCGAGCTCGATCGGATCTCGTCGCGGGCCCGTGCCCATGCCAGCGCACGGCGGTGAGGCGGGCCGATCCCTCCCGGCGCGCCATGGTGAGATCATCGTGCGCCACCGCGTCATAGATCGGCAGCGGGCGAGTCTCCTCACCATGCCCTTCCCTCGTCGCCTGACTCCCGCCTCCCGTCCCTTCCGATCCCGCGCACCCCACCGACCCGACGTGCTCGCCGTCGCGACCGCGGCGCTCGTCACCGAGCGCTTCCTCGATCCGCGCTTCACCCCCGCCCGCCTGGCCGAGGAGCTCCGCGTGCCGGTGCTGACGCTGCGCCTGCGGTTCCGGCACTCCTACGGGTTCTCGATCGACGAGCACCTGGCCCGGTGCCGGATGGAGCTCGCATCCGTCCTCATGGCGAGCACTCCCCACCGCCTCGGTGCGCTGGAGGACATCGCCCGCGCCTCCGGCTACCGCGGAGTCCCGTCCCTCGACCGCGACTTCCGCCGGTGGCGCGGCACCCCTGCTCTCGCCGCGTGGTTCCGGACGGGAGCGAGCCGCGCCTCCGCTCCCGTGCCGTCGGCCCGCGCCGAACAGGACGCGGAGGGCCGTCCTGCTGTCCCGATCCGGGGTCTCGAGACGCCGCTGCGCGGCTACTCGACCAGCACGGCGACGCTGCTGATCGAGTAGGCCGCGCAGCGGCCGTATCGAGATCCGCCCTCGCTCGGAGTCAGCGGGTCTCGATACGGCGCTCCGGCTCGGTCGCCGCGGACGGGACGCGGTCGCTCCGCCACTCCGTCGTGATCTCCTCGCCCCGATCGAAGGCCTCCTGCTCGCGCTGGCGCAGCTCGACGCGGCGGATCTTGCCCGAGATCGTCTTGGGGAGCTCGGCGAACTCGATCCGGCGCACGCGCTCGAACGACGAGAGCACGTCTCGGGTGTGCGCGAAGATCGCCGCCGCGGTCTCGGCCGTCGGCTCCCAGCCCTCGGCCAGCGCGACGTACGCCTTCACGATGCTCTGCCGCACCGCGTCGGGTGCGGGCACCACCGCCGACTCGGCGACCGCCGGGTGCTGCAGCAGCACGCTCTCGACCTCGAAGGGCGAGATCTTGAAGTCGGAGGACTTGAAGATGTCGTCGGTGCGGCCGACGAAGGTGATGGTGCCGTCGACCGCGCGCACCGCGACGTCGCCGGTGTGGAACAGGCCGTCGGCGCGGGCGCGGGCGGTGCGCTCGTCGTCGCCGTGGTAGCCCGACATCAGGTTCACCGGCTCGGTGGAGAGGTCGAGGCAGATCTCGCCGGTGGAGGAGCGCTCGCCCGTGAGCGGGTCGATCAGCGCGATCGCCACTCCGGGCAGCGGGCGGCCCATCGCTCCGGGCACGATCTCGGAACCGGGAGGGTTCGCGATGATGGCCGTGGTCTCGGTCTGGCCGTAGCCGTCGCGGATCCCCAGACCCCACTCGCGCTCGACCGTGCCGATCACCTCGGGGTTCAGCGGCTCGCCCGCCGAGAGGATCTGCGCCAGCGCGCGGGGCTTCGCGCCGAGCTCGGACTGGATCAGCATCCGCCAGACGGTGGGCGGCGCGCAGAAGGTGGTGACCTCCGCCCGGTCGAGCTGCTCGAGCATCGCGGACGGCGAGCAGCGGCTGTAGTTGTAGACGAAGACGGTGGCCTCGGCGTTCCACGGGGCGAAGAAGCAGCTCCATGCGTGCTTGCCCCAGCCGGGCGAGCTGATCGCCGAGTGCACGTCGCCCGGCTGCACGCCCAGCCAGTACATCGTGCTGAGGTGGCCCACGGGGTACGACTCGTGGGTGTGGACGACCATCTTGGGCTTCGAGGTCGTGCCCGACGTGAAGTAGATCAGGCACGGATCCGTGCTCTCGACGCTGACCGTCGGGCTGATGCCGAAGGGCTCCGCGGAGTCGGAGTAGTCGAGCCAGCCGTCCACGGCGCCACCGACGGCGATGCGGCCGAAGTCGCCCTCGACGTCGTCGAACTTGGCGGTCTCGGAGGCGTCGGCGATGACGTGCGCCACCTCGCCGCGCTCGAGCCGGTCGGCCAGATCGGCGGGCGAGAGGAGCGTCGTCGTCGGCAGGATCACCGCGCCGAGCTTCATGATCGCGAGCATCGACTCCCACAGTTCGACCCGGTTGCCGAGCATGAGCATGACGTGGTCGCCCTGCTCCACGCCGACCGAGTGCAGCCAGGTGGCGACCTCGTCCGACCGCCAGCGCATCTCGTCGAACGAGACCTTCTGCTCCGAGCCGTCCTCCTCGACGATCCACAGTGCGGGGCGCTCGTTGCCGATCGCGATCGCGTCGAACCAGTCGACGGCCCAGTTGAAACGGGGGCCGACATCCGGCCAGTGGAAGGCCTCGGTGGCGGCCGCCACGTCGGTGCGGTGCTCGAGCAGGACGTCGCGCGCGGCGCGGAAGCTCCCGGTGGGATTCATGCGCTCATTCTCCTCCGGTCGCGCCGGCGGCCGGGGTTCCCCCGCGGAGGCGGAGGGACGGACGGGATCGGCCGCCGTGGCGGCGCGTCCCGTCCGTCCGACGCGGGGCTCAGTACTGGATGGACTGGCCGCCGTCGATCGGGAGGACGACGGCGTTGACGTACGCGGCGTCGTCCGAGAGCAGGAACGCGACGACGGAGGCGATCTCGGCCGCCTCTCCGTAGCGCTTCGTCGGGTTGACCTGGATGAACTCCTCCGCGGCCTTCCGCGGGTTCTCGGGGTCGAGCTGCTTCATCGAGTTCTCGACCATGGGCGTCCAGATCGCACCGGGCGCGATCGCGTTGATCCGGATGCCGTAGCGGCCGTACTCGACGCCGGAGTTGCGGGTCAGGCCGACGACTCCGTGCTTGGCGGCCGCGTAGCCGGACTGGTTGCCGATGCCGGTGATCCCGCCGACGGACGCCGTGTTCACGACCATGCCGGAGCCCTGCTCCCGCATCACCTTGAGGACCTTCTCGAGGCCGAGGAACACACCCCGCAGGTTGATCGCGACGACCTTGTCGAACTCGGCCGCGGTGAAGTCCTCGGTGAGGTTCTGCTTCCCCTCGATACCGGCGTTGTTGAAGAAGCCGTCGATCCGGCCGAAGCGCTCGAGGGTCGCGGCGACGTAGGCGTCGACGTCCTCCTCCTTCGACACGTCGGCGGTCACGGTGAGGGTCTCGGCACCGGGAACGGCCGCGGTCACGGCCTCGACGGTCGCGGCGAGACCCTGCTCGGAGATGTCGACGAGGGCGAGCTTCGCTCCCTCCTCGGCGAGGCGGACGGCGCTGGCGCGGCCGAGTCCGGACCCTCCTCCGGTGATGAGGACGACGCGGTCGGCGAAGCGCTGGGTGGTGGACATGGTGACCTCCTGCTCGTGGAGCGAAGGGGTCGGCGGGCCGGCGAGTCCGGCTCCGTGCTCGTTCACGGACGCCCTTCGACTCGCTCCCAAGTGTTGCTCGGTTTTCTGGGTGCCGCCTCCGTGCCGGGGCGCAGCGCCGCGCCGGCGGACCCTGGCAAGGGCCGCAGAGACCGTCCGGCCGGATGCCGACCTCGGGTAAACCGGAAGGACCGAGACGGACAGGGGGAGCCGCGATGGTGATGAGAAGGACGACCACGACAGGGGCCGCGACGGTGCTCGCGGTGCTCGCGCTGGCGGGCTGCACGGCACCGGCCGAGGAGGAGGCGGCGACGCCGACCGCGACGGCCACGTCGACACCGACACCGACCCCGACTCCGATCGGGCCGTTGGATCTGCCGGAGGGTCAGACCGCGGCGGTCACCTGGACCGACGAGATCGGGGCACCGGAGCCGCAGACGGTCCGCCTGGTGGGTGAGCCGCTCTCGATCCGGCTGGCCGTCGCCTGCGACACCGCGGACGCCGAGGTGACGGTCGAGATCGAGGGCCTGATGACCAGCGGCTCGAAGTGCCTCTACAACGAGGGCATCACGCGCGGCGACCCCAACGAGGGCAACGGCGCGAGCATGCAGATCTCCGTCGACCAGGACGCCCGCATCGTGGTCACGACCGTGCCGGCGGACGCCCGCTGGTCGGGGACCGTGTCGACCGGACCGCGGACGGTGCCGGCCCCGGGCTGAAGCGCGTTCGGCCCCGGGCTGAAGCGCGTCCGCGGAGTGACGCGGGTCAGCCCAGCGGCACGCCCAGCGCGCTCATGAACGGCACGGCGTCGACCGCCTCGCCGTCGACGCGCGTCTCGAAGTGCAGGTGGCAGCCGGAGGAGGCGCCGGTGGATCCGAGCAGCGCGACCACGTCGCCCGCCTCGACCACGTCGCCGACGCCGACGAGCAGCTCGCTGTTGTGGGCGTAGCCGGTCTCGATCCCGCCGCCGTTGTCGATCAGGACCCAGTTGCCGTAGGTGCCGAAGTAGCGGGACTCCTCGACGACGCCGCCGGAGGCCGCGACGACCGGCGTGCCGCAGGCCGCGGCGAGGTCGGTGCCCTTGTGGAACAGGTTGACGCCCGACACGGGCGCGTCGGGACGCGGGCCGTAGCTGCTGCTGATGCGGCCCGAGACGGGGAGGACCCAGGTGCCGGAGGCGCCGTTCGCCGCGGCGGTCGACTCGCCCGCTCCGGCCGTGATGGCGTCGAGGGACGCGGTGGGAACGAGGACCTCGGGCTTCGCCTCGGCGGCGAAGGCGTCGCGAGTGACGGTGTGCTGCACGGCACCGGCGGCGACGAAGCTCTGCGGGCGGGCGGCCGCGACGGCGGTCGCCGTGTCGTGAGCGAGCTCGGAGTCGGGGGCGCCCGGCGTGGCGAACGCGGGCATCGTCGTGGTGACCGCGATGCCGACGACGAACGACATGGCCGCCAGAGCGGAGGCGCGGGGCCGGGTCGGACGACGCGACGCGCGACGCGACGCGGTGCGCTGCGCCTCCTGCTGGGCGCGCAGCTGCCTCCGGGTCGGGAGGGCGGTGGAGCTGTCGGTCTGCTCGACTCCCCGGGGGCAGGGGGTCGGGGCGAGATCGGAGTGGTGCATGCAGTCAGAGTTTCCGGGTCGTGCGCCGCGCGGAGATGCGCGCGGCTGGGGCGGGGAACCGTCGGGCGCGGAGGGGTTGTCCGCGCCGTACGACCCTCCAGAGTACCCGGGATGCTCCGGAACGCACCTGGGAGACCGCTCACCGTCCGGGGTCAGCAGTCAAGCCCCCTCGTGCGGGCTCGTGTTTCCGGCCGTCGTATGTGGCGTCAGTCGTCGGCGCCCGCCGGCTCCCAGAGCTGGATCCGGTTGCCCTCGGGGTCGTGCAGATCGGCGAACCGCCCGTTCGGGTAGTGCTCGGGGTCGACCACGACCGTCGTCCCGGAGCTCCTCAGCTGCTCGACCATCGCGTCGAGACTCCGCACGCGCAAGTTCACGGCCCAGCCGGTCGGGCCGAGGTGCTTCGAGCCGACCGGCATCGGCGCGAGGACGGTCGCTCCGGCCTCCTGCCGCCACGACGAGGATCCGTAGGAGGTCGGCGGCTCGTCGACGCCGAGGTTCTCGGCGTACCAGCGCCCGAGTGCCGCGGGATCGCGGGCGGCGAAGAAGAGGCCGCCGATCCCCGTGACTCTCTCCACGGTCGCGCCTAGCCCGCTGTGAAGGCCAGGAGTGCGACGACCCCGCCGACGACGACCGCGACTCCGGTGCCCAGGCGCCACCACATCCAGCGGTCGCGCCTCGGGCCGCGCATCGGCCGCCGCTGAGCGGCCTTCCCGAAGAAGCCCGTGGGGTTCGGTTGAAAAGCCATGACCTCAGCCTGCCCGGCGGTGCTGCGGGGCAGGCGGCTTTCGAACCGGACTCCCAGACGCACGAGGCGGACCCGCGCTCACTCGCCCCACGGGCTGTCGTCGCGCCAGGGTGCGAGATCGACCTCGTTGCCCTCCGGATCGGCGAGCGTCCACCAGTCCGGAGCGTGGTCGTCGTCGGCCACCCTTCCGCCCGCGGCGAGGGCGGCGGCGATCCTCGACTCGACCGCCTCGCGCGGGACGTACAGGTCGAGGTGCACGGTGTTGCGCTCGGAGCGCGTCTCGTCGATGCGCTGGACCCAGACGTTCGGGGCGAGGCCGCGGGGATCCGCCGCATCCGCGTCCTCCCGGGGCGAGTAGCCCAGCACGGCGGCCCAGAAGGCCCGCACGGCGTCGACGTCGACCGCATCGATCGCGATCTGCAGGCTCTGCACGGCCGACGGGTCGGCGACCAGCCCGAGCTCCTGCGCCGCGGAGGAGATCCGGCCGGCCAGCTCCGCGTCGCGGCGGCTGACGTCGCCCACGTCGTGGCTGGTCAGGCGCACCCCGACGCCGCCGAATCGCAGATCGACGTCCGGATGGTGGTCGGCCTCGTCGGCGAGAGCGGCGACGGCGGCGACCAGCGCGGCTCCGCGGGCGAAGGAGCCGGTGGGGAACCAGGCGCGGGCGCCGTCGCCGACGACGCGCCAGCCCTCGGTGCCGGGCGTCGCGCGGAAGGTGCGGGGGGAGATCCGATCGCTCATGCGGCAGTTCTACGCCGACCCGCGCCCGGCCGCCAGCGCCACCACTCCGCGGATCGCCCAGGCGCCGCACGGGCCCGGCTCGGTACTTTAGGAGGATCACGGCCGATCGGGCCCGACGAGCGGAGGACGACACCATGGCGCAGACCACCGGGAACGACAAGGCGGCTCAGAAGCGGGCGAAGAAGGCTCTGAAGAAGGCCGAGAAGTCGGTCCGCGCGGCGCACGAGGCCGTGCGCGACTCGAGCAAGAAGCTGCGCAAGAAGGCGCGCAAGCTGTCGGAGCAGACCGAGAAGCTGCGCCGCCAGCAGGAGAAGGCCGCGAAGAAGGCGGCCGCCGCCGAGCGGGGAGCGCAGCCGAGCGAGCCGAAGCACGCTGCGCCGGTCGTCGATCCCGACACGACCCCCGACCTCACTCCGCCGCTGCCGAGCGTGCCGCACGAGGACGAGCCCGTCGTCGACTCCGACCCGGAGCACACCCCGGATCTCACTCCGCCGCTGCCCTCGGGTCACTGAGAGCGCACCCTCGGCTGGGAGTGCTCGTCAGCCACGATCGTGCGCGAGGAGCACTCCCGACCGAGGTCCTGCAGCCCGCTCGCCCGGTGAAAGTGAATAGCCGGTAAATACATCCGGGGACCCCGCCACAGGGCCCGTCAGCAAGCGCATGATTCCTGCGTGGATCCCCTCGTTCTGCTCGTCCTGGTCGTCGTCACCGCCCTCGCCTTCGACTTCACCAACGGCTTCCACGACACCGCGAACGCGATGGCCACGTCCATCGCGACCGGTGCGCTGAAGCCGAAGGTCGCCGTCGCCCTCTCCGCGTCGCTCAACCTCGTGGGCGCCTTCCTCAGCATCGAGGTGGCGCTGACCGTCACGAACGCGGTCGTCCGGATCCAGGACTCGTCCGGCGCACCCGACCCGGCGCTGCTCGAGAGCGGCGGATCCGCTCTGCTGCTGATCGTGCTCGCTGGACTCATCGGCGGGATCATCTGGAACCTGCTGACCTGGCTGCTCGGACTGCCCTCGAGCTCGTCGCACGCCCTCTTCGGCGGGCTGATCGGCTCGACGCTCGCCGGACTCGGCGTCGACGGCGTCAACTGGGCGGGCGACGGCTCCAAGCTCGACGGAGTGGTCGGCAAGGTGATCCTGCCGGCGCTGATGTCGCCCGTGCTCGCCGGAGCGGTCGCGGCGATCGGCACCTGGCTGGTCTTCAAGGTCGTCGGGAACCTGGCCTCGAAGGGCCTGGACCACGGCTTCCGGATCGGCCAGATCGGCAGCGCCTCCCTCGTCTCGCTCGCGCACGGCACCAACGACGCGCAGAAGACGATGGGAGTGATCACGCTGGCGCTGATCGCGGCCGGCGGATGGAGCGACACCGAGTCGGTGCCGTTCTGGGTCAAGCTCAGCTGCGCCCTCGCCATCTCGCTCGGCACCTACCTCGGCGGCTGGCGCATCATCCGCACCGTCGGCAAGGGCCTCGTCGAGATCGACACGCCTCAGGGCATGGCGGCCGAGAGCTCGTCGGCCGCGGTGATCCTCGCCTCCAGCCACCTCGGCTTCGCCCTCTCGACCACTCACGTCGCGACCGGCTCGATCCTCGGCTCCGGCGTCGGCCGCCCCGGCGCCCAGGTGCGCTGGCGCGTGGCGCTGCGGATGGTGATCGCGTGGGTGATCACGCTGCCCGCCGCAGGGCTCGTCGGCGCGGTCATGTGGTGGATCGGGCACCTCGCGGGAGGGGCGCTCGGCGGACTGCTGATGGCGGCGGTCCTCGTCGCGGTCGCGGTCCTCATCTACCTCCGCTCGCGCCGCGACGCGATCGGCTCGCACAACGTCAACGACGAGTGGCAGGACGCCCGCCGCTCGCCCCAGCCCACGAACGCCTGAGGAGTCGCACCGTGCTCGCACTGTTCTTCGAGGCCGCCGGTCAGGTGGCCGTGGTCGCCGTCCTCCTCGGGGCCGGGCTCCCCGTCCTCTTCGCCCTCGGCGTGCGCTCGTTCGCGGTCGCCGGTGGCGCGGCCGGGGAGCAGCCGCGCCTACCCGTCCCGCTGCTGCGCGCGATCGGAGTCGCCTGCTTCGCGATCGTGGTGCTCGCGGTGGTCGTGGGGCTGAGCGTCATCCTCGCGACCGGCTTCGGCCAGGAGGTCGACTTCTCGCACGGCGTGCCCGTTTTCGTCCCGAAGGGCTGAGCGTGGGTGAGCAGACCGTGTCGGGGCCGGTCGCCCGCGTCGTCGGCTGGCTGCGCGCCGGCTACCCGACGGGAGTGCCCGAGCAGGACTACGTGCCGCTGCTGGGCATCCTCCGGCGCAGTCTCACCGCGGACGAGGTCGAGCAGGTGGTCGAGCGGCTGGTGCTCGACGCCGCGCGGGCCGACGCGGACGGCGTGCCCCTCGACCGCGCGCAGCTGCGGCACCGCATCGAGGAGCTCCTGCTGGGTCCGGCCCTGCCCGAGGATCTCGTGCGCGTCTCCGTCCGCCTCGCGAGCGCGGGCTGGCCGCTCGGGATCCCGGAGGAGGACGCGCCGCAGGCCGGGCTCGTCACGCGGATCGTCCGCTGGCTGCGCGCGGGCTACCCGGCGGGACTGCCGGAGCAGGACTTCATCCCGCTGGTCGCGCTGCTGCGCCGCCGCCTCACCGACGACGAGGTGACGGAGGTGGGCACCCGCCTCGCCGCCGAGGGCGCCCTGCCCGCGAGCCGCATCGACGTCGCCGCGGCGATCGCGCGCGTCACCTCGGAGCTGCCGTCGGACGAGGACGTCGAGCGGGTGCGCCGCTCGCTCGCCGAGCGCGGCTGGCCGGACGACTTCCCGGGCTGAGGGTCGCGCACGGCGATCCCTCCTCGAGGAGGAGTGCCGACCATCGGTTCCTCGACCGCGACGGAGCGCCGCTGAAGGCGTTCGCAACCGAGGAGGAGACGGCGGTTTCGATCCCCCCGGGCGCTTGACGAGCTCCCACCCTCGGTTGCGAGCCGCTGCACCAACAGAACTAAGGTCGGCAGCCACGATTCCGGCGGATTCATCCGGTTCCGCGCGCTCAGCCTTGTTCCTGCAGCGTCTGTCGATCCGAACCGATCAGGCGAGCCACAGGGATCGCCCCGGCTCCGTACACTGGACGCATAATCCCGCAGCGCGAGCTGAGCAGGGTTCCGGAAGCCGTCGTAGCCCTTGAGGGCACGGCGGCTTCACCTGTTCCCTGCCGCCGCGGACGCTCAGTCGAGGAGCACCCGGGACGGGTACACGTCGTGGCTGAAGCAGAGGGTGATGCCGGAGGCCTCGAGGCGCAGCAGCTGCTCGGAGGTGCGGTGGTGCGCCGCCGGGTCGTCGCTGATGAGGCGGGGGAGCGGCCGCAGGCGGTCGGACCACTCCAGGAACTCGCGGCCCCACGCCGCGTCGCCGGCGATCAGGAACCGGCCCTCCACGAGGACGCCCAGGTGGCCGAGGGCGTGCCCGGGCAGCGGAGTGACGACGCAGCGGCCGTCGCCGAAGAGGTCGAAGCCGCTCACCCCGGCGACCGTGCTCACCGGCTGCTCGTCGACGACGAGGCGGTCCGAGTCGGCGAACCAGGGCGGGATGAGGCCCGCGAAGACGCCGTCGGTGACGCGGCTCCGCTCGATCCTCTGCAGCTGGCCGCGCGAGAGCACGAGGGTCGCGTCGGGGAAGTGCCGGAGGCCGCCCACGTGATCGGGGTGGAGGTGCGTGAGGACGACGAACTCGATGTCGCCGGGCTCGAGGCCCTCGGAGCGCAGCCGGGCGTCGACGGTCTCGGCCGGAGTGACGCGCGCCGGCAGGATCCGCCGGTAGAGGGCGCCGACAGGGCCGGTGCCCGCGAAGGACGGCGGGTAGCCGGTGTCGACGAGCACGCGGCGGCCGCTGGGGTGCGTGTACAGGAAGACCGCGGAGGGGAAGGTGCGGCAGGGGAGGCCCTCGCCGCGGAACACGCGCGAGAGCGGGAAGGTGGTGTCTCCGCACGCGAAGACGCGCAGGGCGGGCTCGCACTCAGGCACGGGACGCGGCCCGGTAGTGCTCTCCGACGCGGCGGATGCCCTCGGCGAGCGGCACGACGGGCTCGTAGCCCAGCTCGGCGCGGGCGCGCGAGATGTCGAGGGTCTGCGCGTAGGCGAGGGTCGCGACGGTGTAGCGGGTGAAGGGCGGCTCGGCCCCGCCGGGCAGCCGCGCGTAGACCCGCTCGAGGACCTCGGCGACTGCGGTCAGGAGGCGCAGGTCGACGGTGAGGAAGCGCGGCTCCTCGCCCATCGCGGCGAAGAAGGCGCGGAGGAGCTCGCCGAACGGGGTCGGCTCGCCGTTGGTGATGTTGTAGACGCTGCCGTCCGCGTGCTCGGTGCCGGCGGCGAGGACCAGTGCGCGGGCGGCGTTCTCGACGCAGGTCACGTCGACGACGTTGCGCCCGCCGTCGAAGAGCGGGATGCCGCGGCGCCGGTTCGCGGCCACGAAGCGGGGGATGAGGCTCGGATCGCCGACTCCGATGAGGCCGCGGGGGCGCAGGATCACGAGCTCGCGGATCCGTCCCTCGGCGAGCGCCCGCTGCAGCAGGCGCTCCGCCTCGATCTTGCTGCGGATGTAGAGGCTCATCCGGCTCGCAGGATCGAACTCGTCCTCCCGCACCAGGTGCTGGTGGCGGCGGGCCGAGTAGATGCTGGGCGAGGAGACGAAGACGATGCGCGGGATGCCGACGCGCTCGGCGAGGCCGATCATCGCCTCCGTGCCGTCGACGTTCGCCTCGCGGAACTCGCTCCACCGGCCCCACGGGCTCGACAGGGCGGCGGAGTGGACCAGCACGTCGGCGCGCACGGGCAGGGTGGCGAGGTCGGCCAGATCGGCGGCGATCGTCTCGGCGCCCTCGGCTGCAAGACGCTCGAGGGCGGGGAGGCTGCGGCCGGCGGCGACGACCTCGTCGCCCGCGGCGAGGAACTCGCGCACGGCGTGCCCGCCGAGGAAGCCCGTGGCGCCGGTGACGAGGACGCGGCGGGGCGCTCGGGGCCCGGCGGACATCGAGGGCTCGACGTGGAGAGGCGGCTCAGCGGACATCGACGACCTCCAGCCCCTTCTTGCGGCCCCAGTACCAGAGCAGGATCCCCAGGTAGCCCAGCGCCTTGCCCTTGCGGATGGAGCAGCGGACGATCGCGCGGCGGTTCAGCCTCGCCTGTGTTCCCGGGATCACCCGGCAGACCTTGAGGTGCAGTTCCAGGTCCTCGTCGGTGTCGTCGATGCTCGAGCGCGGGAAGCCGCCGACCTCGAGGTACAGCGCGGCGTCGATGGCGAGGTTCAGGCCGGCGATCATGAACATCCGGTAGCGCTGGCCCGGGCGGCTGTAGACGATGCCCGGGGCACGCTCGAGGATCCGGATGAGACCGGTGCCGATCACTCCGTCGTACCAGCGGTACTCGGGCTCGTCGGTGCGCGGAGTGACGCGGCCGCCGACGAAGCGGAAGCCGGCGCGGAAGTCGGCCTTCAGCAGCTCCACCCAGCGCGCGTCCGGCAGCGAGTCGGCGTCGGTGCGGGCGACCACGGAAGCCCCGTGCGCGATCGCGTACCGGAAACCGGTGTCGGAGGCGGCTCCCGTGCCCTTCTGCGCCTCGCCGATCGTGAGGACCGGCCGCTCGGGGCGCTCGGCGGCGAACGCGTCGATCACCGCACGCGAGCCGTCGGTGCTGCCGTTGTCGACCAGCAGGAGGGTGAAGTCCTGATCGGACTGCGCCGCGAGGGCGTCGAGGGTACCGCGGAGCAGCTTCTCCTCGTTGAAGAGCGGCACGACGACCCAGAAGCTCACCCGGACCCCCTCGCGCTCCGCCGGGACCACCCTAGCGAGGGGAGGGGGCGGCCTCGTGGGCGGAGCCGGACGGGGAGGGCTTCTGGTGGACGTGGGTCTCGATACGCGCCTGCGGCGCTACTCGACCAGCAGAGGGGAGGGCGGCCGCTCGAGACGGCCGGCGCCGTCCTTGCTGATCGAGCAGCCGCGCAGCGGCGTATCGCGATCCCCGTGTCCGGGGGTGGTGGGTCCCGAGACGCGCCTGCGGGGCTGCTCGACCAGCAAGGGGAGGGCGCTCGCGGGAGAGCGCAGAGTGCATATCCCCGCTATACAGGGGGAGCGGCGTCCCTCCGGCAGGTCGGCGCAGGAGGGACGCGACCGTGTCCGATGTGCTCCCCGTCCGCATCCTCGGCACGGGCGAGGCCCTGCCGCAGCGCCTCGTCCCGACGGCCGAGGTGGCCGCCCTCTGCGGCATCGACGCGGACGAGGCGATCCGCCGCACGGGCGTCGTGACCCGGCACTGGCTCGCGGACGACGAGGATCCGTTGGAGCTGGGCCTGCTGGCCGCGCGGCGGGCGCTCGCCGCCGCCGAGCTCGAGCCCGGCGACATCGACGTCGTGCTCAACGCCTCGGGCACGCACCTGCAGGCGATCCCCGACGGCGGGGCGCTGCTCGCCGCCGGACTGGGCCTCGCCGACGTCTCGGCCTACAGCCTCCACGCCACCTGCCTCTCGTTCCTCTTCGCGCTGCAGGAGGCGGGGTTCCTCCTCGCGACGCACCGCGCCGAGCGGGTGCTCATCGTGTCGACGGAGGGCGGCAGCCGCGGCATCGACGTCGGCCAGCCCGAGAGCGCCCTGCTGATCGGCGACGCGGCCGCGGCCGTCGTCGTGGGCCGGGCGACGACTCCGGGGCAGGGCATCACGACGTCGAGGTTCACGACGCGCACGAGCGGGGTCATGCACGCCGAGATCCGCGGGTTCGGGACCCGCATCCGGATCGAGGAGGCCGCCGAGCGCCTCGCCGACTTCCGCTTCGACATGGACGGCACCCGCCTGCTGATCGAGGCGCTGCGGCACTTCCCCGCGTTCCTCGAGACGGTGCGGCCGGGGCTCGGTTCCGGGCTGCCGGGTATCGACCGCGTGGTGCCGCACCAGACCAGCAAGGCGGGCCTCGAGGGCATGGCGCGGCTGTGGGGGCGCGAGCGGATGGTCGTCACGCTGGCCGAGGTCGGCAACACGATCGGCTCGGCGATCCCGCTGGCGCTGCATCGCGCGCGGGTGCAGGAGGGGGAGTCGGTGCTGCTCGTCGGGACCGGCGCGGGCACCCACTACGGAGCGGTCGTGCTGCAGTGCTGAGGGCCGCCGTGGCGGTCGGCGCGGTCCGAGGTTTGACGGAAGCGTAAAAACACCGGTTCTTACAGTGGCTCCGGCCGGCACCTGCCCGCGCCTCTGCGCCAGGCTCGAAGCGACCCGATCCGCTGCTCGACGAGGACTCGCGACGACGCTGATGCCCCTGCCGAGCGGAGCGGGAACCGGCGGCCGGCCGTGGAGCAGAACTCCGCGGCGGCCCATCGACGCCACCGGGACGCCGTACCCTCCGGCGACCGCGAGACCCTCCAGGAGCCCCGAGTGAATCTGACCGATCACCAGCTGCAGGCCGCGACGTGGGAGGACCGTCAGGCGCTCGCCGAGACGATGATCCCGCTGATCGGCGATCTCTACCGCCGCCGCCGGGTTGTGACGTCGCTGCACGGGACGAGCCTGATCAACCGGTCGACGATCGAGCTGCTGAAGGCGCACCGCTTCGCCCGTCACCTGGACGAGTCGGAGCTGTCGCTGGCCGAGACCCTGCCGATCCTGCGGGTCCTGACACGGCTCGAGCTGGGTGCGGCGTCGATCGACGTCGCGCAGCTCGCGTTCCTGTTCCGCACGCGGGAGGGGTCCGAGTCGCTGGAGGAGTTCCTCCGGGAGCAGCTCGCCGAGGTCGTGGGCGGAGTGCCGCGGGTCGTGGGCGGGCAGGGGCCGCGGGACGTGGTCCTCTACGGGTTCGGGCGGATCGGGCGCCTGGTGGCGCGACTCCTGATCGAGCGGGGCGGGCAGAGCTCGACCCTGCGGCTGCGCGCCGTGGTCGTGCGCCGCGGCTCGGCCGACGATCTGCGCAAGCGCGCGAGCCTGCTCCGACGGGACTCGGTGCACGGACCGTTCGCGGGCACGATCACGGTGGACGAGGAGAACGACACGATCCTCGCGAACGGGACGCTGCTGAAGTTCCTCTACTCCGACGACCCCGCGAGCATCGACTACCGCGCCCACGGGATCGAGGACGCGATCATCGTCGACAACACGGGCCGCTGGCGCGACGAGGCGGGCCTGGCCCGGCACCTCGAATCGCCCGGTGCCCGGCAGGTGCTGCTGACCGCGCCGGGCAAGGGCGCGCTGAAGAACATCGTGCACGGCATCAACCACGACGCGATCAGCGCCGACGACCGGATCGTGTCGGCCGCGTCGTGCACGACGAACGCGATCACGCCGATCCTGAAGGCGGTGCACGACCTGGTCGGGGTGCGAAGCGGGCACGTCGAGACGGTGCACTCGTTCACCAACGACCAGAACCTCATCGACAACTTCCACGCCGGCGATCGCCGCGGCCGCTCGGCGGCGCTCAACATGGTGATCACCGAGACCGGAGCGGCGACCGCCGTCGCGAAGGCCCTGCCCGAGATGGAGGGACGGCTCACCGGCAGCTCGATCCGGGTGCCCACGCCCGACGTGTCGCTCGCGATCCTGAACCTGCGCACGGAGCGGCCGATCACGAGGGACGCGATCAACGCGCACCTGCGCCGCGCCTCGCTGGACTCGCCGTTGCGCCGGCAGATCGACTACCTCGAGTCGCCCGAGATCGTGTCCACCGACATCCTCGGCTCCCGTCACGCGGGCGTCGTCGACGGCCTCGCGACGATCGCGACCGAGGACGGCGTCGTGCTGTACGTCTGGTACGACAACGAGTTCGGCTACAGCTGCCAGGTCGTGCGGGTCCTCGAGACCCTGGCCGGCGGCCAGGCGCCGTCGTTCCCGGCCGTCGCGCCCAGGAGGGACCTCGCGCCGGTTCCGGCGTGAGCGCAGACCACCGGGACCGTCGCGTCCCGGGTTCAACGGGAGCGGGCGTCCGCGTCCGCTCCTCGGGCCGGGGTGTCTGGAGGGTCGCCCCGGCCCCACTCCGCTCCGCCATGACCGCCGTATAGCGTGAGCGGAGGGAGTCGCCGCCGTCGAGCGCGCCGGGCCGCCGTGTGCGGGAGCGACCGCCGGACGAGGGGGAGGCCGCGATGGATCTCGAGATCGGGCGCGGCCTGACGATCCCGGCGTCGGAGCTGCAGTGGCGCTTCTCGCGGTCGTCCGGGCCGGGCGGGCAGCACGTGAACACGTCCGACAGCCGCGTGCAGCTGACCTGGGACGTGGCGGGATCCGCGGTGCTCGGCGAGGAGCAGCGGGCGCGCCTCCTGGAGCGGCTGGAGCGGCGGCTGGTCGCGGGGACCGTGACCGTGACGGTGTCGGAGCAGCGGTCGCAGCTGCGGAACCGCGAGGCGGCCCTCGAGTCGCTGCGCGGGCTGGTGAGCGCGGCGCTGGCGCCTCCGGCGGCTCCGCGGCGCCCGACCCGGCCGACCCGCGGATCGGCCCGGCGCCACCTGGCGGCGAAGCAGCAGCGGTCGGCGACGAAGCGGCAGCGGCGGCGTCCGACGGACGACTGACGGGGGCGCGCGTGACGTTTCGTGCCACCCCCGTCTGAGGGGCGTACTGGCTGATCGCGTCGATCCGACACGTGTCGTCTGCCAGAGTTCCCTCGAGTGCTCCCCTCCGGGAGGAGCGCGAGCGGCTCGCTCGGGCCGGAGGTGCTCTTCGAGGAGAGGTGCTGCCACGTGACGCAGAATGCGCCGATCGATCGGTCGGTGGCGCGGGAGCGGATCCGACTCGCGGCACTCGACGACCTGCACATCGTGGGCACCGGCCCGGAGGAGCGGTTCGACCGGGTCACGCGGATGGCCAAGGAGCTGTTCGGCGTGCCGATCGCCGAGATCAACTTCATCGACCAGCAGCACCAGTTCACCAAGTCGCCGCAGCGGCCGGGAGGGTCCCCCTACACGCCGCGGGCCGACTCCTTCTGCGACGTCGTCGTGCAGCAGCCCGACATCGTCGTCGTGCAGGACGCGCTCGAGGACCCGCGGTTCTCGGAGCGGGGCACGGTCACCGGTCCGCCGCACGTGCGCTTCTACGCCGGCCGCCCGCTCAGCGTGGCCGACGGCGCGCGGGTGGGCACCATCTGCCTGGTCGACACGGCGCCGCGCGACCTCAGCGGCGAGGACCAGGAGCTCCTCGACGAGCTCGGCCGGTGGGTGGAGCGCGAGCTCGTGGAGCAGCGCGCGGCCGACCACGCGGGCTGGACGCAGCGGCAGATGCTGCCCGCGCCGGTGCGCGTCGACGGCTACACCTTCGCGGGATTCACGCGGCCCCACTCCGAGGTGGCCGGCGACTACTTCTCGGTCGATGTGCTCGAGGGGCGCGTCGACGCGACGCTCGCCGACGTCATGGGCAAGGGCGTGTCCGCGGCTCTCGTCGCCTCCGCTGTCCGCTCGGCGTTCCAGGCCCGACGCGGCTGGGAGCCCGGCGCGGCCGTGACCGCGGTCAACGAGCAACTGCTCGCCGACCTGTCCGCGACGGGCACGTTCGCGACCCTCGTCCACACCAGCCTCGACACGCGGACCGGCGAGCTGCACTACGCCGACGCGGGCCACGGGCTGACCGTGATCGTCCGCGCCGACGGCACCGCCGAGCGGCTGACGTCGTTCGACTTCCCGATCGGCATCGGCGAGGACGTCGGATGGGAGGCGCGCGCGACGACGCTCCTCCCGGGCGACACGCTGCTCTCCTGCTCCGACGGGGCGCTGGACCTGTACGACGGCACCCTGGCCGCGCTCGACGAGCTGGCGGCCCTCGTCCGCTCGTGCGCCGACGACGGCGAGCTCTTCGCCGCGGTCCAGGACCTCATCGAGTCGGTCCCGCCCGACGACGACGTCACCCTGCTGGTCCTCCGCCGGGACGAGGAAGAAGGAGGAGAGCGCTGATGCTGTCCGTCACCTACGTGAGCACGGCCTCCGAGACCTTCGGCGACGCCGACCTCGCCGAGCTGCTGCGGCAGAGCCGCGAGAACAACGCGCGCTCCGGTCTGACCGGGATGCTCCTGTTCAAGAACGGCCGCTTCATGCAGGTCCTCGAGGGCGAGGAGGAGGACGTGCTCGAGCGGTACCGCGTGATCGCGGCCGACCCGCGGCACACCGACGTCACCCAGCTGCTGAGCGAGTCGATCGAGGGCCGGCGCTTCCCGCAGTGGTCTATGGGCTTCCCGACGCCGGAGGACGCGGAGCTGCGGCGGGCGCCGGGCTACGACGCGTTCTTCGACTCCCCGCAGAAGCGCCGGAGCAGCTGGGACGAGCCGTCGCGGGCGCAGCTGCTGCTGGACTGGTTCCGGCAGCGGGCCTGAGGACCGCGGCGCGGCGTCGCGCTCACGAGCCGGCGAACGGATCGACGTGCCGCCACGCGCGCCCGAGGCCGACTTCGCGGCGCAGGGCGAGAAGGGGTGCTGCGGCGGTGTAGGCGCGCCCCCGCTTCTCGCCGGTCGCCTCGAGGAGCCCGGCCTGCGCGAGCGTCGCCAGGTCGCGCGTCGCGGTCTGGGGGCTGACCGTCACGCCCACTTCGGCGAGCGAGGAGATGTAGCGGCCTCTGGTGAGCGTCGCGCCGAGGAGGGCGTCGAACAGCGCGTCCAGGGTGCGGTCGTCGACGCCGGCCGCGAGGACCATCGTGCTCAGGTCCGTCGTCGCCTCGCTCGCGGCGGCGATGCGGAAGGCTCGCTCCTGGGCCTGGTTGAGGTGCGCGGTGAGCATGAACCGGATCCAGGGGCGGGCACGTTCGGGAGGCGCGCGCCCCGGAGCCCACTCCCCGCCGCCGACCTCGGCGAGCACGTCGTAGTACGCCTGGGTGTGGCGGCCGAGGTACTCCTCCGTCGAGAGGAAGACGGGCGAGACGTCGTCGTCGGCCGCGAGGACGAGGGACTGCAGGATGCGGGCCATGCGCCCGTTGCAGTCTCGGAACGGGTGGATGAGCACGAAGTTGAGGTGCGCCATCGCCGCGTCGACGAGACTATCGCCGGTGCCGCGCACGGTCGTGGCCAGCTCCTCCATCAGCGGAGGGAGGTCCTCGGCGGGCGCGCCTTCGTGCACGATGTCCCCCGTCGACTCCTGCTGGACGAACACCGGCCCGAGCCGGTAGCGCCCGGGCCGCACCGACGGGTCGTGCGACGCCACCATGTAGTGCAGGCTGCGCAGGAGTGTCGGGTCGACGACCACCGGATCCTGCGCGAGCTGGAGGACATAGGTCATCGCGAGCTGGTAGCCGAGGAGGGCGCGCGCCGTGTCGTCGCCCACTCCCGGGGGCTGCTCGCCCTGCGCGAGTGCGCCCACCTCGTCGACGCTCGCGGTGATGCCCTCGATGCTGTTCGACCCCTGCACGTTGCGGGCGATCGTCATGCGGCGCAGCGGCGCCGTCCAGCGGTTCGCCTGGCGCACCTGGTGCAGCAGGGAGTCGCTCACGGTCCTGATCTCGCGGCGGACCTCGAGTTCCTCGTCCGTGAGCTCCGGTGCGGTGTACATCGATCCTCCATGACTATTAATAAGCATCATATGACCTCGGGTTCTCACGGGCGGACGCGAAGGGCGCGGCAACGCTGAGAGCGCTCCCGGCGGATCGGACCGGGTCCGGTTTGTCAATCGTCTTCACCCCGGTCGGCGGGTTTCCTACGATCGGCTGGTCGGGCCGGATCGTGGTGCCCGGGAGCAGCGAGGGGCGCAGTGCCGGACTTCGCGTTCCTCCGGCCGCGCTCGACGGCGGGGGCGGTGCTCTCGCAGCTCGCCGCGACGGGCGCGCGGCTCGAGGGCCCCGACGTCCGGGTGACGAGCGCGACCGTCAGCGACCGCGAGGTCGAGCCGGGCGGGCTGTTCGCCGCGCTGCCGGGGCGGGGCGCGCACGGTGCCGACTTCGTCGAGCGGGCGCGGGCGGCGGGAGCGGTCGCGGTGCTCACCGACGAGGAGGGGGCCGCTCGGGTCGCCGGCCTGCCGGTGCTCGTCGCTCCGGATCCGCGGCGGGTCCTGGGACGGATCGCGGCGCGCGTCTACGGCACCGACTCCGCTCGGCCGCCGCTCTTCGGCGTGACGGGCACGAACGGCAAGACGACGACCGTGCACCTGCTCACGGCGGTGCTCGAGCAGCTCGGGAGGCGCGTCGGGCACAGCTCGACGGCGACGCGGCGCAGCGGCTCCGTCGAGATCGCGAGCCGGCTCACCTCGCCCGAGGCCCCGGAGCTGCACGCGCTGCTGGCGCGCATGGTCGAGGACGGGGTCGACGCCGCCGCCCTCGAGGTGAGCGCGCAGGCGCTGACGCGGCACCGGGTCGACGGGCTGCACTTCGACGTCGCGGGATTCACCAACCTCAGCCACGACCACCTCGACGACTACGGCGGCATGGACGAGTACCTGCGGGCGAAGGCGAGGCTGCTGCATCCGTCGCTCTCGCGTCGGGCGGTGGTGCTGCTCGATTCGCCGGCGGGCGAGCGGATGCGCGACCTGGCCGAGGTGCCCGTGGTCACCGTCGCGTCGCTCGGCGGCACCGGCGCGGACTGGCGGGTCGAGGTGCTCGAGTCGACGACGACGCGTACCGCGTTCCGGCTGAGCGGGCCCGGCGGCTCGCTGACCACCTCCGTCCCCCTCGTCGGCCGGCACATGGCGGCGGATGCGGGGCTCGCGCTGGTGATGCTGCTGTCGGCCGGGCATCCGCTCCCGGCGCTCGCCGAGGCGGTGCGCGACGGGATCCACGCGCGCGTGCCGGGCCGCTCGCTCCTGGTCTCGGGGGAGCGCGGGCCGCGGGTGTACCTCGACTTCTCGCACACGCCCGACTCGATCGAGAAGACGGTGGCGGCGCTGCGCGAGGTGACTCCGGGACGCGTGATCGTGGTGCTCGGAGCGGACGGCGACCGGGACCCCTCCAAGCGCGCACCGATGGGGCGGGCGGCGGCCGAGGGGGCCGACGTCGTCGTCGTGACCGACCACCACCCGCGGTCGGAGGACCCGGCGCGGATCCGCCGCGCCCTGCTCGAGGGGGCCCGGCTCGGGGGCGACGTGCGCGAGATCGCGGAGCCCGCGGAGGCGATCCGCTCAGCGCTGGGCTCGGCCACCGCCTCCGACAGCGTGCTGTGGGTGGGTCCGGGCGACACGGACTACCGCCTGGTGCGCGGGGTCGAGGTGCCGTACTCGCCGCGTCGCGACGCGCGCGAGGCCCTGGTCGAGCTCGGCTGGGGCTGAGTCGACGATCGGAGTGGTCCGTGACGGATCGACGCGGGCGGAGGCCCGGCAGAGATCGGAACGCGGCCGTTCGCGACGGATCGGGGCGCTGAGCGGGTGGCGACGCGGGGGGCCACCGCCCGCTCAGGCGGCGGGGCGCTCCTGGAACCAGCGGACGAGCTCGCGCAGGGCCGGCAGGGTCAGGCTCGTCTCACGGTCGCCGGCGAGGTCCTCGAAGGTGGTCCGGAAGCCTTCGGGCTGCGCGGTCTCGGGCACGGCGGCGTACGCCATCGACCACTCCGGGAACAGGCGCTCGGTCGTCGTCTCCTTGAGCAGGATGCGGATCGACTCGTGCCGGGGATCGTGCTCGATGGCGTCCATCCGCTCGCGCACCGCCTCGTCGGGGCCCTCGAGCACCTGGAGGAAGCGGCCGTCGCGGTACAGGAGCATGCCGGTGAGGTCGACCCGCGCGTTGTCGGCGCGGCTCTGCTGCAGGAGCGACGCGAGGCGCGCCTCGTCGAACGGGGCGGTGGCGCGGCTGGAGTAGACGAGGGAGAGCATGGGACCGGCTTTCGGGAGGTGTGCCTGCAGTCGATCACGATCGCCGACGCCGCGCAGGGACTGGCTGAGCCGGGTCGGTGCTGCTAGCGAGCCCCCGTCAGACGCCCGGGTCGTCGTCGTACGAGACCGAGTAGGAGCTGCTCATCGCGGACGCGGAGTACCCCGCGGTCGTCACCTCACCGTGCGGGTCGGCGTCGTCGGGGCCTGCGTCGTGCGGGTCGACGTCGTCGCCCTCCGCCTCCCTCCGCTCGCCCGGGCTGCCCAGGAGCAGGCGGGTGAGCGACTCCGCCGACGACAGCAGCACCTCGAGCGCGGCCGTCAGGTCGCCGTCGCCGGGCGCGGAGCCGCGGAGGGCGGCGGCGAGGACGCTGCGGCGCATGAGCTCCTTCGCGAACGAGCCGGTCGTCCCCTCCGCCCGCTCCGCCGCGGCGTCGAGCGCCGCCCCGCTGAACGGCAGGGCGTCGGCGTACCGGCGGAAGAGGCGGCGGCGGGCTTCGAGTCCGGGGAGCGGGATCTCGACGCCGAGGTCGACCCGGCCGGGACGCGCGGCGAGGGCGCGCTCGAGCACCTGGACGCGGTTCGTGGTCATCACGAAGGCCACGTCGGCGTCCCCGTCGAGGCCGTCGAGCGCGTCGAGCACCTCGAACAGCAGCGGCTGCGGGCTGTGCGAGCGCTCCATCGCCACCAGGTCGATGTCCTCGAGCACGACCAGCGCGGGCGGGAAGGTGCGCGCGATCTCGGCGGCGGCGCCGATGAAGCGGATGCTCGACCCGGTCAGCACGATCGCGGTCGTTCCCGGGGTGCGGGAGAGCAGGTGGCGCACCGTGAGCGTCTTGCCGGTGCCGGGAGGGCCGTAGAGCAGCAGGCCGCGCTTGAGGTGCTGACCCGCCTCGAGCAGCTCGGCGCGGTGCTCGCCGATGCCGACGACGTGATCGACGACGGAGTCGAGCACGCCCTCCTCGAGCACGACCTCGCTCGCGGCGACCGCGGGACGGGGGAGGAAGACGGCTCCGGCGTGACGGCCGAACTCGGTGCCCGCGAACGAGAGCACCTGGCCGCGCAGCACGCTGTGCTCGATCATCAGCGCGTGCAGGCGGCGGACGAACGCCGGCACGATCCCTTCGTCGGCCGCGAGGATCTCGAGCGTCGCGGTCTCCCGACCCACCTGCGGCATCGCGTCCCGCTGCAGCACCGCGACCGGCACGCCGTCGAAGCGGAGCAGGCGCACGCCGAACGCGATCACGCGGCGGTCGGAGTCGGGTCCGGTGGCGCGGGTGGCGTACGTCACGGGGCCGGGCGCGAACCGGTTGTAGGGGTTCGCGAGCATCTCGCCGATCGAGGAGTGGGCGCGCTGCTCGCCGCCGCCGACGCCGAGAACGGAGGAGTCGGCTCCCGAGAGGACGTCGAGCGCGAGGTCGGCGTCGACCAGGCGGTGCGGGAGGACCTCCTCGGTCGTGACCGACAGGGTCGTCGCGTCGACGCCGAGGTGCTCGCTCACGGCGTCGCCGAGCGGCGTGCGCTCGGCGATCTGCTCGGTCGCGGCGAGCTTCTCGACGTGCTTGAGGTAGCGGGAGACGACCCGCATCAGCTCCCGGTCGGATTCCTCGAGCATGCGGACCTTCCCCCCTGGCGGTGGTCCGCCGTCGGGGGAGACGCTAGCGCGGGTCGGCGGGCGGTGGGGGAACCCCGAACGGTCGAGGGAACCGGCTCGAGCGGGCCCCGTCGGCACTCCGGGGTTCCCGCGGCGGAGTCACCGCTCGGTCAGCCCCCTCTCGGGGCACGAGCAGACCGGTCGGTTAGCGTGGCGGCTCGCACCGCCCACGGGATCCAGGACGCGCACCGGATCCGGGACGGACAGCCGGAGCCGGGACCACGCACAGGAGGAGACACCATGACCGAGCAGATCGGGATCCCCGAGGCCACCGCACTCGAGCAGCAGCGGCGCACCGTCGCGATCCTCGGGGCCGGAGGCGACCTCACCGAGCGGCTGCTGCTCCCGGGGCTGGGACGGGTCGCGGAGCTCGCGCGCGACTCCGAGCTCACCCTCGTCGGAGCCGCCCGCACGCCGCAGAGCGACGAGGAGTGGCAGGCGCTCGTCCGCCGCAGCCTCGAGGACGCGGGGATCGCGGCGCACACCGTCGACGACCTCGCCTCGCGGGCGCGCTTCGTCGCGACCGACGCCTCCGATCCGGAGCAGCTGGCGGCCCTGCTCGACGCGTGCCCGTCGACGCCCGTGCTCTACGTGGCGCTCCCGCCGGCCATGGGACACGCGGTCGCGGAGTCGCTGGGGCGGATCGAGCTGCCGGAGGACCTCGTCGTCGCGATCGAGAAGCCGTTCGGCGAGGACCTCGACGACGCCGTCTCGCTCAACGCCGCCCTCGCGGCCGTGATCCCCGAGGACCGCCTCTGGCGCATCGACCACTTCCTCGGCAACGCGACGGTGATGGGGATGCTGGGCCTGCGCTTCGGCAACCGGCTGCTCGAGGCGAGCTGGAGCGCCGAGCACATCGAGAAGGTCGAGATCGTCTACGACGAGACGCTCGGGATCGAGGGGCGCGGGAAGTTCTACGACGGCACCGGGGCGCTGCGCGACATGCTGCAGAGCCACCTGCTGATGGTGCTGGCGTTGACGGTGATGGAGCGGCCCGACGAGGTCTCTCCCCAGGACGTCCACGCTCGGATGGCCGAGGCGCTCGGTGCCGTCCGCCTCTGGCGCGACGACCCCGCCACGGCCCGCCGCGCCCGCTACACCGAGGGCCGCGTCGACGGCCGCCTGCTCCCCTCCTACGTCGACGAGCCCGACGTCGACCCCGAGGCCGGCACCGAGACGCTCGCGCAGCTCCTCCTCCAGGTCGACGTCCCGCGCTGGGCGGGCGTGCCGTTCGTGCTGCGCTCCGGCAAGGGGATCGGCGACCCTCGCACCGAGGTCGCCGTCCACTTCCGCGCCGCGACTCCGCCCCGGGGCCTCCGCTCGGGCGGGGAGGACGCCGGGACCGTTCTGCGCCTGTCGCTGAAGGGCGGCGACGTCGGGCTCGACCTGTTCGTGAACAGCGCCGACGACCTGACCGACCTCGAGCGCGCGACGCTGGAAGCGCATCCCGGGACCGCGACCCTCGACGCCTACGGACAGGTGCTCGCGGGGATCCTGCAGGGCGACACCCTGCTGTCGGTGCCGGGCGACGTCGCCGAGCAGTGCTGGCGCATCGTCACTCCGGTGCTCGCGCACTGGGCCGACGGGGCGGCGCCGCTCGAGGAGTACGAGGCGGGGAGCGCGGGGCCCGAGGGCTGGTGAGACGTCCTGGCGGCTTCTCGACGGTGATCGGCCGTCGTCGCGCCTCGCGGGACGCGGCGCGCTGACACGGTGGGAGCAGTGCGGAGGATCCGCACGCCGGAGACGGCCGATCTCCCGAGGGGGACCCATGCGCAGCACGACCACACCCGATCGACTCCGAGGGGGACGCGCGTGATCACGATCCACCTGCGCTATCAGATCGACCCGTCGCTCCTGGACGTGTTCACCGACTACGCCACCCGGTGGATGGCCCTGGTCGACCGCTTCGGCGGGCAGCACCACGGCTACTTCCTCCCGGCGGAGGGGGACAGCGACGAGGCCTTCGCGCTCTTCACGTTCCCGTCCCTCGCGGACTACGAGCGGTACCGGATCGACTCGCTCACCGACCCGGAGTGCATCGCCGCCTACGAGCTGGCGCGGGACTCCCGGTGCATCGTGCGCTACGAGCGGCGGATGCAGCGGCCGCTGCTGCCGGGCGGGGCGCAGGGCGTTCCGGCCTGACGCCCCGACCGGCGGCTCAGCGGTCGATCGAGGCCATGTTCGCGTCGTCGTGCCGGGCGCCCGCCGCGGGTTCGAGCGCTTCGAGGCGGGCCGCCTGCTCCGGGCTGAGCTCGACGGCGTCGGCCGCCGTGTTCTCCTCGACCCGCGAGACGCGGCGCGTGCCGGGGATGGGCGCGATGTCGTCGCCGCGGGTGAGGATCCAGGCGAGGGCGGTCTGGGCGGGAGTCGCGCCGATCTCGGCGCCGATCGCGCGCACCTCGTCGACGAGGGCGAGGTTGCGCTCGAAGTTCCCGCCGGTGAAGCGGGGGTTCGACGTCCGCCAGTCGCCCTCGGGGAGGTCGGCCGCCGAGCGCAGCTGCCCGGTCAGCAGTCCGTGCCCGAGCGGGGAGTAGGGCACGAAGCCGATGCCGAGCTCGCGCAGGAGCGGGAGGATCCCGTCCTCGACGTCGCGGGTCCAGAGAGAGTACTCCGTCTGGAGAGCCGCGATCGGGTGCACGGCGTGAGCGCGGCGGATCGTCTCGGCGGATGCCTCCGAGAGCCCGAGGTGGAGGACCTTGCCCTCGGCGACCAGCTCGGCGACCGCTCCGATCGTGTCCTCGATCGGAGTGCCGGGGTCGACGCGGTGCTGGTAGTAGAGGTCGATGCGGTCGGTGCCGAGGCGGCGCAGCGAGCCCTCGACGGCCGCGCGGATGTTCGCCGGGCTGCTGTCGATCGCTCCGCTCGTCGAGCCTCCGTCGTGCCGGATCAACCCGTACTTCGTGGCGACGACGACCCCGTCGCGGCGTCCGCGGAGGGCGCGGCCGACCAGCTCCTCGCTGTGGAACGGGCCGTAGACCTCGGCGGTGTCGATGTGGGTGACGCCGAGATCGAGGGCGCGGTGGATCGTGCGGATCGACTCGTCGTCGTCGAGCCCTCCGCCGGTCGTGTACGTGCCGGCCATGGTCATCGCGCCGAGTCCGATGCGGGAGACCTCGAGGGCTCCGAGACGTGCGTTCTTCATCTGCTGCTGCTCCTGTGCGTCGGTGAATGGGGGATCAGGCCTGCGAGGTGGGCATCGCCCAGAGTTCGGCGATCGAGGAGCGGCGGTTCCGGGTGACCATGTAGAGGATGCTCTCGGCGATGTCCTCGGGCTGGAGCCGCTCCGGGATCGCCTCCGCGTCGGAGGCGGCGAGCTGCTCCTGGATGCGCTGGGTGTTCTGCGCGACCAGCTCGGTCGCGACAGCGCCGGGCTGCAGCACGCCGACGCGCACGTTCTTCTTCGTGACCTCCTGGCGCAGCGCCTCGCTGAAGCCGGTCACTCCGAACTTCGTCATCGCGTACGCGGCGAAGCCGCCCCAGGCCTGGCGGCCGGCGATGGAGGAGATGTTGACGATGTCGGCGACACCGCGCAGGTCGTCCTCGGCGGCGCGCAGGAGGTGCGGGAGGGCCGCCTTCGTCGTGTAGAGCAGGCCGAGCTGGTTGATCGCGATCATCCGCTCCCACTCCTCGACGTCGGTCTCGGCGACGGGGCCCAGCAGCATGAGGCCCGCGTTGTTGACGAGCACGTCGAGGCGTCCGAAGCGCTCGACGACGGTCGCGATCGCGGCCTCGACCCGGTCGCGGTCGGTGATGTCGGTGGGGAGCGCGAGGGCGGTGCCGCCGAGGCCCTCGATCTCGGAGACGAGCTCGTCGAGGCGGTCCTCGCGACGGGCGACGAGAGCGACGGAGGCGCCTTCGGCGGCGAGGGCGCGAGCGGTCGCGCGGCCGATGCCGCTGGAGGCGCCGGTGATCACGGCGACGGTTCCGGAGAGCGTCGGAGTCATGGAGGAGTCCTTCCTGTCGATGCCGACGGCCCGGGCGCTTCCTGCGCGGAGTCCTGCCGGCGGATCCACTCTCCGCTCCGCAGGGGATCCGTGAGAGTCCCTGCGGGAAGGGGCACCGGCGGGGCCCCTCTCCCCGCACGGGACACCCGTAGCGTCGAGGGCATGGACACCCGCACCGAGATCAGGGACTTCCTGATCTCCCGCCGCAGCCGGCTCACGCCCGTGCAGGCGGGACTGCCGGACTTCGGCGGACGGCGACGGGTCCCGGGGCTCCGCCGCGAAGAGGTCGCCCTCCTCGCCGGGATGAGCGCCGAGTACTACCACCGCCTCGAGCAGGGCCGTGTCGGAGGAGTTTCGGAGGACGTCCTCGACGGGCTCTGCAGCGCACTGCGGCTCGACGACCGGGATCGGTCCCGGCTCTTCGAGCTGGTGCGCGCCGCCAACGGAGGCGAGCAGCCGCGCAGGCGCCGTTCCGCGCCCCGACCGATCGGACTGCGCCCGCCGGTGCAGCAGCTGCTCGACGCGATGGGCGACGTACCGGCGCTCGTGCAGAACGGGCGACTGGACGTGGTGGGCGCCAACCGCCTGGGAGCCGCGCTGTTCTCCGAGGCGCTCGACGCTCCGGCACGGAACCTCTGCCGCTTCGTCTTCCTCGACGGGCGCGCTCCCGTCTTCTTCCGCGACTGGGAGCGCATCGCGCAGCAGTGCGCGGCGCTGCTGCGTGCGGAAGCGGGCCGCCGCCCGTTCGACCGCCCGCTGACCGACCTGGTCGGCGAGCTCTCCACGCGCAGCGACTGCTTCCGCCACCTCTGGGCGTCGCGCGACGCGGGCGAGCACAGCGCAGGGCCGAAGCGGCTGCACCATCCGCTCGTCGGCGACCTCGACCTCGACTGCGAGGTGCTGGAGATCACGAGCGATCACGGGCTGCTGCTCGTCGCGTACACCGCATCCCAGGGATCGCGGTCGGCGGAGGATCTGCGGTTGCTGGCGAGCTGGTCCGCACCGGCCTCGGGGCCGGACGCCGTCGACGGCGGGACCGGGCCGGCGCGCTAACTCGAGTGGCGGGCCGGTGCGCCGGACCCCGCCAGGCTGCCGAGCAGCCGGAGCGCGTCCTGCGACGCGCTTCCGGGCTCCGCGGTCCAGGCCAGGAACAGCAGACCGGGGTCGCCGGAGAGCTGCATCGCCTCGTAGCCGAGGTCGAGATCGCCGACGTCGGGGTGGTGCAGCCGCTTCGCGCCGGTGCCGTGCTCGTCGACGTCGTGCTCGAGCCAGAGGCCCGCGAACTCGTCGCTGCGCCCGCGGAGCTCCGCGATCAGCTCGGCCAGCTGCGCGTCGCGAGGGGAGCGCCCGCTCTCGGCGCGCAGCAGCGAGACGATCTGCCGGGCGGAGTCGTCCCAGTCGCGGTAGAAGTCGCGCGCCTGCGCATCCAGGAACAGGAAGCGGGCGAAGTTCGCCGGCCGTCCCGGTCGGGCGTCGAGCCCCGCGAACAGCGCCCGCCCGAGCGCGTTGATCGCGACGACGTCCATCCGCCCGTTCTGCACCAGCGCCGGAACCCCGGTCATCGCGTCGAGCAGGCGCAGGACGCCGGAACCGACCCGCTGCTCGTGAGCCGCTGCCCGGCGCCGGGACGGGCGGACTCCGTCGGTCGCGGCCTGCACGAGGTCGTCGAGGTGCCGGCGCTCGGCGGTTTCGAGCTGGAGCGCCCGGGCGATGCCGTCGAGGATCTCCTCGGACAGCCCGAGGGCGTTCCCGCGCTCGAAGCGGACGTAGTACTCCACGCTCATCCCCGCGAGCAGCGCGACCTCCTCGCGGCGCAGCCCGGGGACGCGGCGCCGGCCGCCGTAGTCCGGCAGACCGGCCTGCGCGGGCGTCAGCCGGGCCCGCCTCGTCGTGAGGAACTCGCGGATCTCGGCGGCGGCGTCCATGCCCCGACGCTACGGCAGCGGTCGCGGTCGAGGGGGACCCTGCCGGTGACCCTCACGAGCGGGTCTGTCTCGACCCGTCGCTCCCCTCGTTGACTGACCTCAGCGCCCGCCCGACTCCCGGACGGGCCCTCGACGAAGGAAGCACGAGCATGGCTGACACGAACGTCTGGTTCATCACCGGAGCAGGACGAGGACTGGGCGTCGACATCGCCCGCGCCGCTCTCGCCGCGGGGCACGAGGTGGTCGCGACCGGTCGCGACTCCGACCGCGTGCGCACGGCGATCGGCGACCACGAGAACCTCCTCGCCGTCGCCCTCGACATCACCGATCCCGCCGCCGCAGAGAAGGCCGCGGCCGCCGCCGTCGAGCGCTTCGGACGCATCGACGTGCTCGTGAACAACGCGGGCAACTTCTACGCCGGCTACTTCGAGACACTCAGCGATGCGCAGATGCGCGCGCAGTTCGAGACGAACTTCTTCGGCGCCCTCTCGGTCACCCGCGCCGTCCTGCCGCTGCTCCGCGGGCAGCGGTCCGGGCAGATCATCACGGTCACCTCGACGGCCGGCTTCGTCGGCGGCGGCTTCACCTCGGCGTACGCCGCGTCGAAGTTCGCGCTCGAGGGGTGGATGGAGTCGCTCGATCCCGAGGTCGCGCCGTTCGGAGTCTCGACGATGTCCGTCGAGCCCGGCTTCTTCCGCACCGAGCTGCTGGTGGAGGGCTCCTCGACGATCCACCCCGAGATCGCGATCGACGACTACGCCGAGGGGACGGCGCAGACTCTCGCCGCCTTCTCCGGGATGCACGGGCAGCAGCCCGGCGATCCCGCGAAGCTGGCGCGCGCGCTCGTCACGCTGTCCGACTCCGGCGACCTCCCCCTCCGCTTCATCGCGGGAGCGGATGCGGCGGCATCGATCGAGCAGAAGCAGGCCGCGGTGCAGCAGCAGATCGACGCGCACCGCGCGCTCTCCGAGTCGCTCTCGCACGACTCCTGACCCCTCTCCCCAGGAAGGACACCACCGTGAACGCACCCCTCGGCATCATCGGCAGCGGAGCGATCGGGAGCACGCTCGCGCGCCTCGCGGTCGCCGGCGGCCTGGACGTCGTCCTCAGCAACTCCCGGGGCCCCGAGAGCCTCGCCGAGCTCGTCGAGCAGCTCGGGCCGCGCGCCCGAGCGGCGACCGTGCGGGAGGTGGCGGAGGAGTCGGACGTGATCGTCGCGGCGATCCCGCTCATCGCGCACACCGACCTCCCCGCCGACGCCCTCGCGGGCAAGGTCGTGCTGGACACCACGAACTACTACCCCCAGCGGGACGGCCGGATCGCGGTCCTGGACGACCGGGAGTCGACGGCGAGCGAGCTCGTGCAGGCGCACCTCGCGGACTCGTTCGTCGTGAAGGCGTTCAACAGCATCACGTTCGCGAGCCTGGGCAACGGGGCTCGACCGGCCGGGGACCTCGAGCGCAGCACTCTGCCGATCGCGAGGGAGGACGCGGACGCGAAGGCCCGGGCTGCGGAGGTCCTCGACGCGCTCGGCTACGACGCGCTCGACATCGGCGGACTCGCCCAGAGCTGGCGCAGCGAGCCGGGAACGCCGATCTACTGCGATCCGTACATGCCGGAGTGGCCGACCGAGGCGCTCCCGTTCGATCAGCTGCTCGCCTGGCTCCTCGCGGCGCCGGTCGTACCGGTGTCCCGGCGGCGAGCCCGGGACCTCATCGCGAGCGCCGTCCGCGGCCCCGCGGGAGGGTACTTCCCCGAGACGGCCTGAGCGGGTCAGGGCCCCGCTGTGCTCGCTCCCGGGCCGGTCGTGACGGGGTCGCTCCCGGCGGCCCGGCGGGCGAGCGAGGTGAGCGCGTCGTGGGACGCGCTCCCCGGGGCCGCCGAGAACACGATCAGCTGGAGACCCTGCTCCGAGGCGAGGTCCATCGACTCGAAGGACAGATCGAGGTCGCCGACGAGCGGGTGGTGCAGGCGCTTCACGCCGGTGCGGTGCTCCTTCACGTCGTGCGCCGACCAGATGCCGCGGAAGACCTCGTTGCGAGTCGAGAGCTCGCCGATCAGCGAGGTGAGCTGCCGGTCCGAAGGGCTCCGTCCCGCTTCGCGTCGCAGGAGCGCGACGGACTGCCGTCGCGAGTCGGCCAGGTCGCGGTAGAAGGTCTCGGCGCGAGCGTCGAGGAAGCCGAAGCGCGCCGCGTTCATCGGCGCCGGCTGATCGGCGAACATCTCCGAGAACACCGCCCGGCCGAGCCGGTTGGTCGCGACGCAGTCCAGCCGCCCGTTCTGCACGTAGACCGGGACGGTCGACATCGCGTCGACCATCTGCTGGACGGAGGCTCGCACGCGGGACGTCCGCGGGACGGTGCGACGCTGCATTGGATGCGCGGCCGCGTTCGCCGCCCGCACGAGGTCGAGGAGGTGCGCGTGCTCCGCCTCCGTCAGCTGCAGTGCTCGGCTGATGCCCTGGAGGACCGCCTCGGAGACCCCGGCGGCGTTGCCGCGCTCGAGGCGCTTGTAGTACTCGGAGCTCATCCCGGCGAGCAGCGCCACCTCTTCGCGGCGCAGGCCAGGCACGCGTCGGCGCCCGCCGAAGTCGGGGAGCCCGGCCGCCTCGGGTGTGAGCTTGCCGCGCCTGGACGTGAGGAACTCGCTGATCTCGGCACGGCTGTCCATGCGAGCGACGCTACGCGCTGGAGCGGCGGGGAGGGGGTCCTCCGTGTTAACCCCCGGGCACCGGCGCCATCCCGCAGGCGGGTCCCGCCGGGGCACCCTACGGGCGGGACTGGCTCGGATCCGGCGACGCGGATCGACTGGGGGCATGAGAAGAATCCCCGCCGTCCTCGCTGCGACCGTCCTCGTCGCCGCGCTCTCCGCCTGCTCGACCGGATCGACGGGTGAGGCGTCCGACGTCCTGTCCACGCCGACCAGCGCGGCCTCCGCGACCGGTTCGGCCTCACCCGGCCCTGCCTCGCCCGGCCCTGCCTCGCCGCCTCCGATCGCGACGGCTCCCGCGGAGACTCCCGCGACGTCGACCGCGATCACCCTGACCGCGGGCGACGAGGTCGTCATGGCCGTGCTGAACGACAGCCGGGTCTCGCAGGACCTCCTCGCGATGCTCCCCGTCGAGCTGCCCTGGTTCCGCAACCTCGGCATCGAGTACATCACCGAGCTCGACGCGCCGCTCACCGAGACCGGTCCGTTCTTCACGGACGTCCAGCCCGGCGACATCGTCTACTACAACCCCGCGGACAGCTTCACGATCATCTACGAGGAGACGAGCTCGGTCCCGACCCTGACCCTCATGGGAGAGATCTCGTCCGACCTCTCGGTGTTCCGCAGCCTCCCGGACGACGTGGTGTTCACGGTCGAGGTCGCGGAGTAGCCGGTCCGCGCCCGCCGGCCGCTCGTGCGGACGCCGCGAGCGGGGAAGGGCGGGTGCGCTCCGCCGGGGCCGCCGTGCCGACGTCGGGAGGGCTCAGCCGACTCCGACGTCGGCCTTCTCGGACCGGGCCCGCGCAGCTCTCCCGGCCAGGTAGGCGTCGGTCTCCGCGCGCACGGCGTCGAGGGAGCGACCGCTCCACCGCGCGATCGCCTCATCGATGTGGTGCCGCACGACCCCCTCGAGATCGATGCCCGGGTCGATCAACCAGCCGAGCTCGACGCCGTCGAGGACGCCGATCATCACCCTGACCTCGCGCTCGACGAGCTCGGGGGAGAGAGGCTTCACGACGCCGTCGTCGACCAGGCGCTGCAGCTCGCGCGTCATCGTCCGGTGGGTGGTCTGCTGACGCGCGCGCATGAACGGCCGGGCGGGGTGGTCCTCCTGCGTCGCCTCGGTGGACATCGTGAGGAACAGCTGGATCAGACCGGGATGGGCGACGTGGTAGCGCATCAGGGGGATGTTCGCGCGGAAGTAGTCCAGCCCGCGCTCGCCGTCGGACTGCGAGCTGACGACGTTCCAGTTCTCGAGCACCGCGACAAGGAGCAGCTCCTTGCTCGTGAAGTAGCCGACCAGGGTCGCCGGAGTCGTGCCGACCATCTCGGCGATCGTCCGGAGCGATCCGCCGTGGTAGCCGTACTGCCCGAAGACCACCGTCGCGGCGTCGACGATCTCGCGACGGCGCTTCAGTCCGTTCTTGTAGGGGCCTCTCGGCTTCGTGCCCCGGTCCTCGCGCGCTGTCATCGACCGCCTCCTCCGGCAGTCTATTCGGTCGTTGCTTAAACCTGAACGTGCATGTATGTTTCAGGAAACCTGACCGGTCGATCAAGTTTCGAGCGGTCCACTCGACGAGGAGAACCGAATGCCGAGATCGATGAGCGTCCGGACGATGCTCTCGCCCGTCCGCGACCTGCTCGACGACCGCGAGGTCGGCGCGTGATCGGCGTCGGCATCCTGGGAGCCGGCCCCGTGACCCAGGCGATCCACCTGCCGGCGCTCGCGCGCTTGACCGGGACCTTCCGGGTGGTGCGCGTCATGGACGTGAGCGCCGAGGTCGCGCGCGCCGTGGCGGACCGGGTCGGCGCGACCTGGACGACCGACGTGGTGCAGCTCCTGTCCGACCCCGCGGTCGAGGTCGTGGCCGTCTGCTCTCCGCACCGCTTCCACGCGGAGCAGGTCATCGCCGCGTGCCGAGCAGGCAAGAAGGCGATCCTCTGCGAGAAGCCGTTCGCGATGACGAGCGAGGAGGCCGAGCGCATCGCCGCGGTGAGCGCCGAGACGGGCGTGCCCATCCTGGTCGGCGCGATGCACGCCTACGATCCCGCCTGGCTCGCGGTGTCCGACCGCCTCGCCACCGGGGACGTGCACACCGTCCGGTCGTCGATAGTCCTGCCGCCGAATACTCGTTTCGAGGACTTCGCGACCGAGGTGGAAGGACGGCCGGAGCCCGCGGAGCAGGGCTCGGTCCGGAGCCTCGAGCAGGCGGCCGAGGCGATCACGGGCGGAATCATGGGGCTGGCGATCCACGACCTCCCGCTCGTCCGCGCACTCGTCGGTCCCGGCTGGGACGACATCGAGGTGCACTCGGCCGAGATGCTGGACCCGTTCGGGTACCTCATCGTGCTGACGGCGGGCCGGGTGCAGATCGAGCTCCACGCCCTGATGAGCGACAACTGGGCCCCGGACTGGCGTCTGACGGCGATCGGAGTGGACACCGTCGCCGAGATCGAGTTCACTCCCTCGTACGTCCAGGCGGGCTCGGGCACGGCCTCCCTCGTCGGCGGCGGACTGGTGCGGACCTTCCTCCCCGCCGACCACAACGGCTACGAGGGCGAGTGGCGCGAGATCGCGTCGGCCGTGGACGGCGCCCCGCCCCGCATCGCGGCGGACGCGCTGATCGACGATCTCCGCTTCGCGCTGGAGATCGCACGCCGCGCCGCCGATCGCGTGCTGGCGGGGGAGGGGGTCCTCGTATGACCGCTCTGACCCTCGCCGCCCTCGGCACCGTGCGCGAGACGGGAGCGATCGATGCCGTCGTCGCATCCCTCCCCGTCTCGCTGGCGTTCGGCCGGAGCGCGGTGGACCTGGTCGCCGTGGACGGCTCCACGGGATGGACGACCGAGGTCCTCCGAGCACGCGAGGCCGGCGCGCGAGGAGTGCTCGTCGTCGATCCCCGCGAGGAGGACGTGAGCGCTGGTCACGCGCTCGGCTTCCCGGTCGTCCTCGACCGTCCCTTCTCCGGGAATCCGGGCGTCGAGGACGTCAGGTCCGCCCTCGCCGACGTCGAACCGCGAGCTCTTCTGGAAGCCCGTGTGGTCGTGCCGACCGGCACGGCCCTCCGGCACGCCCTGCTCGAGCAGCTCGCCCTCGTGCGCGCCGCGCACGCACCGCTCGAGTCGGCCGCCCTCGTCATCAGCACTCCGCGCGGGTACACCGTCCGGGGCCGGCTGCGCACGGGTCGCGCCGTCCTCCTCACCGGCGCGGTGAGCGACGCCGTCCCGACATCCGCCACCCTCCGAGCCGTCGGCGCGGACGTGATCGTCGATGCCTGCATCCCCTCTCCCGAGACGGCTCGGCCGCTCCGGGCGACGATCACGACGTCGAACGGGCAGACCATGCTCCCGACCCGCTACGAGACCGCCCACCGGTTCAGCTGGCGCCGTCTGATCGCTCTCGTGCGAGCGGAGGAGTCCTCCACCGATCTCGAGGACTTCGCGGCCGATCGAGCCGTCATCGCCTCGCTCTCACCACTCCTGCACTGATCCGCGCACGCTGCACCGCCCACCGACCCCTCACCTCACTAAGGAGACATTGCAATGACGCAAACACACATCTTCCAGAGCTCGGCCTTCTCGCGCCGCGGCTTCCTCGGCGTCGCCGGAGGCGCGGCGGCGCTGGCGACCCTCGCCGCGTGCTCCTCCGGGGGCGGGAGCTCGTCCTCCGACGCCCTGAAGTTCTGGGACATGCCCTGGGGGCCGGCGGAGTACAGCACGGCCGCCCAGCGGGTCACCGAGTCCTACGCTCCGAGCGGCTCTCTTCCCGCGGCCGAGTACCAGGTGATCCAGTGGTCGAACTTCTCGCAGACGTTCTCCTCGGCCATCGCGTCCAGGACCGGCCCGGCGGTGTCCACGGGCGGTGGCTTCCAGGCGTTCCAGTTCGCCGAGCAGGGCGCGATCGCGTACGCCGACGACCTCCTCGAGAGGTTCAAGGCCGACGGCACCTATGACGACTTCCTCCCCGGCACCATCGAGAGCCTGAATACCCCGGACGGCTACGCGGCGATCCCCTCCGCACTCGACATGCGCGTGTGGTGGTACAACAAGCGCATCTTCGACGAGAACGGCCTCACCGTGCCGACGACGTGGGACGAGTACTTCACCGTCGCCCGGGCACTCAAGGCGAAGGGCCTCTTCGCCTTCGGCAGCGGAGCCGGCGCGAACAACAACATCGGCCTGCACAGCATGCTCGTGATGATGATCAACAACGGCGGCGGGCTCTACAACCCCGACGGCGAGCTCGACGTCGTGAACGAGCGCAACATCGAGGCGATGGAGTTCGTCCGCCAGCTCGCGCTGGAGGGCATCATCGACCCCGCCTCGCCGAGCTACTCGACCGACAACCTGACCGCGCAGTGGGCCAACGGCACGATCGCGATGGGCATCAACACCCCGGGGCTGAACGCGACACTCGGCGACACGAACGCCGACGTGGTCGTCGCCGAGCCGATGGCCTCGCCCAGCGGAGAGCAGGGCACGCTGCAGTTCGTGAACAACCTGATGATGTACACGAACACCCCCTCCCAGGAGGGATCGGAGGAGTTCCTCACCTACTGGATCAAGAACATGACGCCGCTGTTCCAGCAGAACCTCCAGTCGAACCTGCCCATCCTGAAGTCGCTCACCGCTCTCCCGGAGTTCCAGGCGGACACCGAGAAGACGAAGATCATCAACGACTGGCAGCCGGTCGCCAAGACCTACGCCGCCCGGTCCTCGTTCGTCGACGCGCGACTCGCGTCCATCGACGGCGGTCAGGGTCTGCGTGCCTTCGCGCAGACCATGCTCGCCGGACAGACCGACCCGCAGGTCGCCCTCGAAGCGCTGGGTGCCTCGCTCGGTGAGCTGTAGGCGAACCGGATGACCTCCACCAGCATCACATCGTCGCTGAAGCGCGCGGCGACCGGCGTCGGCGCGAGCGGGCGGGGGGCGTCGCAGCCCCTCCGCCCGCGGCGCCGCCGCTCCCGTGGAGCGCTCACTCTGGTGCTCCTCGTCGCTCCGTCGGTGTTCCTTCTCCTGCTGATCAACGCCTATCCGGTGATCTACGCAGGGATCCAGTCCGTGCGCAACGGCTCCCTGATCGCCACGGGGGACTTCGTCGGCCTCGCGAACTTCACCGATGTGCTCCAGGCGCCCACCTTCTGGAAAGCCGCTGGCTTCACGCTCGTCTTCACCGTGGTCGGGGTCTTCGGGTCGTGGATCATCGGCCTCGCCCTCGCGCTCCTGCTGCGCACCCGGGTCCCCGGCGCCGGCACTTTCAAGGTCCTGCTCCTGCTCCCGTGGATCATCCCGGTGGTCGTCTCGGCGACCGCCTGGAACTACCTGGTCGCGACGCCGGACTCCCCGGTCCCCGCTCTCTTCCAGGCCCTGGGCTGGGGGACGCCCCTCTTCCTCGCCGATCCCACTCTCGCGGCGGTGATGGTGTGCGTCTTCAAGGTGTGGGTGTCGTTCCCGTTCATGACACTGATGACCTCCGCGTCACTGGCGGCCGTGGACGGGAACGTCTACGAGGCATCCGGGATGGACGGCGCCTCGAAATGGCAGCAGTTCCGGCTGATGACGCTTCCGCTGATCGCCCGATCGACGTACATCTCGTGGATCCTCATGACGATCTTCTGCGTCAACGACTTCCCGACCATCTACCTGCTGACTGGCGGTGGCCCGGTCGACGCGACGACCTCGCTCGTCGTCCTCGCCTACCGGAGGGTCTTCCAGGACTTCCAGACAGGACCCGGGGTCGCGATCGCCTTCCTCATGACGATCACCCTCGTCATCGTCTCCGTCGTCCTCTACCGCCAGATCAGAAAGTCGGCCATCGAATGAGCACGTCGATCCTGCACGAGAACGTGAAGGCGGCACCGTCGCCCGCACGTCGCCGGACGTCCGCTGTCGCCCCCGGTGACCGCGGCAAGTGGGGGCGCTTCACGCTGCTGCTCGTCGTGACCGCGATCATCCTCATCCCGATCGTCGTGACTCTCGTCCTCTCCGTCCGGCCCGGCACCTACTCCAGCGGAACCGGCTTCACCCTCGAGAACTTCACCTACGTCTTCACCACCACCGCCACCCTCACCTGGCTGGGGAACTCGGTCGCCGTGACGCTGGCCTCGGTGCTGATCTCGGTCGCGGTCGCGGCTCCCGCAGGCTACGTGCTCTCCCGAGGACGCAGCAGGCTCGTCTCCGGCTACTCGCTGCTGCTGTTCGTCGTGCAGTCACTCCCGGTCATCACCTCCGTCGTGCCGCTGTTCATCCTGTTCGCGAACTTCGGCCTGGTCGACAACCTCGTCGGCATCACGATCATCTACGTCGGGTCGGCGATGTCGGTCGCCACCTGGATGATGGCGGCCTACTTCGACACGATCCCGATGTCGCTCGAAGAGGCGGCGTGGATCGACGGCGCCTCCGTCTTCGGCGGCTTCCTCCGCGTGGTGCTGCGCAACTCGCTGCCGGGGATCCTCTCGACCGCGATCTTCACGTTCCTGCTCGCGTGGAACGACTACCTCGTCGCGATCGTGTTCCTGCGTTCGACGGACACCTTCACCCTGCCGATGGGTGTGCAGTCGTTCTTCCAGCAGAACGCGACCGACTGGGGCTCGGTCATGGCCGTCGCGGTCGTGATGATGCTCCCGCCGGTGATCATGTTCGCGTTCCTGAACAGGTACTTCTCGGTCGGCGGGATCGGAGGCTCGCTCGCCGGACGATGATCGCAGCGGGCGCCGGATCCTCGGTCTGCGACCGGGCTCGGCCGGCGCCCGTCGTCGTCGGAGTCGCCGCCGTCCCGCCACTGCTGCTCGGGCGTTCTCCGAACATCGGCTGACGGGGAGGTCCAACGGCTGACGGCCGAGAGACCCTCTTCCCAGCTGAGGTTCTGCGCCCGGGTCAGAGCGGCTCGATGCGGAGGATGCGGTCGTCGCCCTCGCGCGGCTCCAGACGGCTGTTCGTGTTGCCCGTGACGAACCAGAGCGAGCCGTCGGGTGCCGGGGTGACGGCGCGGATCCGTCCGTAGTCACCCGTGTAGAGGTCGGTGGCGGAGGAGGGATCCCCGACCGGCACGGTGCGCAGGCGCTCGCCGCGCAGGTTGGCGAGGTAGACGGTGCCGTCCAGCACCGCGACTCCGCTCGGGCTGGCGTCGGCCGGCGCCCACTGCTGCACCGGGTCGACGAAGTCGTCGTCGCCCGCGACTCCCTCGGCCTCCGGCCAGCCGTAGTCCGCACCGGCGGTGATGATGTTCAGCTCGTCCCAGGTGTCCTGGCCGAACTCGCTGGCGAACATCGTGCCGTCCTCGGCCCAGCCCAGACCCTGCACGTTGCGGTGACCGGAGCTGTAGACGAGGGAGTCGGGGTACGGGTTGTCCTCGGGGACGCCTCCGTCGGCGGTCATCCGGAGGATCTTGCCCGAGAGTGCGCCGAGGTCCTGCGCGCTCGCGCGGTCGCCTGCGTCGCCGACTCCCGCGTAGAGCAGTCCGTCGGGGCCGAAGGCGATCCGCCCGCCGTTGTGGAACGTCGCCGACGGGAGACCGTCGAGGATCGTGCGCTCGTTCTCGAGCCGGAGGGACCCGGGGGAGCCGGCGAGGTCGAAGCGCTGGATGCGATTGCCGTCGGGTCCGGTCGAGTAGGCGTAGAGGCGGCTCTGCTCGTCGACGGCGAGACCCAGCAGCCCGCCCTCGCCCTGGCGCACGACGTCGTCGAGCTCGGCGACCTCGCGGGCCTCGCCGCTGTCGTCGAGCTCGAGGATCCGGCCGGTGTCGCGCTCGCTGACGAGCGGCGTCGTGCCGGCGAAGACGATCGACCAGGGGGTTGTGAGGCCGGTCGTGATCTCGGTCGGCGCGGGGGCGGCCGTCGCGGTGGCGGGAGTGGTCGCGGCGCCCGGGGTGTCCGAGGCGGTGCAGCCGCTCAAGAGCGCCGCGACGGCGACGGTGAGGCCGAGGGAGGTCGTGGTGCGGCGGGTCATGGCGGTCTCCTCCGTGACGATTCGTGCTCGAGCAGCCGGGTACGTCACCCGGTCACGCTAGACGCGGCAGCTGCGCGATGGCCGATCGATGGTCCACCGGCCGGCGCCCGCAGTCCTCCGTCGCCGATGTGTCGGAGCGACTCGCCGACTCCCGCGGACAGCGCCGAGCGCGGCGAAGGCACCGGACCTGCGGGCCCCGAGGGGCTCGCCGGTCCGGTGCCATGCGGGAGGCGTCGCAGCTCCTGCGACACCTCCGTCAGCAGCTGCGGCTGGCGTACGCCGTCGTCTGCGTCGTCGACGCCCGCTGGCCGGAGACGGTCCCGGTCCCGACGACGGAGACTTCGCCGGCGGGCATGCTGCTCTGGCGCGTGGTGAAGGCGACACTCGCACTCTTCCCCGCCGCGATCGCCGTGAACGACTTCGTGCCGTACGCGCTGGTGACCACGGCGTCGATCGGTCCGGTGCTGCGGTTCGTCACCTTGACCGTGAGGATCGACTTCGCAGTCAGGCAGCGGCTGGTGGCACTCGTCTCGAAGGCGACCACCGGGCCGACGGCGGCGGTGGTCTCCCTGGCAAGACGCACCGTCGCCGTGGCCGCTGCGAGACCGGGGAGAGCGAGTCGCGCGGTCGCACCGTCGCTGGTGATCGGCTGGCCCGTCGAGACGCCGTCGACGGTCACCGTGTAGCGACCGGCGGGGAGCTTCGACAGGACGATCGCCGGGGTGCCGGCGACGCCGGCGGGCCGGTCGAGGACCAGCTCGATCGTGCCGAGGTCGTTCGCGACATCGGCACGGGAGTAGCGGGCTCCTGTGATCTCGAAGCGGAAGCCGCCGCGTGTGAACATCGTCAGGCGCTGGCGGACCCCGTCCTTCGGGACGACCCGGGACGAGGTGCCGACCGTCGTCAGGTCCGCTCCGTACGCGTAGGTGCCCACGATCGGATCCTCCACCACGGTGACGGTCGCGGCGCGGACCCCTCCCCAGAAGCCGAGCGCCGACTCGCCGGACCACGCCCACCAGCCATCGAGGATCGGCATCCAGCCGTACTCGTTGGCGCCCTTCTCGCTCTGGTAGATCCACGACGCTGCGCCGATGTTCGCGGCGAGCGGGCTGATCTGGCCCGAGTTGATGTTGGCCCAACCCGCCAGGTAGGCGCCGTAGGTCGATCGCGTCGCGTCGGCGAAGTCCCGGTCGGAGGTGCTCGCGTAGTTCACCAGGTAGTCGTGCTGCTGCCATGCTCCGAGCTGGCACTCGTAGCTCAGGTTCCACCAGGACTCGCCCATGTGCCGGTTGTCGGAGCCGTAGAAGTACCAGAGCGGCTGGAGCCCGCGGCAGGCGAGCGAGGAGCGCTGCACGCGGTCGACGAGTTCGCGGTTCCCGTACATCTTGCCGAGGGTGTACGTCGACTCGAACCCGGTCGTGTCGATGCTGATCTCAGAGCGGAACGGGTACTTCTCGGCGAACAGCACGTCGCGCTTGCCCTCGATCAGCGTCCGCAGGCGGTCGGCCTCGGTGGTCCGCCCGGCACCGCGCAGCGCCTCGAGGATGAAGGGGTAGGTCTGCTCGCCCATGAGTCCGTGCTCACGGGCGGCATCGCCGATCGGAGTCGGCAGCGGGACCTTCGTGTACATGGCTTCGAGGGTCCGGTAGGTCAGCTCGAGGTACTCCGCCGAGCTGCGCGCGGTCCCGAGCGAGGGGTACTGCGCCGCGATCCGGTGCATCGCGAAGTACGTGTTCGCGACGTGGATGTAGTTGTACACGCGCCAGACGCCCTGGTCGTTCGGGGTGTCGTCGCGACCGTCGTACCAGCGGAAGACCTGGTAGGTCGGAGTGCCGTCGGCGTTCTTCTTGCCCTGGAGGTAGCCGAGCAGGAAGTTGTCGATGTAGTAGTCGATCGCGTCGATCTCGGCCTTCACCGGTGCGACGAGGTTCTTCTCGGCGAGGAAGGCGGCGGGAGCCAGACCCAGGTCGTCGGAGCCGCCGGCCATCCACTCCTTCCACCCGCCACCGGGATAGTCGTCCCAGGTGATCAGCTTCTGATTGCTGAGGTCCCACTGCAGGAACGCGCCGTCGTAGCCGCGGGTCGTCCTGGCCTGCTGCTTCGAGGTGAGGAACGCGGAGTGCAGCCCGATGAGCCTCTCGACCGGTTCGATCGCGTAGTACTGCAGGACGGATTCACGGGTGCCGCCGTACGTGACGGTGACGGTGCTCGCTCCCAGCTGCGGGAGGGAGAGCTCGAAGAGCGAGTAGCCGTTGCGCTCGCCCTGCGGTGTCACCGTGATGTTGCGGCCCGCCTGCCCGACGACGGAGGTGATGCCCGACTTCGCGCGAACGGCCAGCGTCGCCTTCTGATCCTGCGGGATGACCATTCCCGGCAGCGAGACGACGTCGACGACGCCCGCGTCGAAGAGCACATCCCGCAGGTCGGCGTAATCGGCCGCCCAGCGGAAAGTGAATCCGTAGGTCTTCTCCTGCCCCGGCGCGAGGACGAGAGAGGTGGTGGGCAGGTAGGTGCCGGCCTGATTGCGACGCTGCGGTACGGAGCCGGCCGAGTGGATGTAGAACTCGACGAGTCCTTCCCACTGCGGGTCCCGCTCGCCGAACGGCCCCTCGCCGGGTCGGGCCTTGTTCTTGAACTCCAGGGAGGTGCCGTCTTGAGGCACGAGCACGAGGAACGGGCCCTCTCCGTTGGGCCGCTGCCAGTAGAGGTAGGAACCGTCCTTGGCGACGAAGGAGTGGCGCGCGACGTTCTTCTCGTAGATGCCCGTCTGGTTGGAGCCGTCCCACCACGAGTTCATCAGGAAGGGCAGTCCGACGTCGACGAACTCCAGCGACTCGGTCGAGGTGTTCCGCAGGGTCATCGTCCAACTGATCCGGTCGCGGGCAGCGCCGGTCAGTTCGTACTTCTGCGTGAGGTCGAATCCGCGGATGCCGTACTGGTTGCCCGCCTGACCGGAGTACGCGACGGTGATCGACGACGCGGTGGAGGTCACCGTGCGGATGTCGTCCGAGAGGCCGGTGATCGCGGGCGCGATCGCGGTCGAGGCGCCCCGCTTGACCCCGAAGACCGCGTCGCCCGTCCATCGGGAGTCGTCGAGGTCGAACTCCGGGCGCAGATCCGGGTTGGAGACGTGGTTGGTCGCGTACTGATCCGTGGGGTTGACGAGGGTGAAGACGCCTCCCGTCGCCTGGTCGACGCGGAAGTCGAAGACGGGGGAGGAGAGGCTGCGGTACGGGCCGACGGCGGCCGCGGCGAGCGGGCCGGCCGTCGCCGCGAGAACAGCACCTCCGGCGGAGCCGACGAGCACCGTGCGTCGGCTGAGGTCTTTCGAGAGCGGGTTCCGACCGGCGAGGGGCGAGGCAGGGGTGTGAGGGAGCTTCATTGCTTCTCTTTCGTGAGGAGGAGGGGGACGTCGAGGAGGGGGTGCAGCTCGCGCGCTACTCCATGAGCGTCAGGGTGAGCGTCGAGCTGTAGTCGCCCGCTTCGCTCGTGGGCAGGGTCTCCAGCGTCAGGTCCGCTGTCGAGGTCCAGGAGCCCTCGGCCGAGACGGCGGCGGATTCCTCCGTGACGGCGAGGAACTCCTGGTCGACGAGACCGACGTCGTTGGGCCCGTCGTCGAAGACCGTGCCGACGTCCGATCCCGCCGAGACCACTCCGCTGTCGCCGCCGTCGATCAGACGCGGCGACCAGCCGAGCTGGCCCGCGGAGATCGGCGACTGACCGGCGGACCCGACGAAGTCGGAGGCGGTGCCCAGCACGTACCAGCCCGCATCCTCCGGGATCTCGTCGGTGGGGCGGGTGTCGGTGACGGTGACGCTCGGCAGTGTGCCGGTGAATCGGCGCAGCTCGGCCGTCGATCCGGTCTCGGTGAGTTCGGCGCTGGTGCCGGCGACACTCATCGAGAGTGCACCGGTACCCGTCAGGGGCGTGATCGTCACGTTGACGTCGACGACGTCGTCGTCGAGTTCGGCGGCTACGGCCTGCCCGGCGACGGTGGTGAGGAGGAGGCATCCGGCTGCCGCGATCGCGGTGCGGGTCCACAGGGTTCTGAGCGTCATCGGGTCTTCTTTCGGGTCGGACTCGCGGTGACGAGTGAGAGGTGGTGCGGAGGGTTTCGGGCGCGGGAGGGTGTCGCGCGGGAGGAGGGGTGGGAGCGGATGGCCGCTCCCACCCCTCCGGTGCTCAGCAGGTGCGAGCGGTGTAGGGCGCTTCGACGGTGCGGCTCAGCGCCGTGCCGTTCACGGTGGCCGTGGCGTCGACCGTGGCGGTGCCCGCCGGGATCGAGCCGAGACGGGTCGTGAACGCCTGCGTGGCCGAGGAGCCGGGCTTCACTCCGCTGAACACCTTGGTGCCGTAGGCGGTGCGCAGCGTGATGCCCATCGGAGTCGACTCCTCGTTCTTCGCCGTCAGCGTGAGCACCACCTTGCCGTTGATGCAGCGCGAGCTCGTCGACGCCGTCACCTTCAGCGCGGGGGCCGCGGCGATGGTGAAGGTCGCGGTGGGCGACGCGGCGGAGGTGCCGACCGGGTTGGTCGCGACGACGCTCGCCGTGTACGTCCCTGCGGGCAGGGCGGCGAACACCGCGCTCGTGGTCGTGCCGGTCCGCGTGATCGCCGCGCCTGCGGTCGGAGTGACGGTCGCGGTGTAGCCCGTGATCGCCGCTCCTCCGTCGGCCGGAGCCGTCCACGACACGGTGGCCGCGTCGCCGGCGACGGCGACGGCGGGTGCCGCCGGTGCCTTCGGAGCGGTGGCGGCGCCCGGCTCGACCGTGACGGTCACGCTGGGCCGGACCGTGGTCCCCGCCATCGCGCCGAGCACGGTGAAGGTCCCCGCGGTCGCGTACGCGGCCGGAGCGACGGCGTCCCAGGTGACGGCGCGCGACTCCTTCGCCCCGGTGCCGCCGCTGAAGACGGCGACCGCGGTGCGCGGGAGGACGGGTGCCGTGCCGAGGGCGGTGGTGGCGGTCTGCTGCTCGATCGAGGCGATCTCACTGCCGCTGTCGCCGACGCTGATGGTCGCGGTGACCGCCTGCGTCGAGCCCGTCAGCACACCGGTCGCGGTGATCGTGCCGGGAGTGGCGAAGCGGGAGGCGGGGATCGCGTCCCAGGTCGCGCGCAGCTCGCCGCGCGATCCGTCGGAGTAGACGCCGATGACGGTCGCGGGAAGCGTCACCGGGGTGTTGACGGTGGTGCGCTTGGCCACGGCCTCGAAGGAGCCCGGGTAGTCGGCGTACACGTCGAACTCGGATGCGGCGATCGCGGAGTGGGCGCCGCTGGTCGAGCGGCTGGCCTGGAAGGTCGCGCGCAGCTGCGTGGTCGTCACCGGGGTGAAGGCCACCTCGCTGGGCGTACCCATCGCGTTCACCGGGTACTGGGTGCCGGGGCGCAGAGCGACCGGCTTCCAGGTGGTGCCGTCGAGGTACTCGAGCGACCAGGAGGCGGGGAGGGCGACGCCGCCCCCGCTGCCCTGGGTGGCGTCGTTCCAGAAGGAGGCCCCGGCGCCGGCTACCCGCATCGGGGTGGCCCACGTGTAGGTCAGTGTCTGGCTCGCCGGCCGGTTGTCGCTGTAGGTGCCCCAGAGCTTGTTCTGCTCGGTCTGCACGCCGGGGACGGTCTCGCCGTCGTTGATGGCGGCGAGACGGTTCCACGGGGCGACGTAGGAGGCGGACGGAGTCGCGTACGACCCGACCTCCGGGCCCAGCGGGCGGACGTCCGAGACCTCGACGACCTGCTCGGAAGTGGTCTGCTTCACGGTGTCCGAGGCGGTGAAGCGGAGCGTGTACGAGCCGGGCTTCGAGAAGCGGACCGTCGTCGCCGCGGAGGCCGCGTCGGTGAAGGTCGCCGTCGAGTCCGCGGGCTTCGCCACCACGGTCCAGGCCTGGGTGAGCTCGCCGATCGGCAGTCCGTCGTCGGACGCGGTGCCGACGAACCGGGCGATGCTCGGGTCGGCGACGGCGAGGCGCTGGATCGACACGACGGGAGCCGCGTTCTCGGCCGGCGTGTAGGCCGCAGCCACGTTCTTCAGCTGCACCTCCTTGATGCCGGTCTTCTGACCCTGCTGGTGCGAGACGAGGACCCGGATCTTCTGGGTCGTGACGTCGGCGAACCGGACGGTGTTCTCGTTGCCGGTCGGGACCTTCGGCGTGCGGGCCTGGGCCGTCACCGACTTCCAGGCCGTGCCGTCCCAGTACTGCACCGAGTACGACTTCGGGGCCGAGTAGCCCTGCACGGTCGTGCCCGAGGAGGTGCGGTAGAAGTAGATCCCGGCCTGGTTCACCTTCTGCGCGCTGCCGAGGTCGATCTCGAGCCAGTCACTGGCGTTCGGCGATCCGGCGGTGCCCCAGAAGGGCTCGTTGACGGTGGAGCCGTCGACCGCGTTGGCCGGCACGAGGCTCTTGCCGGAGGGAGTGGTTCCGCTCGCCGAGTAGGAGGCCGTGGCGGTCCTGCCCTGGGCGAGGTCGGGAGCCGCACTGGTCGTCGGGTCGATGTCGACGCCGGCCTTGCCGAGCAGGTCGACGACCCGATCGGTCGAGGCGAAGCGCACGTCCTGCGCGGGCTTCACGGCGTTCGCGGCCGAGAAGAGCACGGTCGCGTCGGTCGTGACCTCACCGGTCACGGTGTCGAACTCGACCGGCACGAGGCTGTCGATCGTGAAGGCGCGCTCGCCGTCGAGGTAGACGGAGTAGCCCTCGGGGGTGTCGCCGTAGTGGCGGGTCCCGCCGGGCTCATCCCACACGATCGTGAGGTCCTTGTCGTGGTACTTCAGGTTGTTCGCCGTGAAGTGGTCCCAGTCGATGTCGATGGGCGAGAGCTCGAGGACCGAGTCGGTGCGGGCCTGCAGGCCCATCGCGTCCTCGACGACGGTGAAGTTCGTCGTGCCGAGCTGCGTCTGGTGGATCCACGAGCGGTACTTGATCGATCCGCCGTCGGCGGCCGAGCCGTGCGACCAGAACTCGTTCTCGTTCTGGCGGGTGACGTCGCCCTTCTCGTAGCTGGCCCAGGCGTTCCAGTAGAGCATCTTCTTGTAGTAGTCGCTGGTCAGGTACGAGTTCGGGTAGTCGCGCAACGTCGAGGACAGCAGGCGGAACATGACGGTGGAGTTGATGGTCGAGAAGTTGTTCGAGTAGTGCTTGCCCGATCCGGCGTCGCGCAGCGCGCGGGCCTTCGCGTCCTTCTGGTTGGCGGTGTAGAAGGGGAACGGCGCGTACTGCTCGCTGTCGACGAAGAGGCGGAAGGCGTCGAGGTACTTCTGGTCGAAGTCGGCGTCGCCGGGCTTGGGCATGAGGCCGACGGTGTACGGGTAGTACATGTTGACCTCCTTCCACGGGATCTTCGATCCGGCGGCCAGGCCCGAGGAGCCGTCCGAGTAGGAGGCCTTGATCATGTTGCCGAAGAAGCCCGCCTCGTCGGCGGTGCTGCGCTTGTCCTCCCAGAGGACGTCGAGGACCGACTTCTTGATCGCCTCGGCCTTGGCCGTCATGCGGTCGGCTCCGGCGGTGTCCCCGGCGAGGCGGTACGCCTCGGCGGCGGCCACGGCACCGGAGTAGAGGTACGCACTCTCGGGGCGGTCCATCGGGTACGAGTTCCACGCCTCGGTGTTGCGCCACGAGAACGACACGGCGTCGACGTCGTTGCCGGTGAGGGCCGGGTTGGCGTACTCGAGGAGGTTGTTCTTGTTCTTGTCGAACTCCGCCAGCTGACCGGCGATGTCGTCCTCGGCGTAGGTCGCGAGCTTGTCGGCGATCGCGGCGTCGCCACCGTGCAGCGCGTAGGAGTTCCACGCGGCCTCGGAGATGTAGTTGGTGTAGCTGCTGTTCCAGTTGACCGGGTTGCCGGGGTTGTCGATGTAGCGGCTCTCGCGGGCCGTCTCACCGGCCGACAGCCACGTGCCGTAGGCGCTGGAGGGGTCGCGGAAGTACTTCATGTCCTCGATGAACATGCCCGCGGTGAGGACGATCGCGTTGTTGTAGGCCTGACCGAAGACCCCCTCCATCGAGGTGGGGAACTGGTAGTCGTTGCCCGGGACCTGCGCGTCGAGGAAGTTCGTGCGCAGCAGCCACCAGCGGTAGAAGAGCGTTTTGTCGATCTCGCCCGAGGGGGTCTCGAGGTAGGGGATGTTCTCGACCCACCACGTGTTGTAGCTCGTGGTCTGCGTCGTGAACGCGGACGCCGGAGTCGCCGCGGCGATCGACTGGAACTCGGTGGTGCTCTCGGGGATCTCGGTGGTGGTGAAGCCGAGCTGCAGCTTCACGTCGGCAGGTGCGGCCGAGGCCGAGACGGTGCGGGTGAGCGCGGTGCCGTCGACGCCGAAGCCGTCGCCCGAGAAACGGGTCGCCACCTGGGTGACGTTGTGGGCGGTCGTGACCGACCCGGTCAGCTCGCTGCCGGCCGCGGTGCGGGCCAGGCCCGACTCGGCGCGCAGGGCGACCGTCTTCGTGGATCCGTCGGTGGTGCTGATCTGCAGCCGCTCGACCGCGACGTTCTGCCGCGAGATGAACTTGGTCTGCTTCACCAGCAGGCCGCCGCCGGTGTACTCGGAGTACCAGTAGCTGGGGGTGTTGTGGCGCTTCGCCTGGTTCTCCTGGAGGGAGACGGCGGCACCGTTCACGCTCGCGGTCAGCGTCGATCCGCTCTGCCCGAGGTCCTCGATGTAGGCGATCCGGCCGCGGAAGCCCAGGCCCGCGTCGGAGTTCTGCATGTAGACCGCGCGGCCGCGCGAGAAGAAGACGCCGTTGTTGTCGTAGTCGATGTTCGCGGGCTGGTCCGAGACGAAGTCGAGACCGCCCGCCTCGTCGGGCTGCACGCCGTCGCGGGAGAGCATCCGATCGAGCCAGAAGTCCTTCCCCGGGGCGGAGCCGGCGCCGGCGGCGAGGTCCGCGGCGTAGATCTTCCCGAGGTGGGAGACGGTGGGGTCGTAGGTCGCCGTCGTCGGCGGGATCGCCGTGGCGCCGTTGGTGAAGGTGGGGTAGCCGAGGCTCTCGTTGCTGTTCTGCAGGCCCTCGTCGTAGGGGTCCCAGGCGGTGGCCGCCGAGGCGGGAGCCGCGACGAGGACCGAACCGGCGAGGACCGCCGTGAGGGCGGTGGCGAGTGCGGTCGTGACCGCTCGGGTTCTTCTGGGTGTTCGCATCGTCGCGGACGCTCCCGTTCTGTTCGGCAGTGAGGAAGGGACGGGTCGCTCGAGCCGGCGGGCAGGAGGGGCCACGTGCACGGTAACAATTTCCTCAGAAGAACGAAAGCCTTTTTAAGTGTTTCGTCCGGTGCGTCTCTCGCGAGGTGGAAACGCCGCCCTTAAAGAGATCCGAGCCCACGATTCCGGCGAAAGCCTCGAAAACAGTCGACCCTGCACGATCCCGACAACGACGGAGGGCCGCCGCGGAGCACTGCTCCACGACGGCCCTCGTCCGAGCGGTCGGCGACCGCCCCTCGATGTCAGTCGGCGACCGGGATCCACACCCGCATCGTCGAGGGACCCCGCTCGGCCCAGTCGTAGTACGGGGTCAGCGAGACGGGCCAGTGCCCCTCCACCCGGCTGCTCGCCGAGGGCGAGGAGGAGTAGGGCCACGTGCCCTCCACCGGCGCGATAGAGATCAGCCGCACCTGCACGTCGCTGCCGACGGTGCGCGGCTCGACGCCCGTGTCCAGACGCAGCGTCGAGACGTCGGCGGCGTGCAGCTGCTCGGGCACGTCGGTCGACTCCAGCGCGTAGACCAGGGGGCCCCGCTCGACCGCGACGCAGCCGCGCACGGCGTCGACCCGCGGGTCGGCGCGGACGAAGCGCGCGGGCAGGGCCAGCTCGACGACGATCTCGTCGCCGCGGGCGAAGGTCGCGCCGAGCTCGAGGTAGCCGTCACGGAGTCGCTTCTCGAAGGTCTTGACCGAGCCGTCGGCGCGGCGGAGGGTCACCGGGGGCTCGGCGGCCCAGCCGGGCACGCGCAGACTCAGCGTCCACGGCGCGGGTCCGCTCTCGAGCACGCGCACCGCGATCCGGCCGGTGTCCGGGTAGGCGGTCTCGACCGAGAGGTCGATCGCCTGGCCGCTCGCGAGCGTCGTGGTGATCCGCGACGACGCGAACTGGTGCAGCTGGATCCCGTGCGCGTCCTTCGTCGCCAGGTAGGCGGCGAGACTCGCGAAGGTGCGCGCGACGTTGGTCGGGCAGCACGACACCTCGAACCACGGGGCGCGCAGCGACGAGGACGCCCGCACCGACGCCTCGTAGGGGTCGGCGGGAGCGCCGGGGCGGCGCTGGTGCAGGGTGTTCGCGTAGTAGAAGGCCCGGCCGTCCCGCGACGGCGAGGTCGCGACCACGTTGAACAGCGTCCGCTCGATCAGGTCGGCGTACTCGACGCCGCCGCGCGCCAGCAGCAGGCGCCAGCTGAACTGCACCGACGCGATGCCGGCGCAGGTCTCGGAGTAGGCGCGGTCCGGCGGCAGCTCGTGGTCGTCGCCGAAGGCCTCGTCCTGATGGTGCGAGCCCTGCCCGCCGGTGATGTAGGTGCGGCGGGAGGCGGTGGCGTGCCACTGGCGGTCCAGGGCGTCCAGCAGCTCCTCGTCGCCGGTCTCGACGGCGAGGTCTGCGGCGCCCGAGGCGAGGTAGTTGGCCCGCACCGCGTGGCCGCGCATCACGGTCGAGGAGCGGATCGGCTCGTCGTCCTGGTAGTAGGAGCGGCCCCACTCGATGTCGGCGAGGACGCCGTGGCCGCGGCGCTCGACGAACAGGCGCGCGAGCTCGAGGTAGCGGTCGTCGTCGGTCACGCGCGAGAGCTCGACGAGGCCCGTCTCGACCTCGGCGTGACCGCAGACCGACTCGATCCCGCCCTCGCCGAAGACGAGGCAGATCAGGTCGGCGGCGCGGCGCGCGATGACGAGCAGTCCGTCGTCGGCGCCGGGGCGGGTGCGCTCGCGCGCCACCGCCGCCTGGAAGAGGTGGCCCAGGCAGTAGAGCTCGTGGCCCCACTCCAGATCGGACCAGCGGGGCTGCTGCCCCTCCCGGCCGAAGCGGGTGTTGAGGTAGCCGTCGCGCTCCTGCGCCGCGCCGATCCGGGCGACGAGAGCGCGGAACCGCGTGTCGAGAGTGGCGGAGTCGGTGCGCCCGATCTCCCAGGCGAGCGCCTCGAGGTACTTGTAGACCTCCGAGTCCGCGAACTCGCGGCCCGTCCGGCGGCCGGCGAGGGTGCCGGCGGCGGCGTGGTCGAAGTTGGGCAGCCAGCCCTCGCGCTCGAGCCAGTACTCGATGTGGTCGAGGGTGGCGGAGCCGTTCACCCGCTGGCGATCGGCCCAGAATCCCGAGGTCAGCACGACCTCGTCCAGACCCAGCGGAGTGAGGGCGCCGGCGGCGGGGACGGCCGGGGCGACGGTCCGGGTGAGGGCGTCGCGGTCGCGGGACGTAGGAGTGCGGGGGTGTGTGTCGATGGTCATGGTCATCCCTTGAAGGCGCCGGACATGAAGCCGCGGACGTAGTGGCGTTGCAGGAGCAGGAACAGGAGGATGCACGGCAGCGCGAGGACGACCACGCCGGCCTCGGTGGCGCCGTAGTCGACGACTCCCTGCACCTGTCCGCGGAGGTTCGAGATCGCGAGCGGCATGGTCATGCGGTCGGAGTCGGTGATGAGGATCAGCGGGGCCATGAAGTCGTTCCAGGCGGCGAGGAATGCGAAGAGCCCGACGGTGATCAGTCCCGGCTTCACAGCGGGCAGCAGCACCTTCCAGAGCACCGACCAGGTCGTGCAGCCGTCCATCTTCGCGGCCTCGTCGAGCTCGCGCGGCACGGCGTCGAAGCCGATCCGCATGAGGAACGTCGACAGCGGCAGCTGGAACATCGTCAGGACCAGGGCGACTCCGACGAGCGAGTTCGAGAGGCCGACGATGTTCAGCAGTACGTAGAGCGGGATCAGGAGCGTCGCGTACGGCACCATCAGGATCGCGAGGGTCGAGAGGAACAGCAGGTTCTTGCCCGGGAACTCGAAGCGCGAGAACGCGTAGCCGCCCAGCAGCGAGGTGCCGAGCGTCAGTACGACGGTGAGCCCCGAGACGAGCAGCGAGTTGCCGAGGTAGACCCAGATGCCGGCCTGGTAGTCGACGAGGGTGGCGTAGTTGCCCAGCCCCCAGCCCTCGGTCTGCCCGGTGCCGGCGCGAGGGGCGACGGAGGAGACCGCGGTCCAGATCAGCGGGTAGAGGAAGATCACGGCGAGTCCGCCCGTGAGGACCCAGAACGGGGTCTGCACGGCGATGCCGGCGAGACGGGAGCCGCGCGGTCGGCGGGCGGAGTGCGAGGGCGACGGCTCCGGGGCCGGTTCGGCCGCAGCGAAGCGCTCGAGGTCGGTGGAGAGGGTCATCAGTCGTCTTTCTTTCCGAAGGAGCGGATCTGCGCGATGTTCAGCACGACGAGCGCCAGGAGCACGATCACCGAGAGGGCTCCGGCGACGCCCAGATCGTTCTGGCCCTGGAAGGCCATGCTGTAGATCAGCTGCACGACCGTGATGGTGGAGTTGTCCGGCCCGCCCTTGGTGAGGATGTAGAACTGCTCGAACGCGAGCAGCGACCCCGTGACGCAGAGCACGGTGGTGAGGGCGAGGGTGGGCTTGAGCAGCGGCAGCGTCACTCCGGTGAACGTCTGCAGTCTCGAGGCGCCGTCGATGCGCGCGGCCTCGTAGACCTCCTCGGGGATGCCCTGGAGACCGACCATCATCAGCAGCATGTAGAAGCCGGCGAAGCGCCAGACGATCAGGAAGATCGTCGACCAGAGCGCGCCGGTCGGGGTGCCGAGGAACGTGATGCCCCAGCTCTCCATCAGGCCCGCGAACGGCCCGGCGAGGGGGGAGTAGAGGACGTAGAAGAGGAGCGAGGCCGAGGCGAGGCCGAGCGCGGTCGGGATGAGGAACGCCGTGCGGAGGAAGTTCTTCCACCGGGTCGACTCCTGCACGATCAGCGCGAGGGCGAGGCTCAGGGCCAGCAGGATCACGGTCGTCAGGACCGTGTAGAGCAGCGTGAACCGGATGGACGCCCAGAAGAAGCGGTCCGTCACGGCGTCGCCGAAGTTGGTGGGGAAGTTCACACCCCGGTTGCCTGCGAGCAGGGGCCAGTCCGAGACCGACATCTGCAGCACGAGTCCGAGCGGGACGAGGAAGAGCAGCGCGACGAACAGCGCTGTCGGGGCGGCGTACGCCCAGCCGAGGAGTCCGGGGGCGCGGCGGCGGACCCGGGTGCGGCCGACGTCGCTGGCGGTGGCTGTCATCGTGTGCTGACGCTTTCTGTGGGGCGCTCGGGCCGGAGCCGTGGACGGCGTCCGGCCCGAGCGGGTGGGTGGAGCGGCCTACTGACCGAGGATCGACGTGATGGCGTCGTTGTCGGCGTCGACGGACTCGCCGTCACCGAGGACCGCGTCGCGCACGAGGGTCAGCCAGGGGCTGCTCGGCGCGTTGAAGGCCTGCTGGAAGCTGGTCGAGAACGGGGTGTCGCCCTCGGACGCGACCTCGTTGATCGTGACCAGGCGCGGGTCGAGCTCCGAGTACTGGTTGCTGGCGAGGTCCGAGCGCGAGACGACGTCGTTGTTCTTGGCGAGGACGCCGACCTGGGCGTCCTCCGACATCATCCAGTTGAGGAAGTTCCACGCCTGGGGCGACTTCTCGGAGTCCTTCGAGATGCCGATGCCGTCGCCGCCCACGAACGTGGAGCTGCCGCCGTCGGGCCCCGGGATGCCCGAGACACCCGCATCGAACGGGGTGGAGGAGAGCAGGGTGGCCGGGTAGAACTGCAGTCCGACCTTGCCCTCGGTGAAGCCGGCGGTCCAGGTCGGGCCCGCCTCGTCCTGCGAGGAGGGGAGCACCGCTCCGGAGTCCCAGAGGTCCTTCCAGGTGGAGTAGACCTCCTTGGCGGTGTCGCTGGCGAGGAGCGACTCGGTGCCGTCCTCGTTCATGACCTCGTCGCCGCCCGCCCAGATGGTCGGGAACCAGGTGAAGACGAGGCAGCCGCCGCAGTTGAGGCCGGTGGCGGTGCCGTAGGTGTCGGGCTTGTTCAGGGCCTGGATCGCCTTGGCGTGCTCGGCGAACTCGGCCATGTCCTTCGGGCCCTGCTCGGGGTCGAGACCGGCCTCCGCGTAGAGCTCCTTGTTCCAGAACAGCATCGAGAGGTCCAGGACGAAGGGGAGCGCGTACTCCTTGTCGTCGTAGGTGCCCGCGGCGAGGTGGCCCTCGTTGATCGAGTCCTTGAAGTCGAGGCCGTCGATGCTCGAGGTGAGGTCCTGGAACAGGCCCTGCTCGGTCCAGTTGGGCATGTAGACGATGTCGGCCGCGAACAGGTCGGGGAGGCCGTCGGAGCCGGCGGCGGCTCCGACCTTCGCGACGTAGTCGTCGTTGGGGACGACGGTCAGGTCGACCTGGTTCTCGTGGCTGGCGTTGTAGGCCTCGACGAGCGCCTTGGCCTGCTTCTCGAGCGGGGCGCGGGTCCACAGGGTGAGCGTGGTGCCGTCGTCCGTCCCCTCTGCTCCGCCGGCGGCCGGGTCGGCGGTGCCGCCTCCGGCCGAGGCCGAGCAGGCGGCGAGCGACAGGGCCATCGCTCCGGCGAGTGCGGCAGCGGCCAGACGGCCGAACCGACGATGAGTGACGTTCATCTTTCTCCTCATTGAGCTTCTGTGAGCCGACCTGGTGGGGGCTGGCGCCAGGTCGAACGAAAACACCGAAATGCGTTTCGCTCAGTAAAGACGACTCGATGCGCCACCGTCAATAGTGGTGACTGTTACCGTTGCGTAACGGAGGCGAAAACATGGCGCAATCACGATCGTCAGGATCCCGGACCTCGACCCTGAGCGATGTGGCGAAGCTCGCAGGCGTGTCGATGGCTACGGCGTCCAAGGCCATCAACGGTCGCAGCGTGGCCCCGGCCACCCGGGTGAAGGTCATGGAGGCGGCGCGCGAGCTCTCGTTCACGCCGAACGCCCTCGCCCGGAGTCTCGTCGAGGGTCGTACCGGAACCGTCGGCATCCTGACGAACGACCTCGAGGGCCGCTTCGTCATCCCGATCCTGATGGGCGCCGAGGACGCGTTCGGCGCCGGCGCCGTCAACGTCTTCCTCTGCGACGCGCGAGGCGACGCGATCCGCGAGCAGCACCACCTCGCGGCGCTGCTCAACCGCCGGGTCGACGGGATCCTCGTCGTCGGCAGCAGCACGAACCCCCGACCGTCGCTCGGGCACGACCTGCCGGTGCCGGTGGTCTACGTCTACGCGCCGTCCGAGGACCCGACCGACGTCTCCCTCGCCGCCGACAACTACCAGGGCGGCCGGCTCGCGACCGAGCACCTCCTCGGGCTGGGCCGTCGGAGGATCGCGCACCTGACCGGCGATCCGAGCTACCAGGCCGCCCAGGACCGCGCACGGGGCGTCCGCGATGCGATGCGCGACGCCGATCTCGAGCTGGTGGGCGACGTCATGTTCTCGGAGTGGTCCGAATCGTGGGGCCGCGACGGCACCGCCGTGCTGCTCGAGCGCCACGCGGACCTCGACGGCATCGTCTGCGGCTCCGACCAGATCGCCCGCGGCGCGCTCGACAGCGCCCGCGACCTCGGCCGGAAGGTGCCCGAGGACGTCGCCGTCGTCGGCTTCGACAACTGGCTCGTCCTCGCCACCAATGCTCGCCCGCAGTTGACGAGCATCGACGCCGACCTCCAGGAGCTGGGCCGCGCCGCCGCCCACCGCGTCTTCGAGGCGATCGGCGGATCGCCGACCGCCGGCACGGAGTACCTGCCCACCCGTCTCGTGATCCGCGGCTCCACGATCCAGCGCCGCTGACCGCCTCCGCTCGCCCGTCCTCCTACCAGCGGCTCCGGATGCGGGACAGCCCCCTCCCGCAGCCGGACGCGTGAGGTGGACTGGACGCGACGGCCCGAGACCCGGCCGGGGAGCAGCAGGAGACCATGCCCGATCAGTACACCTTCACGAACCCGGCGACGCAGTACCCCAACACCACGCCTCCCGTGCAGCACCAGGAGGAGCCCGGGCTGCAGTCCCGCCTCGACCCGCGGCCCGATCTGGGGGAGGACACCTACCGCGGCACGGGCCGGCTGACCGGCCGGCGCGCGCTCATCACGGGGGCGGACTCCGGGATCGGCGCGGCGGTCGCCATCGCCTTCGCCCGCGAGGGGGCGGACGTGGCGCTCGCCTACCTTCCCGAGGAGGAGGAGGACGCGCAGCACGTGATCGAGCTGGTCCGCGCGGCCGGGCGCACGGCCCTCGCGCTCCCCGGGGACCTCCGCGACCAGCGGTACTGCACCGAGCTGGTCGAGCAGGCGGTCGAGGGGCTCGGCGGGCTCGATGCGGTGGTGAACGTCGCGGGCAAGCAGGTGTGGCAGGAGGACCTGCAGGAGCTGAGCGACGAGCAGTTCCTCGAGACGTTCCAGGTCAACGTGCTCGCGATGTTCCGCATCGTGAAGGCGGCGGTGCCGCACCTCGCGCCCGGATCCACGATCATCACGACCGCGTCGGCCGAGGCCCACACTCCCGCGCCCGACCGGCTCGACTACGCGATGACCAAGGGCGCGATCAACAACCTGTCGAAGGGGCTCGCGCAGCAGCTCGCGCCGAAGGGCATCCGCGTGAACGTCGTGGCACCGGGGCCGACCTGGACGGTGCTGCAGGTCACGGACGGGGTCGACCCCGAGAGTCTGCCCGACTTCGGCTCGAGCGAGTCGCCGATGGGGCGGCCGGCCCAGCCGGCCGAGCTCGCGCCCGCGTACGTGTTCCTGGCGTCGGCCGAGTCGAGCTTCGTCGCGGGCGAGACGCTCAACGTGAACGGCGGGATGCCGACGTCCTGACGCCGCGCCCTTCTCTGGTCCGTCGCGGTCGGCTGCCCCGGGGCGTCCGGACCGGCCGTCCGTGACGGATGACCGTGCTGGTCGAGTAGCCCCGCAGGGGCGTATCGAGACCCACCGACTCCCGGAGTCGCCCGCGGAGCGGGCTGCTCGATCGGCAGGAGCCGCCGTCACACCGCGCGGCGCAGCACCAGCACCGTCACGTCGTCGTCGTTCGCGCCGCCCTCGGCGCGCGCGCTGATCCGCGCGACCGCGTCGGCCGCATCCGTCGACTGCGACACGAGCGCGGCGACGTGCCGGAGCGACTCCACCCGCCCGTCGTACAGGTCGAGGATCCCGTCGCTGCAGCTGACCAGCGAGTCGCCCGGCAGCAGCACGAGCTCGGCGGTCGCCCAGGCGTCCTCGCCGATCCCGACCGGCAGGTTGTGCGAGGCCAGGCGGTCCCACGACCGGTCGGCGCGCACGTGCAGCGTCAGCCCGTGCCCGGCGTCGAGGTAGCGGACGACGCCGGTGGTCTCGTCCAGGCGCGCGTGGAACATCGTGGCGAAGGAGGCGGTGTCGCCCAGGTCCGAGGCGAGGCTCTCGGAGGCGCGCGACGCGGCCACCGCGAGGTCGTCGTGGTTGCGGGCGCTGCGTACGACCGCGCGAACGGTGGCGGCGATGATGCCGGCTCCGACGCCCTTGCCCATCACGTCGCCGACGGTGAAGGCCGCCCCGCCCCGGATGTCGTACCAGTCGAAGAAGTCGCCGCCGATCGCGCGCGAGGGCAGGCACACGCCGGCGAAGGCGTAGCCGTGCAGCTCGGCGCGCTCCTTGGGCAGCAGCGCCTGTTGCACGGCCGACGCCTGGGTCAGCTCGAGGTGCGTGAGCTTCTCGCGCGCGCTGATGTCGGCGACGCGCTCGCGCGCCATCCGGGACAGCTCGTTGACGACCAGGGCCGCGAGGCCGAAGGCGCCGGCCGAGAAGACGCCGCGCGCCAGCTCGTTGGGGTTCTCCTCGAGCGTCGACCCGAGGAGGAACGGGAGGACGAGACCTGCGACGACTCCGAGGCTCGCCAGGGCGATGTGCCGTCGGCCCGGCCCCGCCGCGACCCACACGGTGGGCAGCACGGCGAGGGAGGCGAAGATCGACGCGCTCTCGCCGGTCGCGAAGCGCAGCACGCCGACGGCCAGGAAGTCGATCGCGGGGATCACCAGCGCCACCCGGCCCAGCGCGTCCGTCCGCGGCATCACCGCGGCCAGCGCGGTCGCCGCGACCATCATCAGCACCGCCGCGACCAGCGCGGTCGCGCTCGTGACCACGAGGGTCGGCACCGACACGCTCAGCGCGACGGCGACCAGGAACAGCCCGAGGACCGGGAGCTGCTTGACCAGCGGGGTCTGCTCGTCGAACCCGTTCGCCGTCAGGGCGAGGGAGTCGACGGGCGGCAGCTCCCGGACGCGGCGGCGGGCGAGGACCGGTCTCACGGCGCGGGGCGGTGCTTCGCGATCGTCCAGACGTTGCGCCCGTGCTCCCGCTCGTGCTCGAACGTGTCGACCAGGGCCTGGATGAAGGGGATCCCGCGACCGGACTCGGCGAACTCGTCCGGCATCTCGACCACCGTCTCGGTGTCGACGAGCGGCGGGTCGGCGGTGTCGACCAGCGTGGCCCGCAAGACGTGCTCATCCGCCACGAGGCTCAGCTCGCAGATGATCGTGGTCGTCGAGGAGGCGTGCTGGACCACGTTCGAGACGAGCTCGACGAGCGCGGTCTCGAACATCATCCGCTCCATCTCGTCGACGTCGGTGCGGTCCTGCCACAGCGTCTCGAGGGCCGAGTGCACGGTCTCGACACCGTCCGGAGGAGTCCGGAAGACGACGGAGCGCTCAGACACGGTAGGCGTCCTCGGCGCTGTCGAAGCTCGCCAGGACGCGGTCGAGGTTCGAGAGCCGGAGGACCATCGAGACCTGCGGGCTCGGGGAGGCGATGCGCAGGTCGCCGCCCGCCTGACGGGCGCTCTTGAGGCAGCCGACGAGGGCGCCGAGTCCGGAGGAGTCCATGAACTCGATGCCGCTGAGGTCGACGACGACGCGGTTCTCGCCCTCCTCGATCACACGCAGCACGAGGGTGCGCAGCTCGGGGGCCGAGACCATGTTGAGCTTGCCCTCGCCGCGGACGACGGCGATGTCGGGCTCGATCTTCTCGGTGGTGAACGTCATGCGGACTCCTTCTCGGGAACGGGGGACTCCTCGGGGGAGAAGCCCTGGTAGTGGACGGCCTGGAACAGGACGCTGAGGACGACCAGATCGTAGATCGCCCAGGCGATGTTGACGCCCGTGCCGATCGGCTCGGCGCCGTTCACCAGGAGGTGGAAGGTGCCGACGACGATCGCGATCACGAGCAGCACCATGACCACGAGCTGCACCTTGATCAGTCTCCACGGTGTGCCGGTCGACTCCTGCCGCGTCTTCGGGGTCACGGCGAAGCCGAGCGGGATGCGCAGGATCACGTTGTTCACGGCGGTCCGGCACGCCTCGATCCAGACCGGGAACAGGGCGAGGCTGTACTGCTGGCCCCGCCAGGTGGGCGTGCCCTTCGCTGAGACGAGGAACAGCAGCTGGTTCGCGATCATGAACGGGATGAACCGGACGAAGAAGTCCGCCGCGAGCGAGGACACCGGCAGGATCCCGAGCACCAGGAACACGATCGGCGCCGCGAAGTAGACGACCGCCGCGTAGCCGCTGAGGTAGCTCCACATCGTGGCGAAGTACATCAGCCGCTGCGGGATCGAGAGGGCCCGCTGCAGCAGCGGGTTCTCGCGGAGGAACACCTGCATCGTGCCCTGCGCCCAGCGCAGCCGCTGCACGAGCATGGTGCCCGCGTCCTCGGGGGCGAGGCCGTCGGCGAGCAGCTCGTGGTGGTAGACGGTCTTCCAGCCCAGGCCGTGCAGGCGCATGCAGGTCGCCATGTCCTCGGTGACCGAGATGGTCGCCAGCGGCATGATCGGCTGCGCCTCGTCGGGCCGGTCGACGGCGATGCCCTGCAGCACCGCCTGCACCGACTCGAGCGCGTTCAGCGGCGAGAGGTCGCGGTCGGCGAGCGACGAGACGATCTGCTCGATGTCGACGATCGTGTCGCCGTCGCCTCCGTCGGCCCGCGCGAGCGCGCGGATCTCGGCGAGGTCCTCCTCGAGGCCGGCGACGTCGGAGGCGACGAGGGAGTAGCTCGCCTGGTCGACGGCGCGGTGCAGGTCGTAGGTGATCGAGCCGATCGGCGCTCCGGAGGCGAGCGCGGTGCGCGCGTGCGCGATGGCCGCCGACACGTCGTCGAGGGCGCGGGCGACCGCGGCGTCGCGGGCGGCGGGGTGCGAGCGGGCCTTGGCGACGGCGCGGGAGGCGGTGCGCAGGGCCCGCGCGATGCTCCGGTCGAGCTCGCGGATGTAGCCGGTGATGCCGAGCTGCATCAGCGCCTCGCGGCGCAGCATCGCGTTCGAGCCGCAGAAGAAGGCGGCGTTCCAGCCGTCCTTGCCCTGCTGGATCGGTCCGTAGAACAGCGGAGCCTGGCTGCCGAGCGGGTCGCCGGTGGCCACGTTCGAGAAGACCTGCGGGGTCTGCACGAGCGCCACCTCCGGGTCGCGGAAGTAGCCGAGCGTGTGCTCGAGGATCTCGGGCCGCGGGATCTGGTCGGCGTCGAGGATCAGCAGGAACTCGCCGGTCGTCTGCTCGAGGGCGTTGTTGAGGTTGCCCGCCTTCGCGTGCCGCGGCATGTCCTTCCACGCCTGCGAGCGGGTGATGTAGCCGAGCCCTGCGCCCTCGGCGGCGGCGCGCATCTCGGGCCGGTCGCCGTCGTCGAGCACCCAGGTCGAGTGCGGGATCCGCGCGGCCTGCGCGGCGAGCGCGGTCTCCATCACGAGCTCGATCGGCTCGTTGTAGGTGGTGATGAAGATGTCGACGGTGGCCTCGGGGTCGGGCTCGGGGGGAGCCGGCCGGCCACGGGCGCGCCACATCGTCATGCCGTACAGGCACACGTCGATCAGGCTGTAGGTCTCGGCCGCCACCAGCGGCACGGCGATCCACCAGGCGTCCCAGTTCAGCGAGGCGATCCAGCGCCAGGTGACGTAGTTGACGCCGAGCACGATCGTGAGCAGCACGATGATGCGCAGGAGCAGCATGCGCGCCGGGGAGACGAGCGTGCTCTCGGTACCCGGCCCCGTCACTCCGCTCGTCTTCTTCTTGTCGTCCCGGTGGGCGCTCATCGCGGCACGATCCCGAACAGGAAGCGCGTCTTGACCATGACCCAGAGCAGGGCCAGGACGACGACGTAGGCGAGCGAGTCGATCACGATGCTCCCTCGATCGAGGAACGGGAGGTTGGCGACGATCAGCACGAAGAGCACGTGCATCACGAAGACGTAGAGGGTGGCCTGGCCGAGCGGGATGAGGAACCAGCCCAGGACCCGGTGGATCGGCTTCCAGAGGACGCTGAGGAGCGCGTACCCGGTGATCGTCACGAGCAGCACGTTCAGCACGCGGCCCGGGTCGAGCGTGGTCCGCTCGAAGGCGACGGAGTAGATCGACGAGAACGTGTTCGCCGGCACGAGGTCCAGCCGCAGGTCGTAGGCGCTCGAGAGGTACGGGTTGTTCCACGAGAACAGCGCGAGCCCGACCGTGGCGATCACCGAGACGGCGAGCACGATCCGCCCGGCGCGGGTGGCGAACCAGCCCAGGATCTCGCGACGGTGGAAGCCGGCGACCATTCCCGTGACGAACAGCGCCTGCCAGGTGAGCAGCGGGAACGAGTCCTCGAACTGCGAGGGCAGCAGGCGCAGGCCGAGCAGCATCTGCAGCACGTAGAGCCCCCAGCTCACGGCGAGCACGAGGATCCAGCGGCGCCGCGAGAGCGCCCACAGGATCAGCGGCGCGAGCGCGAGCATCACGACGTAGAGGCCCAGGACGTTGACCTGCCACGGTCCGATGCGCAGGAGCGCGAGGTCCACGATCACCGACGGATCGACGGGGTAGCGGACGAGCCCGTCGAAGCCGGAGTAGAGGTCGTAGACGCGTCCCGTGGCCTCGCTGCCCGCGGCTCCGGTTCCCTGGTCGACGTAGGTCGTCGCCGGCACGGCGTTCAGGAACGGCACGAGGCTGACGAACCCGACGATCAGGGTGACCGCGATCGCCGTGACGTAGAGCTTCCAGGCGCGAGCGCCGGTGCGCAGCGTCACCTCGCCGATGCCGCCGCCCACGATCTTCGGACGGTGCACGAGCCCGAGGACCGCGCCCGAGAGCAGCACGAACAGCTCCGCTCCCGAGACCATGCCGATCGCCTCCTGCGTCGCGTTCTGGAACACCGAGACGAGGGCGAGGTGGTTGATCACGACGAACACGATCGCGCCGCCGCGGAGGAGGTCGATCCGCAGGTCGCGCGAGGGCGGCCCGACGTAGGCGAGCCGGCTCGTGCGGCCCCGGAGCAGTCCCCAGACCGTCAGTGCGACGGCCGCCAGCAGGACGGTCGCCACGACGATCCACGCGGCGGCGCCGTCGATCGTGCCGCCGCCCGTGCTCACCGGCCCGGCCGTGCCGTAGGGCGCGTAGAGCGGGCCGAAGACGAGCTCGCTGCCGGCCGCATCGGCGCGGAACGCCGAGGCCGTCTCCTCGCTGGTCGAGATGCTCCAGTCGATGACGACCTCGCCGACCACGGCGCGGGCCGACGACGAGTCGCGCCACAGCACGACGTCCAGCAGCGGGTGCTCCTGCTCGGAGGCGGCCGCGAGGACCTGGCGCCACCACTCCTGCTTGATCTCGAGCGCACCGGGCCCGCCCGCGCCGGGGCTGAAGAACGCGGCCGTCTCGAGCATCATCGGGGTGCCGGTCGCGGCGGCGAAGCGCTCGTAGAAGTCGAGGTCGCCGCCGCCGTCGAGCGCCGTGTCGAGGGCGCCGGCGCGCGGCACCTCGTTCAGCGGCTGCCCGCCTCCGCTGGGGTCGTGGTAGGCCGAGAGTCCCACCCAGTCGACGTACTCGTCGCCCGGGTAGTACGGGCCGTACGGGTCGTCACCGGCCGCGAGCCGGCCGTCGCCGTCGGTGTCGAGCGCCGGGTCGGCTCCGTCCGGCTCCGCCGTGAAGGGGTAGGCGCCGCCCGCGACCGGGGACCACACCACGACGGCCCCGGGAAGCTCGGCGCGCACGGCCTCCGAGAAGAGCCGGAACGCGTCGATGTAGGCGTCCGGATCCTGGCCCCACTGCACCCAGTCCGCGTTCATGTCCGGCGCGAAGCGCAGGTAGAGCGGCAGCGCGTCGTCCTGGCGGGCGCGGGCGAGAGCATCGACCGTCTCGGCGGCGTCGGCCTCGTCGAACCCGACGAGGTCACCGGAGGGGCGCAGCGTGATCGCGGCCAGCGCGCCCTCGCCCTCCGCCTGCCGCAGGAACTGGGCCAGGTACGTCGTCTCGTCGTCCGAGACCGGCAGTGTGGCGGAGTGCTCGAGCACGGCGGCCGAGGCGCCGAGGCGCTCGCTCTGCTGCGCGGCGCTGTCGATGCTCCAGTCGAGGCTCGCGCCGAAGTAGGCGCCGGAGTCGGGCACGAGCACGTCCGCGGACGGCGCGCTCTCGGCGGCGGCCGCCGCGGGCGCGCCGAGGAGGGTCAGGGCGAGGGCCGACGCCGCCAGGAGGAGGACGCGTGCTCGGTGCGGGTGACCGCGCTTCACGTGCGGGTCACCACCAGCACCGTGATGTCGTCGAGGGCCTTCTCCGTGGCAGCGAGGGCGCGGATCGCGTCGAAGAACTCCTGCGTGCTGCCGCACGAGCGGGCGAGCGCGGTCGCCTCGGCGAGCGACTCGAGGGTGCCGTCGTAGAGGTCGAGCAGGCCGTCGGTGAACGAGACGAGGGAGTCACCGGGCGCGAGCTCGACGGTCTGGTCGGCCCAGCCGCCCTCCGGGGCGATGCCCAGCGGCAGCCCGAGCGACGCGAGGCGCTGGAACGAGCCGTCCGGGCGCAGCAGCACCGACAGGCCGTGGCCGGCGTCGACGAAGTCGAGGCGCCCGGTCGCGGTCTCGAGCCGCGCGTGGAACAGGGTGGCGAACGTGCCGGTCACCGCGAAATCGTCGAGCAGCTGCTCGTTGACGGCAGCCACGGCGACGCTCGGCGTGGATCCGGAGCGGGCGTGGAACGCCGAGCGGACTCCCGCACCCACGATCGCCGCGGCCGCTCCCTTGCCCATCACGTCGGCGAGGGTGAGGTCGATGCTCTCGTCGTCACCGCGCCAGCTGTAGAAGTCGCCCGCGAGCCCGTGCAGCGGGATCGACAGGCCGGCGAGCTCGTAGCCCGCCGGGTGCGTCTCGTCGGCGGGGCTCAGGCGCATCTGCACGTCGGCCGCGCGGTCCCGCTCGACCCGGTCGCGGAGCTCCCGCTCGACCCAGTCGCCCAGCTCGTCGAGCAGCGCCTGCTGATCGGCCGAGAGGTCTCGCGGCACGAAGTCGATGAGGCAGAGCGTTCCGACCGCGAGGTCGGCCTCCACCATCAGCGGGCGGCCCGCGTAGAAGCGCACGTGCGGGGCTCCCGCGACGTTCTCGTGCTGCGCGAACTCGCCGTCGGTCCCGAGATCCGGGATGACGAGCATCCGCTGCTCGCGGAGCGTCGCGTCGCAGAAGGTGCCGGCCCGCGGGTACTCGAGCGGCCAGCCGGGCAGCTGCGGCGACTTCGTGAAGAGGGTGGTCTCGTCGAGGAAGTGGATCTCGGCCACCGCCACGCCGAACAGGTCCTTCGCCATCCGGGTGATGCGGTCGAAGCGCTCCTCGGGGGGCGTGCCCATGATGTCCAGCTCGTCCAGGGCGGCGAGCCTCGGATCCGGTACTCGGTCTCCCAGCATGGCGTGACTCCTCCGGTCGACGGTCCCGAGCGCGGGCGATCGGCACCGCCCCAGCGGTGCACCCACGACTCTGCACGGAGGTTCGGCGCCGGTGCGCGGATAGATGGGAATCGTCACAGAAACACCCACTGACGGGGGGTCGGGGGCGACGTCGTCCTCTGCTGGTCGCGGCCCTATCCAGTCCCGTGTGCTCGGGGCGGTGGTGGATCTCGATACGGCCGCTGCGCGCCCTACTCGATCAGCGGGGTGGGGGTCCTGCGGGGCTCTCGATCAGCGGGGTGGGGGCGCCTCCCCTTGCTGGTCGAGTAGCCCCGGAGGGGCGTGTCGAGACCCGCGTGTCCGGGAGTGGGGGGATCTCGATACGGCCGCTGTGCGGCCTACTCGATCAGCAGGGAGGGGGTCCTGCGGGCCTTCGATCAGCAGGGAGGGGGTCCTGCGGGCCTCCGATCAGCAGGGAGGGGGTCCTGCGGGCCTTCGATCAGCAGGGAGCGGTCCCTGCAGGCCTTCTCGATCAGCGGCGGGGAGGGCGGGAGGGGGCGGCCCTCCCGCCCGCCCGTCACTCGAAGAGCGAGAGGGTGAGGACGGAGTCGTACTGCCCGGCTCCGACCGTGGGCAGGGTCTTCAGGGTCAGCTCGGCGTTCGCGGTCCAGCTGCCCTCCTCGGCGACGGCGGCCGAGTCGTCGGTCTTGGCCAGGAGCTCCTGGTCGACGAGTCCTACTCCGTTGACGCCCCCGTCGAGTGCCGGGTCGACGACGTCGCCCTCGGAGACGAGACCGGACTCGCCGCCGTCGAGGAGCGCGGGAGCCCAGCCCAGGTTCTCGGCTCCGATCGTCCCGCCGGTGGTGCTGGTGAAGTCGCTCGCCGACCCGAGGACGTACCAGCCGGCCTCCTCGGGGATGTCGGCGGGATCGCGGGTGTCGGTCACCGTGACGGTGGGCAGGGTGCCGGTGAAGCGGCGGGTTCCGGCGTCCGATCCGTTCTCGGCCAGGACCGTCGACGTGCCGGCGACGGTCATCGAGAGCGCACCGGAGGTGAGCGGGGAGATGTCGACGGTGACGTCGACGGCGTCGGCGCCGATCTCGATCTCATCAGCGGCTGCGGTGCCGGCGACGCCGAGGACGAGCAGTCCTCCGGCCAGGCCGGCGACTCCGCGGATCAGGAGGGAGCGGTGGGTCATTCGTGGTTTCTCCGTTCATCGCGCCGGCGTCGTCGCCGGCAGGAGCAGGGTGGTGGGAGCGGCGGGGTGGGACGCCTCCGAGAGGCGCCCCACCCCGCCGGGGGCGGCTAGCGGCAGGTCGCTGCCGCGTAGGCCGCCGTCCGCTTGTCCGTGACCTTCGCGCCACCGATGACACCCGACGAGTCGACCGTCACGGAGCCCGCCTGCACGGACGCCTGGCGCGTCGTGAAGGAGCTCGTGGCGTTCTTGCCCGGGGCGACGGCCGTGAAGGACTTGGTGCCGAAGGCCGACGTCATCACGACGTCGATCGGCGCGGACCCTGTGTTCTTGGCCGTGGTCGTCAGCACGACCTTCCCGGCGATGCACCGCGTGGTGGACGAGGTCTCGACCGACAGCTTCGCGGTGGACGCCACGAGGGGCGTCACCGAGATCTTGTCGATGTTCGGCGCGTACTGCGACACGAGCTGGACGCCGGGGAAGGTGTCCGACAGGTACGTCGTTCCGTCGAAGCCGGGCAGCTCCTTCGAGGTGATCTCGATGACGTTCGCGCCCTTCCTCAGCGTGACGGGCACGCTGAGGTCCCACAGCTGGTTCTGGTGGAACGTGTGCGGGAAGAGGACGCGCTGCGTGACTCCGTTGACCGTGATGTCCGCGTGGCGGGCGATCGGGTCGGGGTTGTAGTGCGTCGCGGGGGACTGCTCCTCGTTGGAGTAGCGCAGCGTCAGGGCGTAGGAGCCGTCGGCAGCCGCCTGCACGTCGCCGAAGACGACCTTCGACGCTCCGTCACGACCGCCGCCGATCTGGCCGACGGCCTTGCCGCCGGAGGCCAGCGACAGGTCGCGGACGACTGCCGGACCGGTGATGGTCGCCGCCTCCGCTTCGTACGACGTGGTCGGCTGGGGCGCGACGGCCTTGCCGATCACGACGCGGTCGACGAGGAGCGTGCCGCCGGTGCCGACGACCTCGATCTTGTTCACGCCGCCCGAGAGGAAGACCTGCTGCGTGCTGCTGGCGCTCACCGCTCCGATCTTCACGCCGTTGACCCAGAGGTCACCGGTGCCGCCGCCGAGGGTGTCGACGGTGACCGCGGAGGGCGCGTCCTTCGCGCTGTACGCCCAGACGACGCTGCTCGCGCCGGTGGTGAGCTTCGCGGTGCCGGAGCCCGAGACGCCGGTGCGGGAGTAGTCGGTGGTCGCGCCCTTGTCGAGGGTGCCCGTCTCCGACTCGTAGATCGTCGAGGCGGCCGTGGCGCTGGCCAGCGAGAGCTCGATCTTGTCGACGATCCCGTCGCCGATCGTGCCCTTGGTCCCGGCGAGGTTCCTGGCCGAGAGGCTGATCGTGTGGGTGCCGGCGGTGAGCGTCACCTTCGTGTCCACGTGGTCCCAGACGACGAACTTGTAGGCGAGGGGGAGGTAGATCTCCTGCTCGGCTGCTCCGTCGACGGTGAGGAACGTGTTGATGGGCCCCTGCTGAGCGTTGGCCGCGTAGGTGTTCTGGGAGTTCCCGAAGACGCTGAGGTCGTACTCGCCGTCCTTGGGGACCGTGACCTGGAAGTTCACCTTCAGGTCGCCACCGGTGCGGAAACCGCCGATGTTGCGCTCTCCGGAGGTGTAGAAGCCGCCGACGTTGCTCGGCGAGCCCTCCGGTCCGTTGAGGATGCGGGTGCCGGTGTACGGCGCGCTCTCCGCCTCGTACTTCTGTCGGAAGTCGACAGGGGAGGACGAGGAGGCGGTGGCGTTGGCGCCGGGTGTGAGGATGACCTCGTACGCGGAGTCGACGTCGAGCGCGGGGAGCGAGCCGCCGAAGTCGAGCGCGACGCTGCCGTCGACGGGTGCGACGTCGAACTCCTTCACGGTCTGCGGTGCACCGGAGTCGCCGACCTGGCCGGTCCAGCGGATCTCGTTGACCTTGACGTGCACCTTCGACCCGAAGGTCGCGGCCGGCACCCGGTCGAAGACGACCGGTGCGGAGCCACTGGCGCCGCCGAAGACGGCGCGAGCTTGCTTGAGCTCGGTGTCGAGGGTCGCGACTCCCTGGAGGCTGTAGCTCTCCCCGGGCTTGGGCGGGTTCACCTGCACGGTGTCGCCGCTCATCTGGGTGTAGCTGTTCAGCAGCCACCACTGCCCGTTGGCGCGGTTGGCCTGGACGGCGGAGTCGCTGAGGTTGCCGTCGATGTTCCAGTAGGCGATGTCGCCGTCGACCTTCTTGTCCTCGAGCGCACTGATCCACTGGATCATCTGCCCGGGAACGGAGGTGTGGTAGTTATGGGCGTACTCGTTGAGGTTGATGGGGAGGTGCTTCCCGGCATACTCGGTGCCGGCGAAGATGGTGTCCTCCCAGCCGCGGTAGCGGTCGACGCTGGCGCGGATCTGGCCGGGGTTACTGAGTTCGTGCCAGGTCATGACCTCGGGCACGGTGTCGTTCTCGACCGTGTGCTCGAGGAAGCCCTGGATCTGGTTGTAGAGGACGCTCGTGTTCGGTCCGGCGATGCGCGCGTCGGGGATCTTGCTCTTGATCAGCGCGTGGACGCGGTCCCAGGCCGCGAAGAAGGCGGTGGGGTCGTCGAGCCAGCTCCGCCCGTTGTAGCCCCACTCGTTGCCGCTGAACATGTTGCCCTCGGGCTCGTTGAACGGGACGAAGACGACGTTGTCCTGGTACTCGGCCGGTTCGGCGAGGACCTGGTCGACCTGCGTGGCGATCTTGGCGAGGTAGTCGTTGAGCCGCTCCTCACCGGTGTTGCCGGGCCACTGGTAGGGGAAGCCGCGGTAGATGTCGGTCATGTAGATGTAGGTGTCACCGTCCGAGGAATCGGTGACGGCGCGGTTGACGGAGAGCGCGTCGGCTCCGGGGTGCTGCGGGCCGTCCTGCGCCTTCGTCGAGACCGTCCGCAGATCGATCCCCTCGAGCAGGTTCTTGGACGGAAGACCCTCGCCGTACACGCCGTAGAGCGTTCCGGACGCGCCGCCCATGAAGGCGCCGGTGGTCTTCCCGAGGTCGATGTTGAACTCACCGGCCAGCCGCACGGCGACGGTCGCGGTGACGGCTTCACCGGTCTCGGTCACCGTTCCCTTGACCGTGAAGCCGCCTCGAGCGGCGTACGCCGAGGCGGGGATCGCGTCCCAGGTCACGGCGGCCTCGCGTTCGATACCGTCGGAGAATTGCGCGCGGACGCCGGGCAGCACGGGTGCCACGCCGACAGCGGTCGTCGCGGTGGCGGTCGTCGAGAGGAGACTCGTGACCGTCGGGATAGTGCCTCCGACGAGGCCGCGGATCTGGTCGGCGTTCAGCGCCCGGTCGTAGACGCGAAAATCGTCGATCGCGCCGTCGTAGTAGGGGTGGACGTTCCACAGTGCGCGGCCGATGTTGCCGCTCTTCGAGGCGGAGGTGGAGTGCAGCTGTGCGGCGAGATCGACCGAGGCGGCCGCCGTGGCGACCTGGAGGCCGTTGACGTACAGGACGACAGTGGCGCCGTCCATCGTCGCCGTGACGTTGATCCACTGGTCCTTCTGCAGGGGCGAGTCGCTCGACACTCCGCCCTCGCCGCCGCCACGGAGCTGCTTGATGATCGCGCGAGCGCTCGCGTCGCCGTCGAGGAAGGACGGCGAGAACGCCGAGGCCGCGTCGGGGCTGATGCCCAGGCACCACAGCCACTGGAAGCCGCCGGTACCGGACCACTTGGTCCAGGCGGACACCGTGGTCGCGGTGACGCCCTGGAACAGGCCGTTGGGCACGGTGAGGTACGGCGCGGTCGTCGAGTTCGCCGCGCCACCGGGGAGGTCGATCGCCGTGGTGCCGGCGGTGCGGCCCTCGACGTAGGTGGCGCCGGCGCTGTTCACGACGGTGCCGTTCAGCTTCTTGGAGCCCTGGTCGGTGACGGTGGCGCCGTTCACCTGACCCTGTTCGAAGTCGTACTTCAGCAGCAGCGCGTCGGCGGGGATGGAGGTGTCGGCCGCAACGGCGGTCGGTGCGCTCGGGAGAGCGACGGCGAGAGCGGCGATGGTCGCTGCGCTCAGGGAGAGGGCGAGCGTGCGTGCTCCGCGTCTCCGGGGGGACATCGTTGTCACAGTGATCACTTTCTGTGCGAGGGGCCGGTCGGCCAGCGGGTGTTCCCACTGATCGCGAGTCGAGAGCGTCTCTGCTTCGAACCGGTTCGATGACCGTACGATCGAACGCTGTCGACGCACAAGAGCGCCGACGAACTCGCTCGAGTCCCCGTGGGGGCTCAGCCGACGAGGGTCGGGTAGCCGGCGCCGCACCCGAAGACGGGGATCCGGTGCAGCGGAGCATCGACCTCGACGACCCGTCCGCCCTCGTAGGAGATCCCCGTCCAGAGCTCGGTCCAGCGCGCACCGTGAGGCAGATAGACCGAACGTCGCCGAGCCCCGGCCTCGAGGACCGGAGCGACGAGGAGGTCCGGTCCGAAGAGGAACTCGTCCGCCGTCGTCCAGGCGCGAGGGTCCTCGGGGAACCCGTGGAAGAGCCCGCGGAGCACGGGCTGCCCGCCGGTGTGCGCCTCGTCGAACACGGCCCGGGTGTACGGGCGCAGCCGCTCGCGGATCGCCAGATGCTCGGTGAGGATCCCGGTGGCCTCGTCCCCGAAGCTCCAGATCTCGTTCGCCCCACCGGACGGACTGCGTCGGCTGCCGTCCGCCGCCGCGACCTGCTCGGTGGGCCGCCGATCGCCGTGCAGGCGCATCACGGGGCAGAAGGTCGCGAACTGGAACCAGCGGATGAGCAGCTCGCGGAACGCCGGATCGTCCGGGTCCCCGCCGTGGAAGCCGCCGATGTCGGTCGTGAACCACGGGATCCCGGCGGCGCCCACGTGGATCGCCGCGGTGATCTGCCGGCGGAGATCCGCGAAGGTCGTGCCGATGTCGCCCGACCAGACGAGGGCTCCGTAGCGCTGGCTCCCGGCCCAGGCGCAGCGGACGAGGTTCACGACCCCCTCCTGCCCGGCCGCCCGCTGGCCCTCGAAGAAGGCCCGAGAGAAGCGCTGCGGGTAGATGTTCCCGGTCTCCAGCGCGGACCCGGAGTGGAAGCGGTAGTTGTCGTGGTCGTAGACCGCGTACTCCGGCTCGGCCTCGTCGAGCCAGAAGAGACGGATGCCGAGGTCGTGGTAGTTGCGCTTGCAGAGCTCCCAGAGCCGATCCGCCGCCTCCGGGTTCGTGACGTCGCGGAACATGCTGGGGCCCTCGAACGACATCTGCACGTCCGGCCCCCGGAGCGCGGTCGCGAGGAGGTTCCTCTGCCGGAACTCGGCGAAGTTCTCGGACTCCACCGACACCTGGGGCCAGACCGACACCATGAGCTCGATGCCGAGTTCGTTCAGCTCGGCGACCATGGCGGCGGGATCGGGCCAGAACTCCTCCTCGAAGCGGAAGTCGCCCATCCGGGGCCAGTGGAAGAAGTCGGCCACGATGACGTCCATGGGCAGGCCTCGTCGGCGGTGCTCGCGGGCGACCGAGAGCAGCTGCTCCTGGTTCCAGTACCGCAGCTTGCACTGCCAGAAGCCGAGGCCGTACTCGGGCATCTCGGGGGAGGCTCCGGTCGCCCGGGCGTACGAGCGGGTGATGTCGGCCGGGGTGCGTCCGGCGGTGATCCAGTAGTCGATCTGCCGAGTGGCCGCCGCATGCCATTCCGTGCGGTTCGTCGCGAACACGGCGCGGCCGACGGAGGGGTCGTGCCAGAGGAATCCGTAGCCGCGGCTGGAGAGGACGAAGGGCACCGACGCCTGGGAGTTGCGGTGCGCGAGTTCCAGCGTCGCGCCCTTGAGGTCGATGAGGTCCTGCTGGTAGACGCCCATGCCGACGAGGTGCTCGCCGGCGGGCGGATCGAAGCTCATCGTCGCCGGACCGGCTCCGTGCGCGGTCGGCCGGTGGTCGCGGGCGCGGAGCTTCAGCGACCCTCCCGACGAGAGCTCCGAGAGGAGCTCGCGACCGTCGGCATCGCTGTAGGAGACCCGGCACGCGAAGACGTCGTGCCCGAGCTGGAGATCGAGCACGTGCTCCTCGGTCAGAGTCGCGACGAGCCGGCCGACGCGCAGAGTCGCCGTGCGCCCGTCGATGACGAGGGTCGACTCGGCGTCCTCGGGGGGCAGCAGCGCCCAGTCGGTGTCGAGGACCGGACCGAGCGGGACGCTCCTCGCCCGGATGCTGTCCGGCCCCAGGGCTGCAGCAGCAGCGTCTCGCCGTTCCCGGTCCACGCCACACCGTCGCCCTCCCGCCGGAAGCCGCTGAGCGCCGGGGCTTCGGAGGCGCTCACTCCGCGGATCCGGCCGGGGCGGGAGATTCGCGGGCGAGCAGGAGGTAGACGCTCGCGGTCCAGGTGTAGGCGCGGTCGCGCAGTCCCTCGCCGGTGAGGGCGTCGAAGTTCTCGGCGAAGCCGCTGCGCTCGCACAGGCGCCGGAAGCGGGCGGAGACGTCGTCGGCCAGGTCGTCCCGGCCCGCCCGGCGCAGCCCGTCGACGAGGAGGAACGTGGACGGCGCCCAGATCGGTCCGCGCCAGTACCCGTCCGGCTCGTAGTGGGGTGAGCTCGGCGCCTCGGTCGCCGGCCCCCACTCGGTGAGGTGCGGGGCGAGCGACTCGAGCATCGTCGCGATCATCTCGTCCGTGAGCTCCTCGGCGGCGAGGAGGGGGAGGAGGTTCAGCAGGCTCGTCGTCGTGGCGGTGCGGCCGTGGAGCGGCGAGCGTCCTGCCAGTGCCGTGCCGTCCCACATCCCACGCAACTCCTCAGCGAGCACGCACCGGCTCTCGCGCCATGCGGAGCTCGGCAGCCCCAGCTCGTCGGCGAGACCCGCGACGACCTCGAGCTGGAGGAGCAGGAACGCGGTGAGATCGGGCGACTCGACGACGCGGTCGCGATCGAAGCTCGTCGAGTTGTCCCAGCCGGAGTCGTTGCCGTGCTGGTAGTAGGGAGCGACGCGACCGGGAGCGGTGCGGTGGTCGAGCCAGAAGAGCGACCAGCTCGCGAGCCGGTCGTGCACCTCGCGCAGCTTCTCCGTGGTCAGCGGCTCGAGGGACGAGCGCATCCTCGCGAAGGCCCAGCCGTGGATCGGCGGCTTGACGTAGTTGTAGAGCACCTCCGAGTGCGCGATCGAGTCCGGCAGCGCGCCCTCGGGCGTCTGGTGGTCGAACGGGAGGAGGAACTGCCCGAGCGCCTCCTCCGGAGCGCCCTCGGCGAGGGCGAGGGCGTTGAAGCAGTGGTCCCAGCTCCAGAGCTTGTCCATCCAGTGCTTCGACATCAGGATCGCCTCGCGCCCGAGGAACCCGGCCGGAGCGACGGTCGCCGACCAGAGGACGTAGGCGGCGAGGGCCGCCGCCGGTGCGCGGTCGTCCCGCCAGCCGGCGATCGCGTCGAGGTAGGCCTCGAAGCGATCGTCCGCCTCCCGCAGCGCCTCGTCGAAGCCGGTGCCGAGCTCGAGCGGAGGAGCGGCCGTCGCGAACTCCTCCACGGCGATCTCCCAGCGGTCGCCGGAGATCGTCAGGGACCGCTCGCCCGCGCCGAGAGCCTCGGACCCCGTGGCGCGGACGGCCCCGGCGAGCACGGTGACGCGGTAGCGGCGCCCGGTCTCGTACGAGGTGAAGGTGAAGGCGCCGGACATCGGGTCCTCGTAGAGGAAGGTCCCGGTGAAGGGCGTCAGCTCGCTCGCCGCGTCGGTGAGGGTCAGCTCCGAGCCGGTCCCGGCGAACCGGAGGACGTCGGGCCCGTCGAACAGCGCCCGCACCCGCGCGCCGTCTCCGCTCCAAGTCAGCACCGAGCTGTCGGCCGAGGGGCTCAGCCGCTCGCCGGAAGCGCTCCGCGCCTCCAGTCGGAGGACGGCCGTCATCCGGGTCCGGTGCGAGACCAGGTGGAGGTCGTCCACGATCCGGTGCAGGCCGATCACGGGCGAGACGTCCATCCAGGCGCCGCGGGTGCTGAAAGGGATCTCGCGGATGTCGAAGGGGATGCGGGTGGTCATGTCGTGCCTTTCGAGAGCGGAGGAGAGGAGTCAGTCCTTGACGGCGCCGGCGGTGACTCCGGCCGACACGTAGCGCTGGGCGACGATGAGCAGCACCGCCGCGGGGACGGAGGCGACGACGGCGGTCGCCATGATCGCGTTCCACTCCTGGTTGTTGTTGCCGATGTAGGCGTAGATGCCGAGCGTGATCGGCCGCAGGTCGCCTCCGCTGTTCAGCGTCGACGCGAAGATGAAGTCGGACCACGCCCAGAGGAACGCGAAGAGCGACACCGTGACGGCGGAGTTGCGGCTGACGGGCAGCACGACCGAGCGGAAGGTCCGCCACTGCGAGGCGCCGTCGATCTTCGCGGCGTTGAGCAGCTCGTCGGGGATGCCCTGCATGAACGCCGAGAAGATCAGGACCGCGAACGGCACGGCGATGGTCGAGTCGGCGATGATCAGCCCGAGCAGGCTGTTGAGGATGCCCAGGTTGAGGTAGATGGCGTAGAAGCCCATCGCCATGATGATCGCCGGGATCATCTGCGCGATCAGCAGCACGAAGTTCAGCACCCCGGTGCCGCGCGGGCGCAGCTTCGCGAGCGCGTAGGCGGCCGGAGCCGAGATCGCCAGGGTGAGGGCCACCGTGCCGAGCCCGATGATCAGGCTGGTGCCGAGGAACGGCAGCTGCTGGCGCAGCACCGCCTCGTAGCCGACGAAGGTCGGGTCGAGCGGGAGCAGGCTCGGCGGGCGCTTGCGCATGTCGCCGGTCTTGGTGAGCGAGACGACGATCATCCAGTAGACGGGGAAGAGCATGATCGCGGTGAAGAGGACGCCCAGGGCGGTCCTCCACCAGCTGCGGGCGGCGGTCACGAGTTCTCCTGGCGGCTCTGGACGCGGATGTAGACGAGGCCGAACACGAGGGCCAGCAGGATGAGCAGGTTGCCCACCGCGGCGGCCGGTCCGAAGTCGGGGAGGGTGGATCCGAAGCCGAGCTGGTAGGTCCAGGTGGCGAGCGTGGTCGAGGAGCCGGCCGGGCCGCCCTTGGTCATGATCCAGATGATGTCGAAGACCTTCAGCGTGTAGACCAGGCCCAGCAGCACGGTGATCGCCGAGACGGGCCGCAGCAGCGGCACGGTGATCAGCATCAGCTTCTGCCACGCGTTCGCGCCGTCGAGCGCGGCGGCCTCGTAGATGTCGGTCGAGATCCCCTGCAGACCCGAGTAGAGGATCACCAGGTTGAACGGGATGCCGATCCAGATGTTCGCGATGATCACCGCGGTGAGGGCGACGTCGGGGTCGGTCAGCCAGTTGATCTGCGGGCCGCCGATGGCCTGCAGGAAGGCGTTCACGATCCCGGAGTCGCTGTTCAGCATCCAGGACCAGGTCGACGCCGAGACGATCAGCGGCAGCAGCCACGGCACGAGGAAGAGCGCTCTGAGAATTCCCGAGAGGCGGAAGCCGCTGTAGAAGAAGACCGCGAGCGCGAAGCCGATGACGTACTGGAACACGATCGACGCCAGGACGAAGACCGCCGTGTGCGAGACGGCGGGCAGGAACGTCGCCGAGGTGAAGACGTCGAGGTAGTTGTCGACGCCGACGAACGGGGCGCCGCCCTGGACGAAGCTGCGCACGGTGTAGCCGCGGACGCTCAACTCGAGATTGCGGAACAGCGGATACGCGTAGAAGACGGCCAGGTAGACCAGCAGTGGCGCGAGGAACGCGAGGGCGGCCCAGCGCTCCGGCGACGGTCCGCGTCGCGGGGAGCGGCGCTCGCTCCTCACGGAGGACGGAGGGCGGGTGGCCGGTGCGGGACTCGGCGCGATGGGGGTGGTCGTCATGACTGCCTCTCGTCGGCCGGGCCTCCCGCGAGGTGCGGGAGGCCCGGCTGCTCGGTCGCTCTACTCGGTGGCGGAGGCCGCGGCGTCCTGCGCGGCCTTCAGGGCGTCCTCGGGGCTGGAGCTGCCCGTGATGGAGCTCTGCACCGCGGTCCAGAGCTGCTCGGAGATGAGCGGGTAGTCGGTGCCCAGGTTGTCGCCGGTGCGGCCCTGCGCGGCACCGACCGCGTCGATCCACGGCTGCAGCGTCGCGTCCTCGGCGAGCTGCGCCTCCTGCGCGTCGGTGGTGGGAGCGACGTAGTTCAGGGCGTTGTCGGTGCCGACGATGTTCTCGGTGTCGGTCATGCACGACGCGATCTGCGCCGAGACCTCGTAGCGGGAGTCGTCCGACTGGACGGGCAGGCTGAGGAACTCGCCGCCGGTGGGAGCGGCGGCGTTCCCGCCGTCCTTCGCGGGGATCGGCAGGACCTCGTAGCCGGCCTCGGCCGCGGACGCCTTCTGCCAGGTGCCGTTCTCGGCGAACGCGACGTTGCCGGCCTGGAACTCCTGCCAGCTCGTCGTCTGGGTGTTGTTGATGACGGAGTTGGGCGCGTAGCCCCTCTCGATCCAGTCGGTCCAGAGCGCGAGGGCCGAGACCGCGTCGTCGCTCGAGAGGTCGGTCAGCTCGGCGCCCGATCCCCAGAACCACGGCAGGAACTGGAACGAGCCCTCCTCGGTGCCGACCGCCGAGAACGTGATGCCCGTGTCCCCGGTCGCCGCGACCTTCTCGAGCGCCGCGGTCAGCGAGGCCCAGTCGGTCACGGAGGCTATGTCGACGCCCGCCTTCTCGAGCACGGCGGGGTTGTAGTAGAGCGCGAGGGTGTTCGCGCCGATCGGGACGCCGAAGGTGTCGCCGTCGATCTGACCGGCCGAGAGGATGTTCTCGGCGAAGCCGTCGGTGCTGAGGCCGCTCTCGTCGGTCGACGTCAGGACGCCGGCCTCGGCGAGCGTGGAGACGACCGGGTTGTCGATCAGCAGCAGGTCGGGGGAGTTGTCCTGCTGACCCGCGAGGAGTGCTTTGTTGGTGAGATCGGACGTGTCGTACGCCGTCCGCTCGATGGTGACACCGGCGTCGGCGGCACAGGCGTCGATGACCTTCGCCCAGTCCGAGGACGCGTCGTACTGGGGGTACGGGTCCCACCAGGTGTAGGCGCCGCCGGCGGCGTCGGTGGACTCGCCTCCGGTGGAGGCCGAGCAGCTCGCGAGAGCGAGCGTCGAGAGGGCGGCGACGGCGAGTGCGGTGCCGGCGCGGGTGGACTTCCTGGTGATCACAAGATCCTCCTTGATGTCGTGAGTGCTGTGTGGGGGAGTGGCTCGGGTTCGAACCGGTTCGACGAATGATCGACGAGAACAGGGGACCGGGCGGTGCCGGGTCAGAGGGCGACGGCGCTCCCGCGGTCGACGAGTCGGGCGTCGAGGAGGCGGATCGCCGGGGCATCCGCGCGTTCCGGATGCTCGATGCGGTCGACGAGGCGCTCGACGACCTGTGCGCCGAGCTCGGTGGGACCCGTCTCGACGAACGTGTAGGGGAGCGAGAAGTCCCGGGCGAACTCGCCCGAGTACAGGCTCACGACCGAGAGCTGCCCGGGGACGGAGATGCCGCGACGACCGAGGATCGAGGGGAGCATCGCGACCGCGCGGTCGCTGTGCACGATGAGCGCTGTGAGATCGGGGTTCTCGTCGAGGAACGTGTTGACCATCGGCTCCATCGCCGCGGCCGTCGTCTCGGACGCCCGGATGCTCAGCTCCACGTTCCGAGCGGCGGCGGTCTCGACAGCGGCGTCGCGGAAGCGGACGCCGTAGGTGCCGCCGCGCTCGAAGACGTGGATCGGGGGCGTGATCAGACCGACCCGTCGGTGGCCGAGCGCGGCCAGGTGCTCGACGAGCAGGCGACCCGCGTCCCGGAAGTCGAGGTCGAAGACGTCCACGCCGGCCGCGTCCTGGGGGACTCCGATGGCGGCGCCGGGCTGACGGGCCGCCGTCAGCGCGGGGAGGCGGTCGTCCTGGGTCGAGACGCTGAGCAGGATCACTCCGTCGACCATCTCGGAGCTCGTGACGCGGGTGAGGGCGGCGGCACCGTCGGGCTCGGTGGCCATCAGGATGTCGTAGCCGAGCTCGCGGGCGCGGGTCGTGATCGGGAGGATGTACTCCATCATCGCCGGGGCGAACTCGTCCGGATCGAAGTGGACGAGGAGGCCGAGGGCCATCGTCCTGCGCGTGGCCAGGGCGCGGGCGCCGGCGTTGACCGTGAAGTCGAGGTCGCGGATCGCGTCCTTGATGCGCTGCTGGGTCTCGAGAGAGATGCTCCGCTTGCCCGAGAGTGCGTACGAGACGGTGCTGCGCGAGACGCCGGCCGCTTTCGCGACATCGCCGATCGTGGCCATGTCCACCTCCTCGTGTTCGAACCGGTTCGACTATGGCAGACGTCGGGAACTCCTGCAAGCGGACGGCTCGAGGAGCCGCGCGCCCGCTACTCCGCCCGCGGCCACTCGCTCGTCAGGTACGCCTCGATGGCCCGGTGCCGGAACCGGTACAGCGTTCCGCGGTCGATGATCCCGCGCACGGTGTCGAGGCGCTGCGCGGTGGTCCCCGCCTCGGTCGGCTTCGAGAGGCCGATCGCCCGGGCGATGCGGGTGAGGGTGCGGTCGCGGGCGGGCATCGACGCCATCGCCTCGAGGAACGCGAGTTCGCGCGGAGGCAGCCGCCCGAGGATGCGCTCGACGTGCGCCGCAGCCTCTCTCTGCGCTCCGCGCCACCCCGCGAGCACCTGCTGCCGGGTGATCGTCGTGCCGGTCCCGGCGTACCAGGCGCTCTCGCCCGCGAGCTGGAACAGGAACGGCTCGCCGCGGCACAGCTCCACGACCGCCGCGACCGCGTCGCTCTCCATGCGGATGCGGGTCGTCCCGCCCCGCTCGTCCGGAACGTCCCAGCCGGGCAGCACGAAATCCTGGAGCGCCGCGACGATGTCGTCGTCGTCGATCGCCGTGAGCACGATCGTCTTGAACCGTCGCGCGAACGTCGCGCCCTTCTGCGCACCGGCCCGGTCCTCGAAGTCGGGGAGGCCGGTCAGGTAGACCGCCAGCGGCAGGAAGCGGGTCACCCGGACGCCTCCGGGCAGCTCGACGGCCACCTCGTGCGTGATCGCGTCGCCGAGGGCGATCAGGAGCTGCGAGAGGGCGCTCTCGTCGACGATGTTCTGCACCTCGTCGAGGTGGATGAGCGCGACCACGTCCTGCGCGATCGCCGCGCGGCCCACTTCGACGAGCAGCTCGGTGAGAGCGGTGTGGGGCTCGGGCCCTTCTCTCCCGCGGAGGGTGAGCGAGATCCCGGACGCGGCGACGGCCTGCACTCGTTCGAGCACGCCGGCGAGCCGCTTCTCACGCGCCGTCGCGAGCCCGGCGGCGTCGGCGAGCACCAGTAGCGCGGCGGCCAGGAGCTTCAGCGGATCGGCGCCCGAGGGGATGCGCAGCTGCGGAGTCACCCAGTCGCCTCCCGCCGCCGCGTCCTGCGCGATGCGCCGCACGAGTGACGACTTGCCCAGTCCCGGCTCGCCGAGGATCGTGCGGCCCCGCTCCGGCAGCCCGCGATGCAGGCGCGGACGGAGGATGTCGCGCCAGTCGCTCAACTGGGCCGTGCGACCCGCCCAGATCTCGGGAACGGTGTCGGAGCCGGGGCTGAAGGGATTGTCGACGGCGTCGCGCATGCTGATAACCTTACCAACTCCCTGAACTTTGATAAAGTTACCGAGGTCGAGCTGCCCACACCTCTTCGAGTGGTGGCGGATGTACTGGGAAGAGACCCGCGCATCCGTGCTGGTCGAGGAGCCCCGCAGCGGCGTCGCGAGACCCACGCCTCAGAGGCTCACCGCCCCGGCGGCGGCCCCGTCGTCGCGCGCTGCACCAGCTGCGTCGGCAGCCGCACGTGCAGCGAGCGCGGCGTCTCGCCCGCCATCAGCGCCGTCAGCATCTCGGCGGCCGTCGAGCCGAGCGTCTGCATCGGCTGCCGGACGGTCGTCAGCGGCGGATCCAGGCGCGACGCCTCCGGGACGTCGTCGAAGCCGACCACCGACAGGTCCCGCGGCACGTCGAGCCCGATCCGCGCCGCGATCTCGATGATCGCGATGGCCGACACGTCGTTCGCGGCGAACACGGCGGTGGGCCGGTCGGGGAGCGACAGCAGTGCCGAGGCGGGCCGGCGCGCAGTGTCGTGCTGGTACAGGCCCACGTGCACGAGCCGCTCGTCGAACGCGATGCCCGCCTCCGACAGCGCGGCGCGGTAGCCGGCCTCGCGCAGGCGCGCGGAGCGGAGGTCCGGACGGCCGGCGACGAAGCCGATCCGCCGGTGCCCGAGCTCGACGAGGTGCCGCGTCGCCTGCAGCGCGCCTCCGTAGCTGTCGGACTCGACCGTGGGCAGGTCGGCCCGCCCGGTGTGCGGGTCGATGGCGACGAGCGGGATGTCCGAGGCCGCGGTGAGGACCGTCGGAGTGACCATGATCGCGCCGTCGATCAGGGTGCCGCTCAGGCGGCTCAGCGAGCGCCGCTCCCAGCCCTCGCCCTCGCCCTGGTGCGAGCCGCTGTAAGCGAGCAGGTCGAAGCGCGACCCGCGCAGCTCGGCGCCCACGCCCTTGAGGATCTCGGCGCTGAACGGCTCGAAATCGGCGACGAGCACGCCGATCACCCCGGTGCGCCGCGAGCGCATGCTGCTCGCGACGAGGCTCGACTCATAGCCCAGCTCGCGTACCACGTCGAGCACGCGCGTGGCCGTCGCGGCGGCGATGCCGTACCGGCCGTTGACCGCCTTCGAGACCGTCGCGACCGAGACGCCGGCCGCAGCGGCGACGTCGTGGATGGTCGGACGGTGACTCACGGGACCGACCGTAGCCCTCCGCGAGGCCGTTTGGAAAATGATTTCGAAAACGTTTGACGGTCCCGCGGAGCAGTACGGAGACTGACCTCGCCCACCGCTGACGCGGAGGGTGCACCTCGGCGCCGCTCTCCCTGGCGGCGCCCACTCGATGAAGAGAACAGGTCGAACGATGAAGTTCAGAAAGATCGCAGTGGCCACCGTCGCCCTGCTCGGCGCGGCCGCGGCACTGAGCGGATGCTCCTCCCAGGAGTCCGGCTCCTCCGACGGCACCGTCTCCATGACCCTCTGGCAGAACTCCACCACGGGCCCCGGCCAGGAGTTCTGGGACAAGACGGTCGCCGACTTCGAGGCCGCGAACCCCGGAGTCACCATCACCCCGCAGGCCATCCAGAACGAGGACCTGGACGGCAAGCTGCAGACCGCGCTCAACTCCGGCGACGCGCCGGACATCTTCCTCCAGCGCGGCGGCGGCAAGATGGCGGCCATGGTCGCCGGCGGCCAGCTGATGGATCTGACCGACAAGATCTCGGACGAGGCCAAGAGCGAGATCACCGAGGGCTCCTTCGGAGCCAACACCCTCGACGACAAGGTCTGGGCGATGCCCGTCGCGGTGCTCCCCGGCGGCGTCTTCTACAGCCAGGACCTCTTCACCGCGGCGGGCATCAGCACCCCGCCGTCGACGCTCGAGGAGCTCGACTCCGCCGTCACCGCCCTCAAGGGCAGCGGCACCCAGGCGATCGCGCTCGGCGGCAAGGACGCCTGGCCCGCCGCGCACTGGTACTACTTCTTCGCGCTCCGCGAGTGCAGCGCCGACACCATGGCCGAGGCGGCCGACTCGAAGGACTTCTCGGACGAGTGCTGGGTCAAGGCCGCCGAGGACCTGCAGACCTTCTCCGAGACCGAGCCGTTCAACGAGGGCTTCCTCACCACCGCCGCCCAGCAGGGCGCCGGCAGCTCGGCGGGCCTGCTCGCCAACCGCCAGGCCGCCATGGAGCTCATGGGCGCCTGGAACCCGGGCGTCATCGCCTCCCTCACCCCCGACGAGAAGCCCCTGCCCGACCTGGGCTGGTTCCCCTTCCCCGAGGTGGACGGCGGAGAGGGCGAGCCCGGCTCGATCATGGGCGGCGTCGACGGCTACTCCTGCTCGGTCGATGCTCCCGCCGAGTGCGTGGACTTCCTGAACTACCTCGCGACCGCCGATGTGCAGAAGGAGTACTACGCCGCCTTCAACGCCCCGCCGGTCAACCAGGTCGCCCAGGAGGCCGTCACCGAGCCGTACCTGCAGGACATCCTGGCCGCCTACAACTCGGCGCCCTACGTGTCGCAGTGGCTCGACACCGTCTACGGCCTCAACGTCGGCAACGCGCTGAACGTCGGAGTCGTCGACCTGCTCGCCGGCAAGAGCGACCCGGAGCAGCTGGTCGAGGCCGTCAACGCCGCTGCGAAGAAGGCGTAACCATGGCGCTTCGCGAGAGCCCGCTCCTCGGAGCGGATGCGCCCCGCGATCGCGAGACCACCGGGGGTGCTGCGGTCGTCGCAGCACCCCCGGTGCGCCGGCGTCGCCGCAGCCTCGGCTGGGCGGGCCGGCTCGAGGTCGCGATCCTGGTCGGCCCCGCGCTGATCGTGTTCCTCGCCTTCGTGATCTTCCCGGTCGTGATGGCGGCCTACTACGGCTTCTTCAGCTGGCAGGGCTACGGAGTGCCGACCGACTTCGTCGGCTTCCGCAACTACCTCACGATCCTCCAGGACCCGACCTTCCACGAGGCGCTGTCCCACAACGGCACGATCGTGATCCTCTCGCTCGTGCTCCAGGGCCCGGCCGCGATCCTGATCGCGCTCCTGCTCAACCGCAAGCTGCGCGGCCAGTCGATCATCCGCGTGCTGATCTTCGTGCCCTACGTCATCTCGGAGGTCGTCGTCGGCACCGGCTGGAGCCTGATGCTCCAGACCCGCGGCGCCGTCAACGGCATGCTCGAGAACATCGGCCTGGGAGCGCTGCAGCAGGACTGGCTGGCGAACCCGGCCATCGCCATGTGGACGCTGATGCTGATCATCACGTGGAAGTACATCGGCTTCGCCGTGATCCTCTTCCTCGCCGGTCTCCAGGGCATCCCCGAGGAGCTGTCCGAGGCCGCGGCCATCGACGGCGCGTCCTACTGGCAGGTCCAGCGGCGCATCACGCTGCCGCTGCTCGCCCCGACGCTGCGCATCTGGGCGTTCCTGTCGATCATCGGCGCCCTGCAGCTGTTCGACCTCGTCTACATCATCTGGGGCCAGTACGTCTCGTCGACCGCCGGCACCTCGACGATGGCGACCTACCTCGTCACCAACGGCCGCAACGCCGGCAACTACGGGTACGGGAACGCCGTCGCGGTCATCCTGTTCCTGATCTCGCTCGTCGTCGCCCTGCTCTACCAGCGCTTCGTGCTGCGGCGGGACACCGAGGGCGCACTCACCGGAGGCAAGCGATGACCACCACGATGACGGCCCCGCCGATCACCCCCGAGACGCGCCGGCCCCTCGCCGTGAAGCGCCGCCGCCCGCCGGTGGGCCGCGGCACGATGATCGCCTACGTCGTCGCGATCGTGGTGATCGCGCTGATGCTCGCCCCGGTCGCCTACATCATCATCGGCGGCTTCCGCACCAACGCGCAGATCACGACCGACCCGGCCGGCTTCCCGTCGCCGTGGAACGTGCAGAACTACATCGACGTCATCACGGGCGGCATCTTCTGGCGCGAGGTGGGCAACTCCGCCATCGCGGCGCTGGCCACCACCCTCGGTGTCGTGGTGCTGGGCCTCATGGCCAGCTACGTCCTCGCCCGATACGACTTCGCGGGCCGCGGAGTGTTCTACGCGCTCTTCGCGGCGGGACTGATGTTCCCGATGACCGTGGCGATCACTCCGCTCTACCTGGTGATCAAGAGCCTCGGCCTGATGAACTCGCTCGCCGGAGTCGTGCTGCCGCAGATCGCGTTCGGCCTGCCGACCACGATCATCATCCTGGTCCCGTTCCTGCGGGCGATCCCGGACGAGATCCAGGAGGCGGCGTTCATCGACGGCTGCAGCCGGATCGGCTTCTTCTTCCGCATGGTCGTGCGCCTGGCGATGCCCGGCGTGATCACCACCGGCATCCTCGCGTTCATCGCGAGCTGGAACAGCTACCTCCTGCCGCTGTTCATCCTCAACGACGAGTCGACCTTCACGCTCCCGCTCGGGGTGCAGGCCTTCTCGTCGCAGTACTCCGTCGACACCGCCAAGGTGCTCGCGTTCGTCTCGCTGTCGATGATCCCCGCGCTCATCTTCTTCAGCGTCTTCGAGCGTCGCATCGTGGGCGGCCTCACCGGGGCGGTGAAGGGATGACCTCCACCCCGCCGTCCGCTTCCAGCAGAGAGGGTCACGCCGTGGCCGAACCGCACGTCTCCTCGGCCCGCGTCGCCGAGCTCCTGGAGCGCATGACGCTCGAGGAGAAGCTCGCCCAGCTCGTCGGCTACTGGGTCGACCAGGGCGGGGAGGTCGTCGCGCCGCTCGCCGGCGAGATGGCCACCTCCACCCGCTACGAGGACGCGACCACCCACGGGCTCGGACACCTGACCCGCGTGTACGGCACGCGCCCCGTCGATCCGATCGAGCGCGCGCAGTGGCTGTGGGCCGAGCAGCGCCGCCTCGTCGAGGAGACGCGGCTGGGCATCCCGGCGATCGTGCACGAGGAGTGCCTGACGGGCCTCGCGGCGTGGAAGGCCGCGACGTTCCCCACTCCGCTGGCCTGGGGCGCGTCGTTCGACGCCGAGCTGGTCGAGGAGATGGGCCGCCTGATCGGCGCGTCCATGCGCGAGCTCGGGATCCACCAGGGCCTCGCGCCCGTGCTCGACGTGATCCGGGACCCCCGCTGGGGCCGCGTCGACGAGTGCATCGCCGAGGACCCCTACGTCGTCGGCACCCTCGGCACCGCCTACGTCCGCGGCATGCAGTCGGAGGGGGTCGACGCGACGCTGAAGCACTTCATCGGCTACTCCGCTTCCCGCGGGGGCCGCAACCACGCGCCGGTCCACGCCGGCCCGCGCGAGATCGCCGACGTGCTGCTGCCTCCGTTCGAGATGGCGATCCGCGACGGCGGCGCCCGCTCGGTGATGAACTCGTACGCCGAGATCGACGGCGACCCCGTCGGCGCGACCCCCGCCTACCTCACCGACGTGCTGCGCGGGGACTGGGGCTTCGACGGAGTGGTGGTCTCGGACTACTTCTCGGTCGCGTTCCTGCACCTCATGCACGCTGTCGCCGCCGACCTCGGCGAGGCCGCCGAGCTCGCGCTCGAGGCCGGGATCGACGTGGAGCTGCCCACGGGCGACGCGTTCCTCGCTCCGCTCGCCGCCCGCATCGCCTCCGGAGCGATGAGCGAGGAGCTCGTCGACCGCGCCGTGCTGCGCCTGCTCGCGCAGAAGGAGCGCCTGGGGCTGCTCGACGCCCGCTTCGACGACGTGCCGGAGTCGATCGACCTCGACTCCCCGGCGCACCGCGACGTCGCCCGCCGCCTCGCGGAGGAGTCGCTCGTGCTGCTCTCGAACGACGGCGTCCTGCCGCTCGCGGCGCCGCGCCGCCTCGCCCTGATCGGCCCGAACGCCGACAGCGCCCAGGCACTGATGGGCTGCTACTCCTTCGCCAACCACGTGCTCGCCCACCACGAGGGCGTGCCGCTGGGCTTCGAGATCCCGACCGTGCGCGAGGCGCTCGCCGACGAGTTCGCGGGCGAGATCCTCGTGGCCGAGGGCTGCGACGTCGAGGGCGACGACGACTCCGGGATCGCCCCCGCCGCGGAGCTCGCGCGGACCGCCGACGTGGCGGTCGTCGTGGTCGGCGACCGCGCGGGGCTCTTCGGCCGCGGCACCGTGGGCGAGGGCAACGACGTCGAGAGCCTCGAGCTGCCCGGCCGCCAGCGCGAGCTGGTGGAGGCGGTCGTCGCGACCGGCACCCCCGTGGTGCTCGTGCTGCTCACCGGCCGCCCCTACGCGATCGACTGGGCGCTCTCGGGCGCGTCGGCCGTGCTGCAGGCGTTCTTCCCCGGGGAGGAGGGCGCCGGCGCGATCGCGGGCGTCGTCTCGGGTCGCGTCGTGCCGTCGGGGCACCTGCCGGTGTCGCTGCCGCGCTCGGCCGGAGCGCAGCCGTTCTCGTACCTGCACCCGATCCTGGGCGGTCCGTCCGACGTGACGAGCGCCGACAGCACTCCGGTGCTGCCGTTCGGGCACGGGCTCTCGTACACGACGTTCTCGCGCGGCGACCTGTCGGTGCTCGACGACGCGGTGCCGACCGACGGAGCGATCACCGTCTCGGTGCGCGTGCGCAACACGGGCTCGCGCAGCGGCTCCGACCTGGTGCAGCTCTACGCCCGCGACGTCTACGCGAGCGTCACCCGTCCCGTCGCCCAGCTGCTGGGCTACGCCCGCCTCGAGCTGGCGGCGGGGGAGGAGGCGCAGGTGCGCTTCGAGGTGCCGGCCGCGCGCCTGGCGTTCACCGGCCGCTCCGGCCAGCGGATCGTCGAGCCGGGCGAGGTGGAGCTCTGGGTCGGCCCGGACTGCGCGACGAAGGAGACGACGGCGTCGCTGACGCTGTCCGGCCCCGTGTCGGTGGTCACGGCCGCCTCGGAGCGCGTGGTGCGCACGTCGGTGCTGCTCGAGGAGGCGGGCGTGCTGGTCGAGTAGCCCCGCCCGCGGCTCCTGGACGTCGTGGATCTCGATGCGCGCGCTCCGCGCGCTACTCGATCAGCAGAGGGGCGTCCCGATGCGTCGCGAACGTCGCCGTCACTCCTGCGGCGGGACCGCGCACGTCACTCCTGCGCGGCCGCCGCGAGGGCGCGGTCGAGCCAGTCCGCGAGCAGCACGCGCTCCGAGGGGGTGAGGCCGGCGAGCTCCGGTGCGAGGGCCCGGACGCCGACGAGGGCGGTGAGCCGCCCGCCGTCGCCCGGGGAGGGCGGGTCGGTGAGGATCCCCGTGAGCACGGCGTCGAGCGCGGCGTCGGCGAGGCCGGGGTCGCGGTCCGCGGCCGGTGTCGAGAGCAGGGTGGTGACCACGCCGGTGCCCGCCGCCTGGATGAGGCCGACGGCGCGCTCCTCCGGCACGCGCAGGCGCCCCTCGGCGGCCACCCGCTGCACGCGCGCGGCGAGGACCTGACGCCCGGAGAGTGCGGCCGGCGATCCGGAGGCGCGGCCCGGATCGCTGAGGAGGCGGAAGAGCGCTGGGTTGGCCAGCCCGAACTCCACCTGCGCGGCCCAGCCCGAGCGCAGGTCCTCGACCGGGTCGACGCCGCCGGCGACGGCCGCCTCGACCGTCCGGGCCTTCGAGTCGACCCAGGTGGCCAGCACGTGCTCCGCGACCGCCTCGAGCAGGCCGTCCTTGTCGCCGAAGAGGCGGTAGATCGCCGGCGCCTGGAGCCCGGCCGCCCGGGCGACCGCGCGTGTGGTGACGGCGGCGGGGCCCTCGTCGCGGAGGAGGCCCGCGGCCGCGTCGACGATGCGCAGGCGCGTGTCGGTCGGAGGAGTCGGGCTGGTCATGAATCGACGGTAGCGCACTGTTGCTATCGATGGAATTCCATGGTTATCTTCCTGGTGGTATCGCCGATACCCCCATCGGAAGGCTCTCCCCATGATCATCGTGACCGGTGCCACTGGCGCTCTGAACGGCGCCACCGTCGACCACCTGCTCGACTCCGTCCCCGCCTCCGCGATCGCCGTCGTCGCACGCGACCCCTCGAAGGCGGCCCGCTTCGCTGAGCGCGGAGTGGAGGTGCGCGTCGGCGACTACGCCGACCCCGCCTCCCTCCCGGCCGCCTTCGACGGAGCGGACCAGCTGCTCCTCGTCTCCTCGAGCGATCCGCGGGCCGACGCCGTCGCCCTGCACCGCATCGCCGTCGAGGCGGCCGTCGCGGCCGGAGTCGGACGGGTCCTCTACACGAGCCACCAGGGCGCCGCCGCCGATACCCCCTTCGGCCCGGGCCGGGACCACGCTGCGACCGAGCGCCTGCTCGCCGAGTCCGGACTCGCCTGGACGTCGCTGCGCAACGGCTTCTACGCGCACAGCCTGGGCCTCTTCCTCGGACCGTGGCAGGAGACCGGAGTGATCGAGGTCCCCTCCGACGGCCGCGTCTCCTGGACCGCCCGCGAGGACGAGTCGGAGGCGGCCGCGCGGCTCCTCCTCTCGGAGAGCCCGCACGACGGGCCGATCACGCTGACCGCGACGGAGGCCCCGACGTTCGAGGAGATCGCCCGGATCGCGGCCGAGATCGGCGGGCGGCCCGTCGAGCTGCGCGTCCTCGGCGACGACGAGTGGGTCGCCGCGCGCGTCGCGGCGGGTCAGCCCGAGTTCCTCGTGCGCTTCACCCTCGGGATGCACCAGGCGGCCGAGGGCGGCTTCTTCGCGGGCACCGGCCCCGAGCTCGGGCGCCTCCTCGGACGCGCGCCGCGCAGCGTCCGCGACCTGCTCGAGGCCGGACCGGCACCCGTCACCCGGTGACACCGCTCGGGCGGCCCCGAGGAGCGCCGTGCATCAGCCGCAGCTGCGCGCGGTCCACGGCGCGGTGGCCGTGCCGGTGACCGTCGCCTCGCCGGCGGCGAGCCGCGTCGAGCGCACCGGAGGCGCCCGGCTCCACTCCGGCGGTCGTCTTCACGCCCTCCGGGTGTCGAGCGGGTCCTCGGCCGTCGTCGGCCCGTCCCGCAAGGGGTTGCCGCTCCGGGTCGCGGGGCGTGGGATGGACGCAGGAGAAAGGAGTCCCATGACTCAGACCTTCCCCGCATGGCTGCGGGACCAGAGCACGCGCGACGACGAGGTGGGCACACTCGCCCAGGAGTTCGCCGCCCGCGACGACCTGCCCGAGCACGGCGGCCGCTCGATCTACGAGGGCTATTTCGCCAGCGAGCCCGCCGAGGCGCAGGCCGGTTTCGACCGGGCCTGGACCGAGTTCGAGGCCGACGTGCAGCCGTCGCCCGCCTCCGACGACCCGGACGGCCTCCGATGAGCGACACGACGTCCCCGGTCCAGGACCCGGACGACCAGTCCGACAAGCCGTCGCAAGCCGAGGGCGAGGACACGCGCGACACCCCCGTCGAGGTGCTGCCGGCCGACGGCAAGCCGTCGAAGGCCGAGGGCTGACGCCACTCGCGTTCACAACGAAGGAAGGATCCGTCCCGAGCTCCCGATCCCCGCGGATCCGGGGCCGCGGGAACGGATCCTTCCTTCGGTGTGCACAGGCGTCACTCCGGAGCGACGACCACCCGCCCGACCCCCCGCGACACGCACGGCATCACCGCCGTCAGGGCGGAGTGCGGCCGAGCTGGGCGTCGATCGGAACCGTGCGGGCCACGACGACATCGCCGGTGTGCGCCGTGGTGACGGTCTCGATGAGGACGATCTCCACCTCCTCGTCAGCGACGGGGTTGTGGCGGACCCCCTTCGGGACGATGAAGAACTCGCCCGGTGCGAGGTGCACGTCCGGGCGGTCCTCGAGCTGGATGCGCAGGGTCCCGGAGACGACGAGGAACATCTCGTCCTCGTCCTCGTGCGCGTGCCACACGAGCTCGCCGAGCAGCTTCGCGACCTTCACGTACTGGTCGTTCACCCGCCCGACGACCCTCGGAGTCCACTGCCGAGTCACGTGCGCGAGCTCGCCGGCGATGCTGGTGCTGTTCTGATCCACGGCTCCACTCTGCCGACTACCGGCCCTCCTCGCGCACCGCACCCGACCGAGGGTTGTGCCATGCCCTACGAACCGGACGCCGGCACCTCCGCAGCATCCGATGCGCCGTTCGCGCAGCCGGTCACCGACCGCTACTTCGACGACTACGTGCCCGGATCCGTGCTGGAGCACGGCTCCTACCGGGTCACCGTCGCCGAGATCGTCGACTTCGGCCGGCGCTTCGATCCGCACGACATGCACACCGACCCCGGGCTCGCGGCCGGCACCCCTCTCGGCGGACTCGTCGCCAGCGGCTGGCACACCACCGCGATGATGATGCGGATGCTCGTCGAGTCCTACCTCAACCAGGCGGCGAGCATCGCCTCGCCCGGAGTGGACGAGCTCCGCTGGTCCATCCCCGTCCGCCCCGACGACCTCCTCCGGGCCCGCTTCACCGTGCTCGACGCGCGCCGCTCCGTCTCGCGGCCCGATCGGGGAGTGCTCCGCACCCGCATCGAGCTCCTGAACCAGGATCGCCTCGCGGTCATGACCCAGACCATGACCAACCTGATCCTGCGCCGCCCAGCGCCCTGAGCGGCGACGTGCTCAGCGCACCGTCGTCGCTGCGGTGTCGGCGTTGCTCCGGATCGACGGGTCGGGCGTCTTCACCGAGAACGTCGACGCCAGCGCCGTGCCCGTGCCCGTGCTCGTGGCCCTGACCGTGATCCTCTCCGTCACGGTCCTGCCGACCGCGAGGCTCGGGCGGTGGAAGATCACGATGCTCCCGACGCGGGTGTACGTCCCCGTCGCGGACACGAACTGCACGCCCGAGGGCAGGATCACCTTCGAGTAGACCGACGTCGCGGTCGCGGGTCCGGCGTTCCTGGTGGTCAGCGAGTACGTGAACGTCCTCCCCTTCACCGCGGAGGTCGGAGCCGACAGGTCCACCCGCAGATCCGCCTTCGTGGCGGTCTTCTGCGGCGAGACGGTCACCGTGCTGACGGCCCGCGCGGCGCCGGCGGAGTTCCTCGCCTGCACGGTGAAGGTGAACGTCCCAGCGGTGGTCGGGGTGCCGGTGAGCCGCCCGGAGGCGGCGAGAGCGAGTCCCGGAGGGAGCGTGCCCGCGACCACGGTGACCGTCGGCGCCGGGGATCCGGTGACCGTGTACGTGGAGTCGTAGGCCGTCCCGACGACACCGGCAGCGGCGATCCCGGAGAGGGTCGGCGCGGTGGCGGCGGCCGCGACGGTCACCGTGTCGACCGTCTGGTTCCGGCCGAAGTCGTTCGTCGCGGCGACGGTGAACGTGAAGGTGCCGGCGGCGGTCGGCGTGCCGGTGAGACGCCCGGTCGCGGTGTCGAGGGCGAGACCCGGGGGCAGCTCGGTCAGGGCGACGAACGCGGGCGTCGGGTAGCCGGTCGCGGTGTAGCCGTAGTCGAAGGCGGTGCCCACGGTGCCGTCCGGCGCTGCTCCCTCGATGGTCGGGCCGGCGAAGCCCGGAGTGACCTCCAGCGTCGTGGACATCCGGGCCGATCCGGAGGCGTTCTCGGCGAGGACCGTGAACGTGGAGGTCCCGGCGGCGGTCGGGGTGCCGGTGAGGCGCCCGTCGCTGCTGAGGGTCAGCCCCTGGGGGAGCGATCCGGACGCGAGGGAGACGGTCGGAGCGGGGAATCCGCCGACGGTGTAGGCGAAGTCGTAGGAGGAGCCGATGCGGCCGACGGGTGCTGCTCCCGACAGCGTCGGCTCGGCGGGTGCCTGTGCGACGGTGATCGTGTGCGCGGCGCCGATCGTGCGGCCGTAGCGGTTGACCGCGGCGACGGTGAAGGTCGACGGACCGCCCTCGGTCGGGGTCCCCGCGAGCACACCCTGCTGCGAGAGGGCGAGGCCCGCCGGGAGAGCGCCGGAGACGACCGTGTAGGCGTACGTGCTCGGGTCCGCGCCGAACGCGTACGAGTAGTCCTGACCGACCGTCGCGGTCGCGGGAGGCGCATCCGCACTGAGGGCGGGCCGGGCTCCGAGTGCGATGTTGTGGTAGCCGCCCGCGTCGATCGCGGTGGGGATGCCGAGGCCGCTCGGCTGCACGAGCTGGCCGTCCTCGTTGCTGCCCCAGGCGACGAGGGTGCCGTCCTTCTTCATCGCCAGGCTGTGCCGGGCGCCGCCCGAGACGGCCACGACGTCCGTCAGATCGGCGGGGACGGAGATCTGCCCGTACTCGTTGCTGCCCCAGGCGACGACCGTGCCGTCGCTCGTCAGCGCGAGACTGTGATCCCAGCCGGCCGAGACCGCGACGACGTCGTCGAGGCCGCTCGGCAGGCCGTCGACCTGAGGAGAGCCGGCCGTGCCCCAGGCGACGACGGTGCCGTCGTCCTTGAGGGCGAGGCTGTGCACGTCGCCGGCGGAGATCGCCGTGACGCCGGTGAGGCCGGCCGGGACGGCGTTGCTGCCCGTCGTGTTCTTGCCCCAGGCCGTGACGGTGCCCCCCTCGCGCAGAGCGAGGCTGAACTGCTCCCCGGCGGAGACCGCGACGGCGTCGTCCAGGTCGGCGGGCGGATCGGTCTCCCCGCGCTCGTTCGACCCCCAGCCGACGACGGTGCCGTCGTTCTGGAGGGCGAGGCTGTGGATCCAGCCGGCGGCCATCGACACGACCGGCTTCAGGTCCGCGGGCACGGCCGTCTGGCCCGACCGGTCGCTGCCCCAGGCGAGGAGGGTGCCGTCGTCCCGCAGAGCGAGGCTGTGGAAGCTCCCGGCTGCGACGGAGACGATCTCGCCCGGGTCGGTCGGGAGTCGCGTCTGGCCGTAGTAGCCCCAGCCCCAGGCCGCGATCCCTCCGGGCTCCACGGTCGCGGGTGCGGCCGGCGCCGCGGCGACGGGGGTGATCCCGGTGATCAGGAGTGCGGCCGCCGCGGTCAGGGCGGTGAGCACCGCGCCGACTCGTGGTGCGGAGGAGGACGGCGGGGGTGTGCGGCGGTGCATGGGGACCTTCACTGTCTCGGGTCGACCGTCACCGGTCGTCGTGCGCGCGGGGCGCTGGTCCGCTCAGTGTCCCGAGCGGGCGCGCCCGCGGGATAGAGCCGCTAGAGGACACGTCCGCTAGCGGACACCCGGGGACACCCGCGGACTCCGCGGACTCTGCGGACTCCGCCCCGACGGCGCAGGCCGCGAGGCGTCACTCCGGAGCGACGACCACCCGCCCGACGCCCCGCGACACGCACGGCATCACCGCCGACTCCCGCTCCGCAGCCGTCAGCACCAGATCCCGGTGATCCGCCTCCCCGCCGACGAGGCGCAGTCGGCAGGTCCCGCAGGTCCCGCTTCCGCACGAGCTCGGCACGTCGATGCCCGCGTCCTCGAGCGCCGCCAGCATCGTCCGGGCGGCCGGTACCGCGATCTCGGCCCCGGTCGGCTGCCACTCCACAGTGAACGGCGCAGTCAGCCCGCCGAACGCAGGCACCCCCGCGAAGTCCTCCGCGTGCACGCGGCTCGGCCGCCAGTGCATCGTCAGCGCGCGGACCTCGTCCTGCAGCGCCTCCGGCCCGCACACGTAGAGGTGCCGCTCGCCCGGGTCGGCGAGCAGCGACCACCAGTCGACCGGCCCGTGCTCACGGCGGTGGTGGACCGTCAGCGCGGGCACCGCGGCGGTCAGCTCGTCGAGGTACGGGGCCTGCTCGCGCGAGCGGGCCAGGAACAGCAGCTCCACGTCCGTCGCGCCGCGGTGCCCCAGCTCGATCAGCATCGCCCGGATCGGAGTCACGCCGATCCCCGCCGCGATCAGGAGGTAGGCGGGCGCCTCGACCAGCTCGAAGGAGTTGCGCGGCCCCTCGACCTCGAGTGAGTCGCCCGCCGAGACGGAGTCGACGAGGCTGCGCGAGCCGCCGCGTCCCTCCGCCGAGCGCCGCACCGCGATCGTGAAGCGGCTCCGATCGCGCAGGTCACCGGTGAGCGAGTAGCTGCGCTTCTCGCCCGAGGGCGTCGCGACCGTGACGTGCGCGCCCGGCTCGGCGGCGGGCAGGGCCCCGCCGTCCGCCTGCCGCAGGACGAACTCGCAGACGTCCGCCGTCAGCATCCGCCGCTCGGCGACGACGAGCCTCACGCCGCCACCACCGCGTCGACCGTCACCGCATCGCCCGGCCGCAGCACTCCGCCCGACAGCACCTCGGCGAACACCCCGACGTTCTCGTGCCCGTAGTTCTCGTGCAGCAGCCGCACCACCGGCACGTCCCTCCGCGCCGTCGTCGGATCGACCTCGGTCGCCGCGCACCGCCCGGTCTCCTCGAGCACGCGCACCCGCACGTCGCCCAGCTGCAGCTCGCGCCCCACCCAGTCGCGCTCGGCCCACGGCTCGAGCCCGTCGAGGTATACGTTCGAGCGGAACCGCAGCGGATCGAGCTCCCGCCCGATGCGCTCGGACAGGTCGCGCACCGACGCGAGCGACACGAGCGAGATCGCGTTCATCAGCCGCGGCCCGTTCTTGGCGTTGTCGGTGAAGTTGTAGCCGTCCTGCTCGGCGAGCACCGGGCGGGCGCCGCCCGGCAGATCCGCGACCCGCGCGTACAGCTCGACGAACGCCTCGCGCCCGTCGGCCGTCGCAAGGTCCGCCTCGAGCACCCGATGGCCCTGCACCGTGACCTCGACCCGCCGCGCGTCGTCGTCGAAGCGGGTGCGCAGCCCCGCGAGCCGCTCGGTGTTCAGCAGCACGAAGTACTCGCGCTTGGGCAGCGGCACGAACGCGTCGGCCCGGTAGGCGCCGTCGGGCTTCGCGAGCGCGAACAGCCGGTCGGCCGGGAACCCGCGACCCGGACGCAGCACCACGCTGTCGAGCCGCTCCGGCGTCAGCCCCTTCACCGGGTAGCGGTAGAGGGAGTGGAGTGTCGTCGGCACCGTGCGAGAGTACCCCGGGGCCCGCGGCAGCCGAGCGGTCCGCCTGTCAGCCCGCGGCTCGCGCCACCCGCCCGGCCAGCAGCGCCGCTCCGGCGTCGTCGAGGTGGTCGAGGGCGTACGACGTCGGCCACAGCCCGCCGTCCTCGTCGAGCGCCGCGTCGACGCTGAAGCCGATCGTCGAGTACCGGGCCTTGTCGACGAGTCCGCTGCGGAAGAACACGATGATGCGCCCCTCCTTCGCCCAGCCCGGCTGCCCGTAGTACAGCTTCGGACGCAGCGCCGGCGCCGCCTCCGTCACGAGCGCGTGCAGCCGCTCGGCGAGCGCGCGGTCCGGCTCCAGCATCTCGGCGATCTTCTCCTCCTGCGCCACCCGCTCGGCCTCGGCCTTCTCGGCCGCCTTGCCCGCGCGCGCCTCGGCCTTCAGCTCGGCCGCCCGCGCCTTCATCGCCGCCTTCTCCTGAGCCGAGAAGCCCGTGTCGTCGCCCATCGCCGTCCCTCCGTCGTGTACTGCCACGGTAGGCCGTCGCGCGACCGCGCCGGAAGGGGACGTCGATGTGCCCGCCGCCGCCCCTTCGTGCGGACACCTCCGGCTCGCAGGAATACGTTCGGCTCGCGGAATCCGGCGATTCCTGCGAGCCGAACGCGAGTCGACGAGCCCGAGTTCCGTCGGCCCCGCGAGCGTCGGTTCCCGGAGGGATCTCCGGCGCGCAGAACCACGTTCGGCTCGCGGAATGGGGCCGTTCCTGCGAGCCGAACGCGATTCCACGAGCCGGAGGTCACGGCCGCAGCCCGCCCCGCGTCACTCCACCCGCACCGTGCGCCGCACGTCGACCGCGATCACCGCGCCCGTGATCACCATCGACAGCGCGACCGAGCCCGCCGTGTCGCTCAGCCAGTGGTAGCCGAGGTAGAGCCGGCTCACGATCTGCACGACGATCAGCGTCACCGCCACGGCGATCGCGATCACGGTGAACCAGCGCCGCTGCAGTCTGCTCGCCAGCAGATAGGTCGTGATCAGGAGGAAGTCGGCCGTGCCGAGCACGTGGCCGGAAGGGAACGAGAAGGTGCGGTCGGGCCCGAACAGCATCTCGGCGACGGGCGGCCGCGGGTGCTGCACGAGCGGTGCGATCACCTGCGCGAGGATCACGCCCGTCGCCATGCCGACCAGCAGCAGCAGCGGCCGCCAGAGGTGCTTGGCCAGGATGATCCAGCCGATCAGCACGACGAGCACCACGATCGGCAGCACGATCGGCCCGAACAGCACGGCCAGCGCGATCATGGGCCCGGTCCGGTCGCGCTCGACGCGCGCGTCGAAGAAGTCCTCGACCGGTCCGTCGAGCCGCTCGATCCCGGTCTGCGTGAGCACGCCGAGCAGGATCGCGACGAACGCGACTCCGCCGAGCAGCGTCAGCAGGCCCGCCGTGATCAGGAGGCGGCGCCGGGCGGCCGCGGGGAGCGTGCGCTCCTCGACGACGAACCTCTCGTGCCAGGCCGAGAGCCGGGCCGTCTTCGAGCCGCTCATCGCGGGGTCCGGTCCAGGGAGCACGGGGCGGTGCTGGTGGTCATCGGCGGGCTCCTCGATCGGTGCTCGCGGCGGTGCGGGCACGCCAGTCTGGCGCGCCGCGTCGCTCCGGGGCGAGGCTTGCGCGGCGCGGCCCGGGATGCAGGGGCCGCCGCCGGCTCTCGCGCGATCGAGTGGGCGGGTCCATCCTGGGGCGATGATCGACGAGAAGCAGACCCTGCTCCTGTACCTGCAGGAGGGCCGCGACGCCCTGCTGAGCAAGCTCGAGGGCGTGTCGGAGTACGACGCTCGCCGCCCGCTGGTGCCCACGGGCACCAATCTGCTCGGGCTGGTGAAGCACGTCGCGGGCACCGAGGCGGGCTACCTCGGCCTCGTCTTCGGCCGGCCGTTCCCCGAGCGTCTCGCCTGGATGGAGGACGACTCCGAGCCGAACTCCGACATGTGGGCCACGGCCGAGGAGTCGCGCGAGGAGATCGTGAGCCTCTACCGCCGCGTGCACGCCCACTCCGACGCGGTCGTCGCCGCCCTGCCGCTCGACGCCCCGGGCGTCGTGCCGTGGTGGACGAACCGCGACGTGACCCTGCACCGGATCCTCGTGCACATCGCGGTCGAGACCCACCGGCACGCGGGCCACGCCGACATCGTCCGCGAGCTGATCGACGGCCGGGTCGGACTCCGCCGCGAGGGCGACAACCTGCCCGAGGGGGATGCGGCCTGGTGGGCCGCGCACCGCGCGCGGCTCGAGGCGGTGGCGCGCGCGTCGGAGTGACGGTGCGCGCCGATCCGCCTGCGGACGCAGGACTCAGCGCCTGACTCCGTCGATCGGCGGGCGGATCCGGTCGCTCGGCGTTGCTTCCGCGGGAGCCGCGTACGCAACCGAGGGCGAGATCGTCGGGTGGCCCCTCCAGCGGCGGTTCGCCTGCCCCCACCCTCGGTTGCGTACGCCTCCGCGACATCGGTGGATCATCCGCCCGCCGCCGAGACCGGTCCGCGGATCCCCGTGGCATCGCGCGAGCGGATCGGTGCGCGGCGGGGGTCTCCGGCGCGCCCCGTCAAGGGGTGGGGTCCGCCGGTGGCGGCGTCCTACCTTCGGGAGAGACGGGTGCGGGGACACCGCGCGACGCACGATCGGGAGGACACCATGCAGAAGCTCTACTACGCCAGCGGATACGTGCTCCTCGGCGACACCATCTGCACGGCGGTCGTGGAGTACGCGCAGGCTCTGGCCAACGTCGGCAAGTCCGACCTCGTCGTCGTGCCGTCGCTATCGGACGAGGGCATGCTCGGCGAGACCCGGCTGCTGCTGGGCCCGGCGAGCCAGCTCTTCGCGAGCCCGGCGCTCGACCGCGGCGTCGACCTCGACGACCCCGACGCCGTGGAGTCGATGCGCGAGAAGACCCGCCGCCTGCAGCCCGCGCGGCCGCAGGCGCAGCCGGCCGAGATCGACGACGACGACTTCCTCTAGGGCCTGGTGGACACGAGACCGTGTTCACCGGTTCGAGGGCCTACTTCTCGAGCGTCGTGCTCGGGCTCTCGCCGAAGCGGTGCGCGTACGACGCCGAGAAGCGGCCCAGGTGCGCGAAGCCCCAGCGGTGCGCGACCTCGGTGACCGTGACGGTGCCGGAGTCGCTCCCGCGCAGCTCCTTCTGCACCGCGTCGAGGCGGATCCGCCGCAGGTAGTCCAGCGCGGTCATGTCGAACTCGCGGCGGAACTCGCTCTGCAGGGTGCGCAGACTCATGTCGGCCGCCTGCGCGATCTGCTCCGTGCGGATCGGCAGGTGCGCGTTCTCGTACATGTACTCGACGGCGGTGCGCAGCCGTCCGCTGCGCGGCACGAGGAGGTCGGTCTGCGCGGTGAGGACCGCGTGGGGGAACGTCTCGAGCAGCGCGATCGCCGCCGCGCGATTCGCTTCGCTGCGCAGGAGCGGCGTGCTCTCGTCGGAGTAGATGACGCGCGCGATCGCCGCGACGGTCGCCGACCAGCGCCGCAGCGTCTCCCCGGTCGGGCGCGCGGTGGAGTCGAAGAGCAGCGGACCGCCCTCGACGCCCTCGACGTCCTGGGCGACGCCCTCGAGGTAGGCGCCGTCGAAGTGGATGAGGTTCTGCCGGTAGTCGTGGAACTCGAAGGCGGTCGGCCGGCCGTTCACGAACATCGCGGGCTGCCCGAGCTGCAGCGCGACCGGATCGCCGTCGATGTCGGTGACTCCGGTGCCGGCGGTCAGCCACGAGACGACGTACTCGCCCTCGGTCTGGATGCGGCCCTGCACGGAGCCGCCGAAGTAGCTGCCCCGGAGCGTCACCTCGGAGTCGCCGACGGACGTGTAGCGGTACGCGAAGTCCTCGCCGGGTTCGACGGCGAAGCGGTGGCCGTTGTAGGCCCCCTCGAACATCAGGCGGGCCTCGTCGATGTCGTGGCCGCTGATGTCGGAGCGGACGACGTCGGGGGAGGAGTCGTTCATCCCGAGGAGCGTCCCACGCGGGAGGGCCCCGCGTCGATGCGGAGGAGGGCGCAGTTCGTTAAGCGGATAAACGATTCAGGGGGCCGTACGCCCGGGTCATCGCGTGCACCGTCGCACTGCGGAACTCCGAGAGCAGGACGACCGAGTGCCGGTGGCGTCCCTGCACGGCGAGCAAGAAGGCGTCGCCCGAGGCGGAGTCCCACCACGCGTCGACCTCGTCCGCCGGGATCCGGACCGTGCCGGCGTCCTCGCTGAGGACGAGGGCGTCGGGGAGGACGAGGAGCGTGCCGGTCACTCCGTGCACGCGGGAGGAGCAGGTGAAGACCGACTGCGGATCCTCGCGGCCGGCGAGACCCAGGAAGTCGGTGATCTCGACGGTGGGAGCATCGAATGCTGTGCCGGTCATCGTGCTCCCCCTTCTCGAGGCGTCCCCCGGGTCGTTCTCGACGTCACCGGAGGAGGTCATCGTGGCTCAGGCCGCGTTCGTCAGGCCGACGCTCTCGGGCTGCGGTGCGGGCTCCGGGATGACGCGCAGGCCTCGGCCGCTGTTGGCCTCCTCCATCAGCGAGCGGACCCATGTGGGGTTGATCGCGGGCATGCGGCTCCCGTTGAACGAGAATTGCAGCGGGATGGCGGGGTGCAGCCAGAGCGTCTGCCGTCCGGTGCCGTGGGTGTTCGACGCCTCGATCTGGAACGCGAACGCCTCGTTGCGGCGGAACTTGTTGATCATGACGATCTGCAGGTGCGCGAGGGCGCGGTCGTCGATGTCGTGGGCGGTGGCGGGAGTGCCGTAGAGGAGGGAACCCATGTGCGGAGTCCGTTCTGTGTGATCGCCGCGGTGTCGGCCGCGACTCGTGCGGGGCGTCCCGACGGATCCGTCGGGGGTGTGGAGTTCGGGGGGCGGTGCCGGCTCGGGGGAGCGGCGTCCGCGCGTTGCCCGGGTTCCGGGGGCGGAGTCGCGGGGCGGTGGGGCCGACGGGGATCGCTCATCCCGCCGTGACACCAAAGTAGGGGAGGGGCAGGGGGCGGTCCCGGTTCCTATCCGCTTTGCGAAACCGTGCTGCACGCTGCCCGCAGGCGCCTGTGCGGCGCCTCAGCGGAGGGTTCCCGAGCGTCGTCCGGAACCGCGTCAGAACGCGTAGCGGACGCGGCAGTAGGGCAGCCGCTCGTGCAGCAGGGCGAGGAAGCGGTCTACCGCCGCGCGCTTGAGGTCGCGGCGGTAGCGGATGTTCACCGCCCCGTTCTCGGAGACCTTCGACTCCTGCACGCCCGGGGTCCAGAGCAGCTCCTCGGCCTTCGGGTGCCAGCCCGTGTTCACCTCGTGCAGCCGCTCGTTGTGGGTGAGCAGGATCACCTCGGCGGCGAGCTGCGCCTTCGCCCGCGGGTGCAGCGCCGCGTCGAGCTGCTGGAAGAGCTCGGCCCAGTCGCGCTGCCAGGTGGGGGTGAGGATCACGGGCGAGAAGTTGACGTGCACCTCGTAGCCGGCGTCGACGAAGTCGTTGATCGCGGCGATCCGCTCGGCGATCGGCGAGGTGCGGATGTCGGTGACCTTGGCCGTCTCGGCGGGCATCAGCGAGAAGCGGATGCGCGTGCGGCCGAGCGGATCCCACTCGAGCAGCTCGCGGTTGACGTACTTCGTCGCGAACGAGGCCTTGGCGGTCGGGGACATGCGGAACAGCTCGCAGAGGTCGCGCACGTTCTCGCTGAGCATCGCGTCGACCGAGCAGTCGCTGTTCTCGCCGATGTCGTAGACCCACGAGTCGGGGTCGCACTGGTTGCCCTCGGTCTTGGGGCCCTGCTTGGCGATGTGGCGGGCGAGGTGCCGCTGGATCTGCTCGATGTTGGTGAAGACGGTGACGGGATTGCTGTAGCCCTTCCTCCGCGGCACGTAGCAGTAGACGCACGCCATCGCGCAGCCGTTGGCGTGCGACGGCGCGATGAAGTCGGCGGAGCGGCCGTTCGGACGCGTGACCAGCGACTTCTTGACACCCAGCACGAGCGCCTCGGTCTTGATCCGCACCCAGCGCGCCACATTGGTCTCGTCGCCGTGCACCTCGGGGATCATCCAGTGCGACTCGACCGGCACGATCTCGGCGCCGGGCCAGCGCGCGACGATCTCCTGCCCGCGCGGCTGCTCGAGCGCCGCCGGCTCGGCGTAGATGCGCCGCACGTCGAGCAGCGTGCGTTCCCGGGTCGCGGACATGAGTCCGTTCTACCGGCGACCTCCGACATCGGGCGCTCGGCGGCCCCTTCGTCCGTCGATGACGCCCGCAGTAGAGTCCCTCGCATGAGCGACACCGTCGAGCCCGCGGCCGACCTCCCCGCCGATCTTCCGGCCGACCTCGTCGCCGCGATCGCGAGGGTCGAGGAGGCGCTCGTCGCGATGGCCGCCGGCGACGCCGATCCGTACCGCCGCTGCTGGGCCGACATCGACGACTCCACCCTCTACGGCGCGTTCGGCACGATCGAGCGAGGCAGCGCCGCCATCGACGAGACCCTGGGCTGGGTCGCGAGCCGCTTCGCCGACGGCGAGCTGCGCCCGCACTACGACGTCGTGCACGCCTCCGGCGACCTCGCCTACACGGTCGGCCGCGAACTCGGCTCGACCCGGCTCGACGGCGGCGAGCCGCGCCCGCTCGTCATCCGCGTCACCCACGTCTACCGCCGCTTCGACGGCCGCGGCTGGAAGCTCGTGCACCGCCACGGCGACCACCCGCCCCGGCTCGAGCGCTGACCACCGCCCGCGTCGCGCAGGATGGGGGCATGGACTCGACCGCCGACTGGTACCGCCGGGCCGCCCGCGAGCTCGCGCAGACGTCCGAGCTGCAGGTGCGATGGGCCCTCGAGGTGGCCGGGCGCGACGACCTGCTCGCGCTCATCGACGAGCTGCCGCGCGCGCACCGCCAGCCCTCCCTCCTCTTCTCGGTCGCCCGGTACCTGGGCGCGCCGACGGAGGCGTTCGCCGACTGGCTCGTCGCCGAGTGGCCGCGCGTCGCACCGGTCGCAGCCGAGCGCCTCACCCAGACGAACGAGGCGCTGCGGTGCGCGCCGCTGGTCGCCGCCCTCGAGCGGATCACCGCGCCGGACGAGCCGATCGCGCTGATCGAGATCGGCGCCTCCGCGGGTCTCTGCCTCGCTCCGGAGCGCTACTCCTACGCCTTCGCGACCGGCGAGAGCATCGTGCGCCTGGGCTCGGGCGGCCCGCTGCTCGAGTGCACCGTGACCGGCGGTTCCGCGCCCGCGCGCCTCCCGCTCGTGGCGTGGCGCCGCGGACTCGACCTGCGGCCCCTCGATGTGCGCTCGGCCGACGACCGCGCGTGGCTCGAGGCGCTGCTGCCGCCGGACCGGCCGGAGCGGACCGCGCGGCTGCGCGAGGCCGTCGAGGTGCTGCGGGAGGATCCTCCGCCGATCGTCGCCGGCGACGCCGCCGACGCGCTGCCCGCCCTGCTCGCGCAGGTGCCGCGAGGGATGCGCGCCGTCGTCGTCTCGCTCGGCACGCTGGTCTACCTCCCGCGTCCGGCCCGCGAGCGCGTGCTCGACGCGGTCGCGGCGCGCGGGGCGAGCCTCGTCACCCTCGAGGCGGAGTCGCTGCTCGCGCACCTCGTCGCGCCCCGCGCCGCTCTCGCCGCTCCCGAGCCGACGCCGTTCCTGCTCGCCGCCGACGGCGTCCCGCTTGCGTGCGCGACCCCGCACGGCGGCCGCCTGTCCTGGCTGACCTGACCGCCGCTCTTCATCACTCCGCAAGAATCGTCGTACTCGAGCCCGAGTACGACGAATTTCGCGGAGTCGATCGAGGCGCGGAGGGCGACGCAGTCCAGTCCTCAAGAATTGTCGTAGCCGAGCGCGAGTACGACGAATTTCGCGGAGTGGGCGGAGGTGCGAGGGACGGCCGCATTCGAGTCCTCAGGAGTTGTCGTACTCGAGCCCGAGTACGACGACTTCCGAGGAGTCGGCGCCGCTACAGCGCGTCGACGAACATCTGCGTCGCCTGCGGCACGTACGACGCGTTCGTCGCCGGGTCCCAGCCGACCAGCGCGACGACGTTCCCGCCGACCCGCGCCGTGATCCCGACCAGCGTGAACGGGCTCGAACCCACCGCGCCCGTGACGGTCCAGCCGACCGACTCGTCGGTCCCGGTCGTCGCCGGCACCGTCTGCGCGACCGTCGTCTGCACCGGCACACCCTCCATCGCGAACAGCGCCGAGCCGCTCGCGCAGCGCTCGAGGGCACCCTTCGCGTCGGCCACCAGGGCGGAGGCGGCGGTCGGGTCGGCCGCGCTCGCCACGACCGAGGTCATCGAGCGGTCGTTGCTCGTGCCGTACTGCACGGTCGAGCCCGGCGACGCCGTGTCCCAGCCCAGCCCGAACGGCGAGAGGCAGCTCGCGTCCGTCGCGGTCAGCCCCGGGTAGATCGAGTCGAGCATCTCCTGGATGCTCGCGTACTGGTCCGGGACGAACTGGATGCCGGTGAACACGGCCGCCAGCTCGGGCTCGCCCAGCTGCGCGGCGGCCACCGGGGCCGCGGGGGCGGCGGCCGTCGGCGTGAGGGTCGGGATGGGCTTCGGCGTGCTGACCTCGCCCACCGTCCCGCCTCCGCCCGCGCATCCCGTCAGCGCGAGCAGCAGTGCTCCTGCCAGTGCGATCCCTGCGGTCGTCCGCCTCATCGTGTCCCCCGATCACTCCGCCACGGCCTGTCGCCGGGCGCGTCACCTCGACGCTAACAGCAGCCGCCCGCCCGGACGGAGTCGTTCGGGCGGGCGGTCGGCCCCCGTCCCGGTCACGCGCGCGGGATGACCACCGAGACGCTCGCGCGCGAGCCTCCCGAGACGGCCGTGACCGTGCCGGTGCCCGCGGCGATCGAGCTCTTGCCCGTGCGGAACACCTTGGTCACCGTGGCGCCCGGGGCGACCGCGGCCGAGGACGCCGTCCCGTAGGGCGTCACGACGGTCAGATCGGCGGCCGCGCGGCCGGTGTTCGTCGCCGTCACTGTGACGACGACCTTCCCGAGGATCACCCGCGAGGTCGCCTTCGCCGTGACGGAGGCACCGGGCACGACGCTCGCTCCGGCCAGCGCCGTCGTCACCCCGTCGACGCGCGCGGTGATCGAGACGGTGCCGGCGGTGGAGCCGGTGCGGATCCGGGGGAGCGCGGCGACGCCGTCGGCGCCGGAGAGCACCGCGGCGGTCGTCGCTCCGCTCTCGAAGGCCGCCGGCCCGGTGATCGCGAAGCCGACCGAGCGCCCCGCGAGAGCACGACCGGAGGAGTCGCGCACCAGCACGGACTGCGCGAGGTCGCGCGTCGTCGCGGTCGGCACGCTCTGCAGCGTCCCGCGCGCCTCTGCCGAGGCCGCGAGGGCGATGCCGTTGACCTCGATCTCGGCCACGCCCGTGGATCCGCCGTACTCGCCGGCGCCCCACGCCGTGAACACGAGCCGCAGCGCCGTCGTGGTCACCGGAGCGAACGCCGCGCGGTTCAGCACGTCGCGCTCGCGGCCGGGAGCCGCTCCGCTCACGGGAGTCCAGACGTCGCCGACCAGGTGCTCGACCCGCCACGACCGCGCGGGGATCAGACCGCGTCCGTCGGCGTCGGCCGCGTCGCTCGCGAAGAGCACCGAGGCGCTGTCGACGGTCACGGCGCTCGGCCAGCGCAGCTCGACGTACTGCTCTCCGACCCGCGGCCACGAGCCCCAGATCGTCGAGGCGGCGCCGTCGGCGACGGCTCCGACCGAGGTCCACGGCGAGGTGTACGAGGCGCTCGTCGACGAGGCGAGCGGAGCGATGTCCCCGACGTAGTCGGTGCACGGCACGGTCACGGTGACCGTCGCGGTGCGGGTGAGCTCGTCGATCCGGTCGACCCGCACCGACATGCCGGAGTTGAGCACCGCGTTCTCGCCCGCGAGCACGAACTCGTTCGCCTCGCTCGCGTCACCCGGACGCTCGAGCAGGTCGCCGGCGTACGGCTGGCCCGGGTTGGAGCGCAGGATCTGCACGCCCGAGACGTCGCGGCGCACCTGGAAGGGGCTCGTGTACGCGCCGCCGTCGGACGTCGTGTCAGCGCGGTCGTTGTACTGCGCCCAGTAGCGGATGCCCGCGTCCTGCGGGTCGTTCCAGGTGAGCGCGCGCCGGCCGGCGGGTCCGGCTCCGAGGGTGTCGAGGGTCGTGGTGCGGGGTGCGCCGCAGACGGGCTGGCGGGTGTTCGGCAGCGTGCCCAGGCGCGCCAGCGACGGGGACGACAGCGGCAGGAACGACCAGGAGTCGCCCATCACGTCCGTCCGGTTGCCGTACTCCTCGCGGCGGCAGTCCGCGGGCAGCGGGGTGGAGGCGTAGTCGCGGGTCGTCGCGCAGTTCACGCTGTAGGCGTGCGGCAGCGAGAGGTTGTGGCCGAGCTCGTGCGCGAGGAAGTACGCGTCCGGTCCGGGCTGGAACGCGCGTCCGCCGTCGTCAGGATCGCCGGGCTGCTCGCCGTTGGCCCAGTTCGGGCACGGGTCGCCCTCGGGCACCATGGCCACCAGGTGCTTGCCCGGTCCGCGCTGCCAGCCGGTCCTCTGAGCGATCCAGTCCTGCAGCCCGCCCGTGTTCGTGCAGCCGATCGGCTGGTCGACGACCTGCCAGTCGACGACCTGGTCGAGCTCGAAGCGGATCGCCCCGCCGGTCTCGCGGGAGTAGAACCGGTCGACGAGGTCGAGGGCGCGGACGGCGTCGGCGGTCGTGTACCCGCCCGGGACGGTGCCCTGCGGAGCGACGAGCGCGATCGTCACCCGGTGCGTCTGCACCTGGGCGCGCGCCGGGATGTCGACGTCGATGAAGTCGGCGTCGAGGGCGAGGGCGGCCTGCTGCGTCGTCGCGTCCGCCTCCGGCTCGATCACGGTGGGCTCGGCGTCCGGAGCCGCGACGGGGCGGTCCGGAGCGGGAGCGGCGGGAGCGGGGGCGGGAGCCACCGGAGCGGCCGCCGCCGGAGCCGCGGCGGATCCCCCGGCGACGAGGCCGGAGGCCAGCAGCAGTCCGGTGAGCGCTCCGGGGAGCAGGGCGTGTCGTCGTCGCATGGTCGTCCTCTGGGTCGGTCCTCGCTGAGTGCCCTGAGCGGCAGTGGCGGAGGCACGAGCTCCCGCCGACCTCCTCGCCGCTGAGGAGTCGGCTGACGTTACCGTGAACATCCGCGCAGGAACGAGCGGATGTCCCTCCGCGACGGCCCCTTTCCGGGTGGGGACCAGAAATGCCGGAGGCCGGGGGCGCACCCCCGGCCTCCCGCGTCGATCAGATCTCGGTGTGGCCCAGATCCGCCGCGTCCAGCAGCCGGATCGCGGTCTCGGCGAAGGCCTCGAGCTCGAGCACGACGACCTCGTTCCGCCCCGCCCGCGTCACCGGCGACGGCACGATCAGCGTGCGCTGGGGTCCGCGCCGCCAGTAGCGGCCGAGCAGGAACCCGTTCACCCAGACCAGGCCCTTGCCCCAGTGCAGCGTGTCGACGAAGAGGTCGGACGGAGCATCGAGCTCGAACGACCCCGAGGCGAGCGAGGGCCCGGCGGCGAAGCCCTCCGCGGCCCCGGCGAGCGAGGGCAGGCGTGACACGTCGAGCGCGCGGGCCGTCCATCCGGTGAGGGGTGCCCCGTCGAGCTCGACTCCGCCGATCAGTCCCTTGTGCTCGCCGATCCGCACGCCGTAGTTCACGCGCCCCTGGTTCTCGACGAGGATCGCGAGCGCCCCGCGGCCCCGGGGCAGCGTCAGCGCGCGCTCGTGGTTGTCGCGCGCGAGCACGCCCACGGGCGAGCCGTCGAGCAGCACCCAGGCGCGGTCGCGCACCTCCTCACCGACGACCAGGCGGGCGGGGGCGTCGGAGGAGTCGAGCACGGTCTCGAAGAGCACGAAGCCGTCGGCGTGGCCGAGCTCGTCGAACGACGCCATCGCCTCGAGCGCGGTCGCCTCGCCGAAGGCGTCGAGCCCGAGCAGAGCGGGGCCGGGGAGCAGCGGCGCGGTGAGCGCGGGCGACGGCGTCCGCGGGGCGGGAACCTCCTCCGGCACCGGTGCGTAGCGCGCGATGACCTCGCGGAACGCCCAGAACTTGTCGGTCGGGTGCCCCGCCTCGTCCAGCGGGGCGTCGTAGTCGTAGCTCGTGGTGATCGCGGCGTAGCGGCCCTTGTCGTTCGCTCCGCTGGTCAGGCCGAAGTTCGTGCCGCCGTGCAGCATGTAGATGTTCACGGAGCCGCCCACCGCGAGGAGCGCGTCGAGCTCGCGGGCCGAGGCGTCGGCGTCCGTCGTGTGGTGCTGGGTGCCCCAGTCGTCGAACCAGCCGCACCAGAACTCCATGCACATCAGCGGGCCGGTCGGCTGGAACTCGCGCAGCGTCGCGAGGCGCTCGGGCGTGCGCGAGCCGAACGAGCCGGTCAGGTGCAGGCCGGGGAGGCTGCCGTCGGCGAGCATCTGCGGCGTGGGCTGGTCGATGGTCGTGAGCGGCACGGTGACACCGGCGTCGCGCGTGACGCGGACGAGCTCGGCGAGGTACTCCTTGTCGGAGCCGTACGCTCCGTACTCGTTCTCGATCTGCACCAGGACGACCGGCCCGCCCCGGTCGATCTGCCGCGGCGCGACGATCGCGTAGACCTCTCGGAGGTACTCGCTCACCGCGGCGACGTAGTGCGGCTCGGACCGGCGGACGCCCACCTCGGGGTCGCGGAACAGCCAGGCCGGGAGCCCGCCGTTGTCCCACTCCGCGCAGATGTAGGGGCCGGGGCGCACGATCGCGTGCATGCCCTCGGCGGCGACGAGGTCGAGGAAGTGGCCGAGGTCGAGGCCGCCCTCGGCGCGGAAGGAGCCGCGGACCGGCTCGTGCGCGTTCCAGGCGACGTAGGTCTCGATGGTGTTCAGGCCCATCAGCCTCGCCTTGCGGATGCGGTCGGCCCAGAGGTCGGGGTGCACCCGGAAGTAGTGCAGCGCGCCGGACAGGATCCGGTGCGGCCGTCCGTCGAGCTCGAAGTCGGTGGCGCCGATGGCGAAGCGGCTCTCGGGTGCGGTGGTCATGATCATCCCTCGGATCAGGAGAAGCGGGTGGTACGCGAGGAGGCCGGCCGGAGCGATCCGGCCGGCCTCCCAGGGGGTCTGCGACTACTCGGAGACCGTGAAGCCCTGCTCGTTGCCGTACTGCACGAGCTTGCTCTGCCAGTCGGCCAGGCCGTCGTCCAGGCTGGTGCCGTTGGCGTAGGCCTGTCCGACAGTGTCGCCGAAGACGCTGTTCGCGTAGACCTGGTAGGGCAGGTACGACCAGCCGGGGCGGACGTCCTCGGAGGCCTGGGTCAGCACCTCGTTGATCTTCTGGCCGCCGAAGTACTCCGACTCGGCCGAGACGAACTCGGGGTCGGTCAGGTCGGCGGTGGTCGACGGGAATCCGCCGCTCTCGAGGAACACGTCGACCGAGGCCGGGTCGCTGTTCAGCCAGCGCAGGAACGCGGCCGCGAGGGCCGGGTTCTCGCTCTGCGAGGTGACCGACTGGCCGCCTCCGCCGTTCTCGGCGCTGACGGGGGTGCCGTCGTAGGTCGGGATCGGCGCGACGGCCCAGTCACCCGAGGCGTCGGCGACGCTGGACTCGAGCACGCCGGGCATCCAGGCGCCGGTGATCAGCGAGGCGATCGATCCGTCGCCCAGGCCCTTGTACCACTCGTCTCCCCAGCCGGGGGTGTCCGAGAGCAGGCCCTTCTCGACGAGCTGGTTCCAGACGCCCGTCCACTTCTTGGTGCCCTCGTCGGCGACGTCGACGGTGATGTCGGTGCCCTCGAACTGGAAGGGCTGGCCGCCGGCCTGCCAGATCATGCTGGTCGCGAAGCCCGCGTCGCCGGTGTCGGCGGTGATGTACTTCGTGGGGTCGGCGGTGTGCAGCTGCTCTGCCGCGGCGACGTACTCGTCCCACGTGGTCGGCACGGCGATGCCGTACTGGTCGAAGACCGTCTTGTTGTAGAACATGGCCATGGGGCCCGAGTCCTGGGGGAGGCCGACGAGCTTGCCGTCGACGTTCACGCTGCCCCAGGTGGAGGCGCTGAACTTGTCCTCGAGGTCGCCGAGGCCGTACTGCGAGAGGTCGAGCAGCGAGTCCGACAGGGCGAACTGCGGCATGGCGTAGTACTCGATCTGCACGACGTCGGGAGCGCCCGAGCCGGCCTTGATCGCGTTCTGGAGCTTGGTGTACTCCTCGGTGTTCGTGCCGGCGTTGACCAGCTCGACGTCGACCTCGGGGTAGGCCTCCTCGAACGCGGCGACCTGCGCCTCGGCGCTGGGGGTCCAGCTCCAGTACGTGATCTTTCCGCCGGCCTCGAGGGCGGCGTCGAGGTCGGCCGCGGTGCCGCCCTCGGCGCTGGTGCCGCCGTTCCCGCCGGGGGAGGGGGCGGAGCAGGCGGCCAGCGAGCCGGCGGCCAGGGCGGCCGCGGCGGCCACGGTCAGGGTCCGCCGGAGGGCGGAGCTCGTGAACTTCATAGGGGGGGATCCCTTCACTTCTTCGTGCTGCGGGTGGTGGCGGCCGGCGCGGGTGCTCCGGCTGCAGGGGGGAGGTCGGAGGGCGTCAGCCCTTGACGCTGCCGGCGCTCAGCCCGGACTGCCAGAAGCGCTGGAGTCCGAGGAAGGCGACGACGATGGGGATGATCGTGAGCAGCGAGCCCGTGATCACCAGGTTGTAGATCGGCTGCGCGCTGACGCCGGTGGCCTGGGCGTTCCACTGGTTCAGGCCCACGGTGAGCGGGTACCACGAGGGGTCGCTCAGCATGATCAGCGGCAGGAAGTAGTTGTTCCAGGTCGCGACGACCGAGAACAGCAGCACCGTCACGATGCCCGGCGCCAGGAGGCGGATCGAGATCGTGAAGAACGTGCGGAACTCGCCCGCGCCGTCCATCCGCGCCGCTTCGAGCAGCTCGGTGGGCACCGACTCCACCGCGTAGACCCAGACCAGGTAGAGGCCGAAGGGGCTGATCAGCGAGGGGATGATGATCGCCCACGGGGTGTTCGTCAGGCCCAGCTGGCTGAACATGAGGAACGTCGGGACGGCCAGGGCGGTGCCCGGCACGGCGATCGCTCCGAGGACCACCGCGAAGACCGCCTTGCGGCCGGCGAAGCGGAACTTCGCGAGGCCGTAGCCGGCGAGCGTGGCGAGCAGCGTCGCTCCTCCGGCGCCGACGACGACGTAGAGGAGGGTGTTGCCGAGCCAGCGGAGGAAGATGCCGTCGCGGTAGGTCAGCGTCTCGGCGATGTTCTGGAAGAAGACGAAGTCGCCGTCGAACCAGAGCCCGAAGCTCGAGAGCAGCCCGGCCTGCGTCTTGGTCGCGTTGATGACCAGCCAGGCCAGCGGCACGAGGCTGTAGAGGATGAACGCCGACATCAGCAGGGTGAAGGCGATCGACTTCTTCGGGTGGACGGAGGATCCGCGGCGGGGAGCGCGGCGGACGCGGGAGGCGGTCGGGCGGGAGGCGGTCGTGACGGCCATCAGTTCTCCTTGCGCGCGCCGCGGAGCTGGACCACGTAGGCGATGATCGCGGTGATCACGCCCATCACGATCGCGACCGTGGCCGACGCGTTGTACTGCTGACCGGCGAAGGACAGGTTGTAGGCGTACATGTTCGGCGTGAAGTAGGTGGTGATGATGTTCGGCGCCAGCGTCCGGAGGATGTTGGGCTCGTTGAACAGCTGGAAGCTGCCGATGATCGAGAAGATCGTGGCGATGACGATCGCGCCGCGCAGGGCGGGCAGCTTGATCGAGCGGATGACGCGCATCGGGCCGGCTCCGTCGATCTCGGCGGCCTCGTAGAGCTCGCCGGGGATCGTCTTGAGCGCGGAGTAGAAGATCAGCATGTTGTAGCCGACGAACTCCCACGTCACGATGTTGCCGATCGAGACGAGGATCCAGTCGCGCGAGAACGGAGCGACGACATCGGAGCCGAGCAGGTCGTTGACGTTCGCCGCGAGGCCGAAGTTGTCGCCGTAGATGAAGCCCCACATCAGGACCGCGACGACGGCCGGGACCGCGTAGGGGAGGAACACGACGATGCGGAAGAAGCCGGTGCCGTGCAGGCGGCCGCTGTCGATCGCGAGGGCGGCGACGAGGGCGAGCACCAGCATGACCGGCACCTGGACCGCCAGGAACAGGACGACGCGGACGAAGCCCTCCCAGAAGTTCGCGTCGCCGAGCAGCGTCAGGTAGTTGTCGAGGCCGACGAAGGCGGTGCCGCCGACGAGCTGCTCGCGGAACAGGCTGAGGTAGATCGAGTAGATCACCGGAGCGATGAAGACGAGCAGGAAGACGACCAGGAAGGGGGCCACGAAGGCCAGGCCCTTCCACTCGCTCTTCGCTCGCGAGCGCGGCACCTGCTTGAGGGGCGGAGCGGGCGGGTCGACCTCGCGCAGGGGGACGGGTGGAGACGTCGTCGTCATCAGTGACTTCCGTTCGATTTCGGCCACGGTGGGGGAGGCGGCGTGTTCACGTCAACATGGCAGATCGCCACCGTATCATGTTCACGTCAACACGTTCAGTATCGATCGGATCACGGTGGTTTCCCGCACGGGGGCCCCTGGCCGCCCCGATTATGTTCGGCGACGCGCTATAAACGAGGGACCATGGCATCCGACGCGACTCCGACGACGAGCACCGCCCCGCGTCGCCGCGGGCCCTCCATGGCCGACGTCGCCCGGCTCGCGAAGGTGTCGGGTCAGACCGTCTCGCGCGTGTCGAACGGGCGGTCGAACGTCGATGGCGAGACCCGCGAACGGGTCCTCCAGGCGATGCGCCAGGTCGGCTACCGCCCCAACAGCGCCGCCAGGGCCCTGCGCACCGGCCGCTTCCACAGCATCGGCGTGATCATGTTCACGCTGTCCTCCTTCGGCAACATGCGCACCCTCGACGCGATCGCCGTCGCCGCGGCCGACGCGGGCTACTCCATCACCCTCATCCCGGTGCCGCACCCGACGCAGGGCGAGGTCTCGGTCGCGTTCCACCGGCTGAGCGAGGAGGCCGTCGACGGCGTCATCATCATCGTCGAGGCGCACCTGCTCGACGAGGCCGACATCGTGCTGCCGCCCGAGCTGCCGGTCGTCGTCGTCGACTCCGCCGGCGACGACAAGCACTCCGTGATCGACACCGACCAGATGTCGGGCGCCCGCCAGGCCGTCGAGCACCTGCTCGACCTCGGGCACCGCACCGTGCACCACATCTCGGGCCCGCCGCGCTCCTACTCGGCCGAGCGCCGCCGCGAGGCCTGGGAGGCGACACTGCGCACCCGGGATGCAGAGGTGCCCGAGGCCCTCGTCGGCGACTGGTCCAGCGCATCGGGCCATCGGCTCGGAGTGGAGCTCGCCGCCGACCCCGCGGTGACGGCCGTCTTCGCCGCGAACGACCAGATGGCCCTCGGAGTGCTGCGCGCCCTGCACGAGGCGGGACGCGCTGTCCCGGGCGAGGTCAGCGTCGTCGGCTTCGACGACATGGAGGAGTCGGCGAGCTTCTGGCCGCCGCTCACCACGGTGCGCCAGTCGTTCGCCGACACCGGCCGCCGCTCCGTCGACATGCTGCTGCGCGAGCTCGAGACGGGCGAGCGCACCGGAGCGACGCTCGTCCCGACGGGCCTCGTCGTCCGCGCCAGCACGGGGCCCGCCCCGGCCTGAGGCCGTCGCTCCCGGTCCGCCCGCGCCGAGTCGCCCGGAAGGGCGCGTGCCGGCGGCGTGTCGGGAGCCCTTCCGGGCGACTCGGCGACGTGCGGTCTCGGCGCCGTCAAGGGGACCGGGCGCGCGGTGCGCGCGTCGGTACTGTGGACGTCGTCCCGGTCGAGCGGCCGGGCGAGACGATACGGGAGAAGAACATGTCGGTCGGTCTGCTCGCGGTGGTCGATGACATCCTCACCGCCGCCCTGAAAGCCAGCGCCAAGACCGCGGGCGTCGTCATCGACGACGCGGCCGTCACTCCGCAGTACGTGCAGGGCCTGACGCCGGCGCGCGAACTGCCCGTCGTGTGGAAGATCTCGCTGGGCAGCCTGTTCAACAAGTTCGTCATCATCATCCCGCTGGCGCTGCTGCTGTCGGCGTTCGCGCCGGGGGTGCTGCCGTTCCTGCTCATCATCGGAGGCGCGTTCCTCTGCTTCGAGGGCGCCGAGAAGGTGTCGGAGTGGTTCGGACTGCACCACGCGGCCGCCGAGACCGAGGCGCGCGACGAGAAGAAGCTGGTCTTCGGCGCGATCCGGACCGACCTCATCCTGAGCACCGAGATCATGCTGATCGCGCTCGACGGGCTCGACCCCGACTTCGGATTCGGGCCCACGCTCGGAGCGCTCGCGATCATCGGCCTCGGCATGACCGCGCTGGTCTACGGTGCCGTGGCGCTGCTGGTGAAGATCGACGACGTGGGCCTCGGGATGATGAAGAACCCCTCGCGCGGAGTCCGTCGCGCCGGCGTCCGCATCGTCGCGTCGATGCCGTTCGTGTTCCGCGTGATCAGCATCATCGGCACTCTCGCGATGCTGTGGGTCGGCGGGCACCTCGTGATCGCGAACCTGGCCGAGACCTTCTGGCACGGACCCTACGACCTGGTGCACGTCGTGACCCACGCGGTCGAGGCGGCCGGCCCGGTCGTCGTGTGGCTGGCCGACACCTTCGTCTCGATGATCTTCGGCCTCGTGCTCGGAGCGATCATCGTCGCGATCATCACGGGCGTCTCGGCGCTGCGTCGCAAGGGTGCGCCGGCGCCGTCGGCGCACTGAGCGCGGGCGGCCGTCGGGTCCCCCTCTGCTGATCGAGTAGCGAGCGGATCGAGATCCGCGATGCCCGGGAGTGGGCGGGGCTCGATACGCCCCTGCGGGGCTACTCGACCAGCAAGTGTTGTGCGGAACCTCGGCCGAGAGTGCTCCTCAGCCGCGATGGTGGCTGACGGGTGCTCCTGGCTGACGTTCTGCGGCGGCGCCATCCTGTGGCCGCCGCGCCCCCTCCTCCTGCTGATCGAGTAGCGCGCGGGGCGCGCGTGTCGAGATCCGCGGTGTCTCGGAGTGGGTGGTCTCGATACGCCCCTGCGGGGCTACTCGACCAGCAAGGGAGGGGGGGACGACGTGACCGCCCCCGCCCCGAAGGGCGGAGGCGGTCACAGGTGGTGCGTCGGCCGGAGCGTCAGCCGCAGTCGCGCGCCGTGTAGGCCGCGGGGACGACCGTCGTCACGGTCTTCCCGTCGACCACGGCGGTCGCGGTGACGGACGCCTGGCCCGCGGCGACCGAGACGGCCCGCGTCGAGAACGCGGCGACCGCGCTCTTGCCGGGGGCGACTCCGGTGAACTGCTTCGAGCCCCACGACGAGGCCGAGGTCAGCGACACCGGCACGGCCGAGTCGTTGCGCGCGGTCACCGTCAGCGTCACCTTGCCGGCGATGCAGCGCGTGGACGCCGTCACCGTGAGGGCGAGCGCGGCGGGCTGCCGCAGCTCCACGGTGACCCGGGTGGTGCTGGTCCGCGAGCCGTCGGCCGACGTCACCGTGACGGTGCCGACTCCGTTGGTCGCGGTGCTGGGCTGGGTCACGCGGACGGTCGCGGCCGAGTCGGTCGCGACGGCGGTGAGCACGGGCATCCGCGTGCCCTCGACGACGACCGCGTAGTCGGTGCGCGCCGGGTCGAAGCCGGCCACGCCGACTCCGTCGACGCGCAGGGCGCCGAGCGTGCTCACCGAGGCGGGCACGGCCACCTTGTCGGCGGCGTCGAACAGCTGCACCTCGGACACGATCATGTGCGTGTTGGCGTAGGCGTTCATCACGACGCGGAAGGCGGTCGCGGTGACCGGGGCGAACGACGCGGTGTACGTCGGGGCTCCGCCGGCGGGGGACTCGACGGGCTGCGCCGTCTCCCAGCCGGGGACCGACGTCCAGACGCCGTCGACTCCGCGCGCCTGCAGCTGGATGGTCTGCGCCCAGCTGTTGGTGCCGTCGCGGTAGAACTGCACGCTCGCCTTCTCGACCTGCTTCGCGGCCGGGAAGGTGTAGGTCAGCGTGCTCTGGGTCGCCTTGTTCGACGCGACCCAGTTCGACCAGCCCTTGTCGCCGAGCACGCCGTTGCGGGTGCGCTCGGGGCCGTAGCCCGACTCGGACGACGACGCGGTCGCGACGATGCCGGCGTCCGGGTTGAAGTTCCGCGGCGTTCCCGCGGTGACGAGCGCCGTGAGGGTCGCGGGCAGCGTCGCTCCGTCGGCGGTCGCCGTGCCCGTGATCCGGACGGATCCGGTCTGCGCGAGCGAGGCGGTGGTCAGCGGGGTCCAGTCCCACGTGACCGGCACCGGGAAGGTGTTGGTCGAGGCTCCGACGCGGGCCGGGACGGTGGTGGGGGCGGCGGCGCGGACGGCGCTGGTGGAGGCTCCGCTGGCGACCGTCACCGACACGGGGTCGGTGGCGGTGAGTCCGCCCACGTCGACGAGCGCCGTGACGGCGATCGACTGGCCGTAGAGGTCGGTCGCGGTGCCGGGCACCTCGACGCGGCCGGCGGTGCCCCACACGGAGGACGCCGGCTGCTGCCAGGTCACCGCGACGGGTGCGCCCGCGCCCCACTGGTACTGCGGGGTGACGGAGGCGGGCAGGGTCGGCGCGACGCCGACCGTGGTGCGCACCGGGACCGTCTGGGTCGCGAGCGGCGCGAGGCCGCGCAGCTGCCACGACTGGTTCGCTCCGCCGTTCGAGCCGTAGACGCCCACCGTGGTGTTCTCGGCGGTCGACTGGCCGTTGACGTCGAGCGAGAGCCCGAGCGCCTCGTTGACGAGGGTGTAGCGGACGCCGTCGGTCGTGTTGACGATCCAGCGGGTCGCGGGAGCGGCCTTCGCGGCGGCGACGGAGACGCTGCGCAGGTCGGTGCCGGCGCTGGTCGCTCCGAGCACGCGTCCGTCGGCGTTCTCGAGGACGACGCGACGGGTCGCCTCGCGCTCGCCGGCCGGCACCTCGTGCACGGTCCAGGTCTGCTTGGCGGCGGTGGCGGAGTCGGTCGCGACCGTCGTGATCGCGGTCGACGAGGTCGTCGCGGTCAGCGCCTTGCTGCTCTGCGTTCCGACCAGCTGGTAGTCGTGGCCGTCGCGCAGGGCGGGGGCGTTCTCGGCGACGCCCGAGACTCCGTCGATCGAGAAGGTGGTGACCGACTTGGCGGGCACCGTGACGGTCGCGGTGCGCGCCTCGCGGTCGATCACGACGGGGGCCTTCTCGACGAGCGCGTTGCCGGTGGGCGCTGCGGCCGAGGCGGCCTGGGTCGTGACGTACGGAGTGACCGACGCGCCCGCGGCGATCGTGCCGAAGCGCGAGAGGTCGAGGGTGACGGTGCGCTCGGCGGTGGTGGTGTTGGTGTGCACGACGGTCGCTCCGGAGCCGTCCGCGCGGGTGGCGGCGGTGGTCGCGGCGTCGTCGACGGCGATCAGGTGGTCGCCCTCCTGGATGAACTTGGTGAAGTTGCGGATCGTGTTGAACTTCGAGTTCGTCTCGACGCCGCAGACGGGAGCCTTGGTCGAGTCGCCACCGGCGTCCGCGACGCGGCGCACCGACTTCCAGACCTCGGCCCCGCCCTCCTGGTAGGGCTTGCAGTCGAGGTCGATGAACACCGAGCCCCAGTTGAGGTTCTCGCCCTTGGGCGGAGCCTTCTCCATGTTGTAGTAGTCCTCGACGGGCTGCCAGAGCACCCACGCCTTCGGCTCGAGCTCGCGGAGGTCGTCGGTGATGCGGCCGGCGATGCCGAGGCCGTTCTCGATGCTGGTGGGGTTCCAGCCCTGGACCCAGTTGCCCTCGATCTCGCTCATCCACAGGTCCTTGTCGGCCTGCTTGGCGAGGTCGCGGACCGCGAGGCGGTCGCCGGTGCCGTAGGTGTGGACGTTCATCCGGTCGACGAGATCGCGGGCCGACTGCGGGTAGGCGGCCCAGTTGGTCTTGAAGATGCTCGGGTTGGTCTCGTCCATGGCGGCGATGCCGGCGTCGGAGTCGGACGCGGCCAGGGCGGCGGCGACGTCGGGGAGCAGGCTCACCTGGGCCGCGGGGCCCATGTGCATGCCCTCCTGGCGACCGCCGGTGGGGACGCCGTTGGTGAGGGTGGTGCCCCAGTAGTTCGTGTTCGGCTCGTTGAACGGGTCGAGGGTGTCGAACTCGATGCCGTACTCGGCCTCCATCCGCTCGGTGACCGTGGCGAGGTACTCGGCGAACTTCGCCTCGGCGGCGGGCTTGAGCTGCTCGCTGGTGGCGTTGAAGCCGCCCGAGACGTAGCCGCTCTCGGTCATGAAGTACGGGGCGGAGTTGGCGAACGACTCCCAGTGCGTGATCTGCTGCTCGGCGGCGAGCTTCTCGACCCACCAGCGCTGCGTCTCGTCGGCGGTGAAGTCGTAGGAGGCGGGATCGGCCGGATCCCACTTCGCGAGCAGGGCGTCGCGATCGGCGAGGTTCGTGGAGGTGCCGCCGTAGACGGACGCGTCGCCGGTGGGGTTCTTCGCCCACCAGCCCTCGACCGCGCCGCCGGGGCGGAGGTAGTCCTTGACGTCGGAGGCGTTGCCGCCGCCGATGTTGTAGCGCGCGATGTTGAGGTCGAGACCCTCCTCGCCGAACACCTTCTGGTACAGGTCCTCGCGGAGGGCCTCGGGGTAGTTCCCGGTGGCGTTCGCGAACCAGACGAGGCTGGTGCCCCATCCCTCGTAGGCCTCTCCGGAGTAGGCGGGGTTCGGGGTGATGCGGACCCCGTCCGCGGCCGCGGCGGGAGCGGCCGCCGTGGGGAGGGCGAGCACCGCCCCGGCGGCCAGTGCGGCGCTCGTGGCGAGCGCGGCGAGTCGTCTAACGGACATCGACATTGATGCTGTCTCTCTTTCGCCAGTGAAAAGCGGCGCGTGTTCGCGTGAACACGTCCGGACGGCCCACGCTACATGTTGACGTCACCATGCGGAAGGCGGGCGGGTGCCGGGATCGCCGACGGGGGCGCGACTCCGGTTCCGACTGCGCGAGATGCCACTTCGGTCCAGGTGCTCCGGCGAGTCGCGTACCGGAGTGGCATCACGCGGAGACGGACGGGGTCAGGGGTGCTCGGGCGGGTCGCAGGGCTCCGCGGCGGGGTCGACGTGGTGGACCAGCAGGGTGTGGCCGACGTGGGCGAGGCCGAGCTCGAGGAAGTCGCGCACGTGGGCGTCGGCGAGGGCGTACGAGGCGGTGCGGCCCTCGCGGCGCACCTCGACCACGCGGTGCGAGCGGAGGAGCCGCAGCGCGTGCGAGGTCGCGGACGGGCTCAGCCCGCTGCGCTCCGAGAGCTCGCCGACGCGCAGGGGGCCGCCGAGCAGGGCGAGCAGGATCCGCATCCGGCCCGGGTCGCCGAGCAGGCCGAACACGTCGGCGAGGTCGGCGACGGCGGCATCGGAGGGGAGTCCGGTCACGGCTGCTCCCTCGGGGTCGGGTCGGGTCGCCCCGGGCTCAGATCGCATGCGCCTGCTCCGGGAACTCCTCCGGCTCGCACTGGATCGTCGCGTGGGCGACTCCGTGATCCTCCCGCAGAACGGCGAGCACCGCGCTGAGCACCTCGCGGTAGTCGGCGTCGGGAGCGACCACGATGTGACCGCTGGCGCTCTCCATCCCGGACGTGATGGTCCAGACGTGCAGGTCGTGCAGTGCGAGCACTCCGGGCACGGCGCGGACGTCGCGCTCGATCGCGTCGACGTCGAGGTGCGCCGGCGCCGACTCCATCAGGATGCCCAGCGCCTGGCGGGTCAGCGACCACGTGCGCGGCAGGATCAGCAGCCCGATCAGCACGCCGACCACCGGATCCGCCCAGGCCCAGCCGGTCGTGAGCAGCACGATCGCGGCCACGATCACTCCGACCGAGCCGAGCGCATCGCCGAGCACTTCGAGCGAGGCTCCGCGGAGGGTGATGCTCTCCTTCGCGCCGGCCGAGAGCAGGCGCAGGCTCACCAGGTTGACCAGGAGTCCGACGATCGCCGTGAGGAGAAGAGGCAGCCCGGGGACCGCGGGCGGCTCGGCGAAGCGGCGCACGGCCTCGACGATCACGAAGGCCGCGACGCCGAAGAGGAGGAGCCCGTTGGCCAGCGCGGCGAGGACCTCGAGCCGGTAGGAGCCGTACGTGCGGCCGCGAGCGGCCGGGCGGGCGGCGAGCGAGATCGCGGCGAGGGACATGCCCAGGGCGATCACGTCGGTGCCCATGTGCGCGGCGTCCGAGAGCAGGGCGAGGGAGCCGGTGCGGACGCCGACGACGAACTCGACGACCATGAACGCGGCGGTGAGGACGAAGGCGGCGAGGAGGGGACCGCGGTGGCGTGCGGCGGCGGATCCGCTCGCCGCTGATCCGCTCGCCGCGGGGCCGTGGGAGTGCCCGGCGCCCACGGTCAGGCCGCTCCTGAATGCCTGTTCATATGAACAGTCTTGCACATGTCGCTCCGTCAGCGGAGGGACGGACCGTCCCAGAGGGTCTCGAGCGGGTCCTCGCGGTCGACGCCGTCGAGGTGCTCCCGGTGGCGCCGCTCCGCCTCGGCGGCGGAGATCTCGCCGCGCTCCTCGGAGGCGCGGATCGCGGCGGCGCGACCGCCGTCGCGGGTGAGGAACGGATCGGCGGGAGTCGCGTGGCGCACGCCATCGCGGCGGTCGAACGAGCGGGCGCTGATGCCGGTGACGGTGCCGGAGGAGGCGAGGAGGGCGAGGGCGACGGAGTCGGCGGCCCGCCAGGCCGCGGCACTGGAGCGGCGCTCGACGGACACGGGGCCCTCCGCCGTCTCGAGGGTCAGCTGCTCGACCTCGGGGAGCAGGTGCAGGATCCGCACCGCCGCATCGAGGGTCTCGGCGGGCACCGACTCGACCGAGCCCGAGAACCGGGGCGACCAGTCGTCGTCGGTCGGGAGGTGACGCCGCCACTCGTCCATCGCTCGTCCTCTCCGCTCCGCACGCCCAGGGAAGGACGGCACCGGGGTCTCGGGTGCTCTATACGGGCGAATGTATCCGAACGGTTCACCGATGTCACGATCCCGCGCGCGATCAGGGCTTCTTCCCCCCACAGCTGGGGCGACCCTACCGGGGGGTGGGCTCACCTCGGGGTGAGTGCGGCGTCGGAGGGGTGGTGGCGGCTCGCAGAACATGAGCTGAGGGAGGGGGATGTCGGCTGTCAGCCGTCAGGGGTCACTCCGGGCTGACGTTCTGCCGCGAGGAGGGGCGGTCTCGGCGCCGGTCGCCGTGAGGCGGAGGTCAGCGGTTGTCGCGGCGGAACCGGGCCTCGCGGCTCGCGAGGTGGATCCCGAAGCCCGCGATCCCGACGGCGAAGGCGGCGAGCGCGCCGAGGAAGGCGATCTCGATCCCCGCGCCGACGGCGAAGGCCGAGGCCAGGAGGGCGAGGGCGGCGACCGCGATGACGACCAGACCGGTGATCTCACCGGCTCCGGCGCCCGAGGAGGGGCTGTGCTCGTTCGTCATGCCGCCAGCCTGCGGGGCGGGAGCGCGCGGCGCAAGGGCGTGAGGCGGCACCCGGGTGAACAGCGGGCCGCTCCCTCCGGGCGACCTGTCGGGAAGTGCGGGCGCTGAGCCGCGCGGAGCGCGGGCGGGTGCCTGCGGTGCGGTGCCTGGTCGATCCACGTGCCCCGGGGTGACCCCGGAGAGAACGGTGCAGCTCGTGCATCGTCCGCCTCGCCCGGAGGGAGCGGTGCCGCCCAGCCTAGGCTGGTGCGGGGGGTTCGCATGCGGGGTCGGGACGCGCTCGTCGAGGCGCTCGTGCACGCGTTCCTCGGGGCGGAGTGGACGCACGACGCCCTGCGCGCCGCGGCGGCCGACTCCCTCGGCGCCCGTCGGCGCTGGCTCGGACCGCTCGTCACGCGGGTGCTCGTCGCGTTCCCGCATCCGCCGGTCGACGCTCCGCGCGAGCTCGGGCGCTGCATCGCGGCGCTGCTGCCGGACAAGGCGCAACCCGTCGTCGCGCACCTCGCGCCGGTCGCCGCGAGTGCGGCCGAATCCTCGTCGCCGGTGCCGAGGATCGACGGGATCGCCGATCTCGCCGCGCTGCTCGGGCTGAGCGTCGACGCCCTGGACGGGCTCGCCGACGCGGGGTCCTGGAACCGCCGGGCACCGGAGGGGCGGCTGCAGCACTACGACCACGTCTGGCGGGAGCGGCCGGGACGCGTCGCGCGCCTGCTCGAGGTGCCGCGCGGTCGGCTGCGCGCGGTGCAGCGCTCGGCGCTGGACGAGATCGTGGGCCTGGCGCCGGTGCATCCCGCCGCGCACGGGTTCGTGCCGGGTCGGAGCGCGATCACCGGGGCGGCGGAGCACGTCGGCAGCGCGGTCGTCGTGACGCTGGATCTGCAGCGGTTCTTCGCGCAGGTGACGGCGCCGCGGGTGTTCGGGCTGCTGCGCCGCGAGGGGCTGCCGGAGGCGGTCGCGTACACGCTGACGGGGCTCTGCACCCACGCGGTGCCGGTCGCGGTGCTGCGTCGGCTGCCGGACGGCGGGTCCCCGGAGGAGCGCGCGGGGCTGCGGCGGGCGCTGACGCTGCCGCACCTGCCGCAGGGCGCGCCGACGTCGCCGGCGCTCGCGAACCTGGCGCTGCGGCGCCTGGACGCGCGGCTCACGGGGTACGCCGAGGCGGCCGGCGCGCGCTACACCCGGTACGCCGACGACCTCGCGTTCAGCGGCGACGAGCGCTTCGCGCGGCGGGCCGAGGCGTTCGCGCGCGGGGCGCAGCGGGTGGTGGAGGACGCGGGGTACGCGGTGAATCCGCGGAAGACGCGGATCCGGCGGGCGTCGGTGCGGCAGAGCGTGACCGGAGTGGTGGTGAACGTGCGGCCGAACGTGCGGCGGGTCGATGTGGACCGGCTGCACGCGATCCTGCACAACTGCGCGGTGCACGGGCCGGCGGGGCAGAACCGCGCGGGGGTGGGGGACTTCCGGGCGCATCTGCTGGGGCGGATCGCGTGGGTGGCGGCGGTGAATCCGGGGCGCGGGGCTGCGCTGCGGGCGGTGTTCGACCGGATCGAGTGGGGGTGAGGGGCGCGCTGCGCTGCCCGTAGCGTACGGCCGTTGCGCGGCGGTCGGGCCCACCGTCGGGTGCGGGAGCAGCGCCGGCACGGAGGTGAGGCGCGGAGGCGCCGAGCCCGGCAGCCCCGCCGCTGGACGGCGCGCCGCGGGGTCGAGAGGATGAGCGCGTGCGGAGGCGGCGAGCGGCAGCGGGGGGAGCGGTCCTCGTCGCGGCCGTGGTGCTCGCGGGGTGCGCGCCGGCCGAGGGATGCCGGGGGTGGAGCACGACGCTGACCGTGAGCGTCGAGGGGCCGGGGAGCGGCTCCGTCGCGGACGTGCGGCTGTGCTCGGGCGACGTGTGCTCGCGGCCCGAGGCGATCACTCCGGACGGGGCGCCCACCTACCCCCTCGCGCGGGACGAGGACGGCGGCTGGGTGTTCGAGGTGGGCACGGAGCCGCCGGACGAGGCGACGGTCACGCTCGCGGACCGCTCGGGCGAGGTGCTGATCGAGCGGGAGCAGCCGCTGTCGTGGCGGCTGCTCGGCGAGCCCGAGGGGCCGGAGTGCGGCTGGCGCGCGCAGTCGCGGACGCTCGTGATCGCGGTGCCCGAGCCGCGTGGATCCGTGTTCGGGACCCGCTAGAGCGCTCTCACGAAACCGCGGGAACGGGTGCTAGCGTCGCCCGGACGACCGATCGCACCGAGGCGATCCCCACGAGAAGGCGACCCATGACCGTGACGCTCCCCGCTCCGCGACCGATCGACCCCGGCTCCGTGCCGGAACTGCGCTGGGGAGTGATCGGCACCGGCATCGCGGCCCGCTTCGTGCACGCGATCCACGCGCACACGACCCAGCGCGCCGTCGCCGTGACCGCGCGCGACGCCGAGAAGACGCGCGCGTTCGCGCAGGAGCACGGGATCCCGACGGTGCACGACTCGGTCGAGGCGCTGCTCGCGGACCCGGAGGTCGACGTCGTCTACGTCGCCACTCCGCACCCGCTGCACCGCGACCAGGCGCTCGCCGCGATCGCGGCCGGCAAGCACGTGCTGATCGAGAAGCCGATCGCGATGTCGGCGCGCGAGGCCGAGCAGATCACCGACGCCGGACGGGCGGCGGGCGTGCTCGTCATGGAGGCGATGTGGACGCGCTACCTCCCGCAGGCCGACGTGATCCGCCAGGTGCTCGAGAGCGGGGTGCTGGGCGAGCTGCGCCTCGTGCGCGCCGACTTCGGGTTCCTGATGCCGTTCCTCCCGGAGCACCGGCTCTGGAACCGCGAGCTCGGCGGCGGCGCGCTGCTGGACGCCGGGGTGTACCCGATCTCGTTCGCGTCCTCGGTGCTCGGCGCCCCCTCCTCCGTCACCGCGTCCGGCTCGATCAACCAGGCGACCGGAGTCGACGCGAGCGCCGACCTGCTCCTCGAGACGGAGTCGGGCGCGCGGGCGCTGCTGTCGACGTCCCTCGAGGCGTCGCTGCCGGTCGAGGCGCTCGTCGTCGGATCGGCGGGGCGGCTCCTCGTGCACAGCCCGTTCTTCGGCCCGAGCGGGCTCACCCTGACCCTCGGAGGGCTCGGGGCGGACGAGTCCGCCACGTGGATCGACGACTCGCACCCGGAGCTGCACGACGGGCTCGCGCACCAGGCCACGGCCTTCGCGTCGTACGTGGCGCAGGGGCTCGTGGAGTCGCCCGTGCACCCGCACCACGAGATCGTCTCGGTGATGGCGACCATCGACGAGGCCCGCCGGCAGGTGTCGGAGGAGATCGCTCCGGGCGCCTCGATCCAGCACACCGTCGCGTTCTCGCTGGTGCACGCGGCGGGCTCGCCCGAGGAGGAGGAGTTCCTCGCGAGCGCTCGCCGGATCCTGACGGGGATCCCGGGGGTGCAGGACTTCACCGTGAACCGGCAGGTCAGCCCGAAGAACGGCCTCGCGTGGCAGTTCTCGATGGTGTTCGCCGACCGGGCCGCGTTCGCGGCGTACGACGCGCATCCGGAGCACGTGGCCTTCGTGCAGGAGCGGTGGCTGAGCGAGGTCGACGAGTTCCAGGAGGCCGACTTCGAGGAGGACGCGCGGATCGGCTCCGTGGCGCGGTGACGACGGCGCGGATCGACGGGTGCGACGGCACGGGTCCGGTCTGTCCACGGGGTTGCGCCTCGGGGGTCCCTGAGTAGCGTCGAAGATGCGAGGGTTCACGACACCGCCCGAGCAGCGGTCCGGCGGGGATCGCGACGGCGACAGGGGTTCACCATGGGCAGGATGATCTACGACTCGACGACGGAGGCCGATTTCGACGATCGCCTGCTCGCGCATCTGCAGATCGTGATCGGCACGAAGCTCGGCAAGGGCGAGTCGTTCTACTTCTCGTGGCGCGACGCCGGAGCGGCCGGGGACGGTCGCACCTCGCTGTGGCTGCATCCGGCGATCCCGCTGCGCTTCAAGTACTTCGGCGGGCGCGCCCCGTCGATCAACCCGGAGTGGGTGCGGCGGCTGCTGATGGACTCGTACAGCGCTCAGGGCCTGCGGATCTCGCCGGAGCCGGAGCACGCGGTGCACACGGCGGCGATCCCGACGGTCTGAGGAGCGGCCCAGGCCGTCAGAGGGGCGACGATCACCGAACGTTCGACGCTCGGCGATCATGGAGGTTCGCGGGTCAGCGCACTTGGTCGGCCAGTCGGCCGATGATCCACTCGCCCGTGGCCCCGCGCGCCCGCACGAGCAGTCGCGTCACCGACGCGATGTCCGGCTCGTCCGGCTCGGCCGAGTCGTACTCGATGACCATCGGAGTCGCCTCCGACAGCGCGATCGTGGCGACCGAGAGCGGGGTTCCCTCGGCGACCCAGACGAACAGGCCGGAGCCTCCGTCGCGGCGAAGGATCGCCGTCGCGTACTCGAGACGGGTGAGAGTGGCGTCGTCCACCTGCAGGGACGGCAGGGAGTCGAGTTTCAGGAAGCCCATGGCGCCGCCCCGCGCCGTGCTCGTGGTCCGTCCGTGCGTGCCGTGTCCATGCGTCTCCCCAACCCTCTGAGGCCTGTCGGCCGTGCATCGTGGTCCGGGATGCGGGAGCCACGTTACGCCCCCGCCCGGGATGCGTCGGTGGGGTTGCGCCCGGCCGGGTCGCGCGAGGGGGAGGCGCAGCGGCCCGGTCCGGTCCGGCAGAGTCTCCCTCGCTGCGGGATCAGAGGGTGCCGGTGGTTGAGACCACTCCGTTCGCCACGTCGCGCAACCGCGCGCCGGTGCGGCGGGCGTGACTCCGGAGCAGTGTGAACGCGTGGTCGATGCTGATGCTCTGCCGCTCGGCGAGCACGCCCTTCGCCTGCTCGATCACGATGCGGGAGTCGAGCGCGTGCTGCAGCTGCGCGGTGAGGTCGTTCTGCTCGCGCAGGGTCTCGCTGAAGACGATGCCGAGGGTGGCGACGTCGGCGAGGGCCTGCAGGACGGCCACGTCGTTGTCGCTGAAGGGGCCGGGCTCGGTCGCGAAGACGTTGATGGCGCCGAGGGTGCGGTCGCGGTGGCGCAGCGGAGTCGCGTGCACGGCCCGGAAGCCGCGGTCGAGCGCGGTGCGGGTGAAGTCGGGCCAGCGCTCGGACTGCTGCAGGTCGGCGAGCTCGACGACGGCGCCGCTGTGGAACGCCTCGAGGCACGGGCCCTCGTGGGTGCCGAGCTGCTCCTCCTCGATCTCGGCGGCGCGCTCGCTCGTGGAGGCCATCACGTGGAGGGCGCCCTCGCCGTCGGCCAGGACGATGCCGGCGTCGACCGCCGCGGTGAAGCGGGTCGCGGCGTCGACCAGCGTGTCCATCGTGTCGATGACGTCGTGCTCGGGGCGCAGGGCGTCGGCGAGCGCGACGAACACGTCGGCGAGGCGGGCTTCGCGATCGGAGGAGGACATGCATCGAATCTACGGACGGGTCGGCGGGCAGGGGAAGCCGGGAGTGCGACGACTTCGCTCCCGGTCCGTCGGTCGCGGTCGCTGCCGGGACGGTGCGGCGGGGCGGTCCGTTCGGCCGCGCGCGCACTGCCAGAGACGGGCGGCGGAGTCAACGCCCTCCACACGGCACGGGAGCCCGACTTAGTGTCCAGAGCATCCGGAGGAACCGCGCGACCGACTCGGAGCGCGGCGGCCCCCGGGTGCGACGAGGGGAGTCGACGATGTCGAGGGACGATGTGGCGCCGGGGCGGTTCGCGCGCTTCGTGAAGTGGGTGCCGCGGGCCGACGGCTGGGAGCCGCAGTACCTGCGCGGGCGCGTGATCGCGAAGCGGGACGGCGAGTGGATCGTCTCGGTGAACGGCGAGGAGAAGCACGTGGTCAAGAAGGAGTGGAGCGTCTACCGCTGACGCCGCTCTCGGAGGACGGGAGGAGGGCGGCGTGAGACTGCCCGATCGACGCAGCCCCGAGGTCCGCGAGGCGCGACCCGGGGTGTTCGTGCTGGAGCTGCGGCGCACGCGCACGCGGCCGGCGCAGGAGCTGGGCGTGCTGGTGCGGACGGGGCCGACCTGGACGGTGCTGAGTCTGGAGGGCGTGGCCGCGGGGGTGGGCACGTTCCACGAGGCGGTGTCGACGCTGACGCCGGCGCAGGCGTGAGGGGGGCTGCGGGAGGCGGGTGCTGTGTGGGTGCGGTGGTTCTCCAGTAGTTGCGGGAGACGCGCGCGGTTACCGCAACTTCTGCGGAAGGGCCGGAGGTGGCCGAGGTGTTGGGGGACTCCCCGTGTGGTGCTTCTCCACTATTTGCGGGAAGGGCGCGCGGTTACCGCAACTTCTGCGGAAGTGCGGAAGGGCGGGACGGGACGCGGGTCAGACGTGGCGGCCGGGGCGTTGCACGCCGACGGCGGTGAGGGTGATCGAGCCGGTGGTGCCCTGGGCGGCGGAGGGGGCCGACTCGGGGAGCCGCAGGGTCAGGCGGAGGTGATCCGTCACTCCGTTCGCGAGGGCGGGGGAGGCGGGCAGGTCGATCCGGGCGGTGGCGGGACGGTCGGGCGAGACGGCGGTGATCGTGCCGCCGCAGGTCGCGCCGTCGGAGGACCAGGGCTGGGAGCAGCGATCCAGGGCGATCTGCAGGCCGTCGGAGGGGCTCGCGCCAACCGCGGGCGCCGCTGATTCGAGCTGCAGGGCCGAGACGGCGACGGAGCCGGCGTTCGTGAGGTCGACGAGGCGGCGGGCGGTGCCTCCGGGCACGAGTCCGGTGACGGCCACCGGGACGGTGGTGGCGGTGGTCGCGGTGAACGAGAGGGTGACGACTCCCGAGCTCGTGCGGGCCTGGACGGAGTCGCGCGACGTGAAGAGGGCGGTCGCGGTGGCGGTCCCGGCGAGGACGAGCGCGGCCGCGAGTCCGGCGGCGAGCAGGGTGCGGTGGCGGCGCGGGGGGCGGCGGCGCGTGGCGCGGTGTGCGGCGCGGGTCACGAGGCGGCTCCGGAGGGGGTGCGGGTGGCTCCCTCGGCCGCACCACTCTGCTCCGCCGCACCTTCCTCCGCCCCGCCCGCGGGCCGCCGCCAGATGACGAGCAGCACCGCGGCGACCACGAGCGCGCCGCCGCCCGCGAACAGGGCGAAGCGCGCCTCCGGGGTCGTCAGGGCGAGGGCCGGCCAGCCCAGCAGCGGCACGACGGCCTCCTCGCGCCAGACGCGGGCGTCGCCGATGGTGAGGATCCACGGGTCGGCGGAGGAGTTGTTGTCGCCCTTCGTGGTCAGGGCCAGCTCGCCGGGCTCGCGGCCGCGCAGCTGCGCGGCGTCCGCCTCGGAGTAGACGAGGGTCACCCGGTGGATCACGCGGCGCGAGGACGCGGTCGGGTCGGTGAACACGATCACGTCGCCGGCGCGGATCTCGGCCTGCGCGGCGGGGAGGGTGACGGCGAGGGATCCGACGGGCATGCCGGGGGCCATCGAGTTGGAGAGCACGGGCACCAGGCGGACCACTCCGAGCGCCGACAGGGCGAACGCGGCGACGCCCGCGACCGCGAGCAGGGTGACGAGCACGCCGGCGAGGGCGCGGAGGAGGCGGCGGATCACGCGGGGTCCTCCCGGCGGCGGCGGGCGAGAACGAGTCCGGCCGCGAGGGCGACGAGCGCTCCGAGCAGCGCGGCGCCGAGGTCGCGTCCGGTGACGGCGAGGCCGCCGGGACGCGCGGGGGAGTCGGGGGCGGCGACTCCGGAGTCAGCGCCGGGACCGCCGGCACCGGGCCCGCCAGCGCCGGGACCCCCGGCACCCGGACTCCCGACACCAGGCCCGTCCGCCTCCGCCGCCCCCGCCACCGAGAACACGACCCGCAACGACCCGTCCGCGTCCTCGAGCGCGTTCCCCGCCGACTCCGGGAACGCCACGCGCACCCGGACGCCGACGGTCGCGCCCTCGGCGATCGGGCGGGCGGTCTCGAGCCGGCCAAGCCCGGCGGCGGGCCCCGATCCGAGCGGCACGTCGCCCGAGGCGCAGGTGAAGCGCTCGACGGTGCGGCCCTCGGGAGTGGGCAGCGGAGTGGAGTCGAAGGGGGCGTCGCAGAGGTCGACGGCGAGGCGGAGCCCGTCAGGAGCGGTGAGCAGGGGCCCCTCGGAGTCGAAGCCGACGGTGAGCGCGTGGCCGACCGAGTCGGTGTTGGTCACCTCGGCGGCCCACTCCGACGAGTCGCCGGGCGCCAGATCGGCGAGGGCGAGCGTCGAGGAGGAGCGCTCGCGCACGTCGAGGACGTCGCGCTGCTCGGCGCTCGCCGCGGGCGCGAGGAGGATCGCCGCGGGCGCGAGCAGGACCGTCGCGAGGACGGCGCCGAGCGCGCGGGCGGGATGCATGGTGACTCCGGGAGTAAGAGGGAGGGGTCCGCGCCCGACCACGGGGGCCGGGCGCGGACGGGGTGCTACTTCTGGATGCCGTCGCGCTGGATCGCAGCGGCGGTGTACTGGATGGTCGCCGCGGCGTTCTCGTAGTCGTTGTCGGCGGCCGTGGGCAGCACGAGCTCGACGAGCGAGTTCAGGGTCGCGCCGGTGCCGGTGTCGGACGGGAAGGTGCCCTCGGTGGTCGGGGTCAGGCCGAAGTCGGCCGGGCCGAAGTCGATCGCGTTCGCGAGGCCGCCGATGGTCGACAGCTTGCCCTGGGAGGTCACGGTGGTGTCGCCGCCGCAGGTGTACGGGCCGGTCGGCGCGGTCGAGGTCGTCCAGGCGACCGAGCAGGTGAGCAGGCGGTAGTCGAGGCCGTCGGTGCCGGTGACGAGCGACTCGCCGAGGCCGGTCAGCGCCGGGTCGTCGGTGCCGAGGGTCTGGGCCGTGACGTCCTGGTAGAAGCGGACGGACTCGACGAGGTTGCCGTCGTTGGTCGCGTTCGGCAGCTCGATCAGCAGCGGGCGCTGCACCGTGTCGCCGGGGGCGATGTCGGTGATCACCCAGTCGCCGGTGGCGACGATGTCGAGCTGACCGGCGTCGACGGTCGTCTCGGCGGTGTCGGAGTCGGTGAACACGGCGAAGGCGCCGGCGCCGGCGAGCGCTCCCGCGGCGAGCAGGACACCTCCGGTGAGGGCGATCTTCTTCCACGGGGTCGTGCGGGTGGGTCGGGGTGCTGCGGAGGTCATGGCGACCGTTCCTCTCTGGTCAGTGCCCGGTGCGGGCGTGGTCTCCCTTTCGCAGGACTGCGCAGAGGGAAGCTTCAGGGGGCGAGCGGGCATCAGCAGCCCCTCGCCGAGACGACGGCCGGAGTGGTCACGGCGGTCGAGGCGGGCGACGCGACGCCGAGCCAGCGCTGCAGGTCGGGGCGGATCCGCCACTGGTAGCCGCGGCCCTCGCCGACCCGGTCGTCGGTGAACGACGTGGCCGCGGCGGTGGGAGTCGCGACGACGGTCCACGGTCCGGGCGTCGTGCCGGATGTGCGGCGCTCGAGCGTCCAGCCGGTCGTGCCCGCCACGGCCGCCCACGAGACGAGCACGGTGGGCCGGTTCGCCGTGCAGCTCGCGACGGGGGTCGCCACGACGGCCGAGCGGGTCCACGTGCCCAGGCTCACGGCTCCGCTGGTCACGTCGGTGTCGGTGAAGCCGCGGCGGGTGAGGGGCTGCGGATCGACGGACACGGTGATCGTGGACGCCGCGGTGAGTGCGCCGTCGCTCGCCGTGTACGCGATCACGACCGGCCCGGTGAAGCCGCCGCCGGGCGGCGTGTAGGTGCAGGTCGTGGTGCACGAGAGCGTGCCGCGGGCGGCGGTCTGCGCCGTGAGGGTGAGCGTCGTGCCCGGGTCCTCGTCGGTGTCGTTGGCGAGCGGCGAGATCGCGACGGGCGCGCCTCCGGTGATCGCGACCGCCCGGTCGGCGCGGGCGATCGGCGCGTGGTTCACCGCGGTGACCGTCACCGTGACGCGCACGTTCCAGGTGCCGTAGGTGCTCTGCAGCGCGTAGTCGAAGACGTCGGTGCCGACGTACGCGGCGATGGGGCGGTAGGTGCACTGGCCGCGCGTCGCTCCGGTGTCGACGCAGGTGACCGACCCCTGCACGGGAGTGGCGGGCGCGGGCGACGCCGCGCCTCCGATGCTCTTGGGAGTCGTCGAGAGCTGCGCCCGCGAGAACGTGGCGCCGGTGGCGACCGCCCCGTCGTTGGCCAGCACGTCGATCACGACCGAGCCGCCCTGCACCACGGTCACGGAGTCGGCGACCGGGTCGGGCACGACGGTGATCGCCACGGAGGCGGTGCGGGTGAACGCGGGGCCCGTGGGCGGAGTCGCGGTGACGGTCGCCGTGTTCGCGATCGTGCCGGCCGTGACGTCGGCCGCGGTGGTCGTGTACGTGGCGGTGGCCGTGACGATCTGGCCCGGAGTGAGGCGGCCGGCGGTGCCCGGCCAGGTCGGAGTGATCGTCGAGAGCCCTGCCTTCGGGTCGCTGATCGCGACGCTCGTGAGGGTGGTGTTGCCGGTGTTCGTGGCGCGGAACGTGTAGGTGATGACGGTGCCGGCCGCGCTGATGAACGAGGGGTTCGCCGTCTTGGTGAAGGTGAGGTCGTTGGTGCGGGTGAGCGCGACGGTCTTGGATGCGGTGGACGTGACGGCCGCTCCGCTCGTCGGCGTGCCCGTCGCGGTCGCGGTGTTGAGCACGCTGCCCGCGTCGATGTCGGCCTGCGTGATCGCGTAGCTCGCCGTCGCTGTGACCGTCTGCGCGACTGCGAGCGTGTTCGCGGTGCCCGGCCAGGCGCCGTAGGTCACCGTCGCCCGCGGGTCGGCGATGCCGACGGCCGTGAGCGGCACGTTGCCGGAGTTGGTGAGGGTGAAGGAGTAGTCGATCCGCGCGCCGACCACGGCGGTGCCGGTGAGCGTGCCGTCCTTGGTGAGGGTGAGCCCGGGGGCGTAGCGGATGGGCGTGGTGGCGGTACTGGTGGCCGTCACGGTCGTCGGAGTCGCCGCGAGCGTCCGCCCGCTGACCGTCGCCGTGTTGGTGAGCGCCGTGTTCGCGTTGATGTCGGCCTGCGTCACCGTGTACGGGGCGGAGGTGAAGGTCGCCTGCCCGCCCGGTGCGATCTGCGCGGTGGTCGGCGTGATGCCGGTGACCTTCGGGTCGGTGACCGCGACTCCGGTCAGCGTCACGTTGCCCGTGTTGCGGGCGACGAAGGAGTAGGTGACCGTCTCGCCGACGTCGGCCCGGGTGTTGCCGTTGGTGTCGGCCAGGGCGCCGGTCTTGGCGAGCGTGATCACGGGGGCGGGGGTGGTGATCGGGGCGGTGACGGTGGACGTGTTGCTCGTGATGGTGGTGGTGCCGGAGCGACCCGTCGCGGTCGCGGTGTTGACGAGGGAGCCGGCGACCGCCTCCGCTGCCGTGACGACCTTGCTGCCGGTGCAGGTGACGGAGGCGAGCGAGGCGAGCGTGGTCACCGGGCAGCTCACGACCGGGATCTTCGGGTCGCTGACCGCGATGTTCGTGATGCTGGCGAGCGACGTGTTGGTGACGACGAACTGGTACGGGATCGTCTGGCCCTCGGCGTAGCTCGCGGGCTGCGCGGTGGTGCGGTCGATCTGCTTGACCAGGTTGAGCGCGCCGAGGTCGTTCACGGTCGAGACCGTGACGTTGCGGACGAGGTGGGTGTCGCTGGAGCCGCCGGTGGAGGCCGTGAAGCCGAGCTTGTAGGTGGAGGGGGCGGCGGTGGTCATCGTGAACTGCATGACCTGCGTGAGCTGTGCGGCGGTCATGCCGGCGGAGGCACCGTAGAAGACGGTGACGACCGGGAACGCGGCGGGCGAGACCGTGACGCGGATGGTGCGGCCGTAGGAGGTGGGCGGGTTGGTCGCGTTGAGGCTGATCGCGGTGCGGACGGATCCGAGGGCGGGAGGCGCGACGCCGGCGATGTAGCAGTAGTTCAGCTTCGCCTGCCCGGGCCCGCGCGCGACGATGCGGTTGCCGACCAGGCCGGGAGCCGCCGGAGTCGCGGGGCAGCCCGCGCCGAGCCCGCCCGACGCGTTCGAGAAGTTGCCGTAGGCGTCGAGCCCGATGCCCAGGTATCCGCCGTTCACCCCGTCGACCGTCGTCGACTGGCCGTAGCCGAGCGATCCGCCGGGCGCCCCCGCCGCCGTGAGGTTCCGCGACCCGTCGGTGAGGAAGAACCCGATGCCGTCGGCGCCGTTGAGCCCCAGCGCGGTCGAGTACTGGTACTGGTCGAACAGCACGTCGATCCCGCCGGTCGCCGGGATCGCCCGGTTGAGCACCGCGCCGCCCTTGCTGTTGGTGCGGTTGTCGGTGAGCTGGAGGAAGCCGAGGTCGGCGGTGGTCGCGGGCGAGGCCGTGCGGTTGGCGCAGACACCGAGGTTCGAGGCCCCGGCCGGAGGGGCGGTGGTCGCCTTGGTCAGGCAGGCGCTGTCGAGCATCTGCCACGCGGAGTCGGGCACGCTCGTGCCACCGAACGACTCCTGGACGAGGAGGGTGGCGGCGTCGGCTCGTTGGGCGGCGGTCGGTCCGATCACGAGGACGGCGGCGAGGAGCGCGAGGACGAGGGTCAGGGCGATCGGGCGGCGGGATGCGCGGTGGGCGGGGTCGGTGAGGCGGCGCCGAGATGCGCGCACTGCCGCCATGATCCGATCCCCCTGGGAGCGCTCACCGGACCGTCCGGGCTGAGCGGATACGAAGATACGGTTGCGGCGGGAGGGGCCTTGTCCCCCTAAGAAGGCACGCGGGGGAGGGGTGCGTGTGCCCCTTCTCGAGGTGAAGTCAGGAGGCGGTCATCCGGCGCTCATAGACTTCTCAGGGTCGGGCGCTCATGGCCCCGCGGGCTCGTCGCTGAGGGCTATGCTTCCGCGCCGTTGTTGAGATCGGCCGATACGCGGAGCGCGTTCGTCCCGCGTGAGCGATGCGGCGTCGTCTCCGACACGTGGCGGAGAACGGCACCCCTCTGACGCGAGATCACGTCGGTCCGGGGTCTGCTCCGGAGCGGTATCGGAGTGTCACGAGGACACTGCGCGGTGCGGTCGAGTCGCCCGGAAGGGCTCGTTCTCTGGAGCGAGAACGAGCCCTTCCGGGCACCTCAGTGCAGTCAGCGCGGGATGTAGGTCCCCAGGTCGGTCCGCGCGATCCGATCCGCCGCGACTGCCCCCGCGATCGTGTCCTCGACCAGCGCGCGGATGTTGTCCGTCATCCGCTGGATGCCGAGGAACGACATCGTCGCCCGCATCAGGGCGAGGTGGTCGATGCCGGGAGCGGAGCGGACGCACAGAGCGACGGCGTTGATCGCCTCGAACGGGTCGATGTGCTCGTAGATCCGATCGACCGCCACGTAGGCCCGGAGGCGAGCGGTGCGGTGCGAGTGCGGGTCCTGTCCGGCGGCCCAGAGGAAGCCCGGATCGTCCGCCCGGCGCAGCCCCTCCGGGAAGCAGCGGAGGATGCTGTCGGCGCGCACACCGTGCACCTTGAGAAGCCCGAACGCCCCGGCGACGAGCTTGGCGGCCCGGATCTCGTGGATCGGGCCCTCGGCCTCCACGATCTGGACCACGAGGTCGGCGATCAGGCGCGTCGGCTCCGGCGACGGCAGTGCGTTGAGCAGATCGAGGGTGCCGACGGTGTGTGCAGGCCAGCTGGTGTAGCCGAGCTCCTCCGCTGTTCTCTCGACGACTGAGGATGCGGCGCCGTCAGCGAGAGAGGAGGAAACACGCTCGACGTCTCGTTCGGTAGAGCGCTCGGTGTCCCGAGAGGGGAACCTCTCGACGATCGGCGGAAGGTACAGGGACGACGTACTGCGGACGAGCAGCACGTCGTCCTCCCGGTCCGCCGCTTCGTCGACGGGCACGAGCTCCAGCGGAAGCTCGAGTGGCTCCGGCACGGCCGCTGCGACGCGCGCCGCTTCGAGCTCCCGCCGCTCCCGCATCTCCGCATCGGCGCGATCGACCGCCGCCCGCAGTCGCGCGATCACGGCGTCGCGATCCGCGAGCCACTCCGGCAACCAGACGCGTTCCACGGCCGGCCAGCCCATCGCGTTCTTCAGCACCGACTCGGGAAGCCCGTCCCTGTCGCTGACCGTCCGGCGTCGACGCCAGGACGGACCGTCGAGCAGCACGGCGACGAGCGGTCGATCGGGCTCCTCGACGGTCGACAGCGCGACGTCGACGCGGAACTCCGACAGCCCGATGTCGGCCCGTGCAGAGAGGCCCGCCTCGATCAGCGCCTGTGCGAGTTCATCGCGGTGCGCGTCCGGGAGCGACGCCCGATCGAGGGAGCCGTCCGCCGCTCCGAAGCCGGCCTGCGCGATCTGCAGGTACGCCTTGAGGTGCTTCACTCCGACCGACTGTGTCTCGTCGGCGCGCAGTTCGGCCGGGTCGAAGCTGCAGTAGAGGACCACCTGACGCCGCGCTCGTGTGACGGCGACGTTCCAGCGCCGCTCGCCGCCGGCGCGGGTCAGCGGCCCGAACTGCAGCGGCACCACGCCCTTGTCGTTCGCGCTGAACGCGACCGAGAAGAGGATCGCGTCGCGCTCGTCGCCCTGCACGTTCTCGAGGTTCTTGACGAAGAGACCGTCCGACACATCGAGCGACTGGGCGACCCGCGCGTCGGTGGATCCGCGCAGCATCCCGTCGATCAGATCGCGCTGCTGGGCGTTGAAGGTGATGATGCCGAGGGACGGGATCTCCTCGGGAGAAGCCTCGAAGCGCCGGTGGACCTCGGCCACGATGGCCTCTGCTTCGGCGGGGTTGGTCCTCAGCGCCTTGCCGCGCCCGGTGCGGATAAACGAGCCCGCCACCCGGACGAACGAGATGCCGTAGCCGTCGTGACCGGTCCCCGTATCCCCGTCGTGCGGAGTCGGGAACGACGAGAGCCGGCTGTCGTAGTACCGGCTGTTGCTGAAGGCGATCAGCCGCTCGTCCTGACTGCGGTAGTGCCACGACAGCCAGCGCGAGGGCACGCGGGCCTGCGACGCCTCCGAGAGGATCGACTCCTCGTCGACGACGGTCTCGGCGGCTGCCGCCTCGTCGTCGGCGGCCCCGGTCTCGGCGAAGCTCGTCGGGGGCATCTGCTTGCTGTCGCCGACGATGACCGCACTCCGTGCGCGTCCGAGAGCACCGACCGCGTCCGCGACGCGGACCTGCGATGCCTCGTCGAAGACGACGATGTCGTAGAGGTCGGAATCGACGGGGAGGAACCGCGCGACGGATTCCGGACTCATCAGCGTGCAGGGAGCGATCTGCGTGATCAGCGGGCCGAACTCCTCCATCAGCTTCCGGACCTTCATGCCGCGCAGCTTGTACTCGAGTTGGCGCTTGAGGCCGCCCATCATCGAGGTCGGGACGGAGCTCAGATCGCGGCGGGCCAGCACCTGCGCGGGGATGATCCGCGGGAGCTCGTCGCGGACGGCGCTCGCGCCGGTCGTGTAGCGACCGAGCAGCCGCTCGTGCGCAGAGGTCTCGAAGCTGTCGAGCTCGGTCCCGGCGAGGCGTTCCGCCACTGAGGCGGATGCCACGCCCTTCTCGAAGGCGAGCAGAGCCTCGTCCGCCGGCTCCGTGCCCTCGAGGTAGTGCTTCCGCGCGGTCGTCATCAGGGCCGCGCGGAGGGGCTCGAGCTGCTCCAGGAGGGTCAGCCAGGCCTGCAGCGACCTGACCGCCGTCCGACCCGTTCCGCGCTCGACGGCCGACGCGCGCCAGCGCTCGAGGACGGGCAGGCCGTCGGCCCACTCGTTCAGTTCCGTCGAGGGCGCGCCAGCGAGCGAGAGCACGGCTCGGTACGCGTCTCCGAAGCGCAGCAGTGCGGCCCCGAGTTCGACCCGGTCGGACCGTCGGTACACCTGACGCAGCAGGTCGCGATCGACGACGTCGTTCGCTCCTTCACCGTCGACCACGAGTCGCCGCAGTCGCCGCAGGACCTCGATCTCGTCGGCGATGGCTCGGAGGGCATCGCCGTCGAACGGGCTCCAACCCGCAGGTGCCAGCGGTGCGGGGATCTGCTGCACGCGCCCGCGCAGATGCTCCGCGTAGCTGCGTGCCTCGAGCAGACGGTCGACGAGGGGGACGAGACCGTCGAGCGGAACGCTCTCGGGGTCGACCCGGAGATACGGAGCGAGCCAGTCCCGGACGCCGCGTCTCAGCCGCTTCCGCGAGAGCAACCCGGCTTCGTCGGCTGCGACCGCCGACGCCCGGAGGCTGTAGAGGTCGCCTTCGAGCACGGCCTCCCGCACCCTGTCGAGCACGTCGAAGTGTGTCGGGACGAGCCGGAGCAGTTCGTCCTGGGTACTCGCGAAGTGCGCATCCCAGCCGGGATCGACGAACTGGTCGAGCACGGACGCGGGCCGGAGCTCGGCCTGGGTGAGACGGATCGCTGGCGCAAGCACGGCAGGGTCCGAGGCGCTCGAGAGCCCGGCAGTCGGGAAACCGAGGCGGTCGAGGTCGGCGAGGGCGGCGTCGAGCTCGTCCGATGCCGGCGCGAGCTGCTCCGCGAGCCCGGGAGCGAGCCGGGTCGGCGAGACGAACGACCAGGGGTGGCCGCGCCGAGGGCGTGCGGCATCCGATGCGTCGGAGAGGAACCGCAGCGCCTGCCGGATGCGATCGAACTGCTCGGAGGTTCCGTTCTCGACGAGCGGCAGCGGCACCTCGAGAGGGCGCACGTGCTCCTCCGCGAGTACCTCGCGCTGGCGCGCCTCGTACAGCGAGAAACCTGCTCCGTTCTCGTCGTGGACCCTGCCGGCGTACTTCCGGAGTCCCCGAGCAGTCGACTCCACCACCAGTTGCTTGGATTCGAAGCCCTGCTTGTCGGGCCGGACCGAGAAGTCCAGGGCCGCACGGATCTGAGCGCGCGCCTCCGCCGGCCGTGCGCCCTTGTCGTGCAGATCTAGGCAGAACGGCCCCAGCCCGACCTCCTCCAGCCGCCGCTTCACGACGTCGAGCGCCGCGCGCTTCTCGGCGACGAAGAGGACCCGCTTGCCCTCCGCGAGGGCCCGTGCGAGGAGATTCGTGATCGTCTGCGACTTGCCGGTTCCAGGAGGGCCTTCGAGCACGAAGGTCTTGCCGGCGACCGCCGCGGCGACCGCTTCGAGCTGCGACGCGTCGGCCGGCACGGGAACGGCGGCGGCCAGGGCGTCGAGATCGAGCGTGAGATCCTCCCCGGCCGGGTCCTCGAACGGCTCGAGCGGCGAATTGATCAGGTGCGAGACCAGCGGGCTCTTCGCCAGCGTCTCCCACTGCTCGTCGAGGTCCTTCCAGAGCCGGTACTTCGCGAACTGGAGCACGGCGAGGTCGACCGTCTCCTCGACGCGGAACGGCAGACCGCGCTCGGCGAGGGTCGCTCGGACGGAGTCGAAGGCGACCCGCAGGTCGATGCCCGACTCGTCTTCGGCGGGCGCGGCGAGCCCCGGCAGGTCGAGACCGAGACTCACCCGCAGCTTCTCGATGAGGCAGAAGTTGGGTGTCGACGAGCCCGACTCGTCCAGCGTGATCGTGAAGACGGAGCCGCGCGATGTCTCCTTGATCGTGACCGGCACGAGGACCATGGGGGAGCGCAGCTCGCGATGGTCGAGGGTCCAGACGAGCGTGCCGAAGGCGAGGTAGAGGTTGTTCGCGCCGGTCTCCTCCACGATCGTCTTCGCCGACGCGGCGAACTTGCGGAGCTTGTCGGTGTATGTCGCGGTCGTGACGTCGACGAAGACCCGCTTCTTGCCGAACAGCATCTCGGTGCGGGACTGCTCGGGCATGTCCCGTCCGAAGCGGATGCCGCGCTCGCGCTCGATCTCGGGGATGTCGTCGGACGCGACCAGCTGCACCGGTGCCGCACGGTTGACGATGTCCTCGAAGCGGGCGAGGTCCGCTCCGGGCACTGCCAGGGAGAAGCCCGCGCGGTTCGTGTAGTTGATCAGCCGGTTCCGGAGGCTGAGGTCGAGCAGGGCGTTCTTCCACGTGGCGACACGCGCGGGTCCGGTGGCGACCTCGCGGCGCCGACCGCGGTTCTCGCCGCCGAAGTCGAAGACGAACTCCGACCCCGCCAGGGTGTATTCGTGGACGGTGACAGCGCCTTGGGCGTCGACGGACCGGCTCGGCAGCGGGTAGAGGCCGCTGTTGCGCGCCTCGCGCACGTCGGCGACCCCGAGCAGCCCGGCACTCCCCGTTGCGAGGTACGAGCGGGCGGTCTGCTGCGCCTGCGCGATCGTTCGGGAGTCGCCGGTGAGCATGGTCGTCTCGACGACGCGGATCCGATCCATGTCGGCGTAGTTCACGGCGGTACTGGCGTCGAGCGAACCCGCTGTGCCGAGGGTTGATTCGACCCGCCAGTAGCCGAGGAAGATGTGCCCGGGCAGGAGCCAGAGAGTGCTGTTGATCCCCGCCTGCTCCAGCGCCGCTGCGAGAGTCAGAGTCAGATCGAGGCAGGTGCCGAGGCGCCCGTCGAGCACGTCGGCCGGGGTGCGGACTTTCTGCCCGTCCTCTCCCCAGCTGGCAGGCGGCTCGGTGTAGGCGATGCCGCGCGAGCGGATCGAGTCCCACACCGCCTCGACGATGCTGTCGACGCGCTCCTCGCTCTGGCTCTGGTATCCGTCGAGGTCGGAGCGACCCGTCGCCGCGCCCAGTCGCTCCGCTGCGTCGCGCAGAACCGCGCCGACCACCGCGGCGTTCGGCTGCACGAAGGACGAGAGCAGCTCGAGCCCGAGCTGGAGCGGCCGTGCCTTCCACTCGCTCGCCGCGAGGACGGTCACGTCGATGGAGGCCTCGGCGAGACGATCGCCGTCGGCGGTGCGCAGTGTCGCGCGGATGCTTCCCGGTCGACGCTGCTCGACGGCGAGCATGCGGCCGGGATCGAGGGTCAACGACACGTTCTCGAGCGGCTTGTCCTGGCCGGCCGCGAGGTCGAGGCGGATGGTCCGCGGCCCACCGAGGGAGCCGTTGGCATCGACGACCTCGAGGTCGAGCGACGCACCGCGGAGCTCCTCGCCGGAGTTGCGGACGAGGATCCGGGTGACCGGCTGGATGCGCGCGTTCGCCATGGCGTAGGAGAGCTCGTCATGAGCGTCGATCTCGATGACGAGGGCCGGCGCATCGACCTGAGCCGGGTCCGCGCTGTCCGGCTCATCCGCGACCGAGGTCGGTTCGGCGTAGCGTGCCGCACCGCGAGGACGAGTCAGAGACGGCTCTTCCTCCGCTTCGGGTGGGGTGGCATCGGAGCTGTGCTCGGCGGTCGTCTTTCCGAGATCGACCATCCGCAGGGCATCCGCGCCGACCTCAGTTGGCGCGGGTTCGTCCACCGCCGGAGCCGCGCCCTCCTCCTGCGCAGGAGCCGACCGCCCGGCGGTCGCACGATCCGCCTCCGCCAGGATCCGGAGGCGCACCTCGCCCAGTTCCTCCGCGAGGTGGTCCATCGCGATCTCCTGCAGAAGGGTCTGGGCCGCCTCGATCGCACGATTGGTCTGCGCTCGATCGAACTGCTCGCCGTGCGCCCACAGGTTGCGCACCGACTTCAGATACTTGAGGCATCCCTCGGCCACAGGCGAGATCGCTCGCGCGAAAGGCGATCCGAGCGGATCGATCGGCTGCGTCAGCAGTCGGACCAGGAGCGAGAAGTCACGCTCGCCGTATCGCTGGCCGCTGTACCTCGGGTTCGCTTGAGCTCGGTCGTGCCGCTGTACGACGACCGTCCAGTTCTCCCCCTCGCCGATGTGCGGCGCGAGCACGCTGCTCACCGTCGGGAGCAGTCCGTCGACGACCACGACCAGTGCGCGGTCGATGAGCTGGCGGTACTCGAGATCGTTCATCCGACGGGGTCCCCCTCCGATCCGTCGCGCGGCGCGCCACGGCGTTGCTCGATCCTATTGAGGGGTGCCGACACCGACGGTCGAGGATGGGGGAATTGCCTACCTCCGGCCCAGTGTGCGAGGTCCGTCAGTTCGTCCCCGCCGTGTCGAGGTGCCCGGTGATCCGCCCGACCAGCACCAACCCGTTCGAGCTGTACGTGTCGCGGAAGTACAGGCGCGGTGCGTTCCCGCGGTGCGTCGCGAGCGGCACGTGCGCGAACATCTCGATCATTCCGTCAGCCGAGATCTCGACTGGCGCCTTCACCTGCCGCTGCCGACGCATCCGCGGGTCGTTCCGCACCGTCTCGCTCTCCTGCCAGGCCACCCGTGGGAAGCGGTTGAACCGGCCTCCCGGCGTCTGCTCGATGTACCCGCGCAGGGTCTCGGAGAAGACGCCCTCCCGCCGGCACATGACGTACGCATCGGCCGTTGCCAGAGCATCCCAGGCTTTCTTGACCGCAGCGACCCCCAGCGCGCTCTGCGCGTCGAGCTCGCGGGTCTCGTCCGGGTCGCCGAGGAAGAGGAGCCCGTCGAGCTCACTCATCCGCTCGAGCAGCTCGCCGAAGGTCGCCGGGTAGTCGATCTCAGGGGTCGGATCGACGACGAGCGTCACCGCGTCCTGCGGGTGCACAGCGAAGAGCCGGCGGCTGAGCCGAGTCTCGCGGTCGCGGATCTCGGTGAGCCGGTCGTAGAGGTCGTCGTTCTGCTGCACCAGGTCGTCGCGCTCGGTCCGAGCGAAGTCGAGCGCGTCGTGAAGCTCGCGTAGGCGGAGGACCGAATCTTGAGCCTCCTGCTGCGCGCGGCTGTACTGCTCGAAGAGGTCCTCGACGAAGGCGCGGTCGAACTCGCCGCTGGAGGTCGGAGTCGTCGCCTCGGCGTACCGCCGCTCGAGCTCCTGATAAGGAGCGGCGCGGGAGGCGCGGAGCAGCTCGTAGTCGGCCTCGCGCAGGATCCGGGGGAGGGGTGTCCGTGCGATCGCGGCGATCTGAGCGTTGCGGATCACCCGGTTCAGTCGGCGCCGATCGGAGTCGGCGAGCGAGCGCGCCTGCAGGATCCGGTGGCGGAAGCCGTCCTCCGGGTTGCCGGGATCGGCCCCGGGCAAGAACGTCCGCATCGCTCCCGCGGGCACCCGGTGGAAGCGGCCGAGCTGCGCCCCCAGCTCGTCGGCCACCGCCGAGGCCACGACGTATCCCACGGCGAGTCCCTGCGTTCCGCGCACGATCCTGCTCAACGACTCGCTCCAGCGATCCACCGCGACGCCGTCGGGAGGCACGCTCACATAGACCGCCCCGATTCGGGAGTCGTCCCGGACGATGTCGACCAGCTGCTCGACGTGCGAAGGCGTCGCGATCACTTGGAAGTCGGCCCACGGCTCGGCGCGTCCGTCCACGAAGGGGACCGCATCGATCAATCGCGAGACGAATCGCGGAGTGCCCGTCTGCTGCGGCTCGACGCGCGATTCGCCCCGGGCGTCCTCCAGCGTCAGCGACGGCGGCTCGATGTCGACCCACACCCACGTGCGCTCGGCCGTCTCGACGACGGTCACGTCGATGAGCGCGAGGCGGCTGGTGTCGGCATCTGCGTACCACGGAGGAGGAGTCCACGTCTCGCTCAGACGCCAACGCCTCGCGGCGATGCCCCGCCCTTCGACGGCCGAGACCTCCACGGTCGCCTCACCGACCCTGGCCGAGCCCTGAGGCGGCAGATTCTCGAAGCCCTTCTCCACGAACCACTCGGCGAGGATCTCGTTGATCCGCTCGCGGTGCTCGGTCGAGGTCTCGGTGGACAGGATGGAGCGGTAACCCACGGGCATGGCGGTGTCCTTCGACGGCGAAGCGGTTGCAGGGGACTCTAGCTACCGGAACGTGTGGCGAAGGCCGACGGCCGACCGAAGAGGTAGTTCTTCTCATCGTCGGTCATGCGCTCTGCTCACGGAGGTGACCGGGTGTCTGCCGTTGCCGGTAGCGTCGAGATACCCGACATCTGGTCGCCTCGAGTGGCCCTGAACGATCTACGAGAGCTCGCATGTCTTCATCGCACGAAGTCAACCCCGGCACCGACGTAACCTCGGCGGAGGAGCCGAGTATGAGTCTCGTCGAGATCGAACCAGGAGTGGCAGTCCTCTTCGCCGACAAGGCGCCGACCGATCTCGATCTCTTCGCGTTCGAGATGATGAGCGGGCCGAAGCGCCAGGAGCTCGTCGACAAGCTCGGCGTCGCCGTTGGTGGCGGCAATGTGCTTGCGCAGGGGATCTCGGGAGCGATGTCTGCCCAGGGTTTGGTGCGGCTGGCCCCGGAGACTCTTGCGGGGTTGAAGACGGCGCAGCCCATGGTCTCGGGCGGCTGGAACCTCGGCTCGCTCGTGAGCGACGGGAAGATCGTTTCGTCAGTGCGGTGGGCGCCTGCAGCTGGAGCGCAGAGCGCAACTCTGCTCTCCGCACTCGGACCCGCTGCCGCTCTACTCGCACTCCAGCTCCAGCTGGCGTCGATCTCCCGCCGGGTGGACGAAAACATCGTGCTCACCCGCGACGTCCTCATGGCACTTCACGGTGATCAGTGGGCCACGCTCCTCGGACTGCACGAGACGACGATGCGGGCCGCACGAGAAGCTCAGACGGCCGGCATGGTCAACGACCACATCTTCGCCGCTGTGGCGACGAGGGAGGCCGACCTCCGGAAGCAGCGTCACCTTTTCGCGAGCTTCATGAAGCGCCACCTGGACGCGCTCGATACCGACGCGAAGAGCCGACGCACCTACCTCCAGCGGAACATTGAGCCGATCCTGGCCGACGCCCACGGGCTTCTCATGGCGGAAGGCTCGTGGTACCGCTCGCAGGTTCTGCGCGCCGGCCGGATCAGCCACGACACGGCGAACTCGGTCGAGAACGAGCGACTCCTCGCCGGCCTCGTCGAGGAGACCGAGCGGGAGCACACGAAGGCGATGGAAGACATCGCCCGGCTGCTCGGCGAACTCGAGCGCCAGTGCCGTCTTCTCGTCGAGCTGCCCGGCGAGCCGAGCATCCCGTTCACCTCGAAGCGCCGGAACATCCGAGTTGCCGTGGCGATGGCAGGCGCTTTAGCGGAGCGGGTCGCCGAGATCCGGAACCGCCCCTATGCGAAGCCGGTCGCGCTCGAGCCGACCGTGGCCGTCTTCAACGGCGAAGCTCCCGCGGAGCTCCTCCGCATTCTGGGCTTGGTGCTCCCGGAGGATAGCGAGCTCCTGGCGCTCGCCGACGTCAATCTCGAGCGTCTCGTCGGAGCGAACGCCTACCTCGGCATCACTCGCGATCGCGTGTTCATCTCTGAGCAGGGCGCGCTGCGCAAGCAGGGTGCCGTCGAGCGCGAGTTCCCGCTCGCCGACATCCGCTACGTCCGCTTCACGGAGCGCGCGGGACAGAGCCCCGTGCTCGACGTCATCACGAAGGACGAGAACATCAGACTCACCTTCGACGGATGGGCGACGAAAAGGGCGGGCCTCGAGGGCGCGCGCCGACTCGGCAATCTGCTTGCTGCAGCTATGGACCTGCCTGATGAGGAGCGACGCACCGATCCGCTGCTCGTTCGCGAATCAGGGGGCGAGCACGCCCTCTGTAGCTAGCTTCCCTGCACCCTTTGAAATGGAGAGTCGGCGGCGTGCGGGTTCACCGTACTGTAGACAAACAGCGAGCCATGTCGCTGGAAGGTGATGCGGACGAAGTAGATTCACCGAACCTGTCGCAATGCCCGGTGGTCGCCGCTTGAGCGGACTGTTGGAAGCGGGGCAAGTTGCACCTGCGACACAAGCGACGTCGAGCGGAGCATGCGCCGAACGGAGCATGCGCCGAACGGCCTTTCTTGGCTGCGGCCTCGGTGCACTTTCGGGAGTTATCCTTAACGTAGTGCTGTTTAGGAACCAAGTTGAGAGCAGCGTTATCGGCTTTTTCCCGAACTACTGCCGGACCTCGCGGATGTAGGTGATGCCAAACGCCCGCACCTGCCGAAACTCCTGGCGGCTGCTACCGAAGTCGAACCAGCTACCCTCCGCCTTTTGGAAGATGTCCAGACCGCGCCCGAGATTGATTCGCCACCCTGTGTTCGTTCGGATCCATCGGTCATGACCGCCAGGGTCTTTTTCGACGTGGACTCTAATTCCCTGCTTTGCAGCCCCATTTACAATCTGGTTGAGCATCTGGAGCTGACGCCTTTGGTGCTCAGGATCCTCCTCGAGCAGGGTAAAGAGCTTGAAGGCCACCTCGTCCGCCGGGTCCTTGATAGAAGCAATGAGCGCCAGCAACTCGACGAGGTTTCGCCCTTGGTGCGACTGGCGAATGTAAGGATCGTGGAGCTCGATCTCAGAGGCGCCTCGTAGGTATGGCAGCAGCAGACTCTCATAGGAAATGCCGCGCTGATTCTCCACGAAATCGGTCTGTCCTTCGTGCAGCTTTGCGTTCGTGGATGCGGCCACCGCGATGGGTTGTCGCTGCGCAGGCTGAAGGCCCGTCGGCTCGTGGTCAGGCGTCGGACTCTCGATTCGATCACGATGGTAATGCCTGGGGTATTCATCTTCCTCGAGCGTGGTGACGGCGGTCCACTCCTCATTCGTCGAAGTGAAACCAAACTCGACTGCCGCCATTGTGTCGTCGATCCGCAGAATTTGGTCCTTTACGCGCTTGCGGCCCTCGATCGCAAGTCGCAAGATCTCTTCAATCTCCGCAGTCGTCGCCTGCTCATGTGGGTAGAGCAACTTCATGAGACCGGAAAAGGTCTTGTGGATGCCGTCGCGATCACGAGTCGAGATGTCCGAGCCGAGGGTGAAGTGCGGCTGGTACCGGTCGGAGTAGTCTAAGTCCCGCATCGACTTGAGTACCTCGGCGATGTAGTCGACGACGAACCCGTAGCCGTTTGAGAACATCTCGCTACGGATCGTGTGGACTTCCCATCCCGGGATGTAGAAGTGCAACCGATCGAGGAATGCCGAGTCGTGATAGCTCTCTGGCAGCTCGTCAAACAGGTCAGAGTGCTTGAGCATGTACGGGACCGTGTGCGATGTGTTGCCGACGAACACCATGGACGCCTCGGCGCCGAGAGTCTCGACGCCACGAGAGAACGACTTGTTCGCCATGTAGTTCTTCATGATGTCGACCAGCGCCTTGTCGGTTCGCTTCTTCTTACCCGCGAACTCGTCGAAGGCCACCGCGTCCCAGTACCCGACGAGGCCGAGGCGACCATTGGCGTTGTTGACGAACAGCTTGGGCACGGTGACCTCTCCGCCGGAGATCAGCATGCCGTGTGGCGAGAACTCCGAGTAGATGTGCGACTTGCCGGTGCCCTTCGGACCGAGCTCAACGAGGTTGTAGTTCCGCTCGGCGAACGGGATCAGACGGATGAGCTGCAGCAACTTGGCGCGTCGCCCGAACATCTCGGGGTTGAACCCGATGGACTGGATGAGCAAGTCGATCCATTCGTCGGTGGCGAACTTCGCGCGGGACTCAAGGTAGCCCTGGTAGTCGAAGTTTGACAGTTGGACCGGCTTCAGGCTCCCCAAAATCCACGGCACGACACGGGCATCTTCGTTGTGGAAGTACTCGACATCGCAGAGGCACCACACCCCACCGACCAAAAGCTTCTGATTCGCGGTGACGGTCCTCGCCTCGACGATCACACCGCTGATGCCGAGGTTCGCGAACGACGCCTGGTAGACGTCGTCCTTCTCGTTCAGCGTGACGCTGACCTTGTCAATTATTCGGAAGCGGCCCTTCTCGCGGATCTTCGACTTGACGAGTTCCGACTCGTTGCGGTGCACGTAGTGCTGGGCAAGGATACCCCGCACTTTGTCGATGCCTGCCTGGATCGTCGCTTCGTCGTCGGATGCCGCGTATTGGCCGAGCAGGTATTCCAGCACGTACGACGGCACTATCGCGTTGCCCTTGACAGCCTTGACGAGATCCTTGCGAACAACGGCACCAGCGAAATGCTCGTTGATTTTCCGGTCGAGTTCGCTCTCCGTGGGGGTCTCCTGTGTGGCCTCGCTATCGATCGCGTCCGCGAGAGGCGAGGCTGCCGTGAGGTCGATGTCGTCGCTCATTAGAAATCCCATCCGTCGTCACTCGCGAAGGCGCGCTTTACCGTGTACGGCACACTCCGATACTTCTTCCACTGGTCGGTGCCTTCGATCGGCTCCGACAACCGGAACTCAACGCTCTGGTTGTTTGCGCTGTCGGCGTCTTTGCTCAGCAACAGGGTCACACTTTGGAACCGGTCGCGTCCCTCCGCGCTGTCCGAGTCGAAGGTCATCTCTTGCTCGTTCGAAATCAGTTGGTCCCCGAAGTAAAGCCCAGCGCGCAGCCGCCGCGCGGGCCGGTTCGGCTCCACCTTCGTCGACTGGTACAGCTTCACCACGACCTGCCCAGTCGTGATCTTGTCAGACTCCGGATGGATCTCAACGTTGATGGACTCGACTGTGTCGCTACGCCCCTTGTTGATCGAGATGACGGGCACGATGATCTCCTGCAGCGACGCTCCTCCATGCACAAACTGAAACCCGGCGCCGGGCTGCACGATGCGCTGGATTGAGTTCGGGATCTGCACCTCAAGATCGCTCGAAAGGCCGATCTGCTCCGGCTTGAATGTCCGGAATGCGGGGTCCTGCTTCAGACCTCGGCCAAGCACATAGCGACGCTTCTCAGCTACGATTTTCTCGCCCTGCGGCTTTGCGGTGAGGTTGAACTGTGGCACCAGCGCCGACCGCTGGTACAAGAAGCCGTGGTCCGCGGTCACGAAGATGTTCGTCGCGTTCGCGCTCGCGAGCTTCTTGATGATGTCGAGCAGCTCGCGCATGGCGTCCGCTGCGGCAGCGAATGTGCGATGCTCTGACACCGCCTTGTCACCGGTGGCGTCGATCGTGTCGTGGTAGACGTACAGCACCTGGTGGGATGCGTAAAGATCTCGGCGGTCGCCCGGCTTCATCTCAATGAAGGTCTTAGCTTGGATCGCTGCTCCACCAACAGAGCCAAGAATTTTCGTCCGGTTCGCAGTGCCGTCCGACTTCTGTCCGTCGACGAGTACGGGATCGCCGTTTGGCGAATGTGCCAGCGTCCGGTTCGGCAGCAGAGATGCCATTCCCAACTGGGTGTAGCTCGGAAGCACGCCCAGCATCGCTTCAATCTTCGCTTCGAACTTGTTCTCCCCGCGGATGGTCGAAGTGAGCTCTTCCGCGACCTCGTAACGCAAAGCATCCGAGATGACGACGACTGCCTTCTTACGGCCCTTGAGAATCTTGGCCACGTAGTGCTCGTAGAACGATGATTGCGATGGGACGTTCAGAGTGCGCCAGCGCTCTACCCCGTCGACCTGTGCCTGCCAGCTCGCGCCGAGTTTCGCCAGGAAGTCGGTGACGTACGCGTTCTCCACGAGGTTCCCCAACGTTTCGAGCGGCTGTTTGAACTCCGCAGTCAGGTAGGCATGGGTGAACAGTCGGTAGAGCTGATCGATGCGGAACCATTCGTCGCGATATCGTGTCAGCCCGTCGTCGAAGGATGCGATCTCGAGTTTCGCAGTTCGGATCGCAGGGATCAGTTCTGCCGCGGCGCTCAGCCCGTCGTACAAGGTCGCATAGTCGTCGGACCAGAAGCTTTCGCGGCGTCGGGCGCTGATCGTGTCGAGGACATCTCGCGTCGACATCCTCTGCGACACGATGCTCTCGACGAGACGGTGGATGACTTCACGCTCGGATACCTCGAAGACATCTGTGTCTTGGATCATCTCCCAGGGTAGCTGCGAAGCGACCTCCTTGTAGGCGAGGTCGTCTTCAATCTTCCGCGCAAGTACCTTCATCGCGGGTGCGCTCCGCTTGGAATCGCGGAAGCTGCGGAAGTCGATAGCGAGATTTCGTACCTTGCTTGAGGAGGCAGTATCGAAGCCCTCGACGGCGCGTTGGAACATCCACAGCGCGAAGCCCTCGATGGTCGGCGCGGTCGTTGCATAGCCGTAAATGTGCTCGGCGCCGGCCCAATGGAAGACCGCGAGATCGTGCTTCTGAAGGGCCTCAACCCCTGCAGCGCCGCCCTCGGCGTACTGGATGAGCAGCGTGCGCGTGAGCTCGGAGAAGCTGTGCTCCTTTTGCCCTAGCAAGGCCGCGCACATCTTCGCGCGCACGACAGTCGGGTCGTCTCCAGGCGAGAGCAGTGCTCGGAACCTAGACACCAACCTGCTGTCCCCGAAAAACCTGGAATACTGCGCGACGAGTTCGGCGGCGCCCGGTCCGGTCAGGCCGAGGGTCGCCCCCATGAGCGCGCTGCGGTCTGCGGTGAAAATCGGGCCGTTCGCGAGCTCAATGTCCAGCAGCCAGTTCCCCACGCCCTCAGGCACACTGCCGGTGCGATAGACAAGGAACTTCGACACCTTGTCCTCGCGCAGGATCCGATGTTTGAGAGCGAACTCGTTGTAGGCAACGCGCAGTACCGTGACGCCCACGGGCAACTGACCGTCGAGCTCATCGGCATAGCTGCCGTCAGCGTCGTGCCACACGACGATCCGTGCGCCCTCGAATCGGGCTTCGAGATGATCGGCGATAGTTGGCGTGTTACTCATTCTTTGTCCTCGTGATCGCGGCATGGACCGAGTGCTCCGCGCGCGGCGCACTGCTGGGCGGCGCGGCGAATCTTTGCAATGCGCTGCCGAAGTTTTTCCTTGGGCGGCTGGGCCGTCCAATACTCCGCCACCACCATGCCGTCCTTGTGCATCTCAAGGAGCGCGACCTGCTCACGACTCGTCTCGGTGCACAGGATGAGTCGGAGCGGCGCTTCCTCGTCGTTTCGACGCTCGCAACGGTCAAGCCACTTCGAGTACAGGTCCATCTGTCCCTTGTAGACGGGACCGAACTTGCACAGCTTCAGCTCCTCCGCAGTCAGGCGGTGCAGTGGCCGGGAGTAGAAGGGCAAGTCGAGGTAGAAGCCGTCGTTGTCGACGATCATCCGCTTCTGCCCCGCCACGAAGCTCCAGCCATTGCCGACTTCGAGGAGGAACGCCTCCATCCGCGGATCAGCGCCTTTTCGAGGTCGCGCTCCGCGGACGCGGCTTTGAGCTCGAAGAAGTCCACGCAATATGGGTCGGTGAGGGCGTCTAATGGCACCGAGGATGCACCGGGAGTCTGCGCATTGGCGATCTCACGGCGCTCGAAACTCTGACGTCCAATTAGTTCACGGAGGGCGCGAACGCTGAGCCGCGCATCAAGTGCCTGCTTGACGGAGAAGGCTCGCGCCTCGTCGGAGTAGACCTGAATGAGCGCCCTAAAGTGAGTCCAACTCAATTGTTGGCACAACGAGGCCACAATCTCTCCGGCGTACCCAGCACGCTGCTCACCAAGTACCTCCGCGTCGGTCAGATGGCCGATCTGCCAGTTCATCATCGTGAGCGCAGCGTTCGCCTGTGACGCTATAGACGTGCGAGTCTGCTCGATCAGGGCCGCGACACGATCGATCAGGACGCTCGCTCCGCCGTCCGCGATCCGTTCTAGGTCAGCCATCGCTCGCCTCCAGCGCTGCGATCTTCTTCACCGCTGGCCGCAACTTCGGGTAGTTCACTTTCACGCCATCATCAAGATCGATCGCAATCTGCTTGGTTGCGAGCGGGTAGAGCACATCGTGCTCGTAGTCTCGCAGCTCGGCAAGCACCTTGCGGAGCCGGTCGGCCTCCTTCTGGTTCTTGACCGACCCGCCACCGACTGCAGCCATTTCGGCCTGTTGGAGGGCGACCGTGAGCTTCGCCTCGTACTCGCGCAGGTACTCGTTGAGCACCGTCGAGGCCGTCGACGGTGTGTAGCGGTGCAGGTAGATCAGTGCATTGAACGACCCCTTTGGACTAGAGAACATCCAGTAGATCGGTCGCTGCTTGTATCGCTGCACGTGATCGTCGTAGAACTTCGACTTGCCCGACTTCGTGATGAAGTAGTCGCGCAGTGTCGTCACACCGAGCGACTCCTCGACGAAGCGCAGATTTTCCTCGAAGTGTTCGGCGGAGAAAGACGCACGCAGGAACTGTCGGAACCGCTCGACGATGTCATCCTCGAACCACCCGTCGTCCACGAACGGGATCACGTTGTCAGTGTCGGGTGTAAACGTCGGCGCAGGGACCTTAGCGAGGTAGTCCTGGAGCGTGGAACCCTGATCGGCGAGAATCAGGCCAGGCTCGTCGAGACTGTAGCGGCCGAACATACAACCAACCGCGTAAGACAGAAGATCACGAGCAAGATCTGCCGCAGAGAGCCGATCGTATTCCTCCGCAGATTTCCCTGCGCCGTATCGATAGGCAGGGTTAGCAAACAATGAGTGCTCCTCTTGGGGAATCCGAATAGGATTCGCAAGCCCCGCAGCGGCCGTTACCGCACGCTCAATCTGATTTTCCAGCTCGATAAATTCCTCAGTCATTCGCGAATTCAGGCTAAGGGTGTCCGACACTGTAGCCGACAGGGCCTTCGCTCTAGATGGGATGAGAACCGGGCTCGCGAAATCGAGTGAGAGCTCATCTCGATCCCAGTCACGTTTACTCAGCTCGCGACATAAGCGGCCCTGGGAGGGATCAATCTCGACGAAAGGAAAATCAAGGAACGATGACGGACGCAAATTGAGCGTTGGATTGAACTCCTTGACCAACGATGCGATTGTCCGCGAATTAAGATACGAAGAGATGCTATCGATGTCCGCACCATCAGCGACTACGAAGCAACTTGCATCATTATGGACTAGACGATCATCACCAAAGCGAAATGATGGTATCTTCGTGCCAACTTTCGACCAAGAAAGGTGTGGGCGAAAGTAGATTCGAGAGTTGCGGATTACCGCCCCCTTGCTCTCGCGCTTTAGAACCTCGCCATCACCACGCCAGTCCATTACACTCAAGGTCGGGTCGTACCAACGCCTGAACTCGCCGCCTTTAGTAGAAGGCGTCCACTTCGCCGTATCGACGCCATCCCGCCCATCGAGATTTAAGTCAGCTTGGCTGACTTCGAACCAGTAGCGAACATATTTGGAGTTTTCGCCAGTCTGCGACCCAACACCCGCTTCTACATAGTTCCGCAGAGCGGTTCCGGCCAAAAAGTCAGATAAAGCCGCGTCTGCAAAGTATGCCAGGATCGCCCGGTGCGCGTCGATAAAGTCTGCAGATTTGCGATGGTAACGCATCGGGTGCCCCGGATCATCAATCATGGTGCGAAGCTCCGAATCACGATCAGCGATGTCGACCAGTCGTAGGTAGACTCCGGATGCAGCGGAGGTAGCCTGCCGAAAGACCGTAGCAACAACAGCTACCACTTCTCCGCCGAGCGAGTCGAAGACGCCAGTGCCGAGGTGACAGAGGGTAGAGATGCTCCGTGTACCGAGAATCCGGCGCCTGAATTGCTCAAACGACGACAAATACATCCAACTTTGCATCGTCACAAGTGCACTTATGCCACCGCGAAGCGTCATCGAACCGGCTCGAGAGATGAAGCTCGCATCGAGCCCTCCGGCAGAGTCCGAATAGTGAGCATCAACGAACTCGATAAGTCGAGCCCCCATATTCCCGCGCCCCATGTACGGAGGGTTTGCAACAAACGCGGCATATTGCGTCGACAGTGCCTCACCTTGCTTTACAAGCTTCCAAGCGCGTTCAACCGCCTGCGCGTAGAGGATGTCGTTCGCAACGTTTACGCGTTCGAGCGCGGTCCTCGCGTTCGTCACCTGCCAGGCATCCGGCTGGATTAGCGCGCCGAGGGTGTCCGCGTGCTCGAACTGAGTCCAGAACGCCCCGCCAGTCGAGCTGCCCCCTTGCTCCGCGGAGATTACCTGGACCTCGTCATCCCTTAATCTAATCGGCTCGATCACGCAGATCTTCGGCTCTGTAGCACGCGTGAAGAATCGGCGGTCCTTCGCCCGCGCCTTCATGGTGAGCGCGAACGCCGCGAGCGCACCAGCGCGTGGGTCGATCTCGGTGCCATGGATGTTGTGCGTAAGGATCAAGCTCGGGATCTCAGAGGGTGCATAGCCTTCCTCGTCATAGATCGCGTAGAGGAGATCGAAAGCATAGGTGAGCATGTGACCCGAGCCGCAGGCTGGGTCGATCACGGTCAGCTCTTCTGGACCGGAGAGCTTCAGGAAGTCGATCTCCTTATCGGCCGGTGCAATGTAGTAGCCCATGCGATCGACGAGTCGGGATGCTGGCCGGTTGAGCATCCACAGTCTGCCGACCGAGTTCTCAACGAGGTAGCGGACGATCCAGTGCGGCGTGAAGAGCTGCGTAGCGGCAGGGATCTCGTCAGCACCGGCCTTCTTGTTCTGTTTGAACCCGGCGAATACCTCGTCTTTCCGCTCGGAGATGTAGAACTGGTAGAGCCAGCCGATCACCTCGACGTCGTCGCAGACTTCTTCAGTAAGCACCTTACGAGTTCGTGCGACGATGCCGCCGTCGGCGAGCAGGCCGGCGGGAACCAGCAGTTCGGTGTAGTCGCCTTCGCGTTCGAACATGAACGGCATCGACTTGTGCCAGTAGCGGCAGTGCTCGGTGAGTAGCAACGCGTACGCTTCGCCCTCCGCATCGGTGCTACGGCGAGTGCCATCGAGCAGGCCGAGAATGGCGCCCCGCGTGGTAGAGCTCGTGACGACATCGGCGTCGATATCTCCGCGCTTCGCATCGGCGAGGATCTCGGGCTGGCCGTGTGGTTGGCCCTGCGCGGGCGAGACGATCCCAGCGCCCATGTAGCCCTTCGCGTCCATGAACCGCAGTGCGATGAGCCGGTTGAACCAGGTGTACGCGACCTTGTCGATCACGTGCTCGTGGCCGTGCACTGCGATTTCGGTTTCGAGTCGACGCACCGTCTCCGCTCGCTCAGTTCGGGCGACGGATCCGGGGGCGAGCACTGCCGACGCCTGCGCCGAGACCGCAGAGATCAGTTCGCGGCGAGCAGCTTTCGCAAAATTCTCTAGGTCTTTCGTGTCCATGCTGGTTCCTTAGAGCGTAATGCGCTTGTTGTCGTTGATCGTAGTAACGAGTAGCGCACGGAGTTCGCCGAGGTATGCGTTGATGTCATCCTCGGTTTCGAGCAGCCCGCCGGCCATGGGGAGCGAGAGTTTCTTGATCGAGATGCTCTGCTTGGGCGGGACGGGATCGATCGACGGCGTGTCCGGATCCACCGACGGATCAGCAACCTGCTTCAGCTGCCTGGTCGATTCCAGCTCGTCCAGGATGGCCGGGTAAGTCGTGTCGGCGAATTGCGCTGCGAGATTACGGATCGCCGGGATCTGCGTCTCGCGCTTCACCAGCTCAAGCACGGCCTCTGCTTTGCGAGTCACGGACTCCCGAGAGGCCTCGGTCGCACGCTCAAACGCTGCGCTGACCGGCACCTGCTTCCAGTAGTCGTTGATCGATCCGACGGCAGCGTCACGCTCCGTGGAAACGATGCCGCCCAGCTGTGCCCGTAGATCGGCGATCGCAGCTCCGAGCTGCGTCGTCCTGTTGCCCCGGAAGATCTGCGGATCCTCGAGTGCGATCTCGACTCTGTCCGAAACGCTCGGAGTCAAGAATGCAAGGTTGGTGCGGTTGAGCTGCATGAAGCTTGTCGCGTTGTCGTAGATGCTGCGTTGGTTGCCGTTGAGGAACGCCTTAATCGGATCGATCGCGTTGTCCTTCGCGTCCAGCAGCTCGTCCGCGATAGCGTCAGCCTCGTTGAAATGCTCTAGGAACCAGTCCGAGTTGTTTGCCGTCAGTTCGCCCAGCAGTCGGATCGGTCCGTCTAGTTGATCGATGAACGGATAGGTGGCAGCACCGGACCGCAGTGCCTTGAGTTCGACGAGCTTCGACTCGAGGTGCTCCTTCCCTAGGCGGCCGAGTTCAGCCGCATCCTTCGTGAGGCTTCCGTCGTCGGTGAACTCGATGACGAACTTGCGGAAAGTGTTCACGATCTTCTGGTCATAGACCCGCTGCGGAGCGACGACGAGGTTCGGGTATCGCTGCGTGTTGCGCAGAGTCCCGGTGATCTCGGTGCGAGCGAGTGTTTTGCCGTCGAGCTGAAGCTCGATCTTCGACTGTCCCGCGAGGTGGGCCACTACCGCAGCGATCGACCATTGGTCCCAGCCAAAAGGCTTGGCGGAGTACCGGTCGACGAGCTGCTTCATCGTGACCATCTCATGCCGCTTGCCACGCATCTCCAGGTGCCCGAGCACATCATCTGCGGGCACCTCTAGGATGTTGAGGCTCTCATCGAACATCCCGTCTGCCGGGTTTACCAGTCCGTTGAGACCCTGCTCACTGAAAGTCTTGCCACCCAGCATGCTCAGGTTGGTGTACGTAGCCGCAATGACCTTCGCGAAGCCGTCATTGATCCGAGTCTGTGCGTCGCTGGCGGTGACATCGATCACTGCGGCATTGTGAATCAGCGTCGCGCTGCCGACCGCAGTGCGGAACCTTTCGACGATCTCCTTCTCGCGCTCGGAATTCTGAGTGCCCTTCTCGCCGAGGATACGGGTCTCGATCGCAGTGCGACTCGAACCTTGTGCACGCTTGACGTACTTCTCGGTCTTCAGCAGCAAGCGAAGATCCGCGAGGATCCGATTCGCCTCGGCCGGGAGAACAACGCGCAGTTCATCGAGACCCGCGCTGTGCGCCTTGATCTGGTCCAAGCTGAACTCGGTCTCGGGACTGGTGAAGTGCAGCGCCAGCTCGTGCTGCTTGCCGTACGGGGTGCCATCGAGCTTGTAGCCGAACGGGAAGTTCTGGCCATTCTTCGCGACCGTCTTCGTCGTCTTCACGACCGACTCGGCGAGAAGCTTGTTGAGCTTCGCGGAGACCTCGGAGTTGTCGATATCGACGTCCTTGATCTCCTGCTCGATCTTCTGCTCTTCGTTCGTCAGGTAGTCGTACAGGTCACCATTGCGCTGAATGTAGGTCTGCGCCTCAAGCGCGTTGAGGGCTTCGTTGACGTTCTTACCGAGCTGGATGAGATCCGTACCGAAGCGGTCGTAGACCAGGACCGTGAGATTGCGGGCCGTGGCCTTGAAGCTGTCGACGTACTTGACCAGGAACAGCGCCTTCAACAGGCGCACCGCGAGCGCGCTGAGCTTGCCGCTGCCGGTGGCGCTCTCGGCGTTGATGATCGCCCGCTGATTTGTGGATTTCAGTGAGGCACGGATGCCCTCGAACATCTGGTCGAACGATGCCAACGATCCGAGCGGCCGATCGGCAAGGTGGGTTGCCACCTGCTGTACGACGCCGAGCATCGACCGCTCACCGACGGAGCTATTGCGTCCTTCGAAGATGTTGTGGTCACTGATGCCCTCGATCGCGGCTTGGAAGAGCGGGAACTGGTACGTCACGAACGGGTACGTGCCGACGAAGTGTGACTCGTCGCGATAGTTCGGGTAGTGGCGGCCCTCGACGAAGTCGAACAGCGTCTTGAAGTTCGCGTGCTCGTCGTCATACACCGTGGCGACCTCACCAGCAGCAGCATCCGTCTTCGCGAGAAGACGCTTTCGGATGACCTCTTCGACGTCCTGGCTGGTGAGCTTGAGCCGGTTCTTGAAGCGAGCCTGGATCTTGGAGAAGTCGTTAGCCTGCTGCTTGGTGCGGTCGCCGCCGACCTTCTCCATGTCTTCCTGCGAGGTGACGAAGATCCACGATTGGCCATTGCATTTCGTGGCAAGTGATTCGGCGATGGTCTGGAGGTTCAGCATGAGCTGCGTGTTCGTGCCGATGAATTGGCCGACCTCGTCGACGAAGAAGTTTAGCCGGAAGCCTGCTGGTTGCTTCTCAAGCCACGCCGCGACCTCTTCGGCAAAGTCTTCGATCGCCACCGAGTAGTTGGCACTGTACTGACGGATGATGCCCGGGCTCTCCGAGCCGTTCACCTCGGCGAAAGCCTTGTCGATGTTCCCTGCTTCGAGCGCCGCCTGTTCGCGGCCCCGCGCCCAATCGATTCCCGCAGCTCGCGCGAACGCCGCTTTGAAGTCGTCATACTGGCCGCGCGAATCAAGGTCCCGCTCGAATCGAGCGATGTGGCCCTGGTTACCGTAGTACCCCCGCGCTTCGTCGAAGATCTTCACGAACACCTTTAGCAGGGCGTCGTTCTGATCCTTGGAGATCAGGGTTGCCTTCTGATCGATGTTGAATAGGAGGCTGCGCGATTGGATCCGGTCGGCCTTCTCGATCAGTGCGGGTAGGAACGCGTCGTCAGCCTTGGAGCGGAACTGCTCCGAAACGAGGGTACGTGGGTAGTCATGGCCTTCGATGTCCCCAAGCAGGTGCGCGAGCATCTTCAGCAGGTGCGACTTGCCGGATCCGAAGAAGCCCGAGATCCACACGCCGTTGGCGTTCGTGTAGTTGGTGTATGCCTCAAGCACATGCTCAAGTCCCTTGGCCGCCTCGTTCGTGAGGACGTACTCCTCGACCTCGATCGCGAGATGCGAGGTGTCATCTGCCTTGATGACACCCTCGATAGCGCGGCCGATCGGCTTCGCGAAAATCTCATTGATCACGGTCGCGCTCATGCCTCTTGCTCCAAAATGTCTTTGGCCCGGTAGTAACTGTCACTGGCGCTGAGATTCAGCGCGCGCAACTGATGGCCAGCTGTCTGTGTGAACTCGTACGTGCCAGGGAACCACGCAAGCATCGGCCGCCCCACCACAACGCTCTGCAGGTTCTCCAGCACCGTGTGGGTGCGGATGAAGGGGAAGACCTCGCCAAGCCCGGTGAGGAAGACGATGTCGCTCGACTGGTCCTGCAAGCGAGCACGGATCGCGGGCGCGATGTGATCGTGCGGATCGAGCATCCCCTGCAGTACCTCGCGGAACTCGCCCTTGTCCATCGTCGGCTCCAGCTCGACGACTCGCTCCCAGACGCCTCGCTCGGTGAGGAGCTCAACGGCGAGATCGTACAAATCGATCTGTGCGACAGTGAGTCCGTCGTCACTCTGGAGCTTCGTCCGCACCCGGTCCCGCATGCTCTCAACGTCGTGCGTCCACGAGGGCGGGAAGTGGTAGATGAAGAAGGGGACCTCTTTCGAGAGCCCCTCCATCTTCAGGAATCGCTCGCTTCGGAGCACGTCATAGACGTGCCTCTCGTCGCTCTGCAAGCTGCGCTTCGCCTGTGTCATTGCTTAGCCCCTGCGGATGTCGTCGTCGGGAAGAATCTGATATCGCTCGGGGTGCGCTCGTTCAGGGTATTGATGACACGTTGCGACATTACTGCGGGAACAAGATTTCCGCTCTCCGTTAGTAGCCCGGCGTCTTGTAGCATCCGGAACACGTTCTGACGTAGCTTCATACTCGTCGACGGCTTCAGCTCGTTCAGCTCGGGATGCCACAGGCTCTTTCCAATTAGAAAGCGATCGAAGTGATCAGTGCTTAAGCTCGGCGTCATTAGCAAGAATCGCTCGCGTACGACCCCTTCGGCGAATTCTCCGATAAGACCGTACCGACGGCACGCTGCGGCCCACATCAGGATCTGCTTTTCACTCGGCCCAGCGTCTACGAGCAGATTGACCTCGGCGTCTGTGAGTACGGATAGCCGCTGGACTGTTTCTCGGATCACTCTGACGCTTGAGGACGAAGTGCGCGCTTGCAGGACGTTCAACTCGACGGCGAGCTTCCGTACTTGGCCCCAGTCGCGCTCCGCGGAATAGATGGATGCGAGCACGGCTGCTTCGCGCATCAGGAGACCGCCGCTCGTGAACGACAGCGCATAACGCTCGGGTGAGTCCGTGATCACCGGGGCCTCCTCTCGACGTCGGGCAGCGGATCAGGATACAGGGAATCGACGACGCGGCTGCGGTCGGTCCTGGCGGGGGGTGTTGCCAAGGGGCCGCTTCGTCTGGTTCGGGTCAGTCCCGGCGCGGAGCGTGCGGGGGAACGAGCCCGACATCTATGTCGTCCGCACAAGGAGTTCAGTCCATTCCAGAATCATGCCTGCTCGATCAGACTCGCGCGTCGCTACCCAACCGCCGCCCCATCGCCGCGACCTCCGCCCACGCTCCCGTCGCGCGCTCCTCCTCCGACACCTCGCGCAACAGCGAGGCGAGCCGTTCCCGCAACCGCAGCTCGGCAGGTGACAGCGCACTCTCGTGCCCATCCGCCAGCAGATACGAGTGCGCATCCGTCGCGAAGGCCCCGAGCGCGTCCAGGAAGATCTCGAGCAGGCGGGCCGCCTCGGCGACGCGAGAACGGTCGAACTCTTCGCGGAGCATCGGCACCAGGCGCAGCCGGCCCTGCCAGAGGCGCTCGTCCAGCGGGTCCTCGAAGAGGGTCAGCGCGGTGGCGAGGTCGCCCGATCCGCTCGACGGGAAAGCGCGGCGGACGTCGTGGACGATCTCGTGGAAGTGGTCGTCGGTCAGGCCGAAGCCGACGAAGAGGAGGTGCCGGGTGGCGAGGGTGGCCTGCACGATCGCCGAGAGGGCGCGGCGCGAGGAGTCGAAGCCGAGGTAGTCGTCGCGGGTGAGGACGATGGAGGACGGGTCGCCGACGGTGCCGTGCAGCTTGAGCAGCCACCGCTCACTTCCCTCCTCCTGCACGCCGGGGATGACCGAGCGAGGCGTGCCGGCGTCAGCGGCGGCGGTCTCGAAGAGGCGGTCGTAGTTGAGGGTGATCGCCTGCTCGGAGTCGATCGCGGTGAGTAGCGCGGGTGCGAGTCCGTAGCGCTGGAGGGCTCCGATCTCGTCGGCGACCGCCTGGGCGAAGGAACCGGGCTCCTTCTCGTCGAAGAGGGTGGCGAGGTAGGAGGCCTGGTCGAGGACGTTCTTGTCGGCGAGGCGTGAGGCGGTGGTGCCGTCGAGCTCGATGTGCGCGGCGAGCTTCTGCAGCAGCTCACCCCAGGACGGGCCACCGGCGCTCACGCTCGCACCGGCTCCGAGGAAGGGGACGAGGCGGCCGGCTCGAGCCCGCTCGGCGAGATCGTGCACCTCGTCGAGCATCAACGGCGACAGCTCCGGCCAGGAGGCCTCCGCCTCCGCCCGTCGACGGGACTGCGCGAACGCGTGCACCTCGTCGCGGCGGGTGACGAGCGCGATGTCGACGTGGAACGCCTCCGCTGCTTCGCGCAGCACGCGCAGTTGCTGCACGAGCAGGGCGTCGCGAACCCGGCCGGAGCCGCCTCCCGCGCTGGCGAACATCGGTACGGCCAGCAGGGGCAATGGGCGCTTCGTGCGGCGGTGACTCGTCGCAACAGCGGCTCCGTGCTCCACGAAGGCCCGAAGCCTGCGGGCGACCTCCGCGTATCCCTCCGCGTCGTCGGTGCGGGTTATCGGGCGGAGCGGCACCGCGGTGAGCACCGGCGTCGGTTCTCCGTCGACCGGCACCAGCGGCAGGGCGACCGCATCGCCGCGCGCGAAGGCTTGATCGCGGACGGCGTCGACGCGGTTCTGCAGGTCAGGGATAGAGCGCCAGAAGTCGGTGATCGAGAGGTACTGGTCCGTCGGCAGGAGCCAGGCGTCGCAGGCGAAGTTGAGCAGGCTGCCTCGGGTGACGAAGACGTGGGGGAGCGGCATGCGCTCTTCCTATCAGCCGCCGCGGTGCGGGCTCGGGTCTGAACGAGCGCTCGGGGACCGCGCCGGTTCTCACGATGTCTCGCAAGCGACCCGCACAACTCAGGCTCAGAGCCCGACATCCGCCGATCCATGCCGCGTCCTGAGTCCCAGCCTTACTTCTGCAGCGGCCCCGCCACCGAGCAACCAAGGTTTGCCTTACTAAGCGCACCCTAAGTAAGGTGAGCCGACCCTAACTCAGCCCTCAGAGAGGACCTCCATCCGTGGATCCACTACGACCCCGAGCCGCCCGCGCGTCCGCCGCGCTGCTCGCCACGATCGCCCTGGCCGGCGGGGCGCTCGCGTTCGCGCCCAGCGCCTCCGCCGCGGCCTCGCCCGGCACCATCACCGACGCCTCCTTCACCTGGGGACTGAGCAATGAGGCCGGGGGTGGCGCGTTCTTCGGCGGCTGCAACTTCCTCAGCGCGGGGACGGCCGGCGACACCGGCAGCTCGCGCGTCTGGACCGAGGCCGACGGCTTCTACAAGCAGTCCGAAGGGAACGTCTCGGTCGTGAAGCCGAACGCGTCGGGCGCGCTCGTGCCCACCAGCTGGGCGACCAAGTGCCAGACGCCGGCGGGCACGCCCGTCACGGCCGCTTCCGCGACCTCTCTGACCAAGAACGCGGTCGTCTTCGAGAACGGCACCGGCACCGTCGCGGCCGACGGGTCCACCGAGATCGAGTGGGACGGCTCCTTCACGGTCGCGTTCTACGGCGGACTCACCTACTGGAGCGCCAGCGACCCCGTGCTCGAGATCGACGGCTCGGGCAACGGGCAGCTCACCGCCACGGCGAGCGGCTACGGCACCGACATGAACGACCAGACCAAGTGGGTGCCGGTCGCACCGCAGACGATCGTGCTCGCCGACATCTCGAACGCGTCGGCCGACGACGACGGCTTCACGGTCACTCCCGACTACCTGGGCGTCGCGGTCACCACCGAGGCCACTCCGCAGACGACGACCGGAGCGACCTGGGGCTCGTTCCCGCAGAGCTTCGTCGACTTCCAGAACCTGACCGGGCAGAGCAGCTACTGGTACAGCTCGGGCGGATCGCGCGATGCGGCGAAGCCCGCCGCCCCTCTGACCGTGGACTACGCGCTCACCCCCGCGACGACTCCGACCACGCCGCCGACCACCCCGCCCACGACTCCTCCCACCACCCCGGCCGAGCCGGAGCCTGGTGAGCAGGACATCACGGTCGAGGTGCCCGAGGTGACGGCTCCGCCCGCCACCGGCAGCTTCGGCTGGGCCTTCGAGAGCACCGACGCGGTCAGCCTCGGCACGGCCACGCAGGCCGGATCGACGTTCGTCGCGACCGGCGCGCTCAACACGATCGCGGTGACCGACACGCGCTCCGGCGGCACGACTCCGTTCGGCTGGAGCATCTCGGGCTCGGTCAGCGACTTCGCGTCGGCGTCGGGCGGCTTCGACGCCGGCTACCTCGGCTGGACCCCGTCGGTCGGCAACGCGGGCAGCGGAGTGGTCGCGGGAGCGGCCGTCGGCTCGACCCTCGAGAGCGGCGCAGGTCTGTCGGATGCGGCGACGCTCGCCTCCAGCACCGCCGCGGCCAGCGCCGACGTCGACGCGGCACTGCGCCTCGTGATCCCGACGACGACGCCCGCGGGCGACTACTCGGCAACGCTCACCATCACGGCGCTGGGCTGACCCTGCGCTGACGGCGCGAGGTGACCTGCGCTGATCCTCCGGTGCGGGGTGACCCGCGCTGACGACCCGGTGCGGGGCCAGCCGCGCTGATCCCGCCCGGGGCGGGCCGTCCTCTCGACACGGAGGAGGGTCCGCCCCGTTCCCGCGCCCGCCTCGACGACGAGAGCGCCGCGGGACCGGGCTTCCGAGTCCGCCCACTCCTCTTCCTCCGCCGTTCCGGCATCGACACTGCAGAGACGACCCATGCGCCGCTTCCCCGCCCTCCTCGCCGCCGCCTCCCTGAGCGCCGCGGCCGCCGTGCTCCCGCTCGCCCCGGCCGCCGCCGCCGACGGCCCGGCCTGGAGCGTCGGCCCGACCGCCGATGCCTCCGGCGCCACCCGCGCGAACTTCGACTACTCCCTCGACCCCGGCGCCGTGGTCGAGGACTCGATCTCGGTGCGCAACGACGGAGCGACCGAGCTGGTCCTCGACGTCTACCCGGCCGACGCGTTCACCACCCGCGAGGGCGGCATCGACGTGCTGACCGCGGGCACCGCCTCCGAGGACGCGGGCACCTGGATCGCGCTCGCCTCCTCCTCCGTCACCCTCGTGCCGGGGCAGGAGGCAGCGGTGCCGTTCACGGTGACGGTGCCGGCGGACGCGCAACCCGGCGATCATCCGGCGGGCATCGTCACGTCGCTCCGCGTCGAGGACCCCGACTCGCAGGTGCAGATCGACCGGCGGCTGGGGACGCGGCTGCAGCTGCGCGTCTCGGGCGAGCTCGTGCCCTCGCTCGAGCTGTCGGATCCGGTGGTCGCGTTCTCGGGGGTCTGGAACCCGTTCGCGACAGGATTCGTGACCGTCGACTACTCGGTGGGAAACACCGGGAACACGCGGGTGACCGCGCTGGCCGATACGTCGATCGCCGGTCCGCTGGGGGTCGCGGGGGTGTCGGCGCAGAGGCAGCTGCCGGAGGTGCTGCCCGGGTCGACGATCGACGTGCGCGAGGAGCTCGACGGAGTGGGCGCGCTGCTGTGGCTGTCGGGTGCGGTGAGTCTGCGGCCGACGAGCGTGGGCTTCGGCGCGGCGACTCTGGATCCGGTGACGGCGGACTTCGCGCTGGCCGCGGTGCCGGTGGCGACGCTGCTGATCGTGCTGGTGCTGGCGGCGGGAGTGGTGGCGGTGCTGCTGGTGCGGCGGCGACGGCATGCGCGGGCTGCGTGACGGGTGCGGGTCGTCGGCGGCGCGAGCCGGGGGTGGGGTCGAGTCCTCAGAAGTCGTCGTAGTCGGGTGCCGAGTACGACGACTTCTGCATAGTCGGGGGCGTTGCGAGCGGAGGGGCGTGACGCGGGCTCGGCAGGACGGCGTCGAGTCCTCGAGAGTTGTCGTACTCGGCGTCGAGTACGACAACTTTCGCTGAGTGGGGAACGCGGAGGGGCGCACGAGCGCCATGAGGGGCGCGCGGGCACGTTTACGCAGAAGTTGCGGTATCCGCTCGCGCTTCCCGCAACTTCTGGAGGAGGGCGGCGGGAGGCGCGGGGCCGGGAGGCGGCGGCTCGCGCCGGTTCCGCAGAAGTTGCGGTAGCGGCTCGCGCTTCGCCCTACTTCTGGAGGAGGGCGGCGGGAGAAGTGGCTCCGGAGTTCGGGGCCCGCCTCGGTGCTGGAGGCTGGTCGCGTCGGGCGTAGGGTCCGGGCGGCCGAGCAGGTTCCGCAGAAGTTGCGGTATCCGCTCGCGCTTCCCGCAACTTCTGGAGGACGGTGGTGGGAGCCGCGGGCCCGGGAGGCGGCGTCCCGAATCGGTTCCGCAGAAGTTGCGGTAACGGCTCGCGCTTCGCCCAACTTCTGCAGGAGCGCGGCGGGAGTCGCGGGCCCGGGCGGCGGCGTCCCGGCTCGGTTCCGTAGAAGTTGCGGTAACAGCTCGCGCTTACCGCAACTTGTGGAGAGTGGGGGCGGGCAGCCGAGCGGGCCGTCACTCCGGAGGCGCGGGGCGGCGCCAGGGCAGCACGCGGCGGCCCGAGAGGTGCAGCACGGCGAGCACGGCGATCAGCACCGCCAGCGCGAGGGCGCCGATCAGGAGTGGCAGGAGTCCGGAGCTCGCGACCGCCTCGGGGACGAGTCCGCCGCCGTCGCGGACGACGGTGCTCGTCTCGGCGACGAGCCCTGCGGCAGCCTGCGCGGCCGGAGTGGCAGCGGCACCCGCACCCGCGCCGGCACCCGCCGCGGCACCCGCACCCGCCGCGGCCCCCGCACCCGCCGGCCGCTGCGCCACCTCGTTCACCGGCCCCGCCGCTCCGCCCGCCGGCGACTCCGGAGCCGCCACCACAGCCGGAGCCGACGCGTCGAAGTTCACGAACAGCGCGGTCGCCGGCTTGGCCGCGTCCCGAGTCCCGCCGGTCGTCAGCCAGTACCCGGCCTGCCCCGTCTGCACTTGGAACTGCAGGAAGCTCGCCGGGAACGAGCCCCAGTACGCCGCGTTCTCGGCGGTCCGCGGGGCCTGGCCGCCGGTCTGGCTGGCGACGCCGAGGTACTCGGGCAACACGCTGAAGCCGCCGTCGCCGAGCGGAGCGCCGCGCACCTCCGCGAGCACGATCTCGGTCGCGGGCAGTGGGCGCCAGAGCGAGGTGTCCTCCATCGAGGTGCCGTAGCCGCTCGCAGTCGCGATCAGCCGGCCGTTGCCCGCGGCGTCGAGCGAGAGCACGGGGTCGCTCGCGCTCCAGTAGGTCATGCCGCCGTAGAAGGCGACGGTGAAGGAGCCGCTCCAGCGCAGGGTCAGGCCGTCGGCCGAGACGGAGCCGCGCCCGCCGTCGACGACGACCTGCGACTGCGTGCTCGAGGCGAGCGACGACGCGGTGACGGGCGCGCCCGACGGATCCGTGCAGCGGGTCGCGAAGGAGGCGCGCGTCCATCCGCCGGCCGCGGTCGCCTTCTCGATCGAGACGGCCCCGGCCTCGGCGGCGTACAGCCCGTCGGACTCGGACCAGACGCGCGCGCCTCCGCTGTTCCCGGCGACGCCGGCGCTGAGGAAGTTGCAGCCGCCGGCGAAGGCACCGCCGGAGGACTCGCGGTTGAGTCCCCAGCGCAGCTCGGCGTTCTCGATGTCGCCGAAGCCGGCGGAGGTGCCGGTCGGCACGGACACGTCGATGTCGACGCCGTCCTCGACTGCCGCGGCGGCGGGTGCGAGTCCGAGCGTCAGGGCGGCGGCGAGGAGGAGGGATCCGAGCCGCCTCATCGCGCGTCCGCCGTCTCGCGGGCCGGCAGATGGCGGGCGGTGGAGAGCTCCTCGGTGGGGGCGTCGGGGGAGGAGGGAGCGGCGTCGGCGTCCGGTTCCGGAGTCGCCTCCACGGGAGTCGCGCTCGACGCAGCGATCCGGGTATCCGGCGACACCGCCGCGCCCCCACCGGCTGTATCCGACGACCCACCCGCACCCACTCGCTTCCGCGCCCGCCGCCTCCGAACCCCCCGCACGATCCCCACCACGACACTCGCCAGCACGAGCCCCGCCGCGATGAGCAGCGCGATCCCGAGCGCCACGTACAGCCACACCGGCACCTCCGGCTCCGCCGCGGCGCTCGGCACCGACGCGGCCGACGCTCCCACCACGGTCAGCTCGCTCTCGGCGACCGCCCCGGATGCGGCGCCGGTCAGCGTCAGCAGGTGCGTGCCTCCGCGCAGGTCGCCCGGCAGGGGCAGCACCCCGGCCACCTCGCCGCGGGTGCCGGCCGTGAGCGGGCCGACGGCCACGACTCCGTCGTCGAGGGTCGCGACGACCTGCTCGGACACGGCGAAGCCCTGGCCGGTGAAGGCGAGCGCGTTGCCGGCGACGGCGGAGGAGGCGGTGTAGCCGACGCGCGCGGAGCCGGCCACGGGCGCCTCGGTGGGCGACGCCTCCGGAGCACCCGCGGCGGGGGCCGCGTCCGCCGCGGGATCGGAGGCCGCGCCGGCCGCCGGCGCCGCGAACGACACCGGCGTGAACGTCTCGTTGTTCGCGTTCTTCACCCCGTGCGCGCCGATCGTGATCACTCCGCACTGCACCTCGAGGCAGTCGACGGTCGTCACCTCGCCCGAGCGGTCCTGCGCCTCGAAGCGCGCCGACGGGATCGTGAGGTCGACGCTGAACGAGCCGTCGGCCGTGAGCACGCCGTTCGCGGCCGACTCCGTCTCGCTGCCCGGGAACGCGACGAAGCGCTCGAAGCCCGCGTTGTCCTTCGACTCGGAGTCGGGGACGTAGCGGTAGTCGGTGCCGACCTCGCCGCCGCTGCTCGGTCCCCAGCCGGCGCCCGACACCCAGCCGAACAGCACGTAGACGCCGCCGAAGCCGCCCTGGATCGACTGGAAGCCGCGGCCCGAGACCGTGATCGACGTGGCGTAGTCGGGGTCGGCGGCCGTTGCCCCGTCGGCGAAGGACACCGACACCGAGCCGGCGGCCGACGCGGCGGGGGCGACGAGCGGAGTCGCGGCCACCGCGATGCCGAGGGCGGCGGCGAGGAGGAGGGTGCGCGGGGTGCGGGTCATCGAGGGTCTCCGATCGGGGGAGCGGGGGAGGGGGATGGGCCGAGGTCGGCGACTGCGCCTCGCCGCGCCCGCTCCGGCCGGATCGACACCGAGCCGTCGTCCTCGACGACCACCCGGATCGGATGCCGGTACACCTCGCTGAGCAGCTCGGTCGTCAGCGCCACCGCGGGCGGACCGTCGGCGCGCACGCGTCCGCCCTCGAGCACGACGACGCGGTCGGCGTACGCGGCGGCGAGCCCGAGATCGTGGAGCACCACCACGGCAGAGCCGCCCGACTCGGTGTGCGCGCGGACCTGGCCGAGCAGCCGCTCCTGATGCCGGATGTCGAGGCTGGCGGTGGGCTCGTCGAGCAGCACGAGGTCGCACTCCTGCGCGCGGAGACGGGCGTAGGCGACGCGGGCCCGCTCGCCGCCCGAGAGCTCGGGCATGCGGCGGTCGCGGAACGCGGCGACCTCGGCGTCCTCGAGCGCGCGCTCGATCACCGCGGTCCCGTCGCCGCCCCGGGGCGCCCGGCCCATCTCGACGACCTCGAGCACGGTGAAGGGGAACGACACCTCGTTCGACTGCGTCAGCACCGAGCGCAGTCGCGCGAGATCGGGGGCGCGGTAGGAGCGGAGGGGGCGGCCGTCGAGGTCCAGCGTGCCGGTCTGCGGAGCGGAGTCGCCCGCGAGCACCGAGAGCAGCGTCGACTTGCCGGCGCCGTTGGGTCCGACGAGCGCGACGAACTCGCCGCGGTGCAGGCGCAGGTCGACGCCGTCGAGCCCGGGGCGCGCGCCGTAGGAGAGGCCGACGCCGGTGGCGCGCATCCGCTCGCCGTGATCGGAGGCTTGAGCCGCGCCCCGCTCGACGGTCGTGCCGCTCGAGACCGTACCCGCACCCCCGCTCACGCCCACCCTCCCGACCGCACCCGCGCCCGGCGCAGCAGCCAGAAGAAGAACGGAGCGCCGACGATCGCGGTCAGCATGCCGATCGGCAGGTCGGCGTAGGGGACGGCCGTCCGCGCGACCGCGTCGGCGCAGACGAGCAGCAGCGCGCCTCCGATCGCGCTCGTGCCGATCAGGGCGCGGTGCGCCGGGCCCAGCAGCATGCGCAGGAGGTGCGGCACGACGAGTCCGACGAACGCGATGATGCCGCAGAGGGCGACGGCGGCCGAGGTGAGCGCGGCGACGACCACGATCGCGGCGATGCGGGTGCGCTCGATCGGCACGCCGAGGTGCTGCGCCTGGCGCTCGCCGAGGGCCAGCAGGTCGAGGCGGCGAGAGAGGAGGGCGGCGGCGACCACTCCGACCACGGTGATCGGGAGCACGATCGCGACGTCCTGCCAGCGGGTGCCGTTGAGCGAGCCGAGCTGCCAGAAGACGATCTGCTCGCGCTGCTGCGTGGTGCCGAGGAAGGTCATCAGCGCGATGCCCGCGCCTCCGACCGCGTTCACTGCGATGCCCGTGAGCACGAGGGTGACGACCTCGGTGCGGCCGCCGGCGCGGGCGGTCAGGTAGACGAGGAGCGTCGCGGCGAGGCCGCCGACGAAGGCGAAGACGGGGGCGGTGAGCGGCCCGAAGACGTTCAGTCCGAAGACGATGACGGCGCTCGCCGCCAGTGCCGCTCCGGAGGAGACGCCCACGACGCCCGGCTCGGCCAGCGGATTGCGGAACACGCCCTGCATGACCGCGCCGCCGACCGCCAGCGCGGCGCCGACGACCGCCGCCATCGCGATCCGCGGGAACCGGATCGCCCACAGTGTCGCGTCGCCGTTGACGTGCGCGGGCAGCTCGAGCACCGGCAGCAGGCGCACGCCGAGCGCGTCGTTGAGGTGCTGCGCGATCGATCCGAGGATCTGCGCGGGCGGGACCGCCAGCTGTCCGAGACCGGCCGAGACGACGGCGACCACGACGAGGGCGCCGGTGAGCCCGGCGGTGACGAGCGTCGGTCGACCGAGGCGGGCGGGAGCGGCGACCGCCGTCATCGGGTGCTGTCCGGCGCGTAGATCGCGACCGCGAGCGCCTCGAGCGTGCGCGGGGTGTCGGGTCCGAAGCTCAGGATCTGCGTGTCGGCCATGTCGACGATGCGGCGGTTCTGCCCGGCGGGGGTCTGCGCGAGCGCGGGCATGGCCTCGAGCAGGCCGTCGACGCCGTCGACCGATTCGAGGCCGCCGGTCATCATCAGCACGAGGTCGGGGGCGGCGGCCACGAGGCCCTCGTCGGTGAGCGGGCGCATGCCCTCCCAGCCGATCTCGGCGGCCACGTCGATCCCGCCGAGCGAGCGCACGAGGTCGTCGGCGCCGGAGCCCTCGCCGAAGAGGTAGTAGACGCCGGACTGGCCGCGCACGTAGAGGAAGACGATGCGCAGGCGCTGGGCGGGGTCGGCGGGCGCGACGGCGTCGATCCGAGCGATCGTCTCGTCGACGGAGGCGCTGAGGCGCGCGGTGAGCTCGCCCCCGCGCTCGGGGACGCCCAGGGCCGCGGCGACCTCGCCGACCAGCGTCGGGATCGTGGCGATCGAGCGGTCGGAGCCGACGACGACCACGGGGATCCCCGCGTCGCGCATCTGCAGCACCGTGTCCCACGGGCCCAGGCTCGAGTCGGTGAGGATCACGGTGGGCGCGAGGTCGAGGATCGCCTCGGCGTTGAGGTCGTGGCCGTTCTGCGTGACGAGCGGGCGGTCGGCGATCTCGGCGAAGTCGCTCGAGACGTCGCGGCCGACGACGGAGTCGCCCAGGCCCAGCTCGAAGACCAGGCGGGAGGTGGAGCCGTAGAGGTCGAGGGCGAGGATCCGCGAGGTATCGGTGACGGTGACGGTGGTGCCCTGGGCGTCGACGATGCTCGCGGGCAGGGCGTGGGTGCCGGTGGTGATCGGATCGACGGACGCGGCGTCGATGCGCGCGGTCGAGGGGCCGGTCGCGGTGCGCGGCTCGGCGAGCGGAGTGACGTCGGCCAGGCGCGGCGACGGGGCGCCCTCGGCGGCGGTGCTCGCGGAGGTGCAGCCGGCCAGGAGGGCGATCGCGGCGAGGACGGCCGCGACGCGACCGGCGGAACGGCGGGGGAGGAGGGGCACGGTCTCGCCTTCGCTGCAGGTGCCCCGTGCGGGGGCTGGGGTCGAAAAGTTAGCTAATGCTAACCTAACTTCACCCGCTCGCCGCGGGACCTGGACCCCGACGAGACGAGCCGTTCGTGACCGCTGCCACCGCTTCCTCCCTGCCGGCGATCGTGCCCGTTGGACCGTCCGTTGCTCCTGTGGACGCTTCCCCGGTGACCGCTGCGCCTCTCTCCGAGGCCCCTCCGCTCGGCGTGGCCGGCGCCCTGCGCGAGGCGACCGGTGACGAGCACCGGCATGCGGAGACGCGCGGTTACATCACCGCGCTGATGCAGGGCGAGCTGTCGCTCGCGGAGTTCGCGCGCTACCTCGGTCAGCTGCTCCCTGTCTACGAGGCGCTCGAGGCGCGGGTGCCGTCGGCCGCGGATCCGGCGCTGCTGCACGACACCGCGGTGCACCGCGTGCCGGCGCTGCGCGCGAGCCTCGTGGCGCTGGGCGTCGATCCGTCGACCGTCGTGCCGCTGGACGCGACCGCGCACTACGCCGCGCGCATCGTCTCGTTCGGCGACAGCGACGGGATGCTGCACCTCGCGCACCACTACACCCGCTACCTCGGCGACCTGTCGGGCGGCCAGGCGATCGCCACGATGATGGCGCGGCACTACGGAGCCAACGCCGAGCAGCTCGCGTTCTTCCGCTTCGACGCGATCGAGAACGCGGTGCACTTCAAGCGCGCCTACCGCGCACAGCTCGACGCGCTGTCGCTGCCACCGGCCGCACTCGACGCGATGGTCGCGGAGGCGCGGCACGCGTTCGCGCTGAACGCGGCGGTGTTCGACGCGCTGGACGCGTCGCGCGTGCCGGTCTGACGCGTCGCGCGTGCCGGCCTGATGCGTCACGTCTGCCGGTCTGACGCGTCACGCCTACCGACGGCGGTCGCCGCACCTCGACTCCGCAGAGGTCGTCGTACTCGGCGGCGAGTACGACAACTCTCGAGGAGTCGCGGGACCTCAAGCCACGACGTCCGCCGGTCGGCCCCTCCGGCGCCGCTTCCCCAGAAGTCGCCGTAACGGCTCGCGCTTCCCGCACCTTCTGAGGAAGCGCGAGCCGGGCCCCGTCGCGCTCCTCCAGAAGTTGCGGTGATCGCTCACGCTTCCCGCAACTTCTGGAGGAGCGCCGACGGCGGCGCCGGGCGGTCAGCGGTGCGAGCGGAGAGAGCCGCCGCCCGTCGGCCGCCCCGGCGCGACGGTCACGCGCGCCACTCGCCGGCGGCGCGGAGGCGGAGGATCTCCTCCTTGAGCGAGCCGTCGCGGCCGGCGACCTCGTTGACGAGCTCGGACCCTCCGCCGTCGCCCCAGAAGTCGTCGACCGAGCGGCCGGCGAGCTGACCCCTGCGGGTGTGCACGTCGAGCGCGTAGTCCGGGATCTCGAAGGGCTTCTCGGAGGCGTTGATGAGGTGCAGGGTCAGGTTGGCGAGCTCGTCCGAGGTGCGGTCCTTCGTCCGCTCGGACAGGAAGCGGATCGCGTGGGTCGCGAACAGCCAGCGGTCGCCGAAGGAGCGGTCGAGGCGCTCGTGCATGAGGTAGAGGCTGTTGACGACGACCGGCTCGGAGTAGCTGCCGTCGCCGACGTCCTCGCACGAGATGACGTTCAGGCGCGCCCACATCATCTCCTCGAGGTCGGCGCTCGACTCGTACATCTCGCGGCCGACGAGCAGGGCCAGCCGCGTGTCTCCGCGGCGGATCGACTTCTGCAGGGTCGAGATGAGCTCATCGGCGGCGTAGCCGCGGACGGAGGTGACGCGTGTCCAGGGGTCGTCGGAGAAGTGGACGGGCATGAGTGGTCTCGCTTTCTGAGGAGGGAGGGAGGGGGAGAGAGGTACGGAGGAAGGCCGGGTCCGCCGCGATGACGGCGACCGGACGACGGGAGGATCGCGAGAGAGGACCCCCGGCGGTTCGGACGTGCCTCCGACACGCGAACGTCCTCCGGCGAGCCGGCCTCGCCGGGAGGACGCCGGCGGCATACCCGTGATCGCGGACACAGGGGGGCGGGCTGCGGATCCGGCTGCTCGCGACGCGAGTCGACGCGTCAGGAACACCGCGCGATCCGAGCGGAGGAACGCACGGAACGGGGCGCGTGCGGTGCCGCGGTCAGGCCGCGGCGGGCGCGCGCGAGTTCGAGAGCCGCCAGGTGCCCAGCCGCCAGGCGCCGCTCAGGCGGTGGAGGGGCGTGGACTCGGACACGGCGGGACTCCTCGGCGAAGCGGCGGGCTGTCGGGCGCTCCCCGTCGACGGGTGACGGGCGCCTGTGCAGGACCCTATCCGCCGCAGGAGGAGGGGCGGCGGCTCCGCGCGCGAACATTCACACGGCGGAAACCTGCCGAAACGAGCCCGTCGCACAGGGCGCGGAAGCCGACCACCTCTGAGCGGGAGCGGCGGGAGCCGAGTCGGCGTTCCTCCCGACCGCGGGACGTCCTCCCGACCGCGGGACGTCCTTCCGCTCCAGCGAGCCCGGCTCCGATCCGACCGCGGCCCGTCCGGCCGCCGCCTCGGGAGTCCGGGGGGTGTCTCAGGCTCGCGACTCGGGGTCGGCCCGGGCCCCCGCCGCAGGGTCGTCCCAAGCCCGCGACACGCCGACGACCCGTCCGCGACACGCCGAAGCGAACCCGCGACACGCCGAAGAGTGTGCACCGGACGCCGCCTATCCGACGCCGCGCGACATTCGCCCTCAATAAGCCCCGCGAGTTCGCAGTAATCGTCGTACTCGAGCTCGAGTACGACGACTTCGGAGGAGTGGACGCTGCGCGCAAGCGAGGAGGAGCCGGCTTCTCGGACAAGTGATCGACTCCGCTCGGAGAAGGGTCTTCGGGAGACGACTCGGCACCTTTCCTTCGATGCGACTGCTCTCCCGAGCGCTGTCCCGCTCCGACCGAGCGGCGCTCGTCCCTCCCGCTGTCCCCGCTCTCCGCGCCGGTGCGAGCAGGCGTCCATCGAGCCTCCGGTCGGGCGGAAATCCTGGTCAAGGCTACTTTTTCCCCCGAGTCATCGTCGTCGCGCCGCCTCTGCTCTGTCAGGAGGCACCTGCTGTGGACTGCGATCCTCTCCCCGTCCGGCCACGTTCCACTGCCGTGATCGCACCCGTCTCATTCCTCCGGATCCCAGCTACTGGAGAAGGCCCTACCGAGCTCCGAACAGCACCGTCGATATCGGTTACACCGTCGATATCGGAGGGAGAACGGACGTTCTTCCCCCTTTCCCTGATTCGTCGCGTCACGGTGTCTCAGAAAGGAGCCGGACGTCCATCCATAAGCTCTTTCCCGTGGCAACCCCCTCGTACCCCCGCATCCGGGGGGAAAAATTCTCTTGATTCCGCATGGATCGAGGATGTAGCTTCACCATCAAGCAACCCGATGCTGACGGATCCGCTACCCGCCACCGCGCTCACCCGAGAGCAGGCAGGTCTCTCCTCCTCAGCTCGACCGGCGCCCCGAATCGCCGGCCGAGCGCGTCAGGTGCGCCCGCTCTCCCCGTCCGAACGATCCTCGAGCGCGCCCGAACGCGCTCCGGAATCGCCGGTCGTCCCCGTCCGAACGTTTCGTGAGCGCGCCCGAACGCGCTCCCGAACGCCTCCCCCCGATCGCGGCCCCCACGCGACCCCCCTCAGCGCGCGACCTCCCCCGATCGCGCCCTCCGACTCGAGGACCCTGGCCTTGACTGTGCACTCCGCGGGCACGATGCCCGCTGTGCGGATGCCCTTCCCGCACACGACATCGACGCGCGCCGCGACGCTCACCGAGCGCCCCGCCGCCCGTCCGCTGACCGCCGCGGCCCCGTTCACCCCGGTCGCCGCCGGCAACGCGAAGCCGCTCCCCGTGCGCTTCGTCGACGCCCCGGCCCGCGGTGCGAAGGCCGTTCCGGAGGAGCCCGTCCGCCGGTCGCAGACCCGCGGCGGACGCCACGCCTCGCCCGTCGTCGGCCGCCTGGTCGCCGTTCTCCCCGCGCACAACGAGGAGGCCGGCATCGCCGCGGCGATCCACGGCCTGCAGAACCAGACCTCCCCGCCCGACCGGATCGTCGTCGTCACCGACAACTGCACCGACGGCACCGCGCGCATCGCGCTCGAGGAGGGCGCCGAGGTCTTCGCGACCGTCGGCAACACCGACAAGAAGGCCGGGGCGCTGAACCAGTTCCTCGAGGTCCTGCTGCTGGAGCTCGAGGACGACGACCTCGTCCTCGTGCAGGACGCCGACTCCGCCCTCGACCCCGACTTCCTCGCGATCGCGCGCCTCAAGGTGGGCATCAAGCGGATCGGCGCCGTCGGCGGCGTGTTCCGCGGCACCCCGGGCGGCGGCGTCGTCGGCCACCTGCAGCGCAACGAGTACGCCCGCTACGCCCGCGACGTGCGGCGCCTGAACGGCAAGTGCCTGGTCGTCACCGGCACGGCCGCCGTGCTCAAGGGCGGGATGCTCCGCGAGATCAGCCGGGCCCGCCTGGACGGCAGCCTCCCCTCGGGCGACAGCCGCGGCGGCATCTACGACACGACCGTCCTGACCGAGGACAACGAGCTCACCTTCGCCATCAAGCACCTCGGCTACGACGTGCTGAGCCCCGCCGGCTGCACCCTCGTCACCGAGGTCATGCCCACGTGGAAGGAGCTCTGGCACCAGCGCCTGCGCTGGAAGCGCGGCGCCGTCGAGAACTGCGTGCAGTACGGCCTCACCCGCGTGACCTGGCCCTACTGGGGCCGCCAGCTGCTCACCATGGCCGGCTGCGTGATCACCTACGTGTACCTCGCGACCGTGATCTACGCCCTCGCGCTCGGCCAGCTCTCGATCCAGCCGTTCTGGCTCGGCATCACCCTCATCTTCGTCGTCGAGCGCATCGTCACGGTGCGCGACCGCGGGTGGAAGCACATGCTGCTCGCCGCGTCGATGTACGAGCTGTTCCTCGACCTGTTCCTGCAGATCGTGCACACCAAGGCCTACTTCGATGCGCTGACCCGCCGTCAGCGCGCGTGGTGAATCGGAAGGAAGATCCAGATCATGTACAGCAACCTCTCGCCCGCCCTGGGTGCCGGAGCCGGCGCCGGAGTCCTCGCGTCGACCGGGTTCAACTCGCTGTGGTTCGGCCTGGCGGCCTTCGCCCTCATCGCCACGGGCACCGCGATCATGCGCATCGTGCCGCGCCGTCACCGCGAGGTCGAGGAGGTCTGAGCCTCAGCGGGTGACGGACGCGGTGGCCGCGGAGGTGCGCACGGTGCTCGTGTAGCCGGTCTTCGTGCCGGTCACCGACACCGTGATCTTCGAGCCGAGCAGCAGAGTGCCCACCTTGTAGGTGGCGGCGGTCGCTCCGCTGATCGCTACTCCGTTCGCCCGCCACTGGTACTTCAGCGTCACGGGTGACGGACCCCACGTGCCCGGCTTGGCCGTCAGCGTCGAGCCGATCCTGGCGCTCCCCGAGATCGTCGGCGTCGCCGCGGTCAGCGTCCCCGTGGCGACCGGCGCCGTGGGAGCGGAGGTGCGGGTCTCGGGCGCGTAGCCGGCCTTCGAGCCGGTCACGTCGACGGTGAGGACCGCCCCCGCGGTCGCGCTGGTCGCCGTGTACGTAGCGCCGGTCGCCCCGCTGATCGGCACGCCGTTCGCCTCCCACTGGTACGAGAGGGCGACCGGGGCGGGAGTCCACACGCCGGGCTGCACGGTCAGCGTCGAGCCGACCTTCGCGGTCCCGGTGATCACGGGGACGCCGGCGCTCAGCGCGGCGTCGGAGCGGTAGACGGCGACGTGGTCGACGCTCATGGTGCCGCCCGAGGACTTCGGCGCGCTCGCGCTGTCGCAGCCGCAGACTCCGTTCGGGAGGCCGCCTCCGATCGCGAGGTTGAGGATCAGGAAGTAGTCGTTGCCGATCGCGGCGCTCCAGGCCTCGGGGCTGAGGCCGGCCTGCTCGACGGTGTGGCGGACCTCGCCGTCGACGAGGAACTGCAGCGACTCCTGGCCGGCGACGCGCCGATCGATGAGCGCGGAGTAGGTGTGGAACTCGGTCAGGCAGCCGGCGCAGTCCTGCAGCCCGCTCGTCAGCCCGTACGGCTCATCGCACTCGCCGGCGTCGACGAGGTCGCAGTGGAAGGTCTGGATGACCTGCGAGGTGCCGTTGACCGCCTCGAGGATGTCGATCTCGCCGGTCCGCGGCCAGTCGATCGCTCCGTTCTCGTCGAGGCCCAGCGCCCAGAACGCGGGCCAGTAGCCGGTCGCCTGCACGGGGTTCGGCTGGCGGATCGACGCGGTCATCAGCAGCTGCCCGCCGGCCGGCGCCGAGAACGACTTGTCGGCGGTGATGATGCGGCCGGAGGTCCAGGCGCCCGACGCGTCGCGGAGCGCCCGGATGCCGAGGTTGCCGGCGCCGTCGAGGAACACGTTGCTGGTGGAGGCGGTGGTGCGGTCGATCGCGCCGGTGCCCCAGGTGCCGAGCTCGTGGATCCACGCGGAGCCCGCGGGGGAGCCGGCCGCGCCGGTGAAGTCGTCGGCGAAGACGGTGGTCCAGCCCTCGGCGGGCGCGGGGGCGGCGAGAGCGACGGCAGCGGCGGGGGTGCTCGTCTCGGCGGCCTCGGCGGTCGGGACGGAGGCTCCTCCGCTCAGTGCGACCACGGTCGCGACGGACGCGATCGCGGCCAGGACACTCGTTCGAACGGCTCGTAGACGCACGGCGGACCCCTGTCTTCCTCGGCGGACCGAGGCGGCCCCTCGTTCTCGCACCGCAGGTTAGGAGCGGGTGTCGAGGGTCGCTCACCCGTCGCTCGGGGGTCAAAGGCTGGATGAAACCTCAGGTTGCGCTGGGTGTCCACCGGACGAGGGGCGGTCTTCGGGCGGAGGGCGGCCGTCGAGGTGCGTAACCGAGGTCGTGAGTGGCGGCGAGCCCCTTCCGACGCCGATCCGCCGCGCTCGACCTCGGTTGCGAACCGTGCGGCCTGCACAAGTAAGGAGGAGAGCGTCGAAGTCGCCCGAGACGGAGCGAGTGCGCCGCTCAGCCTGATCTCTGCAGGTCGGGAGCCCGACACCGTGGTCCACCGCCGGCAGCAGCGGCCGCAGGCCCCTCGCCTCCACCCGCCCCCGCCTACGATGGATCGCGATGTCGATCGCCGCCCCGCCCCGCCCCCGGTCCCGCACCGGTCGCCGAGTGGGCATCGGGCTCGCCCTCGTCGCCGCCGCCGTCGCGCTGCGGCTGCTCTCGCCGGACGCCGCGGGCGACGTGCTCTCCGACGCGATGCGCGACTTCCTCACCCTCTCGATCAGCGTCGTCATCGAGTCGCTGCCGTTCGTGTTCCTGGGCATCGTGCTCTCGATCGCCGTGCAGCTCTGGGTGCCCGAGGCGGTGCTGCTGCGGGTCCTGCCCAAGCGCGCCCTGCCGCGGCGACTGGTGATCTCGCTGCTCGGGGTGCTCCTCCCGGTCTGCGAGTGCGGCAACGTGCCGCTGGCCCGCGGGCTCATCGCGAAGGGCCTGTCGGTCTCGGAGTCGATGACGTTCCTGCTCGCGGCACCGATCGTGAATCCGATCACGATCATCACGACCTACCAGGCCTTCGGCTGGGAGGACGGGATCCTCGTCTGGCGCATCGTCGGCGGCTTCGTGATCGCGAACCTCGTCGGCTGGATCTTCAGCCGCCACTCCGAGCCGATGTCGCTGCTCACCGACCGCTTCCGCGCGGCCTGCGAGGCGGGGGAGCGCGCCCCCGGGACCCTCCGCGCCCGCTCCCGCCGCAGCGTGCTGCTCTTCGCCGAGGAGACCGGGGCGATGCTGCCGGCGCTGTTCGTCGGCTCGGCCATCGCGGGGCTGATCCAGGTCGGCGTCTCGCGCGACGTGCTCACCACTCTCGGCGGCAACCCGCTCTGGTCGGTGCTCGCGCTGATGGTCCTCGCCTTCGTCATCTCGATCTGCTCGAACGTCGACGCCTTCTTCGTGCTGTCCTTCGGCTCCACGTTCCTGCCCGGCGGCATCATCGCGTTCCTCGTCTTCGGCCCGATGATCGACATCAAGATGCTGGCGCTGCTGCGCACCACCTTCTCGGTGCCCACCCTCGTGCGGATGACGGTCCTGGTCGGACTCTGCTCCGCCGTCCTCGGATTGGCGGTCAACTATGCGCTCTGAGCGACTCCTCACCCGCTGGAAGGGCGTGGTCCTCAGCGTCATCGGCGTCGTGTCGACGCTCTGGCTCGCGGCGACCGGCCGGCTCGGCCTCTACATCCACCCGCGCTACTTCGAGTTCACGGTGATCCTCGCCGTGATCGCGGCGGTGCTGCTGCTGCTCGCCTTCGCGATCGTGCCGGGCGCCGACGAGAGCGAGGGAGCGAGTGTCGAGGAGTCGGACGCGCACGGCCACCTGCACGATCACGCGGCCGGGAACCCGTGGCGGGCGCGGCTGGCGGTGCTCGGCGGGGTCGCGATCATCGTGGCCGCGGGAGTCGCGCTGCTCGTGGTGCCGCCCGCCGCGCTCACCGCGGGCACCGCCGTGCAGCGCGAGGTGAACACGAGCGCGGTCGACACCAGCGCCGTCGTCGATGCGCCCACCGGCGACTACGCGTCCTTCTCGGTGCGCGACTGGGCCACGCTGCTGCGCTCCGGAGCGAGCGAGCAGTTCCTCGCGGGCACGACCGCGACGGTCAGCGGATTCGTGACCCCCGACGCCGACGACCCCGAGAACGTCTTCTACGTCGCCCGCTTCGTCGTCACGTGCTGCGCCGTCGACGCGCAGCCGGTCGGCGTCCCCGTGTACCAGCCGGGCTGGGCCGACACCTACACCGAGGGCCAGTGGCTCGAGATGTCCGGCGGCTTCGCGACGAACGCGAGCGTGACCAGCGCCGAGGCGGTCGTGCTCGAGCCGTCGGCGGTCGCCGAGATCGACGAGCCGGCGATGCCGTATGTCTACTGACGCTTGGGAGGAGGACGGGGGCCCGCGCCGCTCCCGGGAGCCGCGTGCCGCCTCCGCCCGCGGCTTCTCCCGCGTGTTCTGGGGCGCGACCCTGGCCCTGGTGCTCGGCGTCGGCGGGCTGACCGCCGCGACGATCGGCAAGGGCCCCCGCGTGACCTCGCTCGAGGTCAGCGCCGACGGCGTGGTCGAGCGCGACGGCGGACGGGCCCGGGTGCACCTCGATCAGGACCTCGCTCCCGACGCGCTCGAGCGCGTCACCGTGACTCCCGAGGCCGAGCACGCCGTCGAGCTCGAGGACGGCGTGGTCACCGTCACCTTCGCCGACACCCTCCGCTACGCGACGGAGTACTCGATCGCGATCGACGACGCACGCGGCCTGGCGACCGGCGCGACGGCGGACGTGACCGCCTCCTTCACCACGAAGGACCCCGACCTCTTCACCCTCGACCGCACCGCCGATCCGGCCGAGCCCGACGCGATCCGCGTGCGCCCGCTGTCCGGAGGGGAGGCGCGCGTCGTCGCCACCGCCGACCGCATCCAGGACTACGTCGTGGTGGGCCCGCTGCTCGTGCTCGCGACCCTCGAGCCCGACGACACGAACCTCCTCCGGACCGTCGCGCTCGACACCGGCGACGAGGGCGTCATCCCGCTGCCCGGACCGGGCGTCGTGCGCGAGCTGCACGCGGCGTCCGAGAAGGGCGTGCTGGGCTGGACCTTCACCGGCGAGGCGCCGACCGGGCCGCTTGACCGAGCGCTCTACTCCTACGACCTCACCGACCAGAAGGCCGAGGCGGTCGCGGTCACCGGGATCGACGGCGGCCCTCTGCGCGCCCGCGACTGGCTGTTCGTGCCGGGCACCACCTCCGTGGTCACCCACTCCGTCGACGACACGGTGCTGCTGGTAGACCTGCTCGTGCCCGGAGCGATCAGCCCGCTCGGCCAGCACGCCGAGCTGCGCGGCTTCGTGCCCGGAGCGAACCGGCTCGTGGTCGCGGACCCCGACCGCGGCGCGCTGATCGACCTGGCCGACGGCTCGGTCGAGACGCTCGCGCTGCCGGTCGCCGACGTGAGCGCGACCGCGTCGCCGGTGCAGCTGCTGCTGCTCGAATCCTCGAGCTACGTCGAGCTCGAGGCCGAGTACTCGCCCGAGGACGGATCGACGCAGTACTCGGTCGTGCGGGTCGACGCGAGCGGCACGACCGAGATCTTCCGCACGTCGCCGACGGGTCGCATCCGGAGCATCTGCCTCTCGCCGAACGGGCAGTTCCTGGCCGTCGAGGCGGTGTCGGTCGAGGGCGAGCCCGACGACTACCCCGAGGTGCCGGGCTTCAGCGCGACCTCGACGGTGCTCGTCGACCTCGGCTCGGGCGACACCTCCCGCAGCGTGAACGGAGTCTCGCGCGACTGGTGCGCGTAGGGGCTGCTGCTGATCGAGTAGGCCCCGCAGGGGCCGTATCGAGATCCCCCGTCTCCCGGGACTGCTGGTGGATGCGGGTCTCGATATGCCGCTGCGCGGCTACTCGACCAGCAGAGGGGGCCCGCGCCTCCTGGCTGATCGAGTAGGTCCCGCAGGGGCCGTATCGAGATCCCCCGTCACCAGAACTGCGGGCCCGCGCAGCTACTCCACCGGCGGCGTGTCGAACCGCTCGCCCTCAACGCGGCCGGGCATCAGGAACCAGATCATCAGCACCACCCAGCCCGCGATCGGGATCAGGATGATCAGGAACCACGTGCCGCTGCGACCCACGTCGTGCAGGCGCCGCCAGATCAGCGCGAGTCCGGGGATCAGCGTCACCAGGGCGATCAGGATCGACAGCCCGGTGACCCACGGCGTCGCGAAGTCCGTCCCCGTCGAGAAGGGCGACGTCGTGAACGTGTAGCGCGACAGCGACCCGTCGGCCCACCGCAGCAGGAGGTTCACGATCAGGGTGGCGAGGATGATCCACCAGTACTCCGCGCGGCTCGCGCGCCCGCTGAACGTCGCGTACTTGCGGAAGAAGCGGGTGATCGCCTCCCCGGCGGGCGCTCCCGGGTAGGGCAGGTGCAGCGGAGGAGTCGGCGCGGCCATGTCTTCGACGCTACCCGCGCGTGCTCCGCCCGCCCTCCCTCGCCAGGGGGACCTGCGAGATCCTCCTCGAGTCGATGCCGAGGGTCCGCCTGCGGTGATCCGCGCCGACGAGACGACATCGGCTGTCGAGAGAGCACCCCGTTAACGATGATTGCCCCAGCGCGCCGACGCCGGAGCGTCCCGTCTGGGGCTTACCCGACCGACGGTACCAGGACCTCGTCCTCCGATCCACCTCCGGGACCACTGTGAACCTCTTCGACCCCGCCGAATCGACCCGTCTCGCCGAGCTCATCGGCACCGGCCGACTGACGCCGTACCTCGCCTCGACCGGCGGGGACGCCGCCGCTGCGATCCGGCTCTACTGCTGGAACATCGAAGCCGGTGCCGCGATCCTCGGTGCGAGCGGCGCGCTCGAAGTGGGTGTCCGGAACTCGATGCACCGCGAACTCAGCGCGCACTGGTCTCAGGAGTCCTGGTGGGACTCCGCGCCGCTGCGGGCGAACGAGGCCGACCAGATCCGCGACGCCATCCGCTTCCTCGAACGCCGACGGGGTGCCGGGAACTGGTCTCCCGGTCATGTCGTCGCCGAGGTCAAGGCGTCCTTCTGGGAGGGAATGCTGGTGAACCGCTACCACCGCTCGCTGTGGGAGCCGGCGCTCCGGTTCGCGTTCCCGATGTTCACGGGTCGGCGCGGGGAGCTGCATGGGCGCATGGAGCGTCTCCGGCTGCTGCGCAACCGGGCGGCGCATCACGAGCCCGTCCACGCGCGCGACCTGATGGTCGACCATCGCTACATGTGCGAGCTCGCGCTGTACGTCGACCCCGACCTGGCCGAATGGATCCGCAGCCATTCCCGCCTCCCCGGGATCGTGGCCGCGCGCGGGGACACGATCGACGGTCGACGACCGACTCGATTCTGACGGTCGCGCTGGCACCGGAACGGCCGCTTGTGCGGTCTCAGCGCGTCGCGTCGCTCCTCACCCGCTCCGCCCGACCCTGCACCGGAGCCGCCGCCCGGCCCGCGCGCCACTCCACGAGCAGGCTCACCACGAGTCCGAGGGCCACGATGCCGAGGGCGAACCAGGGCAGCGCGCCGAGGCCGCTGCCGTCGATGACCAGGCCGCCCACGATCGCTCCGCCGCCGATGCCGATGTTGAACGCCGTCGTCTGCAGGGCGGCCGCGAGGCTGCGCAGCTGGAAGGAGGCGGTCCGCAGCATCCGCGTCTGCAGCATCGCGGGGATGCCTCCGAACGCGATGTTCCAGACGACCGCCGCGACGACCACGAGCGCCGGCACTCCGGAGCCCGCCGCGAACGACAGCCCCGCGAGAGCCGCGAGGACCGCGAGGGCGGCCACCACGAATCCGGAGCGGGGGAACCGGTCGGTCGCGAAGCCCGCGAGCACGAGGCCCACGGCTCCCGCACCGCCGAAGGCGAACAGCACGAGCGGGATCGTGTCGGGCGCGAACTGCGCCTCCTCCAGCCACGGCGTGATGTAGGTCGAGAGCGTGTTCTGGCCGATCAGCACCAGCAGGATCACGAGGCAGACGCCGAGGATCCGGGGCAGAGACCGGTCCTTGCGCGCGGGGAGGCGGATCTCGCCGGTGCGCACCGGGACGATGTGCTCGACCGCGGGGAGGTAGCGGATGACGACGAGCGCGAGGATCAGGACGATGCCGCCGAGGATCGCGAAGGTCGGCCGCCACCCGAACGCGTGACCGAGTGCCGTGCCCACCGGCACGCCGAGCACGAACGCCGCGGAGCCGCCTCCTGCCGTGATCGCGGTCGCCCGGCCGAGGTGCTCGGGAGCGACGAGGTGCGCGGAGTAGGCGGCGACGACCGCCCAGAACAGGCCGTGGGCGAGTCCGCCGAGGATCCGGGCGCCGACCAGCAGCTCGAAGGTCGGTGCGAGGGCCGCGAGGACGTTCGCGACCGCGATCGTGCCGAGCGCGACGAGCACGAGGCTCTTCCGCGAGAAGCGCTGCGTGACGAGGGTCAGCGGAGTCGTCGCCACCACGACCGTCGCCGCGAAGATCGTGACCAGCTGGCCGGTCAGCGGGATGCTCACGCCGAGGTCGCGCGACATGTCGGGGATGAGCCCGGTCGGCAGGAACTCGCTCGTCACCGAGACGAAGATCGCGCCGGCCAGCGTGAGCAGGCCGATCCAGGGGAACACGGGGGTCTTGACGTCGGTCAACGGAGTCCAAGCGGGGGAGGGGGCGGAGGGGGACCCTCCAGCGTCGCACGCCGCCGGGGCCGGAGGCGGCGGGCGACGGATTCTGGACAGGGGGTGTTCATGTGGGCGGATGCGGCTCCGATCGCCCTCAGAACTGAGGCTGAGGGGCTCGAACGAGGCGGAATCGCTCGGATCGGCGTGACCAGCCTTGGTTCTGCAGGCGGATCGGCGATGACCGCACCGTCGACCCTCCTCCATCGCCTCGGACGCGGAGAGGTCCACGCGACGACCGGCGGCCCGCGCCGGTTCCGCCGACAGCTGTCGTGCACCTACGGTCGTAACCATGCCCCCCTCCGTCGCCCGCCGCCGCCTCGCGATCTTCGCCTTCATGCTCGTCTTCGGCATCGGGATGGCGTCGTGGGTGGTCCGCACGCCCGCCGTGCGCGATCTGCTCAGCGCCTCGACCGCGCAGATGGGGCTCGTGCTGCTCGGGCTCTCGGTCGGCTCGATGACCGGCGTCCTCTCCTCCGCGGCGATCGTGCGGCGCCGGGGAGTGCGGTTCACGGTGACGATCGGCGGCGTCTCGTTCACGAGCGGAGTCGCGCTCGTCGGTCTCGCGGCGGACCTCTCGTCGGCTCCGGGCGTCTTCGTCGGCCTCGCGCTCGTGGGCCTCGGCATCGGCGTGTCCGAGATCGCGCTGAACCTCGAGGGCGCGGCGCTCGAGGCGGTCTCGGGCCGCTCGGTCCTCCCCGCGCTGCACGGATGCTTCAGCCTCGGCACGGTCCTCGGCGCGGTGGCCGGCATCGGGCTGACCGCGATCGACTTCCCCGTGCTCTGGCAGCTGCTGGCGGTGGCGGCGCTCAGCGCGGCGCTGCTCGTCACGGTCATCCGCTCGGTGCCGACCGACACGGGCAAGATCGTGCCGGGAGCGCCCGGGGAGCCCGCCGCGGTGCGCGCGGGCGGACCGGTCTGGCGGCAGCCGCGCGTGCTCGCGCTCGGGGCGATCGTGCTCGCCCTGGCGCTGGCCGAGGGCTCGGCCATGGACTGGCTGCCGCTGCTGATGGTCGACGGCTACGGAGCGACCGCCACGGTCGGCACGATCGTGTTCGCCGGATTCGCGGCGGCGATGACCGTCGGGCGCTTCGTCGGCGGTCCGCTGCTCGCCCGGTTCGGCAACGTCGCCGTGCTGCGGGCGAGCGCGCTGGTGTCGGCCGCGGGTATCGCGGTCGTGGTGTTCGCGGACAGCGCGGCGATGGCCGGAGTCGCGGTCGCGCTGTGGGGGCTGGGCGCGGCGCTCGGTTTCCCCGTCACGCTCTCCTCGGCCGCCGACAGCGACGACCCGACCGCGACCGTCGCGGCGGTGGCGACCGCCGGGTACGTGGCGTTCCTGGTCGGGCCCCCGCTGCTCGGATTCCTGGGCGAGCACTTCGGCCTGCGCGGCGCGATGATCGTGGTCCTCGTGCTGGTCGCGGCGGTGTCGCTGCTCACCGGAGCGGCCCGCCCGCGCGCCGCCGCCGAGCGCGTGGCGGAGCCGGCCTGACGCCCCCTGCTGGTCGAGCAGCGCCGCAGGCGCGTATCGAGACCCGCGATGTCTTGGGGCTGGGGGATCTCGATACGCCCGCTCCGCGGGCTACTCGATCAGCGAGGGGGGGTGGCGTGTCTCTTTCCCCCCTTCCCTGCTGGTCGAGTAGCGCCGGAGGCGCGTATCGAGACCCGCGATGTCCTGGAGCTGGGGGATCTCGATACGCCCGCTGCGCGGGCTACTCGATCAGCGAGGGGGGAGTGGCATGTCTGCCTTCTCGCCCCTGCCTGCTGGTCGAGTAGCGCCGGAGGCGCGTATCGAGACCCGCGATGTCCTGGAGCTGGCGGATCTCGAGACGCCCGCTGCGCGGGCTACTCGATCGGCGAGGGGGGGTGGCATGTCTGCCTTCTCCCCCCTGCCTGCTGGTCGAGCAGCGCCGCAGGCGCGTATCGAGACCCGCGATGTCCTGGAGCCGGGGGATCTCGATACGCCCGCTCCGCGGGCTACTCGATCAGCGAGGGGGGGGGTGCGAGTCCGCCTTCTTCCCGCCCGCCTGCTGGTCGAGTAGCGCCGCAGGCGCGTATCGAGACCCGCGATGTCCTGGAGCTGGCGGATCTCGAGACGCCCGCTCCGCGGGCTACTCGATCAGCGAGGGGGGAGTGGCATGTCTGCCTTCTCGCCCCTGCCTGCTGGTCGAGTAGCGCCGCAGGCGCGTATCGAGACCCGCGATGTCCTGGAGCTGGCGGATCTCGATACGCGCGCTGCGCGGGCTGCTCGATCAGCGGAGGGCGATCAGCCCTCGACGGCCGCGATCTCGATCGGGGCGCCCGGGAGGGACGCGGTCTCGAGGATCTCGCCCGTCGCGGTGTCGACCGCGTGGATCTCGGAGGTGGCGGGCTCGGTCACGTACGCGACGTCGCCGAGCACGACCAGCGCGGGGTGCGCGTCCTGCCATTCGATCGGGCCGGACCACGGGGCGACGACCGGGTACGACGCGGTGATCTCTCCGGTTGTCACGTCGAGGGCGTGCAGCGCGCCGTCGGTGCCCAGGATCAGGCCGTTGTCGTCGCTCGTGCGGGCGATGCTGCGCCAGGTGTAGCCGACACCCTCGGGCAGGTCGAGCACGGTGGAGGTCTTGGCGACGGTGTCGGTCAGCACCACGGAGGAGAGCTCGACGCCTTCCGCGTCCGGGTCGCTGTTGTAGTCGCCGATCGTGATCGCCGAGGTCTCGCTCACGTACTGGTTGCCGGTGCGGCCGTAGGCGTCCGGTGCGGTGATCTTCGTGAACGCGCCGTCATCGTAGACGAGCACGCCGTTGCTGCAGCCGAAGACCGCGATCTCGTCGGCGGCCGCACCCTCGCCGTGCACGGCGGGGCACTCCTCGCTGCGGCCGATCTCCTCGCGGGAGGAGTCGAGGGCGCGGACTCCGGTGCGCGACTCGCTGTCGCCGATCGTGGTCAGCAGGGTGCCGTCCTCGAGCTCGATCGAGACGCCGTGGTGCGCGGCGGGGGACTCGATCGTCTCGGACTCGGGCAGCTCGCCGTCGGCCACGGCCGGGGCGAGGTCGGCGGTGTCGAAGACGGTGGTCGCTCCGGTGCCGTCGGCGAACAGGATCGTCTTCCCGCCGTGGCGGACCACGTGGCCGGGGGTCGGCGCGTCGAAGACCAGGTCGGTCAGCTCGGGCTCGCCGGCTCCGGCGCCCGTGTCGAGGACCCGGAAGCCCTCCTCCGTCGACACGAGCACGGTGCGCCCGTCGCCCGCGGAGTTGACCCGGTTGAAGCCCGCGAGCTCGATGTCGGACTCGAGGTCCAGCGTCGTGCCGTCGAGCACGAGCAGTCCGCCGTCGTAGGTGAGGGCGACGCGCGGTCCCGACGGGGCCGCGGAGGAGGTGGGCGACGCGGCGTTCCCGGAGCCCGAGCAGGCGGTGAGGGCGAGAGCCGCGGTGGCGGCGAGTGCGGCGGCGGCGAGCGCGCGGCGGTGAGGGGTGTTCATGGGTTCCTTCGTGGTCGAGCCGTTCCCGGCGCGTGGACGGAGTGTCAGGGAGACAGTCCGGTGGAGAGGAGGCGCTCGTTGCTGCGCATCATCTCGAGGTAGGTGGGAGCGCCTCCGTCGGGGGCGGTCAGGGATTCGGTGAACAGCGCGACGACGTCGACGTCGAGGTCGGCCTCGTCGGCGAGCACCTGCACGAGGCGGTCGGGCTGCGACGAGTCGGCGAAGATCGTCGGCACTCCGGCCTCCTCGATCGCCGAGGTCAGCTCCTCGAGGTCGGAGGCGCTGGGCGCCGCGAGCGTCGTCCCGCTCGGCAGCACCGCGCCGATCACGCGGAAGCCGAAGCGTTCGGCGAGGTAGCCGAAGACGTGGTGGTTCGTCACGAGCGCGCGGCGCTCCTCCGGGATCGCGGCGAACGACGCCGTCATCTCGGCGTCCAGCGCTTCGAGCTGGCCCCGGTACGCGGCGACGCTCGCGGCGAGGGCGGAGGGATCCACTCCGTCGATCGCGAGGCGCGGCTCGAGGCCGTCGACGACGTCGATCATCCGCTGCGGGTCGGTCCAGAAGTGCGGGTCGACCTCGCCCTCCGCGTCGCCCTCGGTGTACGCGAGCGTCTCGATGAGGTCGCCCGCGGCGACCACCTCGACCCCCTCGGCGGCGGCCGCGTCGACGTGCTGCTGCAGTCCCTCCTCCAGGCCCAGCCCGTTCGAGACGATCAGGTCGGCGTCGAGCAGGCGCGCCGCCTCCCTGGCCGAGATCTCGAAGGAGTGCGGGTCGGCGTCGGGCGCCATCAGCGTCATCACCTCGGCCTGGTCGCCGACGAGACGCTCGACGACGTCGCCGAGGATGTTCGTGGTGACGACGACGAGCGGCCCGTCGGCGGAGGCGGGCCCGGAGCAGCCCGCGGTCAGAGCGCCGAGCGAGAGGGCGGCGGAGGCGGCGAGCGCACGGGCGAGGCGCCTCATCGTCCGGTCTCCACGAGCAGGCGGGCGTCGAGCTCGAAGCTGCGGGCGAGGCGGGCTGCGTCGTCGTAGTCGATCTCGTGCACGAGCCCGGTCGCGGGCGAGTTGACGTAGGCGCGCGACACGTCCACCTCGAGCGAGACTCCGGCGGGCAGGCGTCCGTCGACCAGGTCGGCCGCGAGCAGCGGGTCCGTGGCGGCGGCGCCTCCCTCCGGGATCAGGGCGACGACGCGGCCGCTGCGGTCGAGGCCGACCACCGTGTCGTCGGTGTCCGAGACGGCGCTCGCCGCGAGCAGCGGCTCGGCGGTGGGGATCAGGGTCCAGGCGCGGGCGCGGGTGTCGAGCAGCCACGCGCCGCGCTCGCCGGCCACGGCGGCCACCGAGGGGCGGCCCGGGCGCGACGAGAACGCACCGGCGACGTCGGCGGCGACGGTCCCCTCCGGGTACGGGATGCGCTCGAACACGACTCCGTCGTCACCCGCGACGGCCAGCACCGCGCCGTCGGCGCAGCCGAAGACCGCGCCGACCCGGGTGATCGCGGAGCCGCGCAGCTCGAGGCACTCCGCACTGTCGCCGGTCGCCTCGCCGTCGGCCGAGAAGACCGCGACGGAGGAGGCGCGCTCGTCGCCCTCCTCCGCGACGGAGCCCACGAGCACGTCGCCCAGCGGGAGCAGCGCGCCGTCGTGCGGCACGCCCTCGATCCGCCCGCGCTCCTCGATCCCGCCCGAGGCGAGCGCGTCGGCGTCGAGCACGACGCCCGTTCCGGAGTCGCCGAACCAGGCCGCGGTCAGGGTGGCGGAGGAGGCGACGCGCGCCTCTCCGGCACCGCCGTCGATCTCGCCCACGACGCGCGGCTCGGCGAGGTAGTAGTGGGAGTGGTCGCCGTGCGGCACCGTCCACGCCCCGCCGTCGACGATGCGGAGCACGCCGTCGGCCGAGGAGGCGAAGGCGTAGCGGCCGTCGGTCTCGAGCCGGGTGACGTCCCCGTCGAACTCGGCGAGCTCGACCGACTCCTCCGTGGCGGGGTCGAAGGCGCTGAGCACGGCGCCGGACAGGGTGACGAGGCGCAGCTGCGGCTCCTGCATCTCGGCGGCGCCCTGGATGTAGCCGTGGCCGTCGGAGTCTGCGGCGCCGGAACTCGTGGCGTCGGAACCCGTGGCGTCGGAGGCGGCGGGGGAGCTCGAGCAGGCGGCGAGGGCGAGCAGCGCGCCCGAGGCGGTGAGGAGCAGCGGGGTGGAACGGGGAGTCACGGGTGGGACGGCTCTTTCGTGTCGGCGGCGGAGGAGGTGGCGGAGTTGAACTCGGAGTCGGAACCGGAGACGGCAGCGGCGGCGAGCGGAACGGAGGCGGCGGCGGAGCTGGAGTCGCACGCGGCAGTGGCGGCGGGGACGGAGTCGAAGCCGGCAGCCGCGGCGACCGGAGCGGCGGCGGCGGCCGGGACCGCGGCCAGCGCCGCTCCCGATCGCGCGGCCAGGCGGGCGACTCCCGCGCGCAGCGCCGCCGAGACCACGACGAGCCCGACGGACGCCGCGGCGATGCTCGCACCGGCGGCCGTCGCGGCGTACCAGGACACGAGCAGCCCGATCACGACGGCGACCGCGCCGAGGACGGCGGCCAGCGCCATGGTCGCGGGGATCCCGCGGGTCCAGTGCCCGGCGGCGGCGGCGGGCGCGAGCAGCAGGCCGACCACGAGGAGGCTCCCCACGGCTTGGTACGACGCGACGACCACGAGGGTGACCAGCCCGACCAGCACGACGTGCGCCAGTCGGGGGCGCAGGCCCAGCGTCGCGGCGACGCGCTCGTCGAACGCGAGAGCCACGAACGGGCGGTGGAACACGACGACGAGCACCAGGACGACGGCCAGTGCGACCGCCAGCAGCAGCAGATCCCCCTCGCCGATCGCGAGGACGTCGCCGAACAGGATCGCGGTGAGGTCGGTGGCGAAGGAGCGCGAGCGCGACACGATGATCACGCCCAGCGCGAGCATCCCGACGTAGAACAGGCCGATCGTGACGTCGGGGGAGGAGCGGGGGCGGCGGGCGACGAGGCCGACTCCCGCGGTCATCACGCCGGCGCTGACGGCCGCGCCGAGCACCGGCGGCAGGCCGAGGAGGGCCGCGATCGCGACCCCGGGGAGCAGTCCGTGCGCCATCGCCTCGCCGAGGAACGCCATGCCGCGCAGCACGACCCAGGTCCCGACGACGCCGCACAGCACGGCGACGAGCACGCCGCCCAGCAGGGCGCGCAACAGGAAGCCGGAGGTGAACGGATCGAGGAGGAAGGGCACGGGGCACGACCCTACATGAAAACGATTATCGTTATGATCAAGCCGTGACCTCCTCCGCCGCGCTCCTCGCCCCCGTCGTCCGCCTGCGCTCGGTCGACGCCGCGCACGACGGAGTCCCCGCGCTGCGGGGCGTCGACGTGACGCTCGACCGGGGCTCGCACACCCTGCTGGTCGGGCCGAACGGATCGGGGAAGTCGACGCTGCTCTCGGTGCTCGCGGGCGTGCATCCGCTCGTCGCGGGCACTGTCGACCGGGCGCCCGGAGTGTCGATCGGCGTCGTCGTGCAGCGCAGCGCCGTGCCGGACCGACTGCCCGTGACGGTGCGCGACGTGGTGTCGATGGGGCGCTGGGCGGGCCGGCCGCTCGGGCTGCCGCTGGGGCGGGCCGACCGCGCGATCGTGGACGAGTGCCTCGAGGCGCTCGACATCGGCGATCTCGCTCGACGGCCGCTGTCACGCCTCTCGGGCGGTCAGCGCCAGCGTGCGCTGGTCGCGCAGGGGCTCGCGCGACGCGCGGATCTGCTGCTGCTCGACGAGCCGACGTCGGGGGTGGATGCGCAGGCCCAGCGCCTCATCCGCCGGGCGGTGTCGCTCGAGCTGGCGCGCGGGGCGACGGTGGTGGAGGCGACGCACGACGCGTCGGATCTCGGGGTGGGGAGTGTGGTGGTGCGGCTGGTCGACGGGCGCCGGGTGGGGTGATCGGCGGGCGCCCCCCCCGCCTCGCTGATCGAGCAGCCCGAGGGGGCGGGGCCGGAGCTGTGAAGGTGTCCGACGCCGGATGCGCCGACGCAACCTCAGTCGCGGAGGTGGCCTAACGCCTGACAGGCGAGACGCCCCTCGCTCAGCTGACGTTCTGCAGCCGACTCGAGTTCAGTCGAGCGTGTACGCGCGCCCGTTGATGAGCAGGGTGTCGGGGTTGTCGACGCCGCGGTCCTCGGAGGTGTTCGACGACTCCGACGCGGCGGCGGGCTGGGCGGCCACACCCGTGGTGAGCAGGAGTCCGGCCGCGAGGGCGGTGATCATCTTCGTGCGGTTCATCGGCGTCGTCCTTGGCGTCGTGGTGTCCGTCGCACTCCGGGTTCGAAGGCGTCGTGCGGGCGAGACTACGGTCGGAGTCGATGAGGGCCCTGGGTCGTTCCTGTGACCCGCCTGTGCCCGACGGCTTCGTCGGAGCGAGGTCGCACGAGGACCGGCCCCAGCCTATGTTCACGCTGCCACCGGCGGAAGAGCGGAGTCGAGCGGAGTCGCCCGGAGTCGCCCGGAGTCACCGCGCCAGCGCCGCCAGCTCCGCCCGGTTCCGCGCCCCCGCCTTCCGCAGCAGGTTCGAGACGTGGAACTTCGCCGTGTTGCCGCTGATGCCGAGGTCGTCGGCGATGCGCTGGTTCGAGGCGCCGAGCGTGATCAGGTGCAGCACCTCGCGCTCGCGGGCGCTCAGCTCGGCGAGGTCGAGGCCGTCGGGCTGAGCGGGCGGGTCCAGAGGCAGGCGGATCGACAGGGTCGAGCCCCAGCCGGCGGTCGACGTGATCGCGAGGTCGCCGTCGAGGCCGCGGACGCGCTCGGCGATCGGGCGCAGGGCCTCGTCGCGGGCGGTCAGCTCGCCGCGGCCGTCGTCGCGGATCTCGATCAGGAGATTCAGCCCGTCGCAGTCCCACTGGATCCGCACGCGCCGCGTCTGCTCCGACTCGACGAAGGCCAGCACCGCGCTCCTGACGATGGCGCGGGCCGCGTGGGCGACCTCGCCGGGCAGGGCGCGACCGGTGGTCGGCGGCTCGACGAACTGCACGTCCAGGTCGCCGAAGCGCACGAGCGGGCGCAGGTCGCTCCGGAGGCGCGCGAAGGCGCCCACGACGGGCTCGAGCATGGCGCTGCGCTGCTCGTCCGTCGCGGTGCGCAGCTCGACGAGGGCGTTCGCGGCGATGTCGATGGCGACGGCGCGGGCCGCCCGATCGTCCAGGCGCTCGGCGCGCAGGGCGGCGAGCACCGACTCCAGTGCGACCGCGTGCCGGTCGGCCTGCTCGGCGACGGTGCGGGCGTGCTCGAGCAGCAGCGCGCGGGAGGCGGGGGAGGAGTCCATCCGTCGAACCTACCCGTCCTACCTCCTCCGAGGCCCGCCTACCTGATCGGGTAGGCGTGCCTGCTCCATCAGGGGGCCGACTCCGGCGACCGGCGAGAGCAGGCTGGACTCATGCCCGACATCGAGGACCCCACCGCAGACCCCGCGACGGCGCTGGCCGTGATCGTGGCCGAAGTGACCGCGGCGGCCACGTCCCTCACCGAGGACGACCGGCTCGAGCCCGTCGCCGCGCTGCTCGCCGACGCCGACCGCGTCTTCGTGCACGGCGCCGGCCGCTCCGGCCTCGCCCTGCGGATGACCGCCATGCGCCTCATGCACCTCGGTCTCGTCGTGCACGTGGTCGGCGACGTCACCACTCCTGCGATCCGCGAGGGCGACGTGCTGCTCACGGCGAGCGGCTCCGGCACCACGGGCGGCATCGTCCGCGCGGCGCAGTCGGCCGTGGACGCCGGTGCTCGAGTCGCCGCGATCACGACGGCCTCCGGATCGCCGCTGGCCGAGCTCGCCTCCGCGGTCGTGATCGTGCCGGCGGCCGAGAAGCTCGACCGCTCCGGGACCGCCTCCGCGCAGTACTCGGGCGGGCTCTTCGAGCAGGTCGTCGTGCTCACCGGCGACGCCCTGTTCCACGCGCTGTGGAAGCGCCGCGGCGAGAGCGCCGACGAGCTCTGGCCGCGCCACGCGAACCTCGAATGACCCCCGCACTCCCCGCACTCCCTAGAGAAAGAAGAACCCCGTGAAGCTCCAGTTCGCCATGGACACCCTCAGCACCGAGGCCGCCCTCGAGCTCGCCGCCGCCGCGGCTCCGCACGTCGACATCCTCGAGCTCGGCACCCCGCTCATCAAGAGCGCGGGCCTCTCGGCCATCACCGCGATCAAGGACGCCCACCCCGACAAGATCGTCTTCGCCGACCTCAAGACCATGGACGCCGGCGAGCTCGAGGCCGACATGGCCTTCACGGCCGGAGCCGACCTCGTGACGGTCCTCGGAGTCGCCGGCGACAGCACGATCGCGGGCGCGATCGCCGCCGGGAAGAAGCACGGCAAGGGCGTCGTCGTCGACCTCATCGGCGTGCCGGACAAGGCCGCCCGCGCCCGCGAGGTCGTCGCGCTCGGCGCCGAGTTCGTCGAGATGCATGCGGGCCTGGACGAGCAGGCCGAGGACGGCTTCACCTTCGACACGCTGCTGCGCGACGGCGAATCTTCGGGCGTGCCGTTCTCGGTGGCGGGCGGAGTGAGCACCGCCACGATCGAGTCGGTGCAGTCCGCGGGCGCCGTGGTCGCCGTCGCGGGCGGCGCCATCTACGGTGCGCCGGACGTCGGCGAGGCCGCCGCGGCTCTGCGCGCGAAGATCTCCTAGCCCGCTCGGGGCCGGCTTCCGCACCTCCGGCTCGTCACATCGCGTTCGGCTCGCAGGACTCCTCCGATCCTGCGAGCCGAACGCGTTCCTGCGAGCCGACCCCGCCGCCTGCGACCTCGACTCCGCAAGAGTTGTCGTACTCGAGCGCCGACTACGACAACTTTCGCGGACTCGCGGGACCCGCTCTCTCCGCCGACCAAGCCGCGCTCGACTCTCCAGAAGTTGTCGTACTCGAGCGCCGAGTACGACAACTTCGCGGACTCGCGGGCCGCAAGGGTCGCCGCACCCGCCCCACCGGTCAAGCCCCTCCCGCCCCTCCGGCCCGCACGATTGCCTGGAGGACCCGACACGACAGGAGCCCCGTGCAGTCCAGCACCACCCGCATCGCCCCCATCGAGACCTACGCCGACGACGACGGCTGGCACAACCGCATCGCCGACGCCCGCGTCCCGCTGACCCACCACTCCGACCGCGACGAGGCCGAGCGCGAGGGCGCCGCGATGGCCCGCCAGCGCGGCGGCGGCCACATCGTGCACGACTGACGCGAGAGCGCGCCGAACCCGACATCCGTCCCCTATCGTGCCGCGTCCCGCGGGGTCAAGTCTCTGTCCGCCCCCGCCGTGCCCGGCCTAGCCTGGCCCGTCGTGCCGCCCGATCCCGGAGCGCACGTGACGGGAGGACGACATGGCGACCACGAGTGAGCCCACCACGACGACCACCGAAGGACAGAAGCTGAAGCGCCGCATCACCGGCCCGCTCCTCTTCTTCTTCATCCTCGGCGACGTGCTCGGCGCCGGCATCTACGCCCTCATGGGCACCCTCGCGAACGAGGTCGGCGGCGCCGTCTGGATGCCGCTGCTGCTCGCGCTGGGCCTCTCACTCCTGACGGCCGGCTCCTACGCCGAGCTCGTCACCAAGTACCCGAAGGCGGGCGGCGCCGCGGTCTTCGCCCAGCGCGCGTTCCGCCGTCCGATCGTCTCGTTCCTCGTCGGGTTCGCGATGCTCGCGGCCGGAGTGACGAGCGCGGCGGGTCTGTCGCTCGCGTTCGCCGGCGACTACCTCGGCACCTTCCTCGACGTGCCCACCGTGCCCGCCGCGATCGTGTTCCTGATCCTGGTCGCGTGCCTGAACGCGCGAGGCGTGGCGGAGTCGCTCCTCAGCAACACGGTGATGACCGTGATCGAGGTCAGCGGCTTGCTCATCGTGATCGCCTGCGTCGCGCTGCTCGTCGCAGGCGGCGGCGGCGACCTCTCGCGCACGGTCGAGATCGGCGGCGAGCAGGGGCCCGCCCTCGCGGTGCTCGGCGGCGCGATCATCGCCTACTACTCCTTCGTCGGCTTCGAGACCTCGGCGAACGTCGCCGAGGAGGTGCGCGACCCCAGTCGCGTCTACCCGCGCGCCCTCTTCGGATCGCTGCTCGCCGCCGGTGGCGTCTACGTCCTCGTCGGCCTCGCCAGCTCGATCGCGCTGCCCGCCGACGAGCTGAGCGGATCCTCCGCGCCGCTGCTCGACGTCGTCACCGCCTCCGGAGTCGGCGTCCCGGCCTGGCTCTTCAGCCTCATCGCGTTGATCGCGGTCGCCAACGGCGCCCTGCTGACCATGATCATGGCCAGCCGCGTCACCTACGGCATGGCCGAGGAGCGGCTGCTGCCCGCCGTGCTGAGCAAGGTCCTGCCGAAGCGCCGTACGCCCTGGGTCGCGATCGTCGTCACCACCGTGGCGGCGTGCCTCCTGACGCTCGTCGGGGATCTGGCGACGCTCGCCGAGACCGTCGTGCTCCTCCTCCTGCTCGTCTTCATCAGCACCAACGTCGCGGTCCTGGTGCTGCGCCGCGACCGCGTCGAGCACGACCACTTCCGCGTCTGGACGGCGATCCCGGTCCTCGGAGTCGCGTCCTGCGTCCTCCTGCTCACGCAGCAGGACCCGATCGTCTGGGCCTACGGCGCCGCCCTGCTGGGCATCGGCGCCCTGCTGCACCTGGCGACGAAGCGCCGGAGCGAGCGCGGCGAGCGGGCCCGCGACCGCGACTGACCCCGGTCGCGCGCGGTCGGCCTGCAGAACGAAGGCTGAGCGGCGCGATCCTCTGGGAACAGGCCCGATCGCCCTCCTCGGCCTTGTTCGCGACGGTCGATACCCGCCCTGACGACGAGGACCTCCCGGGCCGAGCAGCAGCTCGACCCGGGAGGTCCTCGTCGTCAGGGCCGGATCACGTCGGACCAGGTCCGCCGCTCACCGCCCGCGACTCACCGGCAGGTCAGCGCGGGGTGCGCCACCGTCTGCGTGTGCGCTCCCGCTCCGCCGCCGGACCGGCTCACCGCCACCGACACGTCGCCGGCCGGCAGCACCGCCAGGCGGGTGCTGAAGGCGTGGGTCGCCGCCTTGCCGGGCACGACCGACGCGAACGACTTCACGGTCGTCCCCCGGGTCATCGTCACGTCGACCGGCACCGCGTCGCGGTTGACCGAGGTGACCGTCACGACCGCCTTGCCCGAGATGCAGCGCACGGCGGCCGTGCTGGCGACGTTCAGCTTCGTCTCCTGCGCCGGCAGGACGAACGGAGCGAAGTCGATCCAGTCGACGTCCGGCGCGACCGCGTAGCCGGGCAGGACCCGGTCGTCGCTCGTGCTGGTCGTCGGGCCCTCGTCGATGAACAGCGTCGAGCGGGTGTTGCCGAAGGTCACCGGACCGGAGTCGGTCGCGAGGTCCAGCGGCAGGACCGCCTCCCAGAAGTTGCTGGAGGAGTAGGTGTAGCGGAAGGTGGTGCGGCCCACGAGGCCCGTGGTGCCGGCCTCCTCGGCCTGCAGCCCGAGGTCGACGACCTGCGGGTTGTAGTCGTGCGTCCCCTCGATGTCGTCGTTCGAGTAGTGCACGACGGCGTCGTAGGCGCCGGCCTTGTCGAAGCCCGGCAGGCGGGGCACGGTGAGCGTGCCCTCGTTCGCCGGGTTCGCGTCGGTGATGCCGAGCCCCGTCACGTAGCCGGTCCCGGATCCGTTGGTGAGGGCTCCGCCGAAGCCGGCGACCGCGGCCGTGCCGCCGAGGTCGACGGTGGCGAGGTCCTCGGCCTGCACGCGGACGATGGAGGCGTCACCCGCGACCGCACGGGTGGTCGTGACCGACCCGACGCGGACGCTGCCGGTGCTCGCCAGCTCGACCTCGCTGATGCCCTCGGGCAGGTGGACGCGGACCGTCGTCGTGCCCGGCGCGAAGGTCCCCGCGCGGCGGCCGTTGACATCGACCGTCAGCGTCGTGCCGGCGGCACCCTCCCACGCCACGGCGAGGTCGTAGTAGCCGGACTCGAACGTCGACGGGTAGAGGTCGGCGCGCTCGCCGGTCTCGAGCGAGAGGCGTCCGCCCGAGAGCGTCGCACCGTCGATCAGGCGGAACCCGGTCGCCGGGTACTCGACGGACTCGGTGTTCGCCGTGTCGCCGACCCGGACGAGCTCGAAGCGGTCGAGCGTCACTCCGCCGTCGGCACCGGCGCCGGGCAGGAGGGTCGTCCCGTCCTTGCTGGTGCGCACTCCGACGGTGTGGGTGCCGGCGCTGAGGGCGACGTACACCTCGGCACTGCCGCGGGCGACGGTGCGGACGTTGCTCGGCTTGATCGCGTTCGCTCCGTACTGGGCGAGCGTCGAGAACGCGCCGTCGACGAAGACCGCGTGCTGCGCGGCCCGGCCGGGCGTGGCCCCGAGGATCTGCAGGCGGTAGAGGCCGGCCTGCGCCACCGACACGGTCCAGTCGGCGCGCGAGCCCACAGCGGCGAAGCCGGAGACGTCGCGGTCGCCGGAGGCGCGGTAGCCGTCGGGCGTGCGGGTGGCCGCGGCGGTGAGGCGCGTGGCCTCGGCCTCGATCACGTGGCGCTCGCCCTGGGCGGCGGCGGCCGCCTCCACGTCGCGGGTCGCGGCGGGAGTGACGACGACCTGGTAGGCGCTCGACGAGTTCGCGGAGGGGATCCGGAGCTCGACGCGGCCGTTCACGACGGACACGGCGTCGTCGGCGAGGACGACCCGGGGAGTCCCCGCGATGCCGTCGGTGCCGCTGACGACGGCCTCGCGGACCTCGACGTCGACGGAGGGGCCGAAGGTCGCGCTGTCGAGGCCGTTCAGCGTCAGCGCGCCGTCACGGCCGTCGGGGATGCCCGCGACGATGACCTGGGCGCGGTCGGCGTCCCGGTCGATCGCGGCGATCGCCTTCTCGCGGTTCGTGGTGACCGCGGCCGTGCGCGATCCGGTCAGGTCGCCGTACCACTTGAAGAGCCACCAGCCGCCGTTCGCGGCGTTGACCTTGGCCTGGTTGTCCGAGAGCGTGCCGGAGGCGGTCCAGTAGGCCGTCTGGGCGTCGATCTTGGCCGCCTCGAAGCCGGCGAACCAGCGCAGGAGGTTGGCGGGCGAGCTCATGTCGGTGCTGGCGCCCCACTCGGTGATGTTGATCGAGGGGATGTCGGCGGCGGCGATGCCCACCTCGGCGGCGTAGCGGCGGAAGTCCGACGCGCGGTCGGGGAGCCACTGGTAGCCGCGGAGCTCGTGCCAGACGTAGATGTCGGGCACCGTGTTCGTCGCGCGGGCCATGTTCAGGAACGTCTTGATGTTGCCCTCACCGCGCCAGGCGGCGTCTCCGGGGCCCGCGATCTGCGGACGTGCGAGACCGTGCTTCGCGTAGGTGGCGGTGATGACGTCCCACGCCGCCTTCCAGTCGGTCGCCCCACCGGGGGTGAAGCTGTTGGGCTGGTTGCCGACGTGCATGTAGCGGTTGTAGAGGTCGTCCGAGTTCAGCCACTGCAGATCGACCTCGTTGAACGGGATGAAGACGTACTTCTCGGGGTTCTCGGCCTCGCGGGCGACCTCGTCGACGACGATCTCGAGCACCTCGAGGTAGTCCCAGACACCGTTCGGAGCAGAAGTGAAGTCGTCGGTCAGGCGTCCGCTCGCGTCGCGGACGTAGCTGCGGTCGTCACCGGGGCGCTTCCCGCCGTTGTAGGGCCAGTCGGGGTAGTAATCCTGGGTGTAGAGGTAGAGGTCCTCGCCGTACTTGTCGAAGAAGGTCTTCTCGACGGTGAAGGCGTCGCCGCCCGGGTGCTGCGTGCCGAACGGGGGCTTCTGCGACACGTTGGTCATCGCCGCGCCGTTGACGAGCGCCTGCGTGGGCGAGCCCTCGTCGCCGAGGCCGTAGAGGGTGCCGGAGGCTCCTCCGCGGAACTCGCCCGTGTCCTGACCGAAGTCGACGGCGATCGGCTCGGTCGGCCGCGCCGTGACCGTGACGGCCGTGGTGAACGGGGTCGACCATCCGGCGACGGTGCCGTTCACGGTGAACGTCGCACCGGCGGTGGCGTAGGCCGAGGCGGGGACGGCGTCCCAGGTGATCGCCGCGGTGGCGGGCCCGGACTCGCGCGTGACGTTCACGCTCGCGGGGAGGGCCGGCGCGACCTTCGCGGCGGTGGAGACGCTGAAGCTCTGACGCTCGACCGACACGATCGCGCCCGCGTCCTCGAGGTAGGCGTTCGAGACCTGCTCGGCCGTGAGGGCGGTGCGGTAGACCGCGAAGTCGTCGAACTGGCCGCCGAAGAACGCGGCGTAGGGCCCCGCCCACGGCACGCGGCCGATGAGGCCCGAGCGGGTGCTGGACGGCGAGGCGAGCTTCGCGAAGTCGAGCGAGACCGCCTCCGTCCGCACGAGCGAGCCGTTGATGTAGTACGAGACGGAGTCGGTCGTGGCGACCGTGGTGATCTGCGCCCAGGTGTTCGTGGGCAGCGGAGTGGAGGACACCGCCTTGACCTCGGTGCCGGTGTTGGCCGCGGCTTTCGACTGCCCGCCCTCGTTCGGCACGTGGTAGAGCCCCCAGTTGTCGCGGGGGAGCGCGTCGCTGCCGATGATGTAAGACCACGGGAGCTGGCCGGCGTTGGCGCCGTCCCACTTGATCCAGGTCGAGACGGTCATCGCCGACGTGTCCGCGAAGAGTCCCGCGGGGATGTCGAGGTAGGGCGCGGCGGTCGTCGACGAGCCCTGCGCCCCTCCGGGGAAGAGGCCGGAGGCGCCGGACCCGGCGACCGGACCGGTTCCGCGCGGCAGCGACGTCGCGTTGCGGACGCGGGCGTCGAAGGCGGAGCCGAGGGATCCCTGGTTGGCGATGGTGGCCGCCGAGGGGTTCTGGTCGAACGTGTAGAGGACGGCGGGGGTGGGAGGAGTGTCGACCGCTGCCGCGGGACCACCGCCGACGAGTGTCGAGGCGGCCAGCACGGGCAATGCGACCAGGGCGGCGATCGAGGCGGTGATCCGCCTCGAGAAGGGGTGGGGAGTGTGCATCGGTTCCTCAACGCTGAGAAGGGATCTGGACTCGCTGTCGAGGCGAGGTCGAGACGGGTCGGTGCCAGCACGATATCGATATCACGCGCTGATCTCCAGACATCTCTGAAATCGCTACCAGACTCCATCGCCCCGCCGGCCGAGCGTGCAGATAACGCTTTCATCACGGGCTTGCACTTTCGTGAAATCGGTATCAGTATCTGTCCAGTCCCGAATCCGGGACCACGCCCTTCCCACTCCGCGACGACGAGGAGCCCCTGTGCCCGAGCAGCTGACCTGGGGGCCCCGCGACGGGCTCCGACTGACCTTCGACTGCCCGCCCGGTGCTCCGCTCGCGCTGTCCGCCGTCGCCGCTCCCGGCGTCCGGCTCGAGGCGACGCACGTCGCCCCGTTCTTCGAGATCACCACCGCCGCCGCCGGCCACGACCCCGCGAGCTCCCGCCTCACCCACACCCGCATCGGTGCGGCGATGCGCTACGTCTCGCACCGCGAGAGCCTCGTCGACGGAGTCGCCGTCCTCGAGATCGAGGCCGAGGCTCCGTCGTTCGGCGTCGTCGCCCGGGCGGTCCTGCGGCAGGTCGTCGGAGTCGCGGCCGTCACGTCCGAGGTCGCGGTCGGAGCGCTGTCGCGCCAGGTCCTGCGCTCGGTCGCGTCCTGGAGCGCCGACCTCGGGGCCCCGGCCGGCGCCGACGGCAAGGACGCGTTCACCCGCTGGTCGCTGCTGCGCGGCGAGAACGACTGGCTGGGGGAGGGGCGCTGGCGCACCGCGCCCGTCCGCGACTCCGGCTTCGTGACGCTCCGCGAGGACATCACCGGCCACGACCCGCGCGGCGCGGTCGGCGCCGTGTCCACCGGCAGCTGGTCCACCGGCTCGCACCTCCCGGTCGGCGGCCTCCTCGCCCCCGACGCCGCCCTGCTCTGGCAGATCGAGCACAACGGAGCGTGGCGCTGGGAGGTGGGCGAGGACATCGACGGCGGAACGCTCGCCCTCTCGGGTCCGACCGACCTCGATCACGGCTGGATCCGCGCCCTCGAAGCGGGGGACGTCTTCACCTCGGTCCCGGTGACCGTGGCGCTCGGAGCCACGGCCGACGCCGCGGTCTCCGCGCTGACGCACCACCGCCGCGCGACCCGCCGGTCGCACCCCGACGACACCGCCCTGCCCGTCGTCTTCAACGACTACATGAACACCCTCAACGGCGACCCGACCACCGAGAAGCTGCTGCCGCTGATCGACGCCGCGGCCGCCGCGGGTGCCGAGATCTTCTGCATCGACGCCGGCTGGTACGACGAGAGCGGCGTGCCCGGCGGCTGGTGGAGCAGCGTCGGGGCCTGGCAGCCGTCCGCGAAGCGCTTCCCCGGCGGTCTCGGCGAGGTCGTCGATCGGATCCACGGGCACGGCCTGGTCCCGGGCCTCTGGCTCGAGCCGGAGGTGATCGGCGTCGACAGCCCGATGGCCGACCGCCTCCCCGACGACGCGTTCCTGCAGCGCTGCGGCATCCGCATCGAGGAGCACGAGCGCTTCCACCTCGACCTCCGCCACCCGGCCGCCGTCGCCCACCTCGACGAGACGGTGGACCGCCTGGTCGCCGACTTCGGCATCGGCTTCTTCAAGTTCGACTACAACATCGACGCGGGCCCGGGCACCGACGCGGCCTCCGACTCCGTCGGCGACGGACTGCTCGGCCACAACCGCGCCTACCTGGCCTGGCTCGACGCCCTGCTCGACCGGCACCCGACCCTGGTGATCGAGAGCTGCTCCTCGGGAGCGATGCGGCAGGACTGGGCCGTGATGTCGCGGCTGCAGATGCAGTCGACCTCCGACCAGCAGGACTTCCGCCTCTACCCGCCGATCGCGGCCGCGGCGCCGATGATGCTCCTCCCGGAGCAGGCGGCCAGCTGGGCGTACCCGCAGGCCGACATGGACGACGAGGAGATCGCGTTCTGCCTGGTCACGGGCCTCCTCGGCCGGTTCTACCTCTCGGGCTACCTCAACCGGATGTCCGACCCGCAGCTCGCGCTGGTGCACGAGGCCGTCACCGCGGCCAAGTCGCTCCGCGGCGCGATCGCCTCCTCCGCGCCCCGCTGGCCGCTCGGCCTGCCCGGCTGGACCGACGACGCGGTCGCCCTGGCGCTGTGCACCGAGGACGAGCACCTCGTCTCCCTCTGGCGCCGCAGCGGCACGGACGACGTCGTGCTGCACTTCCCGGAGCTGCTCGGGCAGGACGTCGACGTGTCGGTCGTCTTCCCCGTGGCGCTCCCGGCCTGGGGTGCCGACTGGGACGCGGCCACGGCCCGCCTCACCGTCCGGCCCACCGGCTCCGGTCCCTCCGCCCGCACCTTCCGACTGTCCCTCCGCACCACCTGACCCCCCTGCCGGGTCCACCCGTCCCGGCATACCCTCTCCACACACAGAAAGCTCGAGTATTTCGATGAAGAAGTCACTCCTCAGTGCGGCCGTCCTCACGGCCGCCTCCGCCCTGCTCCTCGCCGGCTGCAGCGACCCGGGGGCCGGCGGCGGCACCGACGGCGGCGCTGCCGCTCCCGCCTCCTGGCCCGCCCAGGACGCCGACCTCGAGGGCACCGAGCTCACCATCTGGGCCGCGCAGAACTCGAACACCGTCCCGGAGTCGGTCGTCGAGGGCTTCGAGGAGCTCACCGGCGCGTCCGTCGAGATCGAGACGATCCCGGACCCCTACGAGCAGGGCGTGCAGACCAAGGTCGCCACCGGCGACAAGCCCGACCTGGCGTTCTGGCAGCCCACCGCCTCGCAGCTCACCGCCCTCAACGCGACCACCAACCTGCAGAGCCTCGACGGCGCCCCCTGGCTCGAGGACTTCGATCCCGCGCTCGCCGACATCACCGGCACCCTCGACGACACCCGCTACGCCGCGCTGGTCTCGACCCCCGCGGTCGAGGGCGTGTACTACAACAAGAAGGTCTTCGAGGAGAACGGCATCACCGAGCTCCCCACCGACTGGGCCTCGTTCCTCGAGACCGCCCGCCAGCTCAAGACCGCGGGCGAGACCCCGTTCTTCGAGATGGGCGCCGACCGCTGGGCCACCCAGTGGTGGGTGCAGGTGCAGCTCGCCGACGCCGCGGCCGACGGCCTCTGGGACCGCGTCAACTCCGGCGAGGAGAAGTTCACCGACCCGACCATCCAGGGGGCGATCGACTCCTACAAGGGCCTGATCGACGAGGGCCTCTTCAACGAGGACATCAAGACCGCCACCTTCGAGGACCAGGGCGCCGCCCTCCTCGCCGGTGACGCGGCGATGGTCGTGCAGGTCAACTCCTTCTTCGGCCAGCTGCAGTCGCTGTCCGACACCGAGACGCTGAACGACACGATCGGCTTCTTCCCGATCTCGCCCTCGGGCAACGTCGGCACCTTCATCCCCGACCAGTCCAACGCGCTCGTAGCCTTCAAGACCGGTGACGAGAAGAAGGAGGCGGCCTCGCGCCAGCTCCTCTCCTACTGGCTCGGCGACGGCTACGCCGACTTCGTCGAGGCGCAGAACACCATCTCGCTCGAGCCCTCGGTCACCACGCCCGACACCGTCCCCACCGCGCTCGTCTCGGTCAGCGAGTCGGTCGGCACCTCCGTCGGCTCGATGCAGGCCCTGGCGATCGCCAACCCGGACCTGTACATCTACCTCGCCGACATGATCCAGGGCACCAAGACCCCGGAGGAGGTCGCGCAGGCGACGCAGGACCAGTTCGCGCAGCTCGCGAAGGCTCAGGGAGCCACCGGCTTCTAGCCACTCGACGCCGGGGCCCGTCCGCACGACGGGCCCCGGCACTCCTCCCCATCGAAAGGCAGTGACCGCGTGTCCACCACCCGAGCAGCCGCGCCTCCCCGCGTCCTCGCCCGCGCCCTGAAGTCCGACGGGTCGCCCCGCGGTCGCCGGTCCGATCATCCGCTGGTCTTCCTCGTGCCGGCCCTCGTCGTGCTGGTCGTGTTCTTCTTCGTGCCGACACTCTTCAACTTCGTCTACGCGTTCACCGACTGGTCGAGCTTCAAGTCGGCCATCGGCTTCGTCGGGATCTCGAACTTCGTCGACCTGTTCCAGAGCGGCACGCTGACCCAGGCGCTGCGGGTGACACTGGTCTACGCAGTGCTCGTCGCGGTCTTCCAGAACCTGTTCGGGCTGATCCTGGCGCTGCTCTTCGAGAAGGACACGCGGGTCAACCGCTTCGCCCGGGTGATGTTCTTCATCCCGGTGATCATGTCGGCGCTCGCCGTCGGCTACGTGTTCCAGGCGCTGCTGAAGCCCGACGGCGCGCTCAACGGCATCCTGTCGTTCGTGACCGGCCAGACCGTCTCGACCGCGTGGCTCGGCGACACCACGTGGACGATCGTCGTCGTCGCCCTCATCCACTCGTGGAAGTGGATGGGCCTCTCGATGCTGATCTACCTGGCGGGCCTCAAGACGATCAGCGGCGACGTGCTCGAGGCCGCGCGCCTCGACGGATCCTCGTGGTGGCAGACGTTCCGCGACATCCGCTTCCCGCTGATCGCGCCGGCGCTGACCTTCAACGTGGCGACCGCGCTGCTCGGATCGATGAACGGCTTCGACATCGTGCAGGCGACCACCGAGGGCGGCCCGGGCGGCACGACCGAGCTGCTCAACATCTTCATCTTCCGCACCTTCGGCCAGGGCCTGTTCGCCCAGGCGACCACGATGAGCCTCATCCTCTTCGTCGCCGTCGCCCTCCTGGCCTTCCCCGTCATCCGCATCCTGCGCCGTCGAGAGGACGTGCTGTGAGCACCATGGTCGAGAAGCTCGCTCCGGCGCGGAACCCCGCACCTGCTCCCACCCCCGTCCGGAACCGCCCGTCCGCCTCGCGGACGCTCGCCCGCCTCGCGCAACCCACCGCCGCGCTCGCGGCCGTCGTCCTGCTCCTGGGCGTCCCGTTCTGGCTCATCGTCAGCACCGCGGGCAAGACCCAGGCCGAGGCGCTGAACCCGAACCTCGCGGCTCCGTCGCAGTGGCAGCTGCTCGAGAACTTCGCCACCGTCTTCACCGACGGGCGGATGGTGCAGGCGTTCCTCGGCAGCGTGCTCGTCATGGTGCCGTCGGTGCTGGGAGTGCTCGTGCTCGGCTCGATGGCCGCGTGGATCCTGGGCCGCCGCACAGGGCGGGGGATGGCCCTCGTCTACGCCCTCGCGATCAGCGGCATCGTCCTGCCGCCGGCCGTCGTGACCGTGGTGCTCCTCCTGCGCCAGCTCGGACTCGCCGGCACCGCCGTCGGCATGGTCGGCGTGTACATGGGGATGTACCTCTCGACGGTGATCTTCTTCGTCACCGGCTTCGTCCGGACGATCCCGGCGGAGCTCGAGGAGGCGGCCCGGGTCGACGGGGCGCGACCGTTCCGGGTGTTCTTCACGATCATCCTGCCGCTGCTGATGCCCGTGCTCGCGACGGCGACGATCCTCATCTGCCTGTACATCTGGAACGACGTCTTCTACGCGCTGTTCGTGGTCGGCGGGCGGCTCGACACCCTGCCGCTGAACCTCTACCAGGTGGCCAGCGCGGGGCTCTACCTCCAGAACTGGCACCTGATCTTCTCCTATATCATCCTGATGAGCCTGCCCCTCCTCCTGGTGTTCGTCTTCGCCCAGCGCAAGATCATCTCGGGCATCACGAGCGGCGCGGTGAAGTGAGCGCCTCCGAGACCGACGCGGCGCCGATCGCCTCCGCCCCCTCGTGGCTCGCCCTGCACCAGCGCGACGGCCGAGGACGGAAGCGAGACGACATGAAGCGGGACAGGGCGGCGAAAGCCCCGGTCATCGCCGACGTCGCGGCGCTCGCGGGAGTCTCGGTGCCCACGGTCTCGCGGGTGCTCACGGGTGCCGCGAAGGTGGCTCCCGACAAGCGCGAGCGCGTGCTCGCCGCGATCGCCGAGCTGAACTACCGCCCCAGCGCCGCCGCGCGCACCCTCGTCACCCGCCGCTCCCGCACGATCGCGGTCGTCGCCGGCAACACCTCGCAGTACGGCTACGCCGAGGCGATCCGCGGCATCGAGGAGGAGGCGCGCGCCGGCGGCTGGACCGTCACCATCACGGTCATCGAGTCGGCCGACCCGGACGACATCGAGAAGGCGCTCTCGCTCGTGCTGAGCCAGAGCCCCGACGGCATCGCGGTGCTGAAGTTCGACCCGCCCGGCGTCGCCATGGTCGCGGCGCTGCCGCCCGGAGTGCCGGTCGTCGCGCTCTCGGGGGTGCGCGGGCGGGGGATCCCGCAGGCCGTGCTCGACGAGCTGCACGCCGCCCAGGCGCTGACCGAGCACCTGCTCGAGCTCGGCCACCGCACCGTGCACCACGTGCGCGTGCCGCCGTCGCGCCGCGAGGACGGCCGGACCACGGGATGGCGCCGGGCGCTCAAGGAGGCGGGCGTCGCCGTGGCGCCGACTCCGCTCGAGGCGACCTGGGAGCCGGAGTCGGGGCGCGCTCTGGCGCACCGGCTCGCGGAGGATCCCGAGGTCACGGCGGTGTTCTGCGGCAACGACGAGATCGCGATGGGGGTCATCAAGGGGCTCACGGAGGCGGGGCTCCGCGTTCCGGAGGACGTCAGCGTGGTCGGCTTCGACGACCATCCCCTCGCGCGGATGTGGACCCCCGCGCTGACGACGGTGCGCCAGGACTTCGCGGGCCTCGGCCGCCGCGGCTTCGGCCTGCTGCTGCGCGCGATGGAGGACGGCGGGGGCGCCACCTTCTCGTCGGAGCGCCCCGAGCTGATCGTCCGCGAGAGCTCGGCGCCCCCGCGCGCGTCCCGCTGACGGGTCGGCGCTTCTGCTGATCGAGCAGCCCGCGCGGCGGCCCGTCTCTGCTGATCGAGTAGCCCGCGCAGCGGGCGTATCGAGATCCACCCCCTCCTGATGACGTGGGTCTCGAAGCTTCTATTTGTCAAGGTCGGCAGAGGTGGGGGAAGAGTTCGCGGCAGAGGGCTCGTTTGAGGAGGCGGAGGGTGTCTTTGGTGGTTTTGCCTGCGGCGAGGTGGGCGTCGCGGTAGTCGCGGGTTCGTTGTTCGTGGGAGAGGCGGACGACCGCGATTTGATAGAGCGCGGAGTTCGCTTGCCGGTTGCCGCCTCGGGAGAGGCGGTGCCGGTGGGTCTTCCCGGAGGACACGGGTTGCGGGGCGGCGCCGAAGAGTTTCGCGAGGGCTGCTTCGTTGCGGATGCGGTGGCCGTTCTCGCCGACCGCGACGAGGAGTTCCGCGGCTGTGATCGCGGCGACGCAGTAGACCTCGAGCAGGCGCGGAGCGCGGAGTTCGACGAGGACGCGGAGTTGCTTCTCGAGTGCTGCGGCGTCGGTGTCCAGAGCGATCCAGCGGATGGCGTGTTGACGCAGCAGCCGGGTGAGGGTGTCGGTGACGACGTCGCCGGTCGTGGCGTCGGGAAGGGCGGCGAGACGGCGCATCCGGGTCTTCCGAGTTCCTTCGCGGGGTAGGTCGCGGAGGGCGTCGGGGGCGGTGATCAGGAACTGGTCGACTTGACCGGTGATCTCCTTCTGCTGTTTGACCAGCAGATTCCGGGTCGCGCTGAGCAGTCGCAAGGCTTCGACGGTGGAGGTCGTGTCCTTCGGGATCCGCGGGGATCGTTCCTCGAGCGCGCGTCGGGCGGCGGCTTCCGCGTCGAACGCGTCGGTCTTCCCCCGTCGGCGGCGCGCGGCCGCGTCACCGGGTGGGACCTCGATCACGGACACGTTCTGCGCGAGCAGGAACCGGGTCAGCGCAGCGCCAAAGGAGCTGGTTCCCTCGACGCCGATGCGCAGCAGCGTCCCGAACACGGCGATCCAGGACAGCAACGCCACGAATCCGGCGGTGGTCGCGGGGAACGCCTGATCGGCGACCAGGCGGCCGGCCGTGTCGAGGACCGCGACGTGGTGGCTATCCTGATGAGTGTCGATGCCCGCGACGATCTCGCGGCCGGGCTGGGCTTGAACGGTGTTTGTTGTCATGCTGGACACGTCCCTTCCGAGGGTCACGCGTCCGATCAGTGGACAGACAAATCGGTGATGAGACCACAGGTCGGTCAGGCTTCTATCAAGTCATGACCGCCGACCGGACGCTTCAAACGGTGTCGCGGGGTTCGACAATTCGAGACCAAGACAGCCCGGCTAGGCGTCAGATACGCGATCGAGTCAGAACCCCGCGACACCACCAAGGCAATCACCGATACGCCGCTGCGCGGCTACTCGACCAGCAGGGGGAGCTTGCTGATCGAGTAGCCCTCGGGGAGGGCGTATCGAGATCCCGATCTCCGGGCGGTGGCGGGTCTCGATACGCCGCTGCGCGGCTACTCGACCAGCAGCGGCGTGCCGATCGAGCGGCCCGCGCAGTGCTCCCTGCTGCTGATCGAGTACTGCAAGCAGCGGTCCCTGCTCGCTGATCGAGCAGCCCGCGAAGCGGGCGTATCGAGATCCACCCTCCCGGCGACGGCGTGCGGCTATCGCTCGCGCAGCAGTGCCAGGAACTCGTCGGCCATCTCGAGCTGCTCCTCGAGCTTCGCGCGGCGCGCGGCGGCCTCGGCGACGAACGCGTCCAGGCGCGTGCGGATCGCGGCCGCCTCCTCCGCGGTGGCCGCGCTCTCGAGGCTGTCGACGACGCTCAGCAGCTCGGCCATCGCGTCGAGCGAGAAGCCGAGCGGCTTCATCCGGCGGATGAGGAGGAGTCGGTCGACGTCGCGCTCGGTGTAGAGGCGGAACCCGCCGACCGTGCGTCCGCTCGGCTTCAGCAGCCCGACCTCGTCGTAGTGGCGGAGGGTGCGCAGCGACATCGAGGAGCGGTCGGCGAGCTCGCCGATGCGCAGGGTCGCCTCGACCTCCTCGGCCGTCCGCTCGTCCGTCACGCACTGCTCCGCTCGCTCGAGGTGTCCGCAAACCTCACGTTGCGGTAGGTTTGCTGTCGATCCGCTCCCCGCCCCCATTCTCCGGCACGGCCGGAGCGGTCCCCGCGCGATGTGGCGCTCCTCCCTCGACAGCCGCTCGTCAGAGCCGACCCGCCCCGGAGCCACCCCATGGCCGTTCCCGCCCGCCCCCAGCCCGTGCACCGGGTCATCACCGTGCTCGACGCGCTGCGCTCGCCGCGGCAGCTGTCGCGCGAGGTCCTCGCCGGCATGGTGACCACTCTCGCCCTCGTGCCCGAGGTGATCTCGTTCTCGGTCGTCGCTGGCGTGGATCCGATGGTCAGCCTCGTCTCGTCGATCGTGCTCGCGCTCACCATGTCGATCCTCGGCGGGCGGCCCGGAGTGATCACGGCGGCCGCCGGATCCGTCGCGCTCGTCATCGCCCCGCTCGTGAGCGAGCACGGGGTGCAGTACGTGCTGCCGACGGTGATCCTGGCCGGAGTGATCCAGATCGTGTTCGGCCTCGCCGGACTCGCGCGGCTGATGCGGTTCATCCCGCGCTCGGTGATGATCGGCTTCGTCAACGCGCTCGGGATCCTGATCTTCGTCGCGCAGGTGCCGCACGTGATCGGGGTGCCGTGGGTCGCGTACGTGCTCTTCGCCGTGACGCTCGCGATCATCCTGGTGCTGCCGCGCTTCACGAAGGCGGTGCCGGCTCCGCTCGTCGCGATCGTCGTCGTGACCACCGCTGTGATCGTCGCCGGACTCGTCGTGCCGGACGTGGCCGACGAGGGTCCGCTGACCGGGCAGCTGCCCGGGATCACCCCGTTCCTGGTGCCGCTGACGCTCGAGACGCTGCAGCTGATCCTGCCGACCGCGCTGAGCGTGGCGTTCGTCGGGCTGATGGAGACGCTGCTGACGGCGAAGCTCGTCGACGAGATGACGGACACCCCGTCGCACAAGGGCCGCGAGTCGTGGGCGCTGGGCGTCTCGAACATCCTCGCGGGCTTCTACGGCGGCATCGCGGGCTGCGCGATGATCGGGCAGACCGTGCTGAACGTGAAGACCGGACGCGCGCGCACCCGCCTCTCGACCGTCGTCGCCGGCGTGTTCCTCCTGGCGCTCGTGACCGGGCTGAGCTCGCTGATGGGGCGGATCCCGATGGTGGCGCTCGCCGCGGTGATGATGATCGTGGCGATCACGACGGTCGACTGGCACAGCCTCCGTCCGTCGACGCTGCGGCGGATGCCGCTGCCCGAGACGCTGGTGATGGTCGTCACCGTGGTCGTCGTGGTCGCGACCGACAACCTCGCGCTCGGCGTGCTGGTGGGGGTGGTGCTGGCGATGGTCCTGTTCGCGCGCCGGGTCGCCCACGTGATCGCGGTCGAGCGGATCCTCGCCGACGACGGGGAGTCGGTGCGGTACGACGTCACCGGGCCCCTCTTCTTCGGCAGCAGCAACGACCTGGTCGACCGCTTCGCCTACGCCGATGACCCCGCGCACGTGGTGGTCGACCTCCGGCACGCGCAGATCTGGGACGCCTCGACCGTCGCGGCGCTCGACTCGATCGAGACGAAGTACCGCGACCACGGCGCGACCGTGTCGATCGAAGGGCTCGACGAGCGCAGCACCGGGTTCCACCGCCGGTTGACGGGGCGACTCGGTTCCTGAGCAGCGGTCAAGCCCCTGGGGCCCGGTGGCCGGAACCGCTGGGATGGAGGCGAACGGAAGGAGCACCATGTCGACCGAACCCTCCCGCGAGGACCTGCCGCTGCCCGACTGGAACGACATTTCGCTCGGCACGATCGCCGAGCGCATCCGCCCCCTGGACGAGGAGGGCGTCGTCGCGCTGCTGAGCTACGAGGAGGCGCACGGGGACCGCGCGCCGATCACCACGATCCTCCGCTCGCGACTCGCTCAGCTGCGCGAGGGCGCCGAGCCCGCCGGCCGCGTTCCGGAGTCGCTGCCCGAGACGTCGCAGGGATCCACCGGGTCGCCGGTGTCGCCCGCGACGTCCGGGCCGCCGATCAATCCGCCGTCGCACGAGGTGCCGACGAACCCCGCTCAGCCGCGCTGACTGCACACGGTCCGCACAGTGAGGCTTGCCACAATGGGGGACAGCCGATGACGGCGACCGGACGAGGGAGCAGTACCCGGACAGCGACAAGACTGACTCGGTAGGAGTCGTCATGTCCTGGATCGTGCTCGTTCTCTCGGGGGTCCTCGAAGCCGTGTGGGCCACCGCCCTCGGCAAGTCCGAGGGATTCACCCGCGTCGGCCCGACCGTCGTGTTCGGAGTCACCGTCGTGGCCAGCATGGCCGGCCTCGCGTACGCGATGCGCGAGCTGCCCACCGGCACCGCCTACGCGGTCTGGGTCGGGATCGGCGCCTCGCTGACCGTGCTGTACGGCATGTTCTTCGGCGGCGAGGGCTTCTCGCTCGTGCGCACGCTGCTGGTGTTCGGAATCGTCGCGTGCGTGATCGGGCTGAAGGTCCTGCACTGATCCGCGAGACGCCGCTCCGGTCCGCGACACGCCGGGGTGGGCGTCCCGAACCGGCATCTCGCTGTGCATCCCGAGGGGTGGTTGCAGGAGAACGCGCGTTCCCCGTAGGCTCGGAGCATCAGGGGAGAACGATCGTTCTACTGCTCTCCCCGTCTGCTTGAGGAGGAACCATGCCCACTCGTTCTGCACGCACCGCCTGGAACGGCTCGCTCGAGACCGGCGAGGGCCAGGTCGAGCTCTCGAGCTCGAAGCTCGGCACCTACGACGTCTCGTTCCCGAAGCGCGCCGCCGACGACGCCAACGGCGCGACCAGCCCCGAGGAGCTCCTCGGCGCCGCCCACTCGGCCTGCTACGCCATGCAGTTCTCGGCCGTGCTCGGCCAGGCCGGCGGCACAGTCGAGGCGCTCGACGTCCGCGCCGACGTCTCGCTCGGCCCGGACTCCGCGGGCGGCTTCAAGCTGACCGGCATCCACCTCGTCGTCAGCGGAGAGGTCTCCGATATCGACGAGGCCGCGTTCCTGAAGGCCGCCGACGAGGCCAAGGCCACCTGCCCGGTCTCGAAGGCGCTGACCGGAGTCGAGATCACCCTCGACGCCACCTTCGAGAGCTGAGCCCCGGCTCCACGCACTTCGAGCACCCCGTCGCGCACTGCGGCGGGGTGCTCGTGCGTCCGCCCCCCCCTTTCTTGCTGATCGAGTAGCCCGCGGAGCGGGCGTATCGAGATCCGCCGGCGACGGGGGCTTCTTCTGGGCCGGCTGGGTCTCGATACGCCCCTGCGGGGCTACTCGACCAGCAGGGAGGGGAGGCGTTCCCGACTCCGGTAAGGATCGCGGCCGAGCCGGACAGGGAAGACTGTGCAGATGCCTCCCGCCGACGAGCGACGAGAGCGGTTCGAGGCGCTGGTCGCCCGGACCGCGGATCCGGTGCGCCGCTACCTCCTGCGGCGGACCGACGCCGCCACGGCCGACGACGTCCTGTCCGAGACGATGATCGTGCTCTGGCGCCGGATCGATGCCGTGCCGGAGGAGGAGATCGCCTGGGCGATCGGAGTCGCCCGCCTGCAGCTCGCCAACGCCGAGCGCGGCCGCCGACGGCAGGACAGGCTGGCGCACCGCATCCTGGTCGTCGACCCGCCGCGGGACACCGGACCCGAGCCCGACGACGACGTCGCCGACGCCGTCTCGCGGGTGCTCGCGCAGCTGAAGCCCGCCGACGCCGAGCTGCTCCGGCTCTCGGTCTGGGAGGAGCTCGCCCCCCGCGAGATCGCGGACGTGCTCGGGGTGACTCCGGGTGCCGTCTCGGTGCGGCTGCACCGGGCCTGCGCGAGATTCGCGGCTCTGTGGAGTAAGACCGGCGGCGCCGCCGGACATGCAGGGGAAGAGGAGGGGAGCGGACGATGACCGATCCTGATGCGCACGAGCTGCGCCGGCTGATCCGCGCCGCCGACCCCGCCTCGTCGCTCGCGCCCCTGCGCGACGACCAGCTCGTTCGACTCGTGGAGGACGCCATGACCCAGAATCCCGCCACTACTCCCGCCCGCACGACCGCCCGCCGCCGGGCGCCCCTCTTCGCCGGACTCGGCGCGCTCGCCGGCGGACTCGCCGCTGCCGCCGTCGCGCTGACCCTGGCGCTCGGGCCCGGCTCCGCGCCGACCCGCCTCGACCAGCCGCCGGCCGGCAGCGGCCTCAGCGCGATGTGCGCGGTGGTGACCGCCGAGGCGATCGCCGACTCCGACACCGCCTTCCGCGCCGAGGTGACCGGCATCGACGGGGACGTCGTGACCCTGTCGGTCCTCGATGTGCTGCACGGCGACGTCGGCGACACGGTGACGGCACCGCAGGGCGGCGGCACGGCGATCGACGGCGAGCCGCTGCAGTTCGCCGAGGGGGCGACCTACCTGCTCGCCACCCGCGACGGCGTGATCTCGACCTGCGGGCTGAGCGGCGAGGACTCGCCGGAGCTCGAGGCGCGGTACACGGAGGCGTTCGGAGGCTGAGTCCGTCAGCAACCGAGGTCGGATCGGTGAGGCGTGGCCCGAACCGCCGTTCCGGCCGCTCCTGCCCTCGGTTGCGAACACAGAGGCAGCGCCAGGAGATGGGCAAGCGCTTTCCAGAAGCGACCCGACCCGGGTAGCATCAGGACTCCGCATCACCGTCGATCGCCGCAAGGACGCCATGACCGCCGCCCCCCTCCTCCGCGCCGCCCTCGTCGGGACGGGCGCGGTCGCCCACCTCCACGCGCAGGCCCTCGCCACCCGCGCCGACGTGCGCCTCGTCGCCGCCGTCGACACCGACCCGGTCCGCGCCGCCGAGTTCGCCGAGCGCTACGGCATCCCCGCGCACGGCACGAGCATCGACGACCTGCCCGAGGTCGACGTCGTGCACCTCTGCACCCCGCCCGCCGTGCACGCCGCTCAGGCCGAGGCCGCCTTCGCCCGGGGCGCGCACGTCGTCGTCGAGAAGCCGCCGGCCCTCTCGCTCCTCGAGGTCGATCGGATGACCGCCGCGGCCGACGCCGCCGGTCGCCTCCTCGCCGTGGTCTTCCAGCAGCGCACGGGCACCGCCGCCGCGCACGTGAAGCGGCTGCTCGACTCCGGAGCGCTCGGCCGCGTGCTCGTCGCCCGCTGCGACACCCTCTGGTACCGCGACCCCGCCTACTTCGCCGTGCCCTGGCGCGGCACCTGGGAGTCGGAGGGCGGCGGCACCACCCTCGGCCACGGCATCCACCAGATCGACCTGCTCGCGCACCTCGTCGGCGACGTCCTCGAGGTGACCGGCCAGGCCTGGCGCGAGGCCCGCGACATCGAGACCGAGGACGTCTCGACGGGCGTGCTCCGCTTCGCCTCGGGAGCCGTCGCGTCGGTGCTCACGTCGGCCGTCTCGCCGCGCGAGGTCAGCGCGATCCGCCTCGACACCGAGCGCGCCACGATCGAGGTCGAGCACCTCTACGGCCACGGTCGCACCCACTGGCGCATCACGCCGTCGCGCGAGGTCGCGCCGGAGGAGGCGGAGGCCTGGGCGTTCCCCGACGACGAGGACGTGCCCAGCGGCCACGCGCCCTACCTCGACGCCGTGTACGACGCGATCGCGACGGGCGGCCCGCTGCCCGACGTCGCCTCCGGACCGGCCCGCTCGCTCGAGATCGTCGCCGCCCTCTACCTCTCGAGCACCCGCGGCGGCCCCGTGCGGATCGACGAGCTCGCGGATCCCGCGCTGCGCGGTCCGATGCGCGCCGACGTGCGGGACCAGCGCCGATGAGCGCCGTGGAGCTGCCGGCGGGCCTCGGCGTCCTCGTGCTCGCCGAGGACGCACCGCGCCACGTCGAATCGCCGCGCCCGTTCGTCCATCCGCTGCGCACCCCCTCCGGAGTCGTCGTCTCGGATCTGCGCCCGGCCGACCACGACTGGCACCACGGCCTCTCGCTCGCCGTGTCGAACATCCGCATCGGCGACGAGGCCGACGAGATCAATCTCTGGGGCGGCGTCACCTGGGTCGCGGGCGACGGCTACCGTCAGCTCGACAACAACGGCTCCCAGCTCGTCGAGTCGGTGACGGAGGAGCACGACGGCGTGCGGCTGCGGGTGGGCTGGTACGACGCCGGGGGCCGCCGGTTCCTCGAGGAGGAGCGCCGGCTGACCGTGCACGAGGGGCCGACCGCGACGGTGCTCGAGGTCGTGAGCGAGTGGACGTCGCAGACCGACCGTCCGCTCGGCTTCGGCTCGCCGACCACGGCCGGGCGGCCGGGAGCGGGGTACGGCGGGCTGTTCCTCCGCGCGGCGCCGCGCCTCGACGGGGCCCGCGTGCTCGCCCCGCGCGGCGAGAGCACCGAGGCGATGGGCCGGTCGGAGGAGTGGCTCGCGCTGGTCGGCGCGGGCGTCACCGTCGCGATGCGCGCCGACTCCGCGAATCCGGTGGCGCCCACTCCGTGGTTCGTGCGCAGCGAGGGCACGCCGATGCTGTGCGCCGCGCCGTTCTTCCACGAGGTCTGGACCCTGCCGCCCGCCGAGTCGGCGCGCTGGCGCTGGCAGGTGCTCGTCGCCGACGGCGAGCTCGAGGCGGAGGCGATCGGGGCCGCCTGGTGACGGCGCTGCACCGCGACACCCTCGGCTCGCCCTACGAGGATCCGCTGCTCGACGGCCCCACGGATCCCGTGCTCGTGCAGGCGCCCGACGGCTCGTGGCGCCTGTTCTACACGCAGCGCAGGGCCGCCCTCGATCTGCCGGGCGTCGAGTGGGTGCACGGCACGCGCATCGGAGTCGCGGAGTCGGCGGACGGCGCGTCGTGGCGGTACCTCGGCACGGTCGACGGCCTCGATCCCGCCGGCGCCCCGGACCCGTCGACGCAGTGGGCGCCCGACATCGTGCGGATCGACGGCCGCTACCTGATGACGCTGAGCTGGATCGAGGGCGTGCGCTCGGACTGGACCGGGCGCGCGTCCCTCGTGCAGTTCGCGAGTGACGACCTCGTGTCGTGGACGCGCCTGGGCGCCGTCGACGTCGGCTCGGACCGGGTCATCGACGCGGCGATCGCCCGGTGCGGCGACGGCCGCTGGCGGCTCTGGTACAAGGACGAGGAGCAGGACTCGACGACGTGGGCGGCGGTGTCGGACGACCCGTTCGATCCGGAGTCGTGGCGGGTCGAGGGGCTCGCGATCGGCGGACGGGCGCACGAGGGGCCGAAGGTGTTCGTGCTCGGCGGGCGGTACTGGATGATCACCGACGAGTGGCGCGGGCTGGCCGTGCACTCCTCGCCCGACGGGGTCAGCGGCTGGGAGCGGCAGGGGCTGATCCTGACGGCGCCGGAGCGGCTCGGCGAGCGGCCGGTCGTGGGGCGCCATGCGGACGTGGTGGGGCTCGACGCGGAGTCGGCGCTGATCGTGTACTTCACCCATCCGGGGTGGGACGGCGCGGAGCTGGCCGACGCGCCGGCCGATCGGGCGCGGCGGCGCAGCCACGTGCGTGTGGCGGTTGTGCGGGTCGACGCGGGAGTGCTGCGCTGCGACGCGGACTGAGGTGTCCCGGGCTCGGGAGGACGTTCGGCTCGCAGAAACCCGTTCGGCTCGCAGGAATCGAGTGATCCTGCGAGCCGAACGAGGTCTCGCGAGCCGGAGGTGACCCGGACGTGATCCGAGGTCGGGCCGGCGGTCAGGCCGGAGTCGTCGCCGCCCGGTACCGGAAGCCCGCGCCCAGGTGCTCGGACGGCAGGCGGTCGCCGCGCCCGTGCAGCTTGTTGCGGAGGCTGCCCTCGACGTACTCGTCGGGGTAAGCACCGCGGCGGCGCAGCTCCGGGACGATGAACTCGACGACGTCCTCGAAGGTGCCCGGCGTGATCGCGTAGGCGAGGTTGAACCCGTCGACGTCGGTCTCCTCGACCCATTCCTGCAGGTGGTCGGCCACCTCGGTCGGCGAGCCGACGACGAACGGGCCGAGGCCGCCGATGACGCTGAGCTTGGCGATGTCGCGGACCTTCCACTCGCTGCCGTCCTCGTTCGCCTCCTGGAAGTTGGCGACGGCCGACTGGATCGCGTTGCTCTTCACGTTGCCGATCGGCTCGTCGAGGTCGTACTGCGAGAGGTCGATGCCCATCCAGCCCGACATGAACACCAGCGCGCCCTCCTCGCTCGTGTACGAGAGGAAGTCGCGGTGCTTCTCGTGCGCGGCTTCGCTGGTCTCGGCCGTGATGATCGTCAGCAGCGTGTAGATCTTGGCGGAGTAGCGGTCGCGGCCCGCGGCCTCGAGCGCGTCGCGGATCCGCGAGACGGTGGCCTTCAGGCCGGCCTTCGTCGAGGACGCGACGAAGATCGCCTCCGCGTTGCCCGCCGCGAAGCGGACGCCGCGCGGCGACGCTCCGGCCTGGTAGATCACCGGGGTGCGCTGCAGCGACGGCTCCGAGAGGTGGATGCCGGGCACGGTGAAGTTCTTGCCGCGGTGCCCGATCTCGTGCACCTTCGACGGGTCGGTGAAGACTCCGGAGTCGCGGTCGCGGACGACCGCGTCGTCCTCCCACGAGCCCTCCCACAGCTTGTAGAGGACCTCGAGGTACTCGTCGGCCACGTCGTAGCGGTCGTCGTGCTCGAGCTGGTCCTCGTGGCCCATGTTGCGCGCGGCGCTGGGCAGGTAGCCGGTGACGACGTTCCAGCCGACGCGGCCCTTGGTCAGGTGGTCGAGCGTCGACATGCGGCGCGCGAACGGGTACGGGTGCTCGTAGGCGGTGCCCGCGGTGATGCCGAAGCCGAGGTGCTCGGTCGCGGCGGCCATCGCCGAGACGAGCAGGATCGGGTCGTTGACGGGGACCTGCGCGCCGTGGCGGATGGCGGCCTCGTTGGAGCCTCCGTACACGTCGTAGGTGCCGAGGACGTCGGCGATGAAGATGCCGTCGAAGGTGCCGCGCTCGAGGAGCTTCGCGAGCTCGGTCCAGTACGAGAGGTCCTTGTAGCGCCAGGACTGGTCCTGGGGGTGGCGCCACATGCCGGAGGACTGGTGGGCGACGCAGTTCATGTCGAAGGCGTTGAAGCGGATCTGGCGGGTCATGGGCACGATAGTGCCCGACGCTCCCGAGGACTCGGCGGGTGCCCGACGCGGGGCGTCACACAACGACGGGTGTCGGGCGTCGGTGTCGCGTCCGCAAGCCGAATCATCGCCAGAGACGATTCGGGTTGTAGAGTCAACCCGAATCATCTCCTGCGATGATTCGGGTTGCGAGAGGGCACGTCCATGGCATCGACGACCGAGTGGCCGCCGCACCGATCCGAGACGCGGCCGTGGCGGCAGGCCGCTCGTGCCGGATCGCGCGCGGACAGGACGCTGTCCGAGGTCGTCGTCTCGCTCCCGCCGCTCCTCGCCGGGCTGACCTGGGACGCCGGAGTCGACCTGCAGCAGGAGCTCGACGCGGCGCGTCGGGCGATCATCGGTCTCGACGCCCGGCACGGGAACCGGCTCGGAGCACTCGGCCGGCTCCTGCTGCGCACGGAGGCCGTCTCGTCGTCGAGGATCGAGCGGGTCGATGCGACCCTGGAGGACTACGCGCGGGCGACGGTCGGGAGTCGTGCGAACGCGGGCGCGCTGTCGATGGTGGCCGCGACGGAGGCGCTGACGACCATGGTCGACCGCGCGGGCCTCTCCGGCACGATCGAGGAGGAAGCCCTGCTCGCGGCGCACAGGACGCTCCTCGCGGACGACCCGATGGACGGACGGTACGCGGGCGCCTACCGGACGATGCAGAACTGGATCGGCGGGAGCGACTACTCGCCCCGGGACGCGATCCACGTCCCTCCGCCTCCGGGGACCGTGCCCGAGTACATGACGGATCTCCTCGCCTTCGCCAACAGGGACGACGTCGACCCGATCGTCCAGGCGGCGATCGCCCACGCGCAGTTCGAGTCGGTGCATCCCTTCACCGACGGGAACGGGAGGATCGGCCGGGCGCTGATCACCGCGATCCTGCGCAGACGGGGTCTGACGACCGTGGTCGTCGTGCCGATCGCGTCCGCGCTCGCGGCTCGGCGCTCGCGGTACTTCTCGCTGGTGAACGAGTACCGCCAGGGGTCCCTCGCCCCGTTCGTCCGGGAGCTCGCGACCGCAGGTCTCGTCGCGGCGGAGGAGGCGGGCCGCACCGCCGAGCAGATCGAGCGGCTCCCCGGTCTCTGGGCTCGGGAGGTCGCTCCGCGCGCAGGGAGCTCCGCGGCGCTCCTGCTCGACGCGCTCCTCGACGATCCCGTCCTGACGACTGCGCGCGCTCGGGCGATCACCGGTCGGGCGGCGTCCAGCGTCGGCTCCGCCGTGAAGCAGCTCGTCGACGCCGGAGTCCTCCTCCCGCTCACCGAGAGGACTCGCGATCAGGCGTGGGTCGCCACCGACGTCCTCCTCGAGCTCTCCGATCTGGAGGAGCGGATCGGCGCCGCGATGCGGCTCCGGGCGTCCCCCTGACCCCTCAGCCCAGCTGCCGCGCCAGGAACGCGAGGTGCTCGGCGATCTGGAACGCCTCGCCCTGCTCGTGGCCGTTGTACGGGTAGATCCGCATCTCGCGCGGGCCCGTGTAGCGGTTGTAGGAGGCGTACACCGTCGACGGCGGGCAGATGTCGTCGAGGAGGCCCACCGAGAACATCGCGGGGATCCGGGCGTGCGGCGCGAAGGACGTGCCGTCGAAGTAGGCGAGGGTCGCGAAGACGCGCTCCTCGGAGCCGCGGTGGATCCGCAGGTACTTCACGATCTCGCCGTACGGCATCGTGTCGATGATCCGCGTGGCGTGGCGCATGTGGCTGAGGAACGGCACGTCGATGATCGCGGCCTGCGCCGACGAGGACTCATCCAGCATCCCGAGGATGCCCGCCACCGCGAGGCAGATGCCGCCGCCCTGGCTGCCGCCCGAGATCGCGACCCGCGACGGGTCGACGGCCGGATGCGCGCGCAGCACGTCGAGGGCGCGGACGGCGTCGGTGAAGACGCGGCGGTAGTAGTACTCCTCGGGCGAGGCGATGCCCTGGGTCATGAAGCCGTTGGCGTGCGGGCCGCTGCCGACGGGGTCCGGGGTGTCGCCGGTGCGGTGGCCGGTGCCCTGGCCGCGGGTGTCCATCACGAGGTGGGCGTAGCCGGCGGCGCTCATGGTGGTCCACTCGGTGAGGTGCCCGCGCCCGCCGCCGTAGCCGATGTAGCTCACGACGGCGGGGAGGGGGCCCTCGACGCCGCGGGGGAGGATCAGCCAGGCGCGGATCGGGTGGCCGCCCCAGCCCGAGAACGTGACGTCGAAGGTGTCCAGCAGCGTGAATCCGGCGTCGACCTGTTCGAGCACGGGCTCGTCGGCCAGCGCGCGGGCCTCGGCGACGGTGCTCCGCCAGAAGTCGGCGAAGCCCTCCGGCTCGGCGAGTTCGGGCGCGTACTCCTCGAGGAGCTCGAGGGGCAGGTCGAACTGGGGCATCGGGGTCTCCTTCCGCGGTGCGGCGACGGTGCCGCGGATCCGCTACTTGACGTCCATCCGATATCGAACCTATCGTAGGGCAAACGCTTTCCCGGAACGTTTCACATGCCGATGCGCACCCCCGACAGATGTCGGGTAGGTTCGGATCGAATGCTCCGGGACTGGAACGAGGAAGTTCACGAGAGGACGATGATGTTCAGCACCAAGCGCACACGACTCGCCGCCGCGGCGATCGCCGCCGTCGCAGCGATCAGCCTGACGGGATGCTCCGGAGGGGGTGCCTCCGGCTCCGCCACCGTCGACCCCGACGAGGAGATCACGCTCGACTACACCTTCTGGGGCAACGACGACCGGGCCGCCCGCTACGACCAGGCCATCGCGCTGTTCGAGGAGGAGCACCCGAACATCACGATCAACTCCACCTTCACGGACTACCCCGGCTACTGGGAGAAGCGCCAGACCGAGGCCGCCGGCGGCGGACTGCCCGACGTGATGCAGTTCGACTACACCTACCTCCGCCAGTACGGCGACAACGGCCTGCTGGGCGACCTCAGCGAGTACTTCGGCGGCGTCGTCGACGAGAGCACCATCTCGGAGGACCTCCTCGCGACCGGCGAGCTGGACGGCGCGACCTACGCGATCCCCACCGGCTACAGCGCCTGGGCGATCTTCCAGAACCAGGACCTCCTCACCGCGAACGGCCTCGAGCCCTACCCGGGCGGCGGCAGCTGGGACGACTACGCGGCCTACGTCGCGGACGTCACCGAGAAGACCGGCGGCGCCGTCTACGGCGGCACCGACTACACCGGCCGCATCCAGAACTTCGAGCTGCAGCTGCGCGCCGACGGCAAGGAGCTGTTCACCGAGGACGGCGAGCTCGGCTTCACCGAGGGCGACCTCGCGGCGTTCTGGGAGCAGGGCGACGAGATGCGCACCACGACCGGCGTGCCGGCCGCGCGCCTCCAGGAGCTGCTGCCCAAGTCCGGCTTCGGCGCCGGCATCGCCTCGAGCGAGATGAGCTGGAGCAACTTCCTCGGCGGCTACATCGGCGACTCCGGAGCCTCCGAGATCGTCATGACCGCGCCGCCCACCGCGGACGAGGGCACCCAGGACCTCTACCAGAAGGTCGGCCTGATGCAGGCGATCTCCTCGGCCACCGAGCACCCCGAGGCGGCGGCCACGTTCCTCGACTTCCTCATCAACAGCCCCGAGGTCGGCGAGATCTTCGGCGCCACGCTCGGCATCCCCGCCTCCTCGGCCCAGCTCGAGGGCGCGAACCTCGAGGGCCCGGACAAGCAGGTCTCCGACTACCTCGAGTCGGTCTCGGACCGCATCGGAGAGGCCCCGGCCGCTCCGGTCGCCGGCTACGGCGCCATCGAGGCGAACTTCCTCGACCTGGGCACGAGCCTGGGCCTGGGTGCGGTGAGCGTCGACGAGGCGGTCCAGCAGTTCTTCGACGAGACCGCCATCACCCTCGGCAACTGATCGATCCCGACGGCCAGGAAAGGCATCACCCATGACGACGACGTCGACCCCGAGCGGCACCGCCGCAACCGGTCGCGTCGCGCCCACCGCCGGCCGGACGAGCACTCCTCGTCCGGCCGGTGACGGGCCGCGGCGCCGCCCCAAGCGCGACACTCTGGCCGGATACGCCTTCCTGTCCCCCTGGCTCATCGGCTTCGTCGGGCTCACGCTCGGCCCGATGCTGATGTCCCTCTACTTCGCCTTCACGGACTACAACCTCTTCACCGCACCCGAGTGGGTCGGTCTGGCCAACTTCGAGCGCCTGATCGGCGACCCGAAGTTCCTCCAGTCGGTGCAGCTGACCCTCGCGTACGTGTTCATCGGGACGCCGGTCAAGCTCGCCGCGGCGCTGGTCGTCGCGATGCTGCTCAACTACTCCGCCAAGGGCACCGGATTCTTCCGCTCGGCCTTCTACGCACCGTCGCTGATCGGAGCGAGCGTCAGCATCGCCATCGTGTGGCGCGCGATGTTCTCGACCGACGGCCCCGTCGACTCCGGTCTGCAGGTCTTCGGGATGGACTTCGGCGGCTGGGTCGGCGTGCCGGCCCTCATCCTGCCGATGATGATCATCCTCGCGGTGTGGCAGTTCGGCGCCCCGATGGTCATCTTCCTGGCCGGTCTCAAGCAGGTCCCGGCCGAGCTGTACGAGGCCGCGATGATGGACGGCGCCGGATTCTGGCGCAAGTTCCGCAGCGTCACGCTGCCGATGCTCTCGCCGGTCATCTTCTTCAACCTGCTGCTCGAGATGATCAACGCGTTCCAGGTCTTCGCCTCGGCGTACATCATCGGCAACGGCACCGGCGGCCCCGCCGGAGCGACCAACTTCTACACGGTGTACCTCTACACCCGTGCGTTCACGAACAACCAGATGGGCTACGCCTCCGCGATGGCCTGGGTCCTCCTGCTGTTCGTCGGCATCCTCGCCTTCGTCCTCTTCAAGACCCAGAAGAGCTGGGTGCACTACTCGGGAGACACGCGATGACCACCTTCGACACCACTCTTCCCTCGGCCGACACTCAGGTGCTGACCGAGCCGGCGCCGAAGAAGCGTCCCGCCCGCAAGCGCCCCAAGGCGACGACGATCGTCTGGATCGTCGCGATGATCGCCCTGACGGCGGTCGTGCTCTATCCGCTGATCTGGATGGGCGCCGCGGCGTTCAAGCCCAACAGCGAGTTCGGCGGCCAGACGTCGCTCCTGCCGCAGAACCCCACGATCGACAACTTCGTGAAGGTCTTCGCGGGGGTGGGAGGAGTGCCGCTGTGGCAGTTCTTCCTCAACTCCACGGTGCTCGCGATCGGGTCGGTCATCGGAGTCGTGATCTCGTCGTCGATGGCGGCCTACGCCTTCGCGCGGCTCGACTTCCGCGGCCGTCCGCTCTACTTCGCGCTGATGATCGGCACGCTGCTGCTGCCGATGCACGTGCTGCTGATCCCGCAGTACACGATCTTCCGCACGCTCGGCATGATGGACACCTACTGGCCGCTGCTGATCGGCAAGTTCCTCGCGACCGAGGCGTTCTTCGTCTTCCTGATGGTGCAGTTCATCCGCAACCTGCCCCGCGAGCTCGACGAGGCCGCACGGATCGACGGGGCCGGCCACATCCGGGTCTTCGGCTCGATCACGATCCCGCTGATCCGCCCCGCGCTGATCACGTCGTCGATCTTCGCGTTCATCTGGAGCTGGAACGACTTCCTCGGCCCGCTGCTCTACCTGAACACCCCCGACAAGCAGCCGCTGCCGCTGGCGCTGCGCGTCTACAACGACCAGACCTCGGCGTCCGACTACGGAGCGACCATCGCCGTCTCGGTGCTCGCGCTGCTCCCTGTGCTGATCTTCTTCATCATCTTCCAGCGCTTCCTCGTCGACGGGGTCGCGACGCAGGGTCTGAAGGGCTGACATGACGCTCCAGCGAGGGGAGTCGAAGCGGCGCTCGCGCGCGACGGCCTCGGCCCGGCGCGCGGCCGCCGACGGGAGCGGGCTGCGCTGGCCCGGTGCCGCCGACCGCTTCGCCCTCCTCGCGGAGGTCCTGTTCACGGGACTGATCGTCGCGACTGTGTCGCTGGGGATCGTGACGATCCCGCTCGCGCTGGCCGTGGGCATCCGCCACCTCCGCCGCTTCGTGCTGGCCGAGGCGACGGGGCTCGCGCTGGTGTGGGGCGACGTCCGGGCCGGCTTCGTCGGGGTGCTGCCGGTGGGGGCCGGCGTCGCGCTCGCCGGTCTCGTGCTGGGTGCCGACCTCGTGCTGATCTCGTCGGGCGTGCTGCCCGGCGGAGTCGCGGTGGCGGTGGTCTGCACGGCGCTGCTCGCGGCGATCGCGGTGGTCGTGCTCGTCGCGGCGACCGACTGGGAGCCGGGGTCGCGGTGGGGGGCGCTCGTGCGGTCCGCCGCCCGGCGCTCAGTGCGCGACGTGCGCGGCTCCGCTCTGCTGGCGGGGGGACTGCTGCTGACCGTGGTGTCGGCGTGGCAGCTGGCGCCGCTCGTGGTGCCGGCGCTCGGATGCCTGGTCTTCGCAGCGCTGGCGGTGCGGTTGTCGGGGGAGGCGCGCTGACAGCGCGATCTTCTGCGCCGCTCATGTACGTGAGATCGGGTGTACAAGTACACTCGGAATCTCACGTACGACGGGATCACCATGAGCGACAGCACACGACCCACGCCCGGAGGCGCCCTGTCGCTCGACGACATCGTCGGGCGCGACGAAACGGTGGACCGCTGGCTGGTCGTGCTGCGATCGGGGTCGGGCCTGCTGAGCGAGCCGCGTCGACTCGGCAAGACCCAGGCGCTCAAAGTACTGAAGGCGCGAGCGCCCGCTGACGAGTGGACGGTCGTGGTCACGTCCTTTCAGGCGGCTTCCACTCTCGCCGAGATGGCCGAGACCGCCATCGGCTCGATGATGAACGCCGCCGGCGCGGGCACCAGGATGTGGATGTCGCTCAAGGCGTTCGGCTCCACCGTCAGTCAGTTCGGTTTCACGCTGAATGATGGCACCTCGTTCTCCCTGTCCCCGGTCTTCATCGACGACCCCTTGAGTGCGCTCGAGAAGGTGCTGGTCGCTGCCGCGAGGAACCAGGATGGCTCGATGCTCCTGCTCGCCTGGGACGAAGTCCCCGACATGGTGTCCGCCATCGCAGCGAACGAGGGGAAGGCGAGCGCGATCCGCCTGCTCCGAATGCTGAGGCGGTGGCGGGAGGACCCGCGGCTGGGGGCGATCAGGTGGATCCTGACCGGTTCGGTCGGGCTCCACCACGTCGTTCGGCAGCTCGCGATCACCGTCGATGTGACGAACGACCTCCAGAACCTCCGTCTGGGACCCCTGGGCCCCGATGATGCTGCGATCGTCGCGAGGAAGACTCTGAGAGGCGCGGGAATCATTGCGCCGACCCGTGAGGTCGTCCTCGCACTCGTCGAGATCAGCGACGGTATCCCGTTCGTCATCCACCTGGTCGCAGCGGCGGTCGAGGAGAGCCGTGTCGTGGAGATCTCCGCACCCTCGCTCGAGGCGACGTTCCTCGGAGTGATGCGGGACTTGGATCACTCGAAGCAGCTGACGCCGTTGCTCACGCGAGTCTCCGGTTTCTACGGACCGGACGACGTGCTGGCGGAATCGCTGCTGGACCACACGTGCACCGGTAGTCGCTCGTTCGTCGAACTGTGCGATCTGGGCGCGGAGAAGGCGGACGCGTCCGTGCGCGATGTCGAGCGCGTTCTCGGGCTTCTCGTGCTCGATCACTACCTCGTCGACGACGGGTCGTACCGCTGGCGGTACGACGTCCTTCGCCGCTTCTGGGCGCTGCGCACGAGAGGGAGGAGAAGCGTATGAGTGAGAGCCGTGGCAAAGCTTTGCGCAGTCGTTTCACCCCCAGCCTCATGCAGGAGGCGGACCTCGAGACTCTCTTCGTCGCGAGAGAGAACCTCCTCGGCATGGTGGCCGGCAGGATCGACGAGGCCGTCGTCTCGGACTCGAGATCGCACCTCGTGTTCGTCGGACCGCGCGGAGCGGGCAAGACCCACCTGACGAGTCTCAACTACTACCGGGCCAAGCGCAGGGACGACTTCGGTGCACGCTTCGCGCTCAGCTGGCTTCCCGAAGATCCATGGCTCGTCGATTCGGTCGACGACTTCTTCGCCTCGGTCGTCGAGCACGCCGAGCCGTCCATCGACGGAGACGGACCGCCGGAGCGGATCATCGCCGATTGGTCGCGCCGTCACGGCCCGATCGTCGTCTTCGTCGAGAACGTCGACCAGATCCTCGACGCGATCGGCGGCGAGGGGCAGCGGCGCCTGCGCGCCTTCCTCGAGAACACGAACGCGCTCCTCCTCATGGCGACGTCGACGCGCCTGCTCCAGCCCGGCGAATTCGCTGCGCAGAAAAAGGAGGGTGCGGCGACCCACCGTCAGGAGTCGCCGTTCTACGGATACCTCCGTGAGGTCCCGCTGAAGCCGTTCACCACGGACGAGGCGCGGGAGATGCTGACCGCCATCGCCCACCTCGACGGCGACCAGGAGCTGGTCGGGGCGCTCGGTTCGACTCGCGGGCGGTCGAGGCTCTCCGTGATCGAGCACCTGGCGGGTGGCCAGCCTCGGGTGTGGGCGCTGCTGGCGTCCGGGCTCTCGGTGCACGGACTCGAGAATCTCGTCGCGCCGCTGATCGACCGGTTCGATGACTTGACTCCCTACTACCAGGAGCAACTGGCGCGGTTGTCGCCTCACGAGCGGAAGATCGTGCGAGCTCTCGCGAAAGCCGACCACCCGATGTCGGTGAAGCGGATCGCTGCAGCCACGGGAATCGCAGAGCGGAGCGCCGCGCGCACGATCGTCGACCTCCGATCGAAGGGATGGGCCGTCCCTTATGACGGTGCTCTGACGGAGATGCTCGACAAGCGGCTCCAGATGTACGAGCTGGCCGAGCCGCTCGCCCGGCTGGTGTTCCAGATCAAGGAGTCGCGCGGGAAGCCGATTCAACTGGCGGTGGATTTCCTCACGGCTTGGTTCGAGCCGGAGGAAATCGACGGAGTGTGGAGCAGCTCGAGCGTCGAGGCGGATCTCGACGCGGCACTACGCGACGGGCGGCCTGCAATCGAGCTCGCGCGTGACTGGGCGACGCTCATCTCGAGCGATGAATGGGATCACCGCGAGCGATCCGATCTGTTCGAGCAACTTCTCCTCAGGGTTGATGAGTCCCTGGTGCTGCTCGCCTCGGGGGACGCGACCTCCGTCATGGAACTCCCCAGGTCGATCTCGCGGGTGATCGAGGAATGGATGACCATGTCGAGCATCGGTCTCCTTCGACTGAAGTTGCTCTGTCTCTCTCGTGCTGATGCCGCCAGGGCCCTGCAACGGGCGGAAGACGCGCTGGCGAGCGTGAACGAAGAGGAGAAACCTGAAGCTTGGGGTTACGCCTGTGTCGTCTACGCGGGTGTCGGCGAGAAGGAAGCGGCGAGGCGTATCGCCGTCGAGTTAGTCGAGTCGTCCGAGACGTCGATCGAGGCCCTGAGGAGGGCGACAAGGCTCCTCCAGGAACTCGGCGCGGTCGAGCTGAGGGACGTCGTCCTGGCCGCCTTGGTGCGCAAGGCCAGATCAGACGCTCCGGATCCTGAAACCCTCGCTCGCTTGTACGAGGAATCGGACTCTGCGACCGACGTCCTCGTCAAGCGTGATGCCGACCGACCCGCGCTCTCTTTCGACCTCTTCGTCGCGGTCGGCAGCGCCGTGCAGTATCTTCTCGCCCTCGAGCTGGAGGCAGATGTCCACCCGGAACGCCGGAGTGCCGCCTCCGAGGAGGCAAGCCGCGTCCGCGCCGCCTATCGATCCGCCGTGGGGACGATGCTCCGAGGAGGAGGTGGTCTGCCAGTGACCGGAGACGCCTCTGCGAGAGTCGTTCCCTTCAGCGACGAGCGCGGGTAGGAAGCGCGGCCGTTCGGCCTGGGAGGCGAGCTCTGTACTGGTGCAGATTCGGTGATGACGCCTTTCCTCACAGAACTGTGCGAAGTCCGGGAACGGGAACACGTGCGCGGGGAGTGCGTTGAAGCCCGTATGACGACTTACGGAATCATCGGAGCAGGCAACATCGGCAGCCAGATCGCTCGCGCGGTCATCGGCCAGGGCGACGACGTGGTGATCGCGAACTCCCGCGGACCCGAAACGCTCGCGGACCTGATCGCGGAGCTCGGCCCGCGGGCGCGGGCCGCGACGGCGCAGGAGGCAGCCGAGGCCGCGGACGTCGCCGTCGTGACGGTGCCGCTGAAGAACCTCGACCAGGTGCCGGTGGCGCCGCTCGCGGGCAAGATCGTGCTCGACACGAACAACTACTACTTCGAGCGCGACGGGCACATCTCCGCGCTCGACGCGGGAGAGACCACCACGGCCGAGATGGCGCAGGCGCACCTGCCCGAGTCGAAGATCGTGAAGGCCTTCAACCACATCATGGCCGCCGACATCACCACCGACGGCTTCCCCGCCGGCGACCCGCAGCGCCGCGCGCTCGTCGCGTCCAGCGACTACCCCGAGGCGCTGCACTTCGTGACCGACCTCTACGACCGGCTCGGCTTCGACACCGTGACCGTCACTCCGCTGTCGGAGTCGTGGCGCGTGGAGCGCGACCGCCCCGCCTACGGCGTGCGGCAGTCGAGCGCGGAGCTCGAGGCGAACCTCGCGAAGGCGCCGCGCACGGTCTGACCCGCTGCCCCGGTCCGAGCTCGGCCTCGCATGTCGCTTCCGCCTGCGAGAGTGGACGGGAGTGAGCACGAGCCGCCCGGCTCGGACCGGAGGGAACCGCCATGGCATCCGACGCCCGTCGCATCCGCACGAGAGGCGCGCTGTCTCGGCGCGGGATCGTGCTCGGCCTGACCGCGCTGCCGGTCCTGCCTCTGCTGAGTGCGTGCACGCCCGACGGCGGAGGCCGCGAGAGGCAGGCGTCCGACGCCCCGCAGCGCCCGAGGACGGTCACCGCCGCACCCGCCGGCCCGGTCGTGCTCGCCGCCGATGCCGCCGCCGTCAGTGCGGCCCTGTTCACGAGCGCGCCGCTGGTCGTCGTCGTCGAGGAGGCTCCCGCCTCCGTGATGCTGGCCGCGCAGCTGGCGATCACGTGGGGGGTGCCGCTGCTGGTGGCTCCCGCCGGCTCCGCCTCCGCGTCCCCGGCGCCGGGTCCCTTCGATGCCGAGCTCGAGCGCCTCGGCACCGAGCGCGTCGTCGCCGTGGGCTCCGTCACCGAGCCGGCGGGCATCGAGACCGTGCGCGCCGAGGCGGCACCCGAGGCGATCGCCGAGGCCACCGGAGTCGAGGTGTCGGCTCTCGCGATCGCCGACCTGGCCGCCTTCGCTCCCGGCTCGCTCCCCGAGCCGCCCTTCGGCGCAGTGCCCGACCGGGCGGAGCCGCTCACGGGCGTCCTCGCGCTCGCGCAGCCGGTCGAGGCCGACGTGCCCGCGCTCGCCACGGCCAGAGCGGCGGGGATTCCGGTGACCCTCGTCGAGAGCGCCGATCTCCTCGCCTCGGGAGCCGCGGTCTCCGCCGTCGCCGACTCCGCTCCCACCGCGACCCTCCTGCTCGGGGCGCAGCTCGCCGCGCAGACCGCTCCGGAGTGGTCCCTCCGCGCCGCCGCGACCGGCTGGCAGCTGCCGGGCGGCGGGCAGCGCCTGTTCGGCGGGCACCTGTTCGTCGCGATCTACGGCACCCCCGGCGCCCCCGTGCTCGGGGTCCTCGGTGAGCAGGGCCTGGAGGCGACCATCGAGCGCGCCGCGACCGTCGCCGAGCCGTACCGCGAGCTCACTCCGCTGCAGGTCGTGCCCAGCCTCGAGATCATCACGACCGTCGCGGCCGGCAGCGCGGGAAGCGACGGCGACTACTCCAACGAGCTGCCCGCCGAGGGCATCCGTCCCTACATCGACGCGGCGGCGGCCGCCGGCATGTACGTCGTGCTCGACCTGCAGCCGGGCCGGTCCGACTTCCTCACCCAGGCCCGCGCCTACGAGGAGCTGCTGCGGCTGCCGAACGTGGGCCTCGCCCTGGATCCGGAGTGGCGGCTCGCCCCCGACGAGGTGCCGCTCGCGCAGATCGGTCGCGTCTCGGCCGCGGAGGTCGACAGCGTGTCGAGCTGGCTCGCGGACCTCGTGCGCGACGCCGGACTGCCGCCGAAGATGTTCGTGCTGCACCAGTTCCGGTCGTCGATGCTGCAGGACCGCTCGAGCATCCGCCGCGACCGCCCCGAGCTCGAGTTCCTGGTGCACGTCGACGGCCAGGGCGCGCAGCCCGACAAGCAGGCCACCTGGAACGCGCTGCACCGCGACGCCCCCGAGGACCTCGCCTGGGGCTGGAAGAACTTCTACGACGAGGACCTGCCGATGCTCACCCCCGCCGAGACGATGGCGGAGGTGTCGCCGCTGCCAGATCTGGTCACGTACCAGTAGGCGGCGGGCGGCCCCCGAGCTCAGCGGTGGTGGGTCTCGATACGCGCTGCGCGCTACTCGACCAGCGGGGGACTTCGCCGATCGAGAAGCCCGCGCAGCGGGCGTATCGAGATCCCCCACCGCATGCACGGTGGCCGAGCGGCCCCGAAACGGGGCCTGCGCCGCTCCGAGAGCCCGGTTCGGGCCCACTCGGAGTCCGTCATCGCCGCGAGTCGGCACGAGTCGGGCTCTGAAGGCGCCCGCCGGCCCGTTCCGCGACCACTCGCCGCGCTACTCCGGAGCGTCGACCAGCGTCAGCGCAGGCAACCTCACCGAGGCGTCGGCGCTCCACGCCGCGAGGACGCACGGTCCGAGATCAGCGGCGGCCGCGACTCCGGCGTCGAACCGCGTGGTCCAGAGCGCGAACGTCGTACCGTCGACGTCGAGCGGCTCCCAGTCCCCTCCGGTCGCGGCGAGCACGTCGGCCTGCACCGAGACCGCCTCCATGGCTGCACGGTTCTCGGCCCGCGAGCCGGCGAACACGGTCGTCTCGAGCAGCAGGCTCCTGGCCGCCAGCGCCGCCACGGCCCGGCGGTCGGTCGGGGTGGCGAGCACCGCGTCCCGGACCATCCGCGTGCCCGTTCTCAGCAGCGTCCGCAGCACGACTCCGTCCGACGCGACGGACACGTCGTCCGGCCCGCCGCCGACGATCTCCCAGGGCCGGTCGACGGGGACGAGGATGCGCATCGTCGCATCCTGCCACCTCGGCCACGGTCAGGCGTCGGCCACCCGGCCGAGCCGTGCGCTGATCTGCGCCGCAGCCTCGGCCGCCAGCTCGTACGAGTAGCCGCGCACGAAGGGGAGCGACCTCGACACGAGCAGGAAGTCCGACTCGACCTCCTCGGCACCGTGCCGCCAAAGGATCCGGAGTGCGGGGATCGGATCCACCCCGTTCACGTGGACCGCCTCGGCGGACAGGACGTCCGCGAGCGGGAGCGCGACGAGTTCTCGCGGGGGATCCGCCCGCCACACCGCGATCCGCTCGTCGTCGATGCTCAGCACGTAATGCATCGAGACGGTCCAGGCATGCGCCCTCTCGGCGAGCCGGTCGGTCAGGTCCTTCACTCCCAGATCGTCGCCCGCGTCGTGGCCCCGCGCAGGGAAGAGCACGGCGTCGGGGAGGAGGCGCCGGAGTGCGCGCTCCGTCAGCAGCGCACCGCGGCGGGAGAGGTACCAGAGCATCGCGGCCAGCAGCAGCCCGCACAGGGCCGCGGCCCATCGGGACTGTCCGACGGACATCAGGACGGCGGCGCCCGCGATCACCGCGATGCAGTCGGCCGGAGTCGACCAGCGCTCGATCGACTCCTTCACCCGCCCATGATGGCAGGCGGTGCTCACGAGTCGGCGACGGCTCTCAGCGCACCCCGCCGGTCGACGCGCGGACGATCAGCTCGGGCTCGAAGCCGGCGGAGCGGACATCGGTGTCGCCGCGGATCGCCGCGATCAGCAGCTCGGCAGCGCGCTCGCCCATGCGGTGGGTGGGCTGCCGGATGGAGGTCAGCGGCACGACGGCCGCGTCGGCGAACGGGATGTCGTCGTAGCCGACGAGGGCGATGTCGCCGGGGATCGAGACGCCGCCGCGGACCAGGCTCTGCATGACGCCCAGCGCCAACTCGTCGTTCGCGGCGAAGATCCCGTCGGGCCGCTCGTCCGCCGGCATCGCCAGGATCCGCTCGCCCAGCTCCCGGCCGAGGCCCGGACCCATGCCGACGGTCTCGATCGAGGAGAAGGCGGCGCCCGACGCGCGGACGGCCGCCGAGCAGCCGTCGAAGCGGTCGCGCACCTGCGGGATCCCGAGGGTGCCGCCGAGGAACAGGAGGCGGCGGCACCCGTTCGCGAGGAGGTGCTCGGCCGCCATCCGACCGCCGAGGACGTCGTCGAGGGCGACCGACAGCAGTCGGCCGCGCGGATCGACCTGGTCGACCAGCACGACCGGCACGCCGCGGTGCTCGAAGACGTCGAGGTGGTCGAGCGAGGACGCGATCGGCGCGAGCAGCACGCCGTCGACGCGCTGGCGGGCGAACAGGTCGAGGTAGCGCAGCTCGCGGGCCGCGGAGTCCTGCGTGGCGCCGAGGACGAGGGAGTAGCCCGCCTCCTCGGCGCCGTGCTCCGCTCCGAGCGCGAGCTCGGCGTAGAACGGGTTGCCCAGGTTCACGACGGCCATGCCGACCGCCATGCTCTTGCCCGCGCGCAGCTGCCGGGCGGCCACGTTCGGGATGTACCCCAGGGCGGCGACCGCGTCGGCGACCGCCGCCATCGCCGCGCTGGACACCCGCTCGGGGCGGTTCAGCGCGTACGAGGCGGTGGTCACCGAGACGCCGGCGCGGGCGGCGACGTCGCGGATGCCGACCTGGGGCACGGGATCAGTCCGTGCTCGAGGAGCGGCGGCGGGAGCCGATCAGCAGGGCGGCGCCGCCGAGCAGGAGCGCGAGGACTCCGGCCGGGAGCAGCGACAGGTCGGCTCCGGTCGACGCCAGCCCTCCGTGCGAGCCGCCCGAGGCGCCGGGCGCCGCGGTGCGGGTCGGCTCGGGACCCGGCGCGACGGGCGCCGGAGCGGTCGCGGTCGGCTCGGGAGTCGGCTCCGCGGTCGGTCCCGGAGTCGGCTCGACGGTCGGTCCAGGCGTCGGCGCCGGCGTCCCCTCCTGCGCGAGCACCGGCACCGTCGACCAGTCGATGTCGCTCGCCAGGCCGTACGAGGTGTACGACGGCTGGTTGTACGCGGTGTTCTGGCGCGCGACCTCGACCCGGTACTGCGGGTCGTGCATCAGCGTCGTCAGCTTGCGATCGGTGACCTCGGTGCTCGAGTAGATCCGGATCGCGCTCGAGTCGGCGGTCGGCAGCAGCAGCTCCTCGCGCCAGTCGCCCAGCACGTCGGCGACGAGAGAAGGGTTGCCCTTCGTGCCGTTGTTCGTGACGGTCCCCTCGGCCGAGAGCAGCACCTCGCCGGCACCGGTGACGATCGTCGGAGTGACGGGAGTCGCGTCCTGCATCGTCGTGCTCGCGACGATCTGGGTGGTCATGTCGGCCGCCCAGCGGATGCTCTGGTTGGTGCCCGGCTGCGTGTCCGAGAGCGGCGCGCCGCTCGCGCTGAGCGTGCCGACGGCCCAGACCTCCTGGCCGGGCAGGGCGGGGTCGATGTCGCCGATCATGCCGCGACCGGTGTCCTTGCCGGTGTAGGCGCCGAAGAGCACCTCTCCGGTGGCCGCGTCGCGCAGCGCGTAGCCGTACGGGGCGTACGCGCCGCCCTCGTGCACCGTGAAGACCTCCAGCCCGGGGCGGGCGGGATCGATGTCGGTGACGTGCATCGCATCGCCGTGGCCGAGTCCCGCCTCGGTGCCGGGAGCCGCGCTGCCCTCGGGCAGGGTGTCGAACGACGTGTACAGCAGGCTCCCGTCGTCGTCGAGGGTCGCGGAGCCGTAGACGATCTCCTGGCGGCCGTCGCCGTCGACGTCGGCGGCGCTGAGCGAGTGGAAGCCCTGCGTGGTGAGGCGGCCCCACTCCTCGCTGGTGCCCTCGCGACCGTGCGGGCCGTCGTTGAACGGGTTCGTCATCGGCACGTGGCCGCTGTCGGCGATCCACCGCCGCGTCAGGTCGGAGCCGTCCCAGTCGTAGGCGACGACGACGGCGCGCGTGTAGTAGCCGCGGGCGAAGACGGCCGAGTGGGTCTCTCCGTCGAACGACGCGACTCCGGCGAGGAAGCGGTCGACACGGTTGCCGGGCTCGATGCGCGACATCGCGTAGTCGCCCCAGAGCAGTCCGTCGTCGCCGCGGCCCGGCTCGTAGGCGGCGGTCTCGAGCTCGGCTCCGGTCTCGCCGTCGAACACGGTGAGGTACTCGGGGCCGGTGAGGACGAAGCCCTCGAAGGTGGTGAGGTCGTTGCGGTCGCTGCGGCCGGGTGCGTAGACGTCGATGAAGTAGTCGACGAGCTCCTCGGCGCCGGCGCGGTCGAGCGGGTACTCGTGCGTCGGAGTGGTGCCGAACGCCTCCTCGAGGGTCGCGGGCCACTGCCCGCTCGTCACCTCCTCGCGCTCGCCCCAGCCCTGGAAGACCCCGATGAGGTGCCCGCGGTAGTCGGCCGCGGACATCCTGTAGTCGTCGTCGGCGGTGACGCCGGCCGCGACGTCCTCGGGCAGCAGGGTGATCGACTCCGCCCCGGAGGCGTCACCGCCGGGCAGCACGCGGGTGCCGGGTGCGGTCTTCGTCATGATCTCGGAGCGGCCGTCGCCGTCGAAGTCCGAGACCATGAACTGCGTGTAGTGCGCGCCCGAGCGGATGTTGACGCCCAGGTCGATGCGGTGCAGCAGTGTGCCGTCGGCCTCGTAGGTGTCGAGGTAGGTGTTCCCGGTGTACCCCTTCTGCGAGACGTCCTTCGCGTTCGACGGGTACCACTTCACGACGTACTCGTAGTCGCCGTCGCCGTCCATGTCGCCGACGCTCATGTCGTTGGCGCTGTAGGTGTACGCCTCGCCGGCCGGAGTGACTCCGTCGGCCGGCTTCTGCAGCGGCAGGGTCTCGAACGCGTCGGCCGAGGCCGTGGCGGGAGCGCTGGGCTCGCCCGGCTCGCCGTCGACGATCGGCACGACCCGGTACGCGTCTCCCGGGGCGCCGTCGGGGTCGTGCAGGTTGGTGCTGTCGGTGACGACTCCGATCCGCTCGGTGCCGCGGAGTACGGCGAAGTCGGCGCCGACCATGCCGGTCGCGGAGGAGCCGGTTACCTCGGTCGCGAGCAGCCGCCAGCTGACGAACACCCCGCCGTCCGGCGAGGCGAGGGCGACGACTCCGCGGTCGAGGTCTTCGAGCTGCTGGGTGAGCAGCGGATTCGCGGCGGGCGCGGTCAGCGGGGCGGCGGAGGAGGGGGCGGCGGCGGCGAACGAGACGCCGGCGACCAGGGCGAGGCAGAGGCCGGAGCGCAGGGCCCGGCGGGAGGAGGCGGGCCCGGTCGGGACCGGACGGCGTGGACGTAGGAACGAATTCGGCATTGAATCCCTCGGCATCGATGGAGTCCGGGAAGCAGGAATGCGTTTTCCCGGCACGTCCGCCAGCCTAGGCGACCCCTTTCACGAGGGTCAACCACGCTGCCAGCGGTCGGACTCCGCGCAACACCTTCCGGGCGATCGCGCGCCGATCCTGGAGCCGACTCTGCGACGCTGCCTACTCTGGCCGGGCGCGGCCACCGCGGCCGCAACGTCGAAGGAGTTTCGATGTCGAAGCGCAGAACGACCGCCCTCTTCGCGACCATGGTCATGGCCGTCGTACTCGGAGCGTCAGGAGCGCCCGTGGCGACTGCCGCGGAGATCAGCGCACGGTATGTCGTGACGACTGCCGCCATGCCTCAGAGCGTCGTCGATTCCGGCGTCGCGGGTGGTGGAATGACGACGATGGCGAGTCCGGTTGCGTCGAGCTGGAACGACCACCGCGGCCGCAGAGTCGTGCTTCGCGCCGACGCTCAGAACAAGCTCTGGACGAAGCACAACATGAACCGGAACGTTCCGCGGGTCGCTACTCAGTACCCGGACAGCTCGCGCGCCGAGTCCGGCACCTCGTGGGAATACTTCACCACTTTCCAGCAGCGGAACGGAACGAAGATCACCCGGCAGCAGCAGGTGCGAACAGTCGTCGACTTCCGTAACGTGGGAGGGAGCCCGCAAGGCGTCATCACTGCCTACTGCGTAGGGCTCGTTCGTTGCCCCGATTGGATCGACCAGGTTGTCGGCTAGTCCATCACTTCCCCGCGGTGCGACGTTCCGGGGCAATCTCCTCGCGGAGCTGACGCGGCTGGAGGACTCGCAGGTCGAAGGCTGTTTCCTCGTTGGAGGGATCACCTTCACGAACACCTCGACCAAGCTCGCTCTCGTGACTGGTCGAGTTCTCGACGTGCCGGCTTTCGTCACCGCCGACGACCTCTACGACACTCTCCGCGTCCACATGGAACTTCGGCCCGTCAGTGAGACGAGCTGGGCGACGTACCCCGGCACTTCGGTCTGGGGGCACTGGCTGATGCTGCATCACGACCTCGCCCTCCTCGAGAAGAACATGGCGGAGGAGGTGCCGGGCCTGCACTACACGTCCATCGTCCGTGACGGAGAAGACGCCGCGGTCGCCGTGGCGGTCGGGCTTCACCGGTACCAGCAAGTGGTGCCTCTCACGGCGCAGCCGCTGGGCGTTCCGATCGATCTCGCGCACTCCGTGATGGAATCGCTCGCCGCTCCGGGCGGAGGGTAGTCGGACAACGACGTCCCGGCGGATGCGCCGCGTCAGCTCGCGCCGAGCAACCGCTTCGGAGCGCGCGCCCGCCAGGCCTCGTGCAGCACCTGCTCGAGCTCCTCCGCCGACACCTGCTCCAGCCGCACGATCACGCTCGCGTGCCCGTCGTAGTGCGGAGTCGTCGTGAACGCCTCCGGGTCGCGGTGCAACAGCGCCTCGCGCTCGGCGAGGTCGGCGCACCAGCACAGCAGCTCGCCCGGCCGCTCGAGCAGCCGGGCGAAGACGGTCCGCCCGACGGCCCAGGCGGGCGTCCCGTACGAGGTCCGCTCGTGCACCTCCGGCAGCGCCAGGGCGATCCGGCGGGCGTCGTCCTCGGTGCTCATGCCGTGCCTCCTGCGGATCAGACGCCCGTGCGGGCGCCCTCGCGCAGTCCTTCCTCCTTGGCCTCGCGCACGAGCCGCTCGATGCGGCGGCGCGAGCGGATGCGCCCGGCGAAGAGGGCGAAGAGGATCAGCGCGATGCCGAGCAGGGCCAGCAGCTGCGGCAGCGGGATCGCGGTCACCGAGGACGACTCCGAGACCGGAGCGACCTCGATCTGCTCCTCCGACGGGGTGACGACGGTCGGCGACACGGTGAACTCCACCGGCACCGAGAACAGCGGCCAGACGTCGTCGAGGGCCACCGACACCGCGCGGCGGTCGCCGGGCAGCAGCTCCTGCGCGGTGGCGTCCTCGGGGATGAGCGCCGCGGAGGCGCCCTGCGCGCTGACCGTGCCGTCCAGCAGCAGGCGCACGTTGCCGGTGTTGACCACCTCGGCGTCCACGGTCACGGAGCCGGGACGCAGCGGGTTCCAGGAGAGGCGGTAGTCGCTCTGCACGTTCTCGACCGCGACTCCCGGAGAGACGTCGCCGGACACGCGGGTCATCACGCGGAAGCCGATGCGGCTCTCGACGCCCACGGCGGCACCGCCCGCCTCGGAGCCGACCGAGAGGACGGACGCGGCGATGCCGGCGGCGTGGTCGCCCGGCTCCGCGTCCTCCGGGACCGTCACCGTGAAGGGCACGATCGCCGTGGCGCCGGGGTCGACGGTGACGCTCTCGGGAGCGTCGATCCAGGTGCCGGCCTCGACCGACTCCTCGGAGGAGGAGAGCATGTTGAAGCGGCCGGTGTCGGTGAAGTAGCCGTCGGCCGCGGTGATGCGGAAGGTCACGGGCTGCGTGCTGAGGTTGCTGACCGCGGCCTCCTCCTGCGCCTCGGCGCCGGGATCGAGATCGAGCTCGATCCACGAGCGCTTGTCGGGAGCGCCGTCTGCGGCGGGGCGCATCGCCCACGAGATCTGCCCGGCCGTGTCGTCGGCGAGCGCGGGAGGTGCCGCGGACGCGGCCACCGCGGCGACCGCGAGGGCGAGGAGGGTGCGGAGGGCGGCTCGCGGCCGGCGGGAGGATCGTCGCTGATCGGTCATGAGGTGTCCAGGATGCCACGGTCGGGGAAAGGGCGACGCGGCCGAGCAGTGGCTGCTCGACCGCGTCGAAGGGTGCGGGAGGCCGGAGCCCCCCGGCGTCACTCGAAGAGCGACAGGGTGAGGGTCGACGAGTAGTCGCCGGCCTCGACCGTGGGGGCGGTCCTCAGGAAGAGGTCCGCGTTCGCGGTGAAGGGGCCGGTGGGAGCGACCTCGGCCGACTGGTTGGTGAGGGCCAGGAGCTCCTGGTCGACGAGGCCGACGGCGTCGTCACCCTCGTCGATGATCGTCTCGACGCGGTCGCCCTCGGCTACCAGACCGGTGTCGCCGCCCTCGATCACGCGAGGCTGCCAGCCGAGGTTGCCGGCGGGGATGACGTCTCCGGCGGTGTTGGTGAAGTCGGACGCGGATCCGACGACGTACCAGCCGGCCTCGGCGGGGATGTCCTCGGGGTCGCGGGTGTCGGCGACGGTCACGGTGGGCAGGGTGCCCGTGAACTGGCGGATGACGGACGTCGAGCCCTCCTCGGTCAGCTCGGTGGAGTCGCCGGCGACGGTCATCGACAGCGTGCCGCCTCCGGGCAGCTCGGTGATCTCGACGTTGACGTCGACGTCGTTGGAGTCGAGCTCGGCGGCCATCGCGGTGCCGGCGACGCCGAGGAGGAGGAAGCCGCCGGCGAGGCCGGCCACTCCGCGGGAGACGATCGTTCGGGTGTTCATTGCGGGTGTTCTCCGTTCTCCGCGGCGGCGCCGTCGCCGCCGCGGTTCTGTGTGTCGGATGGTAACCGAGGTCAGCCGCAGCTGATCGCGGAGGTGGGGGTCGTGGTGGTCGCCGTCGCGGGACGGTTCGCCACGAAGGCGGTCGAGGTCGTGGTGACCTCGCCGGCGGCGATGCTCGCCGTGCGGGCGGTGAAGGCCGCGGTCACCGTCTTGCCGGCGCCGACCTCTGCGAAGGTCTTCGAGCCGGCGGACGAGGTGACCGTCATCTTGACCGGGAAGGCGTTCGGGTTCTTCGCGGTGACCGTGATCACCGGCTTGCCGGCGACGCAGCGGGTGCTGGTCGTGGTGGTCGCGCCGACGATACCGGTCGTCCCGGCCACCGCGGCGGTCTGCGCCGTCGCCGTGGCGGGGGACCATCCGGGCTTCGTCGCCGACACCGTCACCGAGACCACCGTGCCGCGGTCGGCCGCGGTCAGGACGTACGTCGACGCGGTCGCGCCGGCGATGTCCACTCCGCCGCGCTTCCACTGGTACGCCGTGGCGGTCCAGGGAGTCGAGGCGGTCGCGGTCAGCGTCGTGCCGACCGTCGCCGCACCGGTGATCGTCGCACGCAGCGGCGCCGGGTCGGTGATGGTCTGCGGTGCGACGCTCTCGAGGGTCGGGACGACCTTCTGCATGAGCCCGGTCGCCGAGTCGAAGGTGACGCGGTCGATCGTGGTCTCGCGGTGCTGGCCGTCTCCACCGGGCATCGCGAACCGGTGGTACGCGATGTACCAGTCGTCGGTGCCGGGGACGTTGACGATCGAGTTGTGGCCGGTCGCGAGGATCCCCAGCGACGGGTTCTTCTCGAGGAGGACGCCGCGGTAGGTCCACGGGCCGTCGACGCTGGTCGAGGTGGCGTAGCCGACCTTGTAGTTCTCGGAGCCGGTGTCGTCGATCGAGTACGTCAGGTGGTACAGCCCCTGGCGGTAGTTGACGAAGCTGCCCTCGCGGTAGTCGGTCAGTCCGCTCATCCGCTTGATGGTGCCGGCCTTGATCGAGAGCATGTCGTCGGACAGCTCGCCGTAGACGGGCGCCCCGTTGCCCCAGAAGAGGTAGCTCTTGCCGGTGGCGGGGTCGGTGAACGCGGCCGGGTCGATGGCCTGACCCGAGGTGACGGATTCGCCGTTGGTGATCATCGCGGTCGGCTGCGCCGTGAACGGACCGGCGGGGCTGTCGGCGACGGCCACTCCGATCGTCTTGCGGTCCAGCGAGGCGTTGTGGCCCGAGAAGTAGAAGTAGTACTTCCCGCCCTTCTCGATGATCGTCGGCGCCCACGCGTTGCCGGTCGCCCAGGGGACGTTCCCGTTCTGGCCGTCGAGGGTGAGGATCGGCTGCGCCGAGCGCGTCCAGTCGACGAGGTTCTTGGAGGACCAGACGTAGAACGTCTTGCCGCCCCAGCCCGGGAACCCGTCGGACGTCGCGTAGATGTAGAAGGTGTCGCCGAACGCGACGATGTTCGGGTCGGCGTAGAGACCGGGGATCACCGGGCTCTTCATCTCGACGGCCTTCATCGTCCAGGTGGCGGTGGCTCCACCCGCTGCCGTGAGCGTGTACGTGACCGGCGTACGCAGGTCCCGGACGGTGCCGGAGGCGGGGGAGGAGGTCGTGCCGGTCGCCGTGGCGAACACGGGGGCCAGCTTCGAGCGGTCGGTGCCGGGCTTCACCGCGAAGGTGACGGTGCGGGCGGTCGAGTCGACGAGCGGAGCGACCTTCAGCACGTCGGGTGCGGTGAGCGTGACTCCGGCGATCTGGTCGGCCGACCCGGAGCGGGTCAGCACCTCGCTCTCGCTGAGAGCGCGGTTCCAGAGCGCGAACTCGCGGTACTCGCCCTTGAACAGCTTGTCGCCGCCGTACAGCGAGCGGCCGAGGTAGTTGGCCGCGGTGCGTCCGCCACCCAGGTCGGCCGGCGTCGTGGTGACTCCGGTCTTCGTGGCGACCTTCGCGCCGTTCAGGTAGATCGTCGCGGTGCCGCCCGAGAGCGTGTAGGTGAGCTTCGCCCACTGGCCGCGGGGGAGGTTCGATCCGGTCCCGGCGGTCTGCTCGGTCTGCCAGTTCCCGGAGGCGATGCTCGTGCGGTACGAGTCGCCAGTGGTGAACAGGTAGCCGTTGCCGGCGTTGTTCGACGAGTTGCCGAGTCCGTAGAGGAAGTACGGCGTGCCCTGGGTCGGGTCGATCTTGACCTCGGCCTCGACGGTGATGTCCTCGACTCCGGTCAGCACGTCGTCCGGCAGGTCGACGTGGTCGTCGGTGCCGTCGAACGCGAGGGCGCCGGACTGCCAGGTGGCGCCGCCGACGATCGTCGCGTCGCGGTCGTTGCCCGACACGTCCTCGAGCGTCGTGCCCGAGCCGTTGTCGAAGGAGTAGCGCAGGATCTCACCGGCGGCGTTCGCGGTCACCGGAGTCGGGCCGGCCGGCTCGGCGGCGCGCAAGGCGGCGAGCTCGGTGGCGGTCACCGGGAGGACCGTGCCGTGGCGCGGGCTCGCGGGGAGGTCGTAGTTCGAGGCGACCTGCCAGTTCGGCGCGTTGAGGTCGGCCGTCTTCAGCGGGATGTAGCCGCGTCCGCCGTACTCGTCGACGAAGAGGTAGTTCGTCTGGCCGTTCACGTCGCCCGGGTTCGCGGCGAAGGCGGTGGGGCCCTCGACGGCGCCGGTTCCGGCGTCGCGGCCGATGCAGCTGTCGACGGTGGTCCAGCCGGTCAGCGGCGCGCGGAGCTGCGTCGACTTCTCCTGGATGATGTCGGAGCAGCCGGTGCCGCTCGCGCCCTCGTCCTTCGTGAAGCGGTGGAAGGTGCCGTTCTGCTCGATCACGGTGGAGTCGATGCGCGAGGTGTCCTGCCAGACCTGCGGAGTGGAGAACGTCGTGAAGTCGCGGGTGGTGGCGTACATCATCACGTTGTTCACGTTGCCGGTGTGGTTCGGGTCGTTCTCGGCGTAGAGCTTCGAGGCCCAGTAGACGACGTAGGCGCCGATGCTGGCGTCCCAGTGCGCCTCGGGCGCCCAGGTGTTGCCGGCGGTCTCGGGCGAGACCAGCACGTGGCGCTGCTCGGACCAGTTCACGAGGTCGTGCGACTCCCAGACCTCGAGGTAGCGGCTGCCCTGGCGCTGCGAGCGGTCCCAGTTCCCGTCGCGTCCGATGGAGAGGTCGGTGGCGATCAGGTAGAACGTGTCGCCCTCGGGGGAGCGGATGAGGAACGGGTCGCGCAGGCCCTTCTCGCCGAAGGTCGAGGTCAGCACGGGCTGACCGCCGTTGAGCTCGTCCCAGGCGAGGGCGTTGTTGCCCTTGCTCGCGGCCAGGAAGATGTTCTCGCCCTCGATGCTGTTGCCGGTGAAGTAGGCGAACGCGTAGCCCTCGAGCGGAGCGAGCTGCTTCGCGGCGCGCACGGTGGCGACGAGCTCGCGAGTGGCGGTGGCGGAGTTCTTGGTCACGGTGGCGCGGAGCGTCACGGTGCGGTCGGCGGACTGGCGCGTGACGACTCCGGCGGTCGAGACGACCGCGGGGTCGCTGGAGGTCCAGCTGATCGAGGTGCCGGCGGGAGCCGCGGGGATCGTGATGTTGCCGCGGACATCGGTGAGGTCCGGGATCGAGAGGCCGGCGGCGGCCGCGTCGACGATCTGCTGGTCGCCGGCCATCGAGAGGACCGTGGCGGTGAAGGCCTTGGTGCGGGTCTCGGAGCCGCTCGTGATCGTGGCGGTGAGCGTGACGGTCGCGTTGCCGGCCGACGCGGCGGGCCGCGTGACGACTCCGCTGGTCGAGATCGTCTGCGGAGCGCTCGAGGCCCACGTGATCGCGGAGCCGTTGGCACCGGTCGCGGGCAGCGCGAGGTTCGCTTGGACGGCCGAGAGGTCGCCGAGCGACAGCGCGGACGCGTCGCGGGTGGCCTTCGTCGCCGCGGTCGGCTGCAGGGCGGTCACCTCGGCGGCCGTGAGCGCGTTGTCGTAGATGCGGAAGTCGCGCACGCTGCCGGCGAGCGTCTTGTCGGCGGCGTAGTTGGAGCGGCCGATGAAGTTGGAGGTGGTGGTGCCGCCGCCGATCGCGGAGGGTTTCGTGGTGACGCCGGTCTGCACCGCGACCTGGGTGCCGTCGAGGTAGAGGCGGGCGGTGTCGCTCGCGTCGTCCAGCGTGTAGGTGAGGGTCTTCCAGACACCGCGGGGGAGCGGGGACGTGGTCTCGGCGTTCTGCTCGCCCTGCCAGTTGCTGGGCGTGATCGTCGTGCGGTAGCGGTTGTCGGCGAGGGTGGCGAGGTAGCCGGCGCCGGAGTTGCTGGTCGCGGCGGTGCCGAGTCCGTAGACGAAGTAGTTGCCGGACTGCTCGGGCCGCACCAGCACCTCGGTGCTCACGGTGATCGAGTTCAGCCCGGCGAGGATGTTGTCGGGCAGCTTCACGGCGTCGTCGGTGCCGTCGAGGACGACGCCCGCGTCGCCGCCGGTCTTCGCACCTCCGACGAGCGTGCCGTTGCGGTTCTTCCCCGAGCTGTCGACAGCGACAGTGCCGCTGGTCTCGTTCAGCTGGTAGCGCAGCACGAGGTTCTCGGGGTTCGCGGCGGCCTGGGCCGGCATCGCGGAGAGGAGGGGGAGGGCCAACGCCGCGGCTGTCGCCAGGACGAGGGGTCGTAGGTAGGGCTTCATCGCGCTTGCTCCTGGATCGGCACCATTGCTGAGGGAGGGGGGTGCCGAGACTCTCGGCGTGTTCACGGTAACACGATGTTCACGTCAACGTGAAGGGCTCCGGCGGTATCGATCGCACTCGATCACCGGATGCTCGAACGGCACCCCCGCGCCCGGGCAGGGGCGCGGAGGTGCCGTCGCAGCGAGCGTCGGAGGGGCGCCCGCTAGGTCCTGCTGCGCGACATGACCGCGCGCTGCAGGAGGACGAAGACGAGCAGGATGCCGCCGGTGATGATCGTGGTGGCCTCCGGGGGGATGCCGCCGTCGCGGGTGATCAGCACGTTCATCAGGCCCAGGACCAGGGCGCCGACGACCGAGCCGAGCACGAAGCCCACCCCGCCGGTGAGCAGCGTGCCGCCGATGACGGTCGCCGCGATCGCGTCGAGCTCCCATCCGGTGCCCGTGATGTTCTGCGCGCTGCCGAGGCGGGCCGTGTAGACGACGCCGGCCAGACCGGCGAGCGTGCCGCTGATCACGTAGATGAAGAGCTTCGTCCGGAGCACCGGGAGGCCCATCAGGGCCGCCGACTGCTCGGAGCCGCCCATCGCATAGACCGTGCGGCCGATGCGGGTGCGGTGCAGGACGAAGAACGCTCCGGCGACCACGAGCAGGGCGATGATCACGCCGGGGCTGATCACGAAGTCGTTGACCTTCGGGCCGTCGATCAGCTTGATCGGCGTCGCGAGCGAGGTGACCGCCGAGTCCTCGGGGAGGCGCTCGGGCACCGTGCTCAGCATCGAGGCGAGGCCCCGGGCGAGGAACATCATGGCGAGCGTCGCGATGAACGGCTGCACGTCGAAGTACTGGATGAGGATGCCCGAGATCAGGCCGAAGGCCGATCCGATGACGACCATCAGGACCATGACGAGCCAGGGGTTCCAGCCCGCGTTGATCAGCAGCACGCCGCTGACGCTGCTGAAGGCGATCACCGCGCCGACCGAGAGGTCGATGCCGCCGGTCAGGATCACGAAGGTGAGCCCGACGGCCAGGATGATCAGGTGCGCGTTGTTGACCAGGAGGTTCGACAGCGTGCTGGCCTGCAGGATCCGGCCGTAGGCCGCCTCGCCGTAGACGAGCATGCCGACGAAGATCACCAGGGCCGCCACGGTGGGCAGCTTGTCGAGGTGCTGGCTGAAGAAGGAGCGGGCGCTCGTGCGCTCGGAGCTCGCCGGAGGGGCGGAGCGGGTCAGCAGGGCGCTCATGCGGGGATCGCCTCTTTCTGCGGGGCGCGACGACGCGCTTCGCGACGGTGGGAGAAGGCGGAGCGGACGCGCTCGGACTGCAGGAGGCAGAGAGCGACGATCACGATCGCCTTGAAGGCGGGCGTCGCGGAGGAGGAGACGCCGAGGAAGACCACGGTCTTGTCGAGGGTCGCGATCAGGATCGCTCCGACCGCGGCGCCGGCGATGTTGAACTTGCCGCCCGCGAGCGAGGTGCCGCCGATGACGACCGCGAGGATCGCGTCGAGCTCGAGCTGGTACCCGGTGCGGGAGGTGTCGACGGTCATGACGCTCGCGGTGGCGAAGACGCCCGCGACTCCGGCCAGCACGCCGCTGCTGATGTAGGCGGTGAGGAGGAGGCCGCGGCGGTTGATGCCCGCGAGGCGGGCGGCCTTGGCGTCCATGCCGATGGCCTCGATCATCAGGCCCAGCGCGCTGCGGCGGACCAGGAGGCCGACCGCGACGACGATCGCGATGGCGAGGAGGAAGACGACCGGGAGGCCGAAGACGTAGCCGTTGGCGAGCCAGCGGAACGGCTCGTTGGTGGCGGCCGTGTTCTGGCCGCCGGTGATCACCTTCGCGAGTCCGCGGCCGGCGAGCATGACGACGAGGGTGCTGATGAAGGGCTGCAGGCCCACCACCGACACGAGCACGCCGTTGACCGCTCCGAGCACCGCGCTGACCAGCAGGGCGAGGCCGAAGGCGGCCGCGGCGGCGCCGAGGGAGTCGGGAGCGCCCTGGGCGTTCAGGAACTCCATCGAGACGGCGCCGGCGACGACCATGATCGAGCCGACCGAGAGGTCGATTCCTCCGGTCGCCACGACGAGGCACATGCCGACGGCGATCATCAGGATCGGAGCCGCTGCGCGCGCGATGTCGATCACGTTGCCGACGAGGTAGCCGGTCGTCGGGCTCATGGAGACCGAGAGGTATCCGGGGTCCTTGACCACGTTGATCAGCAGGAGGAGGACGATCGCGACCGCTCCCCAGAACCACTGCCGCCGGATCAGGCCGGTGAGGAGCGAGGTCCTCCCGGTTCGGGTGTCGCTGCTCATGATGCGGCCTCCTGCGTGGCGCCTTCGAGGACGACGACGTCCTCGTCGACGACTCCCTCTGCGGCGATGGTAGTGACGATGGACTCCGCTGTCACCGCGGGTCCGTTGAGGATCTCGGCGATGACGCGGTGGTCCTTGAGCACGATGATGCGATCGCTGAGGCGGACCACCTCGTCGAGCTCGGACGAGATGAAGATCACGGCGACGCCTTCGCCGGCGAGGGCGACGACCTTCTCCTGGATCTCGGCCTTCGCGCCGACGTCGATGCCGCGGGTGGGCTCGTCGAGGATCAGGATCTCGGGGTGCGTGGCGAGCCAGCGGCCCAGGAGGACCTTCTGCTGGTTGCCTCCGGAGAGCTTGCTGATCGGGCGGTCCGGGTCGGCGGGGCGCACGTTGAGCTCGACGAGGTACTTGTCGACGATCTCGTCCTTCTCCTTCTTGGAGAGGGGGCGGGCCCAGCCGCGCTTGGCCTGCACCGCGAGGATCAGGTTCTCGCGGATGGAGAGGTCGCGGATGATGCCCTCGTCGCGGCGGTTCTCGCTCGCGAAGGCGATCTTGTGCGCGAGCCCGGCGGTGGGCGTGGGCACGTCGACCTTCTTGCCGTGCAGCGTGATCTCGCCCGTCTCGGGCTTGTCGACGCCGTAGATCAGGCGGGCCAGCTCGGTGCGGCCGGAGCCCAGGAGGCCGGCGAAGCCGACGACCTCACCGCGGTGCAGCGTGATGTCGGTGGGCTCGATCGAGCCCTTCCGGCCGAGGCCCTTGGCCGAGTAGAGCGGCGCGTCGCGGTAGAGGTGGTCGCTGTTCTCCCGCTCGGAGTCGAGGGAGCGCAGCGCCGCGATGTCCTTGCCGATCATCTTCGAGATGAGCGAGGTGCGGTCCAGGTCGGGAGTGAGGTACTCGCCGATGTACGTGCCGTTGCGCAGCACCGTGAGCCGGTCGCTGATCGCGTAGACCTGGTCGAGGAAGTGCGAGACGAAGAGGATCGCGACGCCCTCCGCGCGCAGCCGCCGGATGACGACGAAGAGGTTCTCGACCTCGTTCGCGTCCAGGCTCGAGGTCGGCTCGTCGAGGATCAGGACCTTCGAGTCGCTCACCGTCGAGCGGCTGATCGCGACCAGCTGCTGCATCGCGATCGAGAGCGACGAGAGCGACTGGCGGGTGTTGAGGTGGTCGAGCCCGAGCTTGGCCAGGGCGACCTTGGCCGCCGCGTGGGTGGCCTTCCAGTTGATGCCGAAGGGGCCGCGGACCTCGTAGCCGAGCATCACGTTCTCGCCGATGGAGAGGTTCGTGACCAGGTTCACCTCCTGGTACACGGTGGAGATGCCGGCTGCCTGCGCATCGGCGGTGCCGGAGAGGCGCTTGGGCGAGCCCGCGACGAGGATCTCTCCGCTGTCGATGCGGTAGACGCCGGTCAGGGCCTTGATGAGCGTGGACTTGCCGGCGCCGTTCTCGCCCATGAGCGTGTGGACCTCGCCCGGGAAGAGGCGGAAGTCGACGCCGTCGAGCGCTTTGACACCGGGGAAGCTGATCGAGATGTTCTTCATCTCGACGATCGGAGGCGAAGCTGTCATGTCGCGTCCTTCCGTTCTCGAGCGGGGCGGACCGGAGCGGTGACGCCGAGGGACGGAGACGCGGGGCCCGGAGATCGTCCGGGCCCCGCGTCGTCCGCAGGGGTGGGCGTGAGCCCTGGTGGTGCTGCCTCCCGGGAGGCGCCGACCTGCGACGCCTCCCGGTGGGTCCGATCAGACGGTTCCGACTGGACCGTTCCGACTAGAACTTGCGGTCGGGGAGGACCTCGGCGGCCACCTCGGGCGAGTCGAAGGTCTCGCTCGGGACGACGATCGAGGACTCGACGGTCTCGCCGGCGAGCGTCTTCTCGACGGCGTCGAGGGCGGTCTCGCCGAACAGCGGGTTGTACTCGGCGACGAAGCTGAGTTCACCGTCGGCGAGGGCCTGCAGCGCGTTCTTGGTGCCGTCGATCGTGGCGATCTTGACGTCGGTGCCGGGGGTGAGGCCGGCTTCCTGGACGGCCTGGACGGCTCCGAGGCCCATCTCGTCGTTCTGGGCGAAGACGAGCTGGACGTCGTTGTTGTTCGACTTCAGCACGGTCTCGAAGACGCTCTTCGCCTCTTCGGTCGACCAGTTGGCGGTCTGCGCGCCGAGCTTGGTGAACTTGGAGTCGGCTCCGATGACCTCGTCCCAGCCCTCGTTGCGCTCGTTGACGACCGAGACGCCCGCGGGGCCCTCGAGCGTGAAGTAGTTCGCTCCGTCGGGGAAGGTCGACAGCGCCCAGTCGGCGACCGAGGTGCTGACCGCGATGTTGTCGGGCGCGATGCGGGTGACGTAGAGGTCGGTGTTGTCCGGCTCGATGCCGCGGTCGATCAGGATGACCGGGATCTCGGCCTCCTGCGCGCGCTCGAGCGAGTCCTCCCAGCCGGAGCCCTCGGTGGCCGAGAGCAGGATGATGTCGACGCCCTCGTCGACGAACGAGGTGAAGGAGTCGATCTGCGACTTCTGGTCGCCGTTCGTGGCGGGGGCGTACTTGAGCTCGTAGCCGGCCTCCTCGGTGAACGTGTCCTCGATGTTGGTCTCGTTCGCCTGGCGCCACGCGCCCTCGGGGCCGACGGCCACGAATCCGATGGTGGTCAGGTCGCCCTCGCCGCCGGCGCCTGCTTCCGAGTCGCCTCCGGAGCAGCCTGCGAGGCCGAAGGCCATCGCTCCGACCGCTGCGAAACCCAGGAACTGGCCGATACGCCTCTTCGTGGACATGTGTCTCCTCCTTGAGACCGCGGGCGCGCTGAGGAGCGCCCGGGATGGGGTGGGTCCGAAGACCCGGGGAATGGGGCCCAGGGGCCCTGAGATGCGGTGATTGCAGTGCTCGTGGACACGACGGGAGCGCGTCCTGTTCCGAATGTTACCGTGAACAATCTTGGCGGTGCAATGACCGGTTTATAACGGGTAAGTGTCGTCCTCGTCGACGTCCGGATCCGCGTCCGCGGCGATCATCTCGACGATCGTGTCGACCGTCAGCCACGGGCCGTTGCTGACCTCGCCGATCTTCTCGCGGTCCTTGAACACGACGATGCGGTCGCTGAGGCGCACCACCTCCTCGAGCTCCGAGGAGATGTAGACCACCGAGACGCCCTCCTTGGCGAGCTGCGAGACGTGCGCCTGGATCTCGACCTTCGCGGCCACGTCGATCCCGCGGGCCGGCTCGTCGAGCACGAGCAGCCGGGGGCGGGTCGCGAGCCAGCGCGCGAGCACGACCTTCTGCTGGTTGCCGCCCGAGAGGTACTTCACGGGGATGTCCGGGTCGGCCGGAGTGATGTTCAGCGCCTCGATGTACGTGGAGACCAGGTCGTCGGCCTCGGCCGCCGAGAGCGGGTGCGCCCAGCCGCGCAGCGCCTGGAGGCCCAGCACGAGGTTGTCGCGGAGGGAGAGGTCGCCGATGATCCCGTCCTCGCGGCGGTTCTCGCTCGAGTGCGCGATCCGGTTCCGCAGGCCCGAGCCCGGGTCGGTGATCTGCGCGGGCTCGCCGTCGATCAGCACGCGGCCCGAGTCGGCGCGATCCACGCCGCTCAGGAGGGAGGCCAGCTCGGTGCGCCCGGAGCCGCGCAGACCCGCGAAGCCCACGATCTCGCCGCGGTGCAGCTCCAGGTCGGTCGGGGCGACGGCTCCGCGCCGGCCGAGGCCGAACGCCCGGTAGATCGGGGGCCCGGTGGGCTGGCGGCGGTGCTCGCGGCGGTCCGAGCCGATCTGCCGCAGCGCGTCGATGTCCTTGCCGATCATCTTCGCGATCAGCTCCGCGCGGTCCATGCTCCGGGCGGGGTACTCGCCGACGGTGCCGCCGTCGCGCAGCACCGTGAGGCGGTCGCTGAGGGTCAGGACCTGCTCGAGGAAGTGCGAGACGAAGAGGATCGCGACGCCGGAGTCGCGCAGCCGCCGCAGCACGGCGAAGAGGCGGGCGACGTCGCCGAGGTCGAGGCTCGACGTGGGCTCGTCCAGCACGAGCACGCGCGGATGATCGACCATCGCGCGGCTGATCGCGACCAGCTGGCGGATCGCCGGAGAGAGCGAGCGCAGCGGCAGGCGCGGATCGAGGTCGCCCAGACCGAGCTCGCCGAGCATCTCGGCCGCGCGCTGATGGGTGCGCGACCACGAGATGCCGAAGCGTCCGCGGACCTCCTGCCCGAGCATCATGTTCTCGCCGATGCTGAGGTTGTCGGTCAGCCGCTCGTCCTGGAACACGGCCGAGATGCCGGCGGACTTGGCGTCGGCGGGCCCCGAGAAGCTGCGCTCCACGCCGTCCACGGTGATCACTCCGGCGTCGGGGCGGTGGATGCCGGTGAGCGTCTTGATCAGCGTCGACTTGCCCGCGCCGTTCTCGCCCATCAGGCCGTGGATCTCACCGGGGAACAGGCGGAAGCCGACGTCCTCGAGGGCGCGGCCCGAGGCGAACGAGACCGTGATGCCCGTCATCTCGACGACGGGGACGGCGGAGCGCTCCGTCGTCCTCGACTGAACTGCCACGTGCCGCCCTCGGTTCGTGTCGCGCGCGAGCAGATGTCTCACGCCAATGGGTGCCGCCGATGATACGCGAGCGCGGGGGCCGGGAAGGTCCCGGAAGGATCACGACCGGGGAGCGGCCGTCGACTCCCTCACGATCAGCTCCGTGGGGATCCGCGTGCGCTGCGGGATCTCCTGGCCGCGGATCCGTGCGTGGATCACTTCGGCGACGGTCGAGCCGAGCTTGTCGAAGTCCTGCTTCACCGTGGTGAGCGGCGGCAGGAAGTGCCGCGCGGTGGGCAGGTCGTCGAAGCCGATGATGCTCACGTCCTCGGGCACGCGGATGCCGCGCTCGACGAGTCCGTGGATCACTCCGAGCGCCATCTCGTCGTTGGCGACCACCATCGCGGTGAAGTCGGGCACCGAGCGCAGGCTGGTCGCGAAGTCGTAGCCGGAGTCGGGGGTCCAGTCGCCGACCACGATGGGCCGCTCGTGCATGCCCCACGCCTTCGCCCGCGCGTGGAAGGCGCGCTCGCGGGCCCGGGCGTCGAGCCAGTCGAGCGGGCCGGACATGTGGAGCACGTCGCGGTGGCCGAGCGCCGCGAGGTGGTCGACGGCCTGCGCCATGCCCGCCTGCTGGTCGACCGAGACGGTGAGGAAGGTGGGGTCCTTGTCGGACTTGACGACGAGGGTCGGCACTCCGATCTCGACGGTGCGCAGGGTCGCGACCGAGGAGGAGCGCGGGGCGATGACGCAGAGAGCGTCGATCCCGAGGCCCGTGAGGTGGTTGATCGCGTCGACCGGAGTCATGTCGTGGTCGTCGCGCAGGGCGACCGACGTGATCGAGTAGCCCTTCTCGCGGGCCGCGCGCTCGATCGCCCGCAGCGTGCTCGAGGGCCCGAACTCGGCTCCGCTCTCGACCATCACGCCGATGCGGTCGGTGCGCTGCGTGACCAGAGAGCGGGCCGCGATGTTGGGCCGGTAGTTGAGCTCGTCGACCGCCTCGAGGACCCGCTGCCGGGTCGACTCCTTGATGTTGGGATGACCGCTCAGCACGCGGGACACCGTCATGTGCGAGACGCCGGCGACGGCGGCGACGTGCCGCAGATTGGGCCGGTCGGCCATGTGCACCCCCTCCGGTCCCCGGGCGTCGAGGTCGCGAACCCGCGGATCGGCACGGACTCGCCGGTCGTGGGTGGCACAAGCATAGTCAGCCGCTGTGAAGGGGACCGGAGGGGCGGACCCCCTTTCAGGGCGCGCTCTCATGGGACCGGGCCCGGCTTCAGGGGTCGGCGAGGAAGGCGCCGCGCGCCTGCAGCAGCCGGCGGAGGTGCCGGGTCACGACGAGGCGCTCCGCGATGCCGCCGAGCGGGCCGAGCGGAGCCGCGTACTCGAGACGGTCGATCATGACGGAGCCGGTGCCGTCGGCCTCGAAGAGGTGCTCGTGCCGGAATCGGGCGAACGGGCCGCGGACCTGCTCGTCGACGAAGCGGTGCGGGGCGTCGAACGCGGTGATCCGGCTGGTGAGGAGGAGCGGCGCACCGAAGTGGCGGGCCCGCCACGTCACCTCCTCGCCGAGACCGATCAGGCCGGTGACGACTCCGGCCACCGCGCGCTCGTCGGCCGCGGACTGCGAGGCGGTGTGCAGGCCGATGTCCCGCGCTCGGTCGAACATCTCGGCGGGAGAGAGGGAGGAGCGGGTCGTGCACTCGATCGAGGCGGTCACGGGGACGATCCTCGCGCAGGCAGGAGGGGTGCGGGGACGCGGTCGTCGGCGAGGGGAGTCGCGTCGCCGGCGGAGCCCGGCCTACCGCTCGCGGTGCTCGTCTGAGAGGCTCGCCCGATGACCGACGATGCTCCCGCCCCGCCCCGGTTCGCCGATCCTCGCCGCACCGGTGCGCTGATCGGGCTGGCCGGAGCCGCGGTGTTCGTCTTCTCGTACACGTCCTCCGGCGCTGCGGCGCTGGTGGTCAGGGTCGGGGCCGTTGCGCTGATCGCGGCAACGCTCTGGTTCCTGTTCGTCCGGCCGCGCGGCCTCGGCCGCTTCGCACCTCCGACACGAGTGGGCATCGCCGTCTACCTCGCCTGCGTCGTCGGCGAGCTGGCGCTCATCGCGGTCGGCACGCGGCTGCTGGAGGAGACGGGTGCCGGTTCGCTGCGGCCCGCCCTCATCGCGCTGGTCGTGGGTCTGCACTTCCTGCCCTTCTCGTGGGCGTTCCACGAGAAGATGTTCGCGCTGCTGGGCGGGCTGCTGGTCGTGCTCGGCGGGATCGGGCTGCTGACGGGTGCGGCGGAGGCGATGGCGGTGGCGTCCGGAGTCGTGATGGCGGCGCTGCTGCTCGGGTACAGCCTCGGGGCGTTCGCGCGGCGCGGGTGAGGGGGTGCTCGGCTGGCTCGCTGAGCCGCTGGCTCGCTGAGCCGCTGAGCCGCTGAGCCGCTGAGCCGCTGAGCGAAGAGGGGTGGGGCCGACCCTGGACGACCCCACCCGTGAGGACGGCGGGGGAAGAGCGGCGTACCCGAAACGCCTGCTCGACCCGGGGGCCGTCCCGCTCCCTGCGACGCGGTGTTCCGCGGTCGCCGGGTTCCGGATCGAGACGGGTCCGGGTCTCGTGACTCCGACGAGTGTGGCGCACGACGGTTCCGGTGTCCAACCGGCTCGGCCGCGGGTCGTGTCCGATCCGTCGCGAACGGCCGCACGGCCGAGCGAGGGGCGGCCGTTCTCGCCGGATGGGTGGCGCTCGTCGTCGATCCGTCGAGGAGGGCCGTCGGGAAGCGTCAGAGGCGGGAGGCGAAGACGACGAGGTTGTCCTCGTAGCGGCCGATGGCCGTGTCGTAGTCGCCGGCGCAGGTGACGAGCACGACCTCGTCCTCGAGGGTGCCTCCGAAGACGGCGGCGGTGGGGAAGGCGGCCTTCGGGTGCGCCTCGGTCGCGGTCACCCGGTAGCGGTGCAGCGAGCCGTCGACTCCGGTGAGCTCGATCTCGTCGTCGACGCCGAGCTCGCCCAGGCGGAAGAAGACGGCCGGGCCCGAGCGGGAGTCGACGTGCGCGGCGATCACCGTGCGGCCGGTCCCGCCCGGACGGCCACCGCCCGAGAACCAGCCGACGTCGTCGTAGTCGACGGGCACCTCCATCGTCCCGTCCGCCGCGATCCCCAGCGGGATCAGCGCCTCGTCGAGGCCCATCGCGGGCACGGAGAGGCGCGCGGGCTCGACGCCGACGCCCAGGACGGGGGTCGGGGCGGCCGTGACCGGAGCGGGCGCCACCGGCGCCGAGTCCGTCGGGGGCGGTGTCGCCGGGGAAGACGGGGTCGGCGTGGTCGCCGTCGGAGCGGCCGCCGCCGGCTCTGTCGTCGCGCGCGGGGACGCGACCGCGGGAGGCGCCGCTCCCGCCGCCTCGGACGCGGGAGGCGCGGACGCGGCGCACCCGCTGAGGAGCAGCGCCGCGCAGAGGACCGCACCGCTCCTCAGTCGAGTGCCCACAGTCAGGAGGCGGTGCGTCGGCGGGCGACGACGACCCCGAGAGCGCCGAGCGCGGCGAGGGCGCCGATGCCCGCGACTCCGATCACTCCGGCGTCGGGGCCGGCCGCGGTCGCGCCGCCACCGGTCTGCAGGCCGCCGACGGGCACCTGCGAGAGCTGGCCGCGCACGACTCCGGCGGCGAAGGACGCGGTGTGCGCGTCACCGGTGAAGCCGGCGGGGTCGGCCTCGAGCGCCTTCAGCGAGAAGCCGGCGCCGGTGTCGGCGCCGTTCGCCTGCACGCCCGTCGTGAACGGGCCCTGCAGGCAGCCCGAGCTGGTGCGCGGTCCGTCGCCCACCGGCGAGGGGTTCGGGAACGCGATCCGCGGGGGGCCGGACTTCCCGAGCGCGGCCTGGTGGATGTGCGTCGCGGTCTTGGCCGGGCTCTGGTACTCGCCGGTGACGCCGGTCAGGGTGATGTCGTAGCAGATGATCTCGAGGTCGCTGTTGACCCGGAAGGTCATCTCGCCGGCGGCTCCCGCCTCGCCGGGGGTCGCCACGGAGTCGGCGTTGACGACCTGGTCGGGCGTGGCCATGACGGTGAACGCGCTGGTGAAGCTCGACGGCGCGGCCACCTCGGTCTCGGCGTGGGCGGGCGCGGCGGCGAGGAGTGAGGCGGCGGTGACGGCGGTGATGCCGCCCAGGGCGAGCAGGCGGTTCCGGGTGGCGGACGTCTTCGTCATGGTGGAGCCTTTCGTTCGCGGGCGACCGGGTGGGCCCGATGCAGGGGTGTACGGACGCGGGGTGCTGCGCGTTCATCCGCTTCTGAGAAGTTCTTCATAGACTCGGGATCCGCCTCCGGATGAACGGAGCGTCCCGCGCGGACGTACTCCTCTCGACGGGCCGATCGGCCCACGATCGGGGAGGTGCCGATGACGGCGACGGCGACGCGACGACGGGAGGAGCCCGCGGTGACGAGGCTCCCTCGCGACCCCGCCCCGGTCTCTCCGCTGCATCCCGGGGCCGGCTTCGACCTCGCAGCCGCGTACGACGAGCACGGCGCTGCCCTGCTCGGCTTCGCGGTGAACGCGCTGCGCGACCGCCAGCTCGCGGAGGACTGCGTGCAGGAGACGTTCCTCCGCGCGTGGCGGTCGCGCGCCGGCTACTCCGCCGAGCGGGCGAGCCTGCGCACCTGGCTGTTCGCGATCGCCCGCAACGTCGTGATCGACGTGCACCGATCGCTGCAGCGCCTGCCCCGCCTCGTCGACGCGGAGGTCCTCGAGGAGGTCCCGGGCGACGAGCGCGACCCCCTCGAACCGCTCGCGATGGCGGAGGCGCTCGCGCGGCTCACGGAGCAGCACCGCGCCGTCGTGGTCGCGATCCACCTCCGCGGCGAGAGCTACTCCGATCTCTCGCAGGCCACCGGTGTGCCGGTCGCGACGCTGCGCACCCGCGCTTTCTACGCTCTCCGAGCACTCCGCACCCACCTCGCGGAGGCCGACCCCACCGACCAGGAGCGACCATGACAGGCACCGAGCACCCCGGCGGACGCCGCGAGGAGCTGATCGCCGCGGCTCTGGCCGGCGAGCTCTCGTCCGAGGAGGCGGTCGAGTTCGACCGTCTGCGCGCCGAGGACCCGACCGTCGACCGCGAGCTGGCGGCGTTCAGCGTCGTCGTCGACCGCCTCGGGGCTCTCGGCGGGTGGGAGGACGGCGAGGCGTCGGCCGCGCTCCGCTCGCGCGTGCTGCGCATCGAGGAGGAGGAGGAGGCTCCCGCGCGGCCTCGGCGCGGTCGCCTCGCGCTCGCCGTCGGAGCGGTCGCGGCGTCGGTCGCCGTCGGCGCGCTCGGCGCGACACTGCTCCAGGGCACGGGCGAGCAGCCCGTCGCCGGACCGCCGGGAACCCTCGGCGCCGTCGAGACGATCGCCTTCGAGGAGTCGACGGCGGTCGACGTCGAGGGCTCCGTCATCGCGCACACCTGGGGGACCGAGACGGTGCTGAGGGCGAGCGGCTTCGCGGTGGGCGAGAGCTACGACCTGGTGCTGGTCACCGAGTCGGGGGAGCGCCTGCCGTCGGGCTCGTTCCTGGGCAGTGCGGTCGAGATCGACTGCGAGATGAACGCGGCCGTGCCGCGCGAGTCGGTGGCCGCCGTCGAGATCGTCGCGGCCGGCGGCGACGTCGTGGCCAGCGCGGAGCTGCCCGTCGTCGAGAGATGATCCGCCCGGACGAGTGCGAGTCGAGTTGCCCGCAAAGGTCCGTTCTTGTAAGCGAGAACGAGCCTTCTCGGGCAACTCGCGAGGGCGGGACGCTCATCGGGGGCTCAGAGGATTCCGAAAGGGTCGGGAGAAGCGGGCTGCCTACGGTCGTCCCATGATGACCACGGACCCCACCCCGCGCCCGCGACGATCGAGACTCCTGCTGGGGACGAGCATGCTCCTCGTGAGCGGGCTCCTCCTGGCCGGCTGCGCGACGCAGAACACGAGTGCCGCCCCTTCTTCTTCATCTACTACTTCCTCTCTGGCCGCCTCCACCGTGGCCGACTCGGCGACGCAGGTCACGAGCTCGACCGCCGCCACCACCGCCGAGACGATCGCGGACACGACCGCCGCGGTCGAGGCGTTCCTCGCGACGCTCTCGGACGAGCAGCGTGAAGCGGTCACGTACGACTACGACGACGAGACGAAGACCACGTCGTGGTCGAACTTCCCCGTCACGTTCGTCGAGCGAGCGGGTCTGAACCTCGCCGACCTCACTCCCGAGCAGCAGGTCGCCGCCCTCCAGGTGGTGGAGGCGCTGCTCAGCGACGAGGCGTACGCGACGGCCGCGAGCATCATCGCGGGCGACCAGTACCTCGTCGAGAACAGCAGCACCACGGAGGACTCGCTCGGGCAGTACTACCTCGCGCTCTTCGGCGACGCCTCCGACACGAGCGCCTACGAGGTGCAGTTCGGCGGCCACCACCTCGGCATCAACGCCACCCTCGACGGCGCGGCCGACGCGATCACCTTCGCCCCGACGCACCTCGGCGTGCAGCCCGCCGACTGGATCGCCGCCGACGGCACCGAGGTGCAGGCCTTCGACGGGATCTACACCGACGCCTTCGCGTTCGTCGACTCGCTGACCGCCGAGCAGCAGACGACGCTCACCTCGGGCGACGTCACCATCTGCGCCCCCGGCGACACCTGCGAGTTCGCGACCGGATCGGGCCTCACCGGCGCCGACCTCACCGTCGAGCAGCGCGAGCTGCTGCTCGACCTGATCGCGAACTGGTCGGGCATGGCCGACGAGCAGAGCGCCGCGGCCACCCGCGCCGAGATCGAGGCGACCCTCGACACCACCGTGATCGCCTGGTCCGGAGAGACGACCTACGACATGAGCACGGGCGACGGCATCAGCTTCTCGATCTCCGGCCCGAACGTCTACGTCGGGTTCCAGGCGCAGAACGGCTCCGCGGGCGCGGACGTCGACGGGGTGAGCACCTCGGGCTGGGGCCACGTGCACACGATCTACCGCGACCCGACGGACGACTACGCGGGCAGCGTCGAGCAGCAGGCGGCGACCGGGATGGGCGGCGGGGGCGGCGGCACTCCGCCGTCCGCCTGACCGCGCGCCCCGGATCCGGTCGCGCGGACATCCGGATGCTCACCCCCAGCTCGCGGCGGCCCTCGCGTAGGGTCCCCTGGTGACCAGCACCCGAGCAGCCCGAGCCTGGCGAGCGGCGACGGCCGCGCCGCGCCTCCTCCTCGCCGCGAAGACCGCGCTCGCGGTCGGGATCGCCTGGACCCTCGCGCCGCACGTGCCCGGCGTCGCGGAGGAGTACCCCTACTACGCGCCGCTCGGCGCGCTGGTGAGCATGTACCCGACCCTGATGGGCTCTGCGCGCACGGGCCTTCAGACGCTCGCCGGGCTCGCAGCGGGGATCGCGCTCGCGACTCTCGTCGTCGTGACGGTCGGGCCGACGTGGTGGACGATCCCGATCATCGTCGGGCTCGGCGTGCTCGTCTCGGGCACCGGATGGTTCGGGGCGGGCAAGGAGTACGTGCCGATGGCGGCGCTGTTCGTGCTGATCATCGGAGGAGCGGACGCCGAGGACTACTCGCTCGGCTACCTCGTGCAGATGGCGGTCGGAGTGGTCGTGGGACTCCTCGTGAACCTGATCGTGGTGCCGGGGCTGACCAGCGAGGCGGCGGCGGCCCGGGTCGACGAGTTCCAGGAGCGTCTGGCGGGCGTGCTGCGCGACACGGCCGACGCCCTCGACGAGCCGTGGCCGCCCGAGCACGATTCGTGGGCGAGCACGGGGGAGGAGCTCGCGGCGACCTCGGAGGACGTGCGGCGCACGCTGGTCGAGGCCGACGAGAGCCGCAAGGGCAATCCGCGGGCGCTGCTGCACCGCCGCGACTCCCGCTCCGATCACGACCGGCTGGCCGTGCTCGACACGGTCCTCTTCCACGTGCGCGACGCGACGAGCGCCCTCGCCGACACCCTGTGGGACCGGCCGGGGGCGCTGCGCTTCGACGAGGAGCTGCGCCGCCCGCTCGGCGACGCGCTGCGGACGGTCGCCGCCGCCGTCGACCGCCACGGCGCGGGGACGGCCGAGGCGCACCGACTGCTCGCCGAGGCGACCCGCTCGGTGCGCCTGCTGGTGCAGGCGGTGGACGAGCGGGCGGTGGCGGCGGGCAGCGCACTCGGGCCGGGAGTGCTCGTCACGCTGCACCTGCGCCGGATCGTGGTGCTGCTGGCGCACGGCGCGGGGGAGCGGGACTAGCGGGAGCCCCCTCGACTGCGGGACGCTACTCCGCCCCCTCCCGCAGGAACTCCGAGAACCACCGGCCGCTCGTCTTCACCGTGCGCTGCTGCGTCTCGTAGTCGACGTGCACGATCCCGAAGCGGCGGCTGTAGCCCCACGCCCACTCGAAGTTGTCCATCAGCGACCAGACGAAGTAGCCGCGCAGGGGCAGGCCGTCGGCCACGGCGCCCGCGCACGCCTCGAGGTGGGCGCGCAGGTAGTCGGTGCGCTCCGCATCGTGCACGGTCCCGTCCTCGTCGACGGTGTCGGGATAGGCCGAGCCGTTCTCGGTGATGAAGAGCGGCAGCTCCGGAGCGAGCTCGTGCGCCATCGCGAGGACGTCCTGCAGACCGTCGGGGTGGATCTCCCAGCCCATCTGGGTGCGGGGCGCGTCGGTGCCGGTGAAGACGACGCTCTCGCTGCCGGGGTAGGCCGAGGGCGGTGCGTCCCGATCGACGACGGCCGCGTCGGCCGCGGCGACCGTGTGCCGGCTGTAGTAGTTGATGCCGAGGAAGTCGATCGGAGCCGCGATCGCGGCGAGGTCCTCCTCGGGCGCGTTCTCGGCGAACCACTCCGCCTGGCCCAGATCGTCGAGGACGTCGGCGGGGTACGCGCCGCGCAGCACCGGGTCGAGGAAGAGGCGGTTGCCCAGCCCGTCGATCCGGCGGGCGGCGTCGGCGTCGGCAGCGCTGCCGCTCGCCGGGCGCACCGAGTAGAGGTTCAGCGTGATGCCGACCTCGGCCTCGGGAGCCGCGGCGCGCAGGCGCGGCACGGCGAGACCGTGGCCGAGCAGCAGGTGGTGGGCGGCGCGCGCGGCGCGGCTCCCCTCCTGTCGTCCCGGGGCGTGGTGCCCGCTCGCGTAGCCCAGGAACGACGAGCACCACGGCTCGTTCAGCGTGATCCAGTGCGACACCACGTCGCCGAGCTCCTGAGCGACGAGCTCGGAGTAGTCGGCGAAGCGGAGCGCCGTGTCGCGCTCGAGCCAGCCGCCCCGCTCCTCCAGGGCCTGGGGCAGGTCCCAGTGGTAGAGCGTCGCCCAGGGCGTGATGCCGCGGGCGAGCAGCTTCTCGACCAGGCTCCGGTAGAAGCCGAGCCCGGCGGCCAGGGCGCGCCCCGTGCCGTCGGGCTGGATGCGCGGCCAGGCGATCGAGAACCGGTAGGCGTCGAGGCCCAGGTCGGCCATCAGGGCGACGTCCTCGTCGACGCGGTGGTAGTGGTCGTCGGCCGGCTCGCCGGTGCGGCCGTCGGCGATCGCTCCGGGGCGCTGCACGAAGGCGTCCCAGATGCTCGGGCCCTTGCCGTCCTCGGCGACGGCGCCCTCGATCTGGTACGAGGCGGTCGCGGCGCCCCAGACGAAGTCGGACGGCAGGTCGGAGCGCTGCACCACGTCACGCCTCCTTCGAGGGGGCGAGCCAGTCGCCGTCGCCGTTCTCGCTGAGCGCGATGAGGATGTCGTCGCGCTTGATCCCGAGCGCGGCGAGCCTCTCGACGACGAGCGCGGCCCCGCGCTGCTTCACCTCGGGGCTGTAGCCGGTGTACACGAGGATCTGGACGAAGACGATGTCGCTGCGGTCGGCGTCCGGGAACGTCCGGCTGTAGAAGAGGTCGCCCTGCTCGTGCAGGCGGAAGATCTGGAAGAGGTCGTCGGCGGGCATCTCCCAGCCCTCGACGAGCGCGCTGTGCACGGCCTCGCTCATGGCGGGCCGGAGGTCGGCCAGGTGGTCGTGCATGTCGATGCGGACGAGAGGCATGGTCACTCGGTTTCTGTGAGGGGTGCGGAGTCGGAGGAGTCGAGCCAGTTCTCGGGAGGCGGGAGCAGCTGCTCCATCCGGTCCCAGAACTCCTCGGGGAGCTCGGCGGTGGCCGCGCTCACGGTGGTGGCGATGCGCTCGGGCCGGCTGATGCCGACCACGGTCGACGAGATGCGCGTGTCACGGGTGGAGAAGCGGAGCGCGGCGGTCGCGAGATCCGTCCCGTGGTCACGGCACACCTCCCGCATCGCCGTGATCGCAGAGAGAGTCGCCGGGCGGGCGGGCCGGTAGCCGTACTGCGTCCGGGACCCCGAGTCGTCGGCGAGGATCCCGCCTCCGAGCACCGCGGCGTTGAGCACCGCGAGCCCGTCCGCCGCGGCGCGCTCGAGCAGGGGGCCCGCGCTGCGGTCGACGAGCGTCCAGCGGTTGTGCACGAGCAGCACGTCGAACACGCCGAGGTCGAGGTAGCGCGACATCACGCGCACGTCCCCGCCGGCGAGGCCGAGGTGCCCGATCTCGCCGCGGTCGCGGGCGGCGACGAGCGCCTCGACGGCACCGCCCGGCCCGGTCATCCGCTCGAAGGAGTGGAACTCGGGGTCGTGCAGCTGCACGACCGGGAGCGGGTCGATGCCGAGCCGCTCCCGGCTCTCCTCGAGCGAGGCGCGGATGCGGTCGCCGCTGTAGTCGCCGTCGAGCGGGTCCACCTTCGTCAGGACGAGGGCGTCCTCGGGCAGCCCGCCGTACTCGGCGACGGCCCGTCCGATCCGCTCCTCGCTCCGGCCACCGGAGTAGCCGTTGGCGGTGTCGATCGTGCGGATCTCGCTGTCGAGGACCGCGAGCACGACGTCGATCGCGTCGCGCTCGGCGACGGAGTACCCGAAGTTCTCGGGCATGCTGCCCAGCGGAGCGCCGCCGAGGGTCACCGGGCTGACGCGCAGTCCGGTCGAGCCGAGCGGGGCGAGCTCCCAGCCCACGGATCAGGCTCCGGTGGCCGCGTGCACGAGGCCGTCGGGATCCGTGTACAGATCGAGGCCGGCGGCGGAGCCGACGGGGACGGCGCCCGCGGGCGGAGCGCCCTCGAACTCGGCGGCCACGAAACCGGTCGAGGCCACCTGCGCGGCACGGTGCGACTTCTCGACCCGGGAGTAGGTGAAGATCTCGAGCGACGTGTCGCCGTCGCGGAGGAAGTCGATCTCGAAGCCGCGCGGGTCGTGCGCCTGGTGGATGCCCGCCATGCGCGTGAAGCCCAGGGCTCCGAAGTACTCCTCGGTGGCGGCCAGGTCCTCGACGGTCTCGGCGACGTGGTCGAAGCGCGGGCGGTCGGGGCTGCCCAGTCCCCAGTCGCGGTCCACGGCCTCGCGGTCGTAGACCTCGTGGTACTGGAGCGGCCCCTCGACCAGTTCGAGCAGGGTGCCGTCGGGGTCGTAGAAGAAGGTGATGCGCACGTCGCCCTCTGCGTGGATCGGCTCGAGCTGGAAGGGCACCTCGGCCTCGTGCAGAGCGGCGACGCGCTGGTCGAGATCGGCGACCTTGAAGCCGATGTGGCGGAAGCCCGCCTGGAGGTCGTCGGGCTCGAAGGTCGACGGCTCCGCGCTCTCGAGGCGGGCGAGGCGGATCACGGCGGTGACGGCGTCGAGCACGGCGGAGTCCTCGGACTGCTCGACCACCTCCACTCCGAGGAACCGCGTGTAGAAGTCGACCGAGCGGGAGACGTCGGTCACGTGCAGGAGGACGGAGCGAATGGCCACGGGCCAGTCCTTTCTGGAGAGGGGGCCGGAGCCCGGGGTCGGCGACGATGTCGACGAAAGAAACTATATAACCTTTTGATAGTAAGTTCGGACGAGAGAAGAAGCAGGGGCCGCGATGGCCGGGGTCACGCCCGGCGGCGGGTGTCCGGGTCGGCGCGCAGGCGCTCGATCCGGGTGTGCGGCAGCAGCACGTGCTGGAGCGCGAGGGTCGCCGCTCCGATCGCCGCCGCATCGAGGCCGGGATCCGAGAGCTCCACCTGCACGCTGTGCACGGCGCGGGCGCGGGCGAGCCGGGTGACCCGGTCGCGCACGGAGCGCACGTAGACCGCTCCCGCATCCGCGAAACCGGGACCGGCCAGGAAGAGCCGGTCCAGGTCCAGGAGGTTCACGGTCGACAGCACGGCGGCCGCGACCGCCGAGGCCGAGCGCTCGATCAGGGCGCGGCAGCGGGCCTCCCCGCTCGCCGCGGCACGGGCGACGGCGTTGAAGTCGTGCCGGAGGCGATCGTCGTCGCCCGACAGGTCGAGCTCGGCGGCGAGCGCGGCGTCCTCGAGGGCGCGCGCCACGACGGCCCGCGGGGCGGCGACCATCTCGAGGCAGCCCTGCGCTCCGCACCAGCAGTCGGGGCCGTCGAGGTCGACCACCATGTGGCCGATCTCGCCCACGTTCGACGACGCGCCGCGGCTGACGCTCCCGCCGACCATGAGCCCGAGGCCGAAGCCGTTGGACATGTAGAGCGTGGCGAAGTCCTCGGTGGCGGGGATCCGGCCCACCCAGAACTGGCCCAGCGCCGCGCAGGCGGCGTCGTTGTCGCGGACCACCGGCAGGCCGATCCGGGTCTCGAGCGCCTCGCGCACCGCGAAGGAGTCCCATTCGTCGGCGGTGAGCGAGAGCCGGCCGGCCCCGGTGTCCAGGTCGAGACCCGCTCCCGCGACCCCCACGCCCACGACGTCCGACGGGGGGATGTCGAGCTGGCGGAACAGCTGCTCCAGCTCCTCGGCGATGCGGGGCACCACGTCGGCGGGGGCCGACTTGCCGATGCCGGCCGAGACCAGCTGCCCCACGACGGAGCCGCCCAGATCCACGACGACGTAGGTGAGGCGCTCGTCGTCGAGCGAGACGCCCACGGCGTAGCGCGCTCGGGGGTTGAGCTCGAGCAGGCTGCGCCGCTTGCCCCCCGTGGAATCGCTGAAGCCCGTCTCGATCACCAGGCGGTCCTCGATCAGGGACTTCACGATGCGCGTGATCGACGTGGCGGTGAGCCCCGACATCTCGGCCAGCTCGATCCGGCTGACGGTGCCGCTGGAGCGGACCATGTCGAGGATCGCGCTGCGGGTGTTCTCGGAGGAGGGGCCGATGCGCCGCGTGAGGCTCACGTCGTCTCCCCGACCACGACGAAGGGCTCGGGGGCCCGGGCGGAGGAGCGGTCGGCGCCGTCGATCGCGTGGAGGATCCGCTCGCCCAGCAGGGCGCCGATCTCGGTGCCGCGGCGGTCGAGCGCGGTGATCGAGGGACTGGCGCTCTGGCAGAGGGCGGAGTTGGTCCACGAGACGATCGCGACGTCCTCCGGGATCCGCGACCCGCGCTCGCGGAGGGCGCCGAGGGCCGCGGCGGCGTGGACGTCGCTGTCGAAGACGAGGGTCACCGGACCCGCCTGGACGGCGGCGATCGCGGCGGAGACGGCGGAGTCGACCCCGCGCTCGACCCGCACCACGTGGAACAGGTCGTCGCCGCCCGCGGTCTCCACCGCCGCCGACCGGGCCGAGCCGATGCCTCCGTCGTCAGGACCGGTGATGTACACGGCCGTGTCGTGCGACCGGGTGGCGAGGAACGCGCGCAGCACCGAGAGCGAGGCGTCGAAGTCGACGGACACCGCGGGGAAGTCGACCGTGAGCGAGGAGTGGACCACGCCCGCCAGGGGGAAGCCGAGGGAGCGGAGGAGCTCCACCCGGCCGTCCTCGCGGTGGACGTCGAGCAGGGCGACCGCGTCGATCCCGCCCACCTCGGCCCAGTGGCGGTAGGCCCGCTCCTCCGCGTCGCGATCCTCGACGACGCGGGTCACGAGTCCTCGACCGGCCTGGAGGAGGGGATCGGCGAGGGCGTGCACGAGTGCTGCGACGAAGTGGTCGTCGATGCTGCTCGCGGGAACGGCGAGTCCTACTGCGCTCATCTCTCCTCCTTCCGTCCGGTACTCGTTCATCTTGCCCGCATCATCGGCCGGCCGGGTCGCGTGCGGCCGGCCGACGACGCGCTCCTACTTGATCGCACCGGCCGCCATGCCGCGCTCGAACTGCTTCTGCAGGGCGATGTAGGCGACGATCGTGGGGATCGCCGTCACGACGGCGGCGGCGAGGATCTTGGGGGTGTCGTCGTTGTACTGGCGCCGGAAGAACTCCGGCAGCAGGGTGACGACGCCCATGTCCTCGTTGATCAGGAACACCTTGGGCAGCAGGTAGGCGTTCCAGGCGTTGATCAGCACGAGCACGATCAGCGCGACGGCCATGGGCTTCGCGAGCGGCAGGAGGATCGACCAGAACATCCGCCACGTCCCCGCCCCGTCCAGGCGGGCGGCCTCGAAGAGCGTGTCCGGGATCCCGTCGACGTAGCCGCGGGTGATCAGCACCGTGAACGGGATCTGCAGCGCGGCGATCGGCAGGATCACCGACCAGAAGGTGCCGAGCAGGTCGAGCTGCACCGCGGTGGCGTAGAGCGGGGCGATGAGCACGACCTCGGGCAGCGTCAGCGCGGCCATCATCATCCAGAAGAAGACCTCCTTGCGCCGGATGCGGAGCTTCGAGAAGCCGAAAGACGCCATCATCGTCGCCAGGTAGATGATGACGATCGACCCGCCCGCGACGATCGCCGAGTTGAGGAAGAAGCGCGCGAACCCGGGCACTGCGAGGACGGCGGCGTAGTTGCCCCAGCCGGCGCCGGCGAACGAGCGCGTGACCATCGCGTAGATCGGGATCGCGAACGGGATGATCGCGATCGTCACCACGAGCTGCAGCAGCAGCCGGGCGCGCACCGAGCGGGTCTCAAACACGGGGGGCCTCCTTCGTCACCGGCACGACCGGCACGCGCTCGCGTCCGCGGACCTGGATGATCACCGACGTGCCGACCGCGATGACCAGCAGGATCACCGAGAGGGCCGCGGCGTAGCCGAGGTTCCGCGAGGACCCGGCGGTCTCGGCGTAGATCATCGTCCCGAGGAACTCGGACGAGTGCGCCGGCCCGCCCTGGGTGAGCAGCCAGACGTTGTCGAAGAGCTTGAGCGCGGTGATGAAGTTCAGCACCGCCAGCGACACCGTGATCGAGCGCAGGTTCGGCAGCACGATCGAGAAGAGGATGCGGAGGTTCCCGCCGCCGTCGATCCGCGCGGCCTCGAGCATCTCGGGGTCGATCTGCGCCATGCCGGCGTAATAGAGGATGAAGCCGAACCCGACCGAGCCCCAGCAGCCGACGACGATGATCACCAGCAGGGACGTGGCGGACTGGCCCAGCCAGCCCTGGGAGACGGCACCGAGGCCGACGGCGTCGAGGATCCGGTTCAGGGTCCCGTCGGTCTGCCAGACCTGGATGTGCGCCGGGGCCAGCGTCGCTGGAGCGACGACGACCGGGATCACGATGATCACCTTGTAGACGTTCGCGAGCAGGATCCTCGAGTGCATCGCGGCGGCGAACAGCACGCCTCCGAGCACCTGCACCGCGAACACGACGACGAAGTAGACCGCCGTGTTGCGGATCGCGCCCCAGAACACCGGGTCGCTGAACGCCTGCACGTAGTTGTCGACGCCGACCGGGATCATCCGCTGCCGGCCGCCGCCCCACTCGAAGAAGGAGAGGTAGCCGGAGTAGAAGATGCTGTAGTAGATCAGGCCGACCGAGAGGATGAACCCGGGGAGGATCCAGGGCAGCCCCCCGGGGAGGAGGTGCGAGACCCTGCGGATCGGGCCGCCGGGCTTCTCCTCCCGAGGGGGCCGGCCGGTGCCGGTCGGACGCTGGACCGTCGCGGTCATGGCGAGGTGTCTCCGATCCCGATCACGCCGCTCAGTCGATCCCGATGGAGCTGGCCTCGGAGCCCGCCTGCATGTCGGCCGCGATCTGCTCGATCGTGCGGTCGAGGGTCGGGTCGAGCACCTGCTGGATCGCGATGACCACGGCGTCGAGCGTGGTCTCGGTGGTCTGCCACTGGCGCGACTGCTCGGTCGAGGTGCTGGCGGCGAGGAGCTCCTCGATCGCGGGGCGCTGCACGGCCTCGTCGACGAGGGACACCTGCGACCAGTCCGGCTCGATGCCCTGGAGCGCGGGGAGCAGGTCGAGGGCGTTCGCCACGTTCTGCTGACCGTTCTCGGACATGGTCATCCAGGCGACGAAGGTCTTCGCTGCGGCGATGTTCGGCGAATCGCCGTTGATGGCCAGCCCGTAGTCGGCCTCGCCGAAGTAGGCCGATCCGTTCCCCTTGCCGGCGACGTCCGGGAACGGAGCGGGCAGCTGCACGAAGCAGGTCGGGTCGCTCACTCCGGCGGCCTCCATGGCCGACTTGCAGGACTCGGCGCCCGAGTACTGGGTGTACCAGAAGCCCATCTGCACCATCGCGGCGTCGCCCTTCATGAAGGCCTCGTTCGCGAGCGGGTACTGGGTGCCGTCGAGGGCGTCCGGGCCGATGATCCCGTCCTCCTTCATGTCCTTGATGATCTGGAGGACCTCGATGCCCTGCGGGTCGTCCCACTTCGCCTCGCCCGTGGCCGCCTCGATGAAGAAGTCGGGATCGACCGAGTTGGCGATCGCGTGGTACAGCTCGCTCGGGAAGGTGTCCTCGCCGCCGGCGCCCATCGTGAAGCAGGTCTTGCCGATCGCGGCGACCTTCTCGCAGGTGTCGACCCAGGAGTCGTAGTCGGTCGGCATCTCGGCACCGGCCTCGTCGAGCACGTTCTGGTCGTACCAGAGGAACCCGGCCGACATCCCGCCGAGGGGGAGCGAGACGAGGCGGCCGTCCGAAGCGGTCAGCTGGTCGGTGTAGCCGCCGCCGAGCCTGGTCGACCAGTCCTGGCCGAGGGTGTCCTCGGCCAGCGGGGCGAGGTCGATGGCGTAGGGGCCCCAGGTGTCGGGCGATCCGCCAGCGGGGGAGAGGTCGAAGACGTCGGGGCCCTCGCCGGAGTCGAGCGCCGGGGTCAGCGCGGTGCGGAAGTCGACGTTCTCGAAGTTCTTGTAGGTGACCTCGATGTCGGGGTACTCCTCGTTGAACGCCGCGATGTAGCGCTCGGCGACCGGAGTGTCGGGCGTCCAACCCCACCAGGTCACCTGGCCGCTGTCCGAGGGGGCGGCGGATTCGTCGCCCGCGTCTCCACCGGCGCTGCAGCCGGCGAGCAGCAGGGAGGCGGCCGCGACGACCGCTGCGGCCGCGAGGGGGAACTTGCTCATCCTGAGTCCTTCCATCACTTCTTCGTGGGGAGTCCGCCTCGAGGGTCACGGTGCGGCGGGGCGTGAGCGACGGCCGGTCGTGGGAGGTGGTGGTAGCGACGCTAGCCGCGTCGAAGTCGTTTGGGAAGTACTAACGTTTCTTTTGTTATTAAGTTCGCGACGACGTCGGTCGTCCGCGTTCGGGAGGGGCAGCGGGTGAGTGCGTCGGGGCCGGGCGCTGCGGCGGCCGGGGCGGGCGCGGTCAGCGGGAGCCGGTCAGCGCGAGCAGACTGCTCAGCCCCTCCTGGCTGCCCGGCCAGTGCCGTCGGATCGCCTCCGGCCCTGCGCGGCGGATCGCGAAGCGCAGGACGAGGGCGACGACGAGGACGTCGTCCGCGACTCCGAGCACGGGGATCACGTCCGGGATCAGGTCGATCGGGAGCAGGAGGTAGCCGAGCAGGCCGACCAGCGACCAGCGGACGGTGCGCGGCACCGTCCGGTCGGCGAGGAGGGCGCGGAGGAGCCGGACGACGTCCGGGATCAGGCGCAGCGCCTCCCGCCAGTCGATGGCGCGGCCCCTCCGCCGCTGCTCGCGCCAGAGCACGAGGACGAGCGCGCACCAGACGAGCACGGCGCCGCCGAGCACGGCGAGGGCGAGCGCCCACCAGCCGTCGGCGGTCATCGGGAGACGGGTGCGGGGCGGGTCACTCCGTCACCGTAGCGAGCCGCCGGGCGCGAGCGCGGCTCCGAAGCGGTCGGGGAAGTGTGCGATCTGCAGGTACTTCGCACAGGAATGCGGTTCCCGCCGCGGCACGAGGGCGGAGGGGCGCCGGATCCCCTGCAGATCGTGCATGCGCACACCCGCAGAGGGTCCGATGGGGGGCGAGCGCTACTCCGCGTCGCCGTCGAGCCGGTCGCGGACCGAGGTCTGCACGTCGATGCGCTCCTTCCGCACCGAGTCAGAGACGGTGCGCATCTCGACGATCCGGTCGACGAGCACGCTGACCCGCTCGACGGGCACGACGCGGGTCGTCGGCACGAGCTCCTCGGCGTGCAGCACGAAGGTGATCGGGGCGGGAGGCTCGGCATCGATCGCGGGCCCGGCGCCGTCGATCGGCTCGCGCTCGATGACCAGCTCCTCGCGGCGCAGCGGCACGGTGACCGTGCGCTCCTCCGTCACGACGACGCGGCGGATCCGCACCCTCTCGGTGGCGGTGCGCGCGGTCGTCGCCGAGAGGCGCTCCTCCGAGCGGATCACCGTGACGGCGTCGTCGGACGGGTGGTCGGCCGGGGGTCGGCTGTCGGGCACGGGGTTCCTCACGGGCTGCGGAGTGGGAGGGGTGCCGGCGGCGGGTGGGGTCCCGCCGCCGGCGACGGGGATCAGAGTCCGTCGCGGTCGCGACGTGGGGTGACTCCGTCGTCGTCGACCTCGATCTCCTCGTGGCGGACGTCCTCGGTGACCTGCTGCTGCTCGGTGACCGTCTCGGTGCCGAGCGAGACGCGCTCGACGGGGACCGTCTCCTTCGCGGCGACGACGCGGTCCTCGGTCAGCACGACCTCGTGCTCCTCCTCGCTGAGCTCGGGGCCGGAGGTGGCGGCGCCGACGTTCGCGTCGGTGATGGGCTCGCGGACCACGCGGACCTCGTCGTGCGAGACGGGGACGGTGACGCTCTCCTGCTCGGTCACGATGTGCTTGCGCAGGCGGGCGCGGCCGGTGGTGACCTGCTCGGTGCCGACGTGCAGCTGCTCCTCGGAACGCGTCATGGCGTCGTCGGTGGTCGGGCCGGAGGTGTCGCGGCCGACGTTCGTGTCGACTCCGGTGGTGCCGGTGCCGGTCGCGTCGAGCCCGGTGGTGCCGGTGCCGGTCGTGGTGTCGGCGTAGCCCGCCGCGCCGTCGACGCCGTCCGAGACGGAGGCGGCGCCGGAGAGGTTGTAGTAGCGGTACAGCTCGGCCTCCTCGTCCTCGGTGAGGGAGCCGTCGGCGTCGACGTTCGGAGCGTCCTTCACGAAGGACTTGTCGTACGGGACGGTGAGGCGGTCGCCGTCGAAGGAGGCGCCCTCGAGGGGGACGAAGGTCTCCTTGGTGCCAAAGAGGCCGGTGCGCACGGTCGCCCAGACGGGGTTCCCGGTGTCGTCGGCGAGATAGACCTGCTCGACCGAGCCGATCTTGTCGCCGTCCGATCCGTAGACGGTCGAGCCGTAGATGCTGTCGATAGCGGTGGTGTCGATCATGGGACTTCCTTGCTTCTCGAGTTCCGGTGGGGCGGAGGAAGGACGGCCCGAGTCGACGCCGTCCTCGATGCCGACGGTAGGCAGGATGGCCGCGGAGCGAAGGCCCGTTGACAGTTCCCTCGGGCGGGGGAGTATGCTCCCGCGCCTCTCCTGAGGAGGCACCGAGGTTGGGAGCGTGAGGCGGCGAGTTTGGAGATCATCCCGTCGCGGACCGCCGTCGCCTCGCCCGCTCACGCTCTTGTGGGCGCGTCCGGACTGTCGCTGCCCGACGGCTTCGAGCGAGAGCGGGGGCGATGCAGCGCGAGCAGTGCGGTCACAGCACACGAGAGGACGAGTGCGCCGTACCCGTACGCGATCTGGTCGGGTGCGAGGACGTCCGCGAGGCGTCCCGCGGCAAGTCCCGGGATCGCGGCGCCGCTGTAGGAGATGAGGTAGAGCGTCGCGAGGAGTCCGGCGCGAGCTCGAGAAGCTCATCCTCTCCACCCTGCGGACGCGGTTCGAGATCCGCCTCGACGACATCCCGTCCTCCGCCGATCCCCGCGACCACTCCTTCCGTACAGCGTTCTGACCCGCACCAGGACCCTCTCCGGTGCTGCCGCTGCGACTGCTCGGACCCGATCCTTCGACTTCCACTGCGCCCGTTCGTTCCGTGTACGACCCACCTAGGAAGCACACCCATGAAGAACATCACTGCTCGATCCTCAGAAGGCCCCCGCAACGTCGGCCGCCGGAGCATCCTGCTCGGCGCCGCGACAGCTCCCCTCGCTGTCGCACTCGCCGGCTGCACGCCCGCCGCCTCCGACACCCCGTCACCGAGGACTGCCGCCGGCACCACCACGAGCACGGTCGCCTCAGCGACCACGCTCTCCGGCCGCCGGATGCTCGCAGAGCTGGAGGTGTCGAGCGTCGGACTGGGAACGCAGACGCTGCACGGGCTCCTCTACGGCCCCGTCTCCAGCCGCGAGAACGTCGTCGACCTCATCCGCACCGCCGTCGATCAGGGCGTGACCTTCTTCGACACCGCGGAAGCCTACGGACCGTTCGAGTGCGAACGGATCCTCGGCGAGGGACTGCGATCAGTGCGCGACGACGTCGTCATCGCGTCGAAGTTCGGGTGGAACGTCGACCTGGAGACCGGACAGATGCTCGGAGGCTTCAACAGCCGCCCCGACCACATCCGCGACGCCGTCGACGGGATGCTCGAGCGCCTCGGAACCGACCACATCGACCTGCTCTACCAGCACCGAGTCGACCCCGCCGTCCCGATCGAAGATGTCGCCGGGGCCGTCCAGGACCTCATCTCCGAAGGGAAGGTGCTGCACTTCGGGCTCTCCGAGCCGGGCCTGGAGACGATCCGACGCGCCCACGCCGTCCAGCCGCTGACCGCGATCCAGAGCGAGTACTCCCTGCTCTGGCGTGGACCTGAGGAGGGAGTCCTCCCGCTCTCCGCCGGGGTGGTGATCTCGACCGCTGCGACGAGGTCGTCCTCGATGGTCAACGTGACGTCCTGATGGGAGGGACCGGACCCGTACCACCCCTCTGCGAAGTACTCACCGTCCTCGTACGACGTCACCTCGACGTCCGGGGCCGGCGAAGGGTTCGTGGGAGTGACGACGGGTGCGGGGGCCGAAGCGGTCGCGTTCTCGGACGCGGTCGATGTCCCGGGCTCGGCCTGTTCACTGGAGCACGCGGACGTCATCGCGCTGAACGCGATCACCCCGAGAGCCGCGGCGGTCCGTTTCGTGGTGCTGCGTGCACGTGTGCCGGAGAAGTGAGTCGATGCGGGCATGCGGGCAACGCTAGGCGCGGACCGGCAGAGGAGGGAGGGACCAGTACTACCCCGATGATCCTGGGGAGACCCCTCGCGTAAGAGGGTGAGTACCAGCCACTGCCGCCCCGCTCAGGTGCTGCCTACGGTGATGCATGGCGGGACGGAGTTCTCGGCGGTGACTCGCCGGCCTTCATGGCCGACGCCGACGCGGAGCTGTCATCCGACGGCCGCGACCACTGGCCAGTGGTCGTGGCGAAATCGGCCGCTCTGCACGAGATCGCCCCGCTGCTGAGCGTCGAGGACCTCGCGCGGCGTGCGATGCCGGTACTCGTCGTCGCCGGGGACGACGACGAGGTGCGATTCGAGGACCTCGTCGAGATGTGTGCGGCATCGCCTGACGGCGAGTGGCAGCTCAGCCCTTGAGCCCGCCGGCGAGGAGGTCGGCTCGCCAGAACCGCTGCAGGACGAGCACGAGGATGATCAGCGGGATGACGGAGACCGCGGAGCCCATGATGACGAGCGGGTAGAGGTCGGAGTCGCCGGCGCCTTTCGAGAGGAAGGTGTAGAGCCCGAGGGTGATGGGGTACTTGTCCTGGTCGCTGAGCATGATGAAGGGGAGCAGGAAGTTGTTCCAGATGCCGACGAACTGGAGCAGGAACACGGTGACGAGTCCCTGGGACATCATCGGCAGCGCGATCGCCCCGAAGATGCGGATCTCGCTTGCGCCGTCGATGCGGGCGGCTTCGAGGGTGTCGTCCGGTACGGCGGCGGCGGCGAAGACGCGGCAGAGGAAGATGCCGAACGGGTTGATGATGACGGGCAGCAGCACGGACCAGTAGGTCCCGGCGATACCGACGCTCGCGAGCAGCAGGTACTGCGGGACGGCGAGCACGATGCCGGGCACGAGCACGCCCGCGAGGATCGCGGCGAAGAGCGTGTCGCGGCCTCGGAAGCGGAACTTGGCGAGTGCGTAGCCGGCCATGGCCGAGACGAGGGTCGAGGCGACGGCGCCGACTCCGGCGTAGAGGACGCTGTTCAGTCCCCACTGCCAGAACTGCCCTCCGCCGTAGGCGCTGAGCGCGACGAGGTTGTCGAGCATTCCGGAGCCGGGCGCGAACGAGAAGGTCGTGAACAGTTCGCGCGGCGACTTCGAGGCGGCGATGACCACCCAGAGGACGGGGACGAGGCAGTACAGGGCTCCCAGGAGGAGCGCGGCGGTGGCCAGGGTCGAGCCGAGCGGTCGGCGCGGTGCTCGGGGAGGAGTCCGACGGTCTCCTCGAGCGGACGTCGCCCGCTGCTCCTGAGCGTCGGTGGGGGCGGAGGAGTGCAGTGCGGTGCTCATCAGTTGTCTCCGAAGGTGCGGCGCTGGAAGAAGCGGAGGACGAGCAGCGAGAAGCCGAGGATGCCGATCGCGAGGACGACGGAGGCGGCTGCAGCGCCTCCGAGGTTGTCGTTGGTGAACGCCTCGCGGTAGATCTTCATCAGAGGCACCCAGGTCGACGAGATGGTCGTCGTCAGGGGCCGCAGGGTCGCGGGTTCGCTGTAGAGCTGGATGGTGCCGATGATCGAGAACAGGCCGGTCAGAACGAGCGCCGGGGTCACGAGCGGGATCTTGATCCGCCAGGCGATCTGCAGCTCGTTCGCCCCGTCGATGCGGGCCGCTTCATAGATCTCGGTGGGGATCGCTCGGAGCGACGTGAAGATGATGATCATGTTGAAGCCGACGCCGGACCAGAGCGCGATGTTGGCCAACGAGAAGTACAGCGCGGGGCCCTCGAAGAAGCCGACGGATCCGCCGCCGAGCGCACGGGTGATCCAGCTCACCGGGCTCGTGCTGGGCAGGTAGAGGAAGCCCCAGAGCAGGCTCGCGATGACGCCGGGGACGGCGTAGGGCAGGAAGATGACGGTCCGCGAGAAGCTTCGGGCCCTCACGCGCGGAGTGTCGAGCAGGAGCGCGAACAGCAGGGCCAGGCCCAGGACGCTCGGGATCGCGATGAGTCCGTAGAGCAGGACCCGGCCGAGGCCCGCGACGAACTCCGGATCGGTGAGCGCGGCGACGTAGTTGTCGAAGCCGACCCAGGTCTCCACGCGTCGGCCGAAGGCGCCGCCCCCGTCGACGACGAAGCCGCGGAAGCTGAGGTAGATCGCGTAGAGGATCGGGATGATCAGGAAGGCGACGAAGAAGGCGATCGCCGGTCCGGCGAACATCCACGGCACGAGGGCGCTGCGCGCTGATCGGCGCCGGGTGGTGGCGGGTGGTCGCTCCCGCAGGGCGGTGCTGTCGACGGTGGCTGACATCAGCGGCTCGTGCTCCGTTGCTCGGTGGTGCTGGGGAGTGGTGCGAGGGAGGAGGGGCGGTGGGTGCCGCCCCTCCCGGTGGTCACTCGGTGACCGTGTAGCCCTGCTTCTCGAGGTCGGCGACGACCGCGTCCTGCGTGGCCGTGTAGACGTCGCGGAAGGAGGTCTTGCTCAGCGCCGCCTCGTTGAGGGCGTCGCCGAAGGTCGACGCGGCGACGTTCACGTTGGGGCCCCACACGACCGGCACCGTCGTGTTCGCGATGACCTCGTCGGCGACCTGGTAGAAGTCCGTCTGCTGCGGCATCAGCTTCGGGGGCGCCGCGCTCAGCGTCGCCTCGCGGCCGGCGTTCCCGCCCGGGAAGATGTCGAGGGTGAGCAGCAGCTCCGAGCCCTCGTCCGACGCGCCGAGCCAGGCGGCGAACTTCGCGGCCTCCTCCGCGTGCTGCGACTTCTCGGGAACGAGGTAGGCGGATCCGCCGAGGAACGGCACGGCCGCGTCGCCGGCGGTCCACTGCGGAAGGGGTGCGGACTCCCACTTGCCCGCGGTGTCCGGGGCGACGGAGTAGATGACGCTCGGTGCCCAGGAGGCGGCGGCCCAGCTGAGGATCTTGCCGCTGTTGGCCTTCGCGTTCCACTCCGGAGTGAGCAGGGGCTCGACCGTGACGAGGTCGCGATCAACCAGGTCCTGCCAGAAGTCGGCGGTCTGCAGCGACTCCTCGCTGTCGATGTCGACCGACCAGGAGTCGCCGTCGTTCGTCCACCACTGAGCGCCGGCCTGCGCGGCGTGCGAGGCGAAGAACTCGAACTGGGTCGCCGAGAAGCTGGCGATGTACGCCTCCGGGTCGGCGGTGTGGATCTTCTCGGCGGCGTCCGCGTACTCGGCCCAGGTGGTGGGGACGGCGACGCCGTACTGCTCGAAGAGGTCGGCGCGGTAGGTCAGCATCATCGGGCCGATGTCCTGCGGGACCCCGTAGACCTCGTCGCCGAACGTGGTGAGGTCCCAGATGTTCTGCTCGACGCCGCCCTTCACATCGGCGACGTCCTCGGTGATGTCCTTCACCGCTCCCGAGACGACGAGCGACGGCAGGGCGAAGTACTCGACCTGGACGACATCGGGCGCCTCGTCCGCACGGTCGGCGGCGAGGAGCTTCGAGGCCGTCTCGGCGGTGCCGCCCACCTCCGAGAGCTTCACCGTGACGTCGGGGTTCTCCTCGTTGTACCGGTCGATGATCGCCTGAGCGGCGGGGTCACCACCCTTGAGGCTGTACGTCCAGAACTCGAGCTCGACCGGGCCGCCGGCCTCAGCGCCGCTGGAGCAGGCGGACAGCGAGAAGGCCAGTGCTGCCGCGGCGAGCACCCCGCCCGCTCGGATGGTGCGACGGCGGCGTGCTGCTGCCGAGGCGTGTGCAGTTTCGGAACGGGCTGCGGACATCCCACATCTCCTTCGACGTGTACCCGCCCCGGTGAATCCCGGGTGCGGTGCGGTGCTGTTGAGGGCTCTTGGCGCCCGGACCTATGCTGATGTTAACGTTGTCATCTGTCAAGCGCATCAGCGCCGCATCTCGAGGGAAGCCATGGCCGTCTTCACCAACCCCGTCCTCCCGGGGTTCCATCCCGACCCGTCGGTCTGCCGGGTCGGCGACGACTACTACCTCGTCGTCTCCTCCTTCGCCTACCTCCCCGGCATCCCCCTGTTCCACAGCACGGACCTCGTGTCGTGGACCCCGATCGGCCACGTCTTCGACCGCCCGGACGTCATCGACCTCGACGGCCTGGACGTCTCCGACGGGCTGTGGGCTCCGACGATCCGGCACCACCGCGGTGTCTTCTACGTCGTCACCACCATTGCCCGCGAACGGCAGGGGATCCTCACGCTGCTCGCGACGGCCACCACCCCCGCTGGCCCCTGGTCCGACCCGGTCACCCTCGACGCGGAGGGGATCGACCCGTCCCTCTTCTTCGACGACGACGGACGCTGCTGGTTCACGGGATGCCGCGACGCGCTCCATCCCGCCGTCGGAGGGCCGGGGGAGCTGTGGATGCGCGAACTCGACCTCGACACGCTGCGACTGATCGGTCCGACGCACGTCCTCTGGCACGGCGCCGTCCGCGGAGCGTGGGTCGAAGGGCCCCACATCCACCGACGCGGCGACGACTACTTCCTCATCGCGGCCGAAGGGGGCACCGAGGGGAACCACTCGGTCACCGTCGCTCGCGCTGAGACGGTGGCCGGCCCTTACACAGGCGACCCTCGGAACCCGCTCCTCACCCATCGGCACCACGGTCCGGAGGAGCTCATTCAGAACGTCGGCCACGCCGACCTGGTGGAGACGGCGACGGGGGAGACCTGGGCAGTGCTGCTCGGCACCCGCCCGAGCGAGGGACACCACGTGCTCGGCCGCGAGGTGTTCCTGGTACCGGTGTCGTGGAGCGCGGCGGGGCCGGTCTTCGCCCCGGGCACCGGCCGCGTCCGGAGCTTGGAGACGCGACCACGGATGACCGCGTCGGCCGAGAGCAGTGCGACGAGTCGCCGCGAAGCACCGGATGGATCCGGTCTGCGTCCGGACGTGAACGGTGCGCTCGGACCGGAGTGGCTCTCCCTGCGCGCGCTTCCCCCTCGCTGCCCCGATGGCGTGCTCTCGCTGCCGACCGGATCGGGGACCCTCGCCGGTCGCGGCCGCCCCTCGTTCGTCGGCCGCAGGCAGACGTCGATGCACTTCACCGCCACCCTCGTCGTCGACTTCGCACCGCTCGAGGCGGGGGAGGAGGCGGGGCTGGCGCTGCACCAGGGCGAGTCGGGGCACGTCACGGTGACCGTGCGCCGCGGGCGGGAGGGGCGCGAGCTCGTCCTGTCGGAGTTCGCCGCAGGTGTCCGCACGGACACGGCTGTCGCGGAGCTGCCGGACGGCGACGTCGAGATCCTGGTGGGCGCGGCGGGCCTCGACTACACGATCGCCTTCCGGCCCTCCGGTCACCTGCTCCCGACCCGGCTCGGGCAGGCGGATGGACGACTGCTCAGTACGCAGACCGCCGGCGGCTTCGTCGGAGTCCTGCTCGGCCCCTATGCCACGGCGAACGGACACCGGTCCACCGCATCAGCGCGGTTCCCGCACTTCGACTACCTCGACGTGAGTGCAGAGGAGGACGTGCGCAGCGCCTTCGCGGAATCAGCCGCTCGGCTGGTTCCGGCGGTCTGACCGACCAGTCCGCTCCTCGGCGCAGCGGTGCTCTCACGCAGGACGAGGTCCGGGGGGATCCGCGCCACACGCGGCGCGTCCCCCCGCATCATCTCGGTCAGGATCCTGATGGAGAGCGACCCGAGATTCACGAAGTCCTGACGGACGGTGGTCAGGGCCGGCACGAGGTACCCGGCGCCCGCGATGTCGTCGAAGCCGACGAGGGACACGTCCTCCGGCACGCTGACACCTCGACGCGCGAAAGCGGCCAGGACACCCATGGTCATGTGGTCGTTGCCCACGAAGATCGCCGTCGGCAGAGCCTCCGGCCGCTCGAGCAGCTCGTTCGCGAGACGGAATCCGCTGTCGGCCGTGAAGTCGCCCTCGAGCAGCAGGCCCTCGCCTCGACCGGCGGAGTGCAGTTCTGCACGCCACCCCTCCACGCGCGCGCGAGCATCGAAGGTGCGCAGCGCGCCGCTGATGTGAGCCACCGAAGAGTGCCCCAGCTCGAGCAGGTGACGGACGGCCAGGCGGGCCCCGAGCACCTGATCGAGCTCGACGAAGCTCAGACCGGTCCCCTCGACCTGACCCGACATGACGACCGTCGTGGGGACGCGCGTGTGAACGGACGCGAGCGCCTCCACGGCGAGCGGACGGTCGGCGATGACGGCGATGCCCTCGACGGCCTGATCCGACAGCCTGCTCAGCGTCTCCTCCAGGTCGCCCTGGTCGCCCCCCTGCCAGCTCGCGAGTGTCACCCAGAATCCGGCGCTCTTCGCCTCGCTCTCGACACCGAGCAGGATCCGCGGCAGCTCGAACAACTCCGACCCGGCGATGACCACTCCGATCGTCGACGATCGGCCGCTCTTCAAGGCTCGCGCGAGGCTGTTCCGGCGATAGCCGAGTTCCTCGATCGCGGCCTCCACCTTCGCGCGCGTCTCCGGCCGGACGGGAGGGTGCCCGTTCAGGACCCGCGACACCGTCACATGCGACACGCCTGCCAACCGAGCCACGTCCACCATGCCGGGTGCCTTGACCATGGATCCTCCCGACATCGCTGTGAGCTGTACCGACGCCGAAGATTGCGCAAGCGCCATGACAACGTTACCCGTAGCAGACCAAGGACCCACGGGATCGTGAGCACGACTGTCCGACGGCAGCCCCGCGTGGCCCCGCTACGGCCGTCGGTACGGAGCGGGGCCACGCGGGGCTGCCGCTCCGCTACTTGATCGAGCCGCGCATCACTCCGCTGACCACCCAGCGCTGGGCGAACAGGTAGACGATCAGCAGCGGGGCCATCGCCATGAGGTAGGACGCGAAGGCGACCGTGTAGTTCGTGTTGAACTGCCCCTGGAAGACGTACTCGGCGAGCGGGAGGGTGCGGGCGGCGGGGTCCGAGAGCACGACGAGCGGCAGGATGAAGTCGTTCCACGCCCAGACGCAGGTCAGGATGCCGACGGTGGCGTTCATCGGTCCGAGCAGCGGGAAGATCACCTGCCAGTAGGTGCGCCAGGTCGACGCCCCGTCGGTGCGCGCCGCCTCCTCGAGCTCGATGGGGATCGAGCGGATGAAGGCCGTGTAGATGAACGTGTTGATCGACAGGCCGAAGACCGCGTAGAGCAGGATCAGGCCGACCTGGTTGTCCAGGCCCAGCAGGGCGGTCTCCTTCACGACCGGCAGCATGATGATCGGGAAGGGCACGAAGACCGCGGCGAGCAGGTAGAAGTAGACGCCCTTGAAGAACGGCTTGTCGAGGTTGCGGGCGACGGCGTACGCGACCATCGAGTTCGAGAAGAGCGTTAGGACGACGGCTCCGACCGTGATGAGCGCCGTGTTCACGAACGCCTGAGGGAACCGGGTCGCGGTCCACGCCTCGGCGAAGTTGCCCCACGAGATCGAGGTCGGCAGCTCGAAGCCGGTGCCGCCGAGCTGGTCCGGCGTCTTCAGCGCCGTCACGACGGCGAAGTAGAGCGGCAGGAGGATCGTGAGCGAGCAGACGGCGATCAGCGCGGTCGCCCACCAGTTGATCCGGTAGGTGTCGCGGGAGGGGCGGCGCTTACCGGTGCCGTCCTGGCCGAGGGCGATGGCGGTGGTGGGAGTGACGGTGGCGGTCATCAGAACGACGCCTCTCTGCGGCTGAGGACCCGGAACTGGATCAGCGAGACCACGATGATGATGAGGAAGTAGAGGACGGCGTTGGCCGTCTGGTAGGCGTACTCGCCGCCCTGGAAGCCGCCGCGGTAGATGAGCAGCGTGATCGACTCCGTCGAGGTGCCCGGCCCGCCGTTCGTCAGCGCCACGATGTGGTCGAAGACCTGCAGGAAGTTCTTCATCGAGATGACCATGTTGATGGTGAAGAACGAGGCGATCAGCGGGAACGTGATCGAGGTGAACTGGCGCCAGGTCGACGCTCCGTCGAGCGAGGTCGCCTCGTACAGCTCCCCCGGGATCGTCTGCAGGCCGGCGAGGTAGATGATGATCGAGAAGGCCGACGCCTGCCAGACCGCCAGGACCACGATCGCGACCCAGGCCCAGTCCGGGTTCGCGAGGATGTTCTCCCCGACGACCGGGATGCCTCCGAGGATCTGCGGCAGCGAGTTCGCGAAGAGGTACTGGAACACGTACCCGATGACCAGCGTCGAGAGCACGTACGGGATGAAGTAGATGCCCCGGAACGCGGTCTGGAACTTGATCTTCGCGTTCAGCGCGATGGCGATGGCCAGCGAGATGACGTTGACGAGGATCGTCGCCACGATCGCGAAGCCGAAGGTGAAGCCGTAGGCCTTCCAGACCCGGTCGTCCTGGAGGAGGGCGACGTAGTTGGAGAAGCCGATCAGGTCCCACGCGCCGTAGCCGGCGTAGTTCGTGAAGCTGAAGAAGATGCCGGTGAGCACCGGCACGGTGTGCAGCACGAAGAAGAGGAGGACCGCGGGGATCGTCATCCAGTAGAAGGTCTTCGAGGTGCGGCCGATCGTGCGCTTGCGCGGCGAGCGGGGCGGAGTCGTCGCGAGCGTCTGCGCGGGCGCCGTGGTGGTCGTGGTCATGGGCCGGGTCACTTCCTGGTCGTGCGTGCCGCGACTTTGCGCCACTCACTGTCGAGGGTCCGGAGCGCCGCATCGGCGTCCCCGTCGGCGAGGAACGCCTGGAGGGTGGGGTTGAGCGGGATGCTCGCGGGGATCTGGTGGTCGACGAAGCCGATCAGGCGCCCCTCGGCGAAGTACGGCTGCAGCTCGGCGAGGGTCGGGTCGGCGTTGGGCGCGGCGTCGACGAGCGGCGAGTACGCGGCCTGGCTGGCGACGTACGGCTCGACGACACCGGGGGTGAGCAGGAAGTCGACGAAGCGGCGGGCCGCCTCGAGCTTCGGGGTGCCGCGTCCGATCGCGATCGCGACGTCGACCCCGGAGGTGACGCGGGTCTCGGCGGGATCGTCGAGCACCGGGTAGGGGAAGACGCCGAGGTCGATGTCGGGGTTGTTCGTGCGGACCGGGTTGATCGCCCAGATGCCCTGCGCGTACATCGCGGCCTCGCCGGCGGCGAAGGCCTGATTGCCGTCGTCGTAGCCGCGGCCGAACGCGCCCTCCTGGGTGTAGGAGAAGAGCGTGCCGAGTCGCTCCATCGTGGTCGCGTAGTCCTTCGAGAACGAGACCGGAGAGTCGGGGCCGAGGTCCGCCCCCTCCTGCCGCAGCGCCTCGAAGAAGCCCTCGGGCTGGAGCTGCCCGCCGATGGCGTTGAAGGCGGGGGCGCCGGTCCAGTTGTCGAGCAGGGCGCCGTAGAACGGAGTGACGCCCGCGGCGACCAGGGCGTCGCAGACCGCGATCAGCTCGCTCCAGGTCGTCGGCACCTCGAGGCCGTTCTCGGCGAAGATCGTGCGGTTGTAGAGGATGCCGTCGGCGTTGTTCGCGAACGCGAGGGCGTTGATCTCGTCGCCCTCGAAGCTGCCGAGGTCGGCGAGGATCTCGAGCGCCGCGGGATTCACCCGGTCGACGAGCTCGTCGCCCGTGAAGTCGTGGAAGACGCCGGCTTTCGCGAGGTCCGCGTAGTAGCCGCTGCCGTTCAGGGTCAGCACGTCGGGGACCTTGTCCTTGACCAGGAGCGTTCGGATCGCCGTGTCCGGGTCGGGCACGTTGTTGGCGATCACGCGGATGTCGGGGTTCGCCGCCTCGAAGTCGCGGATGATGCGCGCGAAGTCCTCGACCGCCTCGGCCTTGAACTGGAAGAAGTCGAGGGTGGTCACGCCGTCCGCAGCCCCGGGGGAGGCGCAGGAGGCGAGGGCCGCAGCGGACGCCGCGGCGAGGGGGACGGAGAGGAAGAGCCTCCGGGAGAACCCGGGGGGATCGTGTCGGGGGGTCATGCAGCGCCTCCTTGCGCGGGGGGATGAGATCGAGCGCGCTGGCTCACGAGGTGATGCCGGCGCGGGGATCGGCGAACGGTCCGCCGGTGGAGTGAACGAGGAAGGCCGATCAGATCGCCGTGAGGATGAGGACGACGAGCTGCTCGGGAGCGAGGACGGGCGCCTGCAGGCCGACGGTCGCCAGCACTCGTCCGCTGAGGACGGTCTCGCGTTCGGTCCAGGGGAGCGGCGACTGCCCGGGACCGCCGAGGGGCGAGGTGACCGGCGCCAGCCGCACGGAGTAGGCGGCGTCCGGGTCGAGTCCGGGGAGGGTCATGCGTCCCGGCGGGTAGCTCTCGCCGGTGCGCAGCTGGGCGAAGGTGAACAGGGCGGCCGAGTGGTCGGCGGCGACCACGCCCGAGAGCGCGGCCGCATCATCCGCGAGGTCGGCGCGCACGGCGGTGCCGGTGTGCAGCAGTACGCGGTGCTCGCGGTGGAAGGCGACCCAGGCTGCCAGTTCGTCCTCGACGGCGGGGTCGAGATCCGAGACGTCCCACTCGATGCCGAGGTGCCCGGGCAGTGCAGTGCCCGCACGGAACGCGAGCGACTGGGTGCGGCCGGTCGAGTGCGACCGGGGGCCGCCGATGTGCTGTCCCATCAGCTCAGGTGGAACGACGAGCTGCGTGTAGGGCTGGATGGTCTGCCGCTCGAGTGGGTCGATGCAGTCGCTGGTCCAGATCCGGTCGGTGCGAGCGAGGATCCCGAGGTCGACACGGGCGCCTCCGGAGGCGCAGGACTCGATCTCGACTCCTGGGTGCCGTGCACGCAGCTCGTCGAGCAGCCGGTAGAGCGCGAGCACGTTCTCGCGCACGGCCGCTCGCCCCGTGGCCGGGGACACCGCCTCGATCAGGTCGCGGTTATGATCCCACTTGAGGTAGGCGATCGGGTATTCGGCCAGCAGCGCGTCGAGAGCGCCGAGCATGTGGTCGAACGCGCCCGGCTGCGAGAGATCGAGGACCTGCTGCTGCCGTCCCGAGGGCGGCAGATGCCCGGCTGGTCCGAGGATCCACTCCGGGTGCGCGCGCGCCAGTTCGGAGTCGGGGCTGATCATCTCCGGCTCGACCCAGAGGCCGAACTGCATCCCGAGCCCGGTGACGGCGTCGATGATCGGCGAGAGACCCTGGGGCCAGACGTCGGGATCGACGGTCCAGTCGCCGAGGCCGGCGGTGTCGTCGCGCCGACCGAGGAACCAGCCGTCGTCGAGGACGAACCGCTCGACGCCGATCCGTGCGGCGCGCGCGGCGAGGGTGGTGAGACGCCCGAGGTCGTGGTCGAAGTAGACCGCCTCCCAGGTGTTGAGTGTGACCGGTCGCGGAGTCGAGGGGTGCTGCGGTCGCGCACGGACCGATGCGTGGAACCGGGACTGCAGCGCGGTGAGGCCGTCACCCCAGGAGCCGTAGGCGACGGGGGTCTCGTAGCTCTCGCCCTGCGCCAGCTCGACCTCGGCCGGGCGCAGCAGCTCCCCGGCAGCGAGGAACGAGACGCCCTCGACCGTGCGCTCGGCGCGGACGGCGGAGTTCCCGCTCCAGCCGAAGTGGACGCCGTGCACGAGACCGCGCTCCCATCCGAAGCCGGGAGTGCCGACGGCGAGCAGGAGGGTCGCATCCGCTCCGGGGCGTCCGCGCCGCGTCGTACGGACGTGCTCACCGATCGTCAGTTCGTGGCGCTGCGGGTGGCGTTCCCGCAGATGGTGACCGGTGGTGTCCAGGATCTCCCGCGCGGTGGCGGGAAGGGGGAAGCCGAGCTCCAGTCGCTCGAGGCGGAAGGGTCGGGCGTCGAGGTTCTCGACCCGGGCCCTCTGGGTGAGCAGACCGGCGGTGTCGACTTCCAGGTCGATCGTCACGCGCACGCCTGCTCCGATCGCGCTGATGCGCAAGGAGGAGCCGATCGACTCGATGCTCACGACGTCGAAACGCTCCGACGCCGTGCTGCGGTCGTGCGTGCCCTCGAACGTCGGCGCGTGCTGCCAGCCGTCGGCTTCGACGGCGACGAGTCCCAGGGGAGCGAAGGCGTCGAGTCCGCCGGACACGCGCTGCGGAAGAGCGGCGTCGGCGAGAGACGTTAGTTCAGTGGAGGAAAGATTCCCGAGCGCGGCACCCCAGTGGACGATCGTCGGGAAAGTCTCGAGCCGGGCGTCGACCACGACGCTCGTGCCGCCGCTCTCCAGGTGGAACAGGCGGGATTCGAGGCCGATCCGGGCGAGGGACTCGTTCGTGGACGCGATGCTGCGGTGCATGCGTTCTTTCTATAGCAGAAGTAATAGGGGTGTCAAGGCGATCCGAGCGGTGCTCTTTCTGTGCCGGACCGCCCGCGAGCCGCTACATTCCTGTTGAAACGAAAAGAAGGGGTGCCGTGACCGACACCATCGGGTCCGATGACGGTTCCGGCAGCTCGGCCGAGCTGCTGGCGCGCGAAGTCCTCATCCACGGCCCCATCGCCCGCTCCGACCTGGGGCGCCGTCTCGGGCTCTCACCCGCCAGCCTCACCCGTCTCGCTCGTCCCTTCATCGACGGCGGCCTCTTCGTCGAGGGCCCTGAACTGACCGCGGGCGTCGGCCGACCCGCCCGACCGCTCGACATCAGGGCCGACGCCCTGAGCTTCGTCGGCGTCAAGGTCACCGGCAGCGAGATCCTCGCTGTCCGGACCGATCTGCGCGCCCGGACCGAGGTCGAGTTGGTGCGCGCTCTACCCGGCAGGCGTCCCGAGGAGGTGATCGCGGCGATCACAGGTGTCGTCGACGAGCTCGGTGGAGCCACCGTCTTCGCAGGTCTGGGCGTGTCCTTGGGTGGCAGCATCGGCGCCGACGGCAGGGTCAGCCGCGCGCCGTTCCTGGAGTGGCGCGACGTCGACCTCGCCGGCCCGCTCTCCTCCGCACTCGGCCTCCCGGTCGCCCTCGAGAACGACGTCGTCGCGCTGACCGGCGCCGAGCACTGGTTCGGCAGGGGACGCGGCATCCCCCATTTCGCCGTCCTCACCGTCGGTGCGGGTGTGGGCTACGGTCTGGTCGTGCACGACCGCGTCGTCGCACCGCCGTCCGCGGGTCTGGGGCTCGGCGGGCACTACCCGCTCGACCCGGGCGGGCCGGTCTGCGAGGCGGGCCATCGCGGCTGCTCGACCGCCATGCTCAGCCTGCCCTCGCTCACCCGGCAGCTCTTCATCGCAACGGGGCGGGAGCTGTCCCTCGCCGAAGGGTTCGCGGCCGCTCGCGACGGCCATGCGGGAGCGGCGAGGATCCTCGACGACTCCGCGCGCGCGCTGGGGACGATGATCGCCGCCATCGCGAATCTGTCGATGGCGGACACCGTCATCCTCGCCGGCGAGGGGGTCGCCCTCTACACGGAGCAGCCCCAGGTGGTGGACGCGGTGATCGCGGGCACCCGCGACCCCGACGCGGATCCGCTGACGCTGATCGTCGATGACGGAGGGCTCGTCGAATGGGCGAGAGGAGCCGCCGCGACAGCGATCCAGCGCCTGCTGCCGCGGATCGCGCTGGGAACGCTGTAAGCACGCCGAGTGCGCCGTCAGGCGCGGGACTCTGCGGTGGAGGGGGCGGTGGACGCGGGTGCGGTGGGCCGCGATCGCGGCGACCCTCGGCGCCGTGCAGCTGCTGCCTCGTCCGCGCTGATCCCGCCATGGCTCCGGCCGCTCCGCCACAACCCCCTGGTGCGCCCGGTTCTCCCGCGGTGTCCTGGAGCATGCGCGAAATGAAGTTCGTGAGACTCGTCAGCCGCCTCGAGAACGCCGCCGCTCTGGATCCGCTCGTCGAGCGGGCCCGCGCGGTCGTGAACTCCGTGATCCGCCCCCAGCCCGTGCGCGACGTGCTGCACGGCGTCCCGGTGGGGCATCCCGTGCATCCGCTGCTCGTGCTCGTGCCGACCGGCGCGTGGGTGTCGGCCGCGGTCCTGGACCTGCTGCCCGGCAACGACCGCGCGGCGCGCACCCTCGTCGGCCTCGGTGTCGTCAGCGTGCTGCCGACAGCGGCGGCCGGATGGACGGACTGGTCCGAGCTGCACGAGCAGCAGACACGGGTCGGCCTCGTGCACGCCTCCGCCAACGTGGTCGCAACGGCGCTCTACGCCGCCTCCTTCGTGCAGCGGGCGCGGGGGCGCCGGACGAGCGGCAAGGTCCTCGGCATGCTCGGGCTCGCCGTCGTCTCGGGCGGCGGCTACCTCGGCGGCCACCTCAGCTACCGGCAGGCGGCGGGTGCGAACCACGCCGAGGACGTGCCGCACCGCTTCCCCTCGGGCTGGCAGGACCTCGGGCCGCTGGACGAGCTGCCCGAGCGCGAGACCGTCGTGAAGGAGGTCGGCGGTGTGCCGTTGCTCGCCTTCCGCCGCGGCGACCGGGTGAGCGTGCTGTCGAACGTCTGCAGCCACCTCTCCGGACCCCTCGACGAGGGTGCCGTCGGCGACCGGTCCGGCGAGGCGTGCGTCGCGTGCCCGTGGCACGGGAGCGTGTTCTCGCTCGACTCGGGCGAGGTCCTCCGCGGCCCGGCCACGTCGCCGCAGCCGAGGTTCGAGACCCGGGTGTCCGACGGCCGCGTCGAGGTGCTGCTGCCGAACGCGGGCTGACGGAGGAGCGCCGCGCCCGGCCGGGGTCGCGGGCCGCGGACGGACGGATTGACCGCTCGCGAGGCGCGATGTTACCGTGAACAAGGCCGGAGGGCCGCGGGGGCGAGCAGGTCGAGGACGACCAGGCGCCCCTCCGCACCAAGGCCTCCCGGCTGTCCGCAGCGCACCGCGTCCCCGCGACGCACCCTCGACGATGGAGTCACCCATGACAGCAGCCCCCTGCCCCACGAGCATCTGTCCCCGGGTGGTGACGACGTGCTGACGTCCGTGCGCCGCCGCCTCACGGCCGGGCTCCTGATCCTCCTCGCGAGCCTCGTCGCCCTCCCGATGCTCGCCGCCGCTCCGGCCGCGGCGCTCGGGGAGCCGACCTTCACCAACCCGATCGACCCGGACACCGCCGACCCGACGATCGAGTTCCACGACGGCAACTACTACATGGTCGCCACGACCTGGGACAACCGCGTCGTGATGCGGAAGGCCCCGACCCTCGCGGCGCTGGGCACGACGACTCCGGTGACCGTGTACACCGACACCAACCCCGGCCGGAACGCCAACATGTGGGCTCCGGAGCTGCAGCGCCTGAACGGGCCGAACGGGCCCCGCTGGTACCTGATGTACACGATGGGCACCGCCGGCAACTTCGACCGCCAGCACCTGCAGGTCATCGAGAGCGCGGGCGATGACCCGATGGGCCCCTACACCTACAAGGGCCGCCCGATCCCGACCGACGACTGGAACATCGACGGCGCGTACCTCGAGCTGAACGGCGAGCTCTTCGTCACCTGGTCGGCGTTCTCGCCCGGGCCGAACCGCCTGCAGAACAACTACATCGCCCGGATGTCGGACCCCTGGACCGCCACCGGACCGCTGAACGTGCTCTCGCAGCCGGTCGAGCCGTGGGAGACGATCGGCGCCCCTGTGAACGAGGGCCCTGTCCCGCTGCAGAAGGACGGCCGCACCTGGATCGTCTACTCGGCGAGCTTCTGCGGCACCGAGGACTACCAGCTCGCCACCCTCGAGTACGACGGCACCGGCGACCCGGTGCTCGCCTCCTCCTGGACCAAGAGCGACGGACCGGTCTTCTCGAAGGCGAACGGCGAGTTCGGCACCGGGCACAACGACTTCTTCGACTCGCCCGACGGCACCGAGACGTGGAACCTCTACCACGCGAACGCCCGCCCCGACGGCGGCTGCTCGCGCGAGCGCTCGGCGCGTGCGCACATCGTCGACTGGACCGCCGAGGGCGAGCCCGACTTCGGGACCCCGCTCGGCACGAGCGCGCAGATCCCCGTCCCCAGCGGCGAGAACGCGCCGATCACGGCCCGCGTCGAAGGCGCTCCGTGGCAGCTCGTCAACCGCAGCACGGGCCAGTGCGCCACCGTCTCGCCGACCGCGAGCGGCGACGGCGCCGCCGTCGTGCAGGGCTCCTGCTCGACCCCCCGGGCGAACTGGAAGCTCGACAGCACGGGTGACGGCTTCGTCCGCATCGTGAACGCCAGCAGCGGCAAGTCCCTCGGGCCGGTCGGCTGCTCGACGGCCTCGGGCGCGGGGATCCAGCAGTCCTCGTGGCTCGCGACCGGCTGCCAGCAGTGGAGCGTGAACCCGGGGACCGGCGGGTACTCGACGCTGACCTCGCGCACGAGCGGCCGACTGCTCGAGGCGTCGGGCACCGCGGTGCGGCAGGCGACGGCATCGGGTGCGGCTGCGCAGGAGTGGTCGCTCCGACCCTCCGGAGCGGTCGCCGTGAGCTCGTTCGCCACCGGCAAGACGTTCGACCTGCCCGGCTGCTCGACCGCCGACGGCACGGCCCTGCAGCAGCGGGAGTGGACCGGCGCCGCCTGCCAGCGCGTCACGTTCACGCCGACCGGCGCGGGCGACGTCGAGATGCACCCGGTGACGGCAGCGGGCAAGTGCCTCGCGGTCACCGGAGGCTCCACCGCGAACGGCGCGACCGTCACGCAGGGCGCGTGCGGCGTCACCGGGAGCGCCTGGCGCCTCCGTCCAGCGAACGACGGCACCGTCGAGCTGCGCGCCGTGCACAGCGGCAAGGCGCTCGACCTGTTCAACTGCTCGGCCCTCGACGGGACGCTGATCGGCCAGTGGGACGTGCTGAACAACGACTGCCAGCGCTACCGCGTGTCGGTCGGTGCCCCGGAGTCGACGACGCCGCTCACGGTCACCGCGACCACCACCGCACGGTGCATCTCGGGCAAGGCGGTGCTGACCACCACGGTCCGCAACACCGACGACCTGCCGGCGGATGTGACGGTCGCCTCGGTGTCCGGGACGAAGACCTTCCCGGCGCTGGGCGGCGGGAAGACCGCGACGGCGAGCTTCACGACGCGCCAGGTGGCCCTGCCGGCCGGATCGACGACGGTCACCGCGGCCGGGATCGACGACGCCGGGCGCAAGGCCGCAGTGCAGTCCGCGTACGCGGCGCTGACCTGCGGCTAGGCCCGCACCCTCGCTGATCGAGTAGGCCGCTGCGCGGCCTCCGCTCTGCTGATCGAGTAGGCCGCGCAGCGGCCGTATCGAGATCCGCGTCTTCTGGAGTCGTGGGTCTCGATACGCCGCTGCGCGGCTACTCGACCAGCAAGGGTGGCGGCCGGAGGCCTTCCCTCTGCTGATCGATGGCGGCGCGTGCCTTCTTCTTGCTGATCGAGTAGGCCGCTCGGCGGCCGTATCGAGATCCGCGTCCTCTGGAGTCGCGGGTCTCGATACGCCGCTCCGCGGCTACTCGACCAGCAAGGGGCCGCGCGGCGGCCGTCTCGAGATCCACCCCGACACCCCCTCGTGCGAAGGAGCACACCATGACCACCAGCACCAGGCGCGCACCGCTGCGCGCCGCACTCGCGACACTCGGGCTGGGGGCGGTGCTGCTCTCGGGCCTCGTCGCCCCTCCGGTCGCCGCCGCGGAGCCCGCGCAGATCCCGCAGTCGGGACTCCTCGCGGAGTACCGCTTCACCCAGGCGACGGGCGCGAGCGTGCCCAACACGGCGGCCTCGGCCGTGGGGCCCGCGCGCGTCGTGAACGGGACCGACTCCCTGTGGACCGGCACGTCGCTCCGTCTCCCCGGCGGCGCCAAGACGAGCGCCGCGCCGTGGGTCGAGCTTCCCGACGACCTGCTGACCGGCCGCTCGTCGGCCACCGTGACGGTCGAGACCCGCGCCGACGCGTCGATGCTCTCGACCTTCCACTTCCTCTGGAACATCGGCAGCGACAGCACGAGCCAGTACTGGTTCGCGTCGGTCCGCGACCGCGTCCGCACGGCGATCACGACGAACGGAGGCGGGGCCGAGAACAACGCGCGCGGCGCCTCGGGCATCGCCGCCGACCGCTGGTACAGCCTCACCTCGGTGATCGACGGCGCGGCCGGCACGATCTCGTTCTTCGTCGACGGCGTGCGCGTGGCCTCGGCACCGACCGCGCTGCGTCCGTCCTCGGTGACGGACCAGTCGCTGAACACCATCGGCCGCGCGCCGTACCCCGACCCCTTCTACAAGGGCGAGGTGTCGACGTTCCGCGTCTACGACCGGGCGCTCACCGGCACCGAGGTCGCCTCGGTCTCGACCGCCGACGCGCAGCTGCACGCGAGCACCTTCGCGCCGCTCGCCTCCGCGGTGCTCGACGGAGTCGCTCCGCTGACCGTCGACGACTCGACCACGAACCTCCCCGACTACGGGGGAGCGGTGACCTGGAGTTCCAGCGACCCCGCCCTGCGGATCGGCGCCGACGGCCGCACCCTGAGCGCCGACCGCCCGGCGGCCGGCCAGCAGGCGCGCACGAGCACCCTGACCGCCACGGCGAGCATCCGCGGAGTCGCCGCCACCCGCCAGATCGCCGTCACCGTCGAACCGCAGGTCGGCGTCGACACCCCCTACGGGTACCTCATGGTCCACTTCATCGAGGACGCGCAGGGCTACGCCGAGAAGATCTACCTCGACGTCTCGCGCGGCGACGACCCCGAGAAGTGGGACCCGCTGAACGGCGGCAAGCCGATCCTCGCCTCCGATCTCGGCACGACCGGCGTCCGCGACCCGTACCTCACCTACAATCCCGAGACCGAGAAGTACTACATCATCGCCACCGACCTCCGGGTCTTCGGCGGCGACAGCGGCACCGGCTCCTGCACCTCCTGGTGCTACTGGACCACCCAGGGCAGCGTGAAGATGAACGTCTGGGAGTCCACCGACCTCGTGTCGTGGAGCGACCTGCGCCAGTTCGACGTGTCGCTCGACGACGCCGGGCGGCGGGCCCTCGAGGCCGGCATGATGTGGGCGCCCGAGGCGACCTGGGTCGACGACTTCGACGGGCAGGGGAACGGCTCGTTCGTCCTCTACTGGTCCTCGACCGTCTACCCGACCGCGGCGCACACGCCCGGCACGGGAGCGTCGCGGATCCTCTGGGGCTCGACGACCGATTTCACGCAGGAGACCTACTCCTACGGCGGCACCTTCGTCGACACCGGAGCCGACGTCATCGACACGACGCTGATCCAGGACGGCGGCACCACCTACCGCATCTCGAAGGACAACGGCACCGGACGCGGCATCTACATGGAGTCGACGACCGCCGCCCAGTGGTGGCTGCCGACGGCACGGTGGACGCCGATCCAGGACCGGATCGGAGCGGTCTGGGCCGGCGGCAACGCGGGCGGAGTCGAAGGACCCGCGGTCTTCAAGGACCACGACGAGGACCGCTGGTACCTGTACGTCGACGTGATCCCCTCGACCGGCTACCGCCCGATGGTCACCACCGACCTCGACGCGGGCTGGACGCAGCTGACCGATCCCGGGTTCTCGATGGCGCCGTCGACCAAGCACGGCGGCATCGTGTCGCTGACCGCGGGGCAGTACGACGAGGTGCGGAAGGCGGACGCGGCGTCGGCCGTGCGCGCCGACCTGGGCGACGTGAGCGTCGCCTCCGGAGCGAGTGCCGCGGCCGTCACCGCCGCGCTGCCCGCCCGGACCGACGTGGTGCTCGCCTACGGGCGCGGCACGGCGTCGCAGCCCGTCACCTGGGACACCTCCGCGGTCCGCGCCTCCACTCCCGGCCGCTACGCGGTGACCGGAGTGGCGCGCACGATCGGCGCGAACGAGAACCAGTGGGTGGGTGCCGGCGGATCGACGGCGTGGAACGCGACGGGCAAGGTGCTGTCGAGCTCGACGGCGGTACGCGTCACGGCGACGGTCGTGGTGACGGCGCCCGCCGTGTCCGCGACGCTCACCGCGTCGACCCGTTGCATCGGCGGCAAGGTCGTGGCGACCGGAGTGGTGCGGAACACGGGCGCCTCGCCGGCGAGTGTCGTGCTGCGCTCGGCCTGGGGCACGTCGCCCGTGCTGACCGCGGCGCCCGGAGCGGCCGCGACCCACGCCTTCACCACCCGCGCGGTGTCGGTGGCGGCCGGGTCGCTGAGCGCGACCGTGACCGTCGGAGGCGCCTCCACGGTGCTCGAGGCGCCCTACGCGGCCCGCCGCTGCTGAGCGCTGCTCCTCTGCTGATCGAGTAGGCCGCGTAGCGGCCGTATCGAGATCCGCGTCTGCCGGGCTTCTGGTGGGTGCGGGTCTCGATACGCCGCTGCGCGGCTACTCGACCAGCAAGCAGACCCTGCTGATCGAGCAGTCCGCTCGCTTTCTGCTGATCGAGTAGGTCGCGGAGCGGCCGTATCGAGATCCCCGTCCGCCGGGCTTCTGGTGGGTGCGGGTCTCGATACGCCGCGGCGCGGCTAATCGACCAGCGGAAGTCAGCGGCCGATCGGGACGCGGTGCCGTCCGCCGGGGTCATTCAGCAGTGCGGGGGGTCTCGGACGGCGCGGGCTCCTCCGTGACTCGCGAGTCGGTGAGGGAGAGCGAGCCGATCGTCGCGATCAGGCCGACGAGGACGGCGACGGCCAGGTACGCGATCCGCTCGCCGGCGAAGAAGGTCTGGACGAGGTCGGAGCTCCAGGCGCCGGACGGGAGCGTCGTCGTGACCAGCGCGGCGATGAGGGTGCCGACGACGGCCGTGCCGATGCTGGTGCCGACCTCCTGGGAGGTGTCGTTGAGCGCGGCGCCGATGGAGGTGCGGTTCTCGTCCATCGCCTCGATGAGGGCGACCGCGCAGATGGTCATGATCGTCCGCAGGCCGATCGTCAGGAGGACCATCATCGCGGCGATCGCGAGGTAGCCGTGGTCCACCGCCCAGGCCATGCCCAGAAGCGAGCCGACGAGCAGGGCCGTGCCGACGAGGCAGGCGAGGCGGTGGCCGAGGTGCGACGCGAGCCGCTCGGCGATCGGCGTCGCGGCGATCATGGTGACGATGATCGGCAGGTTCGCGATGCCGGCCTGCATCGGGCTCCATCCGTACGCGTACTGGAAGTGCAGGATCAGGCCGAACAGGACGCTGGCGAAGGCGATCGAGGCCGCGAGCTGCGTGAGCGCCGCGCCTCGGACCGGTCCGGTGCCCAGGAGTGCGAGGTCGATCATCGGCGAGGCTGCGCGCCGCTCCCGGAGGACGAAGCCGACGATCGCGGCGACCGTGCCGAGGGCGCAGGCGAGGGTCGCGAGCGAGAGCCAGCCGTCCTGCACGCCGCTGGTGAGGGTGTAGCAGCCGAGTCCGATGGCCGTGACGGTGAGGGCGGCGCCGGGGAGGTCGAGCCGCTGGGAGGTGAGATCCGCGCGCCGGTCGGCCTGCACGCCGACGCGGACGCCGATCCAGGCGAGGAGGGCGATCGGCGCGTTGACGATCAGGAGCCACTGCCAGCTGAGGTGGCTGAGGACCGAGCCGCCCAGGATCGGGCCCAGGACGAATCCGGACATGCCGACGATCATCACGATCGTGATCGAGCGCATGCGCAGTCTCGCGTCGTCGAAGAGGCGGAAGATCAGCGACATCGTGACCGGGGCCATGGCTGCAGCGGCGCCGCCGAGCAGCGCCCGCAGCGCGATGAGCTGGCCGATGTCGGCGACGAGGACGACGGCGAGGCTGATCAGGCCGAAGGCCGCGAGACCGCTCAGCAGCACTCGGCGGCGGCCGAACCGGTCGGCGGCCGAGCCGGCGATCAGCAGCAGGCCGCCGAAGGTGAGGGAGTAGGCGCCCGTCACCCACTGCAGCCCGGCCGTGCCGCTGTCGAGCGATCGGCCGATCGTGGGCAGGGCGATGGAGAGCAGCGTGTTGTCGACCATCTCGACGAAGAAGGCCAGGCAGAGCGCCGCAAGGGGGAGCGCTGCGGCGCGCAGCGAGGTGTACGCGGGGGGCGTGGTGGGCGTGGCGACGAGCGTGCTCATGATGGACCTCTCGGATCGAACGCCGTACGAGTATCGGACGACGTTCGATAACATAGAACGATGTTCGATACGATGCAACACATGCCTGCAGATCCGACCGAGAAGACCGCGCGAACCAAAGCGGCACCCACCCGTGCGCGGGGGCGCCAGCGGGCGTCGCACTCGCTCGACACGGTGCTCGCCGAGGCGATCGCGATCCTCGACGAATCGGGGGAGCCGGCGCTGACCTTCCGGGCGCTGGCGGCGCGGCTCGGCGGAGGAGTGGCGAGCATCTACTGGTACGTGGCGAGCCGCGACGAGCTGCTCGACCTGGCGACCGAGGAGGTGATGGGCCGGGTCCTCGAGGACAGCGAGCCGCTCACCCACGGACCCGATCCCGTGGCGAACCTGCGCGCCCTGGCCCTCGCGCTCTTCGACGAGTTCGTCCGTCGGCCGTGGTTCGGCCAGTTCATGCTCCGCAACAACGGGCTGCAGCCCAACTCGATGGCGATGCACGAGCGGATCGGCCAGCAGCTGATGCGGCTGGACCTGACGCCCCGGCAGCGCTTCCACGCGGCGTCGTCGATCGTGAGCTACGTCGTGGGTGTCGCGATCGACCTCGCGCAGCCGCCGCCGAAGGAGTTCCTCGAGAGCAGACTCGGCCGACTGGAGTTCCTGGCGCAGTTCGCCGACCGCTGGCGCGCACTCGACCCCGAGGCGTTCCCGTTCGCGCACCAGGTTGCGGACGAGATGGCCACGCACGACGACCTCGACGTGTTCCGCTCCGGGCTCGACCTGCTGCTCGACGGACTCCGGCTGCAGGCCGGCCTCGGGCCGTCGTGCTGATCGAGTAGGCCGCGGAGCGGCCGTATCGAGATCCCCGTCCGCCGGGCTTCCGGTGCACGGCCGGCTCGGGATCCGCCGCACCCCGCCCCCGCGCTCGGCGGGCGCCCATCGGGGGGTGGGATGCTGAGCGGATGCCTGCCGCTGGAACGACGCCCCCCTCCTCCCTCGACCGGGTGCGCGTGCGCGGCGCCCGCGAGAACAACCTGCAGAGTGTGGACGTCGACCTCCCGCGCGACGCGCTCGTCGCGTTCACCGGCGTCTCCGGCTCGGGCAAGAGCTCGCTCGCGTTCGGCACCCTCTACGCGGAGGCGCAGCGCCGCTACTTCGAGTCGGTCGCTCCCTACGCCCGCCGGTTGATCGACCAGGTCGGCGTGCCCGACGTCGACTCGATCGAGGGACTCCCGCCGGCCGTCGCCCTGCCGCAGCGCCGCTCCGTCGGCTCGGCCCGCTCCACCCTCGGCAGCGCGACCACCCTCTCGAGCGTGGTCCGCATGGTCTTCTCGCGCGTCGGCACCTACCCCGAGGGCGCGCCGATGCTCCTCGCCGAGGACTTCTCGGCCAACACCGTGCAGGGCGCGTGCCCGACCTGCCACGGCATCGGCCGCGTCTACGACGTGCCGGACGAGCTGATGGTGCCCGACGACTCGATGAGCATCCGTGACGGCGCTCTCGCCGCGTGGCCCACCGCCTGGCACGGCAAGCAGCTGCGCGACAGCCTCATCTCGCTCGGGCACGACATCGACGTGCCGTGGCGGACGCTGCCCGTCGACGCGCGCGACTGGATCCTGCACACCGACGAGTCGCCGCAGGTCCCGATCTTCACCGATCGCTCGCCGGCCGAGGTGCGGAAGGCCGTCGCGGCGGGGCTCGAGCCGCGCTACATGAGCACGTTCCTCGGAGTGCGGCGCTACGTCCTCGACACCTTCGCCGGCTCCAAGAGCGCCCGGATGCGCGAGCGCGCAGCGACGTTCCTGGTCAGCGTCGCCTGCGGCACCTGTCACGGCCGCAAGCTGAAGCCGGAGGCGCTCGCCGTCACCTTCGAGGGTCACGACATCACCGAGCTCGCCGCGCTCCCGCTCGAAGACCTCCAGGTGCTCCTCCGGCGCGTGCTCGAGCCCGACTGGATCCCCCTCGGTGCCGGCGCCCCCGCTCCCGAGACGCGGCTGGCCGCGCAGCGCCTGGTCGGCGACCTGATCGCCCGCCTCGCTCCGATCGTCGACCTCGGCCTCGGCTACCTCTCCCTCGACCGGTCGACGCCGACCCTCTCCTCCGGCGAGCTGCAGCGGATGCGGCTGGCCACCCAGGTGCTCTCGCGGCTGTTCGGCGTCGTGTTCGTCCTCGACGAGCCGTCGGCGGGGCTCCATCCGGCCGACACGGAGGCGCTGCTCGGCATCCTCCGCACGCTCCGCGCCACAGGCAACACGGTCTTCTTCGTCGAGCACTCCCTCGACGTCGTGCGCGAGGCCGACTGGATCGTCGACATCGGCCCCGCGGCGGGCACCGGGGGCGGCTCCGTCGTCTACTCGGGGGAGCTCGACGGGCTGCGGCACGTCTCCGACTCGGCGACGCGGCGGTACCTCTTCCCGGCCGCCGACTCCGTCGCTCCGCTCAGAGAGCGTCGCCGCTCGTCGCAGAGCATCGAGCTGAGCGGAGTGACGCGCAACACCCTCCGCGACCTCGCGGTGTCGTTCCCGGTGGGTGCCCTGACGGCGGTCACCGGGGTGTCCGGATCGGGAAAGTCCACGCTGGTGAACCAGGCGCTCCCGGATCTGCTGCGCGCGAGCCTGCACGCCGACCTCGCCGAGGACACCTCTCCCGACGACGACCGCGGGGGAGCGGATCCGCTGCTCGGCCCCGCGGAGGACGTCACGCTCGGCCGGGCGCGGGGACCGGTGGAGCGTCTGCGCCGGGTGGTCCAGGTGAGCCAGACGCCCATCGGGCGCACCTCGCGCTCCAACGTCGCCACCTACACCGGTCTGTTCGACCGCGTGCGAGCGCTCTTCGCCGCGACCCCGGAGGCGAAGCGCCGCCGCTACTCCGCGAGCCGCTTCTCGTTCAACCTCCCCAGCGGACGGTGCCCGGTCTGCAAGGGCGAGGGGACCATGGAGGTGGAGCTGCTGTTCCTGCCGACGGTGGAGGCGCCCTGCTCGGAGTGCGGTGGGACGCGGTACAACTCGGAGACGCTGGAGGTGACGCTCGACGGGCGCTCGATCGCCGACGTGCTCGCGCTGAGCGTCTCGGCGGCGCGCGAGGTGTTCTCGGCGGAGCCCGAGGTGGCGCGGCACCTCGATGCGCTGGTGGACGTCGGCCTCGGGTACGTCGCGCTCGGTCAGCCCGCCCCCGAGCTCTCGGGCGGCGAGGCGCAGCGGGTGAAGCTCGCCTCGGAGCTGCGGCGCGCCCAGCGGGGCGACACCCTCTACCTGCTCGACGAGCCCACGTCGGGACTGCATCCGGCCGACGCCGACCGGCTGCTGACGCACCTGCAGCACCTCGTCGACGCGGGCAACACGGTGATCGTCGTCGAGCACGACATGCGGATCGTCGCCGACGCCGACCACGTCATCGACCTCGGTCCGGGCGCCGGGCGGGCCGGCGGGACGATCGTCGCGACGGGCACGCCCGAGGAGGTCGCCCGAGTGGAGGGCAGCCGCACGGCGCCGTACCTCCGGGCGGCTCTGGAGAAGCGCGGGGCCTGACCGCGGCGGGTCTCGAGACGCCCCTGCGGGGCTACTCGACCAGCAGGGGGTGGGCGTCGAAGGTCTGCTGATCGAGTAGCCCGCGCAGCGGGCGCATCGAGATCCACCCGCACCGCCGCGCCCCCTTCGAGCCTGCTCAGCCCGCCCGCCGAAACCTCACCGAAAGGTAATTGTTAACGGTAACATTCGGCACATCCCCGTCCGCGGCGCCCCCCCGACGCCCCGGACGACGATCTCAACGACGAGAGGCACCACGAATGACGACCAGACGACGGACCCCGATCGCAGTCGCGGCGGTGATGGCGCTCGCGGCAGGACTCCTGTCGGTCGGCGCGCCCGCGAACGCCGCTCCGAGCACCTCGCTCGATGCGAAGAAGGTGCTCGAACTGCCCTTCGACGGCAGCCTGACCGACACCAGCGGCCGCAGCACCCCCACGGGCATGCAGAAGGGCACCGCGGGCTACGCCGCAGGCCTCTCGGGCCAGGCCTTCGCCTTCAACGGCTCCAACGCCGTGAGCCTGGGCACCTCGGCCGCGCTCCAGCCCGCCGACCTCACCGTCTCGTTCTGGTACAACCCGAGCGTCGCCATGACCGGCGAGCAGGTCTTCACCTGGAACAAGACGGCCTACAACTCCGACGGCTGGTACCTCACCTCCGAGGGCGACGGCACTCCGCTCGCGCTCTCGATCGGCCCCTCGACCGGTCAGCCCTACAAGGTCGCCGTCGAGTCCCCGCGCGCCTCCTTCTTCCCGACGAACACCTGGACCCACGTCGTCGCCACCTACGACAAGGCCACCAAGCAGGTCGCCTTCTACCGCAACGGCGTCAAGCAGCCCAGCGCGGTCAAGACCGCGCCCTCCACCTCCGCGTCCGGCGTCCTCGGCTCCGAGGGCACGTCGACCAAGACCATCGGCTTCAACGGCCCGCAGTACAACGGCGCGCACCTGCGCGGCCTGCTCGACGAGTACGTCCTCTACAACGGAGTCGCGACCACGACCGACGTCGTGACGCTCACCAAGGCGGGGAACCCCTCCTTCGACGCCGCAGCGGTCGCGAAGAGCGACCTCGACGCGGTCGCTCTGCCCTCGAGCACCGTCCTCGACTTCCCGGTGCCGACCACCGGAGCCAAGGGCTCCACGTTCTCGTGGACCTCCTCCGACCCCGCGCGGATCGCGATCGACGGCGGCAACGCGGTCGTCACTCCGCCCACCGGCTCCACCCCCTCCTCCGTGACCCTCACCGGCTCGGCGAGCTACGGTGGCAGCGTGCCGGTGACGAAGACCTTCACGGTCCAGGTCCTCCCCGAGGGTCTCGAGAGCTCGATCTACCTGCTCGAGGCCGGTCTCTCCGACGTCGACGTCGAGGACCCGTACCTCGAGAACGGCGAGAGGCAGACCGTCGAGTACCTGCTCAGCCTCGACCCCGAGCGCTTCCTGTACTCCTTCTACCGCGAGGCGGGCCTCGCGCCCACGACGGCCGGCGGGTACGGCGGATGGGAGCGCGACACCAACGTCCGCTTCCAGGGCCACTTCTTCGGCCACTACGTCTCGGCCCTCTCGCAGGCCTACTCCACCGCCGAGGACCCGACCACGAAGGCGACCCTGCTCGCCAAGCTGACCGCCTCGGTGGACGGTCTCAAGCGGGTCCAGGACGCCTACGCGCTCAAGAACCCGACGGACGCGGGCTACGTCTCGCCGTTCCCCGTCTCGTACCTCCCCTCGGGAGCCGACGGACTGCTCGTGCCGTTCTACAACCTGCACAAGGTGCTCGCGGGCCTCCTCGACGCCCAGAAGTACGCCCCCCGCGACGTGTCGGCCAAGGCCCTCACGGTCGCCGACGGCTTCGGCACCTGGATCCGCAACTGGGGCGGCCGCCAGGCCGACCCGACGCTGCTCCTGCGCACCGAGTACGGCGGAATGAACGAGGCGCTCTACAAGCTCTTCGAGATCACCGGCAAGTCCGAGCACAAGCGCGCCGCCGAGTACTTCGACGAGCGGGCCCTGTTCGAGCGCCTCGCGAACAACGAGGACGTGCTCAACGGACTCCACGCGAACACGACGATCCCCAAGCTGATCGGCGCGCTCAAGCGCTACACGGTGTTCACGGACGACCCGGCTCTGTACGCCACGCTGACCGACGCCGAGAAGGCGGACCTCGGCATGTACCGCCGAGCGGCCGAGAACTTCTTCCGCATGGTCGACGAGACGCACACCTACGCCAACGGCGGCAACAGCGAGTCCGAGCACTTCCACGCTCCCGGCACGCTCTACCAGTACGCCACGAGCGGTCGCACCACGGGATACGGCGAGAACTCGACGTCCGAGGGCTGCAACATCTACAACATGCTGAAGCTCTCCCGGGCGCTGTTCCAGGTGACGAAGGACGTCAAGTACGCCGACTTCTACGAGGACGCGTACATCAACGGCATCCTCGCCTCGCAGAACCCCGAGACCGGCATGGTCACCTACTTCCAGCCCCAGACCGCCGGCTACGCCAAGGTCTTCGGCAAGGAGCAGGACGAGTTCTGGTGCGACCACGGATCGGGCATCGAGAGCTTCACGAAGCTCGGCGACTCGATCTACTTCGAGGGCGAGCGCACGGTCTACGTGAACCTGTTCCGCTCCTCGGTGCTCAGCTCGCAGGCGTCGAACCTGAAGCTCACGCAGACGGCCGACATCCCCGACACCGACACCGCGACCTACTCGATCGCCGGACTCGACGGCGGCGCCGTCGCAGAGGGGACGACCGTCCGCCTCCGCATCCCCGCCTGGGTCGACGGAGCGCCGACCCTCACCGTGAACGGGGCGCCGCGCAGCATCGCGTCGATCACCGAGGGCGGCTACGTCGTCGTCCCCGTCGCGGCCGGTGACACCCTCACCTGGAAGCTCCCGGCGAAGGTCACCGTCTCGGCCGAGACCGAGAACGCGAACTTCGCGGCCTTCAAGTACGGACCCGTGCTGCTCGCGACCGAGCTCAACCGGAACAACGTCGAGGCGTCCTACCCCGCGGGCGTGCTCGTGCAGATGGGCGTCGCCGACAAGTCCGTCAACTCCAGCGTGACCGTCGCCGACGCGAACGCCTGGAAGGCCGGCATCCGGGACAACCTGGTGCGCCTGCCCGACGCGGTGAACAACAACGGCCTGGAGACCATGCGGTTCGGGATGAAGAACGTCGACGCCGCCTCCGCGGCCCGCGTCTTCGAGCCGTACTACAGCCTCTACGACGCCCGGTACGCGACGTACCTGACGCTGATCGCCCCCGACTCCCCGGAGGCGCAGGCGCTGATCCTCAAGGAGAAGCAGCAGCTGCGCACCGAGGAGACGACGATCGACTCGCTCACCTCGTTCGACAACAACAACAGCGAGGCCGACAAGAACTACAAGTACAACCGGTCGAGCGTCGGGACCTGGCGGGGAGAGGGCTACCGTGACGGCGAGCGCTCGCCCGAGGCGTGGTTCCAGTACGACATGATCGTCGACCCGACGCTGCCGAAGAACTACCTCGGCGTCCGCTACTACGGCGGCGACGCGGGACGCACCTTCGACGTCCTCCTCAACGGCGTGAAGCTCAAGACCGAGGTGGTCTCGGGTGCGGCCGGATCGACGAACTGGTACATCCAGTACGACGAGATCCCGAAGGCGGTCCTCGACGGGATCGCTGCGCGGGACGGCTACAAGCGCGACCTCGCCGGCAACTACGTGCTCGACGCGAAGGGCCAGAAGGTGCCGGTCGTGACCGTGCGCTTCCAGGGCATCAACACGACGAGCAACGTCGGCGGCGTCTTCGGCGTCTACACGACCGAGTCGACCTCGTTCGGCACGAACGCCGAGCTTGCGAGGATGACGTCGGACGTCGGGACCCTCGCTCCGGCGCTGGCCACCGGCGTGCGCGACTACACGCTCACGGTGCCCGCCTCGACGACGAGCGTCTCGCTCGACCTCGACCCGGCCGTCGCGAGCGGACTGGTCCGCGTGGACGGCGTGCTGATCGACGACACCGAGCTGCGCACCGTGCGCCTGGCCGCGACGGGGACCACGAACGTCGTGATCACCTCCGCCGCCCAGGACCACACGACGACGGCGACCTACCGCCTGGCGATCGTGAAGGCGACCGCTCCGGCGCTGAAGACCACGGTGACCACGTCGTCGCGCTGCGTCACGGGCAAGGTCGTGCTGACGGTGACCGCTCGGAACGACTCGAGCGTCACGACGGGCCTGACCATCGGCTCGCCGTTCGGATCGAAGGCCTTCACCGGCGTCGCTCCGGGCAAGACGGTGACGCACGCGTTCACGACGCGCGCGACGTCGATCGCCGCGGGCTCCGTGACGGTCACGGCGACCGGCACGGTGAACGGCTCGCCCGTCACCGCGGCGACGCCGGCGACCTACACTGCGCGCACCTGCTGAGCGCACCGCACTGAACGGCGGCGGCCGTCGGGGGGATCCCCGGCGGCCGCTGTCCGTGCCGCCCGTCGTGACCTCAGGAGGAGTCGTCGATGACCGTGCTGACCCCCGCTCCGCCGCCGCCGGCGAGGAGCCGGCCCCGGCCGCCCCGGATGCTGATCGGAGCCGGGCTGCTCGGCGCGTTCCTCCTGCTGCGCATGGTGGCTCCGCCGGACGCGGCTCTGACCGACACGGCGCGGGACTTCGCAACGCTGTCGATCAGCATCGTGATCGAGTCGCTGCCGTTCGTCTTCCTCGGCATCCTGCTGTCGATCGCCGTGCAGCTCTGGGTCCCGGAGCGCGTGCTGCTGCGGGTCCTGCCCCGGCGCGCGCTGCCGCGGAGGATCGTCATCTCGCTCCTGGGCGTGCTGCTGCCGGTCTGCGAGTGCGGCAACGTGCCGCTCGCACGCGGGCTGGTCGCGAAGGGGCTGAGCGTGTCGGAGTCGGTGACCTTCCTGCTCGCCGCGCCGATCCTGAACCCGATCACCATCGTGACGACGTACCAGGCCTTCGGCTGGGCCGACGGGATCCTCGTCTCGCGGGTGGTCGGCGGTTTCGTCATCGCGAACCTCGTGGGCTGGCTGCTGAGCCTGCATCCGCGCCCGACCGAGCTGCTCACCCCCGTGTTCCGGGCGGTGTGCGCGGCGGGCGACGCCGCGCACGGCTCGGGAGCGACCCGGGTGCGCCGAGGGCTCTCGACGCTGGCGGAGGAGACCAGCGCGATGCTCCCCGCGCTGTTCGTCGGAGCCGCGATCGCGGGGCTGATCCAGGTCGGCGTCTCGCGCGACCTCCTCACGACGCTGGGCGCGGATCCGCTCTGGTCGGTGCTCGCTCTGATGGTGCTCGCCTTCGTGATCTCGGTCTGCTCGAACGTCGACGCGTTCTTCGTGCTCTCCTTCGGCGGCACGTTCCTGCCCGGGGCGATCGTGGCGTTCCTCGTCTTCGGGCCGATGATCGACATCAAGATGCTGGCGCTGCTGCGCACGACGTTCACGGCGGGGGCGCTGGTGCGGATCACCGCACTCGTGGCGCTGTGCGCCGCGGCACTCGGCCTGGCGGTGAACCTTGCCGCGTGAGCGACGGCGCGCGGAGGCTCTCGCCGGCCTCGTTCGGCGCTGGCAGGGCGTGGTCCTCAGCCTGATCGCGCTCGCGGCGACCCTCTGGCTGGCCGCGACCGGTCGGCTCGGGCTCTACATCCATCCGCGGTACTTCGTCTTCACGACCGTGCTCGCGGTGATCGCGGTGGTGCTGGTGGTGGTGGCCACGGCGGTCGTGCGAGCGGAGCCGCACACGCACGCGCACGACGGAGGGGACGAGGGCGCGCACGAGCGCCCGGGCCGCTCCGCCCTCGTCGCGATCGGCGGGTCCGCGGTCGTGGTCGGCGCGCTCGTGGCACTGCTCGTGCTGCCGCCTGCGACGCTGACCACCGCCACGGCGAGCGCCCGCCAGATGAACACCGGCGCGATCGAGGCGTCGGAGCCGACCGGCGAGTACGCCGACTACACGGTGAAGGACTGGGCGGCGCTGCTGGCGCAGGGCGAGCCGGAGCAGTTCTTCGCGGGCCGCTCCGCGACGGTGAGCGGCTTCGTCACTCCCGACGAAGACGACCCCGAGAACGTGTTCTACGTCGCACGGTTCGTGGTCACCTGCTGTGCGGTCGATGCGCAGCCGGTGGGCGTGCCGGTGCACCGGCCGGGCTGGCAGCAGGAGTACGAGGTCGACTCCTGGCTCGAGGTCTCGGGCGGATTCGCGACGAACCCGAGCGCGACCAGCGCCGAGTCGATCGTGCTGGATCCCGACGTCCTCACTCCGATCGCGGAACCGGCGATGCCCTATGTCTACTGAGTCCCGTCCGGCCGTCGGCCCCCCTCCGGAGCCCGTGGACCGGCCGATGCGCCGGTACCGGCTCGTGCTGCGCTCGGCGGTGGGGGTGCTGCTGCTCCTCGTGGCCTCGCTCACGGTGGCGACCACACGCCAGGGACCGCAGGTGACGAGCGTCCAGGTGAGCCCCGAGGGCGTGGTCGAGCGCGACGGGGCCCGGCTGCGCCTGCGGCTCGACCGCCCGGTGAACGGCTCGGTGGCCGAGCGCCTGTCGATCGAGCCGGCCGCCGAATCGGAGGTGACGGTGGTGGGCTCCGAGATCACGATCTCCTTCACCGAGCTGCTGCGCTACGGCACCGAGTACACGGTGACGATCGCGGACGTCCGCTCCCGCACCGGCACGACGTCGGATCTCGTGACACGGTTCACGACGGCCGAGCCCGAGGTCCTCGCGCTCGAGACCTCGGACGACGGGCCGGACCGCATCACGGGCCGGCCGCTCGACGGCGGCGAGGAGCGGGTGCTCTTCGAAGCCGATTCGGTGTCGGCCTACGCCGTGAGTGGGACGGTGCTGGCCTCGGTCGTGGAGGAGGGCGGCACGGCGCTCCTGGAGACGGTCGACGTCGTCACCGGCGCCCGGCGCACCGTCCCGATCCCCTCGGCGGTGATCGAGATCCGCGGTTCGTCGTCCGCTCCCCGCATCGGGTACACCGTCGCCACGGTCGACGGACCGGTGCTGCGGACGCTCGACGTCTCGGACCCCGAGGCGGAGCCCGTCGTCGTGGCCGGCGCGGACGGTGCCGAGCTCGCCATCGCGCAGTGGGCCTTCGAGCCCGGATCGACGTCGCTCGCCGCGCTCACCGAGGACGGCGTGCTCCTGCGCGTCGACGCCGGTACTGAGGCGCCGACCGTCCTCGGCGAGCACGGCGAGCTGCGCGGGTTCGTGCCCGGGACGTCCGACCTGGTGGTGTCGGACCCCGGCGGGGGAGCCGTGGTGGATCTGCGCACCGGCCGGGAGGCTCCGCTCGAGCTGCCCGCCCGGGTGGACGGCGCGGCGTCGAGCGAGGAGCGGCTGCTCGACGGATCCTCCTACCTGCGGACGGTCACGGACCGCTCGGGAGGCGCCTTCGACGTGTCCAGCGCCGTGGTCCTCTTCGACGGGTACGCCGAGCGGGAGCTGTTCCGGCCCGCGGAGGGAGCGGCCCTCGTCTCGACGTGCCTGTCGCCGAACGGCCAGTACCTGGCGGTGCACACCGCTCCCGCCGGATCGACCGTGGTCGACCGCACCGTGCTGATCGACGTCGAGACCGGCGGGTCGGACCACGTGCTGGCGGGGGCGTCGCTCGACTGGTGCTGATCGCCGCGAGATGCCACTCCGGTACGCGTTCTCCGGCGTGTCGTGTACTGAAGTGGCATCTCGCGGAGGGGATCCGGGCGGAAAGCGTTACCGAACCGTTACCGGATCGGGGCCCGCGCGACCAAACCAGAAGTACCCGGTGAACGGGCAGGTCAGGGGCGAAAACTGACGCTCATGAACGAGACAGCGGGACCCGTGCGCCAGAGGCGATTCCTCCTGCTCGCCGCCCTAGCGGGGGTGGTCACCGCCGGTGTCCTCCTCGCGGTCGCCGAGCTGATCGCCCTCGCCGTCGCCCGGACGGCCAGCCCCGTCCTCGCCCTCGGCTCCTTCATCGTCGACATCGTGCCGCGGCCCCTCAAGGAGTTCGCGATCACGACGTTCGGCGAGAACGACAAGGTCTTCCTGCTCGCCGGGATCGGGGTCGCTGTGCTCGTCGCCGCCGCGCTCGCCGGTGTGCTGCAGCTGATCCGGCCGCCGCTCGGGCAGCTCGTGCTCGTGCTCGCCGGCGTCCTCTCGATCGCCGCGATCGTCACGCGCGCCGGAGCGACTCCGCTGTCGGCCGTGCCGACCCTCGTCGGCCTCGTCGTCGCGGTCGTCGTGCTGCACCTGCTCACCTCGCGCCTGCGCCGCTGGCGCTCGGCCCGGGCCGCGGAGGCGCAGGGGCGCGTGCCCGCCCACTCGGCCGGACTCGAGCGCCGCGGCTTCCTCCGCGTGTCGCTGATCGCCGCCGTCGGGGCGATCGTCGTCGGGGCCGGAGCCCGGGTCGTCAGCGCCGCCACCTCCACCATCGCCGGGGTGCGCGAGGCGCTGCGCCTGCCGAGCCCGCGCACGGCCCTGACCGTGCCCGCCGGCGCCGAGCTCGACATCGACGGGATCACGCCGCTCTTCACCCCCAACGCCGACTTCTACCGCGTGGACACCGCGCTCACCGTTCCGAGCATCGACCCGTCGACCTGGACCCTCACCATCACCGGCATGGTCGACCAGGAGGTCGTGCTGTCGTTCCAGGATCTGCTCGACATGGGCCTGGACGAGTACGGAGTGACGCTGACGTGCGTCTCGAACGAGGTCGGCGGCGGTCTCGTCGGCAACGCGAAGTGGCTCGGAGTCCCGATCCGCGACGTGCTCGCCCGCGCGGGCGTGCAGTCCGGAGCCGACATGGTCCTCTCGCGCAGCGTCGACGGCTACACCGCGAGCACGCCCCTCGAGGCCCTCACCGACGACGGGCGCGACGCGATCCTCGCGGTCGCCATGAACGGCGAGCCCCTCCCGCTCGAGCACGGCTTCCCGGTGCGGATGGTCGTGCCCGGCCTGTACGGCTACGTCTCGGCGACGAAGTGGCTGACCGAGCTGAAGGTGACCACCTTCGCCGCCGACGAGGCCTACTGGACCCCGCGCGGCTACTCCGCCGAGGCTCCGATCAAGATGTCGGCGCGCATCGACACCCCGCGCATCGACGCCGCGATCCCCGCCGGCCCGACGAAGATCGCCGGCATGGCCTGGGCGCAGACCGTCGGCATCGAGAAGGTCGAGGTGAGCATCGACAACGGCGACTGGCAGCCCGCGACGCTCTCGACCCCCGTCAACACCGACACCTGGGTGCAGTGGTACGTCGACTGGCAGGCCGAGTCCGGCTCGCACTACGTCGCCGTCCGCGCGACGGACGCGAACGGCACCCTCCAGATCGAGGAGCGCGCCCCCATCGCCCCCAACGGCTCGTCCGGCTGGCAGCGCACCCTCGTCCGCGTCACCTGACCCCGTCTCCCTGCCACTGCGATCAGAACCTCGGCCAGGAATGCCCGTCAGCCACGATGGTGGCTGAGCCCCACTCCCGGCCGAGGTTCTGCGCGGGCCGCACTGCGGGGGGCCGACGACGGGCCTTCACGGATAAGGCTCATCAGCCCGATCCGGCGGTTCTCGCGCGGATCGCTCGTCTCAGCCTTCGTTGTGACGCTCGCGGCGTTCGGAACCGAGGTCGGGAGCGGCTGCGCGTCCCGGATCGGCCGTCGCGGCCACTCCTGACCTCGGTTGCGGACGGGGCTACTCGGTGGCCGCCGGTCGGAAGGACTCCACGTGGTGCTCGGGCGCCAGGTGCAGCCCCGCGCCCAGCATGCGCTCGCGGAAAGTCGCGCCGACCGGCTCCGGGTCGAGGCGCCCTCGGCGGCGGAGCTCCGACTGCACGAGCCGCGCCTCCCTCTCGTCGAGTACGGCGATCGCCGCCCGTCATCAAGGACGGGCGGCGATCTGAACCAATCGGTTCGCCGTAGCGGAGGCAGTGCCTCGCGTCAGCTCCCGGACACCCCCGAGACCCCGAAGCGGAACACCAGTCGGCCGTCGCGCGGCCGCACGAGGTACTCCGGATGCGTCCGCGCCCCCCAGGAGTCGTCTCCCGCGACCCCGCGCCGCCGCAGCGCCGGCCGCAGCACGGTCCGCTGCACCGGGGGCAGCTCGTTCGGGTGCTGCGCGTTCTCGATCTCGAACGGCGTCCAGTGCAGCGCCGAGAACTCCATCCCGCCGTCGCAGTCGAGACGCAGGCCCCACCCGTCGTCGCCGGTGACCTCGGCCCAGCGCACGCCGGTGCGGCTGCCCGCCTCCTGAGGCTTCAGGTACGGGGTCAGCTCCCGCCCCACGTCGCTCGACCAGACGTCCAGCCGCGCGCCGAGGCGGCGGTCGGAGTAGCACTCGTCGGGTCCGTCGCCGTACCAGCGGAGGCGGTGCGCGTCGGCGCTCGTCGTCCACTGCATCCCGAACTCGGGCAGGTCGGGCAGGCCGTCCGGCACGTCCATGGCGACCGTGACCTCGATCCGCCCGTCGCCGGTCACCCGGTAGTCGACGTCGCAGAAGGCGCGCGGGGTGGTCGGCAGCTCGTAGGTGTACCCCACGGTCACGGCGCTGTCGTCGGAGGAGACCCGCGCGGTCCGCAGCGCCCCGCCCGCCGCCCGGGCGTACCGGCTCGCGAGCAGCCACTGGCCGTCCTCGAACGGCCCGCCCCAGCCGCGCTCGTTCGAGGTGGGCGCGTGCCAGAACGACGGCATCGGCATCGAGTCGAGCAGCTCGCGCCCGCCCTCGGCCCCGCCGCCCCAGCGGTAGGACTGCAGTCCGCCGTGCAGGCGCGAGAACAGCACGCTGAACCCCTCGCCGCGGACGCCCACGTTGTGGGTGCCCTCGACGACCTCGGGTCGCGGCCGGCTCTCGACGTGCGGTCGGCCGACCACCTCGAGCACCCGCTGGCCGCTGGCCACCACGTGCCCCGCCTCGGCCCAGCGGGTCGACGACGCCAGCCGCAGCTCGACGTCGAGCGTGTACTCGCCCGGCAGCTCCGGCACCGGCACCGGGCTCGCGAAGGTCGCGCGCCCGCCGGGCTGGACCGCGGTCTCGAGCGGCTGCTCGGCCAGAACCCGCCCCTCCCGCCGCAGCGTCACGACCGCGTCGAACGCCGACGACGGAGTCGACAGCAGCCGGTTCTCGATCGCGATCCCCTCCTCCGACACGTCGATCCGGAACGGCTGGTAGAGGAACGCGACCTCCTGCAGCTTCGGCGTGGGCGTGCGGTCGGCGAAGAGGATCCCGTTGCCGCTGAAGTCGCCGTCGTGCGGCGCCTCGCCGTTGTCGCCGCCGTAGCCGAAGTAGGGCACGCCGTGCCGGTCGACCATCGCGATCGCCTGGTCGGCGAAGTCCCAGATGAAGCCGCCCTGGAACAGTGGCTCCCGGGCGGCGAGGTCGAGGTAGCGGTCGACCGCGCCGAAGGAGTTGCCCATCGCGTGGGCGTACTCGCAGAGGATGAACGGCTTGTCGCGGTGCTCGCGCAGGTACTCCTCGACCTCGGCGGCCGGCGTGTACATCTGGCTGACGACGTCGGTCGTGTCGGGGTAGCGGGAGTCCCAGTGCACGCCCTCGTAGTGCACGGGCCGGTCGTCGACCTCGCGGAACCAGTCCGAGAGGTCGCGAAGCACGCTGCCGCCGAAGGACTCGTTGCCGAGCGACCACATCACCACGCTCGGGTGGTTCTTGTCGCGCTCGACGAGACTCCGTGCGCGGTCGGCCAGCGCCGCGGCCCAGCGGGAGTCGTCACCCGGCACGGCCTCCTCGAGCGGAGCGTCGAGGTAGCGCACCCGGTCCCACACGCCGTGCGTCTCGAGGTTCATCTCGTCGATGACCAGGAACCCGTACTCGTCGGCGAGCTCGTAGAAGTAGGAGTTGTTGGGGTAGTGGCTGGTGCGGATCGCGTTCACGCCGGCACGCTTGAGGATCCGCAGGTCCTCCTCCGTCTGCTCGCGCGTGACGACGCGGCCGTCGACGCCGAACTCGTGGCGGTTCACTCCGAAGAACACGATGCGGCGGCCGTTCAACCGCAGCACCCCGTCCTCGATCCCGAAGCGGCGGAGGCCGACCGACTGGGGGACCACCTCCGTCTCGGCGCCCTCGGCGTCGCGCACGCGCACGATCAGGCGGTGCAGGTGCGGGTCCTCGGGGCTCCACAGCCGCGGGTCGGCGAGTCGGAGGCGGTGCCGCCCGTCCTCGTCCTGCCGCAGCACTCCGACGCCCTCGAGCTCGACCACCACCGAGCCGTCGCCGTCGAGGCTCGGCTCCACCGCGATCTCGGCCCAGGAGTCGCCGACGACGGTCGTCACGCGCAGGTCCTCCAGGTGCGTCCGCGGGCGCCGCAGCAGCACCACGTCGCGGAAGATCCCGGAGAAGCGGAAGAAGTCCTGGTCCTCGAGCCACGAACCCGCACCCCACTTGACCACCTGCGCGGCCAGCACGTTCTCGCCCTCGACCAGCAGGTCGGTGAGGTCGAACTCGGCGGGCGAGAAGCTGTCGGCCGAGAAGCCGAGCCATCGCCCGTTCAGCCAGAGCGCGATGGCGCTCTCGGCGCCGCGCACGTCGAGCGCGATCCGCTCGCCGGGCGCCGGCGGCGCGTCGAGGGTGAACACCGTCCGGTACGACGCCACGGGGTTGAAGCGCTGCGGAGCCTGCCCGGGGGCGAGGTCCTCGTGCCCGTCCCACGGGTACTGCGTGTTCACGTACTGCGGGCGGTCGTAGCCGTGCAGCTGGATGTGCGCGGGGACCGGGATCGTGTCCCAGTCGCCCGCGTCGAAGTCGGGCTGCTCGAATCCGGGGACCGTGCCCGCGAGATCGGGCGAGTAGTGGATCCGCCAACGCCCGTTGAGCGACTGCTCGAACGAGCTGACGCCGGTCGCGGCCTCGTCCACCGAGCGGAACCAGCGGTGGTCGGAGTGGGCCGGGCGCCGGTTCTCGGCGAAGTACCCCGGATCCGACAGCCGCGACGGGTCGAACCCCGGCGAGGAGGCTGCGGGCGGCCGCGGATCGTGCGCGAGGCTCACTTGATCGCTCCCGTGATGCCCTCGGCGAACGAGCGCTGCAGGATCATGAAGACGACCATCGTCGGCACCGAGGCCAGCAGCACGGCCAGCATCAGCACTCCGTAGTCGGTGACGTAGCCCGCGGCGAGGTTCGAGATCAGCATCGGCATCGTCTGGAAGTCGTTGTTGACCAGGATCACCTTGGGCCAGAGGAAGTTGTTCCACGCGGTCATGAAGGTGATGACGGCGGCGGCCGCGTAGGTCGACTTCATCGACGGCAGGTAGATGCGCGCGAAGATGCCCAGCTCGCTCACTCCGTCGATCCGCGCGGCCTCGATGATCTCGTAGGGGAACGAGCGCGAGGCCTGGCGGAACAGCAGGATCAGGAACGGCGTCGAGATCGCCGGGATGATCACCGCGGCGAGCGAGTTGACCATCCCGACCTCGGCGAAGACCTGGAACAGCGGGATCATGGTCGCCGCGAACGGGATCATGATCGCGATCAGGAGGATCGCCATCACGAGGTCCTTGCCCCGCGAGTGGAAGACCTCGAAGCCGTAGCCGGCGATCGAGCAGACGATCAGGGCGAGGATCGTGGTGCCGACGGCGACGGTGGCGGAGTTCCACATCGCTCCGCCCACGTCCTGCAGCCCCGAGAGCTTGCTGAAGTTCTCGAACAGCTGCGTGCCGGGCAGCATCCGCGAGTCGAGCACGTCCTGGCTGGTGTTGGTCGCCGAGACGGCCATGAAGTACAGCGGGAAGATCGAGAAGATCGCGAAGACCGTGAGGAACGCGTACTTCGGTACCGCGCGCAGGCGCGAGGCCACCGGGACGGAGCGCTTGGCCGGGGTCGTGGGCCCGGAGGACTCCGTCTCGGGGAGCGAGAGGACGGCATCCGTCACGGGGAGGGTGCGGGCGGGGTCAGTCACGCTTGTCACCGACTTTCAGCTGAGCGAACGCGAGGACCGCGACGAGGATGAGGATCACGTACGACAGCGCCGACGCGTAGCCGAAGTTCGGGTTCTTGAGGAACGAGACCTCGTAGAGGTAGTGCGACATCGACATCGTCGTGTACGCCGGTCCGCCCCGGGTCAGCGCCCACGACTCGTCGAAGAGCTGCAGGGTGCCGTTCGTCGACATGATCGCGGTGAGCAGGATGATCGGCTTCAGCTGAGGGATCGTGACGTGGAAGAAGGTCTGCAGCGAGCTCGCGCCGTCCATCTTCGCCGCCTCGATGCTCGAGTAGTCGACGTTCTGCAGGGCCGCCAGGTAGAAGACCATGTTGTAGCCGGTCCAGCGCCAGAGCAGTCCGAGGATGATGACGAAGCGCGCGGTGTCGGGGTTGCCGAGCCAGTTGACCGGGCTGTCGATCAGGCCGATGCCCAGCAGCAGGTCGTTGACGAAGCCGTCGTTCGCGAAGATCGTGCGGAACACCAGCGAGTAGGCGACGAGCGAGACAGCGCAGGGCAGGAAGATCGCGGTGCGCCAGAAGGTCTTGTACTTCAGCGTGCGGTCGTTGAGCAGGTTGGCGAGCACCAGCGCCATGATCAGCATCACCGGCACCTGGATGAGCAGGTAGATGAAGGTGTTCTGCAGCGTCAGGCGGAAGATCTCGTCCTGCAGCAGCCGCTCGTAGTTGAGCCAGAAGGGCTCGGCGAACGAGAGGTTCGCGCCGCGTCCGGTCTGCAGCGAGAGCAGGAACGCCTGCGCCATCGGCAGGAAGCTGACCAGCAGGATCAGCAGCGACGCAGGCAGGAGGAAGGCCCAGCCGGTGAGGCTGCGGCGGCGCTCGCCGGTCATCCTCACGGGTCGGCGGGAGTCGCGCTGCCTCTGCGGCGGAACGCGGGGTCGGGTGCGCGGTGGCGCGGAGGTCGTCACGGGGTGCTCGCAATCTGCAGGAGGAGAGGGAGGGGGGACCGGGCCGGGGCGTGCGCCCCGGCCCGGTCTGGAGCGGTCAGCTCATCGCGAACTCGACGTTCGCCTGCGCCTCCTCGAGCGCCTTGGCCGGGTCGGCGCCTCCGATGATCTGCGTGATCGCCGCGCTGACGGAGTCGCGGCCCTCGTAGTAGTACGCACCGGTGTTGTTGCTGGGCACCTCGGCGCCGAACTGGGCGACCTCCGAGAAGATCGGCTGTCCGCCGAAGTACTCGCTGGGCTGCTCGTAGGCGGCCGACGAGGCGGCGGGGAGCCAGTTGGCGACCGCTCCGGTGGCGGGGAGGATCGTGTCGTACAGCTCGGTCGAGCCGGCGAAGGTCGACGCGAGGAAGTCGGTCGCGAGGTCGACGTCGGCGTTCGAGCTGATCGTCCACGACGATCCGCCGTTCGCGGTGTAGTTGGTCGCACCGTCGACGCTGTCGAGCGACGGCACGTTGGTGACCTGCCACTTGCCGGCCTGGTCCTCGGCGGCCTGGATGGAGCCGACGATCCAGATGCCGTTGATGGTGCCGCCGACCGAGCCGTTCACGAAGGTGCCGAGGTACTCGTCCCACGAGTTGACCTCGACGAAGACGCCCGACTCGACGAGCTGCTTGTAGGTGTCGATGGCGCTGAGCAGCGCGTCGTTGTCGCTGATCGTGGGCATGCCCTCGTCGTCGAAGAGGCTCGCTCCCGCGCTCTGCAGCATCATCATGATCATGTCGGCGGAGCCGGCCTGGCCCGACAGCAGCGGCGAGCCGGTCTTCGCCAGGACGTCCTTGCCCTTGGTGAGGAAGTCGTCCCAGGTGATGTCGGTGAAGTCGTCGATCGTGTAGCCGGCCGCCTCGAGGACGTCGGTGCGCAGCGCGGTGACCGCGGTGCCCGAGTCGAACGGGATGCCGTAGTTGACGCCGTCGACGGTGGAGTACGCGGTGACGGCCTCGGGGAACTCCGAGAAGTCGACGGCGTCGGTCGAGATCTCGCTGAAGATCTCGGGGTAGTTGAGCGCGTTCTTCTGGAACGCGTTGTTCTGCATGAGGAAGATGTCGGGCAGCTCCTCGTACTGCCGCGACTGGGCGAGGGTCGTGAGCTTGGGCTGCAGGTCCTCCCACGGCGTCTCGATGATGTCGAGCGAGAAGTCCGGGTTGTCCTCCTGGTAGATCTTCTCGGCCTCCTCGAGGGCCGCGATGTTGAACGCCGGGTCCCAGGCCCAGACGGTCAGGGTGTTGTCCCCGTCGCCTCCGCCGTCGCCGCCGGAGGACGAGCCTCCGCCGGAGCAGGCCGTGAGGGCGAGAGCGAGGGGGAGGGCGACGGCCACGGCGGTCGTGACCTTCTTGGAGAGAGTTCGCACGGTGTCTGTTCCTTGTCTGTGATGGCAGGTGCTGTGTCGGGTGCTGGAGGGTTTCCGTGGCGTTCCCGGAGGGGCGGATCGTGGTCGGATCCGCTCCTCCGGGGTCGGCCGGGGGCGCACTCGGGGGTCCGAGTGCGAGCGGAGGGAGGTCAGCGCAGGGGCTGCCAGGGGCCGTACGGGTCGCCGGGGGCCTGGTTGCGCGTCCACCACTTCGCGCGGAAGCGCTGTCCCTGGTGGACGACGACGTCGCCGGTGTCGAAGATGCGCGAGGCGGTCCAGATCGCCGTGCCGTCGGGCGCGGTCAGGATCTGCTGCCACGGTCCGTTCACATCTCCCGGCTTCTGGTTGCTCGAGTACCAGGAGGCGCGCCACTCGGATCCGGCGTAGAGCACCGCGGCACCCTTCTGGTAGACGGCCTTCGCGTTCCAGGCCGGCAGCACCGACACGGTGAGGGGGGCCTCGACGGTCGCCCCCTCGGCGAGGAGCGCCGGGAGGACCGCGACGGTCGCGGTGCGCACGCCCGCCGTCGTCGTCACGAACCCGGTGACCCGGTACTCGCTCGCGGCGAGGGTGCGGGTGCCGCCGTCGGCGAGCGTCGCGGTGACCGTGATCGAGGCGGGGTCGAACGCGGCTCCGACCGGCACGAGCACCGTCGCCGGAGCGACGACGATCGAGCGGACGGCGGGGACGAGCGCGGCGCGGGCCGCCTCCAGCGCGGCGCGGGCGGCGTCGACGGCGGCCTGCGTCGCCGGACCGGCGAGCACGGCGGTCGCCGCCGACCGGGCCTCGGCGAACGGAGCCCAGCTGCCGGCCGTGGAGTCGGCGGGCACGAGGCCGGCCGTCGCGTCGACGAGGGCTTGCAGCGGCGCCGTGTCGACGCTCTGCTTCCGCAGCGACAGCGCGTCCACGCTCACCGACTGCCCGCCCGTGCCGGTCGCGGTGATCGCGACGCGGGCGGCGCCGGCCGGCAGGACGAACTGCTCGGACGCGATGTCCGCCCATCCGGCGGTCACGGGGATCGCGGTCGTGTGCGTCACGCCGTCGGCGCCGGTGACGGACACCTGCGCCGCGGTGAGGCCGCCCGGGTTGCTCGCCTTCAGGGCCAGGGAGTAGACGCCCGCGGGCACCTCCTCCTCCTGCTGCACGCCGCCCGAGAAGGCCTCGGCCGCACCGAGCCGGAGGGCGAAGCGGGAGCCGTCGGCGCCCGGCGAGGTGTTCTGCACGAAGGCGGTGGTGGCGGAGGAGGGGTCGGTGACCTGCGTCCATCCGGTCACGGTCGTCACGGCGATGCGGTCGGCGGCGAAGTCGGGGTTGAGGATCCAGTTGTTGCCCTCGCCCACCTCCCACGCGCCGGTGCGGGCGTTGATCTCCCACTCGCTGAGCGAGTTGAACGACACGTCGGCGCCGGTGCCGGAGAGAGGCACCCACTGGTTGTAGCCGAGGCCGTTCCAGGCGAAGTCGGCCCAGCGGTCGCCGGCGTAGATCACGGTGTCCTGCTCGGTGCCCTGCACGGTGAGGAAGAAGCCGCTCTGCGTGACGTGGCTGTAGTCCTTCTCGGTGCCCGGCAGCACGTACATGCTCGAGTAGGGGCCCTGGATCCGTCCCTCGAGCGAGCGCACGAGGTAGGTCTGCGAGGTGTTCCAGCCGTGCAGGTCCGAGCTCGCGACGTAGTACTGGCCGTCGAGCTTGAACATCGCGTTGCCCTCGCGGCCCGCGCCGCGGTACACCTCGACGGCGGTCTCGACCGAGAGCGAGTCGGCGTCGCTGATCTTGCCGACGTAGGTGCGGCTGCGGCCGTCGCGGTAGGAGAAGACCAGGTAGTCGGAGCCGTCGTCGTCGGTGAAGACGGTCTGGTCGCCGGTGCCCTGGTTCCAGCCGGGCTTGTTCGGGTTGTTGTAGACGCCCGGGATGTGGGTCTGCAGGTTCGCGTACTCGAAGTCGTCGACGGGGGAGTCGCCGCTGAGGAACAGCACACCGGCGTTGGTGATCCGGGCGGGGTCCGGGCTCTCGAACTGGGTGAGCAGCACGTAGCGTCCGGTGTTCTCGTTGTAGGCGACTCCGAGGCGGCCGATCCAGACGGCGTCGGCGAGCGTCTCCATGTCCGAGAAGTAGGAGCCCGTGACGTCCTTCGACGTCGGGATGTGCAGCGGGGTGTCCTTCGTGGCGACGTCGTTCTCGAACGTCCAGTTCACGAGGTCCTCGGAGGAGTACGCGGTGACGGCCACGAAGTCGACCTCGCCGGCCCGCGTGTAGGTGCGGGTGGGGGAGTCGTAGTACTGCTGCGAGCCGGTGTACTCGACGCCGTACCAGTAGTAGCGGTCGCCGAAGCGGAAGATGCCGCCGCCCTGCGAGAAGATCGGGTCGCCCGCGGTGTCGAGCCAGAAGCGGTTGTTCTGGATGGTCTGCAGGTCGCCGTCCGAGAGCGGGTCGAGCGCGGCGGCCGTCGTCTGCAGGCCGTTCTTCGCGTCGACCACGGCGGAGGCGCTCGCGGCCGGGTCCTCCAGGACGTCGCCGGCCGTCACGGTCGCGGCGGCGAAGGGCGCCCACGACTCGGCCGTGTAGGCGGAGGGGACGCGGGTGCGGTACTGCTCGAGGATCTCGCGCAGCCCCGAGACGCGCACCAGGGCGGTCTCGGCCTGCTCGAGGTCGGCGCGGGCGGCGATCAGCTCGGCGTCCGTGGCGGCGGCGGAGTCGCGCACCGCGGTGGCGGCCGCGAGCTCGGCCGAGAAGGCGGTCCAGGAGGAGGCGGTGAAGTCGTCGGCGGACGACGCGCCCAGCCGGTCGAGTGCCTCCGTGAGGCGCGCCCGCTCGTCGACCTGCGTCGTGGCGGTGAACTCGGCCGAGGCGTGGTTGATGAAGCCCACGGTGACCACGCGCAGGACGTGCTCGCCCGGCTGGAGGCCCGTGTGGCTGAAGATCGGCACCGTGGTGGTCGACCGGGCGCCGCGGTAGTCGGCCGAGCCGACCTTCACTCCGTCGACGAAGACGTCGGCCGTGCCGTTCGTGGTGGCCTTGCGGCCCGAGAGGGCGATGGTCTCGCCGGTGAACGCGATCTCGAACGCGGCTCCGCCGGTCGCCCAGGTGTGGGTGCTGTTCTTCGACCAGGCGCCCTCGTAGAAGGTCTTCAGCGGCGTGCCGCGGACGGTCGTCGTGTCGGTGAAGGCGACCGTGGAGGTCTGCACCTCGGCGGCTTCGGCGCTCGACACGGCGGTCTGGCCGGTGAGCACGAGCAGTCCGGCGAGAAGCGCCGCGACGAGGGCGGTGAGCCGTCGAGTCGCGGGCCGGGTGGCCGGGCGGGTGGTCGATCGTGGGATCGATCGCGTCAAGGGAGTCCTCCGTCGTCGCAGGTCCTACGTGGTACAGCGCTGTACCACGGGGGCGAATCTAGACCGAGGACGGCTCCGTCCGCAAGAAGCGTTTTCCGACAGTCCTCGTCGTCGCCCGCTCGATCACCCTGGAGTGGGCGAACTCGGTCGTCGGCGCGCCCGCCGCGCGGTCGATCCGGGCGATCAGCTTGTCGAGCGCGGTCTCCGCGATCCAGTCGATCCGCGAGTCCATCGTCGTGAGCGGCGGATTCAGGTACGCGGACTCCTCGACGTCGTCGAAGCCGATGACCTGGACGTCCTCGGGGAGGCGCAGGCCCCCCTCGCGCAGCGCCGAGACCGCTCCGATCGCCAGGCCGTCGTTGAGGCAGACGAGGCCGTCGAACGACCGTCCGGACTCGATGAGATCGCGGGCCACCCGGAATCCCGAGCCGATGGTCCAGTCGTAGCCGGTCACTCCGACCAGGCGCGGATCGAGGGTGCCGCCCCACGCGGTCACCTCCTCGAGCACCCCGCGCAGGCGCAGCTCGGCGTTCCCCTCGCGCGCGGCGCCGATGCCCGTAGCGTCGAACGGCACGTGCGCGCCCACCACCGCGATCGACGTGCTGCCGCGCTCGAGCAGGTGCGCGGTGGCGGTGCGGGCGTCGTCGACGTCGTCCGTGGTCACCCGATCGGTCAGGCCGTAGGTGTTCCGCGAGCCGAGGCAGACGAGCGGATACGGCACGTCCAGCGCCTCGCGGTCGAGCGTCTCGTGCTCGGACAGCGAGAGCAGCAGCCCGTCGGTGAGCTGAGAGTTGAACTGCTGCAGCAGCCGGCGCGAGCCCGTGCGGCCCTCGTCCGGGTACGTCGTCACGTAGACGACGAGGTCTCTCCGGCGCGCGGTGTCGACCACGACCTCGGCGAGCTCGGCCAGGTAGGCGGCCTTCAGGGTGGGCACCGCCAGCGTGACGGAGTCGGTGCGCCCGCGGGTCAGGTTCCTCGCGGCGACGTTCACGGTGTAGCCCAGCTCGTCCACCGCCGCCCGCACGCGCTGACGGGTCTCGTCGGCCATCCGCCCGGTGCCGTTGACGACGTTCGACGCGGTCTTCAGCGACACCCCGGCGTGCTCGGCGACGGCCAGCAGCGTGGCCTTCCTGCGCGGCGGTGCCATCGCGTCCCCCTCCGGTGCGGCGCGGTGCCCGTGCACCGTGCTCCCGCCCATGGATACACCACGGCTCGTGGGACGCGGCAGGGTGCCGCTACGCTGACGCGGGTCCGGCCGAGGGGAGCGACGCGATGACCACCGCTCCGACGAGGCGATCGCTGCTGCTCGAGAGCGTCGTCGACCACATCCTCGAGCACGGCGTGGCGACCGTGTCGCTGCGTGCTCTGGCCCGCGCGGCCGACTCCAACAACCGCATGCTGCTCTACTACTTCGGCTCCCGCGCCGAGCTGCTGTCGGAGGCGCTCATCGCCGCGGCCGTGCGCTTCCCCGACATGCAGCGCGCGGCCGACGAGCTGCTGGTGCCCGGCCGCCCGCTCGGCGAGCGGCTCGACCGATCCTGGGAGGCGCTCGCCTCGGCGGGCAACCGGCCCTACCTGCGGCTGTTCTTCCAGGTCTTCGGGCTCGCGGCGTTCGAGCAGGCCGAGGAGTGGCGGGCGACGCGCGGCCGCTTCGACGAGTTCCTGCAGCCGGAGCTGCGCCGGGCGCTCGCCGAATCCGGCGTGCCGGCGGAGGAGGTGCCCGTGCTGGCCCGCGAGATCGTGGCGTTCTGGCGGGGCCTCGAGATCCTGCTGATCTCGCTCGACGACGACGCCGGCGTGGATGCGGTGCGCGTGCGCGCCCACGCCGACCTGCTGGCGCGCCTGCCGTCGCCTCGTCAGCAGAACTCAGGCTGAGGGGCTCGATCCGCGCCGATGCGACGGATCGGCTGCGCTGAGCCTTACTTCTGCGGGTCGGAGCGCTTCGAGAAGCCTTCGCGCTCGCCCAGCAGCCCCGCGATCACCGCACCGAACTCCGCCCGCAGCCGCGCCTTCTGCTCCGGTGGGCAGAACGCGGCTTCCACCCCGTTCCGTGCGATCGTGCAGGCCTCCTCGATCCCGAGCCCCAGCGCGGGCAGCGCCTCCCGGTACTCGCGGCCGATGTCCGTGCGGAAGAACACGGCGTCGTCCGTCGACACCGTGACGCGCAGCCCCGTCCGCACCATCTCCGCGATCCGGTGCTGCGGGTCGAGCATCCATCCCGAGCAGATCGTCGTCGACACCGGAGTGGTCGTGAATCCGATGCCGGAATCCCGGGCTCTCGCGACCAGATCCGGGTCGTCGAGGATCCGGTAGCCGTGGTCGATCCTGTCGACCTGCAGCACGTCGAGCGCGATCCGCACGGAGTCGGGCTCGGAGCGGTCCGTCTCGCCGACGTGGGCGGTGAGCGCGAGTCCCGAGCGGCGCGCGAGCGCGAACGCCTCGCGGAACCGGCCGGGATCCTCCGCGCCCTCGGGCGTCAGATCGTCCATGCCGAGGGCGACGACCTCCTCGCGCGGGTGCCGGCGGATCGTCTCGACCAGCTCGACGGCGCTGCCCGCGGACTCCCTGCGGTTCACGGCCACGATCATCCGGAATCCCACGCCGAGGTCGGCCTCCGCGGCGCGCAGTCCGTCGAGGATCGGATCGAGCACGTCGGCGTACCCGAGCCCGCTCCAGCCGAGGTAGGCCGAGTCGGCGAAGTACTGCGGGTTGATCGCGTACTCGCGGTAGCGCAGTCCCTGGGCCGCCGCCGCGCGCACCCCGTCGTAGGCGACCGTCGCGAGGTCGGCGGGCGTCCGCAGCACCCGGGGAGCGGCGCGGAAGGCGACCAGGAACTCCTGCAGGTCGGCGAAGTCGAACAGCGTCGCCGGGTCGGTGGACGGCAGCTCCACCCCGTAGCGGTCCGCCGAGGCGACGAGATGCGCGGCGCTCATCGTCGACGCGAAGTGGCAGTGCAGCTCCGTCTTCGGCAGCCTCCGCAGAACCTCGTCGTCGTCGATCCCGGCCTGCTGCTCCACTGCACTCATGCCCCCATGCTGCCAGCGCCCGCCTCACCCTTCGCAGACCGCGGCGCCCTCCTCGAGCGCTGGTGGATCTCGATACGCGCGCTGCGCGCGCTACTCGATCAGCAGGGGTGGCCCGGCCTCTCCTTCGCTGGTCGAGTAGCGGCCGCAGGCCGCGTATCGAGACCCCCGTCCTCCAGTGCTGGTGGATCTCGATGCACCCGCTGCGCGGTCCACTCGATCGGCAGGGGAGTCGCGGCACTCCAGGGGACGCGAACCGGGCTTCGCGCCTGCGCCGGAGCCCGTTCCCCGCCCAGTCGGCGTCACTGGCCCCGCCGAGTCGTCGCGAACCGGGTCGTCGATGTGCTTCAGGCCCCGCTTCGCGTCCAGTCGACCTCGGGCCGGGCGCCGTTGTCGAAGTTGGACACCCAGAGTTTATCCAGTGCTCGAATCAATTCGACTAGGCTTCGAGCATGACTGAGAACACCTCCGAGCTCCGGGTCGGCGTCGTCGGCCTCGGCTTCGCCGGCACCACCCACCTCGACGCCTTCCAGGCCCTTCCCGGCGCGCGCGTCGTCGCCCTCGCCGGTCAGGAGGAGGCGCGCCTGCGCGAACTCGGCGCGACCCGCGACGTCCCCGACCTCTACTCCGACTGGGAGGACCTCGTCGCGCGCGACGACCTCGACGTCGTCTCGATCGGCGTGCCCAACCACCTGCACCACCCCATCGCCGTCGCCGCGCTGGCGACCGGCAAGCACGTCTTCTGCGAGAAGCCGCTCGCGACCACCGCCGACCTCGCCGCCGAGATGGTCGAGGCCGCTCGCGCCGCCGACCGCGTGCTGGAGATCGCCTACAACCATCGCCGCCGCGCCGACGTGGCGTACCTCCGCCGCTACCTCGACGACGCTCCGCTCGGCGACGTCTACCACGCCCGCGCGAGCTGGCAGCGGCGCACCGGCATCCCCGGCATCGGCTCCTGGTTCACCAGCAAGGCGCTGGCCGGAGGCGGTCCGCTGATCGATCTCGGCTCGCACGTCCTCGACATCGCGCTGCACCTGCTCGACGAGCCGCGCGTCACCAGCGTCTCGGCCGTCGCCTACGGCGAGATCGGGCGCTCCGGGCGCGGCGGCCGCCCCTACGGAGTCGCGGCGAGCGGCACGCACGCGTTCGAGGTGGAGGACTTCTCGAGCGCACTCCTGCGCCTGGACAACGGACGCAGCCTGCAGCTCGACGCCTCCTGGGCCAGCTACTCCAAGGTCGACGAGGACATCGAGGTCGAGCTCCTCGGCTCCGCGGGCGGCGCCCGCCTGCACGTCGCCGACTACGCGACGGAGGGCACCGTGACCCTCTACTCCGAGGTCGCCGGCGCCCCCACCACCTCGCGCCCGACCATCCCGGTGCCGTCGGGCCACCACCGCTCGGTCATCGCCGAGTTCCTCGACGCGATCGCCTCGGGAGCCGACGTCCCGGCCGGCGAGCCCCGCTACTCCGGTCACTACGGCGAGTACGCGCTGCACCGCAGCCGCGTGATCGACGCGATCTACCGCTCCGCAGCCGAGAAGAAGGAGGTGGCGGTCGCATGAGCGCCCTCGACACGACCCCCGCGAGCACCCCGGCCGGACCCGTCGAGGTCCTCGTCTGGAACGAGTTCCGCCACGAGACCCGCGGCGACGAGACGGTGATGAAGCACTACCCGGAGGGCATCCACCGGGTCATCGCGGAAGGCCTCACGGAATCGCTCGGCGACGGCGTCGCGGTGCGCACCGCGACGCTCCCCGAGCCCGAGCACGGTCTCACCGAGGAGGCGTTGGCACGCACCGACGTGCTCCTGTGGTGGGGCCACATCGCGCACGGCGAGGTGTCGGACGAGGTGGTGCAGCGGGTGCTGCGGCACGTGCAGGAGGGGATGGGAATCCTGGTACTGCACTCCGGCCACTACTCCAAGATCTTCCAGGCGCTGATGGGCACGACGTGCTCGCTGAAGTGGCGCAACGATCAGGACCGCGAGCTGGTCTGGACGATCGCTCCGACGCATCCGATCGCGCAGGGTGTTCCGAGCCCGATCGTGATCCCGCAGCAGGAGATGTACGGCGAGTACTTCGACATCCCTGTGCCGGAGGAGACGGTGTTCCTCTCGACGTTCACCGGCGGCGAGGTGTTCCGCTCGGGAGTCACCTACACGCGGGGCCTCGGGAAGGTGTTCTACTTCTCGCCCGGCGACCAGGACTACCCCGTCTACCACCACCCCGACATCCAGCGCGTGCTCGCGAACGCCGTCCGCTGGGCCCGCCCGACCCGCGAGCGCACCCCGCTCACCGCCGACCACCACCCCCGCGGCTGGTTCGAGAGCTGACGCCCCTCCTGCTGGTCGAGTAGCGCCGCAGGCGCGTATCGAGACCCACCAGGTCCGGAGTCGGCGGATCTCGATACGCCCGCTGCGCGGTCCACTCGATCAGCACGGGGAGGCGGCGCCCCTTCCCTTGCCGGTCGAGTAGCGCCGCAGGCGCGTCTCGAGACCCGACACCCGCAGCCCGGCCGCCTAGAGTGCCGGGGTGACCGACCTCCTCGACCTCGTGACGCGCGGGCCCGACGCGGTCCTGCGCTACGGAGCGGCTCCGCAGCAGATCGTGGACAGGTACGCCGCGCGGTCACCCGGCCGCGGACCCGTCGTGCTCGTGCACGGCGGGTTCTGGCGCGCCCGCTGGGATCGCACGCACCTCCGTCCGCTCGCCGCGGCACTCGCCGACCGCGGTCACGACGTGCTGCTGCCCGAGTACCGCCGGGTCGGCGATCCCGGAGGCGGCTGGCCGGGGACCGGAGCCGACGTCGTCGCGTTCCTCGCAGCCCTGCCCGCTCTCATCGGCGCGGCTCCGCGGACGACGCTCGTCGGACACTCCGCCGGCGGGCATCTCGCCCTGTGGTCGCAGGCCGCGCATCCGTCGCCCCACGTCGAGGCGGTCGTGGCGCTCGCCGGAGTCGCCGACCTGCGCGCCGCCGCCGAGCTGGGCCTCAGCGACGACGCCGTGCTCGAGCTGCTCGGCGACCATCCGCTCGCCCCCGCCGACCCGCTGCAGCTGCCGACACCTCCGATGCCCGTCACCCTCGTGCACGGCACGGACGACTCCGATGCGCCGCCGTCCCTCAGCCGTGCCTACGCCGCTCGGCACCCGCAAGCGCACCTGATCGAGCTCGCCGGAGCCGACCACGTCGATCTCGTCGACCCGCGCACCCCCGCGTTCGACACCCTCCTGACTCTGCTGCCCTGACCGTGAGAGCGCCCGAGCGCTAGATCGCCGGCGGGTACAGGAAGAGGGGCACCTGCGCCGTCGGGTACGTCCGCGTCACGTAGCTGTGCTTGCCGCCGTAGTTGTACTCCTCGAGGAGCACGGTGCCGTCGTCGTTCACCTTCTGCACGTACGAGACGTGGTTGTAGGTCCACCACGCGACGCAGCCGACGATCGGCACGCTGCTCGTCGCCCAGCCCTTGGCGGCCCAGTTGTCGGGCCACTCCCACGCGCTGCCGCCCATCGGGGTGATGTTCCCCCAGGTGTACGTCCACGGCGCCGCGGTCGCGCCGGCGTCGCGGTTGAGGCGCCAGGCCACGAAGTCGACGCACTCGCGGTAGTAGTAGCCGAGGGGCGAGAGTCCGCCGCCGTCGTCGTCGATGGTCTCGTACGGCCAGGGGTAGTCGTCGCCCACGGCGCGCGTCTGCACGGTCGTGAACTCGCCGCCGTTCGAACCCGAGAGCACCGCCGCCTGGCGGCTCGCCTCGTCGAGCTGCGCCTGCGTCGGCGCGGCGAAGGCGTCGCGCACCGCGGTCTGCCCGGCGGTCTCGGAGGAGACGGTGAGGTTCTGCAGGCCCGCGCGGTTCGCGGCGGTGCCGGTTCCGCCCGAGGCGGCGGTGGTGCCGCGGGCGCCGTACGCGGGGATCGCGGTGGTGGCGACGAGTCCGCCGACGATCGAGAAGGTGGCGAATCCGAGCGCGCGGCGGCTGAGAGAGGGGGTGCTCGACGCGGCGGGGCGGGCGGAGGAGCGCGGGGTGGTCGCAGCGCGAGCGGGAGCGACGACGCGGGCCGCCGCAGCAGCCTCCGCCGCTCGCGCCTCGCGCCGCGTCGACGGCACCGGTGCCGCCCCCTCCACGCGCTCCGGATTCTCGGGAACGCCAGGGTTCGACACGCGCGCGTACTCCTCGGGATCGTCCGTCCGCGGGGCTTCGGGGCCACCGGCGGGGCCGGTCGGGCACCGGCGAGGAGCGAGTCTAACCCGACCCTCGCAGATAACGAAAGGATCACGACCCGTCCTGCGGTCCCCGGTGCCAGGATGGACGGGCAAGGGAAGGAGCCGTCCATGACCGAGTCCACCCCCACGGGTCCCGTGCTCGTCGGCGTCGCCGAGGGCCAGCGACCGGAGGTCCTGCGCACCGCCGCGCGCTTCGCGAAGGACTTCGGCGCTCCGCTCCTCGTCCTCTACGCCGCCCCCGATCCCTACCTCGTCGGCGAGTACGTCGATCCGATGACGGGCGCGATCCCGGTCGTCGGTCGAGGCCGTCCGGCCGATCGCCCGACTGCTCCGCCGAGCCTCGTGGCCGAGGTCGAGGCGATCCTCGACGGCGCCGAGCACACGTTCCAGGTCGCGGAGGGCGAGCCCGCGCTCGCGCTCAGCGATGCCGCCGAGAAGACGGACGCGCGCATGATCGTCGTCGGCACCCGCGACTCCGGCGTACTCGCGAGCATCGCCGAGTTCCTCAGCGGCAGCGTGGCCGTGCACCTGGCCCACCGCCAGCACCGGCCCGTCGTGGTGGTGCCGCGTGCCGAGCGCGACCCGGCGCACCGCGTGCCGTGGGATCTGGCGGAGTGACGCGCCCGCTGCACCTGCGCGCCGGTCCGATCCTCCTCGTCGCGGCGGGCGGCTCCGTCGGGACCGCCGCCCGGTACGCGACCGCGCTCGCACTGCCTCCGGTCGGGGGCCTGCCCCTGCCGACGATCGCGGTGAACCTCGTCGGCACGTTCCTCCTGGGCGTGCTCCTCGAGTCGCTCGCCCGGAGCGGCCCCGACGACGGCGGCCGTCGCACGGCGAGGTTCCTGCTCGGCACGGGCGTGCTCGGCGGCTTCACCACCTACAGCGCGTTCTCGCTCGACACCGCGGAGCTGCTCCTCGCGGGACGCGTCGCCGAGGCCGCGCTCGCCGTCGCGATCACGCTGGTGCTCGGCACCTCGGCCGCCGTGCTGGGCATCCTGCTCGCCCACCGCACCGCGCGCGCAGAACCGACTCCCGCCGGACGGGCCGCGGAGTGACACCGCTCGCCCTCCTCCTGGGCACGGCGCTGGCCGGTGGTGCCGGCTCGGCCGCCCGCCTCGTGGTCGACGGAGTCGCGCGCTCGCTCGTGCCCGTCCGCTGGCCGATCGGCACGGCCCTGATCAACGTGGCCGGGTCGCTGCTCCTGGGACTCGTCGCCGGTCTCGCCCTCGCGGGCGTCGTCGCCGAGGAGTGGCGGATCCTGCTGGGCACGGGGCTCCTGGGCGGATTCACCACCTTCAGCACGGCGAGCGTCGAGGCCGCGCGGATGCTGCTCGAGGGGCGCCGGGCCGCGGCCCTCGCCTACGGCCTGGGCACGTGGGCGGCGGCGCTCGCCGCGGCGCTCCTCGGTCTCGCCCTCAGCGGGGCCCTCTTCTAGGGGTATATCCCGGGGCCCGGGGGCCCTCGACCGCCGTGTCGATGCGCGATCATGGATCCGTGACTTCCGTGGGGGGGCGTTCGGGATCTGAGGGTGGCCGTCGTCGACGACCAGCCCCTCTACCGGCAGATGCTGGCGTCGATGCTGCGCTCGGTGCCCGGCGTGCGGAGCGTCGTCGACGCCTCCTCCGTCGCCGAGGCGCGCGAGCGGCTGCAGCCGGAGTCGCTCGACGTCGCGATCCTCGACATCGAGCTGGGCGACGGCGACGGCATCGAGCTGGGCCGCGAGCTGCGCGCCCGCAATCCCGAGCTCGCCGTCGTGCTGCTCTCGGCCGTCGACGCGATGCACCGCTTCCTCCGGCTCGACCGCTCCGAGGCGCGCGGCTGGAGCTACCTCTCGAAGACGTCCTCGCTCTCGACCCCGGCGCTGCTGACCGCGATCCGCGCGACGTCCGACGGGCGGACCGTCCTGGATCCGGCCCTCGTCGTCGCCCGCACCGCCCGCCGCAACTCGCCCGTCGCCGCCCTGAGCCGCCGGCAGTACGAGGTGCTGACCTGGCTCTCGGCGGGCCTGACCAACGCCGCGATCGCCGAGAAGCTGGGCATCGCCGTCCGCTCGGTCGACAACCACGTCAACGCGGTCTACGCGGGCCTGGGCCTGCGCGCCGACGGCGCCCGCAATCCCCGGGTCGAGGCGACCCTGCAGTTCCTCGAGCACACCGGATGACCCTCGTCGACGGCACCCGGCCCACGCGCGAGGACCTCCGCCAGGACAACCGCATCCTGATCGGAGTCGTGTCGCTCCTGGGCGGCGTGCTCTCGGTGCTGGCCGCGCTGCAGGCGGTCTTCGCGCTCGGCATGCTGTCGCAGACGGTCCGCGGAGTGTCGGGCGGGCCCGTCCTGGACGTCGTGGTCCGCGTGAGCGTCAACGTCTCGGCGATCGCCCTGGCGGTCCTGCTGCTCGCGGTGCTGCGCCCCGAGCGGTTCCCGCGTCGCGTCTCGCTGCCCGCAGTCGTCGCGCTCGCGGTGGGCGTCGCCCTCGTGCGTTGCACGATGCAGGTGCTCGCGGGCGTGTACCCGCTCGACGCGGTCGACGCCCTCGTGGTCGAGCTGGCCGTGGGCACCGTCGTGATCGGCATGATCACCGCGTTCGGCTTCCTGCTCGTGCGCACCGCGCGGCGGGTGCGCGAGAAGGAGCGCGAGAACGCCCGCGTGCTGCTCCAGGCGGTCCAGGCCGTGCAGGCGCTGCAGGAGGAGGAGCTGCGCGTGCGCCGCGAGGTCGCGCAGAACCTGCACGGGCGGCTCCAGAACTCGCTCGTCGTGCTGAGCGCGGAGCTGCGCGCGGCGGCCGGCGCCCCGGCCGATCCCTCCCGCGTCGTCTCGATCGCCGACCGCCTCGACGAGCTCCGCGAGCAGGAGGTGAGAGCCGCGAGCGGCGCGCTCTACCCGGTCGACATCGACCACGGCCTGGTCGCGGCGGTCCGCGACCTCCTCGCCCGGCTCCCGCTCGAGATCGCGGTGGAGCTCGACATCGACGAGCGCTACGCCGAGGTGGAGGAGCGCGCCGTCCCCCTGGAGCAGCGCGTCCTGCTCGTGCGCACGGTCGAGGAGGCGCTGACGAACGCACTCAAGCACGGCGGGGCGGACGCGGTGCGGCTGACGGTCGCGGTCGACGACGCTCCTGCCGTGCTGGTGTCCCTGGAGGACGACGGGCGGGGCCCGGGCGAGGCTCCGGAGTGGAGCGGTCTCGACCGCCTGGCCCGCCAGTTCGCGGTCTACGGAGGCGGGCTCGAGCTGCTGCCGTCCGCCTCGGGTGGCGCGCGGCTCGCGGCGCGCCTGCCGGTGCGGGGCTGAGGCCGTGACGGCGTCGCGCCACAGCCGGGGCGCGGCTCCCGTCCCACGTCGCCGGAGCGCCGATCCCGATCCCGCAGGGGAGGGGCCCTCGCGCCCGCCGATCTGCCAGAGTGGGCCCATCCGCACCAGAGCGGACGCGGGGGGTCCGAGTGAGTGACGGAGTCGTGAGCGCGCGCGCTGACGAGACGATCGTGCTGCCGAACGGCGACCGGGCCCGCGCCTCCGCGCGCATCCGTGCTCTCCGCCTCGGCGTCGGTGCCGCGGGGCTGCTCCTCACCGCCGTCCTGCTCGTACCGAACGCGACCGCGCTGCCCGCGCTCGGCCTGCCGTTCCTCGTGCTGCTCGCCGCGATGTGGATCACCGCGTCGTTCCGGCTCGAGCTCTCCTCCGGCATCGGCACCGTGACCTTCGGAGTCGGGGTGTCGGTCCTCGCGTTCCTCGCCGAGGACGTCCCGCGGCCCCAGGCGCTGGTGCTCTGGGTGCTGGCGCTCGCCGCGTACCTGGTCGTCAACCGGCGGCCGTGGATGGTGATCGTCTACCTGACCGGGCTCGCCGGCCTGTCGGGCGGTGCGTTCCTCCTGACGCTCTCGCTCTTCCCGCACACGGGCTGGTGGCCCGTGATCGCCGCCGTCCCCGCGGTGCTCGCCTACGGCCTGCTCGCGATCGGGGTCGAGTACCTGCAGGCGTGGCTGACGCTCGACGAGGTGCCGGACGCGCCGCGCCCGACCCTGCGCGCGGACCGCGTCGCCCTCGCGCTCGCCCTGAACATCGGACTCGTGGCGCTCGCCTACGGCGCCCGGCTCTCCTCCGGGATCGAGCGGATCGACCTGGGCGTCGGCGTCGACATCCGCTCGGCCAACACGCTGCTGCTGATCGCGCTGGCGATCGCCGTGGTCAGCCAGCAGCTGCGCCGCACCCGCGTCGAGCGCAAGCTCGAGGGCCTCGTGCAGGCGTCGCTCGCGCTGCCGTGGGGCGACCAGGCCGCGATCTTCGAGACGCTCGAGAAATCCGCGCGGCAGTCGATCCCGTCGGCGAGCATCCGCATCGCGGAGGAGCCGGGCCGGCCCTTCGAGCTGTCCGCGCCCGTGACCGCGCCGGGCACCGGCGTCCGCCACGTGGTCCTCACCCGCCGCCCCGACTCCGACGGCTTCAGCCCCCTGGAGCACCGGACGCTGCTGGCCCTCGCCCACATCGCCACCCAGGCCCTCTACGACCGCCGCAACACGCGCGCCCTGCGCGATGCGGCCACGACGGATTCGCTCACGGGCCTCACGAACCTCCGCGGCCTCTACGAGGAGTTCGACGCGATCACCGACCCGTCGCGCCGCGCGATGCTGTTCATGGACCTCGACGCCTTCAAGGCGATCAACGACACCCACGGCCACTCGACGGGAAACACGGTCCTCGAGGAGGTCGGCCGCCGGATCCGCGAGAGTGTGCGCAGCGACGACGTCGTCGCGCGCATCGGCGGCGACGAGTTCGCCGTGCTGCTCGACTCGGGCACGGCGGGAGCCGTCGCCCAGCGCATCAGCCGCGCGGTCGAGCGCCCCGTCTTCGTCGGCGGCCTCACCCTCCACCCCCGCATCAGCATCGGCGCCCCGGTCGCCGTCGACGGCGGCAGCTTCGACCGGGTCATGCAGGAGGCCGACGAGCGGATGTACGAGTCGAAGAAGGAGCGCAAGGGGGCGCCCCAGGACCCGACGGGCGAGGATCTGCTCACCGAGGTCCACGAGGCCGTGCTCGACGAGGCGGTGCGAGTCGCGTTCCAGCCGGTCATCGACGTGGCGGAGCGCCGCATCATCGGCTTCGAGGCCCTCGCCCGCTACACCCGCCGCGACGGCACTCCGCTGAGCCCGCTGACGCTCGTCGACGTCGCCCGCTCACTGGGCCTGCTCGACCGGCTGACCATGCAGATCATCGACCAGGCCGTCGCCTGCATGGTCGAGTTCCGCGGGATCGACGACTCGGTCGCCTTCCTCAGCGTCAACCTCGAGGCCGACCAGCTCCTGCACGACGACCTCCTCGACCTCGTCCGCGGCCACCGCACGGCCGAGAAGGGCATCCAGCTCTGCCTGGAGCTGACCGAGGGCTCGATCGGCCGCGTCGACGCCGAGGTGATCGAGCGGGTGCGCCGGCTGACGGAGGAGGGCATCGCGATCGCCCTCGACGACTACGGCCAGGAGCACGCGGCCGCCGCCGCCCTGCTCACCGTGCCCCTGAGCATCGTCAAGATCGACCGAGTCTTCCTGGCGGACGAGGAGAATCCCAAGCACGCCACGATCCTCCGCTCGATCATCAACCTCGTCTCGGACCTCGACATGCACACGATCGTCGAGGGCGTCGAGACGCCGTCGGCCCACGCGCTGCTGACCTCGCTGCGCGCGGAGCGGGCGCAGGGCTACTTCTACGGCCGGCCGCTGTTCCCGGAGCTGGTGAAGGAGCGCCTGCGCACGACGGGGACGGCGGCGCTGCCGGACCAGGCGGGCTGAGGTGCGGCTCAGCGTCGTCGTTCGCCACTTCCTGCTGGTCTCGGCCCGCTGACGCAGCAGGAAGTGGCGAACGGGGCGAGAGGATCGGCCGTTTCCCCGGGACGACGGAGGATCCGTCAGGGCGCGGTGCATGCTCGGCCCTCGTCCTGAAGAGTCGTCAGGAACGACGTCTTGCCTGCGCCGCGCAGACCCGAGACGAGAACGGAGTGGTTCTCGCCGAAGTCGAGCGTGTCGAACACCGCTCGGAGTTCGGTGAACTCTTCTCCGTGACCGCCGAAGACGGCAGGCTTCCTACCGTAGCCAGGAGTGAACGGACTCGGCGCGGTATCCACCATCTCGACCTCCGGATCGTATTCATTTTGTTCTATTCGCGCGTTGGTGCTGTGTCCTTCGCGGTCGCGGTCGCGGTCGCGGCCGCTGTCGTTCGCGACGTCGCCGCCTCCGACCGCCACCCCGCCCGCAGCACCTCGACCCCATCGAGCAGCACGTCGAGCCCCGTCTCGAACTCGGCGTCGTAGTCGTAGCCCGCGCGGGCCAGCTCGACGACGACCTCCATCAGGTACGGATACAGCACTTCCGCCTCAGCGGGCTGGTCCCGGTGCGTGGCGGCCGCGGCCTCGGCCGACTCCTCCGGGGTCTCGAACGAGAGCGTCTTCTGCTGCAGGGCGAAGCCGTAGACGTACGCGTCCAGGAGCGACGTGACGTGGACCGTCGTGCGGAACGAGAAGCCGCTCTCACGCAGGCATCCCATCATCGCGTCGTGCTGGCGCAGGTTCTCGGACCCGGGCCGCCCGTGCGCCTCCATCAGCCCGACGGCCCACCGGTGCCGGGTGAGGGCGGCGCGGAGGGAGGCGGCGCGCTCGCGCATCGCCGGCTTCCAGCCGCGGGCCGCGTCGGGCAGGGCGACCTCGCTCCAGACCAGGTCGACCATGCCGTCGAGCAAGTGCTCGCGGTTCTGCACGTGCTTGTAGAGGGCCATGGGGACGACCTCGAGGCGCTCGGCGAGCGTGCGCATCGTGAAGCCGTCGAGCCCGACCTCGTCGGCGAGGCCGACGCCGGCGCGCAGGACGGCGTCGCGGTTCAGGCGCGGTCGTCGGGGAGTCTGCTCCGGCACGCGTTCCTCCCGTCGGCTCTTGACGAAGTGTACGCGATACACCTAGCCTCTGAGTCGAAGGTGTACGCCGTACACCGCGAGTCGGCCGCACGGCCGGGAACAGGACGCCCATGCCCTCCGTCGACCGGACCGCCCGCCTCACGGGCGTCCTCTTCCTCCTGACCTTCGCGTCGGCCATCGCCGGGGCCGTGCTCTACCTGCCGCTGCTCACCGACCCGGACTACGTGCTCGGCCCCGGCGCCGACACCCGCGTGCTGATCGGCGTCGTCTGCGAGATCGTCCTCGTCATCACCAACCTCGGCACGGCGCTCGTCCTCTACCCGGTCCTCCGCAGGCACCACGAGACCGCCGCCCTCGCCTACGTCGTCGCGCGGGTCATGGAGTGCGCCCTGATCGTCGTCGGCATGCTCGCGGTCGTGTCGGTCGTCGAGCTGCGGCAGGCGTCGAACGGTGCGGAGGAGGGAGGGACGCGAGCCGTCGCCCAGGCGCTCGTCGCGGTGCACGACGCGACCTTCCTCCTCGGCCCCGGCTTCGTCGTCGGCATCGGCAACGGCCTGCTCCTGGGCTTCCTCCTGTACCGCGCGCACCTCGTGCCGCGGCCGGTCGCACTCCTCGGTCTGGTCGGCGGGCCGCTCATGTCGCTGTCCGGCATCGCCGTTCTCTTCGGCGCCTACGAGCAGACGTCGGTGCGGTCGGGGCTGCTGACGCTCCCCGAGATCGCGTGGGAGCTGTTCCTCGGGGTGTACCTGACCGTGCACGGCTTCCGGCGGGCGGCGGTGCGCCCCGCAGATGCGGTGCTGGTCGGTGCTGAGAGCTAGGCGAGCTTCTTTCTTCCGGAGGGCGCTCGTCCGGAGGCGGTCCTCATCGCCGTTGGACGTTTCTCGCTGCTCTCAGGGCTCGGAAGCAGCAGAAAGTGGCGAACGTTGCGGCGCCGGTCCGTCTCCAGGGGGGATCACGACGGAGGCTCGTTCGGCACCCCTCACGAGCAGGTGTACGTCACCCCGTCCACCACGTGCACGCCCTCGCCCAGCTCCGCGCACGTCGCGAAGAGCCCGCCGAACAGCGTCCCCAGCAGCACCGCTCCGGCCGCGAACAGCACGATCGTCACCGACGCGACGATGATCCCCGCCACGGCCAGCCCGCGCGGCCCGCCGTCGTGGCGACTCCTCCGGAAGGCGATGATGCTCAGCATGAGCCCCGCGACGTCGAAGACGGGGAACAGCGCGAGCACTAGCCCGGTGACGGCCAGCACCACCGTCGTCGTGTACGCCGGCGAGGCGGCCGTGCGACCAGTGCTCATGCCCGCCCCTGCAGGATCAGGTTCCAGTACACCCACGGCAGCACGAACCGGTCCGCGACGAACGTCGCCCGGCGCTCCTTCGCGAGCCCCTTCCAGAACGGGATCGTCGGCTTCGGCCGGTAGCGGTCGTCGAACTCGGCGAACACGACGGTCTTCCGCGAGACGACGAACGGGCAGACGGAGTAGCCGTTGTAGGTCATCGGCAACGGCTTCCCCTTCCGCGCCGCCACGAGGTTCTTGGCCAGCGTCTTCGCCTGCGGGCGCAGCGCCCCGCCCGACTTCGAGTTGGTGGTCGCGGCCGCGTCGCCGAGCGACCAGACGTCCGGGAAGCGGACGTGCCGCAGCGTCAGCGGATCGACCTCGACGAAGCCCCCGGCGGTCAGACCGGAACCCTCGAGGAAAGCGGGCGCCGACTGCGGAGGAACGACGTGCAGCACGTCGTAGGCCAGCGTCTCGCGGTGGTCGCCCTCCAGGCCCTCGAGCGACGTCGAGTGGTCGGGTCCGAGCAGCGCGGTGGGGCTGTCGTCGCCCGCGAGCTCGATCGTCTGCGACGCGGCGTCCACCTCGACGAGCTCGCGGTCGTAGTGCACCTCGATGCCGTACTCGGAGACCTTGCGCTCGAGCTCGGCGTCGATGAGCGGCATGCCGAACAGGGTCGGCGTCGGCACGACGAGCACCACGTGGATGTCGTCGAGCACCCCGGTCTTCCGCCAGTAGTCGCAGGCCAGGTACATCGGCTTCTGCGAGGCCCCGGAGCAGGTGGCCGGCCCGCTCGGCTGCGTGAAGACGACGGTTCCCGAGCGCACGTCGCGCAGCACCCTCGAGGCCTTCCGCGCGTACTCGAACTCGTAGTTCGAGATGCCGACCGGCGACTCCATCGCCTCGACGAGGCCCGGCACCGCGTCCCAGTCCTTCCGGATGCCCGGGCACACCACGAGCTGGCCGTAGCCGACCGAGCGTCCGCTCTCGAGCGTCACCGTCTTGGCCACCGGGTCGATCGTCGCGACCCGGTCCCGGATCCACGTCACGCCCTTCGGCGTCACCTCGCCCTGCGGACGGGTCGCCTTCGAGGCCGGCGCTGTGCCTCCGGCGACGTGCGAGAACATCGGCTGGTAGTAGTGCGTCGTGCGCGGCTCGATCACCGCGACGTCCGCCACTCCGTACCGCCGCAGCCGCCCCGCCACCGAGAGCCCGGCGTTGCCACCGCCGATGACGAGCACGTCGTGGTGCAGGGCGGGGGAGCCGGAGTCGGTCATGTGCCCACCGTAGGGGCCACCCCGCCCGCCGTCACCGGGTGCCCGCGCCCCTTGCGCGCCGGGCGCCGACGTCCTAGCTCACACCGCGTACAGCTCGACAGGCTCCATCACGAACCCGACCTCGACCCCCGGCGCCAGCTCGCGCCGCGCCGCCTCGGCCGGAGTCACGTCGGCCGCGAGCACCCGCCCGTGCACCCGCACCGCGTCCCCGCGCGGCTCCAGGTCGACGATCTCCTCCCGCAGTCCGCTCTCACCCAGCGTCACCGCAGAGGGGCGCACCGCGGCGGCGACGGCCGACCCCGCCGAAGCATCCGAGACCCCCGCGATCTCGCGCCCGTCCTCCAACCGCAGACCGACGGCCGTCCGCACCCCGCGCACCAGGCGCAGCCCCGACAGCTCGGCGGTGAACGCCGTGCGCGGCCGCTCGAGCACCTCGGCGGTCGGCCCCTCCTCCACCACGCGCCCCTCGTGCAGCACGACGACGCGGTCGGCGAGGGTCCACGCGTCGAGCACGTCGTGGGTGACCAGGATCGTGGTGCGGTCGGCGAGCACGGTCCGCAGCATCCGCCGCAGCACCGGCGCGACCCGCACGTCGAGCGCCGCCATCGGCTCGTCGAGCAGCAGGAGTCGCGGATCCGTCGCGAGGGCACGCGCGAGTGCCACGCGCTGGGCCTGCCCGCCCGAGAGGGTCCCCGGCCGGCGATCGGCGAGGGGCAGCGCGTCGACATCGGCGAGGCGGCGCTCGGCACGCGCGCGCGCCTCCGCCCGGCCGACCCCCGCGCTGCGCGGACCGAACGCGGCGTTCTCGCGGACGCTCAGGTGCGGGAACAGCAGCGGGTCCTGCGCGAGCAGGGCGACGCCGCGACGGTGCGGAGGAGTCCACGCACCCGGCCCGAAGAGGACGGAGTCGCCCAGGCTCGTGCGTCCCGAATCGGCGCGCACGAGGCCCGCGAGCAGCTCGACCAGGGTCGACTTGCCGGCGCCGTTGGGCCCGAGCACCGCCACGGTCTCGCCGTCGGCGACCTCGAGCGCCACGTCGAAGCCGCGGGAGGCGAGGCGCGCCTCGAACCGCAGGGTCACGATCGTGCCTCCCGCCGGCCGTACGCCAGCCCGATCACCAGCACCGCGACGACCACGAGCACCAGGGCCAGCGCGACCGCCGAGTCGGGGTCGCTCTCGCGCTGCAGGTAGATCTCGAGCGGCAGGGTGCGCGTCACTCCCTCGAGGCTGCCGGCGAAGGTCAGCGTCGCGCCGAACTCGCCGAGCGCCCGCGCGAACGACAGGATCGCTCCGCTCGCCAGCCCCGGCAGGATCAGCGGCAGGGTGACCCGGCGCAGCACGGTGCCCGGCGACGCGCCGAGGGTCGCGGCGACCGCCTCGTAGCGCGCCCCCGCCGTGCGCAGCGCGCCCTCCAGGCTCAGCACCAGGAACGGCAGCGCCACGAACGTCTGCGCGAGCACCACCGCGGTCGTGGAGAACGCGATCCGCACCCCCACCGCGTCGAGCGCACCGCCCAGCAGGCCGAGCCGACCGAAGGTGTAGAGCAGCGCGAGTCCGCCGACGACCGGCGGCAGCACCAGCGGCAGCAGCACCAGCGCGCGCAGGATCCGCTGCCCCGGGAACGCGGTGCGCGCGAGCACCAGCGCCATCGGCGTCCCGAGCAGCACGCACAGGAGGGTCGCCGCGGCCGACGTGCGCAGGCTCAGCAGGAGTGCCGCGACCGACGAGTCGGAGGTGATCAGCGGCACGAAGCGCGGCCAGTCGACCCGCGCGAGGATCGCGACGAGCGGCAGCAGGACCAGCAGCGCGCCGACCGCGGCGAGGGCCACGACCCAGCGCGGCGGCGCGGATCCGGTGCGCATCAGGTGCGCGGCAGCGGCGTCTCGACGATCACGGTGGTCGCCTTCACCACCGCGGTGGCGGGGGAGCCGGGCTCGAGGCCGAGCTCGCGCACCGCCTCGCTGCTCATCAGCGAGACCACCCGGTGCGGTCCGCACTGCAGCTCGACCTGCGCCATCACGGTGTCCATCACGATGCTCGTCACGATGCCGACGAACCGGTTGCGGGCCGAGCGCGCGACGGGCGACGGATCCTCGGGCAGGACGGCATTGGCCCGGGCGAGCTCGGCGACGGCCAGCCCGTCGACGACGAGGCGGCCGGAGGCGTCCTTGCCGCTCTCGAGGACCCCGTTGTCGATCCAGCGGCGCAGAGTGTCGTCACTCACTCCGAGGGCGGCGGCGGCGTCACGGATCCGGATCTGCGGCATGAGGAGGAGTCTACGACCGCGGACGCGGAGACGCCCGAGGGCTTCCACGGAAGGCCGGGCAGTGGCAACCCCCTACAGCTCCGGCGGGAGCGCGACGGAGGCTGTCGGCGTCGAGGAGGAGGAGGACGCATGCGCGCCATGACCTACCGGGGTCCGTACAAGATCCGTGTCGAGGAGAAGGACCGGCCCCGCATCGAGCACCCGAACGACGCGATCGTGCGGGTGACGCTCGCCGCGATCTGCGGCTCCGATCTGCACCTGTACCACGGGCTCATGCCCGACACGAGGATCGGCCACACCTTCGGCCACGAGTTCATCGGAGTGGTCGACGAGGTCGGCTCGTCGGTGCAGAACCTGAAGGTCGGCGACCGCGTGATGGTGCCGTTCAACATCTACTGCGGCACGTGCTTCTTCTGCGCGCGCGGCCTCTACTCCAACTGCCACAACGTGAATCCGAACGCCACGGCCATCGGCGGCATCTACGGCTACTCGCACTCCACCGGCGGCTACGACGGCGGGCAGGCCGAGTACGTGCGCGTGCCGTTCGCCGATGTGGGGCCGAGCGTGATCCCGGAGTGGCTGCCCGACGAGGACGCGCTACTGCTGACCGACGCGTTCTCGACCGGCTACTTCGGTGCGCAGCTCGGCGACATCGTCGAGGGCGACACGGTCGTGGTGCTCGGGGCCGGGCCCGTCGGCCTCGCCGCCGCCCGCTCCTCCTGGCTGATGGGAGCGGGTCGCGTGATCGTCGTCGACCAGCTCGAGTACCGGTTGGCGAAGGCGCGCGACTTCGCGCTCGCCGAGACCGTGAACTACCTCGAGCACGACGACGTCGTCGTGCACCTTAAGAAGACGACGGGCGGCCTCGGCGCCGACGTCGTCATCGACGCGGTCGGAGCGGAGGCCGACGGCAATCTGATCCAGCACGTCACCTCGGCGAAGCTCAAGCTCCAGGGCGGCTCGCCGGTCGCGCTCAACTGGGCGATCGACGGCGTGCGCAAGGGCGGCACGATCTCGGTGATGGGCGCCTACGGCCCGCTCTTCAGCGCCGTGAAGTTCGGCGACGCGATGAACAAGGGCCTCACGCTCCGGATGAACCAGGCGCCGGTCAAGCGCCAGTGGCCGCGCCTGCTCGAGCACATCCGCGCCGGCTACCTGAAGCCGAGCGACATGATCACGCACCGCATCCCGCTCGAGCACATCGCCGAGGGGTACCACCTGTTCTCGTCCAAGCTCGACGGCTGCATCAAGACCGTCGTGGTGCCGTAGGAGGTCACCGTGCCGTACACCGCCGACAAGCCGATCCCGCCGCCGACCGCGGAGGAGCTGCGCGCCCGCATCCCCGGCTGGGGCGCCGACCTCGACCCGGCCGACCGGCCCTCGTTCCCGCGCGAGCGCTTCGATCTCGAGACGGGGGCCCACTGGCACAAGCCCGAGTCGATGGATCCCGGGGAGTACCGCGAGAAGAGCATCGAGCACGAGGAGCTGCCACCCGTCTTCGGCACCGCGCAGCCGCTGCACGGGGTCTCGGGAGCGATCCGCCGCTACGCCTACGACCGCTTCAGCGAGGGGCGCGCGGCCCACTGGCTGCTGCTGGTGCTGGGAGACCGGGTCGACGCGACAGGGGCGCACCTGCGCTCCTTGGCGACGCTGCGGCCCGACAATCCTGTCACCGAGACCGGCGTGCTCTCCGAACTGAAGGCGCATCCGATCGCGTCGCGGCGCGGCCGCGCGGACGTGCGGCACCAGGTGCTGGATCCACTGCTGGTCGCGGGGCCCTGGGTGCTCGGCGGTCTCGCGGTGGTGGCACTGGGCCGGCGGCTGCTGCACTGAGGGTGGTCGTCAGGGAGCGCCGAAGCCGGCCGCGGCGAGGACCGCGCGGCCGGCGTCCCCGGTGACGAACGCGGTGAACGCCGCGGCCGCCTCGGAGCCGGTGAGCGGGGCGATCGGGTAGGTGTTCACCGCCTGCTCGGCCTCGGCGAACGGCACGCCGAGCACGTCGTCGCCCGCGCCCCGGACATCGGTGACGTAGACGAGGCCGGCGTCGGCCTCGCCCGAGCGGACTTTGCCGAGCACGTCGGTGACCGACGACTCCTCGCTGACGGGCTCGATCGCGAGGCCCGCCGCCCGTTCGACGACGTCGGCCGCGGCTCCGCACGGCACCTGCGGTGCGCAGACGACCGTCGCGACGCCCTCGCGGGCTAGGTCGGCGAGCGAGCGGACCCCCGCGGGATTGCCCGGCGGCACGGCGATCTCGAGCACGTTCGTCGCGAACGGCACGGGATCGGCGGCGGTGAGCCCCGCCTCCTGCACCGTCCGCATCGTCGCGGTGTCGGCCGAGGCGAAGACATCGGCCGGTGCTCCGTTCTCGATCTGCGTGGCGAGATCGGAGGAGCCGGCGAACGAGAGCTCGACCGTGGTGCCGGGGTTCGCGGCCTCGAACTCGTGGGCGAGCTCGGTGAAGACGCCGGTGAGGGAGGCGGCGGCGAAGACGGTGATGCCGCGGGGCTCGGGCGCTGCATCGGGGGAGCAGCCGGCGAGGGAGCCCGCCAAGGCCACCGCGGAGAGGGCGGCGAGGGAGCGGACACGGAGCATGCGGATCCTCGGGTCGGAGCGTTTCCGCATCTGCGGCTTTTCGCCCACTCTAGGACTTCGCTTGCGGAGATTTAGCGGTACAGGCCCGGACCGCCGGACCACATGGGGCGATGAGCCCTGCAGAACCTGAGCCGAGAAGGGGCTCTGACCGCTGACAGCCGAGAGACCCCCTTCTCAGCGGATGTTCTGCGCACCTCCCGTCCCGGAACCGCAGGATCGACCCGCCGCGCGCGCGGCCGGGTGCCCGGCGTGGCATCGTCGAGGGGACGTCGACGAGGAAGAGGACGAGCATGCCGGAGACCACGCGGACCAGGAGCGCACTCGTCGTGCGCGGCGGCTGGGAGGGGCACCAGCCGGTCGAGGCGACCGATCTGTTCCTCCCGTTCCTCGAGGAGCAGGGCTTCGCGGTCCGCGTCGAGGACACGCCCGAGGTCTACGCCGATGGCGACGCGATGTCGGGCCTCGACGTCGTCGTGCAGTGCGTGACCATGTCGGAGGCGTCGCCCGCCGCGATCGCGGGCCTGCGCGCCGCGGTGGCCGGCGGCACCGGGTTCACCGGCTGGCACGGCGGCATCGCCGACTCCTTCCGCGCCTCCTCCGACTACCTGCAGCTCGTCGGCGGCCAGTTCGCCACGCACCCCGCGGTGGCGGAGGGGAGTGAGGACGCGTTCCGTCGGCACCGCATCGAGTTCACCGGGCTCGAGCACCCGATCACCGCCGGACTCGACGACTTCGAGCTCGTGACCGAGCAGTACTGGGTGCTGCACGACGACCTCAGCGACGTGCTCGCCACGACCACGCATCCCGCCGAGGCCTGGCAGGAGTGGCACCGCCCCGTCACGTCGCCCGCGGTTTGGACCCGGGACTGGGGGCGCGGGCGCATCGCTGTGAGCACCCCCGGGCACAGCGTCGAGGTGCTGCGGCATCCGACGGTGCGCACGCTCGTGGAGCGCGGGATCCTCTGGACCGCGCGAGTGCTCTGATGCGGCTGCTCCCCTCCGACCTCGACCGAAGGACCTCCCCATGACCGACCGCCTCCGCGTCGTCGCCGCCACCCCGATCAGCGACGAGCTGATCGCCCGCGTGGTGGAGCTCGAGCCGCGCCTCGACTTCGTGGCCGACCAGAGCCTGCTCCCGCCGATGCGCCACCCCGGCGACCACGGCGGTGATCCCGCCTTCGAGCGCACTCCCGAGCAGCAGGCCGCGTTCGACGAGCTCGTCGACTCCGCCGAGGTTCTCTACGGGGTCCCGGACGAGACGCCGTCGGCCCTCGCGCGCACCGTCGCCGCGAATCCGTCGCTGCGGTGGGTGCAGACGATGCCGGCGGGCGGCGGCAGCCAGGTGAAGGCCGCGGGGCTCGACCCCGACTCGCTCGAGCGGATCGCGTTCTCGACGAGCGCGGGCGTCCACTCCCAGCCGCTCGCCGAGTTCTCGGTGTTCGGACTGCTCGCCGGCGCGAAGTCGCTGCCGAGGCTCCAGGAGCTGCAGCAGCGGAAGGAGTGGGGCTCGCGCTGGACGATGGGCCTGATCTCGGAGCAGACGATCCTGATCGTCGGACTCGGGACCATCGGCCGGGCCACCGCGCAGAAGCTCCAGGGCCTGGGTGCGCGGGTGATCGGCACGAGTCGGCACGAGGACTCCGTCGAGCACGTCGACGAGATCGTGCGGCCCGACGCGATCGCCGAGGTGGCCGAGCGGATCGACGGGGTCGTCGTGACGCTGCCCGGCACCTCCGCCACCGAGAAGCTGGTCGGCGCCGCGTTCTTCGAGGCGCTGCGGCCGGGAGCGACGCTCGTCAGCGTCGGCCGAGGCACCGTGATCGACGAGGAGGCGCTGCTCGCCGCGCTGGACGACGGCCGCGTCGGCTGTGCGGTGCTGGACGTGACCGCGCAGGAGCCGCTCCCCGCGGACAGCCCGCTGTGGACGCATCCGGCCGTGCTGATCAGCCCGCACACCGCGGCGCTGAACTCCGCCGAGGACCGGCTGATCGCCGAGCTCTTCGCGCGCAACGCGACGCGGTTCCTCGACGGCGAGGAGCTGATCAACCGCGTCGACACGGTCGAGTTCTACTGAGGCGGGCGGGCCGCCGGGCTCGTCTCGGCCATCCGTCGCGGAGGGTCGCCCGGATCGTAGAACGGCGGCCGTCCGCGACGGATCGGGCACCGTACTCGACGGCCGGGGGAGGCCCTTCGCGCACCGGGATCGGCGCCGCGGACCTCCGAATCGCCTCCACAGGCCCCCTGATCGGCTACGATCCGGGCCGATCAGGGCGATGCGGCCACCGCGGAGGGCCTCGACGGCCTACCGTTGCACCATGGCGTCAACCGAAACACCCGATACCGCCCCCGAGGATCAGAGCGCGACCGCGGCTCAGAGTGCCTCCGAGGCTCCGACCACCGAGGCCCCCGCCGCACCCGCCGCCGCGGCCTCCGACGAGCCCCGCTCGCTCACCTTCTCCGAACTGGGCCTCAGCGAGCCCGTCCTCAAGGCTCTCAAGGAGGTCGGCTACGAGACGCCCTCGGCGATCCAGGCCGCGACGATCCCGTCCCTCCTCTCGGGCCGCGACGTCCTCGGCGTCGCCCAGACCGGCACCGGCAAGACGGCCGCGTTCGCGCTGCCGATCCTCTCCCGGCTCGACGTCTCGCAGAAGACCCCGCAGGCCCTCGTGCTCGCGCCCACCCGCGAGCTCGCGCTCCAGGTGTGCGAGGCGTTCGAGCGCTACGCGTCGGCCCTGCGCGGCGTGCACGTGCTCCCCGTCTACGGCGGCCAGGGCTACGGCACCCAGCTCTCCGCGCTGCGCCGCGGCGTCCACGTCGTCGTCGGCACGCCCGGCCGCATCATGGACCACCTCGAGAAGGGCACCCTCGACCTCTCGGCGCTGAAGTACCTGGTGCTCGACGAGGCCGACGAGATGCTCAAGATGGGCTTCGCGGAGGACGTCGAAACGATCCTCGCCGACACCCCCGTCGAGAAGCAGATCGCGCTGTTCTCGGCGACGATGCCCTCGCAGATCCGCCGCATCTCGGGCAAGTACCTCAAGGAGCCCGAGGAGATCACGGTCAAGAACAAGACCACGACCTCGGTGAACACCACGCAGCGCTACCTGATGGTGTCGTACCCGCAGAAGGTCGACGCCCTCACCCGCATCCTCGAGGTCGAGAACTTCGAGGGCATGATCGTCTTCGTCCGCACCAAGAGCGAGACCGAGACGCTGGCCGAGAAGCTGCGCGCCCGCGGCTACACCGCCGCCGCGATCAGCGGAGACGTCGCCCAGGCCCAGCGCGAGCGGACCGTCGAGCAGCTGAAGTCGGGCAAGCTCGACATCCTCGTCGCCACCGATGTCGCGGCCCGCGGCCTCGACGTCGAGCGCATCAGCCACGTCGTCAACTACGACATCCCCATCGACACCGAGTCGTACGTGCACCGCATCGGCCGCACCGGCCGTGCGGGGCGCAGCGGAGCGGCGATCAGCTTCGTCACGCCGCGCGAGCGCCGCCTGCTCGCCGCGATCGAGAAGGCGACCCGCCAGCCGCTCACCGAGATGCGCATGCCCAGCGTCGAGGACGTCAACGTCACGCGCCTCTCGCGCTTCGACGACGCGATCACCGCGGCGCTCGCCGACTCCGAGCGCCTGCAGCGCTTCCGCGACATCATCGGGCACTACGTCGAGCACCACGACGTCGTCGAGTCCGACGTCGCCGCGGCGCTGGCGATCGTCGCCCAGGGCGAGGAGCCGCTGCTGCTCTCGCCCGACGACCCCCGCTTCGCGCGCCGCGAGCGCGAGGACCGCGAGCCTCGTCCCGACCGGGGTGACCGCCCCGAGCGCGGCGACCGCTTCGACCGCGACCGGGGTGAGCGTCCCGAGCGCCGTCAGCGTCCGGCGAACAGCAACCTCGCGTCGTACCGGATCGAGGTGGGCCGCCGTCAGCGCGTCGAGCCCCGCCAGATCGTCGGCGCGCTCGCGAACGAGGGCGGCCTCAACCGCGGCGACTTCGGGCACATCGACATCCGCCCCGACTTCTCGATCGTCGAGCTGCCGGCCGACCTGCCCCAGGACGTGCTCGACCGCCTCGCCGACACCCGCATCAGCGGCCAGCTGATCGAGCTGAAGCCCGACCGCCGCCCGAGCCGCGCCGGCGCCGACCGCGGCGGACGCCCCTCGGGCCCGTCGCGCTCGTCCGAGCGCCCGGACCGCAAGCCGCGCTACTAGCGCTCGCGCGCCGACCGCGAGGGGCCGGTCCGCCGACCGGGGAGCCACCGCTCCCCGCCGGCGGCCCGGCCCCTCCGTCGTCCCGCCGCTCCTCCGAGTGGACGCGCAACGGGCCCTGCCCGCCCGCCGGTGCCCTGTTCGCGTCCACTCACCGCGGCGGCAGAGGGGGACTCGTCGCGGAGCGGGCGCACAGAGGAAGCCGAAGCCCGGTCGGCGTCGACTCGCGGGCGGGGCGGTTCTCGATACGCCCGCTCCGCGGGCTACCCGATCAGCGAGGGACGATGCGGGGCGCAGGGCGTGGGTGCAGCGGTGCGCATTCCCTGCTGGTCGAGTAGCGGCGGCACGCCGCGTATCGAGACCCCCGTCTCCACAAGCCCCCGCCCTACTCCGGGTGCCGCTGCGGCGCGCCGAACAGCAGCGCGGTCGTGGCCGCGACGATCGCGCCGGCCGTGAGGGCCGCGGCGAGCACGACGAGCTGGAACTGCGCGGCCTCCAGCGGCGACGCTCCCGCGAACACCGCCCCGACGAAGGCGCCAGGCAGGGTGACGAGCCCGGTCGTCCGCGTCTGGTCCGTCGCCGGTACGAGCGCCGTCGAGGCTGCCGCGCGCACCAGGCGCAGGGCGGCGCGGCGCGGAGTGGCGCCCAGCGCCAGCCAGCCCTCCACCTCCTCCGTCCCCGCGGCGAGACCGGCCCGCAGCTGCCGCCCCATCAGCGAGGCCGCGGTCATCGCGCCGCCGATCACGATGCCGCCGGTCGCGAGCAGGTACCGCGGCTCCGATCCCACGGCCCCGGTCGCCGCGACGACCGCGAGAGGGACGCCCGCCGCGGCGAGGAGCACGACGAACGTCCGCAGGCCGTGACGGTCCAGGCCCGCGCGCGTGCGCACCGTCCACGTCGCCGCGACGAGCATCAGCACCAGGAACGCGGCGACCAGCCGCGCATCCTCGATGATGCCGTGCAGCACGAGGCTGAGGAGTCCGAGCTGCAGCGCCGCCCGCGCGATCGCGACCGCCTGGGCACCGGGCCGCTCGAGTCGCAGCGCGGCGACGATCGCCGTCGTCACCAGCGCGAGCACCAGCACCGCGACGAGCGTCGGAACGGTGGTGGAGGTCATGGTGCGACGAGCCTACGAGGCGCGGGCCCGCGCGCTCGGACCGGCCCCGTCACTCCGCTCGCCCTCAGCGCCGCAGCACCCGCCGCGCGAGCACGTTGCCCAGCAGCTGCACCAGCTGCACGATCACGATGATCACGAGCACCGCACCCCAGGTCACGACCGGCTCGAACTGGCGGTAGCCGTACTGGATCGCGAAGTTGCCGAGGCCTCCCGCGCCGATGTACCCGGCGACCGCCGACATGTCGACGATGGCCACGAAGACGAAGGTGTAGCCGAGGATCAGCGGGCCGAGCGCCTCGGGGAGCAGGACGGTGCGCACGATGCGCAGCCGGCTCGCTCCGACCGAGCGTGCGGCCTCGATCACGCCGGGCTGCACGGTCAGCAGGTTCTGCTCGACGATGCGGCCGATGCCGAACGCGGCGGCGAGCGACAGCGAGAAGATGATCGCGTCGGTGCCGATGCCCGAGCCGACCACGAGGCGGGCGAGCGGCTGGGCGGCCGCGATGAAGATGATGAACGGGATCGGCCGGAAGACGTTGACGATCACGTTCAGCAGTCCGTAGACCAGGCGGTTCGCGAACAGCGCGCCGCCGCGGGTGAGCGCGAGGCCGAGGCCGATCAGCAGGCCGCCGAGCCCGCCGAAGAGCAGGCTGAGGGCGACGATGTAGAGCGTCTCGCCGGTGGCCTTCGCGAGTTCGGGGAGCAGCTCGATCAGGGCGTTCAACGGGGCACCTCCGTGAGGCCGACGCGAGCGCCGAGGCGGGCGAGAAGGGGCTCGACGACGTCGTCCGACGCGTCGAGGGCGACCGTGAGGTGGCCGAAGGCGCGTCCGCGGACGTCGGTGATGCCTCCGTAGACCAGCTCGAGCGGCACGCCCGCGGCGGCGATGTCGGCGAAGACGTCGCCCTGCGAGGCGGAGCCGTCCGAGAACGAGAGCGTCACGAGCCGGCCGCGGTGGCGCTGCCGCAGCACGGCCGCCTCGGCAGGGGAGGGCACGGAGCGGACGACGGTCGAGACGAAGCGCCGGGTGACCGGCTCGCGCGGAGCCGAGAACACGTCGAACACGTCGCCGCGCTCGACGATGCGACCCGACTCCATCACGGCGACCTTCGTCGCGAGCTGCTGGATCACGTCCATCTCGTGCGTGATGACGAGGATCGTGACTCCGAGCTCCTCGTTGATGCGCCGGAGAAGCGCGAGGACTTCGCCGGTCGTGTCGGGGTCGAGAGCGCTGGTGGCCTCGTCGGCGAGCAGGATGCGCGGCGAGGCGGCGAGGGCACGGGCGATGCCCACGCGCTGCTTCTGCCCGCCCGAGAGCTGCTCCGGGTGGCTGCGCGCCTTGTCCGAGAGGCCGACGAAGCTCAGCATCTCGTCGACGCGGGTCTTCAGCTCGGCGCGCGGAGTGCCGGCGACCTGCAGCGGGTAGGCGACGTTCTGCCACACCGTCTTCGAGCCGAACAGGTTGAACTGCTGGAAGATCATGCCGATGCCGAGCCGGATGCGGCGCAGCTCCCGGTCGGGCAGGCCGACGATGTCGCGGCCGTCGATCTCGATGCTGCCGGACGTCGCGGGCTCGAGCGCGTTGACGAGGCGCGCGAGCGTGCTCTTCCCGGCACCGGAGTAGCCGATCACGCCCTGGACGTCGCCGGCCTCGATGTCGAGACTCACGCCGTCGACCGCGGTCGAGGCCGTCGCCCCGCGGGACAGGGGCGGGTAGACCTTGCTCACGTCGGTGAGGCGGATGAGCGGCACGGCGCTCCCTTCGAGGGGTTCGGGCGGGGGTGCCGGTGTCCCGGCGGACGGACGGGATCCCCCGCCGGAGCAGGGGATCCCGTCGCGAGGGGAGGGCGGATCAGCTCCGGGCAGATCAGCTCTGGGCGGCGGTGTCCGCCTCGACGGTCTCGAGCGAGGCCTCCAGCTCGTCGGCGGGGGTCTTCACGAAGATCGCGGTGCCGCCGGACTGCTCCGACACTCCGTCGAGCACGGCCTGCGTGCTCTGGTAGATGTCGACGAGCTCCTGGTAGGTCTCGTTGTCGGCGTCCTCGGAGCGGGCGGCGAACACGTTGACGTAGGGGAGCGCGTTGGGGTCGCTCGGGTCGTCCGTCGCGATCGCGTCGGTGGCCTCGAGGCCGGCGTTCTCGATGAAGTCGTTGTTGATGATCGCGGCGGCGACGTCCGGCAGCGAGGTCGGGGTCAGCGACGCCTCGAGGGCGGTCACCTCGACCTTCGACGTCGCGGTGTCGACGTCGTCGACGCTCGAGAAGATGCTGCCGCCGTCCTTCAGCTCGATCAGACCGGCCGACTGGAGCACGAGCAGACCGCGGGCCTGGTTGCTCTCGTCGTTCGGGACGGCCACGGTCGAGCCCTCGGGGATGTCCTCGACGCTGTCGTACTGCGTGGAGTAGAGGCCGAGCGGATAGATCGCGGTCGCGCCGATAGGCACGAGGTCCTCGTCGGCGGACGTGTTGTACTGCGCCAGGTAGACGATGTGCTGGAACTGGTTGAGGTCGATCTCGCCCTCGGACAGCGCCGGGTTGGGCTGGTTGTAGTCGCTGAAGTCGACGATCTCGACGTCGATGCCGGCGTCGGCCGCGGCCTCCTCGTAGGTGGCCCAGTAGGGGTCGCTGGCACCGACGACGCCGATGCGGACGGTGTCGCTCTCGCCCGCCGAGGCGGAGCAGCCGGCGAGGAGGAGGGCGGAGGCGGTGATCGCGGTGGTCGCGAGGAGCTTCGTGCGCAGGGACATGCTGTGTGGATCCTTCCGTGGAGAGGATCCGCTCGGTGCTGCTCGCTGACGGAGCGGCGACCACGGGCGGTGCTGATCACCGCCGGCGCTGCGACCGGCCTCCGGTCGCACGACGCCGCGTCGACGCGGATCCCGGGGACCACGGTACGGATGTCGCGCCGTGGACGCGAAACATGCGCGTAACACGACGACTCGCGCCGCCGGGGAGGAGGGTCAGCCCGCGAGGGCTTCGGCCTCCGCGGCCTCGTGCTTCGCCAGGCGCTTCGCGATCGCGTCGCGCTCGGCCCGGAGCGACGTGATGGTCGGCTGGTCCAGGCGCGGATCCGCGAGGTCGGCGAACGGGCTCGCCGATCCGGTGCGGGCCGAGACGAGCGCGGCGTACGCCTTCGTGGCGGACCGCAGCTCGGCTCCGGCGCGCTCGACCTTCCGAGGGCTCGAGTCCTTGTCGGAGACGAGTCGGGCGTGCTTGTCGAGGGCTGCTACCAGTGCCTGGTGGGCCGCGTCAATCTTCTTGCTCATAGGCGCATTATGTCGCAAGCTCGCCTCACGAGGCGAGACCGGCTCCGCGACTCCGGCCGGTCGGCCGGCGAGGGGTCCACCGATCGATCGCCGCCCCTGAGGATCAGACCGGGCCGGATCCCCGCGCGATCGACGTCGACTCGGAGTTGCGCCCGGCGCTCGTCGAGACCGCGTCGAGCACCCGCTGCACGTCGAGCGCATCGTCGAACGTCGGAGCAACCGGGGTGCGGCCCGTGATCGCCTCGACCAGGTCGACGACCTGGTGCGTGAAGAGGTGCTCGTAGCCGATGCCGTGCCCGGTGGGCCACCACGCCTCCATGTACGGGTGCGCGGGCTCGGTCACCTGGATGCGCCGGAATCCCTGCGCCTCGTCGGCGTCGCGCGCGTCGTAGTACTCGAGCTCGTTCATCCGCTCGAAGTCGAATGCGATCGAGCCGGTCTCGCCGTTGATCTCGATGCGGTTGGCGTTGCGGCGGCCGGTCGCGACGCGGGTCGCCTCGAAGACGCCGAGGGCTCCTCCCTCGAACGCCGCCGTGAACGCGACCGCGTCGTCGACCGTGACCGGTCCTCGCTCCGCCCCCTCCTCGGCGCGCCCGCCGAGCCCCGACTGCTCGGCCAGCACCGGGCGCTCGGTCGTGAAGGTGCGCAGCACCGCCGAGACGGAGGAGATCCGTCGGCCGGTCAGCCACTGCGCCGTGTCGATGCTGTGCGCGCCGATGTCGCCCAGTGCGCCCGATCCTGCGCGGTCCTTCTGCAGGCGCCAGGTCAGCGGCGCCGCGGAGTCGCGCAGCCAGTCCTGCAGGTACTGCGCGCGGACGTGGCGGATCGCCCCGAGCCGCCCCTCGTCGACGAAGCGCTTGGCGAGGGCGAGCGCGGGAGTGCGGCGGTAGCTGAATCCGCACATCGCGACGCGGTCGGAGGCGTGCGCGGCGGCCGCCATCCGCTCGGCCTCCTCGACGGAGTTGGCGAGCGGCTTCTCGCAGAGCACGTGCTTGCCCGCCTCGAGAGCCGCGATCGCGATCTCGGCGTGCGTGTCTCCGGGGGTGCAGATGTCGATCAGGTCGATGTCGTCGCGCTCGATCACCGCCCGCCAGTCGGTCGAGGACTCGCTCCAGCCGAGGACCTCGGCGCGCTCGCGGGTCGTCTCCGGGTTGCTGCCGACGAGCACCGCGAGCTCGGGCTCGAGCGGCAGGGGGAAGAAGCGGGCGGCGGTGCGCCAGGCGTGCGAATGGGTCCTGCCCATGAAAGCGGTCCCCACGAGTGCCACCCGCAGTGCTCGGTCGTTCGACATCCTCGTCCTCTCGTCGGCGCTCCCGACCCTGCCACGGGACGGGGTCGGAGGGCTACCACCCGCCGCCGGGTCTTCCCGGCCGCCTGACGTCCGTGCCCCCCGCTACGGTGAAGCCCGAACGGAGGCGCCCATGACCTGGCAGCTCGAGACGATCCCCTACGACCATCCCGACGCGGATGCGCTCCGCGCCGCCCAGCGCGTCGAGCTCGACGAGCGCTACGGCAGCACCGACCACGAGCCCGGAGTGCCTCCCTCGGCCGCCGACGTCCCCGTGTTCGTCGTGGCCCGCGACGCCGGAGGCACGGCACGGGCCTGCGGCGGCCTCCGTCCGCTGGCCGACTCGGTGCTCGGCCCCGGAGTGATCGAGGTCAAGCGGATGTTCGTGGACCCGTCGGCGCGCGGCTCCGGCGTCGCGACCCTCGTCCTCCGCCGGCTCGAGCAGCTCGCGGCGGGGCTCGGAGCGACGCGACTCGTCCTCGAGACCGGCACCCGGCAGCCGGACGCGGTCCGCTTCTACGAGCGCGAGGGCTACACGTCCGTCCCGCTCTTCGGCGCCTACATCGGCGGCGAGTGGTCGCTCTGCTTCTCTCGCGACCTCTGAACGCTGCGCCTCGAGCGGCGCGCACCGATGGAACGACGGAGGGGCGCCCCTCTCTGGACGCCCCTCCGGTGCTGCCGTGACCGCTAGGCGCGGCGGCGGCGCGTGATCATCAGCGCGAGTCCGCCGAGGATCCCGAACGCCGCGAGGGCGAGCGGTGCGGTCGGCGAGACGCCGGTCGCCGCGAGGACGGGCCGGCCTGCAGTGACTCCGATACCCGCTCCGGTGCCGGCGCGAGCCGCCGCCTCGGCCGCCGAGCAGTCGACCGGGTCGGACACGGACCGGCCGTAGTCGTACTCCGCAGTGGCGGTGCGACCGCTGGTCGTGCCCAGCGCGACGACGCAGTAGATCTCGGGCTCCGGGTCGGCGAGCGGGTACTCGCCCAGCGCGATCAGGCTCCAGCCGACCGCGTCCACGGTGAAGTCGAGACGGGTGCCGCCGTCGACGAGGCGCTGGCGGGTGCCGTCGAGGGAGTGGATGCTCACCGAGACGCGCTCGCCCGCGGCGAAGCCGAAGACGGCACCGCCGCTCGTCAGCTCGTCGTCGGGGGCGGAGGGCTCGAGGGGAGCCCATTGGGGCCAGATCCGGACGCCGGGCTTGTCGTGCACCTGCACGAGCGAGGCCGAGGCGGTGCGTCCACTGGTCGCCCCCGTGCCCGTCACAGTGAACCTGCCGAACTGGTCGACCATCGTGCTCTCGTCGAGAATGACATCCGCTTCACCGTAGATCGCCGTCCGAGGGTCTCCGTTCTCGATGGTCGTGACGGAGCCGTCGGGCGCGGTCAGGGTGATCGTGACGTCCTCGTCGCGGTCGAAGCCCCGCAGCTTGGCGGCGATGCCGAAGATTCTGAAGCCGGCGACGCTCACCTCGGCGCCGAGCTCGAACGGCGAGCCGTCCTCGGCGAGGACGAACGACACGGCCGGGTCCGGCTGCGTGACCGTGAGCGGCACGGCGTTCGAGAGGAGCGGCCCCCCGGCCGCGTCGGTCGCCGAGGCCACGACGGTGATCTGCTCCCCGACGCGCGGGAGGTGCGGATACAGGCTGTTGCGGTCGTCCAGGCTCCCGGGGAACCAGTCGTCCAGCACGACCTCGCCGGTGGCGGACGCGACGACGGTCGTGCGGGCCTCCGGGGTCGGGCCGTCCATCAGCGCGACGACGACGGAGGAGCCCGCGGCGAATCCGGAGCCGACGACGTCGAGGCCGTCGCCCCAGCCGGTCGAGCGGTCGCCGATGATGCCGGCGCCCGCGACGAAGTCGGTGCGGGGCAGAGTGAGAACCGGGGCCACAGCCACAGCCACCGGCGCCGCGCTGGGCGCGGGCGGTGCGGTGACGGGCGCCTCGGTGGCGATCGGTGCCTCGACCGGCTCGGCCGTCTCCTTCGGCGTGCTCGTCGGCTCCGGCGTGCTCGTCGCCTCCGGATCGATCGTGGCGACCGGGGTCGGCGTGGGCTCGAGCGCCGGCGCGACCGCGGTCGGCGTCGCCTCGGAGGCGGGCGCCTCGAGGATCTCGGTGGCCCCCGCCGCACTCGGGAACGCGAGCGCTCCCAGCAGTGCGGCGGTCGTGATGACGGAGGCCGTGCGGCCCCCTCGCGCTGTACGCACGATTCCTACTTCCTCCGGGGCGCAGTGCGCTCTCCCGGCTTCCCCATGGATCCGGGGGCGATCCGCCCCCTGGTGCTGATCCTGGCGGAGCGGAGGCATGCGACACGACGTCCCGACACAACGAACGCATCACGGAATCCGGCGGCCGGAGGAGACCCCGGCCGCCGGGCCGTCGACGTCAGCCCTCGAGCGGCAGCAGGATGCCCTTCACCGTCTCGTCGGTCGCCAGGAACTCCTGCACCGCGGGGTCCTGGAACGCCTGCACGAGCTTCTGGATGTTCTCGGTGTCGGCGTAGCGGGAGCCGATCGTGAGCTGCCCGGCGAAGTCGTCGGGAGCGGTCGGCGCGAAGATCTGCTTCTCGATCGGGATGTCGGCGGCGAGGTAGTACTCGGTGTAGCCGACGGCCGCGTCGAGGTCCGGCAGCGCGCGCGACTGGGCCGCGAAGTCGAGCAGGGTGAACTTCAGGTTCTTGGGGTTCGAGGCGATGTCGTCCTGCGTCGCCGTGCCGGGCTCGGTGCCCGGCTTCAGCTCGATCAGCCCCGCGCTCTGCAGCAGCCAGAGGCCCTGGGCCTCGTTCGCCGGGTCGGAGTAGAGCGAGATCGTGCCGCCGTCGGGGATCTCGGACACGTCGCCGTACTTGTCGCTCCAGAGTCCGAAGCCCCAGCGGAACACCGGAGTGGCCGCCTCCTCCTCGAAGTCGGGGTTCGACTCGAGCACCTGCCCGAGCCAGAGCTTGTGCTGGTAGACGGTCGCCGCCACCTCGCCCTCGCTGACGGCGCGGTTGATGGTGTTGCTGTCCGAGAGGCCCTTGAACTCCACCTCGATGCCGTACTTCGGCGCGACCTCGTCGGCGACGAACTGCACGAGCGCCTGCTCCGACGCGTTGCCCTCGGCGGTCGCGACGTAGAGCGTCGCTCCCTCGGTCTCGTTCGCCGAGACGGCGGGCGAGAGGATCGGGACGACGATCGCCGCGCCGACGCCGAGCGCGACGACCGCGCCTCCGGCGATCCACGGCCAGCGGCGCTTCTTCTTCAGCTCGAAGCCGAGCGTGTCGGAGGTGTCGGGGGTGTCGTTCTGCGTGGGCATGAGAGGCCTTCCGGAGTGCGCGCGCCGGGTTCCGGGCGCGCGAGAGGGACGCCGCGGGGGGAGGCCGGGCGAGGGGTGGGGGAGAAGAGAGGAGAGCTGTCTCAGACCGCGACGGCGACGCGCTCGGACCGCCGGGTGCGCGAGGCGCTCGGCGTCGTGGCGCGCACGAGGGCGTCGCCGGTGAGCTGCACGAGCGCGACCGTGGCGACCAGGATCACGATCGTCGCGAGCATCACCGTGTTGTCGAAGCGCTGGTAGCCGTAGGTGACGGCCACGTAGCCGATGCCGCCGGCTCCGATCGTGCCCGCGATGGCCGAGTACTCGATCATCGCGATGGTGTTGATCGTCAGGCCGCCGATGATCTGCGGCACGGCCTCGCTGAGCTGCGCCGAGCGGATGACCTGCAGTCGCGACGCTCCGGAGGCGCGGGCCACGCGGGTCAGCGCGATCGGCACGCTCCGCAGCGCGTTCTCGACGATGCGGGTGAAGAACGCGATGCCCGCGATCGACATCGGCACGACGGCCGCGGCGATGCCGATGTTGGTCCCGGTGATCAGCCGGGTGAACGGCATGATCGAGGCCATCAGGATCAGGAACGGCAGCGAGCGGCCGATGCTGATCACCCAGCTCAGCGTCTGGTGCGCGGCGCGGTTCTCGAACAGTCCGCCGGGCGCGAGATTGTGGACGGCGGCTCCGAGCGGGATCCCGACGAGCACGACGACCGTCATCACGATGCCGACCATGATCAGGGTCTCGCCGAGCGCGGGCAGCACGAGCGCCGGGATCTCGGCGCTCGGGACGCGGTTGTCGAGGTGCAGGCTCATGCGGCGATCTCCTCGGTGAGCTCGAGCGGGGCGGAGTCGAGGCGCGCGGGGGCCGGGCGGACCGACAGGCCCAGCGCTCCGGCGGCGTCGACGAGGCGGCGCTCGTCGACCGGTCCGAGCGCGATCGTCGCGTGGCCGACGGCCCGGCCGCCGATCGTCTCGATGGCGGCGCCCAGGAGCGACACCGGTCCGACCGTCTCGCCCAGGCGGACGATCCAGTCGGCCGGCACGTCGGAGCGCGCGTAGCCGAGCACCCACTCGGTGAGCCCGGGGGCCGGAGCCGCGGCCGGGCGCAGCGGATTGAGCGCGAGGCCCAGCGGCGAGGAGGCATCGCGGAGCAGGTCGACGAGGCGTCCCGACTCCACTATGCGGCCGTGATCGAGCAGGGCGGCGGAGTCGGCGACCTGCCGCACCGTCTCCATCTCGTGCGTGATGAAGAGGATCGACAGGCCGAGGTCGTCGCGCAGCTCCTTGAGGAGGGTCGTGATCGCGGTCGTCGACGCGGGGTCGAGCCCTGACGTGGCCTCGTCCGAGAGCAGCACGCTGGGACGCAGGGCCAGGGCCCGGGCGATGCCGACGCGCTGGCGCTGCCCGCCCGACAGCTGGTGCGGGTAGTGCCGGGCGCGCTCGGCGAGTCCGACGCGGTCGAGCAGCTCGGCGACGCGGCGCTTCGTCTCGGCGGGGGTCACTCCGAGGTACTCGAGCGGCAGCGCGACGTTCTGGGCCGCGGTGCGGCGGCTGAAGAGGCCGTCGGACTGGAAGACGGTGCCGATGCGGCGACGCGCGACGCGCAGCTCCTGCTCGGACAGCTGCGAGAGCGCATCGCCGTTCACGACGACCGAGCCGGAGGTGGGGCGCTCGAGGAGGTTCACGCACGCGGCGAGCGTGCTCTTCCCGGCGCCACTCGGGCCGACGACGGCGAAGATCTCGCCCGTCGCGACCGAGAAGTCGAGGCGGTCGAGCACGGTGACGGCGGCGTCGCCGTGTCCGTAGACCTTCGTGAGCTGCTCGAGGCGGATCATGCCTGCTGTCCTTCCGGGACGGGGCGGAGCGGGCGCCGTCGGCGCACGGGGACGATGATGGAGCATCGCCGCCGCCCCGCGTCGGCCGCGTGACGTCCGCCGTAACACTCCGCCCGTACTGGCCCCTGGAAGGGAGGCGTCAGTACACGAACCAGCGCAGCCAGTCGCGGTTGTGCGCGTGCACCAGGGCCAGGAAGACCACGAGGTCGAACAGCAGGTGCACGCAGATCACGTAGGTCAGCGACTTCGTCTTCGAGAAGATCCAGCCCTGCAGCAGCGCGAACGGGATCGTGAACGCCGGCGCCCACTCCCGGTAGCCGAGCTCCCAGAGGAACGACACGAACACGACCGCCTGCAGCACGTTCGCCCACCACATCGGCAGGTGGCGGCGCAGCACCGCGAAGACGACGCAGATGAAGAACAGCTCGTCCCAGATGCCGACGAAGCCGACTCCGACGAAGAGGCGCGCGACCTCGTCCGGAGCGTGGATGGCGGGCCAGTTCAGGTAGGCGCCCGAGCGGATGAAGTAGAACGGCAGCAGGATCCAGCCGAGCACGAGCACGGCGGGCAGGTACGACTTCTCGAGCGGCGTCCACTTCTGCCCGGTGCGCAGCGGGAAGCGGATGATCGACCGCTTCGTGCCGTAGCGGTCGATCGCCCAGGGCACGGCGACGGCCGCGGACAGCACGGCGCCCATCAGGGCCATGTTCGGGTAGTCGAGGTTCGCCTCGACCGAGATCGTGCTGACGATCACGAGCCCGGCGGCGATCAGCGACAGGTCGACCGCGAGGACGCGGTCGATCACGAGGGCCAGGAGCAGGCTCGCGCCGAGCACGAGGTAGCCCGCGAGCGGGAGGCGGAGTCCGAAGAGGAGGACGGCCGAGACGGAGATCCCGGCGGCCGGGGCGAGAGCGGGAGGCACGGCTTCAGGGTAGGCGCGCGGCGTCTCGCGCCAGCATCGGGCTTGCCGGTTTAGTCGGGCTAAATTTCCCTGAAGGTAAAGCCGATGAAGTACCGGGACCTGGCAGCTCTGCTGCGACGAGCAGGCTTCTCCCGCACGGCGAGGCAGGGGCGATCAAGAGGTGTGGACCCGCGGCCCGCAGCTGGTGATCGTCACGCAGACGTGTGAGATCTCTCCCGATCTTGTCCGCACCGCGCTGAAAGCGATCGAAGCAGCATCAGAGGAGGACGGATGACCATCACAACCACCGCTCACCGCTGGGAGCACGGGTGGGAACTCTGGATCGACAGCGAGCCCGCCACCCAGGTCGCCTCACTCGACAGAGCCGCGCAGCAGGTTCGCGACTACCTCGACACCGGAACCGATCACAGCCGGTGGGACGTTGCGATCGTTCCCGAGATCAAGGACCTTTCGCACACTGGCCGTATCTCCCCGCGCGTTGACGGCTCAGTCTGCCGGTTCCAGCGCCAGGGGAGGGCCGCGTTGGCCGTGCGCCTCGAGGGTGATCGATTCGGTTGGTACGACTGAAGCCGCCGATAGCGTGCTGCGTCCTTTTGCCGGGAATCAAGGCCGTCGAATAATGCTCGTGAAGCCGGCGGCGAAAAGCGCTGTTAGGGCCCAGCCTGCGATGGCAAACGGAATGCTTGCCCATGCGATGAACTGCCCTCCGAGCGACCTAGAAATTTCGCATGCTGTGCCTGTGCTCGTCGAAATGAGTGGGACTACAATATCGAAAGCGATCTCGAAAGCCTCAACCGGCCGGCAGGCTGTGGCTTGTCCTCGATCCGCGTAGGCGAGCGCGTCCGGGGTTAGAAAGACCGTCGCTACTGCGATGCCGAGCACGAGACCAAGCCAGGATAACGCCAACCAGGGCTTGTATCCATAACCAAGAGTATATTTTGTGAAGCGCGCCCAGCTTCTAGCGCCAAACCCCAAGTTGCCTCTAGCTACCTGATCGTCCCTTTGGGCGATCAACGCGCGGCGGGCATCTCCTTCGTGGCCAGCGGCGGTTGCCGCTGCCGCGAGTTGGCGATACGGCTGAGGGTGGTAGAAGGATGTTCCCTTCCTTAGGAATTCCAGCCATGTGTTGAAACCGACGCTTGGGTGGCTGTTGTACGACAAACCGTCGATACCCCACCGATACCCGGACCCAACCAGTTCGAGAATCCGTGGATCGACCTGCAATGCGCCGCGAATTTGCATATTCGACAGCACCGCAACTTGTTGAGTCTTGTTAGCGTCTGCGTCAAAAGTTGCGTCGAATAAAGCGTCACCATCGATGACAGCGCTCTCTGCCATGAGTGCAGGCCCGCCATTGCAAGTCAAGCGCGCCTGTGAGAGGACGAGTTGCGCGCCGATTCGGGCCCCAGGGACGCGAACGGCTCCCTCGCCTCCTTGGCCTGTCGCAGTGAATTTTTCGTCTAACGACAGGCGGCCGCCAACGAAGATCGTGTCCGCTACCAAAGCGGGCCCAAGCGTGTTCAGGAGAGTCGCTCCCGACATTATGAGCTGCTTCTCAATCCGAGCATCGACTAGGCGAACTGATCCCTGTTCGCCCTGACCGGTTGCTTCGAATCCGTCATCGAGGTAAGCACTTCCGCCTACGACAATTCCATCTGCATGAAAAGCCGGCCCAATGTCGTTTTGCAGCGTCGCGCCAGACATCACCAAAAGACCTCGAATTTTGCTGTTCAGCATTCTGATTGTTCCGCGCTCAAACGACCCCGTGGCACTGAATGTCCCATCGAGAAAGGCGTCACCGTCAACGGTCATGCCATCTCCGATGAGAGCTGGGCCCGACCCATTTGCTAGGTTCGAGTTCGACATTGTCAGGCGTCCAGTGATGTGTGCTCCAGGGACGCGCAAGGTGCCCCTCTGACTTTCATCGTCCTTGGTGATTAGCTGGCTTGTAAGAATTGCGTCGCCTTCGACTTTCATGCCGTCCGCCACGACTGCTGGCCCGGTTGTGCTAACCACCAAGGCTCGAAACAAGTCGAGTTGACCGAATATGTGGCTTCCGTGTAGGTTAATGACCCCTTCATCTCCCGCGCCAACTGCTCGAACACTAGACGCGAATAGGCCGCCAGAAACCACAACGCCGTTTGCTTGCAATGCGGGGCCGTTCTGGTTCTCTATTACCCCTCCCGCTAATGTAAGTTGGCGGCCGATGTGCGCTCCCGAGAGGCGAAGGGTGCCCTGTGGGGTTCGTGCTGTGGCGTTGAAGCCGCGATCGAACGTGGCGCTGCCACCTACCGTCAGGCCATCGGCGGCTAACGCAGATCCTGATTGGCTTCGCAATGTCGCGCCGCTCATAACGAGAGACCCCTTGATGTTCGCGTTGCCCAAGCGAACAGCACTGTAACCACCTGTCGAGTGAGCCTCAAATGACCCCGCGAGAATGGCGTCGCCATCTATTAAAGCGCCGTCTCCGGTTAAGGCTGGCCCTACGTCATTCCTGATTGTTGCGTGAAGCATTGACAGGCGCCCGCCTATGTGTGCACCTGCTATGTTGACGGCGCTCAATGCATTTGTGGCGTTGGTGCTAATGAGCGACCGATCGAACAGTAGGCGTGGAATAGAACAATCCACCGCATTCACCCCGCCAAGAATTTGGCAAGCGGTCAATTCGAGCCGGATTGTAGATCGAAGGCCTTCGAGGTCAATTCTGCCAACAATTCGGGCTCCTCGAATGCGTAGGGCGCGAGGGTGTCGCTTATCGCCGCCAATGAACTGTCCATCGAGCACCTCATGTATGAACTGCGCACGGATTTCATTAGCTTCGCCCCACGAGGTCATTAGACCCTCGTCTACTAGCTCGTTGGGTACGGAGGGTGCGAGATCGGCAAGTGAACCGTCGAAAATGTGACTGATGGCGAGCTCTTCTGCTGGGGTGAGGTGCACGAGTACCAGGGTCGCACGGCAATAGCGAGGAGGGTAGGGCCGCTCAGCTGGTTCGAAGAAGTGGACATCGGTGCAGAAATAACTCACACTCGATCCGGTCTTGCTGAATCGGCGGCACTCGCGAGCAGATATTTGCGGACTGTGGGCAGACTTAGGCCATCAGTGATCCCACGAGTTCTCGTCCCTGCGTTTCGCCCGAGCACCGCGCCGTGCCAGGGAGTTCCGAGGCGCTCGCTAGAGCGCGCCTCGGGCGGGAGGGCATGCTGGAGGGATGACCGACGCCTCCGCCTCCGCCTCCCCGTCCGCGAGCCCCGCCGCCGCCCGTCCCCGGGGCGAGCGCCCCGTGCGCACGCAGCACGTGCTGACCGTGCTGCGGACCGAGCGGTTCGGCGACCACCTCGCACGCGTGCACCTCGGCGGTCCGGGTTTCGACGCCTTCGCTGCGGAGGCGGACCCCGCGGCTCTCGCCACCACCGACAAGTACGTGAAGCTGCTGCTGCCCCGCGCCGGTGTCGACGTCGAGCCGCCCTACGACCTCGACGCGCTGCGGGCGACCCTCGCCCCCGAGGATCTGCCGGTGCGCCGGACCTACACGATCCGCTCCGTCGACCCGGCGAACCGCAGCCTCGCCATCGACTTCGTCCTGCACGGCGACGACGGAGTGGCGGGGCCGTGGGCCGCGTCGGCCGTCCCCGGCGACCGCATCGCCTTCAACGGCCCGGGCGGCGCGTGGTCGCCGAGCACCGAGCCGGGGGCGTTCCACCTGCTGCTCGGCGACGACTCCGCTCTGCCTGCGATCGCCGCGGCGCTGGAGTCGATGCCCGCGCACGCGCGCGGTCTCGCGCTGATCGAGGTGCACGGCGCCGAGGACGAGCAGCCCCTTCCGGCACCCGACGGCGTCGAGGTCCGCTGGCTGCACCGCGGCGAGCTCGCCGCCGGCCGAGCGCTGGTCGCCGCCGTCCGCGCCGAATCGCGGCCGACCGGGGTGCTCGACGTCTTCGCGCACGGCGAGCGCGGGGCGATGAAGGAGCTGCGCGCCCTCCTGCAGGACGACTGGGGCCTCGAGCGCCGCGCTCTGTCGCTGTCGGCCTACTGGGCGCTCGGCCGCGCCGAGGACCGATTCCAGGCCGAGAAGCGCGAGCCCGTCGGCGAGATCTTCGCCGACTGACCCGCGGCCCGCCCGGCCTCATCTCCGGCTCGTGGATTCGTGTTCGGCTCGCGGAATCTGTGGATTCTCGCGAGCCGAACGGATTCCTGCGAGCCGAAGATGCGACCGGCGTAGGGGCGTCGATCTCCGGCTCGTCGATTCGAGTTCGGCTCGCGGAATCTGCGGAGTTTCGCGAGCCGAACGGATTCCTGGGAGCCGAACGGATTCCTGCGAGCCGAACGGGATCCTGCGAGCCGGAGGTGGCGCAGGGGCGAGCCGTCAGACCAGGCGCCGCCCGCTGAACCGGTCGATCGAGGCGTCGCGCGCCATCGCCCGCTCGTACATGCGGTGGAACGGCGCGGTCAGCACGCCGTTGGTGCGGTCGAGCGAGTCCTGCCACGCGACGATCCCGCCCAGCTGCGCCGCCAGGTCCGCCCGCAGCGCCTTCTCGTCGACCGTCGTCGACTCGCCGCCCGCCACCACGATCCGGCCGGCCACGATCACCGTGTCGATCGAGGAGCCGTTCTCGGAGTAGACGAGCTGGTTCTCGAGTCGCTGCCGGGGCGTGAAGTTCAGGGTCTCGAGGTCGAACAGCACCAGGTCGGCCTGCTTGCCGACCTCGATGCTGCCGGTGACGTGGTCGAGCACCGCGCTGCGCGCTCCGCCGATGGTGCCCGCCGTGAGCACCTCCGCCACGGTCGGCCACGACGCGAGGTCGGGATCGGTCACCTTGTGGAGCAGGGCCGCGGCCTTGATCACGTCGAGCATCCGCGGGGAGTCGCTGCTCGAGCAGCCGTCCGTGCCCAGCCCCAGGTTCACTCCGGCGTCGTGCAGAGCCCGCCACGGCGCGATGCCCGAGCCGAGCTTGAGGTTCGACAGCGGGTTGTGCGAGATCGACGTGCCGGCCGCCGCGACCCGGTCCATGTCGGAGTCGGTGAGCCAGATTCCGTGCGCGAACGTGGTGTTCCGCGAGAGCGCCCCGATCCGCTCCATGTACTCGACGAGGGTGCCCCCGTACGATTCCTCGCCCGTGACGAGCTGGGTCTTCGTCTCGAGGACGTGGATGTGGCACTCCGCGTCGTGCTCGAGCGCCAGCTCGGTCGCTCCGACCAGCAGCTCGGGCGCGACCCGCTGCGGAGCGGAGGGGGCGACCATGTAGCGCAGCCGGCCCCCGCCGCGCCCGTGCTGGGTCGCGAACGCCTCACGGCTGAACGCGAGGTACCCCTCGGTGGTCGGCCGCGAGGCCGCCCGCGCCGACTCGAGGACGTCCGCCGGCAGCAGCTCCTCGAGGAACGGCATCGTCTCGAAGAACGGCTTGCTGATCACGTGCCCCGAGATGTTCGCCCGGATCCCGATCTCGTCGTACGCGTCGAACACCGCCGCGAGCTGCGCGGCGTCCTGATCCGGGTTCTCGAGCACGTCGTCGACCAGCGTCGTCACGCCGGCCTTCAGCGATTCGAGCGCGAACAGCGACGAGCGCAGCCGCACCAGGTCCGGCGCGACGCGGCTGTCGCCGAGGATCGGGTACGAGAGCAGCATCCACAGCTCGAGCGGCAGGTTGTCGTAGCGCCCCTTGTAGAGGTACTCCCACGAGTGGGTGTGCGCGTTGACGAAGCCGGGGGTGACGAGGCGGTCGCGGCCGTCGATCACCTCGTCGCCCGGTTCCGCGGCGAGCCCCGGGCCGATCGCGACGATCACGTCGTCGACGATCCGGATGCTCGCCGTGATCGGCACGGCGCCCGAGACCGGGTCCATGGTGATGACGGAGGCGTCGGTGATGAGCAGCGGCATGGCGGTTCCGTTCGTGGTTCGAGGTGCGGTGGAGCGTCTGGAGCAGGTGGTGCGGGCGGTCCGAGCGGGGGTGAGGGGAGAGCGGAGTGACGGGGCCGGTTACCCGAGGACCGGCTCGGCCGCCCGCGGCGCCCGCTCCAGGGCCTCGCGCCTCTCGACCCAGGCCGTCGCGTCGCGACGTCCGAGCAGAAGGTAGGCGACGCCGGCCGAGACCGCGCCGGCCAGCCACGAGACGTCGATGCCGCCGAGGGCGGTCGAGGCCGGCCCCTGCAGGGCGGGGACGGAGCCGTTCATGAACATCCAGGTCAGCGTCGCGCCGATCGCGAACGAGAGCAGGGCGCGCCAGCGCACGTCCGGGAGCAGCGGCGATCCCACCGGGGCGAAGAGGTGGCCGAAGGAGCGGACGCGCTTCTCGAAGACCGCGTAGTGCACGAGCACGATCGCGCCCCACGGAGCGACCCAGCCGACGAGTCCGACCAGCCACGCGTCGAGCGTGGTCGCCAGGTCGTCCTGGAAGACGAAGAAGACCGCGGCGGCGAAGGCCAGGACGCCGACGATGAGGCTGAGGGTGCGGCGGCCGAGCCGCACGTCGAGCGCCTGCGTGGCCATGCTGAACGAGTAGATGTTGAGCACGTTCGTCGCGATGGGGCCGTGCACGACCAGGAGCAGCACCGGGATCGCGAGGGCGCCGAAGTTGTCGACGATGAGCTCGCCGGGGTCGACGCCGCCGTTCTTCGTCGCGAGGGTCGCACCGAGCAGGCCGAGCCAGACGACCGGGATGAACTGGCCGAGCACGCTCGCGAAGTACAGCTTCGGCCGCGAGGCGCGCGGGCTGACGAAGCGGGAGTAGTCGCCGGCGTAGGCGAGCCAGGTGAGGCCCCAGCCGATGCCGATCGCGGTCATCACGATCGACATCGCGGCCAGGCGGTCGCCGCCGGTGAGGGCGCCCTCGGCCGGGCCGGCGTAGGACCAGTCGATGTCGAGGAAGAACCACGCGACGACCGACATCAGCGCGAGGACGATCAGGGTCGGCGGCACGGTCCAGCGCTCGAACGCGGCGATCGCGCGGTAGCCCAGGAACGAGATCCCGACCTGGATCGCCATGATCACGGCCGCGACGGCGATCTTCCAGCCGATGTTCGACTCCTCCGGATCGACGAGGCCGACCGAGCCGAGCAGCGCGATGACGAGGTCGAGCACGATCCAGGTGTTGATGGCGCACCATCCGATCACCACGACCGCCTGCACCGCCGCGGGGGCGTAGTTGCCGCGGCGCCCGAAGACGGCCCGGCCGATGAGCATGCCCGTCGCTCCGGTGCGCTGCCCCAGCAGCACGAAGAAGCCGAAGACGGCCATGCCGACCACGTTGCCCAGCACCAGGACGGTGACCGTGTCCCAGAGCCCCAGGCCCATGTTCACGCCGAGGGCACCGAGGACCCAGTTGATCGGGGCGATGTTGGCGCCGGCCCAGATCCAGAACTGGCCGTCGAGGCGGGCGGTGCGACGGGAGTCGGGGAGGGGCGCGAGCGCCTCCTCGGAATCGGCGGTGCCGTGCAGGGCGTCGGTGCTCATGGCGGATCCTCTCGGAGTGAGGTGGAGCGGTGGGGGAGCGGGGGGCGCCGGGCGGACGTGGTGCGGGAGGTCCTCGACCGGCGGTGAGGCCACTCTGCTCCGGACCGGTTTCGCGCGACGCGCCCCCGTGTAAATTCGCCGTGACGCGAGAGGACGTTCTGTATGGCCTACCTGCTCCTGGACGCCCTCCGCGACCCCCTGCTCTCCGCCGCCCTCCCCGTCGTCGTGGCCGGAGGCGACCCGGCGCTGCGCGCGATGATCCGCTGGGCGCACGCGAGCGAGCAGCTCGACGTCGGACCGCTCCTCCTGGGCGGCGAGCTGCTGCTGATGGAGGGCGTGCACCTGGCGTCGGACCAGGACCCCGCCGAGTGCCGCCGCTACGTGGAATCCCTGGTCGCGGCCGGAGTCGGGGCCCTGGCCGTCGAGCTCTCGCCGCGCCTGCCCGAGGTGCCCGCGCCGCTCGTGGCGGCGGCCGACCGGCTCGGGCTCCCCGTGCTCTCGCTCGCGAAGCGAGTGCCGTTCGTGCAGGTGTGCGAGAGCATCAACACCCGGCTGACCGAGCAGAAGTTCCGGAGTCTGCGGCTGGCGGACAGACTGTCCGGTCGCCTCGGCGAGGCGGCGGCCGGGGAGGCGACCGTGGAGGAGCTGCTGCAGGTCGTCGCCTCCGAGACGGGCGCGAGCGCCTCTCTGGTCTCCGCGACCGGCGAGCCCCTCGCGCGGGCGGATCCCGGCGGCGGCATCGACACGGCCAGGACAGCGGGCGCCTTCTCGGGCGTGCTGCACGCCGGCGACTCCCTGCTCGGCACCCTGTACCTCCGCGCGCACGTCGACGCCGACGTGCACTCGGTCGCGGTGGCCCTGGATCGGGCGCCCGACGTGCTCGCGATCGCGGTCCTCCGGAACCGGCCTCCGTCGGTCGACGAGCGGCTCGCGGCGCAGCTGATCGCGGTGCTCAGCGCTCCGCAGCCGCCCAGCACGCTGGATCTGCAGGTCGACGCGTTCCTCGAGCGGCTCGGTGCGGGCGGGCGCGAGCGCTACCTCGGGGTCTCGGCTGACGTCGAGCACGACGAGCGGGTGCTGCGGGAGGTGCGCGGCGCCCTGCGCGCGGTGGGCGAGTCGGAGCCGGTGCTCAGCGTGGTCGGCACGGAGGTCCTCGCGCTGCTCGCCTTCTCGACGGTGGCGGCCATGGAGCGGGCACGCGCCGAGCTGCTCGTCAGGGCGGCCGGTATGCACGCCGGCCAGGTGTGCGTCGGGAGCGGCATCGGCGACCAGCGCTCGCTCCAGCGGGAGCTCGCCGAGGTGCGGGGGGTGCGCGAGTGGGCCCGGCCCGGGGGCGTGATCGACGCCCGCCAGCACCGGCTCGAGCGCTTCGCCAGCGCCCTGCGCGAGGCGCACGAGGCCGACGACTTCGTCGAGGACCTGCTCGGGCCCCTCCTGGCGCAGCGGCCGGACCTGCTGCCGACGCTCGAGACCTACGCCTCCCTCTGGGGCGGGAAGACGGCCACCGCGGCGGCGCTCGGCATCGGGCGGCAGACCCTCTACGACCGCCTCGAGCGGATCGAGGACCTCCTAGGCCCCCTCGACGCCTCGCCTGCGCGCACCCGCGCGATCATGACCGCCGTCTTCCTCCGCGGCGCCCGAGCGGCCCTGCCGAGCTGAGGGGAGCCGCGTCGAGCGGAGTCACGCGACCCCGATCGACGCGACCGCCCGTCACTCCTTCTCGTCGACGATGTCGGTGTCGGTCTCGTCGGCGCGGTCGCGCAGCGCATCGGCCATCGCTCCGGCGCCCTCGGCTCCGTGGTCGTGGTCGACCTGCTCGACGAGGCCGCTGAGCTTCTCGTCGTTGGTCGCGTCGTCGCTGCCGTCCATGACCGGCCGGCTCTGCTCGTTCTCGCTCATCAGTGGCCTCTCTCGTCGCGTCCACGGAACGGGCGCGGGAGTCCGACGCTACGACTCCGGGCGGATCCGCGCCCGTCCTTGACCCCCGGGCGAGGGCGTGGGAGGGCATCGGCGGGCCGTGGACAGGGCCGGTCGAAGTCCCCAGTTCGGGTGGGGATGCACTCCTGCTAGGCTCCGATCCGTCTCGCACTACGCAGGTTGCTCGTGAACCCTGTGGTGACCGCCCCCTCACCATCGGCTCCCCCCGACCGGAAGCAAAGGAACGCCGTGGCGTCGTATCTGTTCGTCTGCTCCGGCGGCGGCCACCTGTCGGAACTGCACACGCTGGCCGAACAGCTCCGGATCCCGGTCGAGGAGCAGTTCTGGGCGACCCCCGAGGGCGGACTGAGCCGCAGCCTCCTGGCGGGGCGCGAGGTCGCGGCACTCCACGAGGCGCCGCCGCGCGCGGTCGTCCCGCTGCTGCGCAACGTCCTCCTCGGCCGGCGGATCCTGCGCAGCCGCCGGTTCGACGCCGTCTTCAGCACCGGAGCGAGCCCCGCGCTCTCGATCCTCCCGCTCGCGGTGCTGCAGGGGATCCCCGCGCACTACATCGAGAGCGCCGCCCGGGTCGACGGTCCCTCCTTCTCGGGTCGCATCCTCGCCAAGCTCCCCGGCGTCGCGACCTACACGCAGTACCGCTCGTGGGCCGATGCGCGCTGGCGCTTCGGCGGGGCGATCTTCGAGAACTACCACGTCGAGGACGTGCCGCCGCAGCCCATCCGCCGCGCCGTCGTCTCGGTGGGGACGCAGGACGGGTACCCCTTCTCGCGCTTCTTCGAGTCCGTGGTGCCGCTGCTCGAGGGTGTCGAGGTGCTCTGGCAGACGGGCATGACCGACGTCTCCGGCCTCGGCATCGACGGGCGGCCCTCGGTGCCGCACGGCGAGCTCGTGGCGGCGATGGCCGAGGCCGACGTCGTGATCGCGCACGGGGGCGTGGGCACCGCGCTCAGCGCCATCGAGCAGGGCCGCGTCCCGATCCTCGTCCCGCGCCGCCTCGCGCACGGCGAGCACGTCGACGACCACCAGGTCCAGATCGCGGCGCGACTGGCGGAGTCGGGCCTCGCGGTGCACGCGGAGGCGGGCGAGCTGACCCGCGAGATCCTCGAGCGCGCGGCGAGCCGCCGGGTGGTCGCGGCGGCCGAGCGGCCGCGCTTCGTGCTGCAGACCTCGGTGCCGAACCCCCGCTCGCGGTGGCGGCGGCTGACGTCGCTCCTCGGCGGACTCGTCCCCCGCCGGGCCCGAGGCTGAGGTGCCCCCGGCCCCTCGGCCGTGCATGGAGACGGCCCGCCACGTAAGATCGGCGGGCGAGTGATCTCGCAGAGCCTCGGGGCGGCTCGGACCGTTAGGCCCCGCGCCACACACCTCGACCGCCTGTGAAGGACTCCGCCATGACCCGACCCCAGTCCCCCCGGATCTCCCGACGAGCGCTGCTGCTGTCGTCGGCCGCCGCCGCAGGAGTGGGAGCGACCCTCGTCGTCGCGTCGCCGGCCTCCGCCGCACCGAACTACTCGGTGATCCCCCGACTGCCGGGCGAGATCTCGCGCACGGACACCGTGGTCTCGCGGGTGGGCAAGAAGAAGTACGAGGTCGTCGACGTCGTCATCTCGGGCGATCGCGCCCGCCTGTTCGTGCCGCACTCGGCGAAGCCGGGGTCCTCGGTCTCGATGATCTGGTACTACCACGCGAGCGGGAGCAACTACGCGGCCCTGTCCGGCGCGTACCAGTACTCGGCCGACCAGGCCGTCGACCAGGGCCTCGTCTCGATCTGCCCCAACTACGGCGGCTCGCTCTACACGAACCCCGTCGCGCTCGCCGCTCAGACGAAGGCGGCGGCGTGGGCGTCGTCGGTGTGGACGGTCTCGGCCAGCCTGCTCCGCTCCAACTCCGGCGGCGGCACGCTCCTCGCCTGGGCGTACGGCAAGCGCATGGTCCCCGCGATCCGCGGCGCGTACCACGCGAGCGGCTCGTTCGACATGGAGGACCTGGGCCGCCGCGATCCCTCGCGCGTCCTGCCGATCTACGGGAACGACCCGGCGGCCCTCCGAGCCGCCAACCCCCTCCGCCTGCCCGAGTCCGCCTGGGCGGGCGCGCGACTGCGCGTCACCGGCTCCTCCGAGGACGAGCTCGTGCCCCTCGAGCTGCACGGCGGGCGCTTCTACCGCCGGGCGCTGCCCCTCGCGAAGGAGGCGACCATCGTCGCCCACTCGGGGGAGGGCAGGGAGAACGGCCACACGGTGCCCTCCTCCACCAACGCCGACATGCTCACGACCTTCCAGCGCTGGCTGCGGGAAGGCCCGGCCTGATCGATGGCGGAACCGGCACCCCTTCGGATCCTGAGTGACACCTGGTACGGACGGGTCGTGGGCGCGGACGTGGCAGGCACGAACACGAGCGCGCTCCGTCGATGGCGGACCACGCTGCGGATGTGCCTCCGCAGCCGCGACTACGACCTCGTGCTGACGTCGCAGGGGACCCGTCGGATCGGCGGTGTCGTCGTGCTCGCGGGCTTCCTGGCCCTCACCGGACGCCGCCGGCTCGTCCTCACCGAGTTCATGCCGAGCACGGTCCGTCCCGGGCTCAAGGGCGCCGCGGCCGTCCGTCTCTACCGGCTCCTGCTGGGCCGTGCGGTCGCGCGCATCCAGGTCATGACCGAGTGGGAGCGGGAGGAGTACGCCGAGCGCTTCCGCATCCCGCCCGAGCGCATCGTGCACGTGCCGTTCTACTGGTTCGACGACCGCGTCCCGCCCGCCGAGCCGACCGCTCGCAGCGGCGCGATGGCGTCCGGGCGCAACTCCTGCGACTGGGAGACGTTCTTCGCCGGACTCGGCGAGCAGGGCGTCCCCCTCACCGCGGTGTGCGATCACCGCGACGCCGAGAGTGCGCGGCGATCGGCGACCCCCGGCAGCACGGTGCTCGTCGAGGTGCCCCGCGAGGAGCACGACCGGCTCCTCTCCTCCAGCGAGCTCTACGTGCTGGCTCTGAAGGACACGCGCAAGAGCACCGGGCACGTGCGCCTCGCCTCGGCGGCCACGCGCGGCACCCCGGTCATCGCGTCGGACGTCGCGGGGATCCGCGGCTACGAGCACCTCGCGGTGGCGGTCGTCCCGCCCGGGCGGCCCGAGGAGCTCGCCGAGACGGCCGCGCGGCTGCTGGCCGATCCGGCCGGTCTGCGAGCCCGAGCGGAGGAAGTGGGTCGGATCGCCCGGTCCCGCCCCTACAGTCGTTACGTCGAGGAGATGCGCTCCTTCGTCCTCGGCTCCCCGATCCTCTGCGCCGTCCGGTGACGGCCGGGGTCCCCGCTCCACCCCGCCTCCGATCGCACCGCCGGCCTCCGCACCGCCCGCGCCCCCTCCTCCCGCTCCGACTCCAGAAGGATCCACGACCGTGATCGATCTCCTGCCCCGTCGGCTCGTCGTCGCCGGTGTCTTCTCGTTCGCCACCATCGTGGTGGCCGGCCTGCTCTACGTCATGACCACGCGCTCCATGACCGGGAGCGCCAGCCTCGTCGTGCTCGCCGCCGGCGGGATCGTCGGAGCGGTCGTGGTGCTCCGGGTGCCCGCGCACTGGCTCCCCGCGCTCGCGCTGGCCCTCTTCGCGATCGTCCCCTCGCCCCTCACCCCGTCCGGCTTCACCTTCCGCGTGACGCTCTGGGCGGTCGTGCTCGTCGTCTGGGTCGTGCGCCGCGCCCTGTCCCCCGAGCTGTGGCGGGCTCCCATCCGGGAGTGGACGAGCGAGCTGGTGCTGACCGCGCCGCGCGCGATCGCGATCCTGAGCGGGTTCGCGCTCCTCGCCTGGTCGGCCGTCGTGTCGCTCCGCTCGGAGTACGCCTCGGCCGGCGTCTCGTGGATGATCAGCATCGCCGTCTGCGTGATCCTCCCGCTCTTCGTGTTCGACGCCCAGCGCGAGGCCGTGCTGCTGCGCAAGACCTGGGTGATCCTCGCCGCCGTCTTCGGTTTCTACGCCTGCATCGAGCTGGTCCTGCAGGGCTCGCCGCTCTACGGCACCGTCTACGAGATCCTCGGCCGCGAGTCGACCCAGCACTGGTCGCTGTACCGGGCCGAGGCGACCTTCGGCCACCCGCTGCTCGCCGGCACGTTCTTCACCGTCGGCGCCGCCCTCGGCTTCGGCGCCTGGCTGCAGGGCTCGCGCCGCTCCGACCTCATCTGCGCGATCATCGCCGCGGCCGGAGTCGTCGGCACCGTCTCGCGCGGCCCCATGGCGGCGGTCGGCATCGCGATCGCCGTGACCCTGGTGGCGGTGGCCTTCATGAACCCGAACCGGTCGCTCTCGCGGCCCGGCTCCATCGCCGTCGCGGGCATCATCGCGGCGGTCGGAGTGCTGAACTTCGAGCCCGTCACCGCCCGCAACAACAACCTCGACGCCGCGATCTCGGCCGACGCCCGCGACGAGGGCATCACGGTCGCGCTGCAGGCGGCCGACTTCTCGAACTGGCTCGGCTCCGGCGCGGGGACCTCCGGCATCACTGGCCGCCTCTTCTCGGAGGTCGTCATCGAGAACTCGTTCCTGCAGCTGCTGATCAGTGTCGGGATCCCCGGAGTGGTCTTCTTCCTGATCTTCGTCGGCGCCCTCGCCGCCAGCGCCCTCTCGAAGAAGGACGTCGCGCCCGCGACGGCCCTGCTCGGCTTCCTCATCTGCCTCGCCGGCTACAACGCGATCGATGCGGTGCGCCCGAGCCACCTCCTCCTGGGCTTCCTCGTGATCATCTGCCTGAACCCCGTCCACGTGCCCGAGTTCTCCAAGGGGATCCGGATGCGCCGCCAGCCGCGCGGTGCCCGCATCTTCGACGCCCCGGTCACCGCCAGGAGCGGACGATGACGGGCGGGCGCGACGGCGCCGCGAACCTCGTCGTCCAGCAGTCGCTCGCACCGCCGGACGACACGACCCAGTACGTCGACTCGATCGTCGACGGGCTCGCGCCCGGCGTCGAGCTCCTCTTCTTCTCGTGGCGGAGCGCCCTGACCGCCCGCTACGACGTGCTGCACGTGCACTGGCCCGAGCTCATGATCCGCGGCCGCAGCCGGAGCCACCGGTTCCTGCGCCGCCGGGCCCTGGACGTGCTGCTGGTGCGCCTCGCCCTGCGGCGGATCCCGCTCGTGCGCACGGTGCACAACGCCGAGCCGCACGAGAAGGGACCCGTGGCGGAGCGGCGCTCGCTGCGGCGCATCGACAAGGCGACCGACCTCTTCGTCCGGCTGAACCCCACCACGGTCACCCCGGCCGGAGTCCCGGCCGTCACGATCCTGCACGGGCACTACCGCGACCAGTTCGCCCGCCACCCGCAGCCGCCGTCCGAGCAGGGCCGCCTGCTGTACTTCGGCATCATCCGCCCCTACAAGGGCGTCGTCGAGTTCATCGACGTCTTCCGCGGAGTCGAGGACCCGACGCTCTCGCTGCACGTCGTGGGCAGCCCCAGCGCCGGTCAGCGCGAGCTCGTGGAGGAGCGCGCCGCGCGCGACGACCGGGTCTCGGCGACCCTCCGCCGGGTCGACGACGACGAGATGGTCCGGGAGATCGCCCTCGCCGAGCTCGTGGTGCTGCCGTACCGCGAGATGCACAACTCCGGCTCGATCCTGGTGGCGCTCTCGCTCGCCCGGCCCGTCCTCGTCCCGAGGACCCCCGCCAACTCCGTCCTGGCCGAGGAGGTGGGCAGCGACTGGGTCATCGAGTACGACGGCGAGCTGACCCCCGAGACGATCACGGCCACGATCGCCGACCTCCGCGCCCGCCCCCGCACCGGGACCCCGGCCCTCGCGGGACGCGACTGGGACAGGCTCGGACTCCAGCTCAAGGAGGCGTACCAGGACGCCGTCACCAGGAAGAAGAAGTCGAAGCGATGAGCGCAGCGCCCAAGGCCCCCGGCAGTCTCGGTCGCTCGGCGACCCGCGGCGCCGCGGTCACGATCGGCGGCCAGGCCGTCCGGATCGTCATCCAGCTCGGGAGCATCGTCATCCTGGCGCGCCTGCTCGCGCCCGCGGACTACGGTCTGATCGCCATGGTCACGGCCATCATCGGCATCGGCGAGATCTTCCGCGACTTCGGTCTCTCCTCCGCGGCCATCCAGGCGAAGGAGATCAGCCGCGGGCAGAAGAGCAACCTCTTCTGGATCAACTCCGCGATCGGCCTCGTGCTCACGCTCCTGGTGATCGCGGCGTCGTGGCCGGTCGCCGCGCTGTACGGCGACCCGCGGCTCCAGCTGCTGACGGTCGCGCTCTCGTCGACGTTCCTCCTCAACGGAGTCGCGACGCAGTTCCGCGCCGACCTCGCCCGCCACCTCCGCTTCGTGAAGCTGACCGCGGTCGACATCGCCGGCCAGGTCATCGGCCTCGCGCTCGGCGTGATCCTCGCCCTGTCCGGAGCGGGCTACTGGGCGCTCGCCGCGTCCCAGGTGGTGCAGCCGCTGGTGGGAGTGATCGTCCTGATCGCGATCACGGGGTGGCTCCCCGGCCGCTACCGCCGCGGCGAGCCGATGAAGGCGTTCCTCCGCTACGGCGGCGGCGTCTTCGCGACGCAGGCGCTGACCTACGTCAGCAAGAACGTCGACTCGGTCATCATCGGCGCCCGGTTCGGCCCGGTCGACCTCGGTCTCTACAACCGTGCCTTCCAGCTGATGATGCTGCCGCTGCAGCAGCTGAACGCGCCCGCGCAGCGGGTCGCCCTGCCGGTGCTCTCGCGCCTGCAGGACGAGAAGGAGCGCTTCCGCACCTTCATCCTGTTCGGCCAGTCGGCGATGCTGACGGTGATGGGCCTCGTGCTCGCGGTGCTGGGATCCCAGGCCGACTCGGTCATCCGGATCCTGCTCGGCGAGCGCTGGCTCGCCTCGGTGCCGATCTTCCAGATCCTGCTCGTCGCCGGCTTCTTCCAGGCCACCGCCTACTGCTCGTGGTGGGTGTTCCTGGCGAAGAACCTCGTCCGCCAGAGCGTCTGGTACAGCCTCTGCACCCGCCCGCTGATGGTCGTCCTGATCCTGGTCGGCTCGAACTGGGGCGTGACCGGAGTGGCCGTCGCCTACGCCGCGTCCCTCGCCCTGACCTGGCCGATCGCGCTGCTGTGGATCGGCCGCACCTCCGACGCACCCGTGGGCGAGATGTTCCTCAACGGACTGCGCAGCCTCGTCGTGTTCGGCAGCATCACGGTCGGCGCGTTCTTCGCGACGATCGCGCTCCCGGCCGACGTGCCGATCCTCCGCCTCGCCGTCGGCGTGGCCGCGGTGCTCGTCGGGGTCGGCCTGTGGATGCTCGTCCTCCCCGCGTTCCGCCGCCAGATCCTCGGGCTCGCCGATGCCCGCCGCCACCTCAAGCGCGCGCCGAAGGCCGCCGCCGCTCCGGTCCCCACCGACGAGCCGACCCTCGAGTCGGACCCCGCCGCTACCCCTAGTGAAAGAGACCGATGAAACTCAAGCTCGGCGTCGTGAAGTCCTGGAAGAAGGACTTCGTCACGACCACGCTCCTTCCCGCGAAGCGCGACGCGAAGGTCTTCCGGGCCGCCGTGTCGTCGCTCCCCGCCGCCCCCTCGGCGCACCTGCTGCTGGCCGCGCCGGGCAGCGGCAACATCGGCGACCAGGCCATGCTCGAGGCGTTCCTCGAGAACACCTCCGGCCCGGTCGTCATCATCGAGCGCTTCGCCGGTGATGTCGTCGTCCCCGCCGACCAGGCCGATCGCGTCGAGGTCGTCGTCCTGCCGCACCTCGTCTACGGAGTGGGGGAGGACCACGCGGCGGACCTCCGCCGTTTCGCCGAGCTGGTGCGCCGCGCGAGCACGTTCTCGGTGATCGGCGCCGACATGATGGACGGCAAGTACAGCCTCCGCGGATCCGTCCGCCGCTCCCTCCTCGCGCAGCTGGCCGCCGAGGCCGGCGTGCCGACGCGCATCCTCGGCTTCAGCTGGAACGGCAGCGCCCGCCTGGCCGCCAAGCGGAGCCTCGCCGCCGCGTCGCGCGCCGGCGCCGTCCCGATGCTGCGCGACCCGGTCTCGGCCGAGCGCGCCCGCGGCGACCGCGCGAAGGGCGTCGTCGAGGTCACGGACATCGTGTTCTCGGCCCGGACGCGGGACCGCAGCGCCCGCGACGCGCTCGACCTGCCCGTCGGCGTCCCCTACGCCCTGGTGAACGCCAGCGCCCTCGTGGCGAAGTCGGTCGACCAGGTCCCCGAGTACGAGCGGATCGTGGCCCGGCTGCGCGTTGCGGGCGTGCACGTCGTCCTCCTGCCGCACGTGTCCCGTCCGATCGGCGACGACAAGGTCGCCGTGCGCGCGGTGGCCGAGCGCGTCGGTTCCGAGGGCGTCACCGTCGTCGACCGCGTGCTGTTCCCCGCCGAGATCCGCGGACTCGCCGAGGACGCGCTGCTGGTCGTCACCGGCCGCATGCACCTCGCGATCATGTCGCTCTCGCTCGGCGTGCCCGCGATCACGCTGGCCACCCAGGGCAAGGTCGAGGGCATCATGCGCCTCATCGGCCTGCCCGAGCTCTGCGTCGAGCCCGTGCCGGGCTTCGCGGACGCGGTCCTCCCCGTGCTCGACCGGATCCTCACCGGACCGGAGGGGGGCGGACTGCGTGCGACCATCGCCGCGGCGCTGCCCGAGGTCACCCGGCTCTCGGCGCTGAACACCCAGGGACTCGACTCGGAGGTCGTCAAGTGAGCACGACAGCACCGTCCACCCGCCCGAACCGCATCATGTTCGTCGTGACCTCGCTGCACGGCGGTGGGGCCGAGTTCGTCGCCCGCACCTGGATGCAGTGGCTGCTCGACCAGGGCTACCACGTCGACGTCGTCACGACCTCCTCCAAGGCCACGGACGAGTACCTCCCCGAGGGTGCCGTCCTGCACCGCATCGGCGCCGGCACCGGCCACGTGGGCAAGGCGAAGATGCTCAAGGAGCTCTTCCAGCGCCGCACCCCCGACGTCGCCATCGGCCTGCAGGGCTACCCGAACATCGTGCTCCTGGCGGCCGCGGAGACCACTCCGAAGCGCTACCGCCCCAAGACGATCGTCAGCGAGCGGAACCTCGTCTCGCTGGGGATCCCCGGGTTCTCGAAGGTGCAGAAGGTGCAGCTGGGTCTCGCGAAGACCCTGTACCGCCGCGCCGACCACGTCATCGCGATCTCGCACCCCGTGGCGGGCGAGCTCGTCGCCGGCTTCGGAGTCTCGGGCGAGCGCTGCACCGTGGTCCCGAACCCCGCGACCGCCAAGGTCGACCTCACGCAGCGCGTGCACCGCGTGCCCGGCGCGGCGAACGGACTGCAGATCGTGCTGCCCTGCCGCCTCGTCGTGCAGAAGCGGCCCGAGCTGGCGATCCGCGCGGCCGAGGAGCTCGGCCGCCGCGGCGTCGACGTGCGCGTCGTCTCGTTCGGCGGCGGGCCGCTGCTCGACAGCATGCGCTCCGAGGCGACCCAGCGGAACGTCGTCTTCGAGGACATGGGCTGGGTCGAGGACTGGTTCACCCACTTCGACGAGAACGCCGTCGTGCTGCTCCCGTCGCTGCGCGAGGGCTTCGGCAACGTGCTCGTGGAGGCCGCGGCCGCCGGAGTCCCGTCCGTCGCCGTCTCGGGCGCCCTCGGCGTCGCCGACGCGATCGTCCCGGGTCTCACCGGCGAGCTGTCGCTGACGGCGTCCGCCTCCGACCTCGCCGACGCCCTCCTCCGGGCGAGCGAGCTCGAGGTCACCGGAGTCGAGCGCTGGCTCGACCGCTTCTCGCTCGAGTCCAGCGGGCGCGCTCTCGAGATCGTGCTCGCGCGAGTGATGGCGCAGCCGTGACCTCCGCCGACACGCTCGTCTCGATCGTGCTGCCCTGCCACCAGGAGGAGGAGCACCTCGCCTCGGCGCTGGAGCGGCTCCTCCGGCAGACCCACGACCGGATCGAGATCCTGGTCGTCGACGACGCCTCCACGGACCGGACGGGCGAGATCGCCCGCGCCGCCGCCGAGCGCGACGCGCGCGTGCGCCCGCTGACCCAGGAGGTCAACGCCGGAGTCGCGGCCGCTCGCGAGCGCGGCGTCGGCGAGGCCCGCGGCGAGTGGATCTGGATGGTCGACGCCGACGACGTCTGGCCGGACGACGCCGTCGAGGTCCTGCTGGCCGCGGCGCTGTCGACGAGGGCCGACGTGGTCGTGGGAGGCGCCGTCACGGTCGAGCCGGGAGGCACGACTCCGATCGGGGGCCTGCGCGGACCCGTGGCGCTGAGCGGCCGGGGCGCGTTCGACGCGCTCCTCGTGGGCGAGCTGACCGGGCACCTCTGGAACAAGCTGTTCCGCCGGACCCTGTTCGACGGCATCGACTTCACGAGGATCCGGCAGCACTCCGACCAGGCCCAGGTGGCCCAGCTCCTCGCGGCGGCCGACGAGGTCGCCGTCATCCCGGACCGGGTGTACGAGTACCACCTCCGCTCGGGGTCGATCATCCGCTCGGGTGCGAAGCGGGCCGACTCGCTCGCGGCGCTCGCCCGGGTCGTCGAGTCGACGGCCGAGGGCCTGGACCCCCGTCTGACGCGGTCGCCGGAGTTCTCGTACTACCTCGCGCGGTTCAACCTGCTGTCCCGCTTCAAGGACGCCACGTCCGGGGCTCACGAGGCCGGCGAAGCGGACCGACTCTGGCGCGAGACGCACGATGAGGCGTCCCTCCGGCACCTGATCGCGCTCGCCGGACGCCGCGATGCGAAGCGCGCCGTGCTCTTCGCGCTCGCCTGGGGAGCTCCCGCGCTCTACCGGCGGGCGATGGACGCGGGTCGCGCCCGACGGTGACCGACCGGCGGCGCCCTCACGAAGGGGGACGCCGCCGGAGGCTCGGCGGGAGCGGTACCACGTGTCCCCCCGAATCCTCGCAAGTAGGTGTGAGTGTCGCGCCTCCCGTAGGCTGGCCGGGTTGCGACGCGTGCCGGGCCCTGCCCGGTCCTGCGGAGCGGCTGGATCCGAGGGTGGTCCGAGAAGTGCAAAGGGGGGTGGAGATGGTCAAGATGATGAAGGCGCCGGCCAATGCTCGGCGCGAGTGGGTCGACTTCGCCAAGGGCGCAGCGATCCTGTTGGTCGTGTATTACCACACCTCGCTGTACCTCGGCGACATCGGCGTGGAGAACACGCTCGGCCGGATCAAGGTCGTCTTCGAGCTCTTCCCGATGCCGGTCTTCTTCCTGGTCTCTGGGCTCTTCGGGAGCCGGATCCCCACGTGGTCCTTCCGCGACCTCTGGCGCCGCAGGCTCTACCCGCTGCTCTGGCTCTACGTGATCTGGTCCGTGCTGCGCATGGTCTTCTACCTGGTCGTCCCGCTCGCCAACGGCGGACTGGGCGAGCTGCCCGCGACGGACCCGCTCAACCTCCTCCTCCTCTTCTTCTGGCCCAGCAGCAGCTACTGGTTCATCTACGGCCTCTTCCTGTTCACCCTGGGGGCCTGGCTCCTGCGTAAGGTCGATCACCGGGTGCAGGTCGCCTTCGCGGCGATCCTCGGCACGCTGTTCACCACCGGTCTGATCAACACGACCAACGTCGGGTGGAACCGCATCGGCGCCCTGTTCGTCTTCTTCCTGGTGGGGACCCTCTACTCGAAGAAGATCATCGATTTCGTCGAGCAGAAGGGCGCGAAGGCCTACCTCATCGTGACGCCGGTCTTCCTCGCCCTCAGCGTCGTGCTGTTCGTCTTCCCCGTCCGCTGGGTGCCGTTCCTGGTGCTCGCGGCGCAGATGGCGGCCGTCGCGATGGGCATCCTGGTGTCCCGCTCGCTGTCCCGCGTGCGGTTCCTCCACTTCGTCACCACGTGCGGCGAGCGGAGCCTGCACATCTACCTGCTGCACCTGTACGTGATCGTGGCGAGCATCACGTTCCTCCGCTTCGCCCTCCCCGAGGACCGCTCGCGGCTCGCCGGGCTCGAAGTGCCCCTCCTGCTGGTCGTGCTGGTCCTCGCCGTCGTGATCTCCCTCTTCGTGACCCGGTACCTCTCGAAGATCCGCTGGATCTACGTGCCGCCCGCGATCCTCGGCGGCCCCGGAGCCAAGCGCAAGCCGCGCCCGGGCACCCCCGCCGTCAGCCCCGACGCCCGAGCGACCGATGCCGTGAGCACCCCGGACATCGGCTCCCGCACACCTCCCTCCCCCCGATCCACGAAGGCGGACACCGAAGAGTGACGAAGGCAACCACGTACCGCAGAGCCGGACTCCTGGCGATGGCCCTGGCCGCCGCCGCGACGCTGGCGGGCTGCACGGCGAGCCCCGGCCCGGTCTCCAGCCCGGCCGGCTTCACGACCGAGAAGGCCATCGAGTACCGCTCGATCGACGGCACGTCGCTGAAGGCGGACGCCTGCCTCCCGACCGGCGAGACCGGGCCGCTCCCGGCCCTGGTGATGATGCACGGCGGCGGCTTCGTCGAGGGCGCGCGGAACGAGGGCGGCATGTCCGAGCTCTGCGCCTACTACGCGCAGCGCGGCTACGCATCCTTCACCATCGACTACCGCCTCCTCCCCGAGAGCCTCTACCCGGGGCAGATCGAGGACGCGCAGGCGGCCGTGGAGTGGCTCCGCGACCCGGAGCAGGTCGAGCGCTTCGGCATCGACCCCGCCCGCATCGGGGCGATGGGCAGTTCCGCCGGCGCCATCATCGCCGCGTCCCTCGGCACCGCGGGCGAGGGCCCGCTGACCGAGGGCTCCCGGGTCAAGACTGTCGTCGCCTTCTCGGCGGTCGCCGACATGACCGAAGCGGGCCTCACCCTCGGCGATCCCGCCCCCGAGGCGGAGCAGCAGATCGTCTCGTACCTCGGGTGCGAGTCCGTCAGCGAGTCCTGCCCCCAGGCGGTCCCCGCGTCGCCCATCACCGCGGTCGACGCGAGCGATGCGCCCCAGATCTGGCTCACGTCCGAGGGCGAGCTCGTCCCCGTCGAGCAGGCCGAGGCGATGCAGGCGGCGCTCCAGGGCGTCGGCGTGGCGGCCGAGGTCGGCATCGACGGCGAGCAGCACCACGGTCTGCAGAACAACACGCCCAACAACAAGAAGGCGATCCTCGCCTTCCTGCAGGCGAATCTCTGATCCACCGCCTCCCGCTGCACCTTCTCCGATGAGCCGCGGAATCCGGCCGAAACATCACGACGCTAGAGTCGGCTCCCGAGTACCCACGGTGCCGATCACGAAAGGGACACCAGAATCATGACCTTGAACGGACTTGTCGCCGGCATCTGGCGGAGGTGGATCGTGATCGTCGCCTTCACGCTCATCGGGATCATCGGCGCCCTCATCGTCAACGCGGTCGTGCTCCCTCAGTACCGGGCCGAGGCCCGCGTCTACGTGGCGGTCTCGACCACGGGCGCCCTCTCGACCAGTGACCGGGTGGCCGCGAACAGCGCCGCGGCGCAGGCGACGGTCACCTTCGTCGCCCTGGGCACCTCCGACACGGTCCTGCAGGGCGTGATCGACAGCCTCGGGCTCGACGAGACGATCGAGGACCTCGCCTCGCGCGTCGAGGTCACCTCGGAGCTCGAGTCCGTCGTGATCACCATCGCGGCCACCGACCCCAACGCGGAGCAGGCGGCGGTGATCGCGAACGCCCTCGCGGCGCAGCTCGACGCCTCCGTGCAGGGCACCGAGACGCCGGCGGTCACGGCCCAGCCCGTGCCGGTCATCCAGCTCGAGGTGCTCAGCCAGGCGATCCCGCCGCTCATCCCCGTGACGGGAGGCCCGATCGTCCTGCTGATCCTCGGTCTGCTCGCCGGTGCCGTGATCGGAGTCGGAGTCGCGATCGTGCTGACTGCGCTCGACCGCCGCGTACGCGACGGCGACGACGTGCGCACCGCCTTGGAGCGCCCGCTCCTCGGCGTGGTGCCGTCGAAGGTCGCGAAGCTCGGCGAGCTGCTCGCCTCGAACCGCATCCCGGCCCGGTACTCGGCCGTCGCGTTCGAGCTGTCCTCGATCGGCCGCGCCCGCTCGGTCAGCTCCTTCGCCCTGGCTCCCGCCACCTCCAGCACGCCGCACATCACGAGCGCCGTGCTCCTCGCCAAGGCGATCGCCGCCGTCGGCTCCTCGGTCATCCTGGTCGACGCCACCGCCGACGGATCGGCCCTCGCCGACGCCGCCGCGGGCCGCCCCGGACTGCGCGACGTCGCGTCCGGCACCGCCTCGCTCGACGCCGCCGTGGTCCGCCGCCAGGACGACGGCATGGACCTCCTCCCCGCCGGTGGACGCAACGCCGCCGCCGCCGGTCGTCCGGAGGCCCTGCGCGCCGTCATCCGCGAGCTCGAGCAGGTCTACGACATCGTGCTCCTGATCACCGGAGTGGTCGGCTCGACCGAGGAGTCGATCGCGTTCCGCGGGCTGGCCGACGCGGCCGTGCTCGTCCTCGTCGAGGGCAAGGTCGAGGGCCGCCAGGCCGCCGCCGACACCCACTGGATCGAGACCGCCGGCACCCCGGTCGTCGGCGCGCTCGTCGTGGCCCGCCGCCGCCTGCAGAAGACGCCCGCGATCGTCTGATCGCCCTCTCCTGAAGCGCGTGCCGCCCGACTCTCCCGTCGGGCGGCACGCGCTTTTCTCGTCTGCGCCCCTCTCGCCGGTCGGGCAGCCCCTCGGGCTCCGGGCGGCGGTCGATCTCGATACGCCCGCTGCGCGGGCTACTCGATCAGCAGGCAGTCGGCTGGTCGAGTAGCCCCGGAGGGGCGTATCGAGACCGACCGGCTCCGGGTGCTGGTGGACCTACTGGGAAGAGACCCCCGCCTCCTCGCTGGTCGAGTAGCCCCGAAGGGGCGTATCGAGACCCACGTCTCCCAGAAGCCGCGTCTCGTCCCCGCCCTGCGCCGGCACCGAAGGCGCCCCTCCGCTCGATACGGCCGCCACGCGGACTGCTCGATGAGCAGGGGGGACGACCAGTCCCGGGCACGCCCCCCGCAACGACAGCGCCGCCCCCGTCGGGTCGACGGGGGCGGCGCGGGTGCTCGGGCCGGCGAGGGGCCGGTCAGTGCGTCACGGGGTGCAGGGCTGCGTTCCGACGGGGTCGGCGCCCGAGTTGGAGCAGCTCAGCGTGTTGCCCTCGGTGGTCCACTTCGACGGCTGGTGGAGGTACACCGGCGCCGACGTCGAGCCGACGGCGAGGTTGCCGTCGATCGAGTTGTCGTTGCCCGAGCCGTCGGCGCGCGTGATGACCTGGTAGCCGTACGTCGTGCCTCCTGTGGCCGTGTTGCCGCTGACCCGCCATCCGTTGCCCGACACGAGGACGAGCGAGGCCACGTCGGAGTCGAGGCGCGACCCGGCCGAGACCGTGTTGCCGAGGATCGACCCGTCGAGGGTACCCTCCTTCGCCTCGATCGGCTCGGCTCCCGTGTCGCTGATCGTGTTGTCGATGATCGAGATGCGGGCGGAGCGGTCGGGGTCGCAGTCGTTGTACTTGCACCAGTTGCGGTCGGATGTGCCGATGTAGACGCCCTCGCCGAACTTGGCGGTCACGAGCCCTGTGCGGCGGATCGTCGTGCCGGTGATCAGGGAGTCGGTCGTCTGGCTGCGCAGGTGCACCGCCTCGTAGCCGATCCCGGTGACCGTCAGCCCGGCGATGGTCACGCCCTCGCTCTCGAGCACCTGAACGCCCTGGAAGGAGTCGCGCACCGTGAATCCGGTGAGGTGGACGTCCTCGACGTCGTTGAGCATCAGCGCGGTTCCCGAGGAGACGCCTCCCGAGGTCACGACGGCGTCGGGGGACCCGCAGAGCCAGACGTCCTTCTTCTTCCGCAGCGCGAACTCGCCGGTGTACTCGCCGTCGGCGAGGCGGATCACGTCGCCGGAGCCCGCGGAGCGGAGCGCCGAGTCCAGCTCGCCGGAGTCGGAGACCGTCGTGGTGGGGGCGGGGCAGTCGGAGGCCGCGCTCACGGCGGCGCGCTGCGAGCGCATCGCGTTCGTCGTCGAGACGGACTCGTTCAGGCGGGCGCGGCTGCCGGAGCCGTCGACTCCCTCGACCCAGTAGCGGTAGGCCTCGTCGGCGGAGGCGTCCTCGTCGCGGTACAGGCGCACGGGGTCGGCGACCGAGGCGAGCTTCCGCTCGTCGGAGCCGTCGGCCTTCGAGCGGAAGACGTCGTAGGACTCGGCGCCGGAGGAGAGCGGTGCGTTCCACGCGACCGCGTAGCCGTCGACCAGCGGAGCGAGCGTCACTCCGCCGACCGCGAGCCCGTCGGCCGAGAGCACGAACGCGTCCACGATCAGGTTGTTCCCCGAGGACTTCGGGTTCTTCTTCCCGGTGAACGAGACGGTCACGGTGTGCCTGCCCTGGTCGAGGCCGTTCTTCTCGAAGACGGGGACCTGGTACTCGGCCTTCGGTCTGTAGCGGTCCACCGCCGTCGCCGGTCCTCCGTCGATCGAGACGCTGGCGATGCCGGAGGAGGAGGTCGTGCGGCTGAGCCAGCGGAAGGACGTGCCGATGAAGTCGAACGAGACGGAGCCCGCCGAGGTCAGGTACTTCATCGACCCTCCGCTGTCGCCACCCTTCAGGTCCTTCCAGCGTCCCTTCCACACGAGGACGGGGTCGGTCTCCTCGGCGACGAGCGGAGCGGTCGCGGACGGGGTCAGCGCCGGTCGGGCGGGCGTGGACGGGTCGCTCGTCGGGATTTCCGGCTCGTTGGTCGGGGTCGGTGCGTCGGAGGGGGTCGGCTCGGGAGTCGATCCGTCGCCGCGGACGATGTCGAACGCGTCGATGACGAGGTTCTTGTCCTTCGAGGCCGCGGCCCGCGTGCCGGTGTACGAGATCGTCACCGTGTGCTGCGCGTCCGGCAGGCCGCTCCGCGAGAACACCGGCACCTTGTACTTCGCGGTGGGGCTGTAGCGGTCGACCGAGGCGATGTCGTCGCCGTCGAGCGAGACGGAGGCGATGCCCGCGTAGGAGGTGGTGCGGCTGATCCAGGTGAACCCGGTGCCGCGGAACGTGAGCGTGACCGATCCCGCGCGGTTGAGGAAGCGGATGCCACCGGCGCTGTCGCCGCCGGACATGGTGCGCCAGGGCCCGTCGTAGACGAGGGCGGGATCGCCCTCCTGCACGCGGACGGTGTTCCCGGCGCCGGGGTCCAGGGTGTCGGCCGAGGCGGCCTGGGAGACCAGGGGAGTGACGAGCAGGGCGAGTGCCGCGACGAGGGCCCCGACGACGACGCCGCGGCGTCGACGCGCCGGGCGGCTCCGCTCGCGGGGGAGAGTGTGCGATGAGGGGTTCACGGGTGGCTCCGGGGGCTCGAGGGGGCTCAGGGGGCGTGCAGGGGACGTACGGCGGGAGCGGGACGAGCCCTGTGCGGACTCCCCGGCTGCCCTCGACGCCGGTTCGCGGCGCCGCTGCCCGCAGGGACGGGCAGACGTGGGATCGCTGCGATCCGGGCGGGCGGGAACCGGCCGGGGCTCGACGGCGAGAGGATGCGGTGACGGACGAGGAGGAGGATCCGGGCTTCGGGGTGGGGCCGCGGGAACGCCTCCACACTACCCGTGACCGCTGTCCCACTCCTTGGGGGTACGAGCCGATACAGTCCGACGTGACGGAGAATTCATCTCCCCGATTCATCGGCGAAACATCCGCTGAGATAACGTCATGAGACCCTCGCGCCGAATCCCCGGGATCAGTGGCGCCGGTGGGTCGAACGAGCACGACAGGATCACGAGGGGCGGCGATGGACGGGATCACGACCGGCACCGCCTCGGCGGGCGCCCCGGCGCCCACCCCGTCCCGACGGACGAGCGGACACCGGGCCGAGCGCGTCGTCCGCGCCGTTCCGCGCTGGTGGTTCCTGCTGCGGCGGGTCCTCCTCGTGCCCCTGATCGCGCTCGCGCTGCTCGGTGCGGGGATCCCGCTCTACGTGACGCCCCCCATCGAGCGGATCCCCGAGCAGGCCGACGCCGTCTTCGTCCTCGGCCCCTCCACCCGGGCCCGCGTCGAGTACGCGCGCCGCATCATCGAGTCGGGAGCCACCGAAGTGATGGTGCTGTCGGTCGGCCCCGAGGAGATGCAGGCCGACTACGAGGACAAGAAGTACAAGAAGTGCAACGAAGAGGGCGGCGACGTCCTCTGCTACGCGGCCGAACCGCTGACCACCCAGGGCGAGGCGCGGCAGCTCGAGCGGATGGCCGAGGAGTACGGCTGGGACTCGGTGATCGTGATGACGAACGAGCCGCACATCGTCCGCGCGCGGATGATCATGGAGCGCTGCTACTCGGGAGAGATCTCGATGATCCCCTCGAACGAGCCCATGGGGTTCGACTACCTGATCGGCCAGTACTTCTACCAGACCGGCGGATTCCTGAAGGCGTTCTTCGTCACGAACACCTGCTGAGCGCTGCGATAGTGTTCATGCGCGTCGCGCCGAGGTGCCTCGCGAGGACGTCCGGAGCACTCCCGGGGAACGCCCGGCCGGCGGATCGCCCCGCCCGGGCGACGCGACAGACCCCGACCCGCACCCGAAAGGCCCGCCTGTGACGCAAGCACGCTCGATCTTCGCCGTCGGACGAGGACAGTACGAGAACATCGGCGACATCATCCTCCGGCGCCAGCTCCTCGACTGGCTGCGCGAGGCCGGGCCGATGCACGTCTACGTCGGTCACTCGCCGTGGGGCTACGACGACGGCCTGCGCCTGGGCCCGGACGACACGGTCTACCGCTCGCTCGTGCGCTGGTACGCGGCCCTCGCCCGCGAGGCGCTCGCCGGTCGTGCGCACTCGGTCTTCAAGCCGGGCGAGATCCAGCTGACGCTGATCGGCATGAAGGAGCACCTGGTCATGCTCCCCGGGATCGCCCTCGTGCGCCTGGGCGGCGGCAAGGTCATCCGAGCCGGAGTCGGCACGAGGAACTTCGCCCCGCTGCCGCGCGCGATCATGTGGCCCTCGATGGCCCTCTCGAGCTACACCCGCTGGCGCGACGACCGCACCGCCTCGTACATGCGGGTGGGAGCGGCGATGCCGGACCTCGGCTACGGCGAGGGCGCGACGGACGACGAGATCCGCTCGTTCCTGCAGGAGCCGGAGGATGCGCGCCGCATCCTCGTCCTCTCCCTCCGCGAGGACCACGAGGTCGACGCGCGTCCCTACCCCCGCAAGGAGTGGCTGGACGCCATCGCCGCCTACGCGCAGCGCGAGGACCTCGACATCCACGTGGTCACGCAGGTCGCGGTCGACTCCGACCGGTCGCGCCGCCTCGCCGCCGACCTCGGCGCCGAGCTCCTGGACTGGGACCCGAGCGACACCCACGACCAGCACGAGGTGAAGCTCCGCGAGCTCTACCGCCGCACGCGCATCGCCCTGAGCGACCGCCTGCACGTCATCATCATGGCGTTCACCGAGGGCGCGGTCCCCGTCAGCCTGCAGATGGACTCCTCGACCAAGGCGTCCCGCCACTTCGAGACGATCGGCGTCGACGGCGTCACCCTCGACATGTCGAAGGCGCGCCCCGAGGACGCGGTCGAGTTCCTCGGCGCCGTCGCCGGCCGGCGTCGCGAGCTGCTCGAGGCGCTGCTGGAGGCCCGCGGTCGCCTCCGCGGCGTGCGCGACGACATCCAGTCGCTCCTCCGCACGCCCAGCCGGGGGAGCCGCGCCCGCGGTGCCGCCGCGAAGCGCCCGGTCTACCACGTGGGCCGCAGCGGCGAGGTGCCCGGGGGCATGACCCAGGTGGTCAACGGCTACCTGGCCTGGCCCTTCGAGCGCTCCGAGGTCGGAGTGATCTCGTCGCGCACCGCTCCCGGTGAGCACGTGGCGGGGGCCCGCCTGGCGGCGTCGGCCGCCGCGCGGATCGTGGCGCTCGCCCGGCGCGAGCCGCAGGCCGTCGTCGTCGTGCACCTCTCGGAGCGGGGCTCGTTCCTGCGCGAGGGATCGCTCCTGCGCCTCGCGCACCGCCTGGGCCTGCGCACCGTCGCCCACCTGCACGGCAGCGAGTTCGCCGCGTTCACCCGGGCGCACCCGTCGCTGGTGAAGAACGTGCTGCGGAGCGCGGACGAGGTCATCTCGCTCTCGGAGGAGACGTCCGAGATCTGCCGGCGCTACGCGCCCGCCGACCGCGTGCACCTCGTGCCGAACGCGATCGAGAAGGGGACGCCGTCGGCCAAGACCGACACGGTCGTCTTCGGAGGGGTCGTCAGCCGGCGCAAGGGCGTCGACGTTCTGCAGAAGGCCTGGGCCGATCTCGCGAAGGGCGACACGTGGCGCCTGCTCGTAGCGGGTCCGATCCGCGAGGAGGAGATCGTCGACCGGAGCATCCCCGGCATCGAGTTCCTCGGCTCGCTCGAGCACGACCGCCTGCTCGACCTGCTCGACGAGGCGGCGATCGCGGTGCTGCCCTCGCGCGACGAGGCCATGCCCATGTTCATCCTCGAGGCGATGGCGCGCGACGCCGCCGTCGTCTCGACCGCCGTCGGCGGGATCCCCGAGGTGCTGTCGGAGGGTGTCGGCTCGGTCGTGCCCGCGGGCGACGCCGAGGCCCTCACCTCCGCGCTGCGCGAGCTGATCGACGACGCCGAGGCGCGGGCGCAGATGGTCGAGCGGGCCGCGCGCCGGTTCGACGAGCGCTTCTCGGCGACCGCGGTCTTCCCGCGGGTCGAGGACGTCTGGCTCGGCACCGTCGCGCGCTGACCCTGTGGGGTGCGCGGTCGGGCTCGACCGCGCACCCGCGGGGACCGGGAACTCGCCGGGGATAAGGCTGGGGAAGAGGCGCCGGGCGCTCGTGCGCCGGGCGGGGGCGTAAAATCGTCGTGCCTGCGGGATCCGGCGGGTCCGCCCGCGCGGCCGACGCCCGCACCGGACCGCATCCCGCCGCACCGTGAGGCGGACCGCCCCGCATCCTCCGCCGACCGCACCACCAGAGAGGCTCGATCGTGGCCGAAGCCGCCGACACCGCCCGGACGACGAGCCGCACCTGGCTCCTCCCGCTGGGTCGCGCGATCGTCGCCGCCGTCGCCGGATGCACGGTCACGTTCTCGCCCGACCACAGCCCCGTCCTGGGCCTCGCCGTGTTCGCGGGCTTCGCGCTGCTCACGGGCGCGCTGTCGCTCCTCCTGGCCCTGCGCACCCTCACCGGACCGGGTCGCGCTCCCGCGCTCGTGTCGGCCGGAGTGACGCTGCTCGCGGGAGTGCTCGCGCTGGTCGCGCTGCCCGTCCCGTCGCTGATGCTGTTCATCGCCCTCGTCTCGGGCTGGGGCCTCGTCGCGGGCACCTTCGAGTTGGTCTCCGGGCGCCGCCGCAGCGGACTCGCCGCGCGCGACTCCGTCGTCGTCGGAGCCGGGACGCTCCTGCTCGGAGCGGCCTTCGCGCTCCTCCCGCCCCATCCCGTCGTCTCGGTGGGGCTCCTCGGCGCCTACGCCGTGATGGTCGCCGTCTACCTCGGGATCGCCGCGTTCTCGCTCAAGTGGGCGGGCGCCTCCGACGCCGTCGCGCCCTCCACCCCGACCACCGGAGGAGACCGATGACCGCCGAAGGCCCCACCCCCGACTCCGGCTCGACCCCGGGCGCCGACGACGAGCACTTCACGCCCCGCACGTTCCAGCCCACCCGCAAGGATCGTCTGCGCCCGCTCGAGCTGATCGGCTTCTCGGCCGTCATGGCGCTCTTCGTCGGCGGCGTGGTGCTGCTGTCGACCCGCGAGATCGTGGTGGCGCTGATCTCGTTCGGAGTGACGTTCATCGTCGTGCTCGTCGCGATCGCGATGTTCTCGCTCACCTTCAAGCCCGACGGCGCCGAGATCGCCGACATCGACGAGCAGGACCGCGGGCACGGGGCCTGATCCCCGTCGCGGTCCCGTGACCGCCTAAGCACCTCCTGATCGCGGCGGTGTCGGAGGTGCGCGTTAGCGTGCCGCCGTGGCTGAGCAGATCGGACGATGGTGGCGGCGCCGGCGCTTCTCGCGCGGCGTCGAGGTGCCGTACGCGGTGGGCACCTACCGGGAGGCGTGGCGGTCGTACCCGGTGCTCGTACGCCAGTACCGGCCCGAGTACAACGAGGGCATCGTCCTGAGCCAGATCCCGCCGGCCGCCGATGTCTACCTCTGCTGGCTCTGCGACACGGGTCACCTGTTCGTGGCGACGCCCGAGGAGCAGCGGATGCGGCCGGGGCGCGAGCGGCGGCGCTCGTCGTGGTGCCCGGACTGCGCCGAGGCGGCGGCTCCCCGAGGGCCGCGGGCGGCGCCGATGCGGGAGGACGTGGGGGAGCCGATGGTGGTGGCGCTCGCCCGGGCGGCGTCGGCGGGGCGCACGGCGTCACCTGCTGCCTCTGCGGCTGCTGCTCCCGTGCGCGCTGTCGCCCCGCGCCCCTCCTCCCGTCGCCCTCCGCGGCTCTGCTCGAAGACGCCGGATCTGCCCGTCGGCGAGCCGTTCGCGAGCCGCTGCGCTCCTCCGCCCGCCTCGGCCGTCGAGGCGCGACTGCGGGCGCTGCTCGCCGAGCGCCTGCAGTTCGAGCCGGGGCTCACGGCGGTGCGGCTCAGGCAGCCGTTCTTCGACCACCTCGAGGCGTGGCCCGACGTGGTGCTCGCCGAGCTGCGCGTCGCGATCGAGTACGACTCGACGGGTCGGCACGGGCTCGAGCACGTCGGGAAGCGCGAGGAGGCCGACCGGCGGAAGGACCGTGCGGTGAGAGCGGCCGGCTGGGAGGTGCTGCGCGTGCGGACGGGGAGGCTCGCTCCGCTCGGTCCGTTCGATCTGACCGCGTCGGCGGTCTCGCCGGCCCTCGCGGACCGGGTCCTCGAGCGGCTGCGCGAGATCCGCGGGCCGCTGCTCGTGGATGCGTGGTGCCGCTGACTCCGATGGTCGTCAGGTGCGCAGCGCCAGGGCCTCGCTGACCCAGCGGCGGTGAGTCGCCCACGGATCGGGCTCGCCCGCCCGGACCGTCTCGACGTGACGGTCGAGGGCGGGGCTCCGCGCGAACCACTCCGTGCGCTCGAGGCGCTCGGCGGCGAACTGCGCGTGCCGGTGCTGCTCGAGCGATCGACCGCCGCGCTCGAAGGCCAGCAGCTCCTCGTGCCGCAGCCGGTGCAGCCGCTGGCGCGGGTTGGCGCTCGTGCCGATCTTCAGCCGGTCGCCGAAGCGGATGTAGTACACCACCTCGACGCGCGGCGGCCCGAGCTCGCCGTCGGGCACCTCGCCGTGCCGCCACTCGCACGCGGCGCAGAGCCAGGCCGACGGCAGGTGGACGCCGAGCCGGGATCCGCAGACGGGGCACGGCGACGGCAGCGCGTCGACGACTCCGTCCTCGCGGGCGACCCAGTCGTGGGCGAGGCCGAGGTGCGCCGCGCACAGCGCGACGGGTGCGCCCGCCTCGGTCGGCAGAGCGCACCCGTCGATGCTGCAGGCGGTGACGGCGGCGGTGCGGCGGCGGGGCATGCCCCGACGCTACGCACGACCGCCGACACCGGCGCCTCCGTCAGTTCAGGCGGTCGACCAGGGCCGAGGCTGCGCCCGTGTAGCCCGCGGGGGTCAGCGCCAGCAGGCGCGCCTTCGCGGACCCGCCGATGTCGAGACCGTCGACGAAGGCCGCGAGGTCCTCGGCGCCGAGGCGCTTGCCGCGGGTGAGGTCCTTGAGCATCGCGTAGGGGTCGGTGATCGAGGAGCGCCCGGCGGTCACCTCCGCGCGGATCACGGTCTGGATCGCCTCGGCGAGCACCTCCCAGTTGGTGTCGAGATCGGCCGCGAGCGCGCGCGGGTCGAGGTCGATCTCGAGCAGGCCGCGCGCGATGTTGTCGAGGGCGAGCAGGGAGTGGCCGAAGGCGACTCCGATGTTGCGCTGCGTCGTCGAGTCGGTCAGGTCGCGCTGCAGCCGCGAGGTGACGAGGGTCTGCGCGAGGGAGTCGAGCAGTGCGCTCGAGAGCTCGAGGTTGGCCTCGGCGTTCTCGAACCGGATCGGGTTGATCTTGTGCGGCATGGTCGACGAGCCCGTCGCTCCGGCCTGCGGGATCTGCCGGAAGTAGCCGAGCGAGATGTAGGTCCAGATGTCCGTGCAGATGTTGTGCAGGATCCGGTTGGCGTGCGCGGCCTTGCCGTAGAGCTCGGCCTGCCAGTCGTGCGACTCGATCTGGGTGGTCAGCGGGTTGAAGTCGAGACCGAGCGAGGTGACGAACTCCTCGGCGAGACCGGCCCAGTCGACGTCGGGATCGGCGGCGAGGTGCGCGGCGAACGTGCCGGTCGCTCCGCTGAACTTGCCCAGGTACTCCGTGGCGTCGATCTGCGCGAGGACGCGCTCGAGGCGGTACGCGTAGACCGCGAACTCCTTGCCCATCGTGGTCGGCGTCGCCGGCTGGCCGTGCGTGCGGCTGAGCATGGACTCGTCGCGGTAGCGCACCGCCAGCTCGCGGAGGGAGTCGACGACCGAGCGGAGCTTGGGCTGCCAGATCTCGCCGACGGCCTGCCGCACGACGATCGCGTAGGAGAGGTTGTTGATGTCCTCGCTGGTGGCGGCGAAGTGGGTGAGCTCGGCGATGCGGTCCAGGCCCAGGTCGGCCAGCCAGTGACGGACGAGGTACTCCACGGCCTTCACGTCGTGGCGCGTGGTCGCCTCGAGGGTCGCGAGCTCGTCGATCTCGGCCTGGCCGAAGTCGCGGGCGCGACGGCGCAGCTCCTCCGCCGTGGCGGCGTCGACGGGCTCGGAGCCGAACAGCCGTCGGTCGGTCAGGGCGAGCAGCCACTCGACCTCGACGTGCACCCGCGCCCGGTTCAGGCCCGCCTCCGAGAGGTACTCGCCGAGCGAGGAGACGGCGGAGCTGTAGCGGCCGTCGAGCGGGCTGAGCGGCTGGAGGGGGAGCGTCATGCGGTGGTGCCTTCCGGTTCTCGGGGGGAGTCGGTGAGGGACGCGCGGTTGCCGCGCAGTCCGGGTTCGATCTGGGCGAAGAGCGACTCGCAGGCCCGCTCGATGAGCGCGAGCACGGAGTCGAACGCCGCCGCATCGGAATAGTAGGGGTCGGGCACGTCGCCCTGCGGGGAGAGGCCCGGCTCGAAGGCGAGCAGCCGGCGGACCTTCTGGCGGTCGACGTCCGTCCGCGCCCAGGAGCGCAGGGCGCGCTCGTGACCGTGGTCGAGGGCGACGACCAGGTCGAACTCCCCGAACCGCGAGGGATCGAAGAGCTGGGCGCGGTGGCGGGCGCCGTCCAGGCCCCGTCGCTCGAGGGCGTCGAGCGCGCGGTGGTCGGCCTGCTCGCCGAGATGCCACTCGCCGGTGCCGGCCGAGGTGATCTCGATGACCGAGCCGAGGCCTGCCCGCTCGGCCAGCGAGCGCAGGACGACCTCGGCCATCGGCGATCGGCAGATGTTGCCGGTGCAGACGAAGCACACGGCGAAGGCCGAGGGCGCGAGGGGGCGGGGGGTCACCCGCTCATTCTGGTGCACGAGGGCTCCCTCACACCCGGTCGGTCCGCTCCGTCCTCCCCCGAACCGACCCGGCGGTGCCCGGCCGCGCGGTCGTGTGGCGATGCTGGCTCCGCGGGGGCCCGATGACGGAGGCGAGCACGGTGATCGAGCACACGGCGCACGGGGCGGGGCCGCAGCTCCGCGTCCTCGCGGAGAGGGTGGGCGAGCTGCGGGCGGAGGCGGCGGGGCTCGTCCCCGACGCCGACTGGGAGGACGCGGCGGCGAGGGGCTTCGCGGAGCGGGCGGCCCGGATCCTGGGCGATCTCGCGGTCCTCGAGGCGAGCGCGGCGATGCTCGCGGAGGGCGTGCGGTGACCGCGCGGGTCGAGACGCTCGAGCTCGACGAGCGGAAGCGGATGCTGAGCGTGCTCGGGGCGGGTCTCACCGAGTGCGCGGCCGAGGTCGACGCGGCGGCGCCGGCCGTCGCGCTCACCTCGCCGGAGCGCTCGGGCGAGCTCGGCCTCCTCGGCGCGCGGCTGCGCGTGCTCGCCCAGGAGGCGGACGTGCTGCGGGCGGCTCTGGCGAGCGCCGCTGCCGCGTACGAGCGGGCGGAGGAGCCGCCGCCGCTGCGACCCGGCTCCGCTCCCGTCGTCGCGGTGGTCGCCTTCGCGCGACGGGCGGAGGAGTCGCTCGGGCACCGCGCACCGACCGCGCTCGCGGACGCTGCGGCGCTCGTGCGCGCGACGACGGAGGCGGTGCACGGTGTCGGAGCGGCGCTGCTCGCGGGCGGCGACCGGGCCGCGCTCGAGCAGGAGCGCGACGAGCTGGTGCGGGCGCTGCTGGGCGATCCGCTGGTGCTCGAGGGGATCCGCGCGCTGATCTCGACGATCGGGCTGGGGACCGAGATCGGAGTACTGCTGCTGCCGCCGCCGATCGCGGCCGCACTCGGCGCCCCGCCTGACGAGCGGGTGATCGGCACCGGCGTCGGCTCGGCGTCGGGGGTGCTCGTCGTGCTCGGGACGCTGCTGGGCGCGGTGCCCCCGCCGGGTGAGCGGCGGCTCCGTCTCGAGCGGGCGGATCCTCCTGCGCCGCCCTTCGGATCGGCCGCCGCCCCGCCGCGCGGCTGGGGCGAGCTCGCGGGGCGGGTCCCGCCGAGCGACCCGGACGGGCCGCAGGTCGTGATCGAGCGCTACGGATCGGAGTGGCTCGTCGCCGTCTCGGGGACGACCGACTGGAGCGGGGATCCCGCGCAGGCTTTCGGGGCCGCCGCGAACCTGCAGGCGATGAGCGGGAGCGCCGGGACCTCGGTGCAGGGGACGCTGGCCGCGATGGAGGCGGCGGGCGTGCCTCCGGGAGCGCCCGTCACGATCGTCGCGCACTCGCAGGGCGGGCTGATCGCGGCGCGCGTCGCGCAGTCGGGGCGGTACGACGTGCACGACGTCGTCGCGTTCGGCAGCCCGATCCGGGGTCTGGATCTGCCCGACGGCACCCGGACCGTGTCGGTCGAGCACTCGGACGACCTGGTGCCGGCCCTCGCCGGATTCGGGCGGACCAGCGCGCTGGAGCCGGGCGTCGTCCGCGTGGAGCGGGGGTCCGATCCCGTCGCGACGCTGCAGGAGGGCGCCGTGCCCGCGCACGCACTCCACTCCTACATCGCGACCGCGCAGACCCTCGACAGCGACCCGCGCCTGGCGGTCGCCGGTGCGGGGCTCTTCGCCCTGTGGCGCTCGGCACCCGACTCCCGGGTCGGCGTCCGCCTGACGACGGTGCCGGTCAGCTCTCGCGGCTCCGCAGGAACGGGCGCACGAGGAGCCCGATGAACCAGTTGACGATCGCGAGCACGAGGGCGCCGAGCACGCCCCACCAGAAGCCGTCCACCTCGAGTCCGAACCCGAACAGGCCGCTGACCCAGGCGGTCAGGAGCAGGAGCGCCCCGTTGACGAGGAACGAGATCAGCCCGAGCGTCAGCAGGTACAGCGGGAACGCGACCACGCGGATCACGCCGCCGACGACGGCGTTCACGACTCCGAAGATCACCGCCACGAGGAGGTACGTGAGGACGGCGGCGGTGGCCCCCTCCTCGTACGGAGCGACGCGCACCCCCGCCACCACGAGCGTGGTGAGCCAGATCGCGACGGCGTTGGTCAGGAGGCCGAGGAGGAGTCTGCGCATGCCTCCACTATCCCGGTCCGCGGGGCCGCCCGCGAGAGCCGGTGGGTCAGCGGGGGTCGTCGATCGACGGCGAGGGGACGGGCGGGCAGAGCGAGGGGTCGCTGCCGCAGTCGGGGATCGGATCGATCGGCGGCTGCCGGGTCGGAGTGGGCTCGGGCTGCTCCGGCGGTTCCGGCTGCGCCGGGGGCTGCGGCGGCGGCTCCGGCTGCGCGGGGGGCGCCGTCGGCTGCGGCTCGACGGGCGGCTCGGTCGGAGTCGGCTCCGGGGTGGGCTGCGCGGGTGGGGGAGTGGCCGCGGGCGGCTGGGGTGCCTGCGTGGCGCGCGGCGGGACTCCGCTGCCGGGAGGCGGGATCAGCGGGTCCCGCGCGTCCAGCACGGCGCGGGCGGGAGCGGCCAGACCGCCGCGGGCGGCGACGGCCGCCTCGAGCTCGCCCATCGCGGTGCGCAGTGCGGCTCGGCGGGCGCTGGACCCGGAGCCGGAGGCGAGGGTGCCGGCACCGAGGCCCAGCACGCGATCCGCGACGACGAGCTCGGCGTCGACGGCGGCATCGGCCGCGGCCGTCAGCTCCTCGGTCGAGACGCCGGCGAGGGCGGCGGTGAGAGCGGGGACGGAGGCGAGGAGGTCGCCCCTGGCGCTGCCCTCGACCGAGCGGTCGGTGGCCGCGAGCAGGGCGAGCACGTCGTCGCGGACGCTCAGCGCCCGCTCCTTCGCCGCGGTGAACTCGGCCGGAGCGGTCACCTCGATCGACGTCTCGCGGGGCGTCGGAGGGGGACCGGCCGCGTCCTCCTTCGGGGTGCAGGCGACGAGCGCGAGGGTCAGCAGGCCCGCCGAGACGGCGGCGACGACGCGGTGAGGCTCCCGGTGCGCACCAGGGCACCGCTCGGTTCGCCGTCGACTCCGCATGACGGCACCTTATCGGGGGACAGGGCCTCGATCGGCCCCCGAAGAAGGGAGCTTGCCGCGGGCCAGGGGGTGTGTGTCCCCCCTGCCGCCTACCATGGGCGGGTGACAGACCCGTCGGCCCCTCCCGTCCGCCTCCGCCCCGAGATCCTCGCCCTCCCGGCCTACCGCCAGGGTCGAGCGGCGGCCGCCGACGCGTTCAAGCTGTCCTCGAACGAGAATCCGTTCGATCCGCTGCCCTCCGTCCTGCACGAAGTGCACGCGGTGAGCGACTTCAACCGCTACCCCGATGCGGCGGCGACCGCCCTGCGGACGGCGCTCGCCGAGGAGTACGGCGTCGGTCTCGACGAGGTGATCGTCGGGGCCGGATCCGTCGCCGTCATCGCGCAGCTCATCAGTGCGGCGGCCGGAGCGGGCGACGAGGTCGTCTACGCCTGGCGCTCGTTCGAGGCGTACCCCTCCCTCGTCACCACCGCCGGAGCGACGAGCGTGCGCGTCCCGCTGCGCGCCGACGACACGCACGACCTCGACGCGATGGCGCTGGCGATCACCGAGCGCACCCGCCTGGTGATCGTCTGCAGCCCCAACAACCCCACCGGCACGATCGCGACCGCCGACGACGTCGAGGCGTTCCTCGAGCGGGTCCCGAGCGACGTCCTCGTCCTCCTCGACGAGGCGTACGCCGAGTTCGTCGACGACGAGCGCGCCGTCGACGGCACGGCGCTGCTCGGCCGGTACCCCAACCTGGTGATCGCCCGCACCTTCTCCAAGGCCTACGGGCTCGCGGGACTGCGCGTCGGCTACGCGATCGGCCACCCCCGGATCCTCGACGCGGCGCGGTCGACCGCGATCCCGCTCTCGGTGACCCGGTTCGCCGAGACCGCCGCCGTCGCGTCCCTCCGACACCGCGAGGAGCTGCTCGAGCGCGTGCACCGCATCGTCGCGCTCCGCGACCGCGTGCAGCAGTCGCTCCGGGAGGCGGGCTGGACGCTGCCCGACTCGCAGGCCAACTTCCTCTGGTTCGACACGCGCGAGCAGACGGAGTGGGCCGCGAGCGTCTTCGAGCGGGCCGGCGTCGTCGTCCGGGCGTTCCCGCCGGAGGGCATCCGGGTCTCGATCGGCGAGGAGGAGTCTGTCGACAAGCTCCTCTCGGCGGCGGCCGAGATTGTGGGGTCCCTCCCGCAGGGGCATCCCGCGAGGCGGATAGGTTAGTCGGGTGGTAGTCACCAGCACGGAGTCGCCGACGGTCCAGTTCCTCACCGCGGACGGGCGCTTCGCCCCGACCCCCGCGGCAGAGCAGTACGCCTCCTTCCTCGACGGGATCGGCGAGGAGCAGCACCGCTCCTTCTATCGCGAGATGGCGGTGGTCCGGCGCTTCGACAAGGAGGCCGCGAACCTCCAGCGGCAGGGTCAGCTCGGGCTCTGGGTGCCCAGCCACGGCCAGGAGGCGGCGCAGGTCGGCTCGGCCTTCGCGATGCGCCCGCAGGACCACGTGTTCCCCTCCTACCGCGAGCACGTCGTCGGCAAGATCCGCGGCATCGACCTGCTGAACGTCCTCGCTCTGCTGCGCGGCACCACGCACGGCGGCTGGGATCCCACCGATCCGGCGAACGGCAACTTCCACCTCTACACGCTCGTGCTCGGCTCGCAGGCGCTGCACTCCACCGGTTACGCGATGGGGCTGACCTTCGACGGGGCGACCGGCACCGGCGACCCCGAGAAGGACGCGGCGGTCGTCGTCTACTTCGGCGACGGCGCCTCGAGCCAGGGCGACGTCAGCGAGGCGATGGTCTTCGCCGCGAGCTACCAGACGCCCCAGGTCTTCTTCCTGCAGAACAACCACTACGCGATCTCGGTGCCCGTGGCGACGCAGTCGCGCAGCCCGCTCTACCTCCGCTCCTCCGGCTTCGGGATCCCCGGCGTGCAGATCGACGGCAACGACGTGCTCGCGAGCTACGCCGTCACCGCGAAGCACCTCCAGGACGCCCGCTCGGGCGGCGGACCCCAGTTCATCGAGGCGCTCACCTACCGCATCGGCGCGCACACCTCGAGCGACGACCCGACGAAGTACCGCACCGACGACGAGCTCGCCTCGTGGATCGCGAAGGACCCGCTCACGCGCTTCGCCGCGTACCTGCGCACCGAGGGAGTGGAGCAGTCCTTCTTCGACGAGGTCGACGCGGAGGCGGAGGACTACGCGTCCGACATCCGCCGCCGGCTGCTCGAGCTGGAGGCGCCGCCGGTCGACGTGATCTTCGACCACGTGTACTCGGAACCGCATCCGCAGGTGGCCGAGCAGAAGGCGTGGCTGCAGCGCTACGAGGACTCGTTCGGAGGCGACCCGCGATGACGATCGACACCAGCACCACGGCTGCCCAGCCGCACCTCTCCGAGGAGCAGCTCCAGTCGATGTCCATGGCCAAGGCGCTCAACGCCGGCCTCCGCCGCGCGATGACCGAGAACGACCGCGTCCTGCTGATGGGCGAGGACATCGGCCCCCTCGGCGGCGTCTTCCGCATCACCGAGGGACTGCACGCCGAGTTCGGACCGCAGCGCGTCCTCGACACCCCGCTCGCCGAGTCCGGCATCGTCGGGACCGCGATCGGACTCGCCATGCGCGGCTTCCGGCCCGTCTGCGAGATCCAGTTCGACGGCTTCATCTACCCGGCCTTCGACCAGATCACCTCGCAGCTGGCCAAGATGACCAACCGGCACGAGGGGCAGCTGAGCATGCCCGTCGTGATTCGCGTGCCGTACGGCGGACACATCGGAGCGGTCGAGCACCACCAGGAGAGCAACGAGGCGTACTTCGCGCACACCGCCGGTCTGCGCGCGGTGAGCCCGTCCACGCCCAACGACGCCTACTGGATGATCCAGGAGGCCATCGCCTCGGACGACCCGGTGATGTTCTTCGAGCCCAAGAGCCGCTACTGGCCCAAGGGCGACGTCGACCTGCGCGCCTCCGCCGTTCCGCTGCACGCCTCCCGCGTCGTGCGACCGGGCACCGAGGTGACCGTCGTCGGCTGGGGCCCGATGGTGTCGGTGCTGCTCCAGGCCGCCGAGCTCGCGGGCGAGGAGGGGACGAGCATCGAGGTCGTCGACCTCCGCTCGCTCTCGCCGATCGACTGGGAGCCGCTGCTCGAGTCGGTGCGCCGGACCGGCCGCCTCGTCGTCGCCCAGGAGGCGTCCGCGAACGTGAGCCTCGGCTCCGAGATCGCGGCGACCGTCACCGAGCGCGCCTTCTACTCGCTCGAGGCGCCCGTGCTGCGGGTCGCCGGCTTCGACACCCCGTTCCCACCCGCCAAGGTCGAGAAGATCTTCCTCCCCGACGTCGACCGCGTGCTCGAGGCCGTCGACCGCTCCCTCGCGTACTGACGCGTCCGCGTCCCACCCGACGCGTCCGCGTCCCTCCAGCGTCAGAAAGCAGATCCCGACGATGACAGAGCAGTTCCTCCTCCCCGATGTCGGCGAGGGCCTCACCGAGGCCGAGATCGTGGCCTGGAAGGTCAAGGTCGGCGACGAGGTCGCCGTCAACCAGGTCCTCGTCGAGATCGAGACCGCGAAGTCCCTGGTCGAGCTGCCGTCCCCGTTCAGCGGCACCGTCGTCGACGTCCTCGTCGACGAGGGCCAGACGGTCGACGTCGGCACCCCGATCATCACCGTGCAGGCGGGAGCCGGCACCCTCGGGTCCGAGATCCCCGCGATCCCCGCCCACCCGGCGCAGGCGGCTCCGCCCGCCCCGTCGACGACCGAGCCCGGAGAGGGATCGGGCGCCGCGCTCGTCGGCTACGGCACCGCGGGCGGCCACGTCGCCACCCGTCGCCGCCGACCGCAGGGCGCTCCGGCCGCCGCGGCCCCCGCGCGCCCGGCCGCGCCGCCGCGCCCGACGTCGGTCCCCGCCGCGGCCGCGCTCCCCGTCATCGCGAAGCCGCCCATCCGCAAGCTCGCGAAGGACCTCGACGTCGACCTCCTCGAGGTGCAGGCCACCGGCCTCGCCGGCGAGGTCACCCGCGACGACGTCATCCGCCACGCCTCGCAGGCCAGCGTCTTCCGCAACATCCAGACCCCCGCCTGGGCCGACTCCCGCGAGGAGCGGATCCCGGTGCGCGGCGTCCGCAAGGCCATCGCCGCCGCGATGTCGCAGAGCGCCTTCACCGCGCCGCACGTCAGCGTCTTCGTCGACGTCGACGCCACGCGCAGCATGGAGTTCGTCAAGCGCCTGAAGAACTCGCCCGACTTCGCCGGCACCAAGGTGTCGCCGCTGCTGATCATGGCGAAGGCCATCATCTGGGCGGTCCGGAGGAACCCGACCGTCAACTCGGCGTGGACCGACTCCGAGATCATCGTGCGCCACTACGTCAACCTCGGCATCGCCGCGGCCACCCCCCGCGGACTGATCGTGCCGAACGTGAAGGACGCCCAGTCGATGAGCCTGCTCGAGCTGGCCCAGGCCCTCGAGAAGCTCACGCTCGACGCCCGCGACGGCAAGACGGCGCCCGCCGACATGCAGAACGGCACCATCACGATCACCAACATCGGCGTCTTCGGGATGGACACGGGCACTCCGATCCTGAACCCCGGCGAGGTCGCGATCATCGCGCTGGGCACGATCAAGCAGAAGCCGTGGGTCGTCGACGGCGAGGTCCGTCCCCGCTACGTGACCACGGTCGGCGGATCGTTCGACCACCGCGTTGTCGACGGCGACGTGGTGAGCCGCTTCGTGGCCGACGTGGCGAGCGTGCTGGAGGAGCCGGCGCTGCTGCTGGACTGAGTCCGATTCGACGAGGTCCTCGTCGATCGGCGCGCGGTCGGCTGTTCGAGTCGGGCGCGGTCGGCAGAGCGGAGTGCGTTCCGCTACGCGATCCGCTCGCACACGGATCGCCCCGTGGCGTCGCGTGGTCGGCTCGGCGAGGTGGTCCCGTTCTCCGGGGAGGGATGTGCTTCGCGCGCGGCGATACGCAGGCCTGCTGGTCGAGTAGGCGCCGGAAGCGGCGTATCGCGACCCGCCGTCGCCGGGAGCCGCGGGTGCCCACGCACCCTGGTTCACATTCGATCGATGGGCGCGACGCGACGCGGGTTTCCGCGGTCGCCTGCTCACAAGGGTGGCGGCGGGTCGGCGAACCGCGGGTCCGAGCCCGGCGGGGCGCCGGGGACCGGGCCCGGGCGGGTCGTGACACGGCGTCCGGTGGGGGTGGTCCAGTCGGCGGTGCCGTCGGGGTGGAGGACGTAGGTCCAGCGGTCGCCGTGGCGGACGTGGTGGTGGGCGACGCAGAGGGAGGCGAGGTTGCGGAGGGCGGTCTCGCCGCCATGGCGCCACTCGACGGCGTGGTCGGCCTCGGTGCGCGACGCGGGACGGGTGCAGCCCGGGAAGCGGCAGGTCTGGTCGCGCAGCTGCAGGTGGAGGCGCATCCCCGGGGGTGGGACGCGCAGCGTGCGGCCGACGGAGACGACGGTGCCGGCACCGGGATCGGTCGCGACGCGAGTGAAGGAGGCGCCGCCGGCGACCAGCTCCCGGGCGACATCGGCCGGCACGGGGCCGTAGCCGTCGAGGTCTGCGGGGGAGTCGTCGAGACCGGCGGCGGTCGTGGCGGGGAGGGTCAGGCGGATCTCGGCGCGCACCCCGGGGACGAACGTGGGTGCACCGGGCTCGCCGGGCGAGGTGCCCGACACGTCCCCGTCGCACAGCAGGTCGGCGAGGGCGTCGGCGCGCAGTTGCGCGAGGGTGCGGTCGTCGCACGGCTCGTCGCGGCGCTGGTCGCCGTGCTCACCGGCGCCGGCGCGGCCCTCGCGGAGGGTCCGCGCGAGCCGGTCGAGGCGGGCCAACGCTCCGATCGCGGTGGGAGCGGGGAGGAGCGCGGACAGGGTCGCCATGCCGTCGATCTCCGGCGTGATCCACACGGCCCGGTCCTCACGGGCTCGCCGGTGGCGCTCGGCGAGGGGCTGCTCGTGCAGCTCCTCCCGGAGTCGCGCCAGGGCTCGCCGCAGCTGGGTGGGGGTCAGGGAGACGGCGAGACGGGCTGCGCGCTCGTCGAACGCGGCTCGCGAGGCGACGGGCAGCGTGTCGGCGACGGCGCAGACGATGCGGCCCGACTCCCAGAGGATGCGCGCTCCGGCCAGCGCGGCCCTGGTCATCGGCAGATCCTCGACGAGCAGCTGCGCCTGCTCCAGTGAGCGCGAGGCGGACGCCTCCGAGACCCTGAGGGCGACCGCGAACTCGGCTCGGATCGAGCGCTCCACGAGATCGCTCGACTCGCTGCGCGACCGGCCTCGGGAGAACGCCTCGGGGTGCTCGAGAGCTGCGCGGTAGCCCGCGTACAGCTCCTCGGCCGCGGCGAGGTGGAGCGGTGCAGCCGAGCGGGCGAGCGCGGCGGCGCGGTCGCCGCGCTCGCGGACCTCCGCGAGCACCGCTTCCGTCGTACCGATCTCCGTCATGCGAGCAGTGAACCGTCGACCACTGACATTCCCTCGCCTTCTCGGCGCGGAGGTGGCGCGTCCGGGATTAGAGCCCCAGCCCGAACTCCGCGTCCAGTGCATCGAGCTCCGCCGCGGCCGCCACGTGCAGCCGCGCCTTCTCGGCCGCGGGCAGCCACGACGCGTCCACCCCGGTCAGTGCCATCGCGCGCAGCTGCGCGTGCGTCGCTCCGATCGGCCCCGCGGCGATCCGGTACTCGTCGGCGAGCGTCGTCGGGAACATCCCCGGGTCGTCCGAGCAGGGGGTGACGCGCAGACCGGCGTCGAGCATGGCGCGGATGGAGGCGCGGCGCCACGGGCGCCAGGAGCGGCGGGAGGTGGTCGACGCGACGGTGAAGACCACTCCGTCCTCGCGCATCCGCTCGACGACGGCCGGGTCCTCGAGCACGAAGTAGCCGTGGTCGATGCGGTCGCAGCCCAGCAGATCCAGGCAGGTGATCGTGTTCGCGGCGGTGGGGGCGTGCTCGGAGGAGTGCGCGGTGCGGCCCAGGCCCGCTCGTCCGGCCAGGGCGTACGCGTCTGCGAAGCGCTCGGGCGGGCCGGCGGTCTCGAGGTTGTCGAGGCCGATGCCGGCGACGTACTCGTGCGGGGAGTCGACGACCTGCTGCACGAGGGCGAGGGCCTCCTCGCCGCTGCGGCTGCGGTCGATGCCGGCGATCATCCGCCCGGTCATGCCGAAGTCGCGCTCGGCCGCGCGGATGCCGTCGGCGTACGCCTCGACGCTGCCGCGGTAGCCCAGGCCCGCCAGGTGCTCGGGGACGCCGTCGAAGAAGAGCTCGAGATGACGGGTGCCGCTGCGGTGGTGCGCGTCCTCGAAGGCCTCGTAGACGATCCGCGTCAGGTCCTCGGGGGAGCGGAGCACCTGCACCACCCACTCCGACGCCTGGAAGAGCGAGTACGAGACCTCGGGCTCGCCGGCCGAGCGTCCCTGCGGCACCGGCACGACAGTGTCGTGGTAGAGCGCGGGGTCGGGCGGGAGGGAGTTGATGTCGGCGAAGATCCGCTCGGGGTCGGCGGGCAGCGCGAGGCGCTCCCGGCGGGCGAGCTCGGCGAACGTGCTCGCACGCACGGTCCCGATCAGGTGGCAGTGCAGGTCGACCTTGGGGATCCGGCGGATCCACTCGTCGGGGACGGCGCCGGCGGCGGCGGTCGGGGCGGCGGTCTCGGTGCTCATGGCGGTCTCTCCGGGTGGTGCGGGCGGTGCAGGGTGGAGGGCCCGTGCGCGGCGCGGCGGCCGCGCACGGGCGGGCCGCCTACTGGGCGGTGACCTCGCGGGCGAAGCGGTCGACCCACTCCGAGCGGGTGGGGACGAGCTCGGTCGGGTCGAGGGTCTCGTAGCCGGCGGCCGTGGGGTCGGCGGCGATGTCGCCGACGACGGCGGTGATCGACTCCGGGACCTGCGCGGCGAGGTTGACGGGCAGGTCACCCACGATCTCGGCGGAGGAGGTCTGCGCCTCGACCGAGAGCAGGTAGTCGATGAACTGCTCGGCGGCGTCGGTGTTCGCGGCGCCCGCGGGGATCATCGCGCGGTTGGTCGCCATGTAGCGGCCGGTCGCGGGAGGGGTCCAGCCGATGGGCTCGCCCGAGGCGACGAGGTCGGTGGCGAAGCCGCTCAGCGCGTCGGCGGCGGTGATCTCGCCCTGCGTCAGCAGGTTCGTGACCTCGGTGGAGGAGCTGTAGAACTGCAGCACGCCGGGCGCCCAGCCCGACAGGGTGTCGAGCGCCGTGTCGATGTCGTAGGGGCCGTCGCCGTAGGTGGCCGCGACTCCGCTGATCATCAGCTGGCCCGCGGTGACCGAGATGTCGGGCAGCGCGACGCGCCCGGCGTTCGCGGAGTCGCCGTAGAGCTCCCAGTCGGCGGCCTGCTCGGCCGAGAACGCGTCGGTGGAGTAGAGCGTGCCGTTGAGCTGGTAGCTGTAGGCCGGGCCGAGGTAGACGTCCTCCTTCGCGAAGTCGGCGATGTCCGCGATCGCGGGCACGGCGTCCGCGTCGACCTGCTCGAAGAGGTCGTCCTCCTGGCCGAGTGCGGCGTAGTAGTCGCTGATGAGCATCACGTCGACGCCGGGGTCGTCGCCGCCCGCGAGCTGCAGCTGCGAGAGCCGGTCGGAGTTGGAGCCGGTCTCGACCTCGACCTCGATGCCGGTCGCCTCGGTGAAGGGGTCGATGACAGCCTCCTGGAACTGCTCGACGCCGAAGGGGAAGGTGCTGACGACGAGCGTCTCGGAGGCGCCGTCGGACTCCGAGGAGCCGGAGCCGCCGGAGCAGCCGGCGAGGGCGAGGGCGCCGATGACGGCACCGGCGGTGAGGGCGACGGCGCGCCGGGGTGTGGTGCGGGACATGGCGGTTCCTTTCGAGAGGTGCTGCGGAGGGGGAGCTGCTGGGGAAGAGGAGGACGGAGAGAACGAGGAGAGCGCGGGAGCAGGCGCCGCGTTCAGTCGCGGGCCAGTGCGACGATCCGCGACGCCGCGGCCGACACGACCACCGCGTCCCCGGGCGCGACGCGCGCGGCGGAGTCGGCGCGCACGTCCGACACCAGCCGCACCGGGTCGCCGGCGGGATCCGTCGCTTCGACCGTCACCAGAACGTCGACCCCGCGGTAGGCGACGTCGACGACGACCGCGTCCAGCGACAGTGCGCCGGAGGGGGCGGCGGCCCCGCTCGTCACCGAGAGGTGCTCCGGCCGCACCGTCACGAGCGAGCCGTCGGCGAGGCCGAGGAAGTTCTCGTAGCCGAGGAAGTCGGCGACGAAGCGGTTCGCCGGAGCGCCGAAGACCGCGGCCGGTGCGCCCTGCTGCATGATGCGCCCGGCGCGCATGAGCACCATCTCGTCGCTCATCTCGAGCGCCTCGTCCTGGTCGTGCGTGACCAGCACGACGGTCAGCCCCGTCTCGGACTGGATGCGGCGGATCTCGGAGCGCATCTGCACGCGGAGCCGCGCATCCAGGTTCGACAGCGGCTCGTCGAGCAGCAGCAGCCGGGGGCGGATCGCGATGGCGCGGGCGAGGGCGACGCGCTGCTGCTGTCCGCCCGAGAGGCGTCGCGGTCGGCTCGCTGCGAGGTGCGCGAGCCCGACCATCTCGAGGCTCTCGGTCACCCGCTGAGCCCGCTCGGCGCGTCCGAGACCGCGCAGCTTCAGCCCGTAGCCGACGTTGTCGGCGACGCTGAGGTGCGGGAACAGCGCGTACGACTGGAACACCATGCCCAGTCCGCGCTTCTCGGGAGCGAGCCGGGTGCTGTCGACGCCGTCGATCAGGATCCGGCCCGAGGTCGGCGTCGAGTACCCGGCGAGCATCCGCAGCGACGTGGTCTTGCCGCATCCGCTGGGCCCGAGGAGGGTGGTCAGCTTCCCGGACGGGATCGCCAGGTCGATGCCGTCGACCGCGGTGAAGTCACCGAAGACCTGACTGACGTCGACGAATTCCGCTGCTGCGCTCATCGGTTGATGCCTCCGAAGATCTGGGCGAAGCCGACGCTGCGCTCGGCGATGATCGCGATGACGACGGTCGCCGCGAGGATGAGGGTGGACGTGGCCGCCACCATGGGGTCGTAGCTCTGCTGGACGTAGTCGAGCATCCTCACGGGGAGGGTCCTGGCGTCGCGGCTCTGCAGGAGCAGCGACAGCGGGACGTTGTTGAACGAGGTCACGAATCCGAGCAGCGCGGCCGAGAAGACCCCGGGGCGCAGGATCGGGAGCGTGACGGTGAAGAAGGTGCGCAGCGGTCCGGCCCCGAGGCCGCGGGCGGCCTCCTCGAGCGCCGGGTCGCTGGTGGCGAGCGAGGCGCCGGTCACGCGGACGGCGTAGGGGAGCAGGAGCGCCGTGTGGCCGATCAGCAGCACGGTCGCGTTGTCGATGTCGAGCGTGACGACGAGCTGCTGGAACAGCGCCAGGCCGACGACGAGCTCGGGCACGATCAGCGGCGAGAGGAAGAGCCCCTCGATCAGCGAGCGGCCGGGGATCCTGCCCCGGTAGATCGCCAGGGTCGCCGGGATGCCGATCAGCAGGGCGATCGCCGTCGAGAGCACGGCGAGCTGCGCGCTGGTGGCCAGCGACTCCAGGAACGGGTCGTACGAGAGCGCCTCGCCGAACCAGCGGAACGAGAGCCCCTCCGGCGGGAAGCGGAGCGTGGATCCGGCGGTGAAAGCCGTGGCGACGACGAACAGGATCGGCACGATCATGATCACGTAGCCGGCGACCGCGAGCGACGCGGCGACGGGGCGGCGGGTCCTCATGAGACGGCTCCCTTCCGGGCGACGAGGGAGGAGAGCCCGGAGACCAGGAAGACCAGGACCGTCATGACGATCGCGGTGGCGGAGGCGCCGGCCCAGTCGATCGTGACGCTGGAGTAGGAGAACAGCTGGGTGCTCAGCATCCGCTGGCTCGACCCGCCGAGCAGGTAGGGCGTGGTGTACGCGGTGACGGAGCCGGCGAAGACGAGCGTCGCGGCGACGACGACGCCGGGCAGCGAGAGCGGGACCACCACGTCCCAGAAGGTGCGGGTGGGGCTCGCGCCGAGTCCGCGGGCGGCGTCGTCGAGGCCGGCGTCGACCTGCGAGACGGCGGAGTAGCAGGAGATGATCGCGAGCGGCAGGAAGAGCTGGGTCAGGCCGAGCACGATCGCGAGCTCCGTGTAGAGCAGCTGCGGGGCCTCGGACACGACGCCCAGGCCCACGAGCAGCTGGCCGATCGCGCCGTTCGAGCCGAGCACGACGAGCCAGCCGAAGGTGCGCACGACGTTGCTGAGCAGGAGCGGGAAGATCGCGAGGGCCAGCAGGACGCCGGACCAGCGGGACGAGGAGCGCGCCAGCAGGTAGGCGATCGGGAAACCCAGGACGACGCAGATCAGCGTCACCACGAGTCCGATGCCGACCGTGCGGCCGATGATGCGCAGCTCGTAGGGGTCGGTGAGCATCTCGCCGACCCGGGCGATCACCTCGACGGGCCCCGTTCCGGGAGGGGCGAACAGCATCACCAGCGAGGGGACGACGAAGAAGAGCAGCAGGAAGCCCAGCCCGGGCAGGAGCAGGAGGGGAGCGGTCCTCGACCTCACGAGTACCTCCGATCGGACGCGTCGGGCGGCGCCGTGAAAGGCCGCAGGGTGAATGTAACCGGTTGCATCGACAGTAGACCGGCGACGCTACCCGCTTCGATTCGCGCGTGTAAACACTGTGTTTCGTGATCCCGAGTCAGGGCACGTCGTCGGTGCGAGCGGTTGCAGACGTGGCCCTATGATCACGGGAGAGCCGGAGGGGGGACGCATGGCCACGCTCGCCGACGTCGCCGCCCTCGCAGGCGTCTCGAAGGCGACCGCGTCGCGCACGCTCTCCCGCCCCGAGGTCGTCTCGCCCGAGACGGCCGCCCGGGTGCTCAGCGCCGCGGCGAAGCTCGGCTTCATCCCCAACTCGGCGGCCCGCCAGCTGGCCCGGGGCCGCACCGGCGTCGTCGCGCTGGTCGTGCCGACCCTCGACAACGCGTTCTTCACGCCGATCATCGGAGGGGCGCAGCGCCGCGCCGACGAGGACGGCCTCCAGCTCACCGTGGCCGTGCATCCGCTCGAGGCGGTGCGCGAGCTCGGAGCGTTCGACCGGCTCTCGCGCCAGGTCGACGGCTTCATCGTGGTCGCGCCGCGCGGCGGCGACGAGCTGCTGCTCTCGGCGGGATCGCACAAGCCGACCGTGCTGGTCGACCGGGAGGTCGACGGGATGGCCTCCGTCGTCGCCGACACCGCCTCGGCCTTCGGCGCGCTCGTCGAGCGCTTCACGGCCGACGGGCACGAGCGCGTGCTCTACATCGGCGGACCGGAGGGGTCGTGGCAGGACGGTCAGCGCACGGCGGCGGTCCGCGAGGCGGCTCGGCGCGGGGGAGCGGAGCTGACCGTGCTGGGTCCCTTCCCGGCTACGTTCGCGGCGGGAGTGGGCGCCGCGGCATCGGTGCGCGACTCCGGAGCGACGGCCGTCGTGCCGTACGCGACCGCGCTCGGGCTCGGCGTGCAGTACGCGCTGCTGTCGTCGGGCGGGGTGCCGGAGGGGCTCGTGGTGAGCTCGGAGCGCTCGATCGTCGACGCGCTGGGTCTGGTCGGGGTGCCCGCGGTCGACGTCGACGGCGAGCAGCTGGGGCGGGCGGCGGCCGAGCTGCTCATCGAGCGGCTGGCCGACCGGGGTGCGGCGCCGGAGCGGCGGCGGCTGCCGGTGCCGGTGCAGTGGCCGGCGTGACGCGCGGCCGAACCGCGTCCGGCTCGCAGAACGTCGTCCGGCTCGCAGGAATCACCGATTCCCGCGAGCCGAACGCGATCCTGCGAGCCGGAGGTGTGCTCGGAGTCGGCGCTACGCCGTCAGCGCGACCGCCGTCCAGGACACCGGGGGCAGCGTCACCGTGAGGGAGCCGTCCGAGAGGGAGGCGTCGACCGCGTCGCGCAGGCCCACGCGCTCCTGGTCGTCCTTCGTGTTCTTCGCGTAGGGGTCCTCGTCGAAGAGGGCGACCGCCTCCGCGATGCTCGAGACGCCCAGGCCCGACACGTCGACCGTGACCGTGATCGACTCCGTCTGCGAGCGGTTCACGAGGAACACCGACGAGCGGTCGCCGTCGTGCGTCGCGACCGAGTCGACGAGCGGAGCCTCGCCGTGGCGGGCGGTGGAGTACGTGCCCGCCTCGATCCGGGGCTTGAGCACGGTGCCGGAGGCGAGACGTGCGGTCGTCGAGAACGGGAAGAACGTGGTCTGGCGCCACGCCGCTCCGCCCGGCTCGGTCATGATCGGCGCGATCACGTTGACCAGCTGCGCGAGCGACGCCGAGGTCACGCGGTCGGAGTGCTTCAGCAGCGTGATCATCAGGTTGCCCAGCACGACCGCGTCGGCGACCGAGTAGACGTCCTCGAGCAGGCGGGGGGCGTAGGCCCACTCGCGGGTGCTCTGGTCGCCCTCGGCGTCGGCCTTCTCCTTGGCCTGCCACTCCTCGAGGTACCAGATGTTCCACTCGTCGAAGGACAGCATGATGTCCTTCGTCTTCTTGAGCTTGTACTTCACGTGGTCGGCGGTCGCGACGACCGTCGCGATGAAGTACTCCATGTCGAGCGAGGAGGCCAGGAACGAGCCCAGGTCTCCGCCGTACTCCTGGTAGTACGCGTGGCACGAGACGTACTCGACGTCGTCGTAGGTGTGCTCGAGGACCACGCGCTCCCACTCGCCGAAGGTCGGCATGCCGGATCCGGACGAGCCGCAGACCACGAGCTCGAGCGACGGGTCGGCGATCTTGAGCGCCTTGGCGGTGCGGGAGGCGAGCTTGCCGTAGTCCTCCGCGTTCATGTGGCCGACCTGCCAGGGGCCGTCCATCTCGTTGCCCAGGCACCACATGCGGATGTCGTAGGGCTCGGTGCCGCCGTTGGCGATGCGCTGGTCGGCGAGGGCGGTGCCGGCCGGTCCGTTGGCGTACTCGAGCACGTCGAGCGCCTCGAGGACGCCGCGGGTGCCGAGGTTGACCGCGTACATGATCTCGCTGCCGGTGAGCTCGGCCCAGCGGGCGAACTCGTCGAGTCCGACCTCGTTGGTCTCGAGCGAGTGCCAGGCCAGGTCGCGGCGGCGGGGGCGCTCGGAGCGCGGGCCGACGCCGTCCTCCCAGCGGTAGCCCGAGACGAAGTTGCCGCCGGGGTAGCGGATGGTCGTGCTGCCCAGCTCCTTCACCAGGTCCACCACGTCGAGGCGGAAGCCGTCCTCGTTCGCCGTGGGGTGCCCGGGCTCGTAGATGCCGTCGTAGACGCAGCGTCCGAGGTGCTCGACGAACGAGCCGAAGATCCGCGGATTCACGGGGGCGACGACCGCGGTGGGATCGAGGGTGATCCGGGCCGAGGAGGTGGACGGGACGGCGCGGGGAGCGTCGGTCATGACAGGGCCTTTCTGAGGCGGTGACGGGCCCCTCCTGTTCCGGAGGGGAGTGGTGCGCGGGTGCGGCCGGTCACTTGACCGAGCCGATGGACAGCCCGCCCTGCCAGTACTTCTGCAGGGTGAGGAAGGAGACGATCAGCGGGATCACCGAGATGAGGGCCCCGACGATCACGAGGTTCCACAGCGACTGCCCGCCGGTGTTGACCGACGCCTGGGTCTGCCAGGTGCCCAGGCCCACGGTGACGGGGAAGAGCTGCGAGTTCGAGAGCATCACGAGAGGGAGGAAGTAGTTGTTCCAGGTTCCCACGACCGACAGCAGCAGCACCGTCACGAGCGCGGGGCGCAGCAGCGGCAGGGCGACGCGGAAGAAGACCGTGATCTCGCCCGCCCCGTCCATCCGCGCGGCGTCGAGCATCTCCTCCGGCACCGCGTCCTGCGTGTAGACCCGCATGAGGTAGACCGCGAACGGGTTGAGCATCGAGGGCAGGATGACCGCCCACATGGTGTTGGTGAGCTGCGCGGCGCTGAACATGACGAAGAGCGGGATGACCAGGGCCGTCGCCGGCACCATCACGGAGCCCAGGACCAGCGAGAAGAAGGCGTTGCGGCCCTTGAACGCGTAGGCCGCGAAGCCGTAGCCCGCGAGCACCGACAGGACCGTCGCTCCGAGACCGCCGACGAAGGCGTAGAGGAACGAGTTGCCGAGCCACTTCCAGTAGAGCCCGTTCGAGTAGGTGAACAGCGAGCCGATGTTCGTGAAGAACTCGAAGGAGTCGCCGAACCAGAGCGGGCTGACGGTCCCGGAGAAGAGGCCGACCTGGTCCTTCGTCGACGCCACCACGAGCCACCAGAACGGCAGGGCGAAGTAGACGACGAAGGCGAGCAGGATCACGTGGGGGAGCAGCTGGCGTCCGCCGCGGCGGCTGCGGGCGCGGACGGCGTCGTCGCGGCGCTGCACGCGGTCGCGCTTGGGGGCGAGTTCGAGGGTGCTCATGAGAGTCCGTTCCGCTTCTTCGTGGCCGCCAGGAACAGGTACGACCCGACGAACACCACCAGGCCCAGCGCGAACGAGATCGCGGAGGCGTAGTTGAACTGGTTGTAGGAGAAGGCGAGCGTGTAGGCGTAGATGTTCGGCGTGTAGGACGCGTCGATCGAGCCGGACGCCAGCGAGCGCAGGATCTGCGGCTCGGTGAAGAACTGGAGCGTGCCGATGAGGGCGAAGACGAGGATCAGCACCATCGAGGAGGAGATCATCGGGATCTTGATCCGCAGCGCCGTCTGGATCGCGCTCGCACCGTCGAGGCGGGCGGCCTCGTACACGGCGGGGTCGATGCCCTGCAGTGCCGCGTAGATGATGATCATGTAGTAGCCCGCCCACTGCCAGGTGACGACGTTGACGAGGCTGCCGAAGATCGACTCCTTGCCGAGCAGGTTCGGAGCGTCGAGTCCGAACCAGCCGAACACCTCCGAGGCGGGGCCGAACGACGGGCTGTAGAGGAAGCCCCACATCAGCGCGCCGATGACGGCCGGGACCGCGTAGGGCACGAAGATCATCAGCCGGGCGAAGCGCGAGAACCGCGAGGTGAGCGCGTCCAGCATCAGCGCGGCGATCAGCGAGACCAGCATCTGGATCGGGATCAGGATGAACGCGAACCGGACGACGAGCCAGACGCCCTCGAGGAAGAGGGGGTCCGAGAACGCCTTGGCGTAGTTCGCGAACCAGACCCACTCGGTGCCGGTGGCGACGGTCTTGTTCTGCAGGCTCAGGATGAACGAGTAGATCAGGGGCGTGATCAGGAAGACCACGAGGAAGACGCCGAAGGGGGCGACGAAGACCCAGCCCCAGCGGGCGCGGCGCGAGGCGACGACTCCGGTGCGGGGCTTCTTCGTGCGGCGTTCGGCGGTGGCGGCGGGCGCGGGGACGACGAGGTTCGACATGGTGCTCCTTCGAGACGGGACGGGGCGGCCGCCGCCCTCGCGGACGGCGGCCGCCGGTCGTCAACCGACCGTGTAGCCCTGACCGGCGGCGTAGTCGCTGACCGCGGTCTGGTAGGTCGCGAGGGCGTCCTCGACGCTGGACTCGCCGCTGTTGACCGCGTTCACGGCCTCGGTGAGCTTGTCGTAGGCGAAGTTCTGGAACGGCGAGACCTGGAAGCCCTGGTACTCGGTCGCGGCGGTGAGGAAGACGTCCTTGTTGATCTGCTGACCGCCGAAGAAGTCGTACTCGAGGTTCGCGAAGTAGTCGGACTCGAGGATCGGCTTCCAGAGCGGGAACAGCGCGCCCTTCTCGATGCCGATCTTCCAGGCCTCCTCGGTGCCGAAGATCTCCTTGGCGACGAGGGCCGCCGCCTCCTTGTCCTCGGCCTGCTCGGTCACCGCGAACGCGGATCCGCCGATGTTGATCTGGGTCGGCTCCTCGCCCTCCCACTGGGGGACCGGAGCGGCGCGCCACACGGCGTCGGGGTCCGCGCCCTCGAAGCCCTGCAGGTAGCCGGGCAGCCAGGCGGCGGCGATCACGGAGGCGTAGGTGCCGTCGACGAGGTGGGTGTTGTAGTCGGTGGTCGAGCTGTCCTCGGTGCCGACGAGGCCCTTGGTGACGAGGTCGTTCCAGTAGTTCATGACCTTGGCGCTGGCCTCGTCGTCGAGGTCGACCGTGACGTCGGTGCCGTCGACGGTGTAGGGCACGGAGCCGGCCTGCGCGAAGAGCGCCTGCTGGTACGCGCGGCCGTTGCCCGCGTAGTCGGTCATCAGGGTGCTGGAGCCGGCGTCCTTGAGCGCCTGCGCGGCGGCCGCGTACTCCTCCCACGTGGTGGGGACGGGGATGCCGTACTCGTCGAGGATGTCCTGGCGGTAGAGCATGCCGACGGGACCGCCGTCGACCGGGATCGCGTAGGTGGCGTCGCCGCTGGAGACGTCGGCCCAGGCGCCCTCGGAGTAGTTCTGCTGCACGTCGGACGCGCCGTACTCGTTCAGGTCGACGAGGGCGTCCTGCGGGATGTAGCTCTGCACGACCTCGCTCTCGAGCATGACGACGTCGGGGGCGCCCGAGCCGGCCTGCACGGCGGTGGTGAGCTTGGTGTACTCGTCGTTGCCGGCGCCGGCGTTGCTCCAGCAGATCTGGACGTCGTCGTGGCTGTTGTTGAACAGGTCGACCACGCCCTCGAACTCGGGGTACCAGGCCCACATCGTGACGACCTTCGCGTCCTCGTTCACGATCGTGTTCTCGCAGTTGGCGGCGTCGCTCCCGGCGGAGCAGCCCGTGAGAGCAGCGGCGGAAGCCGCGACGGCCACCCCCGCAGCCAGCAGTCTCTTCGAATGACGCGTCATTGCGTTTCCTTTCGGATGCGGCCGTCGTCGGCCTGAGGAGGGTTCCACGCGGGAGCGGGGAGGTTCTGCAGCGTGTCCCCGACGTTTCTACAACGATGGAGACAACGTTGTAGAGACGATGATGCGGAGTCGCCGCGGCGCTGTCAAGAGCGGCTCGCCGAGCGGCCCGAGCGGTGTCCGCCCAGCCGGCCGTGCTGGACTGGGCGGGTGGGAACGATCGACGCGTGCCGCCTCCTCGCCGACCGGGTGGAGGCGCTCGCCGCCTCCGATCCGCCGCCCAGGGCCCTGATCCGCGCGGTGGCGCGCGACATCGCCGGCATCCGGGGCGGGTTCCTCGGGCCACTCGATCTGCTGAGCGGCGGACGCAACCGGATCCGCGGCCGCGGCTTCGCCGAGCCGTACGACGACGACACCCGCGGGCAGGCGCGCCACTTCGCGGGCGTGGCCGGAGCGACGCTCCACCTCGGCGGTCCGCTCGCGCACCTGCTCCTGCGCACGGTCGGCGGCGACGCCGCGGGCAGCGCCGACGACCGGCTCACCGGGCGGGCCGTGGAGTGGAGTCGGCTGCTGCGGCGCGGACGCCTGCCGGTCGGCGACGCGGGGGAGTGGATCCGCCGCGAGATCTGCGACTGCGGCTGAGCGCTCAGACGGGAGCGCTCGATTCCCGCGCCACCACCGAGAACGCCGCGGTGCGCAGTCGGTGCGGACCCGTCTCGGTGCCGTCGATGCGCGCCTTCAGCACGTCGACGGCGGTCTGCGCGATCTCCTCCCGCCCCGGGTCGATCGAGGACAGGCTCGGGACCGAGTAGCGCGACTCGTCGATGTCGTCGAAGCCGATCACCACGACGTCGCCGGGCACGTGCCGGCCCGCGTCCTGGAGGGTGCGGATCGCGCCGAGCGCGAGGGTGTCGTTGAACGCGAAGACGGCGTCGAAGTCGACGCCCGACTCGATGATGCCGCGCATCGCGACCGCGCCGTTGGCCCGGTGCCAGGGGCCGGAGTAGCCGATCAGCCGTTCGTCGTAGGGCACGCCCGCCGCCTCCAGCGCCTGCTCGTAGCCGCGGGTGCGGAGCACGGCCGAGCCGACCTCCTCGCCGGCGTGCGCGCCGAGCGCGACGATGCGCCGGCGGCCGCTCTCGAGCAGGTGCTCCGTCGCCGCGCGGGCCGCCTCGACGTTCTGCATCGTGACGTGGTCGACGCGCTCGGTGAAGATGCGCTCGCCGAGCAGGACGAGCGGGTAGTCGACGGCGAGGGCGGGCTCGTCGGCCATGTCGATGCCGAGCGGGCTGAAGAGGAGGCCGTCCGTCAGCTGGCGGCGCGGAGAGCTGAGGACGCTGCGCTCGCGGGCGGGATCGGCTCCGGTCTGCTCGATCAGCACCGTGAGCCCGCGGCGGTCGGCGGCGCGCATCACGCTGTCGGCGAGCTCGGCGAAATAGGCGAGGCTGAGCTCGGGGAGCGCGAGGCCGATCACTCCGGTGCGGCCCCTGCGCAGGCTCCGCGCCGAGAGGTTGGGGCTGTAGCCGAGCTCCGCGATCGCGGCCTCGACCTTCTCGCGCGTGGCCGGACGGATGTGCGGATAGTCGTTGATGACGTTCGAGACCGTCTTGATCGACACTCCGGACGCACGCGCGACGTCGTGCAACGTGACCGCCATCGGTCCTCCTCCGCTCGGGGGTGCGCCCAACCTACAACGTTGTACCACCGCGCGTCCCGCGGCGTCCTGTTCTCGCGGGACACGGTGTCGCGGCGAGTGCGGACCTCGAGCGGGGCGGAGGCGGCGCGGTCGTAACGCGGCCGGGCGGCGGAGGGCGGGTCCGGCACGCTGGAGACTCGACGAGAGGGGGCGCGATGGACGCGCGCGAGCACGAGGTCCGCCGGCGGATGGACGCCCACGAGCTGTACACCGATGCGGGCGAGGGGCTCGCGGCGCTCGAGGAGGAGCGGATCCGCGGCAAGGAGCTCGCGCACGCGTACAACGCGACCGGGCCGCGCGAGGCGGGGGAGCGGCGCCGGCTGCTGCACGAGCTGTTCGAGTCGGTCGGCGAGGGCGTCTGGGTCGAGCCTCCGCTGCACGTCGCCTACGGCAACCGGGTGCGGCTGGGCGAGAACGTCTACGTGAACTTCGGTCTGACGCTCGTCGACGACGTCGAGGTGGTGATCGGCGACCGAGTGATGATCGCTCCGAACGTCACCATCAGCACGACCGGGCACCCGGTCCACCCGGAGCTGCGCCGCGACGGCACGCAGTTCTCGGCGCCGGTCGTGATCGAGGACGACGTGTGGATCGGGGCGGGCGCGATCCTGCTGCCGGGCGTCGTGGTCGGCGCGGGCTCCGTCGTGGCCGCGGGGGCGGTGGTGGCGGCGAGCGTGCCTCCTCTGGTCGTCGTCGGAGGAGTGCCGGCGTGCGTGCTGCGGGCCATCGGCGACGAGGACCGGGAGTGGGAGTACCGCGCGCCGCGGGTGCTCGGGTGACGGGGGAGCGAGCTGCCCGGCTGTGCAGGGCGACCAGCCCTGCTGATCGAGTAGGCCGCGGAGGGGGGCGGACCTGCCTGCTGATCGAGTAGGCCGCGGAGCGGGCGTATCGAGATCCGCGGTGTCGGGTGGTGGTGGGTCTCGATACGCCCCTGCGGGGCTACTCGACCAGCAGAGGGGGCGGACCTGCCTGCTGATCGAGTAGGCCGCAGAGGGGGCGGACCTGCCTGCTGATCGAGTAGGCCGCAGAGGGGGGCGGACCTGCCTGCTGATCGAGTAGGCCGCAGAGGGGGGCGGACCTGCCTGCTGATCGAGTAGGCCGCAGAGGGGGGCGGACCTGCCTGCTGATCGAGTAGGCCGCGGAGCGGCCGTATCGAGATCCGCGGCTCCAGCCGGGCGTTCTTCCGGGCTCGGTAGGCTCCGCGGGTGACCCGCTCCCGCCTGATCCTGCTCGACATCGACGGCACGCTGATGGACGGCGGCGTCGTCGCGCCCTCGGCCGCCGAGGCCGTGGCGGGCGCCCGCCGCAACGGGCATCTGGTGCTGCTCGCGACCGGCCGCTCGCGTCCCGAGATCCCGCAGAAGGTGCTCGCCCTCGGCTTCGACGGAGTGGTCTCGGCCGCCGGTGGGTTCGTCGAGCTCGACGGCGAGCTCGTCTCGCGGAGCACGATGCCGGCGGACGCGGTGCGCGAGATCGTCGACTTCTTCGAGGCGCACCGGATCGAGTACACGCTGCAGGCGCACGACGCCGTGTTCACGAGCGGCGGGCTCGCGGCGCGGGTCGCCGAGCTGCACGCCCGGCGGGGCGAGGCGGTGGAGCCGGTCGTCGAGACGCCGCGCGGCCCGGTGCCGACCGAGGGGATCGCGAAGGCGACGTTCTTCGGCGACCACGACGACACGTTCGCGGTGGTGCGCGACGGCCTGGGCGAGCGATTCCACGTGGTCAACGGCACCATCCCGTACCTCGGTCACGCCGGCGGCGAGGTGAGCCTGCCCGGCGTCGACAAGGGCGCGGCGCTCCTCGCGCTCGCCGAGCGGCTGGGGCGGGCGGTCGAGGACACCGTGGCGATCGGGGACAGCTCGAACGACGTCGAGATGATCACCGCCGCCGGGCTCGGGATCGCGATGGGCAACGCCACCGACGACGTCCTCGCGATCGCCGACGACGTGACGACGTCGGTGCACGAGGACGGCGTGCGGACGGCGTTCCTCCGTCACGGCCTGATCTGAGCCGGCCCCGGCCCGTCGGAACCGGGGCCGACGGCGATCAGGTGTACCAGGAGGTCTCGGGCACGTCGCCCAGCAGGGCGAAGACGCCCACCTCGCGTCGCTTGTACGCGATCGGATCGTGCAGCGAGTGGGTGCGGAGGTTCCTCCAGTAGATGTCGAGTCCGACCGAGTTCGCGCTCGCGCGGGCGCCGGTCAGCTCGAAGACGCGGGTCGCCGTCTCGAGTCCGTCCTCGACGATGCGGGCCTTGGCCGCGGCGATGCGCACGGCGATCTCTCCGCGGCGGCGGGGAGTGAGCTCCTCGCGCGGGGCGTGCAGCACGGCCGACAGCTCGGCTCCGGTCGCGTCGATCAGCGCTTCGGCCGCCCACAGCTTCGCCTGCAGATCGCCGTAGCCCTCGAGGAGGTACCACTCGTCGGTCGCGCGCTCCTTGTCGTCTCCGCCGAACGGCCAGGCGCGGGTGCGCTCTCGCGTGTAGCGCGCGGCGTGCTCGAGGGCGCCCTGCGCGATGCCGAGGTAGAACTCGGCGAACACCTGCTGGATCGTCGGCACGTTCAGCGAGTTGTAGACGAGCGGCTGGAACTCGCGGTCGACGAAGCCGGCGGCCGCTGCCCACGGCACGCGCACGTCGCGGATCTCGACCGAGCCCGACTCCGTGAGCCGCTGGCCGAGGCTGTCCCAGTCGCGGCCGAAGACGATGCCGTCCTGCGCGGTCGGGACGATCGCGAAGACGTGCGTGTCCGTGCCCTCGAGGATCCCCTCGAGCACCGTCAGGTCGCTGACGACGCCTCCGGTCGAGAACGACTTGCGGCCCGAGAACACGAGCTCGTCGCCCTCCTCGCGGATCGAGAGGTCGGAGTCGCGCGGGTTCACGGCGCCGCCGTAGAGCAGGTTCCCCTCGGTGGCGAGCTGCTCGACGGCCGCGATCTGCTCAGGGGTGCCGACGAGTCGAGCCGCCCACGCCCAGAGGTAGTGGTAGCCGAGCAGCTGGCCGATCGAGCCGTCGGCGCGCGCGACAGTGCGGATCACGCGCAGCGCGGTGGTCCACTCCTGGCCGCCGCCGCCGTGCTCGCGCGGTCCGAGCAGGGTGACGAGTCCGGCGTTCTTGAGCAGGGCGACCTCGGTGAACGGCGCGGCGCCGGCCCGATCGCGCTCGAGGGCGTCGACGGCGAGGACCGAGGCGACCTCGTCGGCGCGGGCGATCCACTCCGCAGGGGAGGCGGGGCGCGGGGCGCCGGACCAGCGGTCGGTGAGCGGGTCGCCCAGCGCGGTGGCGCGCGCGGCGGGCTCGTGGCCGGTGGGCGGGGTGGTGGTGCCGGTGGGCGTGGGGGCGGATGCGGTGCTCACGGTGGTCCTCTCTCGAACGGTGCGGCGACTCTCGCAGCCGGGCGCGGCGGATGCACCGCGTGCGTCGGGCGGTGACGGCGTGTGACTCCGGGTGTCGTCGCGGGCAGTGGAGCGGCCGTGATGAATCGATGCGCTGCCGATTTTGACAATCGTTATCAATAGTCGCTACCGTGAAGTCACCCCGACCGTCCGACTCCGGACTCAGATTGGCTCTCCGTGACGACCCGCACCCGCACCCTCTCCGCTGCCGCCCTCGTCGGCGCCGCGGCCCTCGCCCTCTCGGCCTGCTCCGGCTCCGGCTCGGCGAGCGACGACTCCGGCCTCGTCTCGATCGTCGCGTCGACGAACGTGTACGGCGACCTCGCGCAGAGCGTCGGCGGTGACCTCGTCGAGGTCACGAGCATCATCGACAGCCCGGAGAAGGACCCGCACGAGTACGAGGCCACGGCGCGCGACCAGCTCGCCGTCTCGGACGCGCAGCTCGTGATCGAGAACGGCGGCGGCTACGACCCCTTCATCGACACGATGATCGACGCGTCCGGCTCCGAGGCGCCCGTCGTCACGGCGACCGTCGTCGCCGGTCTCGAGGACGAGCACGCGCACGAGGAGGAGCACTCCGACGAGGAGGGCGCCGAGGAGGAGGGTCACTCGGACGAGGACGGCCACGATCACGCCGCCTACAACGAGCACGTCTGGTACGACCTCGCCGTCGCCCGCGACGTCGCGACCGGGATCGCCGACGAGCTCTCGAGCATCGACCCCGACAACGCGTCGACCTACTCCGCCAACGCCGAGGCGCTCGCCGCCGACCTCGACGCGCTGATCGAGCGCGAGCAGGAGCTCAAGGGCACCCTCGAGGGCCGCTCCATCGCCATCACCGAGCCGGTGCCGCTGTACATGACCGAGGCGCTCGGCCTCGTCGACGCGACTCTGGAGGAGTTCAGCGAGGCGATCGAGGAGGGCACCGACGTGCCCGCCACCCTGCTGCAGGAGACGCTCGCCCTGTTCTCGGACGGCGCCGTCGACGCCCTCGTCTACAACGCGCAGACCTCCGACGCGCAGACCGAGGCGGTGCTCGAGGCGGCGAAGTCGGCCGGGATCCCCGAGGTCGCCGTCACCGAGACCCTGCCCGACGGCGACGATTACGTCGGTTGGATGACCGCGAACCTCGACGCCGTCGAGGGGGCGCTCTCGTCGTGACGCCTCCGTCCCCGATCGATCGGCCCGCCTCCCCGGAGGCGGGCCTTCCGGCGTCTCCGGCCGTGCTGCGGATGCGCGGCGCGGGCCTCCGCTTCGGCTCCCGCGAGCTGTGGGGCGGAGTCGACCTCGACGTGCAGGCGGGCGAGTTCGTCGCCGTGCTCGGCGCGAACGGCTCGGGCAAGACCAGCCTGCTGAAGGCGGTCCTGGGCCAGCAGCCGTTGAGCACGGGCGAGCTGCAGGCGCTCGGCGCCCCCGTGCACCGCGGCAACCGCCGCATCGGCTACATCCCCCAGCAGAAGCTCGCCGACGACGGCACTCCGCTGCGCGCCCGCGACCTGATCGGGCTCGGGATCGACGGCCACCGCTTCGGATTGCCGCTGCCTTCTCGCGCCCGCCGCGAGCAGGTCGACGCCCTGCTCGCCGCCGTCGGGGCGACCGACTACGCCGACGCCCCGCTCGGCAGCCTGTCCGGAGGCGAGCAGCAGCGCGTCCGCGTCGGCCAGGCCCTCGCGGGCGACCCGGCGCTCCTGCTCTGCGACGAGCCTCTGATCGCCCTCGACCTCGCGCACCAGCGCGCGGTCAGCGAGCTGATCGACCGGCACCGGCGCGAGCGCGACCTCGGCGTCCTCTTCGTGACGCACGACGTGAATCCGGTGCTGCGGATGGTCGACCGCGTGCTGTACCTCGCCGGCGGCCGGTTCCGCATCGGCACGCCCGACGAGGTGCTGCGCTCGGAGGTCCTGAGTGATCTGTACGACGCGCCCGTCGACGTGATCCGCGCCCGCGGCCGGATCATCGTGGTCGGCGCCCCCGACCACTCGCACGTGCACGAGCACGAGGCGGAGCACCGGCACGGATCGGAGCACCGGCACGAGCCCGAGCGCCGGCGCGAGCACCGCCACGACACCCCGGAGGAGCGCGCCTGATGGACTACGTCTGGTCGCAGATCTTCGACTTCTCGGACTACGGAGGTCTGCTGGCGCTGCTGCGGAACTCGGTCATCGCCGGCGCCGTCCTCGGCGTGGTCGGCGGGCTGATCGGCGTCTTCGTGATGTCGCGGGACATGGCCTTCGCGGTGCACGGCATCAGCGAGCTGTCCTTCGCGGGCGCCTCCGCGGGCCTGCTGCTCGGGATCGGCGTGGTGCAGGGTTCGATCGTCGGCTCGCTCGTCGCGGCGCTGCTGATCGGCCTGCTCGGCTCCCGGGCCCGCGATCGCAATTCGATCATCGCCGTGCTCATGCCGTTCGGCCTGGGCATCGGGATCCTCTGCCTCGCCCTCTATCCGGGGCGCAGCGCGAACAAGTTCGGCCTGCTCACGGGGCAGATCGTCGCGGTCGACGACCCCCAGCTCGGCTGGCTCATCGCGATCTCGGTCGTCGTCGTGATCGGCCTCGCGCTGATCTGGCGCCCGCTGACCTTCGCCAGCGTGGACGCCGACGTGGCGGCGGCCCGCGGAGTGCCGACCCGAGCGCTCTCGATCGTCTTCATGCTGCTGCTGGGTCTGGCCGTGGCCGTGTCGGTGCAGGTCGTGGGCTCGCTCCTGGTGCTCGCGATCCTGGTGACACCCGCCGCCGCCGCCCTGCGGATCTCGGCGTCGCCGGTGATCGTGCCGCTGCTGAGCACGCTCTTCGCGGTCGGGTCGCTGGTCGGCGGGATCCTGCTGGCGCTGGGCGGCTCGGTGCCGATCAGCCCGTACGTGACGACGATCTCGTTCACGATCTACGTCGTCTGCCGGATCGCCGGGCGGCGGGGAGTCCGGCGTCGCCGCTCACCGGCGCTCGCCGGGGCGGGGGTATAGCGTGGCCCGGGTCGTGAGACGGGAAGGTGGTCCGGTGGTCAAGCGGAACACGTGGCAGAGGGAAGCGGTGCGCGAGGCGCTGACCGGGCGCGACGACTTCGTCAGCGCGCAGGGGCTGCACAGCGCGCTGCACGCGTCGGGCTCGCCGATCGGCCTGGCGACGGTGTACCGCGCGCTCGCCGACCTCGCGGTCGAGGGCGAGGCGGACTCGCTGCAGTCGCCCGACGGCGAGAGCCTCTACCGGGCCTGCACTCCGGGCACGCACCACCACCACCTGATCTGCCGGCGCTGCGGGCTGACCGTGGAGATCGCGGCCGACGAGGTCGAGACCTGGGCGCGCTCCGTCGCGGGCCAGCACGGCTTCACGGATGCGCACCACGTCGTCGACGTGTTCGGCCTCTGCGCCGAGTGCACGCGGGCGACCGCGGACTGACGAGCCGCAGGTCGGCAGCTCAGGCCGGCAGGAAGACGCCGGCCGCGCGGTCCTTCACGACCGCTCCGGCGGGCAGGACCCGGCCGCTCATCGCGACGTAGACGCCCGGCGGCAGCAGCTGCACAGCGGCCACTGCGGCGCCGAGGTTGAACGACGCGTCGCTGTCGCGCATCCGCGCCGGCTGCATCGCTCCGGTCAGCACCACCACGCGGTCGCGGACGGTCCCGATCGCCTCGGCCGTGGCGGTCATGGTGTCGGTGCCGTGCGTGAGGACGATGCGGTCCTCCTCCGCCTCGAGGACCCGCTGCCGGATGAGGGCGCGGTCCTCGTCGTCGAGGTCGAGGCTGTCCTTCGCGAGCACCTCCTCCACCCGGAACTCGAGCGTCGAGAGCACGGGCTCGAGCAGGCGCGGGATGGTCGGCGCGCCGATCACGAGCTCGCCCGCGAGCGAGTACTCCTTGTCGATCGTGCCGCCGGTGGTGAGGACGAGGATGCGATCTGTCACTCCCTCACAGTAGGGCGGGCCTCCGACACGGGGCGCGCGGGCCGCCTGTCGTCGGATACGGCTAGAGCTCGTCCGACCGGGCGGGAGCCGGCTGCCGGGGGATCGCGCGATGGCCCCAGCGGTTCCACGCCGCGATGTAGATGGCGAGTCCGGTGACGAGCCCGGCGATCACCCACAGCACGACGAGGTAGTCGATCCACGAGCCGACCGGCGGCGAACCGGGGAGGAAGTTCCGCAGCGGGATGACCGCGAAGAGCATGGCGCCGATCCAGCTGGTGAGGGTCGCCTCCACCCTGCGGCGGCCGGTGTAGGCGCTGATGGCGACGAACAGGACGAGCACCGGGGTGACCGCCATCATCCCGAGCAGCACGATCCCGAACGCGACCGTGCTCGCCGAGCGGGTCGCGGTGATGATGACCGAGGTCAGCGCTTCATCGCCGTCGGCGGTGGGGACGCTGTCGCCGGGCTGCGCGGCCGTCACGGTGTTCAAGTGCCACCCCGGCACGGAGTCGTCGATGCAGACCCGAGTGGGCACCGCGGTGTGCTCGTGGTCGTCATGATCGTCCTCGCCGAGGAAGGCGAACGTCGTCAGGTCGGCCCGGTAGCTGTCGAAGGGCCACTCCTCGACGGTCCCCTCGGCGAAGTCCGACTGCACGGAGCTGTCGAGCACCTCGCCCGCAGGGAAGGTCAGGACGCTCGGCCCGTCGACCGGGAAGGTCACCAGGCTGATCGTCTCCTCGGCCGTGTACCCGTCGGAGGAGGTCAGGCCCTTCGAGGGCACCAGCGTCATCTGGAACTCGAGCCGCTGGCGGGCCGCGTCCACCTCCGCCGGCTGGAGCTTCACGGTGACCGGGTCGGCGCCCGCGATGACCGTCTCGCAGCCCTCGCTCGAGTCCCGGATGCCGCCCGCGTACGTCAGCACGACTGTCGCGTACACGAGGACCGCCGCCAGGACGGCGAGGAGGACCGGCCATCGACGGCGCCGGGGACGGGGACGCGGGCCGGTCATCTGCCGAGCATAGGGGGCTGCCCGTCGTCTCCGATTGGATCCGGGATCGAGCGTGCGAAGGCACGGGGTGGAGCGTCGGCGCACCGCTCTGCGGGCGGGCCGTGGTGCACGTCCGTGCGGAGGAGGCGGCCGGAGGCGCCTCCCGCCGCCCCGGCGCGGCACGATGGAGGGATGTCACGCGTCTCCGCCCTGTCCGTCGCCCGCACCGGGGCCAAGCTGCTGCTCGGCTCCGCCCTCGTCTTCGCCGGGGTGAGCCATCTCACCCGCGCGCGCGAGGAGTTCCAGGCGCAGGTGCCGGAGTGGGTGCCGCTGGACAAGGACACGGTCGTGCTGGCGTCGGGCGTCGTCGAGATCGGCCTGGGAGCGGCACTCGTCCTCTCCCGCCGCACCGCGCCGCTCGTGGGGAACGCGGCCGCCGCCTTCTTCACCGCGATCTTCCCGGGCAACGTCTCGCAGTACCTCACGAAGACCAGCGCGTTCGGCCTCGACACCGACCGCAAGCGCGCGGTGCGGCTGCTCTTCCAGCCGGTGCTGGTGGCCTGGGCGCTGTGGTCGACGCGGCGTCCGTGACGTCGGCCGGAGGGACTCGGCTCAGGTCCTGCCGCGCCCGAGGGCGGCCAGCAGGTTCTCGAGGCCGAACTCCCAGGCGTCGTCCACGTCGCCGCCGAGAGTGAACGCGCCGTTGATCTCCATGCTGATGAAGCCCGTCGCCCAGGCCGTGAGGGTCCGGGCGGCCTCGAGCGCGTGCTCGGCACCGGCGAGCTCCTCGGCCGCCCGGAGGAGGGAGGCGCTCGCCGCGACCCGGTACTCCTGCGCCGCCACGGGCGTCCCGGCCGCCGGGGTCATCACGAGCTGGAACGCGGCGGGCCGTTCGCGGCCGGAGCGGCGGAGCTCGGCCGCGATGCGCGCGGGGTCGTCCTCGGCGCCGAGCCGCTGGGCGTAGTCGCGCAGCGTCGCCTCGGCCACCGAGCGGATCAGCGCCTCGCGGCTCTCGACGCGCTTGTAGAGGGAGGGGGCACGCACGCCCACCCGCTGGGCGACGGCCTGCATGGTGACGCCGGCGAGTCCCTCCTCCTCGAGCAGTGCGGCGGCGGCGGCGACGATCGCGTCGTGGGTGGTGCGGTCCGGAGTGGGCATGCCTCCAGCATAGCTATTGACAGTAGCCATGATGGCTAAGTAGCGTAGCCATCATGGAACTCACCCCTTCGCTCCACCGCCTCGGCTCCGACGTCGTCGCCTCCTACCTGGTCGCGACCCCCGAGGGCGTCACCCTGATCGACGCCGGGCTCCCCGGCCACTGGTCCGATCTGCTCGCCGCGCTCGCCGAGCTCGGCCGTCCGATCGAGGACGTGAAGGGCGTCGTCCTCACCCACGGCGACTCCGACCACATCGGCTTCGCCGAGCGCCTGCGCCGCGAGCACGGGGTGCCCGTCTTCGTGCACGCCGCCGACGCCGAGCGGGCGAAGGGCGGGAAGAAGCCCGCGAACGGGAAGCAGTCGATGCGGCTCGGTGCCATGGCGGGGTTCCTCGCCTACTTCGCGCGCAAGGGCGGACTCCGCGTCCCTCCGCTGACCGAGGTGGTCGAGGTCGCCGACGGCGACGTGCTCGAGCTGCCCGGCTCGCCGCGCATCATCGGACTGCCCGGCCACTCCGCGGGCAGCGTCGCCGTGCACGTGCCGGCGGTCGACGCCGTCTTCGTGGGCGACGGCCTGACGACGCGCCACGTGCTCACCGGTCGCTCGGGCCCGCAGCCCGCTCCGTTCACCGACGATCCGGAGCAGGCGCTCGCGTCGCTCCGCCTCCTCCTGCCGACCGGTGCCGCGTGGGTGCTGCCCGGGCACGGGGCTCCGTGGCGAGACGGGGTCGCGGCGGCGGTCGAGGCCGCCGAGGCGGCCGCTCGGAGCTGACGCCTGAGGACACCACTCGGAGCCGACCCCGGAGTCAGGACGCCGGCACGAGCTCCCAGCGCGCCGTGAGGACCCGCAGGCCCTCGTCGAAGACGGCCGACCAGGCGGTCGCGTCGTGCGCGCTGTCGGGCACCTCGAGGTAGGTGGTCCGCATGCCGGCGGCCGTGGCGGCGGCGTGCAGCGTCTGCACCCCGGCGCGGAACGCGGTGTCGTCGGCACCCACTCCGAACACCGCGACCGTGTCGGAGTAGGGGGCGTGCGCGGCGAGGATGCTCGCAGGCTTCGCCGCCTCGTAGGCGCTCGCGCTGCCTCCGAAGCCCTCGCGGATCGTCGTCGCCTCGTCGCCCAGGCTCGGTGCCAGCTCGCCCGAGGCGTCGATGATGCCGCCGAAGAGCTCGGGATGCGCGGCGCCGAGCTGGATCGCGCAGGTGCCGCCCTGCGACAGCCCGCCGATCGCCCAGTCGGCCGGATCCGGCAGGACGGGCAGGTGCGCGCGGATCCAGGCCGGGACGTCGACCGTGAGGTAGGTCGCGGAGTTCCCCAGCGGCGAGTCGACGCACATCGGGTTCGCGGTCGGGTCGCCGAGCTGATCGGGCGAGACGACGATGGGCGCGAGCCCCGCATGGCCCGCCGCGTAGGCGTCGAGCGCCTGCTGCAGCTTCTCGGTCGACAGCGGGTCGGAGGGGGAGCCCGGCTGACCGGACAGCATCACCATCACGGGCAGCAGCGGCGGGTCCGCCGTGAGGGCGGCCGGCGGGAGGTAGACCACGGCGTCACGGGCGCGGAAGCCCGAGACGGTGGCCGGGATCGGGATCGACTGCACCGTGCCGACGGCCGGCATGCCGGCGGGCGCGGTCCAGTCGGAGAACGGGGTGCGGCTGCCGTCGGCGACGGCGGGGAGCGCCCCGACCACGGGGTAGGCGCTGAGTCCGAGGGCGCTGCGCAGCGTCGGGTACTGGCCGAAGTCGAGGTTGACGGTCATCGCGGCGGTGGCGACGACGAGCACGGCGACCCCGACGGACGCGAGCGCGCGTCGCACGCGCCGGTGTCGGAGGGCGTGCACCAGGACGACGAGCGCGACGCCGAGGCCGCCGAGCGCGAGCCCGGTCCAGAGCCGCGTGACGGGAGTCAGGTCGACGCCGAGGGGGCCGTCCGCGCCGTCGAGCAGGGCGGCGAGCGAGGCCCCGCCCACGACGCCGACGAGGAGTACGGCCGCGACGACCGCCGCGCGCCGGACGCGTCCCTCCGGGCGCGAGCGGGCGTACGCGACGACGAGCGCGGCGAAGGCGAGGGCCGCGACCGCGTAGACGGTCACGACGAGGGGCCCGGAGGAGAGGCTCAGCCCGAGGAGTGCGTTCATGCGTCGATCCGGTCGTCCGGCCGTCGGGAGAGACGGCAGGCGACAGTGTCGACTCCTGTTCTGGACGCTCGCTGGATGCCTCCTGGACGGCTGGGAAGCCTGCCGTCCTCCCCAGGCGTCGATCCTCCGGACGCTCCCCGGTGCACGCGCAAGCCCGCGCGCCGCCGCGCCGACCCGCCTACCGTGGAACGCGCAGGACACGCAGACCGCGCCCTCACGAAGGAGCCCGAACCATGATGCAGATCCCCCTCCCCGTCGTTCCCGAGCGCGAGGCCCGCGCATGAGCCGCGGAGTCGCCGTCGTCACCGGAGGCACCGCCGGGCTCGGCCGCGCCACGGTGCGCGAGCTCGCGAAGCGCGGATGGGACGTCGCCGTGCTCGCGCGCGGAGCGGACGGGCTCGCGGCCACGGTCGCCGAGATCGAGCAGGCGGGCCGACGCGGTCTCGGAGTGCCGACCGACGTCGCCGATCGCGAGGCCGTCGAGGCCGCGGCCGACCGGGTGGAGGCCGAGCTCGGCCCGATCGAGCTGTGGGTCAACGACGCGATGGTCGGAGTGTTCGGCGAGTTCCTCTCGACCGAGCCCGCCGACTTCGAGCGCGCGGTGGCGGTCAACTTCTTCGGCTTCGTCAACGGCACCCGGGCCGCGCTCTCGCGGATGATCCCGCGCGGCCGCGGCCACGTGATCCAGGTCGGCTCGGCGCTCGCGCACCGCGGCATCCCGCTCCAGGCGGCGTACTGCGCCTCGAAGTTCGGAGCCCGCGGCTTCACCGAGGCGGTCACCGCCGAGCTCCTTCACTCCAAGAGCCGCATCCGGCTCTCCGAGGTCGACATGCCGGCGCTGAACACCATCCAGTTCAACTGGGTGAAGTCGCAGCTGCCGCACCACCCGCAGCCCGTCCCGCCGATCTACGAGCCCGAGGTGGGCGCCATCGCGATCGCCGACGTGGCCGACAAGCCGCGCCGTCGCACCTGGGTCGGCGAGCCGACGGCGGGCACGATCCTGGGAGATCGCTTCGCCGGCGCGTTCATGGACTGGTACCTCGCGCGCAGCGCCTTCGACGGCCAGCAGGCGCCCGACAAGAAGGCGCCGATGCTCCCGAACAACGTCTACGAGCCCGTGCCCGGCGACCACGGCGCCCGCGGCCTCTTCAGCGACAAGGCCCACACGATGACTCCGCAGATCTGGATGATCCGGCACCGCGCGGCGAGCTACGCCGGAGCGGCGGTCGCCGCGGCGGCCGGAGTCGTCGGCGTCGTCGCGGCCCTGCGGAGGAAGTGACCGTGGCCGACGTCGATGCCGTCGTCGTCGGGGCGGGGCCCAACGGCCTCGCCGCGGCGGTCGTCCTCGCGCGGGCGGGGCTGTCGGTCGCGGTGCTCGAGCGCAACGAGCGGATCGGCGGCGGTGCGCGGACGGCGGAGCTCACGCTGCCGGGCTTCCACCACGACGTCTGCTCGGCCGTGCACCCGATGGCGCTCGCGTCCGAGTTCTTCCGGCGCTTCCGGCTCGACGAGCGGATCGACCTGCGGGTGCCCGACATCTCGTACGCGCATCCGCTCGACGGCGGCCGGGCCGGCATCGCCTACCGCGATCTCGACCGCACGGCCCAGGCCCTCGGGCGCGACGGAGCCGCGTGGCGCGCGCTCATGGGCCCGCTGTCCGAGCGCGCGGACCGCGTCTCGGGCTTCACGAACGACCCACTGCTGCGCGTGCCGACCGATCCGAGCGTGCTCGTGCGGTTCGGGCTCCGGGTCCTCGAGCAGGGCTCGCCGTTCTGGAACCTGCGCTTCGCCGAGGACGTCGCCCCCGCGATGCTCACCGGAGTCGCGGCGCACTCCATCCGCCCGATGCCGAGCCCGTCGACCGCCGCCGCCGCTCTCGCCCTCGGGACCTACGCGCACGCCCGCGGCTGGCCGGTGCCGATCGGCGGCAGCCAGTCGATCGTCGACGCCCTCGCCGACGACCTCCTCGCCCACGGCGGCACCATCGAGACGGGGGTCGAGGTCACCTCGCTGGCGCAGCTGCCCCGCGCCCGGGCCGTGCTCGTCGACCTCACTCCGAAGGCGCTGCTCGCGCTCGCCGGCGACCGGCTGCCGCGCGCCTACGCGAAGGCCCTCCGCGCGTTCCGCTACGGCAACGGCGTCGCCAAGGTCGACTTCGCGCTCGACGGACCGGTGCCCTGGTCGCACCCCGAGCTCCGCCGCGCCGGCACCCTCCACGTCGGAGGCACCCGGGCCGAGATCGCCGGAGCCGAGCGCGACGTCGCCCGCGGACGCCACAGCGAGAACCCCTACGTGCTGGTCGCGCAGCCCTCGATCGCCGATCCCGGCCGAGCGCCCGAGGGCAAGCACGTGCTGTGGGCCTACACGCACGTGCCGCGCTACTCCCCGCTGCACCAGCAGGAGGCGATCACCGCGCAGATCGAGCGCTTCGCTCCGGGCTTCCGCGACCGCGTGATCGGGGTCTCGTCGATGACAGCCCGCGACATGGAGCAGTACAACCCGAACTACCTGGGCGGCGACATCGCGGCGGGAGCGGCGAGCGTCGTCCAGCTGCTGTCGCGACCGGTGCCCTCGCCCGACCCGTGGCGGACGCCCGCGAAGGGCCTGTACCTCTGCTCGTCGTCGACTCCGCCCGGCCCGGGAGTGCACGGCATGGCCGGCTGGCACGCCGCCCGCAGCGCCCTGCGGCACGAGTTCGGGATCACCCGCGCGCCCGATCTGGCACCCTGAGGGGAGGGGCGACCCCGCTCCCGAGCACCGACCGCCTTCCGAAGGAGCCCGCGATGTCCCGCAACACCCGCGTCTTCCACTGCCCGCCCGAGTCCGTCTTCGCGGCCCTCTCCTCCGGATGGCTGTTCCCCTCGTGGGTGGTCGGCGCCTCGCGGATGCGGAAGGTGGACGAGGACTTCCCGCACGTCGGATCGCAGCTGCACCACTCGTTCGGGCTCTGGCCGCTCGTCATCGACGACCGCACCACCGTCCTCGAGTGGGATCCGCCGCACCGCTTCATCATCCAGGCGGCCGGCTGGCCGATGGGCGAGGCGCGGGTCCGGATCGAGGTGGAGCCGCACAAGAGCGGCTGCCGCGTGCGCATGCACGAGACGGCCGTGAAGGGCCCCGGCACGCTCATCCCGAAGCCGCTCCTGCACTCGTTCCTCTGGCTGCGCAACATCGAGGCGCTGCAGCGCCTCGCGCACATGGCCGAGGCGGGCGCGGGCGGACGGGTGCTCGAGCCCCGGGCCCTGCCCTCGCCCCGCGACCGCGAGGGCGTCGACACCCCGAAGCACCTGGTGTCGCGGACGATCGGCACCCTCGCCTCGGTGGCCGTCGGGTCGCTCGTGCTGCGCGCCGCGGCGGCCGCGATCCGGCGGACCCGCAGCTGACCGCGGGCCCGCGGCGGGGTCAGACGATGCGCTCGACGAGCCGCACGTGGTGCACGGCGACCCGCTTCGGCTCGCCCGCGAACGCGGCCGCCCGCTCCGGGGAGTCCATGTAGGTCTTCTCGATCGCGAGGAACGACTCCGCGTCACCCGGCGTGCTGACCGCCCAGACGAACTCGTTCACCTCGCGGTCGGCGTAGGCGAACTCGATCCGGAATCCCAGCGCCTCGCGCGCCGGCACGATCCTCGCCCGGAACCAGGCGAGGAACTCGTCGATCACCCCGTCCACCAGCTCGTAGCGTCGGAGTTGAATGGTCCTGGTCTCGGCAGCGTCGCTCATGCGCTCGACGGTACCGGAGTCGCGGACACCGCTCCCGCCCGCTCGTCCCGCTCACGCATTCACCGCCCGTTCGCCCGCCCGTCCGCCCCCGAGGAGGCACCCCCTGGATCCCCGCCGCAACCGCGCCCTCGCGCTCCTCGTCGCCGGCTGCTTCTTCATGGAGAACCTCGACGCGACGATCGTGACCACCGCGGCGCCCGCCATCGCGGCCGACCTCGGCGTCGACTCCGCCGCGATCGCGATCACCGTGACCGCGTTCCTGCTCACCGTCGCGGTGCTGATCCCGGCCTCGGGCTGGCTGAGCGAGCGCTTCGGCGTGCGCCGCGTGTTCACCCTGGCGATCGCCGCCTTCACGCTCGCGTCCCTGCTCTGCGCGCTCAGCCCGACGCTGCCCGTGCTGATCGCCGCGCGGGTCCTCCAGGGCGTCGGCGGAGCTCTCATGGTGCCGGTCGGCCGCCTCGCGGTGCTGCGGGTCACGCCGCGCGAGCGCATCATCGAGGCCATCGCGATCCTGGTCTGGCCGGGCCTCGTGGCGCCGATCGTCGCTCCGTTCGTCGGCGGACTGCTGACGACCTACGCGTCCTGGCACTGGATCTTCCTGATCAACCTGCCGCTCGGGGCGGTCGCGTTCGTCCTGGCGCTGCGCATCGTGCCCGGCGGGCGCGAGCAGGCCCCGCCGCCCCTGGACGTCGTCGGCCTGGTGCTCGTCGCCGTCGGCCTCGGCGCGCTCGTCGGCGCCTCGGGACTGGTCGCCGCGTCCGTCTCGGACCCGCGGGCGTTGACGCTCGCCGTCGCCGGCGTGGCCGTGACGGCGGTGGCCGTGCGGCACCTGCGCCGTGCGCCGCATCCGCTCGTCCGACTCGACGCCTTCCGCTTCCCGACGTTCCGGGTGGCGAACGCGAGCGGATCGCTGTACCGGGCGACGATCAACGCCGTCCCGTTCCTCCTGCCGCTGCTGTTCCAGGACGCGTTCGGCTGGAGCCCGGTGCAGGCGGGCTCGGTCGTGCTCGCCCTGTTCGTCGGCAACCTCGCGATCAAGCCGGCGACGACGTGGCTGCTGCGGACCCTGGGCTTCCGGACCGTGCTCGTCGTCGCGAACGCGATCGGAGTCGCGTGCATGGCGGCGATGGCGTTCCTCACCCCGGAGGTGCCGATCGCCGCGGTCGTCGCCCTGCTGGTGCTCAGCGGCGTCGCCCGATCGGCGGGCTTCACCGCCTACAACACCGTCACCTTCGCCGAGGTGCCGGCCGAGGGGATGTCGGGCGCGAACACGCTGAGCGCGACCACGCAGCAGGTCGCGGCGGGCTTCGGAGTCGCGGTGGGCGGCGTAGCCCTCGCGGTCGGGACCGCGCTGGGCCCGGGCCTCGTGCCCTACCGGTTCGCGTTCCTGGTGATCGCGCTGCTGACCCTGGTGCCGCTCGTCGCTGCGGCGCGCCTGACCCGCGACTCCGGCAGCGAGCTGACCCGCTGACGGAGGGGCCGCTGACGAGGAAGGCCGCCGACGGCGAGGGTCAGAGCGCGCCCTGCTCCGGCGTGCCGGCGGGGATCGGAGCGAGGCGCACGATGCGCGGCGGCTCCTGCAGCAGCCCCTCGAGCGACGCGTTGAGGCGCGCGACGGGCTCGCCCGCGCCGTGGGCGTCGAGCTCGGCCGCGCTGGTCCACTTCTCGATCATCACGACGGTGCCGTCGGGCGCGTCGTGGATCGAGTAGAGCTCGCAGCCCGGCTCGCCGTGCACCTCCGCGATGCCCGCGCGCAGGGCGTCGATCATGCGCTCGCGGGCGCCCTCGGCGGGGGTGAAGACGACGTGGACGACGACGGGAGCGGTCATGGCGGGATTCCTCACGGTGGGCGGGGCGGAACCCTCCACGCTACTCCGCTCGGTCGGTGCTCCCGCCGAGGCCGAGCACCATGCCGTCGAGGAGGTCGTGCGCGGTCGAGGTGACGGAGTCGAGTCCGGGCGAGGCGCTGCTCGCGGCGCGCAGCACCTCGCCCCAGATCAGCGCGCCGGCGGCGATGACGTCCTCGCGGCCCGCGCGCAGGTAGGGCAGCGCTGCGGCGTCGGCCGGGGAGAGGCGGGCCAGGTCGTCGCAGGCGGCGAGCACGGTGGCCAGGGGGAGCTCCGCCTCGAGCGCCTCGCGGTCGTAGGCGCGGAGCCGGAGTGCGTGCGCGGTGACGGTCAGCACCGTCGCGGCGACGCCGACCACGCTCCGGGCGCGCGAGAGGTCGACGGAGGAGGCGGCCAGCGCCGCGTGGACGTCGGCCCGCATCGCCTCCCGCTCCTCGTCGGTCGGCGCCGCGGCCCGGCGGTGGCGCTCGGTCAGGCGGACACTGCCGACGTCCATCGAGTGCGCCTGCTCGGGTGCCTCGTCGCCGAGGACCAGCTCCGTCGATCCGCCGCCGAGATCGACGACCAGCACGGGCCGGTCCGTCTCGACGACTCCGGTGGCGCCGCGGAACGAGAGCGCGGCCTCCTCCTCGCCGGTGATCGTCTCGGGACGCACCCCGATGATCCGCTCGACCGCGTCGAGGAACTCCTCGCGGTCGCTCGCATCCCGGGTGGCGGAGGTCGCGGCGAAGCGCAGCCGCGTCGCTCCGGCATCGCGGACCAGCTCGGCGTACTCGCGCGTGACGGCCAGCGTGCGCTCGAGCGCCGCGGGGTCGAAGCGGCCGGTGCGGTCGACGCCGTGGCCGAGGCGGACGAGCTCGGTGCGGCGCACCACGTCGGTCAGGCGGTCGCCGTCCACATCGGCGATCAGGAGGCGGAGGGAGTTGGTGCCGCAGTCGAAGGCGGCGACGCGCGTGCGAGGCATGCCGCCATCCTCCAGGACCCGGCGCCGGGATCGCGGCCTCGCTAGGACCTGGCGGCGAGGAGGTCGCCGTCGCGAGCACGCGAGACCAGGTCCTAGCCTGGGAGGACGAGCCGAAGGAGCCCCCGTGCACGATCACCACGTCCGCGTCCACCGCAGCGACGAGAACCTCGAGCGCGCCGGCCAACTCGCCCACGCGCTCGCCGAGATCGCCGTCGACCCGGTCGCCGTCGACGACGAGGTCGCCGAGATGGTCGTCAACCGCGTCATCGACAACGCGGCCGTCGCCACCGCCTCGCTGCTGCGCCGCCCCGTCGTCGCCGCCCGCTCGCAGGCGCTCGCGCATCCCGCCTCGATCGGGGGAGAGGGCGCCGTCGTCGTCGGCACCGACCTCTCCCGTCGCGTGTCGCCCGAGTGGGCGGCGTGGGCCAACGGAGTCGCCGTGCGAGAGCTCGACTACCACGACACCTTCCTCGCGGCCGAGTACTCGCATCCGGGCGACAACATCCCGCCCCTGGTCGCCGTCGCCCAGCACGCGGGCATTGGAGGCGCGCAGCTGGTGCGCGGCATCGTCACCGCCTACGAAGTGCAGGTCGACCTCGTCAAGGCGATCAGCCTGCACCGGCACAAGATCGACCACGTGGCGCACCTCGGCCCGTCGGCCGCCGCGGGCCTGGGCACGATGCTCGGGCTCGACGTGGCGACCGTCGAGCAGGCGATCGCCCAGGCGCTGCACACCACCACCGCGACCCGGCAGTCCCGCAAGGGCGAGATCTCGACCTGGAAGGCGTACGCGCCGGCCTTCGCGGGGAAGATGGCGATCGAGGCCGTCGACCGGGCGATGCGCGGCGAGACCAGCCCGTCGCCGATCTACGAGGGCGAGGACGGCGTGATCGCCTGGCTGCTCGACGGCGCCGGCGCCTCCTACGACGTGCCGCTGCCCGACCGCGGCGAGGCCAAGCGCGCGATCCTCGACACGTACACGAAGGAGCACTCGGCCGAGTACCAGGCGCAGGCGCTGATCGACCTCGCCCGCCGGCTGCACCACTCCCACCCCGAGGCCGCCGACCCCGAGCGCGTCGAGCGCATCGTGATCCACACCTCGCACCACACCCACTTCGTGATCGGATCGGGCGCGAACGACCCGCAGAAGTACGACCCGCAGGCGTCGCGCGAGACGCTCGACCACTCGGTGCCCTACATCTTCACCGTGGCGCTGCAGGACGGAGCCTGGCACCACGTGCGCAGCTACGCCCCCGAGCGCGCGGCCCGGGCCGACACCATCGCGCTCTGGCGCCGCACGACGACGGAGGAGGACGCGGAGTGGACCCGCCGCTACCACTCCGAGGACCCGGCCGAGAAGGCGTTCGGCGCGCGCGTCGAGATCCTGCTCACCGACGGCACCACGATCGTCGACGAGATCGCGGTGGCGGATGCGCACCCGCTCGGCGCCCACCCGTTCTCGCGCGAGCAGTACGTGTCGAAGTTCCGCACGCTCGCGGCCGACGTGCTCGAGGAGCGCGAGATCGAGCGCTTCCTCGACCTCGCGCAGCGGCTGCCCGAGCTGACCCCCGAGGAGGTCGGACAGCTGACCGTCGTGGCGGCGCCCGGCGTGCTCGCCTCGGTGGAGTCGCCGCGCGGGCTGTTCTAGAGCCCGTCTCCGCGAGATGCCTCTTCGGTACGCCGCCTCCGGCGTGTCGCGTACCGAAGCGGCATCTCGCGGTGAGCGTCAGAGCAGGGCGTCCGTCAGGTGGTCCGGCGTGCCGAAGCGGTGCGCGGTGATCGAGACGGCCTGCTCGCGGACGAACGGCAGGAGCTCGAGGCGACCCGACTCCGTCACGGCGCCGGCGTACACCGCCAGGTCGGGGCGGCCGTCGGTGACCGAGGTCACGTCGGAGGCCGGTGCGCCGATCAGCCGCACCCGGCCCGCTCCGTACGCCCGCACCCGCCGCGACCACGCGGCCTCGTCCTCCACGACCGCGTCGGCGACGGCAGCCGTTGCGGCGGCGACCTGCGGAGGCAGTGACGTCGCGCTCGACACGACCACCGCCCCTCCGACGCCCGCCGCCGCGGCGACGACCTGCACGAGCGAGCCCACCGGCTCACCCTCGGCCAGGCGCACCAGCACGGGGGAGCCGTACGCGAGCCGCCGGAACACGTTGCGCTCGGCCGCGAGCCCCGTCACGTCGCGGGGCGCGTGCTCCGCGAGCGCCTCGGCCGCGCTGCGCGCCGTCCGCTCGACGGCTCCCGCTTCACCGGCCGACAGCTCCGCCCGCGCCGCCGCGACGAGCCCGGCCGCCGCGGCGGGCACCTCCGCCGTCGCGGTCGACGCACGGGGCGTCCATGTGCCGAGCCCCAGCAGGTAGACCGGTCCACCCGCCTTCGTGCCCGGCCCGACCGCCGACTTCTTCCAGCCGCCGAACGGCTGGCGCTCGACGATCGCGCCCGTGATGCCGCGGTTCACGTACAGGTTTCCCGCCTGGATGCTCTCGAGCCATGTGCCGATCTCGACCGGGTCGAGCGCGTGCAGCCCCGAGGTCAGGCCGTAGTCGACCTCGTTCACGATCGCGATCGCGTCCTCGAGGGTCGGCGCGGTCATGATGCCGAGCACCGGTCCGAAGTACTCGGTGCGGTGGTACTCGGACCCGCGGCGCACGCCGTCGCGGACACCCGGGCTCCACAGGCGGCCGGAGTCGTCGAGCGTCCGCGGCTGCAGCAGCCAGCTCTCTCCGGCGCCGAGCTCGGTGAGCCCGCGCAGCAGCTTGCCCGCGGCGGGCTCGATGACCGGTCCCATCCGCGTCGCCGGGTCGGTCGGGTAGCCCACGGTCAGCGAGGCGACCGCGTCGAGCAGCTGCGCACGGAACCGCTTCGAGCGGGCGACGGAGCCGACGAGCACGACGAGCGACGCGGCCGAGCACTTCTGGCCGGCGTGGCCGAACGCGCTCGACACGACGTCCTTGACCGCCAGGTCGAGGTCGGCCGAGGGAGTGACGATGATCGCGTTCTTGCCGCTCGTCTCGGCGAGCAAGGGGAGGTCGTGGCGGAACGAGCGGAACAGCTCGGCCGTCTCGTAGGCGCCGGTGAGGATCACGCGGTCGACGGCGGGCGAGGCGACGAGATCCGCGCCGAGCTCCTCCTCCGGGACCCGCAGCAGGAGCAGCGCCTCGCGGGGGACCCCCGCGGCCCAGAGCGCCTCGGCGACGACCGCGCCGCAGCGCGCCGTCGGTCCGGCCGGCTTGAGCACGACGGCCGACCCCGCGGCCAGGGCGGCGAGCACGCCACCGGCCGGGATCGCCACCGGGAAGTTCCACGGCGGTGCGACGAGCGTCAGGTGCGCGGGGTGGAACTCGGCGCCGTCGACCGAGTCGAGCTCGCGGGCGCGCTCGGCGTAGTAGTGCGCGAAGTCGATCGCCTCGGACACCTCCGGGTCGCCCTGGTCGATCGTCTTGCCGGCCTCGGCCGCCATCACCTCGAGCAGATCGGCACGGCGGGCCTCGAGCTCCTCGCCCGCGCGGTGCAGGATCCGTGCGCGCTCGTCGGCGGGGACGCGGCCCCAGGCGAGGCCGGCGTCGCGGGTCGCGGTGAGCGCCGACTCCAGTTCGGGGAGGGCGGTGAGCGTCGCGGCCTCGATGCTGTCGACGCCGAGCCGGGAGGAGGGGACCCGCGCGAGGATCGCGTCGGCCCAGTCGCGGTTCGCGGCGACGGAGGGATCGGTGTCGGGCGTGCTGCGGAAGTCGCCGAAGCCCGGTCGGCCGCTCGCTGCGAAGCGGTCGGCGACGCGGTGGGCGGGCGGCACGGCTCCGTCGAGGGCGGCGACGGAGGCGCGGAACCGCGACTCCTCCCGCGCGAACAGCTCCGGCTGCGCCTCGAGCTCGAAGACGGCCGACATGAAGTTCTCGCTCGACGCGCCCTCCTCGAGTCGGCGGATGAGGTACGCGATCGCGACGTCGAACTCGGCCGGGGCGACGACCGGCGTGTAGAGCAGGAGCGAGCCCACGGTGCGGCGCACCGCCTCGGCCTGGCCCTGCGCCATGCCCAGCAGCATCTCGTACTCGATGCCGTCGCGGACCCCGCGCTCCCCGGCGAGCAGCCACGAGTAGGCGACGTCGAAGAGGTTGTGGCCGGCGACGCCGACCCGCACGTTGCGGATGCGCTCGGGGTGCAGCGCGTAGTCGAGCACGCGCTTGTAGTTCGTGTCCGAGTCCTGCTTCGTGCTCCAGGTCGCGAGCGGCCAGCCGTGCACCGAGGCCTCGACCTGCTCCATCGGCAGGTTCGCGCCCTTGACCACGCGCACCTTGATGCCGGCCCCGCCGCGGGCGCGACGCGCGGCGCTCCACTCCTGCAGGCGGATCATCGCCGACAGCGCGTCGGGCAGGTAGGCCTGCAGCACGATGCCGGCCTCGAGGTCGTGGAACTCGGGGCGGTCGAGCAGGCGGGTGAAGACCGCGATCGTGAGGTCGAGGTCCTTGTACTCCTCCATGTCGAGGTTGACGAACTTCGCCGGAGTCGCGGCGGCGGCGCGGGCGAACAGCGGAGTGAGCTCGTCGACGATGTCGTCGACCGCCGCGTCGAAGGCCCACGGGTTGTGCGGGGCGACGGTGGACGAGACCTTGATCGACACGTAGTCCACGTCGTCGCGGGCGAGGAGGCGGTGCGTGCCCTCGAGGCGGCGCTGCGCCTCCTTGCGGCCGAGCACGGCCTCGCCGAGCAGGTTCATGTTGAGACGGACGCCCTCGCGGCGGATCTTCGCGATCGCGGGGCCGAGCTTCGCGTCGGTCGCGTCGATGATGAGGTGGCCGACCATCCTCCGCAGCACTCGGCGGGCGATCGGCACGACCACGTCGGGCAGGATCGGGGCCATCACTCCGCCCAGGGCGACCGCGCCGCGCATCGGGGCGGGGAGGAAGCGGGGCACGCCGCCCGCGATCGAGCGCAGCGCCGCGCCGGCGACCCGGGTGTCCTCGGGGCGGACGACGCCGTCGACGAAGCCGACGGTGAAGTCGAGCCCGGAGGGGTCCTTCAGCACGCCGGCGAGCTGCGCCCCGGACGCGTCGGTCGGGATGTCCGCGGCCTCGCGGAGCCAGCGGCGCACGAGGGCGACGCTCGCGTCGACGAGCGCCGGGGCGACGGAGTCGGGGGAGGGGGCGGTCGAGGTGGTCGCTCCGCTCGTGGCGGGGCGTGCGGCGAGGTCGGTCACGGTCGTGTCCTTCGGCTCGTGCGCCGCGCGGTCGGAGCGGCGTCTCCCCTCAGTATTCGACGCGGTACCGTTGAGCAGAAGCGATGATTCGTGACCGGTACCGGTCAGCTGAGCTGATGAATCGGAGGAGCCTCCCGTGCTCGACGTCCGCCGCCTGGTCCTGCTGCGCGAGGTCGCCGTCCGCGGCACTCTCGCGGCCGCCGCCGAGGCCCTCGCCTACAGTCCGTCCGCCGTCTCGCAGCAGCTGAGCGTGCTCGAGCGCGAGACCGGCGTGGAGCTCCTGCGCAAGGTCGGGAGGCGGGTGCAGCTCACTCCGCAGGCCGAGATCCTCGTCGAGGCGGCGGGGGAGGTGCTCGCGCTGCTCGAGCGGGCGGAGGCGGCGCTCGCCGCGTCGGGGGAGTCGGTCACCGGACGCGTGCGCGTCGCGGTGTTCCAGTCGGCCGCCCTGGCGCTGATGCCTCGGGCGCTGCGCTTCGCGGCCGAGCGGTTCCCCGAGGTGCGGGTCGAGATGGTGCAGCGAGAACCTGAGGGGGCCCTGCACGAGACGTGGGCGCGCGAGTTCGACCTCGTGGTCGCCGAGCAGTACCCCGGCCACTCGACGTCCTGGCTGCCGGGTCTGGTGCGGGCCGACCTCACGAGCGACGCGATCCGGCTCGCGGTGCGCCGCGACTCCGCCGTGCTGCGCCTCGCCGACGCCCGCGACGAGGCCTGGGTGATGGAGCCGCGCGGCACCGCGAGCCGCCACTTCGCCGAGCAGCTGTGCCGGGTCGCCTTCTTCGAGCCCGACGTGCGCTTCGAGACGGCCGACCTGCAGGCGCAGATCCGCCTCGCCGCCTCCGGCAACGCGGTCGCGCTGATGCCCGACCTGGTGTGGGCGGGCGGGGAGCCGGACTGCCGCCTGCTCGAGCTGCCGGGCGCGCCCCGGCGCACGATCTTCACGGCGCAGCGCGAGGCGGGGCTGGCATCGCCGGCGGTCCGGGTGTTCCGGGAGTGCCTGGAGGAGGCGGCGCGTGCGTACGCGTGACGGGGGCTGCTCCTCCCCATCCGCTCGATCCGAGCTCTCTCCACCGATCTCGGAGGACCGGACGCGCGGAGCACCGGTCGCTGCTTCACTGCGGAGATGACATCGGACGGAGAGACCCCGGCGCACGAGGCGCTGCTCGGTGAGGTGCGCGACCGCGGCGACCGGGCGGCCGAACTGGCGCGCGCGGCGTCCCCGATCCTGCTCGCCTCCGCGGAGGAGCTGTACGCGGGGTACCGGACGGCGATGGCGCAGCCGGAGTCCTTCGCCCGTGGGCTCGCCGATCCCGGCTCCGGCGACCTCGCTGCGAGATCCGTCCGGGCCGAACTCGCCGTCGCCCTCGGGATATCCGAGCGGGCGGTCGCGCGGGAGCTCGATCACGCGGCGATCCTGATCGAGGATCTCCCGCTCACCCGGGCGGCGCTCGCAGCGGCCCGGATGCGCTGGGAGGCGGGCCAGATCGTCTGCGCGATCGCAGCGACTCTGCCCGTCGGGTCCCGCCCCGCCTTCGACGAGCAGGCCGCCGACCTGGCCGTGGCGATCACCCCGACTCAGCTGCGGCGCGCGCTCGCCCGCCTGCGCGAGGAACTCCACCCGGAGCCACTGACCAAGCGTCACGCTCGAGCGCGCGAGGACCGGGCCGTGTGGATCGCCCCGGAGGCCGACGGCATGGCGATGCTGTGCGCTCATCTGCCCGCCACAGCCGCGCTGGGGATGTACAGCCGGCTCGACCGCATCGCCCGGACGCTGCGCGACGGCGCCGATCCCGACGGGGCCCCCGGCGACCAGCGGACCCTCGCGCAGCTGCGAGCCGACGCCCTCACCGACCTCGTCTGCGACGGAGATCTCGTCGGAACGATCCCCCGCACCGACCTCGAGAGCAGGGAGGCGGCCTACGTGCCGGGGATCCGCGCTCACGTGCGCCTCACCCTCACGGCGAGCACCGCGCTCGGCCTCGACGACGCGCCGGTCGAACTCGACGGCTACGGCCCCGTGCCCGCCGACTCCGCTCGGGCGCTGCTCGTCTCGACACTCACGCGCGTGGTGACCGAGCCGGACACCGGCGTGGTGCTCTCGGTCGGGCGCACGCACCGGCTTCCGCCCGAGCGGATGCGGCTCTTCGTGCAGCTGCGCGATGAGACCTGCCGGTTCCCCGGCTGCACTCGGCCCGCCTCGTCGGCCGAGGCCGATCACACCGTCGAATGGCGCTTCGGCGGCGAGACAGGGCCGCACAACCTCGCCTCGCTCTGCACCGCGCATCACCACGTCCGCCACGGTGATCGCTGGACGTATGTCCTCCATCCCGACGGCACCACCGACTGGACCACTCCGACCGGCCGCCGCGTCATCACCCGACCGCCGGGGCTGCGGCCGACGCCGGACGCCCCGCGCGTTCCGTCGGACGATTCTGCCGGCGCCGGCCAGGACCCGCCGGCTCTCTGACCGGTTCGGAACGAGGGAGAGGCCGCTCTGCGTGCCGCCGCCCGACGGCTGCAGGCGCCGGTGGCTCGAGACAATTCTGCTGACGGGTCTCGCGCCCGAGGCTCACGCCGGCGCGTGCACCAGCTCCGAGATCCGGCGCTTGTACTCGTTGAACTCCGGAGCCGTCACGTCGCGCTCCTCCGGCAGGTCGATCGGCACGATCTCGCTGATGTGGCCCGGCACCCCGTGCGAGGCGCCGCCCGTCATCACGACCACCCGGTCGGCGAGGTACACCGCCTCCTCGATCGAGTGCGTGACGAAGAGCACGGTCGTGCGCGTCTCGCGGTGGATGCGCTTGAGCTCGATCTGCAGATCGGAGCGGGTCAGCGCGTCCAGCGCCCCGAACGGCTCGTCCATCAGCAGCACCGACGGCTCGTTCGCGAGCACCCGGGCGATCGCGACGCGCTGTTGCATGCCTCCGGAGAGCTCGCCCGGGTACCGGTCGGCGAAGCGGGTGAGCCGAACCGCCTCGATGAAGCGGTCGGTCACCTCCGTCACGGCCGCCTTCGGCAGCTTCTTGCGACGCGGTCCGTACGCCACGTTCTCGCGCACGCTCAACCACGGGAAGAGGCCGTAGTCCTGGAACACGACGCCGCGGTCGGGTCCGGGCGCCGACACCGGGGTGCCGCCGACCTCGACCACCCCCTCGGTCGCCTCCTCGAACCCGGCGAGGATCCGCAGCAGCGTGGACTTGCCGCAGCCGCTCGCTCCGACCACGGCCACGAACTCGCCGGAGGGGATGTCCAGCGTCACGTCGGCCATGGCCAGCACGCCGCCGCCCGCGGTCTCGTAGCGCTTGACGAGGTCGAGCACGTGGACGTCCGCGGTGCGGACTGTGGGGGTCGCGACGGTCATCGGACGCTCCTGTTCAGAGGTGACGCGGTCATGAGATCAGCGGCCGGCGGCCGAACAGCAGGCGGAACACCAGCAGCAGCAGCCGGTCCGAGGCGAAGCCGGCGATCGCGATGCAGATCATCCCGACCACGATCAGGTCGGTCCGGACCACGTCGCGGGCGAGGAAGATCGTCGAGCCCAGCCCGGTGCTCACGCCCGTGGTCTCGCTCAGCACGAGCACGACCCACGCCAGCCCGAGCCCCACCCGCATGCCGTTGACGATCGCGGCGGCCGAGGCGGGCAGCACGACCCGCGCGAGCACGCCCGCGGTGCCGGTGCCCAGCATCCGCGCCGCCTCGATCAGCCGGGGCGGCACCTGGCGGGCGCCGCTGATGGTGCCCAGCACGATCGGGAAGAACGCCGACAGGGTGATCAGGAAGATCGACGCCTGGTCGCCGTAGCCGATGAGGAGAGCCACGAGCGGCACCCACGCGGTCGCGGGGACCGGGCGGAACAGGTTGATGAACGGGTCGAACAGCGAGTTCACGACGTAGTAGCGGCCCATCAGCACGCCCAGCGGCACTGCGAGGACCGTCGCCAGCGCGAAGCCGCCGAACACGCGTCCGGCGCTCGCACCCAGGTCGGTCCAGAGCAGCCCGCTGAACGCGTCGTTCCGCAGGCCCGCGAACGCGTAGTCGATCAGCGAGACCAGGACGTCGCCCGGGTAGGGGAGGAACGCCATCCGGATGCCGAACGGCAGCTCCCACTCGCCGGCGCGCCCGAACTGCCAGAGCAGGACGAAAAGGATCGGGACGGGCAGGCCGAGCAGGAACGTGGTCCAGCCGGATCGCCCGGGTCGGCGTCGCCGTTTCGCGGTCGCGAGCCGCTCGGTGGCGGTCGAGGGCTCGAGGGTCGTGGTCATCGCCGGGCCGATCAGGAGGTGGGCGCGAACGTCGTGTCGACGACGTCCTCGATCGCCGGCGCCTCGTCGATGAAGCCGAGCTGCTGCATCTGGCCGGCGAGCGCCTCGAGCTGGCCCTGGTACTCCTCGGTCAGGTCGGAGCGGAGCCAGAAGTTCTCGAGCGCCGACTCGAGCACGTCCTGGTCGCCGCCGAACTCGGCGATCATCTCGGGCAGCCACTCGTCGACGTTGTCGGCCATGTACTCGGTGGTCGCGGCGTGCGTGTCGACGACCTTCTGCACGACCTCCGGCTGCTCCTCGATCATCGCGCCGGTCGTGACGAGGCCGATGTTCACGCGGCCGATCGGAGTCGCGTACGGGTCGGCGATCTCGGTCGCGCCGGCCGCCTCCGCGATCGAGACCCCGATCTCGACGCCGAAGAACGCGTCGATCGAGCCGCTCGTGTACGCCGAGGCCATCTCAGGCACGGGGATCGTGGTCAGCTCGAGGTCGGAGTCGGTGAGGCCCGCCTCCTCGAGGTAGTAGCGGAGGGCGACCTCCTGGGCGCTGCCCTGGATGTAGCCGACCTTCTTGCCGGCGAGGTCCTCCACGGAGGAGATGCCCTCGCCGCCGAGGAAGCCCGAGCCGCCGTCGGCCGCCGAGGCGACGATCTTCAGGTCGCGATCCTGGGCGACGGAGGAGATGGTGGGGGTGACTCCGGAGATCGCGAAGTCGATCGTGCCGGCGACGAGCGCGTCCGACAGGGCGGGAGTGGTGTCGAGGGTGATCACCTCGAACTCCACGCCCTCCTCGGCGAACTGCTCGTAGAGGAACGGCTGGTAGAAGTGCGGCTGCCCGCGCAGCGTGCCGACCGTCACGGTGACGCTCTCGGCGTCGCCGCCCGATCCCGCGTCGGCGTCGCTCGCGCCGGAGCAGGCGACGAGCGAGAGGGTGGCGGCGAGGGCGCTGCCGAGGGCGAGGGCGCGGACGGCGGTGCGGGTGCGGGAGGTGGTCGGGCGCATGGTCGGGCTCCGTGAGGGTGGGGGATGGCTGCGGCCCGCCGTGCTGTCGGCGGGGCGGCCGGGTCGACTCCTACTCAACCGTGCGCAGATGCTGGGGGGTTTCTGAGGGGTTTCGGACGTGTAAAACCCGCGCCTGTTCACCCGCGCGGCCCCGGCCCGTCATCCTCCGTCCCTTCTTCGTGCGCCCGTCGGCGCGCTACGGTCACCGCATGGCGACTGTGCGACGGCGCGAAGCGGTGGCTCTGCCCGTCGCCGCGCTCGCGTTCGCGGCCGCCGCGGCCCTGTCCTTCGGCCTCGGCGACGCGCTCGAGACGGTCTCGGACGAGGCGTTCGCCCTGTCCTGGATCCTCGGTTGGGCGCTGCTCGTGTGGTCCGGACTGCTCGGGATCCTCGCCGTCGCGCTGCTCGCCACGCGTCGGCCGCTCTCCCGGGCCGGGCTGGGCGTCTGCGTCGCCGCTGTCGCGCTGATCGCGGTCGTGGTGGCGACGCATCCGCTCGTCGGCTCGGGGTCGGGCGCCGGCTGAGCCTCCGCCCCGGTCGAGCACCGAGAGTCAGACGCCCCAGTTCACGAACGGCGCGCGGAGGCCCGAGACGGTGATCTCGTCGTCGGCGAGCACCCCGACGGAGTTCGTCAGCTCGGTGCCGTCCAGGACTCCGACCGGCGTCCGGTCGAAGTCGAAGATGCCGAGGGAGTCGCCCTGCACGGCCTCGGGGTGCTCGTCGCGCACCTCGACGGCGGCGTCGCCCACCGCCACTCCGCTCAGCGTGCTGATCGCGACGTTGCCGACCGCGGGGGCGTTCACCGCGAGCAGGAAGTCGGGCTCGGGGTACTGGGACTCGGGCCCGCCCGCGTCGTAGACCTCGGTGTCCTTGAAGTCGAAGCCCGGCCAGCTCGAGTTGCGGGTCCGGTAGCCCTCGTAGGGGACGTCGTCGGACTCCGTGGGGGCGCTGCCGAACGCCTCGGTGAGGGCGGCCACCGCGCCCGTGCCGTCGCGGTACTCCCACGTGCCGAGCTCTGTGCCGGAGTCGTCGACCAGGGAGAAGGAGGTCGGACCGACGAGGAGGCTCGTGGCGTCGGCGGCGGTGGGAGCGGCGGTGGGAGTCGCCGTGGGGGTCGGCGTCGCCGGGTCGCTCGAGGGCGTGATGGTCGCCTCGGGCGCCGAGGTCGGGGCTCCGGCGGACGCGGTCGGCTCGGCCGCCGGATCGGCGGGAGTGCAGCCGGAGAGTGCGGCGAGGGCGGTGAGAGCGGCGACTCCGAGGAGCGTGCGGGAACGGACGTGCATGGTGGAGGACCCCCGGAGAGCGGACGACGAGCGGACGACGGAGGCGCTGATCGTCCCCCTCCGCTCAGTGTCGGGCCGAGCCGGTCCGCACACGCCCGGGCGCGGATAACGATCCGGTCGGTCCGCGAGGAGCCGCCGTCCACCCCTGTCGCTCCCGGCGCTCACCCGGTGGACTGACGACGTCCCGCGCACCGTGCGGGCACCGCGAGGAAGAAGGACCGCATGACCACCTGGCTCATCACCGGCTGCTCCACCGGGCTCGGACGCGCGCTCGCGCAGGCCGTCCTGGCTCATGGCGACGACGTCGTGGTGACCGCGCGCGACGTCGACTCCGTCCGCGACATCGTCGAGCCGTACCCGGAGACCGCGCTCGCCGTCGCCCTCGACGTCACCGACGAGACGCAGGTCGCCGCCGCGGTGCGCGCCGCCGAGGAGCGGTTCGGCCGGGTCGACGTGCTGGTCAACAACGCGGGCTACGGCTACCGCGCCGCCGTCGAGGAGGGCGAGGAGGAGGCCGTGCAGCGTCTGTTCGACACGCAGCTCTTCGGGTCCGTCCGCACGATCAAGGCGGTGCTGCCCGGGATGCGCTCGCGCCGCTCCGGCACCATCGTGAACCTCTCGTCGATCGGCGCGCGGATCTCGCCGGAGGGGTCCGGCTACTACGCCGCGGTGAAGGCCGCGATCGAGGCGCTGACGCTGTCGCTCCGCAAGGAGGTCGCTCCGCTGGGGATCCGCGCGTTCTCGGTCGAGCCCGGAGGGTTCCGCACCGACTTCGCGGGGCGCTCGCTCACGCAGTCGGCCGAGCCGATCGCCGACTACGCCGAGACGGCGGGGCGCCGGCGCAAGGAGGTCGACACGGCGCACGGCACGCAGGCCGGCGACCCGGAGCGGGCGGCGGCCGCGCTGATCCGCGTCGTCGAGTCGGGATCGACCCCGTCGCTCCTCCTGCTCGGGAACGACGCGCAGGACGCGTTCCGCGCCGCGCTCGACGCGTTGCGGACGGACGCCGACGAGTGGGAGGAGCTCGGCCGGAGCACCGACTTCGACTGACGCGGCGACCCTCAGCCCGCCGCCTGAGCGAAGGGTATTACCAGCAGCGTCGACGTGGCCGTCGACCCTACGCCGGGTCGGCCGGGTCTAGGCGGAATCCCGCCGGACGAACTCCGTGGCGAGCTGCACGTGGGCCGGCTGCTCGCCGTCGATCTCGGCGAGCAGCAGCCGGGTCATCTCGCGGGCGATCCGCTCGAACGGCTGGCGCATCGTGGTGATGGCGGGGGAGGCGGCGCTCGCCGCGGGGCTGTCGTCGAAGCCGCCCACGGCGACGTCCTCGGGCACGCGGCGGCCCGCGGCGACGAGCGTCGAGATCGCGCCGGCGGCCATCCGGTCGTTCGCGGCGAACACGGCGTCGACGCGGGGGGAGGAGTCGAGCAGCCGGGCCATCGCCTCGGCGCCGCTGCGCTCGGACCAGTCCCCGAACTCCACGGGGGCGGGCTGCGCGGCGACGTCGCCGAGAGCGTCGCGGAACCCGTCGACCCGGAGCGAGGCCCCCAGCCGGTCGTCCGGCCCGGCGATCATCGCGACGGAGCGCCGACCCAGGCTCAGCAGGTGCTCGGTCATGCGGCGCGCACCCTCGCGGTCGTCGGCAGCGACCCAGCCGGCGTCGCCGCCGCGCCGCTCCGGAGTGCCGCAGCAGACGACGGGCAGGCCCGCCGCGCGGAGCTCGTCGAGGAGGGTGAGGTCGCGGCTCCACGACACGAGCATCACGCCGTCGACCTGACCGGTGCCGAGGAAGTCGAGGGCGTGCTGCCGGGTGGCGGTGTCCGCGGCGAGGAGGAGGACCATCGCGTGGCCCTGCTCCGCCAGCGCCTTCGAGACGTGCGTGAGCAGGACGGCCACGTTGGGGTCGGCGAACAGGTGCTCGACGTCCTCCCCGAGTACGAACGCGATCGCCCCGCCGCGCTGCAGGCGCAGGCCCCGCGCGTGGGCGTTGGCGCGGTACCCGGTGCGGCGGACGGCCGCGTCCACGGCGTGCTGCGCCTCGGGGCTGACCCACCTGCCGCCGTTCAGCGCCCGCGAGACGGTGCCGCGCGAGACGCCCGCCGCCCGGGCGACGTCGTCGATGGTGGGGCGGCGCCGGGGCTCGCCGGGGGAGGACATGGGCCCAGTGTAGGCGGGCGACTGGAAACGATCACAGGACGAGACGCCGAGCTATGTCTTGCGGTCACTCACGGCAACGAATTCCCGGCTGGGAGCGATTACAGCTAGCCTGTCCGCGCGGCGCACCTCACCGGTCGCCGCCGCCCGATCCGAAGGAGCCTCCTCGATGCCCGGAACCGCCGACGCGCCCTCCGACCGCGCCGTGACCGCCACCGTCCGGCACACCCCCTGGGAGCACGAGCGGCGCGAGCCGCCGATGAGCACCGTCGGGGACCCCCACTCGCGCTACCGCCTGACCGACCGGTACGTCCTCCGCGACGGCGTGCCCTTCGTCCCCGTCTCGGGCGAGTTCCACCTCACCCGCGTCCCGCGGGAGCGGTGGGAGGAGCGGCTGCGGTTGATGCGCGCCGGCGGAGTGAGCGTCGTCTCGTTCTACGTCATCTGGATCCACCACGAGCCCGCGCGGGGCGAGCGCCGCTTCGACGGCGACCGCGACGTCGCCGCGTTCGTCGACCTCTGCGCCGAGGTCGGGCTCGACGTGATCCTGCGGATCGGCCCGTGGGCGCACGGCGAGGTCCGCAACGGCGGCTTCCCCGACTGGGTGCAGGAGGCGCCCGTGCGGCACCGCACCGACGATCCCGAGTACCTGGCGCTCGTCGAGCCCTGGTACGCCGCGATCGGCGAGCAGCTCGCCTCGCGCTGCGGACCCGACAGCCCGGTCGTCGCGATCCAGCTCGAGAACGAGCTCTACGACCAGCCCGAGCACCTGCGCACCCTCAAACGGATGGCGCGCGCGGCCGGCCTCTCGGCTCCGATCTGGACCGCGACCGGCTGGGGTGGAGCCGACCTGCCCACCGACGCGGTGCTGCCGGTCTTCGGCGGCTACCCCGACGGCTTCTGGCTCGATCACGACCAGCCGTGGGACGACACGTTCCGCGAGCACTTCCTCTTCTCGCACGTCTGGGACGACCCGGGCATCGGCGCGGACCTGCGTCAGGGCGTCGCCCTCGAGGCTCCGCGCACCCCGTCCGAGCTGTACCCGGCCGCGACCTGCGAGCTCGGCGGCGGCATGGCGCTCGCCTACCAGCGCCGGCCGCGCGTCGAGGCGCTCGACGTCGCCGCGGTGGCGCACGACAAGATCGGCAACGGCTCGGCCTGGCAGGGCTACTACATGTTCGCCGGCGGCCGGAACCCCGGCCCCGACCTGCAGGAGTCGCAGGCGACCGGCTACCCGAACGACATGGCGGTCTACGACTACGACTTCCGCGCGCCGGTCGGAGCGACGGGCCGCACCGCCGCGAGCTTCGGGCTCCTGCGCCGCCAGCACGCGTTCCTCTCCGCCTTCGGCGCGACGCTCGCCGAGATGCCCTCGAGCCTCCCCGAGGTCCGTCCCGACGGGGTGCGCGACTCCACGACGCTCCGCTGGGCGCTGCGCAGCGACGGCACGAGCGGAGTGGTCCTCGTCACCTGGCACCAGCCGTACGAGCCCCTCGAGGAGCACCCGGGCGTGCGGTTCGAGGTGGTCCTCGACGAGCGGACGGTCGTGTTCCCGGACGAGCCGCTGCGGATCCCCGTGGGCACCATCGCGCACTGGCCGGTCGGGCTCGTGATCGCGGGCGTGGAGGTGGAGTGGGCGACCGCGTCGCTGTTCACGGTGCTGGGCGGCGAGCGGCCGACCCTGGTGCTGATCGCGGAGGAGGGGATCCCTCCGCGACTCCGCTTCGCGGACGGCACGGCGCTCGTGGTCGACGGCGCCGCGGTCGACGGCCCGCTCGTCCGTCTCGACGGCACGGAGCCCGTGCTGGTCACCGCCGCCGGAGCGCTCGACGTGCTCGTGCTGCCCGCCGCGGTCGGGGCGGACGCGTGGGCGCTCGAGGGCGACTCCGGCGTACGGCTCGTGCTCAGCGCCGAGCCGGTGTGGACGGACGCCGATGGGCGGCTCGTCTCGGACGGCGCCGCGGTGCGCCCCGCCCCGCGCGAGTACCGCGACGGCGCGTTCGAGGAGCTGCCCGGCTCGATCGCGGCGCCCGCGGGGGCCGACTCGGTGCGCCCGGTCGAGGTGCGCGAGCTGCGCGCCGCTGGATCGCCCCCCGACTCCTTCGGCAGCCTCGACGGCCGGGCCGCGGCTCCCCGCGACGCCGAGTTCGCCGCCCACGCCTCGGCGCACCGGCTGCTGCTGCCGCCCGCGTCGGGGCGCGCCGTCCGCCGCGAGCTCGAGATCGACTGGGCGGGGGACGTCGCGCGCGTGCTGGTCGACGGCGTCCTGCGCGCCGACCGCTTCTGGAACGCCGACGGCTGGGTGCTCGACCTCGACGACCTGGGCGTCGGAGCCGACTCGGCGGTCGTGGTCGAGATCCTGCCGCTCCCGCGCACGGCCGAGGTCGGCCTGCCCGCCGACGCCCAGGCGCTGCGCGCCGCCGTCGACGGCGACCTGCACGAGCTCGGCGCCGTCCGTGTCGTCGACGTGTACCGCTGGACCCAGGCCTGAGCGGCGCTACCTGAAGGTGGGCCTCGGTGTGCGGTCTGCGGGTCGCGGGACGGCCCGCACAGTCGGCCCGCGTGCTGATCGAGTAGGCCGCGGGAGCGGCCGTATCGAGATCCGCGGCTCCTGAAGGAAGGGTCGGCGTGCCGATCCTTTCGGGGTGGCGGGTCTCGATACGCCCCGGCGGGGCTACTCGACCAGCAAGGTCGAGCGGGCCCCACTTCTCCCGGGCGCCGCCCGACGCCGCCTCACGCCGCCAGGAAGCGGTCCGCCGTCCGCAGCGACAGCGCCATCGTCGCCAGCGCCGGGTTGGCGATCAGTGCGCTCGGGAACACCGAGTTGTCGCAGATCCAGAGGTTCGGCACGTCGAAGCTGCGCCCGTCGGCGTCGACGACCGCGTCGTCGCGGTCCTCGCCCATCCGGCAGGTGCCGAGGGTGTGCGCGGTGCGGGCGAGCACCCTCGTGCTCGTCGCTCCGGCGGCCTCGACGATCGCGGTCAGGGTGCGGATCGCGTGCCGGTCGATCGCGTCCTCGTTGGAGCCCGGGGAGAACGAGATCACAGCCTTGGGCACTCCCTGCTCGTCGAGCTCGTCGGTCAGCTCGAGGCGGTTGCCGTCCGAGGGCAGGCACTCGGCGTTGATGCCGACCCCGGCCAGGAAGCGGTAGCCGTCGAGCGCGTCCATCAGCTCGCGGCCCCACAGTCCGCCGCCGCGCACGAGCGTCGTGGCGAGGGTCAGCGGCATCACGCCGAGGCTCTGGATGAGGTACCCGCCCGCGAAGTCGGCGTCGGCCGGCCGCACGGTGTCCTCCGAGATGACGGAGGAGGGGTAGCCGCGGTAGCTGCGCATCTCGCTCTCGAAGGTGCCCCAGACCTGCGTCGCGCCGTGCGCGAGGAAGTTGCGGCCGACCTGGCCGCTGCTGTTCGCGACTCCGGTGTGCAGGAGCAGCCGCGGCGTCTCGACGCCGCCCGCGCAGAGGAACAGGGCGGAGCAGCGCTGCCGCCGCTCGACGCCCTCGGACGTGTAGAGGACCGCGCTCACGCGACCGGCCGCGTCCAGCTCGATCCCGTGCACGAACGACTCCGCGCGGATCTCGGCTCCCGCGCGGACGGCCGCGGGGAGATAGGTCGTGTCCATGCTCGCCTTGGCACCGGTGCGGCAGCCCTGGTGGCACTGCCCGCAGTTGATGCAGGCGGGCCGCTCGCCGTGGTCCGGCTGGTGGCGGCTCGCGCTGAGCACCGCGGCGGGGGCGTCGACGGCCCGCATCCCGAGCGCGGCGCAGCCGCGCAGCATCATGTCGGCCGAGGCGTTGCGGTCGACGGGGCCCTGCAGGTAGCGGCGCGAGGGGTCCCACGGGTACTCGGCCGGCCCCGAGACTCCGATGAACGCCTCCACGGTCTCGATGTAGGAGGTCAGCTCCGCGTGCGCGATCGGCCAGTCGCGGCCGAGCCCCGACTCGGCGCGCAGGCGCAGGTCGCGCGGGTCTGGCCGCGGGGTGAACGCGCCCCAGTGCAGCGTCGATCCGCCCACTCCGCGGCCGCTGTTGTTCGGGCCGAAGGCGGTGGGGGCGTCGCCGCCGCTCAGTCGCTCCTGCATCCAGTTGATCTCGGTCGCGACGGTCTCGTCGGACGTGTGGCTCCGGGCGTCGAAGTGCGGGCCGGCCTCGAGTGCGACGACCCGCAGGCCGCGGGCCGCGAGCGAGGCCAGCAGCGGCGCTCCTCCCGCGCCGGTGCCGACGACGACGGCGTCGACCGTCTCGTCGAGGTCGTAGCGGCGCATGGTGGCGGTGTTCATCGCGGGCTCCTCGCCGTGGGCTCCCAGTCCTCGCGCTGATCCGCTCCGAGCGAGCGGAATCCGGCGAGGGGGAGGGTGTCGCCGCCGGACGCGTAGCCGTCGTAGCCGACGCGGGCCATGCTCGCCGGGTGGGCGAGCCACTGGCGCACGAGGTCGACGCGGCAGTCCTCGAACCAGGCGGTCAGCTGCTCCGGAGTCAGGGCGCCGGTGGCAGCGGAGCCGTCGGCCACCGCGGTCAGCCGGTCGTCCTGCTCCACAGGCGTCAGCGCCGCGAATCCGTCGAGGGAGTCCAGGCCCAGGCCGTACGCGATCGGATCGGCGGGCAGCGCGGCGTTCCGCCAGCCGTCGCCCTGCCCGTCGGCGAGCTGAGCGTCGACGCGGGCCGCGAGATCGATCCTGCCGTCGTCCTGCGGCACGACGCGGTCGGCGATCGCGCGCAGCGTCGCGAGCCGGGTCGGAGTGAGGACCCGGGGCGCGTAGTGCGGGTCGTCGGCGAGCAGCCGCTCGGCCAGCAGGGCCCGCACGCGGGTGGTGGTGCGGGCGGAGGCGATGGCGCGCGAGGCGTTCACGGGCACGGCGGGTCCGATGCCCGCCCGCTCGACCCAGAACGAGCGGATCGCGGTGGCGGCGCCCGTCGCGTCATCGAGCCGCAGCGTCGGGATCCGCCCGGCGACCTCGCCCGCTGGGCCGCCGATCAGCACGAGCCCGGCGAGGCCGAAGAGCCCCGAGCGCCCCGCGAGCGTGCGCGAGGCGACGAGTGCGGCGACCTCGCCTCCGCGGCCCTCTCCGGCGATCAGCCAGCGGGTCGAGCCGTGGAAGGCGATGGCCCGCACGATGTCCTGCGCCGCGGAGTCAGGATCGCCCGTCTCGAGCGGCACGACGTCGAGCACGTCCTCGAGCTCCGCAGCGAGGCCGCCGGCGACCGCCGATCCCTGCTCCCGCACGACGAAGAGGGCGGGACGCGCGAGGTCGCTCGACGGCATGGGGCTCCAGGTGAGCGGGCGTGCCAGGGGCACGGAAGCGGAGGGGGGCCGGCGCGCGGCGCGCTGCCGGACTTCCATGCGACCACAGCACCGCCGCCCGTGTTGCCCCTTGCGGCCGACCGTCACTCGTGCGAAGCGCGGAAGCCGTCCCGCCTTCTGAGCGCCGTCGGTCCGCGAGCCCGCGTCGGACGGCGCGGCCTTCGGCCCGATGCCCGAGCGGAGACTGCGCTGATCAGGAGAGGGGGCCGCCGATGTTCTGCAGAGCGAGACGCTCGACGACGGTCAGCAGGATCAAGGTCAGTGCGCCGAGGTACACGAGCAGGCAGAGCGAGTTGAGGGCGATGCCGATCGCCGCGGTCCGGCGCGCGCTCTCCCTCGGTCGGACCACGGAAGCCTGCCCGAGGAGGCGTGGCGGCGGGGTGCGTGGCGCGAAACGCCGTCACCGAGCCGCCCGGCGACTCCCTCGGTCACTGTCGATCCCTAAAGTCGAGTGGTCGTCATGTTCGTGAGGAGTCATGTGGATCTGCTCGTCCTGCTCGTCGCCGTCGGTCTCGCGCTCGTCGCAGCCCTCCGGTTCCGCCGGTCCGGCCGCCCGGTGCTCAGGAGCTTCGGTCTCGCGGTCGATCGCCGCACGCCGATGCACGTCGTGGTCGGGATCGCAGTGTCCTTCTCCGCGGTCGCCGTCGTGTTCCTCGTCGAGCGAGCGCTCGGAGTCATCGACGTCCGGGCCGTGGAGCCGTCCCTGCCGGAGCTGGGGATGTGGACGGCTGTCATCGGTGCGATGGCGCTGATGGAGGAGCTGATGTTCCGAGTCCTGCTCCTGACCGGCGTGCTGGAGGTCGTGCGCAGCCTGCCGGCGGGCCGGTGGATCGGAGTCGGCGCGACCTCGATCGTCTTCGGACTCCTGCACCTCGGCAACCCCGATGCCACGATCGTCGGCGCCCTCGGAACGGCCCTCGGCGGGGCGCTCTGGAGCATCGCCTTCGTGGTCACCCGATCGCTCTGGCTACCGCTGGCCCTGCACGCGTCGTGGAACCTGAGCCTGGCCGTCTGGGGCCTCCCGATCAGCGGGATCTCCGTCGTGCCCGGCCGTTTCAGCACCCGACCGACCGATGGCGGCGTCCTCTCGGGCGGATCGTACGGGCCGGAGGCCGGGCTGGTCGGGATGCTCGCGCTGCTCCTGGTCGCGGCCGCGGTCCTCGCCTACGCCCGGCGGATCTGGCCGTCGGGCCTTCTCAGCACGCTGACGTTCGCGCCGGATCCGGGGTCCTGACCGGGTCGTCCGCGGACGGGAGGCGGACGGGTCCGCCCAGCGGTTACTTCTCGGGATCGATGTGCCACCCGGGGCGGATGACCTCGCGGCCGGTCGGGGCTCCACGCCGAGCGCGGCTGAGCGGAGGGTCGGGGCCCCGCAGCGCTCACGCCTGCTCGAAGCCGTCCAGCGCCTCCGCCTCCGCGATCCGCAGGCGCATCTGCCGGTAGCGGTGGAACTGGTAGACGCCGTGCAGCACGGCGAGCAGGAGGGCGGCGGCGATCCCGGCCGCGATCGCGCGCGGCTCGTCCCCGCCTCCGACGGCGAGCGCCAGCGCCACTCCTGCGCCGGCGACGATCGAGTTCACGACTCCGATCGCCGACGACATGGTGAAGAAGATGCCGCGCCAGCTGCGCCTGCGGCCGATCTCGAGCAGCTCGTTCGGGGCGTGGGGACCGCGCGGCATCGTGAAGTAGCTGCCGGCGCCCGGCAGCAGGGTGCCGTAGTAGCGGCGGATGCGCTGGATCGCCGTGAGCGCGGCGATGTCCTCCATCGAGGTCTGGACGAGCCGCTCGTAGGTGAAGACGCCCAGCAGGACGACGACCGGGATGATCACCGCCAGGAACCCGAGCGCGTACGGGGTGGGCGCGAGGAACCCGAACGCCACGAGCGAGCTCGACAGCATCGTCAGGTAGAGGGACGCCCTGCTGCTCGACTCGGTGACGGTGATGCCCCTGGCCGACTCCAGGACGAAGTGCTCGGTGACCAGCGCGCTGAGGAACGCGGCGGACCGGTCGGGGAGCGACGCGGCCGACGCGGCGGCCTCGGGCAGCGGATCCGACGGCGGCTCGTCGACGCGATCACCGGCATCGCGGTTCACGACGTCTCCTGCAGGTGGCGGTGGGCGAAGGTCACGGCCATGGCGCCCTCGCCGACCGCGGAGGCGACGCGCTTGACGGAGCTGCGCCGCCCGTAGAGGCGCACCTGCGGGAGCCCGGAGTCGAGCGCCGGCCGACCTGGAGCGGCTGCCGTCACGAGGCCCGCCGCCGCTCGTGGCCGCCGCGGAACCGCATCAGCTTCAGGCACAGGTGCAGCGCGCTGCGCGCGAGCCCGTCGTCGAGCGCGGCCCGGACGGTCGGCGGCAGGTTGTCCAGCCGGTAGTAGAGCGTGGTGCGGTGGATGTGCAGGATCGCGCACGCCTCCTTCGCGCTGCCGCGCACGTCGAGGTAGGCCTCGACGGTCTGCCGCTGGAGGTCGTCGCCGTTCTCGAGCAGCGTCGCCGCCGCGGGCGACAGCATCGCGAGCTGGGAGCTGTCGGCGGCGACGGAGGACAGGAGCACCCAGGCTCCGAGGTCCGCGATGTCCCCGCGGTCGCGACCGTCGGGCAGTGAGCCGACGATGCTCGCCGCGAGGGCGGCGTGGTCGGCGGTCGGACGGAGATCGTCGTCCTCCCGCCGGTGGCGCGCCGAGCCGATGGCGAGGACCCGCGCGCCGCAGCGGTGGGCCTCGGCGCGGACCAGGGCGTCCGTCGCGTCGGGGTCGGATCCCGGCGCCTCCGTGCTGACGAACAGCAGCATCCCCTGCTCGTCGCCCAGGAGCACCGGGCCGGCGGCGGGGGACGCGTCGAGGCGACGGGCGAGCGATGCCCTCCGCGGTGCGCTGTCCAGCAGCACGGCGCGCACGACCGTGCTCGGGTCGCGTCGCAGCCGGTGGCGCTCGACGGCCTCGGCGAACGACGCCCGGCGCCGGCCTGCGTCGGGCGCCAGCAGATCCGCGAGCAGCTCGGCGCGCCCGGGGGCCGTCGAGCTCAGGAGGCGGCGGTCCTCGATCGCGATCGGCCGGCCGGGTGCTCCGGCGAGCTCGTCGACCACGTCCTGGAGGGTCATCGGCGGAGATCCGGAGGAGGGGTCATGCGGCGATCCTCGTGGACGCTCCCGTCCGCGAGCGTGACCCTCGCAGGGCCCCCTTCGCTCCCGTGCCGCTTCCCTGACCCTCCGACAGCCACGCTCGGGCACGGAGCCGACGGTTACCGTGAGGCCCGTGGACGACGACGGGCCGGAGGCGCCGCGGGACCGGGCGCTGCCGGCCCCGTGGACGGAGCAGCCCGCGGTGCTGCTCGACCGGCACCTCCGGGTGCTGTCCGCGACTCCTCTCGCGTGCTCTCTCCCCCCACTTCGTCGAGGGGTCCGATCTCGCCCGGTCCACCTTCCTCGAGGCGCCCGACCTGCAGGACCTGCCCTGCTGGCGGGATGCGGCGGAGCAGGTGACCGCGCTGCTGAGCGCCTCGCTCGACCGGCACGACGGCGATCGGGAGTTCCGGAGCATCGTGGGGGAGCTCTCCGTCAGCAGCCCCGCCTTCGCTGCGGCCTGGGCCCGGGACGCCCCGGTGCGGGGGAGCGGGTCGGTCCGCTTCCTCGGCACCGCCGTCGGCACCGTCCCGCTGGACTACCGCCTGCTGCGTCTCCCGCGCGACGACGAGCGCACGCTGCTCCTGTTCGAGCCCGCCGACGCCGCGGCCCGGCGCGTGCTCGAGAGTCTCGCCGTCACCGTCCGGGAACCGCCGCGTTCGGCGTGACGTGCGCCTCCGCCTGCCGAGCAGCGGGCCGGAGCGACGCGAAGTGGTCGACCGCCGCGGCGGCGGGCGACCCCGGTCGGGCGAGGTACGTCACGATGAAGCGGCCCGGTGCCACGGCCGATTCGAACGTCTGCATGTCGAAGTCGAGCCAGCCGAACGGGTCGACGTCGATCCGGAGCGCCCGCTGCGTGATCGGCCGGACCTCGTACTCGGCCCAGACCGACCGGAAGAGCCGGTACCGGACGGAGCACTCGCCGACGATCTCCCGCAGGCGCGGGTCGTCGGGATCGCTGTAGAACCGCAGGGCCGCGATCAGCTCGCGGAAGATGCTGTCCCACACCTGCAGCTGGTCCGGCGGGATGCCGTCCTCGCGAGCGCTCGCGTACCCCTCCGCGACCGAGAGGAGCAGGTTCGCCCCCGGCACTCCCTTCTCCGGGGCGATGCACCGCAGGAGGTCGTTCGTCGCCAGGACGTCGAGGTTCCGGTCGAACGCGAACGCCGGCGTCATCGGCCAGTGGTCCAGCAGCGCCTCCATCGACGGCGCAGGGCTCGAGGCGGCGCCCAGCGGAGGGAGCGGCCTGGCGACCCGGAACAGGTAGGCGCGCTCGAACCCGTCGAGGTCGAGCGCCTCGGCGAGAGCGCTGAGCACCTGGTCGGAGGGAGTGATGTCGTGGCCCTGCTCCACGCGGAGGTAGTAGTCGCGGCTGATCCTGGCGCGATCGGCGACCTCCTCCCGGCGCAGACCCGGGACCCTCCGCCGGGTTCCGGCGGTCGTCAGCCCGATCCGCTCCGGTCGCAGCGCCGCCCGCCTGGCTCGGAGGAAGTCGGCGAGGGGGGTGCGGCTGCTCATCGTCTGACTCCGTCGGAGGATCCGCCGGAACGAGCGGCGGTCGGCTGGGGGCGATCCGATCTCCAGTATGGCTCCCTCGGGCCGATTCGTGAGAGCGCTCCCACTGTTCGAACGAGGATCGTGCCCGGCGGACGACTCCCGCCCGTCATCACTCCGTCGCGGTGGCGCCCCCGGCCCGACTCGGGGAGGAGGCCCTGCTGGGGAAGTAGTGCCGTTCGAGTGGCTGCCCCTGCACATGGGCCAGCGCTGCAGCGCGGATCTCGCGGTCGCGGCCGGTGAGGCGCTGCGTCTCCTGCCGCTGGAACTCGCCCCACGACGGCACCAGGAACGTCTCGAGCTGCACGTCGGCCTCCTCGCCGCTGCGGTAGAGCGCCCACCTCGAGGCGCCGGTCCGTCGCCGGGAGCTCTCCACCCGGCTCATCGCGGTGCGGAACGCGGCGACGGAGTCGGAGTCGACCCGGTAGGAGACCGTCACCAGCACCGGCCCGTCGGCGGGCTGCGGCTCGAACACCAGCGTGGGGGTGGGCCACGACATCGAGATGCTGCGATCGACGGTCCCCGTCCCCGGCAGGAGGGGGAGCGCCCGCACACTGGCCGCCACGACGAGCAGCAGGGCGGCCGACACCGTGTAGGCGATCGGGGTGCCGAGCGCCTGCGCCGCCAGACCCCAGCCGGTCGAGCCGACGGCCATCGCTCCCATGAAGACGAAGATGTAGATCGACGCCCCGCGGGACCGCACCCACTGGGGCAGGGTGAGCTGGAGCGCCGCGTTCAGCACGGTGAGCGTGCCGATCCAGGCCAGTCCCGCGAGCACGAGCAGGACCAGCGTCGGCGCGAACGGGAGGAACGCCGCCGCGAGGGACCCCGCCGCGAAGAGCACCGCGCTCGCCGTGATGACGGTGTTGTCCGAGAGCCGGCGCCGAGCGAGCGGCAGAGCGAAGACGCCGAGCACGGCGCCGGCGCCGAGAGCACCCAGGAGGAGGCCGTACCCGCTCGAGTCGAGGTCGAGGCGCTTCGCGGTGAGGGGCAGGAGTGCCCAGAGCGCACTGGCCGGCAGGGCGAAGAGGGCGGACCGGAGCAGGATGCGGCGCACGAGGTGCGCCGAGGCGACGTACCGGATCCCCGCCTTCAGCGCCGCGCCGAACTGCTCGCGATCGTCGAGGCCCGTCTGGGCGGGCCGCTTCCACCAGAGCAGGGCGATCACGGCGAGCACGAAGCTCAGCGCATTGAGGCCGAAGACGACGGGGGCTCCGAACACCGACAGGACGACTCCGGCCAGTGCGGGGCCGACCGCTCGAGCGCCGTTCACCGTCACTCCTCCCAGGGCGGACGACGCGGCGATCAGGTCGCGGGGCACGAGCTCCGGCTGGATCGCCTGCCAGGCGGGCGACGTCAGGGTGGAGGTGATGCCGAGCAGGAAGGTGAAGGCCAGGATCGTCCACGGCGACAGAGCGCCGACGGCCGCCACGACGGTCAGGGCGGCCGCCAGCAGCGCGCTGGCCGACGTCCCCCAGATCAGCAGCCGTCGCCGGTCGAGGGAGTCGGCCAGGACGCCCGCCGGCAGGGCGACGAGGAGCGAGGGCGCCAGGCTCGCCGTCTGCACGAGAGCGATGACCACCGCGCCCGCGGCGGCCTCGACCAGGAACCACTGGGCGCCGACGGTCTGCATCCACGTGCCGATGTTGCTGCCCAGCTGGGCGAACCACAGCACCCGGAACGCGGTGATCGCCAGGGGCGCCCAGGCCGACGGCTGCGCCGGGGGAGACGAGGAGTGCGGAGTCATGCTCGGACACTACGAAGCCCGGGCGGTTCCGCGCATCGGGGAGTCCGAAGGACTCGACAGATGACGAAGGCGATCGGATCGACGCGGAGCCGTCGGAACGCGATCCGGAGGCAGGGCGGCGCCCGGGGGGTTCCGCCGGTTCTCGGCGTCCTCCGACAGGCCTGCGCCGGTGCGCCCCGACCGACCGGGACGCACCTGCGGCCACAGGCGCCGCTCCCGCTACGCCCGGATGAACGCGAGCAGGTCGGGGTTGATGACGTCGGCGTGGACCGTCAGCATGCCGTGCGGGTAGCCCTCGTAGATCTTGAGAGTCGAGTTCTGCAGCAGCTCGTGCTGCTTCAGCGCGGCGTCCTCGTAGGGCACGACCTGGTCGTCGTCGCCCTGCATCACGAGGACCGGGACGGTGATGGCCTTGAGGTCCTCGGTCTGGTCGGTCTCGGAGAACGCGGCGATGCCCTCGTAGTGCGCCAGCGCTGAACCCGTCATGCCCTGGCGCCACCAGTTGGCGATCACCGGCTCCGAGACGGTCGCGCCGGGTCGGTTGAAGCCGTAGAACGGGCCGGAGGCGACGGCCTGGAAGAACTCGGCCCGGTTGGCGGCCAGGGCCTCGCGGAAGCCGTCGAAGACCGACATCGGCGTCCCGTCGGGATTCGCTTCCGTCTGCACCATGAGCGGCGGGACCGCCGAGACGAGGACCGCCTTCGCCACGCGTCCCTGCGGCTCGCCGTACTTCGCGACGTAGCGGGCGACCTGGCCGCCGCCGGTCGAGTGGCCGATGTGGATCGCGTTCCGCAGGTCGAGGTGCTCGACGACCGCGTTCACGTCGCTCGCGTAGTGGTCCATGTCGTGGCCGGTGCCGACCTGGGTCGACCGCCCGTGCCCGCGGCGGTCGCTCGCGACGACGCGGTAGCCGTGCGCGTGGAAGAACAGCATCTGCGCGTCCCAGTCGTCCGAGGACAGCGGCCAGCCGTGATGGAACACGATCGGCTGCGCGTCCGCGGGCCCCCAGTCCTTGTAGTAGATCTCCACGCCATCGTCCGTGGTCGTGAACGGCATGATTCAACCTCCGTGGTCAGGTCGACGCCGAGCCCGGCCCGGGTCGAGTTCAGGGTCGTCCCGCCTCGTGAGTGGGGGAGTGGGTCCACGCTAACGGCGGGTCCGCGGTCCGGGTCGATGTTCCTACTTTTGTCCAGACCCTCCTCCCGGCGGCGCGCGCGGCCGCCCGCCGGGCTCAGCGCGTGCGCAGCGCCTCGAGCAGTGCCGCCGGCGTCTCCGGGTCGCGCAGGCTGATCGCGAACTCGCGCTCGCGGGTGGTCCGCACCACGAGACCCGGGCCCGCGTTCAGGATGAGCGCCGAGCGGCCCGGCATCATCCGGTAGCCCCAGCCGCCCCACTCCGCCGGCCGCAGCTCGGCCGTGCCGACCGAGGCGATCGTCTCGAGCGGGATGCGCCGCAGCGGGATCCCGAGCACCCGCGACACCACGCGGAGCCCGCGGCGGTCGGCCGTGACGCGCAGTCGGGTGAAGCCGAGGACCACGATCGCGCTCGCGCCGAGGACCACGGCCATCGCGATCGCGGGGCCCGTCGAGCCCTCGGCCAGCAGCGTCGACACCGCGACGGCCGCGGCGAGCGCCAGGACGACTCCGACGACCGCGAAGACCCGGCCGGTGACGGTGTGCGACCAGGCGCCCGACTCGGAATCGCCGAGTGCCATCCGCTCGACGCGCGTGCTCGACTCCGAGCGGCTGCGCGGAGCGAGGGCCCCCGGCACCACCGCGTAGGCGAGGCCGCCGAGCAGCACGAGCAGCCAGGCGCCCAGCTGCGCGCCCTCGGCCGAGCCCGCCGCGAGCGTCGTGCCGAGGGACGTCGCCCAGGCCGAGGCGCCGAGGCCCGCGACCAGTCCGAGGCACGAGAGCAGCATCCGCGAGCCGTGACCGAGCAGCGCGGCGACGATCCCCGCCACCGCCGGGGCGCCGGAGAGGACGAGCGCCAGGGCCAGCAGCGCGCCGACCGGGGCGGTCTCGTCGGCGGCGCCCGTCGAGGACCAGTGCGAGGCGAGGACGGGCGGCACGTCGAGCACGACCCGCGAGACGAGCACGGCGATCGCGGGCAGCAGGAGGGAGGCGGCGGCCAGCAGGGAGCGGGTGCGGTCGGTCACGGGGTGGTCCTCTCGATCAGGCGGATGAGCTCGGCGGGGCCGATCCCGCTGCGGCGGGCCTCGGCGACGAGCTGGTCGACGAGCGCGGTCACGCGCACGAGGCCGGGGCCGGCGGACTCCGCGATCCAGGCGCCCCGGCCGCGGCGCATCTGCAGGAGGCCGTCGTCGCGGAGCGCCGCGTAGGCGCGGAGCACGGTGTGCATGTTGATGTCGAGCGACTCGGCCAGCTCGCGGGCCGGAGGCAGGCGGTCGCCCGCCGAGAGCGCGCCCTCGGCGACGGCCGTGCGCACCTGCGACTCCAGCTGATCGGCCAGGGAGCGCGGCGAGGAGTGGTCGACGCGGAACAACATGTTCGCAATGTTAGTAGAACAAGTACCGCCGCCGCCAGGTCGCGACTCAGTGGGACAGCGCCAGCGACACCGCCAGCACGACCATCACGACCGCGACTCCCGCATCCAGCACCCGCCAGGCCGTCCGGCTCCGGAACAGCGGACGCAGCACCCGAGCCCCGAAGCCCAGCGCCGTGAACCACAGCACGCTGCCCACCGCCGCCCCGACCCCGAAGAACCAGCGCTCGTCGCCGTGCGTGTTCGCGACGGACCCCAGCAGCACCACCGTGTCGAGGTAGACGTGCGGATTCAGGAGCGTCAGCGCCAGGCAGGTCGTGATGGCCGTCCGCAGCGAGGTGGACGCGCCCGCCGGGTCGCCGTCGAGCGTGCCGGGGCGGAGCGCGCGCTTCGCGGCGAGGACCGCGTAGCCCAGCAGGAACGCGATGCCGCCCCAGCGGATCACGACCAGCAGCCACGGCGCCGACTCGAGCACCGCGCCGATGCCCGCGATGCCGAGCACGATCAGCGCCGCGTCGCAGAGCGCGCAGATCGCCACCACGGCGAGGACGTGCTCGCGGCGGAGGCCCTGCCGGAGCACGAAGGCGTTCTGAGCGCCGATGGCGATGATGAGCGAGAGGCCGAAGCCGAGGCCGGACACGGCGGCGAGGAGGGGGGACACACTCCGACGGTAGGGCGCCTGGAAGATGTAGACCAGCTCATGCTTCTTCAGTACCGTAAGCAGAACTGATGCTGACCGACGACCTCGACCTCTCCCGCCTGCGCGCGCTGGCTGCCGCCGTCCGGCACGGCTCCTTCGACGCGGCCGCCCGCGCCCTGCACGTGACCCCCTCGGCGCTCAGCCAGCGGATCAAGGCGCTCGAGACCGCGGCCGGGCGCGTGCTCCTCGTGCGCTCGCGCCCGGTCGTCGCCACCGAGGCCGGAGCCGAGCTCCTCCGGCTCGCCCGTCAGATCGAGCTGCTCGCCGAGGACGCCGTGCGCGCCCTGGGCGGCGACGAGGCGGAGGGAGCCGGCCCGGTGCCCCTCGCGCTCGCCGTCAACGCCGACTCGCTGGCCACCTGGGTCCTCCCGGCGCTCGCCGGCGTGCCCGGCGCCGTCTTCGAGCTGCACCGCGAGGATCAGGAGCACACGACCGCGTTCCTCCGCGACGGCACGGTGATCGCGGCGGTCACGGCCGAGTCGGAGGCGGTGCTCGGCTGCTCCGTCGCTCCGCTGGGCGTCATGCGCTACCGGGCGATGGCCGCCCCCGCGTTCGCCGAGCGCTGGTTCCCCTCGGGCGGGCTCGAGGGCCTCGCCGAGGCGCCCGTCGTCGTCTTCGACGAGAAGGACCGCCTGCAGGAGCGGTTCCTCGCCGCCCACGCGCCCGGAGCCGCTCCGCCCCGGCACCGCGTGCCCGGCTCGACCGACTTCGAAGCGGCCGTGCGGCTCGGCCTGGGGTGGGGCATGCTGCCGGAGCTGCAGGCCCCGGTGGGCGATCCCGGCCTCGTCGCGCTGGGCGGCGACCCGGTCGACATCCCCCTCTACTGGCAGCAGTGGTCACTCCGGACGCCGAGCCTGGACGCCGTCGCCGCCGCGATCGCCGAGGCCGCCCGCGCGAGCCTGCGCTGAGCGCGGGTCAGACCGCGAACACGTCGCGCAGCGTCACCGTCTCGAGCGAGCGCGCGACGAGGAGGTCGACCAGCTGCGCGTAGACCTGCGTGACGGGATCGAAGTTCGCGTGCCCGATCACGATGCGCTGCGGCTGGAACCACTCGTCCGCGAAGGCCAGCACCTGGTCCGTCGTGATGCGGCCGGAGTCGGACAGCGAGCCGTACCAGAGGGTGGTCGCCGTGTAGCCGATCCCCGCGGCGGCTGCCCGGCTCGCGGCGTCGGTGTAGCCGAACGGCGGCCGGTAGAACGGTGCGGCCTCGACTCCGTAGGTCGAGCGGATGAACTCGCCGTTCCGGCCGAGCTCCTCCTGCACCCCGTCGGAGCCCAGGCTCGTGAGGTCGACGTGCGACCAGGTGTGGTTCGCGAGCTGCACCTGGCCCGAGGCGACGAGCGGAGCGAGCGCCGGCGCGCACACGGTCCACGAGTCGTACTGACCGTTGAGGAAGAAGGTGAGGCGCGTTCCGGTGTCCTTCGCGAACTGCGCATAGGCGGCGACGACCTCGGTGTCGGCGCCGTCGTCGACCGTCCACGCCATCGCGTTCCCGACGCCGGCCGGCAGCTCGGTGATGATCCCCTCGGGCAGCGGCACCCGGGCGCGCACCGGCACGGGCGTCGCGGTCGCGGTCGGAACCGGGCGCGGCGGGGGAGTCGGAGTCGGAGTGGCCGCCACCGGCACCGCCGTCAGCGGCGCGGGTCCCGGGTCGGCGGTGCAGCCGCTCAGCCCCACCGCGGCCGACGCGATGCCCAGCAGCAGCGCGCGGCGCCTCAGCGATTCCATGGTCCCCCCTCGACGGCGCGCCGATCCCCCGGAGCGCCCGAGCGACCGTACCGTGCCGCCGCACGCCGCCGCTCGAGCAGCGCGCGGCGCGGCGGGGTGGTGCCTCCGCGCGCTCGGCGGGAGGATGGAGCAATGTCTGGGAAAGCACTTTCCGTCGAGGAGATCGTCGACGGGCGGCATCCGCTGCGCAGCGTCGTCGGCCTGCTGCGGAGGCGTCCGCGCCGCATCCTCGCCGCCGTCGCCTTCTTCGCGGTGAAGGACACCCCGCTCTGGTTCCTGCCCGTCGTCACCGCCGAGGTGATCGACATCGTCGTCGCGGGCGGGCCGAGCAGTGGACTGCTGCTGTGGTCGGTGATCGCCCTGGTGCTGCTCGCGCAGAACTACCCCAACCACGTGATGTTCGTGCGGCTGTTCATGGGCACGGTCCGCGACATGGGCGCGGATCTGCGCAAGGCCATCGCGAACCGGCTGCAGCTGCTCTCGATCGGGTTCCACGCCCGGGCGAACAGCGCGATCGTGCAGACCAAGGTGGTCCGCGACGTCGAGAACATCGAGACGATGCTGCAGCAGACCGCGAATCCGCTGCTCTCGGCGGTGATGGTGCTGATCGGAGCCGTCACGATGACGGCGCTCAACGTGCCGGCCTTCCTCCCCGTCTACGCCCTCGCGATCCCGCTGGCGGTGCTGCTGCGACGGATCCTGCAGCGGCGCAGCATGCAGCGCAACGAGCAGTTCCGCCGCGAGGTCGAGCGCTTCTCTGCGACCGTCGGAGCGATGGCCACCCTCATGCCCGTCACCCGCGCGCACGGCCTCGAGCAGACCGCGGTCCGCACCGTCGCCACCGGCGCCGAGGGGGTCCGCGAGGCCGGCTTCGAGCTCGACCTGCTCAACGGGCGCTTCGCCTCGCTGTCGTGGGTGAGCCTGCAGCTGCTCGGAGTCGGCTGCCTGGTGCTCGCCGCGTGGGTCTCGATCTCGGGATGGCTGCCCGTCACTCCGGGCCAGGTCGTGCTGCTGAGCAGCTACTTCGCGCTCCTCACCTCCTCCATGACCAACCTGCTGATGCTGCTCCCGCTCGCGGCGCGCGGCTCCGAGTCGGTCCGCTCCATCGCCGAGGTGCTCGAGGATCCCGACCTCGAGCACAACGAGGGCAAGCGCGCGGTCGGCCGGGTCGCCGGGCGCATCACTCTCGAGGGCGTCGACTTCCGCTACGGCGACGACGGAGCGGCCCTGCACGGCATCGACCTCGACCTGCGCCCGGGCGAGACGGTCGCCTTCGTCGGCGCCTCCGGATCGGGCAAATCGACCCTGCTGAACGTGGTGCTGGGCTTCCTCCGGCCCACGAAGGGCCGGATCCTGCTCGACGGGGTCGACATGGAGACGCTCGACCTCCGCACCTTCCGCCGCTCCGTCTCGGTGGTACCGCAGGAGTCGGTGCTCTTCGAGGGCACGATCCGCGACAACATCGCCTACGGCCTCGGCGACGTGTCCGACGAGCGGATGGAGGCGGCACTGCGCGACGCGAACGCGTGGGAGATCGTCGAAGCGCTGCCCGACGGCTGGGACTCCGTCGTGGGGGAGCGCGGCGCCCGCCTGTCGGGCGGCCAGCGCCAGCGGCTCTCGATCGCCCGCGCCCTCATCCGCGACCCCCGCGTGCTGCTGCTGGACGAGGCGACGAGCGCCCTCGACCCGGAGTCGGAGGCGCTGATCAAGGAGGCGCTCGGCCGGCTGACGTCGGGACGCACCACGCTGGTCGTCGCGCACCGCTTCTCGACCATCCGCTCGGCCGACCGCATCGTCGTGCTCGAGCGCGGGCGCATCTCGGAGTGGGGCTCGCACGACGAGCTGCTCGCCGTCGGCGGCCACTACGCGCGGATGCACGCGGCGCAATCGGGCTGAGCTGCTCTTGCCGGTCGTGCGCCGGATCACGTAAGCTACTCAGGTTGCGTGCATCTGCACGCGCTTGCGTGCTGCCCGTGCGGCGGAGGTTCCGACCTCCGCGACGAGCGGGCGGTATGCCGACAAGTGACCTTGGGTGGGTCGAGCGGGGCCGAGTGCCGCGTGCGCCCCACGGTAACCACACATGGAGGAAACCATGGCAGCAGTCTGCCAGGTGACCGGAGCCGTCCCCGGCTTCGGACACGCCATCTCGCACTCGCACCGGCGCACCAAGCGCCGCTTCGACCCGAACGTGCAGAAGAAGACGTACTACGTCCCCTCGCTCCGCCGTAACGTCACCCTGACGCTGTCGGCCAAGGGCATCAAGGTCATCGACGCCCGTGGCATCGAGTCCGTCGTCAAGGACATTCTCGCTCGTGGGGTGAAGATCTAATGGCAAAGCAGCAGGACGTCCGTCCCATCATCAAGCTCCGTTCGACGGCAGGCACCGGTTACACCTACGTGACCAAGAAGAACCGTCGCAACGACCCCGACCGTCTCGTGCTGAAGAAGTACGACCCCGTAGTGCGCAAGCACGTCGACTTCCGCGAGGAGCGCTAGAAATGGCCAAGAAGAGCAAGATCGCCCGCAACGAGCAGCGCAAGGTGATCGTCGACCGCTACGCCGCCAAGCGCCTGGAGCTCAAGAAGGCTCTGGTCGACCCGGCCGGCACCGACGAGTCCCGCGAGGCCGCCCGCGTCGGCCTCCAGAAGCTCCCCCGCAACGCCTCGCCGGTCCGCGTCCGCGGCCGCGACGCCGTCGACGGCCGCCCCCGCGGCAACCTGTCGAAGTTCGGCATCTCGCGTGTCCGCTTCCGCGACATGGCGCACCGCGGCGAGCTGCCCGGCATCACCAAGTCGAGCTGGTAGTCCGTACCACTGCGCTCACACCGAAGGGGCCTCGCGATCTGACGATCGCGGGGCCCCTTCGGTGTTTCCGTGCTCGGAGTGCCTTGCGGCACTCCTCGCCGCGGTCGGCTCCTCGAGGTGGTCGCGTTCCGCAGAGCGTCGTGCGTACCGCTACGGCGAATCGCTGGCACGCGATTCCCCGGTTCGCTCGACCTTGCGCGACGGGGTGCAGGTTCACAGCTCGCGTTCCGCGTCGCTCGTGCAGGTCGCGTCCCCCCGCCCGCTGCTGGTCGAGTAGCCCCGGAGGGGCGTATCGAGACCCGCCGTCGCCGGAGTTGCGGCGCCGCCGGCTTTCGTCCGGTCGGTGGGGGATCTCGATACGCCCGCTGCGCGGGCTACTCGATCAGCAAGGAGCCGTGCTTCCGTCCGGCCCGACGCAACCCGATCGATCTGTCGCGGGAGGCCGCCCCGCCCGACTCCGCGCGGCCGTTCTCGACGGATCGGCGCCGCCCGGCACGCCCGGGTAAAATCGAGCGCATGACCACCCCCAGCCTGCCCAGCGTCGCCGAGATCGCGGCGCTCATCGACCACGCGATCCTGAAGCCCGAGCTCACCCGCGCCGAGGTCGACGCGCAGCTCGACGAGGCCGCCGCCTCGGGCGTGTTCAGCGTCTGCGTCCGCCCCTCCGACATCGCGCACGCGGTGCGCCGCCTCGAGGGCTCCGGAGTCCTCGTCGGCACCGTCATCGGCTTCCCGCACGGCACCACCTCCACGGCCGCGAAGGTCGCGGAGTCGCGTCAGGCCCTGGCCGACGGCGCGAGCGAGCTCGACATGGTCGTCAACATCGGCCGCCTGCGCAGCGGCCTGCTGCAGGACGTCGAGGACGACGTCCGCGCGGTGGTCGACGCCGCCGACGGCCACGTCGTCAAGGTGATCCTCGAGACGAGCCTCCTCGACGACGGGCAGGTCGTCGCGGGCAGCGAGGCGTCCGAGCGCGCCGGCGCCGACTTCGTCAAGACCGCCACCGGCTTCGCGGGCGGCGGCGCCAACGAGCACGACCTGCGCCTCATGCGCGGCGCGGTGTCCGACGCCGTCCAGGTGAAGGCCTCCGGAGGCGTCCGCGACCTCGACACGCTGCTCGCGTACCGCGACCTCGGCGTCACCCGATTCGGCACGAGCGGATCGGCGACGATCCTCGGCGACCTGGCCGCGCGCCTCGACGGCGACGCCTCGGCCGCACGCGTCGACTCCGCCTCCTACTGACCGTGGCCCGCCGCGCCGCCGGGCCCGTCTCCCGGTGGATGGAGTACACCCGCCGTCCGCTCGAGGAGAGCGCCCGCGCCCTCAAGGAGCGGGTCTACGCGACGTTCACGGGCCTCGCGGTCGTCATGATCTACGCCGTCGACGACCACCCCGACGCGGGCCACGCCCTGCGGAGCCTCGTGATCTCGATCATCGGCATCTCGGCGGCCGGATTCACGGCCGAGGTCATCGCGCACCAGGTCACCCACGCGGCGCTCCCGTCACGGTCGGAGCTGCGCGTCATGCTCCGCATCGCGGCGGGCGCGCTCGCGTCGGCGTCGCTCCCGGTGCTCGCCCTGCTCGCGGCGGTGCTCGGCTGGATCGAGGCGACGACGGCCCTGTGGATCGGCGTCGGCGTGTACGCCGCGGTGCTCGCCGCCGTGGCGCTGATCGCGGTCGGCCGGGCGGGCCTCACCTGGCGGCAGCGCGTGATCTCGCTCGGGATCCTCCTGGGCCTGGGAGCGCTCGTCGTCGGCGTGCTCGCCCTCGCGCACTGACCCGGGCGTCGAGGCGGGCGTAGGCTCGGGAGCGATGTCGTCACGCACCCGGGTCGAGCTCGGCCGCCGCGAGGATCTGGGCGCCGACTGCGCGAACTGCTTCGGGCTCTGCTGCGTCGCCCTGGCGTTCTCGCGCTCGAGCGACTTCCCCGTCGACAAGCCGGCGGGCGACCCGTGCTCGAACCTCGACTCCGAGGACGCCTGCACGATCCACCGCCGCCTCCGCCCCGAGGGCTTCGTCGGCTGCACGGTCTTCGACTGCTTCGGCGCGGGGCAGAAGGTCTCGACGCACACGTTCGGCGGTGTCTCGTGGCGGAGCGACGCGGCCGTGCGCGAGCGGATGTTCGCCGTGTTCCCGCTCGTCCGCCGCCTCCACGAGCTGCTCTGGTACCTCGACGTCGCGCTCGAGGTCGACGCCGCTGACGGCGACGCCGTCCGCCGCCGCTTCGAGGCCGTGCACGCGCTCACGCTCGCCTCGCCGGAGGAGATCCTCGCGGCCGACGTGGACGCCGAGTTCGCCGCGTCCCGCCCGCTCCTGATCGCCGCGAGCGCGTCCGCGCGCGCCGGGGTGGGCACCGGCTCCGACCGCCGCCTCGTCCCGGGCGCCGACCTGCTCGGCGCGGACCTGCGCGGAGCGGACCTCCGCGGCACCGACCTCCGCGGAGCGCTGCTGATCGCGGCCGACCTGCGCCGCACCGACCTGCACCGCTGCGACGTGCTCGGAGTGGACCTCCGCGACGCGGACGTGTCCGGCGCCGACCTTTCGGGTGCGCTCTACCTCACCCAGGCGCAGGTCTCGAGCACGCGCGGCGACGCGGCGACCGTGCTCCCTCCGCACTTCGAGCGGCCCTCGCACTGGTCGAGCACGACCGCCCCCGACCGCCCGCGCGCGTCGGGACGACCCTCCGCGGGACCCCGCAGAACAGGACGACGCCGATGACCTCCTCCCCGATCCGCTTCGCGATCGTCGGCTCCGGCTGGCGCACCGGCTTCTTCCTCCGCCTCGCCCGCGACGTGCCGGAGTCGTTCCGGGTCACCGGGATCCACTCGCGGTCAGCGCGCCGCGACGCGGTCGCCGCCGAGTGGGGAGTGCCCGCGTTCGCGAGCATCGACGAGCTCGTCGCCCACGGCGACCCCGAGTTCGTGCTCGTCGCCGTGCCGGTCGAGGTGGCGTCCCACATCACGGCGGACCTCGTCCGTCGCGGGATCCGCGTGCTCGAGGAGACGCCTCCGGCCCTCGACGTGCCCGCGATGCGGCGGATGTGGGACGAGGTCGGCGGCTCCGACCTGGTGCAGGTGGCCGATCAGAGCCTGTTCATGCCCGCGCACTCCGCGCGCTGGAAGGCGGTGCGCTCGGGCCTCATCGGCACGCCGAACCAGGTGCAGGTCTGCTCGAACCACCTGTACCACGCGGTCTCGATCATGCGCGGGCTGCTCGGCGACCGGGGCGGGCCGACCCGCGTGAGCGCGCGCGATCTCCGCGCGCCGCTCCTGGATCCGCTGACGACGCACGGCTGGACCGACGCGACCGAGACCCAGGAGCGGACGACCACCCTGGCGACCCTCGACTTCGGCGACGGCCGCTCGGGGCTCTACGACTTCACCGACAACCAGTGGTTCACCCCGCTGCGCCACCGCCGGCTGACCGTGCGCGGCTCGCACGGCGAGATCGACGGCGACAGCGTGGTGCGGATGGCGGCGCCGCGGTCGGTCGTCGAGTCGCGGATCACCCGCCGGCAGACGGGGATCGACCACAACCTCGAGGGCTTCCACCTCGACACGATCGCGCTCGACGGCGAGGTGCTGTTCCAGAACCCGCACCCGGGCGCGCGGCAGTCCGACGAGGACATCGCCGTGGACGCGCTCGTCGGCGCGACGGGGGCCTGGGCGAGGGGCGAGGGGCCGGCGCCGTATCCGCTCGCGGACGGGCTGCAGGACCACCTGCTGGGCCTCGCGATCCGGGAGTCGGCCCAGGCGGGCGCCGATGTCGTCACCGAGCGCGAGCCCTGGGCCGACGCGCTCAGCCGTCCGTCGGTGTTCCGCTGATCCCGGTGCCGTCGGAGTCGTCGTCGGCGGGCACGCCCTCGATCACCTCGCGCTGCAGCAGGTGCGCCCCGCTCCAGCACTCGATGATGCAGCGGGGGAACGCCTCGCGATCGGGTGAGCGGAGCCACACCGTCGCGGCCTCGCGCGCCCATGCCTCGGAGGCGTAGACGCCGATGACCTCGGTGCGGTCCTCCCAGGGGGAGGCCGTCGACAGGACGAAGTGGGCGCCGGGCATGGGGCCACGCTAGCGCCCTCGCGGATCCCGTGGGGTCGTCGCGGGTCAGCCGATGGTGGCCCGGAGGCGCCCGTTCAGGGCGCTCAGGGCCGCGGCGAGCTCCTCGTGGTCGGCTCCCGCGAGCACGCCGCCGCCCTGCTCGAGGCTGCGGCGGATCAGCTCGATCTCGGCGTCGGGCAGCCGTCGGGCGGCCAGCAGGCCTTCGAGTGTCGCGAGGACCGCGACGAGGGCGACGGCGTCGTCCACGTCGAGCGGCCGGGTGCAGGCGTTCTGCATTCGATGCTCCTGTTCGCGATCCGGGTCCGGGGATCCTGTCGATGATCGTGCAGACGGACGCCCCGCCGCGAGGGGCGGGGCGTCCGGAGAGGGCAGTGTCAGTTCTTGAAGACGTCCTTGACGTCCTCGCCCGTCTTCTTCAGGTCGGCGGCCTGCTGGTCGCGGCGGCCCTCCTCGGCCTTGCGCTCGTCGCCCTGGACGTTGCCGAGGGCCTCCTTCGCCTTGCCGGCGAGGTCCTGAGCGGCGTTCTTGATCTTGTCGTCGAGTCCCATGAGGGTGTCCTTCCGTCGGTGTTCGTGTGGGGGTGCGGTGGTGCGGGGCGTCTAGGCGACGCGGGGCTCGGCCTCGGGGGCGTCGTCCTCGGGGATGTGCACGTCCTGGACGGTCACGTTGATCTCGGCGACGTCCATGCCGACGATCTCGCGGATCGCCTCGGCGACGGCGGAGCGCACGCCCTCGGCGACGCTCTGCAGCGCGGCCGGGTACTCGGCGACGATCACGACGTCGGCGGCGACCTGGCGCTCGCCGACCTCGACCTTGACGCCCTGGCCGCGGTCGTCGTTGCCGATGGCGCTGCGGAGCGCGCCGATCGCGCGGGCCGCTCCTCCGCCGAGGGCGTGGACGCCGGGGACCTGACGGGCGGCGATGCCCGCGACCTTCGCGATGACGGCGTCGTCGATGACGGTGCGTCCGACTCCGGTGCCCGTCGTGGTGGTCGCGTTGCTGTCGGCCATGATCTCCTCTTTCGCGTGGTGCCCGATCCGGTCGATCGGGGCGGTATGCGAATAGGACGCGACGACGTCCGGGAACGTCACGGTGCTCGGCGGCTCGTCCAGGGAACTGCCAGAGAAGCACCGTGAGGCCTCATCGTGCCGTCGTGCGCTCCAGGAACTCCAGGGTCCGCTCGAGCGTCACCCGCGCCTCCGGCAGATCGAAGTCGAACTGGTACTCGTGCCCCAGCTGCGCCTCGTGGCCCTCGCCCCAGAAGAGGTCGGTCACCGGCACGCCGAGCGTGCGGAGGTGCGCGGCGAACGGACGCGACTGGCGGGCCGTGAGCGGGTCGGCGTTCCCTCCGCTGAGGAAGACCGGCGGGAACCGCGGAGTGACGTGGTCGATGGTCGACATGTGCAGCCCCGCGGTCGACTCCGACCAGTTGCGCCGGCCCGTGTAGGCCCAGAGCGCCGCGCGGAACGCCCAGCCGGCGACTCCGGTCACCTTCGACACCCCGGTGAGGTCGAACACGCCGCAGTGCAGGATCAGGGCGCGCAGCGCGTCGACGGGGAGGCTGGTCACCAGCCCGGCGTCGCGGGCGTAGGAGGGGTTCGTGATCGCGGTGGCGAGCTGGCTGGCGAGCTGCGCCCCGGCGGAGTCGCCCGCCAGCACGATGCGGTCGCGGGCGATGCCCAGGCGGCCGGCGTGGCGGCGGAGGTGCTCGAGCGCGGCGAGCAGCTGGCGCGGCGCCGTCGGGTAGGCCGACTCGGGGCCGCGGCCGTAGTCGAGGCCGATCGCCGTGTAGCCGGCGGCGGCGAGCATGCGCAGGTAGGGCTCGACGTCCTGCCGGTGCCCCGAGATCCAGGCCCCGCCGTGGATCCACACCACGGTCGGCCGCGCGCCCGCGCCGGCGGAGCGGAAGACGTCGGCGGAGGTGGCGGGCGCGCCGTCGCGAGCGGGGACGATCTCGGCGACGCGGCCGACCCCCTCCGGCACGAACGGCCGCATGGTGTCGGCGGTGCGCCGCGCCTCGCGCTCGAACACGGTGCGGATCGCGAGGGCCGCCGGCCACGGCGTCGCCCCGAGCGCCGCTCCCGCTGCCGCTCCGGCCGCCGCGAGGACGCCTCCGGTGCCGACGATCGCCCCGGTGGTCGCGGCTGTGCGCCTCATGCTGGTCCCCCTCCGCTGCGACGTCCGCCCCGAGCCCCCGCTCGGTGCCGCCGCGTCGCTGCAGGAGGAAGGCTACGCACTCGATGTTTCGACCGTGCGACGCGATTCGTGCCGCAGAGCGCCGCCGTGGTGCGATGGGACGGTGACGGACGACGCGAAGGCCCCGGTGCTGCCCACCGAGCGGCGCGGTCGGCAGTACCTGCTGCTCGGCCTCATCGGAGTGATCGGCGGGGTGCTCTCGGGCGCGTTCGGAGTCGGCGGCGGCATCGTGATGGTGCCGATGCTGGTCGCGTGGGCCGGGATGGACCAGCGCCGCGCCTCCGCGACCTCGCTGCTCGCGATCGCGCCCACCTCGGTCGCCGGCGCCTTCGGCTACGCGCTGGCCGGGCAGGTCGCCTGGATCCCGGCGGCGGTCATCGCCGCGGCGGCGATGCTCGGCGCGGTTCTCGGCTCGTGGCTGCTCGCGCGGCTGCCGCTGGGCGTGCTGCGCTGGCTCTTCGTCGCCCTGCTGGTCGCGGCGGCGGTGCGGATGGCCGTGTTCGGCTCGAACGAGACCGGCGACGTGGCGGAGGGCTGGGGCGTGTGGCCCGGCTTCGTCGGGCTGGGCGCGGCGATGGGCGTCGCCTCCGGTCTCTTCGGGATCGGCGGGGGCGCGATCGCGGTGCCGGTGCTCGTGGGCGCCTTCGGACTCGCCGACCTGCTCGCCAAGGGCACCTCGCTGGCGGCGATGATCCCGACCGCGATCAGCGGTTCGATCGCCAACGCCCGCCGCGGACTGCTCGACGTGCGGGCGGGTCTGGTCGTCGGCCTGGCCGCGACCGCGTCCTCGTTCGCCGGAGTGGCCCTGTCGTTCCTCCTGCCCGCGCGACTGTCGGGGATCCTCTTCGCGGCGCTGCTCCTGCTGGCCGCGCTGCAGCTGGCGCTGAAGGCGCGGCGGCGCGCCTGATCGTCGTGCGCCCCTGCCCGATGGCGGGCCCCGCCGTCAACGCCCTTCTCGCGGTCGGCGGCGCGGCTCTAGCGTCCTGACGACGGCGGTCCGGCGGGCGGGCGCCGGGAGCGGAGGGACCCCATGGCGGTCGCGGACGGCGGACGGCGGAGCGCGGGCGGCGCACGGGGGAGCGTGGACGGCTCACAGCGGAGCGCGGACGGCGGGCAGCGGAGCGCGCCCCGGGGAGGGCCCGCGTTCTTCCGGAACGAGGCACCCGGCATCCACCGGATCGAGCACGCGTACACGAACCTGTACCTCCTCGAGGAGGGCGGCCGGATCACGGTCGTCGACGCGGGACTTCCGCGCACCTGGCTGCACCTGCTCCGCGCCCTCGAGGTGCTCGGGCGCGACGTCTCGGACATCGACGCCCTGGTGCTCACCCACACCCACTTCGACCACGTCGGCGTCGCCCGGCGCCTCGCCGAGCGGGGCGTCCCCGTGCTCCTGCACCCGGCCGATGCGCCGCTGGCCGCGCACCCGTACTCGTACCGGAGGCAGCGCACCCCGTTCGTCTACCCGCTGCGGTACCCGTCGGCGATCCCCGTGCTGGGAGCGATGGCGCGCGCCGGCGCGCTGGCCGTCCCTCCGCTGACGACCACGGTCGCCCTGCGCGCGGGCGAGACGCTCGACGTGCCGGGATCGCCGACCGTGCTCGCGACTCCGGGGCACACCGACGGCCACGTCTCGCTGCACGTCGCCGACCGCGGAGCCGTGATCGGCGGCGACGCCCTCGTGACGCTCGACCCCTACTCGGCGCGCACCGGTCCGCACCTGGTGGCGCGCGCGGCGACGGCCGACACGGACCGCTCGCTCGCGTCGCTGGACGTGCTCGCGGCGACGGGGGCGCAGACCCTGCTGCCGGGGCACGGCGAGCCGTGGCGCCTCGGAGTGGCGGCGGCCGCGACGCAGGCGCGGCGCGCGCCGATGGCCTGAGCGGTCAGCCGGCGATCAGTGCCGTGAGCCGATCGGCGGCCGCGGTCACGCTCGAGACCGCGGTGAGCGTCACCAGGCACGCGACACCCCAGAACCAGGTGCGACCGGGAGCCCGGGCGCTGCGGCGGTCGAACGCGAGCCACCAGGCGCCGACGACCGAGACGCAGGCCGCGACGACCGAGCCGAGCGCCATCCGCACGTGGTCCTCGGGGCCGGGGGACGACCACGAGTTCGTCGCGAGCAGGATCGCGAGCGGGACGACGATCACGGCCAGGACGCCGAGGAGGACGGCGTGACGGGACGAGCGCTGATCGGGTCGAGGAGGTGCTGTCGGTGCAGTGGTCATGACTCGTCCCCCGTCGTGCCGGGAGCGTCCCGGCAGGGCGACGCTACCTCGGCGGCACTGCGGCGGCACTGCGGCGGCACCGCGGAGTCACCGGAACGGGGGAGAATCGGTAGCGATGTCACCTCGAGTCGCATGAGCGCGTTCACCTACCAGGCCGCGTCGATCCCCCTCCGCCTCGCGAGTGCCGGGATGGTCGTCGCCCTCCCCGTCCTCGCCGTCGAGCGCCTCGACGACGTCGCGCTCGGCGGTCTGCTGACCGGCGCGGCGCTGTTCCCGAGCGTCGTCGCGGCGCCGCTCGTCGGCACCGTGCTCGACCGCGTGCGGCACCCGCGCCGGTTGCTGGTGGCGTCGGCCGTCGCGACGGCGGCGGCCTTCGCGCTCGCCGCGTTCCTCGGCGACGTGCCGACCCTCCTCATCGCGCTGCTCCTCGTGCTCGCCGGACTCTCGACGCCGGTCTCGATGGGCGGCATGTCGAGCTTCGTGACCAGCGCGATCCCGGATGCGCGCCGCGCCTACGCCCAGGACTCTCTCTCGTACAACGTGGCGTCGATCGGCGGGCCGGCGCTCGCCGGGCTCGCGATCGCCGTCGCCGACGCGCGCGCCGCGATGCTCCTGATGGCCGCGCTCGCCCTCGTCGGCGTGCTCGGCTCGCTGGCCCTGCGGATGGACGCCCGCCCGGCTCCCACCATCGGCGTGCGCCGCACGATCGCGGCGGGAGTGACCCACCTCGTCCGCCACCGCCCGATCGCGGTCGTCACCCTCTCGGGCACGCTGAGCCAGATCGGAGGCGGCGCGGCGGGGGTCGCGGCGATCGCGCTGTCGATCGAGCGGCTGGGCTCCACGGCCGGAGCGGCGTGGATCCTGACGGCCTTCGCGATCGGCGGACTGCTGGGCGCGGTCGCCGTGGCCGCCCGCCGCTGGACGCAGCGCCCGCCGTCGTGGGTGATGGGCGCGGGCTTCGCCGCGACCGGCGCCTCGCTCCTGCTCGCCGCTCCGGACCTGGGCATCGTCGTCGTGATCGTCGCGTTCGCGGTGGCCGGGGTGTTCACCGCCCCCGCCAACGCGGCGATGCTGATGCTGCGCGATCAGGAGAGCCCGGCGGCCGTCCGCTCGCAGGTGTTCACGATCGGTGCGGGACTGCGGGCGGCCGCCGCCGCAGTGGGCGCGACGCTCGCGGGCGCGGCCTCCGGACTCGACGCGGGCTGGCTCGTGATCGGGATCGCGGCGATCTGGATCGTCTCGGGAGCGCTGCTCCGGGCCTTCCCGCGGCCCGGCACCGGCTCCTCGCCGCAGGACGTCAGCTGAGAAGGGGGTCTCTCCGCTGATAGCCGAGAGACCCCCTCGTCAGCCGAGGTTCTGCGCGCGGATCAGGCCGCGACGCCCGCGAGGCTGCCCGTGGTGAGGCCCTCGGGGTCGGTGATCAGGCAGTTGATCGTGCGGTCCCCGCCGCCCCAGCTCTCCGCGGTGGGGTAGTAGTAGCTGAAGTCGTACTTCGACTCCTGGTAGGTCAGGCCGACGAAGGCGTCGTACGCGGCGACGCACTCGTCCTCGGCCTGCTGCGTGGTCGCCTCCTCGCCGGGGTACTCGTCGGCCTCGGCCATCGTGACGTTCTGGAAGACCTCGTAGCTGTGCGGCTCGGTGCACGGCACGGTCGGCACGTCGGTGACCTCCGTGGCCTCCTCGGTGAGCTCGTCGTTCAGGCAGTCGCCGACGCGGAGCTGGAACACGTCGGTGGTGCCGCCCTCGGTGATCTCGCCCGACTCCTCGTCGCGGGTCTCCCCGCCGGCGAGGCTGTTCAGGCCGGAGCAGCCGCCCAGGCCGAGCGCGATTGCCGCTGCCGCGACCAGGACGAGGGAGGAACGACGGCGGTTCATGGAGGACTCCTGGTTCTGCGAGGACGGATCGCGTCCACGGGACAACGGACTCCCCCAACCTAGGGCTCCGGCGACTCCGACTGCAGGGGGATGCGGGAGGGGACGTCCAGGCAGGAGGAGTCGAATGGGGGCATGGCTCAGAAGACGGTCGCGGACCAGCTCATCGCCCAGCTCATCGATGCCGGGGTCTCCCGGATCTACGGCATCGTCGGGGACTCCCTCAATCCGATCGTCGACGCGGTGCGCAGAAGCGGCGGCTCGGCGAAGGGAGGGATCGACTGGATCCACGTGCGCAACGAGGAGGCCGCGGCCTTCGCGGCCGGCGCCGAGGCCCAGCTGACCGGGAGGCTGGCCGTCTGCGCGGGCAGCTGCGGTCCGGGCAACCTGCACCTGATCAACGGCCTCTACGACGCGCACCGCTCGGGCGCCCCCGTGCTGGCGATCGCCAGCCACATCCCCGGCAATGAGATCGGCTCCTCGTACTTCCAGGAGACGCATCCGGACCGCCTCTTCGTCGAGTGCTCGAACTACCGGGAGCTGGTGTCGACCGCCGCGCAGGCGCCGCGCGTGGTGAACGCCGCGATGCGCAGCGCGGTGGCCCTGGGCGGCGTGGCCGTCGTGACTCTGCCCGGCGACGTGGCCGAGTTCGAGGCCGTGGGGGAGTTCCCGGCGTTCGTCCTGCCCGCGCCGGCCGTGCTCGTGCCGGACGACGGCGACGTGCGAGCGCTCGCTGCCGCGATCGACTCGGCGAAGACCGTCGCGATCTTCGCGGGCGCCGGGGTGCGGAACGCGCACGACGAGGTCGTCGCCTTCGCCGAGCTCGTCGGAGCGCCCGTCGGGCACAGCCTCCGCGGCAAGGAGTGGATCCAGTACGACAACCCGTACGACGTCGGCATGACCGGCCTCCTGGGCTACGGAGCCGCCCACGCGGGCATCCACGACGCCGATCTGCTGATCCTGCTCGGCACCGACTTCCCCTACGAGCAGTTCCTGCCCGACGCGTCCGAGGTCGTCATCGCGCAGGTCGACACCGACGCGTCCAAGCTCGGCCGCCGCGTGAGCGTCGCGCATCCGGTGCACGGGGACGTCGGCGCGACCCTGCGCGCCCTCACTCCGCTCGTGCAGCGCAAGAGCCACCGCTTCCTCGAGAAGACGCTGAAGAAGCACGAGAAGCTCGTCACCGGGGTCGTCGGCAAGTACACCGAGGTCGAGAAGCGCCGCCCGATCCATCCCGAGCTCGTCGCCTCGACACTCGACGGACTGCTCTCGGAGGACGCGATCGTCACCGCCGACACCGGCATGGGCAACGTCTGGCAGGCGCGGTACATCACTCCCAACGGCCGCCGCCGCCTGATCGGCTCGTACCTGCACGGCTCGATGGCGAACGCCCTGCCGCAGGCGGTCGGCGCGCAGCTCTCGCACCCCGGACGGCAGGTCGTCTCGCTCAGCGGCGACGGCGGGCTCTCGATGCTGATGGGGGAGCTCGTGACGGTGGCCGCGTACCGGCTGCCGGTCACGATCGTGGTCTTCAACAACTCCACGCTCGGGCTGGTGAAGGTCGAGATGCTGGTCGACGGCTTCCCGGACTTCGCGGTCGACGTGCCGATGGTGGACTACGCGAAGGTGGCGGAGGCGGTCGGCATCCGCGGGATCCGCGTCGAGGATCCGAAGGACGTCGAGGGTGCGCTGCGCGAGGCGCTCGCCGAGGACGGCCCGGTCCTGGTCGACGTGGTGACGGATCCGCTCGCCCTGTCTCTGCCGCCGACCGTCACCGGCGCGCAGGTGAAGGGCTTCGCGCTGGCGATGTCGAAGATCGTGATGAACGGCGGGGCCGGCGAGGCGATCGCCCTCGCCCGCTCCAACGTGAAGCACGCGCTGCCGTGAGGGGGCTGGCGTCGGGGACCTGGTTCGTGCGCGGCTCGAGCCTGCCGCTGTGGCGGGGGAGGGAGGGGGTCGCGATCACCTACGCGCCGCTGCCGAGCGGTGAGGTCGCCGATGTCGTCAGCTGGCGCGGCCGACGCGCGACGCGGTACGTCGTCGGTCTGGACGCCCCCGATCCGCTCGACCCCGACGGCTTCCGCTGGCGCGGGGTCCAGCCGCTGACGCTGCTCGCGCGCAGCCGCTGGTCGTTCGTGGCGGCCGACGAGGAGGCGGGCTGGGCGCTCACCCGGTTCGCGCGCACGCCGTTCACGCCGGCGGGAGTCGACCTGTACGTGCGCAAGGCGCATCCCGCTCCCGGGGTGCTGGCGGCGGCGCTGCGGGCGTGCGCGGCGGATCCGCGGACGGCGGCGCTGCGGGCCCGGATGTTCGAGGTGGCGCCCTAGGCGCCCTCGCCCGCGAGCGACACCGAGTCGGCGTCCATCCGCTCGCCGCACGCGGCGCAGTGCAGCACCGGATCCAGGCGCGCGCCGCAGCGGTGCTGGTACGGCTGCCGCGCCGACGGCTCGCGGGCCCAGCGTTCGCCCCAGGAGGCGAGGGCGATCAGCACGGGTACGGCGTCGCGCCCCGCCTCGGTGAAGCGGTACTCGAAGCGGGGCGGCCGCTCGGAGTAGGCGACGCGCTCGATCACGCCGTGCTCCTCCAGGGTGCGCAGCCGCGCGGTCAGGACGTCGCGCGGAGCGCCGGTGAAGGCCCGGATGCGGTCGAAGCGGTGCTCGCCGAACGCGATCTCGCGCAGCACCAGCAGGCTCCAGCGCTCGCCGAGCACCTCGAGCCCGGCGGCGATGGGGCAGGCGCGGGGGGTGATGCCGACGGTGGTCACGGGGTCTCCGATCCGGCGCCGAGCGCCCGGGTCCTGTGAGTTGGGAATTCCAACCCACTACTCCGATGTTGCCCGATGCAGAGGTCGCGACCGCCGCGACCCGCAGAATCGGGAGATCCCACCATGACATCACTCCACGGAGCCGTCGTCCTCGTCACCGGAGCGAACGGCGGACTCGGCTCCGAGTTCGTCGCGCAGGCCCTCGCGCGCGGCGCGGCCAAGGTGTACGCCGCCGCCCGCCGCCCGAAGGAGTGGGGCGACGAGCGCATCGTGCCGCTCGTGCTCGACGTGAACGACGCGGAGTCGGTGGCCGCGGCCGTCGAGGCGGCGTCCGACGTGACGGTGCTGGTCAACAACGCGGGCGTCTCCGGAGCGAGCTACAGCCTGCTCGAGCTCTCGACCCAGGAACTGCGCGACGTGATGGAGACGAACTTCTTCGCCCCCGTGCTGCTCGCGAAGGCGTTCGCGCCGCGGCTGTCCGAGGCCTCGGGCGCGGCGATCATCGACGTCCACTCCGCCCTCAGCTGGTTCGCGGTGGCCGGCGGCTACAGCGCCTCGAAGGCGGCGCTGTGGTCGGCGACCAACTCGCTCCGCCTCGAGCTGGCGCCGCAGGGCGTGCACGTGCTCGGTCTGCACGTCGGCTACATCGACACCCCGATGGCGGCGGGCGCCGAGGGGCCGAAGGCCAGCCCGGTCGACGTGGTCGGTCAGACCTACGACGGACTCGAGTCGGGCGCCTTCGAGGTGCTGGCCGACGAGACCAGCCGCCAGGTGAAGTCGGGTCTGACCGCGCCGATCGAGGCGGTCTACCCCCAGCTCACGGGCGCCTGACGCCTGCAGAACGTCAGCCGGGAGCGGTCCTCGCGCACGATGGTGGCTGAGGACCGCTCCCGGCTGAGGTCGTGGTCGGCTACTCGCCGAGGGTGATCGCCTGGGCCTCCACCAGCTCCGGCTCCTCGCCGTGCGCATCGGCACGGGCCAGCGTCCGTCGGCCGAGCAGCACGATCAGCGCGGCCACGAGCACGGCGCCGGCGGCGGCGTACATCGGGAACGCCGGCGAGATCGCGGCGGCGAGGGCCGAGGCGGCGGGCGGCGCGATCGCTCCGCCCAGGAACCGCACACCCGAGTAGGCGGAGGAGGCGACCGAGCGGGGCAGGTCGGTCGCCTCCATCACGCACTCCGTGAGCACGGTGTTGACGACGCCCAGCAGCAGGCCGCCGACGATGATGCAGACGATCAGGCCCATGCGCGACGAGATCGCGAGGCCGCCGGCGACGAGGTCGAGCGCCAGGAGCACCAGCACCGAGCGCAGCACCACGGTGCGCGGCAGGCGCGCGGTGAGCAGCGGGGCGGCGAAGACCGACGTGATCGCGACGCCCAGGCCCCAGCCGAAGAACGTGAAGCCCAGTCCCATCTCGTCCAGGCCCAGCGGGTAGGGCGTGTACGCGAGCAGCACGAAGAAGCCGATGTTGTAGAAGAGCGCGGCGCCCGCGAGCGTGCGGATCGCGGGGACCCGCAGGGCCCTGAACGGCGCCGAGAGCGGAGTCGCGGCCGGCCGGGGACCGTCCTCGCGCAGCAGGGTCGCGATGGCGATGAAGCCGACGGCCATCAGCACGGCGGTGCCGAAGAACGGACCGCGCCACGAGACGCTGCCGAGCAGGCCGCCCAGCAGCGGGCCGATCGCGATGCCGACGCCCAGCGCGGCCTCGTAGAGCACGATCGCCGCGGAGCTGCCTCCGCTCGCCGCCCCGACGATGGTCGAGAGCGCGGTCGAGATGAAGAGCGCGTTGCCGAAGCCCCAGCCCGCGCGGAAGCCGATGACCCCCTCGACGCTGCCGGCCGTGCCCGCCAGAGCGGCGAACACGACGATCAGCACGAGCCCGATCATCAGCGTCTTCTTGGCGCCGATGCGGCTCGAGAGCCAGCTGGTGAAGAACATCACGACGCCGGTGATCACGAGGTAGCTGGTGAACAGCAGCGACGTCTCGGTCGGGGTCGCCTCGAGGCTCTCGGCGATGGCCGGGAGGATCGGATCGACCAGGCCGATGCCCATGAAGGCGATGACGGCCGCGAAGGCCACGGCCCAGACGGCGAGCGGCTGCCGGAGGATCGAGCCGCCGGCGGGGGAGTGGGCGGGAGTGGACACGGAGGGTCCTTTCGGGGAGGGGATCAGGAGATGCGCCGCACGCGCTCCTCGACGAGGGCGGCCGCGCGCTCGAGCACGCGCCGGTCGTCGTCGTCGAGGTCGTCGAACAGGGGCGCCAGGGCGGAGTCGAGGCGGAGGCGGTGCTCGCCGAGGGCGGTCAGGCCTGCGTCGGTGGCCTCGATGAGCCAGGCGCGGCCGTCGCTCTCGTCGTGCACCCGGCGGATCCAGCCGGCCTCGTCGAGCCGGGCGATCAGCCCGGTCATCGTGGGCTGCGTCACGCGCACGCGCTCGGCGAGCTCGCCGAGGCGCAGCGGGGCGGAGGTGCGCAGCTCGGCGAGCGTCGACCAGACGGCGCCGGACTGCGCGCCGAGCCCGGTGGCTCCGCTGGAGCGACCGGCGTACCGCGCGAGGGCGGTGGCGGCGGAGGCGAGGCGCACGGGGGCGGAGGGGGTGGGCACGGGGATAAACATAGCACGCCTATATAAAATGAGCGGGGTACAGATCGGAGGTCTCGGTACGCTCGTGCGGGGTTACTCGACCACCGAGGGGGGATCACCGCCCCGTCTGCTCGTCCGGTCGGAGCTGTCATGCCGTCTGCAACCGAGGTCCGAACGGCCTGCGGAGTCCGGGCGAGTCGTCCGCGCGGCTCCTGACCTCGATTGCGAACGGCTCGGCCCGCAGAACGAAGGCTGAGTACAGAGACCCGAGCGGGAATCACCGGATCGCATCGTGGAGCCTTGCTTCCGAGATCGCTCCGCCTCACCACCCTTTTCCCCCGTCCCTGTGGCAAAATGATCCGCAATCCCTCGCGAATGCCCGGGATCACCGACGGAACGAGTTGTCATGTCCCGAATCGAGCGCGACGTCGTCGTGATCGGAGCAGGCGCCACCGGGCTCACCGCAGCCCTGCGGCTCCACGAGGCGGGGCGCGATGTCGTCGTCCTCGAGGCCCGCGACCGCGTCGGCGGCCGCCTCGAGACCCGCGAGATCGACGGCCAGATGCTCGAGCTCGGCGGCCAGTGGGTCTCACCCGATCAGACCGCGCTGCTCGAGACGCTCGACGAGCTGGGCCTGTCCACCTACTCCCGCTACCGCGAGGGCGAGAGCGTCTACATCGGCTCCGACGGCCGCGCCCGCCGCTTCACCGGTGACATCTTCCCGGGCGGCGAGCGCACCGAGGCCGAGATCGGCCGCCTGATCGAGCTGCTCGACCGCCTCGTGGCCGAGACCGACCCGGCCGCGCCGTGGGCGCATCCGCTCGCCGCCGACTACGACCGCATCAGCTTCAGCGCGTGGCTCGAGCAGCAGACCGACGATCCGGAGGCGCGCGCCAACGTCGCCCTGTTCGTCGCCGACGCCATGCTCACCAAGCCCGCCCACTCGTTCTCGCTGCTGCAGGCGCTGCTCATGGCGGCCAGCGCGGGATCCTTCAGCCACCTCGTCGACGCCGACTTCATCCTCGACAAGCGTGTGCTCGGGGGCCTCCAGAGGGTGCCGGAGCTGCTCGCCGAGCGGCTCGGACACGAGCGCGTGCTGCTCGAGCAGGCCGTGCGCTCGGTGCACTGGGGTGAGGACGGCGTCGAGGTCCGCACCGACGACGTCGTGGTCGCGGCCCGGCACGCGATCGTGGCCGTCCCGCCGAACCTCGTCGGCCGCATCCGCTTCGACCCGCCCCTGCCGCACCTGCGCCAGCAGGCCCTCCAGCACCAGTCGCTCGGACTCGTGATCAAGGTGCACGCCACTTACGCGACCCCGTTCTGGCGCGCCGACGGACTCTCGGGAACGGCGTTCAGCCCGCACGCGCTCGTGCACGAGGCGTACGACAACTCCAACGCGGGGGAGGAGCGCGGCACCCTCGTCGGCTTCGTCTCGGACGAGAAGGCCGACCGCGTGCTCCGCCTGCCCGAGGTCGAGCGCAAGGCCGCGATCCTCGACTCCCTCGCCGCCTACTACGGGCCTGCGGCGCTGGATCCGGTCGTCTACTACGAGAGCGACTGGGCCGCGCAGGAGTGGACGCAGGGCGCCTACGCCGCCAGCTTCGACCTCGGCGGCCTGACCCGCTACGGCGCGCTCCAGCTCGAGCCCGTGGGGCCCCTCCGCTTCGGCACGAGCGACCTGGCCGCCGAGGGCTACCAGCACGTCGACGGCGCGATCCGCGTCGGTCGCCGCCTCGCGCAGGAGATCCTCGACGAGCACGCACTCACCACCGTTCCCCACCGCGAAGGAGCACTCCCCGCATGAGCACCCACTACGCCGTCATCGACCCGGCCTCCGGGCAGACCCTGAGCGAGTACCCGTCGATCACCGACGCCGAGCTGACCGGGGCGATCGGAGCCGCGCACGACGCGTACTCCACGTGGTCGCGCACCGTGCCGGTCGCGACCCGCGCCGCCCTGATCGCCCGCGTGGCCGACCTTCACGTCGAGCGCGCCGACGCGCTCGCCGAGATCATCGTGCGCGAGATGGGCAAGCCGCTAGACCAGGCGCAGGGCGAGGTCGGCTTCGCGGCTGACATCTACCGCTACTACGCCGACAACGGCGAGGCGTTCCTCGCGGACGAGCCCATCGAGCTCTCCGACGGCACCGGATCGGCGTTCGTCCGCCGCGCGGGCCTGGGCGTGCTTCTGGGCATCATGCCCTGGAACTTCCCCTACTACCAGGTGGCCCGCTTCGCCGGCCCGAACATCGTCGCCGGCAACACGATCCTGCTGAAGCACGCGCCGCAGTGCCCGGAGTCGGCCGCCGCGATCGCGGACATCTTCGCCACCGCCGCGGGTGAGCTGGGAGCGCCCGCCGGCGTCTACGTGAACCTCTACGCGAGCAACGACCAGGCCGCCGACGTCATCGCCGACCCGCGGGTGCAGGGCGTCTCGGTCACCGGCTCCGAGCGCGCGGGAGCCGCCGTCGCCGAGATCGCGGGCCGCAACCTCAAGAAGGTCGTGCTCGAGCTCGGCGGCTCCGACCCGTTCGTGCTGCTGTCGACCGACGACCTCGACAAGGCGGTCGAGGACGCGGTCGCCGCCCGCCTGGACAACAACGGCCAGTCCTGCAACGCCGCCAAGCGCTTCATCGTGATCGACGACCTCTACGAGGAGTTCGCCGCCAAGTTCACCGAGGCCTTCACCAAGGCCCAGCCCGCCGATCCGTTCGCCGAGGGGACCCTGCTCGGCCCGCTCTCCTCCTCCGCCGCCACCCAGCGGCTCGAGCAGCAGCTCGCCACGGCCCGCGAGCAGGGCGCGACCGTGCGCGCGAGCGGCGAGGTCACCGGCAACTTCTTCCCGCCCGCGGTCCTCGAGGACGTCACCCCCGGGATGAACGCCTACCGCGAGGAGTTCTTCGGACCGGTCGCTGCGCTCTACCGCGTCCACGACGAGGACGAGGCGATCGCGCTCGCGAACGACACCCCCTACGGCCTCGGCTCCTACCTCTACACGACCGACCCGGAGCAGGCCCTCCGTCTCGCCGACCGGATCGACGCCGGCATGGTCTGGATCAACCTGGTCCTCGGCGACGCCGCCGAGCTGCCGTTCGGCGGCGTCAAGCGCTCGGGCACCGGCCGCGAGATGGGCCGCAGCGCCCTCGAGGAGTTCGTCAACAAGAAGCTCATCCGCATCGCGTAGCGGTCTCGATACGCCCCTGCGGCGCTGCTCGACCAGCGGGACACCCTTGCTGATCGAGTAGCCCGCGCAGCGGGACTCCTGCTGATCGAGTAGCCCGCGCAGCGGGCGTATCGAGATCCGCCACCGTCAGTGGTGCGTCCGCCGTCCGCCGTCCGCTGTCGTGATGGTGGGTCTCGATACGCCCCTTCGGGGCTACTCGACCAGCGAGTAGGCGGGGTCTCTCCCCAGTAGATCCACCAGTCGGCTCGCCTGCATGCGCCTTCTGCTGATCGAGTAGCCCGCGCAGCGGGCGTATCGAGATCGGCCACCGTCAGTCGTGCGTCCGCCGTCCGCTGTCGTGATGGTGGGTCTCGATACGCCCCTTCTGGGCTACTCGACCAGCACGATCTCGCGGACGTCTCGGGATCCGTCGCGCCGTCGCCCCGCAGGCAACCCCGAGCGGGCGCTCGGCGCGCTCACTAGGGTCGAGAGGCGGCACTCGCCGCCGCCCACCCGGAAGGTCCGCCCGTCATGCGCGTGTTCGGCTGCCCCCACTGCGAGGCCCGTGTCGAGTTCGAGGACGCCGCGTGCCTGCGCTGCGGCACCGCTCTCGCCTACGCGCTCGAGACCGATGAGCTCGTCGAGGCCGCGGGCCGGCTGCTCTGCCGCTACCGCGACACGATCGGCTGCACCTGGCTGCAGGAGGAGCTGACCGGCGGCGCCTGCGCCTCCTGCGCCCTCACCGGCGAGCGGCCGGTCGTCTACGACGCCGCCGTGCTCAGCCAGCTGACGGTCGCCGAGTTCGCCAAGCGCCGCCTGATCCGTCAGCTCCGCCACCTCGACCTGCCCGTGCACCGCCGCGAGAACGGCGTCGGACTCTCCTTCTGGCTCCTGTCCTCGGCGCAGCTCGGCTCCGTGACCACCGGGCACGCCGACGGAGTCGTCACCGTCGACCTCTCGGAGGGCAACGACGCGCACCGCGAGGCCCTCAAGGCGCGCCTGGGGGAGCCGTACCGCACGGTCCTCGGCCACTTCCGCCACGAGATCGGCCACTACTACTGGCAGCAGCTCGTCGAGGGCACCGACCTGCTGCCGGCGTTCCGCGCGCTGTTCGGCGACGAGCGCGCCGACTACGCGGACGCACTCGACGCGCACTACGGCGGGGCGTCGGGAGCGGACTGGGCGAGCGATCACATCTCGCAGTACGCGACGACGCACCCGTGGGAGGACTTCGCCGAGACCTTCGCCCACTACCTGCACATCGCCGACGCGCTCGAGACCACCGAGGCGGTCGGCATGAGCATCGACGGCCCCCGCGGCCGACTGCCGGAGTCGCTCGCGCACAGCGTGCACTCGAGGGGCGCCGATCGGGTCGCCGGCCTCGAGATGCCCGAGATCCTGCACCGCTGGCACGGCTTCTCGCTCGCACTGAACAGCGTGAACCGCTCGATGGGGAAGGACGACCTCTACCCGTTCGTCATCACTCCGGTGATCGCCGAGAAACTCGCCTGGGTGCACGAGCTGGTGCGCCGGGCCGAGTAGCCCGGTCGCGGGCGGCGGTCCTGTCGGCACCGCCGCCCGCCCGCGCTCACTTCTTCGTCAGCGACGACTCCTTGTGCGCGGCCTTCGCGTCGGTCTTGTCGCTCTGCACGATCCAGTAGGGCTCGTCGTCCGAGGCGTTGAACTTCTGGCCCTCGAAGTGGAACTCCTTCGTCTTCTTCTCGACCAGCTCGCCGTGGGTCTCGCCCTGCGAGGTGTTCCAGCTGATCTTGTCGCCCTTCTTCACGAAGCGGCTCCCTTCTCCTCGTCGCGCCGGGGCGCGGTTTCACCACCGCGCGGCAGCACGATGGTGGTGGTGACGTCGACGATCGCGGGCTCGGCCGGCGCCGACGAGAATCCGAAGCGCACGGGCGGAGTGAGCGGCCGCAGGCCCCCCAGATCGCTCCCGTCGAGCGACGCGGTGACTCCCCGCACCCGCCGGATCGTCCGCACGCCGTAGTACTCGCGCCGCCCGCCGCCCGCGGAGCCGGCGGTGCGGACACCGCGGACCAGCAGGGACGCGACGGGGGAGATCGCGGTCAGCCAGACGGGGCTCTCGGCGACCGGTCGCGGCACGATCCGCAGCAGCCGGCCCAGCGGAGTGACTCCGCCCAGCTGCAGCGCGACCTCCAGGCCACCTGCAGTGACCGCCAGGCCGCCGGCGATCCGCCGGGTCGACACGGGCGCGACGACGATCTCGTCGAAGGTGTACGTCGCCGAGATCAGGTCCGCGACGTCGCGAGTCGGAGCGATGAGCATCCGGTGCCCGTCGGCCCGCTCGATCATCGCGTCCGAGAACGCGCCGAGCGGCGTGCGCTCCCACAGCCCCAGGACGAGGCGGGTGCCCGACGCCGTGCCGAACCCCGCGATGCGCCCGCGGAAGCGGAGGCGTCGCGAGGCCCGGCCGGCGGTGCTCATCAGGCCGAGCGGAGCAGCGTGAACGACGCGTCGCGGACGATCAGCGTCGTGACCTCGCCCGACACGACCTGGTCCGGGTCGCTCGAGCAGGCGAGCTCCCACTCGGCGCCGGGCGCCTCGGGGACCGTGAACTCGACTCCGTTCTCGGCCGCGTTCAGCAGCAGGGCGAAGGAGGCGCTGCCCTCGTGCGTGAACACGAACGTGATCGAGCGGGCGTCCGGGTTGTCCCAGTCCTCGTCGGCGAAGCCCTCGGCGTCCGAGCGGAGGATGTCGACGGTGTCGGGGCCGCCGTCGCCCGGGGCGCGACGGAACCACTTGGGCTTCAGCGCCGGCTCGGCGGCGCGCAATGCGATCAGCTCGCGGGTGAAGGCGAGCAGCTCGCGGTCGGCGTTCTCCCAGTCGAACCACGAGATCTCGTCGTCCTGGCAGTAGGCGTTGTTGTTGCCGCCCTGGGTGCGGGCGATCTCGTCGCCGCCCAGGATCATCGGCACGCCGGCCGAGAGCAGCAGGGTCGCCAGGAAGTTGCGGCGCATGCGGTCGCGGCGCTCGTTGACCGCCTGGTTCTCGGTCGGGCCCTCGGCGCCGTTGTTGGAGGAGCGGTTGTCGCTCTCGCCGTCGTTGTTGTCCTCGCCGTTGGCCGCGTTGTGCTTGCGCGAGTAAGCGGTGAGGTCGGCGAGGGTGAAGCCGTCGTGGGCGGTGACGAAGTTGACGCTCGAGAGCGGCGAGCGCTTGTCGGCCTCGTACACGTCCGGCGAGCCGAGGATCCGCTGCGCGGTCGTGCCGAGCACGGAGTCGGCGCCGTGCCAGAAGTCGCGCACGTCGTCGCGGAACTTCCCGTTCCACTCCGACCAGTCGGCGGGGAAGCCGCCGACCTGGTAGCCCGCGGTGTCCCACGGCTCGGCGATCATCTTGACGGGGGCGAGCACCGGGTCCTGCGCGATCAGGTCGAGGAACGCGCTGTGAACCTCGGCCTCGCCGGTCTGACGCGTCAGCGTCGTGGCGAGGTCGAAGCGGAAGCCGTCGATGTGCATCTCGGTCACCCAGTAGCGCAGCGAGTCCATGATGAGCCCGAGCGCGGCCGGGTGGCTCACGTTGAGGCTGTTGCCGGTGCCCGTGGTGTCGAAGTAGTTGGCGCGGTCCTCCTCCACCAGGCGGTAGTAGGAGCCGTTGTCGATGCCCTTGAACGAGAGCGTCGGGCCCTTGTCGTTGCCCTCGGCGGTGTGGTTGTAGACCACGTCGAGGATCACCTCGAGGCCGGCCTCGTGGAACGCCTTGACCATGGCCTTGAACTCGTCGACCTGCGAGCCGTCGTCGCCGGCGTGCGAGTACTCGTTGTGCGGGGCGAAGAAGCCGATGGAGTTGTAGCCCCAGTAGTTGCGCAGGCCCTTCTCCTCGAGGTGCGAGTCCTGCACGAACTGGTGCACGGGGAGCAGCTCGACCGAGGTGACGCCCAGGTCGGTGAAGTGCTTGATCGCGGCGGGGTGCGCGAGGCCGCGGTAGGTGCCGCGGACGTCCTCGGGCACGTCGGGGTGCAGTTGCGTGAACCCCTTCACGTGCACCTCGTACACGACCGTGTCCTCGAGCGGGATGCGCGGGGCGGTGTCGCCCGACCAGTCGAAGGAGGAGGGGTCCGTCACGACGCACTTGGGCACCGAGGCGGCCGAATCGGCGTCGTTGCGGCGGTCCGCGTCCTCGTAGTACTGGCCGAAGACGTCCTCGCTCCACGCGTAGGAGCCCTCGATCGCGGTGGCGTGCGGGTCGAGCAGCAGCTTGTGCGCGTTGTGGCGCAGGCCGTTCGCGGGGTCCCACGGGCCGTCGACCCGGAAGCCGTAGCGGGTGCCGACGCCCATGCCGGGGACGATGCCGTGGAAGACGTGTCCGGTGCGGTCGGTGAGGGCGACGCGGGTCTCGGCTCCGGACTCGTCGAAGAGGCAGACCTCGACGCGGTCCGCGGTCTCGGAGTACAGGGCGACGTTGGCGCCGTCGTCGCCGCGGAGGGAGACGCCGAGCGGGTACGGGAAAGAGCGGGTGGTTGCGGGCATGCGACCATCCTGACGGGGCCCGCCCGAGACCTCGGGGTGCTTGTCGAGCGCCCGCGCTCCCGGTACTGTTCTGCGCCCTTCCGGAGGATCCGCGCCCGTCAGACCAGCGGAGCCGACCCGTCGGCCGTGAAGACGACCTTCCCGATCGTGCGGTCGGTGCCCGCCGCGCGCCGGGTCAGCACGTCGATGATCTCCTCGAGCGGATGCACGGCGCCGGGCTCCGCGCGCAGCTCGCCGGAGGCGGCGAGCGAGAGCGCCCGCCCGATCCGCTCGGCGGTCGCCACGACGATCAGGTTCCGCACGCTCGGCCGGTCGCGGCGGAGCGCTCCGACGGCCTGGGCGCCGAGCGCCGGTCCGTTCGGCACGAGGGTGACGACGCGCCCGCCCGGAGCGAGCAGGATCGCCGCGTCGTGGACGGCGAGGTGCCCCGACACGTCGACGACGACGTCGAAGCGGCCCGAGAGCACGCCGAGATCGAGGGCCCGGTAGTCGTGCGGTTCGGCACCCAGCCCGCGCAGCACGTCGGCGGAGGCGGCGGAGCCCGTCGCCGCGACCTCGCAGCCCGCGCGGACGAGCAGCTGCACGGCCAGCTGGCCGATCGCGCCGGAGCCGCCGCCCACCAGCACCTTCTGCCCCGCGCGCACGCGCAGGGCGTCGACGAGCCCGACGGCCGTTCCTCCGGACATGGCGAGGGTGACGCCCTGCACGAGGTCGAGCGAGGCGGGCAGGGGCACCAGGGAGCCGCCGCGCACCAGGGACGCATCGGCGAAGGCATCGCCGTGGCGGGTCATCCCGACCACGCGATCGCCGATCGAGACGCTGCTCGGGCCGGGACCGACGGCCTCGACGGTCCCGGCGATGTCGAGCCCGAAGCCCAGCGGCCGCGGCCGCCCGACGGCCATCACGCGGGCCGAGCCCGAGAGGATCTTCTCGTCGGTGGCGTTGATGCTCGCCGCGCGGGTGCGCACGAGCACCTCGCCTCGCCGGGGCATCGGCACCGGGGCGTCCCGCCACGAGAGCACGTCCGGTCCGCCGAACCGTTCGTATCCGAGTCGTCGCATCGTGCTCCCGTCGTCCGTGCGGCGCCCGCCGCGTCGTTCGAGCCTAGGTCGTGTCGATCACGACCTCGCGTGCTCGCGACGGCGATCCCGTGTCCGACACGCCCCGGGCGCTGGGGAGGGAGCGGTTCCCGGTGATCCGCAAGGCCTCCGGCCGCCGGGGGCCCCGGTGCTACCGTGGCGCCCATGAGCGCAGACACGAGCCCCGAGTTCTCCGGCTGGACCGGCGAGGGACAGAGCGGCGCCGACCCCTCGGGTCCGGTGACCGACGCGGATCGACCCGACGACGTCCGCCCGGCGGACGCCGAGGTCGAGGAGAGCACGAGCGCCGAGGAGAGCCGCGACCCGGACCACGGCTACGACTCGATGGCCGAGAGCGGCACCGAGAACGCCGCCGAGGACGAGGTCTCCGATTCCGAGGACGAGGAGGGGCTGCTGCCCCCCGGCAGCACCGCGGAGGGCAGCGGGACCTCGCTCGGCGCCGTGCCCGCCGAGGCCGCCCGCGAGGCCGAGCCCCTGGGCGAGCACGACGGCGAGGGCACTCCCGGCCAGCTCGCCGACGAGCGCTGGCGCACCAACGGAGTGAATCCGCTGGGCTGACGACACGCGGAGGGGGTTGACCTCTCACCCCCGCAGGAGCGACACCCAGCTTCTCCCCCGGTTGCTCGGAGGTCGCGTCCCGGCTGGCCCCGTAGCGTGCCGGGAGCGCAGGGACCTCCTGCGCGGACGGGGAGTCCCATGTCGTTGTTCCTGAACCGCACCCGCGAGGTCCGCTGGACCCCGGACGAGCGGCGGGCGCTGGCGGAGGCCGTCGCCGAGGACCGCGCGGAGGTGTGGCGCGGGATCGGCGAGCTCGACCGCACGGTCGTCGTCTCGACCGAGGACCCGGGGACGCGAGGCGGCGCCCGCTGGCCGACCGACCACCGCGCCTTCCTCCGGGTCGAGCGGGGTTCCTCCGTGGTGCTCGCCACCGACGGGTTGAGCGACCCGTTCGACCGGCTGAGCCGCCCCGGCACCGGGCTGGGCCTGGAGCTCTGCCTCGAGAGCTCGGCGCTGCGCGGTGTGCCGGCCGCCGATCTGTGGAACCACTGGCAGTTCCGCCTGCTCTACGAAGCCGCCCGCCGCGCGGCACTGCAGGGCGTCTGCTGCCGGACCGGCGTCGACGTCGCCCGGCTCGACGGCGCCGCCGCCCCGCCGGCCTGGGCCGACGCCGACGGCGCGGTCGGAGTGCTGCTGGGGCTGCGCAGCCCGCGGCTGCCCGATCGCATGGAGCTCGCCACGGGCGACGTCGAACTGGTCACCCTGACGCCGCTGTGGCCGGAGGAGTACGCCTCGGCGAGCGCGGACGACCAGGCCTGCGCCGAGGTCGCCGCACGCCTGGCGGGTCTGCCGCACGACGAGCTGGTGCACACGGCGCGACCGCGCGTGGTGTGAGTCGCGTGGTCTGAGTCGCGTGGTCTGAGCCGCGTGCTCTGTGCCGCGGTCGTCGGAGCCGCGTCGCGCGAGCGAGGGAGGGCCCTCAGCCCTCCTGCGGCTCCGGCACCACGAGCATCTCGCCCGTGTTGTTCGCGCTCGAGACGAACTGCTCGATCCAGGCGCGGTTCAGCGCGGGCCTCTTGCTGCCGAAGAAGCGGAAGTGCAGCGGAGTGGCCGGATGGATCCAGACCGAGCTGCGCCCGTAGCCGCTCGACTCCGGCTCGGCCCACGAGAGGCTGAACGACTCGTTGCGGCGCATCTTGGTGAACATCGCCACCTTGAGGTGCGCGAGCATCCGGTCCTCGAAGTCGATCTCGAGCGATTGCGGTCCGTAGATCAGTCGTCCCATGGTCTCCACCTTGCCTTCGTGCGGCGCCCGGTGCGTTCACGGGGGCCGGGGCTCGGCCACGGGAGCCCCGGAGAGAGCCTACCCACCGTTCAGTGGAGGCGTGACCGCGGAGGATCCGGACACGCGGGGGACGTGGAAACGCCCCGCCGACCGGATCCGAGGATCACGGCCGACGGGGCGCTGCGAGTTCTGAGGAACCGGCGAACCGGACTCCGGAGAAGTCAGGAGTCGGTGATTACTCGCCGACGCCGCGGATGTTCGCGGCCTGCGGGCCCTTGCGGCCCTGCTCGACGTCGTACTCGACGTGCTGGTTCTCGACGAGCTCGCGGTAGCCCTGCTTCGCGATGGCGGAGAAGTGCGCGAACACGTCGGCGCCTCCGTCGTCGGGAGCGATGAAGCCGAAGCCCTTTTCGGAGTTGAACCACTTAACGGTGCCAGTAGGCATTTCTTTTCCTTATGTGTTAATGACGCCTGCCGGAGCGGGCGTCGTCAGATTCCGCACGAGCGTGCGGTACCCGAACGGTTCCTCCTCCGCGCGGATGAAACACGCGTCGATCGGGAACAGCTCGGGTCGTCTTGGGGGCGGAGGGGACCTCCGCGGGGGAGAACGTCCCGCGTTCCGACGGAGTCGGAGGGGCGGGGGTCGAACGAGGAACGTCGCGGCTTCCGCGGCGTCCTGTGAAGGGCGGTACCCGCCGGCGAGGCGGGCGTTCGAACCGCTGGATCGAGGTCGATGCCGTCGATCGGTGCTTCCCGGACCAGATCGATCTGGAGGGGGAGCGCGGTCTCTATCAGGGGCTGAGTCTCTTCGTCGTCTCCAGCGAGTGCGTGCTGGTGGTGGTGACTTCTCAGCCGTGGAATTCGGGCGATCGCCCAGGAGATGTCCTCAGCCTACGGGATCGGAGGCGCCGGGCGCGACCGCCGCGGCCGAAACGTGACGGGAGGAGACGTTCCACGGCGCGGAACCCGACAACTGAGGCCGATACGGAGCGCCTCCTGTATGCGACGATGCAGTCCACGGGGCCGCCGTCGGCGGCCCCGAGTCCCATTCCACCGCCCCCGTCCCGCGCGGCCCCCGCGCGATCGGGAGCCTGCAGAGCGGCGAGGCCCGACGGCGATGCTCCCCTCGACGGACCCGGGCGCGCCCGCGTCCCCGGAGCGCGCGGCCCTGCGCCGCGAGCAGTCCGAGGTGGGTCTGCGCTGCGCCCGCCGGGCCCAGGGCGTCTTCACCGGCGCCTCCGCCGTGCACCTGCTCGTGCTCGAGCCGGCCCAGGCCCTCCGCGCCGTGCCGATCCTCCTCGTGCTGGTCCTCGCCGCCGGAGTGGTCCTCCTGCCCCGTCGGGCGCGCTCCACGAGCAGCGCCCGCCTCGTGGCCCTCTCCTGCGCCCTGAGCCTCACCGCCCTCGTGATGTTCGTGCTCTCCGACCTCGACCTCCGCGCGCCGACCGTGCTCGGCTGCATCACGATGCTGGCGTCCATGGCCCTGCCGACCCCGATGCTCGCGCTCGGCGCCTCCCGCCGGCTCCCCGTGTTCGCCCTCGCCGGGCTCGTGCCGGTGCTCGCGCTCAGCACGGCCGCGACTTGGGAGTCCGGCCGCGCCTTCTTCGTCGCCCTCGCCGTCGTCGTGAGCTGGACCGGCTGCTGGGCCATCGCGCGCTGGATCGCCGCGAGCGTCGAGCGCGCCGACATCGGCACCCGGCGACTCCGCACCGCCCACGACGCGGAGCGGCGATCGAGCGAGGACGAGGCCCGCCGCCGCTACGACGCCCGGCTGATGCACGACACGATCCTGGCGACCCTCACCCTCGTCGCGCACCGGGGCGAGGGCGTCCCGGCGCAGACCCTGCGCGAGCGGGCCGCGGCCGACCTCGACCTCCTGCAGCGCCTCGAGCGCTCGGAGGAGCCGCCGCAGGACGCGCCGGGCGACCTGCCCTGCACTCTGCTGCCCGAGCGGTTCGCCGCGGTCGACCGCCGGTACCGCGCCCTCGGCCTCGAGATCTCGTGGCACGCAGGCGACGGCGGCGTCCCCGCGCACGCCCTCGAGCCGCTCGCGCGGGCGACGGGCGAGTGCCTCGAGAACGTGCGGAGGCACTCCGGGGTCCGCGCGGTCGACGTCACGATCGAGCAGGACGAGCGCGAGGTCCGCGTCGCCGTCTCGGACGCCGGGGCCGGCTTCGACCCGCGCGCGGTCCCGGCGGGTCGGCTGGGCCTCGCGGAGTCGGTGCGCGGGCGCCTCGAGGCGGTCGGCGGGTACGCCCGCGTGTTCTCCGCCCCGGGCGCCGGCACCACGGTCCTGATGCGGGTGCCGCGATGAGCGGGCCGGAGCGCCCCGGCGGCACGCTCCTCGCCCTCGTCCGCGCGGCCGAGACGGGGCCGGGATCACTGCGCGCGGTGCGCACGCAGATCCAGCGCACCCACCAGCTGACCGCGAGCTACCTGGGCCTGGGCTTCCTCACGGTCGCCGGCCTCGTGATGGTGCGCGGCGTCTTCTCCTACTCCTGGTCGTGGAACGCCGGTTCGGCGGGCGTGCTGACCGGAGCGGCGTGGCTCGCCGTGATCGCGGCGTTCGTCGCGGGGGCGGTCAGTGCCCTGCTCCGCCGCGGCGAGCTGGGGCTGCGCACCTTCACGGCGGTGATGATCGTCGACGCGGCCGCCTTCGCGCTCGAGATCGCCGACTCGGCGCGGCCGGGCTCCTCCGGGGTCTACTACCCGTCGATCTGCGTGGGGATCGGGGCGACGCTGCTCGGGCTGATGGCCTTCCATCCGCTGTCGCGGACCTACGGGGCGCTGGGGCTGCTGCTCGGGCTGAGCGTCGCGACCCTCGCCGTGCAGAGCGTCACGGCTCCCGGAGGCACCGGGATCGGCACGACCATCACGCTGCTGGCGGTCGCACCCACGGTGTTCTGCGCGATGATCCTCTCGACCGTCGACGAGCACGTGCACCGCAAGCTCGACCGCACCCTCACCGACAGCATGATCGACGCGCCGGGCACCGGGCCGGGCAGCCTCGCGGCGTCCGAGCTGGCGAGCATCGACGGCCGGGTGGAGGAGCTCCTCGCCCGGATCAGCGGGGCGGCGCCCGGAGACCTCGACGAGCGGACGGGCGAGCAGGGCCGGCTGCTGGGCGACGAGCTGCGCAGCGCCCTCGCCCGCAGCCACGACCGCACGTGGCTCCGCATCGCCCTGGACGAGTCCGCGCACCTCTCGGGCGCGGTCGTGCTCGACGACCCGGACCGGCTCGCCGCGTCGCTCCTGCCGCCGGACCGGGCGCGACTGCTGTCCGTCCTGTGGCTCCTGACCGAGCCGAGCGCGCCGTCGCGCCCGCGCGTCGAGGCGGTGTTCCGCACGGTGCGGAGCGCAGGGGACCCGCCGCGACCGACGATCCTCTCGATCGGAGTGACCGCGCTCGGCACGCGTCCGCGCGAGCTGGACTCCGCGGTCTGGGGCATCCTCGGCGAGCTGGGCGCCTACCGCGTGCACCAGGACACCGTCGGCACCGCCGTCCACCTCGAGCACTCGCTCGAGCAGAACCCCCGCGACAGGAGCAGGACCCCGTGAGCACTCCCGCGAGCCGCCCCGAGGACGCCTCGCCGATCACCCTGGCGATCCTCGACGACCACCCGATCCTGCTCCGCGCGCTGTCGGAGTGGATCCGCCGGTCCCAGGCGCAGATCGACGTGGTCGCGACCGCGGCCAGCTGGACGGCGCTGCTGGGTCACCCCGCGTTCCCGAGCGATGTCGTGCTCCTCGACATCGATCTCGGCGACGATCTCGACCTTGCGATGAAGATCCGCACGCTGCGGGCGGCCGGAGCGGCGGTGGTCATCATCAGCACGCACGCCGGGGCCGAGACCATCGGCCGGGCGCTGCAGGCGGGCGCTCGCGGCTACGTCGTCAAGAGCGAGCCGACGGAGGTGATCATCGAGGCGATCCGGACGGCCGCGGCCGGCGGCGTGTTCGTCACCGACCGCACCAGGGCCCTGCTCGAGGGCGATGGGATCGGCACCCTGACCCCGCGCGAGCGCCAGGTCATCGGCCTGTTCGTCGAGGGGGTGTCGCTGAAGCAGGTCGCGACCCAGCTGCGCATCACCCAGGACGCGGCGCGCAGCTGCCTCCGCAGCGCCCGCGCGAAGTACCGCGAGGCGGGTGTCGACGCCGGCACGCGGATCGCCCTGCGGCGTCAGGCGCTGCGGGACGGCATCATCGGCCGGCCCTGACGCGGAGTCTCAGACCGTCTCGCGCCGCTTCTGCCGCGCCGGCTCGGCCGGGCGGTCGTGGCCGTTCCAGACCGAGATCACGCCCCAGACGACCGCGGCGATCGGCACCGCCAGAACGGCGCCCACGATGCCCGCGAGCACGGTTCCGATGGTCAGGGCGACCAGCACGATCAGCGGGTGCAGCTTGAGGGAGCGGGCCATCAGCACCGGCTGGAGGAAGTTGCCCTCGAGCTGGTTGACGGCGATGACGACGAGGATCACGATCAGCGCCGGGATCGGACCGTTGGCCACGAGCGCGACCAGGGCGGCGAGGATGCCGGCGGCCGTCGCTCCGACGATCGGGATGAAGGCGGTGAGGAACACGATCACCGCGAGCGGGATCGCCAGCGGGACGCCGATGATCGCCAGCGCGATCCCGATGCCGACGGCGTCGACGGCCGCGACGGTCGCCGTGCCGCGCACGTAGTCGCCGAGCACGTCGACCACCTTGGTGCCGACGCGCTTGGCGCGGTCGTAGCTCTCGCCGACGAACGGGCGCAGGAGGAACTCCCAGATCTTCGGACCGTCCTTCATGAAGAAGAAGAGCACGACGATCATGAGCACGAGGCCGGTGACGAAGTTGGCGGCGGCCGCGGCTCCCGCGAGGGCGCCGGAGCCGAAGCTGCTCGAGGTGAGGAAGTCGACGACCGTCGTGCGGGCGTCCTCGATCTGCTGCTCGTCGATCTCGAACGGCAGGTGCTGCACGTAGTCCTGGAGCGACGCGATGCCGTCGGAGGCGCGGTTCACGAGGTCGTCCCACTGGTTGCGCACGGCGACCGTGATGAGCCAGCCCACCGCGCCGAGGACCGCGAGCAGCCCCAGGAGCGAGAGCCACGTCGCGAGGATCGACGGCACGCCCTTGCGCCGCAGCCACGCCAGCAGCGGATGGATGGCCGACGCCAGGATGATCGCGATCATCACCGGGATCAGCACCAGGGTGAGCTGCGTCATCGCGAAGACCAGGATCGACGCGAGCGCGAGGATCACGATCACCTGGAGGCACCGCAGGGCGAACCGGCCCAGCCCGTCGGACCACACCGTCCGGCGCGGCACCGGCACGGGAGCCGGCTCGGGTGCGGACGCGGCTGCGGGAGAGGGTGCGGTGTGCGCGGTGGCGGGGCGCGCGGTGGCGCGCCGGTCGAAGATGCCCATGGGGGAAAGGTACGGGAAGGGGGCTTCCGTCCGCGGTGGCTTGACGGCGGGCGCGCGGCACCGCGCCACCTCCTCGGGCTCGCGGACCGAGTGCACTCAGAACTGCTGATTCCGTCGTAAATCTCGCCGGAAGGGCGGGAAAGTTACCAGAAACGCGACGATTCGGGGGCAGGACCGCGCCTTTCCCTTGCCGCCGCGACGGATCGCGCACTAGGGTCGCCATGTCCATGCAGGTGCATGGGGTGCGGCACCCGAAGCCGCGCTGCAGATCCGCACCTGCTGAGCAGCCTCCCGCGGGCGGGAACCCGAATCCCCGCCCGCGCCGGAGCGCACCGCCTCACCGCGAGAACCCGAACCTCTCGCGTGCCGCGGCCGGGAACCCGAAACTCCCGGCCGCGGATCGGCGATCACTCACCCCCGAGACACCCTCTTCCCTGGAGATCCCGCATGCCCAGCACCCCCGTGAGGGGTGACTCCGGCGCGCCGTCGCGCGCTCCGGAGCACTCCGGCGCGCCCGCGCACTCGACCCGCCGCTCCCTCGTCCGCGCCGCCGTCTGGAGCGCTCCCGTCGTCGCCGTCGCCCTCGCGACGCCGGCGGCGGCCGCCTCGGAGGTGCCGCCCGCGCCGCTCCCGGATCAGCGCACCTCCGATGCGACCCTCTCGTTCGACACCTTCGTCAGCTGGTCCGCGCAGTGGGTCGGGAGCACTCCGACCGCCACCGTCACGCAGGTGCAGATCCAGAACCAGTACTGGCACGCCTCCTCGGTCGGAGCGCCCGTCCCGGTCCTCTCGGTTCGGGTCTGCTATCCGGCCGCGGCGCACGCCGGAGCCGCTCCCACCGCCGTCTCGGGATCGGGCTGGCGCTTCGTCGCCGCGGTCCCGCTGGCCGACGGGTCGGTCGACTACGTCTTCACCTGGTCCGGCCCCGCCCTCGAGCCCGGCCGCTCCACTCCGCAGCTCGAGTACGTCGTCCCGGTCGTCGCCTCGGGACTCGTCGGGGAGGCGTCGGCTCCGAACGCCGACCCGGTCCGCCGATAGGAACGACGGAGACCGCCCGCCCCCGGAGGGACGGGCGGCCTCCGGGGCGCCTACGCGGGGACCCGCACGGTGAGCCCGCCGGGCTCGATCCAGGTGCGGAACGCCGAGGTCGACCCGAACGGATCACCGTCGAGCTCGATCTCCTGCGCCTTCTCCAGGCGCACGACCAGCTCGCGGCCCTTCACGTAGCGCAGGGCCGAGACCTCCTTGGTGAGCCCCATGAGCTTCTGGCCCACGACTCCGCTGCGCCGCAGCACGCCGTTCTCCCACACCACCTTGAAGATGATCTGGGCCCAGCCGAAGAACCCCTCGGGCCGCAGCAGCACGATGTCGAACTCGCCGTCGTCGACGGCCGCATCCGGCAGCAGCAGGATGTTCGCCGGCAGTGCGCCGCAGTTGCCCACGATGATCGTGTGCGCGCGCACCTTGCGGACCTTCGAGCCGTCGAGGCGGTAGCGGAACTCGAGCTGGTTCTTGTCCAGCAGGGCCTTCCGCAGCGCATCCACGTAGGCGAGCCAGCCGGCCCGCTTCTTCAGGTCGTCGTCGGTGTTCGCGAGCATCTTCGCGTCGATGCCGAGCCCGGCCATCACCACGTAGGCGCGGCGGTCGCGGCCGTGGTCGGTCTCGATGTCGATCATCCCGATGTCGATCGCGCGGTCGGCGCCCGAGAAGGCGACCGTGAGCGCGTTGTCGATGTCGTCGAGGGTGAGGTTCAGGTTCCGGGCGAGCAGGTTGCCGGTGCCGGAGGGCAGGAGCCCGAGCGCGATGCCGGAGCCGTGCAGCGCCTCGGCGACGACGCGGACCGTTCCGTCGCCGCCGGCCGCGATCACCATGTCGACGCCGGCCTCGATCGCCTCGCGGGTCTGCCCGGCTCCGGGATCCTCCACGGAGGTCTCGAGCCACAGCGTCTCGGCCCAGCCGGCGGCCTCCTCGGCGCGCGACACCGCGGCCTTCACCGAGTCGAGGTCGACCTTGACCGGGTTGTAGACGAGTGCGGCGCGGCGGGGCTCAGACATCGGAGCCGCTCTCGTCGTCCTCGACGCGTCCGGGACGCACGGCGGCGTCCTCGCGGATGTCGATGCGCGTGTCGCCCGCCTCGGTCGTCGACACGTCGATGCGCGGCGCCGCGTCCGCCTCGGTGGCCTGCGGGGCACTGGTCAGCTGGTCTCGGCGATCGTCCGCCGTCTGGTCGCTCATCCCCGGAAGCTAGCAGGACGTCAGCTGCACGCGCGCGGGCTTGCGCAGGGGCGTCACCGTCCCTGCGACCGGGCCGCTTGCAGCCCCCAGAGCACCAGCGGGACCTGCAGCGGCAGGCGCAGGAGCGTGATCGCGCGCGTCCGCGGCCGCCGCGCGTCGCGGGCCATCTGCACGTTGCCGGGGAACACGGCGGCCATCAGGGCGGCGGAGGCGATCCCACCGATCGCGCGCGTCGGCGGCCAGGCGGTGGCCGCGGCGCACGCCAGCTCCGCCACTCCGGAGACGAGGACCCACCCGCGCGCCGAGCCCGGCATCCCGCGGGGGACCACGGCGTCGAAGGTCCGCGGATGCACGAGGTGCACGACTCCCGAGACCGCCATCGCTCCCACCAGGATCCGCGGGCCCGCGCCGAGCGGCACCGGGCGGCTCATCGGCCCTGCGCCCCGCGCTCGAGCGGAGCGACGTGGTCGAGGATCCGCCGCCACTCGCGCACCAGGGCCAGTCGTCCCGTCCCGGCGACGCTCGCGGTGCGCGCATCGGCGAGACGACCGCGGTACCAGCGGCCGTCCTCCGTGCCGGCGACCGGGTCGTCCTCGCCGGTCACGACGAGCACCGAGGCGGTCACCGCGTCGAGCTCGTCGGCCCAGCTCCCGTCGCGCAGGGCCGCGAGGTCGGTCGCGGCGCCCAGTGGGCCCTGCCGCCAGCCCTCGCCGAGCATCCGCTCGAGCCGGTTGCGCAGTCCGCGGGTGCCCGCGAGAACGGGGTCCTCGGGATCGATGCCGAGCGCGTCGAGCCCGGGAGGACCCTCCGGCAGCGTGCCCGCGAGGGTCCCCGCGTCCTCGCCGGGCAGCACCTCGCGGCGCTCCCACGCTCCGGTCCGCTGGACGAGCACGCCGGCCTGCGGAGGAGCGGGCGTGCCGACGAGCGCGATGCGGTCGACGAGATCGGGGTGGCGGGCGGCGAGCGAGAGAGCGAAGGCGCCTCCGGACCCCCAGCCGACCACGCCGACGCTGCCGAACTCGGCGCCGTCGATGACCCGTGCGGTCCGCTCGGAGCGGCGCAGGTACTCGGCGAGGTCGTCGGCCCGGTCCTGCACGCGGGCGTGCCGCGGATCGACGGGGTCGGAGGCGCCGTACCCCGGTCGGTCGAGGATGAGCAGGTGCAGGCCCCAGGGCCCGGTCACCAGCGGATCGGGGTCGAAGCCGCCCGCTCCGGGCGTGGGATGGCAGAAGACGACGAGCCGATCGGCGACGGGATCGCCCGCCGCCGAGACTCCGATGCCCCGGCCCGACCGCAGCTCGAAACGGTGGTTCGCCATGTGACCTCCCCAGAACCCGCCGTCTCTCAGCGGTGACCCCAGTCAACCGGAGGACGGGGTCGGATCTCAGGCCCTTGACCGCGGACCGGGTGCCTCCTGCTGCGCCCGGGCGTATCGTGACGCCATGGCTGATCAACGACCGATCGGATACTGGCTGACCCTCGTGGAGCGCCTCGTCGACGAGCGCTTCTCGGTCACCCTCGAGGAGCACGGAGTGACCCGGCGGCAGTGGCAGCTGCTGCAGCAGCTGCAGCGCGGGCCCTCGCCGCTCGCCGAGCTCGACCGGGCCCTCGCCCCGTTCCTCCGAGCGCCCACCGCGGCGGACCCGGCCGGGGAGTCGGCGGCGGAGCAGCTCGCGGAGCTCCTCGAGAGCGGCTGGGTCGAGGCGCGGTCCGAGCTCTACGCGCTCACGGAGCGCGGCGAGGTGGCGACCGCGCGGCTCGAGGAGGTCGTCGCCTCCCAGCGCGCGAGCGCGACCGCGGGCGTCGCGGAGGAGGAGTACGAGATCACGGTGCGCACGCTGCGCACGGTCGCCGGCAACCTCGGCTGGAGCGAACCGGCCTGACGTCCGCTCCTGTCACCTCCTCGGAGGCCGCCGCTACCCCCTGCCGGAGCGAGCGCTCCAGGAGCAGAGTGGGATCGGCCGGCAGAGCGCCGGGCGAAGGGAGAGCAGCATGAGCAGCGACCGCACCACCGGTGACGACACCGAGAAGACCGAGGACCTCCCCGACGGAACCGGCACCGACACCTCCGAGGGCGGCGGCGACACCGACACCGTCTCGGGCGGCGAGCCGGACGACGAGTAGTCGTATCGATCCCTCAACGGGAAGAGGGGCGGAGCCGGATCACCGGCCCGCCCCTCTCGTCGTCTCCGCGAGGGTCCGCGTCAGACCAGCGGGCCGTCGCTCTCGCTCGTGCGGCGGGTGACCTGCTCGCCGCTGGCCGGGTCGACCGCCGAGCGCGTCGTCGAGACCGCCTGGCGGCGGCGGGTCATCAGGACCAGCCCGAGGACGAGCCCCACTGCACCGGCGGCCATCAGGATGTAGCCGATCAGCGCCAGATCGATCCCCGACACCTGCACGTCGACGGCGAACGCGAGTACCGCTCCGACGACGAGGAGGAAGATCCCTGCTCCGATGCTCATGAGTGCTCCTTCTGCGTGCCGCCGGTCGGCGCGGGGGCGCACGAGGGCACCGGCGTGCGATCGCCCCACGGTAGACCCCGGCGGGTCCCGTCCGGAGGGCCTTCCGGTGTCGAGCCCGGAGGTGTAGGACTCAGGAGATCCTCAGCATCACCCGGGTCCGGTCCCCGCGGCTGACGAGGCGCTCGATCACCATGAAGATCCGGTACTCGAGGCGGTACTTCCCGAGGAACACGCGCCCGAGCCGCTCGACGGTGTCCTCGTCGGACACGATGCGCGCCGTGCCCTCGACGACGGTCGCTCCCTCCTGCACGCGGCCGCGGCGGTCGCAGGGCACGAGCGTCACGCGGGGGTCGTTGCGCAGGCGCTTGACCTTCCCGCTCTTCCGGGGCGTGGTCACGATCAGGTCGTCGCCGTCGCGGGCGATCCAGACCGGGGTCGACACCCCGACCCCGGTCCTGCGGAAGGTGGTGAACGAGACGAACGAGGCACCGGCGAGGTCCGCGAGTGCGGGGGAGAGGGTCATCCTCGAAGAGTAGGGGCGCGCGGGGCCGTCTCCGCAAGCCTGCGGCGCCTCCGGGGCGGTCCAGGGGGAGCGCCGTAGGGTGGAGGCATGACCGACCCGACGCCCCTGATCGGTCCGACCGAGGCGCCCGAGCTGCACGTGATGAGCTACAACATCCGTCGCCGCATGCCCCGCCTCACCTCGCGCGCCGTCGACCTGTGGGACCGGAGGCAGCCCCTGATCCGCCGCCTGCTCGAGGCCGAGCGCCCGTCGATCCTCGCGGTGCAGGAGGCGATGCCCGACCAGGCGGAGTTCGTGCAGGAGGTGCTCGGCTCCTCCTTCGAGGGGATGGGCTTCGGCCGCGATCCCGATCGCAGCGGCGAGCGCGTGATGCTCTTCGTCGACCGCAGCCGCTTCGCGGTGCGCCACTGGTCGCAGATCGCCCTGTCCGAGACTCCGGACGTCGCGGGCTCGCGCAGCTGGGGCAACCGGATCCCGCGCACGGCCGTGATCGCCGAGCTCGTCGACCACGCGGTCAACCGCGAGCTGACCGTGATCGCCACCCACTTCGACCACCTCTCGCGCAGCAGCCGGCTCCGCTCGGCGCAGCTGCTGGCCGAGCGGGTCACCGAGCTCGGCCTGCCCGCGATCGTCATGGGCGACGCGAACACCGACGTCGGATCCGATCCCTACCGCGCTCTGCTCGACGGCGGGGGCCTCGCGGACTCGTGGGCCGTCGCGCAGCGCACCCTCACGCCCGCGTGGGGCACCTACTCCAACTACCGCGCGCCGCGCTCCGGCCGCAGGATCGACTGGCTGACCGTCACCGCCGGGGCCTTCGACGTGGTCTCGGCCGGGATCAACGCGGTCCGCTACGACGGAGCGGCCCCGTCCGACCACGAGCCGGTCCAGGCCGTGCTGCGGTTCACGGCGCCGTGAGCGCCGCCGTCCTCGTCGAGACGTTCCTCGAGCCGCCCCGCACCCGGGGCGAGTGGTTCGCCGACATCGTCCGGGCGCTCGGAGTCGCCAGCATCGTCGTCGCCGGCATCGGCTGGGGCTTCGTCGACGTCGCCGTGTTCGCGCTCTCGTCGATCGGCCTCGTCCTGACGCGGTTCCTCGGCGTCCGCCCCGCACTCGACGCGGCGTTCGGAGTCTCGCTGCTGGTCGCCTCCTGGAGCAGCGTTCTCGAGCTCTACCAGGCCTGGGCGGCCTGGGACCTGGTCGTGCACTTCACCCTGAACGGACTCGCGGCAGCGGTCGCCTACGTCGTCGCCGCGCACGCCGGAGTCGTACCGACGGTCGCCGGGGAGCGCGGACCGCTCGCCCCCGCGATCGTGCTCTGTGCGTGCTTCGGCACCACCGCCGGCGTGCTGTGGGAGTGGGGCGAGTGGGCCGGCCACACGTTCATCGACGGCGCGATCTTCGTCGCCTACGAGGACACCCTCGCCGACCTGGCGGCGGGCGCCCTCGGCTCGATCCTGGCCGGCGCTCTCATGCGCTTCTGGTCGGCGAAGAGCCGGGTGCGGAGCCCCGAGCACGCGTCGGTCTGACGGGTCCCGCTCACACCACCGCGTGCAGCGCACTCCGCTCACACCACCGCGCGCAGCGCGTCCAACACCGCCGTCCGGGCCGGGCTGCCGCGGCTCGAGCGGCGCCAGGCGGCCGAGACGACCCGCGTCGACACCGGATCGACCGCGGGCACCGCGACGACCCGCTCCGGCAGCGGCTCGCGGCCCAGCCGGGGCACGAGCGCCACGGCCGCGCCCGCCTCGACGAGCGCGATGTGCGTGCTGAAGTCCTCGTCGTAGTAGGCGATGTCGGGCTGGCGCCCGGTGCCGGCGAAGGTGCGCAGGAGCCAGGCGTGGCAGATCGCCCCAGCCGGGATGCTCACCCAGGTCTCGTCGGCGAGCCGGCTCGGCGCGAGCGTCGGGCTCAACGCGAGGGGGTGGTCGCGGTGGATCAGGATGTCGGCGCGGTCCTCGAGCAGCGTCGCAGTCTCGATCGTCGACGGCAGATCGAGCGAGAGGCCGGGCCAGTCGTGCAGCACCGCCAGATCGGCCGCTCCGCGCTCGAGCCGCTGCGCCGCCTCCCACGGGTCCAGCTCGTCGAGCGTGATCCGGAGGCGGGGCGCACGCTCGCGCAGCACGGCCAGCGCCGGCACGAGCAGCCCGCGCATCGCCGTCGAGAACGCGGCGACCCGCAGGGTGCCGGTGATCTCCTCCGCCGGCGCCGCCCCGAGGTGCTCGAGCGCCTCAAGCTCGGCCAGGAGGCGCTCGCCGCGCTCGGCGAGCGTGCGCCCGTGCTCGGTGAGGAACACCGAGCGGCCCGCGCGCTGCGCCACCGGCCCGCCGGACTGGCGCTCGAGCCGCTTGAGCTGCTGCGAGACGGCGGACGGAGTGAAGCCCAGCGCCTCGGCGGCCGCGGCGACGGTCCCGCAGTCGCGCACGGCGATCAGGGCGCGGAGAGCCGAGGGCTCGATCATGAACGAACGCTACCGGGTCGGCGGTAGCGACCTGCGCTGGTGCTGTCGGTTCGCGTCGGACAGTCTCGAGGCATGTCCCGTCGCCACAGCCTCCTCGCCCTCGTCGTCGTCCTGCTGTGGGGGCTGAACTTCGTCGTGATCGACGTCGGCCTCGCCGACGTGCCGCCCCTGCTGTTCCTGGCGATGCGCTTCGCGGTGGTGGCGGTGCCGGCCGTCTTCTTCGTGCCCCGCCCCGAGGCTCCGCTGCGCACCGTCCTCGTCATCGGCGCCTTCATGAGCCTGGGGCAGTTCGCTCTTCTCTACCTGGCGCTCGCCCTCGGCATGCCCGCGGGTCTCGCCTCGCTCGTGGTCCAGGCGCAGATCGTGCTGACGGTGCTGATCGCCGCCGTCGTCCTGCGCGAGCGGCCCACGCCGCGCCAGCTCGCAGGTCTGGGGGTCGGGGTGGCGGGCCTGGTGATCGTCGGCATCGCCCACGGCACGACCGCGCCGTGGCTGCCGTTCGTCGTCTGCCTCGGCGGAGCGCTGTCGTGGGCGATCGGCAACGTGCTCACCCGCCGCGCGAAGGGCGCCTCCGGACTCTCGCTCGTCGTGTGGTCGGCGCTCGTCGTCCCGGTGCCGGCCCTGCTGCTCTCGCTCCTCGTCGACGGCGGCCCCGCCGTCGCGAGCGCGCTGTCGGGCCTCACTCCGGCGGCGGTGCTCAGCACCCTCTACACGGCGGTGTTCGCGTCTCTCGTCGGCTACGGCATCTGGAACTCGCTGCTCGCCCGCTACCCGGCGGCGTCGGTCGTGCCGTTCACTCTGCTGGTGCCGGTGGTCGGCGTCCTGTCGGCCTGGGCGCTGCTGGGCGAGGCGCCCTCGGCCGGCGAGCTGATCGGAGGAGCGGTGATGGTCGCGGGGCTCGCCGTCGCGACGATCCGCCGGGTGCGCCCCGACCCCCTGCTGGCCGCTGTCGGTCCTCGGGCGTAGCGTTCCTCCCATGTGCGGCCGCTTCGCGATGGACTCCGAGACCGATGAGCTGATCCGCGAGTTCGTCGCGGCGGGCGGGAGGGCCGCCGACTGGGCGCCCGACTTCAGCGTCGCCCCCACCGACTCCGCGCCGATCGTGCGCGAGCGCCTCCACGACGGAGCGGTCGAACGCGAGGTCGAACTGGCCTCGTGGGGCTTCACGCCCTCGTGGGCGAAGGGCAAGGGGCCGTCTCCGATCAACGCCCGGCTCGAGACGGTCGCCTCGAACGGCCTGTTCCGCGGGGCCTTCGCGAAGCAGCGGGCGATCGTCCCGATGCGCGGCTACTACGAGTGGCAGACGCTCGCCGACGGCAAGCAGCCGTGGTTCCTGCACGGCGAGGAGCCGATCCTCGCGGCCGCCGGTCTCTACACGGCGAAGAAGGACGGCGAGGCCTGGCTGGTCTCGTTCACGATCATCACCCGTGAGGCGCGCGACGCCTCGGGCGAGGTGCACGACAGGATGCCCGTCTTCCTCACCGACGAGGTCCGCGACGTGTGGCTGTCGCCCGAGCCCCTCGACTCCGCGGAGGAGATGCTCGCGACGCTCGACGGCGCCTCGGCCGCGATGGCCTCGACGATCACGGCGTACCCGGTCGACCGGCGCGTCAACAACTCCCGCACGGTCGATCGGCGCGACCCGTCGGTCCTGGAGCCTGTGGAGCTCTAGTCCCGACGGGGTCGTGCCATCAGGCGACTACGCCGTTCCTGCGTGTCCCGGGAACGGCTTGCCGTTCAGGTGCACCTCGCCCGGCGGCACCTCGACGTCTCCGACGTCGTCCGGTCCGCCCGTGCCGGGCACCGTCTTGACCTCGGCGTCGCCCGAGACCTCGGTCGCGCTCGCATCCGGGGCGCTGTCCTGCTTCGCCGCGGTCTCGCGCTCGCTGCCGGGCGACTCCGTCATGTCCTTCTCGATCGTCTCGCTCTCGCTCGACGTGGGCGCCGCAGCGCCGTCGGGCTTCCCGATGGTCGAGCCCTGGTCCTCGAGAGTCGATCCCTGATCCGCGTGGTCCGTCATGTCTGTTCCCTCCGTTGGAATGCCCCCACGCTACGTGCGCCCCGGAGGTGGGACACCCGCTTGACAGCGCCTCTCGGCCCCTACGGAGGGGTCGCCCGACGTACTACCCTGGAGCGACGGTCGCACCGGGGGGCGCGGCACACGCCGCAGCACCCACCGCGCGAGGAGGAACCCCGTGGCATCGCACCGGACGGGCGAGACCCGAGTCATCGGCTCGACGGTCGGCGACCGCTACACGATCGAGGAGCTCATCGGCCGGGGTGGCATGGCCACCGTCTACCGGGCCCGCGACGAGATCCTCGGCCGGTCGGTGGCGCTGAAGATGTTCGCGGCCGGCATCGACGACGCGCAGGACCTGCAGCGCAAGTCCTCCGAGATCCGGCTGCTCGCGGCCCTCAACCACCCCGCCCTGGTCACGCTGTACGACGCGCACGACGGCGGCGACGACACCGGCGGCCAGGCGTACATGGTGATGGAGCTCGCCGAGGGGCCGAGCCTGTCGGAGCGACTCGCCTCGGGGCCCGTCGCCCCCAACGACGTCGCGTCGATGGCCGCCGATCTCGGCGAGGCCCTGCACACGGTGCACGCGGCCGGAGTCGTCCACCGCGACGTGAAGCCGTCGAACGTCCTGCTCGTGCCGAGTCCGCTGACCAGCCGCGAGTTCCGGCCCAAGCTCGCCGACTTCGGCATCGCCTACCTCATCGACGCGACCCGCATCACCTCGCCCGGCACGCTGATCGGCACGGCCGCGTACCTCAGCCCCGAGCAGGCTCACGGCGATCCGCTGACCGCCGCGAGCGACATCTACTCCCTCGGCCTGGTGCTGCTCGAGTCGCTGACCGGCAAGCGCCCGTTCACGGGCTCGGCGATCGAGGTGACCCTCGCGCGGCTGCTGCGCGACCCCGAGGTGTCGGCGTCGCTGGGCAGCGGCTGGTCCGCGCTCCTGGGCTCGATGACGCAGCGCGAGCCGGAGGAGCGCCCGTCGGCGCTCGAGGTCGCCGAGTCCGCCCGCAAGCTGATCGACCCGCGCCGCGACGGACCGCCGACGGCGATCGTCGTGCCCGATGTGCCCCTCACGGCCGCCCGGACGCAGCTGCTCGACGCGACCGCCGAGGCGACGGCGGTGTACCCCGTCCCCGAGCACGGCACCGCGGCGACCACCCTCCTGCCGGCCGAGACCGCGGCGGCTCCCGTGGCTCCGACCGCCCCCGCCACTGCGACGACCGCTCTCCGGCGCGAGCCCGAGCGCCGCCGCGGGCCCAACCCGTGGCTGCTCGTGCTGGTGCTCGCGCTCGTCGCGATCGCGGTGGGACTCGCCGTCGTCCTGCTCGGCGGCGACCAGCAGACGCCGCTGCCCGCCGTCGACGGCGAGCTCGGCGAGCACCTGCAGCGCCTGCGCGAGAGCATCCGCTCGTGATCACGCGCCGCACCTGGCCGGCCGCCGTCGTGACCGCGGTCCTCCTGCTCTCGGGCTGCTCCGCCGCCGACCCGTCGATCGACGACGCCACCGCGCAGACCCTCGACGACGCGGTCGTCGCGGTCGCGGAGCGCGCCTCCGCCGACGACTTCGCCGGCGCCCTCACCGAGCTCGAGGCCCTGCAGGCCGCCCTCGCCGCGGCCCTGACGTCCGGCTCCGTGACCCAGGAGCGGGCCGCGTCGATCCAGGCCGAGGTGGACGTGGTGCGCGGCGACCTCGAGGCGGCGACCGCGGCCGGCGAGGCTCCGGAGCCCGCTCCCGTCGAGACCGAGGAGGCTCCGGATCCCGAGGAGCCCGTCGAGGAGACCCCCGTCGAGGAGGAGCCGGTCGAGGAGGTCCCGGTCGAGGAGGCCCCGGTCGAGGAGACTCCGGCTCCCGTCGAGACCGAGGAGGAGGCGCCCTCTCCGAGTCCCGAGGAGACGGCACCCGTCGAGGAGGAGGCTCCGGAGCCCGAGGAGTCGGAGCCGGCCGAGGAGGCTCCCGCGAACGGGAACAACGGCAACGGGAACAGCGGCACCGGCAACAGCGGCAACGGGAACAGCGGCACCGGGAACGACGGGAACAACGGCAACGGGAACGGCGGCAACGGCAACGGTTCCGGGAACGGCTGAGCCGCTCCCGCGTCCGGCCGTCAGTCGTTCGTCGCGACCACCGCGAAGTCCGCGTCGAGATCGACGTCCACGTCGGTCCCGTCCTCGCGCGTGACCTCCACGTCGAAGGCGTGGTCGGCGTCGTCGCTGCGCTCCGCCTCGGTCACCGTGCCGCCGCCGACCGCCGCGAGGGCCGCCTCCGAGGCGCGCGCCAGGTCGTCGCCGGTCAGGTCGTCGGGGTCGACGACCCCCGAGGTCGAGGTGTCGTCGCCGCCCTGGGACGCTCCGCCCTCGGCGGATCCGCTCGCGGGGCGCCCGTCGTCGTCGGCGTCCACCGACAGCACCGCGAACGCGTCGTCGAGGCGCACGTCGTACTCGAGTCCGTCCTCGCCGCGCAGCTCCAGCTCGTAGCCGGGGGCTCCGTCGTCGTCGCGCTCGGCCGAGGTCACGGTGCCCCCGCCGATCTCCTCGAGGGCCGCGTCGCTCGCGCGCTCGAGGTCCGCTCCGGTCAGGCGGTCGGATCCTTCGAAGCCGTCGGTCGCGGCGTAGGCGATCCCGGTGCCCGCTCCGAGGAGCACGACGACTCCGGCGACGGCGGTGATGATCTTCGTCTTCTTCTGCATGATCCGCTCCTACTCCGGCGCCGGTCCTCGACGCCGTGACCACTCTCGCGTCCGGCCGCTGAAGCCACCCTGAAGCGCTCCGGGCCGCGAGACGTCCTCGGATCGTCGAGACGTCCAGCAGCAGCGGGACGTCTCGACGGGAGCGGGACGCCTCGACGACCCCCGTCTAGAGCGGGAGCCGCAGCACCACGCGCGCGCCGCCCAGGGGAGCGTCCTCGATCGACACCGCGCCGTGGTGCGCCGCCGCGATCTCGGCCACGATCGCGAGGCCCAGCCCCGATCCTCCGGCGTCGCGGGCGCGGCCCTCGTCGAGCCGCACGAACCGCCCGAGCACGCGCGAGCGGTCGGCCGCCGCGATGCCCGGCCCGTCGTCGTCGACGACGATCACGGCCCCGTCCCCGTCGGCCCGGGTGGCCAGGGCGAGGCGCGACGACCGGTGCCGCACCGCGTTGTCGACCAGGTTCCGCACGGCCCGCGCGAGCAGCGCCTCGTCGGCGACGACCTGCACGGGTGAGACTCCGCTCGCGTCGACCTCGATCCCGGAGTCGCGCAGCCGCCGCACCTCGCGCAACGCCAGGTCGTCGAGGTCGACCGGAGCCGCCGCGATCGCCAGTCGCGCCTCGTCGGCGCGCGCGAGCAGCAGCAGTCCCTCGATCAGCCCGCCCATCCGCACCGACTCCTCGGCCACCGTCCGCGCCAGGCGGGCGGAGTCGAGGCGGTCCGGGTGCGCGAGGGCCACCTCGGCCGTCTGCCGCAGGGCCGCGACGGGGGAGCGCAGCTCGTGCGACGCATCCGAGACGAAGCGGCGCTGCCGCTCCTGCGCGTCCTGCAGCCGGTCGAGCATGCGGTTCAGCGTGCGCGCGAGGCGGTCGATCTCGTCGCCCGAGCCGGGCTCCGCGACCCGGCGGTCCAGGGCGGCCGCGGTGACGGAGTCGGCCTCGGCGCGCATCCGGTCGACGGGGCGCAGCGCCCGCCCGACCACCACCCAGCAGACCACCGCGACGAAGGCCACGAGCAGCGGAACCGCGACGGCGAGGAGCGCCGTGGTCGTCGCGACCGCCTCCGCCCGCCCCTCGTCGGGGATCCCTGCGACGAGGAGCGACCCGTCGTCGAGCTCCTGAGCGGCGACGACCACGGGCCCCTCGTCCTCGACCTGCACGGTGACGGGGTCGTCGCCCTCCTCCTGCGCCAGGGCCGGCAGGTCCTCCGCGTCCTCGCCCGCCGCGACCACGCGGCCGTCGACGACGAGCTGCACGACCCCCTCCGAGGCGCGGACCACGTCGGCACCGCCCGACTCGACCAGCGCTCCGAGGCGCTCGGCCTCGGCCTCGGCGGTGCTCGAGGCGCTCGCCGCGAGCACGGAGGAGAGCACCAGCACGAACCCGACTCCGCCGAGCACCGAGGCGAGGGCGACCACGGCGGCGGCCGCGAGCGTGATCCGGGTGCGCAGGCGGCTCATCCGGCCACCAGCGAGTAGCCCGCCCCGCGCTGCGTGCGGATCGTGTCGACGCCGAACGGCCGGTCGATCTTGTTCCGGAGCGTGCGGATGTAGACCTCGACGATGTTCGGGTCGCCGTCGAAGTCGAAGTCCCAGACCGCGCCGAGCACGTCCCGCTTCGGGACGACGTCGCCGGCCCGCGACACGAGGTACTCGAGCACGCTGAACTCCCGCGCCGTCAGCGGGATCGGCACCCCGCCCCGCTCCACGCGGCGCGACGCGGGGTCGAGGACGAGGTCGCCGACCACCTGCACGACCGGCCGCTCCGTCGCGCCGCGGCGGATCAGTGCGCGCAGCCGGGCGATGAGCACCGGGAACGAGAACGGCTTGGTGAGGTAGTCGTCGGCGCCGGTGTCCAGCGCCTCCACCTGATCGAGATCGCCGTCCTTCGCGGTCAGCATCAGGATCGGCGTCCAGTCCTCGGCCGCGCGCAGGCGCTCGCAGACGCGGAAGCCGCTGAGGTCCGGGAGCATCAGGTCGAGCACGATCGCCGCGTACTCGGCCTCCTGGGCGAGCCACAGCGCGTCCGTGCCCGTGGTGGCCGTGTCGACGGCGAAGCCCTCGGCCTCCAGGCCCGTCTCGAGGGCGCGCAGCAGGTTGATCTCGTCGTCGACGACCAGGATGCGGATGGCGTCCTCCCGGGCTCCTCCCGCGGCGAGCGCGGCTCGCCCCAGGCTAGGACGATCCTGCTGAAGCCGCCCTGAAGCCCTGCAGCACCGCCCGTTCCCCTCGATGCGGTAGAAGAGTCGGGTGACTCCGCCCGCCTCCCTCGCCCGCCGTCTCGGGACCGGCGACGCCGTCGTGATCGGTCTCGGCTCGATGATCGGCGCCGGCGTCTTCGCGGCCTTCGCGCCCGCGGCCGCCGCGGCGGGCCCCTGGCTCCTCGCCGGGCTCGCAGTCGCCGCCCTCGTCGCGTGGGCCAACGCCTCCTCCTCGGCGCAGCTCGCCGCGCAGTACCCGCGCTCGGGCGGCACCTACGTGTACGGCCGCGAGCGCCTGGGCGAGTGGCCCGGGTTCCTCGCGGGCTGGGGCTTCGTCGTCGGCAAGACCGCGAGCTGCGCGGCGATGGCGCTGACCTTCGCGGCCTACGCCGCCCCCTCCGGGTGGGAGCGCCCCGTCGCCGTCCTCGCCGTCGCGGCCCTCGTCGGCGTCAACGCGCTCGGGGTCACCCGGACCGCTCTCGCCACCCGCGTCATCGTGACGATCGTCCTGGCGGTGCTCGCGCTGGTCGTCGCCGCCGCGGTCTCCTCCGGTCCCGCCGTCGCCTCCGCGGAGGGCGGCGTCAGCACCATCGGCCCGCTCGGCGTGCTGCAGTCGGCCGGGCTGCTCTTCTTCGCCTTCGCCGGCTACGCCCGCCTCGCCACGATGGGGGAGGAGGTGCGTGATCCGTCCCGGGCGATCCCGCGCGCGATCCTCGGCGCCCTCGCGCTCGCGGTCGTCGTCTACGCCGTGGTCGGGGCGGCGCTCCTCGTGGCGCTCGGTCCGGAGCGGCTCGCGGCGTCGACCGAGCCCCTCGCCGAGGCGGCCGCGGTGTGGCCGTGGACCGGACCGGTCGTCCGGGTCGGAGCGGCCGCCGCCTCGCTCGGCGCTCTGCTCGCGCTCATCGCGGGCATCGGGCGGACGAGCCTGGCCATGGCCCGCGAGGGCGACCTGCCCCGGATGCTCGCGCACGTCGATCCGGTGCGGCAGGTCCCGCGCCGGGCCGAGACCGCCCTGGGCGCCGTCGTGATCGTGCTGGTGCTCGTGGCCGACCTGCGCTCGGCGATCGGGTTCTCGTCGTTCGGCGTGCTGCTCTACTACCTGGTCGCGAACGTGTCGGCGCTCAAGCAGGAGCGGCACTACCGCCTGTACCCGCGGTTCGTCGCGATGGGCGGGGTGATCGGCTGCGTGCTGCTCGTGCTCACCCTGCCGCTGCCGTCGATCCTGACGGGCATCGCGGTCTTCGCGGTCGGAGCCGTGTACCGGCTCGCCCGCCTGCGGGGCCGCGCGGCCGGGGAGTAGCCCCCGGCCGCACACGGCTCACTCGTCGCGGTCGGTGTACTCGCCCTCGGCGTCCGAGTCGGGTCCTGCGGAGTCGGAGTCGACGTAGCTCCCCTTCTCGGTGGAGGTCTCCTCGTGGACCGAGGTGTCGACGTAGCTGCCCTGGTCGTCGGTGGCGGTGTGCGAGACGCCGTCGGTCGACGTGTACTCGCCGTCCGGGGTCTCGGTCGTGGTCGTCTCGGCGGCGTGGCGGCCGCGGCGCGGCGCCTCGCTCGCGCCGTCGGAGGTCGTTCCGGTGGAAGTCTCGTCGTCGTGTGCCATGGCGGGTTCCTCGCTTCATCGCGTCGGGTTCCGGGGCGCGCCGAACGGCGGCCCCCACTCGAGAGAACTGCATCACGCCCCGCGGTGCAAGGCGTTGCGGCTGCACATCCGTGCCGGTCCCTCCCGCTCCCCGCACCTCCTCCCGCGCGGCGCAACTCCTACCCGCCCCTGCCGCTCCCGCCTAGCGTGACGGGCATGAGCATCCCCACCCGCACCCGCTGGAGCGTCATCGGCCAGCTCGGCCCGCTGTTCGACGACGGCGGACCGATGCTGCTCGTCGAGGCCCGCTCGGCCTTCGGACGGCGGCCGATGCACCGCGCGAAGGCGCAGCTGTGGCTCTCGGCGCTGCGGCACCGCGCCCGCGAGCTGGGCGACCGCGTCGAGTACGTCCGCGCCGAGACCTTCGCCGAGGCGCTCGAGGGCCGCGACGACCTCGAGGTGATCGATCCGCCCACCCGCGGTGGCCGCCGCCTCGCCCGGCGCCTGGGCATGAGCGTGCTGCCCAGCCGCGGTTTCGTGACGGAGGAGGAGGACTTCCGCGAGTGGGCGCTCGCGCGGGCCGGCTCCCGGCTCCTGCTCGAGGACTTCTACCGCTGGAGCCGCGAGCGCACCGGTGTGCTGATGCGCGGCGACCAGCCCGAGGGCGGCAAGTGGAACTACGACCACGACAACCGCCAGCCGCCGCCCAAGGGCGCGGCACGGCTCGGGCTGCCCGATCCGTGGTGGCCGGTGGAGGACGACATCGACGAGGAGGTCCGCGCGGATCTCGCCCGTTGGGAGCGCGAGGGAGCCGTGCACCTCGTCGGCGAGGACGGTCCGCGGCGCTTCGCCGCCACTCCCGCCGAGGCGCAGGAGGCGCTCTCCGACTTCGCGTCCTCGCGCCTGCAGGACTTCGGCCCCTACGAGGACGCCATGCTCTCGGGCGACTGGACCATGGCGCACTCGCTCCTGAGCGCTCCGATGAACCTCGGTCTGCTCGACCCGCGCGAGGTGATCGACACCGTCGTCGCCGAGCACGCGTCCGGAGGCGCTCCGCTCGCGGGCGTCGAGGGCTTCGTCCGGCAGATCATGGGCTGGCGCGACTACGTCTGGCACCTCTACTGGCACCTGGGGCCGGAGTACCGCACGCGCAGCCGCGCGCTCGGCGCCTCCGCCCCGGTGCCTGCGGCCCTGCTCGACCTCGACCCCTCGGGGATCGAGGCGAACTGCCTGCACGAGACCCTGGACGACGTCCGGCGCCACGGCTGGGCGCACCACATCCAGCGCCTGATGGTGCTGGGCAACTGGGGCCTGCAGCGCGGCTGGGATCCGGCCGAGCTCAACGACTGGTTCGTGGACGTCTTCGTCGACGGCACCGAGTGGGTGATGCCGGCGAACGTGATCGGCATGTCGCAGCACGCCGACGGCGGCGTCGTGGCGACCAAGCCGTACGCGTCCGGCGGCGCCTACATCAACCGGATGTCGGACTACTGCGGCGGCTGCCGCTTCGATCCGAAGGTGCGCCTGGGCGAGAACGCCTGCCCCGTGACGGCCGGGTACTGGGCGTTCCTGGACCGCGTGGAGCCCGTGCTGCGGACGAACCACCGCATGGCGCAGCCGCTCGCCGGGCTGCGCCGCCTCTCGGACCGCGCCGCCGTGGTCGACCAGGAGCGGAACCGGGAATCGTACTGAGCGGGCATCGGGGCGCCTCACCCGGCGCCCCGATGCCGGCAGATCCGACGCCGACGCTTCCGAGAAGCCGCAGCACCCGCCGGCGCCGCAGCAAGCGTCCTGCGCGACGTCTACGCCGGTCGCGGACCTCAGGAGCGCTCAGCAGATGAGTTCGATGGCGACCCCAGCACCTCGATGACTCTCGACGGTCCGGATCCCTTGCGCTGATCCCCGCGGTGCTCGGGAAGCAGCTGTAGGTCGTACTCGGCGTCCTCGCGGCAGCAGCGCCGGCCCTGATGGGGCTGCTCGTCACGACGCCCCCACCGTCTGGTTCGACCACCGCTGCGGTGAACCGATGGCACGTCGCCTCCTGGATAGTCGTGGGCGGCACCGTGCTGATCGCTGGAACTCAGCTCATCACCTCGAACGACGACAGATCATCCTGCGTGGCCTCCGTCGACGACCGAGGTACTTCTGCGGCTGAGGTGACGTGTCACCAGTGAACGCCACCGACGTCTGCTCGCCGGCGATCGCGAGTGACCTCCGGACGACCCGAACCACGCCATGCCGTTCTCGAACAACGCCGGTCGGGCCAGAGGAGCGGTCGTACCCTCAGCGTCCTACGGGCACTAGAGGGAGTCGCGCGAGGCTACCGGGTGAGGTGGGAGTAATCGGGGAGGTCGATCTCGTCGGCAGGAGGGGAGAAGAGCGTGCCTCCGACGCCGCTGACGAGGCGGCTTGCTCCGATCTTCGCGGCGGTGTTGAGCAACGCGATGCCGGCGCGGGTTCGAGGGTTGGCGATGCGGGGAGCTCCGGGGGGAAGCTTCTGGGCTTGGGTCACGTAGGGGCGCATGATCCGTTCGTAGCCGCGGAGCGCGTCGCGGTGGTCGACGTGTGCGGCGAGCTCGCCTGCGAGGACGTAGGCGCCGACGATCGCGAGGCTCGTGCCCATGCCGCTGATCGGGGATGCGCAGTAGGCGGCGTCACCGAGCAGGGCCACTCGTCCTCGCGTCCAGGTCGGAGCGTGGACCTGGCCGAGGTGCTCGAAGTAGAGGTCCGACTCGGCGTCGAGTCCATCGAGGATGCGCGGGGCCTCCCAGCCGGCGTCCGCGAACCTTCGGCGGAGGAGGTTCTTCTGCTGCTCCGTGGTGAGGCCGGCGTGCTCGTCGGGTCGGGAGAGGAAGGACAGGGTGGCTCGGATCGTGCCCTTGGTATCGGGGCGCAGCGTCATCGTGCGGCCGCCGGGGGCGTTGAACCAGCGCGCCCAGTCCGTGTCCGCAGCGGTGCGCGGGATGGTGAGGTACGAGGTGTTCAGCCCGAGCGGACGGATGGCGGGGCCGTTTCCGAAGACGAGTGTCCGGGTGCGGGAGTTCATTCCGTCGGCGATGACGACGAGATCGAAGGTGCGGTCGTCGCCGTGGTCGAAGGACACCCGGACCTCATCGGGCAGGTTCTCGAGCGCAGTGATGGTCGTGCCGAAGAGGTACTCGACCGGGACCGGTGTGGCGTTCACGAGGAGGCGAGCGAGGTCCCCTCGCAGGATCTCCAGTTCTGCTGTCGCACCGCCGGTGTCGGACTCGCTCGCAGGGAAGCGGGCGACGGTACTGCCGTCCCTACGGACGAATTCGGTGCCCAGCTCTCCTGTGGTCGCGTCGCGGAGGGCGTCTTCGAGACCCATTCGGCGGACTACGATGCGGCCGGCGCCGCGCACGTCGATGTTCTGCCCGCCGTCTCGGAGCTCTGGTGCCCGTTCGACGATGGTGATGTCCCATCCGTACTCGCTGAGCCAGTAGGCGAGGGTGGGACCGGCGATGCTCGCTCCGGAGATCAGGACTGTTCTGGTTCGGGTCATGGTCGTTCCTTCGGTCGTCGGGGTGTCATCTGTCGGCGGAGCGGCTCGAGACGCGGGTGCGGCGAGCGGTCACGCCTGGGCAACTTCAGGTCGTTCGGTGTCGGTGGCATCGGTGAACTCGTCGGGGCGACCCTTCCTGGGGAACAGGAAGGTGAGGCCGAGGAAGACGACGAGAAGCGCGGCCTGGATGGAGAGGGTCTGCTGGAACGCCGCCTCCGCACTCCCGGACGCGATCCGGGAGAAGAAGGTCGAGCCGAAGACGGCGACGCCGATAGAGCTGGCGATCGACTGCACTGCGGTGAGGACTCCGGACGCCGAACCGATCTCCTCGTCCTCGACGGCGGCGAGGATGATGCTGAACAGCGCGGCGATCACGAGACCCGACCCGATTCCGGCGACACCGATCCCCGGGACGATGCTCCAGAGGGAGAAGGCGCCTGTGGTCTGCAACTCCATCCACAGCAACGCGGAGCCGGCGAGCTGGACGAGCGCACCGATCTGCAGCACCGCACGTCCGAGCTTCTCGGCGAGGAATGCCCCGCTCATCGCGCCGCCGATCGCGGTTCCGAGCGCGACGGGGATGGTGCCCAGGCCCGCCTCACCTGCAGTGAAGCCCTGCCCGATCTGGAGGAAGAGGGTCAGAACGAGTTGCGTGCCGATCAGTGCGCTGAAGAACAGTGCGATGCCGGCCAGGCCCAGCGTGTAGGCGGACTGATTGAAGATCGTGGGCACGACCAGCGGCGTGCGCCCGGCCGCTCCGGCCCGACGCTGCTGCACAGCGAAGAGGACGAATCCGGTGAGCCCGGCCGCGATGCTGACGAAGGTCCACGCGGGCCATCCCTGCTCCTGGCCGAGGTTCAGCGGCAGCACGAGCAGCGCCGAGGCCGCCACGATGATCACGGCTCCGAGCGTGTCCACGCCGATCGTCTTGTCGCCCGGCTTTCGGGGCAGGATCCGCCACGCGATGATGAGCGCCGCGAGGCCGATCGGGAGGTTCACTAGGAACACCGCACGCCAGCCCAGCCCGAAGAGATCCGCTTCGATCAGGCCGCCGCCGATCAGCGGGCCGAGTATGCCGCCGAGTCCGAGGACGGGACCGAACACGCCGAACACCTTCGCCAGCTCAGGACCGGAGAAGTTCTCGCGCAGCAGACCCAGCCCCTGCGGAAGGAGCATCGCTCCGGCCAGACCATGAAGTAGACGGACCGCGATGAGGACACCGATGGTGGGCGCGGCAGCGCACAGCACGGATGCCACGGTGAAGGCGGCCAGTCCGACGAGGAACATTCGACGGCGCCCGAAACGATCACCGAGCCGGCCCCCCAGAATCAGCCCGGATCCGAGCGTGAGCGCGTAGCCGCCGATGACCCATTGGAGGCCGACTGCTGTCGAACCGAGTGAGCGCTCGAGGTCAGGACCGGCGACGTTCACGATGGTGGAATCCAGAAGATCCATGATCTCGGCTGCGAGCATCACGACAAGGATCGACCAACGCCATCGGCCGGACGCTGCTGGTGAAGTGCTCATCTAATTCCGATCATTGGTAATCAATTAAATTGGCAACACCGAGTATTACCATAGGTGGCATGGACGTCAAGTCGACTCATCCCAGCTCGCCGCACCCTTCCTACGTCGACCGGGAGGATCGAACCGCAGCCCGGCGGGACGGGCGGGCGATCCCCGCAGGTGATCTCCGCGCCTACGTCCAGCAGATCGCTGTCCGGCAACAGCGCTTCGAGCGGTACCTCGGAACGGAGCTGAACGTCGATCGCGCCGGCCTCGAAGCGATGGACCACCTCCTCTCGGTCGGGCCTGCGACCCCAACCGAACTCGCTCATCAACTCGGCATCTCGACGGCGACGATGACGCTCGTCCTCAATCGGCTCGAGGCCGCCGGTCACGTGACTCGCGATCGCCACCCCTCGGACCGGCGGAAGATGATCGTCACCGCCTCCAGTGAGACAGCAGCCCGCGCATACGGCCACGTCGCACCGCTCATCGAGGGCGTCGAGGGCGTCATCGAATCCCTCACCGACCCCGAGCGAACGATCATCGAGGCGTTCCTCACACGTCTCATCGCCACCTACGACAGCGTGACTCCCCCTATCGGGCGGTAGGACGGCTCAGCGCGGCGCTCGCGATGATCGCGGAGTCCGCGGGCGACGTGATCCGGGCGCGCACGCGGGAGTCGTACCGAGCGCCGCCCATCAGGCGCGGCTGAACACCGACACCGTCACCGCGACGGTCACGTCGGTCGTCCCCTCGCGCTCCGCCAGGACCGCGACCAGCGCCCCGGCGTCGACGTGGTGCGCGCTGGGACCCATCAGCACCTCCGCGCGCAGCTCCGCGGGCGTCATCGCGACCGCGTAGTCGAGCTCCCGCCGCTCGGTCAGCGCGAAGCCGGCGAGCTGCTCGTCGAGGCGTTCCGCCTTGCCCGCGTCGATCCCGAGCATGCCGAAGACCGGGCGGATCTCGTGCAGGTGCCGCTCCCGCGGCGTCACGACCACGGCGGTCCCGCCGGGCCGCAGCACGCGCAGCATCTCGGGGGCGTTCCGCGGGGCGAACACGGTCAGCAGCGCGTCGGCGCAGCCGTCGGCCAGCGGCAGCGGCTGCCAGAGGTCCGCCGTCGCGATCGCGGCACGGGGGTGCGCGCGGGCGGCGCGCCGAGCGGCCGGGGCCGAGAGGTCGAGTCCGAGACCCGCGGCCTCAGGATGCGCGTCGAGCACCGCCGTGAGGTACGCGCCCGTGCCGCAGCCCAGGTCGACGACGAGCCGGGCGTCCGCGGGCACCGCCGCGGCCACCGCGTCCTGGATCGGGCGGTAGTGCCCCGAGCCGAGCAGCTCCGCGCGCGCCTGCACCATCGCCGCGGTATCGCCGGAGGTCGCGTGCCGCCCGCGCAGCAGCGACACGTAGCCCTGCCGCGCGACGTCGGCGCTGTGCCCGTTCGGGCAGCGCAGGAGCGAGGGCCGCGGCAGCGCGTCCGGAGCGAGTACGGCGCCGCAGACGGGGCAGGCGAGCGCCGGCAGCACCCTCGATCCGGGCACCTCCGACGGATCGAGGGGGTGCGCGCTCACGCGGCGGTCCGGTCGTGCAGGGCGGCCGAGCGGTCCCGCATCGCCGTGACTCCGGAGTTGACTGTGGCGCTCACGGGCACCGCGAACAGCGCGCCGGCGAGGCCCGCGACCTCGAGGCCGATCGCCACGCCCAGCACGACGGCGAGCGGATGCACCTTCACCGCCGATCCGAGGATCAGCGGCTGCAGCACGTGCCCCTCGAGCAGGTGCACGACGATCACCACGCCCACCATGACCAGCGCCGCCACCGGCCCGATGAACAGCAGGGCGATCAGCGCCGCGAGCGCCCCGGTGACGATCGCGCCGAGGAACGGCACGAAGGAGCCCAGGAACACGGTGACCATGATCGGCACGACCAGCGGGAGCTGCAGCGCGAGCGCCCCGATGCCGATGCCCGTGGCGTTGATCGCCGCCACTCCGAGCTGCGCCCGCACGAACTGCGTGAGCGCCTCGAAGCCCGCGGCCGCACCCGTGAGCAGCGGCGCCCGGGCGGGCAGCGGCAGCAGGCGGAGGAACCACGACCAGATCCGCCGCCCGTCCAGCAGCAGGAAGATCAGCGAGAAGAGGGTGAGCAGCGTGCCGGCGACGACCTCGGCGACCTGCGAGCCCACCGCGAGCGCTCCGGAGGCGATCGTCGCGGCCTGCGCGTCGGCCCACGTGATCGCGCTCTGCGCCCAGTCGGTGAGCTGCACCTGGGTGAAGCCGAGGCCCTGGATCCACTCCTCCACGTCGTCGACCGCGTCGAGCGTGCGCTGCCCGATGCCGCCGAACCCGGCCCGGGTCTGCACGACGACCAGAGCGACGAGGCCGCTGATCGCGAGCAGCAGGGTCAGGATCGAGACGAGCACCGCGAGTCCGCGGGGCAGGCGCCAGGCCTCGAGCCGGTCGCGCAGCGGAGTCAGCAGCGCGGTCAGCAGCAGCGCGACGAGCACCGGCACGACCACGACCGGCACCATCGAGACCAGCTTCACGATGAGCCAGAGGATCGCGGCGACCGCGAGCACCCGCCACGACCACGCGGCCGCGATGCGCATGCCCGGCGAGACGTCGTCGGCCTCGGGCTCTTCGAGCACGACAACGGGAGCGGTCGCCGCGGTTCCCCGCAGTCGCTCCTGCGTCCGGCGTCCTCGCATGACCCCTCCCCGTTCCCTCGCAGTGTACGGCGGGGCGCGCGGCCGGGGCAGGGAGCGCACCGAGAGCGGTCACGGGCGCCGTCGACGACGGATCCGGTTGCCGAATCATCAGAACACTGGCGTAATGGAGACATCATGCCGACCCACGCCACTGTTTTCGAACGTCTCGCCCCGTCCTCCGCGGCCGTCGTCGCCTCCCTCGCCGACTCCCGGCGCGGTGTCTTCTGGCTCGAGCACGCACCGGCCCCGCGGTCGCCGCTGGTCGGCTCCGTCCGCGCCGACCTCGTGATCGTGGGCGGCGGCTACACCGGCCTGTGGAGCGCCCTGCGCGCGAAGGAGCGCGATCCCGGCCGCCGCGTGGTCCTCCTCGAGGCCCGCTCGATCGGCTGGGCGGCCTCCGGACGCAACGGCGGCTTCGTCGAGTCGAGCCTCACCCACGGCCGCGAGAACGGCCTCGCCCGCTGGCCGGAGGAGAGCGACCGACTCGAGCGCATGGGGGTCGAGAACCTCGACGGCATCCAGGAGACGATCGCCGGCTACGGCATGGACTGCGGCTTCGAGCGCACAGGCTCGCTCGCGGTGGCCGTCGAGGAGCACCAGATCGCGCAGCTCGCCGAGGGCGACGGGGTAGCGGGCGCGCGCTTCCTCGACGCCGACGGCATCCGCGCCCTCGTCGACTCGCCCACCTACCTCGCCGGACTCGTCGTGCCCGCCGAGCAGTGCGCGCTCGTGCACCCCGGCGAGCTCGTGCGCGAGCTCGCCCGCGTCGCCGAGGAGCTCGGCGTCGAGATCCACGAGGACAGCCGGGTGCTCGGTCTCGAGTCGACGGCATCCGGGGTGCTCGTGCGCACGGCCCGGGGAGCCGTGGAGGCGTCGCACGCGATCCTCGGCACGAGCGCCTTCCCCTCCCTCCTCGCCCGCACCCGGCTGATGACCGTGCCCGTCTACGACTACGTCCTGATGACCGAGCCGCTCGACGCCGGGCAGCTCGAGTCGATCGGCTGGCGGGGGAGGGAGGGCGTCAACGACACGGCGAACCAGTTCCACTACTACCGCCGGACCGCCGACGACCGGATCCTGTGGGGCGGCTACGACGCGGTCTACCACCCCGGTGGCCGTATCCGCTCGCGCTACGAGGAGCGGCCCGAGACCTACCGCGCGCTGGCCTCGCACTTCCTCACCACGTTCCCGCAGCTCGAGGGCGTGCGCTTCAGCCACCGCTGGGCCGGAGTGATCGACACCAGCACGCGGTTCGCCGCGTTCTACGGCACCGCCCTCTCAGGCCGCGTCGCCTATGCCGCGGGCTACACGGGGCTCGGAGTCGGCACGACGGCGTTCGCGGCGGACGTCGTCCTCGACCTGCTGTCAGGCGAGCGGACCGAGCGCACCGAGCTCGAGATGGTGCGCTCGCGCCCGCTGCCCTTCCCGCCGGAGCCCTTCGCCACCGCGGGGATCCAGGCCACCCGCTGGTCGCTCGACCGCGCCGACCACGACGGCGGGCGGCGCAACCTGCTCCTGCGCACCCTCGACGCGCTGGGCCTCGGCTTCGACTCCTGACCGCGTCTCGTTCCGCGCCGGCGACCCCGCGTCGCGCGGCGCCTCGGGTAGCGTCCGGTGCGGAGCACCCGCCGCCGGTGCACGAGGGGGAAGGATGCTCGAGGTTCTGCTCGCGATCGCAGGCTGGGCCACCGGCGCCGTCCTCGTCGTGAGCGGGGCGCTGAAGCTCGGCCGCACGGAGCGGTTCCGCGAGTCGCTCGGCGCCCTCGGCCTCCCCGCCGTGGTCGCTCGCGGCACCCTCTTCGCCCGCTCGTTCCCCGTCGTCGAGATCGTGCTCGGCCTCGCCGTGCTCCTCGCTCCGGCTCCGCTGCACCGGCTCGCCCTGCTGGCGGCGCTCGCCGTGCTCGTGGTCTTCCTGGTGGTCGCGATCGGCGCGGCCCGGGCGCCGGAGCCCGTCGACTGCGAGTGCTTCGGCGGTCTCGGCGAGGCACGGATGAGCGGCCGCACGGTCCTGCGCAACAGCGTTCTCGTCGCCCTCGCGGTCGCCGGGCTCGCGGGTCCCGTGCCGCCCGCCGCGCTGGCGCCCGGGCTCCCGGCGCTCGCCGCGGTGCTGCTCGCCCTCGTCCTGGTGCTCGTGCGCGACCGCCTGCAGCGCCGTGCGGCACCTCCCTCCGCTCCCGCATCGACGTCCGCTCCCGCACCCTCCTCCGGGCCCGTCCTCCTCACCGCCTCGGGCGACCGCATCGCGCTCGCCGAGTTCACCGAGCCGCCGACCCACCTCGTCTTCTTCTCGCCCTCGTGCATCTCGTGCCACGAGCTCGTCGACCGGTTCCGCTGGTGGCCGAACGGCCTGCGCGCGGGCGAGGACCTCGTCCCGGTCCTCCTCGGCCGGCCCGAGGACTTCGCCGTGCACGAGGTGTTCGCCCCGCTCGTCGAGCACGCGCTCTACGATCCCAACCGCTCGGTCGCGGCGCTGCTCGGTCGCGGCGCGACGCCCGGCCACGTCCTCCTCGACGCCGAGCACCCGCTGGGCTCGGGCTGGAGCACCGGCTGGTACGAGATCGAGAAGCGGGTGCTGAGCGAGGAGTTCTTCACCGACGTGCACCGCGGCCGCGTCGTGCCCGACCCCGAGGTCCTGGCGCGCGAGGAGTCCGAGCGCGCCGCCGCTCGCGAGGAGTCCGCCTCGCACTGACCGGCCCGGGACGGCGCCGCGCCGCCCTCCCGCTCCCGTGCTCCTGGAACGATGGATCCCACCCGTCCCCGACCCTCCGGAGCCCCCATGACCGCCTCGCTCGGCTCGCTCGTCCCCGTTCCCGTCTCGGAGCACCCGGAGCTGCTCCCCGAGGCGGTCCTCGCCGCCGCCGAGCGCGACGGCGTGCTCGCCGACCTCGGCGTCGTCGACCTCGATCCCGCCCTCTCGGACACCGCGGCGACGAAGGAGCACTACGGCCTCGACGACGCCGACCTCGCCAACTGCGTCGTCGTCGCCGGCTCGCGTGGAGGGGAGGAGCGGATCGCCGCGTGCGTCGTGCTCGCCGACTCCCGCGCCGACGTCAACGGCGCCGTCCGCCGCCTCCTCGACGTGCGGAAGGCCTCGTTCCTGCCGATGGACCGCGCGGTCGCCGAGTCGGGGATGGAGTACGGCGGCATCACCCCGATCGGACTGCCCTCCGGCTGGCGCCTGCTCGTCGACGCCCGCGTGCTCCTGCGCCCGCTCGTCGTGATCGGCAGCGGGGTGCGCCGCTCCAAGATCGTGCTGCCCGGCTCCGCGCTCGAGCGCCTCGCGGGCGTCGAGATCGTCGAGGGCCTCGGGCTGCCGACGTCCCTCTGAGGCGAGGTGGCCGTGCCCCTGCACTCACGATCCGCCCGGGCAACCCGTACCTCCCCGAAACATGAGCGCCGTACGGTGGGCGCATGCGCGCAGAACTCACACTCGGCGCGGAGGAAGAGCTCCACCTGATCGATCTCGAGACGAAGCAGCTCGCCGCGCACGCACCCCAGGTGCTGGCGCGGTTGCCGAAGGACAACTTCTCGGCCGAGCTGCAGCGGACCACGGTCGAGACGAACACGCCGGTCGTCGACTCGCTCGACGGTCTGCGGGAGCAGCTCATCACCCTCCGCAAGTCCGTCATCGACGCCGCGGCGCCCGACGGCATCGGCATCGCCGCGGTCGGCACGGCCCCGCGATCCGAGCACAAGGACTTCGAGCTCACCAGCACCGGCCGCTACGGCCGCATGCAGGAGCAGTACCGGATGCTCGTGGACGAGCAGCTGATCTGCGGCACGCAGATCCACGTCGGTGTCTCCGATCGCGAGCTCGCGGTCCAGATCGCCCAGCGGATCGCGCGCGACCTCCCCGTCCTTCTCTCGGCGAGCGCGAGCAGTCCCTACTGGAACGGCCAGGACACGGGCTACGCGAGCATCCGCACGATCATCTGGCAGCGCTGGCCGAGCGCCGGGGCCACCGGTCCGCTCGCCTCCGCGGCCGAGTACGACCGCCTCCTCGACGACCTGATCGCCACGGGGGTCATCGCCGACTCCAAGATGGCCTACTTCGACGTCCGCCCCTCCTCCCACGCGCCCACGCTCGAGCTGCGCGTCTGCGACGCGATGCCGATCGTCGACGACGCCGTCCTGGTGGCGGGACTGTTCCGCGGGCTCGTGCGCTCGGCCGAGCTCGACATCGAGGCGGGGCGTCCCTTCCGCTCGACCCCGCCGCCGATCCAGCGCGCGGCCACCTGGCAGGCCGCGCGCGGCGGGCTCGCCGGGTCGCTCCTCGACCACACCGAGCACCCTCGGCCCGTCCCGGCCGCCGAGGCGCTGCGCAGCATGATCGCGCGCCTCCAGCCGGCGCTCGAGGAGCTCGGCGATCTCGAGCAGGTGCGCGAGCTGGCCGAGGCGCTGATCGCCCGGGGCAACTCGGCCGACCGCCAGCGCGCGGTGTTCGCCGAGCACGGCACCCTCGACGCCGTGGTCGACGCGGTCGTCGCCGAGACCCACGGGCCGGCGAGCGGGCCGATCCTGCCGGCGCCGAGCCTGCGCACCTACCGCGTGCGGGCGGGCGACGAGGCGGTGGCGACCGGCGGACGGCCGCGCACCGCCTACCAGCCGATCCTCGAGCACTTCCGCGGTCTCGGCCCCGAGCGGCTGGGCGAGCTGCACGCCGCGCGCGATGCGACGGTGCTCGACGCGGGCATCTCCTTCCGACTCGACGGAGAGGACCGCCCGTTCCCGGTCGACCTCGTGCCGCGGGTGCTGCAGGCGCACGAGTGGAGCGAACTCGCCGCCGGGCTCGAGCAGCGCGCCCGCGCCCTCGAGTGCTTCCTGCAGGACGTCTACGGCGAGGGCCGCGCCGTCCGCGACGGAGTCGTCCGTCGTCCGGCCGGCACCGCGGGCTGGCGCGAGGAGGCGACCCGACTGCCACGCGGCGTCGTGCGCGGACCGGTCATGGGCTTCGACCTCGTGCGCAACGAGTTCGGCGGTTGGCGGGTGCTGGAGGACAACCTCCGGAACCCCAGCGGCATGGCGTACGCCATGGGCATCCGCTCCCTGCTCGACGACGTCCTGCCCGACCTGCCCCGGCCGACCGGGCTGCTCGACCCCTCCGACACCCTCGACGCGCTCCGCCGCACCCTCGCGGCGGGCGCCCGGCGCACCGACGGCCGCGAGCCCGTGCTCGCACTGCTCTCGAGCGGAGCGGACAGCTCGGCCTGGTTCGAGCACCGCCGCCTGGCCGAGGGCGCGGGACTGCTGCTGCTCGAGCTCGGCGACCTCGAGGTCGAGGGCGGGCGCGTCCTCGCCTCCGGCACGCAGGTCGACGTGCTCTACCTGCGCCTGGACGACGAGCTGGCCGAGCTCGGCGTCGGCGATCGGCCGCTGGGCCGCGAGATCGTCGACGTCGCCGCCTCCGGAGGGGTTTTCCTCGCCAACGCGCCGGGCAACGGCATCGCCGACGACAAGGCGCTCTACTGCGCCGTCCCCGAGCTGATCGGCTACTACCTCGACGAGCGCCCGCTGCTCGAGTCCGTCCCCACCTACCGGCCCGAGGACGAGGCCGAGCGCCGCATCGTCCTCGAGCGGGTCGGCGAGCTGGTGACCAAGCCGGTGGACGGCTACGGCGGCCGCGGCGTCATGATCGGCCCGTCCGCTCCCGCCGCCCGCGTCGCCGAGCGCCGCGCGGCGATCGCCGCCGAGCCGGAGGGCTGGGTCGCTCAGGAGGTCGTCCGCCTGTCGTCGCTCCCGTCGTTCTCGGGCACCGAGCTGCAGCCGCGGCACGTCGACCTGCGCGCCTTCGTCTTCGTCACCGGCACCGGAGCCGCCGACGTGCGCCTCGCGCCTCTCGCGCTGACCCGCGTCGCCGCCGAGGGCAGCATGATCGTCAACTCCTCGCGCGGCGGCGGCGCGAAGGACACCTGGATCGTGAGGGCCTGACATGTGCGGAGTGGCGGGGGAGATCCGGCTCGACGGCCGCCGGGCCGACGTGGAGGCGGTCGATCGGATGAGCGGCTGCCAGACGCACCGCGGCCCGGACGGCGACGGTCTGTGGGCGCGCGGCCCGGTCGCGCTGGCCCACCGCCGGCTGTCGATCATCGACCTGTCCGTCGCCGGCTCCCAGCCCATGATCGACTCCGCGCTCGGCCTCTCGATCGTCTTCAACGGCTGCATCTACAACTACGAGCAGCTGCGGACGGAGCTGGAGGGCAAGGGCCACCGCTTCTTCTCCCACTCCGACACCGAGGTGATCGGCAAGGCGTACGCCCAGTGGGGCGAGGACTGCGTCGACCGCTTCCTCGGCATGTTCGCCTTCGTGATCGTCGAGCACGAGTCGGGGCGCGTGGTGATGGCCCGCGACCGGCTCGGCATCAAGCCGTTGTACCTCGACGAGACGCGCGAGCGGATCCGCTTCGCCTCGACCGTGCAGGCGCTGCTGGCCGGCGGCGTCGCCGACACCTCGATCGACCGCACCGCCCTGATGTTCTACCTGAGCTTCCACTCCGTCGTCCCCGCGCCGCGGACGATCCTGGCCGGCGTGACGAAGCTGCCCCCGGCGACCGTCCGCGTGATCGAGCCCGACGGCACGAGCCGCGAGCGCGTCTACTGGGAGCCCGTCTTCACCCGCGACCCCGCGCGCGCCGACTGGTCCGAGAAGGACTGGCAGGAGGCGCTCATCGCCTCGTTCCGCACCGCGGTCGAGCGACGGATGGTCGCCGACGTGCCGGTCGGCGTGCTGCTGTCCGGCGGCATCGACTCGAGCCTCGTGGTGGCGCTCCTGGCCGAGGCCGGTCAGACCGGACTGCAGACCTTCTCGATCGGCTTCGACTCCGCGGGCGGAGAGTCGGGCGACGAGTTCGAGTACTCGACCCTGGTCGCCGAGCGCTTCGGCACCGACCACCACCGCATCCGGATCGACTCCTCGCGGCTGCTCCCCGGCATCGACGGCGCGATCGGAGCGATGAGCGAGCCGATGGTCTCGCACGACGCCGTCGCGTTCTACCTGCTGAGCCAGGACGTCTCGCAGCACGTGAAGGTCGTGCAGTCCGGCCAGGGCGCCGACGAGGTGCTCGGCGGCTACGACTGGTACCCGCCGCTGGCCGGGGTGCCGCGAGAGCGGGCGCCCCAGGCGTACGCGTCCGTGTTCTTCGACCGGGGCTTCGCCGAGCTGCAGGCGCTGCTGCGACCGGAGTGGCGCGGCGAGGACGCGGCGACCGCCTTCATCGCCGAGCGGTTCGCGCGCCCCGGTGCCGACACCTCCGTGGATGCGGCGCTGCGCAACGACACCACGGTGATGCTCGTGGACGACCCGGTGAAGCGCGTCGACAACATGACGATGGCGTGGGGACTCGAGGCCCGCGTGCCGTTCCTCGACCACGAGTTCGTCGAGCTGGTCGGGCGGATCCCTCCCGAGCTCAAGCTCGCCGACGGCGGCAAGGGAGTGCTCAAGCGCGCCGTCCGCGGCATCGTGCCCGACGAGGTGATCGACCGCACGAAGGGCTACTTCCCGGTGCCCGCGATCCGTCAGCTCGAGGGCCCGTACCTCGAGCGCGTCCGTGCGGCTCTGACGGACCCGTCGGCCCGGGAGCGCGGGATCTTCGATCCCGCCCTGGTCGACTCCCTGCTCGCCTCGCCCAACGAGACGCGCACGCGACTGGGCTCGAACGAGCTCTGGCAGCTCGCGCTGCTCGAGATGTGGCTGCAGGAGCACGGCGTCGGCTGACGTTCGTCCCGCGTTCGCGTCCCGCGGAACACCGGCCCCGACCGGTGCCGGAGGATGGAGAGCATGACCTCCACCGCGACCTCCGGGCTCCTCGCCGCCGAGCAGCTCGGTCTCGACCTCGTGCACGCCTGGGGCAGCTGGGGCCCGTCGATGACTCCCGACGCCGCCCGAGCCGCCTTCATCAGCGATCGCGGAGGCGCTCCCGAGGTCTGGGTGCAGGACGTCGTCGTCGACGGCGAGCTGCCCGAGGCGCACTGCATCCGCTTCACGGAGGATCCGGTGCTCTCGGTCTCGTGGTCGGCCGACTCCGCGTGGCTCGCCTGCCTGGTCGCGACCGACGGCGGCGTGCGCACGCAGGTCTGGGTGGTCAGGCCCGACGGCTCCGACGCCAAGCGCATCGCCGGCTCGCGCGACGCGCACGCCGAGCTCGGGCCGTGGACCCGCAGCGGCCACCACGTCGTCGTCACCGTGCCGTCGGCCGAGCCGGAGCAGCCCACCCGGTCGTTCCTCGTCGATCCGGTCACGGCCGAGCGGCGTCCGCTCGTCGACGGCGACCTCATCTCGGTGCTCGACCTGTCGACGGAGGAGCGCCTCGTCGTGGTCCGCGACGGCCAGCGCGGTCACCAGTACTGCTCGGTGGTCGACCGCCTGACCGACGAGAACCACGCCCTCCTGCCCGATTCGGGCACCGGATCGACGGACGTCGCGTTCCTGCGGCCCGCACCGCTGAACGACAACGAGAGCCCGATCGTCGCCTACCTCGCGACCGACGTCGACCTGCCCCGGCGCCAGCTGGTCGCGATGCCGCTGGGCCCCGACGGCTGGCGCGGGCGCATCCGCCGTCTCGCCGCCCGCGACGACGCCGAGCTCGAGGGCCTGGACGCGGACGACGCGGGGCACCTGCTGATGCTGGTCTGGAACGTGGCCGGCTCGAGCGAGATCGAGCTCTTCGACACCCTCACCGGCGAGCGCGTCCCCGTGACCGGGCTGCCCGGCCTCGTCGCCACGACCCCCGTCCTCTCCCGAGACGGCAGCTCGGTGGTGCTCGGCGTCGAGGGCCCGGAGCGGCCGCGCGAGCTGTGGCGGATGGACACCGCGACCCACGAGTGGTCGCGCATCACGCAGGTGCCTGTCCTGCCGGCCGCCCCGCTCGTGGTGCCCACGCTCGAGCGCTTCACGGGCCGCGATGGTCTGGCGCTCTCGGGCTGGCTGTACCGGGCTCCGGGCGTGGAGGGCCCCGGGCCGGCGATGCTCAGCCTGCACGGCGGGCCGGAGTCGCAGGAGCGGCCGACGTTCTCGGCGCAGCACCAGGCCGTGGCCGCCTCCGGGGTCTCGGTCTTCGCGCCGAATGTCCGCGGCTCCTCCGGCTTCGGCCGCGACTTCGTGCACGCCGACGACGTCGAGCGCCGGTACGGCGCGTTCGACGACGTGCTCGCCGCCGCCGAGTTCCTGGTCGAGTCCAGAGTCGCCGACCGCTCGCGCATCGCCGTCACCGGCCGCTCCTACGGCGGCTACCTGACGCTGGCCTCGCTCGCGTTCTCCCCGGGCGTCTTCGCGGCCGGAGTCGACATCTGCGGCATGTCGCACCTGCTCACCTTCTACCGCGACACCGAGCCGTGGATCGCCTCGGCCGCGGTGACGAAGTACGGGCACCCGGAGCACGACGCGGAGCTGCTCGAGGAGCTGTCGCCGCTGGGCCGCGCCTTCGCGATCGACGTGCCGCTGCTCGTCGTGCACGGCGAGCTCGACACGAACGTGCCGCTGGGAGAGGCGACGCAGATCGTCGCCGCCCTGGAGGCGCTGGACCGTCCGGTGTCGTTCCTCCAGCTCGACGGCGAGGGGCACGAGTACCGCCGCGCCGACTCGAAGGAGCTGCTGCTGCTGTCGCTCCTGCGCTTCCTGCACTCCTCGCTGGCGCCGGCGGGAGAACCGCTCGCGGTCGTCGCGAGCTGAGCCCGGACGGGTCCGCGACCCGGGGAGGGTCAGCTCCGCTCGAACTCCTCGGCGAAGGAGCCGTGGATCGGCCGGTCGGGGTCGTCACCGACGGCGCGCGACGGATCGTCGATCTCGACCGCGCGCGCGAGGTCCGGGGCGGCCGCAGCCGGTCCGGCTCCGGCGCCTGCGAGATCCTCGGGGATCCCGTCGAGCAGCTCCTCGGCGATCCGGCTCGACAGCCCGCTGCGCTCGCCCGGGCCCGGGTCGCCCCTGGGGTCGATCGGTGCGTCGAGAGCTTCGTCGAGCCCCGTGGTCCTGCCCTCCGGTGCGTCGGGCCCGGGTGAACCGGGCCCCGATGTCGTGTCCTGCACCGCTCGCTCCTGCCTCGGGCGCTCCGACGACCGGGCGCGCTCCGTCCTGCGACGAGGATAGGACGCGGTGCGCCGATCAGTCGAGGAGCAGCCAGGTGTGGCCGTCGACCCGCACGCCGCCCACGGTCGCCGGCTCGTCGCCGATGTTGAGGGCCAGCCGGGCCGATTCGCCGCCCGGTCCCTCGGCGACCAGCAGCACCGAGGTGTTGGCCAGGTCGACCGCGCTCGTCCGCGCCTGCGCGAGCCACGGGTGCCTGCGCCGGAACGCGATCACCTCTTGGTGCGCGCGGTACGCCTCTCCGCCCGGCAGGTCGGAGGGATCCGCCGGGAACGCCGGACGGATCGCGTCGTCGCCGCCGACGCGCTCCTCCTTCACTCCGCGCAGGCCCCGCTCGTCGCCGGAGTAGATGCTGGGCACGCCGCCCACGAAGCCGAGCACCGCCACGGCGTGGCCGTGGTGCCGCTCGTCCGACACCGCGCTGGCGAGGCGGGTCACGTCGTGGTTGCCGATGAAGGTGAGCGGGAGGAAGGAGTCGAGGAACTCGCCGTGCCGCGTCAGCGACCAGGCGAGCTCGAACAGGTTGCGCTCCTCGAGCGAGTTGCGCACCGCCTTCCACAGCTCGTACTGGGTGACGGAGTCGAGGCCCGAGTCGCGCACGTAGCCGGCGTAGTCGCCGTGGATGACCTCGCCGACGAACCACGCCTCGGGGAACCGCTCGCGCACCGGATCGATCGCCGCGCGCCAGGAGGCGGGCGCGACCGCATAGGCGGCGTCGAGCCGCCACCCGTCGATCCCGCGCTCGAGCCAGTGGGCGAGGACGGAGGAGACGTAGGCGGACACCTCGGGATTCGCGAGGTCGAGCTCGACGAGCGCCTCGTGCCCCTCGAAGACGTCGACACGGAGCCCGTCGACCTCGCGGGCGGAGTCGCTGCGCGAGAACCGCGCGGCCGCCGCGGACCCGGGGCCCGCCGCCACCGCCTCGCGCCACCACGGGTGCTCGCGTCCGACGTGGTTGAACACGCCGTCGAACAGCACCCGGATCCCGCGCTCGCGGCAGGCGGCGATGAGGGCGTCGAGGTCGCCCTCGTCGCCCAGCCGCGGGTCGACCCGGAAGTGGTCGACCGTGTCGTAGCCGTGCGTGCTCGAGGCGAACACCGGGCCCAGCAGGAGGCCGTTGCAGCCCAGCGCGAGCAGGTCGTCCAGCCAGGGGAGGAGCGCGGGCAGCCGGTGCTGCACCTCCCCGGGCGCGTCGGCCGCCGAGGTCTCGGCGCCGGTGAACCCCAGCGGGTACACCTGCCACCAGATCGCCGTCGTGATCCAGCCGTCCGTCGTGTGCGCCATCCCGGCCGCCTTCCCTGCGCGCTCGGGCACGCGTCGGGCCGAGTGTAGTGAGACGGACCGGTCGTGCCCGAGGGCTTGCGGCCGACCGCCGCCTCGCTCATGAGCGCAGTCCCGCGATCCAGCCGAGTAGATCACCCGCACCACGGAGGGTCGCGGGCACGGTGACCGTCGCCACCGCGAGCGCGAGCACGGCCGCCGCCGCGCCCGCCGCTCCGAGGCGGCGCTCCCCGGGCCGGAGGAGGGCGGCGACCGCGACGACGAGCGCCGCCGCGGCCACTCCCACCGATGGGAGCGCCCACACCGGGTGGACGGCCGAGGTCAGAGCGAGCAGGCCGACCGCGACCGCGGTCAGGCCGGGCTCGCGCGGTGACCGGAGGCGCCGGGCGAGCACCGCGGAGCGGAGGAAGGACGGCCGGGCGGGCGCCGAGGAGGTCGCGGAGGAGGGAACGAGGGGGAGGAGGGTGATCGACATGCGCCGATCCTGACCACCCGGACGGTCGGGTGGACCGCCTGTCCGCGCATCGGTGGAGGAGCGCCCCGATCCGCGCCTGGGGAGGGCTGGAGGGGCACCAGGGGCCTCCGGACGGCCCGGATCAGCGTCATTCCGGGCTTCTGCGCCCCGGAATCACGTGCTTTGGCGGGTCGTGCTGGTAGGTTACCGACGGTCCGACCGGTTAGAGGGAGTCCGTCCCCGGCCGAGGACGATCCACAACCACCAGCTGTTCTCAACAGCGCGAACGTCCTGGGAGGACACTCCAATGGCTGACAAGTCGCTCAACCGCACCGAGCTCGTCGCGAAGATCGCCGCGGACTCCGGCCAGAGCCAGGCCGCCGTCAACGGCGTCCTCGACTCGCTCTTCTCGACCCTCGCCGACTCCGTCTCCAACGACGTGAAGGTCACCATCCCCGGCTGGATCGCCGTCGAGCGCACCTCCCGCGCCGCGCGCACCGGCCGCAACCCGCAGACCGGTGAGACCATCCAGATCGCGGCCGGCCACTCGGTCAAGGTCTCGGCCGGCACCAAGCTCAAGGCCGCTGCGAAGTAGCACCGGTCCTCCGACGAAGGCCCCGGCGTCCGCGCCGGGGCCTTCGTCGTCCCCGCGGCTGCCGATCAGCCGGGGAACGTAGGCTTGACGGGTGAATCGAACCGTCCGGATCGCGGGGCCCGCGCTGCTGCTCGTCGCAGCCGCGCTCGTCGCCCTCCTCGCGGCCCTCGCCTTCGGCCGCGGAGCCGCCGCGCCGCTGCTGAACGATCCGGGGCCCGTCGTCCGCTACGGCCTCCCGATCGCGAAGCTCGCGGTCAACCTCGGCGCGGCCGCCATGATCGGCGCGCTCGTGCTCGCCCTCTTCGCGCTGAGCCCGCGCTCGACGGCGAAAGCGGCGAAGACCCCGAAGCCCGCGAAGGCCTCGAAGACGGCGGAGCCCGAGACGCCCGAGCAGCGCACCGAGTACTCCGTCGCCCTCGACGTCGCCGCCGCCGGCGCCGCGTTCTTCGCCGCCGCCGCGGCCGTCACGGGCTTCTTCACCTTCCTCAACGTCACCCAGACTCCGCTGAGCCTCGATCGCGACTTCGGCACGAAGCTCAGCTACTTCATCGGCAGCATCCCGGTCGGCCAGGCCTGGCTGACCACCACCCTGCTCGCCGCCGTCGTCACCGTGCTCTGCTTCGCCGTGCGCAACCAGACCGCGCTCGTCTTCGTCACCGCGATCGCGCTGCTCACCCTCCTCCCGATGGCGCAGCAGGGCCACGCCGCCGGCTCCGCCGGGCACGACGCCGCGGTCACCGCGCTGGGCCTGCACCTCGTCTTCGCCGCGATCTGGCTCGGCGGCCTCGTCACGGTCGTCGTGCTCCGACCGCTCCTCGACGGTCCGCGCCTGCTGCCCGTGATCCAGCGCTACTCCAGCCTCGCCCTCGTCAGCTTCGTGGTCGTCGCGGCGTCCGGCTACCTCAGCGCCGAGCTGCGTCTGGCCAGCTTCGGCAACCTCCTCACCGGCTACGGGATCCTCGTGATCGTGAAGGTCGCGGCGCTGATCGCCCTCGGCCTCTTCGGCCTGGTGCAGCGCCGGTTCCTGATCGAGCGGATGCGCTCCGCCGGCGGTGCGGGCGGCCGCAGCTTCTGGTGGCTGGTCGGTGCCGAGGTCGCCTTCATGGGCATCGCCTCCGGAGTCGCCGCCGCACTCGCGCGCACCGCGACCCCGGTCGACCAGGTCGCCGCGAGCCAGCTGACCGACCCGACGCCCGCCCAGCTCCTCACCGGCGAGCCCCTGCCGCCCGTGGCGAGCGCCGTGAACTTCGTGACCCTCTGGAACGTCGACCTGATCTGGCTGCTCGTCACCGGCTTCGGCATCGCGTTCTACGTGGCGGGCGTGCTGCGCCTGCGCCGTCGGGGCGACTCCTGGCCCTTGCACCGCACGGTGCTCTGGATCGCGGGCATGCTCCTGCTGGCCTACATCACCAACGGCGGCGTGAACGTCTACGAGAAGTACCTGTTCAGCGCGCACATGCTCTCGCACATGGTGCTGACGATGGCGGTGCCGCTGCTGCTCGTGCCCGCCGCCCCGGTCACGCTGATCGCGCGGGCGGTCGTCCGACGCACCGACGGATCCCGCGGGCCGCGCGAATGGGTGCTGCTGGCCGTGCACTCGCGCTTCGGCACGATTGTGTCGCATCCGATCGTCGCGGCCGTGCTCTTCGTCGGCTCGCTCTGGGCGTTCTACTACTCGCCCCTGTTCCGCTGGGCCACGACCGACCACATCGGCCACGAGTGGATGATCGTGCACTTCCTGATCACCGGCTACCTCTTCGTGAGCGTGCTGATCGGAGTCGATCCCAGCTCGCACCAGGTGCCGTACCCGATGCGTCTGCTGCTGCTGCTGGGCACCATGGCCTTCCACGCCTTCTTCGGCCTCGCGCTGATGACAGGGGAGGGCCTCCTGCTCGCCGACTGGTACGGAGCGATGGGCTGGGGCAGCGATGCGCTCGCCGATCAGCGCGCGGCCGGAGGCATCGCCTGGAGCATCGGCGAGATCCCGACCCTCGCCCTCGCGATCGTCGTCGCGATGATGTGGAGCAGGTCCGACGCCCGCGAGACGAAGCGGCGCGATCGGCAGGCCGACCGCACGGGCGAGGCGGAGCTCCACGAGTACAACGAGCGCCTGGCCGCCCTCGGCAAGCGCCGCTGACCCTCCTCCCCAGGCGGCCGTCCGCCCCCGTCCTGCCCGTTCCGGATCGACGCCGCACGGCCGCGGGTACAGTGGACCGGTGACCCAGCCGACCCTCTCCGACGAGCAGCAGCGGGTGTTCGACCTCATCGAGAACACCCGCGAGCACCTGTTCGTCACCGGTCGGGCCGGCACCGGCAAGTCGACCCTGCTGAACCACCTGAGCTGGAACACCGACAAGCAGATCGTCATCTGCGCCCCCACCGGAGTCGCGGCGCTGAACGTGGGCGGCCAGACGATCCACTCGCTCTTTCGCCTGCCGATCGGCGTGATCGCCGACTCCGATCTCGACCAGCCGCCCGAACTGCGCAAGCTCCTGAACACCATCGACACCCTCGTGATCGACGAGATCTCGATGGTCAACGCCGATCTGCTCGACGGCATCGACCGCAGCCTCCGCCAGGCGCGCCAGCGGCGGGCCGAGCCGTTCGGAGGCGTGCAGGTCGTCCTCTTCGGCGATCCGTTCCAGCTCGCCCCCGTCCCCGGCGACCCCGAGGAGCGCGCGTACTTCGCCGACCGCTACCGCTCGCTGTGGTTCTTCGACGCGCTGGTCTGGCAGGAGGCTCCGCTGCGCATCGTGGAGCTCGGCCGGATCCACCGTCAGAGCGACGAGCGCTTCAAGTGGATGCTCAACGCCGTCCGCTTCGGCATGGTCACGAAGGAGATCGCCGACGTCCTCAACGAGGCCGGCGCCCGCACCCCGCCGACCGACGGGGCGATCACCCTCGCGACCCGCAACGACACGGTCAACCGGATCAACCAGACGGCGCTGGCCCGTCTCAAGGGACCGCTCAAGACGGCGACCGCCGAGATCAGCGGCGACTTCGGCGGCCGCACCTACCCGGCCGATCAGAACCTCGAGCTCAAGATCGGCGCTCACGTGATGTTCCTCCGCAACGATGCGGAGCAGCGCTGGGTCAACGGCACGATCGGGATCGTGAAGAAGGTCGCCGGCACCGTCTGGGTCGAGGTCGACGGCGAGGTGCACGAGGTCGAGCCGGCCACCTGGGAGCGCTACCGCTACTCCTACTCGGCGGCGACCAAGAAGCTCACCCGCGAGATCGTGGCGGAGTTCGCCCAGTTCCCGCTCCGGCTCGCCTGGGCGGTCACCATCCACAAGTCGCAGGGCAAGACCTACGACTCGGCCGTGGTCGACCTCGGCCAGCGCGCGTTCGCGCCGGGGCAGACCTACGTCGCGCTCAGCCGCATCACGAGCCTCGAGGGCCTGTACCTCACCAGGCCGCTGCGGCCGAGCGACATCATCGTCGACAAGGACCTGCTGCGGTTCATGTCCGAGCGCCGGGCCGAGCCCGCCGCCGTCGCGACCGCCGAGGGCGGCGCGGCGTCGGCCTGACGTCGCGGGGCGCGATCAGGCGGCGACGCGGGAGCGGGCGAGGTCGCGGAACAGCTCGGTTGTCAGCCGGTAGGCCTCGGCCACCTCGGCGATGACCCGATCGCGCTCGGCGTCGTCCCAGTCGACCGCGTCGAGCTGCTCGCGGTACACGGCGCGGAACGCCGACGGCGTGGCGATCTCGCCGTACAGGTAGAAGCCGACGCCGTTGGTCTCGAAGCCGAAGCGGCGCTGGAGCAGGGTGCGCACGATGCTGCAGCCCGACAGATCGCCGAGGTAGCGCGTGTAGTGGTGGGCGACGAATCCGCCGCTCCATCCGCTGGCCACGGTCGTGATGCGCTCGACGTACGCCGCCGTCGAGGGCAGCGGGCGGATGCGCTCGCGCCAGTCCTCGCCGATCAGGAACCGCAGGTCCTCGGCGATCGCGGGCAGTCGGGTGAGCTTGGCCGAGATGAAGGGGGCCGCGACCGGATCGTCGCCCATGCGATCGGCCACCGCCTCGAGCGCCTCGTAGACGAAGTAGTGCTGCGAGACGAGCGCGATGTAGTCGTCGCGGCTGCCGGCGCCGGTCATCAGGGCGGTCATGAAGGCGGCGCCCTCGTCGTCCGCCGCGTCGGTCTGGCCGACGCGCTCGCGGAGAGCCTGCGAGAACGGGATCACGTTCGACACGAGGGCCTCCGATCGGCTTCTTAGGTTGGCCTTACCTTAGCCGACCGCGCGGAGGGAGGCCAGAGGCCGTCGGAGACCGCTCAGTGCCCGTGCCCGTCCTGGACGACGCCGTGCGTCCCTCCGGTACCGCCCGGCCCGGCCGAGGTCGCGGCCATCGCCGGAGTCGCGAGCGCCGAGACGACGAGGGCCCCGGCCAGCAGACCCAGCACCGTCCGGCCGGCCGGCACCACACGATCGGGGGAGGGGGCGCGTCGGAGGGACGCCGCCACGAGGCCCGCCGCGGCGAGCTGAAGCACCCCGCCCGCGAGCGAGGGCAGCGGATCGCGCAGGAGCCCCGCGGTGAGGGCGAGGGCCGAGCCGACCGTGGTGGCGACGGCGACCGCGAGCACCACCCGCGGCAGGAGGATCCGGCCACGGGCCAGCACGGCGACGGCCCAGGCGAGCTCGCCGGCGCCGAGGAGCGCGGGCACGAGCAGCCAGGAGTCCTCCCGCACGGAGGCCAGGCAGAGGTGGACCAGACCGGCACCGAGGGCGGCCGAGGCGGCCCAGCCGCGGACGAGAGGATTCACGCGCGCCTCCGGAGAAGAGGAAGGCCCCGGATCGACACACCGCATCGTGTCGTCCGGGGCCGTGGAGTCCGTCCGCCGCGGAAAACGGCGGGCCCGCGGCGGACGGAGTGGGAGGGGGGCGGCTGTCGCCGCCCGGATTCAGGCGGTGGCCGCTCGCGACCGGGTCGACTTCTCGGTTCCCAGACCCACGCCCAGCAGCACGATCGCGCTGCCGAGGTGGAGGAAGTGGTCGGCCGTGTTGAGGGCGAGCACGTTCAGCGACGTGTTCACCACGAAGAAGCCGACGATGCCCAGGAGCAGGTACGCGGCTCCGACGACCGTGTTCACGGTCTTCGCGGCGGCGACTGTCGAGAGCCCGGCGATCAGCAGCGCTCCGCCGATCAGGAGGTGGGCGATGTTGTGCATCGGGTTCACCTCGAAGATCCCGAGGAGCAGCCCTCCGTCGGTGGCGAGGAACTGCACGCCGCCCGTCACGACGAAGCCGAGCAGCCCCACGACGAGGTAGACCGCTCCGAAAGCGGTGGCGAGCAGGCGGTTGGGTGATCTGCGCATGTGACTGGACCTCCTTCACGCGACGGCCCTGTGCCGACACCCCTTCTTCGTAACCCGCGCCGAGTCGGTTTGGAAACGGGGTGGACGTCTCGGGTCACGGTCCGGATACGAACCGGCGGGACACCGGCCCGGGCGGTCCTCGAGTCGGGGCGCGCCCGTACAGTGGGGTCCGTTCCAGAGGATGTTCCGGGGGGAGCCGAAGGTCATGGTCGTGCGTCGCAAGCGGAGACGGGTCGCGGCTCTCGCCGTTCCCGCACTGGTCCTGGCCCTCGTCGGCTGCACGCAGGGGGCCGCCTCGGTCGTCCCCGATGCGCCGCCCGGTCCCGTGTCCGACGACCTCGCGATCGCGCTCTCCGGCCTCGTCGACGAGGCGCGCGGCGCGGCCGGAGCGACGGGGGCCGTCGCCGGGGTCTGGTCGCCCTGGGCGGGTGGCTGGGAGACGGCGCTCGGCGTCGTCGGCGACGCCGACCCCACTCCGCTGACCACCGACGCGCACGTGCGCCTGGGCACGGGAGGGACGGAGGCGATGACCTGCGACGTGGTCGTCGCGCTCGCCGAGGAGGGCCGCCTGGACCTCGACGCCGACATCTCCGAGTCGCTCAGCTCCCTGCCCGGCATCGAGGGCACGACCCTCCGCCAGCTCTGCGCGCACACCTCCGGACTCGCCGACTTCCGGGCGGCGCTCTGGCCGACGGTCCTGCAGAACCCGGTCAGGGAGTGGCCGACGATGGAGCTGATCTCGGCCGCCCAGGTGCGCGCGCCCGTGGCACCTCCGGGAGCCGCCTGGTCCGACTCCGCCACCGGGCCGTTGCTGGCGGGACTCGCGGCCTCGGAGGCGACCGGCCGCAGCGTCGCCGACCTCTACCGCGAGTACGTCGTGCCGCGGTACGGCCTGCGCAGCACCGCGCTGCCCTCGGCGCGGACGCTCGATCTGCCCACTCCGGCGCCGCGCGGGTACGCGGCCGGCCTCGACCTCCGCACCGGAGCCGTGCAGTGCGAGGTGCGCCGCGACGTCGGCTCGGCGTCGCCGTCGGCGCTGGGGGCCGCGGGCGGAGTCGTGACCGACCTCGAGGACCTCCGCCGGCTCGCGACCGGCCTCGCCGCCTCGCCCTCCGGCGACGCCGTGTGGTCCGACCCGGTCCCGCAGGGTCAGGGCCGCGCCGAGTGGCTCCTCGCCGGCCTGGGCGGGCATGAGGCAGGCCCGCTCCGGGGCTTCTCCGGCGTGGCGCCCGGATTCGTGACCGCCGCCTACTCCGACCCGGTGTCGGGACTGACGGTCGCCGTGTCGTTCAACAGCTCCACCGCGGGGGCCGACTTCGCCGGGAACGTCGCGCGGGCGATGGCGGCCGTCGCCGTCGAGCAGGGCGCCGCGTCGGGAGCGGCGGACCTGCCCGTCCTGCCGTGGACGGCCGAGGGCGAGCGCGTCGCCGCGCTCACCGTGCACCAGCGCTGCTGAAGCGGGTGGCGGGGGATCGCCGATCCCTGACCGTCCAACGCGCCGTGGGGCCGGAGCCGGGGTCCTACTGTGGGGTCATGCCGATCACCCCCGACACCAAGGACTGGACCTGGGCCGCCGAGCGCCCCTGCCTCGAGTGCGGCTTCGACGCCTCGCTCGTCGACGCGTCCGACGTCTCCCACCTCATCCGCGAGAACGCCGCCGCCTGGCCGTACGTCCTCGAGCGCGACGACGCCGCGGGCCGGCCCGACGACGAGACGTGGTCGCCCCTGGAGTACGCGGCGCACGTGCGCGACGTGCACCGCATCTACCGCACGCGCCTGGGCCTGATGCTCGCCGGCGACGATCCGCTGTTCCCCAACTGGGACCAGGACGTCACCGCCGTCGAGGACCGCTACTCCGAGCAGGATCCGGCCGTCGTCGGCCGCGAGCTCGTCGAGGAGGCGGGCCTGATCGCCGACGCCTTCGACGGCGTCACGGGCGCCCAGTGGCAGTACCCGGGCCGCCGCAGCGACGGAGCCGTCTTCACCGTCGAGACGATGGCGCGCTACTACCTGCACGACGTCCAGCACCACCTGCACGACGTCCGCGGTTGAGCGCGCAGCCCGCTCAGTAGTCGATGAGCTGCGGATTGAGGAACGACACCGTCCGCGCGTAGGCGAGCGCCGCGGAGGAGGGGTCGACGGCCTCGCGCAGGGTCCCGTTCGCGAAGTGCCGGACGGTGCCCGGATACGTGTGCGCCGTGACGGGCGTCCCCGCGTCCTTCAGCCGGCCGACGAACGCCTCGGGGTCGTCGCCCTCGGGCCACTCGTCGCTCTGCGCGTAGTGGAGCAGCGTCGGGCACGGCACGAGCGCGTGCTCCTCCTGCCCGAGGGTCGCGTAGTACGCGACGACCGCGTCGACCAGCCCGGTGGCGGCGGCGAGCAGGCCGAGACGCCCGCCGAAGCCGAAGCCGATGATGGCGCTGCGCTGCGCGCCCTCGGCCGCTCCGGAGCGGACCGCGTCGGCGATCGCGGCCATCGCGCGGTCCTGCGCGGTCATCGCGGCGAGGTCGCGGGCGTCCTCCGGGGCGAGCGTCGCCCAGCCGTCGTAGAGGTCGGGGACGAGCACGTGGTACCCGTGCTTCGAGACGGCCTCGGCGAAGGGCTCCATCCACGGGAGCCGGCCGTACACGTCGTGGAGCACGACGACGACCGGGCGGCCGGGGCGCCCGTACTCGAGGGCGACGCCCGGCGACGGGATCTGGACGAGCTCTGTCACTCCTCCACCCTGCACCGCGACGTCCGCCATTCCGCGCGTTCGCGGCGATCGCCTCGGCGTGTCGCCCGATGAGGGCGCCTGAGGAGGACGGAGGGGGAGGAGACCTGTGGAGCGAGTGACGGGAATCGAACCCGCGCCATCTGCTTGGGAAGCAGAAGTTCTACCATTGAACTACACTCGCGCGGCGCCTCGGAGGCGCACTCGATCATCGTAGCAAGGCCTGCGCGCGCACCACGTCGATGGTGCCGCCCCACGCCCTAGGATCGCCTCGTGCTGCTCTCCGATCGCGACATCCAGACCGAACTCTCCTCCGGCCGCGTCGGTCTCGATCCGCACGATCCGGCGATGATCCAGCCCTCGTCCGTCGACGTGCGCCTCGACCGCTTCTTCCGGCTGTTCGACAACCACCGGTACCCCTACATCGATCCGGCCGAGGATCAGCCGGACCTCACGAGGCTGGTCGAGACCCCGCAGGGCGAGCCGTTCATCCTGCACCCGGGCGAGTTCGTGCTCGGATCGACGTACGAGGCGGTCACGCTGCCCGACGACATCGCGGCGCGGCTCGAGGGCAAGAGCTCGCTCGGGCGCCTGGGGCTGCTGACGCACTCGACGGCCGGGTTCATCGATCCGGGCTTCACCGGCCACGTCACGCTCGAGCTCAGCAACGTCGCGACGCTGCCGATCACTCTCTGGCCGGGGATGAAGATCGGCCAGATGTGCTTCTTCCGCCTCAGCTCTCCGGCCGAGAAGCCTTACGGATCCGCGGAGTACTTCTCGCGCTACCAGGGCCAGCGCGGCCCGACCGCGTCCCGCTCCTCCCTCAACTTCCACCGCACGGACGTCTACGGCGACTGACGGAGCGGGGCGTCTCTCAGCCCAGGAGCCGGGGGAGCTGCAGCACGAGCCAGGGCGAGAACGCCCACGGCGCCGCACGCACGGAGGCCAGCGTGGCCTCCGGGTCGACCCACTCGTAGTCCATGACCTCGTCGGCCCGCGGCGAGAGTGCCTCGCGGCTCGACAGGGTCGCGGTGTACACCGGGCAGATCTCGTTCTCGACGATCCCGGAGGCGTCCACCGCGCGGTAGCGGAAGTCCGGCAGCGCCACCTCCAGCGTCTCGAGTCGGGCACCGAGCTCGCGCTCGGCGCGACGGACGACGGCGTCCTCGATCCGCTCGCCGGGGGCGGGGTGACCGCAGAACGAATTGGTCCAGACGCCGGGCCACGTGCGCTTGCCGAGCGCGCGGCGCGTCACGAGCAGGGCGCCGTCCGGTGCGAACACGTGGCAGGAGAACGCCAGGTGCAGGGCCGTCTCGGCGTCGTGCACCGTCGCCTTGTCGGCGACGCCGATGGCGCCGCCCGTCTCGTCCAGCAGGACGACCTGCTCGATCTCGTCCTCGCGCACGGCGATTCCTCCCGAAGTCATGGCTGTAAGTCAAGCACGAGGAGGGAACTCAGCCGGCTTAGTGCTAGAAGACCGAACTTGTTAGCCTCTCCCTCGTGGATACACGCGACCCCGTGGTTCTCTCCCGGAAGCGGCAGGAACACGTCGATGCCGTGCTCGACCGGTTCTTCTCCCTGGCGCGCGCCCGGGCGGAGCGGCTGGGGACGCGGTACACGACCCTGTGGCAGACGCTCGAGGCCAACACCCGCGGGGGCAAGCGCTTCCGCCCCCTCATGGTGATCTCGGCGTACGAGGCCCTGGGCGGGCGCGACCCGGAGGCCGCCGCGCATCTCGGCGCCGCCTTCGAGCTCCTCCACACCGCGCTGATCGTGCACGACGACGTGATCGACCGCGACTTCGTCCGACGCGGCGGACCCAACGTCTCGGGCAGCTACCGCGACGAGGCGACCACCGCCGGTCTCTCCATCCCCATCGCCGAGCACCGCGGCACCTCCGTCGCCGTCATCGCCGGCGACCTCGCGCTGACCGGCGCCCACCGCCTCATCGAGGGTGTCGGAGCGGACGACGCCGTCCGCGCCCGCCTGCTCACGCTGCTCGACGAGGCCGTCTTCGCCTCGGCAGCGGGGGAGCTCGCCGATGTCGACTTCTCGCTCATGCCCGGCATGCCCTCGGTCGAGGAGGTGCTCGAGATGGAGCGCCTGAAGACCGCCGTCTACTCGTTCGAGGCGCCGCTGCAGGCGGGCGCGATCCTGGCGGGGGCCTCCGACGAGGCCGTCGAGGCGCTGGGCGAGTTCGGCCGCTGCATCGGCATCGCCTACCAGATCGTCGACGACCTGCTGGGCGTCTTCGGCTCGGAGGGGCAGACCGGCAAGACCACGCTGGGCGACCTGCGCGAGGGCAAGCGCACGGTGCTGATCGCGCACGCGGCGGGCACCGACTGCTGGCCCGAGATCGAGGGTCTGATCGGCGACGAGCACCTCAGCGGCGAGACCGCCGAGCGCGTCCGCCGGATCCTCGAGGAGTGCGGTGCCCGCGGGTTCGCCGAGTCCCTCGCCGGCGACTTCGCGAACCGCGCCTGGGAGGCGCTGAACACTCCCGCGGTCTCGGAGGCGTTCCGCGTCGAGGTCCGCCCGCTCGTCGCGAGCGTGGTCGGACGCACCCGATGACCCTCGTCGTGCGCGGCCGCCACGCGCGGCCCTCCGCACCGATGACCCCCCGCACATCCACGACCCGTACGGTGGCACGATGACCCGGCAGAGCGAACTGTACGACCGAGTCGCGCACGAGGCGTCCGCGCAGGTGATCCGCAGCTACTCCACGTCGTTCGGACTCGCCACGCGGCTGCTCGGGCGCGGCGTCCGCGAGCGGGTGGAGGACGTCTACGCCCTGGTGCGCGTCGCCGACGAGATCGTCGACGGCGTCGCCGAGGCGGCCGAGCTCGACCGCGCGGCCGTCGAGGAGGCCCTCGACGCGTTCGAGGCCGAGACCGACCGCGCCCTCGACTCCGGCTACAGCTCGAACCTCGTGGTGCACGCCTTCGCCAGGACCGCCAGGGCGACCGGGTTCGGCACCGAGCTGACCCGCCCCTTCTTCGCCTCGATGCGGGCGGACCTCCGCGAGACCGTGCACACGCCCGAGTCGTTCGAGCGCTACGTCTACGGCTCCGCCGAGGTCGTGGGGCTGATGTGCCTGCACGTGTTCCTCGCCGCCCCGGATGCGGGCCACGTCGCGCCCGCGGCCCGTGAGCGCCTGGTCGCCGGTGCCCGGCGCCTGGGCTCCGCGTTCCAGAAGGTCAACTTCCTCCGCGACCTGGCGGCCGACGTCGACGGACTCGGACGCAGCTACTTCCCGGGTGTCGACCCGCGCGCGTTCTCCGAGACGGACAAGGCGGTGCTGCTCGCCGACCTCGACGACGACCTCGCCGAGGCCGCCGCGATCATCCCGGAGCTGCCCCGGTCGAGCCGCCGGGCCGTCGTGCTCGCGCACTCGCTCTTCCAGGCGCTGGCCGACCGCATCCGCGAGACGCCGGCCGAGGAGCTGCTCCGGGCCCGCGTCAGCGTGCCGACGGCCACGAAGACGGCGCTGGCCGCCCGCGCCGCCGCGTCCACTCTCGCTCCGCGACTCGGTCGCGGCCCCGCCCGCGCGAGCCGTTCGGCCTCCGGACCGCACCGCGCGGTCGTGATCGGCGGCGGCATCGGCGGACTCGCCTCCGCCGCGCTCCTCGCCCGCGACGGCTGGGACGTGACCGTGCTCGAGAAGCGCGAGGTCGTCGGCGGCCGCGCCGGCTCGTGGGAGCGCGACGGGTTCCGCTTCGACACCGGTCCGTCCTGGTACCTCATGCCCGAGGTCTTCGACCACTTCTTCCGGCTGATGGGCACGAGCGCCGACGAGCGCCTCGACCTGGTGAAGCTGGATCCGGGCTACCGCGTCTACAGCGAGGGAGTCGAGGAGCCGCTCGACGTGCTCGCCGACCTCGAGTCGAACATCGCCCTGTTCGAGAGCGTCGAGCCGGGCTCGGGCGAGCGGATGCGCGCCTACCTCGAGTCGGCGCGCGACACGTACGAGATGGCCAAGCGCCGCTTCCTCTACACCAGCTTCGCGTCCTTCGTCCCGCTGCTGCGCAAGGACGTCCTCTCTCGCACGGCGACCCTCGGGAAGCTCCTGCTCACCTCGCTCGACTCCCTCGCCGGCACCGCGGTGACCGACACCCGCCTGCGGCAGATCCTCGGCTACCCGGCCGTCTTCCTCGGCTCCTCGCCGTACGACGCGCCGAGCATGTACCACCTGATGAGCCACCTCGACCTGGCCGACGGCGTGCTCTACCCGATGGGCGGATTCACGCGGCTGATCGAGGCCGTCGCCGAGGTCGGCGAGGAGGCGGGCGTCACGATCCGCACCTCGTCGCCCGCCACGCGCATCCTCACCGCCCGCGCTCCCCGCGGGAGCCGTCGCGGTGCCGAGGTCGTGGGAGTGGAGTTCGAGGGCCCGAACGGAGTCGAGCGCCTGCCCGCCGAGCTCGTCGTCAACGCGTCCGACCTCTTCACCACGGAGCAGTCCCTCCTGCCCGACGAGCAGCGCACCTTCCCGCCGCAGTACTGGGAGGACCGCAATCCCGGTCCGAGCGCCGTGCTGATCCTCCTCGGCGTGCGCGGCGAGCTGCCGCAGCTCGAGCACCACACCCTTCTCTTCACGAAGGACTGGCGCGACAACTTCGGCCGTATCTTCGGCGAGAACCCCTCGGTGCCGGATCCCGCCTCCCTCTACGTCTGCCGTCCCAGCGCGACCGACCCGGGCGTGGCTCCGGACGGGCACGAGAACCTCTTCGTGCTCGTGCCGATCCCGGCCGACACCTCGATCGGCCACGGCGGAGTCGACGGCCAGGGCGACGCGCGGGTCGAGGCGATCGCGGACGCGGCCATCCGGCAGATCGCGACCTGGACCGGAGCGGCGGACCTCGCCGACCGGATCGTCGTGCGGCGCACGATCGGCCCGGCCGACTTCGAGACCGACCTCGGCGCCTGGCGCGGCTCGATGCTGGGCCCTGCGCACGTGCTCAAGCAGAGCGCGTTCTTCCGCGCCGGCAACGCGAGCGCGCACGTCGACGGGCTCCTCTTCGCCGGCAGCTCGACGATCCCCGGCATCGGCCTGCCGATGTGCGTCATCAGCGCCGAGGTCATGCTCAAGCGCGTCCGCGGCGACGTCTCGACCGAGCCGATCCCGGTGCGCGGCGCGCCAGACGCCCCGGTGGCTCCGACCGTCGGAGCCGAGGTGCGCGACGCCGTGCTCGCCGGCCCGGCGGAGTAGCCGGTGGGCGTCGTCTACCTGCTCGCGCTCGCGGTCTCGATCTTCGGCATGGTCGTGCTCGACAGGCGCTTCGGGCTGTTCTTCTGGAACGACGCCCGGCGGGCCGCGATCGTGCTGCCCGCGGGAGTCGTCTTCTTCCTGATCTGGGACCTGTTCGGGATCGGGCTCGGCGTCTTCTTCCGCGGCGAGACCCCGTACATGACCGGACTGCAGCTCGCCCCCGAGCTCCCGGTCGAGGAGGTCCTCTTCCTCACCCTGCTCTGCTACCTGTCGATGGACGTCCACGGGGCGCTCGAGAAGCGGGCGGAGGCGCGCGCGTGACCTACCTCCTCCTGAACACGGTCTTCCTGGCCGTGGTGCTGGTGGTCCTCGTGATCGCCCTGCGCCGCGGTCGGCTCCGCCTCGGCCCCCTCGCCGGCACGCTCGTCGTCCTGCTCGTGATGACGGCCGTCTTCGACAACGTGATGATCGGAGTCGGACTCCTGGTGGCCTACGACGATTCGCTCATCTCGGGGATCAGGATCGGCGTCGCGCCGATCGAGGACTTCGCCTACGCCATCGCGGCGGCCGTCGCGCTCCCGGCGCTCTGGTCGATCCTGCCGGCCCGCCGACGCACCACCGGGAGCACCTCGTGAACCGACTCCGCGCCCTCTTCGTCTCGAGCAGGCCCCTCAGCTGGGTCAACACGGCGTACCCCTTCGCGGCCGCCTACCTGCTGACCACCCGCGAGATCGATCTCGCCTTCGTGCTCGGCACTCTCTACTTCCTCATCCCCTACAACCTCGCGATGTACGGGATCAACGACGTCTTCGACTACGAGTCGGATCTGCGGAACCCTCGCAAGGGCGGCGTCGAGGGCGCCGTCCTCGATCGGAGCGAGCACCGCGCGACCCTGATCGCGGCCGTCGCGACGAACGTGCCGTTCCTCGTCGCGCTCGTGATCCTCGGCTCGCCGGTCTCGTGGCTCGTGCTGGCGATCAGCGTCTTCGCCGTGATCGCGTACAGCGCGCCGGGACTGCGCTTCAAGGAGCGGCCGTTCGTCGACTCGCTGACCTCGGCGACCCACTTCGTCAGCCCGGCCGTCTACGGCATCGCGCTGGCCGGCACCACGGTGACCGGGCCTCTGGTGGCCCTGCTCGTCGCGTTCTTCCTCTGGGGCATCGCGAGCCACGCCTTCGGGGCGGTGCAGGACATCCTCGCCGACCGCGCCGCGGGCATCGGATCGATCGCCACGGTCATCGGGGCGAAGGCGACCACGCGCTTCGCGATCGCCGCCTACGTCGCGAGCGGCCTGCTGCTCCTGCTGCTGCCGTGGCCGGGGACGCTCGCCGTGATCCTGGCCGTGCCTTACGCGCTCAGCATCTGGCCGTACCGCTCGCTGAGCGACGCGGAGGCGGAGCGGGCGAACGCGGGCTGGAAGCGGTTCCTCGCGCTCAACTTCCTGACCGGGTTCCTGGTCACGCTGCTGCTGATCGTCTTCTGGCTCGCCACCTGAGGGTGAGCCCCTCCGCTCAGAAGAGCTGGTGCGGAGCGACGATCAGCACGACGACGACCGCGAGGCCCGCGAGGAGCGCCGCGACGAGCAGGCCGTAGCCGATCCGCTTCGCGGTCTTCGCGATCCGGGTGCGACGAGGGACGCGGCGCTTCTTCTTGACGCGGATCGACGCCGGGCGGTCGGCCGCCGGAGCGGGGGCGGCCTGCGCCGGAGCGGTGGGCCAGCCGTCGGCGGGACTCGTGCGAGGAGCGTCGACGGCCTGCTCGGCACTCCTGGTGTGCCGCTCGGGTCCGCGTCGTGCGGGATCCTCGTTCGTCGTCCGCCGTGCCATGCCGCTCCTCCGGGTCGCCCGCCGTCGTTCTGCGGGCGGGGGCCGTCGGGGCGACGGCTCCGACACTCTAGGGCAGCGCCGCTCCTCGCGGCTCGGTCGGCGCGACCGGCGCCGCGGCGGGCGGGCGGCGCACGGGGAGGAGCAGGAGGAGCCCGACGCCGAGTACGAGCACGAGGCCGAGGATGCCCCAGTACTGCACGTTCGCCTCGTCGCCGCCCGAGGTCGCCGCGGCGATCGAGACGAAGGCCGCGAAGGCGGCCGGGGCGAGGAAGGACGCGGCGCGACCCGTCGTGGCGTAGAGCCCGAAGATCTCGCCCTCGCGTCCCTCCGGGATCAGCCGCGCGAGGTAGCTGCGGCTCGCCGACTGAGCGGGGCCGACGAAGAGGCACAGCAGCAGGCCGAAGATCCAGAAGACGGTGGCGCCGCCGTCGTGCAGCACGAAGACCGCGGTGCCGCAGACGAGCAGCCCGACCAGCGAGGCGACGATCACGGTCTTGGGGCCGAGGCGGTCGTCGAGGGCGCCGACCGAGATGGTGGCGACTCCGGCGACCACGTTGGCCGCGATGGCGAAGAGGATCACCTCGCCGGCGGTGAAGCCGAACGTGCCCTGCGCGAGGACCCCGCCGAAGGTGAAGACGCCGGTGAGCCCGTCGCGGAACACGGCGCTCGCGATCAGGAACAGCACGGTGGTGCGGCTCTCGCGCCACAGTGCGGCGATCTGGCGGAACAGGGCGCGGTAGGAGGCGATCACGCCGACGCGCTCGCGCGAGCCCGCCCGCGCCGGCAGCTCGGGCACCGCGACGAGCACGGGGATCGCGAAGACGGCGAACCAGACGCCCGCGAGCAGGATCGAGACGCGGACGTCGAGTCCGTCCTCCCCGGTCACGCCGAAGAGTCCGACCTCGGGCGAGATGAAGCCGAAGTAGACGATCAGCAGGAGCACGATGCCGCCGACGTAGCCCATGCCCCAGCCGAAGCCCGAGACCCGGCCGATCGTGGCGCGCGTCGAGACCTGGGTGAGCATCGCGTTGTAGTTGACGCTCGCGAACTCGAAGAAGACCGTGCCGACGGCGAGCAGCCCGAGGCCCAGCCAGAGGTATCCGGGATCGGGGCGGACGAGGAACATCAGCAGGATGCACGCCACGACGACGGCGGAGTGGATCCCGAGCCACAGCCGGCGGCGTCCGCCGAGGTCGGCCCGGCGGCCGGTGATCGGAGCGATCAGGGCGACGACCAGCCCCGCCCCCGCGAGCGACCAGCCGAGCGCGGCCGAGACTCCGCTGGGGGTGCCGAAGAGGCCGTCGGTCGTGAGGTAGACCGTGAAGACGAAGGTGGTGACGACGGCGTTGAAGGCGGATCCGCCCCAGTCCCAGAGGCCCCAGGCGAGGACGGGTCGACGGCCGGCGCGTTCGGTCATGCGCTCACCGTAGGGCGTGGAGGTGAACGGCGGGAAGCTGCCACCGAGAGTTGAGCCCGCTGGACTCAACTTCTCCGTTCCCGGCTTGACTCCAGGAATGGTCCGCGTAAACTTGAGCCTGCGGGACTCAACTCCCGCAGAGGTTTGCACCACTCACGTCAGCACCACTCACGACAACTGATCGACCGCCTTCACGGCCGGCCGGTCGCGAAGGAGAAACACGCTATGTCCCGTGCCGTAGGCATCGATCTGGGAACCACCAACTCGGTCGTGGCCGTCCTCGAGGGTGGCGAGCCCACCGTCATCGCGAACGCCGAGGGCTTCCGCACCACCCCGTCCGTCGTCGCGTTCACCAAGGACGGCGAGGTGCTCGTCGGCGAGACCGCGAAGCGCCAGGCCGTCACCAACGTCGACCGCACCATCGCGTCGGTCAAGCGCCACATGGGCACCGACTGGACCTTCGGGGTCGAGGAGAAGAAGTACACGCCGCAGGAGATCTCGGCCCGCATCCTGGGCAAGCTCAAGCGCGACGCCGAGCAGTACCTGGGCGACAAGGTGACCGACGCGGTCATCACGGTCCCCGCCTACTTCAACGACGCCGAGCGCCAGGCCACGAAGGACGCCGGCGAGATCGCCGGACTGAACGTCCTCCGCATCATCAACGAGCCCACCGCGGCCGCCCTCGCCTACGGCCTCGACAAGGGCAAGGAGGACGAGCTCATCCTGGTCTTCGACCTCGGCGGCGGAACCTTCGACGTGTCCCTCCTCGAGGTGGGCAAGGACGACGACTTCTCGACCATCCAGGTGCGCTCGACCTCCGGCGACAACCGCCTCGGCGGCGACGACTGGGACCAGCGCGTCGTCGACCACCTCGTCAAGCGCTTCAAGGACTCCACCGGCGTCGATGTGTCGAAGGACAAGATCGCCCGTCAGCGCCTCAAGGAGGCTGCGGAGCAGGCGAAGAAGGAGCTCTCCTCGAGCACCTCGACCAGCATCCAGCTGCCCTACCTCTCGCTCACCGAGAACGGTCCGGCGAACCTCGACGAGACGCTGACCCGCGCCAAGTTCGAGGAGCTCACCAGCGACCTCATCGAGCGCACCCGCAAGCCGTTCACCGACGTCATCGCCGAGGCGGGCGTCAAGGTCGAGGACATCGCGCACGTCGTCCTCGTCGGCGGATCGACCCGCATGCCGGCCGTCGCCGAGCTCGTCAAGAAGCTCACGGGCGGCAAGGAGCCCAACAAGGGCGTCAACCCGGACGAGGTCGTCGCCGTCGGCGCCGCCCTGCAGGCCGGTGTCCTCAAGGGCGAGCGCAAGGACGTCCTCCTCATCGACGTCACCCCGCTGTCGCTGGGCATCGAGACCAAGGGAGGGATCATGACCAAGCTCATCGAGCGCAACACCGCGATCCCGACCAAGCGGAGCGAGACCTTCACCACGGCCGACGACAACCAGCCGTCCGTCGCGATCCAGGTCTTCCAGGGCGAGCGCGAGTTCACCCGCGACAACAAGAACCTGGGCACCTTCGAGCTCACCGGCATCGCGCCGGCGCCCCGCGGCATCCCGCAGGTCGAGGTCACCTTCGACATCGACGCCAACGGCATCGTGCACGTGTCCGCGAAGGACAAGGGCACCGGCAAGGAGCAGTCGATGACGATCACCGGCGGCTCGTCGCTGCCGAAGGACGACATCGAGCGCATGGTCCGCGAGGCCGAGGAGCACGCCGCCGAGGACAAGGCCCGCCGCGAGGCCGCCGAGATCCGCAACAACGCCGAGACCCTCGCCTACTCGATCGACAAGCTGATCAAGGAGAACGAGGAGAAGCTGCCCGAGGACGTCAAGTCCGAGGTTCAGGGCGACGTCGATGCGCTGAAGACCGCGCTCGCCGGAGACGACGACGCCGCGGTGAAGACCGCGTTCGACGCCCTCAACGCCTCGCAGACCAAGCTCGGCCAGGCGATCTACTCGCAGGACCAGGCCGCGCAGAGCGCCCCGCAGGACGCTCCCGCCGACGGTGACAAGAAGGACGACGAGGACATCGTCGACGCCGAGGTCATCGACGACGACGAGCCGAAGGACGCCAAGTGACGGCCGGCGGGCAGGACCAGGAGCCGACCGAGGGCGCTCCCGAGCAGGAGCCGACCACCGGAGCCGAGGCGGCGCAGGCCGCTCAGGACACCGAGGGTCTGATCGAGGCCGAGGGCCCGGACGTCGAGACGACGCTCTCGGACGCCGACCTCTCGTTCCTCTCGGGCCAGTCCGACGCCGAGACGCTCGCTGCGGAGCACCTCGCCGACCTCCAGCGGGTCACCGCGGAGTACGCGAACTACCGCAAGCGCACGGAGTCGAACCGGCAGGCCGAGAAGGAGCGGGCCATCGGCGACGCGGTGAAGGTCATCCTCCCCGTGCTCGACGACCTCGACCGCGCCGAGAAGCACGGCGACCTGCCCGAGGGCGGCCCCTTCACCGCCATCGCGCAGAAGCTGCGCGGCGGGACCGAGAAGCTCGGCCTGGTGAAGACCGGCGCCGTCGGGGACCTGTTCGACCCGAACATCCACGAGGCGATCTTCCAGCAGCCCACTCCGGGCGCCGAGACCTCCACGGTCGCGGACGTCGTCGAGGCGGGCTACTACCTCGGAGGCACGCTCCTGCGCGCCGCCAAGGTGGTCGTCGCGGTCCCCGCCGACTGACACCCTCCGCACCACCGCGAGGGACCCCGCTCCTCCCGCCGCTCCCGGCGGGCCCGGGAGCGGGGTCCCTCGCCGCACTCGACACAGGAAGAGGCACATGGCCAGCCAGGATTGGTTCGACAAGGACTTCTACAAGGTCCTCGGCGTGTCCAAGGACGTCTCCGCGGCGGATCTGAAGAAGACCTACCGCAAGCTCGCGCGGCAGTTCCACCCGGACTCGAACCCGGGCGACGCCCGCGCGGAGGCGCGCTTCAAGGAGATCAGCGAGGCGTACACCGTCCTCTCGGACGCGGATCAGCGCAAGGAGTACGACCAGATCCGCGCGATGGGCGGCGGAGCGCGCTTCACCGCCGGCGGACAGCCCGGCGGCTTCGACGACGTGTTCGGCAACGTCTTCGGCCAGGGCGGGCGCTCCGGATACAGCGCACAGCAGGGCCCGCCTCCCGGTTTCGAGGACCTCCTCGGCGGGATGTTCGGCGGCGCCGGCGGCCGCTTCGGCCAGCCCAGCGGCGGGTACCGCGGCTTCGGCGGCCCGCAGAAGGGCGCCGACCTCACGGCCAGCACCACCATCGACTTCCTCACCGCGACCCGCGGCGACACCGTGCAGCTGCAGACCGGCGAGGGGCGACCGCTCTCGGTCCGCATCCCGGCCGGAGTGGCCGACCAGCAGAAGATCCGCGTCCGCGGCAAGGGGCGGCCGAGCCCCGACGGAGGCGAGCCCGGCGATCTGGTGCTCACCGTCGCCGTCCGCAAGCACCCCGTCTTCGAGCGCGACGGACTGAACCTCCGCGTGAACGTCCCGGTCACCTTCGTCGAGGCCGTGTTCGGCGCGACGATCGAGGTCCCGACCCTCGGGGGAGAGCCCGTCAAGCTGCGGGTCGCTCCCGGAACGCCCAGCGGACGCGTGCTGCGCGTCAAGGGGCGCGGCGTCGAGACGGGCAAGGGCACCGGCGATCTGCTGGCCATCGTCCAGGTCGCGGTCCCCGACCACCTGTCGGCCGCGGCCAAGGCCGCGCTCGAGGCCTACGCGGCCGCCGAGCCCGCCGAGAACCCCCGCGAGGACCTCCTGGAGAAGGCCCGCTACTAGAGCGCACGAGTGCGACGGGCCGAGAGGCCGGAGAGGAGGCGGTGATGGACGAGAACACCCCCGTGTTCGCGATCGCGGTCGCCGCCGACCTCGCCGGCATGCACCCGCAGACCCTCCGGCAGTACGACCGGCTCGGACTCGTCCGGCCGACCCGCACCGCGGGCAAGTCGCGCCGCTACTCCATGCGCGACGTCGTCCAGCTGCGCGAGGTCGCACGGCTGTCCTCCGAGGGGGTCTCCCTCGAGGGCATCGCGAGGATCCTCCAGCTCGAGAACCAGGTGCAGTCGCTGTCCCAGCGGGTGCGCGAACTCGAGTCGGCCCTGGCCGACGAGCTCCTCAACCGGCCGGGGCGCCGCGTCTTCGCGGCGGGACTCGAGGGCGACGTGGTGACGCTGCGTCACGGCACGCGCGCGCAGCGTCGCACCGAGGTCGTCGTGTGGCGCCCGGTTCCTCGCGCGCGCGACGAGGCGGCACCGGACGACGACGAGCCGGACGGCCTGTGATCGGGGTACTCTGACCGTCGCGCCCGGCACCGTCGCCGGGTCGCCCGCCCGCTCGCCGCGGTCGCGGTGAGACGAGGAGGACCCGTGGTCGAGGACAACCAGCGAGACGACGCCGTCGAGAGGCGGTCCGGGCGCGAGGCCGACCCCCAGGACGACGCGCGCTCCTCCGATCGGCGCGCCCCCGTGGTTCCGGACAACGGCTACAGCCGCGAGTCCTACGCGATCCACGCCACCCGCACCGAGCTGCCGCTCTTCTCGAACGCGCTGCAGGGCAGCCGCGACGACGCCCGCTGGCTGTCCTCGCTCTCGAGCGTGCTCGGCTCCGGCGATCCCGAGGCCGCCGCCGTCGCGGCGCAGGCCGCGATCGAGCGCCGCCGGCGCCGGAGCGACGAGTCGGGCGCCTAGCGCCGGTCGCGCGAGGGCGTCAGTCGCGCGCCCGAGCGCTCACGTACCGCCGGTCGAGCCGCGAGCCGACGCGGCCCCCCGTCGCCCGTTGCAGCAGATCGGAGCCGCGCGCGAGCATCTCGCCGCCCAGCGGCAGACCGCGCACGAGCCCGCGCACCTCGACGCGCTCGGCGTCGGTGTAGCCGAGCAGCACGTAGAGGCCCACGACGGCCATGGCCGCGATCGTGGCCACCCGGCCGGGCAGCTGGTCGAGGATCCCGCCGTTGCCCTCGACGGGCTCGGCGAGGGTCACGCACATCAGGAAGATCGTCGCGTACACCGCGAGGTGCACGTGGACCGTCCTCCACGGGCGCGCGAGCGCGGCGACGGGCAGGATCCAGAGGGCATACCACGGGTGGATCGCCGAGGACGCGGTCACGAACGCCAGCAGGGCGGTCGCGAGCCGCGCCACCGGATCGATCGAGCGGCGCGTCAGCATCAGCCACCCCGCGACGACTCCGGCGAGCGTGAGCACCAGCAGCTTCACGAGGGTGACGGCCGCGGCGGGGTCGTGCCCCGTCAGCTCGACGGAGGTCGAGACGAGGATCGAGACGAGCGACATCGGCGCGTACCAGTGCATGATCGTGCCGGGAACGATCATCGCCGCGACCCAGCCCACTCCGACTCCGACGGCGAAGCCCGCCGCCACGACGAGCCCGAGGGCGCCGAGACCCGTCCAGAGCCAGGCGCGCACCCGTTCCCGCAGGCTCGCGTCGCGCCGCAGCCAGAGCAGCGCGACCACCGGCAGGGCGATCACGGCGACCGGCTTCACCGCGATCGCCGCGCCCATCAGCACGACGGCGAGCACTCTCCGGTCGGTGCTCGCATAGAACAGCGACGCGAGGATCAGCGCCAGCATCACCGAGTCGTTGTGCCCGGCGACGACGAAGAGGACGAGCGTGAGCGGATTCGCGACGACGGTCCATGCCGTCAGCGGGACGGAGAGGCCGCGCAACCGGGCGAGCCGCAGCGCGTAGACGGCCATGACGACGACTCCGGCCACCGACACGGCCCGCAGCATGGCGACCGAGAGCCCGGGGGAGGACCAGCCGGCCAGCTGGACCACGGTCCTCTCTGCCAGGAGGTACAGGGGGCCGTAAGGGGTCGGCGAATCGGCCCAGACGGGATCGACGCCGAGGATGAACCAGCCGGGCAGCGTCGCGACGCCGTTCGAGTAGGGATCGATCCCCTGAACCATCAGCCGCCCCTGCGCCACGTACGAGAACATGTCGCGGCTGAACAGGGGGACGGCGATCAGCAGGGGCGCGCACCACGAGAGGGCCGCGACGAGGATCGTGCGCAGCGCGCGCGGGTCCCCGCTCCGCGCCGTCGAGCGGAGCCGCAGCCACGCGAGCAGCAGGAGCAGTCCGCCGCCGAGCACGGCGATGGCGCAGATCTCGGTGAGCGAGGCGGTCGAGCGCAGGGTCGCGATGAGGGGCCACTGCCGGATCGGCGAGTCGCCGGGCAGGTACCCGACGCCGAGCGAGCCGACCAGGATCGCGCTGGACGCGACCGTGCCCATCGCCAGCGGGGCGACGCGCGACGCGTGCTGCGCGAGTCGGCGGGCCCGGAGCGGGACGCGGGAGGTCCGCTCCGACGCCTCGACCGCGCCTGGTCGTCCGGTCGTCACCTGTGCAGCCATCGCAGCCACGCTAGGCGACCGCTCTTCGAAACGGATGGACGTGGCGTGAACGGTTGACCTCCGCCGTTCTCAGGCGCTAGTCGGCTCCGGCACGGCTTCGGCGAAGCGGAGCTGGTTCCCGAACGGGTCGATCACCTCGAGGGAGAAGCCGAAGGGCGTCCGGGTGATGCGCGGGTTCAGGTACGGGTAGGCCTTGGCGTCGAGCTCGGCGTGCAGCTCGCGCACCCCGCGCAGCGACACGTGCAGGGCCGCTCCGGGGCTGCCGTCGCGATGGTGCTCGCTGAGGTGCAGGCGCAGGCCCGAGCGCGACACCTGGAGGTAGAGGGGAGCGTCGCGGCCCGCGCGGTGCTCCCAGTCGACGGTGAAGCCGAGGTAGTCGACGTAGAACTCGCCCGCCTTCGCGACCGAGAAGATGCGCAGGATCGGGACCGCCGCCTCCATCCGCACCGCTTCGAGCCGCGAGGCCCCGCCCGGCGTCGACTCTTCCCGTGCGCGTCGTCTCGTCTCCACGGCACGAGGCTAGCCGTCGGCGCGGAGCGACGGCGGCGGCGGCCGTCTCCGAGCGCGGCGGGCTCGGCGGGCCGGGCGCGTCGCCGTCTCAGTCGACGAGATCCAGCAGCCGGAGGCGCTCGAGCGTCGCCACGCCCGCAGGCGGGCACCGGTGCGCGTCGGCCGTCCCGATCCAGTGCAGCGAGTCGATCTCGGCGCTCGGCGAGGGCTCGCCCGCCAGCTCCGCGAGGTACACCCGCATGTGCACCTCGCGGCCCTCCGGCTCGCCGTGGGCCTGGGTGCGGACGACGAACAGCTCCTCGAGCCGGGTGGTCGCTGTGCCGAGCTCCTCCTGCGCCTCGCGCGCGGCCGCGTGCTCGCCGGTCTCGCCCGCGTCGACCTTGCCGCCGGGGAGGTAGACCACGTCGCGCCCTCGGGCCGTCACCATCAGCACGCGGCGCTCGCGGAGGACGACGACGGCGGACACGACGATCGGCGGGTGACTGCTCATGCGGCCATCCTCCCGCCTCCCGCCTGCACCCGGCGCCCGGGCGCCCCGCGGCTACCATGGGTGCACACATCACAGGACGCGCGCAGCCGGCGCGCGTCGGGGCCCCGTGCGCCCGAACAGCTGAGGAGCAACCCGTGGCAGAATCCACCACCCTCGACAAAGTCATCACCCTCGCGCAGCACCGGGGGTTCGTCTTCCCCTCGGGAGAGATCTACGGAGGCACGCGCTCGGCGTGGGACTACGGGCCGCTCGGTGTGGAGCTGAAGGAGAACATCAAGCGCCAGTGGTGGAAGGCCTTCGTGCAGGGCCGCGGCGACGTCGTCGGACTGGACTCCGCCGTCATCCTGCCCACCGCGATCTGGAACGCCTCCGGTCACGTCGGCGTCTTCTCCGACCCGCTCACCGAGTCGCTCATCACCCACAAGCGCTACCGCGCCGACCACCTCTTCGAGAAGTACGAGGAGGTCAACGGCCACCCGCCCGTGAACGGCCTCGCCGACATCCCGGACCCGGAGCACCCCGACAAGGTCGGCCAGTGGACCGAGATCAAGCAGTTCTCGGGGCTGATGAAGACCTACCTCGGCGTCGTCGACGACGAGTCCGGACTGCACTACCTCCGCCCCGAGACCGCGCAGGGCATCTTCACCAACTTCGCCAACGTGCTCCAGAGCGCGCGCAAGAAGCCGCCGTTCGGCATCGGCCAGATCGGCAAGGCGTTCCGCAACGAGATCACTCCGGGCAACTTCATCTTCCGCACCCGCGAGTTCGAGCAGATGGAGCTCGAGTTCTTCGTCGAGCCCGGCACGGACGAGGAGTGGCAGGAGACCTGGATGCAGCTCGCCTGGGACTGGTTCGTCGACCTCGGCATCGACCCCGAGAACATCCGGCAGTACGAGCACCCGAAGGACAAGCTCTCCCACTACTCCAAGCGCACGGTCGACATCGAGTACCGCTTCAGCTTCGCGTCGGGCGAGTGGGGCGAGCTGATGGGAGTCGCGAACCGCACCGACTTCGACCTCAAGACCCACATGGAGCACTCGGGCAAGGACCTCTCGTTCTTCGACCAGACGCGCAACGAGCGCTTCGTGCCGTTCGTGATCGAGCCGTCGTTCGGGCTCACCCGCGCGCTGATGGCGTTCCTCGTCGACGCGTACGAGGAGCAGGAGCTGCCCCCGAACGCCAAGGGCAAGGTCGAGACCCGCACGGTGCTGCACCTCGACCCGCGCCTGGCGCCGGTCAAGGTGGCGGTGCTGCCGCTCTCGCGCAACGAGGCGCTCTCGCCGCTCGCCCGTCAGGTCGCCGACCGCCTCCGCCAGCTCTGGAACGTCGACTTCGACGACTCCGGCGCGATCGGCCGCCGCTACCGCCGCCAGGACGAGATCGGCACCCCGTTCTGCGTGACGGTCGACTTCGACTCCCTCGAGGACGACGCCGTGACGGTGCGCGACCGCGACACGATGAAGCAGGAGCGCGTCCCGCTCGACCAGCTCGAGGCGCACCTCTTCTCGGGCCTGCGCGGAGCGTGAGCCTCTTCCTCTCGCTGGTCGAGTAGCCGCGGAGCGGTGTATCGAGACCTCCGGCTCCAGCGCCGGCGGATCTCGGTACGCCCGCTGCGCAGGCTGCTCGATCAGCCGAGGGTCCGGTGCTCCCGCGCCAGCAGTGCGTAGACGAGGGTCGACGTCCACTCGCCCTTGCAGTACTCGTCCTCGACGTGGTGCGCCTCGCGCCGCATCCCGAGGCGCTCGCAGAGGCGGGCGGAGGCTGAGTTGCGGTCGTCGAGTTGAGCGATCGCGCGGTGGGCGCCGAGCCGGTCGAACGCGAGGTCGAGCAGCGCGAGGGCTCCCTCCGTCGCGAGACCCGCGCCCTGCGCGTCCGGATGCAGCACCCAGCCGATCTCGACCGCCCCCTGCTCGACCGAGACGGCGATCAGCGTGAGATCGCCGACCACGTGCCCCGAGAGCGGGCCCTCGCGCGGCACCATCGCCAGCACCACCACGTCGCCGTCGGCGGCGAGCCGCGCGGACGGCAGCCGGGTGAGCAGGTGCGCGTGCGACTCCTCCGGAGTGCGCACCGGCCAGCGGAGGTAGCGCACCGCGTCGGAGTGCCCCTGGTAGCGCGCGTGATCGGCGGCGTCCTCCACGCGCAGCGGCCGCAGCAGGAGCCGGTCGGTCAGGATCGGCTCGGCGTCGAAGGGGAGCCGCAGTGCCACGGGTCAGGCGGTGGCGGCGGAGTCGTCCCTGCGCGGGCGCGCCACGGCGGGCTCGGCGGGTACTTCGATGCCGAAGAGCGCCTCGAGACCGGTGAGGTACGCCTCCTGCGCGCCGGCGCGAGCGTAGTCGCGCGCACGGATGCTCGGGGTGTGCAGCAGCACGCCGGCGAGGTGGCGCAGCGCCTGCTCCGTCCGCCCGTCGTCGTCGCCGCGGGAGCGGGCCCGCTCGATCTCGGCGTCGAGCGCGTCGAACACGTGGGCGCGGAGGGCGACGACCGCCGGGGTGAGGCTCTTCTCGTCGGCCACGTCCGAGAACTTGCGAGCCGCCTTGTCGACGAGCGCGCGCGCCTTCTCGGAGGCGTCGAGCACCTCGAGGGGTGCGTGGAGGCTGATCGTCTCGAGGTCCAGCAGCTCCACGCCGCTGACGCTCGTCACGTCGGCGGCGACGTTGCGGGGCAGGCCCAGATCGATCACGAGCTGGCGCTCGCGAGCGGCGGAGTGGAGCCGTCCGTCGATCAGCAGGGCCGCGTCGAGCACGGGCGCCTCGGTGGTGGTGCAGGTGATGACGACGTCGGCACCGACCGCCTCGGCCGCGAGGTCGGCCCCCTCGATGGGGCGCAGGGCACGCCGCGCGGCGAAGCCCCCGGCGCGGCCGGAGGGGGAGTGCACCGCGATGTCGACGACGCCGCGATCGCGCAGGGCCGCGACGGTCGCGCGGGCGTAGCTGCCGGTGCCGATCAGGAGCACGCGGGCCGCGCGCCAGTCGGTGATGCGGCTGGAGGCGAGGTCGAGCGCGAGCCGGACGATCGAGCGGCCGGCGCTGCCGAGGCCGGTGCGGTTCTTGATGCCGCGCGAGGTCTGCGAGGCGCGCTGGAAAAGGCGCTCGAGCTCGGACGAGGTGGTGCCCAGGCGGCGGGCCTCCTCGAGGGAGCGGCGCACCTGGCCGGCGATCTCGCCCTCGCCGACGACGACCGACTCGAGCCCGCTGGACACGGCGAAGAGGTGCTCGGCCACGCGGTCGCCCGAGACGACGTCGACGCTGCCGCGGAGCTGCTCCTGCTCGACTCCGGTCGCGGCGCTGACGGCGGCCGTGGCGGCCTCGACGGCGACCGCGCGGGCGGCGGTGAGCGGCTCGTCGATGTCGAGGTAGGCCTCGAAGCGGTTGCAGGTGGCCACGACGACGGCCCCCGAGACGAAGTCGATGCCGTCCGCGAGCGCCGAGGCGACGGCGGAGGAGTCGACGGAGAGCTTCTCGAGGAGATCGAAGCTGGCGTTCTTGTGCGACGCCGTCAGACACAGAAGCACCTCAGCAGTCTACGCGCCGTCCCGGGGGAGCGGGCCCGGGATCCGGGAGGAACGCTCGGGGAAGCCTGGAATAATGCCGCGGTGACCTCCCCACTCGACGGCCTGCTCGATCCGCTGCACCCCCTCTCGGCCGGGCGCACAGCCGACTCGGCGCTCGTGCGCGCGTACCGCTCGGAGCGGCCGGAGCGCACGCCGGTCTGGTTCATGCGGCAGGCGGGCCGCAGCCTGCCCGAGTACCGGGCGCTGCGCACCGACACGAAGATGCTCGACGCCTGCCTCGATCCGGCGCTCGCGAGCGAGATCACCCTGCAGCCGGTGCGGCGCCACGGCACCGACGCGGGCATCTTCTTCAGCGACATCGTGATCCCGCTGCGGCTCGCGGGCGTCGCGGTCGACATCGTGCCGGGTCGCGGCCCGGTGCTCGAGAAGCCGGTGCGCACCTCCGCCGATGTCGACGAGCTGACGGCGATCGACCCCTCGGTGCTCGACGAGACCCTCGAGCCGATCCGCGAGGGCGTGCGCCGCACGGTCGCGGGCCTCGGCGACACTCCGCTGATCGGCTTCGCAGGAGCCCCGTTCACCCTCGCCGCGTACCTCGTCGAGGGCGGTCCGTCGAAGGACCACATCCGCGCCCGCACGCTGATGCACGCCGACCCCGAGGCCTGGGCCCGGCTGATGGAGTGGACCGCCGAGGTCACCGGCCTCTTCCTCCGGGCGCAGGTGACGGCCGGAGCGAGCGCCGCCCAGCTGTTCGACTCGTGGGCGGGGGCGCTCTCCCTCGCCGACTACACGGCGCACGTCGCTCCCGCCTCGACCCGCGCGCTCACCCACGTGCGCGACCTGGCCTTCGAGAGCGGCGGCGTCCGCCGGAACGTGCCGATCGTGCACTTCGGCGTCGGCACCGGCGAGCTGCTCGGCGCCATGCACGCGATCGGGGCCGACGTGGTCGGAGTCGACTACCGGATCCCGCTGGACGAGGCGAACCACCGCCTCGGCGGCTTCGTGCCCGTGCAGGGCAACGTCGATCCCGCCCTGCTCTCGGCGCCCTGGGAGGTGCTGGCCGCGCACGTCGACGACGTCCTCCGCCGCGGTCTCAGTGCCCCGGCGCACGTGCTCAATCTCGGCCACGGCGTGCCGCCCGAGACCGACCCGGACGTGCTGACGCGACTCGTCGCCTTCGCGCACGACTGGCGGCCGTGAGTCCCGAGCGTCCCGTCGACCACGACGTCGCGGTGATCGGCGGGGGAGTCGCGGGGCTCGCCGCCGCCGCGGAGTGCCTCCGGATCGGCCTGCGCGTCGTCGTGCTCGAGGCGGGTGAGCGGGTGGGCGGCTCGGTCGCCCCGCTGCACCTCGCCGGCACCGTGCTCGACGCGGGGGCCGAGAGCTTCGCGACCCGTGGCGGGCACGTCGAGAAGGTGCTCGCCGGGCTCACCCTCGGCGGTCATCCGCTCGCCGAGTCGGTCGTCGAGCCGAGCACCGGCGGATCCTGGCTGCACCTGTCCGGCGGCCGCTCCGTCCCGTCTCCGCGCGCCGGGATCCTCGGGATCCCGAGCACGCCCCTGGCTCCTGACGTGGTCCGCGCCATCGGCCGGCGGGCCGCGACGCGGGCCTGGCTCGACACCCTCATGCCGGTGCTGCGCATCGGCCGGGCCCACTCGCTCGCCGAACTCGTCCGCACCCGGATGGGCGAGCGGGTGCTCCAGGACCTCGTCGCCCCGGTCGTCTCGGGCGTCTACTCCTCGCGCCCCGAGGACATCGACGTCGATCTCGCGGCTCCCGGGCTGAACGGCGCGATCACCCGACGGGGCTCCCTCGCGGGAGCGGTGGCGGCTCTGCGTGCCAACGTCCCGGCGGGCGTCGCCGTGCGGGGCCTGGACGGCGGCATGCACCGCCTGGTCGCCGCGCTCGTCGAGCGGATCGACTACCTCTCCGGCGAGATCCGCACCGGCACCGGTGTCGCGAGCCTCGAGCGCCCCGCAGAGGACGCTCCCTTCTCCCTCCGTCTCGCCGACGGCTCGGACCTCACGGCTCACGCCGTGATCGTCGCGACTCCGGAGCACGATGCGCGCGCGCTGCTCGCCGATCTGGTGCCGGCGGCCCGCGACGCGGACGAGCCGGGCGAGGACACCGTCGAGCTCGTCACCCTCGTGATCGACGACGCCCGTCTCGACGCGGCGCCGCGCGGATCCGGAGTGCTGGTCGCCCCGACCGCCGACGACGTCGTGGCGAAGGCGCTCACCCACGCGACCGCGAAGTGGTCCTGGCTGGCCGACACGCTGCCGCGCGGCCGCCACGTGCTCCGCCTCTCCTACGGCAGGCCGGGCGAGGCGCCGCCGCTCGCGGGAGCCGACGACGCGAGTGCCGCCGCCACCGCGCTCCGCGACGCGTCGATCCTGCTGGGAGTCGACCTCGACCCCGCCGCGCTCGTCGCCTCCGCCCGGGTGCGCTGGGCGAACGTGCGTCCCGCCGCGGCCCTCGGCCGGCGCGACCACCTCGAGGCGTTCCGGGAAGCCCTCGCCCCCGTGCCCGGCCTCGCCGTCACGGGCACCTGGATCGCCGGGACCGGGCTCGCATCGGTGCTGCCGCACGCGGCCGAGACCGCCGCCCTAGTCCGCCGCCGCCTGGTGCGTCAAGGCGTCGGGCTCCCGCGCGAAGAACCCGACGGCGGCGGCTACTCTGGGTCGCAGGCGCCCGCGTGAGTGCGGTGCGCCCCGACACGAGTGGTCATCGACCGCGTGAACGAGCCGCGAGAGCGGCCCAGGACGAGGAGTAGGCGTGAAGGGCAAGATCATCTTCGTGGCAGGAGCCGCAGCCGGATACGTGCTGGGAGCACGCGCGGGCCGCAAGCGGTACGAGCAGATCGCCGCGGCGGCGAACCGGTTCTGGCAGACCCAGCCGGTGCAGGACGTCGCGGGAGCGGTCGGCGGAGCGGCGAAGCAGCAGCTCGGCACCGTCTCGGACAAGGCGTACGAGATCGTGCGCACGGTCGTCTCGAAGGCCGTCGCGGGCGGGAAGAAGTCGCAGGGCGCGAGCGATGCCGAGGCCACCGCCGCAGCACGCCGCGCGGCCGCCAAGGTCGACGAGGCCGCGGCCTCGGCCGGCTCGGGAGGATCGGCGTCGTCGACCTCCACGAGCAAGGCGTAGTTCTCATCCGCTCGGCCCCATCGACCGGTGCCGGGCCGGCACGTCCCGACCTCGAGGAGCCCCCGTGGTGAACGAACGCAATCCGAAGAACGCCCGATCACTGGGCGAGCTCGTCGGCGACCTCCCGGGGCTCGTCATCGAGCTCGTGAAGGCCGAGCTCGCCTCCCTGAAGAACGAGCTGTCCGGCAAGGCGAAGAGCGCGGGCCTCGCGGTCGCCCTGTTCGCCGTCGCGGCCTTCCTCCTCCTGACCGCCTGGGCCACCCTGGTGACCTTCGCGATCATCGGCATCTCGTCGTGGCTGCCCGCGTGGCTGTCGGCGCTGATCGTCACCGTGTTCTTCCTCGTCGTGGCCGTCGTGCTCGCGCTGGTCGGCGTCAAGTCGATCAAGAAGGCCGTCCCGCCCGTTCCGCAGGACTCGATCGAGAGCATCAAGAAGGACGTCCAGGCGTTCAAGGGAGTCGGCACTTATGACCACTGACGTGAGCACCACCACCCCCCGCTTCGTCGACCCGGCCCAGCTGAAGCCCGACCAGCTGAAGGCCGACATCGAGCGCGCCCGCCAGGAGCTGGCCGCGACGCTCGACGCCATCGAGTTCAAGATCAACGTGCCGCGCAAGGTGAAGAACGCGCAGCGCACCCTGCAGCGGAAGTTCCGGGTCGTCGGCCGGCAGAACCCGTCGGCGCTGATCGCCGGTGCCGCGGGAGTCGCCGCCGCCGTCGGGCTGATCGCCTGGGGCGTCGTCAAGCAGATCACCGAGGACTGAACCCCCTCTCCGAACGGCCGTCCCCACGGGGGCGGCCGTTCGTCGTCCGCTAGCGCGCCGGAGCCCCCGGCGCCAGAGCCGTCGCCGCTTTTGTGCATCCGCACGAGCGGAGGGATGATGGATCAATGACCGATCAGACCGCCGGAACGGCGGGTCCCGTTCAGTCCGCCCGCGAAGAGACCGCTGCCGCTTCCTCGCCGCAGCGCCCCGCCGATCAGGCTCCCGCCGATCAGCCTCTGGGATACACGCTCTGGGCGGTCCTCCGCAGGGATCCCGCACGTCCGCTCAGCCTCTCCGAGGACTCCGCCGCCCCGGCCGCCGAGCAGTACGAGCGCGTCGTCGCGCAGCTCGCGAGCGAGGGCGTCACCGTCCGCGGCACCTACGACGTCTCGGCCCTCCGCGCCGACGCCGACATCATGCTCTGGCTCGTCGGCTCCGAGCCCGAGGAGCTGCAGCGCGGCTACCGCGTGCTGCGACGCACCGACCTCCTGTCGGTCCTCCTGCCCACCTGGAACGCGATGGGCGTGCACCGCGACGCCGAGTTCAGCTCGAACCACCTGCCCGCCTACATGCGCGGCAAGGAGCCGGCGCGCTGGCTCACGGTCTACCCGTTCGTCCGCTCCTACGAGTGGTACATCCTCCCCGAGGAGGAGCGCCGCTCGATGCTCGCCCAGCACGGCCGTCAGGGCTCGCGCTTCCGCTCCGTCCTCACGAACACGGTGGCGTCCTTCTCGCTCGGCGACTACGAGTGGATCCTCGCGCTCGAGGACGAGGAGCTCGTCAACCTGGTCGACCTGATGCGCGACCTGCGCGCCACGGAGGCGCGTCGTCACGTGCGCGAAGAGGTCCCGTTCTTCACCGGTCGGCGCATCGAGGCCGACCAGATCGCAGAGGTGCTCCGATGAGCGACACGACTCCCGACTCCCCGATGAGCGACTCCGGCGTCCTGGTCCGCGGGGCCACCCCGGCCGCCGCATCCGGACCGGAGCACGTCGAGGTGCCCGTCGCGTACGACGCGATCCTGCTCGCCGGCTTCGGTGGACCGGAGGGGCAGGACGACGTCATCCCGTTCCTGCGCAACGTCACCCGCGGCCGCGGGATCCCGGAGGAGCGCCTCGAGGAGGTCGCCCACCACTACCGGCACTTCGGCGGCGTCAGCCCCATCAACGCGCAGAACCGCGCGCTGAAGGCGGCCCTCGAGGTCGAGCTCGAGAAGCGCGGCATCGACCTCCCCGTGATCTGGGGCAACCGCAACTGGGCGCCCTACATGAGCGAGGCGGTGGCGGAGGCGAAGGAGCGCGGCTTCTCGAACCTGATCGCCATCGCGACCAGCGCCTACTCCTCCTTCTCGTCCTGCCGTCAGTACCGCGAGGACTACGCCGCGGCGCTCGACGCCACCGGCCTCGAGGGCGAGCTGCGGATCGACAAGGTGCGCCAGTTCTTCGACCACCCGGGCTTCGTCATGCCGTTCGTCAAGGCCGTGCACGACGGTCTCGAGGAGCTGCAGGGGCGCCTGCCGGGCATCGACCTCACCACCGAGGTGGAGGTGCTGTTCTCGACGCACTCGATCCCGATGGCCGACGCCGAGCGCAGCGGACCGCACGAGCGCCACGACGACGGCACCGTCGTCGACGTGCACGGCTTCGGCGCGGGCGGCGCCTACGAGGCGCAGCACCTCGCCGTGGCGGAGGTCGTCATGGCGGCCGCCACCACCGAGGACGTGCCGTGGCAGCTCGTCTACCAGTCGCGCTCCGGCCCGCCCACGCAGCCCTGGCTCGAGCCCGACATCAACGACGCGATCGCCGAGCTGCCCGCTCGCGGCCGCAAGGCCGTCCTCATCGTGCCGCTGGGCTTCGTGTCGGACCACATGGAGGTCATGTGGGACCTCGACAACGAAGCGCTCGAGACGTCCGAGGAGAACGGGCTCGTCGCGATCCGCGTGGCGACCCCCGGCACCGACCCGGTCTACGTCGCCGGGCTCGTCGACCTCGTGCTCGAGCGCGTCAACGGCACGCCGACCGAGGAGCGGCCGTCGATGACGGCGCTCGGCCCCTGGTACGACGTCTGCCGTCCCGGTTGCTGCGAGAACGTCCGCGCCGGCTTCAAGCCCGCGCTCGCGGGAGTCGCCCCGTGACGGGAGGCCCTCGATGAGCATCCGGATCGGCACGCGCGCGAGCGCTCTCGCGGTCGCGCAGACGAGCATGACGGCCGACCTCATGTCGGCTGCGGCGGGCGTGCCCGTCGAGCTGGTGCGGATCGAGTCGGACGGCGACCGCATGAAGGGCTCCCTGGCGTCCCTCGGCGGCACCGGGGTCTTCGTGAGCGCGTTGCGCGACGCCCTGCTCGCGGGGCGCTGCGACGCGATCGTGCACTCGCTCAAGGACCTGCCGACCGCGCCGGTCGACGGCCTCCTCCTGGGGGCCGTCCCGGAACGCGAGGACCCGCGCGACGCCCTGTGCGCGCGCGACGGGCGCACCCTCGCGACGCTGCCTCCGGGCGCACGGGTGGGCACGGGATCGCCGCGCCGCCGCGCCGCGCTGCTCGCCGCCCGCCCCGACCTCGAGATCGTGGACATCCGCGGCAACATCGACACGCGCCTGCGCCGGGTGACCGAGGACGGCGACTCCGCACTGGACGCGATCGTCCTCGCCTACTCGGGACTTCGCCGCCTGGGTCGCACGGAGGCGATCACCGAGCTGCTCGACTTCGGCGTCTCGCCGCACGCGCCCGGTCAGGGTGCGCTCGCGATCGAGGTGCGCGACGAGGAGCCGTCGGACGAGCTGCGCGCGGCCCTCGCGGCCGTCGAGCACACTCCCACGCGAGCCGCGATCACCGCCGAGCGCAGCCTCCTGGCCGCGCTGGAGGCCGGCTGCGCCGCTCCGATCGGGGCCACCGCCGCGGTCGAGGGGGACGAGGTCGTGCTCAGCGGCGTCGTCTTCGCGACGGACGGATCGGCGTCCCTCGCCCGCGAGGTGAGGGAGCGGGTCGGTAACGGTTCCTCCGGCGGAGGTCGACATGTGGCGGATTCGCAGTATGGTGGTCGCGAACTGCCCGTCGTCGAAGCCGCGTTCCGTTGCGGCTCTCTGCTCGCTGACGCGCTTCTCGGTGCGGGTGCCGCCCAACTCGCACCCCTGGGAGCCCCTTCGTGATCGTGCCCGCCGCCTACTCCCAGTGGGAGAAGCCGTTGCAGGGCTGGCGCGTCCTCGTCCCCCGCGGAGGCCCGTGGGGGGACGGCGTCGCCGCAGCTCTCCGCGCCAAGGGAGCCTCGCCCGTCGTCGCTCCCATGATCAACTTCGCACCGACCGACGACTTCCCCGCGCTCGAGCGGGCGCTCGCCGATCTCGAGGGCGGCGCCTTCGACTGGATGACCGTCACGAGTGCGACGACGGTCGACGTCCTGTCCCTCCTGCGCACCACGGTGCCGCCGTCGACCCGCATCGCAGCGGTCGGCGAGACCACCGCCGCCGCCCTCGTCGCCGCCGGCTACGCCGTCGACCTCGTGCCGTCCGAGGACAACTCCGCCCGCGGTCTCCTGGCCGAGTGGGAGGAGGCGACCGGAGGGAAGCACCCGCTCCGCGTTCTCACGCTGCGCTCCGAGATCGCCAAGCCCCTGCTCACCGAGGGCCTGAAGCGCATCGGCCACGACGTCCGCTCGGTGGTCGCCTACCGCACGGTGGGAGTCCCGGTCGAGGACCGGGTCGTCAACGACGTGGCGAGCGGAGCGGTCCACGCGATCCTCGTCACCTCGGGCAGCGTCGCCGAGCAGGTCCAGCAGCAGCTCGGCCCCGTCCCGGAATCGACCCTCGTCGCCGCGATCGGCCCGCAGACCGCGAAGGACGCCCGCGCCTCGGGCCTGCGCGTCGACGTCGTCGCCGACGAGCGCTCGGCGTCCTCCCTGATCGAGGCGGTCGCCCGCGTCGCCACGGAGCGCGCGAGCCGCTGAGCCCGGGGCTCCTGCTGGGGCGCCGAGTGGTCCGTTTCGAGGGCACCGCTGCAGAACCTCAGCCAGAAGCGGTGCTCAGCGATGATGGTGGCTGAGGAGTGATCTCAGCTGAGCTCGTGCCGCCGCCTCTGTGCCGGGGTCCACAAGTGCTCTCGTCGCCGGATGAGCGAGACGATCACCGCTTCGGTTCGTGGCCAGTCGTGCATGATCTGGTGGTTGTCGAGCCGAAGGCACAGGTAGCCCTGGGCGGCGAGCTCGAGATCGCGTCGGCGGTCCTCGTGGAACTGCTCGAGCGAGGAGTGGTAGCGGTGGCCGTCGCTCTCGAGGACGAGGCGTTCACCGACGACGGTGTCGACGCGGCCGACCCGAGGGATCGCGACCTGCGAGCGTACCTGGACCCGGAGCCGGCGAGTGCTCACGCGGATCTTCGTCTCGAGCCCTGACCGGCTCCGTCCGTCGACCCGGTCGAGGAGCAGCTGCTTGCCGATCGGCGCGATCGCCCGGAGCGAAGGGAGCTCCTCCGCAGGCAGCAGGCCGCTGTTCAGAGCGGAGTCGATGGTCGCGATCGCGTCGTCCTCTCTCGCGCAGGTCATGACGTTCAGGATCGCAGCTCCGATCCCGTCCTGCGAGGCGGATCGGCGGCCTTGTCCGGGCCAGGTCCTCCAGTGGCCGACTTCGCCGGGGCGGAGGTCGTGCACCGACGAACTCCCGAGGGCCACGTGCAGGCGGGGCCGCTCCGTCGTCCAGAGGCCGAGGTGCCGGAGGAGGGCGACGCATGTGAGCACCCCTCCAGCTCGCACGGCCGCGAGCTCTAGTGGGTGCACATCGGCGAGTGCGTACCAGCCGCGGAGTACCGCGCGATCGTCGAGAGCGCGCTGGACCACTGATCGCGGGATCCCGGCGGAGACGATGGCGGATGCGGCGGCGAACCCGTCGCCGGAGCGGAGAAGGAGTATGAGCTCGTGCATGCGGGTACCTTGCCGATCCGGTGTGCTGCAGAAGTCGGCTAGGACGTCGTCAGGGGAGGATCCGGGCGCCCTCGACGCTGGGAAGGAGCGGCACAGGACCTGGACCACCTCGACGGCCACGATGACGGCTGAGACCTCTTCCGGCCGATGTCCTGCTCCAGCGGCCGCCGCTCCACGCCGGATTAGGCTGGAGGCATGACCGCCATCCGTCCGCGGCGACTCCGCACCACCCCGGCGATGCGCCGGCTCGTGCAGGAGACCCGCATCCACCCGGCCCAGCTCGTCCTCCCCCTCTTCGTCGCGGAGGGCATCACCGAGGCTCGACCGATCGGGTCGATGCCCGGGGTCATGCACCACTCGCTGGACAGCGTCCGCGGCGCGGTGACGGAGGCGGCCGAGGCCGGTCTCGGCGGCGTCATGCTCTTCGGTGTGCCCACCACGCGCGACGCGGTCGGCTCCGGCGCGACGGATCCCGACGGGATCCTCAACGCCGCCACCCGCGCGGTCGTCGAGGAGGTCGGCGACGCGCTGGTCGTGCAGACCGACCTGTGCCTGGACGAGTTCACCGACCACGGCCACTGCGGGGTGCTCGACGAGCGCGGCCGTGTCGACAACGACGCGACCCTCCTCCGCTACGAGGAGATGGCGCTCGCCCAGGCCGAGGCCGGCTCCCACCTGCTCGGCCTCTCGGGGATGATGGACGGCCAGGTCGGCGCGATCCGCGGGGCGCTCGACGAGTCGGGCCATCTCGACACGGCGATCCTCGCCTACTCGGCGAAGTACGCGTCGAGCTTCTACGGGCCCTTCCGCGAGGCGGTGCAGTCGACCCTCGAGGGCGATCGCCGCACGTACCAGCAGGATCCGGCCAACCGCCGCGAGGGACTCCGTGAGGCGACGCTCGACCTCGCCGAGGGCGCGGACGTCGTGATGGTGAAGCCCGCGATGAGCTACCTCGACGTGCTGGCCGATGTCGCCGCCGTCTCGGACGTGCCGGTCTGGGCGTACCAGGTGTCGGGGGAGTACGCGATGATCGAGGCCGCCGCCGCGAACGGCTGGATCTCGCGCGAGCCGGCGATCCTGGAGTCGGTGACGGGGATCCTCCGCGCGGGGGCCGACGCCGTGCTGACGTACTGGGCGGTCGAGATCGCTCGCGATCTGCTGAAGAACTGATCGCTCGGGATCTGCTGAAGCGCTGATCGCTCGCGATCTGCTCGAGCGCTGATCGCGAGCGATCCGCCCGCCGAAGCTCGGCATCTCGTCCGAACGGGAGCGTTCGGCCCGAGCGCCCCGGGCCGCCCGCGTACCCTGGATCCGTGACCACCTCGGCGAACGACACCCTGTACGAGCGTGCCCGCCACGCGATCCCCGGCGGCGTGAACTCGCCCGTCCGAGCGTTCCGCTCGGTCGGCGGCACCCCGCGCTTCATGGTCTCGGCGTCGGGCCCGCACATCACCGACGCCGACGGCCGCGAGTACGTCGACCTCGTCTGCTCCTGGGGGCCGGCCGTGCTCGGCCACGCGCACCCCGAGGTCGTCGCGGCGGTGCAGGAGGCGGCCGCACGCGGCCTCTCCTTCGGCGCGTCGACGCCCGCCGAGACCGAGCTCGCCGAGCTCGTCGAGGCGCGTATCACGGCCGGCGGAGTGTCGCCGATCGAGAAGCTGCGGCTCGTCTCGACGGGCACCGAGGCCACGATGACCGCGATCCGCCTCGCTCGGGGCGTCACCGGCCGCGACCTGCTGATCAAGTTCTCGGGCCACTACCACGGCCACTCCGACGGCCTCCTGGCCGACGCCGGCTCGGGTCTCGCGACCCTGTCGCTGCCCGCTTCGGCCGGAGTGACGGCCGCGACGACCGCGCAGACCATCGTCCTGCCCTACAACGACCTCGACGCCGTGCGCGCCGTCCTCGCCGAGCGCGGCTCCGAGATCGCCGCGGTGATCACCGAGGCCGCGGCCGCCAACATGGGCGTCGTCGCTCCCGAGGCGGGCTTCAACGCGGCCCTCGCCGGGCTGGTGCACGCGAACGGCTCGCTGCTCATCATGGACGAGGTGCTCACCGGCTTCCGAGTGAGCGCCGGCGGCTGGTGGGGACTCGAGAACCGGTCGTCCGAGACGCCGTACCGCGCCGATCTCTACACGTTCGGCAAGGTCATCGGAGGCGGCATGCCGGTCGCCGCGCTCGGCGGGCGCGCGGACGTGATGGACCATCTCGCTCCGCTGGGCCCGGTGTACCAGGCGGGGACCCTGTCGGGGAACCCGGTCGCCGTCGCGGCGGGCATCCGCACCCTGCAGCTCGCCGACGACGCGGTCTACGCCGCTCTCGACGCGACCGCGGCGACGCTCCAGCGCGAGGTGTCGGCGGCGCTGTCGGCCGAGGGCGTGGCGCACACGGTGCAGACGGCGGGCAACCTGTTCAGCTTCGTCTTCACCGACCTCGGCCGGCCCGTCCGCGACTACGCCGAGGTGCAGGCGCAGGAGGCGTTCCGGTATCCCGCGTTCTTCCACTCGATGCTCGACTCCGGAGTCTCGCTCCCGCCGTCGGTGTTCGAGGCGTGGTTCGTCTCGGCCGCGCACGACGACGCGGCGGTCGACCGCATCGTCCGAGCGCTTCCGGCTGCGGCGAAGGCGGCGGCGGCGGCATCACGCGCGTAGAGGGGACGGCGCGAGCCGCCCCCTCCGGCCTCAGCGGCGCGAGACCGACTTCGGCAGCACGAACACCAGGGCGAAGGCCGCGACCGCCATCAGCGTGCTGAGCAGCATCGCGGGCGCCGCGGCGTCGAGGAATCCGGACGCCACGGTGTCCGGCCCGGTGATGACGAGCCCGCCGAACAGCACGCTGCCGATCACGGCGATGCCGACGGCCGAGCCGATGCGCTGGATGGCCGAGATCACTCCGCTGGCCGCTCCGGCGTCCTGCGGATCGACGGTCGCGACGATGAACTGGACGTTCGGGGCGATGAAGAAGCCGTTGCCGAGCCCGGCGATCAGCAGCGGAGCGAGCAGCTGCCAGTTGGTGATCGAGTCGGGAGTCGCGGTGAGGAGCACGAGCCACACCCAGGCGAGGCCGATGGCGAGGAGCCCGCTGCCCATGACCAGGACGTTGCGGCCGAGCCGCGCGGTCATCCGGTTGCTCTGCGACGAGCTGATGATGCTGCCGATCGCGAAGGGGATCGAGACGAGCCCCGACTCGAGCGCGGTGTGCCCGAGTCCCGACTGCCAGAGCAGCGAGATGGTGAAGAAGATGCTCGTGAAGGCCGCGAAGTAGACCAGCGCCAGGATCACGCCGCCGGTGAAGGCGGGGTGGCGGAACAGCGACGGGGGCACGAGGGGAGTGCGGCCGCGGCGGACGTAGAGGACCTCCCAGGCGCCGAACGCCGCGAGCAGGACGACTCCGCTGACGATCGAGAGGATCGTCCAGAGCGGCCAGCCCTCGTCCTCGCCCTGGATGAGCGGCACCAGCAGGGCGACCAGACCACCCGACACGAGCACGAGGCCGAGCCAGTCGACACCGCCGCTCGGTGCGCGATCGCCCGACTCGAGCTCGCGGCGTGCGGGGAGCAGGCGTGCCGCGGCGATCAGCGTCATGATGCCGATCGGCAGGTTGACCCAGAAGACCAGGCGCCAGCCGTTCTCGTCGCCGAACGCCTGGATGATGAGTCCGCCGACGATCGGCCCGAGCGCCGACGAGACGCCGAGGACGGCGCCCATGATCGCGAAGGCCTTGCCGCGCGCGGGTCCGCGGAAGAGCAGCTGGATGTACGCGTTGACGGCCGGCACGAACATGCCGCCGGCGAGGCCCTGCACGACGCGCGCGACGACGAGCTGCAGGTCGTCGGCAGCGAGTCCGCACGCGAAGCTCGCGACGGTGAACAGCGCGACTCCGCTGACGAAGACCCACTTGTGGCCGAAGCGGTCGCCGAGGCGCCCGCTGGGGATGAGCGCCAGGCCGAACGCGAGCGCGTAGCCCGAGATGATCCACGACAGCGTCGACTCGGAGGCGTCGAGGGTGGTGCGGATGGTCGGCAGCGCGACGTTGACGATCGTGGTGTCGAGCAGCGCGATGAACATGCCCGCCAGCAGGACGACCAGCGAGCGCCACGCGCGCCGGTCGGGGGCGGGAGGGGCGCCGGTCGCGCCGCGATCGGTCGACGTCTCGGTCATGGGAGGGGCCTTTCGAGCGGAGGGGGAGCGCAGAGGGGAGCGACGGGCCGTGGGGGCACGGCGGCACAACCTGCGAACTCTCGCAGACGCAGCCGCGCTTCCCCGAGCCGCTGTCTGTGCACGCCCTCAGATCCGTGGCCCGCGCACGAGGGTCAGCGGGCGCGTTCGGCGAGGCGCGCGCAGTCGATGCAGAGCTCGGCTGTCGGGCGCGCAGCGAGTCGCTCCGCGCCGATCGGCTGGCCGCACCGGAGGCAGTCGCCGTAGGCCCCCTGCCCGATCCGGCGGCGGGCGTCGGCCAGCTCGCGCTCGGACCGCGTCAGAGCGTCGCGCACTCCGGCCATCCGCGACCACTCCGCCGACAGCGGGGTGCCCTCGGGATCGTGCTCGTCGTCGGCCGTGCCGTCGCCGCGCGCGAGCAGCAGCTCGGCCAGCGCCTCGTCGAGCCGGACGGCCTCGCTGCGGGCCTCGGCCTGGCGCTCGGCGAGCAGCGCGTCGAGCCGGCGCAGCTCCTCCTGGTCCATCGGCATCCCACCATGGTCGCACCGGCCGCACGATCCGTTCCCCCGACGGCACCGCGACTCGGGGCAGACTAGAGGCATGCCCGTCGTGACCGTGCTCCCCGACCGCCTCGAACTGCGCCTGACGAGGGCCGAGCGGCTGCTCGCCTTCCACCGCGGCGACGTCGTGATCGACCGATCGAGCATCCGCTCCGCGACCGTCACCGAGGATCCCTGGATCTGGGTCCGCGGAATCCGCGCCCCGGGCACCGCCGTGCCGCTGACCATCGCCGCCGGCACGTGGAAGTTCCACGGCGGCAAGGACTTCCTGCTCATCAAGCGCACCGCGTCGGCCGTCGTGCTCGACCTCGTCGACGAGGACTGGTCGCGCCTGATCATCAGCACGAAGCACGCCCCTGAGCTCATCGCGGCCCTGCAGCTCGGGCCGACGACGGCGGCGATCCCGATCATCGAGACGGACGACCTGGTCGTGGTGCCCGAGGTGGCGGAGCAGGCCGCCGCCCGGCTCGCCGCGACCGACGACGCCGCCACGGCCCGCGAGACCGAGGCCGTCGGCGCGGCCGACGCGGACCGTCCCGCCGTGCCACCCGCTTCGCCCGCCGAGGACGCGTCGCTCGACACGGAGCAGGCGGTGGCCGAGACGTCCGCCGTGGCCGAGGCGATCGGGGAGGACCCGGCGCCCGCGAAGAAGCCCGCCGCGAAGAGGAACCCGGCTGCGAAGAAGCCGGCGGCGAAGGCGTCCGCGGAGACCCCCGCCCCGGAGGCACCCGAGGCGACCGCCGTGAAGCCCCGCGCCAGCACCCCGCGCCCCGACTCCTCCGTGGGACACGCCTCCGCCGAGCCCAGCGGAGCCACCGAGGCCGCCGAGTAGCGCCTCCGGCCTCGCGAGCGGCCCTCAGAGCTTCAGCCGCACCGCCGTCTCGAGTGCCGCCTCGATGCTCAGCCGCCAGCCCTGCGCCAGCCGGTCCTTCGTGCCCGAGTAGAGGCTCGCTCCGTCGACCAGGTTGCTGGAGCACGCGCAGACCATGCCCGCCCGGAGCCCGCGCAGCCGCGCGACGACGTACAGCGCGCTCGACTCCATCTCGACGTTCAGGACCCCGTGCCGCTCGAGCGTCGCGATCCACTCCGGAGTCTCAGCGTAGAACGCGTCGTCGCTCGCGTTGATGCCGGAGTGCACCGGCACTCCCTCCCGGTCGGCGATCTCGCGTGTGGCCTCCAGCAGCGCCGAGGTGAGCGCCAGATCGGGCACCGCGGGGAAGCCCGGATGCGCGTACGCCGCGCTCGTGCCGTCGTTGCGCAGCGTCCCCTCGCTCACCAGCAGCGCGCCCGGCTCGATGCCGCGCTGCGTCGCCGCCGAGCTCCCGACGCGGATGAACGAGGTCACTCCGACCCGCGCGAGCTCCTCCACCGCGATCGCGGTCGAGGGGCAGCCCATCCCGGTGCTCGTCGCGGTGATCGGATGGCCCTTGTAGGTCCCCGTCATCGTGAGGTGCTCGCGGTTGTGCGCGATCTCGCGCACGTCCTCGAGGAACTCGGCGATCATCGGGACGCGGAACGGGTCGCCCGGGAGGAGGGCGACGGTCGAGACCTCTCCCGGTGCGATCCCGATGTGGTACTGGCGCTCGCCGAGTCCGGCGGCGCTCTTGTCGACTGCAGTCATGGGCCGAACCTACGCAGGCGCTGTTTCGACGCGGTTACCGGCCGCGGTGCGATCGGGAGCCGGCGGATCAGGCCCGCACGTCGACGAGCGTGCGCCCGCGCACCTTCCCGGCGAGCACGTCCCCGGCGATGTCGAGCGCGCCGCTCAGCGACACCGTCGAGGTGAGCCCGTCCAGCAGCTCGAGGTCGAGGTCGTGCGCCAGCCTGCGCCAGGCCTCCTCGCGGAGCTTCCGCGGCGCCTCGACCGAGTCGACCCCCGCGAGCGTCACTCCGCGCAGGATGAACGGCATCACCGTCGTCGGCAGGTCGGCCCCCTGCGCGAGTCCGCACGCGGCGACCGCGCCGCCCCGGCGGGTCTGCGCGAGCACGTTCGCGAGCGTGTGCGAGCCGACGGAGTCGACCGCCCCGGCCCAGCGCTCGGACTGCAGCGGCTTCCCCGCCTCCTGCAGCTCCGCGCGGTCGATCACCTCGGCGGCCCCGAGGCGGCGCAGGAAGTCGCCCTCCTCGACCGCTCGACCCGACGACGCCACGACCTCGTGGCCGAGGCGCGCGAGCAGGGCGACGGCGAGGGAGCCGACCCCTCCCGCCGCGCCCGTCACCAGGACGGGACCGGAGCCGGGGCGGACGCCGTGCTTCTCGAGCGAGAGCACCGCCAGCATTGCGGTGAACCCGGCCGTGCCGATCGCGCCGGCCCGGGCCGACGAGATCGCCCCCGGCAGACGCAGCAGCGAGGCGGAGTCGACCCGGGCGCGCTCGGCGAGCCCGCCGTCCACGCGCTCGCCGAGGCCGGCGCCGGTGAGCACGACCCGGTCGCCGGAGTCGAAGCGCTCGGCCGCCGCGCCGTCCGCGTACTCGACGGTGCCGACGAGGTCGATCCCGGCCACCAGCGGCGGTCGCCGGACGACTCCGGGCCGCCCGGCGAGCGCGAGGGCGTCCTTGTAGTTGACGCTCGAGTACTCCACCGCGATCACCACGTCGCCGTGCGACCGATCGGGTTCGTCGCGCTCGATCAGCGCGGCGCGGTTCGGGGTGTCGGTGTCGGAGGCGTCATGCTGCTCGACGACGATGGCTCGGTACATGGGCCCACGCTACGCCCGGGACGCGGTCGCCGTCCCGCCCGATCACTCAGTCCGCCCGATCGCTCAGTTCAGCGCGCGCGTCCCCTCGGGCAGGGAGCCGCCCTCGTAGAGCGCGCTCGCCGCGTCCTGCAGGGCGGTCAGCGCCACGCGCTGCGTCCACGGCCCGTACGAGATCCGGGCGACGCCCAGCTCCTCGAAGCGGGCGGGGGACTGCGACCCGGGGACGCCGATCACGCTGATCCGCTGCCGGCCGAGTGCGGCGACGAGCGCCTCGATCTCGGCGTCCTGGAGGAGACCCGGCACGAAGAAGCAGGTGGCCCCGGCGTCGAGGTAGGCGCGGCCGCGCTCGACGGCGTCAGCGAGGACCTCGGAGCGGTCCCGCTCGCCCGCGCGGAGGAACGCGTCGGTCCGGGCGTTCAGCGCGAAGGGCACCGCCTCGGCCTCGGCCGCCGCGACCGCCTTCTCGACGGCGCGCAGAGCCTCCGGCAGCGGCTTCGCCTGATCCTCGAGGTTCGCGCCGACGACGCCCACCTCGATCGCCCGGCGCACGGTCTCGCCGGCGTCGCCGTAGCCCGCCTCGAGGTCGGCCGAGACGGGGACCTCGACCGCGGCGACGATGCGCGCGATCATGCCCAGGTGCAGGTCCAGCGGGATCCGCTCGCCGTCCTCGTAGCCGAACGACGCGGCGATGGAGTGGCTCGCGGTGGCGAGCGCCCGGGTCGCGGGCAGCGCGGCGATCGTGGTCGCCGAGACGGCGTCCCAGACGTTCACCACGCTCAGCAGCTCGGGGTCGGTGTGGAGGTCGACGAGGGTGCGTCCGCGCGCTTCGATGCTCATGCCCCGAGACTAGGGGTGCCTCCGTGCACCGCGCAGAAGAGCTCGTCGCACTCCCCGCACACCACCAGCTGCGTGCGGCAGGAGGGATCGAGGCAGTTGCGCATCCGGCTGGTCGGCGCGGCGCAGCCCGCGCAGCGGCCCAGCACCTCGGCGTCGGGCGAGAAGGTCAGCGAGCCGCGGCCGTCGAAGACGTAGAGCGCTCCGCGCCATAGTCCGGAGTCGCGTCGCGCCTCGCCGTAGCGGACGATCCCGCCGTCGAGCTGGTACACCTCGCCGAATCCCCGCGCGGTCATCAGGCTCGAGAGCACCTCGCAGCGGATGCCTCCGGTGCAGTACGTCACGATCGGCCGCCCCTTGAGGTGGTCGTAGACCCCGGAGTCGAGCTGCTCGACGAAGTCGCGCGTGCTCGCGACCCCCGGGACGACCGCGCCGTCGAAGCGGCCGATCTCGGCCTCGAAGGAGTTCCTGCCGTCGAAGAAGACGACGTCGTCGCGCTCGGCGACCAGCGCGTCGAGCTCGTCGGGCTGCAGTCTCGTCCCGGTGCCGACCACGCCGTCCGCGTCGACCCGCAGCTCGTCGGGTGCGCCGAACGAGACGATCTCGTCGCGCACCTTCACCGAGAGACCGGGGAAGTCGAGGCTGGCGCCGTCCTCGTCGAGCCCGGTGCCGGCGCTCCACTTCACGTCCATGCCGCGGAACGCGGGATGCTCCTTCGTCCGGCGCGCGTACTTCTTCAGCGCGCCCATCTCGCCGCCGAGCGTGCCGTTCAGGCCGTCCTTCGAGACGATCAGCCGCCCGCGCAGCCCGAGCGACTCGCACAGCTCGCGCTGCCACAGGCGGATCGCCTCGGGGTCGGCGAGCGGCACGAAGCGGTAGAACAGGAGGATCTTCGGCAGCACCGGCACATCCTACGAGGCGCCGCCACCGCGCGAAACGGCGCCGCAACACGGCTGTGGCAGCATCGGCGGGTGACCGACGCCTCCGCCACCGTGCCGCACTCCCGGATCGAGGACGTCTTCGGACTCGTGACCGGGGCGTTCGTCGTCTCGCTGGGCCTGTTCCTCCTGCGCGCGAGCGAGGCTGTGACGGGCGGCACCGCGGGACTCGCGCTGCTGCTGGGCTATCCGCTGCCGATCCCGTTCGGCGTGATCCTGGTGGTCGTCAACATCCCGTTCCTCGCGCTGTCGCTGTGGAAGAAGGGCTGGCGCTTCACCCTGCGCACCATGTTCTCGATCGTGCTCGTCTCGGTGCTGGCGGGGCTGCATCCGCTCGCCTTCGGCGCCCTCAGCATCGAGCCGGTCTACGGAGTGATCACCGGCGACGTGCTCGCGGGCATCGGGCTGCTGATCCTCTTCCGGCACGGCTCGAGCCTGGGCGGCTTCAGCATCGTCGCGCTGATCGCGCAGGAGCGGCTCGGCTGGCGGGCCGGCTACGTGATGATGGCGCTGGACGCGTGCGTGGTGGTCGCCGCGCTGCTCGTCGTGCCGCCGGTGAACGTGCTGATCTCGGCCGCCGGCGTCGTGGTGCTCAACCTCGTGCTCGCCTTCAACCACCGGCCCGGCCGCTACCTCGGTTCCTGAGCACCCGCTCCGCAAGCCCTGGCCCTCGTCGCGGGCGTTCGTACGCTGGAGAGGGCCCGCGATCGCGGGTCACCCCGTCCGAACGGAGAACCGGATGTCCGACTGGAACTACGACCCCTACGCCCGCCTCGGAGAGGTGCCCTCCTTCGCGCTGACCAGCGACGACATCGCCGACGGCGCCCCGCTGGATGCCCGCCACTACGGCGAGGGCTCGGGCGGCGAGGACGTCTCGCCGCACCTGGCCTGGTCGGGAGCGCCCGAGGGGACGAAGAGCTTCGCCGTGACGGTCTTCGATCCCGATGCACCGACCGGCTCCGGCTTCTGGCACTGGGCGCTCTACAACCTGCCCGCCGACACGGCCGAGCTGCCGACCGGCGCCGGCGCCGCCGGCTTCGAGCTCCTGCCGCCCGGGGCGCAGACGCTGCCCAACGAGATGCGGCTGCGGCAGTTCATCGGAGCGGCACCGCCGGACCGCGAGCACCGCTACTTCTTCGTCGTGCACGCCCTCGACGTCGAGCGGCTCGACCTCGATCCGGAGTCGACGCCCGCGATCCTGGGCTTCAACGTGCACTTCCACACGCTGGGCCGCGCGCAGATCGTCGCCACGGCGACGCCGGACGGCGCGAAGGGCTGAGCCGCCCGAGGGGCGCGCCGCTCAGCCGAAGAGCGTGCGCGCCTCCTCGTACCGGGAGTCCGGCACGGTCTTGAGGGTGCCGAGGGCCTCGGCGAAGCCGACGTGGTAGATGTCCGTGCCGCGCAGGGCCACCATCCGGCCCCAGTGCTCGGCGACGACGGAGTCGATCGCGGCCATGCCCAGGCGGGTCGCGAGGACCCGGTCGAACGCCGTGGGCGTCCCTCCGCGCTGGATGTGGCCGAGCGTGGTCGCGCGGGTCTCGATGCCCGTGCGCTCCTCGATCATCGGGGCGAGCATCTCGCCGATGCCGCCCAGGCGCGGGCGGCCGAAGGCGTCGAGTCCGCGTTCGGAGTGTGCGTCGTCCATGGTGTCGAGGGAGAAGCCCTCGGCGACGACGACGAGCGGCGCGCGCCCTCTGTCCTGCGCGCTCTGCACCCATTCGACGATCTGGTCGATCGAGGTGCGCTTCTCGGGGATGAGGATGACGTGCGCGCCCGCGGCCATGCCGGAGTGCAGCGCGATCCAGCCGACGTGGCGGCCCATGACCTCGGCCACCATGCAGCGGCCGTGCGAGTCGCCGGTCGTGCGGAGCCGGTCCATCGCGTCGGTCGCGATGCCGACGGCGGTGTCGAAGCCGAAGGTGTAGTCGGTGGCGCCGAGGTCGTTGTCGATCGTCTTGGGGACGCCGACGATCTTGAGGCCCGCGTCGGTCAGCCGCTTCGCTGCGGCGAGGGTCCCCTCGCCGCCGATCGCGATGATCGAGTCGATGCCGTTGCTCTCCATCATCGCGGCGATCTTCTCGGGGCCGCCGTTCGGGCCCTCGAAGGGGTTCGTCCGGCTCGTGCCGAGGATCGTGCCGCCCTGCTTCGCGATGCCCTGGATGTCGGAGCGCTCGAGCGGCATCAGGTCGCCGTCGACCACTCCTCGCCAGCCGCCGCGGAAGCCCACGAACTCCTGGTCGTACACCTTGATGCCCTTGTACACGGCACCGCGGATGACGGCGTTGAGGCCGGGGCAGTCGCCCCCGGAGGTCAGGATCCCGATCTTCACCCGCTCAGAGTAGAGGACGACGGAGCGACCGGCGCACCCCACTGGCCGGTCCGGGTCCCGGACGCGACGACGGGCCCCTCCTCGCCGCCTCGAGGAAGGGCCCGTCGCGTGGGGAACTAGTTGGCCTTGCTGGTGTTCAGGGTGCCGTTGACGCCGCGGGGGAAGAATCCGCCGACGCGCGAGGCCTTGGGGGTGAGGTACACGATGTTCAGGACCTCGCCGGGGGTGCGGCTGAAGGCGATCGAGTTCTTGTCGGTGGGGACGATGTTCGTCTGCCCGTCGACCTTCACTCCCTGGTCGAGGTCGCTCTTCCCGTCGAGGCTGTCGCGCGCGTTCGAGAGCTTGTTCGCCGGGTCGGACAGGTCCGCCGCGTAGATGGCCGAGCGGATCGCGCCCGCGTGGTACGCCTCCACCGCGAGGATGCCCGCGGCGGCGTCCAGGTACGTCTTCGACTGGATGAGCGGCGCGGCACCCTTGTACGCCGTCACTCCGACGTCCTCGAAGACGAAGGCGCCGAGCAGGAAGTTCGCCTCGCTCGCGAAGGGATCGAACGTGCCACCGGCCGGGATCACGCCGGCCGCGGCTGCGGCGGCGTTGAAGCTGGACCGGAGGTCGATCGCCGGGCGGGCGACCGCGGCCGTGCCCAGCGCGGCGCGGAGGAACTTGACGTGCGCCTTCTCGTCGTTCGCGACCTCGGTGGCGAAGCTCTTGAGCCACGGGGTCTTGAACTGCACGGGACGGCCGCCGATGACGCCGCCGGGGGTGCCCTTGCCGGTCACGTCCGAGCCGCCGAGGCCGGTGCCGTAGACGGCGCGGAGGTAGAACTCGGCCTCCAGGTACTCGAGGTTGAGGGCGAAGTTGAGGATCGAGGCGTCGCTGGGGCCGCTGGCAGCGACCTCCTCGGCGGAGGCCGCGGGGGCGGCGAGGGCGGCCGCTCCGATGCCCAGGCCGGCGATGCCGGTGGCCTCGAAGAAGCGGCGACGGTCGAGAGCGGTCTCCGAGCTCTTGACGATCGCGTTGCGGATGAAGGAAGTGTCGAACATGTGCGCATCTCCAGTGATAGGCGGGATGCCGGACGACTCAACGCGCCGTCGCGACAGCGTGAAGCTACGCCCGCGAATGCGGTGCTGACCAGCGGAATCGGAGAGAAAAGATTGCGCATGTGGTCATCGGTCCTGGTCCAATCCGGCGGGGCCGCGGCTCCGAAGACCTGTCACCGGAGGAACGCCGGGCGGTGTTGCCGGAGGCTCTGTCGGAGGCCGCGATTACCATCGCTGCGTGACCTCCGCCCCTCCCGCTCCGGTGCCCGCCCGGGCCACGGTCTACGCGCCGGCCGTGCCGGTGAGCCTCGCGCTCACCGTGCGGACGCTGCTGCGCGGCACGGGCGATCCGACCATGCTGATCGACGCCTCCGGGTTCTGGAAGGCGTTCCGCACGCCGCGGGGCGCAGGCACGCTGCACCTCGTGCAGGCGGCCGACGGCGCGGTGCACGCGCGCGCCTGGGGCGAGGGCGCCGAGTGGCTGATCGACCAGGTGCCGGAGCTGCTCGGGCACGGCGACGACTGGAGCGGGCTCGACCTCTCCTCCCACCGCCCGCTCGCCGAGGTGCTGCGCCGCGTCGAGGGCCTGCGGCTCGCCCGCGCCGGGCTGGTGTTCGAGATGCTGGCGCCCTCGATCCTCGAGCAGAAGGTCACCAGCACGGAGGCGTGGCGCGCCTACCGCACGCTCGTGCGCCGCTACGGCGAGGTCGCTCCGGGCCCCGTCGCCCTGCACGCGGCGCCCACGGCCGAGCAGTGGCGCCGCATCCCGTCGTGGGAGTGGCACCGGGCCGGTGTCGATCCGCGGCGCTCGCGCACGCTGCTGACCGCCGCGCTCGTCGCTTCGGGCCTCGAGCGCACCCTCTCCCTCGGCCGCGGGGGAGCGGAGGTCGAGTCGCGTCTGCGCTCGGTTCCCGGCATCGGCGCCTGGACGGCGGCCGAGGTCATGATGCGGGCGCACGGCGATCCCGACGCGGTCAGCGTCGGCGACTACCACCTCGCCGCCGCCGTGGGCTTCGCCCTGACGGGGCGGCTGGGCGTCGACGACGACGGGATGCTGGAGCTGCTCGAGCCGTGGCGCGGGAACCGCCAGCGCATCATCCGGCTGATCGGCTGCAGCGGCGCGAGGAAGCCCCGCCATGGCCCGCGGATGACGATCCAGGACCACCGCGGCCACTGACCGGGCCGGGACGCCTAGGCGCCGCGCTCCTCCAGCACCGCCATCGCCGCGTTGTGCCCGCCGAGCCCCGAGACTCCTCCGCCGCGGCGCGCTCCCGCTCCGCAGACGAGGATGCGGGGGTGCGCCGTCGCGACGCCCCAGCGCTGGGCGGGGGTGTCGAGCGGGTCGTCGTCCTCGGCGAAGGGCCACGCCAGCGGTCCGTGGAAGATGCTGCCGCCGGGCAGGCCGAGGCTCTGCTCGAGATCGTGCGTGGTGCGCGTCTCGATGCAGGGCTCGCCGTCGGCGTCCTGCAGCAGCAGGTCGCGGATCGGCTCGGCGAGCACCGAGTCGATCGAGTCGAGGATCTCCTCCTGCAGGCGCTCGCGGGTCGCCGCGTTGTTCTCGGCGGTCAGCCAGCGGTCGGGGGTGTGCAGGGCGAAGACGGTGAGGGTGTGCGCGCCCGAGGCGGCGAGCTCGGGCGAGAGGATCGTGGGGTCGGTGAGGGAGTGGCAGTAGATCTCGCACGGGATCGGTTCGGGGGTGCGCCCCGTCGCCGCGGCCCGGTGAGCGGTCTCGAGCGCGTCCCAGCCCTCGTTCACGTGGAAGGTGCCGCCGAAGGCCGCCTCGGGCGCGACGCTCTCGTCGCGCAGCCGCGGGAGGCGCCGCAGCACCAGGTTGACCTTCACCTGCGATCCCTCGGGGCGCTCCGCTCCGACGCCGGACGTGCCGCCCATCAGGGCGTCGAGCACGAACGGCGCGACGTTCGAGAGCACGTGCCGGGCGCGGACGCGGCGGCTGCGCGGACCGCGGCGGTAGACGACCTCGCCGTCCGCCCCGATCGCGGTCACCTCGGCGCCGGTCAGGATCCTCGCTCCGGCGTCCCGCGCGGCCCGGTCCAGGGCGCCCGAGACGGAGCCCATCCCGCCGACCGGGACGTCCCAGTCGCCGGTGCCCTGGCCGATCACGTGGTAGAGCAGGCAGCGGTTCTGTGCGAGTCCCGCGTCCGCGGCGCCCGCGAAGGTGCCGATGAGCGCGTCGGTCAGCAGGACCCCGCGCGCGAGGTCGTTCGCGATGCTCTTCTCGATGACCTCGCCGATCGGCCGCTCGATCATCGCGTGCCAGACGGAGTCGTCGCCGACCAGCCGCCGCGCCTCACTCCGGCGCAGGAGGGGCTGGGTGAGGGTCGGCCAGAGCGCCGCGGCCATCCGGCCGGTGCGGCGTGAGAACTCGGCGAACGGTTCGGCGTCCTCCGGCGAGCCGAGCCGGGCGAAGGACGCGGCCGTCGCCTCCCGGTCCTGCGTGTCGACCAGCAGGCCGCGACTCGGATCGACGGGATCGGGCGTGTAGGAGGAGTAGCGGCGGCGCACGAGCGGCACGTCGATCCGCAGGTCGTCGAGGATCGCGCGCGGCAGGAGGCTCACCAGGTACGAGTAGCGGCTGAGCCGCGCCTCCACGCCGCGGAACGGGGACTCGGACACGGCGGCGCCGCCCGTGTGCTCGCTCCGCTCGAGGACGAGGACGTCGAGCCCCGCCTGCGCGAGGTAGGCCGCGGCGACGAGCCCGTTGTGCCCCGCGCCGACGACGACCACGTCGACCGCGGCGTCGGACGGGGTGCGCGGTGCGCGGGGACCCGGCGCGGTGCCGCTGCGCTCGCGGTCCTGAGCATCGCGGGGACGGTGCCGATCGCGTCGGGCTGTGCTTCGCGCCATGCAGGCCAGTGTGGTCGGCCGGGCGGCGGGGCGCGAGTCCGGAACGGCTCAGGCGTCGTCGGTGCGCAGCGCCTGGGCGACGAACTCGCGGAGGGAGAACAGGATCTCCTCCGTGGAGCGGCCGCTCGACTCCGCGAGCCGGCCGGTCAGCCAGGTCAGGCAGATGACCGAGGCGCCGGCGACGTCGGACGCCGTCGGCACGACCACGCCGTCGAGGTCGACCACGCCCTCCTCGATGGGGCTGAGGGCGCGCTCGAGCACGGCGCGGTTCATCGGCCCGGTCGCCTCCCCGTCGAACGCGGCGGTGCTGTCGATGAGGGCCTGGGCGGCGATCATCGCGCCCTGCGGGACGGGCAGCGGATCCATCGGATCTCCGATCAGGAGCGGGAGCGGTCGGGTGCGCCCATCGTCCCGCGCGCCCGCTCCGGCGTCCACCGGACGGACCCGGGTTCGGGAGTCTTCCCAGAGGCGCGACGACACGCACCGCCTGCATGCCGACTCGGGCATAGCCTCGTGGCATGGAGCAGTCGGAGTCCCCAGCCGTACCCGGGAACGACCCCGAGCCGATGATCGCGCGCGTCGAGACGCTGGCGCGGCGCTGGCTCGAGCGCAGCCGCGCCTTCGAGCCCGACCCGGCCGCGCAGCGGCTCGCCGGGGTGCTGCAGGACCCCGACGGCCTCGACTTCACCGTCGGCTTCGTCGACGGCGTCGCACGACCGGAGGACGTCTCGGTCGCCGCGGAGAACCTGTCGGCGCTCACCTCCAGGACCCCCGCGTTCCTCCCCTCCTGGCTGCGCGCGGCCGTCGCCACCGGAGGAGCGGTCGGACCCGTGCTCCCGTGGGTCGTCGTACCGGCGGCGCGGCGCGTGCTGCGGCAGCTCGTCGCGCACCTGGTCGTCGACGCCTCCGACGCCCGGCTCGGCGCGTCGATCGCGAAGCTGCGCGAGGGCGGCGACCGGCTGAACCTGAACCTGCTCGGCGAGGCGGTGCTCGGTGAGCGCGAGGCGCTGCGGAGGCTCGAGGGCACCCGCAGGCTCCTCGAGCGCGACGACGTCGACTACGTCAGCATCAAGGTCTCGAGCATCGCGAGCCAGCTGTCGATGTGGGCGTTCGAGGACGCCGTCGAGCGGGTCGTCGAGCGGCTCACTCCGCTGTACGAGGCCGCGGCGATGAGCCCGACCCCCACCTTCATCAACCTCGACATGGAGGAGTACCGCGACCTCGACCTGACGGTCGCCGTCTTCCAGCGCCTGCTCGACCACCCGAACCTCCTCGAGCTCGAGGCCGGCATCGTGCTCCAGGCCTACCTCCCCGACGCCCTCGGCGTGCTGCAGCGGCTCACCTCCTGGGCCGCCGCGCGGCGGGCCCGGGGCGGTGCGCCGATCAAGGTGCGCGTCGTGAAGGGCGCGAACCTGCCGATGGAGCGGGTCGACGCGGCGATCCACGACTGGCCGCTCGCCACGGTCGGCAGCAAGGCCGAGGCCGACACGAACTACAAGCGCGTGCTCGACTGGGCGCTCGACCCCGAGCGCACCGACGCGGTGCGGATCGGAGTGGCGGGGCACAACCTCTTCGACGTCGCGTTCGCCTGGCTCCTCGCGAACGACCGCGGAGTGGTCGACGCGGTCGACATCGAGATGCTGCTGGGCATGGCGACGGGCCAGGCGCGGGCGATCCGCGAGGACGTCGGGCGCCTGCTGCTCTACACGCCCGTCGTCCACCCGGGCGAGTTCGACGTCGCGATCTCGTACCTCATCCGGCGCCTGGAGGAGAACTCGAGCCCGGACAACTTCCTCTCGGCGGTGTTCGAGCTCGAGGACGAGACCGTGTTCCAGCGCGAGCTCGAGCGCTTCCGCGTCTCGCTCGAGGCGCTCGACGACCGCGTGCCGCGTCCGAACCGCACGCAGGACCGGCTGCGGGAGTGGTCCTCCGGCTCGGGCCTGCGCCTCGTGCAGGAGCATGCGGGCGCGGGCGAGCACGCGCTGGACCCGGCGGCGGAGGGGCTGACCCAGGCCGTGCTCGGGCTCAGCCGAGGATCAAGTGCCGCCGCGGCGACCGCCGGCTTCCGCAACGAACCCGACACGGATCCGTCCCTGCCCGGCAACCGCCGTTGGGCCCGCCTGATCACCGACCGGATCGCCGCCTCGACCATCGGCACCGCGACCGCCGATGCCGCGCGGATCACCTCGCCCGAGGCGCTGCAGGAGCTCCTGCGCGCGGTCGGCCGACGTGCCGAGCGCTGGGGCGAGCGCCTGGGCTACGACCGCGCCGCGATCCTGGACCGCGCAGGGCTCGCGATCGCCGCCAACCGCGACCGCCTGCTCGAGGTCATGGCCTCCGAGACGGGCAAGACCCTCGCCGAGGGAGATCCCGAGGTCTCGGAGGCGATCGACTTCGCGCACTACTACGCGACCCGGGCGCGCGAGCTCGACGCGATCACCGGCGCGACCTTCGTTCCCGCCCGGGTCACCGTCGTCGCCCCGCCGTGGAACTTCCCGGTGGCGATCCCGGCCGGCTCGGTGCTCGCGGCGCTCGCCGCGGGGTCCGGAGTCGTGCTGAAGCCCGCCCCGCAGGCCCGCCGCTCGGCCGCCGTCCTGGTCGAGGCGCTCTGGGACGCCGGGGTCCCGCAGGACCTGCTCGCCCTCGTCGACCTCGACGAGGAGTCCCTGGGCCGTGCGCTCATCACCGATCCGCTGGTCGACCGCGTGATCCTCACCGGCTCCTACGACACCGCGAAGCTCTTCCGCTCCTGGCGCCCGGACCTGCCGCTGGTCGCCGAGACGAGCGGGAAGAACGCGATCGTCGTCACTCCGCACGCCGACTACGACCTCGCGGTGGCCGACATCGTGAAGAGCGCCTTCGGCCACGCGGGCCAGAAGTGCTCGGCCGCCTCGCTGGTGATCGTCGTGGGCTCGGTCGCCCGCTCGAAGCGGTTCCGCGCGCAGCTCGTCGACGCGGTCACGTCGCTCCGCGTCGGGTATCCCGACGACCCCGCGGCGGCGATGGGCCCGCTGATCGAGGCGCCGACCGGGAAGCTCGCCCACGCGCTCACCACCCTCGGCGGCGGGGAGTCCTGGCTCGTCGAGCCGAGGCGCCTGGACGTCACGGGCAGGCTGTGGTCGCCGGGCGTGCGCGAGGGAGTCGGCGAGAACAGCTACTTCCACCTGACCGAGTTCTTCGGACCGGTGCTCGGGATCATGCACGCGATGACGCTCGAGGACGCGATCCGGATGCAGAACGCGACCGACTACGGTCTGACCGCCGGGCTGCACTCCCTGCACTCCGACGAGCTCGCCCTCTGGCTCGACTCGGTCGAGGCGGGCAACCTGTACGTCAACCGCGGGATCACCGGCGCGATCGTGCGCAGACAGCCCTTCGGCGGCTGGAAGCGCTCGTCGGTCGGCGGCGGCTCGAAGGCGGGCGGCCCGAACCACCTGATCGGCCTCGGGTCGTGGAAGCCCTCGCCCGCCCGCCCGTCCTCGACGCTGCACCTGCGCGGACTGGACGACCGGGCCCGCCAGTTCATCGAGGCCGCGCAGTCGTCGCTGCAGTACGAGCAGTTCGACCTGCTGCGCCGCTCCGCGCTCTCGGACCAGCTGGCCTGGTCGACGGAGTTCGGAGTGGTGACGGACGTCTCGAAGATCGGCGTGGAGCGGAACTTGTTCCGCTACCTGCGCGTGCCGATCGCGCTGCGCCTGGCCGACGGCGGCGACCTGGGGGAGCTGCTCCGGGTGGTGGCCGCCGGCCTGCTGACGCGGTCGCGGATGGACATCTCGACGTCGATCCCGCTGCCGCCGCGCGTGCTCGAGATGCTCGGTGGCGACGAGCTGGCCGAGATGGCCGGACTGGTGCCGAAGGTGGTCGTCGAGTCCGACGCGCAGTGGCTGGCGCGCGCGGCGGCCGGGCGCATCACGGCGTCGCGCATCCGCATCGTCGGCGACATCGTGTCGGACCGGGTCGACGCCTTCGCCGGTCCGCAGGGCCGGACCGGGCCCTCGCTCGGGCCGGACACGGCGGCGACCGTCGACGCGCGCAACGCCACCCGATCCTTCACCGACGTGGTCACCGGCATGACGCGCGGCAGCACCGGCAAGCCGATCCCGCTGCAGCGGGCCGACGGGTCGAGGATCCCGCTCGCGTCGGCGCTCGCCGAGGCGCTCGGCGGCGCTCCGGACGTCGCGATCTTCGCGAACCCCGTCACCCCCTCGGGCCGGGTGGAGCTGCTGCCGTTCCTCCGCGAGCAGTCGATCTCGATCACGAACCACCGGTTCGGGAATCCGATCGCACTGTCCGACGACGTGATCTGACGCCGGGACGAGGCAAAAGGTTGTCGCTTCAACGAATCGTGTAGAGTGGACGTCATGTCCTCGACCCCGCCCGAGCCCCGCTGGCTCACCTCCGAGCAGCTGGGCGCGTGGATCCGCTTCATCGCCGTCGTCGAGCTGCTCCCGGGTGCGCTCGACCAGCAGCTCCAGCGCGAGGCGGGCCTGACCCACTTCGAGTACATGACCCTCGCGATGCTGTCGGACGCCCCCGACCGGACCCTGCGCATGACGACCCTCGCGACCCGCACCAACGCCACGCTGCCGCGCCTCTCGCACGTCGTCACGCGGCTCGTCTCCCGGGGCTACCTCGAGCGGCGCCCCTGCCCGACCGACGGCCGGGCGACGAACGCCGTGCTCACCGAGCAGGGTCTGGCGAAGCTCGTCGAGACCGCGCCCGGGCACGTGGCGACGGTGCTCGCCGATGTCATCGACCCGCTCGACCCCGAGCAGATCCCGCAGCTCGCCGACATCATGGCGCGCATGCTCACCCGGCTCGATCCCGACGGGCGGATGACCGTCGACGCGGTCCGGACCGCACTCGGCCCGGCCCTCGACCGGGAGCGGGCGGACCGGGCGCAGGACTGAGCCCCGACGCACCTCTGGCCCGTCGTCGAGGGCTCTGCCATCCTCGGGCCATGCGCTTCTCGACGACGATGCACCAGGTCGGCCGCAACACCGGCATCGAGGTCCCGCCCGAGGTCATAGCGGCCCTGGGCGGAGGCGGACGGCCGGCGGTCCGCGTCGTCGTGAACGGGTTCGAGTACCGCAGCACGGTGGGAGTGATGGGCGGCAGGGCGCTCGTCCCCTTCTCGGCCGACAAGCGTGCCGCCACGGGGATCGCGGGCGGCGACGCGCTCGAGGTCGAGATCGAGCTCGACACCGCTCCGCGCGAGGTGGTGGTGCCCGAGGACCTCGCGCGAGCGCTGGAGGCTGCCGGGCTGACCGAGCGCTTCGCAGCGCTGTCCCCGAGCGCCCGCAAGGCGCACGTCGTCGCGGTCGAGGGTGCGAAGGCCGAGGCGACCCGCGCCCGGCGCCTCGCGGGCGTCCTCGAGAAGCTCGGAGTCCCCCTCCCTCCTCCTCAGGGATGACTCCGCACCGCCGGATGTCGCGTCACGGCACCGGCGTCCCGCGCCCTGGGTAAGGTTCACCTCGGTGCCCCACGGGGGGAGCGCCGAGTGCGCTGTCGCGCGGAGCCGGGGGACGAGATGAGTGCGGTTCGACGTTGGGTGTTCCCGATCGTGTGGATGGTGATCATCGGAGCGGCGAGCGTCGCGCTCGTGAAGATCGCCTTCTTCCCGGACACCTCGGCCGAGGCCGATCCGACGGTCCCGACCGGCGAGCTGACGGAGCCCGTCGTGGCGGTCGCGCGCGGCACGATCACCAACGACCTGGAGCTCCAGGGAACCGTCGCCGCCGATCCGGCCGTGCCGCTCAAGGCGACCGCCGTCGGCACCGTCGACGACGTGTACATCCAGCAGGGCGCGACCGTCGCGAAGGGCGACCTCGTCTACGACATCCGTGTCGAGACCGTGCGCGAGCCGGTCGAGACCACGGCCGCCGACGGCACCGTCAGCGTCTCGCAGCCCCCGCCGGCGGTCCGCTTCGAGCGGGTCTACGCCGAGGCGGCGGGCGTGCTCAGCGCGCTCGGCGTCATCCACGACCAGGCCGTGACGGTCGGCGAGGTGACCGGCCAGGTCGCGCCGCCCAGCTACTCCGTCACCGGCACCATCGACGCCCAGCAGCTCTACCGGATCCAGGACCGGCCGACGGAGGCTCAGGTCGCGATCACCGGCGGTCCCGCCGCGTTCGCCTGCACGGGCCTCACGATCACCACTCCGCTGGCCGGCGAGGGCACCGAGGGCGCGGCAACCGGCGAGGCCGGAGCCACGGGCTCGGGGACGAGCTTCCGCTGCCAGGTGCCCGCCGAGGTCACCGTGTTCCCGGGCCTCGCGGCCTCGGTCACCCTCGCCGGAGGGTTCGCCGAGAACGTGCTGGTGGTGCCGACCACTTCGGTCGAGGGCACCGCTGAGTCCGGAGTCGTCTTCCGCCTGGCCGAGGACGGCTCGACCGAGGAGATCCCCGTGACCCTCGGCCTCACCGACGGCGTGAACGTCGAGATCACCGGCGGAGTCGACGAGGGCGTGGAGCTGCTGCAGTTCGTGCCCGGTGCCGCCGCCGTCGACCCCGGCCTCGAGTCGGGCGAGTGCGTCGCCAACCCCGACGGCTCGGTGTTCTGCCCGTGACGATCCTCCGGCTCGAGGGGATCCGGAAGGTCGTGCCCCTGCCCGACGCGGAGCCGCTCACGATCCTCGACGGGGTGGACCTCGAGGTCGGCGAGGGCGATCACGTCTCGGTCGTCGGCCGGAGCGGCTCCGGCAAGTCGACGCTCCTGAACATCCTCGGACTCATCGACGAGCCCACCGACGGCCGGATGCTCCTCGAGGGCGTGCCGACCGAGACCCTGTCGGCGCGGGCGCGCGCCCGGATCCGCGGCGGCAGCATCGGCTTCATCTTCCAGCAGTTCAACCTGCTCGAGGGCCGCACGGCCCGTGAGAACGTGATGACGCCGCTGCTGTACGCGACCGGGCGCGAGTTCTGGCGCCGCCGCGACCTCGCCGCCGAGATGCTCGAGCGCGTGGGTCTCGGCCACCGGGTCGACTCGATGCCCGGCCGCATGTCGGGCGGCGAGCAGCAGCGCATCGCCATCGCCCGCGCCCTCGTGCGCCGACCCCGGCTGATCCTCGCCGACGAGCCGACCGGCGCACTCGACACCGACACGGGGGAGACCGTGATGAGCCTGCTCGACGAGATCGCCCGTGAGTCCGGCTCCGCACTGGTGACCATCACGCACGACCCGGCGATCGCCGCCCGGGCGGAGCGGCACTACCGGCTCGATCACGGTCGTCTCGGCACGGCGTCCTCGGCCGGCACTCTGCACGAGCGCGTGCCCGCGCACGCGGCGGCCGTCGCTCCGACTGTCGTCGGTCCCGCAGTCGATCCCGCGGCCGACTCCGAGGGCGTGCTCTGATGCGCGGCCTGATCGGCGTCGCGGGCGCGATCGTCGAGGCCTGGACCGAGCTGCGGATCCACCGCGGCCGGGTCCTGCTCTCGCTGATCGGAGTGGCGGTGGCGGTGGCCGCGCTCACCGGAGTCGTCGCGGCGGGCGGTATCGCCCGGCAGGCGAACGTCGAGCAGATGGAGCGCTCGAGCGGCCGCCCGGCCAGCCTGTACGTGAGCGCCTACGCCACGGGGCCGGAGGGCGTCGTCGACGCGGAGGTCCTGGACACGGCGTGGGAGAAGGTGCTCGAGCGCTACGGCATCACCTACGCGAGCCGCACCACCTTCGGCTCCACGCGCGTGCAGTTCTCCGACGGCGCCGTCGACGTCTCGGTGACCGCGGTCGACCAGCCGTACGCCGAGATGCACCGCCTCGAGATGGAGGAGGGCGCGTGGTTCACCGAGCGCGACGAGCGCCGGTTCGCGCCCGCCGTGGTCGTGAGCGAGATCATGTGGGACAGGCTCGGTCGACCGGATCTCGCGACGCACCCGACGGTCGCCCTGCTGGGCTCCGAGGGCGACACCACGGCGGTCGTGGTGGGCGTCACTCCGGTGAGCCAGTGGGACACCGAGCCCACGATGATGATGCTCGTCGACGCGTACGCGGGGATCGCCGAGCAGACGCCGGCCGACGACCAGTTCGGCGGGGGAGCGACGCCCAGCTACGAGATGTGGGTGCCGCTCGACATCGCGGACGATCTCGCCCAGGCGGTGCAGCGCGACATCGCCGCGGCGCTCGGCCCCGGCGTCGACGCCGATGTGAGCCGCCAGGACTACCTCGCGTTCGACAGCGATCCGTTCGCCGTGCTCACCTGGGTGATCGGAGGCGTCGCCGGACTCGTCCTGGCGCTCGGTGCGCTGGGGCTGCTCAACATCGCCCTCGTGACCGTGCGGCAGCGCATCCGCGAGATCGGCATCCGGCGCAGCTTCGGCGCCTCCTCGGGCCGCATCTTCTTCTCGATCATGATGGAGAGCGTGGTCGCGACGGTCGTCGCCGGCGTCGTCGGAGTCGCGATCGCCGTGATCCTGGTCACCAACCCGATCACCGTCGACTGGGTCCAGCAGAACGGCATCGAGGACATCCCGCCGTTCCCGGCGGAGGCGGCGCTGCTCGGTCTCGGTGCGGCGACCCTCGTCGGCGCGCTGGCCGGTCTCGTGCCCGCGATCGTGGCCGTCCGGGTCAAGGTCATCGACGCGATCCGGTACTGAGCGATCCGGTACTGAGCCCCCCCTGCCGGAGCCGATCCCGCTAGGGCGCCGTCGAGCGGCGCACGACGAGCTCGGGCTGGAAGACGGTCTGGCGGGGGATCAGTTCGGGATCGGCGGCCTCCTCGAGCAGCACCCGGAGGGCCGTCCGCCCGATCGTGGTGCTCGGCTGGCGCATCGACGAGAGCGGCACCGCGGCGGCGGCGGCGAACGCGATGTCGTCGAAGCCGATGAGCGCGATCTCGTCGGGGACGAGCATCCGCCCGCCGGTCGCCAGAGACTGGAGGAGGCCCAGCGCCAGCAGGTCGTTCGCGGCGAAGACCGCGTCGGGCCGCTCGCGGCGGGGGCGGGCGACGAGGCGCTCGCCGGCCGAGACGCCCTCGGCCACCGTGAGGGCCGAGGTGGCGACCACCTCGATGTCGACCGGGGCGGAGCTGTCCTCGGCCGCGACCCGCGCCCCCGCCAGCCGGTCCACGACCTGGCGGATCTCGAAGGGGCCGCCGACGAACGCCAGGCGCCGCCGGCCCGTGGCGATCAGGTGGTCGACGGCCATCCGACCGCCCGCGACGTTGTCGACCGAGACCGAGCTGAAGCGCCCGTCGCCGCTGAAGCGGTCGACGAGCACGGCCGGGATCCCGCGCTCGCGCAGCCGCTCGAGCCGGCGGGTGATGTCCCCGTGCGGCGAGATCAGGACTCCCCGCACCTGCTGCTCCTCGAAGAGGTCGAGGTAGTGCCGCTCGCGGGCGACGTCCTCGTCGGTGTTGCCGTGCAGCACCGCGATGCCGTGGCGGGAGGCCTCGTCGACCGCTCCGTGCACCACGTCGCCGAAGAACGGGTTGCGGCCGTCGAGCACGACGAAGCCGACGGTCGAGCTGACGCCGTTGCGGAGCTTGCGCGCGGCGTCGTTGCGGACGTAGCCGAGCTCCTCGATGGCGAGGTTCACCCGCGTCAGGTTCTCGGCCGAGACCTCGTCGGGGCGGTTGAGCACGTTCGACACGGTGCCCACGGACACGCCCGCGTGCTGGGCCACGTCGCGGATGCTCGCTGCCACTGTTCCCCTCCGTCACGACCGTGCACCGAGCGGCACTGCTCGTCTTGACCGACCCGGTCGCCGTCCCTAGAGTATGCCTGAACACAGGTTGAATCGATTCAGAATTCCTGAGCCGCCGAACCCGACGCCCTCGACGAGGAGGCACCTCCGTGACAGACACCGCGCCCGCCCCGGCGCTCGAGCTCGCCCGGGTGGTGAAGTCCTTCGGCGCCGTCATCGCGCTGCGCTCGGGCACCCTCTCGCTGCACTCGGGCTCCATCCACGCGCTGATCGGGGAGAACGGAGCCGGCAAGTCGACCCTCGTGAAGATCATCGCCGGCGTCCACCGCCGCGACGCGGGGGAGTTCCGCCTGCACGGACGCGACGTCGACTTCACCTCCACTGCCCAGTCGAAGGCGGCCGGGGTCGCCGTCATCTACCAGGAGCCGACGCTGTTCCCGGACCTCTCGGTCACCGAGAACATCTTCATGGGCCGCCAGCCCACCGACCGCTTCGGGCGGATCGACCGCAGAGCGATGCGCGCCGAGGTCGAGCAGCTGATGCGCCGCCTGGGCGTGTCGATCGATCCGGAGCGGCCCGCCGAGGGCCTCTCGATCGCCGACCAGCAGATCATCGAGATCGCGAAGGCCATCTCGCTCGACGCCTCCGTCCTGGTGATGGATGAGCCGACCGCCGCGCTCTCGGGCGTCGAGGTCGAGCGCCTGTTCGCGGTGGCGCGGAGCCTGCGCGACGAGGGCCGGGCGCTCGTGTTCATCTCGCACCGCTTCGACGAGGTCTTCGCCCTCTGCGACACGATCACCGTGATGCGCGACGGCTCCTACATCGCGACCACGCCGACGAGCGAGGCCACGATCGACGGCATCGTGCGCCAGATGGTCGGCCGCGACGTGACGGAGCTGTTCCCGAAGCAGCCGGCCGAGATCGGCGAGGTGGTCCTCGCGGTCGACTCGCTCACCCAGCCGGGCGTGTTCCACGACATCTCCTTCACCGTGCGCGCCGGCGAGATCGTCGGTCTCGCCGGGCTCGTGGGCGCCGGGCGCAGCGAGGTCGCCCGCGCGGTCTTCGGAGTGGATCCGTACCAGAGCGGCACCGTGACGCTGAACGGGACCCCGCTGCCCCGGCGCGACCCGGCCGGTGCGATGCGCGCCGGAGTCGCCCTCGTGCCCGAGGACCGCCGGAAGCAGGGCCTGGTGCTCGACGCCTCCGTCTCGAACAACATCACCACGGCCATCCGCCGCGGCCTGACCAAGGGCGGGCTGCTCACCCGCGGAGCCGAGAACTCGGCGGCGCGGATCTGGGCCGGGCGCCTCGAGGTGAAGACCAACGCGCTCGACACGGTCGCCGGCACCCTGTCGGGCGGCAACCAGCAGAAGGTCGTCCTGGGCAAGTGGCTCGCCACGAATCCGAAGGTGCTGATCATCGACGAGCCCACCCGCGGCATCGACGTCGGCACCAAGTCCGAGGTGCACCGGCTGCTCTCGCAGCTGGCCGGCGAGGGCATGGCGATCCTCATGATCTCCTCCGAGCTGCCCGAGGTGCTCGGCATGGCCGACCGCGTCCTGGTGATGCGCGAGGGCCGGCTGACCGGCGAGCTCGCCCGCCAGGACGCGACCAGCGAGGCCGTGATGCTCGCCGCCACCGGCGGCACGGGCGCCGTCACCGCCGATCCCACCGCCCCGCACCGCACCGAAGGGAGCGCCGCATGAGCGCCGCGACGACCACCGCGCCCTCGACGGGACGGCCGACGCCCTCCTCCGGCGGCCTCTCCCGCGGACTCCGCGGCTTCGCGACGGCGCGCGAGACGAGCATCCTGCTCGCGATCGTGCTGCTCGTCGCGGTGACGACCGTCAAGAACCCGTCCTTCCTCTTCTCCCCCGACGGCTGGCGGGACCTGCTGCTGACGCCGTCGATCCTCGTGCTCGTCGCGGTCGGCCAGGCGATCGTCGTGATCACCCGGAGCGTGGACCTCTCGGTCGGCTCGATCCTCGGGCTCTCGGCCTACCTCACGGGACGGTTGTTCCTGGACGTGCCGGGCCTGCCGATCATCGTGGTCTTCGTGGCCGGGATCCTCTTCGGCGGTCTGCTCGGACTGATCAACGGCGCCCTCGTCGCGTTCGCCAAGGTGCCCGCCCTGGTGATCACGCTGGGCACGCTCTACGCCTATCGCGGCATCAACGTGGCCTGGGCCGGCAGCGACCGGGTCAACGCCTCGGACATGCCGAAGGACTTCCTGGCGCTGGGGACCGGTCAGATCCTGACCATCCCGATCCTCACGATCATCGCCCTCGTGGTGCTGGTCGTCGCCGGCTACTGCATGCGCAACCTCCGGGCCGGGCGCGAGTTCTACGCCATCGGCTCCGAGCCCGACGCGGCGCGCCTGTACGGCCTGCCCGTCACGCGCCGGATCCTCACCGCCTTCGTCCTGAGCGGGGCGCTGACCGGGCTCGCCGGTGTGCTCTACGCGGCCCGCTACGGCACGGTCAACTCGCAGGCGGGCTCCGGCTGGGAGCTCGACGCGGTGGGAGCGGCGGTCATCGGAGGCGTCGCGATCTTCGGCGGCTCCGGCACGGTCTGGGGCGCCGCGCTCGGCGCGGTCCTGCTCCTGACCATCAACCGGGCGCTCCCGATCCTCGGCGTGCAGGACTTCTGGCAGCGCGCCGTGGTCGGCGTCCTCATCATCGGCGCGATCGTGCTCGACCGCGTCCTCTCGATCCGGCAGTCCCGCCGGCTCCTGGCAGAAAGGGACGACGCGCGATGAGCTCTCTCTCGACCGAGACGACCGCCGTGCGGACGGCGCGGACGTACCGCGACTACGGTCACGGACGCCTCCGGCGCCTGCTGCTCACCCGAGAGACCGCGATCATCGTGCTGCTCGTGCTCGTCGTTCTCGTCGCGTCGGCCACGGTGCGCAACTTCGACCGCCCGATCACCGTGACCTACCTCCTCCTGGACATCGCCCCGGTGCTGCTGATCGCCCTGCCGATGACGCTGATCATCGTCACGGGCGAGATCGACCTCTCCGTCGCCTCGACGGTGGGCCTGGCGAGCGTGCTGACCGGGATCCTCACCCAGGCCGGCGCCCCGTTCGCGGTCGCCGCGCTCGTGGCCCTGCTGGCGGGAGCGGTGGGAGGAGCGCTGAACGGGTTCCTGATCACGGTGGTCGGCCTGCCCTCGCTCGCCGTCACGATCGGCACGCTCGCGCTCTACCGCGGTCTGGCCGTGGGCCTGCTCGGCACCACCGCCGTCACCGACTTCCCGGAGTTCTGGACGGACCTCGCGACCTCGAAGATCGGCGACTCGCCCGTCCCGACGATCGTCGTGCCGATCGTGATCCTCGCGATCGTGTTCGCGGTGCTCCTGCACTTCACCTCCTTCGGCCGCGGGATCTACGCGATCGGACTGAACGACGAGGCGTCCACCTTCTCGGGCGTGAACGTGAACCGGACGAAGTTCGTCCTGTTCCTGCTCTCGGGAGTGGTGTCGGCCTTCGCCGGCGTCTACTTCACCCTCCGCTACGGATCCGCCCGCGGCGACAACGCCACGGGCCTCGAGCTCCAGGTGATCGCGGCGGTGCTGCTCGGCGGCGTCTCGATCTTCGGCGGCCGCGGCGCCCTGCACGGCGTGCTCGCCGGCGTCGTCCTGATCGGGATCCTCGCCAGCGCGCTCCGCCTGGCCAACGTCACCTCCGACGTCATCAACATCATCACCGGAGTGCTCCTCGTGCTCTCCGTGGTGACCACCAGCCTCCTGGCGTGGGTGCAGAAGAAGCGCACCCGCTCCGGGACACCCCGATCGGCCGCGGGCACCCGCCCGTGACCGGTCCGCACCGACAGCACCTCCCGCACGGGGACGGCGAGCGCCGCCCCCGCACCTCACATCGAAAGGACGAAACGATGACGTTTCCCACGAAGGGCCGCACGCTCCGGCGTCTGGGCTCCGTGACCGCAGCGGCGGTCGCGTTCGCGCTCGTCGCGACCGGATGCTCCGCCGGCGGCGACTCCGACGCGGGCTCCGGCTCCGAGGGCGGAGGGGACGCGAACTACGCGATCACCTTCCTCCCCAAGAACCTCGGCAACGCCTACTTCGACACCTCCGACGCCGGAGGCGAGAAGGCGATCGAGGAGTTCGGCGGCAGCTACGCCGAGGTCGGGCCGTCGGAGGCCACCCCCGACGCCCAGGTCTCCTACATCAACACGCTCACGCAGCAGGGCGCCGGAGCGATCGTCATCTCGGCGAACGACCCGAAGGCGATCTGCGACGCGCTGAACGAGGCCCGCGACAACGACGTGAAGGTGGTCACCTTCGACTCCGACACGAACGCCGACTGCCGCGACCTCTACATCAACCAGGCCACGGCCGAGGGCATCGCCAAGGCGCAGGTCGACCTGATCACCGAGCAGATCGGCGACTCGGGCGAGATCGCGATCCTCTCGGCGTCGGCCAACGCGACGAACCAGAACACCTGGATCGAGCTGATGCAGGAGGAGCTCGAGGCCAACCACCCCGACGTCACGCTCGTCGACACCGTCTACGGCGACGACGACGACCAGACCTCGTTCGACAAGACGGCGGCGCTGCTGCAGTCGCACCCCGACCTCAAGGGCATCGTCTCGCCCACCACGGTCGGCATCGCGGCGGCCGCGCGCTACCTCTCGACCTCGGACTACAAGGGCAAGGTCGCGCTGACCGGTCTCGGCACGCCCAACCAGATGCGCGAGTACGTCGAGGACGGCACCGTCACCGCGTTCGCCCTGTGGAACCCGGGAGACCTCGGCTACCTCGCGGCCTACGCGGCGAAGGCCCTGATCGACGGCGACATCACCGGCGAGACCGGCGACTCGTTCGAGGCGGGCGACCTGGGCACGTTCGAGGTGGGCGAGGACGCGACCGTGCTCCTCGGCGACCCGTTCGTGTTCGACTCGGAGAACATCGGCGAGTTCGACTTCTGATCCTCGCCTCCTGTGCAGCGGGCCTTCGCGATCCTCGGATCGCGGGGGCCCGCTGCCGTCAGCCGAGGTCGATCAGCAGGTCGTCCCCGTCGACGACCACCCGGGCGCCGGAGTAGTGCGCGATGCGGGGCAGGCCCTCGGTGCTCGGGCTCTCGTGCCCGCCGACCACGACGACGCGCATGCCGGCCGCGAGGCCCGCGCGGACGCCCGCCTCGGCGTCCTCGAAGACGACCGCGTCGGCGGCGACGACGCCCAGGCGCTCGGCGGCGGCGAGGTAGCCGTCGGGGGCGGGCTTCCCGTGCAGGACGTCGTCGGCGGTGACGACGACGTCGGGGGAGGGGACGCCGGCGGCCGCGAGCCGGCCGGCGGCGAGGGCGGGGCTCGCCGAGGTGACGAGGGCGACGCGGGTGCGGGGCAGGGCCGCGAGGAACGCGACGGCGCCCGGGATCTCGACCGTCCCCTCCGTGTGCTCGAGCTCGTAGGCGTTCAGCTCGGCCACGATGCCGGCGACGTCGCTGCCGGGCGGGGCGAAGCGGCGCACGCTGTCCTCGGCGCGCACCCCGTGGACGGAGGCGAGGATCATCGCGCGGTCGAGGCCGAAGCGGTCGGCGAAGGAGCGCCAGATGGTCTCGACGACCGCGGTCGAGTCGACCAGCGTCCCGTCCATGTCGAAGAGGGCGGCGCGGGCGCGGATCAGGTGCGGCATGCCTCCATCCTGGCGGAGGAGGCGCGCGCGGCTCAGACCAGCCGGTTCTCGTACGCGTGCACGACGATCTGGACACGGCTGCGCAGCCCCAGCTTCACCAGGATGCTGCGCACGTGCGTCTTGACCGTGGCCTCGCTGATGAACGACGCTCCGGCGACGGCGGCGTTGGTCAGGCCCTTGGCGACGAGGGCGTAGATCTCGCGCTCCCGCGGCGAGAGGGCCGCGAGGACCTCCTCCGGTCGGCGCTCGCCGTGGACGTGCGCGAACCGGCGGACCAGGGCGTCGGCGGCGACGGGCGGAGCGTCGCCCGCGGCCACGGCGCGGACCGTCGCGAGCAGCTGCTCCGGCGTCGCGTCCTTCGTGAGGAACGCACTCGCTCCGGCGCGCAGCGAGCGGAACACCGCCTCCTCCTGCCGGAACGTCGTCAGCACGATCACCTGCGGACCGCTCGTGCGCTCGGCGCCCTCGCCCCCGGTGATCCGCCGGGTCGCCTCCAGCCCGTCGAGAAGCGGCATGCGGATGTCCATCAGCACGACGTCGAGCGGCTCCCGGTCCACGAGCGCGAGCGCCGCCTCGCCGTCGTGCGCGGTGCCCGCGACGACGAGGTCGGGCTGCGACTCGAGCAGCATGCGGAGGCCGTGCACGAACAGCTCCTGGTCGTCGACGACGGCGACGCGGATCGGCGCGCTCACGCGTGGGCCTCCCGGCGCTGCAGGGCCGCGGTGGTGGTCGGCAGGAACGCGGTGACGAGGAAGGACCCGTCCGGGTCGGGGCCCGCCGTGAGCCATCCGCCCGCCAGCCGCGCGCGGTGCTCCATCCCGGCGAGGCCGAAGCCCCGACGGGCAGGGTGCGCGGCGGGGGCCGCGCCGCCCGGGCGGCTCGCGACGGCGAGGAGGAGGCCCGGTCCGTCCCAGGTGAGCGAGACGGAGGCGTGCGGCCCGGTGCCGCCGTGCTTGAGCACGTTGGTCAGGCTCTCCTGCACGATGCGGTAGACGGCGAGCTGCTGCGCGGGCGCCAGGTCGGCGGGGTCGCCGAGCTCGCGCAGCTCGACCTGCACGCCGGTGCCCTCGAAGCGGCGGACGAGCTCCGGCAGATCGGCGAGCCCGGGCTGGGGTCGGTCGGTCTCCTCGGTGAGCCCCTCGATCAGGCCCCGGAGATCGACGAGCGCCGACCGGGACGTCTCGGCGATGCGCAGGAGCGAGGTCTCGGTCGATCCGCTGCCCGCCGCGTCCGACTCCGACCGCCGGAGGAACCGCGACCCGTCGGCCAGCGCGATCACGACGGCGAGGGAGTGCGCCAGCACGTCGTGCACTTCCTGCGCGATCTCGCTGCGCTCCTTCAGCGCCCGCAGCTCGTAGCCCGCGATGAGCAGCTCGCGCTCGGTGCTCTCGATCCGCTCGCTCGCGGCCTCGGTGCGCGCGGCGAACTGGAGGGCGGTGCCGGCCGTCCAGCAGACCGCCCAGAGCAGCGCGTGCACGGCGGTGAGGCTGAGCGCCCAGCCGAGCGCCAGCTGCGGGTGCTCGAAAGTCTCGCCGATGCCGATCCAGCTGAGCCAGCCCGCCGAGAAGACGAGCGAGAAGCCCACGGCCGTCGACCACGCGACCCCGACGAGCAGGGCGCCCCAGCGCAGGCGCGTGCCGGCCCGTCGGGCGACCGCGAACGCCACGATCAGGGAGCCCTCGAGGATCGGCCAGGTGGTGGAGTCGGCGCCGGGCAGGCGGACGAGCTGCAGGAGCGGGACGGCCAGGACGAGGGCGAGGGCGACGGACGGGCGGATGGTGCTGAGGCCGATCGCGAGCGCGACGGGTCCCAGGAGCACCGCGAACGCGAGCGCGGCGCCCGGAGCGGCGAGCCGGCCGATCTCGGCGGTGATCCAGAACGCGGCGAACAGCGCGGCCAGCAGCGGGGCGAGCGCGACGAGGAGCGGACGGGAGCGGCGCGGCGTGGACATGGCCTCACCGTAGGCGAGCACCGCCGCGTCGCGCCCTGCCCGGGGCCCGATCTCCTCCCTCCTGATGAGGCCCGCCCTCATCGCCCTCTCATCTGATGCTCGCCGGGCACGCTCAGGCCGCCGCGGGCTCCGCGACGCTAGCCTTCAGGAGGACTGCGGGCAGGGAGCCCGACGGGGATGCGGAGAACGCCATGACCGACGAGAACGAGAACACGGCGGCCGGGTCGACCGCGGGCGGCGGCGAGGCGCAGGCCTCGTCCGGACCGCGGGCCGGCTGGTACCCCGACCCCGCCGGATCGCCGCGGCAGCGCTGGTGGGACGGGACCGGCTGGACGGACTCGCTCCGCGACGCCCCGGCGGCGACGCCTCCCGCACCGCCCGCCGCGCCCGTGACTCCGCCCGCGCCGCTCTACGGGCAGACGTCGAGCGGGCAGTCGACGACGTACGGGCAGTCGGCGTCGGGGCAGTCGGCCACGGGGCCGGCGGCTCCGGGACCGGTCGCCCCCACCGGTGGCTACGGCCAGCAGGCGCCGGGGGAGCAGCCGCGGTACGGCCAGCAGGCGCCGGGGGAGCAGCCCCGGTACGGTCAGCAGGCTCCCGTGCCGCAGGAGCCGTCGGCGCAGCAGCCCGCGCAGCAGAACCCGTACGCGCCGCAGAACCCCTACGCCCAGCAGAACCCCTACGCCGCGCAGACCCCCGCTCAGCCCTATGCCTCCGCGCCCTCGCGCCCCGCGCAGCAGCCTCGCGACACGAGCATCGTCAGCGCCACGCCCTGGATCTGGGTCGTCGTCCTGCTGCCGCTGCTCTCGGCCCTGTCGGTGCTGCTGCTCCCGCCGAGCCTCGTCGTCGAGTCGGCGATGAGCTCGGCCTACGGCACGACGTCGTCGATGGGTGTCTCGACCGCCTACCTCCTCGGCCTCGGCGCGGTGCAGGTCATCGGGTTCCTGATCTACGCGGCCGAGGTCGTCTTCGCGTTCCTCGACTGGCGGCAGCTGAAGCGCGCCGGGATCCAGCGCCCGTTCCACTGGGCGTGGGCGTTCCTGGCCGCTCCGTACGTGTACGTCATCGGCCGCAGCGTCGTCGTCAAGCGCGTCACCGGCGGCGGCCTCCTGCCGCTCTGGATCTTCCTCGGCGTCGTCGCGGTGACGTTCCTCATCGTCGTCATCTGGACCGGCGCGCTCTTCTCGGAGATGATGTCGGCCTTCCCCGGCATGGCCTACTGACCCGATGCCGTCCCGGGAGCCGGTCAACGGCGACGTGTCGTTCTGGTGGTCCTCGCTGGGGCGACCGGAGCCGCGGCCCGCGCTCCCGGGGCCGCTGGACGTCGACGTCTGCATCGTGGGCGCCGGCTACACGGGCCTCTGGACGGCCTACTACCTGAAGAAGGCCGCTCCGGATCTGCGGATCGCGGTGCTCGAGCAGCGCTTCGCCGGTTTCGGGGCGTCGGGCCGCAACGGCGGCTGGCTGACGAACGAGATCACCGGAGGCGTCTCCTCCTACGCCCGCAGCCACGGCCGGGAGGCGGTCGACCGGTTCCAGCTCGCGGTGAACGAGACGGTCGACGAGGTGATCCGGGTCGCGGCCGCCGAAGGCATCGATGCCGACATCGTCAAGGGCGGCGAGTACCAGGTGGCCCGCGGTCCGGCGCAGAAGCGGCGCCTCGAGGCGACGGTCGCCGCCGCCCGGGCCCGCGCCCACACCGACGTCGAGCTGCTCGACGCGGCGGAGGCGTCGGCGCGGATCGCCGTGAGCGGCACCTCGGCCGGCATGTGGCACCCGCACTGCTCCAGGATCCATCCCGCGAAGCTCGCGGCGGGACTCGCGTGCACCGTCGAGGCGCTCGGAGTCGTGATCCACGAGGACACCCGGGTCGACGAGATCCGCCCCGGAGCCGCCGTCACGGCGCGCGGAACCGTCCGCGCCGACATCGTGCTGCGCGCCACCGAGGGCTTCACCGCCGAGCTCGCCGGTCACCGCCGGGAGTGGCTGCCGATGAACTCCTCGCTCGTCGCGACCGAGCCGTTGCCGCCCGCGGTGTGGGACGAGCTCGGCTGGGCGGGACGCGAGACGCTCGGCGACTTCGCGCACGCCTACATGTACGCGCAGCGCACGGCCGACGACCGCATCGCGATCGGCGGCAGGGGAGTGCCGTACCGCTACGGCTCCCGGATCGACGTCGACGGGGCGACCGACCCGCGCACGCTCCGGATGCTGCGCGGGATCCTCGAGCGCTTCTTCCCGGTGCTGGAGGGAGTGGGGATCGACCACGTGTGGTCGGGCGTTCTCGGAGTGCCGCGCGACTGGCACGCGACCGTCGGTCTCGACCGCGCCACGGGGCTCGGCAGGGCGGGCGGCTTCGTCGGCACGGGGGTGACGGCGACCAACCTGGCCGGGAGGACCCTCCGCGACCTGGTGCTCGGCGAGCGCACCCCGCTCACGGAGCTGCCGTGGGTCGACCACCGCGTGCGGCGCTGGGAGCCGGAGCCGCTGCGCTGGCTCGCGGTGACGACGCTCTACACGGCGTACGGCCTGGCCGACGGCGCCGAGGCCCGGGGGAGGGCGACCACCTCGCCGCTGGCGAGCCTGGCCGACGTGGTCGCCGGACGCTCGCACTGATCCCGCCCGCTCGCAGGGAGTCGAGCCTCCGCTACGCCTCGCCGCGCTGGATGAGGCGCGACAGCACGATCGCCGAGCGCGTGTGGTCGACGTTCGGCGCGATCCGCACCTTCTCGAGGGCGAGCTCGAGGCTCGGGATGTCGCGCGAGCGGATGTGCACGATGGCGTCCGCGGAGCCGGTGACGGTGCCGGCGTCGACGACCTCGGGCACCGCCGAGAGGATCCGGCGCAGCTCGTCGGGGGCGACGGTGCCGCGGCAGAACAGCTCGACGTACGCCTCCGTTGCCATGCCGTCGACCGCGGGATCGACCTTGATGGTGAAGCCGCGGATCACGCCGTCGGCCACGAGGCGGTCGACGCGGCGCTTCACGGCGGAGGCGGACAGCCCGACCACCCCTCCGATGTCGCCGTACCCCGCCCGGGCGTTCTGGCGCAGCAGATCGAGGATCTTCCGGTCGATGTTGTCCATGCGTCGAGCCTAGGGCGGGAGGACGGAGCGGGCGCTCCGGGGAAGGGTAGCCTTGCCTTCGCACCCCCGCTCGAGCAGAAGGAGGACCCCGTGCCCGCTCTCCTCGACGAGCTGGGGTTCGCGGAGCTGCTGGCGGCCCTCTTCGCCATCGTCTTCCTCCGTGCGCAGGCCACCTACTGGCTGGCGCGCGCGATCGCGGCGGGAGTCGCCTCCCGCCGGTGGGGCCGGTGGCTGGAGTCCCCGGCGATGCGGCGCGCCTCCGCGGTGCTCGCCCGGTACGGAGCGCCCGCCGTCACGGTGAGCTTCCTGACGGTCGGATTCCAGACGGTGGTCAACGCCGCGGCGGGTGCGGCGCGGATGCGCTGGCTCGTCTACCTCCTCGCGATGATCCCGGGCTGCGCCGCCTGGGCGCTGACCTACGCCACGGTCGGCTTCGCCGTGCTCTGGGCCGTGATCGGCGCAGCGGCCGGGTCTCCCGCGGGAGTGGCCGTGCTCGCGGTGCTCGTCGCGGCGGTGGTCGTGAGCGTGGTGCTCGTCCGCCGGCGAGGCTCCGTCCGTTCGTCGCGCTGAGCGGCTGTCGTCGCGGTCGGGGGCGCGCCCGCCTCCGTTCGCGACCCCTCCGACCGGTTCGTCGGCCCCTCTGGCGAAAACCCACGCCCGGCTATATAGTTGCTCTTGGTCAATAGTTGACCCCGGTCAACTAGAACCGCAGATCACACTCGAGGAGCCGTATGTCCCGCGCACAGCGCACCGTTCCGGAGGCCTCCGCCCCGGACCGCCACACCCCCGCAGGCCCCGACGGGGCCATGTCGCACCGTCAGGTGCTGGAGTCGCTCAGCGGCCTGCTGCTGGGCATGTTCGTCTCGATCCTCGCCGGCACGGTCGTCTCGACCTCGCTGCCGCTGATCATCTCGGACCTGAAGGGCGACCAGAACGCCTACACCTGGGTCGTCACCGCGACCCTCCTGGCGACCACCGTCTCGACCCCGCTCTGGGGCAAGTTCGCCGACCTCTTCAACCGCAAGCTGCTGATCCAGCTCGCCCTCGCGGTCTTCGTCCTCGGATCCGCGGCCGCGGGCTTCTCGCAGGACACGAACATGCTGATCGTGTTCCGCGTCTTCCAGGGCCTCGGCGCCGGCGGTCTCGCGGCGCTGAGCCAGATCATCATGGCCGACATCATCAGCCCCCGGGAGCGCGGCAAGTACGCCGGCCTCTTCGGCGGAGTGATGGCCGTCGGCACCGTCGGCGGCCCCCTCCTGGGCGGCGTCGTCACCGACGCGTTCGGCTGGCGCTGGAACTTCTTCATCGCGCTGCCCGTCGCCATCGTCGCGATCGTGCTGCTCCAGGTGACCCTCCGGCTCCCCGCGCACCCCAAGCGCACGGTGAAGATCGACTACTTCGGCGCGGTCCTGATCGCCGCGGGCGTGTCCCTCCTCCTGATCTGGGTCTCGCTCGCCGGCAAGAACTTCGAGTGGGCCTCGTGGGAGACCGCGCTCATGGTCGGCGGCGCCGTGGTGCTGCTGGTGGCCGCGGTGATCGTCGAGCTCACGGTCGACGAGCCGATCATCCCGATGGGGATGTTCAGGAACCGCACCTTCAGCCTCGCGGTCGTCGCGAGCGTCTCGGTCGGCGTCTCGATGTTCGGCACCGCGGTGTTCCTCGCGCAGTACATGCAGCTCTCGCGCGGAGCGACGCCGACGCAGTCGGGTCTGCTCACCATCCCGATGATGGCGGGCCTGCTGATCGCCTCGACGATCTTCGGCGGCATCATCTCGCGCACCGGCAAGTGGAAGGCGATCATGGTCTCGGGCGGCGTCCTCGCGGTCGTCGGCACCTACCTCCTGAGCACGCTGCGCTACGACACGAACCTGGTGCTCGTCGGGATCTACATGGCCGTCCTCGGCGCCGGCCTGGGCATGCTCATGCAGAACCTCGTCCTCGTCGTGCAGAACTCGATCGAGGTGAAGAACCTCGGAGTCGCCACCAGCGCGGTCACGTTCTTCCGCAGCCTCGGCGGCACGATCGGCGTCTCGGTCCTCGGCTCGATCCTCGGCACCGTGATCGCCGACCGCATCGGCAGCGGCGTGGCCGGCCTCGAGCCCGCCGATCAGGCGCTCGCCGCCCAGACGCTGGGCAGCGGCACGATCCCGCAGGTCGCCACCCTGCCCGAGCCGCTCCGCATCGTCGTCGAGAGCGCCTACGGCATCGGCGTCGGCGACGTGTTCCTCTTCAGCATCCCGCTCGCGATCATCACCCTGATCGCCGTGATCCTGCTCCCGAACGTCGATCTCGGCACCAAGAACGCGATCCAGCTGAAGTCGGAGCCCGGTGCCCCCGCCGCCGGCTCGACCCGCGTGGTCGAGGACGCGGAGGACGCGCTCATCGCGACGGCCGACGGCCAGGCGGGCCTGCGTCCCGTGGGCCAGGCGAGGCCGACCGGCTCGATCGACGTGGTCGAGCGCCGCTGATGACTCCCTCGGGAGTCCTCGACGCCGCGCCGGGATCCGTTCCCGGCGCGGCGTCCCCGCGCGCGCTCGCCGAGGTCGAGGAGCAGATCACGGCGCTCGCCGTGCAGGTGCGCAGCGCCGTGCGCGACGCCGCCGCCGCGATCGACCCGTCGCTCCCTCCGTTCGGCCTGCGGCTGCTGCGGATGCTGGAGCGCTGCGGCCCGGTCCACGCGAGCGTCGCCGCCGAGCGGCTGGGCGTCGACCGGAGCGCCATCAGCCGACAGGTGCGCCAGCTCGCCGAGCTGGACATGGTCGAGATGACCGTGGACCCCGACGACGGGCGCGCCCGCTTCCTCGCGCTGACGGCCCTGGGCCGCGAGCGCATGGCGCACCTCGGCGGCGAGCAGCGCCAGCGGATGCACCGGGCCCTGCGCACCTGGCCCGAGGAGGACCTGCTCGCGTTCGCCGGCTACCTCGAGCGGCTCACGACCGCGGAGTAGGCGGCGGAGGCCGTCGCGCACCACGGTCATGCCCCCACTCCGGCCGGCCCTCGGGTTAGGGTGCTGGGATGCTCCCTCTGACCGAGGACGCGGTGCGCGCCTCCTTCGTGAACGCCTCCCGCAAGGAGGTCGCCGACGTCTCGCTGCCGGTCGGCTTCGACTCCCTCGACTGGGACTCGATCGACCTCCTCGGCTGGCGCGACAAGAAGATCGGGCGCCGCGCCTACGTGGTGGTGCCGATCGACGGCCGGGCCGTCGGGGTCCTGCTGCGGCAGGCCGACGCGCTGCCCCGCTCGCGGGCGCAGTGCTCGTGGTGCCGCGACACGCGCCTCCCCAACGACGTCGTCTTCTTCGGTGCGCGCAAGGCCGGCGCGGCCGGGCGCTCGGGCGACTCGCTCGGCACGCTCGTCTGCGCCGATTTCCAGTGCTCGGCGAACGTGCGGGCGCGGCCCCCGATCGCCTACGTCGGCTTCGACGTCGAGCAGGCGAAGGCCGAGCGGATCGAGACGCTGCGCGCGAAGTCCGCCGGCTTCGTCCGCGAGGTGCTCGCGACGCAGTGAGCGGCGCTCAGCGCCGAGTGGAGGCGCGCACGTGCATCCGCTCGCCCTGGCGCCCGAACAGCGACAGGAACTCGACCGGCTTCTCGTCGGCCCGGCCGAACCAGTGCGGCACCCGGGTGTCGAACTCAGCCGCCTCGCCGGCGGGCAGCACCAGGTCGTGCTCGCCGAGCCGCAGTCGCAGCCGTCCGCTGAGCACGTAGAGCCACTCGAAGCCCTCGTGGGTGCGCTGCTCGAGATCGTCGACGGGCGGTGCCAGGGGACCGCCCGGGATCGTGTGCTTGAACGCCTGCAGTCCGCCGGAGTCGCGGGTGAGCGGCTGGATGAGCATCCCGTTCCGCCGCATCGGGCGCCCGTGCACGCGCGGGTCCTCGGGCGCCGCTCCGACCAGCTCGTCCAGCGGAGCGCCGAGTGCGCGGGCGATCGGCAGCAGCAGCTCGAGCGTCGCGCGCCGGCCCCCGCTCTCGAGCCGCGGGAGGGTGCTCGCCGAGATCCCGGTCTCGGCCGAGAGCGAGGCGAGGGTCCGGTCGCGGCGCAGGCGGAGTCGGCGCAGTCGCGGTCCGACGGCGGCCAGCACCTCGTCGTCGGAGGGTCGGGAGTCGTCGGGCATGCTCCGAGAATGGCAGAAGGGCCGCGCCGTCGTGCCGGAACAGCACGGATCCGCGACACCGGCTCCCGGGCGGCGCACTCTCGATCCATGACACGCACCCCCGCCCCCGCCGACGTCCTGATCCTCGGCGCCTCCTTCGCCGGCCTCGCCGCCGCCACCGCCCTCGGCCGCAGCCTCCGCGACGTCCTCGTCGTCGACGGCGGCCCTCCGCGCAACGCCCCGGCGCCCGGCGCGCACAACGTCCTCACCCGCGACGGCACCGCGCCGACCGAGCTCGTCCGCCTGGCCCGCCTCGAGGCCGAGGGCTACGGCGCCCGGGTCGTCACCGGGCGGGTCGTCAGCGCGTCCAGCACCGGCGAGGCCGTCTCGGCGACCCTCGCCGACGGCACCGTGCTGCAGGCCCGGCGGCTGCTGCTCGCGACCGGAGTCGCCGACCGGCTCCCCGCGATCCCCGGCCTCGCGCCGCGCTGGGGCCGCGACGTGCTGCACTGCCCGTACTGCCACGGCTTCGAGGTGCGCGGGCGGAGGATCGCGGTGCTCGGCAGCGGATTCGCGCCGCACCAGGCGCAGATGTTCCGCCAGCTGAGCCCGCACGTCTCGATCCTGCTGAACGGCGTCGAGGCGCCGACGGGGGAGGAGGCGCGCGGACTCGCCGCCCGCGGCATCGCGCTCGTCGAGGGCGCGGTCGAGGAGGTCCGCGTGGAGGACGACCGCCTGGTCGGCGTCGTGATCGATGGGACGCTCCTCCCGCTCGATGCGCTCGTCGTCGCCCCCGACGTCTCGGCGCGCCTGCCCGCCGGACTCGGTCTCGAGCTCGTCGACCACCCCTCCGGCGTCGCGCGCCACCTCTCGGCCGACCTGATGGGGCGCACCGGAGTCGCCCGCGTCTTCGCCGCCGGCTCGCTGGTGGAGCCGATGTCGCAGGTGATGGCGGCGGCCGCCGACGGCCTGCGGGTGGGCGCCGCGATGAACTACGACCTGATCGAGGAGGAGATCGCCGCGTCGCTGCGCGAGCACGCCGCCTAGTGCTCACCAGGCCCTAGCGCCGCCGGTACTCCAGCTCCGGCCGCCCGGGCGAGCCGTAGCGGGGAGCGCGCTCCGCGACTCCGGTGTCGGCCAGGTGCTCGAGGTAGCGCCGAGCCGTGACCCGCGAGACGTCGAGGCGGGTCGCGAGCTCGGCGGCCGACAGCCCGACCTCGCCGAGCAGCGCGGTGACGGACTCGAGCGTCTGGGCCGAGAGGCCCTTCGCCAGGCCCGGCGCGTTCGAGGTCCGCAGCGCCGCGAACGCGCCGTCGACCTCGTGCTGGCTCGCGACGGCCGAGCCGTGCAGCTGCCCGCGGTAGGAGCGGTAGCTGGCGAGCTTCGCGGCGAACGTGCTGAAGACGAACGGCTTGATCAGGTACTGCACGATGCCCGCGGCGACGGAGGCGCGCACCACCGCCGCGTCGCGCACGGCCGTGATCGCGATCACGTCGACGTCGAGCCCGGCCGCTCGGACGGCCCGGCAGAGGTCGAGCCCGCCCATGTCCGGCAGGTTCATGTCGAGCAGGATCAGCGCGATGCCGGAGTCGGCCCGCAGTGCGCGGATGGCCTCGGCCCCGGTGCCGGCGACCGCCGCCACCTCGAAACCGTCGACGCGGCGGACGTAGTCGGCGTGGGCGCTCGCGGTGAGCGGCTCGTCCTCGACGACGAGCACGCGGATCGGGGTCATCGCGCCGCCTCCGTCGCCAGGTCGGCGCGCACCGGCAGCGGGAGCTGGACGGTGAACACCGCGCCGACGTGCCGCGACACCTCGATCGTGCCGCCGAGGCGCTGCACCACCTGCTGCACCAGCGCCAGTCCGATGCCGCGGCCGAACGCGTCCTGCTCCTTCGTCGAGTACCCGCGCGCGAACACGTCCGCCGTCTCCTCCACTCCGGGGCCGCTGTCGGACACCTGGATCACCAGCTCCTGCTCGCCGCGCGCGCCCTCCGCGTGGCCGAGGTAGACCTCGACCCACGGCTCGTCGACGCCCTCGGGAGCCGCGGCCGCATCGAGCGCGTTGTCGATCAGGTTACCCAGCAGCGTCACCAGATCGCCGGGCTCGAAGCCCTGCGTGCCCGGCTCCAGGTGCGTCTCGAGGTGCAGCTCGACGCCGCGCTCGCGCGCCTGCGCCGTCTTGCCCAGCAGCAGCGCGGCGATCACCGGCTCCTGCACCGAGGTGATCAGTCGGTCGGCGAGCCGCTGGCTGAGCGTCAGCTCGCCGGCGGCGAACGACAGCGCCTGCTCGGGCCGGCCCAGCTCGATCAGCGAGGCGATGGTGTGCAGCCGGTTCGAGAACTCGTGGGTCTGCGAGCGCAGGGCGTCCGAGAGGGTGCGCATCGACTCCAGCTCGCCGGTCATCCGCTGCAGCTCGGTGCGATCGCGGAGGGTGGTCACCGTGCCCAGCGGACGTGCTCCCGGCGACGCGGCCGGCTGCTCCGTGACCACGAGGATCCGCTCGCGGGCGACGACGAGGCGGTCGGTGACCGGCTCGTCCGAGCGGAGCAGCTCGCGCAGCGCCTCGGGGATGTCGAGGTCGGCGATCGGCACCGGGGTGCGGACGCCCTCGAGGCCCAGCAGCTCGAGCGCGTGGTCGTTCGCGAGCACGAGGCGCCCCCGGTCGTCCACCAGCAGCAGCCCCTCGCGCACCGAGTGCAGCACCGATTCGTAGTAGGCGAACACCTGGCTCATCTGCTCCGGACCCCGCCCGCCGGTCACCCGCCGCAGATAGCGGGCCAGGAGCCAGGAGCCGAGCCCGCCGAGCAGCACGGCGCCGAGCGCGCCCCACGCGACGACCTGCACCCGGGCGCCGAAGGACGCGTCGACCGCCTGCAGCGTGACTCCGGCCGACACCAGCGCGACGATCTCGCCGCTCCCGTCGAGGATCGGCGCGACCGCGCGCACCGACGGCCCGAGCGTGCCGGTGTAGGTCTCGGTGAACGTGCGGCCTTCGAGCGCCGGGGCGATGGTCCCGATGAAGGCCTCGCCGATCCGCTCGCGGTCGCGGTGGGTGTACCGGGTGCGGTCCGGATTCATGATCGTGAGGAAGTCGACGCCCGTGTCGGCCATGATCGCCTCGGCGTACGGCTGCAGCGGGCGCGACGGATCCGCCTCCTGCGTCGACTCGACGACGAACGGGTTGTCGGCGACGGTGCGGGCGACGACGAGGCTGCGCGCGGCCGCGTCGTCACCGGCGCGCCCGCGGGCGTCGACGGCGAGCACGGCGACCGCGGCGGCGGCGATGAGGAGGATGCAGAGCAGCTGCACCGCGAACAGCCGCGCGGCGATGCTGCCGCGCGGGCCGCGGTCGCGGCGCGCACGCGGGGCGCGCACTCGGGGCATCGCGACCTCCTCGTCACCTCTCGCGGCGGGCGGAGCGGGCTCCGGCCGTTCCGCGTGAACAGTATGAACGCAACCGCGCCCTCGGACGTCGGCGGGGCCACCATCGGAACGTTCCGGAGCGCTCACCGCTCCGGCCCCGCACCTCACCGGCACGACGACCCGTCGCACCAGCACCCCGCGAACACCCTCCCTCGACGAAGAGACAGGACACGCTCATGGCGAAGACGCCCGGACGCCCCTCCGACCGGAACGGCACCGACAGGCTCAGCCCCTCGGTCACGCCCGCGAAGACCCGCAAGCGGATCGACCGCAACCACTGGCTGTACATCGCGGTCATCATCGCGGTCGTCGCCGGCGTGATCGTCGGCCTCGTGGCCCCCGCGTTCGCCGCGACCCTCGAGCCCGTCGGCAAGGCCTTCGTGGGCCTCATCAAGATGATGATCGCGCCGATCATCTTCTGCACGATCGTGATCGGGATCGGCTCGATCGCCAAGGCCGCCACGGTCGGCAAGGTCGGCGGACTGGCACTGGGCTACTTCATCGTCATGTCGACGTTCGCGCTGGCCATCGGCCTGGTCGTCGGCAACATCCTGCACCCGGGCGAGGGGCTCGACATCTCGGGCGCCACCTACGACACGACCGATCTGAAGGCCGAGACCACCGCGGAGTTCGTCCTCGGCATCATCCCCGTCTCTCTCTTCTCGTCGCTGGTCGACGGCAGCATCCTGCAGACCCTCTTCGTCGCCCTCCTCGTCGGCTTCGCGCTGCAGAAGATGGGCGCCAAGGGCCAGCCGATCCTCGGAGCGATCAAGCAGCTCCAGGTGCTCGTCTTCCGCATCCTCTCGATGGTCCTCTGGGTCGCCCCCATCGGCGCCTTCGGAGCGATCGCCGCGGTCGTCGGCAAGACCGGCTGGGGCGCGGTCGTCGCCCTCGCCACCCTGATGATCGGCTTCTACGTCACCTGCGCGATCTTCGTGGTCGTCATCCTGGGCCTGCTGCTGCGCATCGTCACCGGCGTCAACATCTTCTCGCTGATGAAGTACCTCGGCCGCGAGTACCTCCTGATCGTCGGCACCTCCTCCTCCGAGGCCGCTCTGCCCCGCCTGATCGCCAAGATGGAGCACCTGGGCGTCTCCAAGCCCGTCGTCGGCATCACCGTCCCGACCGGCTACTCCTTCAACCTCGACGGCACCGCGATCTACCTGACCATGGCGTCGCTCTTCATCGCCTCGGCCACCGGCTCGCCCATGTCGATCTCGGAGCAGATCGGGCTCCTCCTCTTCATGATGATCGCCTCGAAGGGAGCGGCGGGCGTCACCGGCGCCGGACTCGCCACCCTCGCCGGCGGCCTGCAGTCCTTCCGCCCCGACCTGGTCGACGGCGTCGGCGTCATCGTCGGCATCGACCGGTTCATGTCGGAGGCCCGCGCGGTCACCAACTTCACCGGCAACGCGGTCGCCACCCTCCTCGTCGGCACCTGGACCAAGCAGGTCGACACAACGCAGGTCCGCGAGGTCCTCGCCGGCCGCGCCCCGTTCGACGAGGCCTCGCTCGGCGCCGACGACCACGACGCCCCGGCCGCGTCGGGCACCTCGATCACCGAGGGCATCGCGTCGATCAGCGCCGCCGACCGCGCGGAACTCGCCGGCAAGCGCTAGGCGCCGCTCCCGCCCCCACGACGACCGCCCCGTTCGAGGAACCGACCCCCCTGGGTTCCTCGAGCGGGGCGGTTCTGCGTCAGCACGGTGCTCTCATCGCCGCCGCCCCACGCCCAGCAGCGGCAGCGTCACCGTGCACAGCGGGCCGATGAGCACCGCGAACGCGAGGGTGCCGACGCCGACGTTCCCGCCCAGCGCCCAGCCGATCAGCAGCACGGTGGCCTCGACGCCCGAGCGGCCGACCCAGATGGGCAGGCCGGTGCGGCGGTGCAGCCCCGTCATCAGTCCGTCGCGCGGGCCGGGCCCGAGGTGCGCCCCGATGTAGACGCCGCTCGCGACCGCGAGCAGCACGAGACCCGCGGAGAAGAGCAGGATCTGCCCCCAGAGCGTCGAGGGCGTCGGGATCAGCCACATCCCGAGCTCGATCGCGGGCCCCACGGTCAGCACGTTCAGCACGGTGCCCAGTCCCGGCCGCTGCCGGAGGGGGATCCACAGCAGCAGCACGAGCAGGCCGATGATGTTCGTGAGCAGTCCGATTCCCAGTCCGGTGCGGAGCGAGAGGCCCTGCGCGAAGACGGTCCACGGATCCACTCCGAGCGCCGCCCGGATCATCATCGCGTCGGCGACGCCGTAGAGGACGAGCCCGACCATCAGCCGGGGAACGGCTCGGATCCGCCACTGTCCGAGCGGAACGGGAGCGTCGAGGGGCGCCGGGGCGGTGAGGGGGCGGGAGGCGGGCGAAGCGGTCACAGGGGACATCACAGCGCAGGATTGGCCTTCCGCGCGCGGTCCAATCCCACTACCTTGGACGCATGGCTGATGTCCACTTCGGCGTGCGCGCCCTGCAGACCCTCCTCGGCGACTGGCGCGAGCAGCGCGGCACCCGCCCCGCGTACCTGGCGCTCGCCGACCGCGTCCGCCTGCTCGTCATCGACGGCCGCATCCCGGCCGACAGCCGTCTGCCCGCCGAGCGCGAGCTCTCGGCCCGGCTGGGCGTCAGCCGCACCACCGTCGCGGCCGCCTACCGCGAGCTGCGCGAGAGCGGCTACCTCGTGAGCGTCCGCGGCTCCGGCAGCGTGACGCGCCTCCCGGGTGCCGCGGTGCACGCCGTGCCGACCCTGGCGCCCGACTTCCTCGACTTCACCAAGGCGGCGCTGCCCGCCGTGCCCGAGCTGGGGGAGGCCTACGCGCGGGCGGCGCAGAGAGTGCCCGAGCACTTCGACGACGGCTCCTACGACACCGTCGGCCTGCCGATGCTGCGCCGCGCGATCGCCGAGCGATACACGAAGCGCGGCCTGCGCACCGAGCCCGGTCAGATCATGGTGACCATCGGCGCCCAGCACGCGATCGCCCTCGTCGCGCGCACCCTCCTCTCGCGCGGCGACCGCGCCCTGATCGAGGCGCCGACGTACCCGCACGCCTACGAGGCGCTCCGGCTCGCCGGCGCCCGGCTCGGGCCGGTCAACGTCGACGGAGCCGACGGCTGGGACGACGAGGGCCTGATCGCCGCGCTCCGCGGCACCAGCCCGACGCTGGCCTACCTGATGCCCGACTTCCACAACCCGACCGGCCGCTCGATGGCTCCGGAGCTGCGCGAGCGCGCCATCGCCGCGGCCGCGCGCCAGGGCACGGTGATCATCGCCGACGAGACCACCGCCGAGCTCGACATCGACCGGCGGATGTCGCCGCTCCCGTTCGCCGCGTACGGCCCGGAGGGCACGGTCATCTCGATCGGGTCCGTCGGCAAGACGCTGTGGGGCGGGATCCGCATCGGCTGGATTCGCGCCGATCGCGGCACGATCCGCAAGCTCGTCGCGGCCCGCTCGGCCGGTGATCTCGGCAGCCCGATCCTCGAGCAGCTGCTCGTCACCGACATGCTCGGGCGGATGGAGGGGGTGTTCGAGCTGCGCCGCGAGCAGCTGCGCGCCGGTCGCGACCACCTCGAGGCGGCGCTCGCCCGCGCGATCCCGGAGTGGAGCGTCCCGCGCGTCTCGGGCGGCCTGTCGACCTGGGTGGGCCTGGGCCGTCCGGCGAGCTCGCAGCTGGCGCTCGCCGCCCGCACCTTCGGCCTGCTGATCACCGCCGGCCCCCGCTTCGGGATCGACGGCGCGTTCGAGCGCTTCCTCCGCATCCCGATCGGCTACTCGCCCGAGACGACGGACCGCGCGGTCGAGGCGCTCGCCGCGGCGTGGGCGCAGGTGGCCCGGCACCCGGTGGCCGAGACGGGGTACCTCGCGGACGTCGTCTGACCTCCCGACGCTGAGAGCACACCCGCATCATCCTGAGGATCGACGAGTACTCAGTCGGCTGATGAAAGACTCGTGAGGTGCATCTCCTCGCGGTCCTCAGCATGAAGAACCGGGCGCTCATCGCCCTCGTCACCGTCGTCGTCGCCGTGTTCGGAGGTGTCGCGCTCACCGGTCTGAAGCAGGAGCTGGCGCCGTCGATCTCGTTCCCGCAACTCGCGGTCGTGTCCAGCTACCCGGGCGCGGCGCCCGAGGTGGTCAACGACGACGTGTCGACCCCGATCGAGACCGCGATCCAGGGTGTGCCGGGGCTCGAGACGACCAGCGCGACGTCCTCGACGAACTCGTCCCTGATCTCGGCGTCCTTCACCTACGGCACCGATCTCGCCACCGCCGAGCAGAAGATCCTGCAGGCGGTCAACCGCATCCGCAGCACGCTGCCCGAGGGCGTCGATCCGCAGGTCGTCACCGGATCCTTCGACGATCTGCCGGTCCTCCAGCTCGCCGTCTCGAGCGACGGCGACGCCGAGGCGCTCGCGAGCGACCTGCGCGAGAGCGTGATCCCGGACCTCGAGGAGGTCGACGGCGTCCGCGAGGTCGCCCTCGTCGGCGAGACCGCGCAGCGCGTGACGATCACTCCCGACGACGCGCAGCTCGCCGCTGCCGGAGTCACGGCGAACGACATCCGCACCGCGCTGCAGCAGAACGGCGTGCTCGTCGCCGGCGGCGAGGTCACCCAGGACGGTTCGACCTTCTCGGTGCAGTCCGGTCAGAAGCTCGGCTCGACCGACGACATCGCGGCGCTGCCGCTGCTGCCGTCCTCCGTCGGCGCGTCCGCGGGCGCGTTCCCCGCCGCTCCGACCGCAGCGCTGCCGACCATCGGCTCCGTGGCCGCCGTCGCCGTGACGGAGGCGCCCGTCACCTCGATCTCGCGCGTCAACGGCCAGCCCGCGCTGACCCTCTCGATCACGAAGCTGCCGGCCGCCAACACGGTCGACGTCTCGACCGGCGTCACCGCGCTGCTGCCCGACCTCGAGGCCTCGCTCGGCGACGGTGCGACCTTCACCTCGGTCTTCGACCAGGCCCCCTACATCCAGGAGTCGATCGCGGCGCTCGCGCAGGAGGGGGCGCTGGGCCTCGTCTTCGCGGTGCTCGTGATCCTGGTGTTCCTGCTCTCGGTGCGCTCGACGCTGGTGACGGCCATCTCGATCCCGACGTCGGTGCTGATCACCTTCATCGGCCTGCAGACCGCCGGGTACACGCTCAACATCCTCACCCTCGGCGCGCTGACCATCGCGATCGGCCGCGTCGTCGACGACTCCATCGTCGTGATCGAGAACATCAAGCGGCATCTCGACGCGGGGGAGGAGCGCGCGGGCACCATCACGCGCGCCGTCCGCGAGGTCGCCGGAGCGATCACCGCCTCGACCATCACGACCGTCGCGGTGTTCCTGCCGATCTCGTTCGTCGGCGGCACGACCGGCGAGCTGTTCCGTCCGTTCGCCCTGACCGTGACCATCGCGCTGCTCGCCTCGCTGGTGGTGGCGCTCACGATCGTGCCGGTGCTCGCCTACTGGTTCCTGCGCCCCTCCAAGCGCCCGGGCGTCCGCGAGGCCGCGCGCGCGGCGCTCGACGAGGAGCGCACGGCGGCGTGTGAGATCCCCGTCGCACCTGCGCCTGCGCGGGAATCGCTGCCGGAGTCGCCCGCCCACGGCCACCGCTCCGCTCACGCCGCCCCGCGCCCGGCCTCCGCGCTCCAGCGCGTCTACGGTCCGATCATCGCCTGGACGCTCAAGCACTCCGTCGTCACGGTGCTGCTCTCGCTGCTGGTCCTGGTCGGCACCGGCGCGCTCTACCCGCTGATGAAGACCAACTTCCTGGGGGCCAGCGGGCAGAACACCTTCACGGTCACGCAGACCGTGCCGGTCGGGCAGAGCCTGGACGCGCAGGACGTCACCGCGCAGGCCTCGAGCACCGCGATCCTCGACGTCGACGGTGTCGAGACCGTGCAGCTCTCGATCGGGTCCTCGGGCGGCGGGCTGCAGAGCGCGTTCGGCGGCGGAGGCGGGAGCAGCATCAGCTACTCCGTCACCACCGACGAGTCGGCCGACCAGGAGGTCGTGCAGTCCGAGGTCCGCGACGCGCTGGGCGAGGTCGCCGACCCCGACGACATCAGCGTCTCGGCCGCGTCCGGCTTCGGCGCGTCCTCGGACATCGAGGTCGACCTGACCACGGCCTCGCAGTCCGACCTGCAGAGCGCGAACGACGCGCTGCTCGAGGCGCTGCGCGGCACCGACGGGATCAGCCAGGCCGAGTCGAACCTCTCCTCATCCCTGCCCTACATCGCCGTCCGGGTCGACCGGGCTGCCGCGGCGCAGGCGGGCCTCAGCGAGGTGGCGGTCGGCACGATCGTCAGTCAGGCGCTGCAGCCCTCGCAGGCGGGCACCGTCGTGATCGAGGACCGCACGCTCTCGATCTACCTCGCCGACGCGCAGCCGCCGGCGACGATCGACGAGCTCTCGGCCCTCGAGATCCCGACGCTCACCGGCCCGGTCGCCCTGTCGACCCTCGCCGCGGTCGAGCAGACGAACGGCCCGGCGAGCATCACGACCGAGCGCGGTCAGCGCACGGCCACGATCACCGTCACTCCGGAGGGAGACGACCTCGCCTCGGCGAACGTCGCCGTGCAGAGCGCGATCGACGGCACCGACCTCCCCGCGGGCGTCTCGGCCGAGCTCGGCGGAGTGACGGCCGACCAGACCGACGCCTTCTCGCAGCTGGGCATCGCGCTGCTCGTGGCGATCCTCATCGTCTACGTGGTGATGGTCGCGACGTTCCGCTCGCTGCTGCAGCCCCTCCTGCTGCTCGTCTCGGTGCCGTTCGCGGCGACCGGAGCGATCCTGCTCCAGGTGGTCACGGGCGTCCCGCTGGGCGTCCCCTCCCTCATCGGCGTGCTGATGCTGATCGGCATCGTGGTGACGAACGCGATCGTTCTCGTCGACCTCGTGAACCAGTACCGCGAGCGCGGCATGCCGGTGCGCGAGGCGCTGCTGCACGGCACGGAGCGGCGCCTGCGCCCGATCCTGATGACGGCCCTCGCGACGATCTTCGCGCTGCTGCCGATGGCGCTCGGGATCACCGGCCACGGCGGGTTCATCTCGCAGCCGCTGGCCATCGTCGTGATCGGCGGACTGGTGTCGTCGACCGTGCTGACGCTGGTCGTGCTGCCGGTCATCTACAACCTGGTCGAGGGGTATCGTGAGCGGCGGCGTGCCGCCCGCGCCGGGAAGGCGTCGGCATGACGATCGATCAGAGCTCCACTCCTCCGGACGAGGCGCAGACCATCGGCTCGCGGTGGCGCAGCGGCCCCGAGCGGGCCGCCGCGGCGCTCGCCGAGGTGAGCCCCGAGACCTTCGTCTCGCGCGGCTACCGCCCCGGGGTCCTCCGCCACATCGTGCTCTTCCGCTTCCGCCCGACCGCGCTGGTCGCCGAGGTCGACGCGGTGACCGCGCGCTTCCTGGCGCTCGCCGACGAGTGCGTGCGCGACGGGGAGCCGTACATCGTCTCGATCGAGACCGGGCCGCAGCTCAGCACCGAGGGCGCGGGCGAGGGCTTCGACCGCGCGTTCCTGCTGACCTTCTCCTCCGAGGGCGACCTCAACTACTACCTCGGCCGGCCCGCCGTCGACGGACCGGGTCTCTTCGATCCGGCGCACGACGCGTTCAAGGGTTTCGTCGGCCCGGTGCTGGACACCGCCGGGGTCGTGGCGTTCGACTTCCGACCCGAGCCTTTCGACGCCGGGGCTCTCGCGGGCTGATGGCGACCCCGGACTTCATCCTGAGCCTGCGCGAGCGGGTCGGCACGGAGCTGCTCTGGCTGACCGGTGTGACCGCGGTGATCCTGCGGGGCGGTCTCGACGTGCTCGAGCCGGAGCGCCGGGTGCTGCTCGTGCGCCGCTCCGACACCGGCGCGTGGACCGCGGTGACGGGGGTCATCGATCCGGGCGAGACGGTCGCCGGCACCGCTCGGCGCGAGGCTCTGGAGGAGACGGGCGTCGAGATCGAGGTCGAGCGCCTCGTGTGGGTGCACACCCTGCCGCCGATGACCTACCCGAACGGGGACCGCGCGCAGTACCTCGACCACGTCGTCCGCGCCCGCTACGTCTCGGGGGAGGCGCACGTGGCCGACGAGGAGTCGAGCGAGGTCGGCTGGTTCGCGCTCGACGCTCTGCCCCCGATGTCCGAGGAGCACCGCGCGCGCATCGAGCGGGCGCTGTCGGAGGATCCGGCCTGCTCGTTCGACTGACGCGGCGCTGCCCGCCGGGCCGGCTCTTGGGCTCGGACGTGCTCGGCTCGGACGTGCTGGGCTCAGACGTGCTCGCTGACGAGCACCGCGGTCGTCCCCGCTTCGAGCGCGTCGAACACGTGCGGCTCGTCGCCCGGGTACGACAGGTAGTCGCCGACGGAGAGCTCGACAGGGGCGTCGGCCGGTCCGGCGAGTGCGCGGCCGGCGGTGAGCACGAGGTGCTCGACCGTGCCGCGGGCGTGCGGGGCGGAGTCGCGGGGCGTGCCGGGCTCGGCGGCGAGCACGTAGAGGTCGCGGCGCGCACCGGGCGGGCAGGCGCTGAGGAGGGTCGCGGCGTAGTCGGCGGTCGCCGACGCCACCCGCGGCCCCTCGCCCGCGCGGATCAGCTGCACCGTGCGGCGCGGCGGCTCGACGAGGTGCGAGAACGGCACTCCGAGCGCTCCGCCGAGGGCCCAGAGGGTCTCGAGGTTGGGGTTGCCCTCGCCCGCCTCGAGCTGCGAGAGCGTCGACTTGGCGATGCCCGCGCGGCGCGCGATCTCGGAGATGCTGAGCCCGAGTCGGGCGCGCTCGCGTCGGAGCGAGGAGGCGACGAGGTCGCGAGGGGTGGGCGCGTCGGCCATGTTCGTCCTAACGGTCGAGCGTTCGGCTTGACGAACGCGTCGCGGGCCTGCACACTGTCCCGCGAGACCATTATGACGTCCTTTCGTTCGATCCTCCGAACGCTCGGTGCCGCCGACGGGCGCTCACTCGGGCTGATCGGGGCGTCGGTCGCGGTGATCGGAGTCTCGTACGGGCTCGGGGCGACAGGCGCCGGATTCCCGCTCTGGCAGATCCTGCTGCTCGCCGTCTCGGTCTTCGGGGCCTCGGCCGAGATCCTCTTCGTGGGTGTCGTCGCGGCCGGAGGCGCCCCGCTGGCCGCCGCGCTCGCAGCGCTGCTCGTCAACGCGCGGGCGCTGCCCTACGGCATGGCCGCCGGCGGCGTCGTGCGCTCCGGGCGCCGCCGGCTCCTGGCCGCGCATCTCGCGAACGACGAGACCGTCGCCTTCGCGCTCTCGGGTCGGACCCCGGAGCGCCGCCGAGCGCTGTTCTGGGCGGCGGGCGCGGTCGTGCTGACCGCCTGGCCCCTGGGCGCTCTCGCCGGGGCGCTCCTCGGCGCGGTGATCGCCGACCCGTCGGTGCTGGGCCTGGACGCCGTGTTCCCCGCCGTGCTGCTCGCGCTCGCGCTCCCGGGCCTCCGAGGCGCCGGGACGCTCGCCGCGACGCTGCTCGGCGGGGCGGTCGCGCTCGCGGCGGTGCCGGTGGTGCCGCTCGGGCTCGCTCCGGTGCTCGCCCTCGCGGGCGTCGCGGCCACGGCAGGGCGGGAACGCTCGTGAGCACCGCCGCCGTGACCCTCGGCATCGTCGTGCTCGCGGTCGGCAGCTTCGCGCTGCGGGCGGGCGGGGTGCTGCTGCGCGACCGGATGCCGCTCGGCTACGAGGCGGAGCGACTCGTCGATCGGGGCACCGTCGTCCTGCTGATCGCGGTCGCCCTGGTGTCGGCGCTGACGGAGGGGGCGGAGCCGGCTCCCGTGTCGCGGGCCGCGGGAGTCGCGGCGGGCGCCGGGGCGGCACTCCTGAAGGCGCCGCTGGTGGTCGTGGTCGTCGTGGCGGCGGGAACGGCGGCGGGGCTCCGGGCTCTGGGGGTGTGACCCGCTCAGACCGACTTCGCGAAGCACAGCGCGGAGTCGTCCCCGACGTGCGCGCCGAAGCCGTCGACCTCCGTGAAGCCGAGCGCCCGGGCTCCGGCGGCGGTCGCCGGATCCGCCGCGTCGGAGCGGAACCGCAGCGTCCGGATCCGCTGGACCCGCGCCCACGACTCGGCCGCGAGGACCAGGCGGCGGGCCACCCCCTGCCGCCGCGCCGCGGGCAGGACGACCAGGCGCACGAGCTCGGCGAAGTCGTCGGGGCCGGGGGCCAGCGCGACGAGCCCGAGGGCGGCGCCGTCCGCTCCGCCCCGCGCGACGAACAGACGCGCGTGCTCGCGGTCGAGTGCGGAGGGCGCTCCTGCGAGGTCCAGCAGCGCGTCGACCTCGGGGGAGCCGGTGCGCTCGAGTCGCACGCTCACGGCCTCCGCGGCGCTCACGAGGTCGGCTCCGCTGCTCCCGCCGGCTCGAGGGAGAGGGTCTGCACGGCCGGAGCGTCGAGGTGCGCGTGCAGGAAGTCGACGATCGTCGAGCGCAGTCCGTCGTCGAGCAGGGCGATGGAGTGCAGCGCGCCCGGGACGACGAGGAGCTCGACCGGGGCGCCGGCCTCCTTCAGGGCGGCGGCGAAAGATGAGGACTGCGAGAGCGACACCCGCTCGTCGGCCGAGTGGGCGATCAGGAACGGGGGCTCGCTGCCGTCGACGTGCGCGATCGGCGACGCCTCCTCGGCCGCGGGGCACGCGGCGAGGTCGGGGCAGTCGAGGTAGGTGCGGACGGCGGCGGCGACGCCCACGACCGGGTCGTCGTCGGCGAGGCCCGCGGCGGTCAGGTCGGAGGGGCCGCTCAGGTCGACGACCGCGGCGAGCTCCGAGGAGGTGTCGTCGTCCGTGCCCAGCAGCGAGGCGAGGTTGCCGCCGGCCGATCCGCCGAACGCGGCGACCCGCTCCGGATCGATGCCCAGCCGCTCGGTCTGCTCGGGGGCGAGGAGCCAGTCGAGCGCGGCCGAGACGTCGTCGATCTGCGCGGGGAAGACCGCGGCCGGAGCGAGCCGGTAGTTCACCGAGACGGCGACGAAGCCCTCGGAGGCGAGCCACTGGCACAGCGGCCGCCAGTTCGCGTCGGCCTTGTCGCCGCGGGCCCAGCTGCCGCCGTGCACGACCAGCACCGCGGGCAGCGGAGCGGAGTCGACGGCGTCGACGGGCGAGCAGACGTCGACGGCCTGGCCGGTCGACTCGTCGTAGACGAGATCGGCGGTGACGGGGATGTCGGAGTACTGCGTCGAGGGTACGGCGCCCGCCGCCTGGGCGATCGGCTCGGAGACCGGAGCCGCGCTCGCGCAGCCCGCGAGGGCGGCGGCGGTGAGCGCGAGGGTCGCTGCGGACAGGGCGAAGGATCGCGGGGTTCGGGAGGTCTCGCGCATGGGTGAGACGAGCGTAAGGGGTCGACGACGCTCCGCCTACAGGACCCCCGCGATCAGGGGGTGCCCGGCCGCGTCAGCTGCTCCAAGCCGGCACCGGCCGGGCCGCGTCAGCTGCTTGCGACCGGGACCGGCGGCTCCTGCGCCGCGGGCTCGACCGGCGCCGGCTCCTCCGCCTGCAGCCGCACGAGCACGACACCGGTGAGGATCAGCGCGCCGCCCGCGAACTGGATCGGCGCGGGCAGCTCGCCCAGGAGCGCCCACGCAGCGACGATCGAGAAGAGGACCTCGGTCAGCCCGACGAACGAGGCGATCCGGGTGCCGAGACGCGAACCGCCCTGGATGCCGAGGAGGTACGCCAGCACGGTCGACATGCCCAGGATCACCGCGGCCGGCACCGCCCAGGAGACCTCGTTCCCGAGGAACACCACGTCGCCGAAGGTCGCGCGCAGCGGAGTGACGCCGGTCACCCCGAGCAGGAGCAGGATCGCGGCGCCGACGGTCATCGCCCCCGCGGTCAGGGCGATCGGCGGCAGCTCCGGATCGACGCGGCCGGCGATCACGTAGTAGACGCAGAGCCCGAGGGACGCGGTGAGCGCCCACGCGATGCCGATCAGCTCGGGGGTGGACTCACCCGACAGATCGAGCACCAGCACCAGGCCGGCCAGTGCGAGCGCCGAGCCGGCGAGCGTGAAGCGGCCGGGGTGCCTCCGGGTGCGGGCCCAGGCGAAGAGGACGAGGAACACGGGCGCCAGGTACTCGATCAGCAGGGCGATGCCGACCGACATGTGCTCGATGGCGCTGTAGAAGCAGAGCTGCGCGGCCACGACGGCGAAGACTCCGTAGAGCCCGATCGTGCCGAGGTTGCGGCGCAGCACGTGCGCCTTGCCGCGGAGGGAGAGCGCCGCGGGGACCGCGAGGACGAGCGCCGCGCCTCCCGCGCGCCAGAGCACGGCGGCCGAGGGGGTCCAGCCCGCTTCGAGGAGCGGCTTCACGAACGGGCCGCCCAGTCCGAAGGCGGCGGCCGCGGCGAGGGCCAGCACGAGGCCGGAGCCGAGCCGGCGCGGGGGTGCCGTGGTGGTCATCTGCGCGTCCCTCGTCTCGGCCGACCGGTTCAGGAGTCAAACTCGTTATGCTCGTGACAGCATCCGGTGGTCCAGACGGTACCGGCTCGCCCTGTCAGGAGTCAACATGGTTTTCGCTCATGACGTCGAGGCCTCCCTCACCTCGACGGCCTTCCTCGTCAACACGCTGCCCGAGCTCTCGCACACGGGCGAGGACGAGCTCGGGACCCTCGAGCAGCTCGACGACTTCCTCCGCATCAACCGCTACACGGGCAGCCGCGAGCACTCGACGGCGGAGCTCGACGCCGTCCGCTCCGTCCGCTCCTCCCTCCGCTCGCTCTGGCTGACGAGCGCCGAGGAGGACCTCGTGGCCCTGGTCAACGGGATGCTCGAGCAGGGCCGGGCGCTGCCGCAGCTCGTGCGGCACGGACTCTGGGGCTGGCACCTGCACGCGACGCGGGACGAGAGCCCGCTCGCCACCCGCATCGTCGTGGAGGCGGCGATGGCCTTCGTCGACGTGGTGCGCGGGGACGAGCGCGACCGCATCCGGATCTGCGCGGCGGAGGACTGCGAGGCGGTGCTCGTCGACTTCTCGCGCAACCGCTCCAAGCGGTACTGCGACACGGGGAACTGCGGCAACCGGGCGAACGTGGCGGCGTACCGGGCGCGGCGCGCGACGGCGGAGGCGTGACGCGGGAGTAGGGGAAAGGGCGCGGCATCCTAGCGGGGGAGTCGCCCCCGCCCTAGCCAGGCCGCGAGGGCGCGTGTAGACTCCTGCGGTCGGCTCTTGACACCGTGCGCTCTGCGCGCGGATGGGTTTGTTAGTCAAGCGGGCCGGATCTCCGACAGTCGTCGTGAGAGACATCACATGTGTGTGAATCGGCCCCGGTCAAAGACTCGCCCGGGTTCCAGCAGGCTGCGTTCGGACGCGCCCCACGAGGGCGCCCTCCGGCGTGCGTCTGCCCGCTCCTCACCGAGCCCACGCAGAACCGAACCCAGGAAGACACAGCCATGCCCAAGAACAAGAAGCCCGCCGGCGGACGCCCCGCCAAGAACTTCGAGCCCAACCGCTTCGGCGCGTCCAGCGGCAAGTCGCAGCTCGGAGGCCGTTCGCGCTTCCCCGCGACCAAGCCCGGCGCGCGCAGCGAGGGCCACCGCGGCTACCGCCCCGTCGACGAGAACGCGCCCAAGAAGGCGCGATGGAACGCCGACGAGCGCGCCGCCCGCGCCGACGAGCGCAGCAGCGAGCGCCCCGCCCGCTCGTACGACCGCGACGAGCGCCCCGCGCGCTCGGCCGACCGCGGCGACCGCCCCGTGCGCTCGTTCGACCGGAGCGACCGCCCCGCGCGGTCGTTCGACCGCAACGACCGTCCGGCGCGCTCGTTCGAGCGCAGCGACCGCCCCGCCCGGTCGTACGACCGCGACGAGCGCCCTGCGCGCTCCTCCAAGCGCAGCGACCGCCCGGCCCGCTCGTTCGACCGCGATGATCGCCCCGCGCGCTCCTTCGACCGGACCGACCGCCCGGCCCGCTCGTACGACCGCGATGACCGCCCGGCTCGCTCGGCCGACCGCGGCGACCGCCCCGCTCGTTCCTTCGACCGCAACGACCGTCCGGCGCGTTCCTTCGACCGGACCGACCGCCCGGCCCGTTCCTACGACCGCGATGACCGCCCGGCTCGCTCGGCCGACCGCAGCGAGCGTCCCGCCCGCTCCTTCGACCGCTCGGACCGTCCGGCCCGCTCGTTCGATCGGACCGACCGCCCGGCCCGCTCCTACGACCGCGACGAGCGCCCCGCCCGCTCCTCCGAGCGCAGCGACCGCCCCGCCCGCTCGTTCGACCGCGGCGACCGTCCGGCCGCCCGCTCCTTCGAGCGCACCGACCGCCCGGCGCGCACCTCGTACGACCGCACCGACCGCTCCGCCGGCGGCGCCCGCGGCCCCCGCCGCGACTCCTCCGACTTCTACCCCTCGCGCGACACCCGCGGCTCGCACCAGGTCGACGACGTCGTCCTCGAGCGCCTCGAAGCGACCGCGACCCTCGCGGTCGATGTCGAGGGCGTGTCCTTCGGCGACCTCGGCCTGGGCGCGAACATCGTCCGCCAGCTGACCTCGATGGGAGCGGCGGCGCCGTTCCCGATCCAGGCCGCCACGATCCCCGAGGTGCTCCGAGGGAAGGACGTCCTCGGCCGCGGCAAGACCGGCTCCGGCAAGACCATCGCCTTCGGCGCCCCGGTTGTCGAGCGCCTGATGGAGAACAACGGAGGCAAGGACCGCAAGCGGGGCCGCGCCCCCCGCGCGCTCATCCTCGCCCCGACCCGCGAGCTCGCGATGCAGATCGACCGCACCGTGCAGCCCATCGCGCGCTCCGTCGGCCTCTTCACCACGACGATCTTCGGCGGCGTCCCCCAGTACAAGCAGGTCGGCGCCCTCCAGCGCGGAGTCGACATCGTCATCGCGACGCCGGGCCGTCTCGAGGACCTCGTCGAGCAGGGCCGCCTCGACCTCTCGAAGGTGACCATCACGGTCCTCGACGAGGCCGACCACATGTGCGACCTCGGCTTCCTCGAGCCGGTGCAGCGGATCCTCCGCCGCACCGCGACCGGCGGACAGCGACTGCTCTTCTCGGCCACGCTCGACAAGGGCGTCGCGACGCTCGTCGACGAGTTCCTGGTCGAGCCGAGCGTGCACGAGGTCGCCGGCGAGGACCAGGCGTCCTCGACGATCGACCACCGCGTCCTGGTCATCGAGCACCGCGACAAGGCCGAGATCATCGAGCAGCTCGCCGCGCGCGAGGGCAAGACGCTGATCTTCGCCCGCACCCGCGCCTTCGCCGAGCAGCTCGCCGAGCAGCTCGAGCACGCGGACATCCCGGCGACCAGCCTGCACGGCGACCTCAACCAGTCGCGCCGCACGCGCAACCTCGCGCTGCTCACCAGCGGCCGCGTCGACGTGCTCGTCGCGACTGACGTCGCCGCGCGCGGCATCCACGTGGACGACATCGACCTGGTCATCCAGGCCGACGCCCCCGACGAGTACAAGACGTACCTGCACCGCTCGGGCCGCACCGGCCGCGCGGGCAAGAAGGGCACGGTCGTGACGCTCATCACGCGCAACCGCCGCCACCGCATGGAGGAGCTGCTCGAGCGCGCCGAGATCGAGGCCGACATGGTCCAGGCGTTCCCGGGCGACCGCGTGCTCGCCGAGATCAGCGCTCCCGCCGAGTAGGCGGACGCGGCAACGCCGAAGGGCGGACACCTCACGGTGCCCGCCCTTCGGCGTTGCTGCGGTCGGTGACCGCGGGTCGACTGCTTACGCAGCCGGCATGAGGACGGTGTCGATGAGGTACACGGTCGCGTTGGCGGTCTGGACGCCACCGCAGATGACCGACGCGTCGTTCACCTTGATGTCGTCGCCGGAGCCGGTGACGGTGAGGTCGGTGCCCTGGACGGTGGTCTGCGTGCCGTCGATGTCGGCGGGAGCGATCTGGCCGGGGACGACGTGGTAGGTCAGGACCGACGACAGCGTCGCGGCGCCCTCGGGGGTGGCCAGCGTGGCGAGCGTCGCGGCGTCGAGCTTGGCGAACGCGTCATCGACGGGGGCGAAGACGGTGAACTCGCTGCCGTTCAGCGTGTCGACGAGGTTGACGTCGGGGTTGAGCTGACCGGAGACCGCAGCGGTGAGGGTCTTGAGGAGCGGGTTGTTCGAGGCGGCCGTGGCGACCGGGTCGAGCGACATGCCGGCGACGGAGCCGGCGCCGTCCGGGACCTGCTCGGCGTAGGCGGCGCAGCCGGGTCCGACGAGGTTCGCGGCCGGGTCCATGGTCGCCATGGGGGTCTCGGTCTCCATGGGGGTGGTGGTCTCCATGGGAGCGGAGGACGACATCGAGTCCTCGGTCGACTCGGTGGTCGAGCCGCTGCCGCTGGAGCAGGCGGTGAGGCCGAGCGTCGCGACGCTGATGAGGGCGAATGCGGCGAAAGTGGTGCGCTTGGTGGTTCGCATGGTGTTTCTCCTTCGTGAGACGGTCCCGGTGAGGGGCTCCGTTGTCCTGGTCGTGCAGAGGGGGTTCGTGCTGTGTGGACCGTTTCGCGGCCGTTGACATGTCTTCGGAGCCCTGGCTGAGGGGGTTTGGATCGGATCGGAGAAGTTCGGTAACGGCTTCGTAACGGGGCCGACCGGCCGCCGTGCAGGTCCTCCTCGAACCGCCGGTGCTCTGCCGCGTCGATTACCCTGGAGTCGGTCCGCGCTCGCGGGCGCCGGCGCGCGATCCGTGCGATCCGCCGGGAGCAGCTGCGCGATCCTCCGGGTCCGCCTCGACGAACGGGATCCGACGTGCAGACCAGGTGGGCGCGAGTCGCACGGGGCGTCACCGCCGCCGTCGCCGCGACCGCCGTCGCCGCGGCGTCGCACACCCTCGCCGGGGCGACGGCTCCGACTCCCGCCGTCCTCGCCCTCGCGGGCGCCTTCGCCGCCGTCGTGTGCGTCTTCCTCGCCGGCCGCCGGCTCTCGCTGCTGCGCCTCTCGCTCTCGGTGCTGCTCAGCCAGCTCGCGTTCCACGTCCTCTTCCTCGCGAGCGGCGGGGGCGACGTCAGCGTCGTCGGGACGACCGCCACCGGCGCGCACTTCCACGACGGAGGCACCGTCGAGCTGGTCGCCGCGGGCGGCGGGCATGCGGCGCACTCTCCTCTCATGACGCTGGCGCACCTCGTGGCCGGCGTGCTCACGATCGCCGCGCTGCGCCGCGGCGAGACGCTCTTCTGGACGCTCGGCGAGCAGCTCGCCCGCGTCGTCGTGCGGTTCGTCGTCCGTGCGGGGGCGCTCCTGCTCGGGCCGGTCGGTCCCTCCGTCGCCGTGCACGGCGCTCCGGAGCCGCGCTCGCCGCACCCGCTCGACGCCGCGCTCACGCACCTGCGGCACCGCGGACCGCCGCTGCGCGTCCTGCACGCCGCCTGACACCGCTCCGCTCCGGAACGCGTGCCGGTCGGCGTCCACGCGCGCACCGCACGACCGCGCTGCGCTTCCGGATGCCCGGCGACCGCCGGCCCCCTTCAAGGACTCGTCACCATGACCTCGACCACCCGTTCCTCCGCTGCCCGTTCCTCCGCTGCCCGTTCCTCTTCCGGCCGCCCTTCGCAGCGCCTCCGCCTCGTCGGCAGCGGCGCCCTCGTCGCCGCCGGCTCCGTCGCCCTCGCGCTCGCCGCACCCACCGCGGCGAGCGCGCACGTGAGCGCCACCGCCAGCACCACGGCGGCCGGCGCCTACACGGTCGTCACGTTCTCGCTCGCCCACGGCTGCGAGGGCTCGCCGACCACCGGCCTCACCATCACCATCCCGGACGGGATCAACTCGGTCAGCCCGACCGTGAACCCCAACTGGGAGGTAGTGAAGAACGAGGTCGCCCTCGCCGAGCCGATCACGGACTCGCACGGCGCCTCGGTCACCGAGCGCGTCGCCGATGTCGTCTACACCGCGAAGACCCCGCTCGCCGACGGCTACCGCGACACCGTCTCGCTGCAGCTCCAGCTCCCCGAGGATGCGGAGGGCGAGAGCCTCGCGTTCCCGGTGCTGCAGACCTGCGAGACCGGCTCGACCGCCTGGGACCAGCGGACCGTCGAGGGCGAGGACGAGCCGGAGCTGCCCGCGCCTGTCGTGACCGTGACCGCCGCGGAGGAGGGCGAGGGCCACCACGGCGCCGGCTCCGCTTCTCATGAGGAGGAGGAGACCGCCGCCGCGACCACCGCTTCCTCGACGAGCTCCGCCGGTGGCGCCGACGTCGTCGCCCGCGTCCTCGGCGTCGGCGGCCTCGTCGTCGGCGCCGTCGGAGTCGCGGTCGCGCTCGCCTCGCGCCGTCGCGGACCGAAGGCCTCCGCGTGACCCTGCATCGCAGCTCCGGCGTCGCCGCCGCGGCGATCCTGCTCGGCCTCGCCGGCTCGGTCGTCGTGGCGGCGCCCGCCAGCGCTCACAACTACCTCGTCTCGAGCACTCCCGCGGCGGACGCGACGCTCACCGAGCAGCCCGGCACCCTGGCCGTCACGACCAACGACGACCTGCTCGTGCTGGGCGACGACGGTCGTGCCGCCGGCCTGCGCGTCACCGGACCCGACGGCCTGTACTACGGAGACGGCTGCGTCACCGTCCTCGGCCCCGAGGCGTCGATGCCGCTCGAGCTCGGTGCGGCCGGCGCGTACGAGGTGACCTGGCAGGTCGTCTCGACCGACGGACACCCGGTATCGGGCCAGTACTCGTTCGACTGGCAGCCCGCCGCGGGCGTCGCCCTCGCGGAGGGCTCGGAGTCGGTGCCGGACTGCAACGGCACCGTCGACGTCTCGGGGGAGTCCGCGTCGGCCGAGTCCGGCTCGGCCGACGGTTCCGGTGACGCCGCCCCCTCGGGAGCCGACGCCGTGCCGATCGGCGACGTGCTGTGGATCGGCGGGGCGCTCGCTGCGGTCGCCCTCGCCGTCGGAGTCACGATGCTGGTGCTGCGCCGACGTCCTCGGGAGTAGCTGCGGCCTGCTGCGCGCGTTCCGGCGTCAGTGCAGCAGGCTCGCCACCGGCCCGCCGTCGAGGTCCGACAGGATCGCGGCGGCGTCGTCGTACACCGCGACAGCGCCCGCGTCGCGCAGCTCGTGCTCGCCGGTGCCGCCCGAGAGGACGGCGACCGTCGCGAGTCCGGCCTTCTCGGCCGCGAGCACGTCCCACGAGGCGTCGCCGATCATGATCGCGTCATCGGGCCCGACCTCCGCGCGCTCGAGCGCGATCGCGATGATCCCGGGGTCGGGCTTCGCCGTGTCCACGTCCTCCCCGCTGGTGACCGCGTGCACCGCGTCGCCCAGATCGAGCACGCGCAGGAGGAGGTCCAGCTCCTCCTGCGGTGCCGACGTCGCGAGGACCACGCGCGCGCCCCGCTCGGCGATCGCCCGCACCAGCTCGCGCGCCCCGGGGAGCAGCACCAGTCGGGGTCCGAGCTCGGCGTAGTTCTTCGCGTGCAGCGTCTTCAGCTGCGTCCGGGTCTGCTCGTCGACGTCGTCGTCGGTCAGCATGCCGATCAGCTCGGACGAGTCGGCGCCGATCGCGCGCTGGATGCGCCAGGCCGGCACCTCGAGGTCGCACTGCCAGAACGCGCGGGCCCACGCCTCGATGTGCAGGAAGTTCGAGTCGACGAGCGTGCCGTCGATGTCGAAGAGCACCGCGGTGGTGCGGGTGCGGTGCGTCGTGGTGATGGTGTCGCTCGTGCTGTCGGCCGTCATGCTCGTGTCGTCCTCCGCTGTCGGGTCGTTCGCGCTGTCGTCGTGCTCGCGCTGTCGTCGTCGGCCCGGCGCCGTCACCAGGGGGAGGACGGCACGTTACTCCGGGCGAGGGGCGGGGTGAGACCCCCTTGCGCGACGTCGCCCCGCACGATCGCGTCGAGGATCCGGTCCACCTCGGCGACCCCGTCGGCGTCGGCCGGCAGCAGGAAGCGCCGGTCGCCGAGGTTCACGGACACCGACGTCGGACCGACACTCCAGTGCACCGGGCGGGCGCCCTCCGCCTCGGGCAGCAGGCTCGCCTTCCGTCCCCCGTGCAGAGAGCGGATGCGCAGTCGCGCCCCGTGGCCGTGGTGCAGCCGCACCAGCCGCTCGTGGAGCGCAGCGATCACCTCGGCCGGCGGCGGAGGAGGCGATTCGCGCACGGCCTCCCGCGGCGCCTCGTACTCGGGGAGGTCCGTGCGGTCGTCGATCTCGAGGACCGCCGTCAGGTCGATCCCGCCGCGAGTGCCGTCCCAGCCGTCGAGCCGCTGCACGCGCCGCCGACTCCGGTCCGGAACGAGGACTCCCTCGCCGATCGCGAGCCGTGCGCCGAGGACCGTGCGTCCGACCAGCCCTCGGACCACGCCCGCCGCCGGTCGAGCGGGCCTCGTCGGCTCGTGGTGCTCCTCCAGGAACCTCGGGCGGACCCCCGGGCTCCGAGGCGCGAGTGCGATCAGCGTCCAGGTCACCCTGTCGCCGACCGCGAACGGCTCCCCGCAGCAGGTCATCGCCCACCCCTCCAGCTCGACGTCGACGAGGTCGTCGTTCGCGGCTTCGTCCGCCGCCGCTCCGCCCGTCGCGGCCTCGTCCGTCGCCGCTCCGTTCCTCGCTGCCTCGTTCGTCGCCGTTCCGTTCCTCGCTGCCTCGTTCGTCGGCGCTCCGTTCCTCGCTGCCTCGTCGGTCGCCGTTCCGTTCCTCGCCGGTTCGGCGTCGGCCCCGTCGCGCTCGTGGATGGTGTGCTCGCTGATCATCGTTCCCCCGTCGTCATCCAGCTGTCGTCCCACCGGCGTCCCCGCGCCGTCCCCTCAGACCATCGTCACCGATGCGCCTCCTCCGTCGGCGACATCCCGCCGTGCATCCCCTGCAACTCAGAACGGAGGGGGATCGCTGTCGCGCCGCCACTCCGACGCACCTCCGAAGAGCCGTTCCGGCGGCTCCGGTGGTTCGGGTGCGGTCGTGTGGTGTCGTCCGGTGGGGCTGGTCCACTCGAGGACGCCGCCTGGTCTGTGTCGGACCTGCCAGGCGGTGGTGTGGCGGAGTCGGTGGTGGTGACGGCAGAGGTGGGCGAGGTTGTCGGCGTCGGTGGGTCCGTCGTGCTGCCATTCGACCGTGTGGTCGACGTCGCTGTCGCGGGCGGACCGGGTGCAGCCGGGGAACCGGCATGTGACGTCGCGGTGTGCGAGGGCCCGGCGCAGGTCGGCGGGGACGCGGTAGGTGGTGCGCCCGACGGAGAGGACCGCCCCGGTCTCGGGATGGGTGAGGATGCGGGTGAAGGACGGCGCGTCGGCGGCCAGGCGCCGGGCGGTGGCGGGGTCGATGGGGCCGTAGCCGTCGAGGATGCCGGGTTCGTCGGAGTGTCCGAGGAGGGTCAGGACGGGAACGGTGACGGAGACCTGCGGGCGGATTCCCCGCAGGATCGCCGTCATCGGCTGCGAAGCGTCGGAGCTCGGCACGGTCTCGCCGTCGAGCAGGAGCGCGGCGGCGACGTCGGCGCGCAACTGCCCGAGGGTCCGTTCCTCGTCGGGGTTCTCGTGCAGGCTTCGGGCGGTTCGGTCGATGCGGTCGAACGCTCCGTACGCATCGGGGGCGGGGAGGTGCAGGTGCAGAGTGGCCATGCCGTCGAGGTCGCCGTCGAGCCAGACCCCGCGGCGGGCGGCGCACCGCGTGTGGCGGTCGGTGAGCGACTCCGGGTGCAGGCGTTCGCGCAGGGAGCGCAGGCGGCGGCGGAGTTGGGGAGGCGTGCACTCGCGAGCGAGAGGCGTTGCGGCTTCGTCGAACCGGCCGCGCAGCTCCGCGGGGAGATCCAGTGCGGTCCGGATGATGACGCGGGCGTGCTCGGGTGCGATCGAGGCTTCTCGCAGAGCCGTCAGAGTCTGCGGCAGCTCGTTGACGAGCATCCGGCTCTCCTCGACGAGAACGCCGGCCAGGGATTCCGAGACCCGCATCCCGGTCGCGAGCTCCGCGACCAGGGCGCGCATCGCGGCCTCTTCGCGTTCGACGTGGGCTTGCACGCTCGGATCGACGAGCGCGTTCGGGAGTGTCATCGCGGTGCGGCGGGCGAGTTCGATCAGCTCGGCGCGCTGCGCTTCGGCTCGGGCGCGGAACGCGTCGACCGCGCACGCGGCTCCGACGGCGGCGACGAGGGCATCGTCGAAGCACTCGCGCACGCTCGGACCGCCGCCCGCGGGCCGTGCTTCGACATCCAGAAGAACCATACGAGGATGACACCAGCGACCACCGACACCACAGCCACACTCGCGCCAAGAGGCTTCGGATCGCGCCGCACGAGAAAGTGGCGGGTGCCGCGTCTCACGCGTACGCGCGCACCGTCTCCCGGATGGTCTGCGCGTATTCGTAGATCTCGTCGAGAGAGGAGATCGGGTGCCGCGTCTCGATCTTCTCGGCATCGAACGTCCCGAGGTACTTCTGCTTCCGATTGAAGTGGAGGCGCGCGACCGGCTTGCGGTTGTTGTCGTCGAGGATCACGGCGAAGTAGGTCTTCGCATCCCGCTGAGCGATTCTGCTCACCTTCACCTCGCTGCAGGCGATGGCGCGGATGATCTGGTACCCCTCGAGCTCCTCGAGAGTCGTCTCGATGTCGCTCTGCTCCTCCAGCTCCTCTTCGACGACGGCTTGACTCGTGACGGCCTGTTCCGCGGCGATGGTCTCGGTGCGAGGGAAGTTCGGGGCGCCGAGTGCTGTCTTCAGGCGTTCATTGACCTGCTCGTTGAGGAACTGCTTGGACGCCTTGGTGACCAGCGCGGTGAACTGCTCTCTGACCTTCTGCGTGAAGGCACCCTCGTACACGCGGGAGGTGAAGAATTTGACCCACTCGTCCGTCGGCGCTGAGAACTGGGCCGCCAGCTCCCGCTTGATCTCCCCGATGTACTTCAGCTCGCCGGCGGCGTTGATGATCGAGTCGAGATCGAACACCTCCTTCGTGAGCTTCTTCAACTCGGGGATCAGCGTCTCGTCGATGTCGGTGAGGTCGAGCACGAGGAACGGCTTCGAATCCATGCGGTTCGGGGCGTCGAGGTCCGTGTAGAAGTGGTACTTCTCACCGTTGGTGAGGATGGCGATCCGGGCATTGGTGACGGCGAAGTACCGGAAGAGCTGGGAGGCGTGCTCGATCTTGAGCGGCTCGCTCGACTTCTTGCACTCGATGAGCATCTGCACGTCGCCGTTGTGGACGATCGCGTAATCGATCTTCTCGCCCTTCTTCACGCCGACGTCCGCGATGAACTCCGGGACGACCTCGAGCGGGTTGAAGACGTCGTAGCCGAGGATCGTCGAGATGAACGGCATGATGAACGCGTTCTTCGTCGCCTCCTCGGTCTGGATGATCTCCCGTTGCTGAGTGACCTTGGTGGCCAATGCGATCAGTCGTTCGGTGAATTCCACGGGGCTCCTCGTCGAGGCATCTGCTGGGCAAGTGTCGTTTAGCAGATACTGTCCGATGAGTGACGCCGCGCGCCAGTCGGCCCGACTCTCTACCGCACCCGCCGCGGCACCGTGAACACCGTCTCGACGCCCGGCGAGTACAGCACCGAGTCCGGAGCCCGCCCCGCGAGCCCCGGGAATCCCGCCTGCTCGAGCAGCCCGTCGTCCAGCGCCAGCAGCTCGGCCCGCTGCAGCGGCCACGGCCGGTGCAGGTTCCGTCCGTACCAGGTCGAGCCCAGGTGCGTCTCGTGGTACGCCCAGCGCGAGGTCAGGAACGATGCGAGCGGATCCTCCGCCGCCGACGACCCCGGCGTGGGCCGCACGACGATCCGCGACCGCGCCTCCGGCCGCCCGATCCGCGACGTCTCGTAGACCACCGCGCCATGGCGGTGCTCGATGCTCATCCGCGCCCACCGGTAGGGCAGCCCGAACACGGCCTGCGCGGTGAGCACCGGGAGCAGGTGGGAGGCGTCGAGCGAGACGAAGACGACTCCGCGGCGGCCCTGGTCGTCGACGGAGTAGAGGCGCACGTTCACCTCGGGGAACGTGCCGAGCCAGGGCACCCTCGGCCCGCCGAGGAACGCCGTGCGCGAGAGGCGGAAGGGGATGAGGCCGACCCAGGAGGAGCCGTCGTGCTCGTCCGGTCGGGTGCCGCGGGGCAGGTGCGGCGCCACGAGCGACGCATCGACCCGCCAGTGCAGGAAGGCGGCCTCGGTCCAGCGCTGGCGGAGGATCCGCGGCCCGCCGAGCGGGGGAGCGGAGCGGGTCAGGAGTTCGAGGGCAGGCACCCGCCCATGGTGGACCTCCGTGCTGCGAACCACCCGCACCGCGACAGCCGGCGCACAGGCTCCCGCCCGGTGCCCTCGGATATGCTGACCGGACGTTCAACCAGAGTCGGCGCCGCGCGCCAGGAACGGTGAGGATCCCCCGATGACCGAGGCCCTGCAGCCGCCCGTCCAGAACGCTCTGTCGCTCACTCCGCCGGAGCCCGTCGCAGCGGTGCCCACGACCTCGGCGCCCTCCATCGCGCCGAAGGTGCCGGAGCAGGCGCTGCCCGGCCTCGAGGCGAAGGTCGACGGCTACCTCGCGTCGCTCCTGCAGTCGGAGGCGCGCAGCCCCGAGTTCGCGGCGAAGGCGAACGACATCCGCACGATGGGCGACGCCGACATCCGCTCGGCCGCCGACTCGTCGAACCGCCTGCTCAAGGCGCCGGTGCGCGCCCTGCAGGAGGGCGGCCTCAGCGAGGGCTCCACCATCGGCAAGACGCTGCTGGAGCTGCGCCGCACGGTCGAGGACCTCGATCCGTCCGAGGACAACGTGCAGAAGAAGATCCTCGGCTTCATCCCGTTCGGCAACAAGATCACCGACTACTTCCGCCGCTACGAGAGCGCGCAGACGCACCTGAACGCCATCATCCAGGCGCTCTACGACGGGCAGGACGAGCTCCGCAAGGACAACGCCGCGCTCAACCTCGAGAAGCAGCACCTCTGGGAGACGATGACGCGTCTCAACGAGTACATCTACGTCGCCGAGCGCCTCGACGTGAAGCTGTCGGCGAAGATCGCCGAGCTCGACGCGACCGACCCGGACCGCGCCCGTGCGCTGCGCGAGGACGTCCTCTTCTACGCGCGCCAGAAGCACCAGGACCTGCTGACCCAGTTGGCCGTGTCGATCCAGGGCTATCTCGCGATCGACGTCGTCATCAAGAACAACGTCGAGCTGATCAAGGGCGTCGACCGCGCGACCACGACCACCGTGTCGGCGCTGCGCACCGCGGTCATCGTGGCGCAGGCCCTCGCCAACCAGCGCCTCGTACTCGACCAGATCACGGCGCTGAACACGACCACCTCGAACATGATCGAGGCGACGTCGCGGATGCTCGCCGAGCAGTCCGCGAACATCCAGTCGCAGGCGGCGTCGGCGACCGTCGGCCTGCCGCAGCTGCAGGCCGCGTTCGCGAACATCTACCAGACCATGGACTCGATCTCGGACTTCAAGATCAAGGCGCTGGACAGCATGGCCCAGACGGTGGGCGTGCTGCAGACCGAGACCGCGAAGGCCGGCGAGTACGTGGAGCGGGCCCGCCGCAGCAACGCCGACATCGACGCGACGTCCTCGCTCGATCTCGGCCGCTAGGGGACGGGATGGGCTGGCTGTCGCGCCTGTTCGGCGGCTCCGATCCGGCGCCCGCGGAGACGGCCCCGGCGCTCCCGGCCGCGCCGACGAGCGACGACATCCTCGCCGCGCTCGACCGGGTGAAGGCCGAGACGGAGGGGCGGGTCGCCCCGTTCGTCGCGGCGCGCATCCGCCGGATCGACGAGACCGTGCGCGAGATGGTGCCCCGGCTCGACCGCCTCGGCGGCATGAGCCAGCAGGGCCACACCGTCGTCGCGACCGCTACCAGCTACCTGCCGGAGGCGGTGGAGGGTTACCTCCGCCTGCCCCGCGACTTCGCCGACCGTCGCGCCGTCCACAAGGGGAAGACCTCGCTGATGATCCTGACCGACCAGCTCGACATCCTCGGAGGGACGCTCGATCGCATCTCGGACGCCGTCTCGCGGCAGGACGCCTCCGCGCTCATCGCGCACGGGCAGTTCCTGGCCGACAAGTTCGCGGAGTCGTCGCTCGGCGGCAACTCGCTCGAGGGCGGTCCGGTGGGCGGCGGCTCCACCGCGCCGGCCGGTCCGCAGCAGAGCGGCCCGCTGACCCCGCCGAGCGCCTCGTGACCGCGCTCGCCCCGGCGCTCGACGCCCTCGTGCTCGCCGGCTCCGCGGCCGGACTCGACGCCGCCGCCGTGCGCGACGAGGGCGCCCGCCTCGCGGCCGCCGTCGCCGAGTCGATCACCGGAGCCGGCCCCGACTGGCTCGAGGCGACCGGCACGTCCGGCGGTCTCGAGTCCTTCTTCACCGCCGCCTCGAGCGCCCGCCGCTGGCGCAGCGGCCCGACCGACCACCTCGCTGCCCTCGTGCGCGTCGGATCCGACCACGCACCCGCCTATGCGCGGGCGCTCACCGAGGTCGTCTCGGCCGCCAGCGCGCTCGGCGACCCCGGCATCGGAGGCATCGCCTCGGCGTCCGCGACCGCCGCGGCCCAGCTCGCGGCGATCCCGCAGCGGGAGGCGCCCCGCGCGCCCCGCGCACCGGCCACTCCCGCCGCACCGAGCGACTCCCTCTTCCCCGCCCCCGACCTGCTCCCGCACGGCGTCCCCGGAGTCGACGAGATCCTCGCGCGCCTGCGCCGCACCGAGCACGACGGGCCGCAGGACGAGCCGGGCGGACCGACCGCGGCCGCCCCCACCACGTCCCCCGCAGCGGAGGAGGAACCCGAGGAGCTCCCTCCGCCCGAGTCGATCGACGACCTGATGGCCGAGCTCGACGCCCTGATCGGCCTCGACCGGGTGAAGAGCGAGATCAAGCGGCAGACGCAGCTGCTCCGGATCGACACGCTGCGGCAGGCGGCCGGGCTGTCCACTCCGACCCTCACGCGCCACCTCGTCTTCACCGGCAACCCCGGTACCGGCAAGACCACCGTCGCCCGCCTCGTCTCGCGCATCTACCGCTCGCTCGGGATCCTCTCGAAGGGCGTGCTCGTCGAGGTCGACCGCTCGGAGCTGGTCGCCGGCTACCTGGGGCAGACGGCGACGAAGACCGCCGAGGTGATCGCGTCGGCCCGCGGCGGGGTGCTCTTCATCGACGAGGCCTACGCGCTCGCGCTCGACCAGTACGGCGCCGAGGCGGTCACGACCCTGGTGAAGGACATGGAGGACCACCGCGGCGATCTGGTCGTCATCGTGGCGGGCTACTCCGGGCCCATGCAGGGCTTCCTCGACACCAACCCCGGCCTCGCCAGCCGCTTCTCGACCACGATCGACTTCGCCGACTACACCGACGACGAGCTGTCGGCGATCTTCGCGCGCCTGGCCTCGTCGGCCGATTTCGAGCCGACGGAGGAGGCGGTCGCCGCGTTCGCCGAGCTCGCCTCCGCGCAGCAGCGCACCGAGGCGTTCGGCAACGGCCGCTGGGTGCGCAACGTGCTCGACGCCGCCATCGCGCGCCACGCCTGGCGGCTGCGCGACGTGGAGGAGCCGACGCTCGACGACCTGCGGATCCTGCAGCCCGAGGACATCACCGAGAGCGCGGAGGCCGCGGAGGAGACTCCCGCACTCGACGCCCCGCCGACGGAGGAGACCGCATGAGCACCGCGCCCGCCGCCCGCCCCGCCGCCGCGCCCCCGGAGCAGGCTCCGGCGCTGCCGCTCGTGCAGATCGCGAACCACCCCGCCGCGAAGAAGCCGTCGCTCCTCGTCCGCGCCACCTCCACCACTCCGCGCCTGTTCCGCACGCTCCTGGTCCTCACCGCGCTCGCCGCCGTGCTGTTCGGGCTCTTCGCCCAGCAGACCGGGGCGCTGCAGGCCCGCGCGGCCGCCGAGGCCCGGGCGCAGTCGGCGCAGCTCGTCGGCGTGCAGGAGGTCCGGAACCTCCTGGTCGATGCCAACGCCGTCGCGGCCAACACGTTCCTGGTGGGCGGTCTCGAACCGGCGGAGCAGCGGCAGCGCTACTCTACGAGCCTCGCCGAGGCGACGTCGCAGCTGACCGACCTCGCCGCGGCCGAGCCTGCCGACGCGCCGCTGCTCGCGACCGTCGCCACGAAGGTCGCCGTCTACAGCGGCCTCGTCGAGCAGGCCCGGGCCAACAACCGCCAGGGCTTCCCGGTGGGCTCGGCCTACCTCGACCAGGCGTCGGCGCAGCTGACCGACGCCGACGACGGGATCCTGGAGGATCTCGAGTCGCTCGTCGCGCAGGGCGCCGACCGGGTCGCGAGCGCGTACGACACGGTCCGCTTCAGCGTCCTGCTGATGATCGGCTCCCTCGTGATGCTGCTGGTGCTGATCGCCGCGCAGATCGCGCTCGCGCGGCGCACGCACCGCTACCTCAACCGGCCGCTCGCGACCGCGACCGGGCTGCTCCTGCTGCTCGGCATCGCCGGCACCGGGGTCTACGGAGTCGCGGCGTCGAACGCCGCGACGGTGCGCTCCGAGAGCTACCGCGCGACCCTCGCCGTCTCGCAGGCGCTCACCGCCGCGACCGACGCGAAGTCGCTCGAGAGCTTCACGCTGATCAAGCGCGGCTCCGGAGCGGCTCTCGAGGCCGACTTCCAGGAGGCGGCGACCGAGGCCGAGCGCCAGCTCCAGCGGGGCATCGAGCGAGGGATCGTCGACGCGTCGCTGCTCGGCGAGCTGCGGTCCTGGCTGACCCTGCACGAGGGCATCCGCCAGGCCGACGACGACGGGCGCTGGGACGACGCCGTCGCCCTCGCCGTCGCCACCGGGGACGGCTCGGCCAACGCCGCGTTCACCGCGTTCCAGGTCGACGCCCGCGACGCCGTCCGCACCGACGCCGCCACCGCGTCCTCGACGCTGGGGGAGTGGAGCTCGATCTCCTCGCTCACCTCGTGGGTCCTGCTGGCCGCGGGGCTCGTGGGCGCCGTCCTCGCCTGGCGGGGCGTCTCGCAGCGACTGGAGGAGTACCGATGAACCGGATCCGCACCGCGGCCCTCGCGCTCGTCACGGCGGCGGTCCTCGCCGTCTCGGGCTGCACCACGGGAGCCGACGACCTCGGCACGCTCGTGTCGGCGCCGGCCGAGACCGCCACTCCCGCGCCGACCACGACCGCCGCGCCGCCGACCGCGGACTGCACGCCGTCGGCCACCACCTCCTACGCCCCCACGGGCGTCACCGACAGCGCGACGCTCACCGAGATCCGCGACCGCGGATCGCTCCGGGTCGGCGTCTCGGCCGACACCCTCCTGATGAGCGCGCGCAACCCGCTCACCGGCACGATCGAGGGCTTCGACATCGACATCGCCCGTGAGATCGCCCGCGCGATCCTCGGCAGCCCCGACGCGATCACCTACGTCGTCATCACCTCGGCGCAGCGCCTCCCCGCGCTCACCGGCGGCGAGGGTGCGCCCCAGGTCGACCTGGTGGCCCGCACGCTGACCATGACCTGCGATCGCTGGAGCACGATCGCGTTCTCCTCCGAGTACTACGGCGCGGGTCTGAAGCTGCTCGTCTCGGCGAGCAGCGACGCGACCAGCATCCAGGAGCTCGAGGCGGCCGACGAGACGCAGCAGGTCTGCGCCCCGCGCGCGACCACGACGCTCAGCCGGCTCGAGAACGAGTACCCGGGAGTGAAGGCGGTGGCCGCCGACACGCACACGCAGTGCCTCGCGCTGTTCCAGGAGGGATCCGTCGACGCGATCGCGGGCGACGACACGATCCTCGCGGGCTTCGTCGCGCAGGACCCCTACGCGAAGGTCATCGGCGAGCCGCTGAGCTCCGAGCCGTACGGCTTGGGCATGGCGGCCGACGACGTCGACTTCGTGCGCTTCGTGAACGGCGCGCTCGACTCCCTCCGCTCGGACGGCCGCTGGCAGAGCATCTACGACCGCTGGCTGGGCGAGCTCGGCGAGGCCGCGCCGCCCGAGCCGGTCTACGGGCGATGACGACGGGCGCCGGAGTCGCGGAGGGCACGCCGGTCGCGCCGGGCCGCCTGGGCGAGGCGATCCCGCAGCGCGAGCTGTTCGAGTACCTGGCGCAGCTGACCCGCTGGCTCGACCGCACGGGCCGTGAGCTGACCCGGTTGGATGCGGCGGCGCTCGCGTCCCCGCAGGCCGACAGCTACACCTCCGACATCGTGCTCGCCCAGTCGCTGCGCGAATCGGTCACCCGGCGGCTCGCCGAACTCGAGACCGTCTGGGACTCGGGACGGGTCGACTCCGTCGCCCGGGAGCGGATGTCGCAGCTCATCTGGGGACGCCTCGACGCGGCGAGCGGGCGCGGCGGGAGTGCGGCGGTCTCCCTCGTCGAGGCCGTGCGCCTCTGCGACGCGGTTGTGGGGCAGCTGAAGTCGCGACTCGAGCTCGACCCGAGCGGCACCGACACCGCGGGACGCATCGTGGGCGTCCGCGCCGAGATCGAGCGCTGCCGCGACCTCACGCAGGACGCGCGCGGAGTGGTCGACCGTCCCGCCGCGCAGCGCGTCGCCGTGCTGCGCTCGCGGCTGGACGCGCTGGCCGAGAAGGCGGGCAGGGGAGCCGACGTGTCGGGCCCGCTCGGACAGCTCGAGAGCGACTCCGCCCGCCTCGAGCGCGACCTGATCATCGCCGCGTCGCAGCGCCGCGGGCTCGAGCGCGACCGGCAGCGCGCCCGCGAGCTGGCCGAGGCCGCCGAGCGCCGCGAGACGCCGCTCCGCGAACTGGTCGCGCGCTGCCGGCGCGAGATCGCGGATCCGCCCCGGCTCGCCGTGCCCGACGTCTCGCGCCTCGGCGAAGCGCCCGCGGACCGCGATGGGCTGGACGAGTACCTCGGCCGCCTCACCGCGGTCGGGCGGGCGTTCGACGCCGTCGAGGCGGCCTACACCTCTCCGCTGCGCGAGCGGGCCGCGCTCGGCTTCCGGCTGCGGGCGCTCCGCGAGCGCGCCGCCGCGAACGGCCGCGCCGCCACCGCCGTCGGACGCGCCGCCGAGGAGGAGGTGCGCGCCGCGCTGGAGGCGGTGCCCTGCTCCGTCCCGCTCGCCCGGCACTTCGTCGAGCAGTACGACGTCGTCACCCGAGATCTGCCGCACCACCGGAAGGCCACCCCATGAACGGCGAACCCTGCACCGCGACTCCGGGCTGCACCGGGACGATCGAGGACGGCTACTGCAACGTCTGCGGATCCCCGCCCGCGGAAGGCGGCGCGGGTCCGGCCGCATCGGCGCCGACCGCACGACGCGCGGCGCCGACTGCGGCTCCCGCCACCGCGTCCGCCGCCTTCGGCACCGGGTTCGTCGAGGGCTCCCCGAACGCCTCCGCCCCCGTCGGATCGAGCATCGAGGAGGCGGCGACCGCGCGCAGCGGACGCACCTCCTCCGCCCGCCTCGCGACCGCCGCGCTCGGCTCCGCCCGCACCGCGCAGACCGGCTCCAAGGTGACCCGCCGTGTCGGCACCACCTCCACCCGCCTGCGCGGACCGCGGCTGGGCGCCGGCCTGACCACCGTGCCCTCGCGTCCCGCAGCCGATCCGATGGCCGCGCTGATGACGGAGGCGGTGCTCCCCGAGCGCAAGCGCTTCTGCTCGAACTGCGGCACAGCCGTGGGCCGCGGCCGCGACGGCAAGCCGGGCCGCACCGAGGGCTTCTGCCCCAACTGCCGCACCCCGTTCTCGTTCACCCCGCAGCTGCAGAAGGGCGACGTGGTCGGCGGGCAGTACGAGGTCGTCGGCTGCCTCGCCTACGGCGGACTCGGCTGGATCTACCTCGCGCGCGACCGCAACGTCTCGGGGCGCTGGGTGGTGCTGAAGGGCCTGCTCAACTCGGGCGACCCGGACGCGTACGCCGCGGCCGTCACGGAGCGGCAGTTCCTCGCCGAGGTCGAGCATCCGCTGATCGTCGAGATCTACAACTTCGTGCTGCACGAGGGCGCCGGCTACATCGTGATGGAGTACGTCGGCGGCCCGAGCCTCAAGCAGATCCTCAAGGAGCGGCTGGAGGCGAACGGCGGCAGCGCCGATCCGCTGCCCGTCGACCAGGCGCTCGCGTTCGTGCTCGAGGTGATGCCCGCCTTCGCGTACCTGCACGACCACGGACTGCTCTACTGCGACTTCAAGCCCGACAACATGATCCAGGTCGGCGACCAGGTGAAGCTGATCGACCTCGGCGGGGTGCGCCGCGCCGACGACGACGCCTCCGCGATCTACGGCACCGTCGGCTACCAGGCGCCGGAGGTGCCCGAGGTCGGCCCGTCGATCGCGTCCGACGTGTACACGATCGGACGCACGCTCGCCTCGCTGGTGCTGGACTTCCGCGGGAACCAGACGACCTACGTCGCGTCCCTCCCGCCGGTGTCCGAGACGCCGCTGTTCCAGCGATACGACTCCTTCTACCGGCTCGTCGCGAAGGCGTGCGCGCCGGATCCGCAGGACCGGTTCGCGACGGTCGACGAGATGCGCGGGCAGCTGCTGGGGGTCCTCCGCGAGGTGGTCGCGACCGACCGCGGACCCGGGCACCCGTCGCTGCACTCGACCGAGTCGGCGCTCTTCGAGGCACCGGTCGCCGACGTGGTCGACCGCCCGCTGCCCTGGGACGCGCTGCCGCTGCTGAAGATCGACGAGTCCGACGCTGCGAAGGCGTGGCTCGCGGGGGTGAACGTCGCCGACCCGATCGTGCGCCTGCGCGCGCTCGCACTCGCTCCGACCGTGACCGTCGAGGTGCGGCTCGCCCGTGCCCGTGCCGCGATCGAGGCCGAGCGGTGGGACGAGGTGTCGCGCGCGACGGGCGAGATCCTGGCGGAGGACCCGTGGGAGTGGCGGGCCGTGTGGATGAGCGGTCTCGCGCAGCTCGCGCACGGCGACCACCTCGGCGCCCGCGCCTCCTTCAACACCGTGTACGGGCAGGTGCCCGGCGAGCTGGCGCCGAAGCTGGCGCTCGCGGCGGCGTGCGAGTCGAGCGGCGAGCCCGAGGTGGCGGAGTCGCTCTACGTGATCTGCGCACGCTCGGACGCGAACTACACGGCCCCCGCCGCCTTCGGGCTCGCCCGGGTGCGGCAGGAGCGCGGCGACCTCGACGGAGCACTCGACGCGCTCGACATCGTCACCCCGACCCGCTCCTCGTTCCTCGACGCCCGCCGGCGCCGGGCCGAGCTGCTCGCCGAGTCGGGCCGCGGACTGCCCTCGCTCTCGGCGGCGCTGTCGAGCGTCGACTCGCTCGCGATCGACCCGCGCACCCGCCTCGAGCTGACCACCGGGGTGCTGGAGTCGGCGCTGGAGCTGGTGCGGCGCGACGGACCCGCCGAGGGGGCGATGCTCGGCACGGTGGAGGCGACCGAGCCGGCGATCCGCGACGGACTCGAGGCGTCCTACCGGGCGCTCGCCGCGTCCACCCGGGAGCGCGAGCAGCGGCTCGAGCTGGTCGACAAGGCGAACGCGGTGCGCCGCTGGACGATGACGTGAGCGCGGGAGAGCTGTCCACTCCGTGCCCCGTCTGCGGCGAGCCGGTCACGGCCGGCGACGCCTTCTGCGAGGCGTGCGGAGCGACGCTGATCGTCGCGGCCGCCGCGCCCGCGCCGCCCGCCGCCGTCGAGGGCACCCGCGCCGCCTGCGTCTTCTGCGGAGGAGCGGTCGCCGACGACGGCTACTGCGAGCAGTGCGGCCAGCGGGCGCCGACCGAGCGCGAGCACTGGGCCGAGGCGCCGCATCCGCTCGTCGGAGGCGTCTGCGACCGCGGGATCCGGCACGCGGCCAACGAGGACGCGATGGCGATCGGCGCGGTGGCGGCCGAGGACGGCGCCCTGCGCACGGCGCTCCTCGTCGTCTGCGACGGCGTCTCGTCGACCCCCGACTCCGACACCGCGTCCCTCGCCGCGGCCCGTGCCGCCCTGAGCGCGCTGCAGGCCGAGGTCGGCGGCGGGGCCCGCGGTGCCGAGCGCTGGGGGGCGCTGCTGCAGATGGCGACGGCGCGCGCCTCCGGAGCGATCGACGCGGCCGTGCCGGAGAAGCGCGACAACCCGCCGTCGTGCACGTTCACGGCTGCGATCCTCGAGGGGTCGCTGCTGGTCACCGGGAACGTCGGCGACAGCCGCTGCTACTGGCTCCCCGACGCGGGAGCCCCGCGGCAGCTCACCGTCGACGACTCGTGGGCCCAGGAGCAGATCGCGTCCGGGATGAGCCGCGCCGAGGCCGAGACCTCGCCGGACGCCCACGCGATCACGCGCTGGCTCGGTGCCGACGCGCACGACGAGGAGCCGCGGCTGTCGACCACGGTGCTCGACGAGCCCGGCTGGGTGCTCGCGTGCTCGGACGGACTGTGGAACTACGCCTCGCCCGCCGAGGACCTCGCCGGGGTGCTGCACGACGCCGAGCAGCGCGTCGGGAGCGATCCGGTGACGCTCGCCGAGGCGCTCGTCGCGTGGGCCAACGCGCAGGGCGGGCACGACAACATCACGGCGGCTCTGGCGCGCTTCGAGGTGACTGCGGAGTAGCGGGTCCGTCCAGTCGGCCGAGGGTCGTCTGGACGAATCCGTCACTCCGTCGCCGGGCGCGGTCCCTACGCTCGACCCCATGAGCCTCGCCGAGTCCCGCACCGAGCTGTCCATCGTCGGCCACTGGATCGACGGGGCGCCCTCCGCCTCCTCGTCCGGTCGGACCGCGCCCGTCTACGACCCGGCGCTGGGAGTCGTGAGCCGCGAGGTCGCGCTCGCCGACGCCGCCGAGATCGACGCGGCCGTCGCCTCCGCCAAGGCGGCCTTCCCGGCCTGGCGCGACACGTCGCTGGCGAAGCGGCAGCAGATCCTGTTCCGGTTCCGCGAGCTGCTGGAGTCGAAGAAGGGCGAGCTGGCCGAGATCATCACGTCGGAGCACGGCAAGGTCGTGTCGGACGCGATGGGCGAGATCACGCGCGGCCAGGAGGTCGTCGAGTTCGCTACGACGCTGGCGCACCACCTGAAGGGGGAGTACTCCGAGCAGGTCTCGACCGGCGTCGACGTGTACTCGACGAAGCAGCCGCTGGGCGTCGTCGGGATCATCTCTCCGTTCAACTTCCCGGCCATGGTGCCGATGTGGTTCTTCCCGATCGCGATCGCGGCGGGCAACACGGTCGTCGTGAAGCCGTCCGAGAAGGACCCGTCGGCGGCGATCTGGCTCGGAGCGCTCTGGAAGGAGGCCGGCCTGCCCGACGGCGTGTACACCGTGCTCAACGGCGACAAGGTCGCGGTGGACGGACTGCTGGAGCACCCGGACGTCCGCTCGATCTCGTTCGTGGGATCGACTCCGATCGCGCAGTACGTGTACGAGACCGGCACCAAGCACGGCAAGCGCGTGCAGGCCCTCGGTGGGGCGAAGAACCACATGCTGGTGCTGCCGGACGCGGATCTCGACCTGGTGGCCGACTCCGCCATCAACGCGGGCTTCGGCTCCGCGGGGGAGCGTTGCATGGCGATCTCGGTCGTGGTCGCGGTCGAGCCGGTGGCGGACGAGTTGATCTCGAAGATCCAGGACCGGGCGTCGCAGCTGCGCATCGGCGACGGGCGCCGCGGCTGCGACATGGGGCCCCTCGTGACGGAGCAGCACCGCGACAAGGTCGCGTCGTACATCGCGATCGCGGAGGAGGACGGGGCCGAGGTGGTCGTGGACGGTCGTGGCATCGAGGTCGACGGCGATGCGAACGGGTTCTGGCTGGGCCCGACGCTGCTGGACAAGGTGCCGACGACGTCGCGGGCGTACACGGAGGAGATCTTCGGGCCGGTGCTGTCGATCGTGCGCGTGCAGTCGTACGAGGAGGGCGTGGCGCTGATCAACGCGGGCGCGTTCGGCAACGGCACGGCGATCTTCACGAACGACGGAGGGGCGGCCCGCCGCTTCCAGAACGAGGTCGAGGTGGGGATGATCGGCATCAACGTGCCGATCCCGGTTCCGGTGGCGACGTTCTCGTTCGGCGGCTGGAAGTCGTCGCTGTTCGGCGACACGAAGGCCCACGGCGCGGAGGGCGTGCGCTTCTTCACGCAGCAGAAGGCGATCACCTCGCGCTGGCTCGACCCGTCGCACGGCGGCATCAACCTGGGCTTCCCTCAGAACTGAGCCGCCCCGCTGGAGCACGGGGATCTCGATACGCCCGCTTCGCGAGCTACTCGATCAGCAGGATGCTTGCTGGTCGAGTAGCCGCCGCAGGCGGCGTATCGAGACCCCCGCTTCCAGCAGTGGCCCCCCTCAGCGCACGAACGCCAGGGCCAGCCAGAGCTCGGTGCGGGCCGACACGTCGTCGAGGTCGACGCCGAGCAGGCGCTCGATCGCGGTGATGCGGTTGCGGAGGGTGTGCCGGTGGACGCCGAGCTCGCGGGCGGCCGGCTCCCACGCGCCGTTGCGGCCGAGCCAGACGCGTGCGGTCTCGAGCAGCACGGCGCCCTCGGCGTTCAGCAGGGGAGCGAGCCGGCGGCGCGCGAGCGGCTCCGCGCCCGAGGCGGTCAGGAGTCCGAGCATGCCCTGAGCGGCGAGGTCCTCGAAGCGCAGGAGCGGCCGTTCGGCGGAGCTGCGCTCGGCCGCGCGCTGCGCCTCCTGCAGGGCCGCCTCGAGCGACGCCCAGTCGGTCGGAGCGGAGGCGCCGGCTGACACCCCGTGCCGCCCCAGGACCGCGGCGATCACCTCGAGATCCTCCGCCCCGGTGATCAGCACGAGCGCCCCCTCGCGCTCGGCGAAGAAGACGCGCGCGCCGTTCTCCTCCGCGACCACCTCGAGCTCGTCGAGCAGCGAATCGCCGCGCACCGGCTCCGCCAGCACGCTCACCCGGAGCGGCGCCGCCGGCAGCGCGCCCCAGACCTGACGCGCCGTGCGGGCCGCGACGTCGAACGCCCCCGCCACGAGCAGCTCGAGCAGCCCCGAGCGCAGCTGGCGCCGAGACGTGTCGAGCGCGCGTCGCTGCTCGAGCGCGATGCTCGCGAGGGCGATGACGCTGGCGACGAGATCGTTGCCCGCCGGATCCAGGGGAGTCCCGGTGCCGACCGCGAGCACGCCGCGCAGGTGGTCGCGGCGCCCGAGCGTCTGCAGCGTGACTCCGCCTCCGTCGTCGAGGCGCAGCCCCGCCCGACTGCCGCGGGAGAGCGTGTGCCGCACGGCCTCGGCGACCGAGCGCTCCGCCTCCGGGGGCACGTCGAGCCGCGTGGGCACCTGCACCCGCTGGCCGACCGCGTCGTAGAGGGCGACCCAGCAGCCGAGCTGCCGCTCCAGCTCCGAGAGGATCGCGGCGAGGCCGTCGGGCCGCAGCGCCGCGCGGGCGACCCGCCGCTGCGCCTCGAGCGACCACTCCAGCCGTTCGCGCTGCTCGCGCGAGATGACGTCGGCGACGAACCGGATGATGCCCATGAACGGGGTCAGGTCGGCGACCTCGAGCAGCGGCAGGCCCTGCCGTTCGCAGGCGGCGATCAGAGCCTCCGGAACCTCGTCGTGCACGATGCCGATCGCGAAGCCGAGCGCGCGGATGCCGCGGCCGCGCAGGCGCGCGACGTACTCCTCCGAGAAGTCGGCCGCGTGCTCGCCGGCGAAGTGCACGCCGTCGGTGAGCAGCAGCTGCCCCGATTCGAGCCAGGGCGTCGGATCGACGAGGTCGGAGGAGTGCGCCCAGACCAGCGGGGCGTCGAGTGCCGCCTCGTCGTGCACGCCCGCGAGGACGTGGAGGGCGAACGCCGGTTCGGCGAGCAGGTCTCGGACGGTCGCGGGCACGGTGGCCTCCTGGGGACGGGATCGACGATCCGTCCATCGTAGGCGCCGGGACTGGACGGATCCGCTCGCGCAGCCACTCCGCTTCCGCGGCAGGATGGGACGCACCGCCTCCGGAAGGACACCATGAGCACCGAGACCGTTCCGCCCGTCACCGCCCCCGGCCGCAGCAACGCCTCGGTCACCGAGGCCGACCGCTCGCGCGTCTTCCACTCGTGGTCGGCGCAGGGAGCGCTGAACCCGCTGCCGATCGCCGGCGGCCTGGGGGCCGAGGTCTGGGACGTCGACGGCACCCGCTACCTCGACTTCTCGAGCCAGCTCGTGAACGTCACGATCGGCTACCAGCACCCCAAGGTCGTCGCGGCGATCCAGGAGCAGGCGGCGGTGCTGACCACCGTCGGCCCCGCCTTCGCCAACGAGACCCGCGCCGAGGCCGCGCGCCTGATCACCGACCTCGCTCCCGAGGGCTTCGAGAAGGTGTTCTTCACCAACGGCGGAGCCGACGCGAACGAGAACGCGATCCGCATGGCGCGCCTGTTCACCGGCCGCGACAAGGTCGTCTCGCTGTACCGCTCGTACCACGGCAACACCGGAGCGGCGATCGTGTCGACCGGCGACTGGCGCCGCATCCCCAACGAGTACGCGCGCGGACACGTGCACGCCTTCGGCCCCTACCTCTACCGCAGCGAGTTCTGGGCCGAGACGCTCGAGCAGGAGTGCGAGCGCGCGCTGCACCACCTCGAGCGCGTCGTCCAGGCCGAGGGCCCGGAGTCGATCGCGGCGTTCCTGCTCGAGACCATCCCGGGCACGGCCGGCGTCCTCACTCCGCCGCCCGGCTACCTCGCCGGCGTGCGGGCGATCGCCGACCGCTACGGCATCCAGCTGATCCTCGACGAGGTGATGGCCGGGTTCGGCCGCACCGGCGAGTGGTTCGCCTTCGACGCGTTCGACGTGCGCCCCGACCTGATCACCTTCGCGAAGGGCGTCAACTCGGGCTACGTGCCCATCGGAGGAGTCGTCATCTCGGAGGAGATCGCGCTCCACTTCGACGAGCGCGTGTTCCCGGGCGGGCTCACCTACTCCGGTCACCCGCTCGCGGCGGCGAGCGTCGTCGCGACGCTGACCGCGATGGCGGAGGAGGGGATCGTCGAGAACGCGAAGACGATCGGCTCCGAGCACCTCGCGCCCGGGCTCGCCGCGCTGCAGGCGAAGCACGACGTCATCGGCGAGGTCCGCGGCTCGGGCGTCTTCTGGGCGCTGGAGCTCGTCGAGGACCGCGGCACGCGGGCGCCCGTGCCGGCCGCCTCGGTCGCGCGGCTGAAGTCGGACCTGCTGTCGCGGGGGCTCCTGCCGTTCACCGCCGACAACCGCATCCACGTCGTCCCGCCGGCCGTCGTCACCCCCGAGCAGGTCGCCCGCGGCCTGTCGATCCTCGACGACGCCCTGACCGCCTTCAGCGGCTGACGCGGGCTGACGCGGGTCTCGATACGCCCCTGTTGACTGCTCGTTCCGCGAGGAATGGCTGCCTTCTGCTGATCGAGTAGGCCGCGCAGCGGCCGTATCGAGATCCACCGACTCCTAGCGGTGGTGGGTCTCGATACGCCCCTGCGGGGCTACTCGACCAGCAAGGGACTGGCCGCCTCTTGCTGATCGAGTAGGCCGCGGAGCGGCCGTATCGAGATCCGCGGTGTCCGGTGGTGGTGGGTCTCGATACGCCCCTGCGGGGCTACTCGACCAGCGAAGGACCGCGCCGGCCGCGCTCCTCGAGGCGTATCCGGGAATCCGCGTCCGAGCGGATTCGCGTCGCCGATCGCAGGACGCTCTGCGGAACGCGCCCCTCTGCCGAAGCCGACTGCGGCACGCCGCCCCGCGGCGTGCACGAGGCTTCATCACCGCCCTAACCGAGGCTGTGCAGAGTGAAGGCGGTGACGAAGCCGAGCACGGAGTACAGCCCCGTCAGCACATTGTCCCGGTCGAACGCCTCCGGGATCATCGTGTTCGAGATCATCGCGAGGATGGCGCCCGCGGCGACCGTCGTGACGAACGCGACGACGGCTCCCGGCGCGCTCGCGAACACCAGGAAGCCGACGAGCGCCGCCGCCGCCGAGGCCGCCGCGATCCCGCCCCACACCGTGAAGACGTAGCGGGCGGAGCGGCCGTCGGCCTTCATCCCGGCCGTCGACGAGAGCCCCTCGGGCAGGTTCGAGATCGCCACCGCGGCGACGATCGGCACACTGATCGCCGCTCCCGAGCCGCCTTGCGCCACCGACAGCCCGAGCACGATCGACTCCGGCACTCCGTCGATCAGCGCGCCGGCGGCGATGGCCGCTCCTCCTCCGCCGCCCGATCCGGAGGAGGACTTGCGGTTCCCGGCGCCCGCGCGCGAGAGCAGCGCGTCCGCTCCGACGAAGACGACGGCTCCGGCGAGAGTGCCGAGCACGGTCGGCAGGAGGCCGCCGTCGTCGGCCGCCTCGGCGACGAGCTCGTAGGCGAGGGCCGAGATGAGGACGCCGGCGCCGAAGGCCGACACGGCGGCCGTCAGCTTCGGCGGGACGCGGACGAACCAGGCGAGAGCGGCGCCGATCAGGAGCGTCGCTCCTCCGATCGCGCCGCTGAGGAGGGCGAGGGACCAACTGGGCACGGCTCAGCGTCTCAGACGGCCGCGCCTCCCTTTCCGGGGTTGACGGCGGCGTCGGGTCCGCGCGGCGGATGCACCCAGGTCACCAGGACCACCGACACGATCATCAGGAGGAACCACGACACGAGCTTCGACACGGAGACCATCTGCCAGCCGGCGACCTGGTCGGGGTAGAGCCACGCGCCGGAGTAGGTGGCGATGTTCTCGGCGAACCAGATGAAGAGGGCGACGAGAGCGAAGGCGAGCAGCACCGGCATCCGGTGCGCGCCGCGGTGCACGCGGTAGACCATCGTGCTGCGCGCCCACAGCACGGCCACGGCCGCGAGCAGCAGCCAGCGCGCGTCGGGCAGGTAGTGGTGGCTGAAGAAGTTCACGTAGATCAGCAGCGCGACGACGCCCGTCACCCAGCGGCGCGGCCAGCGGACGAAGCGCAGATCGAAGAGGCGGTGGATCCGCACCATGTACGAGCCGACGGAGGCGTAGAGGAAGCCGCTGAACAGCGGCACCGCGCCGATCCGCAGCACCCCGTCGGCCTCGTAGCTCCACGAGCCCACATCGGTCTTGAAGAGCTCCATGCCGGTGCCGACCAGGTGGAACAGCACGATCACCCACAGCTCGCGCCCCGTCTCGAGGCGCGTGGCGACCAGCACGATCTGCAGAACGACCGCCGCGATCGTCAGCAGGTCGTTGCGCGCCAGCACCGCGTCGTCCGGGTACCAGAGGCGGGCCGCGAGCAGGAGCGCGAGCAGCGTGGCGCCGAACACGCACGCCCACGCCTGCTTCGCCCCGAAGACGAGGAACTCGATCAGCGCCGCGCGCGGACCGGTCGACGGCCCCCGCGCGAGCAGCCGGTGCGCGGCGTCGTCGATCCGCTGCTCGATCGGTGTGAAGGCCCGTCTCGGCTCGCTCATGCGTCCCGCTCCCTGTCGGAGCGGTCGATGCTACCGGTCGCGCTCGCGGATCAGACCGGCGCGTCGACCGGGGACGGCAGCGAGCTGGCCAGCGCCGCAGCCTCCTCGGGCGTGAGGTCGTCGGCGTAGTAGCGGTAGATGTTGCGCCGGGACACGTCGGCCGCCTCGCGCGGGGAGCGGCGGCGCAGGGCGTCGACGAGGGTCTCGGCGTCGGCCGCGCTGCGGCGCATCCGGGCGAGACGGTCGGTCTCGGAGCGCAGCCGGCCCTCGGTCAGGTGCGCCATCACTCCGCCCACGACGTTGCCGCAGACCTCGATCAGCTGGTTGCCGGAGGCGCGGCGGATAGCGGCGTGGAAGCGGTTCACGCGCTCGCCGAACCCGTCGGCCTCGCCCCGGGCGACCTCGTGCAGGGCGGCGAGGTGCTCCTCGATGCCGGCCAGATCCTCCGCGGTGCGGTTCTCGGCGGCGAGCAGGCACGACTGGCCCTCGAGCAGGAGGCGGAACTGCAGCAGCTCGACGCGGCTGATGCTCTCGAGATGGGCGAGGCGCGCCATGGACTTCTCGAGGATCCGCGGCGAGTACGCGGTGATCATCGGGCCCCGCGGATCGCCGGGGCGGGACTCGAGGAGGCCCGTCGCCTGCAGCACGCGCAGCGCCTCGCGGATCGTGGCGCGGCTGACCGAGAAGTCGGCCATCAGCTGGCGCTCGCCCGGCAGGCGGTCGCCGGGCTTGAGGTCGCCGATCTCTACGGCGCGCTCGATCTGCTCGACGATCGACTCGTACGCGCTGACCTTCTGCACGGGGCTGAACGCCACGGGGCTCCTCTCCGCGTCGGGTCGCGACGGGTGTTACATCTTTGTTTCCTCGCTTGACCCGCGTCTCGGCGCCATCCTAGCGTTCCTTCTACTGGTCAGACCAGTAGCCGTTCCCGGCTCGGATCCTCGCACCTCACCCCCTCCCGACCATGCACCGCCCGACCCTCGGAGCCGCACCCGTGACCCACAGATCCCGACGTCCCGCCCTCGCCGCGGCCGCCCTCCTCTCCGCCCTCGCGCTCTCGGCCTGCAGCGCCGGCGCGGGCGCCTCGTCGTCCTCCTCGTCCGGCGGCGAGCACGCCCCCACGGCGATCGTCGGCCTGACCGGCGAGCCCGCGAACTTCGACTTCACGACGACCGCGGGTGCCGCGATCCCGCAGGCCCTGATGAACAACGTGTACGAGGGACTCGTCGCGATCGACCAGGACGGCGCCCTGCAGCCGCTGCTGGCCGAGTCCTGGACGGTCAGCGAGGACGGCACCGTCTACGACTTCGTCCTGAAGGAGGGCGTGACGTTCTCGAACGGCGCCGAGTTCACCGCCGACGACGTGAAGTTCTCGCTCGAGCGCGTGAAGTCCGACTGGAAGATCAACCAGGCGAAGATGGCGGTCCTGGACCGCGTCGAGGTCGTCTCGCCGACCGAGGCGAGGGTCGTGCTCAGCCGGCCCAGCAACTCCTGGCTGTTCGACATGGGCGGCAGCGTCGGCCTGATGCTCGACGAGAGCGGAGTCGCGGACCTCGCGAACACCCCGGTCGGCACGGGCCCGTACACGGTCACCGAACGCGTCACCGGCGACCACATCTCGCTCGCCGCCCGCGACGACTACTGGGGCGAGGCGCCCGCCGTCACCGACGTGACCCTGCGCTACTTCGCCGACGCGGTCGCCTCCACGAACGCGCTCCGCGCCGGCGACGTCGACATGCTCTACAACATGCAGGCCCCCGACCTGGTCGCGCAGTTCGAGACGAACGACGACTTCCAGGTGATCCAGGGAACCTCGAACGGCGAGATCCTGCTGTCGATGAACAACGCCGAGGCGCCGTTCGACGACCTGCGGGTGCGCCAGGCGATCGCCCACGCCCTCGACCGCCAGGCGATCATCGAAACCGCCTGGGCCGGCTACGGCGAGCTCATCGGCGCGATGGTCCCGCCGACGGACCCCTACTACGAGGACCTCACCGACCTGTACCCCTACGACCCCGACAAGGCGCGCGATCTGCTGGCCGAGGCCGGCACCGAGGACCTGTCGATCACCTTCGACGTCCCGACCCGCCCCTACGCGACGGCCGTGTCCGAGGTCGTCGTCTCGCAGCTCGCCGAGGTCGGGATCGACGCGACGATCGCGTCGGACGAGTTCCCCGCGGTCTGGCTCGACAAGGTGTTCACCCGCCACGACTACGAGATGTCCGTCATCCTCGCCGTCGAGCCGCGCGACTTCCTCGCCAACTTCGGCGACCCCGGGTACTACCTCGGCTACGACGACCCCACCGTCGCGACCCGCGCCGCGGAGGCCGACGCCGCATCGGCCGAGGAGTGGGCCGCAGGCATGGAGGAGATCGTCGCCGATGTGGCGGCCGAGGTCCCCGCGGTGCCGCTGTTCCTCTTCCCGAACATCGTGATCGCCGACTCCGAGCTCACCGGCATCGCGGGCAACTCCGTCACGGAGTCGCTCGACCTCACCGGCCTGGCCTGGTCCTAGCGGTCCCCGCGGCGGCGCTCTCCGCGAGCGCCGCCGCCTCCGCTCCCGTCCGCCCACCCCTCCATCCCCGTGAAAGGGGGCGATCATGGCCCTGCGGATGCTCGCACTCGTCGGCAACTTCCTCGCCACCGTGCTCATCTCGACCATCGTCGTGTTCCTGCTGCTCCGGGTGATGCCCGGCGACCCCGCCACGGTCGCGCTCGGCATCGAGGCGACTCCCGAGCAGCTCGCCGCGTGGCGGGCCGAGAACGGCATCGACGCCCCGCTCGTCGTGCAGTACCTCGACTGGCTCGCCGGGCTCCTGCGCGGCGACTTCGGCACCTCCTACGTCAGCGGGCAGGACATCTCGCCGATCGTGTCCGACCGCTTCCAGGTGACGCTGATCCTGGTGGTCGTCGCCATGCTGATCGCCCTGGTCGTGGCGATCCCGCTCGGCACGTTCGCCGCAATGCGGCAGCGGCACCCGTCCGGAGTCGTCATCTCGGGCGTCTCGCAGATCGGCGTCGCCGTGCCGAACTTCCTCGTCGGCGTGCTGCTCGTGGCGTTCTTCGCCATCGGCCTGGGCTGGTTCCCCTCCGGAGGCTGGGTGCCGCCGTCGGATCCCGCGTTCCTCTCGCACATCGCGCTTCCCGCGATCGCGCTGGGCTCGGTGCAGGCGTCGATCCTGACCCGCTACGTCCGCTCGGCGGTGCTCGAGATCATGCGCGAGGACTTCCTCCGGACCGCCCGTTCGAAGGGGCTGACCTCGGGGGCGGCGCTGGTGCGGCACGGGCTGCGCAATGCCGGCATCCCCGTGCTGACCATCGTGGGCGTCCAGCTCGCCGGCCTGTTCATCGGAGCGGTCGTGATCGAGCGGGTGTTCAGCATCCCCGGTCTCGGCAGCTACCTCGTCGACTCCGTCGGCAACCGCGATCTGCTCGCGGTGCAGGCGGTGGTCGTCGTCCTCGTCGTGGCGATCGTCGCGATCAACTTCCTGGTCGACCTCGCCTTCACGCTCCTCGACCCCCGCCTCAGGAGGGCCTCATGACCGCTGTGCTCCCGCCCGGCACCGAGCCGCAGTCCGGTCGGTCCACTCCTCCGCGCACCGCCCTGATCACCCGGCCGCCCGGCCGCCTCCAGCGGCTCCGGCTCGGCGCCGACGCGCAGCTCTGGATCGGCGGCGCGCTGATCCTGCTCGTGCTGGTCACCGCCCTGGTGTCGCTCGTCTGGACGCCGTACGACCCGACCCGCTCGGTCGCAGGCGACCGCCTGCTGTTCCCGAGCGCGGCGCACCCCTTCGGCACCGACCGCTACGGGCGGGACGTGCTCTCGGGCATCATGGTCGGCGCGCAGATCACCCTGCTGGTCGGCACGGTCGCCGTTGCGATCGCCGCCGTGATCGGCGTCCCGCTCGGGATCCTCGCCGGGATGCGCCCGAAGCGGATCGGCGTCCTGGTGATGGGCGGCAGCGACGTCGTCATGGCGTTCCCCGGCCTCCTGCTGGCCATCGTCTTCGGAGCCGTGTTCGGCGCCGACACCACGACCGCGATGGTCGCCCTCGGCATCGGAGCGGCACCGGCCTTCGCCCGCGTCGCCCGCGCCGGGACGCTGCAGGTGATGGCGACCGATTACGTCTTCGCGGCCCGCGCGGCCAACCGCTCCGGATTCTCGATCGCGCTGCGCCACGTGCTGCCGAACATCGCCGGGATCCTCGTCGTGCAGTGCTCGGTCAACTTCGGCGTCGCCGTGCTCGCCGAGGCCGGGCTCTCGTTCCTCGGGCTCGGCACCAAGCCGCCCACGCCCTCCTGGGGCCGGATGCTGCAGGACTCGCAGCAGTTCCTCGGGGCCTACGACTACCTCGCGATCGTGCCGGGACTGGCCATCGCCCTCGCCGTGCTCGGCTTCAACCTGCTCGGCGACGGACTCCGCGACCGATTCGACCCGAAGATGAGGAACCGCTGATGACCGAGCTCCGCCCCTCCGCCCTCGACGTCTCCCACCTGTCCGTCCGAGCCGGGGACCGCCTCCTCGTCGACGACCTCACCTTCCGCATCGGCGCCGGTGAGCGGGTGGGCCTCATCGGCGAGTCCGGGTCGGGCAAGTCGCTCACCTCCCTCGCCGTGATGGGGCTCCTGCCCGACACCGTGACAGCGACGGGGAGCGTCCACGTGGGCGAGGACGCCGGCGAGGTCGTGGGCCTGGGCGAGCGCGCCGCGGCGCGGCTGCGCGGCTCGACGATGGCGATGGTGTTCCAGGAGCCGATGACCGCGCTCAACCCGCTCATGCGGGTCGGCACGCAGATCGCCGAGGCGATGCGGATCCACCGCACCCAGCCGGACCGCCGGTCCGCCGCCCGCCGCGCGGTCGAGCTGCTCGCCGATGTCGGCCTGCCGTCGCCCGAGGAGGCGGCGCGCGCCTACCCGCACCAGCTGTCCGGCGGGCAGCGCCAGCGCGTCGTCCTCGCCATCGCGCTCGCTAACGACCCCGCCCTACTCGTCGCCGACGAGCCCACCACCGCGCTCGACGTCACGGTCCAGCGCCAGGTCCTCGACCTGGTCCTGCGCAGCGTGACGGAGCGGGGCACCGGCCTCCTCTTCATCACCCACGACCTCGCCGTGGTCGGCGAGACCTGCGACCGGGTGCTGGTCATGAACGCCGGGGTCATCGTCGAGGAGGGGCCGATCGACCGGGTGTTCACGAAGCCCGAGCACCCGTACACGCGCGGGCTCCTCGCCGCCTCCGACCTCGACGCCACCGACTCCGCCGGCCGGCTCTTCACCGTCGCGACCTCCGAGGGCTACACCCCCGGCCGCTCGGTCGACCGGATGGACGCGGGACGCGAGGAGCGCGCTGCGGCCCCCGAGGCGCCGACGGTGGTGCGCGCCTCCGGCCTCACGAAGACCTACACGCGCGGCCGCACCTCCCTCTTCTCGCCGCCGCAGAAGGTCGAGGCCCTGCGCGGGCTCGACTTCGAGATCCGGGCAGGCGACCGGTTCGGCATCGTGGGGGAGTCGGGGTCGGGCAAGTCGACCCTGCTCCGCATCCTCTCGGGGCTCGACACCCCGACCTCCGGAGCGCTCGAGGTGGTCGGGCGCGACCTCACGACGCACCGCCGCGCCGACCTCGCCGAGCTGCGCAGCAGCCTGCAGATCGTGTTCCAGGACCCGATGGCGTCGCTGGATCCGCGGATGAAGGTGGGCGACATCGTCGCCGAGCCCCTGCTGAACGCGGCGAACACCGGAGCCGCGGTGTCGGCGTCGGAGCGCGCCGACCGCGTCGCCGAGGTGATCCGCTCGGTCGGCCTGCCCGCAGACTCCGTCGCCCGCTACCCGCACCAGTTCTCGGGCGGACAGCGTCAGCGCATCTCGATCGCTCGGGCGCTGGTCTGCCGCCCGCGGATCCTCGTCGCCGACGAGCCCGTGAGCGCCCTCGACGTCTCGGTCCGGGCGCAGGTGCTGAACCTGCTCGCCGACCTGGTCGAGGAGTACCGCCTCACCCTGATCTTCGTGTCGCACGACCTCGGTGTCGTGCGCTACCTCTGCGACCGCGTCGCGGTGATGCGCAGCGGCCGCATCGTGGAGCAGGGGCCGACCCGCGCGCTCTACGAGAACCCCGTCGACGACTACACCCGGGCGCTCATCGCCGCCACGCCCTCGATCCGCCACCGCCAGGAGATCCGATGACCCCCTCGACCGACACCTCCTTCCGCTACGACGGGGCACGCCTCACGGCCGCCTACTCCTCGGGCGAGCTCTCGCCGGTCGACGTGGCGGAGGAGCTCCTCGCCGACATCGAGCAGCGGAACCCCGCGATCAACGCCTTCAGCGACCTCGACCCCGAGGGCGTCCTCGCGGCGGCCCGCGCGAGCGAGGAGCGCCGGCGCGCAGGGGCACCCCTCAGCAGGCTCGACGGAGTGCCCGTCACGGTGAAGGAGAACCTGTACCGCGTCGGACTGCCGGCCCGCGCGGGGACCGCGGCCGCCGCCGCGACGGTCCCGCGGCAGGACTCGCCCGCCGTCGCGCGCCTGCTCGAGGCGGGCGCCGTGATCGTCGGCTCGACCACGATGCCCGACTGGGGCATGCTCTCCTCCGGAGTCTCGAGCGCCCACGGAGTGACCCGCAGTCCGCTGGACCCCGCGCTCACCGTCGGCGGGTCGTCCTCGGGCGCGGGAGCCGCGGCGGCTGCGGGCTTCGGCACCTTCCACGTCGGCACCGACATCGGCGGCTCCGTGCGACTGCCCGCCGCCTGGCTCGGGCTCGCGACGCTCAAGCCGAGCGCCGGCCGCATCCCGCTCGACAACCCCTACCAGGGGCGGGCGGCGGGTCCGCTGGCCCAGTCCGTGGCGGACGTCGCGCTCGGGATGTCGGTGCTCTCGCGACCCGACGCCCGCGACTACACCTCGCTGCCGCCCGAGTCGATCGACTGGGACGACCGGGCGCTCGACGTCCGCGGTGCCCGCGTGGCCGTGCACACGGATCCGGGCGCGGGCATGGCGGTCGACCCCGAGATCCGGGCGGCGGTCCTCGCGGCCGCGGACGCCTACTCCGACGCGGGGGCCGAGGTCGTCGAACTGCCCGCCTTCCTCGACGACGGGGTCCTCGAGCAGATCGACCTCTTCTGGCGCGTGCGCTTCTGGCGCACCTACTACGACCTGCCCACCGAGGCGAAGGCGCGCGCCCTGCCCTTCATCACCACCTGGGTGCACGGAGGCGCGGACGTGTCCGGACGTCGAGTGCTCGAGGCGACCGAGGCGATCAGCGAGCTGCGCCGCCGGACCGTCGAGGCCACGCTGCCGTTCGACGCCGTCCTGTCGCCGGTGGCCCCGGTCGCGGCGTTCCCCGCGGAGTGGCCGATGCCGTGGGGCCACGAGGACCGCGGCATGGCGCACATCGCCTTCACCGTGCCCTACAACATGTCGGGTCAGCCCGCGGCGAGCATCAACGCGGGGACGACCTCCGACGGCCGCGCGATCGGGCTGCAGATCTCGGGCCGGCGCTTCGCGGACCGCGAGGTGCTGCGCCACGCGCAGTGGTGGGAGTCGGCGCGGCCGGAGTCGGCAGTGCCGGTGTTCGCCCGGGGGTGAGCGCCGGGTCGTTCGGGCTCCCGGCGACGTTCCGGAGCGGGAGCCGCCTGTGAGCGCGGACACCGTGTCCCCGCGCGGCGCGGAACGCGAAATAGACTGCGGGAATGGCGGAGTTCAGCGCGAGTGTTTTCCAGAACGAGTACCTCTCGGACGGCGCCACGGATGTGCACGCGATCGTGACGGTCACCGCCTCCGGCACCGGCTCGGCCGGCAGCGACGGAGCGGCCGCCGAGATCATCATCGTCGACTGCTCCGGATCGATGACCGGCGAGAACATGGCCGCCGCCAAGCGCGCGGCCCAGGTCGCGGTCGACCAGATCCTCGACGGCACGTTCTTTGCGGTCGTGGCGGGCTCCGAGCGCGCCGACCGCGCGTTCCCGTACCCCAACGCCTCCGTCTCGATGGTGCGGATGGAGCCGGGCGCCCGCGCCGCGGCCCGCGAGGCCATCGGCTACCTCCAGGCCGACGGCGGCACCGCGATGGGCAGCTGGCTGACCCTCGCGCGCCAGCTCTTCGCGACGGTCCCGGAGGCGACGCAGCGCCACGCGATCCTCCTCACCGACGGCAAGAACGAGCACGAGTCGCGGATGCAGCTCGACGCCGCGATCCGCGCCGCCCAGGGCGCGTTCCAGTGCGACGTGCGCGGAGTCGGCACCCGCTGGGTGGTCGAGGAGGCGCGCACGATCGCGAGCGCACTGCTCGGCACCGTCGGCCTCATCGCGAACCCGTCCGACATGGCGGCCGACTTCGAGCAGCTCATGCAGGCGTCGATGGGCCGCGGAGTCGCGAACGGCGAGCTGCGCGTGTGGACCCCGCAGGGCGCGCAGCTGCTCTTCGTCCGTCAGGTCGCGCCGAACCTCGAGGACCTCAGCTCGCGCCGCACGCCGGTGAACCCGCTGACCGGCTCCTACCCCACGGGTGCCTGGGGCGACGAGTCGCGGGAGTACCACGTGGCGGTCCGCGTCGCCTCGAAGCCGGTCGGAGCGGAGCAGCTCGCCGCCCGCGTGCAGCTGAGCGTGCGCGACGAGGTGGTCGCCTCGGCGCTGGTGAAGGCCCGCTGGACCGACGACTCCGCCCTCACCGCCCGCATCGACCCCGCGGTCGCGCACTACACGGGGCAGACCGAGCTGGCCTCGGCGATCCAGGACGGCCTCGCGGCGAAGGCCGCCGGCGACGATGCGACGGCCACCGTCAAGCTCGGCCGCGCCGTGCAGCTCGCCGCCGTCACCGGCAACGACGAGGCGACGGCGAAGCTGCGCAAGGTGGTCGAGATCGACAACCCGAACGAGGGCACGGTGCGGCTGAAGCGCGGAGTCACCCGCCTGGACGAGATGGCGCTCGACACGGCGTCGACCAAGACCACGCGGGTGCGCAAGTGAGCTACCGGTGCCCGGAGGGGCACACCTCCGCGTCCGGCGACTACTGCGACGTCTGCGGCGCGCCGATCCAGGCCGCACCGTCTTCCGCTCCTGCGCCCAGCGCCGCCGCGCCGACCACGGCGATCCCGACCGGGCCGGCCGTGTGCCCCAACTGCTCGTACCCCAACGAGGCGGGCGCGCTGTTCTGCGAGAACTGCGGCTACGACTTCACCACGGGCTCGCTGCCCGAGGCCGACCCGTTCACCGAGTCGGGCGCCGTGCGCGCTCCCGGCGAGGTCGGCGGATCCGCGACGCCGGCGGGGGACCCCGGCGCGCACCCGGGCGAGGCCCCGGCGCCGGCCGCCGATCCCGAGGCGCCGACCGCGTTCGTGCCCGAGCAGGAGGCCGGGTTCGACGTCCCGGTCGCGACGGCGCCGCCGACGGAGGTGATCGTGGAGCCCGAACCGGCCCCCGCGCCGATCGAGTCGGAGGACGAGCCGTGGATCGCCGAGCTCTGGATCGACCCCGAGTGGTACGCGGAGCAGCGCGCCGACGACCCGATGCCCTCCGCGGGACCGCCGGACGTCGTCGTGCTGCGCGAGCGCTCGCTGCTCGTCGGCCGCCCCTCCGTCTCGCGCGGCATCTCCCCGCAGATCGACTGCGGCACCGACTCCGGAGTCTCGCGCCGGCACTGCCAGCTGAGCACCGACGGCTACCGCTGGTGGGTCGAGGACCTGCAGTCGGCCAACGGCACCTACCTCGCGCCCGCGGGAGCCGCGCTGCCGCAGACGCCGATCGCTCCCGGCCAGCGCCGCGAGATCGAGGAGGGCGACCGCCTCTACGTCGGCGCCTGGACCCGCATCGTCCTCCGGAAGGCCCTGCCGGGCGAGGCCTGATCGCGCCTGCGCCGGGTGACCGCGGGGTCCCGATCCGCGGCTACTCGACGAGCAGCGGGCTCAGCGTCCGGCGAGCACGCCGAGCATCCAGGACAGCGCGGCGACCGCGCCGACGCCGACGACGCTCGAGCCGATGATCACGCCGCGGCGGATCCGCGCGGTGCGGCTCCCGTCGACCGTCGCGACCGACCCGGATCCGGGAGCGAGGCCGCCGCGCAGCCGGTGCGCCACCTCGTCGGCGGTGGGCCGGAGGGAGGGGTCGCGCTGCGTCATCTCGGCGAGCAGCATGCGCCACTCCGCCGGCAGGGTCGGGGGGATCGTGGGGCTGCGGTGCAGGCGCGCGATGGCGGCCTCGAGCACCGTGCCCGAGTACTCCCGGTGGCCGGTGAGCGCCTCGAGGAGGACCAGGCCGAGCGAGAAGACGTCGCTCGCTCCGCTGATCGGCTCGCCCGCGACCTGCTCGGGGCTGACGAAGCTGGCCGTGCCGATGACGATGCCGTCGCTGGTGAGGCGCGAGCCGTCCATGAAGTGGGCGACGCCGAAGTCGGTGAGCTTGGCGGTGTGCTCGTAGCCGCTGGAGCCGACGTCGCTGACGAGGATGTTGGCGGGCTTCACATCTCGGTGGACGACTCCGCGCTCGTGCAGGTAGGAGAGCGCCTCGGCGAGCTGGGTGCCGATCGCGGACACCTCGTCGACGGGCATCGGACCCGCCTGGAGCCGGACCTCCATCGTCGGATCCGCGACGAGCTCCATGACGACGTAGCGGCGCACCTCGCCGCCGAAGTTGTGCAGCCCCGCGTCGAAGAGGTTGACGATGCCGGGGTGGGCGAACGAGCTCAGCATCCGCACCTCGCGCTCCTGGCGGGCGACGTCCTCCGGGTTCGACGCCTCGGCGCGGAACACCTTCACGGCGACGTCGCGCTGCACGGTCTCGTCGCGCGCGCGGTACACGGATCCCATCCCACCCGAGCCGATGCGCTCGATCAGGTAGTAGCGCCCTGCCACCCGCTGCTGGGCGGCATTGGCGGCGATGGTGCTCATGAGGAGCCCGCCTTCCGAGGGAACGGCACGTTCGGAGCGCTCCGGAACGGCGCCTGGGGAAAAGGTATCGCGGTCACCCTTCCCGGGGGGAGGCCCGGATCGGGGATTGACAGCGCGTCGCCGCTGAGCGGGTGCCGCCCCGGGTCAGCCGCGGCGGCCGAGCATCCCCTCGAACGAGCCGTCGAGCGCCCACGGATCGCGCACGGACCGCGACGCCCGGGCCGCCTCCGTCGCCAGCTCGCAGCCGGCGCGCTCGATCCGGCCGGGCAGGGCCCGAGCGTCCTCACCCTCTCCGCCCCAGTCGGCGGTCGCCGCGAAGACGGTCGTCGACAGTGGAGCCGCGTGCAGGTAGCTGAAGAGCGGGCGCATCGCGTAGTCGACCGCGAGGGAGTGGCGGGGCGACCCTCCGGTCGCGGCGAGCAGCACGGGCAGGCCGCGCAGCGCCTCCGTGTCGAGCACGTCGACGAACGACTTGAAGAGCCCGCTGTAGCTCGTGGTGAAGATCGGAGTGACGGCGATCAGGCCGTCGGCGCCCGAGACGGCGTCGAGCGCGGTCTGCAGCGCGGGGCTCGGGAATCCGGTCAGCAGCATGTTCGTCACGTCGTGCGCGAGATCGCGCAGCTCGACGACGCTCCGCTCGGTCGCGAAGCCCTGCTCCGCCAGTTCGTGCTCGGTCGCGTCGGCGAGGCGGTCGGCGAGCAGCCGGGTGGAGGACGGCGTGCTCAGGCCGGCCGAGAGGACGGTGATCCTGCGGGTGTCCATGGTGGTTCTCCTGTTCCGGCGTTCAGGCGCCGACGGCGACGGGCTGCGCGTCGCGGGCGGCGACGAGCGAGGCGTGGGTGGGCGCCTCGGGGACGTGGGCGGGGCGGCGGGAGTCGAACTCGTGACGCAGCACGGGCAGGATCTCGCCGAGCAGGTCGAGCTGCTCGAGGACGGTGGCGAGCGGCAGGCCCGCGTGGTCCATCAGGAAGAGCTGGCGCTGGTAGTCACCCACGTAGTCGCGGAAGCCGAGCGTGCGGTCGATGACCTCCTGCGGTGAGCCGACGGTGAGCGGGGTCTGCTCGGTGAAGTCCTCGAGCGAGGGTCCGTGGCCGTAGACCGGCGCGTTGTCGAAGTAGGGGCGGAACTGCGTCACCGCGTCCTGGGAGTTGCGGGCCATGAAGATCTGCCCGCCGAGGCCCACGATCGCCTGGTCGGCGGAGCCGTGGCCGTAGTGCTCGAAGCGCTGGCGGTACAGCTGCACCATCTTCTGCGTGTGCGAGGCGGGCCAGAAGATGTGGTTCGAGAAGAAGCCGTCGCCGTAGTAGGCGGCCTGCTCGGCGATCTGCGGCGAGCGGATGGAGCCGTGCCAGACGAACGGAGCGACTCCGTCCAGCGGGCGCGGGGTCGACTGGAAGCCCTGGAGCGGCGTGCGGAACTGCCCCTGCCAGTCGACGAAGTCCTCGCGCCAGAGGCGGTGCAGCAGGTCGTAGTTCTCGATCGTCAGCTCGATGCCCTGGCGGATGTCCTTGCCGAACCAGGGGTACACCGGCCCGGTGTTGCCGCGGCCGAGCATGAGGTCGACGCGGCCGCCCGAGAGGTGCTGCAGCATCGCGAAGTCCTCGGCGATCTTCACCGGGTCGTTCGTGGTGATCAGCGTGGTCGCGGTCGAGAGGAGCAGGTGCTCGGTCTGCGCGGCGATGTAGGCGAGCGTCGTGGTGGGGGAGGAGGACCAGAACGGCGGGTTGTGGTGCTCGCCGAGCGCGTAGACGTCGAGGCCGATCTCCTCCGCCTTCTTGGCGATCGTGACCGCGGCCGTGATCTTCTCGGACTCGGTCGGGGTCGCTCCGGTGGTGGGATCGGTCGTGATGTCGCTGACCGAGAAGATTCCGAACTGCATGAGGTGCGCCCCTTCGTGATGCCTGCGCCTCGCGGCGCCCGGTCCATGCGTTTGCATGTATATGCTACAACGCCAGGAGACCCGGAGTATTCCCGAGCGCCGGCGGACGTGTCCAGAACATGACCGATCCTCGTCTACCGTGGAACGCATGACGACACCGACCTCTTCCAGCACCGCCCGGCCCCTCGCTCTCGAGGCCGTCGACGTGAGCAAGTCCTATCGGTCAGGGAGGCGGAGCCCGCCTGCGCACGTCCTCCGAGGGATCGACGTGGACGTCCGCGCCGGTGAGATGCTCGCCGTCGTCGGGCCGAGCGGCTCCGGCAAGTCGACCCTGCTGTACTGCCTGTCCTCCCTCGAGGAGGCGACCTCGGGCCACGTCTCGATCGCGGGAGTCCCGATCGGCGGGCTGTCGCGACACGATCTGGCCCGACTGCGCCGGGACCGCATCGGATTCGTGTTCCAGCAGTTCAACCTCATCCCCTCCTTGACGGCCTGGGAGAACGTCGCTCTGCCGGCCCGTCTGGCGAAGCGGTCGGACGTCGCGTCTCGAGTCGAGCGCGCCCTCGCTCAGGTGGGCCTGGAGAAGGTCGCTCGCCAGCGACCGGCCGAGCTCTCTGGCGGCCAGCAGCAGCGGGTCGCCCTCGCGAGGGTCCTCGCGAACGAGCCCGAGATCGTCTTCGCGGACGAGCCGACCGGTGCGCTCGACACGGAGAGCGGCGGGCGGGTCCTGGATCTTCTGCGCACCGCGGCGCACGAAGGCACCGCGGTGGTCATGGTGACGCACGATCTCGACGCTGCCGCTCGGGCCGATCGAGTGCTCGTGCTCTGTGACGGCGCGCTCGTGCACGAGTTCGAGAGGCCGACGGCGAGCGAACTCCTGGTGGCCATGAGGACGAGCGACGAGGGGAGGCCCGCCGCATGATCCGTCTCCTCTTCGGCGACCTCGTGGCCCACCTCTGGTCGTGGCTCGGCCCGGCGATCGTCATCGCGGTGACCGCATTCCTCCTGACGGGAGGAGCGGCGTTCTTCGAGACGGGCGCGCGAGAGGGGCCGCTCGCGGCGCAGACGCTCGTCACCACGGGGAGCTTCCTCGCCGCCGGCGCGACCGCCGCAGCCCTGCTCGTCATCCCGGGGACGGCGCGGCTGGCGATCTCGCTCCAGAGACGCACCTACGCGCTGTGGATGCTCGCCGGCTTCCCTCCGCGCGCCGTCGCGTCGATCGTGTCGTGGCAGTTCGTCGTGGTCGGAGTCGTCGGGTCCTCCGTCGGGGCCGTGATCGGATCCGGCGTCGTGCCGCGGTTCCTCGAATGGATGCTGGCCTTCCAGATGGCGTCCGACACCGATCTGCACCTCGTGTTCGGACCTGCTGCACTTCTCGGCGTCATCGGCGCCACGACGCTCATCGCGGTCACCGCAGCGGTCCCGGCTGCTCGGGATGCGGGTCGGACGCCCCCGCTGGCCGTCCTCCGCGAGCCGGTCACCACACCGACGCGCATGACTCCGATCCGCTGGATCGTCCTCGCCGCCTTGCTCCTCGGAGCGGGCGGCGTCCTGTCCGGGATGCTGTCGGGGGAGCGCGCCACCATCGTCGGGCTCGGGATGCTCCTCCCCCTCGTCCTGGCCGTCGCGATCGCGCTCGTCGGCCCGCAGATCTACCCCCGCGTCGTGCTGGCGTGGACCGCGGTCGTCCCCGCGTCGCTCTCGGTGTCGTGGTACCTCGCACGTCACAGCGCCCGCTACCGGATCGGGCACTCGGCCGCGGTGATCAGCCCGCTCATGATCGCGATCGCGGTGCTGTCGTCGTTCGCCGCTGTGCTGACCGAGGCGACCGCGTCCGTCGCCCTGACGCAGGACGACTCGGTGGGCTACTACGGGCTCGACCGTCCCCTGCTCCTGCTGTCGATGGCCACGCTCATCATCGGCGGCCCCCTCGTCCTCGCTCTCACGGGGACCGCCGTCACAGCCTTCGTCGCGGGTCCGAATCGTGCTCGAGGCACTGCCGCGCTCGTGGCCGCCGGAGCGACGGGCAGGCAGATCGTGACGGCCTCCGTGTGGGAGGCGATCATCCATGTGGTGACCGCGGCTCTGCTCGGCACCGCGATCACCTCGACCGTCGCGGTCGCGACGGCGGCGTCCTTCGCGCTCCAAGGCGTACCGGTCGCCGTGGTCGTGCCACTCGGGTGGGTGGCGGCCCCCGCGGCGGCCGGTGCCGGCCTGATCCTCCTGGCGACCGTGCTGCCGACGCTCGCGACGCTCACCCGGAGCGTCCGCCAGGAGCTCGGAGTGGACTGAGGCTGTTCCGCGGGCGCAGCAGTGGGAACGACGGAGGCGGTGCAGACGAGTCTGTGCCGTGTTGCGTGGATTCGCACCCGAGGAGAGGGGCCGCCCCGGAGGGTGGGACTTGGTGCCCCCCCCCGGGGCGGCCCGAGGTGCGCATCAGGCGATGCAGCCCGACGGGGTGACCACGAAGTCGGTCCAGTAGCCCTGTGTGTCGCTCGCGGTCACGTAGCCGACGGCGCTGGAGACGTCGGATCCGCCAGGGACCCGGGCGTACCAGGACCAGAGGCTCGTGCCCGACAGGAAGAACCCTCCTCCGATCGGCTCCGCGTTCGCGGGCACGGCGGTGAGTCTCTTGTTGGTGGTGTTGCCGGTACCGCTGTCGTTAGCCGTCTCCCAGACCTCTCCGTTCTCGAGGACGTAGTCGGCGTAGTCGGTCCTGACGTTGTTCAGGGGGGACGGGTAGCCGACCGCTGACTTCACGTTCGTCGCGACGATCTTGTTGCCGTACCGGAGGGTGCCGTTGCGGAGGAAGTAACCGCCGCCGACCGCGGTGGCTCCTGCGCCGACCTGCGGGAAGTCGGTGATCGCCGTGCTGTAACCAGTCGCCTGGTGTGCGCCGGTCGCGTTGACGAACTGGACCGTGAAGCTGCCGTCCTGGGCGACGTAGCCGGTGGCGGACGTGACTCCGGTGGCGATCGGACCGCTCGTCCGGTTCCACTGCCAGAGCCGGCCATCCGGGCTGAGGAACCAGGACGAGCCGACGGGGACGGCGTCGGCGGGGATGTGCGGATAAGTTCTCGACCCGTTTCCCGAGCTGCTCCACGTGGTGGCGACTCCGTTCTTGACGAAGTCGAGGTAGTAGGTCCCGTCGCCGGGGTATCCCAACGCGACGCCGGCTCCGGTCACCAGAGGTGTCGACCGCTTCCAGTCGTAGATGTCGCCGTTCGGAGCCTGGAAGTACCCGCCGCCCAGGGCCCTCGAGCCGACAGGCACTGCTCGAAGAGGGTAGGAGCGGCGGGTCGTCGCGTTGTACTCGAAGACGGTCGGTTCGGCGACGATGACGATGTCCGCGGACGTCGCGGGGGCGGTGGGGGTGGTCGCTCCGAGCGTGAAGGTGCCGGCTCCGGGCTTCGCGACGATGTCGGGCCAGGTGATCGAGCCTGATCCGTCCGTGGGGAGGGTCTTCGTCGTCGTTCCGTCGGCGAACGCGTAGCCGGTGGGCGGGGCCACCGTCACGAGTTCGCCCGCTACCGGGGCGCCGGACGGGGAGGTGAGCGTCGTCGTCACTCCCGAGATCCGGCAGTCGGCTCCGGGGACGTACAGGTTCTCGGTGAACGTCAGGACGTTCTCGGTGGTGGTCTCGGATGCCGCGGCGAGCGGTGCGCCGATCGCGGTCGCGACGACGGGGATGGTCCAGGAGGCGCCGGCGACGATCGTGCGGCGCTGGACGCCGCCGGGAGTCGCGTCGGTGGGGTGGTCGGACATGAAGGGCTCCTTCGAGAGGGGTGGATGACGGAGCCGATTCTTCGAGCTTTCCTCGCCCCGAGGCGCTCGGAAGGGCCCGATCTTCCCGAGCGCCGGGGGCGTCTTCCGAACTGCAGGGCCGACACGAGGAGCGTGCGCGGGTCGGCTTTACTGGGGCTACTGCTCGGTGACGTCGACCGGATCCCGCGTGCTCGAGCGCGTCCCTGTCTCGGGGGGACTCTCTGTGATCGTTCGTGGGGGAGAAGCGGAGGAGCTTCTCACGGCTCGCCGTCTTGTCGCGCGGGGGCCGGCGCACGCCTCCGTCGACGAGGTCGAGTCGACGCGACTGCGCGTCGCCCGCGTGTGGCACACGGCCGCCGCCGGGGCGCTCCGATCCCGCCGGGGGCGGGCGCTGCTGATCGTCCAGCTCGACGGGGCGCTCGCCTTCTCGGCCGACGAGGGCAGGTCCCAGAGGAGTGGCGAGTTGCGCCCGGGCGAGCTCCTGCTCGTGACCGCCCATGCCGAGGCGTCGATCGTCGCGGCGGAGGCGACCGCGCGGATCGAGTTCGAGACGCGCGTCCGGGGCCTCACCACGTCCCCCGCGGTGCTGCACACGGGGGAGACGCCTCCGGACGGATGGGCGGGGGCCGCGGCGGTCTCGCTGGCGAACGCGGCCCTCAACGCGGGACTGTCGTCGGACTCTCCCGATCTCGACCTCTTCGGCGTCGCCGTCGAGAGCTGCTGCACGGCGCTCGTGCAGAGCGCGTTCCCGGATGCGATCGGGGAGAGGTCCCTCGGGGAGCGGGCGATGGACGTCATCGATCGGGAGGCGTCGGATCCGGCGTTCTCGGTGGCGCGGCTGGCGGACCGCGTGGGGATCACGAGGCAGCATCTCGCTGTCGTGTTCGCGCGGGAGGGTCGCCGGACACCGCTGCAGGAGATCCGACGGGCCCGGGTCGCCCGGGCGCGGGATCAACTGCGGGGAGCCGAGGGGCGGCGTCCGCTCCTGCGCGACGTCGCGCGCGTCTCGGGGTTCGGATCGGAGGACGCGCTGCGGCGGGCACTGCGAGAGGCGTGATCGGAGGGTGAACCGGAGGGCGGGCGGGAACCCGCTTCCGATCCTTCCCGTCGCGCCCTGGCGATGATCGGCCGGCGAGGGGCCCGGAGATGGGCTTCCCCGCCGGCCGATCGCCGCGCAGCACCGCCCGATCAGGCGGCACTCACCGGATCAGGCGCAGGGCTGGGCCTTCTTGTACCAGATGAGCGGCTGGTCGCCGTTCGGACCGCCGCTGTTCATCGCGACCAGTTCGGCGCCGGTGTTGGTCCCCGTGAGGATGAGGTCTCCATTGCCGTTGCGGATGTCGCCGTTCGTGTCCTGCCAGACGAGGAATCCGGTGGCGGTGTCGGCGATGATCGTGGCGGCGTTCGTCGAGTTCGGTCGGAGCGTGTCGACCTTGGTCCGGTAGTTGTAGTAGTGGATTCCATCGGCCTTCTTGTACCAGATGAGCGGGTCCTCGCCGGTCGCGCCGCCGCGGTTCATCGCGAGCAGTCCGCTGCCCGTCTCCGCGCCGGTGATGATCAGGTCGCCGTTGCCGTTGCGGATGTCGCCGTTCGCGTCCTGCCAGACGAGGAACTGGGAGGCCGTGTCGGCGAGGATCTTGATCGCGCTCGTCGAGTTCGGTCGGAGCGTGTCGACCTTGGTCCGGTAGTTGTACTGGTGGACGCCGTCGGCCTTCTTGTACCAGATCAGCGGCTGGTCCTGGAAGTCGTTGAGCGCGAGCAGGTCGGGGTCCGCCTGTGCGCCCGGGATGAGCAGGTCACCGTTGCCGTTGCGGATGTCGCCGTTGGCGTCCTGCCAGATGAGGTAGCCGTTCGCGGTGTTCGCGACGATCGTCGCCGCGTTCGTCGAGTTCGGCCGGAGCGTGTCGACCTTGGTCCGGTAGTTGTAGTAGTGGACGCCGTCGGCCTTCTTGTACCAGATGAGCGGCTGGTCGCCGTTCGGACCACCGCTGTTCATGGCGAGCAGCCCGGTGCCCGTGTCCGCGCCGGTGACGATCACGTCGCCGAGCCCGTTGTGGATGTCGCCGTCGGCGTCCTGCCAAACGAGGAACCCCGTCGACGTGTCGGCGACGATCTTCACCGCGTCGGCCGAGTCGGCGACAGCGGTGTTGACCTTGGTCCTGTAGTTGTAGTAGACGATGCCGTCGCCCGCACCTGCGGCGACCGAGACCGGGGCCGTGGCGCTCGTCGTGCCGGACGTCGCGGTGATCTGAACGGTGCGGTTGCCGATGGTCGAGCGGACGCCGGACAGCACGACCTGGCCGTTGCCGTCGGTGAAGAGGGTCTTCGAGCCGGTGCTGCCGTCGGACCACTTCAGGCCGCTGGGGAGGTTCACGGCGACGGGAGTGTTCGAGGTGACGGGCTTCGTGCCGTCGGTCGTCGCCGTGATGACGACGTCCGTGAGGGTGCCGCAGGCGGGGACCGCGTACGGGCCGTTGGTGAAGGCGAGGGTCGGTTCGCCTCCGGATGCCGCGGCGAGCGGTGCGCCGATCGCGGTTGCGACGACGGGGATGGTCCAGGCGGCGCCGGCGACCAGCGTGCGTCGCTCGACGCCGGGGGAGCGTTCGGTCGAGGAGGTGTCGTTCATGGGTGCTCTTCTCGTCGGGGCCGAGCTGATCGGCCGGGAGGTGCGCCGGGGTCGACGGCGGGTCCGATGCTGTCCGAGGGGTGGAGCTGCGGCGGCCGTGAGTGGGGAGTCGTGCGCGCGATGTCCGTGATCTGTGCGGGATGTGTCGCTCCGCCGCCTGGCGACGGTGCGATCGAGTTGGGTGGTGGCGAAGGGCGGCGATCCGGCCGCCGTCGCCGATCCGGAGCGCGGAGCGAGGAGACCTGCATGACCGTCGACCCGTCGCGAGAGCCGGCGCTCCGGCGCGGGGTGTCGCTCCGCGGTGCGGCAGCGATCGGGTGGCTCGAGGCGCGCGGGTCATCGGTGACCGATCGTGCCGACGTGAGTCTGGTGACCGACGAGCTCACGGGCGACGGGTTCCGGCTGGCACGGCTCTGGCACACGGCGGCCGTGGTCGAGATGACGGGCGCGGTGGGGTCGACGCGCGTGGTCGTGCCCGTCGAAGGACGGACGTTCGTCGTCGCGGAGGGAGGACGAGCGCGCTCGGAACTCGCACCCGGTGCCGTGCTCGTCCTCGGGGAAGGGGCGGTGGAGGTCACCACGCCCGATCCGTCGATCGCGCGGTTCGAGATCGCGCTGGAGTCCGGGATGATCCCGGGTCCGCTTCGGGAGCTCATCGGCGCGCACGTGGTCCTCGCGGACGTGCCGGTGTCGTTCCGCGCGGCGCTGGTCTCGGCGGCGAACGCCGTCCTGAACACGGACGTGGACCTGCGGTCGCAGGGTCTGCCGGCGTTGCGGCTGGCCTTCTCGCACCTCGCCGTCGCGATCGTCTCGGCGGGGCTCGAGGGGGCGGGGCGTGAGCGGTTCTCGCTTCGGGAGCTGGCGCTGCAGCGCCGCGCGATGGAGGTGATCGCCGAGCGCGCCCGTGACCCGGAGTTCACGATCGAGCGGCTGGCGCAGGAGCTGCGCATCTCGGAGCGGTACGTGCACCGCGTTTTCTCGGCCGCCGGGTCGAGCCCCGCGCTCGAGATCCGCGCGGCGCGTGCAGCCGTGGCGCGCAGCTACTCCGAGGGCGCCGTGGGGCGTGGGCTGACAGCCGAGGAGCGGGCGCGTCTGGCGGGCTTCGCGAACGCGACGGCGATGCGCCGGGCACTCCGCCGGACGAATTGACGAGGAGAGGCCCGGGCTGCGATCGCTCGTGACCCGGGCCTCGCGCGGGTGATCGCGCTCAGGCGGTCGCCAGTTCCCGGCCGTCGCCTATCGCGGCTGGTGCGGAGTCGTCGGCACTGGTTCGCCGATGCGGGTGTCGGCGCTGACCGGGGAAATTGCGATGTCGGTGACGCCTGGCGTGGCGTAGCTGTTCCAGGTGGCGGGGAAGGTGGTGCCGTCGGCGGCGCTGTTCCTCTGGTGGACCCGTCCGTCGCTGCCCAGGACGGTGACGACCATCGATCCGTCGGGCTGGTCGGTGGTCTGCACGTCGACGGCAGTGGCTCCGTGGGGGAGGACGTCTGGAGGAGACGCTCCTCGTCGCGGGGTGGACCCGCTGAGCACGGCCCGGCGCGAGGTGCACCGGAGCCGTGCTCAGCGGGTGCGTCAGGCGGGATTGAGTCCGGACGCCGCCCTGCCGCGGGGGAGCGACGGATGTCGCGTCAGCAGGCCTGCTGCTCCGCGATCGCCGCGGTTCCGGTGCCGTCGTTCGCGGTGGCGATGGTGGTGGCGGTGCCGGCGGTGTTGGTCTGCCAGGTGGGCTCGCCGTCGACGTTGATGTACGCCTTCCCGTCGCTTCCGAGGACCCAGAGGGTGCGCTTGTTGGCATTGTTGATCGTGTACTGGAGGTCCTGCGCGGTGACGCCTGCAGGGAGGGGCGGGAGCGAGACGTTGTAGTTGCTGCCGTTGGTCACGGTGATGAGGCCGCTGCTCTCGAGGACCGCCGCGGTCCCGGTGCCCTGCTCGGCGAGCGCGACGAGGGTGGCGGTGCCGGCGGTGTTGGTCTGCCAGGTGGGCTCGCCGTCGACGTTGATGTACGCCTTGCCGTCGCTGCCGAGGACCCAGAGGGTGCGCTTGTTGGCGTTGTTGACGGTGTACTGGAGGTCCTCCGCCGTGACGCCGGCGGGCAGGGGCGGGAGCGAGACGTTGTAGTTGCTGCCGTTGGTCACGGTGATGAGGCCGCTGCTCTCGAGGACCGCCGCGGTCCCGGTGCCTCCGTTGGCCACGGCGATGGTGGTGGCAGTGCCCGCGGTGTTGGTCTGCCAGGTGGGCTCGCCGTCGACGTTGATGTACGCCTTGCCGTCGCTACCGAGGACCCAGAGGGTGCGCTTGCCTCCGTTGTTGAGCGTGTACTGGAGATCCTGCGCGGTGACCCCGGCGGGGAGGGGCGGCAGTGCCACGTTGTAGTTGCTGCCGTTGGTCACGGTGATGAGGCCGCTGCTCTCGAGAACGGCGGCGGTTCCGGTGCCGTCGTTCGCGGTGGCGATGAGGGTGGCGGTGCCGGCGGTGTTGGTCTGCCAGGTCGCTGCTCCGTCGACGTTGATGTACGCCTTTCCGTCGCTTCCGAGGACCCACAGGGTGCGCTTGCCGCCGTTGTTGAGCGTGTACTGGAGGTCCTGCGCGGTGACGCCGGCGGGCAGGGGCGGGAGCGAGACGTTGTAGTTGCTGCCGTTGGACACCGTGATCAGGCTGGTCGCCCCGCTCGCAGTCACAGGTGCGGAGGTCTGCAGGCCGTTCGCGGAGGCGGTGATCGTGCGCGTGCCGTTCGTGCCGCTCGCCTTCACTCCGCTGAGCACGACCTGGCCGTTGCCGTCGGTGAAGAGGGTCTTCGTGCCGGTGCTGCCGTCGGACCACTTCAGGCCGCTGGGGAGGGTCACGGTGATGGGAGTGCCCGAGGTGACGGGCTTCGTGCCATCGGCCGTCGCCGTGATGACGACGTCCGTGAGGGTGCCGCAGGCGGCGACCGCGTACGGGCCGTTGGTGAAGGCGAGGGTCGGTTCGCCTCCGGATGCCGCGGCGAGCGGTGCGCCGATCGCGGTCGCGACGACGGGGATGGTCCAGGCTGCGCCGGCGACGACGGTGCGGCGGTGGATGCGGCCGGGGGTGTTCTCGGTCATGGGAGTCCTTCGAGATCGAGGTGGGCACCGGAGAGGTGCTGCGGATCGATCGTCGGTGGAGGGGGTCGTGATCCTGCGCTCGACGTGAGGTTGCGTCAGGAACGCGTCGAGAACGCGGTCCGATTCGCGCAGGCGCATGCGGAAACGTCCGGGGTGCGCTCTCATGGAGCCCGTGCCAGAGCAGCGGAGCGGTTCCCGAGGGCGCCCGGACGCGCTCGCCGAGCGCGCGGTCGCCCTCCGCGACGAGGACGCCGTCGCCTGGCTGCGGGGTCGCGGCCTCTGGTGCGAGCCCCGCGGCGCCTTCCACCTCTTCGCCGACCGGCTGATCGACGGGCCGTTCGAGCTGCTGCGCGTCTGGCACACCCCGGCGCGGGTCGGGCGCGCGGTCGGCCCTCGTGCTGCGGCCCGCAGCGAGACGGTCATCCAGGTCGACGGGGTGGTCTCGCTGTCGGCCGGGAACGAGACCGTGGTCCTCGAGCCGGGCGGAGTCGCTCTTCTCCCCTCGAGCGGATCGTGGACGCTCGACGCGGCCGTGGCGAGCGCCCGCATCGAGATCCGCTCACGGCACGGGCTCTGGCCGCCCGACATCGCACGGCACCGGGTCGAGTCGGTCGCGACGGAGGGGTCCGCGTTCAGGGAGGTCCTGGTCGCGACAGCGATCAGCGCGCTGTCCTCGACTCTGAGCCCCGAGGAGGCCGGCTTCGCGTCGTTCCGGTTGGCGGTCGAGAACCTCCTGTCGGGCCTCCCCTCCCTGCGACGCGGGGACGCCGTGCTGTCCCCCGAGGATGCGCTGCGGAGCGAGGCGCTGGAGCTGATCGCGAAGGAGGCGGCGGATCCGGACCTCACCGTCGCCGCGCTCGCAGCCCGCCTCCTCGTGTCGGAGCGCCATCTGCACCGGGCCTTCGCAGGTCACGGGGAAACTCCGTCGGCCGAGATCCGCGCCGCGCGGGCGCGTCTCGCCCGCCAGCAGCGCGAGCTGCACGGACCGCGCCGCGACGGACCGGACCGGCTCGAGATCGCCCGGCGCTCGGGCTTCCGCACGGTCCGCGCGATGAACGAGGCGCTGCGCGCGAGCCGGTGACGCGTCCTCCCCAGGCTGCCGCGGCCGCGCTCTCTCCACGGGGAGGCGTCCGAGCACTCCGGCGGGTGAGCGGCCGTGCCACGGTCGTGGAATGCAGGAACTGGTGTCCCTCCTTCGCGCCGGCAGCGGCTTCTGCAGCGCTCGCACGCTCTCCTCCGAGAGGATCCCCCGCCTCGCGGTCCAGCGTGCTCTCGACGCGGGCGTGCTCGTCCGCGTCCGGCGCGGCTGGTACGCCCGCCCGACCGTGCCGCCGATCGAGCTGGCCGCGGTGCGGGCGGGCGGAGTCCTGACCTGCGTGTCGCTTCTGCAGCACCTGGGCCTCTGGAGCGTCGAGCGGCCCGCGCTGCACGTCGCTCTCGGGACCTCGTCCGTGCACGAGCTCCGACGAGGCGACCTGGGCCAGTGGCGGCAGTGGCCCGGCCAGGGGCGGCGTTCGGCGTCGCAGGACGGCATCGGCGCGGCGATCCTGCATCTGGTGACCTGCGTGCGCGAGGACGACGCGATCGAGACGATCGACTCCGCGCTGAACAGCGGGCTGCTGACGATGGAGGAGCTCGCCGCACTCCCGCCCCTCGCACCTCCCGGGAAGCGGGTGCTCTTCGATCGGGTCGACGGAGGGAGTCAGTCGGGACTCGAGACGAAGACCCGGTTGAGTCTGCGCAGGCGGAACGTGCGGGTGCGCACCCAGGTGCCGATCCCTCGTGTGTGTCGCGTCGACGAGGTCATCGGAGATCGGCTCGTCCTCGAGAGCGACGGCTTCCGCTACCACGGCACCCGCGAGCAGTTCAGCGAGGACCGCCGCCGCGACCTCGAGCTCGCTCGCCAGGAGTACCTCTGCATCCGGCTCGACAACCACCAGATCATGGACGACTGGCCGCGGACCGAGGATGCACTCCTGACTCTGATCCGGAGGCGTGAGCACCTCTGGACCGTCCCGCAGCGGCGCCGACGCGGCCTGGACTAGAGCACCGCAGCGCAACGTCAGCTGCGGAGGGGGTACATCGACGGTCGATCGACGCTTCCCTCGCTCAGCTGAGGTTCTGCCGGCGCCACCGGGCGACGAGCCGCCCACCTCTGCGCGGAACCCCGCGAAACATCCCCGCAATACGCCCCGGACTAGAGTCGTGCCATGGGTGACCTCTTCGACGGCTACGGGTCCCAGAAGGTCGAGCGCCGCCGTGCCGGCGCCCCGCCCTGGGACGAGATGTTCGCTGATGTCGCCGCGACGAAGGGCCCCGACGGGGTCCGCTCGGCGTACCGCGACATCTACTCCTCGCTCGCGCGGATGACGCAGGAGGAGCTGCGCGGTCGCACCGACGCGCTCGCCTCCTCCTACCTCGCGCAGGGCGTCACGTTCGACTTCGCCGGCGAGGAGCGGCCGTTCCCGCTCGACGCGGTGCCGCGCGTGATCGAGCGCGCCGAGTGGAACGAGGTCCAGAGCGGCATCAAGCAGCGCGTCCGTGCACTCGAGGCGTTCCTCGCCGATGTCTACGGTCCGCAGAACGCGGTCAAGGACGGGGTGATCCCGGCCGGGCTCATCTCGAGCTCCAGCCACTTCCACCGCCAGGCGGCCGGCATCGTGTCGGCCAACGGCGTGCGCATCCAGGTCTCGGGCATCGACCTCATCCGCGACGAGGTCGGCGGCTGGCGGGTCCTCGAGGACAACGTCCGCGTCCCCTCCGGCGTCTCGTACGTCATCTCGAACCGGCGCGTGATGGCGCAGACCCTGCCCGAGCTGTTCGTCTCGATGCGCGTCCGCCCCGTCGGCGACTACCCCAACAAGCTGCTGCAGGCGCTGCGCGCGTCGGCGCCCGAGGGCGTCGACGACCCGACCGTGGTCGTCCTGACCCCCGGTGTCTACAACTCCGCCTACTTCGAGCACACGCTGCTCGCGCGGCTGATGGGCGTCGAGCTCGTCGAGGGCCGCGACCTGTTCTGCACCGGCGGCAAGGTGTTCATGCGCACCACCTCGGGCCCGACCCGCGTCGACGTGATCTACCGCCGCGTCGACGACGAGTTCCTCGACCCGCTGCAGTTCCGCGCCGACTCGATGCTCGGCTCGCCCGGGCTCATGCTCGCCGCCCGCCTGGGCACCGTCACCATCGCCAACGCGGTGGGCAACGGAGTCGCGGACGACAAGCTCGTCTACACCTACATGCCCGACCTCATCCGCTACTACCTCGGCGAGGACGCGGTGATCAAGAACGTCGACACCTGGCGCCTGGAGGATCCGGGCGCGCTCGAGGAGGTCCTCGACCGCCTCGACGAGCTCGTCGTGAAGCCGGTCGACGGCTCCGGCGGCAAGGGACTGGTCGTCGGACCGGACGCCTCCGCCAAGGAGCTGGCCGAGCTGCGCTCGCGGCTCCAGGCCGACCCGCGCGGCTGGATCGCGCAGCCGGTCGTGCAGCTGTCGACCATCCCGACCCTCGTCGACGACGGGATGCGCCCTCGTCACGCCGACCTCCGCCCCTTCGCGGTCAACGACGGCACCGACGTCTGGGTGCTGCCCGGAGGCCTCACCCGCGTGGCGCTGCCCGAGGGCCAGCTCGTCGTGAACTCGTCGCAGGGCGGCGGCTCGAAGGACACCTGGGTGGTGGGCCTGGAGGCGCAGCGCGACCGCGAGCCCGACGCGCACGACATCCAGGGCCTCGTCGCCGAGCAGGCCGCGGTGACCAGCTCGATCCCGATCGTGTACCCGCTGAACCACACCCCCGACCACTCGCCGCACGACGCCCCGAACTCCGACCAGGAGCAGCAGCAGCAGCAGGGTCGCGACGCGGGGGAGGAGGACTGATGCTCTCCCGGATCGCCGAGTCCCTCTTCTGGATCGGCCGCTACATCGAGCGGTCGGACGGCACCGCGCGCATCCTCGACGTCCACCTCCAGCTCCTGCTGGAGGATCCGTGGATCGACGAGGACACCGCGTGCCGCTCGCTGCTGTCGGTGATGGGCTCGACCCCGCCCGACGACATGCGCGAGATCACGCGGGCGGACGTGCTGACGATCCTCGCGATCGACCGCACCAACCCCGCCTCCATCGCCTACTCGCTCGGCGCCGCCCGCGAGAACGCCCGCCGCGCCCGCGAGATCGTGTCGACGGAGCTGTGGGAGTGCCTGAACACGACCCGCACCCGGATGCCGCGCCGCGTCTCGGGCGAGCGGGTGTCGGAGTTCTTCAGCTGGGTGCGCGAGCGCTCGGCGCTGGCCGTCGGCATCATCGAGTCGGCGACCTCGCGCGACGAGGCCTGGCAGTTCTTCACGCTGGGCCGCTCGATCGAGCGGGCCGACATGACGGCGCGACTGCTCGCGACCCGGTCGCTGACCGAGGCGAGCGGCCCGTCGTGGACCACGATCCTCCGCTCCTGCGGGGCGTACGAGGCCTACCTCCGCACCTACCGCGGCGTGCCGAGCGCGCGCAACGCGGCGGAGTTCCTCCTGCTCGACCGGCTCTTCCCGCGGTCGATCCTCTTCTCGATCTCGCGCGCCGAGATGTGCATGCGCGACATCGAGCCGCGCACCGGCCGCGTCGGGCACACCGGCGACGCCCAGCGCGTACTGGGTCAGATCCGGAGCGAGCTGGAGTACCGGCCGATCGCCGAGATCCTCGAGGATCTCCCGCGGCACATGGACGGGGTGCAGGAGGCGACCTCGGCCGCGTCCGAGGCGATCCGGCAGCGCTACTTCCCCACCAACGTCATGCCGAGCTGGATCGGGGAGGCGCTGTGAGCAGGCTGCGCATCAAGCACACCACGGGCTTCACCTACCGGGGAGACGTCGTGGCGTCCTACAACGAGGCGAGGATGCTGCCGGCGTCCTCGGACGGGCAGCTCGTGCTGTTCTCGAACCTCGACATCCGGCCGGTCACCTCGGCGCACACGTACACCGACTACTGGGGCACCCGGGTGTCCTCGTTCGACGTGCTCGACGCGCACCAGGAGCTCTCGCTCACGGCGACGTCGCTGGTCGAGGTGCGCCCGAAGGCGCATCCCGAGCACCCGTACGGCTGGGAGCAGCTCGCCGAGCAGGTCGAGACGCTCACCGAGTACGTGGAGCAGTCGAAGCAGACCGTCCGCACCGCGCCTCCGGAGGATCTCGTCGAGCTCGCGCGCTCGCTCGCGGACGAGTCGGCGGGGCCGTGCGAGGCGGCGCTCGCGATCGCCGAGCGCATCGGCCGCGAGATGACCTACAAGCAGGGCGTGACCGGCGTGCACTCGACGGCGACGGAGTCGTGGACGGCGCGCAAGGGCGTCTGCCAGGACATCACGCACATCGTCCTCGGGGCGCTGCGCGCGGTCGGCATCCCCGCCCGCTACGTCTCGGGCTACCTCCACCCCAAGCCGAACGCCGAGATCGGCGAGACGGTGACGGGGGAGTCGCACGCCTGGGTCGAGTGGTTCTGCGGAGGAGCGTGGCGCGGCTACGACCCGACGAACCTGATCGACATCGGAGACCGGCACGTCATCGTCGGCCGCGGTCGCGACTACAACGACATCGCCCCGCTGCGGGGCGTGTACGCGGGCCCGCACTCGTCGAAGCTGTTCGTGCGGGTCGAGATCACGCGCGAGGCCTGACGGCGGAGCCGACCTCGGGCTCGTCGGATCCCGTTCGGCTCGCAGGATCGTCCGGTTCCTGCGAGCCGGAGGTGTTCTCGCGAGCCGGAGGTACTGCTCTGCGGCGCATCCGCAGGTGGAAGCCGAGCCCGACGGCCGCCGCGGCGAGCCCGGAGGCGGCGCCCACCGCGATCGCCCAGCGCGGGCCGAGGCCGTTCGCCACGGCTCCGATGAGCGGAGCGCCGATCGGCGTGCCTCCGACGAAGATCGCCATGTAGAGCGCCATCACGCGGCCGCGCATCTCGGGGGCGGTCGAGAGCTGCACGAAGCCGTTGGCCGAGGTCATCAGCGTCTGCGCGGCGACGCCGACCAGCGGCAGGACGATCGCGAAGGACCACGCGGTCGGCATGAGACCCGAGAGCGCGAGGGCGACTCCGAACGCGAAGGCGGCTCCGACGATCAGCCGCAGCCGTGGCCGGTCGCGGCGGGCCGAGAGCAGGGCGCCGATCACCGAGCCGACCGCGATCGCCGAGGACAGCAGGCCGAACTCGCTCGCACCCATGTCGAACTCCACCGTGGCCATCGTCGAGGCGAAGATCGGGAAGTTCAGGCCGAAGGTGCCGATCAGGAACACGATGATCAGCACCACGATGATGTCCGGCCGCCGCGACACGTAGCGGAACCCCTCCAGCAGCGCGCCCGGGCCTCGGGTGGCGCGCGGAGCGGAGCGGAGCTGGTCGCGGTGCAGGAAGCGCAGCGAGAGCAGCACGGCGAGGAAGCTCGCGGCGTTGAGCAGGAACACCCAGCCCGACCCGACCGCAGAGATGAGGACGCCCGCGAGGGCCGGCCCGATCATCCGGGCGGAGTTGAACGAGGCGGAGTTGAGGGAGACCGCGTTCGAGAGGTCCTTCTCCTCGACGAGAGCCGAGACGAAGGTCTGCCGCACGGGTGCGTCGATCGCCGCGGCGAAGCCGAGCAGCAGTGCGAAGACGTAGACCATCCAGAGCTGGACGACGCCGGTGACGACGAGCAGGCCCAGGCCGAGCCCGAGCACCCCCATCGCGCCCTGGGTCGCCATGAGCAGCCGCCGCCGGTCGAAGCGGTCCGCGATGAAACCCGAGAAGGGGACCATCAGCAGCTGCGGTCCGAACTGCAGCGCCATGGTGACGCCCAGCGCGGTCGCGTCGTGGTCGGTCAGGTCGTTGATGACGATCCAGTCCTGGGCGGTGCGCTGCATCCAGGTGCCGATGTTCGAGACCGTCGCCCCGGCGAACCAGATGCGGTAGTTCGGCACCGCCATCGAGCGGAACATCGCGCTCATCGCTCCGCCACCTCGCGGAGGAGGGCGGCGGCGTCGCGCAGCAGGGACTGCTGAGCAGGGGAGAGCTCGCGGAGCCCGGCCACGAGCCACGCGTCGCGGCTGCGGCGCACCTCGTGCACGAGCGCGGATCCCGCCTCGGTGGGGCGGAGTCGGACGACGCGCCCGTCGGCCGGGTCGCCCAGGCGCTCGGCGAGCCCGTCGTCCACGAGGCAGGCGACCGTGCGCGACATCGAGGGCGGGCGCACGCGCTCCACCTCGGCCAGCTCGCCGAGGGTGCGCGGGCCCTCGCGCTCGAGCAGCGCGAGGACGCTCAGCTGCGCGTCGCTCAGCTCGTGCCGGCCCTTCTCCTGGCGGAGTCGGCGGCCCAGGCGCGCGACCGCGATGCGGAGCTCCCCGGCGAGGGCGGTGGTGGTGGGATCGTGAGGCACATAGTTAGCCTAACGAAATATCACCGCGAACGGAGAGGGTCGCTCCGATCCGCCCGTCAGCGGGAGGCGGAGCGGACGGCGCCGACGCTCGCGGCGACGACCAGGCCGATGCCGATCGCCTCGACCACCGTGAGCCGCTGGCCGAGCACGAGGAAGCCCGACAGGGCGGCCGCACCCGGAGCGAGCGACATCAGGATCGAGAAGGTCGACGAGCGCAGGCGCCGCAGCGCGAGCAGCTCCAGCGCGTACGGCACCGCGGAGGAGAGCACCGCGACCGCGAAGCCCAGCAGCAGCACCGGCGGCAGGATCAGCGCGGGCCCCGCCGTCGCGATGCCGAACGGCAGCGAGACGACCGCGCCGGCGGCCAGGGCCAGCGCCAGCCCGTCGAGGCGGGGGAAGCGCCCGCCCGTCCGCTCGGCGAAAACGATGTAGGTCGCCCAGAGCGCCGCGGCTCCCAGGGCGAACGCGACGCCGACGGGGTCGAGCGAGCCGAAGCCGCCCTGCGAGAGCGTGACGACCCCGGCCAGGGCGAGGCCAGCCCAGAGGAGGCTGAGCAGGCTCCGGCCGGCGATCACCGAGAGGGTCAGCGGGCCGAGGACCTCGAGGGTGACGGCGGCGCCCTGCGGGATGCGGGCGATGGCCTCGTAGTAGCAGGCGTTCATCCCGCCGAGGGCGAGCCCGTAGACCACGACGGTGCCCCAGTCGGCCCGCGTGTAGCCGCGCAGCCTCGGGCGGCAGACGACGAGCAGCACGAGCGCCGAGAAGACGAGGCGGAGGGTGACCGTGCCGATCGGACCCGCGGCCGGGAAGAGCAGGACGGCGAAGGACGCGCCGAGCTGCACGCTCGCCACCGCGCCCAGCACGAGGCCGATCGAGCCGGCACCGCCCGAGCGGCGCGGCGCCTCGCGCACGTCGTTCAGCTCGAGCGCCGCTGCTTCTGCACGGGAGGGACGTTGTAGCCGAGCAGGCCGATGCCCGTCGCGTCCCAGCGGAGCGTCGTCAGCGACACGTTGTCGACGACGGGGAACGTGTGGCGGTACGTCTCGGGGTTGATGCCGAGGTAGGCGCACAGGAGCAGGCGGATGAGCGTGCCGTGCGCGACGACGAGCACGCGGCCCTCGGGGTGGTCGCGGTGGATCCGGGCGAGCGAGGCGTTGGCGCGGGCGACCGCGTCGAGCCCCGACTCCCCGCCGGGCATCGGCTGGATCGCCGGAGCGGCGACCCACGCGCGGTAGGCGTCCGGGAAGCGCTTCTCCATCTCGGCCGTCGTCAGTCCCTCGCCCTGGCCGAAGTCGACCTCGACGAGAGCGGGGTCCGGATGAACCTCGAGGTGCGCCGCGCGGGCGGCCGGGACCGCCGTGCGGACCGCTCGCACGAGCGTGGACGAGTACACCGCCTCGAGGTCGGCGTCGACGGCCCAGGAGGCGAGCGTCGCCGCCTGGTCCTGTCCGCGAGGAGTGAGGGCGATGTCGGAGGAGCCCGCGAAGCGGTTCTCGGAGTGCCAGACGGTCTCTCCGTGCCGGGCGAGGATCAGGGTCGTCACCCCCTGAGCCTACCGAGCGTCACCCGAGCGGGAGGTGGGTGCGGGCGGGACGCGCAGGATCCTGCTCGCCGGGCTTCAGGCGTCGGCCGCGGAGTAGTGCGCGTCGACCAGGACGGGGAGGTGGTCCGAGAGCCCCTGCGGCAGGGTCGACACTCGCTCGATGCGGATGGAGTCGCTGATCGCGAAGTCGAAGTGCCCGCTGAAGTACCGGTAGCGGGCGTAGGTCGGGGAGTCGCTCCGCGACACCAGGTAGCCGTTCCGCGTCATCTTGCGGTCGAGTCCGCGGAAGAACCAGGGGTAGTTGTAGTCGCCGACCATGAGCGAGGGGGTGTCCGGGGCGTACTCGCGCAGCCGGTTGAGCGCCTCGTCGATCTGCTTCCGGCGCAGGGCGTTGCCGGCCGAGAGGGGGGCCGCGTGGAACGAGGAGACGGCGATCGATCCGCCCTGCTCATCGGTCAGCCGGACGGCGAGCAGGCGCTCGTGAGCGGGGGACATGACGCGGTCGTGCATCGACTTGCTGAGCTCGAAGGCGGCACTGCCGGCCAGCTCGAAGCGGGCGTGCGAGTAGTAGATCGCGAGCCCGAGCCGGTTGCGGGCGGTGACGGTCGCGAGGCGCAGGTCGCCCAGCTCCTGCGGGAGCTTCGTGGTGTCGCACTCCTGCAGGCAGAGGACGTCGACGTCATGACGGGCGGCGAGCGGAGCGATCTCGACGTGCGCTCGGTGCTCCCGGAGGTTGTAGGAGATCACCCGGAGGGCGCGTTCTTTCGGCTGCATTCCGCCAGTGTAGGGCGGCTCGTCGGGCGTCGCGGCGACGTCCGGGCGAACACGGAGGGACCTCGTCGGGTCCTGATCGCGACGGCGTCAGGAGCCCGGCGAGGTCCCTCGCGGGGAGTGGTCAGCGGGTGGCGCCGGCGGTCCCGTCGGGGTCGGCGTCGGTGCCGTGGACGCCGTCGGTGGGGCCCCAGTCGGGCAGCGGCGGGTTCTCCGCGTCGCCGTCCTGGGTGAGTCCGTCGGGGGACGGGCGGCCGACCTCGTCCAGGCCCGCGGTGGTGCCGTCGCCGGTCTCCGGCTCGGTCGGCGAGGGGATCTGCTCGGGGTCGACGAGGGTCGGTTCGATGTCGTTGTCGGAGCTGCTCATAGCGTTACGCTAAGCCGCCGTCCGGACGTGGCGCACCCCCTTGATTTCGCAGATGACCGCGCGTGGAGCCAGGCCCGTGCACCGTGATCGAGGTCGCCCGCTCGGAGGGAACGCATCCGTGCGCTTGTGGGAGCGAGACGACGAAGGCCCCCGCTCCGATCGGAGCAGGGGCCTTCGTCGTTCGGGCGGTGCGGCTCAGCGGCCGTAGGCCGAGGCGGCCGGGCAGTCGAACGGGTCGCCGCCGGCCGAGAGGCCCACGCGGTTGAGGTAGCGGACGACGATGCCGTACGACTCGAGCAGCGAGGTCTCGGTGTAGGGGATCTGGTGGGTGGCGCAGTACTCCTTCGCGATGACCTGGGCACGGCGCAGGGCCGGGCGGGGCATGTTCGGGAAGAGGTGGTGCTCGACCTGGTAGTTCAGACCGCCCATGTAGAGGTCGGTGAGCCAGGTGCTCTTGATGCTGCGCGAGGTGAGGACCTGACGGCGCAGGAAGTCGACGCGCGCCTCCTTCGGCAGCAGCGGCATGCCCTTGTGGTTCGGAGCGAACGAGGCGCCCATGTAGAGGCCAAAGACGCCCATCTGCACGCCGAGGAAGGCGAACGCCATGCCCAGCGGGAGCGCCCAGAAGATGACGGCGAGGTAGAGGCCGACGCGGGCGACGAGCATCGAGATCTCGACCCAGCGCTTGTCGACCTTGCCGCGGCCGAAGACCGTGCGGAAGCCGTGGATGTGCAGGTTGAGGCCCTCGAGCAGGAGGAGGGGGAAGAAGGCGTAGCCCTGGCGGCGGGTCAGCCAGGCGTACAGGCCGCGCGAGCGGGCCGCGTCCTCGCTGGTGAACGAGATGACGTCGCGCTCGATGTCGGGGTCCTTGCCGAGCACGTTCGGGTTCGCGTGGTGCCGGCTGTGCTTGTGCATCCACCACGAGTAGCTGATGCCGACGAAGAGGTTCGCGAGGGTGCGCCCCGCGACGTCGTTGGCCTTGCCCGACTCGAACACCTGACGGTGCGAGGCCTCGTGCGCGAGGAACGCGAACTGGGTGAGGACGATGCCGAGGGCGGCGGCCAGCAGGAGCTGGAACCACGAATCGCCCAGCAGGACGAAGCCGGTCACGATGCCGCCGAGGGCGAGCACCAGCACGGCGAACATCGTGTAGTAGAAGCCGGTGCGGCGACGCAGCAGGCCCGCGTCGCGGACGGTGCTGAGCAGGCCGGAGTACTCGGTGGTGGGGTTGATGCGGCCGTCGGCGCGCGGACGCGTCCGGACGACGCGAGAGACGGGCTTCGCCTCGCTGCCGCTCTGGGCGGTCGAGCCGCCGTCGGACAGGGTGGTGGGAACGCTCACGGGGTGCCTCGTTCTTTCGGGGCGGCCATCGGCGTCGACGGCCTCGTGGAGAGCGACCCCCGACTCGGCCTCGTGAGGCACGGCCCGGTCCGCTCCTGGTTCACCACGCCGGTAGGGGCCGGTCGTGGCGTGCGGCGACCGGTTTCTTGGGCTACCTCTTCGAAGACTACGGGCAGGGGGTGCCCACCGCACCATGAGGATTGCCAGCCTTCGCGAACGGTACGACGGCGCGGCGGCCGCGATCGCGACCGCCGCGCCGATTCCGGCGCTCAGGAACCTATCGAGTCCTGCGGGCGTCCGGACTTGAGCGCCGCGAGGCGCGCCTCGACCTCGGTCATCTCGCCGAGGTCCTCGAGCGACTCGAACTGGGCGTCCAGGCTCGAGGAGGCGAGCTCCTCCGCTCCACGGACGCGCGCCTCCTCGCGGCGGATCTTCTGCTCGAAGCGGCTCACCTCGCTGGTCGGGTCCATAATGTCGATGCTCTTGATCGCGTCCTGGACCTGCGACTGCGCCTCGACGGTCTTCGAGCGCGCGATCAGCTCGTCGCGCTTGGACGAGAGCTGGTTGAGCTTCTCGCGCATCTGGTTCAGGCCCGACTTGAGCTTGTCGACGACCTCGGTCTGCGAGGCGATCGTCGGCTCGGCGTCCTTCGCCTCCTTCTCGGACTGGATCTGGCGCTGCAGCGCGACCTTGGCCAGGGCGTCGAACTTGTCGGCGTCGCCTGTGCTGCCGGAGGCGCGCAGGTCGTCGGCCTTGCGGCTCGCTGCGAACGCCTTGGCGCCCCACTCCTGCGCGTTGTCGACGTCCTCGCGGTAGTCGTCCTCGAGCAGGCGCAGGTTGCCGATGGTCTGCGCGATGGCGGCCTCGGCGTCGCGGATGCTCTCGGTGTAGTCGCGCACCATCTGGTCCAGCATCTTCTGCGGGTCCTCGGCCTGGTCGAGGAGCGCGTTGATGTTCGCCTTCGCGAGCTGCGCGATGCGTCCGAAGATGGACTGTCTCTGGGCCATGCTGTCTCTCCTTGCGTCGTGGGATGTCGTGTCGATCAGAGGTGTGAGAACTCTCAGAAGCGGCCGCCGCCGCCGCGGCGTCCACCGCCGCCACGGGAGCCGCCGCCGAAGCCGCCGCCGCTCGAGCGGCGGGAGGAGCCGCCGAAGCCGCCGCCCGACGAGCCGCCGAAACCGCCGCCGAACCCGCCGGAGCGGTAGCCGGAGCGGCGCCCGCCGCCCAGCAGCGACTCGACGAGGATCCCGCCGAGGAACGCGCCGGTGGTGTTCCCGCCGTAAGGGCTGCCCACGGCGGTCGGCGACGCGTACCGGCTCGTGTCCGAGCGGGCCTGCTGCAGGGCGTCCTGGGCCAGGGCGGAGGCGCGCTGCGCCGAGGCCAGCGCCTCGCGCGGGTCGGTCGGCGCGATCTGCGCCGCGTACTCGGAGGCGCGGACCGCCTCCGTCAGCCGGGTGCGCGCGAGCGAGCCCACGGCCCCGCGCCGGGCGGCGATGAAGTCCTCGGCGGCCGAGACGCGGCTCCGCGCGGTCGTGAGCTCGGCCGCGAGGGCGGCGCGCTCGCGCTCCCGCTGGGCCTGGGCGTCGCGGTAGCCGCCGACGGCCGCGTCGATCGTGCTGTCGGCCGCCGCCAGGGTGGCGAGCAGTCCCAGCGGATCGTTCGGGCGCACGGACGCGGCACGCTCGACCTGGTCGAGGGACGCCTCCGTCTGCGCGATCGCGATGCCCATGTTCTGCGCGAGGGGAGCGGTGGCGGGATCCGAGGCGTCGGCCGAGGCGGCGAGCGTGCGGCCCTGGGCGACGTCGGCGCGGATCTCGGCGAGGCGCGCGGCGAGGGTCGCCTCGGCCTCGCGCAGGTCGGCGGCGCGGGTCGCGACCGCGTCGAGCAGGCCGGACGCCTGCTCCGCCGCCTGCTGCCCCGAGCGCAGCAGAACGGCCGCGCGCCCGGTGTCACCGGCGGTGAGGGCCTCGCGAGCGCCGTCGACGCCGTCACGTGCGAAGCGGAGTCGGTCCTCGGCCTGGTCGGCGTCGTCCTCGACGTCGTCGATCGCGGAGGGGGAGTAGGAGACGGCGAGCTCGCCGAGGATCGCGCGCGTCGGCGCGATGCGGAGCGCGACCGCCTCGATGCGCGCGGCGAGCTGCGCCGCCACCTCCGGAGCGTTCTTCTCGAGGTCGCGCAGCTCCTCGAACGCCTCGGCCTTCTCGTCCAGCGCCTGCTCGGCGTCGGCGCAGAGCTGCAGGATCCGGGAGTAGCCGTCGCGGCGCTCCTGGTCGGTCTCGGGCTCGGCGTCGTCGAGGCGCTGCTGCAGCCCGAAGGCCTCGCCGAGGAGCCGCTTGGCGGTCACGAGCGCCTCGCGGAAGGGCCCGGTCGCGTCCGAGCCGAACTGCGCCTCCGCGAAGCCGACCTCCTGCTCGCTGGTGCGCACGGCGTCGTCGGCGTGCACGAGGGCGGATCCGGCGCGGGTGGCGAGCTCGTCGATCGAGGCCTCGACGGCCTCCGCGGCCTTCCGGCGGCGCGAGCGGCGGACGAGGAGGAGGACCACGATGCCCAGGACCACGAGGACGGCGAGGACCGCGAGGACGATCGTCGCTCCGCGACCGAGGGACTCGCCGGCGGTCGGCGCCTCGAGGCGCTCGCCGATGCCGTCCGCCGCGGCCACCGCCGCTCCTGCCCAGTCGCCCTCGACGAGCTGCGGTTCGATCTCGTCGCTCTCGAGCGACGACAGCTGCGCGTCGTCGAGCGCGAAGCCGTCGGCGACCGAGACCTGGTACTGGCGGGCGCCGACCGCGACCGCGAGGAGGACGTCGTCGTCGCCGAGCCCGTTCAGCTCGGCGGTGGCGTCGGCCCAGCGCTGGTCGCCCGAGACTCCGGTGAAGCTGTCGACGTACGCGACGAACAGCTGGACGCGGTGCTGCTCGTACAGGCGCGACGCGGCCTGCTCGATCTCCGCGGCCTCACCCGGTGCGAGGGCCCCGACGGAGTCGAGGACGGGGGAGGAGCCGAGGGTCGCCGGGTCCTCGGCGACCGCGGCGGGGGCCCCGGCGAGCACGGCGGCGGCGGCCACGAGCAGGGCCACGACCGTGCGGAGGAGCGGACGCCCGACGGCGGAGCGCTCACGGACGTCGGACCGGTGGTTCGCTGTCGCGGTCATCGCGCACACTCCTTCGTCGTTCGCCTCCCGAGTGTAGACAGGGCGGTCGACGAGGAGCAGGGAGCGATCGCCGCGGAGCGCGTCCGCCGCCCGTGGCGGATGGGAGAACGCCGGGAGACGGAATGCGCTCGTCACCGCCGCGGTTCCCCTCCGCGGTGCGACTGCTGGTCGCGCCCGCCCGACCCCTGACGAAAGGCCCTCCGTGGATCCCTTCTCCCCCCTCACCGCCGGTGACCTCGAACTCCCCAACCGCGTCGTCATGGCGCCGATGACGCGCCTGCGCGCCGACGAGAAGGGCGTCCCCGGCGCCCTCATCGCCGAGCACTACGCCCAGCGCGCGAGCCTGGGCCTGATCATCAGCGAGGGAGTGTTCCCCAGCGCCGAGTCCAAGGGCTACGCCGGGCAGCCGGGCATCGAGACCGCCGAGCAGGCCGAGGGCTGGCGCGTCGTCGCCGACGCCGTGCACGCCGCCGGTGGCCGCATCGTCATGCAGATCATGAACGCGGGCCGCGTCTCGCACACCGCGATCACCGGCACCGACCGCATCGTCGCTCCCAGCGCCATCGCGATCGACGGAGAGGTCCGCGTCCCCGGCGACGACAAGGCCCGCTTCCCGGTGCCGCACGCGCTCACGACCGAGGAGCTCGCCGTCGTGCGCGACGAGTTCGTCGCCGCCGCCCGCCGCGCGGTCGACGCCGGCTTCGACGGCGTCGAGGTCCACTCGGCCAACGGCTACCTGCTGCACGAGTTCCTCTCGCCGGTCTCGAACGTGCGCACCGACGCCTACGGCGGGAGCCCCGCCGCGCGCGCCGCGTTCCCGATCGAGGTCACCCGCGCGATCGCCGACGAGATCGGCGCCGGCCGCGTCGGCATCCGCATCTCGCCGAGCCACAACATCCAGGACGTCCTCGAGACGGACGCCGACGACGTGCGCGCCACCTACGAGGCCCTCGTCGACGGACTCGCGCCGCTCGCGCTCTCCTACCTCAGCGTGCTGCACGCCGAGCCCGCGGGCGAGCTGGTGCAGGACCTCCGCTCGCGCTTCGGCGGCGTCCTGATCGCGAACAGCGGCTTCGGATCGCCGACCACGCGCGACGAGGTCCGCTCGCTGATCGCCGACGGCCACGCCGACGCCGTCGCGGTGGGCCGTCCGGTGATGGCCAACCCCGACCTCGTCGAGCGCTGGCAGGGCGGACACCCCGAGAACGAGCTCGACCAGGCCACCGTCTACGCGAGCGGCGCCGAGGGCTACACCGACTACGAGCGTCTCTCGGTGTAGTCGTACCGACGACGAAGGCCCGCTCCCCGTGCAGGGGGCGGGCCTTCGTCGTGTCCGGGATCAGCCCCGGTGCTTGAGCTCGTCCTCGATCGCAGCGTCCTCCTCGGGGGAGAGCTCCTGCTCCACGTCCTCGGGGCCGGCGGTCTCGCCGATCCGGCCCTCGCCGAGCGCGCGGATCGACTCGATGTCGTCGGACAGCGCGGCGTCGTCCGGGGAGCCGCTCACGAGCCCGACTCGATCTCTCCGGCCGAGACGGCCTCGGCGTACTTGCGGAGGTCCGGCCCGGGCTCGAAGTCGATGAAGCGGTCCTTCAACCGAGCGTTCAGCTCGGCGAAGACGTCCTCCCAGGGCTCGCCCTTCTTGCTCTGGGCGAGGTCGAGCACCGCCTCGCGGAGGACACGGTCCGAGTCCTCGAGGATCTTGCTGCGGGCTTCGTCGTTCCAGCGGATGTCCTGTGCGTCCATCCTCCGACCGTAGGCGGGGGCGCGGGGGCGACGCAGGGACTTGCGGAGCGCGGATCGGAGGCGTAGGCGCCGCCTCCGATCCGCACCGTTTACGCCAGGGCGGGCAGGACCTCGCGCTCGAACAGCTCGATCCCCGAGCGGTCGTAGGCCGCGTCCGGGAAGTAGAAGATGCCGTAGTCCATGCCGCGCGCGGCCATGTCGGCCAGGCGGTCGACGATCTGCGCGGGGGTGCCGACGGCGAGCGCGTCGGAGGAGCGGTACTCCGCCACGAAGGACGCGGCACCCTCGGCACCGAGGAACGGGGTCACGCGCTCCTCCAGCCGCTGCAGGCCCTTCTCGACGTCGGCCTCGGTCTCGCCGATCATCACGTTGTAGTTGGCGCTGCGGGTGATCGCCGAGAAGTCGGTGCCGAGCCGCTCGCAGTGCGCTCGGAGCACCTCGCTCTTGTGGTCGAACGCCTCGGCGGCGCCCGCGAAGTTCGTGTACTGCGCGTACTGGGCCGCGATCCGCAGCGTGACCTTCTCGCCGCCGCCGGCGACCCAGAGCGGGATCCCGCCCTCCTGCAGCGGCAGCGGGCGGTTGATCGCGCCGTCCACCGTGTAGTAGCGCCCGTCGAGCGTCGCGGAGCCGGTGGTCCAGGCCTGGCGCATGATCTGCACGCCCTCGTCGAGGCGGCCGAGCCGCTCGGCGATGCGCGGGAACCCGTAGCCGTACGCGCGCCACTCGTGCTCGTACCAGCCGCCGCCGATGCCCATCTCGACCCGGCCGCCCGAGACCACGTCGACGGTCGTCGCGATCTTGGCGAGGTGCATCGGGTTCCGGTACGACATGCACGTGCACATCTGGCCGAGGCGCACGCGGGAGGTCGTCGCCGCGAAGGCCGCCATGAGCGTCCACGCCTCGTGGGTCGCCTCCTCGGTCGGCACCGGGACGGTGTGGAAGTGGTCGTACACCCAGATCGACTCCCAGGCGCCGGAGTCGGCGTGCCGGGCGAGGTCGTTCATGGTGCGCCACTGGTCGGCGGGGTCGATGCCGACGAGGTCGTGGCGCCAGCCCTGGGGGATGAAGAGTCCGAATCGCATGCCGCCGACGCTAGACCGGCCCGGGCGAGAGGTCGAGGGGGTGCGGGGGCTCCAGTACGCTTCCCAGCGATGCTGACCGACACCCTCGACCTGGGCCTCCCGATCATCCTGCTCATGGTGCTCGCCGCCTTCGCCGCAGGCTGGATCGACGCGGTGGTGGGCGGCGGCGGACTGCTCCAGCTACCCGCGCTGCTCCTGGTGCCCGGCATCTCGCCCGTGCAGGCGCTGGCGACCAACAAGCTCGCGTCGATCTTCGGCACCACGACCAGCGCGATCACGTTCTTCCGGCGGGCGAGGCCCGACCTGCGCACCGCACTGCCGATGGCGGCCGTCGCCCTCGCGGGCAGCTACGGAGGCGCGACGCTCGCGGGGCTGCTGCCCTCCTCCGTCTTCAAGCCGATCATCGTCGTCGCGCTGATCGTGGTCGCCGTCGTCACGATCGCGCGCCCGACGATGGGCAGCGTCACCGCGCTCAAGCACGCGGGGCGGCGGCACCTCGTGACCGCGGCGGTGCTCGGCCTCGTGATCGGCTTCTACGACGGCCTGATCGGCCCCGGCACCGGCACGTTCCTGATCATCGCCCTGATCACGGCGCTCGGCTACGACTTCCTGCTCGCGAGCGCGAAGGCCAAGATCGTGAACGTGGCGACGAACCTCGGGGCGCTGCTCTACTTCATCCCGGGCGGGCACGTCGTATGGGTGCTGGGCCTGTTCATGGGCCTCGCGAACGTGGCGGGGGCGTACCTGGGCTCGCGGATGGCGGTGGCCAAGGGGAGCCGCTTCATCCGGATCGCGTTCCTCGCGGTGGTCGGCGCGCTCATCCTGAAGCTCGGGTTCGACGTGTGGACCGAGAACCTGGCGCCGCTGCTGGGCTGAGGACCGGGCTCAGGATCCGGGACCCCGGCGAGGACCGGTGCCCGGTTGAGGCGGCAGAACCTCAGCCGGGAGGGCTCGTCAGCCGCGATGGTGCGCGACGAGTCGTTCCGGCTGAGGTTCTGCGGAAGGGCTGCGGCGGATCAGCCGACGGGGATCGCTCCGACCAGGACGCCGACCGCCAGCATCACCAGCGAGACGATCACCGCGCGCCACAGCACCTTGCGGTGGTGGTCGCCGAGGTTGACCGCGGCGAGCGAGACGAGCAGCAGGATCGCGGGGACCAGCGGGCTCTGCAGGTGGACCGGCTGGCCGGTGATGGAGGCGCGGGCCATCTCGACCGGGTCGATGCCGTAGTTCGCGGCGCTCTCGGCGAGCACCGGGAGGATGCCGTAGTAGAACGCGTCGTTCGACATGAAGAAGGTCATCGGGATGCTCAGCACACCGGTGATGACGGCGAGGAACGGGCCCAGCGCCGGCGGGATCACATCGACGACCCACTCGGCCATCGCGTCGACCATGCCGGTGCCGTTCAGGACTCCGATGAGCACGCCCGCGGCGAGGACCATCGAGACGACGCCGACGATGCTCGGCGCGTGCTTCACGATCTCGGACGCCTGGTCCTTCATCTTCGGGAAGTTGATCAGCAGCGCGACCGCGGAGCCGACCATGAAGACGTAGGGCAGCGGCAGGATGTCGGCGACCAGCAGCGTCATGACGATCAGGGTGAGCGCGAGGTTCACCCAGATGAGCTTCGGACGCAGGGTCTCGCGCTCGGGGTCGAGCATGGTGTCGGCCATCGCGGTGTCGGCGTCGTCGGCCTGGACGCGGGCGGCGACGGCGACCTGGGCGCCGCGCAGCGACTCCGGCCCGCGGAGGAACGAGAACTTCTCGCGGGCGACGGTGCGGATGCCTCCGGTCAGGGCGGCGAGGCCGCCGGTGCGCGGGGCGCGGCCGGCGCCGACGAGCTCGCGCTCCACCATCGGCTCGGCGAGGGCCAGCGAGCCGAGGCGGCGGCGCTCGCCGAGTCCGAGGAACCAGGCGAAGACGAGCGTGACGGCGAGGCCCACCGCGAGGGAGGGGAGCATCGGCACGAAGATCTCGCTCGGCGAGACCTGCAGGGCTGCGGCGGCGCGGACGGTCGGACCGCCCCACGGCACGATGTTGAGCGTGCCGTTCGCGAGGCCGGCGACGCAGGTCAGCACGACCGGGTTCATCCCCAGGCGGAGGTAGATCGGCAGCATCGCCGCGGTGGTCACGATGAAGGTGGTCGATCCGTCGCCGTCGAGCGAGACGGCTCCGGCCAGCAGCGCCGTGCCGAGGACGACCTTCGCCGGGTCGTCGCCCAGCGCGCGGACGATGAAGCGGATCAGCGGGTCGAAGAGCCCGACGTCGATCATGATGCCGAAGTACATGATCGCGAACATCAGCAGGGCGGCGGTGGGGGCGAGGCTGCCGATGGCCTCGATGACCATGTCGCCGATGCCCAGACCTGCGCCGGCGAAGAGGCCGAAGATCGTGGGGACGACGATCAGCGCGACCATGGGCGTGAGCTTCTTGGTCATGATCAGGGCCATGAAGGCCAGGATCATCGTGAATCCGAGTACTACCAACACTGCTGACTCCTTCGTCGTCGTGCGTCCTGCTGCCCGTCGCGAGCGGCGCTGTCCGGGTCCTGAGAACCCTAGGGAGGCCCGGCCCCGCCGCCCGGGTATCGCTCATAAGCGCGCGATCTGCGCATAGTGTGGGTTCTGCGCATTCTGCGCAGGGAGGAGACCGCATGCGCTTCGCGACCCACGTGCTCGTGCTGCAGCTCGCGACCGTCTCGGCCGCCGTCCTCGTCTGCGCCAGCCTCGTCACCGCGCTCAGCGTGCAGCAGCTGCGCGGCGAGGCGGAGGAGACCGCGCTCGCCATCGCCCGCACCGTCGCCGAGGATCCGGACGTGCGCGCGGCCGTCGGCGACTACTCCGCCGACCCCGGCACGCCCGACGCGGTCGGCCTGCGGACGGGACCGCTCGAGGACCTCGCCGCCGGAGTGGAGGAGCGCACCGGCGCGCTCTTCGTCGTGATCACCGACGACCAGGGCATCCGGCTCGCCCACCCCGACCCCGACCGGCTCGGCGAGGTCGTCTCGACCAGCGCGACCGAGGCGCTCGCCGGACGCGAGAGCGTCTCGTGGGGCACCGGCACGCTGGGGGAGTCGGCGCGGGCGAAGGTGCCCGTCTTCGCTCCCGGCGGCGGCGGCGGGGTCGTCGGCGAGGTGAGCATCGGCTTCGCGCGCTCGAGCGTCTTCGACGACCTGCCGACCGCTCTGCTGGGCGTCCTCGCCGCGGCGGTCGCGGCGCTGGTGCTCGCCGCGGTCGCCTCCGTGTTCATCCGGCGCCGGCTGCTGCGGCTGACGCTGGGCCTGGCTCCGGAGGAGCTGACCGCGCTCGTGCAGGACCAGGCGGCAGTGCTCGACGGGGTCGACGAGGGCGTGCTCGCCTTCGACCGCGACGGACGGGTCGGCGTCTGCAACGCGCGCGCCGCCGCGATCCTCGGCTCGGACGACCCCTCCGGCCGCGCCCTGCAGGGCCGGACCCTCGACGGCCTCGACCTCCCGACTCCGCTGGCCGACGCGATCGCCGCCGCGCTGCGCTCGCCCGAGCGGGCCCGGTCGGCGGGAGCGGAGGGGTTCGTCGTGCACTCGCGCATCGTCTACGTCGACATCCGCCGGGTGACCCGCGGCGACCGCGACCTCGGCGTCGTCGTCGTGCTGCGCGACCGGACCGACGTCGCGGCGCTCAGCCGCCGCCTGGACGCGGTCGGCTCGATGACGAACGCGCTGCGCGTGCAGCGGCACGAGTTCGCCAACCGCCTGCACGTCGTGGCGGGCCTGCTCGACGCCGGTCGGACGGAGTCGGCGCGCGACTACCTCGACGAGGTGCTGACCCGCGGGCCGCTGAAGTACCCCGTCCAGCACGCCGACCGGCTGCAGGAGCCGTACCTCCAGGCGCTCGTCGGCGCGAAGGGGATCGAGGCGGCCGAGCGCGGCGTGCTGCTGACCCTGGGCGACGAGACGCTCGTGCGCGGCGTCGTCGTGGAGCCGGAGGACGTCGCGACAGTGGTCGGCAACCTGGTCGACAACGCGGTGCGGGCGGCCGCACTCGGCACCCGCGACGTGCGCTTCGTCGAGGTCGAGCTGCTGGACGACGGGGACACGCTGTTCGTGACGGTCGCCGACTCCGGCGACGGGGTCGCGGATCCGGACACCCTGTTCGAGCGCGGCCCCGCGGAGGAGGACGGGGACGACGACCGCGTGCACGGCCGCGGCTTCGGGCTGCCGCTCTGCCGCGAGGTGGCGGCGCGGCTCGGAGGAGCGGTGTGGCTGGCCGACGCGGGCGGCGGCTCGGCGGGAGCGGTGCTCTGCGCGCGGCTGCCGGGCGCGGTCCGTCCGCCCGATACGGAGGAGGAGCGATGACAGACCCGCAGGAGCGCACGGTGCTCGTCGTGGACGACGACTTCCGCGTGGCGCAGCTGCACGCCGACCTGGTCGACGGACGCCAGGGGCTGCGGGCCCTTCCGCCGGTGCACACCGCGCGGGCGGCGCGGGCGGCGGTGCTCGACTCCGCTCCGGATCTGCTGCTGCTCGACGTGCACCTGCCGGACCAGAGCGGCATCGCGCTGCTGCGCGAGCTCGACACGGACGCGTTCGTCGTGAGCGCGGCCTCGGACGGGGCGACAGTGAGACGGGCGCTGCACGCCGGCGCGCTCGGCTACCTGATCAAGCCGTTCGACGCGCGGCTGCTGGGCGAGCGGCTCGACGCGTACGTGCGGTTCCGCAACGTGCTGCGCGAGGACCGCGCGGCCGACCAGGAGGCGGTGGAGCGGGCGCTGCGGATCCTGCACTCGGGCGATGCGGCGGCGGCCGGGCCCTCGCGCTCGGCGACCGAGCAGCTCGTGCTCGCTCGGCTCACGGAGTCGGCCTCCGAGCTCTCGGCGCTGGAGGTCGCCGAGCGCGCGGGCATCTCGCGGGCGACGGCCCAGCGCTACCTCTCGGGGCTGGCCGGCCGCGGGCTGGTCGAGATGACCCTGAGCTACGGCTCGACGGGCCGACCGGAGCACCGGTACCGCGCGAAGTGAGTGCCCATGCCGGAAAGGACGAAGCCCCCCGGGACTCGTGGTTCCGGAGGGCTTCGTCACAGGGTGGTAGCTGAACAGGTGATCCGCGTGCCAGCGGATCGCCGTAGGCGGACGCAGGCCGCTCTGCGGGACCGTCCCACGCAGGGAAGCCGACCGCGGTGCGCCGCTGCGCGGCGCACGAAACGGTTCAGTGCCCGGCGTTCGCCTCCGCTTCCACGCGGCGGCGCTCGGCGGCCTCCTTCGCCATGCGGCGGCCCTTCGGGCTGACCAGCGACGCGATGACCGTGACGGTCAGCACTCCGATGATCACGCTCAGCGAGAGGCCGGTGCCGATCTCGAAGACCTCCACGTGCTCGCCGTTGTTGATGAACAGCAGCGTGTTCTCGTGGAGCGCGTGCAGGATCAGCTTCACGCCGATGAAGGCGAGGATCGCGGCGAGGCCGTAGCTGAGGTAGACCAGGCGGTCGAGCAGGCCGTCGATCAGGAAGTACAGCTGGCGCAGACCCAGCAGCGAGAACGCCGTCGCCGTGAAGACCAGGAAGACGTCGTTGGTCAGGCCGAAGATGGCGGGGACGCTGTCGAGGGCGAACAGGATGTCCGTGCCGCCGATCGCGGCCATGACCAGGAGCATCGGCGTGAGGACGCGCTTGCCGTCGACGGTCGTGTAGAACTTGTCGCCGTCGTAGGTGTCGCTCGTCTTGAAGACGCGCTTGGCGAGGCGGACCATGATGTTGTCGCCCGAGTGCTCGTCGCCCGGCTTCACCAGGTTGAACGCGGTGAGCAGCAGGATGAGGCCGAACGCGTAGAAGACCCACGCGAACGAGTTGATCAGCGCGGCGCCGAGGAAGATGAAGCCGGTGCGGGCGATCAGGGCGAAGACGATGCCGAAGAGCAGCACCTTCTGCTGGTCGGCCCGGGGCACTTTGAAGCTCGCCATGATGATCAGGAAGACGAACAGGTTGTCGACCGAGAGCGCCTTCTCGGTGATGTAGCCCGCGAAGTACTCGGATCCGGGAGTCGGCCCGCCGAAGACGAGCACGCCGAGGCCGAAGAGCACCGCGATGCCGACGTACAGGGCCGACCACACCGCCGACTCCTTCAGCGTGGGCTCGTGTGCCTTGCGCACGTGGAAGAAGAAGTCGAAGAGCAGGAGCAGGACGATGAAGACGATCGTCAGGGTCCAGATCAGGGGCGATACGGTCATCAGTGGGGGAGGCCTCGCTCGTGAAGGGGTGGGGGACGGTCGTCGGGGGGTCCGAGCGCCGGCGACGGGGTCGGGCAGGTGAGAACGCTAGCGATCCGTCGACGCCGGGCCGGCTGGTGCGACCCGATCATGAGCATCCTCTCAGTTCCCGGGCCCGCCGTCGCGTCCAGCGGCCGGTGGGCCACACTGGTGCCATGCCGGACACCGCGGTCGACAGGACCTTCGACGACGCCTACGGGGTGACCATCCACTACCGCTGGTGGTCGCACCCCGCTCCGCGCGCGCTGGTGCAGATCGCGCACGGCGTGGGCGAGCACTCGGGTCGCTACGTGGAGCTCGCCGAGGCGCTCGTCGCCGCAGGCTACTCAGTGGCGGCCGACGACCACCGCGGGCACGGGCGCACCGGCCTCCAGCAGCACGGCGGCGACGCCTCCCAGCTCGGTCGTCTGGGCCCCGGCGGGCTCCGCGCGACGGAGGAGGCGGTCAACCGGCTCACGCGCGAGCTCGCCGCCGAGAACGCGGGCCTCCCGATCGTGCTGCTGGGCCACTCCTGGGGCTCGCTGATGGCGCAGCGGATCGTCGACCACCACTCCTCCGACTACGCCGCCCTGGTGCTCAGCGGCACCGCCTACCGGCTTCCGTTCTTCATGAACGGCGGCGACCTCACCAAGCGCCACCGGCAGCCCGGGGGGCTGGGGCTCGAGTGGCTGTCGCGCGATCCGGCCGTCTGGCAGCTCTTCCACGACGACCAGCTGACGTTCACGGACCCGCTCGCGAAGCGGATCGGGATCGTGGAGACCCTGCGACTGGTCGGCCGCCCCGCGCGCCGCATCGCTCCTCCGCTGCCGTTGCTCATCGTCATCGGCGCCGAGGACACGCTCGGCGGCGAACGGTCGGTGCGGGCGCTGGCCCGGGCCTACCGGCGCCGGTCGGGCTTCACCGACGTCTCGGTGCGGGTGTACCCGGAGGCGCGGCACGAGCTGTTCCAGGAGCTGAACCGCGTCGAGGTCACGGCCGATCTGGTCGCGTGGCTGGACGAGAGATTCGACTCCCGGCCCGCGCGGCCCGCTCCGGCCTAGGCTGGCCCCATGCATGGCGAGTACAAGGTCCCCGGCGGAAAACTCGTGGTCGTCGACCTGGAGGTGGTCGACGGCAGGTTCGCGGACTTCCGCCTCGCGGGCGACTTCTTCCTCGAGCCCGACACGGCGCTCGACGACATCGACCGCGCGGTCGTGGGGCTGCCGGAGGAGAGCGACGCCAAGACGATCGCCGCGGCGATCCGGGCGGCGCTGCCGAGCGATGCCGTGCTGCTGGGCTTCACGCCCGAGGCGGTCGCGGTCGCGATCCGCCGCTCGCTGCAGAAGGCGACGAGCTGGCGCGACTACGACTGGCGGATCGTGCACGCGAAGGCCGTCTCCCCGGCGATGCACCTCGCGCTCGACGAGGTCCTGACGGCCGCCGTCGGCGAGGGCCGGCGCGAACCGACGCTGCGGATCTGGGAGTGGGACCAGCCCGCCGTCGTCATCGGCAGCTTCCAGTCGCTGCGCAACGAGGTCGACCTCGAGAACGCCGAGAAGTACGGCGTCGAGGTGGTCCGGCGCATCTCGGGCGGCGGCGCGATGTTCATGGAGGCGGGCAGCGTCGTCACCTACTCGATCTACGTGCCGGGCGACCTGGTGCAGGGGCTGACCTTCGCCGACTCCTACGCGTTCCTGGACGAGTGGACGATCAGCGCGCTGCAGTCGCTCGGCATCGACGCGGTCTACCAGCCACTCAACGACATCACCTCGCCCTCGGGCAAGATCGGCGGAGCCGCGCAGAAGCGGCTGGGCTCCGGAGCAGTGCTGCACCACGTGACCATGAGCTACGACATCGACGCCGAGAAGATGGTGCAGGTGCTGCGGATCGGCCGCGAGAAGCTGTCCGACAAGGGCATCGCCTCCGCCGTGAAGCGCGTCGACCCGCTGCGCAGCCAGACCGGGCTCAGCCGCGCCGAGATCATCGAGCGGATGAAGGACACCTTCGTGCGCCTGCACGGCGGGACGCCGGGCGACCTCACCGACGCGGAGTACGCGGAGGCCGAGGAGCTGGTGCGGACGAAGTACTCGACGCAGGAGTGGCTGCGCCGGGTGCCGTGAGCCCGCCGGGGCGCCGAGGTCGCCGGGACGGTGCGCGGCGCGCTCAGCTCGCGAGCAGCTCCTGGTAGTCGGGGTGCTCGGCGATGAACTCCGCGACGAACGGGCAGGCCGGCACGATGCGCGAGCCGAAGCGCTCGTGCGCGTCGTCCAGGGCCGCCTCGACCAGGCGGTCGCCGAGCCCCTCGTGCCGGTGCTCGGGGGCGATCTCGGTGTGGAGGAACACCACGTCGGACCCGCGCAGCGCGTAGTCGGCGAGCCCGACGTTCTCGCCGTCGACCCACAGCGTGTACCGGGACTCGGTCGCGTCGTGACGCACTTCTGAGATCATCGCGTCACTCTACGCCGGAGGCCGTCGGGAGCCCGTCAGCCCCGGATCGGAGCCCTGGGCGTGTCGGCGGAGGCGCCCCGCACTGGCAGAATCACAGGATGCCCCTCCCGATCGCGGACGGCGTCCCCGAGCTGCGGAGCGCGGTGATCCACGCCGACAACCTCGACGTCCTGCCGCAGCTGGCCGACGGGTCGTTCACGGTCGTCTACCTCGATCCGCCGTTCAACACGGGGCGCGCGCAGGTGCGCACCTCGACCACGTCGGTGCGCTCGGCGACCGGCACGATCGCCGGGTTCAAGGGCCGCAGCTACGAGCGGATCCGCGGCGACCTGCTGCAGTACGACGACCGGTTCGACGACTACTGGTCGTTCCTGGAGCCGCGACTGGCCGAGGCCTGGCGACTCCTGGCCGACGACGGCACCCTCTACCTCCACCTCGACTACCGAGAGGCGCACTACGCGAAGGTGCTGCTCGACGCGCTCTTCGGCCGCGAGTGCTTCCTGAACGAGATCATCTGGGCCTACGACTACGGGGCGAAGGCCACCCGCCGCTGGCCGACGAAGCACGACACGATCCTCGTGTACGTGAAGGATCCGCGCGGCTACCACTTCGACTCCGTCGCCGTGGACCGCGAGCCGTACATGGCGCCCGGCCTCGTGACGCCCGAGAAGGCCGAGCGCGGCAAGCGGCCGACCGACGTGTGGTGGCACACGATCGTGTCGCCGACGGGGCGCGAGAAGACGGGGTACCCGACGCAGAAGCCGGAGGGGGTGCTGCGGCGCATCGTGCAGGCGTCGAGCCGCGAGGGCGACGCGGTGCTCGACTTCTTCGCGGGCTCCGGGACGACGGGCGCGGTGGCGCACGCGCTCGGGCGCCGCTTCGTGCTCATCGACTCGCACGCCGACGCGGTGGCCGTGATGCGCCGGCGCTTCGCGTCGCTGGATCCGGCTCCGCTCTTCCTCTGAGGCGCGCCGCCGGCCCGCAGCGCTCGACTCCGCGAAAGTTGTCGTACTCGAGCTCGAGTACGACGACTCTGGAGGACTGGACGCGGGAGTCGGCTCTCCCCAGACCCGCGGTTCCTCGCACGTCCACAGATCGGGTGGCGACGACGGTGAGGCGACGCCCGCTCGAGCCATCGTCGGTGCATGAGACCCACCGACCTCGGAGCGTTCAGCCGCCGTACCGCTCTCGCGGAGGGGATGTCCGACGCACAGCTGCGGTCGCCGCTCCTGGCCCACCCCTTCCACGGAGTCCGCACGCGGGTCGCGCCCGTGACCCACGAGGAGCGCGCTCGCGCCTACCTCCCGCGTCTTCGACGTGGGCAGTACTTCTCGCATCTCACGGCGGCCGGCATCTGGGGAGTCCCGCTCCCGTCCCGGTCCGTCCTCGACGACCCGCTGCACGTCTCGGTCCCCGCGCCGCACCGACCTCCGCGCACTCGGGGAGTCGTCGGACACGTCCTGCGTCCCGACTGGACCCGGGTGCTGGTGCGCCGAGGCCTTCCCGTGACCGATCCGGCGACGACGTGGATCCTGCTGGCAGGGGTGCTGCCGCCCCGCGACCTGCTCGCCGCCGCCGACCATCTGCTGTTCACGCCCCGCTTCGCATCGAGGAGCGACCCGCGCCCGTACGCGACGATCGCGGAGGTGGAGCAGCGTCTCGAGGAGTACTCGGGACGCGGCAAGGCGCTCCTCCGCCGGACGCTCCGGCTCGCGTCGGCCGCGTCGGCGTCGCGGCGCGAGACCTGGCTGAGGTCGCTGGCCGTCGAGGCCGGACTGCCTCCGGCCGAGGCGAACGTCGAGATCCTCCACGAGGGCAGGCTCATCGCGATCGGCGACCTGTGCTTCGAGCGGTACAAGGTGCTGGCCGACTACGACGGCAGCCACCACCAGAGCGATGACGTGCAGTACGCCCGAGACCGGGAGCGGAGCCTCGACCTGCAGCTCGCGGGGTGGATCCAGGTGGTGGTGCGCGCCGAGGGCCTGGGTCGCGGGCGCGCGCGCACCATCGCCGAGCTGAAGGCGGCCCTGCGCGCACACGGCTGGCAGGGTTGATCGGCGTGCCGGCGCACAGGCGGCGAGCGGCTCGAGTCTCCAGAAGTCGTCGTACCGGTCACTCGAGTACGACGACTCTCGGGGAGTCGGGGATCCGGTCGGGGGCGAGTCCGCAGAAGTCGTCGTGCTCGAGGTCGAGTACGACGAATCCTGCGGACTCGACGAGGGGCGGGGCGGGGCGGGAGGGTGGGGGCCGGGGGCGGCCGGCGTCAGGAGCTGGCGCGGACGACCAGCTCGGTGGGCATCAGGGTGCGGTGCTCCACCGGGAGGCCCTCGATGCGGGCGACCAGGAGCTCGGCCATGCGGGCGCCCAGCTCGACGGGCATCTGGCGGACGGTGCTCAGGGCGGGCGCGGCGGTGCGGGCGAACATGTCGTCGTCGAAGCCGACGACGGCGACGTCGTCCGGGATGCGCCGGCCGGCCGCCCGCAGCGCCTCGTACGCGCCGACGGCCATCTGGTCGTTGGCGGCGAAGAGGCCGTCGATCGAGGGGTCGCGCTCGAGCAGTCGGCGCATCGCCTCGCGGCCGCTGTCGGGCGAGAAGTCGCCCCACTCGACGAGCGAGTCGTCCAGACCCGCGTCGGCGAGGGTGCGGCGCCAGCCGACGAGCCGGTCGACACCCGGGGGCATGTCGGCGGGGCCGGCGATGGTGGCGAGGCGGCGGCGTCCGCGCTCGACGAGGTGCACGGTCGCGGCGGCCGCCCCCTCCGCGTTGTCGACGTCGACGAAGTACGAGCCGCGCTCCTCCGGCGACAGCGGGCGGCCGCCGAAGACGATCGGGAGCGAGTTGGCGAGAGCCGCGTAGGAGTGGTCGCCCGAGTGGTGCGAGACGACGAGCGCGCCGTCGACGTTGCCGCCGAGGAGGTAGCGGCGGGTCTTCTCCCCGTTGGTCTCGGACGCGATCAGCATCGACAGGGTGTAGTCGGTGTCGGCCAGGCGCATCGCCGCGCCCTGCACGATCGAGGCGAAGAACGGATCGGCGAAGACGCGCGCCGTCGACTCCGGGACGATCAGCGCGATCGACTGCGTGCGCCGCGAGGCGAGCATCCGGGCGGCGCGGTTGGGCACGTAGTCGAGCTCGCCGATCGCCTTCTCGACCGCGGCGACGATGTCGGCGGCCACCTGCGGGGCGCCGTTGACGACCCGCGAGACGGTCGCGCGCGACACTCCGGCGCGCGCCGCGACCATCTCGAGAGTGGGGGAGCGCCCCGCCTCGCGGCCGATCGATCCGTCGGCCACCGGTCAGTCCAGGAGCGACGCGGCGGAACCGCCGAGCAGGCGCGAGTAGACGAGGCCGGAGTCCTTGATCGTGCGCTCCTGGGACTCGTAGTCGACGCGGACGATGCCGAAGCGCTTCTCGTAGCCCCACGCCCACTCGTAGTTGTCGAGCAGCGACCAGACGAAGTAGCCGCGGACGTCGGCGCCCTGGTCGATCGCGTCGGCGACCTTCTCGACGTGGTCGAGGACGTACTGGGTGCGGTCGACGTCGTGCACGCGGCCGTCCTCGACGACGTCGTCGTACGCGGCTCCGTTCTCGGTGACGTAGAGCGGAGGGAGGTTCTCGTACTCCAGGCCCAGGCGGGTGAGCAGGTAGCGCAGTCCGTCGGGGTGCACCTCCCAGTCCATCGCCGTGCGCGGCAGGCCGCGGCTGGGGAAGGTGATGAACTCCGACCCCACGAACGGGGAGGCCGTCTCGCGGTCGGTCGCGACGGCGAAGTCCTCGGCGCCGGCGGGGAGCGGGTGACCCGAGACGTTGTCGTCGTGGTAGTGGTTCACGCCGAGGAAGTCGAGCGGCAGCGAGATGAGGTCGAGGTCGCCGTCGACGATCAGCTCGTCGAGTCCGAGTCCGGCGACGTCCTCGAGCAGGTCCTCGGGGTACTCGCCGCGCAGCAGCGGGTCGAGGAAGATGCGGTTCTGCAGCGCGTCGAAGCGGCGGGCGGCGTCGAGGTCGACCTCGTCCTCGGGGTCGTCGGGGACGGCGTTGGAGAGGTTGAGCGTGATGCCGAGGTTCTGCGCGCCGAGCTGACGCAGCGTCGAGACGGCGAGGCCGTGCGCGAGGTGGGTGTGGTGGACCGCCGCGAGCGCGGCCTGCTGCGAGATCACTCCGGGGGCGTGCACGCCCGCACCGTAGGAGAGCAGCGTCGAGCAGAACGGCTCGTTGAACGTCGTCCAGTGCTGGACGCGGTCGCCGAGGCTCTCGTAGACGGCCTCGGCGTAGTCGCGGAAGCGCTCGGCGGTGTCGCGGTTCGTCCAGCCGCCGGTCTCCTCCACGGCCTGCGGGAGATCCCAGTGGTAGAGCGTCAGCCAGGGCAGGATCCCGGCGCCCAGCAGCTCGTCGACCAGGCGCGAGTAGAAGTCGAGTCCCTCGGCGTTGACGGAGCGGTCGCCCGGCTTCACCCGCGACCAGCTGACCGAGAAGCGGTACGAGCCCAGGCCCAGCTCCTTCATCAGCTGCACGTCGGCGGGCATGCGGTGGTAGTGGTCGACGGCGACCTCGGGGGTGTCGCCCTTCGCGACGGCGCCGGGGACGCGCGAGAACGCGTCCCAGATGCTGTCCTCCTTGCCGCCCTCGTGGCCGGCGCCCTCGATCTGGGCGGCGGCCGTCGCGGAGCCCCACAGGAATCCGACCGGCCAGTCGCGCACGGCGAGGCGCTCGGCCCGGAGGGTCTGCTCAGCGAGGCTCGGCGTCTCGGTGGCGGGGGTGCGGGCAACGCTCATGGGCGACTCCTTCGGCTGGTACGGCCATCCTACGGCCTTCGATGGAGCGCTCTCTCGCCGCCGTACCGGCGCCGCGCCGAGATCTCGCGGCGGCGCCGGAGCGGTTCAGCTCCGCCGGTCGTCGGGTGCGGTCGGAGTCGTGCGGACGGAGTCGGTCCGCACGTCGGGCTCGATGCTGCCGGCGGCGAGATCCGCGCCCGCCCGGGCGGCGAGCTGCGGGTCGGTCCGGCGGAGCTCCTCGGCGCGCTCCTCGTCGGCGGCGAGGTCGTGCGCCTCCTGCATCGCCGACTTCGCGCGCAGCGGCGGCGTCCTGAGGAACCACGACAGCACGAAGGCGAGCAGGACCACGCCGAGGGCGACCGAGAAGACGGTCACGGTGGCGTCGTTGAAGCCGGTCAGGAACGGCGCCGACAGCGCGCGGTCGGCGGTGTTCAGGAACGAGGTGTCGCCGTCGAGAGCCGAGCCGATCGCCGAGGTGTCCTGCGACTGCAGGAGGCCGAGGATCTTCTCGTTCGCGGGGTCGGCCAGGACCGCCGGGTCGGCGAGCGCGGCCTGCAGATCGGAGGCGATCGCCGGCTTCTGGAAGGCGCCCGCGATCGTGTCGGGGATGCGGGTGAACAGCACCGAGAAGATCACCGCGGTGCCCAGGGTGCCGCCGATCTGCCGGAAGAACGTCGAGGCGCTCGTCGCGACTCCCATGTTCGCCACGTCGACCGAGTTCTGCGAGGCGAGGGTGAGCGTCTGCATCATCTGGCCGAGTCCGAGGCCCAGCAGCAGCATGCCGCCCATCATGAACAGGACCGGCTTGTCGATCGAGACGAAGGTGAAATAGAAGAACGCGGCCGACATCAGGAACGTGCCGACGATGGGGAACGCCCGGTAGCGCCCGGTGCGCGAGATGATCTGGCCCGACACGATCGAGGCGATCATGAGGCCGAGGATCATCGGCAGCATCAGGAAGCCGGACTCGGTGGGCGTCGCTCCGTTGACCAGCTGGAGGTAGAGCGGGATGGTCATCATGCCGCCGAACATGCCGAAGCCGACGAGGACGCCCAGCACGGTGGCCATCGAGAAGGTCGGCGAGCGGAAGAGCTTCAGCGGGATCAGCGCGTCGTCGCCCATCATCCGCTCGGCCGCGATGAAGCCGACGATCCCCAGGACGCCGACGATGTAGCAGACCCACGCGATCGGGGAGCTCCAGCCCCACTCGCGGCCCTGCTCCGCGATCAGCAGGAGGGGGCCGGCCGCGACGATGACGAGGGCCGCGCCCCACCAGTCGATGCGGATCGAGCGGGTGCCCGCGGGCTTGGGCAGGTGCAGGAAGCGGAGCACGATGACGAGCGCCACGGCGCCGATCGGCAGGTTGATCAGGAACACCCAGCGCCAGCCGGTGATGAACAGGATCTCGGGTGTGCCGGCGAGCAGGCCGCCGATCAGCGGGCCGACGACGCTCGAGACGCCGAAGACGGCGAGGAAGTAGCCCTGGTACTTGGCGCGCTCGCGCGGCGGGAGGATGTCGCCCATGACGGTCAGGGCGAGCGACATGAGGCCGCCGGCGCCCAGTCCCTGCACCGCGCGGAAGCCGGCGAGGCCGAGCATCGAGGTCGCGAACCCGGCCAGGAGGGAGCCGATCAGGAACAGGACGATCGCGATCAGGTAGAGCGGGCGCCGGCCGAAGATGTCGGAGAGCTTGCCGTAGATCGGGGTCGCGATGGTCGAGACGATCAGGTAGGCGGTGGTGACCCAGGCCTGCTGCGACAGTCCGTCGAGGTCGTCGGCGATCGTGCGCATCGAGGTGCCCACGATCGTCTGGTCGAGCGAGGACAGGAACATCCCCGCCATCAGTCCGAAGATCACGAAGAGGATCTGGCGGTGCGACATGACCGCGCCGGAGGGCGTCGGTGCGGTCGGTCGGGAAGCGGAGTCGGCCATGGGTGTCCCCTCGTCAGGCGGGCGCCTTCAGGGCACGGCGGACCGCCGCGAACGTTGCGTGCTGCGCAAAGTTACACCGGGAGCCGACGCGCCTCCAGAGCCCGCGGCGAGCCTGAACGGGATCTCAGGAGGCGCGCGCGGGCGTCACTCCGATGCGGCGGCGGGCTCCTCGGTCCAGCCCGCCTCGCGGAGCGCGGCCCGGGCTTCGGCCCGGGCGGAGTAGGGCGTGCGGACGCCCCGGATGTCGCGGTAGTTCTGGTGCCCCGGGCCCGCCCAGAGGATCGAGTCGCCCTCCTCGGCGAGCGAGACGGCGACGCGGATCGCGCGCTTGGGGTCGTCGACCTCGTGGATCTCCCCGTTGGGACGCGCGGCGCGGGCGGCCTCGACGAGAGTGCGGCGGATGGAGGCCGGGTCCTCGAAGCGCGGGTGGTGATCGGTGACGACGAGCACGTCGCTGCCGGAGACGGCGGCCTCGGCCATCGCCGGCCGCTTCAGCGTGTCGCGGTCGCCGTCGGCGCCGAACACCATGATCACGCGGCCGCGGGTCACTCCGCGGACCGCCTCGAGCGTGTGCTGGAAGGCGTCGGCGCTGTGTCCGAAGTCGACGTAGACGGTCGGGCCGCGCTCGCCCGAGACGCGCTCGGTGCGACCGGGGAGCGAGACGTCGACTCCGCCGTCGCGGTGCAGAGCGGCGCGGATCTCGCCGAGCGGCCGGCCCGACTCGACCAGCATGACGATGGCGAGGGCCGCATTGGCCGCCATGTGGGCGCCGATGATCGGCACCGAGGTGGTGATCGCCCGCGACTCGCGGTTCTGGATGCGGAAGCCGGTGCGGCCGAACTCCTGCTCGAGGATCGTCACCGTCCAGTCGGCGTCGACGTCCGGGAGCGAGGTGATGGTCGTCACGGGAATGCCGGCCGTGTCGCGGATGCGGGCGCCGGCGGGGGAGTCGAGCGAGACGACGGCGCGTCGGGCCCGGTCCGGCTGGAAGAGCTGCGCCTTCTGGGAGAAGTACGTCTCCATGTCGCCGTAGTCGTCGAGGTGGTCGTGGCTGAGGTTCGTGAATCCCGCGACGTCGAAGACGACCCCGTCGACGCGGTGGCGGGTGAGCGCCTGAGCGCTGACCTCGATCGCCGCGGCTCCCACGCCGTCCTCGTGCATGCGGGCGAGCAGCGCGTGCAGCTCGGTCGCCTCGGGGGTGGTGAGGCCGCTCGTGATCGAGGTGTCGCCGATGTGGCGCTCCGCGGTCGAGCTGAGGCCCGGGACGACGCCGAGCTGGCGGAGGATCCCCTCGATCATGTGCACGGTCGAGGTCTTGCCGTTGGTGCCGGTGACGCCGAAGAGCACCGGCGCGCGCTCGGCCGTGCCGTACACGGCGGCGGCGACGGCGCCCAGGCGCGAGCGCGGGTCGTCGACGACCAGCACCGGCAGGCCCGTGGCGCGGGCGAGCTCCGCCCCGGCCTCATCGGTCATCACCGCGGAAGCGCCGCGCTCGCGGGCCTCGCCGACGAACTCGGCGCCGTGCCGGTTCACTCCGGCGAGCGCGACGAAGAGGTCGCCGGGCTCGACGTCGGACGCGGTCAGCACGACTCCGGTGACCTCGGCGTCGGCCGGATCGTCGGCCGGGATCTCGAGAGTGCGCGCGAGGGCCGCGAGAGGGACCGCGGGGGCGAGGCGGGGTCGGAGCATGGGGTCCTTTCGTCGCCGGGATCGTCGGTGCGGAGCCGAGGGGGCGGACTCGCGCGATCGCCGGTGCTGTCACCCACGCTAGGGGAGTCGAGCAGGTGAATCCTTGAAGGATATTCGAGGCGGGCCCGAAGATCCGGTCGCCGGGCGGCCGTCGGGAGACCTCGACGGACCCGCGTCTAGGCTCGGAGGATGACGTCGAGCGAGAACGAGACCCCCGGCGGACGTCCGGTGCGCCGGCGCGTACTGGTCATCGGAGGAGTCGCGGTGGCCGCGGGGGCGACCGCGTTCGGCGTCGGCGCGGCGATCGGAGCCGGTCGAGGAGCGTCGGCACCGACGGCGGGGGCGACCACTCCCACGACCCCGACGCCCAGTCCGACTCCTCCTCCCTCGGCCACGGCGACCCCGGAGCCGGTCCCGATCGCCACGGAGGAGCCCACGCCCACCCCGACGCCCGGCATCGACCTGTCGGCGAACTCCGTCGACGACGCGGCGAGCCCGTGGGTGGTCGTCAACAAGCTGCGGACGCTGAACCCGGTCGACTACGTCCCCGCCGATCTCGTCTACCCGGACGTCCGCTACGTGAACCGCCAGCCGATGCGGCAGGCGACGGCCGACGCGCTCGTCGCGATGGTCGCGGCCGCGTCGACGGAGGCGGGACTCGCGCTCGCCGTGCAGAGCGCGTACCGCTCCTACGAGACCCAGGTCAGCGTCTACGCGGGCTGGGTGTCGACCCGCGGTCAGGCCGGAGCCGATGCGACGAGCGCGCGGCCCGGGCACAGCGAGCACCAGACGGGCTGGGCCGTCGACGTGGTCGGCGCGTCCGGGACCTGCGCGCTGGAGATCTGCTGGGGGGACACCCCGGAGGGCGTCTGGGTGGGGGAGAACGCGCACCGCTTCGGGTTCCTCGTCCGGTACAAGCCGCAGAACACTCCGATCACCGGGTACGAGTCCGAGCCGTACCACCTGCGGTACGTCGGGACGGAGCTCGCGCAGCACCTGCGCGACACGGGAGTCGAGACGCTGGAACGCCTGTTCGGACTTCCGGATGCGCCCGATTACGCGCCCGGTTCGGTTTCCTAGGCGCTCTAGCGATCACATCCGGGCGTCCGGCGACGTGACACGCGCTGCTCGTTACCGTACTGTTACCCGGAGCGTTTCCGGACGACCCCCTCGTCCGAGCGCGACAGCCCCTTGACAGGGCCACCCCCCCTGTAGATCAGTGCGTCACCGTGCCGTCGCATCCCGAACCGTGAGATACCTCTGTGCCCCCCAGCTCCACCCGCTCCACCCCGACTCCGTCCCCCGCCACCCCCGAGGTCGTCGCTCCCGCCGCGACCGTCGCACCCCTGACCCGCCGCGAGGCCAGGGAGCGGGAGGGCCGCATCCGCCCCGCCGGCCAGGCGACCCCCGTGCAGGACCAGCGCTCGGTCCGCCCCTCCGCCGCCGTGCCGCCGCACCCCGTCGCCGAGACCGTCTTCGTCTCGCGTCGCGACCGTCGCGCCTCCGAGGGCCACCGCCAGCACCGACCGCGCGTCGAGCCCGCCCGTCGCGGCTCCGCGTTCCTCCGGCCCACGCGCCGTCACCTCGTGCTCGCGATGTCCGGCGGCCTCGTCGTCGTCGCCGTCGCCGCGGGGGCGAGCCTGACCATCGGCGGATCGGGGTCGTCCGAGTCCGCCGCGGCCAGCGCCTCGGGGACCGCGGCTCCGACCGCCGTCCCCACCACCGTCGCCGTGCTCCCGGCCACGACCGCCTCCGCCCGCGTCGTGCTGAGCGGCGTGTCGACCACCACCGGCACCGTCGCCGGAGGGACCGCCGTCACGCTGCAGGGCTCGAACCTCGACTCGGTCGCCTCGGTGCGCTTCGGCGAGGCCGAGGGCAGCGTCGCCGTCGAGAACCCCGATCGGATCACGGTCATCGCCCCGCCCGCCTCCGGTGAGGTCGAGGGCGTCGTGCCGGTCGCGTTCTTCGACGCGAGCGGCGCGCCGATCACCTTCGACGCCGTGACCGACGCCGCCGCGGCGGTCACGACCGACGGCACGCCCGTCGTGCAGCCGGCGATCGCGACGACGGCGCCCGAGCCGCTCCTCGCCGACCCGGCCGCGGACCTCGGAGCACCGACGCCCGAGCCGACCGCCACCGCGACAGCGACCGGTGTGCTCGCGACGACCAAGGTCGTCGCGTCGGCCATCACCTTCGCCTACACGCCGGACCCCGCGATCGAGGCCGCGAAGGCCGCCGCAGCGCTCGACGCCAGTCGTCTGGCCTCGCAGCTCGACTACGTCGAGACCTACTGGAACGAGTACAACTCGGCGCAGTACGGAGTCATCGGCGGCAACGACTGCGTCAACTTCGCCTCGCAGTCCCTCATCGCCCGTGGCTGGAGCATGGACTCCGAGTGGAGCTTCTCGGCCGGCGGCGGGTACAGCTCGGCCTGGGCGTCCTCGACGGCGTTCAACTCCTACCTCGCCGCGCACCCCGAGCGCGCGACGCCCCTCGCGAACGACCAGCGCGACCAGGTCGAGGTCGGCGACGTCGTCCAGTTCGACTGGGACGGGTCGGGCGACTGGGACCACACCGGCATCGTCACGAGCGTGGACGGCGACACGGTCCTCTACGCCTCGCACACCGTGGACAACTTCGACCAGGACATCGACTCGGCCTCGGCCGGTCGGATCATGTTCTGGAGCATCTGAACGACGGAGGGCCGCCACCGCCTGAGCGGTGACGGCCCTCCGGGGGTCGAGAGAGTCAGTTCTTGAAGACGTCCTTGACGTCCTCGCCGACCTTCTTGGTGTGGGCCTTCGTCTGATCGGCCTGGCCCTCGGCCTCGAGGCGCTCGTTGTCGGTCAGCTTGCCGACCGCCTCCTTCGCCTTTCCGACCAGGTTCTCAGCGGCGTTGCGGATCTTGTCGTCGGCACCCATCAGGGGCTCCCTTCGTTCTGTTCTCGGATCCTCCGGCGAAGGCCGCTGGAGGGGTGGTGCAGCGAGCGCCGGAGGCGCTGCGCGGGTCAGGAGACGCGGTCCTCTTTCGAGAAGCCGGCGCGGGCGCTCGAGGCGACCTCGAGCACGACCGGCAGGCGGGCGCCGAGGAGCCGGTCGAGGCTCTCGACCTCCTCGTGGACCGCGTCGACCACGGTGCGGGGCGAGACGCCCGACCGGGGGAGGACGCGCACCTTCAGCGCGGTCGTCGAGCCGTGCTCGTACGCCGACACCGTCACGTCCAGCAGGTCACCGCGGCCGGCGAGCGCGTTCTCGAGGACGTCCTCGGCGAAGCCCGTGCCGAACTCCACGGCACCGGCGGGGCCGCCGTCGGCCGACGACTCGTCGCGCAGGACCGTGCCGGTGCGGCCGCGGCCGTGGGCGAGGGCGAGCACCAGGGCGAGCACGACGCCCACCAGGCACACGCCGACGATCGCGTAGAGCGGCCAGAGGACGGCGGCATCGCTCCAGGCGGTGCCGTCCTCGGGCGAGATCCGCGAGACGAGCGACGCCCCCTGGTCGGATCCGAACGCCGAGACGGCGTCGCGCACGGGCTGCGCCACGGCGACCAGGACGAGCCCTGCGGTGACGGCCGCGAGCACGAGGCCCATTACGAGCAGGACGAGGCGGTTGAGGAAGCGGTTGCTCGTGGTCATCAGATCCTCCCGGAGTCGGCGATGCGGACGGAGGCGCGGGTGGCGGGCTGCGGAGCGATGCGCTCCAGCTCCTCGTCGAGGGCCTTCTGCACCGCGTCGCGATCGACGCCGATGCCGGAGGCGGGCGTGATCGAGACGACCGCGGTGCGGCGGCCGATCGAGGCGCTGGTGTCCTCGCGGCGCGACCGCGCGATCGTCCGGGCCGAGCGGGCGAGCGCCGAGGCGATCACTCCGTCGTCGACCACGACCGCGAGGCGGTCGTCGGCGATCGTGTGCCGGGCGCGAGCACCGGGGGCGAGGGCCAGGACGAGCAGGATCAGCGCGAGCAGACCCGTGCCGACGGCGATGCCGATGAGCGCGCCGGTGGCGAGCTCCCCGACTCCGACGAGCGCGGCGAGCAGATCGGACGGCGTGATCAGCAGCGGAGTCGCGCCGAGGACGGCGAGCACCGCCTCGGTGCCGACGTACGCCGCGATCAGCGCGATCACGGTGAGGACCACGATCTCGGCGGCCGAGCGCGACCGGTGGGTCTCGCGCCGCAGGAAGCGGCCGTACCGGGCGTCGGGGGCGGCGTCGCGGGGGGACGATGCGGGGCTCATGCGACTCTCCTCGTGCTGCGGGTCCGGGTGCCGGTGACGCGCACGTCGACGCGGGTGACGGTGCGGCCGGTGAGGGCCTGCATCCGGGCGGCGATGCGGGCTCGGTCGCGGTGGAGGCGGTCGAGCAGGTTCCCGCCGTCGGCTCCGGGAGCCGAGACGGGATCGGGATCGACGACGACCGGAGCGGTGACGGCGAGCGCGAGGCCGCCGCGGTCGTCCGACAGGCGGACGCGGATCGCCGAGACCTCCACGCCGAGCTCCTCGTGCACGACGGCGAGCGCGGTGCGCTCGATCGAGCGGACGCTGACGGTGACGGTCCCCGCCACCGGCGCACCGGTGGCGGGCCGCGACTGCAGGTCGGTGGTCATGCGGTGCTCCTAGCGGGAGGTCGTGCGGCCGCGGAACACGTCCACGAGGCTGCGCACGTCGAGCGATCCGTCGAGCATCCGCGCGATCAGGACGCCCAGCGCCATGAAGACGGCGGTGAGGACGAAGCCCCAGAAGCCGAAGAGCAGGGCGGCGAACGCGAGGATCGCGCCGACGACCACGCCGAGGACGGTGCTGCGGTTCGAGGCGGCGGGGGGAGTGGGGACGCTCATCGGACGCGGCTCTCGGTCTCGGCGGAGTCGTCGTCCCCGGGGATGTGCACGTCGACGATCGCGACGTTGATCTCGGCGACCGCCATGCCCACGAGCTCGGTGATGGCCTCGGCGACGGCGTCGCGCACGCGGTCGGCGACGGTCTGCATCGGCACCGGGTAGGCGACGACGAGGGTCACGTCGACCGCGACCTGGGTCTCGCCGACCTCGACGCGCACGCCCTGGCCGTGGTCGTTGGCGCCGACGGCGGAGCGGATCGCTCCGAACGCGCGGGCCGCGTTGTTGCCCAGGGCGAAGACGCCGGGGACCTCGCGGGCCGCGATGCCGGCGACCTTGGCGATCACGGCGTCGTCGATGACCGTGCGGCCCTGGGCGGTGCCGGACACGGCGCCTCCGAGGCTCGTCACGGTGTCGACGGACGTGTCGACGCGGGGGGTGGAGGGGGTGCGAGTGCTGTCGCTCATGATGTCTCCTGTACGTGTCGTCGGCCGCGGGAGCGCGGTCGGGGATCGGGGGGCCCGGTCGGATCGACTTCGCAGTCTTGCTCGTCCGGGCTGTGCTTACATGAGTCAGACGGAGCCCGGAGGGCGATCGTCACGGTCCGGATCGGGAAATTTCCTGACCGTTGCCTGATAGTCGTCCGGCACGGTGCCGACGGCCGGAGGAGAGAGGGCGCCATGCCGGGTCTGGAGTCGGCGAGCGATGCGCTCCTCGCCGAGCGCTCGGCCGAGGGCGACGTCCGGGCCTTCGAGGTCCTGGTCAAGCGGCACCAGTCGATCCTCCGCGCGTACGCGTGGCGGCTGACGGGCTCGCAGGCCGATGCCTCCGACGCCGTGCAGAACGCGCTCATCACCGTGTGGGCTCAGCTGCCCCAGCTGAAGGAGCCGGCGAGCGTGCGCAGCTGGATGATGCGGATCGTCAGCCGATCCAGCGTCGACCTGATGCGTCAGCGCCGCCCCGCCGACGACGTCGACGCCGTCGAGCACCCCGCCGCGAAGGAGCCGGGGCCCTTCGAGGCCGCCGAGCGCTCCGACGCGATGAAGGCGCTCGCCGCAGCACTGGCCGAACTGCCGGAGTCCCAGCGCCAGTGCTGGCTGCTCCGCGAGGTGGGCGGCGAGTCCTACGGTGAGATCGCCGAGCACCTCGGACTCACTCCGACCGCCGTGCGCGGCAAGCTCGCGCGAGCCCGCGAGTCGCTCGTCGTGGCGATGGAGGACTGGCGATGAAGGACGTCCCCGATGAAGGAGCAGGCCCCATGAACGCCGACGACAGGCCGGAGGTGCCGGGGGACCGGCCGGCCGGACCCGAGCGCAGCGACGCGCTCGAGGTCGTGCCCGTCGAGGCGGTGCCGCTCGACGGCGCAGCCGAGGAGCGCACGATCGACGACCTCAGCGACTACCTCGACCGTGGACGCCTCCCCTACGACCCCGCGATCGAGGAGTCGCCCGAGCACCGCAGGACGCTCCAGGCGCTCGAGCGGGTGCGCGCTCTGTCGGGCGCGTTGATCGACGACGACGCCGAGCGCCTGCCCGCGCCGGAGGAGAGCTGGTTCGGCTCGATCCTCACCCAGGTGCGGCGGGAGGCGCGCGCCGGTCGCGACATCCCGCTGGCGAGCCCCGAACCGGACGTCGAGCTGACGATCACCGAGGGCGCGGTGCGCGGCCTCGTCCGGGAGGCGGGCGACAGCGTCCCCGGCGTGCTGGTCGGCCGCTGCCGGCTGGTCGGCGACGTCGGCGACCCCGAGGCCGAGATCGCGATCGAGGTCACGATCTCGGTGTTCTGGGGCGTGCCGATCGCCGACGCGGCCCAGCAGGTGCGCGAGCGGATCCACTCGCGACTGCTCACCCAGACCGAGCTGAGCATCTCGACGATCGACGTCCGCGTCGAGGACGTCTACATCCCCGGAACGGAGGGGTCGTGAGCACGGCGGGCGGCGTGGTCGCCCCGCAGTCGGAGAGCCCCTCGTCCGTGCTCACCGCGCTCGTGCGCGCCGTTCCCGGAGTGGCGATGGTCGTGCCGGCGCGGGCCGAGGCGCGCGACGTGCTCGCCCACGCGGCGACGGCGCTCGCTCCCTCGCCGATCCCGCTGCTACCCGGCTCCCTGGGCACCGCCTCGGGCGGCACACTCGCGGAGCCGGTGCTGGTGCGGATCGCGCCCGACGGGATCGTCGTCTCGATCGACATCGGAGTGGCCGCCGACGCGTCCGCACCGAGCGTGGCCCGGGCCGTGGGCGCCGTGGCGCGGGAGTGGTGCGAGCAGGAGCACCCGGAGCGCCGCGCGCGGATCGCGGTGCGGATCGCGGCGGTCGACTAGACCCCGGGGATCGCCGTCGTCGGCTCGGGTCGGCGGGCGCTCAGCGCTGATCGGCGCGCTCAGCCCTGATCGGCGAGGAACGACTCCGTCTCGGCGGCGGTCGGGGCCGACACGGCCGCGCCCGCGCGCGTCACCGAGACGGCGGCCGCCGCGCCGGCCCAGCGGACCAGGGGCAGCAGCGCCTCCGGATCGGCGAGGTCGACGGCGCTCGCCGCCAACCGGGCCGAGAAGGCGCCGCAGAAGGTGTCGCCGGCTCCCGTCGTGTCGACGGCGCGGACGCGGAAAGCGGGGGCGTGCAGCGGTTCGCGACCGCGCACGGCGACGACCACTCCGTCGGAGCCGAGCGTGACGAGGACGAGCGGCACGAGCGCCGTCAGCGCCGCGGCCAGCGCGGTGTCGTCCGCCGCCTCGAGGCCGCGCGCGCTCCCGAGCTCCCGCGCCTCGTGCTCGTTGACGATCAGCACGTCGAGCGCCGCGAGCAGCCCGTCCGGCAGCGGCCCGATCGGCGCGGCGTTCAGGATCGTGACGACCCCGGCGGCGCGCGCCGCGCGGGCGGCGGCGAGCACCGTCTCCTGCGGCACCTCGAGCTGGAGGAGCAGAGCAGAGGCGCCCGCGACGACCTCCTCCTCCGCGCCGGTCAGCCCCGTGAACGCGGCGTTCGCTCCGGAGTCGACGACGATCGCGTTCTCGCCCGCGTCGTCGACCGTGATCTGCGCCGTGCCCGTGCGCTGCTCGACGCGGCGGGCGTGCAACTCGAGCGGCTCGCGGGCGAGCACCTCGGCGAGCTCGTCGCCGGCCGCATCGCGCCCGAGGCTCGTGACGAACGCGGTCCCCGCGGCGGTCCGGGCCGCGGCCACCGCCTGGTTCAGGCCCTTGCCGCCCGGGAACGTGCGGTAGTCGGAGGCCAGCACCGTCTCACCGGGAGCCGGGATGCGGGCGACGCGGTGGACGTGGTCGAGGTTGGCGCTTCCGAGGACGACGAGGGGCATGCCCTCGACGTTAGGGCACGCGCAAGGGGCTCCGCGCGACGCGGCCCGCGCCTACGGTGGAGGCATGGACACTCGAACTCTCGGACGCACAGGTGCGCCCGTCTCCGTCGTCGGCCTCGGAACCTGGCAGCTCGGTGCCGACTGGGGTGACGTCGCCGAGAACGACGCCCTCGCGATCCTCGACGCCGCCGTGGAGTCGGGGGTCACCCTCTTCGACACCGCCGACGTGTACGGCGACGGCCGCAGCGAGCGCACGATCGGCTCCTACCTCGCCGCGCACCCCGACTCCGGGGTGTTCGTCGCGACCAAGATGGGCCGCCGCGTCGATCAGGTGCCCGAGAACTACGTGCTCGACAACTTCCGCGCCTGGACCGACCGCTCGCGCAAGAACCTCGGCGTCGACACCCTCGACCTCGTGCAGCTGCACTGCCCGCCCACCTCCGTCTACTCCGACGACGCCGTCTTCGACGCGCTCGACACCCTCGTCTCCGAGGGCGCGATCGCGAACTACGGCGTCTCGGTCGAGCGCACGGAGGAGGCGCTCACCGCGATCGCGCGGCCGAACGTCGCGAGCGTGCAGATCATCCTGAACGCGTTCCGCCTGAAGCCGCTCGACGCGGTGCTGCCCGCCGCCCGCGAAGCCGGAGTGGGGATCCTCGCCCGGGTGCCGCTCGCCTCGGGACTGCTGAGCGGCCGGTACACGACCGAGACGACGTTCGCGGCCGACGACCACCGCAACTACAACCGCGACGGCTCCGCGTTCGACGTCGGCGAGACGTTCTCGGGCGTCGACTTCGCGACCGGAGTCGAGGCCGCGCAGGAGTTCTCGCGCCTCGCCGCCGACCACGGCCTCGCCCCCGCGGCCGCCGCGCTCGCCTGGATCATCCAGCAGGACGGCGTCACCTCCGTGATCCCCGGCGCCCGCTCGCCCGAGCAGGCCCGCGCGAACGCGACCGCCGCCGACGCGGCTCCGCTCGGCCCCGCGTTCATGGAGGCCGTGAACGCCCTCTACGACACCCACTTCCGCCCCGCCGTCCACCTCCGCTGGTAGCCGCTCGGCCCTGACTCGCCCGGAAGGGCTCGTTCTCCAGCGCGAGAACGAGCCCTTCCGGGCAACTCAGTTGGGGCTGTGGAGAGTTGTGCACGCGGCGGCACGGAAGTCGTCAGCATGGGCGCGTGCATGGAGATCTTCCCGAGGGTGTGTTCCGGGTGTCGGAGGGATACGAGGCGGGGGCGACGCGAGCGGGGATGCGCGGGATCGCGGCGCCGGTGCGCGGCGTCCGATCGGTGCGACCGGCGACGACGCTCGGCGAGCGCTGCTCAGCCCTCCTGTACCGGCTCGGGAGGGAGGCGTTCGCGTGCGGGCCGACGGCTGCCCTTCTCTGGGGCGCGCCGCTGGATCTTCCCTGGGAACGCCGGACGGAACTCGACATCGCCGTCGCGGCACCTCGGCGCGCGCCCCATGCAGACGGCATCTCCGGGCGGTCCCTCGCGATCGACACCTCCGTGGAGGTGCTGACGTACCCGCTGGGCCGGCTGACGACGGCGGCCCGCACCTGGTGCGATCTCGGTGCCGTCCTCGAGCTCGGGGACCTCGTCGCTGTCGGCGACTTCTTCCTGCGTCGGGGGCTGTGCACTCACGGCTCGCTCGAGGAAGCGGTCTCGAGGTACCGGTCCAGGAGAGGTCTCCGCAGGCTGCGGCAGGCGCTCGGGCTTCTCGACGCGAGGGCCGAGTCCCGGCCGGAGTCGCTCGTGCGTGTCGCGCTGGTCCTCGCGGGCGTGTCCGGGATCGAGGCCAACGTCGAGATCCACCACGCCGGTGCGTTCCTGGGCCGAGTGGATCTCTGCATCCCGTCCGCGCGGGTGATCGTCGAGTACCACGGCGACTACCACCGGGTCGAACGCGACCGCTGGCGCCGGGATCGCGCACGGATCGGCCGCCTCCGTGCCGCCGGCTATCTCGTCATCGAGCTCACCGGCGACGACCTCGCGGACCTCCCCTCCGTCGTCGCGCAGGTCCGCGCCGCGATTCGACGCTGAACTGCCCGGAAGGGCTCGTTCTCGCAACGGAGAACGAGCCCTTCCGGGCAATTCGGGAACGCCGACGGCTAGGAGTCGAGGGCGGCGTCGACGATGGTGCGGGCCTCGGCCTGCACCTCGTGGAGGTGGTCGAGGCCGCGGAAGGACTCGGCGTAGATCTTGTAGACGTCCTCGGTGCCGGAGGGGCGCGCGGCGAACCACGCGTTCTCGGTGACGACCTTCACGCCTCCGACGCCCGCGCCGTTGCCCGGGGCCTTCGAGAGCTTCGCGACGATCTCCTCGCCGGCCAGCGTGGTGGCCGGGATGGCGTCTCCGTCGAGCTTGCCGAGCGCGGCCTTCTGCGCCTTGGTGGCGACGGCGTCGACGCGCTCGTAGACCGGGTCGCCGAAGCGCTCGGTCAGCTCGCGGTAGAGCGCCGATGGGCTCTTGCCGGTCACGGCGATGATCTCGGAGGCGAGCAGCGCGAGCAGGATCCCGTCCTTGTCGGTGGTCCACACGGTGCCGTCGAAGCGGAGGAACGACGCGCCCGCCGACTCCTCGCCGCCGAAGCCGACCGAGCCGTCGACGAGGCCCGGGACGAACCACTTGAAGCCGACCGGCACCTCCCAGAGGCGGCGGCCGAGCGACTCGGCGACGCGGTCGATGATCGAGGAGGAGACGAGCGTCTTGCCGATCGCCGCGTCCTCGCGCCAGCCGGAGCGGTGCGTGTACAGGTACTGGATGGCGACGGCCAGGTAGTGGTTGGGGTTCATCAGCCCGCCGTCGGGGGTGACGATGCCGTGGCGGTCGGCGTCGGCGTCGTTGCCGGTGAGCACGTCGAAGTCGCCGGAGCGGGCGACGACGGAGGCCATCGCGCTCGGGGAGGACGGGTCCATCCGGATCTTGCCGTCCCAGTCGAGGGTCATGAAGCCCCAGGCCGGGTCGACCTCGCCGTTGACGACCGTGAGGTCGAGCTCGTACATTTCAGCGATCAGCTGCCAGTAGTGCACGGAGGCGCCGCCCAGCGGATCGGCGCCGATGCGCACTCCCGCCTTCTTGATCGCGTCGATGTCGATGATGTTCTTCAGGTCCGCCACGTAGTGGGTGCGGAAGTCGTACGTCTCGACGGCCGAGGGCTCGGCCGACTTCACGCCGCGGTTGCCGTCGGCGATGAGCTCGTTGGCGCGGTCCGCGATCCAGGTGGTGGCGTCGGAGTCGGCGGGTCCGCCGTGCGGCGGGTTGTACTTGAAGCCGCCGTCGCGGGGCGGGTTGTGCGACGGGGTGACGACGATGCCGTCGGCCTCGTCGGTGTGCGCCGGGTCGTTGTTCCAGCGGAGGATCGCGTGGCTCAGCGCCGGGGTGGGCACGAAGTCGTCGAACTCGTCGACCAGCACGCGCACCTGGTTCGCGACGAGCACCTCGAGGGCGGTCGTCAGCGCCGGGCGCGAGAGGCCGTGCGTGTCGGCGCCGATGAAGAGCGGACCGGTGATGCCCTGCTGGGTCCGGTACTCGACGATCGCCTGCGTCACCGCGGCGATGTGGTCCTCGTTGAAGGCGGTGTCGAACGAGGATCCGCGGTGCCCCGAGGTGCCGAAGACCACCTTCTGGAGCGGGTCGGACACGTCCGGCTTGTTGTCGTAGTAGGCCCTCACGAGGGCTTCGACGTCGATGAGATCGGAGGCCTGTGCCGGCTTCCCTGCGCGATCGGTCATGGGGTCCATAGTGGCAGCCCGCTCGGGCCCGCGATACCGCCTGGACAGCCGGTGGCTAGGCTGTCCGCCATGCCCGACAGCGCCTCCGAGTCCCGTGTCTACAGCTATCTCGGGCCCTCCGGCACGTTCACCGAGGCGGCGCTCGCGCAGGTCCCGGAGGCACGCGGCCATCACTGGCGCAGCGTCGCGAACGTGGGCGAGGCGCTGGGCGATCTGGTCTCGGGCCGGAGTCACGGCGCGGTCATCGCGATCGAGAACTCGGTCGAGGGCGGAGTGACGGCCACGCAGGACGCGCTGGCGCGGATCCCGGGGCTGCGCATCGTGGGCGAGTACCTGGTGCCGGTGTCGTTCATCCTGGTGGCGCGGCCGGGGACGCGGCTGGGCGACGTGCGGACCGTGGCCGCGCATCCGGTCGCCTACGGCCAGTGCCGGCAGTGGCTCGACGCCGAGCTGCCCAGCCACGAGTACCTGCCCGCGTCCAGCAACGTGCAGGCGACGGTGGACCTGCTGGCCGGGTCCCCCGCGGACGCCGCCATCGCTCCTCCGGGGATCGTCGCGCACCACGCGGTCGACGTGCTGGCCGAGCGGATCGGCGACAATCCGAACGCCGTCACGCGGTTCGTGCACGTCTCGCGCACGACGCTCCTACCCGAGCCGACGGGCGCGGACAAGACGAGCATCATCGCGGAGCTGCCGGCCGACGAGCCGGGCGCGCTGCTCGAGATGCTCGAGCAGTTCGCGACCCGCGGAGTGAACCTGAGCATGATCCAGTCGCGTCCGATCGGCGACGCCCTCGGCCGCTACCGCTTCGTGCTGGACCTCGACGGGCACGTGGCCGATGAGCGCGTCGCCGACGCGCTGCTCGGACTCCGGCGCTTCAGCCCGGGTGTGATCTTCCTGGGTTCCTACCCCCGGGCGGATCGCCGTCCGGTCTCGTACGTGCGACGCTACGACGACGAGGTGTTCATCGAGGCGCGGGACTGGTTGCGCGGACTCCTCACCGCGGAGCCGGAGGTCGACGATGACTGACAGGGACGGGCAGGACCCGGACACGAGCACGACGGGCGGGCGGGTGCGCGAGCGCGGCGGACGCGAGCGCATGGACCCGCGCTACGACCCCGCCTTCCAGCGGGGCTTCGCCGGGGGAGTGGACCGGGTGCGCGGCGACGACCGCGCGTTCGCCCGACCGGGGGCCGGGCCGCGTCCGACCGGTGCGCGCTCGGCGCCGCTGCCGCGCATCGCCGAGGTCGCCGACAGTCGGCGCGCGCGCCGGGAGGCCACCGGGTCCGCGCGGCCCGAGGAGGCGGTGCGCCTGCCCTCCGAAGCCCGGCCGCCCGCGCGGGACGTCGAGCCGGAGGCTCCGTCCGCCCCGGTGATCGCGTCCGAGCCCGACGCCCCGCTGCTGCGGAACCCCTGGCTCCTGGTGCTGCTGCTCGCGGGACTCGCCGGGACCGCGCTGGGGTTCGCGATCCTCTCGATCGGCTACTCCTCGCCGCCCGCTCCCTACTACGGCGACTCCGACACCCCGTCGCCGGAGTGGATCCAGCGGCAGATCCTCTACTACGCGTCGATCTCGCTGCTGGGGTCGCTGCCGTTCTCGCTGCTGATCGCGATCGGGGTCGCGGCGCTGCGCTGGCGCGGGCGTCCGGCCCCGCGCGAGGAGGAGCAGGCGGAGGACTGAGGGCGCTCAGACCCCCGAGGCTCCGAACAGCAGTCCGAGCAGGTAGGTGACGAGCGCCGCTCCGTAGCCGATGCCGAGCTGGCGCAGCGCCCGGGCGAGCGGGGGCGCGCCCGAGAGGAGCCCCACGATCGCGCCGGTGGCCAGCAGGGCGAGGCCGACGAGGACCGCGGCGAGGATCACGGCGGCGATCCCGGACAGGCCCAGCAGGTAGGGCAGCACGGGGATGATCGCCCCGGACGCGAAGAAGCAGAAGCTCGAGAGCGCGGCGCCCATGCCCGTGCCGATCGACTCGTGCTCGTCGATCGACGGATCGGCCTTCGGGCCGCCGATGGTGATCGGCGACGTGGCCGCGACTCCGCCGCGCAGCCCCGTGAAGACGTGCTCGGCGCGGGCGTTCGCCTCGGCCTCGGTCATGCCGCGCGCGCGGTAGACGAGGGCGAGCTCGTTCGCGTCGACGTCGAGGTCGGGGACGAGGCGGTTGGTGTCGAGGTCGGGGGAGGAGGCGCTCAGCAGCTCGCGCTGCGAGCGCACCGAGACGAACTCGCCCGCGCCCATCGAGAGCGCGCCGGCGAGCAGCCCCGCGAGGCCGGTGAACAGCACGACGCTGGTGGCCACTCCGCTCGCCCCGACGCCCAGCACGAGGGCGAGGTTCGAGACGAGGCCGTCGTTGGCGCCGAAGACCGCGGCGCGGAAGGTCCCGGAGAGGCGGGTGCGGCCGCGCTCGGCGAGTCCCCGCACGACCTCGCCGTGGATCCGCTCGTCGGCCGCCATGGCCTCGGTCGCGTCGTCGTCGTCGGCGTAGGGGGAGCGGGCCTCGGCGCGCTGGACGAGCGCGAGCACGAAGACCGAGCCGAAGCGGCGGGTGAGGAAGCCCAGCACGCGCGTGCGCAGATCCGGTCGCGGCGACGGCTCCGCGGCGGAGCCGAGCAGTCCGCGCCAGTGCTCCTCGTGCCGGCCCTCGGCGGCGGCGAGGGCGAGCAGGATCTCGCGCTCCTCGCCCGAGCGGCGGCCCGCGAGATCGCGGTAGGTGGCGGCCTCGGCGAGCTCGTCGGCGAGGTAGCGGCGCCAGCGGCGGATCTGCGCGGGGCTGGGGGGAGCGGGGTCCTGGGCGGTTCTCACCATGGGATCTCCTGGGTTCGGGCCCGCCGACCCGCGCGAGAGGGACCGGTCAGGACGTGCGTCGACTGACCGAAGGTCTCGTTCGCCCGGGTCCGTGCGGATCCGGGTGGAGCGCCGGGTCCGGATCGTTCCGGACCAGCATGTCGACGCGCCTCGTCGCCTGCCGAGCAGGCGGTGGGAACTACTCCCCTTCGCGTGGACCACCGTAGCCGAGATCGGCGCCGATCGGGCCGGATCCCTCGAGCGGGCCTCGTGCGGGCCCGCGGGGGGAGAGGGCGCGCTGCAGGACCAGGGCGGCGGCGCCGACCGCGGCCGCATCGGCGACGTGGGCCGACAGCAGCACGCGCGACCCCGGATGCTCGTCGGCGAAGCGGGCGCGCAGGACGGCCAGGTGCCGGGAGCCGGCCACCGCGAAGGCGGGTCCGGCGAGCACGACGGAGTCGAGGTCGAGCAGATCCGCGAGCGCCACGGCGACGTCGGCGAGCTCGTGGGCGGCGGCGTCGACCACGGCGGCGGACGCGGGGTCCCCGCCGACGGCGGCGGTGGCGACCGCGGCGGCGTCGGCGAACGCGTCGCCCGAGAGGCCGGGGAGTCTCGCCGCGCGCGCTGCCGCGGCGATGCCGGGCAGTCCGACGCGCTCGGCGAGGGGGGCGGAGCCGCGGGGCCCGAAGCGGTCGAGCCGGCCCGCTCCCGCTCCGGAGCCGCGGTGCAGGGCGCCGTCGAGGACGAGGCCGGCGCGGATCCCGCCGGCGAGGTACAGCGTGCAGTGCGCGCCCGCCGCCGGGAACGTCCCGGCCCAGAACTCGCCGACGGCGGCGGCCGAGGCGTCGTCGTCGAGCAGCACGGGCAGCGCGCAGGCCTCCTCGAGCAGCGAGCGCAGCCCGGCGGCCGCCCACTCCGCGCCCTGCGGGCCGGGCAGGCCGACGACGCGCTCGCCCGAGCGGTCGACGCCGCCGGGAGTGACGACGCCGACGCCGACGACCCGCTCGCGCTCGACGCCGAGCGCCTCGATCAGGAGGTCGATCCGCTCGGCGAAGCCGCGCACGAACGACTCCGGGCCCTCGTCGAGGACGCCGCGGGTGCGGAGCCGCCCGACGACGGATCCGGCGAGATCCGCCACGATCGCCGTGGTCGAGTCGGCCTCGAGCTGCAGGCCGAGGGCGACGCGTGCCGACGGCACGAGGGCGAGGAGCTCTCGCGGCTTGCCGCCCGTCGACTCCGAGCGGCCCGCGTCCGCGACGAGCCCGTCGGCGAGCAGCTGCCGGACCAGGATCGACACGGTGGCCTGCGTCAGCCCGGTGACCTGGGCGAGCTCGACCCGGCTGATCGGACCGCGGGCGCGCACGAGATCCAGCAGGACCCCGCGGCTCGTCGCGGGGGAGCGGGGCGCTCGCGTAGTCGCCATCGGCGCCTCCGTTCTGCTCGTGCGTCCCTTGACGGTACTTCGTTAAGTCGTCTAAGAAAGTATCCGACACCGGATACGACAACCGAGGCGAGGAAGCCATGACCGTCATCCCCCTGCACGAGAACTGGACACTGCGAGCCCTGGAGGGCAAGGAGGCGCCCGAGCGGCCGACGGGGGAGGTGGCGGCGACCGTGCCCGGCTGCGTGCACACCGACCTCCTCGCCGCGGGGCTGATCCCCGATCCCTTCGACGGCGGCAACGAATCGCGGCTGTCCTGGATCGGGCGGACGGCCTGGGTCTACGAGACCCGCTTCGCCTGGTCCGACGACGGCTCCGAGCGGCACGACCTCGTCGCCGAGGGGCTGGACACGGTGGCGACCCTGCGCCTGAACGGCGACGAGATCGGGCGCACGGAGAACCAGCACAGGTCGTACCGCTTCGACGTGCGGGAGGCCCTGGTCGAGGGGGAGAACCTGCTCTCGATCGAGTTCGCGGCCCCGGTCGACGAGGCCGAGCGCCGCTCGATCGAGCACGGCCCGCGCCCGCACGTGAACCACCACCCCTACAACGCGCTGCGCAAGACCGCGAGCAACTTCGGCTGGGACTGGGGCATCGACGTCGCCACCAGCGGCATCTGGCGGCCGATCGGCCTCGAGAGCTGGTCGGGCGTGCGGATCGCCGCCGTGCGTCCGCTCGTCGACGTCGACGGGACCGACGGCGTGCTGAGCGCGCACGTCGACCTCGAGTGGGCCGGCGCCTCCTCGGCCGAGGTGTCGGTCGCGGCGGGCGGAGCGGAGACGGCGACCACCGTGGACGCGGGCACGACCGAGGCGGTGCTCGCGCTGCGGGTGCCGGACGTCGACGTCTGGTGGCCGCGCGGCTACGGCGAGCAGCCCCTCTACGACGTGGCCGTCGCCGCGGGCGACGAGTCGGTCTGGACGGGACGGGTGGGCTTCCGCACCGTGCGGGTCGACACCACTCCGGACGAGGACGGCTCGCCCTACCGCGTCGAGGTGAACGGCCGGACGGTGCAGATCCGCGGGGCCAACTGGATCCCGGACCACGCGTTCGTCACCGAGGTCGACCGCGACAGGTACGCGCGGCGGATCGCCGACGCGACCGAGGCGAACATGAACCTGCTGCGCGTCTGGGGCGGCGGGATCTACGAGTCGCACGACTTCTACGACCTCTGCGACGAGCAGGGTGTGCTGGTCTGGCAGGACTTCCTCTTCGCCTGCGCGGCCTACGCCGAGGAGGAGTGGCTCGCCGTCGAGGTCGAGCCGGAGGCGCGCGAGGCGGTCACCCGGCTCAGCGCGCACCCGTCGCTGATCATCTGGAACGGCAACAACGAGAACATCGTCGGCTACACCGACTGGGGCTGGCGCACCCGGCTCGCGGGCGCGACCTGGGGCAACGACTACTACCGGCGCCTGCTCCCGGGGATCCTCGCCGAGCTCGACCCGACGCGGTTCTACTCGCCGGGCAGCCCGTACTCGTTCGACGACTACCTGCACCCCAACGATCCGGCCAACGGCACCGTGCACATCTGGGACGTCTGGAACACGCGCGACTACACCGGCTACGCCGACTGGCGCCCGCGGTTCGTCTCGGAGTTCGGCTTCCAGGGCCCGCCCGCCTGGTCGACGCTCACGAGCGTCGTGCACGACGAGCCGCTCGAGCCCTACGGCGAGCAGATGCTGGTGCACCAGAAGGCGCACGAGGGCAACCTCAAGCTCGAGCGCGGACTCGCCGGTCACCTGCCCACACCGGTCTCGATCGAGGACTGGCACTGGGCGACCCAGCTGAACCAGGCGGCCGCGCTGCGCTTCGGCATCGAGCACTTCCGCTCGCTGTCGCCGCTGAACACCGGAGTCGTGGTGTGGCAGCTGAACGACGACTGGCCGGTCGTCTCGTGGGCGGCCGTCGACTTCCACGAGCACCGGAAGCCCCTCTGGTTCGCGCTCCGGGCGGCGTACGCGCCCCGGCTCGCGACCATCCAGCCCCGCGACGGCGGGCCGGCCGCGGTGCTGCTGAACGACACGGACGAGGCGTGGAGCGGCTCCGTCGTCGCCCGGCGCCTGCAGCTGGACGGCACGGTGCTCGCGGAGGAGCGCTGGGACGCGTCGGTTCCGGCGCGCGGCGAGGCGACGACTCCGCTGCCCGCCGCGATCACGGCGTTCGGCGACGTGGCCGGCCAGATCGTCAGCGTGCAGCCGGAGGGATGGACGCGCGCGCTGCTGCACCCGGCCGAGGTCGTCGACCAGGCCCTCGACTCGTCACCGCTGGAAGCCTCGGCCGAGCGCTCCGGCGCGGACGTCGTCGTCACGGTCACGGCCCGCTCCCTGGCGCGGGACGTCACCCTGCTCGTCGACCGCGTCGACGCCGGCGCCCGGGTGGACGAGGGCCTCGTCACCCTTCTGGCCGGCGAGTCCGCGCGCTTCACGATCTCGGGCGCCGCGGCCGACACCGATCCGGACGCGTTCCTCGATCCGCTGGTCGTGCGCCACGCCGGCGGGCTGCACGCGGCGGTGCCGGCCTGAGCGCCGGCGGGGCGGCGCGCCTCCCGATCGTCGGGATCGTCGTGCGCCGCCCTCCGCGCGAGCACGGCGGCGACCCGTTCTTCGCCGAGCTGATCGCCGGGATGGAGGACGTCCTGGTGCCGGGCGGCGGGGGCGTGCTGCTGCAGGTCGCGCACGACCAGGCCGCGGAAATCGCGGTCCTCGCGCGCTGGGCCGCGCATCCCCGCGTCGCCGGAGCGGTGCTCGGCGACCCCGTCGAGGACGATCCGCGGCCGGAGCGGGCGCGGGAGCTCGGGCTGCCCGTCGTCGTGCTCGGCGGGCGGGCGGCAGGCGGCACGGTCCCGTCGATCCCCGTCGACAACGCGACGCCGATGCTCGAGGCGATGGCGGCGCTCGTCGCGCTCGGGCACCGGCGGATCGGGCGGGTGTCGGGTCCGCTCCGGCTCGGCCACACCCGGGAGCGCGGCGAGGCGTTCGAGCGGGGGCTGCGGGTGGCCGGGCTGTCGGGCCGCTCGGTCGAGAGCGACTACTCCGCCCGCTCGGGGGAGGCCGCGACCCGGGCGCTCCTCGCCGACGACGAGCGCCCGACCGCGATCGTGTTCGACAACGATCTGGCGGCTCTGGGCGGGCTGGCCGCCGCGCGGGCCCTCGGAGTCGCGGTGCCGCGCGAGCTCTCGCTGCTCGCCTGGGACGACTCCGAGCTGTGCCGCCTGGCCGACCCTCCGCTCTCCGTGATGAGCCGCGACGTGCACGGCCTGGGCGTGCTCACAGCCGAGGCGCTGCTCGCCGTGATCGACGGTGCTCTGCCGCCCGAGCGCTCGCCGGAGCGCCCGCGTCTCGTGCTGCGCGGCACCACCGCCCCCCGCCGGGGCTGATCCCCGTCGTCCCGCGGCGGTCGTCGTCTGCCGGGAAGAGCGCTCTCACGAGTTGCTCCCGAATCTGTTGACCACTTAGTTCAGTCATGTAACAATGCTCGGGCGGCGCTCGCCGCACACAGCTCCGTCACCGTCGACAGCCCTGCGTTGCCGACGCCAGGAAAGGATCAACGATGTTCCTTCGCGTTCGAGAAGGCCGACGCCTGCGCGTCCTCGCCGCTGCCGCCGCCACCGCGGCGTCCGCCCTCCTGCTCTCCGGCTGCACCGGGGGAGCGAGCTCCTCCGGCACCTCGTCGGCCGACACCCTCGTCGCCTACACCGGTCAGGCAGGCGACTACCAGATCAACTTCAACCCGTACTCGCCCTCCAAGATCGGCGGGCTCGGCACCATCTACGAATCGCTGTTCTTCGTCACGAACATCAACTCCGACCCCTACGTGCCGCTGCTGGGCACCGAGTACACCTGGAACGCCGAGGGCACGCAGCTCGACGTGACGCTGCGCGACGACGTGACCTGGAGCGACGGAGAGGCGTTCACCGCCGAGGACGTCGTCTTCACCTTCGAGATGCTGGTCGAGAACCCGTCGCTGAACACCGGCGGCTTCGACGGCGTCGTCACGGCGACCGACGACACCCACGTGAGCATCACCTGGGACCACCCGGCCTTCGTCACCGGCCCCACGGTCCTCGGCCGCACGCCGATCGTCCCCGAGCACCTCTGGGCCGACGTCGACCCGGTGACCGACGTCGTCGCGGAGCCGGTCGGCACCGGCCCCTACCTCCTCGCCGACTTCAAGGCGCAGGCCTTCACCCTCGGCGTCAACGAGGACTACTGGGACGGCGCCCCCGCCGTGAAGGCGATCCGGTTTCTCTCGCTCTCGGGCAACACCGCCGGAGTCGACGCCCTCGCCGCCGGCACCATCGACTGGCAGACGGGGCCCGTGCCGGACATCGAGAACGTCGCGAAGAACTACCCCGGCTACGAGGCCATCACGGTCCCGCAGAACCAGGTCGCCCTGCTCAGCTGCGCGAACGTCGACCTCGGCTGCGTCGGCCCGCAGACCGACCCGGCCGTCCGCCAGGCGATCTACTACGCGCTCAACCGCGACCAGATCAACTCCCTCGCCTTCCAGAACACCGCCAGCGAGGTCTCGCCGACCTTCGTGCTGACGGAGTCGCAGGCCGAGTCGATCTCGACCGCGGTCACCGAGCCGGTCGCGCCCAGCTCGCCCGACCTCGACCGCGCGACGGCGCTCCTCGAGGAGGCCGGCTACGCGAAGGGCGGCGACGGGATCTACGCCAAGGACGGCGTGCCGCTGAAGCTGACCATCGAGGTCGTCACCGGCTGGACCGACTACATCACCGCGATCGACACGATGGCCCAGCAGCTCGGCGACGCCGGCATCGCGGTCACCGCGTCGCAGTCCTCGTGGAACGAGTGGACCGACAAGAAGAGCAAGGGCAACTACCAGCTCGCGATCGACTCGCTCGGCCAGGGCCCCGCCTCCGACCCGTACTACCTCTACAACAACTTCTTCACCACGGCGAACACCGCTCCCGTCGGCGAGGCTGCTCCGATCAACGTGGCCCGCTACAGCGACCCCGAGGTCGACGCGGCCGTCGAGGCCCTGACCGCCACCAGCCCGGACGACACCGCCGCCCGCCAGGCGCAGTTCGACATCATCCAGGCGAAGATCGTCGCCGACATGCCCTACATCCCGGTCATGACCGGAGGCACCACCTCGGAGTACAACGCCGCCAAGTTCGACGGCTGGCCCACCGAGGACGACCTGTACGCCTTCCCGGCGATCTGGGCGTCGCCGGACAACGCGCAGATCTTCAAGAACCTGACCCCCACCGGCGAGTGAGCCGCGCGTGAACTACTACCTGCGCAAACTCGGGTTCTACCTGATCGCGCTGTGGGCGGCGCTGACGATCAACTTCGTCATCCCTCGCCTGCTGCCCGGGAACCCGGTCGACATCCTGCTCGCCAAGCTGCAGCAGCGCGGCGGCATCGTCAGCGCCGAGACCCGCCAGGCCTACGAGCTGCTGCTCGGAGGGAACACCTCCGAGCCGCTGATCTCGCAGTACTGGAGCTACCTGGTCAACGTGTTCCGCGGCGACCTGGGCGTCTCGGTCTCGTACTTCCCCGCTCCGGTGAGCGAGGTCATCGGGACCTCGCTGCCCTGGACGATCGTGCTGGTGGGGGTGGCGACGGTCATCGCGACAGTGATCGGAGTCGCCCTCGGCGCGATCGTCGGCTGGAAGCCCGGGACCTGGCTCGACTCGCTCGTGCCGGCCACGACGCTCCTCGCCGCCGTGCCCTACTTCTGGCTCGCGCTGATCCTCGTCTACGTGTTCGCGACCACACTCCGGATGTTCCCCTCGCAGGGCGGCTACGACGTGGTGCTGGACCCGGGCTGGAACGGGGAGTTCCTGCTCTCGGCGATCCAGTACGGACTGCTGCCCGCCGCGACGATCGTGATCGCGTCCCTCGGCGGCTGGCTGCTCGGGATGCGCAACATGATGGTGTCGACGCTGTCCGAGGACTACATCCTCACCGCGCAGGCGAAGGGCCTCTCGCAGGGGAAGATCCTCCGCTCCTACGCGGCCCGCAACGCGGTGCTGCCCTCGGTGGCCGGCTTCGCGATCTCGCTGGGCTTCGTGGTCTCGGGCTCGATCGTCACCGAGCAGGTGTTCTCGTACCCGGGCATCGGATCGAAGCTGCTCTCGGCGGTCACCAACAACGACTACGCGCTGATGCAGGGGATCTTCCTCTTCATCACGCTGGCCGTGCTCGGCGCGAACCTCGTCGTCGACCTCTTCTACGGGATCATCGATCCCCGGACCCGAGCGCGGAGCTGACGCCGATGACGAACCTCGCCCCCTCCTCCGACACCGTCGTCGTCGACGCGACCGAGCAGCTCGCGACCGTCGAGGCCTCCAAGGGTCGGCCCCCGCGGCCGGCCTGGCGGATGATGCTGCCGACGCCCACCCCGTGGCTGATCATCGGGCTCGCCCTCGTGCTCGGCGTGGCCCTGTTCGGCCTCGTCGGACCGCTCCTCGTGAGCGACCCGACGACCATCCGCGACATCGGCCTGACCGGGCCGTCGGCCGAGCACTGGCTCGGCACGACGCAGACCGGCCAGGACGTGCTCGCCCAGCTCGCCTTCGCCACCCGCGGCTCGCTCGAGATCGGCCTGATCGTGGGGATCCTCGCGACGGCCCTCTCGGCCTTCTTCGGGATCCTCGGCGCGTACCTCGGCGGCATCGTCGACGAGGCGTTCTCGCTCTTCTCGAACGTGTTCCTGGTGATCCCCGGCCTGCCGCTGGTGATCGTCATCTCGGGCTTCGTGCCCCAGGAGCAGCGCGGTCTCTGGACCATCGGCATCGTGCTGGCCATCACGAGCTGGGCCGGATCCGCGCGGGTCCTGCGCGCGCAGACCCTGTCGATCCGGAGCCGCGACTACGTCTCGGCGTCGAAGGTCGCGGGGGAGCGGGCCTGGCGCGTGATCGCGGTCGAGATCCTGCCGAACCTGCTGCCGGTGCTCGCCTCGCAGTTCGTCTTCGCGGTGATCGCGGCGATCCTCGGCGAGGCGGGCCTGTCCTTCCTCGGCCTCGGCGCGTCCAACTCGTCGACGCTGGGCACGATGCTCTTCTACGCGCAGAACGGCTTCGCCCTGCCGCTCGGCGCCTGGTGGTGGTTCGGCCCTCCCGGCCTGATCATCGCGCTGTTCGGCATGGGCCTCTCGCTGGTCAACTTCTCGATCGACGAGATCATCAACCCGCGGCTCAAGAACGTCCGCCTGCACGCCCGTCGCGCCCGCGCGGCGGCCAAGGCCGAGCGCTCGGGAGCCCGCACCGCGCGAAGGAGCGCCGCATGACCCGCACCGTGCTCGAGGTCGAGGACCTCGGCGTCGTCTACGAGGTGGAGTCGCCCGTCACGGCGGTCCGCGGCGCCACCTTCCGCCTGGGCGAGGGCGAGATCCTGGGGCTCGCCGGAGAATCGGGCTGCGGCAAGACGACCCTCGCCTACGCGGTCAACCGGCTGCACAAGCCGCCGGCGCGCATCGCCTCGGGCCGGGTGGTGTTCCACGACCGCGACGGCACCTCCACCGATCTGCTCGAGCTGGGCGACGACGGGATGCGGGCCTTCCGCTGGTCGAAGCTCTCGATGGTGTTCCAGGGGGCGATGAACGCGCTCAACCCGGTCACCTCGGTGCGGGCGCAGCTCGACGACGTCCTGGTCGCGCACCGGCCGGGGCTGTCGCGGAAGGAGCGGAAGGAGCGCGCGGCCGACGTCCTGCGCCGCGTGGGCGTGGATCCGGTGCGGCTCACCTCCTACCCGCACGAGCTGTCCGGCGGCATGCGGCAGCGGGTGATGATCGCGATGGCGATGATCCTCGAGCCGCAGGTGATGATCATGGACGAGCCGACCACCGCGCTCGACGTCGTGGTGCAGCGCGACATCCTCCGCGAGATCGTCCGGCTGCGCGACGAGCTGGGCTTCGCCGTGATCTTCATCACGCACGACCTGCCGCTGCTGCTCGAGATCAGCGACCGCATCGCCGTGATGCTGCGCGGCGAGATCGTCGAGCTCGCGACGGCGGAGCAGATCTACCGCGCCCCCGAGCACCCCTACACCCGCAAGCTGCTCGGCTCGTTCCCGAGCCTGTCCGGCTCGCGCGGAGCCTTCATCCGCTCGGGGGAGCACCCCGACGCCGTTCTCGAGGAGGACATCGCATGACCAGCGTCAGCGTCACCGATCTGGTGAAGGACTTCAGCATCCGCAAGGGGCTGCGCCGCGAGGCGTTCCGGGCGGTCGACCACGTCTCGTTCGACCTCGTCCCGGGGCGCACCGTCGCCCTGGTCGGCGAGTCCGGATCGGGGAAGTCGACCATCGCGCGGATCCTCGCGCGGCTCGAGAAGCCCACGTCCGGCTCCGTCGACGTGACGCTCGACGACCGCACGCCCGTGCAGGGCTCGGTCTACCGGCGGCACGTGCAGATGGTGTTCCAGGACCCCTTCGCCTCGCTGAACCCGTTCCACTCGCTCGAGCACCACATCGCGCGGCCGCTGCGGATCCACCACCGCACCCGCACGGCGGCCGAGACCCACGAGCGGGTGCTCGAGATGCTCCGGCGGGTGAACCTCGAGCCGGCGGAGGAGTTCGCCCCGCGGCGCCCGCACGAGCTCTCGGGCGGGCAGCGGCAGCGCGTCGCCATCGCCCGGGCGCTCGCCCCGGGGGCGCAGGTCGTCATCGCCGACGAGCCGGTCTCGATGCTCGACGTGTCGATCCGCCTCGGCGTGCTCAACCTGCTCGGCCGGCTGCAGCGGGAGGACCGGCTGGCGGTCCTCTACATCACGCACGACCTGGCGACCGCGCGGCACTTCTCGGACGAGATCCTCGTGCTCTACCGCGGCCGCATCGTCGAGCGCGGGCCGGCGGACGACGTGATCCTGAACCCGCAGCACGACTACACGCGGCTGCTCGCGCTCGCCGCCCCCGACCCCGAGCGGGTCGGCAAGGTGGTCGGCTCGGAGGAGGCGCCGGACCGGTCGCGGATCGACAACTCGGTCTGCTTCAACCACTTCACCGGCGAGTGGGAGCGGGCCGGCGATCGCGCGGCGGCCGTGGGAGCGCCGTGAGCACCTCCGACGGACTACATTCGGCGAGATGACGACTTCGCCGCTGACCGCGCCCGTGCCGGTCGTCCCCGCGGCGGCCCTGCGGATCGAGGACATGCCCGCGGCCACGCGCGCCACGCTCCTCGAGGTGCTGATCCACGGATCGCTGCCGCGGGCCGAGCTGGCGCGCCGGCTCGGGCTCTCGCGGGCCAGCCTCACCCGCATCGCGCGCACGCTCGTCGAGGCGGGGCTGCTCGCCGAGGGCGAGACCCGGCTGCGCGCAGCGACCGGGCGCCCCTCCGAGATGCTGCGGGTGCGCAGCTCCGCCCGCCGCTTCCTCGGCGTCAAGCTCACCGGCGACACCCTCTACGCGGTGGTCACCGACCTCGGCGCCGAGGTGACGTCGTCGACCGAGCACGCCCTGCGGAGCAGCGATGTGGCCGAGGTCGTGCGGCAGATCGCGGAGGCGGCGCACGAGCTCGCGGGGGACGGCGCTCCGCTCACCTCGATCGGCATCGCGATCGCGGGCCGCGTGCGGCAGAACCCGGGCGGCGCCGTCGTCGAGCACTCGGCGTTCCTCGACTGGCACCACGTCGAGCTGGCCCGGCTGGTGCGCGAGGCCACCGGGCTCGCGTGCTCGGTCGAGAACGACGTGCAGGCGCTGACGGCGGCCGAGCACTGGTTCGGCGCCGGCGCCGGCCTCGAGTCGATGGCGCTGGTCACGGTGGGCACCGGCATCGGCTGCGGTCTGGTCGTGAACGGCCGCCTGGTCGAGGGCGGGCACAGCCGTCCGGGCCAGGTCAGCCACACGATCGTCGATCCGGAGGGGGAGCTCTGCGCGCACGGGCACCGCGGCTGCGCGTCGACGATGCTCGTGAACGAGGCGGTGGTCGCCGCGTCCGGCCGCCCCGACGCGACCTACGAGGACGTGGTCGGGGCCGCCCGCGACGGCGATCCGGAGGCGCTGCGCGCGTTCGAGCGCGCCGGCCGGGCGCTCGGCGTGATCATCGCCGAGGTCGCGAACCTCGTCGACCCCAAGAAGGTGGTCGTCAGCGGCGACGGCATCGCCGTCGTCGCCTTCGCGGAGGCGTCGATCCGCGCCGGGATCGCGGAGCGCCTCGAGCGCGAGGCCGTGCCGGTCGAGCTCGACGTGCGCACCTGGGACTTCTCGGAGTGGGCCCGCGCGGGCGCCGCCCTGGCGGTCCGCAGCCTGCTCGCCTGACGCGCGGCCGCCCTGCCGCGGATCACGAGGATCGAGACCTCCCCCCGCCCGCACCCCGCCCTTTGTTGCACCGCTTGACAAAGCCCGCCGGCGACAGGAATGCTCGCAGGGTGACCAGCGTCGATCAGCGGACCCACCGCGCCCCCGTCCTGCCCCGGTTCGCCTTCGGCGGCGACTACAACCCCGAGCAGTGGCCCCGGGAGGTGTGGCGCGAGGACGTCCGGCTGATGCAGGAGGCGGGCGTCTCGATGGTGACTATCGGCGTCTTCTCCTGGGGTCTCGTCGAGACCGCCGAGGGCGTCTTCGACTGGGAGTGGCTCGACGAGATCGTGGGGCTGCTGCACGAGGGCGGCATCGCGATCGACCTCGCGACCCCGACCGCGGCGCCGCCGAGCTGGCTGCTCGCCGCGCACCCCGAGATCCTGCCGGTCGACGCCGACCTGGTGCCGATCCACCCCGGCGGCCGCCTGGGCTGGTGCCCGAGCTCGGCCGTCTTCCGCTCCCACGCCCTCCGCATCGCCGGCGCGCTGGCCGAGCGCTACGGCCGGCACCCCGCGGTCGCCCTCTGGCACGTCTCGAACGAGCTCGGCGGAGGCAACCGGCACTGCTGGTGCGACGAGTCCGCCGCGGCCTTCCGCCGCTGGCTCCGCGACCGCTACGGCACCCTCGACGCCCTGAACGCGAGCTGGGGCACCGCGTTCTGGGGTCACCGCTACTCCGACTTCGAGCAGATCCTCCCGCCGCGGGGGTCGCGGGCGATGCACAACCCGGGCCTGCAGCTCGATTTCGACCGCTTCTCCTCGGACGAGCTGCTGGCGCACTACCTCGCCGAGAAGGACACCCTGCGCGCCGCCGGCGTCGAGACTCCGATCACCACGAACTTCATGGTCGGCCAGGGCCCCGACGTCGTCGACTACGCGCGGTGGGCGCCTCACTGCGACTTCGTCGTGAACGACCACTACACGACCGGAGCCGATCCCCGCCGCGAGCAGGACCTCGCGTTCTCGGCGGATCGGATGCGCGGGTTGACCGAGGACCGCGCGCCCTGGCTCCTGCTCGAGCACTCGACCGGAGCGGCGAGCTGGCAGCCGCGCAACCGCGCGAAGGACCCGGGCGAGATCCTCCGCAACAGCCTCGCGCACATCGCGCGCGGCTCCGACGGCGCGATGTTCTTCCAGTGGCGCGCGTCGACGGCGGGCGCCGAGCAGTTCCACTCCGCGATGCTGCCGCACGCCGGCACCGGCACGAAGATCTGGCGGGAGGTCGTCGAGCTCGGTGGCGTGCTGCAGCGCCTCGAGCCGGTGCTCGGCACGCGGGTCGAGCCCGCCCGCGTGGCGCTCTTGCACGATGACGAGGCGGGCTGGGCGTTCTCGTCCGGGCTGAAGCCGCACAACCGGCTCCGCTGGGCCGAGCAGGCCAGGGCCTGGCACCGCGTGCTCTTCGACCGCACCGTGCTGGTCGACATCGTCCCGCCGTGGCGCGACATCTCGGCCTACTCCCTCGTGGTGGTGCCGGCGCTGTTCCTCGTCTCGGACGAAACGGTCGCGGCGCTGACGGCGTTCGCCGAGGCGGGCGGCACGGTGATCGTCACTCCGCTCTCGGGCATCGTCGACCCCGCGAACCGCGTGCGCACGGGGCTCGCTCCCGGCGCCTTCTCGGCGCTGCTCGGCGCCGGCTCCGAGGAGTTCGGCCCGCTGCAGGAGGGCGAGTCCTTCGAGCTCGACACCGGCTGGCGCGGAGCGGAGTGGACCGAGCGCGTCCACGCCGTCGACGCGGAGGTCGTGGCCCGCTACCGCGGCGGGGTCCTCGACGCACTCCCCGCCGTGACCCGCCGCCGGGTCGGCGCGGGCGAGGCCTGGTACGTGTCGGCGCTGCTCGACGACGACGGGATCGGCGGTCTGCTCGACCTGCTCGATCCCGCCCTGACCGCCCCGGTGCTCGACGCGCCGCGGGGTGTGGAGGCGGTGCGGCGGGAGGGGCCCGCCGGCCGCTTCCTGTTCCTCCTCAACCACACCGACGAGGCAGTGACCGTGGAGGCGAGCGGACGCGACCTCGTCTCGGGCGACGAGGCCGACGGCTCCGTCGGGATCCCGGCCGGCGGCGTGCGCGTCCTCGCCCTGCGCGACGGGGGTCTCGCATGAGCGTCCGGATGCTCCGCTCGGCCGGGACGGCGCTGATCGTCGCCCTCCGCGACGAGGGGCTGCCCGAGATCCTGCACTGGGGCCGCGACCCCGGGCCGGTCGACCCCGACGCGCTCGCCGCGCTCGACGCCGCGTCCGTCCGGCAGGTCCCCTCCAGCGCCCTGGACGCCCCGTGGCCGCAGACGATCCTGCCGGGGGAGCAGGACGGCTGGCAGGGCCGGCCGGGTCTCGCCGGGCACATCGCCGGCGAGCCGCTGCTGCCCTCCTGGCGGGTCGTGTCGCTCGAGAGCGACGAGCGCTGCCTCGTGCTCGAGGCCGTCGCCGACGAGCTCGCGCTCTCGTCCTCCTTCCACTTCGACGACGCCGGGGTGCTCGTCGTCGCGCACGCCCTCGCGAACCGCGGGGAGCGTGTGCTCGAGCCGTCGATCCTCGAGGCGACCCTGCCGCTGGACGCGCGGGCCGTCGAGTTCCTCGACCTCTCGGGCCGCTGGACCCGCGAGCGCTCGCCGCAGCGGCGCCCCGTGTCGCACGGCAGCATCGTGCGGGAGTCGCGGCGCGGCCGCACCGGGCACGACGCCCCGACGCTCGCGATCGCGGGCACCGCCGGCTTCGGCGACCGCAGCGGCGAGGTGTGGGGCGTGCACCTGGCGTGGAGCAGCGACTCCGTGCACCGAGTCGACCGGCTGCCGGAGGGGCGCGGCGCGCTCGGCGCCGGCGAGCTGCTGCGGGCCGGCGAGATCGCCCTCGGCCCCGGCGAGCGCTTCGAGGCCCCGGCCGCGCACTTCGTCTGGAGCGACGCCGGGCTCGACGGCCTCTCGCGGCGGCTGCACGCCTCCCTCCGCGCCCGCCCCTCGCACCCCCGCACTCCGCGGCCCGTGCACCTCAACACCTGGGAGGCCGTCTACTTCCGGCACGACCTGCCCACCCTGATCCGCCTGGCCGATGCGGCCGCCGAGATCGGGGTCGAGCGCTTCGTCCTCGACGACGGCTGGTTCGACGGGCGGCGCGACGACTCCGCGGGCCTGGGCGACTGGACGGTCGACGCGGAGGTGTGGCCCGAGGGTCTGCACCCGCTCGTCGAGCACGTGCGCGGCGCCGGGATGCAGTTCGGACTGTGGGTGGAGCCCGAGATGATCAGCCCCGGCTCGAGGCTCGCCCGCGAGCACCCCGACTGGCTGCTCGAGTCGCCGCGCCGAGCGCGGAGCTGGCGCAACCAGCACGTGCTCGACGTCGCGCGCCCGGAGGTGTCGGCGCTGCTGCTCGAGCGGCTCTCGGCCCTGGTCGAGGAGTACGCGATCGACTACCTCAAGTGGGACCACAACCGCGATCTGCTCGAGGCGGTCCACGCCGGGCGAGCGGGGGCGGATGCGCAGACCCGCGCGGTCTACGCCCTGCTCGACGCGCTGCGGGAGCGGCACCCCGGTCTCGAGATCGAGTCCTGCGCCTCCGGAGGCGCCCGCGTCGACCTCGGGATCCTCGCGCGCACCGACCGGGTGTGGGCGTCCGACACCAACGATCCGCTCGAGCGACTGCGGATCCAGCGCTGGACCGAGCTGCTGCTGCCGCCCGAGCTGATCGGCAGCCACGTCGGCCCCGAGCGGGCGCACACCACCGGGCGGACGGCCGAGCTCGCGTTCCGCATGGCGACCACGCTGTTCTCCTCGCCCGGCATCGAGACCGACATCACCGGCTGCAGTGCCCAGGAGCGGACGGCGCTCGCCGCGTGGATCCGCTTCTACAAGCGCATCCGGCCGCTCCTCGCGACGGCCGAGCTCGTGCACGGCGACACGGCCGACGACGGCTCCGAGCTCACCGGAGCCGTCTCGCCCGACCGCCGGCACGCCGTCTACCGACTGGCGCGCTCGAGCACCGGAGAGGACGCGGTGCCTCCGGCCACCCGGCTCGTCGGGCTCGACCCGTCGTTGCGCTACCGGGTGCGGGTGGTCGACGAGCTCGCTCCCGAGCGCTTCCTCGACGCAGTGCCGCCCGAGTGGACGCGCCGCGGCGAGGTCGTGCTGCCGGGCTCGCTGCTCGCCGAGGTGGGCCTGCGGACACCGCTGCTCGCGCCGTCCTCCGCCCTCGTGCTCGAGGTGGAGGCCCTCGATGGCTGCTGACACCGCGGTGCGTCTCGCCGCCGAGCTCGAGGAGCGCGCCCGCGAGCTGCTGCCCTGGTTCGTCGCCGAGTACTACGGGGCGGTCGCCGGAGGGGCGCTCGAGCGCGATGCCGACCTCGCGGCCTGGGACGCGGTGCGCTTCCGCCCCGCCGCCCTGCACGGAGAGCCCGACGCCTCGATCGCCACGACCGTCCTCGGCACCCCGATCGCCGGCCCGGTGATGATCGCGCCGATGGCGCAGCAGGTGGCCGCCGACCCGCGCGGCGAGGTCGCGACGGCGGCGGCGGCGGCCCGCGCCGGCACGCTGCTGGGCGTCTCGACCAACACGGCCGTGCCCTTCGAGCGCGTCACCGCCGAGGGCGCGCCCTGGTGGTTCCAGGTCTACCTCCTCGCCGACCGCGACGTGACCCGCGCCCTCGTCGAGCGGGCCGCCGCCGCGGGCGCCCGCGCGCTGATGCTCACCGTCGAGACGCCGGTGCTCCGGGAGGAGCGACCGGGGACCGAGCCGCTCAGCTGGCCCGACGTGCCCGGCCGCGCGCGCCTGGGCAACCTGACCGCCGCCGAGCGCGAGCGGGTGCTGCACCGCCCGGTCCCGCATCCGGGGCTCGCCGACATCGCGTGGCTCGCCGAGGTCTCCGGACTCCCCGTCGTCGTGAAGGGCGTGCTGCGCGGCGACGACGCCCGCCGCGCGGTCGACGCGGGCGCCTCCGGGGTCGTCGTCTCGACGCACGGGGGCCGGCGGATGGACGGCTCGATCACCGCCGTCGCCGCTCTCGCCGAGGTGGTCGAGGCGGTCGGCCGAGACGTCGAGGTCTTCGCGGACAGCGGCGTCCGTTCGGGGAGGCACGTGCTCGCGGCACTCGCGCTCGGCGCCCGCGCGGTGTTCGTCGGCCGCCCGGTGATGTGGGCGCTCGCCGCGGGAGGGGCGGACGAGGTCGTCCGCTACCTCGCGGTCCTCGACGCCGAGTTCCGCACGATGCTGCGGCAGTCGGGCGCCGCGTCGATCAGGGACCTCGGCGGACTCGCCGTGCCGCCGCTCGAGTGGCGGCGCTGACCGCGGTTCAGCGCTCGGGGACCCGCACGAGCAGCGAGCCCGGATCCACCCGGATCCGCACGGCCGAGGCCAGCCCGAAGCCGTCGCCGTCCAGCTGGATCTCCTGCGGCTCCTCGACCCGGATGCGCACGTCCTCGCCCTTGAGGTAGATCACGTCGCGGGCGTCCTCGCGCAGGTCGATGAGCTTGCGGCCCGCGGCGGAGCGGCGCAGCACGCCGTTCTCCCACGTGATCGTGTTCCACACCTTGAGCCAGCCCAGCGGGCCGCGCGGCCGCAGCGCCACGATGTCGAGCACCCCGTCGTCCGGCTCCGCGTCCGGGATCAGCAGGATCCCGCCGGGCAGCACCCCGCAGTTCCCGACCATGACCGAGTGCACCGAGACCGTGCGCGACGCCGCGCCGTCGATCGAGTAGCGCAGCTTCACCGGCTGGAGCTCGGCCAGCGCGCGGACGCCGCCGTCGACGTACGCGAGCCAGCCCACCGCCTTCTTCAGCGCCGTGTTGGTCTTCGCGATCATCTTCGCGTCGATGCCGAGGCCCGCCATCACCAGGAACACGTTCTCGATCCGCTCGCCGTCAGGCCGCTCGAGCTCGACGACGCCGGTGTCGATCCGGCGCTCGCCGCCGCCGAACGCGACCCGCACCGCCTCCTCGAAGCCCAGGGGCAGGCCGAGGTTCCGCACGAGCAGGTTGCCCGTGCCGAACGGCAGCACGGCGAGGGCGGTGCCGGAGCCGCGCAGCCCCTCCGCGACCGAGCGCACCGTGCCGTCGCCTCCCGCGGCGAGCACGACGTCGACCCCGGAGGCGGTCGCCGCGCGGGCCTGCGTCGCTCCGGGCTCCGACGGGGTCGTCTCGAACCAGACGGTGGGCGCCCAGCCGTGCTCCTGCTCGGCCGTCGCCACGAGGTGCCGCAGCCGCGCCTGGTCGCCCTTCGAGGGGTTCACGACGACCGCCGCGCGCCTGGATCCGGTCTCCGTCATGGAGGAACGGTAGCGGGCGGCGGCGTCGCTCCGGCTGGGAGGGCTACACCCCGGCGGTGGTGCGGGCGCGACGGGCGCGCTGGCGGTCGTGCTCGGCGCCGAGCAGCGCTCGCGTCTGCGGCGTCCCGAGGAGCTCGATCAGCACGTCGACCTCCTCCTCGAGGCGTTCGGCGTGCACGAGCGGATCGGTGCGCAGCAGCCGCTTCGTCGCGGCGGCCACGTGGGCGGGACGCGCGGCCAGGGCGCTGACGCGCTCGTCGATCCGACCCGCGAGATCGGCGCGCGGCACGATCTCGGTGACGAGCTGCCACTCCAGCGCCTCGATCGCGCGGACCGGACGCCCGGAGAGGGTGAAGTCGAGCGCGCGGCGGCGGCCGATCGTGCGGGGGAGCGAGACCGTCACTCCGCAGTCGGGGACGAGCCCCACGTCGCCGTAGGCGCTGAGGAACACCGCGCCCGGAGTAGCGACGACGATGTCGGCCGCGAGGGCGAACGCGATGCCGGCGCCGGCCGTCATCCCGTCGACGGCGCAGACCACCACGGCGTCCGTCTGCTCCAGCACGCGGAAGACCTCGGCCGACACCGTGGCCAGCTCGCGGAGGTAGAGCTCGGGCTCGGCGGCCCCCATGATCGCCGAGACGTCGCCGCCGGTGCAGAACGCGCGACCGGCCGCCTCGATCACGATCACCGTGCAGTCGGGATCGGCGTCGAGCTCGAGGACCGTCTCGAGGAGCAGCGAGGCGAAGCCGAGGTCGATCGAGTTGAGGGCGCCGGGGCGGTTCAGCACGACGCGGGCGATCGGGCCGTCGCGGGCGACGAGGACGGGAGCGGTCGGGTCGGTCATGCGGCGGTTCCGTTCGGGGGCGGGGCGGGGGAGGGGACTCACAAGATTCGCAGCACTGCCCCCGATCGGATGCCACTGCTCGGGCGATCCCCAGGTGGGGAGGGCACGATGCGCGCCCCGGCTAAACTGCCGGAGTGATTGATCCCGTACTTCTCCGCGAGAACCCGGACGTCCTCAAGCGCTCGCAGGAGGCGCGCGGCGACTCCGTCGAGCTCGTCGACGAGGCCCTCGAGGCCGACCGCGTGCGGCGCGCGGCGATCACCGAGGCCGAGCGGCTGCGCGCCGAGCAGAACGCCTTCGGCAAGACCGTCGCGAAGGCCCCGAAGGACGAGAAGGCCGCCCTCGTGCAGGAGGCGCAGCGCCTCGCCGCCGGCGCCAAGCAGGCCCAGCAGGAGGCGGCGGAGGCGGATGAGCGCTTCACCTCGCTCGTGAAGCGCATCGCCAACCCGATCATCGAGGGCGTGCCCGCCGGTGGCGAGGAGGCGTTCGAGCTCGTCAGGACGGTCGGCGAGCGCCCCGTCTTCGACTTCGAGCCGCGCGACCACCTCGAGATCGGCGAGCTCCTCGACGGCATCGACATGCAGCGCGGTGCGAAGGTCAGCGGCGCGCGCTTCTACTTCCTCAAGGGCCTCGTCGCCCGCCTCGAGATCGCCCTGATGAACCTGGGCCTGGAGCGCGCGCTCGAGGCCGGGTTCACCCCGCTGATCACCCCCACGCTGGTGCGACCCGAGATCATGGACGGCACCGGATTCCTCGGCGAGCACGACGACGAGGTCTACCGACTCCGCGACGACGACCTCTACCTCACCGGCACCAGCGAGGTCGCGCTCGCCGGCTACCACAGCGACGAGATCCTCGACCTCGCCGGCGGAGCCAAGCGCTACGCCGGCTGGAGCACCTGCTACCGCCGTGAGGCCGGCTCGGGCGGTCGCGACACCCGCGGCATCATCCGCGTGCACCAGTTCAACAAGCTCGAGATGTTCGTCTACACGCTCCCCGAGGACGCGGAGGCCGAGCACGAGCGCCTCCTCTCCTACCAGGAGGGCATGCTGCAGAGCCTCGGCCTGCACTACCGCGTGATCGACACCGCCGCCGGCGACCTCGGCCAGAGCGCCGCGCGCAAGTTCGACGTCGAAGCGTGGGTGCCCACCCAGGACGCCTACCGCGAGCTCACGTCGACCTCGAACTGCACCACGTTCCAGGCCCGCCGCCTCGACACCCGCTACCGCACCGAGTCCGGCAAGACCGCTCCCGTCGCGACCCTGAACGGCACTCTCGCGACCACCCGCTGGATCGTCGCCCTGCTCGAGACGCACCAGCGCGCCGACGGCTCGGTCGTGGTCCCGGAGGCGCTGCGCCCGCACCTCGGGGGCCTCGAGGTCCTCGAGCCGGTCGCCACGGCATGAGCGCCGCCTCCGGTCGTCGCCTCGTCGCGCTCGACATCGACGGCACCGTCATGCACGAGGACGGCACCATCACCGACGCCGTGATCGACGAGATCCTGCGCGTCCAGCGCCAGGGCGACGAGGTCATGCTCGCCACGGGCCGCTCGCCCGCGTCCACGCTGCCCGTCGTGGCGCGCCTCGGCATCGCTCCGGAGTACGTGATCTGCTGCAACGGCGCGGTCACCCTGCGCCGCGACGAGGGCGTCGAGGGCGGCTACCGCCCCGAGATCGTCAAGACCTTCGACCCCACCGAGGTGCTGCAGAACATCTTCCGTTTCCTCCCCGAGGCGCACTACGCCGTCGAGGACGAGCACGGCGCCTTCTTCTACACTGAGGCGTTCCCCGGAGGCGCGGTGATGGGCGTCGAGACCACCCACGTCCCGTTCGAGGAGCTCCTGGGCCGCCTCTGCACCCGCGTCGTCGTCATCTCGCCCGAGACCGGCATCGAGGAGTTCTCCGGCCTCGTCGAGAAGATGGGCCTGCACCAGGTCAGCTACGCCATCGGCTGGACGGCCTGGCTCGACATCGCCCCCCACGGAGTGAACAAGTCGACCGCCCTCGAGGTCGTCCGCGAGGAGCTCGGCATCGACCGCTCCGATGTCGTCGCCCTGGGCGACGGCCGCAACGACATCGAGATGCTCACCTGGGCCGCCGAGCACGGTGCCGGGCTGGCGATGGGCCAGGCGCCCGACGAGGTCCGCGCGGTCGCCTCGGCCGTCGTGCCCCCCGTCGAGGAGGACGGCGTGGCCGCCGCCCTCTCGACCCTGCACTGACCCGCGCCGTCCCGAACCGAGGTCGGGAGCGCCCGCCGGCGGCCCTCAGCGTTGCCGCGACGCTCCCGCCCTCGGTTCCGAACGCGGTCCCCGCCCGCGGGACGCCCGTCGGTTACCATCGACTGTCGCGCCCCTCGGGAGCGCGGCCGGGAGGGCTGTCCGAGCGGCCGATGGAGCCAGTCTTGAAAACTGGTGGGCAGAGATGTCTCGTGGGTTCGAATCCCACGCCCTCCGCCACCGGCCGGACGAGTGCGTCGACGTCCTCCCTCCGCCGTCCGAACCGTGCCCCTCAGGCCCCGCAGCCTCCCAGCTGGAAGGTGTCGGAGTCGGACAGCGAGATGGAGTCGACGAGGTCGGAGGCGGCGTCGACGAGGAAGAACAGGTTGCGCCCGGAATCCCCCGCGAGCACGTACACGCGGTAGGACGAGATCGGGTCCGCCTCGTTGATCGTCGGGTACGCGGCCAGGAGCTCGGCGCCGGTCGAGCCGGCAGTGATGCCCGCGGCCGTGCGGGGGAGGACCGCGGGTTCCTGCACGCCGTCCCGCACGTAGTTGGAGACGGCCAGGAGCCCCGACCCGACGCCGTTCCCGTCGACGTCGACCGAGATCGACGCGTCGGCGTTGCCCGGGACTCTCCGAAGATCCGACCGGCAGTCTTCGACGTTCCAGTCGAACGGGATCAGGTCGGTCGTGTCGAGGGCTGCGGCGGCCGCGTCCATCGTGCCGCCGAACGCGATCGGGCCGATCCCGTCGAAGCCGATGATCCAGGTGCCGACGTCCACGGTGGTCGGAGTCGGAGTCGGAGTCGGAGTCGGAGTCGGCTCGGGCTCCGGCGGTGCGACCGGCGGAGCGGTGGCGGTCGTGGTGGGCGTCGGCGCGGGAGTGGAAGTCTCGACCGGAGCGGGTGCGGAGACCGGGCCGGGGAGGACGCCGGTCAACGCGAGTGCGACTCCGCCGCCCGAGACGAGCAGTGCGGCGACGACGAGGCCGATGAGCAGCGACGCGCGGCCGCGCAGCGACGGCCGGGCGCTCCCGGCGCGGGCGTTCTCGACGATCATCGCGCGGAAGGCGCGATCGCGAGCGGGATCGATGACGGGCTTATCGTTCATCGGGCACCTCCATCGGTGGCGGCGTCGGCGGTGAGGTCGGCGATCAGGGCGGCGAGCTTCGCCTTGGAGCGGGAGAGGCGGGATTTCACAGTCCCGACGGGGACGCCGAGCACCGCGGCGGCCTCGGCGACGGGCATCTCAGCGACGACGCAGAGCGAGAGCACGTCCTGATCTCGCCGGGAGAGCCCGGCGAAGGCGTGGCGGATCGCCTCGCGGAGCGGCGCGTCGTCCATCCGCCGGTCCGAGTCGTCGGTGAATTCGCCGTACTCCTCGTGCAGGGGGAGCCGGCTCAGCGCGATCCGGTGCCGGCGACGAGAGCGGTCCACGTTGCGGGCGACGTTGTTCGTCGTGGCGAGCAGCCAGGGCAGCGGCGACCCGTCGACCAGACGGATGCCTGCGCGCTTGCGCCAGGCCTCCAGGAAGACGAGAGCGGCGATGTCCTCGGCGTCGTGCAGGGCGCCGGTGTGCCGCAGCGCGTGCCAGAAGACGCGGTGCCGGAAGGTGTCGTAGAGCCGGCCGAAGCCGTCCGGGTCGCCCGCGAGCACGGAGGCCCAGCTGGACCCGGCGGTGTCCCGCGGCGGTGAGGAGGTGGTCATGTCCAGGTATGTCCGTTCGCCGGGATCGGTTCCACGCTAGCGGCGTGTCGCGGTCCGCTGTCGCCCGTCGGGTCGCAGGATCCCGCCTCCCCGACCGTTCCGGGGCCCGCCGGTTACTATGTCCCGACGCGCACACGCCGGTGGCACCCCGCCCGGCTGCGGCGCGCAGGAATCAGGCAGCACCCAGCACGCGAACGGGAGACGGATGCTCAGGACGCGCCCTTCGACGGATCGATCCGCCGCGGACGAGTCGGCGCGGTCCCCGCGTCCGTACGTGCGGCACGGTCGGCAGAAGCGGCACAGCGTCCCCCGCACCCTCGTGAAGGCCGCCGCCGCGGTCTCCGGAGCGGGCATCGCCGCCTCGATCTCCGTCGTCGCGATCGCCGCGACCCTCCTCGTGCAGTCGGCGCAGCCCTCCGTCGACCTGCACCCCGTCGCCGCCGGGTCGAGCGTCGGGGCCGCCGGAGCGGCACCCGAGATCGGAGCCCTCGAGGGCGGCTTCAACGTCCTCGTCGTCGGCAGCGACTCCCGGCAGGGGCAGGGCGACGCCTACGGCGACCCCGACCAGGAGACGAGCGTCCTGAACGACGTGAACATGCTCCTGCACGTCTCCGCCGACCACACCAACGCCACGGTCGTCTCGTTCCCCCGCGACATGTACGTCGACATCCCCTCCTGCGTGAACGCGGCGACCGGCGAGACGATCCCCGAGCGGTTCGACACCAAGATCAACGAGGCGATGGGCAAGGACGTCAGCCTGGGCTGCGTCGCCGGAGTGGTCGAGGACCTCATGGGCGTCCGCGTCGACTACGGAGCGGTCGTGCAGTTCAACGGCGTCATCGAGATGTCGAACGCGGTCGGCGGAGTCGAGGTCTGCGTCGCCACCGAGATCGCCGATCCGTACACCAACACCTACCTCACGCCCGGCACCCACTCGCTGGAGGGCATGGCCGCGCTGCAGTTCCTCCGCAGCCGCCACGGCATCGGCGACGGCAGCGACCTGACCCGCATCAGCAACCAGCAGGTCTTCCTGTCCTCGCTGGTGCGCGAGATCAAGAGCGCCGACACCCTCCTGAACCCCGTCGCCCTCTACGGGCTCGCGAAGGCGGCGCTGGGCAACATGACGCTCTCGACCGAGTTCAACAACGTCAACACGATGGTGCAGATGGGCCTCGCCCTCAGCGACGTGGACCTCGCCGACGTGGTGTTCGCGCAGTACCCGACGGCCGAGACCTACGGCGGAGTCGTTCCCGAGCGCACCGCGGGCGACGTGCTCGCCACCGCGCTGCAGACCGACCAGCCGATCGCGATCACCGGGGGCACCGGCGGCGGCGCCGTCGTCGAGGGAGCGCCCGCCGCTCCGGCGCCCGCGCAGTCCGAGATCCCGGCGGGTCCCGCGACGGCCGAGCCGCTCGCGACGGCGGAGGCGACCCCGGGGACCCCGGTGCCGGCTCCCGCGGGCGAATCCAAGGTTGCGCTGCCAGACTCGGTGACCGGCCAGAGCGCCGACCAGCAGACCTGCTCGGTCGGATTCTTCGGCTGAGCCGAGGCGGGCCCGGTCTCCGGGAGACGCCCCTCCTCGAGCGCCCGACCGCCGGGGAGGAGCACGGAGCGACTCCCGCGGCGACACCGAGAGGAAGACCCATCCGATGAGCGAAGCCCCGTCGCGCAGGACCGCCGCCCGCCACGGTCGGCTGCGCCCGCAGAGCGGTCTGCGCCGGCTCGGCCGGATCCTCGCCGCCTGCGTCGGCGTCGGCGTGCTCAGCACGGTCTGCATCATCGCGATCGCCGCGTCGATGATCGTCGCCAGCGCCCGTCCTTCCGTCGACCTGGAGGCCGGCAGTCCGGTCCCCGAGATCGGCGCGATCGAGGGCGGCGTCAACATCCTCCTGGCCGGCAGCGACAGCGCCGAGGGGTCCGAGGCGGGCGCGTTCGGCGACCGCACCGAGAACCTCAACGACGTGACGATGCTGCTGCACATCTCCGAGGACCACTCCTCGGTCGAGGTGGTCAGCTTCCCGCGCGACCTGTACGTGCCCATCCCGTCGTGCACCGACCCCGAGACGGGCGCGGTGACCGAGGCGGTGAGCTCCGAGAAGATCAACCAGTCGCTGGAGTCCGGCGGGCTCGCCTGCACCGTGCAGACGGTCGAGCAGCTGACCGGTCTCGAGATCCCGTACGCGGCCCTGATTCAGTTCGACGGCGTCATCGAGATGTCGAACGCGGTGGGCGGAGTCGACGTCTGCGTCGCCACCCCGCTCGAGGACGAGTACACCGGGCTGACGCTCGCGGCCGGCACGCACACGCTCGTCGGGGCCGAGGCCCTGGCGTTCCTCCGGACCCGCCACGGCGTGGGCGACGGCAGCGACCTCACCCGCATCTCGAGCCAGCAGGTGTACCTCTCGTCGCTCGTGCGCAAGGTGAAGAGCGCGTCGACGCTCTCGAACCCGGTCGCCCTCTACGGCCTCGCGAAGGCCGCCGTCTCGAACATGCAGCTGTCCACGTCGCTCGAGAACGTCAACACGATGGTCTCGATCGGCCTCGCCGTGAAGGACGTCGACCTCGCCGATGTGGTCTTCGTGCAGTACCCCACCTTCATCGAGGGCAACGGCGTCTACCCGAGCGAGGAGGCGGCGGCGACGCTGACCGCGGCGCTGCAGGCCGATCGGCCGATCGCGCTGACCGGCACGACCGGCGGCGGCTCGGAGGCGGCCGGCGGGTCCACGCCAGCCCCGTCCGATCCGGCGTCCGAGGCCCCCGTGGCGGAGGAGCCGACCGGGGTCGCCTCCGACACCCCGGCGCCGGGAGGGAGCGCCGTCGCGCTGCCGAGCGACGTCACCGGCCAGACCGCGCAGCAGGAGACGTGCACCGTCGGCCGCACCCTCGACGAGCAGTAGCCCGCGCCCGCGGTGTCGTCCCGGTGCGCCGCGTACGGTTATGATGGTCGTCGTGCGTTCGCCCAGCGGGCGCTCGGGAGTCGTCGCATAGTCCGGTCGAGTGCACCACCCTGCTAAGGTGGAGAACCCTTTATTGGGTTCCGTGGGTTCAAATCCCACCGACTCCGCACCTCTCGAAAGCCCTGCTCCGGCGGGGCTTTCGTCGTTCCGGGGCACCCTCCCCGAGGCGGCGCCGGTCGGCGGGCTACCCTGATCGGATGCAGATCCTCGACGCCCTCGCCTCCGCTCCCGCCCGCCGCGACGTGCAGTCGATCCGGGGAGCGCTCGCCGAGATCGGCGTCGGCGACGACGTGCGGATGCTCATCCGCTCGCCCCGCTACGGCCTCTACGGTATCGAGGGCGTCGTCGGCCGCGCGGTGGGCGGCGAGCTCGTCGTCGCCGACGTGTTCCTCGGCACCGGCACCGAGGTGCAGAGCCTGGCGCTGGCGGCGGCCTCCGAAACGCCGGCGGGGGAGCGGTCGGTCGACGGGCTGCAGCACGGCGATCCCGTGCGCGTGACGTTCTCGACTCCGACGCTCGGCACCTTCACCGTCAGCGGGCCGCTGACGGCCGGGCAGGACGAGCTGCTGCTGGTCGGCAGCTGGATCGTCGCGAACAGCGGAGTGGTCGCGCCGCGCGTCGAGTCGGTCGAGCGGCTCCAGCTGTCCGTCCACAGCGCGCACGTGCCGTCCCCGCGCGCGGCGAAGGCGGAGTAGCACCCTGCGGCGTGCCCGCGGGAGGGGGAGAGCGGCCCCCACCGCACGGGACGACCGGCGAGTGCGCCGGTCGATCGGGGGTGCCGGTCAGTCGGTCTCGGTGAGGCGCACCGTCACGACCGAGGTCGCGGATCCGCCGGGCGTGGTCACCGTGATGGTGAGGACGGCCTCGGCGGGCCGCTCGCTCGACGACAGGTTCTGCGTGTTGACGGCGAACAGGGCGACGCCGGTCGCGCCGGTCGTGATCGTCGCGGACGGGTGCGGACTGCTCTCGGGTCCGCCGTTCGACGGTGCCGGAGAGGCGTAGACGCCGAGGAGGTCGCCGTCGCGGTTGCGACCGGTCGCGACGACCGTGACGGTCGCGTTCGCGACAGCGGCGCCGGACGCGTCGGTGACGGCTACGGGCAGATCGTAGGAGCGCCGCTTGGAGTTCGAGTTGCCGCTGCCGTAGTGGTGATCGCCCTTCCAGGTGGTGATCACGGTGCCGTCCGCGGGCGAGACGGACGGGGTACCGCCGGATGCGGCGGCCAGGGGTGCGGCGATCGCGACCGCGATCGTGGGGACGGTCCAGGTCGCGCCGACGAGGACCGTCCGGCGGTGGATCGTGGCGGGAGTGGCGTGTGAGGGGGGTCGGGTCATGGTGGTCTCGCTCTCGTGCTCTCGGGTAGGGCCACACAAGAATGGGTTCCCGGGAGCGACTCGACTCGTCGGGCGAGGACACTGGCGTGATCGAGGTGGAGAGATGGCGCGAGGCATCGACGAAGGACCCCGGATCGAGATGATCTGCGAGGGAGAGATGAGTGATGCTCAAGCATCAGGATGCCCGAGCGAGGGGAGCTCCGTCCCCTGAGGCGCGATCCGCACCGGGATCGGCCGGAGACGCCCGCCCCGGGGCGGCGCGGACCGTCAGTTCTGGCAGTGCGGGCACCAGTAGGTGACCCGCAGCTGCAGCTCGCTGTCGCCGAGCTCGCCCTGCCTGATCGGCGTGCCGCAGCGCCGGCACGGCCGGCGGTCGCGCCCGTACACCCAGAGCTGCTGACCCGGGCGGAGGTTGCCGGTCGTGGTGCGCTCGATGCGCTCGCGGTTGACCGTGATCAGCCTCTTCGCCAGGTGCTGCGGGCGTGCTGGGCCGCAGCACGTTCGGTGCGGCCTCGAGCTGAAATCCCGACCGTTCCCCTGTCTCTCGCCCGTCCCTGCCGACCGCGAAGGCGGAGTCTCACCCTCGGGTTCGGCAGGGCGGGTGTTCGTCGACAGCCTCGGAAATGGAAAACTGTGAGGATCGGTGGACGGAAGTCCACGTCCGCTGTCCTCAGTGACGAGTGATGGAGCCGCTACGGCCTGGTGACCGTCCGCGCCAGCTCGCTGTAGCTCCACTTGAGGACAGGCGAGTCGGCTTGCGATCGTTGGGTTGATTCCGCCGGCGCCGGCAGGGGAGTCGGCCCGGACTTCTCGGTGCTCTCGCCGCTGAGACGATAGGGATTCGTTTTACCGGGATTGGTGAGTGCGTAGGTCACCCATCGCGGACACTTCTCGATGCCATTGTTGTCACAATAGGCGGTCACCATGCCCAATTTGCCATTGACCGGCCAGCCATGATAGCTGGTATAGGTCGTCGGATCGAAAAGCGCGTGAACGAGCATCTGTTCTCTCAGGGTGCAGTTTCACTGGTCCTTGCAATCGTATTTGCCGACGTACGTCCGAAGATCGAAGTTGCCATTCGATTGTTTTTTGTTATTCGTGGAGCCAAGGAGCACCTTCTGGGCTGCACGGGAGGTCAATGCGTGCTTGTGCCACGCCTTATCCATCCCGAATCCTCGCTGAATGTCCGCGTCCCAGAAGCCGCGACGCAAGAGAATCTTGCCCAACCGAGGATTTTCAACTGTCGCCATCACCTGGTCGGTCTGGTATCCCTTCGGGGGCTGGGCTGCTTCTGCCGGTGCTGCTGCACCGACGAGCAGGCCGAGGGTGGTGAGTACGACGCCGATGCCCCGTAAGATCGTCTGTTTCATTGTGCTCCTCATGCTAGTATTGAGCAAAGCTCATTGCCAGGAGGTATGTTGCACGAAACAGACTTGGCTCAGAGGATTTTGACGTTGTTCTTCGACTTCGTGGCGCGGGACATCGGGCCGGATGACCGAACCCCCGAAATTCTTGCTGCGTGGGTGGATGGGGCAGCGCACCTCGCCGTCATCTATCGGAGTAGCTTCGACCCTGATCTCGTCCTCGGTCTACGCCGATTCTTCGACGCCGACTTGGGAATCGATGCCCGTTCAGGAGCGGCCGAGATTCAGGAGAGCATCTCAGAGCCTCTCGGCGACGGAATTAACTTCGTCCGAGCTGACGCAGAAGGAGTGCTGTGGTCGGGGGATCTCGACGATGACCTTCCCCATGCTCCTTCTCGGCAGTGAAAAAAGCGCGACAAGCACCTGCTTCTCTGTCGGTCCTGTCGGGGTCGGTCAGTTCTGGCAGTGCGGGCACCAGTAGGTGACCCGCAGCTGCAGCTCGCTGTCGCCGAGCTCGCCCTGCCTGATCGGCGTGCCGCAGCGCCGGCACGGTCTGCGGTCGCGCCCGTACACCCAGAGCTGCTGACCCGGGCGGAGGTTGCCGGTCGTGGTGCGCTCGATGCGCTCGCGGTTGACCGTGATCAGCTTCTTCGCCAGGGCGATCATCCGCACGAGGTCGCCGGATTCGCCGACCGGGCGGGTCGGCAGCACACCGCGGAGGAAGCAGAGCTCGGCACGGTAGACGTTGCCGAGGCCGGCCATGATCCGCTGGTCGAGCAGCGCCAGCCCGATCGGCCGATCGGGGTCGGCCGAGAGGCGGCGCAGCGCCTCGTCCGGATCCCAGTCCGGCCCGAGCAGGTCGGGACCGAGGTAGCCCACGACGTCCTCCTCGGCCGACAGGGGGACGATCTCGAGGAGCCCCAGCTCGAAGCCGACGGCCTGCCACTGCGCGGTCTCGAGCACGATCCGCGCCTGGAACGCGGGGCGGTGCCACTTCGGCCGCGGGCCACCGAGCGGGTAGAGGTGCCAGCTGCCCTCCATCTTGAGGTGCGAGTGGATCAGCGCCTCGCCCACGCGCATCAGCAGGTGCTTGCCGCGCGGGACCACGGAGTCGATCGTTTCGCCGGAGAGGTCGACGGTCGCGTACTTCGGCACGCGGACGTCGCAGGTCGTCAGAACCTGGCCGTCGAGCGCCTCGGCCAGGTTGTGCGCCGATCGGTAGACGGTGTCACCCTCGGGCACGGGTGCTCCTCCCGGCGCTCACGCGCGCATCCGGAGACCGCGCGGGTTCGCGACGAAGCCGGCCGCGACGAGGGCGTCGCCCAATGCGGTGCCGAGGGAGAACTCGCCGTCCACCTTCTCGACGGTGAGCTTCTCGACTCCGCGGGAGCGCACGAGCTGCGCGAACGCGCCGGCCGCGTCGGCGAGCGCGGTCTCGTCGCTCGTGAAGGTGAGCGCCGTCTTGCCGCCGCGCTCGAGGTAGACGGCGAGCTCGCCGTCGACGATCGCGACGAGCGCGCCGGCCTTGCGTCCGGGCCGGTGCCCCTCGCCCTGCGGCCACGGCAGGGCCGCGCCGAACGGGTTCGCGGGGTCGGTCGCCGCGAGGGCCAGCACCGGCCGGGGCCGGTCGCGTGCGTCGTCCTGCGGCACGAAGGTGCGCAGCCGGTCGACGCTGCCCGCGGTGCCGAACTGGGCGGCTCCGAGCTTCTCGATGAAGTAGCCCCGGCGGGCGCGGCCCTGCTGCTCGAAGCCGCTGAGCACCTTGTAGGCGAGCGCGAAGCCGCCGAGCACGCCCTCCGCCTGCACGGAGCCGCGCGTGACGATGCCGTACCGCTCGAGCAGCACCTCGCCGAGCGCGTGACCGCGGATGGTGGGATCGGACTCGGCGAGCGGCACGATCGACCAGCGGCCGCCCGCGGTCGGCGGGCCGACCCGGGTCTGCATGGTCGGTCGGGTCATCATGCGGCCGCGGGGCGCGCGGGCCCGGGCCGGTGCGCGCGGCTGGCGGTGCGCTCCTCCGCTGGTGCCGACGAGGGTGCGCAGCGGAGCGAACGTGTCGTTGGTGAGCAGCCCGGCCCAGACGAGCTCCCAGAGCGCGTCGACCAGGGCGGAGTCGTCGGTCGAGCCGACCGCGTCGGACAGCTGACGGAAGAAGTAGCCGCCGCCGGAGCCGAGGACCCCGACGATCTCCTGCTGCAGCTCGCCGAGCGGCAGCGTCTCGCCGGGCACGGGCAGGGTGAGCCCGGCCGTCTCGGCGAGGTGCAGGCTCACCCAGCCGTCGTTGCCGGGCAGCGTGCCGGCGCCGGCCCAGAGCACCTCGCCGGTGGCGGTGAGCTCGTCGAGCAGGGCGGGGGAGTAGTCGCGGACGCGGGAGGGCAGGATCAGCGTCTCCCAGGCCGAAGCGGGGATCGGCGCTCCGGCGAGCTGGTCGATGACGGAGGCGACGCCGTCGATGCCGCGGAGCGACCCGCCGACGTGCTGCCAGGCCGGCAGGAACCGCCCGTAGGTCGCGCCGTCGACCGGCTCGACCTCCTTGCGGAGCGCGGCGAGCGAGCGGCTCCGGAGTCGGCGGAGCACCTCGGCGTCGCACCACTCGCTGCCCGTGCCGTTCGGCCGGAACTCGCCCTCGGTGACCCGCCGCTCGCCCGAGAGGCGGCGGAGCGTGTCGGTGACGACCGCGACGCCGAGGCCGAGCCTCGTCGCGACGGCGGCGGCGGTGAAGGGGCCGTGGGTGCGCGCGTAACGGGCGACGAGGTCGCCGAGCGGATCGCGCACCGGGTCGATGAACGCGACCGGAACGCCGATCGGCAGGGGCACGCCGAGGGCGTCGCGGAGCCTCGCCGCATCCTCCATCGCGGCGTAGCGCTGCTCGCCGCCGAGGCCGACGGGCAGGACGCGCTTCGCCTTCACGAGCTGGGCGACGACCGACTCGAGCGTCTCGCGCGCGATCGGAGGAGCGGCCGCGACGTCCGCCGACGCGACGGACTCCTCGACGAGGCGCTCGCCCAGCTCGTCCATCGTCAGCGGACCGAGCAGGCGGAGCAGGTCGGCCGCGCCCTCGAGCCCGCGCAGACGCCGCTCCGGTTCGACGCGCTGCAGCTCGCGCTCGATCTGCGCGAGGACGACCGGGTCGAGCAGCTCGCGCAGCTCGGCGCGGCCGAGCAGCTCGCCCAGGAGCGCCGCGTCGACCGACAGCGCGGCGGCCCGGCGCTCGGCGAGAGGGCTGTCGCCCTCGTACATGAACGCCGCGACGTAGCCGAAGAGCATCGACCGGGCGAACGGGCTCGCGGTCGGCGTCTCGACCTCGAGGATCCGCAGCTCGCGCCCGTCGAGCCGCGCGGCCAGGCGCAGCAGCGCGGGCAGGTCGTAGACGTCCTGGAGGCACTCGCGCACCGTCTCGAGGATGATCGGGAAGGTCGGGTAGGTGCGCGCGACGTCGAGGAGCTGCGCGGCGCGCTGACGCTGCTGCCAGAGCGGTGAGCGCTTGCCGGGGTTGTAGCGGGGCAGGAGCAGCGCCCGCGCCGCGCACTCGCGGAAGCGGGCGGCGAAGAGGGCCGACCCGCCGACCTCGCTCGTCACGAGCGACTCGAGCTCGTCGCGCTCGAACAGGAAAAGCTCGGCGCCGGGGGGTTCCGACTCGGTGTCGGGGATGCGGACGACGATGCCGTCGTCGCCGGCCATCGCCGCTCCGTCGACCCCGTGCCGCTCGCGCACGCGCGCGCCGACGGCGAGGGCCCACGGGGAGTGCACCTGCATGCCGTACGGCGAGTGGAGCACGAGCCGCCAGTCGCCCAGTTCGTCGCGGAAGCGCTCGAGCACCAGCGTGCGGTCGTCCGGGATCTGCCCGGTGGCGATCCGCTGCTCGTCGAGGAACGACAGCAGGTTGTTCGTGGCGTACTCGTCCAGGCCCGCCTCCGCGCAGCGTGCCCGCGCCGGATCGGCGGCCGACCCGCCCAGCTCGCGGGTGAACGCGCCGATCGCCTCGCCGAGCTCGGCGGGCCGGCCCTGGGAGTCGCCCTTCCAGAACGGGAGGCGGCCCGGCTCGCCGAACGCGGGCGTCACGATCACGCGGTCGTAGGTGATCTCCTGGATCCGCCAGCTCGTCGCTCCGAGTGCGAAGACGTCGCCGACGCGCGACTCGTAGACCATCTCCTCGTCGAGCTCGCCGACGCGGTTGCCGGTGGAGCCGGGCTCGCCGACCATGAAGACGCCGAAGAGCCCGCGGTCGGGGATCGTGCCGCCGCTCGTGACGGCCAGGCGCTGCGCACCGGGCCGTCCGGTCAGCGTGTTGGCGTCCCGGTCCCAGACGAGCCGGGGCCGCAGCTCCGCGAACTGGTCGGAGGGATACCGGCCGGACAGCAGATCGAGCGTCGCCTCGTAGGCGGAGCGGGGCAGCGACACGAACGGCGCGCTGCGGCGGACGGTGTCGAACCAGTCGTCGACGTCGAGCGCCTCGAGCGCCGTGGCGGCGACGGTCTGCTGCGCGAGGATGTCGAGCGGGTTCGCGGGGACCTGGATCGCCTCGATCAGCCCGGAGCGCATCCGCTCGGTGGTGACCGCGGAGTGCAGCAGGTCGGCCCGGTGCTTGGGGTAGAAGGCGCCGCGCGACACCTCGCCGACCTGGTGGCCGGCGCGCCCGACGCGCTGGAGGGCGCTGGCGACCGACGGCGGCGTCTCGACCTGCACGACGAGGTCGACCGCGCCCATGTCGATCCCGAGCTCGAGGCTCGACGTGGCGACGACGCAGCGGAGGCGGCCGGACTTCAGGTCGTCCTCGATGATCGCCCGCTGCTCCTTGCTGACGGAGCCGTGGTGCGCGCGAGCGAGCAGCGGCTCGTCGTCGGGGGCGGACTGCCCGGAGCCGCTCGTGCCGCCGGCCGCGCCCATGAGCTCGGCCGGGGCCCGGCGGGACGCCCCCGTGGCCATCGACCCGATCGCCTCGTCGACGAGGGCCCCGACGGCGACGGGCTCGGCCGTCGCGCGGGCCCGCTCGAGGTCGGCCTCGCGGCGGTCCGCGTAGATCTCGTTCAGCCGGGCGGTGAGCCGCTCGGCGAGCCGACGCGAGTTGGCGAAGACGATGGAGGAGGTGTGCGCGAGCACGCGGTCGACGATCGACTCCTCGACGTGCGGCCAGATCGATCCGCTCTGCGGGCCGGTCGCCCCCATGGTCGAGCCCTCCTGCGGAGAGGCCGCCCCGAGCTCGGACATGTCCTCGACCGGCACGACGACCGTGAGGTCCCACTGCTTCTCGGACACCGGCGCCACGATCGACACCGGCGAGCGGCCCGCCAGGAACCGGGCGACCTCCTCGCGCGGGCGCACCGTCGCCGAGAGGCCGATGCGCTGGACCGGCTTCGGCAGCAGGGCGTCGAGGCGCTCGAGCGAGACCGCGAGGTGCGCCCCGCGCTTGGTCGAGGCGACGGCGTGCACCTCGTCGACGATCACGGTCTCGACGCCGCGCAGCGACTCGCGCGCGGCGGAGGTGAGCATCAGGTAGAGCGACTCGGGCGTGGTGATGAGGATGTCGGGCGGCGTCTTCTGCAGCACGCGCCGCTCGGCGGCGGGGGTGTCCCCGGAGCGGACGCCGACCGTGACGGTCGACGGAGCGACTCCGATGCCCTCGGCGTTCAGGCGCAGCGCCGTCTGCGTGACCCCGACGAGCGGGGAGCGGAGGTTGCGTTCGACGTCGACGCCGAGCGCCTTCAGCGGTGAGACGTAGAGGACGCGGGTGCGGTGCTGCGGATCCTCCGGCGGTGGGCCCTGCACGAGGCGGTCGATCGCCCAGAGGAACGCCGACAGCGTCTTGCCCGAACCGGTCGGAGCGACCACGAGCGCGTGCGACCCCGACGAGATCGCCGACCAGGCCCCCTCCTGCGCCGCGGTGGGCGCCGGGAAGGCGCCCTGGAACCAGGCGCGGGTGGCGGGGGAGAAGCGCTCGAGAGCGCTGCCGCCGAGATCGGTGGGCATGATTCCATCCTCCCTGCCACCACCGACACTGGCCGCGGCGTCCGCCACGGGCAAACCCTTGACGCGGCGCCCGCCGTCGGCGGCTCAGCCGAACGCGCGGCGGATGAAGGCGCTCACGTCGGCGATCTCGGCCTGGCTCACTCCGTGCGCCACGCCCTCGTAGACGCGCGAGTCGAGCTCGGTGTGCGCCGGGAACCACGCGTCGCCCTCCGTCACCGCCCTCTCCGGGATGACCGTGTCCAGCGTCCCGCGACCGCGGAACACGAGCGGGCGCTCCCGCGCGAGGCGCTCATCCGCGTCGTCGCCCTCGGGCAGCGGCACGACGAACCCCGAGAGGGCGACCGCGAACGCGAAGCGGCCCGGGGCGCGCCGGAGCAGCTGCACCGCCAGCGCCGCCCCCTGGGAGAAGCCCAGGAGTCCGATCGGGCCCGGGTGGTCGAGCGCGTCCAGCCAGTCGAGGACGTCCCGCGTGGGCTGCTCGACCTGGGCCGGATCGGTGCGCGACTCCTCCGGATCCATCGGCAGCCGCAGCGGCCACCACGCGTTCGCCCGCCCGTCGAGGGCGAGCGGGGCGCGCAGCGACGCGAGCACCGGCTCCAGCGGCAGGTACGCGCCGAGCGAGAAGAGGTCGCCCTCGTGCGAGCCGTAGCCGTGCAGGAGCACCAGAAGTGGGCGGTCCACCCGGTCCTTCTCGGAGGAGGACCACAGCACGGCGTTCGGATCGATTCCCATGACTCCATCATCGCCGCCGGCCCCGCCGCGCCCGCTGCGAAACCGGACCGACATGAACGTCGGGTAAGAATGGCTCCATGAGCGTGCGTACCCCTGACCCCAACTCCGGGTGGCTGTCCGACGACGAACTCGCCGAGATCCGCCGTCGGCTCCCGCTGCTGTACGTCGAGGCGGTGCCCGTGCGCGTCGACGGGCTCGGCCAGGTCACGGAGGTGGGCGTGCTGCTGCGCGCGACGGCGTCGGGCCAGATCACGCGCACGATCGTGTCGGGTCGGGTGATGTACGGAGAGACGCTGCGCGACGCCCTCTTCCGGCACCTCGAGAAGGACCTCGGCCCCATGGCGTTCCCGCTGCTGCCGGCCAGCCCGCTGCCCTTCCACGTCGCCGAGTACTTCCCCATGCCCGGCATGGGCCCCTTCACGGACGAGCGCCAGCACGCCGTGTCCCTCGCCTACGTCGTCCCCGTGACCGGCACCTGCGACCCCCGCCAGGACGCCCTCGAGCTCACCTGGATGACCCCCGACGAGGCCTGCTCCGACGCCGTCTCCGCCGAGATGGAGGGCGGACGCGGCGCCCTGGTCCGTGCAGCCCTGGCATCGGTCGGAAGGCTGAGCTGAACTGTGCGCCGCGGGGCGGCGCACCGCAGTGGGCTTCCAGGGGTGGTCGCGTTCCTCGGAGCGTGGTGCGTTCCGCCTAGCGCGATCCGCTGACACGCGGATCGCACGTTCGGCTCCGCGGTGTTCGTCTTGTGCGCCGCGTGGCGGCGCACCGCGGTCGGCTTCCAGGAGTGGTCGCGTTCCATGGAGCGTGGTGCGTTCCGCCTAGCGCGATCCGCTGGCACGCGGATCGCGCGTTCGGCTCCGCGGTGTTCGTTTTGTGCGCCGCGGGGCGGCGCACCGCAGTGGGCTTCCAGGGGTGGTCGCGTTCCTCGGAGCGTGGTGCGTTCCGCCTAGCGCGATCCGCTGGCACGCGGATCGCGCGTTCGGCTCCGCGGTGTTCGTCTTGTGCGCCGCGGGGCGGCGCACCGCGGTCGGCTTCCAGGAGTGGTCGCGTTCCATGGAGCGTGGCGCGTTCCGCCTAGCGCGATCCGCTGGCACGCGGATCGCGCGTTCGGCTCCGCGGTGTTCGTCTTGTGCGCCGCGTGGCGGCGCACCGCGGTCGGCTTCCAGGGGTGGTCGCGTTCCGTGGAGCGTCCTGCGTTCCGCCTAGCGCGATCCGCTGCCACGCGGATCGCGCGTTCGGCTCCGCCGTGCGCTTCGGCGCCTCCCTCCGGAGAGGAAGCGCTGCCGCGACTTCTGCCCGACGGGGGCGCGTGCCGCGGGGCGTGGTGCATCCCGCCTGAGGGGATCGCCTGGCCCGCGGACCGGGCGTCCCGCTGCGTGGCGCGGCGTGTTGCTTCGCTGGGGGGAGAGGAGCTGTCGCAACCACTGTGGAAGCAGAACCTCAGCTGAGAGCACCCGTCAGCAGCGATGGTGGCTGAGCTGACGTCCTGGCCGACGTTCTGCTCGTCCTTCGGCGTGCGGCACGGCGGTCCGCGTCGGAAGCGCACTCCGTTCGGCTCGCTCCTGCTGACCGGGTCCGTTCGTCTTCGAGAACGAGGACCGCTGGGCCGGCAGTATCGGGCCCGGAGCCGGCTCGTGACCTCGGTTGCGAACATCGACCGCGGCGAACACCGTTCCGAGCGCTACACGCCGTCGACGACTCGAGGCGCCCCGTCACCGGGACCCACCTTTCAGTCGGACCGTACCCACGCACGCCCCCCAGCAACGACGAAGGCCGGGACCCCTCCCACGGACGACTCCGCAGGAGGAACTCCCGGCCTTCTGTACGTTCAGCGCGCCCGTTTCACCCGAACGTGCCGCCGAAGCAGCACCCACGAGGCGAACCGCCGATCCGCGTGCGAGCGGATCGGCGTAGCCGTTCGCAACACGCTCTGCGAATCGCATCCACCTCAGAGAGCCGACCGCGGTGCGCCGCCCCGCGGCGCACCAAGAAGCTCAGCCCTGCGCGCGTCGTCCGCCGCGGCGGGCGCCGCCGCCGGAGCCCTCGCGGGCGGGTGCGGCCGAGGAGGCGCCGCCGGTCGCGGTGCTGTAGAACGAGCGCGAGCCGCCGGAGGTCGACGCGGGGGCCGCGGAGCGGGTGCGTCCGCCGCGGGCGCCGCCGCGAGCGGCTCCGTCGGAGCCGGCGGTGCGGTCGCGACGGGGACGGTCGGAGCCGCCTGCGGGGGCCGCCGAGCGCTCTCCGCGTCCACCGCGGGGTGCGGAGCCGGTGCCGTCGGTGCGGGCCGCGCGCTTGCGCTGCGCGTTCGCGCCCTGCGAGCGTCCGCCCTGCGACTGCCCGCGGGCGGGCTCGACGACGGCCGAGGGGGTCACGTACGCCGCGACGTTCCCGACGAGCTTCGCGACGGCGGCCGAGTCGGCCGTGACCTGCTGGGGCTGGACCTGGATGGCGGCCTTGCGCAGGAGCGTCTTCACGTCGCCGCGCTGCGTGGGCAGCACGACGGTGACGACGTCGCCCTCCGAGCCCGCGCGAGCGGTACGGCCCGAGCGGTGCAGGTACGCCTTGTGCTCCATGGGCGGGTCGACGTGGATGACGAGCTCGACGTCGTCGACGTGGACGCCGCGGGCGGCGACGTCGGTCGCGACGAGCACCTTCACGTCGCCGGCGCCGAACGCCGCGAGGTTGCGGTCGCGGGCGACCTGCGAGAGGTTGCCGTGCAGGTCGACGGCGGGGATGCCCTGGCCGGTGAGCTGCTTGGCGAGCTTCTTCGCGTGGTGCTTGGTGCGCATGAAGAGGATGCGGCGGCCGGTGCCGGACGCGAGGGTCTTCACGAGGGCGTTCTTGGAGTCGAGGCCGTCGACCTCGAACACGTGGTGGGTCATCAGCGCGACGGGCGAGTTGGCCTCGTCGACCGAGTGGAGCACCTCGTTCTGCAGGTACTTCTTGACGAGCTTGTCCACGCCGTTGTCGAGCGTCGCCGAGAACAGCAGGCGCTGACCGCCGCGCGGCGTCTTGTCGAGGATGCGCGTGACGACGGGCAGGAAGCCCAGGTCGGCCATGTGGTCGGCCTCGTCGAGCACGGTGATCTCGACGGCGTCGAGGTTGACGAAGCCCTGCTTCATCAGGTCCTCGAGGCGGCCGGGGCAGGCCACGACGATGTCGACGCCCTGCTTGAGGGCCGCGACCTGGCGCTGCTGCGAGACGCCGCCGAAGATCGTCGTGGTGACGATGCCGTAGGCGTCGGCGAGGGGCTGCATGGCCGCGGTGATCTGGGTGGCGAGCTCGCGGGTCGGCGCGAGGACGAGTCCGAGCGGGCGGCCCGGGCGACGGCGGCCGCCGGCGAGCGATCCGCCGAGGCGGGCGATCATCGGGATCGAGAAGGCGAGGGTCTTGCCCGAGCCGGTCTTGCCGCGTCCGAGGACGTCGCGGCCGTTGAGGGTGTCGGGCAGCGTGTCGACCTGGATCGGGAACGGCTCGGTGATGCCGTTCGCGGTCAGGGCCGAGACGAGGGGAGCGGGGACGCCGAGAGCGGCGAAGGTGGGGATGGACGACATGGATGGTGCCTTTCGGGGCATCATGCCGATCCGACAGCGCAGGCGTACGGCCGGGCGCGGGTGATCGGCTTTCGGGCGAAGGTGACGGTGGTCACATCCGTTCGCCGTACGAAGCTGTGCGCGCGGCCGGAGGCCTCATGCACGGTGCGCCAGATGGTCGGGACGGGGTCCTCGACGGTCAGAGTCCTCAGGGGACAAGGGGCGTTCTACGACGCGGGGGAGCGCAGACTTCGCGCTCGCACCCCACAAGCCTAGCGGACTCCGGTCGCTCGCCGCATCGGAGCCCGCCTTCCGGGCGCGTCTCAGCCCTTGTAGCGCTCGCCCACCGGCACCTCGACCCCGAGCGTGTTGCCGGCCTGCGCGAGCGGGCACGCCCATGCCGGGTCGTACGCGCAGGAGGGGTTGTAGGCGAAGTTGAAGTCGAGCACCAGGGTCGACGGGGCGCTCCCGGGACCGAGGTCCGCGCCCTTCACGGTGTCGAGCAGGTAGCGTCCGCCGCCGTACGTGCCGCCGGGGGTCCCGGCCAGCGCGTCCTTGACCGGCAGGAAGAGCCCGCCGCCGTAGGAGCCGAGCCGCCAGACGTCGAGCGTCCCGGCGCGGGGGATCGCGACGGTGCCGATCAGCTCGAACGGCACGGTCCCGTCCGTCCCGGTCTCCACGTCCATCCTCCGCGGCTCCTCGGCCGGTGCGACCTCGAGCTCGAACCGCCACGAGGCGTCGTAGGGAGCGATGGCGAGGGAGCGGAAGTGCGCGCGGTCCGCCGGCAGGAGCGGAGTGGAGGGGTGGCGCGCGAAGAGCGCGTTGCGCCCGCGGATCCACGAGGCGTGCGCCGCGAGCAGGTCCACGTTGGAGAGGCGGCGGACCTCGGCGTAGAGGGCGTGCACGTGGCGTCGCCAGTCGGCGACCTCGATCGCCGACGCGAGTCTGCGGCGGGGCGAGACCTCGTCCGACTCGTCCGACTCGTCCTCCGCAGAGGGCCACTGGAAGCGGATCAGCTCGGCGCGCGAGAGCTCGACCTCCTCCTCCGCGGTGCCGTCGGGGCTCACTGCGCCGCCTCTCCGCGGGGGCGCGCATCCGCGCCCACGTCGTGGCGCCAGGTCGGTGCCAGCGAGCGGATGCGGATGCCGCGCCACTGCCAGAACGCCCACATCGACGGCCAGAGGGCGGGCGAGGCGAGCCCGGCGCTGAACTCGAGCTTGTCGCGGAACAGCGTGCGCCCGTCCGGGAGCGGAGCGACCGCCATCCGGTGGTCCCAGGCGGTGATCAGCCGCAGAGCGCCCGAGAGCGGAGCGCCGCTGTCGCGCAGGATCCGCACGTCCGGCATCGACGGCACGCGCCGGTACGAGAGGTCGATCTCCTGCGCGCCCATCGGCACGATCCCGAGCGCGTCCATCGCGACGTCGTGCGGGCCCAGCCCCCACGTCGGCCGGAAGCCGCCCTCGTCCAGCGACGCGGCGGTCAGGAGGGGGGACATCACCTCGCGGAACACGGCCGGGCTCTGCAGAGCGCGCCAGGCGGAGTCCACGTCGGTGTCGAGCACGTGCTTCAGCATCACCTTCACGACGCCCATCCTCCTCCGCAGGGCCCTGTGCCGTCACCGGGTGCGCGGGAGCGCTCGGCCGTGTATGCGCCCGGTACCGTGTCAGGGTGAACGCCGCGTCCTCCGCCCACGACCAGTCGACCTACCAGATCCGCTTCGACTGGGGTCCGCGGGCGCTGCGCGTCCTCGCCCCCGCGCACATCACCGTCGTCGTCGACGCGCTGCCCGGCGGCCGGGAGCTGCCCCTCGACGGCGTCGAGGGCCGCGTCGTGCGGGCCGGACTCGCCGACCGCACCGCCGTCGCCCGGTGGATCCTCGAGCGCCAGCACGAGAACGGCGGCCGCACCAGCGTCAACGTGGTCGCCGCGGGCGACGTCGACGAGGACGGGGCCGCGCGCTTCACTCTCGAGGACCAGCTCGCCGCGGGCGCGCTCATCGACGCCCTCATCACGCTCGGGATCGACCACACCTCGCCCGACGCGGCGGTCGCGTCCGCCTCGTTCGCCGGGCTCCGCCGCGCCTGCTCCCACCTGCTGTCGGCGTCGCCGTCGGGTCGTGCGCTGAAGGAGTCGGGACGGGCCGACGAGGTCGCCGCCGCGGCCCGTCTCGACTCGGTCGCCGACGTCACCGTCCTGCGCTGAGGGCCCCCTCGACCGCCGGCCCCGGAGCGGCGTAGCGTTCGCACGGAGCGCTCCCGCTCGCACCGCCCCCGCGACCGAACCCGAAAGCTGGCCCGCATGAAAGCCGTCCTCCACGACGTCGTCCTCGCCGACGCCCCCGACTCCGACCTCATCTCGATCGAGGGCAACTGGTACTTCCCGCCCTCGAGCGTCGCGACCGACCTGCTCGAGCCGAGCGACACCCCCTACACCTGCCCCTGGAAGGGCGAGTGCCAGTACTTCTCGGTGAAGTCCGACGACGGTCTGCTGAAGGACCGCGCCTGGTCCTACCCGACTCCGTACCCCACCGCGTTCGACCGCGTCGGCAAGGACTTCTCGGGCTACGTCGCGTTCTGGAAGGAAGTCCGGGTCATCGACTAGCGGCCGGCCGCGCGCGCCGCGCTCCGACTGCGGTGCGCGCGGACCTTCGCCCGGTTGCCGCAGCGCTGCATCGAGCACCAGCGGCGCGTGCCCGCCCGCGACGTGTCCAGGTAGAGCATCCGGCAGTCCTCGGCGTCGCAGCGGCGGAGTCGCCCCGCGCCCGAGCCGCCCAGCAGCTCGACCCCCTCCCGCGCGATCGTCGAGAGCGCCTGGCGGGCCGCGGCGGTCGCCCGGCCGGCCCGCCGCGATCCGCCCGACAGCATCGGCGGGATGTCCGGCATCGCCGCGAAGAGGTTGAGCACGTCGACGTCCCCCGGCTCCCCGGAGCCGCCCTGCTCGGCGGCCTCCGCCAGCCGCGCGATCGCGTCCCGCAGCATCAGAGCGTCGGCCAGGTCGGCCTCGCGTCCGCCCTCGTCCAGCGCGTCGAACCGCTCGGCGAGCCAAGCCCCCAGGGCCTCGCCCGAGGGCAGCCGCTCACCGGGGGCGCCGCGCATCGCGCCGGTGAACGCGAAGTCGAGCGCGAGGCTGCCGGAGTCGAACCACCAGCGCCGGCCGTCGGCCTCCTCGAGCCACTGCCCCGTGCTGGGCGCGCGACCGCGGATCGCGCGCGGCTCGCCGGTCGCGCTCACGCCGCCGGGACCGGGCGCCGGCGCCACTGGATCGCGTTCGCCGCCTCGAAGCGCCGGGCGCAGCGTCCGCACGCCAGGGGGCGGGACGGCCGGCGGTGCCGGTAGAAGAGGTGTCCGCTCGGGCAGGTGCCCACCCACGGCGCCAGCTCGTCGGCGGTCGGGTTGCTGTGCGTGCGCGAGCCGGTGTACCCCAGGCGAGCGGCGATGCCGCGCCACGCGGCTCCGTGCCCGGCGGTCGGGCCGGCGAGCGCGTGCGCGACCTCGTGCAGGAGGGTCTGCCGCACCTCCTCGTCGCTCCAGCGGGCGGCGAGGTGACGCGAGAGGGTGATCCGCCGGTCACTCCAGTGGCAGGCGCCGCCCCGCGTGCGCGCGTGATCGAAGCCGAAGCTCCAGGAGTCGTCGAGGTGCTCGACGAGGAACTCCTCGGCCCACGCCCGGACCTGCTCCAGCTCGGCCACGCGTCCGCCGTCCGTCGGGGGAGCCGTCAGGCCTGGTCGGCGCTCTCGGCGCTCTCGGCGCCGTCGGAGTCGTCGGTCGCCGCGGCGTCCTTGGCGCCGTCGGCCCGGCGGCGCCCGCGGACGGTGCCCTCGGTCCGCTCGCGCGTCGAGCCGCCCTGGAACTCGGTCGCGGCGGCGAAGCCCACCCGTGCGATCTCGAGCTCCTCCTCCGGGACGCCCACGCGCTCGCCGAGCACGGTCGCGGCGTCGAAGTCGCGCGCGGCGCGGCCGTACTCGCCGAGCTCGAAGGACGCGAGGCCCCGGTGCTTGAGCGCGAAGGAGTGCTCGAGGTGCCACTCGTGGGTGCGCGCCTCCTCGACGCACAGCGCGAGCTCCGAGAGCGCCTCGTCGGGGCGCCCGCGCAGCTGCATGAGCCGGGCCCGGCGGACGCGCGCGGTCAGGAGCTCGGCGCGGTCGCCCGAGAAGCGGGTGCGGCGGACGGCCTCGTTGGCCAGGTCCCAGGCCTCGTCGAGCCGGCCGAGCAGGCGCAGCAGCTCGGCCTTCTCGGTGAGAGCGGCGAGGGAGCGGAGCGCGCCGATCTCCTCGAGGCGCTCCTGGGCGGCGTCGACGTCGATCTCCTCGCGGAGCGTCGCGGGATCGTGGCGGATGATGATGCTCAGAGCAGTGCTTCCTCGTGGGGTGCGGATCCGGTGCGTCGCGGGTCGTGTGCGACGAGCGGGCGGCCGCTCGGGCCGGCCCAGTTTACGGGGCGGAGCGCACGGCTCTCCTCCGGACGCGCCCATCCGACGAGGGTCAGCCGCGCCGCACCTGGAAGATGCTGCGGGCCGGCAGCGGCGAGGGCGTGGCCGTGTCGTCCGTGACGGCGGAGGCGCCCGCGACGAAGTTGTCGAGCTCTCGGCCCTGCACGAGCTTCGCGGGCGCGGGGTCGGAGGCAAGGCGCCGCGGCAGTCCGTCGACCGGCAGCGGCGCGGCGGAGGCGAGCATCACCACGTTCCCGAACCGCTTCGCCTTGAGCATCTGCGTGTCGGTCATGATCGCGGTGTGCGCGAAGACGGAGGAGAGGGTCGCCGCCTGCGCGCGGGCGAACGCGAGCGCCCCTCCGTCGGCCACGTTGACGGCGACGACGCCCCCGGGCGCGAGCAGCGGGGCGATCGCGGAGTAGAACTGCGTGCTCGTCACGTGCGCCGGGGTCCTGGCCCCCGAGAAGACGTCGACGACGACGACGTCGATGCTGCCCAGGAGTCCGGGCGGGAGCTTGCCGAGCACCTCGCGGGCGTCGCCCTGGCGGATGCGGATCTGGGCTCCCCGGGGCAGCGGCAGCGCCTCCCGCACCAGCTCGACCAGCGCGCCCTCGATCTCGACGACCTGCTGGCGCGAGCCCGGCCGGGTCGCGGCGACGTAGCGGGGGAGGGTGAGCGCCCCGGCGCCCAGGTGCAGCGCGGTGACGGCCTCGCCCTCGGGGGCGAGCAGGTCGATGGCGTGGCCGATGCGGCGCACGTACTCGAAGGACAGGTGCATCGGATCGGCCAGGTCGACGTGCGACTGCGGCGTCCCGTCGACCACGAGGGTCGCGGCGTCGGGGGAGTGCCGGTCGGGCTCGATCTGCGCGAGGTAGCCGCTGGAGAGCACCGCGCGGGGGTGCTCGGCGTCGTCGCCGCGTCGGCGTCCGGTTCGTTCCTGCATCCCCTCAGTCTGAGGGACGCGGCACCCCGACGGCGGCCTGCCCGGGACGTATACCGGACCCCGCGACACGACGCAAGGATCTGCACTTGCGCGGCGTGGCGCGATGCATCTATATTTGTACTTTGCGCTCCCGAGTACCCACGCCCTCATATTGCGGTCGGCAGGTCACCGGAACCCGGCATCAGATGGTGGATGCCGATGCCACACTCTAGCCCCCACCCCGAAGACCGCGTCGAAACGGTCCCTGCGGCGTGTGGAGGGCGGGTGTCGGCCCGCCCGGCGGGAGCCCACTCCACACATCCCACAGATTGAGACCCGCAAGGGTCTACGGAGGTTCCTTCCTTGGCTGCTGCGCCCAACGCAACCACCACCTCACCCAAGAACGGACGCGCCGCATCGCGTCTCTCGTTCGCCAAGATCAGCGACACCCTGACGGTTCCGGATCTGCTCGCACTGCAGACCGAGAGCTTCGACTGGCTCGTCGGCTCGGAGGCGTGGAAGACCCGCGTCGCCGAGGCGAAGGCCGCCGGCCGGGAGGACCTCCCCGCCAACTCCGGTCTGGACGAGATCTTCGAGGAGATCTCCCCGATCGAGGACCTCAGCGAGACGATGCAGCTGAGCTTCACGAACCCGTACCTCGAGCCCGAGAAGTACACGATCGAGGAGTGCAAGGAGCGCGGCAAGACCTACGCCGCTCCTCTGTACGTCGAGGCCGAGTTCATGAACCACCTCACGGGTGAGATCAAGACCCAGACGGTCTTCATGGGCGACTTCCCGCTCATGACCGAGAAGGGCACGTTCATCATCAACGGCACCGAGCGTGTCGTCGTGTCCCAGCTCGTCCGCTCGCCGGGCGTGTACTTCGAGCGCCAGCAGGAGAAGACGTCCGACAAGGACATCTACTCCGCCCGCGTCATCCCGAGCCGCGGTGCGTGGCTCGAGTTCGAGATCGACAAGCGCGACCAGGTCGGCGTGCGCATCGACCGCAAGCGCAAGCAGTCGGTCACCGTCTTCCTGAAGGCCCTCGGCCTCACCAGCGAGGAGATCCTCGAGCAGTTCGCCGGCTACGAGTCGATCGAGCTGACGCTCGAGAAGGACAACATCCTCACCAAGGAGGACGCTCTCCGCGACATCTACCGCAAGCTCCGTCCGGGCGAGCAGGTCGCCGCCGAGGCCGCCCGGGCGCTGCTGGACAACTTCTACTTCAACTCCAAGCGCTACGACCTCGCGAAGGTCGGCCGGTACAAGATCAACCGCAAGCTCGGCATCGACAAGGCGCTGTCCGACTCGGTCCTGACGGTCGAGGACATCATCGCGACCATCAAGTACCTGGTCGCGCTGCACGACGGCCGCACCACGCTGCCGGGTGTCCGCGAGGGCGCTCCGGTCGACCTGCGCCTGGACGTCGACGACATCGACCACTTCGGCAACCGCCGCATCCGCGCGGTCGGCGAGCTGATCCAGAACCAGGTCCGCACGGGCCTGTCCCGCATGGAGCGCGTCGTGCGCGAGCGCATGACCACGCAGGACATCGAGGCGATCACGCCGCAGACCCTGATCAACGTCCGCCCCGTCGTGGCCGCGATCAAGGAGTTCTTCGGAACGTCGCAGCTGTCGCAGTTCATGGACCAGAACAACCCGCTCGCGGGTCTGACCCACAAGCGCCGCCTGTCGGCGCTGGGCCCCGGCGGTCTCTCCCGTGAGCGCGCCGGCGTCGAGGTCCGCGACGTCCACCCGTCGCACTACGGCCGCATGTGCCCGATCGAGACCCCGGAAGGCCCGAACATCGGCCTGATCGGCTCGCTCGCGTCCTTCGCGCGCATCAACTCGTTCGGCTTCATCGAGACCCCGTACCGCAAGGTCGTCGCGGGTCGCGTCACCGAGCAGATCGACTACCTCACCGCGTCCGAGGAGGACGAGTACCTGGTCGCCCAGGCGAACGCCCCCCTCACCAAGGACTTCCACTTCGCCGAGGGCAAGGTCCTGGTCCGCCCCAAGGGCGGAGAGGTCGAGCTCGTCGACGCCGACCGCGTCGACTACATGGACGTCTCCCCGCGCCAGATGGTGTCGGTCGCGACCTCGCTGATCCCGTTCCTCGAGCACGACGACGCGAACCGCGCGCTCATGGGTGCGAACATGCAGCGCCAGGCCGTCCCGCTGCTGCGCAGCGAGTCGCCCGTCGTCGGAACCGGCATGGAGGGCTTCGCGGCCATCGACGCCGGCGACGTGATCACCGCCGACAAGGCGGGCGTGGTCCAGGAGGTCTCCGCCGACTCCGTCACCGTCCAGCTGGACGAGGGCGGAACGCAGACCTACTTCCTGCGCAAGTTCGACCGCTCCAACCAGGGCACCTCGTACAACAACCGCGTGGTCGTCTCGGCCGGCGAGCGCATCGAGGTCGGCGAGATCGTCGCCGACGGCCCCGCCACCGAGAACGGCGAGCTCGCGCTGGGCAAGAACCTGCTCGTCGCGTTCATGCCGTGGGAGGGTCACAACTTCGAGGACGCGATCATCCTCAGCCAGAACCTGGTGAAGGACGACGTCCTCTCCTCGATCCACATCGAGGAGTACGAGGTCGACGCCCGCGACACGAAGCTCGGCAAGGAGGAGATCACCCGCGACCTCCCCAACGTCAGCCCGGAGCTCCTGGCCGACCTGGACGAGCGCGGCATCATCCGCATCGGCGCCGAGGTCCGCCCCGGCGACATCCTCGTCGGCAAGGTCACGCCCAAGGGCGAGACCGAGCTCTCGGCCGAGGAGCGCCTGCTCCGCGCGATCTTCAACGAGAAGAGCCGCGAGGTCCGCGACACGTCGCTGAAGGTGCCCCACGGCGAGCAGGGCACGATCATCGGCGTCAAGGTGTTCGACGCGCAGGACGGCGACGACGAGCTCGGCTCGGGCGTCAACCAGCGCGTGGTCGTCTACATCGCCCAGAAGCGCAAGATCACCGAGGGCGACAAGCTCGCCGGCCGCCACGGCAACAAGGGCGTCATCTCGAAGATCCTGCCGGTCGAGGACATGCCGTTCCTCGCCGACGGCACCCCGGTCGACATCGTCCTCAACCCGCTCGGCGTCCCCGGCCGCATGAACTTCGGCCAGGTCCTCGAGATCCACCTCGGGTGGATCGCGAAGCAGGGCTGGAAGGTCGACGGCGAGCCCGAGTGGGCCGCGCGCCTGCCCGAGCACGCCCGCGAGGCGGCGCCCGGCACCAAGGTCGCGACCCCCGTGTTCGACGGCGCGGCGGAGGAGGAGCTCGCCGGGCTCCTCGACTCCACCACCCCGACGCGCGACGGTGAGCGCCTGATCGGCTCGTCCGGCAAGACGCAGCTGTTCGACGGACGCTCCGGGGAGCCCTTCCCGGACCCGGTCTCGGTCGGCTACATGTACATCCTGAAGCTGCACCACCTCGTCGACGACAAGATCCACGCGCGCTCGACGGGCCCGTACTCGATGATCACCCAGCAGCCGCTCGGTGGTAAGGCGCAGTTCGGTGGACAGCGCTTCGGCGAGATGGAGGTGTGGGCCCTCGAGGCCTACGGCGCCGCCTACGCGCTGCAGGAGCTCCTCACCATCAAGTCGGACGACATCCTCGGCCGCGTGAAGGTGTACGAGGCCATCGTCAAGGGTGAGAACATCCAGGAGCCGGGCATCCCCGAGTCCTTCAAGGTCCTCATCAAGGAGATGCAGTCGCTGTGCCTGAACGTCGAGGTCCTCTCGGCCGACGGCACCGCGGTCAGCCTGCGCGACACCGATGACGAGGTCTACCGCGCCGCGGAAGAGCTCGGCATCAACATCTCCTCCCGGTTCGAGTCGTCCTCCGTCGACGACATCTGATCCCGCGCCAGCATCTGACGACCTCCCGTCTCTGACGAGACACCTGTTTTCCGACAAGGAGAAAACATTGCTCGACGTAACAACTTTTGACGAGCTGCGCATCGGCCTCGCGACGGCCGATGACATCCGTCGCTGGTCGCACGGTGAAGTGAAGAAGCCCGAGACCATCAACTACCGCACCCTCAAGCCCGAGAAGGACGGCCTGTTCGGAGAGCAGATCTTCGGACCGTCCCGCGACTGGGAGTGCTCCTGCGGCAAGTACAAGCGAGTCCGCTTCAAGGGCATCGTCTGCGAGCGCTGCGGCGTCGAGGTCACCAAGTCCTCGGTCCGCCGCGAGCGGATGGGCCACATCGAGCTCGCCGCCCCCGTCACCCACATCTGGTACTTCAAGGGCGTCCCCTCGCGCCTCGGATACCTGCTGGACATGGCGCCGAAGGACCTCGAGAAGGTCATCTACTTCGCGGCGTACATGATCATCGACGTGGACGACGACGGCCGTCACGCCGACATGCCCGGCCTCGAGAACGAGCTCCGGCTCGAGATCAAGACCCTCTCCGACCAGCGCGACTCCCGCATCGCGGACCGCCTGGCCCGTCTCGAGACCGACCTCGCCGCCCTGGAGGCGGAGGGCGCCAAGAGCGACCAGAAGCGCCGCACCAAGGACGGCGCCGAGAAGGAGATGTCGCAGATCCGCAAGTCCTTCGACGAGGACATCGCGCGTCTCGAGAGCGTGTGGGAGCAGTTCCGCACCCTCAAGGTCGGCGACCTCAAGCCCGAGGACGCGGTCTTCAACGAGCTCGTCGACCGCTACGGCGTCTACTTCGAGGCCTACATGGGCGCCGAGGCGATCAAGAAGCGCCTCGAGCAGTTCGACCTCCAGGCCGAGGCCGAGACGCTGCACCTGCAGATCGCCGAGGGCAAGGGTCAGAAGAAGATCCGCGCCATCAAGCGACTGCGCGTCGTCAACTCGTTCCTCGCCACCGGCAACTCGCCGGCCGCGATGGTGCTCGACGTCGTCCCGGTGATCCCGCCGGAGCTGCGCCCGATGGTGCAGCTCGACGGAGGCCGGTTCGCGACGAGCGACCTGAACGACCTCTACCGCCGCGTGATCAACCGCAACAACCGGCTCCGCCGCCTGCTCGACCTCGGTGCCCCCGAGATCATCGTGAACAACGAGAAGCGCATGCTGCAGGAGGCCGTCGACGCCCTGTTCGACAACGGCCGCCGCGGTCGCCCCGTCACCGGAACCGGCAACCGCGCCCTGAAGTCCCTGAGCGACATGCTCAAGGGGAAGCAGGGTCGCTTCCGCCAGAACCTGCTGGGCAAGCGCGTCGACTACTCGGGCCGCTCGGTGATCATCGTCGGACCGCAGCTCAAGCTGCACCAGTGCGGTCTGCCCAAGCAGATGGCGCTGGAGCTGTTCAAGCCGTTCGTCATCAAGCGCCTGATCGACCTGTCGCACGCGCAGAACATCAAGGCCGCCAAGCGCATGGTGGAGCGTTCGCGCCCCCAGGTGTGGGACGTGCTCGAGGAGATCATCCGCGAGCGCCCCGTCCTGCTCAACCGCGCGCCCACGCTGCACCGACTCGGCATCCAGGCCTTCGAGCCCCAGCTGGTCGAGGGCAAGGCGATCCAGCTGCACCCGCTCGTCTGCGCCGCGTTCAACGCGGACTTCGACGGCGACCAGATGGCCGTCCACCTGCCGCTGTCCGTCGAGGCCCAGGCCGAGGCGCGCATCCTGATGCTCGCGTCGAACAACATCCTCAAGCCCTCCGACGGCCGTCCGGTCACCCTGCCCACGCAGGACATGATCATCGGCCTCCACCACCTGACGACCATCCGCGAGGGTGCCGCCGGTGAGGGACGCGCGTTCTCCTCGGTCTCCGAGGCGATCCTCGCGAAGGACCAGGGCTCGCTGCACCTGAACTCGAAGGTGAAGATCCGCATGTCGGACGTCTTCTTCGCGCAGGGCACGGCACCCGAGGGCGTCGAGCTCGACGAGAACGGCAAGGTCACCGCGCCGATCCTGCTCGACACGACGCTCGGCCGCGCGCTCTTCAACGAGGCGCTGCCGGTCGATTACCCCTACTTCGAGCAGGTCGCCGACAAGACGACCATCTCCGGGATCGTCAACGATCTCGCGGAGCGCTACCCGAAGGTGGAGGTCGCCGCCTCTCTCGACCGCATCAAGGACGCCGGCTTCTACTGGGCCACCCGGTCCGGTGTGACCGTCGCCCTGTCGGACATCCTCACGCCCCCCTCCAAGCCCGAGATCATCGCGGGCTACGAGAAGAAGGCCGCGAAGGTGGAGACCGAGTACGACAAGGGTCTGACCACCCAGGCGGAGCGTCGCCAGGAGCTCGTGAAGATCTGGACCGAGGCGACCGACGAGGTCGCGAAGGCCATGCGCGCGAACTTCCCGACCGACAACACCATCAACCGGATGGTCACGTCCGGTGCCCGTGGAAACTGGCTGCAGGTCCGCAACATCGCGGGCATGCGAGGCCTGGTGAACAACCCGAAGGGCGAGATCATCGCCCGACCGATCATCTCCTCGTACCGCGAGGGCCTGTCGGTCGCCGAGTACTTCATCGCCACGCACGGTGCCCGCAAGGGTCTGGCCGACACCGCGCTCCGCACCGCGGACTCGGGCTACCTGACGCGTCGACTCGTCGACGTCTCGCAGGACGTCATCATCCGCGAGGACGACTGCGGCACCACCAAGGGCCTCGAGCTGCCGATCATGCTCCAGGACGCCACCGGCGCCTGGTCGCAGGACTCCAACGTCGAGAACTCCGTCTACGCCCGCTCGCTCGCCACCCCGGCGACGAACGAGGCCGGCGAGGTCATCGCGGAGGCCGGCGAGGACGTCGGAGACGTCCTCATCGAGAAGCTGGTCGGAGCCGAGGTGCGCCACATCAAGGTGCGCTCGGTCCTGACCTGCGAGTCCGCCGTCGGCGTCTGCGCGGCCTGCTACGGCCGTTCGCTCGCCACCGGCAAGCTCGTCGACATCGGAGAGGCCGTCGGCATCATCGCGGCCCAGTCGATCGGCGAGCCCGGCACGCAGCTCACGATGCGCACCTTCCACACCGGTGGATCGGCCTCGGCCGACGACATCACGCAGGGTCTGCCCCGCGTGCAGGAGCTCTTCGAGGCGCGCACCCCCAAGGGCGCGTCGCCGATCGCGGAGGCCGCCGGTCGCATCACGATCGAGGACACCGACCGGGCCCGACGACTCATCCTCCAGCCGGACAACGGCGACGAGGCGGTCATCTACCCGGTGCTCAAGCGCTCGCAGCTCCTCGTCGAGGACGGCCAGTCGGTCGTGCTCGGTCAGCAGCTGCACGTCGGAACGGTCGACCCCAAGGAGGTCCTGCGCGTGCTGGGCGTCCGCGAGGTCCAGAAGCACCTGGTCGGCGGCGTCCAGGGCGTCTACCGCTCGCAGGGTGTGCCGATCCACGACAAGCACATCGAGGTCATCGTCCGTCAGATGCTCCGCAAGGTCACCGTGGTCGACCACGGCGACACGGATCTGCTTCCGGGCGAGCTCGTCGACCGCTCGCGCTACAGCGAGGTCAACCGTGCGGCTCTGACCGAGGGCAAGCGGACCGCGTCCGCCCGCCAGGAGGTCATGGGAATCACCAAGGCCTCGCTCGCGACGGAGTCGTGGCTGTCGGCCGCGTCCTTCCAGGAGACCACCCGCGTCCTGACGCAGGCGGCCATGGAGGGCAAGCGCGACCCGCTGCTGGGCCTGAAGGAGAACGTGATCATCGGAAAGCTGATCCCGGCCGGTACCGGTCTCCCGAAGTACCGCAACGTGTCCGTCGAGGCGACCGAGGAGGCGAAGGCCGAGCGGTACCCCAACCGCATCTTCGCCGACGACGCCGCGTTCAGCGACGCCGACCTGTCGTTCGTCGACTTCGACTCGTTCTCGAGTGACGGATACGAGCCCGGCAACTACAGCTGAGCTCCGACCGAGTGATCGAAGGCCCCGCCGGGTTCCCGGCGGGGCCTTCGTCGTTCCCGGAGCGTCCCGCCACGCCGGTTGCCCACCGCAAGGGGGGTGAATGGGAGTCGCCCGGGAACCGCACGGTGCCTGCGTCGGTGATTGACTCGAGGGACGTTCGACGGGGTACCGCCCCGCGCCCGTCCGGTCGGGGTCGCAGCGGTGAGGATACGCGCGGATGAGAGTCGTGGTCGTCGCGCTGGCCGCCCTTCTCGTGGCGGTCGGTGCCGTCGTGCTGCCCGCAGCGCCCGCCGTCGCAGCGCCGTCCGTCCCGGCCTCGTGCGGAGTCGCGCAGCTCGCTCCCGTGCTGCAGGACGACGAGGTCGACGCGACTCCCTCCGCCGAGAACGTGCCGATCGTCGTCGTGCACGGCTGGCTCGGCACCTCGACGCACGACGAGGCCCGCACAGGCGCCTTCTCGCACCTCGTCGACCTGGTCGCCGGCGCCGACACGGACCCTCCGGGCGCCGACACGGACCCTCCGGGCGCTGAGGCGGATCAGCCGGGAGTCGTCGCCGAGCGCTCCGTCATCGGCACGCTGCAGGACATCGAGGGCTCCCTCGTCTACACGTTCGACTACCGCGACCTCTCGGCGCGCTGGGTGACGGATCCGGGCATCAGCGACGCACTCGCCTCCTCCCTCGCCTGCCTGGTCTCCGCGACCGGCAACAGGGCGATCGTGGTGGCGCACTCGATGGGAGGCCTCGCCGCTCGCCAGGCGCTCAGCCAGGAGGTCGACGGGGTGAGCGTCGAGTCGATGGTCTCGGACGTCATCACCTTCGGCACGCCGAACACGGGCTCCGACCTCGCCGCCCGCCTGGGCGAGATGATCGAGTCGACCGGGTCGGTCAGCCCCGCGGTCGTCGCCGGGCTCGAGCCGCAGTCCCGGCTCGGGGTCTCGGCCCTCCTCGCGTCCTGCGGCGAGGCGGCGTCCGAGGACGCGGCGCGGGCGGGGGAGTGCACGGGGATGCCGATGATCGACGCCCTCTCCTCCCAGGCCGGCATCGCGATGCGCACGGGCTCGTCGGAGCTGAGCCGGCTCCCGCCCTGGCCGGCGGGGGTGCACGTCGTGGCTCTCGCGGGGGACATCCGCGTGACGCTGGTGTCCGTCCTCGGGGCGCGCACCCGCGACCTCGATCTGGGCGACGTCATCGTCGGCGCGCGATCGGCCGAGGCGGGCGTGGACGAGTACGCGGTCTCGACGTGCCGCTACACGCTGATGTCGCTGCCGGACGTCCCGTCCGTCCTCGCGGAGCTCAACCCGCTCGCGCGAGTGGGGGACGCGATGCGTCTCGCCTCCGTCGTGACGAGGATCGCCGCGAGCCCCTGCCACCACGCATGGCTGATGCGCAACGCGGCGCTGGCCGAGCGGGCCGGAGCGGAGGCGGCCGACGCGGTGGCCGCCTCCCTCGCGCACTCCCGCGGCGAGGCGCCGACGCCCCCGCTCGTGTCCGACCTCCCGCTGTCCGAGGAGCCGCGTCGCCGTCCGGTCCGCTGACGACGTCCTCAGACCCGCCCCCCGGTACGACGCGACATGATGTCCCGATGTTTTGACTCCGCGTCCGGACTGCGCTTACCGTGGGCGAGGCCGATGGGGCGGCCACCAGGGGGACAGGCAGCGCGGCCCGCTCGGCTCACGGGCCGGCAGCGGGCCGCGCCCGTCCCGACGACGGTGGGACACGCGCTACGCTCCCAGCACCGGGGGCCGACGACGGCGCCTCCGCCTTCCCGCCGGAGGCCGCATGAGCCAGACCCCCGTCCCGCCCGCGACACCCGCGCGCGCACCCCGACTGACGCGTGAGCAGGTGCGCTCCCGCCTCCTGGACGCCGGACTCGACGTCGTGCGCAGCGACGGCCTGAGGGTGGGCGTCTCCCACCTCCCGCTGGAGGACCTCATCCGCACGGCCGGGGTCCCGCGGAGCACGGTCTACCGGATCTGGCCGAGCCGCCAGGACTTCTTCGACGAACTGCTCGCCAGGATCCCCGACCGGCTCCTCTCGACCCGCCTCGACGAGCCGGCGCTGCAGGTCGGCGCGACCTACCTGCAGCGGAACACGGATGCCGAGGCCCCGGCCGACGAGCGGCGCGCGACCCTCGTCGCCTCCGTGGCCGTCGCCATCGAGGCCAACTACGAGAACACCTTCGCGTCGCAGCACTGGCGCAACTTCGTCTCGCTGGCCGGCACCGTCGAGTCGCACGACGAGCCCGTCCGGGGAGTGGTCCACGACGCCCTCCGCAAGCGCCAGCAGCACTTCATCGAGAACATGGCCAAGTACTACCGCTACACCCTGACCGAGGCGGGGCTGCGGCTGCGCCCGGGCTTCGGCGGCGAGTACACGGCGCTCGCGTCCGCGATCTCGGCGTACATCGAAGGACTCTGCGTCGCGAGGATCGCGGCGCCGGAGCTGGTCACCGGACCGCTCCTCCCCGAGCGGCCCGAGTCGCCGAGCCTCGTCGTCGCCGGAGTGATGATGCTGATCGACGGGTTCTGCGAGCCGATCCCGGAGGGCTAGGGCGTGTCGACCAGGACGAGCGGAGCACGCGGGATCGTGGTCGACGCGCCCTAGTCCTCGGTGGGGGGCTCGAGCATGCCCTCGACGATCGAGCGGATGGTCCACGCGGCCAGATTCCACTCCACCGGCTCGCCGTCCAGGCCCGGAGCGGTGATCGTCGCGTCGAGCTCCTCGTCGATCAGCCGGCTGCGGTGCGCCAGCCCGTCGATCACGATCGCGGTGAGGTGGGCGAGCTGCAGCGTCGTGAATCCGGGGCGCATGCTCCCGTGGAACACGTCGAGCATCTCCTGGTAGAAGGTCTGCATCCGGTGCGTGAGCATCGTCTCGATGCGCTTCGCGGTGGCGCGGACCGCCTCGCGGGCCGGTCCCTCCTCCATCGAGAACGTGCAGGCGAGCAGGGCGTTGTAGGAGGACCAGTCGACGGAGCGGCGCAGGTTCGCCATGTTGGCGTTCGCCCCGATCCGGATCATCTCCCACGCGACCGCCCGGCGGCCGCGTGACGTGGACAGGCGGTCGCCGTGCCGCTCGTAGACCTCCCGCATGAGCTCCTGCGCCTCGGGGTCGGTACCCCCGGCGTAGCGGTCGCGCACGAAGACCTCGCCGATCAGATCGGCGACGAACTCCTCGCGGGTGCTCCAGATGCGGTAGACGGAGCTGCGCGGGACCTCCGCGAGCCGGATGTACTCCTCCATCGGGAGGTGCGCGAAGCCGACCGTCAGGCCGTTCTCCGCGATCACCCCGCGGGCGGCGTGCAGCATCCGCTCCCGCACCTCCTCGGCCGGGAGCCTCTTGGCGCGGGGGGTCGAGGTGTCGAGGCGGTCCATCCGGCAGACACTAGCCCGCGCAGGGCGTCCCGCGCACTGGGGACACCCCGAGAGGCGCCGAGGTCGCGGGAAGCCCGGGAGCCGGTCCCGGTGGAGACAGTGTGTCCCAAGATCTGGTCCACGGGCTCCGAGGGCGCTACGGTGCCCCCGGGGCGGCTCCCGACCGCGCCCACGAGGAGTCCCTGTGCCCGAGACCGAGCCTCTCGCCCTGACCGTCGTCGACGGTCTCGCGATCGACCGCGCCGCCCTGCTCGCCCTCCTGGGTGCGGCCCTTCCGCAGTTCGACGTGCAGGACGCGTCGAGCCGTGCCGACACCGGCACCGTCGCCGTGGTCGACCTCGACGGCGTCGCCACCGGCGACCTCGTCCGCACCCTGGCGGGTCTCGTCGGCCGGTACCGCGGAGTCGTGGCCCTCTCGACGATGCTCGGGCTCGAGACCGTGCGCGCCGTGCTCCGCTTCGAGCGCTCGGCGTTCGTCTGGAAGGGCGACGACCCCGGTGACCTCGCCGCGGCCGTGGTGTCGGTCTCATCCGGCCGCACCTGGATCTCCGAGGCGGCCCGCGGCCGCTTCCTGATGACCGAGGAGGACCGCCGCCCGGTCCTCAGCCCGCAGGAGAGCCGCGTCATGCGCTCCTACGGGGCCGGCACCGCGGTCAAGACGGTCGCGGTGGAGATGCGGATCGCCGAGCACACCGTCCGCACCTACATCAAGCGGATCAGGGTGAAGTACCTCGACGCGGGCATCGCGCTCGAGTCACGGGTCGACTTCTACCGCAACCTCGACGGGCACGACGTGGCGCTGCGCAGCGGCGGCGACCGGATGAGGACCCGCGGCCAGCAGCTGGACGGCGACCTCAGCGGCGACGGCGCCGCGTGAGGCGAGCAGGATCGCATTGCCGGACGATCGCCCGCGGGCGAACGACTCCGCTCCGATCGCCTCGGTGACCGGCAGCAGCGGCTCCACCGCCGCGCGGATCCGGTCGAGGCGGCGATGGTCGGCGTCGTCGGCGACGTTCACGGCCAGCAGGCCCTCGCCGACGCGGTCGGCGATCCGGGCCAGCGCCACCGCGCCGAAGAACGCCTCCGGGATCTCGTCGCCGTCATAGGCGTCCAGGACGACCAGGTCGACGGTGCCGCGGGGGAGGGAGGCTGAGGCGTCGGCCGTGACGACGCGCAGGCGGGTGCCCGGCGGGAGCGGAGCGTGCTCGACGACGAAGTCGACCAGTCCCTCCTCGACGTCGACGACGGTCTGGTCGGATCCCGGCCGCGTCCACTGCGTGTAGCGCGCGAGCGAGAGGGCGCCCGCGCCCAGGTGCAGCACGCGCACGGCCCGACGGGGCGGTGCGAGGGCGTCCACGACCGCTCCGAGCCGAGCGGTGTACTCGAGGTCGAGGGCACCCGGGTCGGACGGGTCGATCAGCGACTGCTCGACGCCGTCGATCGTCAGCACGAGCGAGCCCGTCCTGACCGCGTCCGGCTCGAGCGCGACCGTGCGACCGCCGGGCAGTCGAACGGAGGGAGGCATCCCGCCACGCTACGGCCTCTCGCGGCACCCGGGTGCCGCGGCTACGGTGGCAGGCATGGCCGCGCTCATCCTCCTCGACGTCGACGGCGTCCTGAATCCGTCCGTCGTGAGCGATCGGGCTGCGGGCGGCCACCGGCTGGTGCTCGACGCCGACCGCGCCGCGCTGGTCGCCCGCCTCGCCGCCGTCGGCACGATCGTCTGGGCGACCACCTGGCCGCCCGAGCTCACCTCGGTACTCGCCCGCGATCTGGGCCTGCCCGAGGGGACGGAGGCGATCGTGTTCCGCGGGGGCCTTCCGCGCGACGCGCGCTTCCCGGGCGGCACGGGCAAGCTGCAGCCCGTCGCGCTGTGGCTCGAGCGGGCGCGTGCCACCGGGCCGTTCGACGCCGTGGTCTGGATCGACGACAACCTCCGCGAGGACGCCTATGCCTGGGCGCGCGAGCAGGACACCCCGCTCCACCTCGTCCGTCCGGAGTCGGCCGAGGGCCTCACCGCCGACGAGGTGTCGGGAGCGGAGGAGTTCCTCGCCGCGCTCGCGCCGTCATCCGGGGACATCGGGGAATAGGCCGCCCCCTCCCGGTGGTTATGGTCACTCCGGGCGGCCGCGGATCCGGTCCGCGCCGTCCCGCTCCCGGAGCCCCCGCTCGGGAACCCGCGCCGACCACCGGCGCGACCACATCGTGAAGCACCGAAGGACACCCACCGTGACGCACCTCCCCGCCCGCACCCCTCTGCGCGTCCTGCTCGGCACCGCCGCAGCCGCCACCGCCCTCGTCCTCGCCGGCTGCGCGCCGGCCTCCACCGAGGACGCCGTCTCCGGCTCCACCGACGAGGGGACCACCGCGGCGAACTCGGGCCTCACCCTCGCCGAGGTGCAGGACGCGGGCGTGCTGACCATCGGCACCGAGGGCACCTACCAGCCGTTCTCGTTCCACGCCGACGGCGGCACGGGCGAGCTCACGGGCTACGACGTCGAGATCATCACGGCCGTGGCCGAGAAGCTGGGCGTCGAGCCCGAGTTCGAGGAGACGCAGTGGGACGCGATGTTCGCGGGCCTGGACGGGGGCCGCTTCGACGTCATCGCGAACCAGGTCTCGATCAACGACGAGCGCAGCGCCCGCTACGACTTCTCCGAGCCCTACGCCGTGAGCCCCGGAGTGGTGGTCGTCCCGACCGCCGACACCGAGATCACCTCGCTCGACTCGCTCGCGGGCAAGACGACCGCGCAGTCCCTCTCGAGCAACTGGTACGAGCTGGCGCAGGACGCCGGCGCGCAGGTCGAGGGCGTCGAGGGCTGGGCGCAGGCCGTCGCCCTCGTCGAGCAGGGTCGCGTCGACGCGACCATCAACGACCGCCTCACCTGGCTCGACTGGTCGACGAACTTCCCGGACCAGGCCGCGGGCCTCAAGGTCGCGGTGACCACCGACGACAGCTCCGAGAGCGCCTTCACCTTCCCGAAGGGCTCGGACGACCTCGTCGCCGCGGTCGACGACGCGCTCGACGAGCTCCGCGCCGACGGCACGCTGACCGAGATCTCCGAGCGCTACTTCGGAGCCGACGTCTCCGAGTAGGACCGCACAGGAGGGGGTCGGCCGCTCGCGCCGGCTCCCTCCCGTCGTCCACGGCGCCTCCCACGCGGGTCGGCTCCGTGGCAACCTCCCGCGTCCGTCCCGGATGCGTGACAGCATCCCAGGGGAGCGACGCGCACCGTCCGGCCGCCCGCACCGCCCATCGCCCCGGCGAGAGGAGACCACATGGACCTCGACCTCGTCCTGCGGTCGTTCTGGCCGATCCTGTCCGGCGGCCTCGTGGGCACGATCCCGCTCGCTCTCGCCAGCTTCGTGCTCGGACTGGTCCTCGCTCTGGCCGTCGCGCTGATGAGGCTCTCGAAGGTCCGGATCCTCGCGTGGATCGCCCGCGTCTACATCTCCGTGATCCGCGGCACCCCGCTCCTGGTGCAGCTCTTCGTCATCTTCTACGGCCTGCCCAGCCTGGGCGTGCGGATCGACCCGTGGCCCAGCGCCATCATCGCGTTCGCCCTGAACGTCGGCGGCTACGCGGCCGAGGTCATCCGGGCCGCGATCCTCAGCGTGCCCAAGGGGCAGTGGGAGGCGGCGCACACGATCGGCATGGGCCGGGGACTGGCCCTGCGGCGGATCATCCTCCCGCAGGCCGCTCGCGTGTCGGTGCCGCCGCTCTCGAACACGTTCATCTCGCTGGTGAAGGACACCTCGCTCGCCTCGCTGATCCTAGTGACCGAGCTCTTCCGCCAGGCGCAGAAGATCGCCACGGCGTCGAGCGAGTTCATGCTTCTCTACCTCGAGGCGGCCCTGATCTACTGGCTCATCTGCCTCGTGCTCTCGAGCGGGCAGAGCATCCTCGAGAAGCGATTGGACCGCTATGTCGCCCGTTGACGCCCCGCAGGACGCGCGCCCCGTGCTCTCCGTCCGGGGCCTGCGCAAGTCGTTCGGCTCCGTCGAGGTCCTCCGCGGCATCGACCTCGACATCCGCCGCGGCGAGGTCATCGCCCTGATCGGCCCGTCCGGCTCGGGCAAGACCACCGTGCTGCGCTCGCTCAACAGCCTCGAGGTGCCCGACGCGGGTGTGGTCGTGCTCTCGGACGGCACCTCGCTCGACTTCGCCGCGGGCGTCGGCCGACGCCCGCTCACGGCGCTCCGCGACCGCTCGGCCATGGTCTTCCAGCACTTCAACCTGTTCCCGCACCTCAGCGTGCTCGAGAACGTGACGGAGGGACCGCTGCGGGTGCAGCGCCGCCCGGCGTCCGAGGTGGTCCCCGAGGCCGAGGCGCTGCTCGAGCGGGTGGGCCTGGGCGGCCGCGGCGGCGCCTACCCCTTCGAGCTCTCGGGCGGGCAGCAGCAGCGCGTCGGGATCGTGCGCGCGCTCGCGCTGCGTCCGGAGCTCCTGCTCTTCGACGAGCCGACCTCGGCACTCGATCCCGAGCTGGTCGGCGACGTGCTGTCGCTGATGCGCGAGCTCGCGGCCGAGGGCTGGACCATGCTCGTCGTCACGCACGAGCTGGAGTTCGCGCGGAGGGTCGCCTCCGAGGTGGTCTTCATGGCCGACGGAGTGGTCGTCGAGCGGGGCGCGCCCGCCGGGATCCTCCGCGAGCCGCGGGAGCCGCGGACCCGGCAGTTCCTCCACCGCCTGCTGAACCCGCTGGAGTGAGGCTGTCGTGCCACCCTTCTGCGGGTGGCCGCGCGCCTGACCGCTCCCGCGCGGGCGTGTGCCTATCCTGACCGGGTGACCTGGAGAAGCGACGCCGAGACCGAGCGCATGCCGTCCGCGCCCGAGGGGTCCGGCACTGCGACCGGGCCGCAGAAGACCCGCGAGTACGTGTGGCCCGAGCCGCTGACCGGCGGGGCGCCCGCCACGGCGCCCGCGGCCGCCGGGCCCGCCGAGCGCTCGCCGCTGGGGCCGGTGGAGCCCGAGCCCGCGCCGCCGCGCCGGAAGGGGAACCGGATCGCCGGCCTCGCCGTCGCCCTGCTGGCCACCGCCGTCTTCGCGGCCCTGCTGCTGGCGTGCCTCACGGCGATCCGCCTCGTCGTGGACGCCGCGCAGGGGGACCCGCTCTCCGTCGCCCTCGCGCAGGGTCCCACCGCCGCGTTCCTGGCGCCCGTCGCCGCGTTCCTGATCGGTCTCGCCCTCCTCGTCCTCGCCGTGAACCGCGCCGGATGGTGGGCGTACGTCCTCGGCGGCTTCTTCATCGCCTTGCTCGCCGGAGCGGCGGCGCTCGCCGGCGCCTGGTACGACATCGGGGGAGCCGTTCCGCCCGCCGACCGCACCGAGCTCGTGGAGTTCCTGAGCGACCCGGCCGTCCTCCTCCAAGGCGCCGCGGCTGCGGTGCTCGGCCGCGAGGTGAGCGTCTGGGGCGGCGCCCTCATCGCCGCCCGCGCTCGCGGCGTGAAGCGCCGCAACGCCCAGCGGGAAGCCGCCTCGCAGTCGTGACCTCGCCGGGGGAGCAGGGCAGGGGAGCGGGACTGGGCTACGGCATCGCCCTGGCCGCGTTCGCCGCGTTCCTCTACCTCGCCCTGGTCGTCTGCGCGTTCGGGGTGCTGAGCCTCCTGCTCGACCAGGACGTCGTGCCCGAGCGCGACGCCGGCCCGCTCCTGGGCCCGGTGGCGGTCGGCGCGTGCGTCGTGGCGGTCCTGCTCTCGATGATCACCCTCGCCGCGCGCCCGTCGGTCACCCGCGTGCTCGGGCCGTCGCTGCTCGCCGGAGTCGTCGTCTACCTCCTCTTCCTGCTCGTCGGCGGCGCGATCTACGGTCTCGGACTCCAGCAGCCGGCCGAGATCCTGGGCTACGCGCTCGACCACGCCGGCACGGCCTTCGCGATCGCGACCGGGGTGCTGGCGGCGGCCGTCCACCTCGTCTTCCTGCTGCTCCTGGCACGTCGGGACGCCGGCGGAGGCACGCCCCACTGGGGCTGGGAGGGGGACGAGCGGGAGTAGCCCGCCCGCCGCCCTGCTCGCTGACGGCGGACGCCGTCCGGTTGACCGGCCCCGTCACTCCCCGTAATATTCTTTGGGTGTGCGCTTTGCCGTGCGCTCGTGTCGTGCCTCCGGGTCGATCGGGTGCCGCGCTTCGCTCCACCGGGTCCGCAAGGGTCCGCGGGTTCGTCCGATCGGACGGCCCCCACGGCATACCCGTCCTCCTCCCCTCTGCGCCGCTCGCCGGTGCAGGCGGGTGCGTCGGGTCCAGATGAACTCGGCCGCGTCCGGCGACGGACAGGCCGAATGTCGACCATCGATCCGCTGTCACCGTGCAGCATTCAAGGAGCAAATCAGTGCCAACGATTCAGCAGTTGGTCCGAAAGGGACGCTCGCCCAAGGTCACCAAGACCAAGGCGCCCGCCCTGAAGGCCAACCCCCAGCAGCGCGGCGTCTGCACGCGCGTCTACACGACCACGCCCAAGAAGCCGAACTCGGCCCTCCGCAAGGTGGCCCGCGTGAAGCTCTCCAACGGCACCGAGGTCACCGCCTACATCCCCGGCGAGGGCCACAACCTGCAGGAGCACTCGATGGTGCTCGTGCGCGGCGGTCGTGTGAAGGACCTCCCCGGTGTCCGCTACAAGATCGTTCGCGGCGCCCTGGACACCCAGGCCGTCAAGAACCGCAAGCAGGCTCGCAGCCGGTACGGCGCGAAGATGGAGAAGAAGTAATGCCTCGTAAGGGCCCCGCTCCCAAGCGCCCCGTCGTCGCAGACCCCGTCTACGGCGCACCGGTCGTCAGCCAGCTCGTGAACAAGATCCTCCTGGACGGCAAGAAGGGACTCGCCGAGCGCATCGTCTACGGTGCCCTCGAGGGAGTCTCCGCCAAGAACGGCCAGGACGCCGTCGTCACGCTCAAGAAGGCGCTCGACAACGTCCGTCCGACCCTCGAGGTCCGCAGCCGCCGCGTCGGCGGCTCGACCTACCAGGTCCCGGTCGAGGTCAAGCCCCACCGCGCCAACACCCTCGCGCTCCGCTGGCTCACCAGCTACGCGAAGGCCCGTCGCGAGAAGACGATGACCGAGCGTCTCATGAACGAGATCCTCGACGCGTCGAACGGTCTCGGCGCCGCTGTGAAGCGTCGCGAGGACACCCACAAGATGGCCGAGTCGAACAAGGCCTTCGCGCACTACCGCTGGTAGCGCGTCCCGCGGCCGCTCCCGAGCGGCCGCGACCCCCGGGTCCGCAGCGTCCGCGCTGCGGACCCGGCCCGGCGGCTGATCGCCCGATCCCCGCGGTCGGGCGATCGTCCCACCTGAACCCCAGCCGATCGGCCATGAGCCCGTTGCGCTGGCTCCATCACTCATCGGAGGAACTCCGTGGCACAAGATGTGCTCACCGACCTGAACAAGGTCCGCAACATCGGCATCATGGCCCACATCGATGCCGGCAAGACCACCACCACCGAGCGCATCCTGTTCTACACGGGTATCACGCACAAGATCGGTGAGGTCCACGACGGCGCCGCCACGATGGACTGGATGGCGCAGGAGCAGGAGCGCGGCATCACGATCACGTCCGCCGCGACGACCTGCTTCTGGAACAAGAACCAGATCAACATCATCGACACCCCGGGTCACGTCGACTTCACCGTCGAGGTGGAGCGCTCGCTCCGCGTCCTCGACGGCGCCGTCGCCGTCTTCGACGGCAAGGAGGGCGTCGAGCCCCAGTCGGAGACCGTCTGGCGCCAGGCCGACAAGTACGACGTCCCGCGCATCTGCTTCGTCAACAAGATGGACAAGCTCGGCGCCGACTTCTACTACACGGTCGACACCATCGTGAACCGCCTCGGCGCGAAGCCGCTGGTCATCCAGCTCCCGATCGGCGCCGAGTCGTCCTTCGAGGGCGTCATCGACCTGGTCGAGATGCGCGCGCTCACGTGGCGCGGCGACTCCAAGGGAGACGTCCAGCTCGGTGCGAAGTACGAGATCGAGGAGATCCCGGCCGACCTCGCCGACAAGGCCGCCGAGTACCGCCAGAAGCTGCTCGAGACCGTCGCCGAGACCTCGGACGAGCTGCTCGAGAAGTACTTCGGCGGCGAGGAGCTGACCGTGGCCGAGGTCAAGGCCGCGATCCGCAAGCTGACCGTCAACTCCGAGATCTACCCCGTGCTCTGCGGCTCCGCGTTCAAGAACCGCGGCGTCCAGCCCATGCTCGACGCGGTCGTCGACTACCTCCCCTCCCCGCTCGACGTCCCCGCCATCGAGGCGCACGACGTCCGCGATGAGGAGAAGGTCATCATGCGCCACGCCGACTCGACCGAGCCCTTCTCGGCGCTCGCGTTCAAGGTCGCCGTGCACCCGTTCTTCGGTCGCCTGACCTACGTCCGCGTCTACTCGGGCAAGCTCGACTCCGGCGCCCAGGTCATCAACTCGACCAAGGGCAAGAAGGAGCGCATCGGCAAGATCTTCCAGATGCACTCCAACAAGGAGAACCCGGTCGACTCGGTCACCGCCGGCCACATCTACGCGGTCATCGGCCTGAAGGACACCACCACCGGTGACACCCTCAGCGACCCGCAGGCGCAGGTCGTCCTCGAGTCGATGACTTTCCCGGAGCCCGTCATCGAGGTCGCCATCGAGCCCAAGACGAAGGCCGACCAGGAGAAGCTCGGCACCGCGATCCAGAAGCTCGCGGAGGAGGACCCCACCTTCCGCACCGAGCAGAACCAGGAGACCGGTCAGACGGTCATCAAGGGAATGGGCGAGCTGCACCTCGACATCCTGGTGGACCGCATGAAGCGCGAGTTCAACGTCGAGGCCAACGTCGGCAAGCCGCAGGTGGCCTACCGCGAGACGATCCGCCGCACCGTCGAGAAGTACGACTACACCCACAAGAAGCAGACGGGTGGATCGGGTCAGTTCGCGAAGGTCCAGATCACCATCGAGCCGATGGAGGTCGAGGCCGACAAGACCTACGAGTTCGTCAACGGCGTCTCGGGCGGACGCGTCCCCCGCGAGTACATCCCGTCGGTCGACGCGGGCATCCGCGACGCCATGCAGGTCGGCGTGCTCGCCGGCTACCCGATGGTGGGCGTCAAGGCGACCCTGGTCGACGGTGCCGCGCACGACGTCGACTCCTCCGAGATGGCGTTCAAGATCGCCGGCTCGATCGCGTTCAAGGAGGCCTCGCGCAAGGCGCAGCCCGTCCTCCTCGAGCCGCTCATGGCCGTCGAGGTCCGCACTCCCGAGGAGTACATGGGCGACGTCATCGGCGACCTCAACTCGCGTCGCGGGATGATCCAGTCGATGGAGGACGCCACCGGCATCAAGGTCATCCGCGCCAACGTGCCGCTGTCCGAGATGTTCGGCTACATCGGCGACCTGCGCTCGAAGACCTCGGGCCGCGCCGTCTACTCGATGACGTTCGAGACCTACAGCGAGGTCCCCAAGGCCGTCGCCGAGGAGATCGTCCAGAAGAACAAGGGCGAGTAACTCCGCCCCCTCCCCCCGCCGTTCGACCGGACGGCGGGGGACTGGTAGTGTCGTGCGGGTTTGCTGCCGCTTACGCGCGTGGAAACCCGCACGACCTCTGCCGGTAACATAAGTACACAAAACCCCCGCAAGCCCTCATGTCCTCGTGCCGCCCCGTGCGGCGTCGGATGCGGATGCTTGCACCTAAGTCCTGAGGAGGACCCACAGTGGCTAAGGCCAAGTTCGAGCGGACCAAGCCGCACGTCAACATCGGAACCATCGGTCACGTCGACCACGGAAAGACCACGCTGACCGCGGCGATCTCCAAGGTTCTCGCTGACAAGTTCCCGTCCGCGACCAACGTTCAGCGCGACTTCGCGTCGATCGACTCCGCTCCCGAGGAGCGCCAGCGCGGCATCACGATCAACATCTCGCACGTCGAGTACGAGACGCCGAAGCGCCACTACGCGCACGTCGACGCCCCGGGTCACGCCGACTACATCAAGAACATGATCACCGGCGCGGCGCAGATGGACGGCGCGATCCTCGTGGTCGCCGCCACCGACGGCCCCATGGCTCAGACCCGTGAGCACGTCCTCCTCGCCAAGCAGGTCGGCGTCCCCTACCTCCTCGTCGCCCTGAACAAGGCCGACATGGTGGACGACGAGGAGATCCTGGAGCTCGTCGAGCTCGAGGTCCGCGAGCTGCTCTCGTCGCAGGGCTTCCCCGGCGACGACGCGCCCGTCGTGCGCGTCTCCGGTCTCAAGGCCCTCGAGGGCGACGAGGCCTGGACCCAGTCGATCATCGACCTGATGGACGCCGTCGACGAGTCCATCCCGGACCCGATCCGCGACAAGGACAAGCCGTTCCTCATGCCGATCGAGGACGTCTTCACGATCACCGGTCGTGGAACCGTCGTCACCGGCCGTGCGGAGCGTGGAACCCTCGCTCTGAACTCCGAGGTCGAGATCGTCGGCATCCGCCCGACGCAGAAGACCACGGTCACCGGTATCGAGATGTTCCACAAGCAGCTCGACGAGGCCTGGGCCGGCGAGAACTGCGGTCTGCTCCTCCGCGGCACCAAGCGCGAGGACGTCGAGCGCGGCCAGGTCGTCGTCAAGCCGGGTTCGGTCACGCCGCACACCGACTTCGAGGGCACCGCGTACATCCTGTCCAAGGATGAGGGTGGGCGTCACAACCCGTTCTACGCGAACTACCGCCCGCAGTTCTACTTCCGCACCACCGACGTCACCGGCGTCATCACGCTGCCCGAGGGTACCGAGATGGTCATGCCCGGCGACACCACCGACATGACGGTCGCGCTGATCCAGCCGATCGCCATGGAGGAGGGCCTCGGCTTCGCCATCCGTGAGGGTGGACGCACCGTGGGTGCCGGAACGGTCACCAAGATCGTCAAGTAGGTCCGCCTGCTCGATCTCTCGAGAGGGGTCGTCCGCTTCGTGCGGGCGGCCCCTTCCGTGTGTCCGGGCGGGGTCACGGAGCGCGGGCTACCGTGATCTCCATGTCCTTCGTCAAGAGCGATCCGTCCGCGGCCCCGCGGTTCTTCGAGTGGGAGGCGGCGGGCCTGGAGTGGCTGCGGGAGGCGGAGGCGTCCGGCGGCGCGTCGTGCGTCGAGGTCCTCTCCGTCGGCTCGGGCCGCATCGAGCTGGAGGAGCTCGAGTCCATCCGTCCCGATCCGGGCGCTGCGCGGGCCTTCGGCCGAGCCCTGGCCCGGACGCACGACGCGGGAGCCGCGGCGTTCGGTGCAGCCCCGGACGGCTGGGACGGCCCCGCGTACATCGGCCGCCGGCGGATGCCCTGCAGCCCCGAGGAGTCGTGGGGCGTCTTCTACGCCGAGCAGCGTGTCCGTCCGTTCCTCCCCGTCGCGGTCCGGGAGGGGAACCTGTCGCGATCCGATGCCGGGACCGTCGAGCAGGCGCTCGATCGTGTCGCGGCGGGGGAGTTCGACGGCGAGGAGCGGCCCTCCCGCCTGCACGGAGACCTCTGGACGGGGAACGTGCTCTGGTCCGGCTCCGGCGCCGTGCTGATCGATCCTGCCGCGCACGGCGGCCACCGCGAGACCGACCTCGCCATGCTGGCGCTCTTCGGTGCGCCTCACCTCGACGAGATCCTCCGGGGTTACGACGAGGCGCACGCTCTCGCCGACGGCTGGCAGGAGCGCGTCCCGCTGCACCAGCTGCACCCGCTCGCGGTGCACGCCGCCGGCCACGGACCCTCCTACGGTCGCGCCCTCGCCGAGGCTGCGGCCCGGGTCCTCGCCCTCTAGCGCCCCACCGTTCGTCCAGCCCCGCCCGCCACACTGGCTCGGCGCGGATCGCCGCGCCCTCGAACAAGGAGCAGTCATGGTGGATCTCGGGAAGCTCGGACGTCAGGCAGCGGAGCTGCTGAAGAGCCAGAAGGCGCAGGAGGCGCTGCGCAGCGAGAAGGCGGAGCGCGTCTCCGACCAGGTGCTCGAGAAGACGGGCGACATCGCCAGCAGGCTCACCAAGGGCAAGTACGACGAGCGCATCGAGGACCTCAAGCGCCAGGCCGACAAGCGCCTCGGCAACGAGTAGCGGCCCCTCCTGGCTCGTTCTGCACCCTCCCGTCAAGCGGGTGCAGAGCGGACGGAGCCCGGCCTAGGGTCGGGCCGATGGCTGAGACGCGTGCGCAGAGACTCCGCAGGACCGATTCGAGCAGTCGCGGGTACACCCGCGTCCGCGCCGGCTCCGGATTCAGCTACCGCGACCCGAAGGGCGTGACGGTCACCGACCCCGAGCTCCGGGCCCGCTTCGATGCGCTGGGCATCCCCCCGGCGTGGAAGGACGTCTGGATCGCGCCGTACCCCAACGGTCACATCCAGGCGATGGGCGTCGATGCGGCCGGCCGTCGGCAGTACATCTACCATCCGACCTGGCGCGAGCAGAAGGACCGGATCAAGTTCGACCGCGCACTCCGTCTGGCCGAGTCGCTGCCGAGCGCGCGCCGCGCGGTGACGATGGACCTCCGTCGCGACGGCTACGGCCGCGAGCGTGCTCTCGCAACCGCGTTCCGGATGCTCGACACGGGCTCCCTCCGCGTGGGGAGCGAGCGCTACGCCAAGGAGCACGGCAGCATCGGCCTGTCGACGCTGCTGTGCTCGCACGCGACGACCCACGGCGATCGCGTCGCCCTCGCCTTCCCGGGCAAGAGCCATCAGGCCTGGACGAGCGAGATCCTCGACCACGACCTGGCGAGCGTCGTGCGCTCGCTGAAGCGCCGCGGCCCGAACGCCCGCCTGCTCGCGTGGAAGGACGGGCGGGAGTGGCGGCCGCTGTCCGCTCCCGAGATCAACGACTACGTCCGGGAGAAGGCGGGCGACGACTTCACCGCGAAGGACTTCCGCACTCTCCACGGCACCGTCGCCGCCGCGCTCAGCCTTGCGCGCACGGGACCGAAGCCGACGCAGCGGGCCCGGAACTCCGCCATCGCGCAGGCCATGCGCGACGCCTCCGAGGTGCTCGGCAACACCCCGACGGTGGCGCGCGCCAGCTACGTGGACCCGCGGGTCCTCGACCACTACCGCGCGGGTGAGACGATCGACCCTGCCCGTCCGAACTCCGCCGAGACGACCCTCCGCGCCCTCCTCTACGAATGAGGCGCCGCCCCGGAATCCCGGGCGAGGAGGGGTCCCCGATCCGCGACACGCCCGGGTTGCACGGGTGCCCGTTCTGTGGGAGACTCTTCTAGTTCAAAATTTCCGCCGAAGCAGCGTGCTGCGACCGGTGGAACACTGCCAGGCAGTGCCGAGACGGCACCGCTGAGGCTCGACCCGAGAGGGCGGCCCAGCCGGTGCGACGTCGAGGCGGCGGGTAGCAGAACGAAACAACCGACAACTCAACGGGCTCTCCGTGCGTCGTGCGTTCTGCACGTCGCTGGAGCGCCCCGAGCGCGGTGCTTTTGACAGAAGAACACTGGTGCACTCCCCGGTTCCCCGGAGTTCCTTCGCGAGCGCGTCCAATGCGACGCGGGCCCACGGGTCCGCAGCGTACGACGCAATAACAAGAGAGTGAGAGATCACACATGGCGGGACAGAAGATCCGCATCCGACTGAAGTCGTACGACCACGAGGTCATCGACACGTCGGCGCGCAAGATCGTCGACACGGTCACCCGTGCCGGAGCAACGGTCGTCGGCCCCGTGCCGCTTCCGACCGAGAAGAACGTGGTCTGCGTGATCCGTTCTCCCCACAAGTACAAGGACAGCCGCGAGCACTTCGAGATGCGCACCCACAAGCGCCTCATCGACATCATCGACCCGACGCCCAAGGCCGTCGACTCGCTGATGCGCCTCGACCTCCCGGCCGACGTCAACATCGAGATCAAGCTCTAAGGGGAGGGGTAACACATGTCTGTCGCCACCAAGACCTCCAAGGGCCTCCTCGGCACCAAGCTCGGCATGACCCAGGTCTGGGACGCCGAGAACAAGCTCGTCCCGGTCACCGTCATCGAGATCAGCCCGAACGTCGTGACCCAGATCCGCACCGAGGCGAAGGACGGCTACTCGGCCGTCCAGATCGCCGCCGGAGCGATCGACCCGCGCAAGGTGAACAAGCCCGCCGCCGGTCACTTCGACGCCGCGGGAGTCACCCCCCGCCGCCACCTCACCGAGGTCCGCACCGCCGACGCCGCCGAGTACTCGGCCGGCCAGGAGCTGACCGTCGACGCCGTCTTCGAAGCCGGCACCAAGGTCGACGTCGTCGGCACCAGCAAGGGCAAGGGCTTTGCCGGTGTCATGAAGCGTCACAACTTCAAGGGCGTCTCGGCTTCGCACGGTTCGCACCGCAACCACCGCAAGCCCGGCTCCATCGGAGCCTCCTCGACCCCCAGCCGTGTCTTCAAGGGCATGCGCATGGCCGGTCGCATGGGTGGCGAGCGCGTCACCGTGCTCAACCTCAAGGTGCACTCCGTCGACGCCGAGAAGGGCCTGCTGCTCGTCAAGGGCGCCGTCCCCGGTGCGCGCGGTCGCCTCGTGTTCGTTCGCAACGCCGTGAAGGGAGCGTAGTTCCATGGCTACCTCTATCGACATCCTCGACGTCAAGGGCCAGAAGGCGAGCTCGTTCGAGCTCCCCGCCGAGCTCTTCGACGTGCAGACCAACATCCCCCTCATCCACCAGGTCGTCGTTGCCCAGCTCGCCGCGGCGCGCCAGGGTACCCACAAGACGAAGAACCGTGGCGAGGTCTCCGGAGCCGGTCGCAAGCCGTTCAAGCAGAAGGGAACCGGTCGCGCTCGTCAGGGCTCGATCCGCGCCCCGCACATGACCGGTGGTGGCGTCGTCCACGGACCGACCCCCCGCAGCTACGCGCAGCGCACCCCCAAGAAGATGATCGCCGCAGCCCTGCTCGGTGCTCTCTCCGACCGCGCCCGCGGCGGCCGCATCCACGCGGTCGAGTCCCTCGCCCTCGGCGAGACCCCGAAGACCAAGGACGTCCTCGTCCTGCTCGACGCCCTCTCGGTGTCGCGCAACGTCCTCGTGGTCCTCGAGCGCGACGACTTCATCGCCGAGCTGTCCCTCCGCAACGTGCCGTTCGTGCACATCCTGCCGTTCGACCAGCTCAACGCGTACGACGTGCTCGTCTCGGACGACATCGTCTTCTCGCAGGCTGCTCTCGAGGGCTTCGTCGCCCTCAAGACCGGCGCCGAGTCCAAGAAGGAAGAGGTGAACGCATGAGCCAGTCCGCCGCGTTCAACAAGGACCCCCGCGACGTGATCATCTCCCCGGTGGTCTCCGAGAAGTCCTACGGCCTGATCGACCAGGGCAAGTACACCTTCGTGGTGGACCCCCGCTCGAACAAGACCGAGATCAAGCTCGCCATCGAGAAGATCTTCGGAGTCGAGGTCGCGTCGATCAACACGCTGAACCGCCAGGGCAAGACCCGTCGGACCAAGTTCGGCACCGGCAAGCGCAAGGACACCAAGCGCGCGATCGTGACGCTGAAGTCCGGCTCCATCGACATCTTCACGAACGTCGGCTGAGCCGAAGAAGCGTAGAGGAAACAGACAATGGCTATTCGTAAGTACAAGCCCACGACCCCTGGTCGCCGCGGCTCCAGCGTTGCCGACTTCGCCGAGATCACCCGCTCGACGCCCGAGAAGTCGCTCCTTCGCCCGCTGTCCAAGACCGGTGGCCGCAACAACTCCGGCCGCATCACGACGCGTCACATCGGTGGTGGCCACAAGCGCCAGTACCGTCTGATCGACTTCCGTCGCAACGACAAGGACGGCGTCAACGCCAAGGTCGCTCACATCGAGTACGACCCCAACCGCACCGCGCGCATCGCGCTGCTCCACTTCGTGGACGGCACCAAGCGCTACATCCTGGCTCCGAACAAGCTCTCGCAGGGCGACATCGTGGAGTCGGGCGCCGGCGCCGACATCAAGCCCGGCAACAACCTGCCGCTGCGCAACATCCCGACCGGTACGGTCATCCACGCCATCGAGATCAAGCCCGGTGGGGGAGCGAAGCTCGCCCGCTCGGCCGGCACCTCGGTCCGCCTCGTCGCCAAGGACGGCCCCTACGCGCAGCTCCGTCTGCCGTCGGGCGAGATCCGCAACGTCGACGCGCGCTGCCGCGCCACGATCGGCGAGGTCGGCAACGCCGAGCAGTCGAACATCAACTGGGGCAAGGCCGGCCGCATGCGCTGGAAGGGCGTCCGCCCGACCGTCCGCGGTGTCGCGATGAACCCGGTCGACCACCCGCACGGTGGTGGAGAGGGCAAGACCTCCGGTGGACGCCACCCGGTCAGCCCCTGGGGACAGTCCGAGGGACGCACCCGTCGCCCCAACAAGGAGAGCGACAAGCTCATCGTCCGCCGCCGCACCGCCGGTAAGAAGCGCAAGTAGGAGTTGTAGAAGATGCCTCGCAGTCTCAAGAAGGGCCCCTTCGTTGACGACCACCTGCTCCGCAAGGTGTTCACGGCCAACGAAGCCGGCAACAAGAACGTCATCAAGACCTGGTCGCGCCGTTCGATGATCATCCCGGCGATGCTGGGTCACACCATCGCGGTCCACGACGGTCGCAAGCACATCCCCGTGTTCGTGACCGAGACCATGGTCGGCCACAAGCTCGGCGAGTTCGCCCCCACTCGGACCTTCCGCGGTCACGAGAAGGACGACAAGAAGGGCCGTCGCCGCTAAGCGGCGACGAGAAGGAGGAGAGAAATGGTGGAGTCGATCGCACGCGTGCGACACATCCGCGTCACCCCCCAGAAGGCTCGCCGTGTCGTGAACCTGATCCGCGGCAAGCAGGCTCAGGAGGCACTGGCCATCCTGAAGTTCGCGCCGCAGGGCGCGTCCGAGCCCGTCTACAAGCTCGTCGCCTCGGCGATGGCCAACGCTCGCGTCAAGGCCGATGCCTCGAACGAGTACCTCGACGACCAGGACCTGTTCGTGTCCCGCGCCTTCGTCGATGAGGGAACCACCCTCAAGCGATTCCAGCCCCGTGCTCAGGGTCGTGCCTTCCGCATCAACAAGCGCACCAGCCACATCACCGTCGTGCTGGCCACTCCTGAGGAGGGGACCAAGTAATGGGTCAGAAAGTAAACCCCTACGGTTTCCGTCTGGGAATCACCACCGACCACGTGTCGCGCTGGTTCTCCGACAGCACCAAGAAGGGCCAGCGGTACAGCGACTACCTCGCCGAGGACGTCAAGATCCGCCGCCTGCTCGCCACGCAGCTCGACCGTGCGGGCGTCGCCCGCATCGAGATCGAGCGCACCCGTGACCGCGTCCGCGTCGACATCCACACCGCCCGTCCGGGCATCGTGATCGGTCGTCGCGGCGCCGAAGCCGAGCGCATCCGCGCCGACCTCGAGAAGCTCACCGGCAAGCAGATCCAGCTCAACATCCTCGAGGTCAAGAACCCCGAGGCCGAGGCCCAGCTCGTCGCGCAGGGCATCGCCGAGCAGCTCTCCGCCCGCGTGGCCTTCCGCCGCGCGATGCGCAAGGGTCTGCAGGGCGCGCAGCGCGCCGGCGCCAAGGGCGTCCGCATCCAGGTCTCCGGCCGCCTCGGCGGCGCCGAGATGAGCCGTTCGGAGTTCTATCGCGAAGGCCGTGTGCCCCTGCACACCCTCCGCGCGAACATCGACTACGGCTTCTACGAGGCCAAGACCACCTTCGGCCGCATCGGCGTGAAGGTCTGGATCTACAAGGGCGACATCACGAACAAGGAGCTCGCGCGGGAGCAGGCGAACAGCAAGTCGTCGCGCCCCGAGCGCAGCGACCGACCGCGTCGCGCCCCCCGCCAGCAGGGCGAGGCGCCCGTCGCAGCAGGAGTTGAGGCATAACCATGTTGATTCCCCGTCGAGTCAAGCACCGCAAGCAGCACCACCCCGGCCGCTCGGGCCAGGCCACCGGTGGCACCAAGGTGTCGTTCGGTGACTTCGGTATCCAGGCGCTCACCCCGGCCTACGTGACCAACCGTCAGATCGAGTCCGCTCGTATCGCCATGACGCGTCACATCAAGCGCGGTGGAAAGGTGTGGATCAACATCTACCCCGACCGCCCGCTGACCAAGAAGCCCGCCGAGACCCGCATGGGTTCCGGTAAGGGCTCGCCCGAGTGGTGGGTCGCCAACGTCAAGCCGGGTCGGGTCCTCTTCGAGGTCGCCGGCGTCGAGGAGAAGCTCGCTCGCGAAGCTATGACTCGTGCCATCCACAAGCTGCCCCTGAAGGCACGCATCATCAAGCGCGAGGAGGGAGACGCGTAATGGCGATCGGATCCAAGGAGCTCGCCCCCGCCGAGCTCGACACCTTCGAGGACGAGCGTCTCGTCACCGAGCTGAAGAAGGCCAAGGAGGAGCTGTTCAACCTCCGCTTCCAGTCGGCCACCGGACAGCTCGACACCAACGGCCGCCTGCGTGCCGTCAAGCGCGACATCGCCCGCATCTACACGGTCATCCGTGAGCGCGAGCTGGGCATCCGCGCCACCCCCGCACCCGTCGAGGCCCCGGCCAAGGCGGAGAAGAAGCCGAAGACCACCAAGAAGGCCGCCAAGGCCGAGGTCGCGGCGACCGAGTCGAATGAGGAGGCCAAGTAATGGCAACGGCCAACGAGACCGCCGGCCACGAGTCGGCCGCCCACGACGTCAAGGAGGCGGGCACTCGCGGATACCGCAAGACCCGCCGCGGATACGTCACCAGCGACAAGATGGACAAGACCGTCGTCGTCGAGGTCGAGGACCGCGTGAAGCACCCGCTCTACGGCAAGGTCATCCGCCGCACGTCCAAGGTGAAGGCTCACGACGAGCTCAACTCCGCGGGCATCGGCGACCTCGTCGTCATCAGCGAGACCCGTCCCCTCAGCGCCACGAAGCGCTGGCGCCTGGTCGAGATCCTCGAGAAGGCCAAGTAGGCCGCGGCCTACTTGAGTTAGCAGGAGAGAGACATGCTTCAGCAAGAATCCCGAGTGAAGGTCGCCGACAACACCGGCGCCAAGGAACTCCTCACGATCCGCGTCCTCGGTGGCTCCGGCCGCCGCTACGCCGGTCTCGGTGACATCATCGTCGCCACCGTCAAGGACGCGATCCCCGGTGGCAACGTCAAGAAGGGCGACGTCGTCAAGGCGGTCATCGTCCGCACCGTCAAGCAGACCCGTCGTCCCGACGGTTCGTACATCAAGTTCGACGAGAACGCCGCCGTCATCCTCAAGAACGACGGGGACCCCCGCGGCACCCGCATCTTCGGACCGGTCGGTCGCGAGCTCCGCGACAAGAAGTTCATGAAGATCGTCTCGCTGGCACCGGAGGTTATCTAGTCATGGCCAAGATCAAGAAGGGTGACCTCGTCCAGGTCATCTCGGGCGCTACCCAGGCCCGCGGCGGAGACCGCGGCAAGCAGGGCAAGGTTCTCGAGGTCCTGGTCGAGAAGAACCGTGTCGTCGTCGAGGGCGTGAACTTCGTCAAGAAGCACGTCCGCGTCGGCCAGACGCAGCGCCGCTCCAAGGAGGGTGGCATCGAGACCGTCGAGGCCTCGATCCACATCTCGAACATCGCGCTCGTCGACCCGAAGACCAAGAAGCCGACCCGGGTCGGGCACCGCAACGTGTCCGTCACCAAGGACGGCGTGACCAAGACCGTTCGCGTTCGCTACGCGAAGGCGTCGGGTGAGGAACTCTGATGACTGACACCACCGCAGCGGCTGCGAAGGTTCAGCCGCGGCTCAAGGCCAAGTACCAGGCCGACATCGTCCCGGCGCTCAAGGAGCAGTTCGGCTTCGGCAACATCCACCAGGTCCCCGGCCTGGTCAAGGTCGTCGTGAACACCGGTGTCGGCGAGGCCGCCCGCGACGGCAAGATCATCGACGGCGCGATCAAGGACCTCACGGCCATCACCGGCCAGAAGCCCCAGGTCACGAAGGCCCGCAAGTCCATCGCCCAGTTCAAGCTGCGCGAGGGCCAGGCCATCGGTGCTCACGTCACGCTCCGCGGCGACCGCGCCTGGGAGTTCCTGGACCGCCTGGTCACGGTGGCGCTGCCGCGCATCCGCGACTTCCGCGGTCTGTCGGACCGCCAGTTCGACGGCAACGGCAACTACACCTTCGGCATCACGGAGCAGTCGATCTTCCACGAGATCGACCAGGACCGCATCGACCGCGTCCGCGGCTTCGACGTGACCGTCGTGACCACCGCGAAGACCGACGACGAGGGTCGCGCGCTGCTCAAGCAGCTCGGGTTCCCGTTCAAGTCGGCGGACAACGCGTAGTCAGAACCTCCGAGGTCGGAGGGTGGTGAGAACCGCCCTCCGACCTCGTTGCACGTCCGCGTGCAGCGAGGCGCCGCTCTCCGCAGGGGGACGCGGCGAGAATCGGCCCTCGACCGCCGGCCCCGCGCCATGTAGCATGGCTCGTTGGCCTGCGTTCGCGCGGCCGCATGGGCGTCGACGTCGTCGGCGCCGTCCCACACCACAGGTCGTCACTCTTGTAAAGGGTGCCGAAACCAGGCGAGAAAGGCACCATCAGCCATGACCATGACTGATCCGGTCGCAGATCTGCTGACCAGAATCCGTAACGCGAACTCCGCGCACCACGACTCCATCACCCTCCCGGGCTCGAAGCTCAAGGCGCACATCGCCGAGATCCTCAAGCTCGAGGGCTACATCGCCGACTGGAAGGTCGAGGAGGCGCGCGTCGGCACGACGCTCTCCATCTCCCTCAAGTACGGCCCGAACCGCGAGCGCTCGATCGCCGGCATCAAGCGCGTCTCGAAGCCGGGACTGCGCGTCTACGCGAAGTCCACCGAGATCCCGACCGTCCTCGGCGGCCTCGGCGTCGCCATCCTGTCCACCTCGAGCGGTCTGCTGACCGACCGCCAGGCCGAGAAGAAGGGCGTGGGTGGGGAAGTCCTCGCCTACGTGTGGTAACCCCTCATGTCGCGTATTGGAAGACTCCCCATCGAGATCCCGGCGGGCGTCGACGTCTCCGTCGCCGGGTCCGTCGTGACCGTCAAGGGCCCCAAGGGCGAGCTGACCGTCCCGGTCGCCAGCCCCATCCAGGTCTCCGTCGAGAACAGCCAGGTGCTGGTCTCGCGTCCCGATGACGAGCGCGAGTCGCGCTCGCTCCACGGCCTCACCCGGACGCTCATCGCGAACGACATCATCGGTGTCACGCAGGGCTACTCCAAGGGCCTCGAGGTCGTCGGAACCGGTTACCGCGTCGTCGCCAAGGGCTCGGACATCGAGTTCGCGCTCGGCTTCTCGCACCCGGTCGTCGTCACCCCGCCTGCGGGGATCTCGTTCACGGTCGAGGGCAACAACAAGCTCACCGTGCACGGCATCTCGAAGCAGGCCGTCGGTGAGGTGGCCGCCAACATTCGTAAGATCCGCAAGCCCGAGCCCTACAAGGGCAAGGGCGTGCGCTACGCCGGCGAGGTCGTTCGCCGCAAGGCCGGAAAGAGCGGTAAGTAATCATGGGTCTCGGAACCAGAGGAAAGAGCAAGTCCGCCGCTCGCGGTCGTCGTCACGACCGCCTGCGCAAGAAGGTCGTCGGATCCGCCGAGCGCCCCCGCCTCGTCGTCAACCGCTCGGCCCGCCACGTCTTCGTGCAGATCGTCGACGACGCGCAGGGTCGTACCCTCGCGTCGGCGTCCACGCTCGAGGCCGACCTGCGCGTGTTCGACGGTGACAAGACCGCCAAGGCCCGCAAGGTCGGCGAGCTCGTCGCCGAGCGCGCCAAGAACGCCGGTGTCGAGGCGGTCGTCTTCGACCGCGGAGGCAACAAGTACGCCGGTCGCGTCGCCGCGATCGCCGATGGAGCACGAGAGGCAGGGCTCAACCTGTGAGCGCCGCAGAGAACAAGGAACCCGAGGTCGCCGCCGTGTCGGAGGCCCCCGTCGAGACCGCTGCGTCCACGCAGCCGCAGCAGGAGGCTCGCGAGCCCCGCCGCGGCGGCCGTGACCGCAACCAGGGTGGCCGCGACCGCGGTGGCCGTGACGCCGAGAAGAGCCAGTTCCTCGAGCGCGTCGTGACCATCAACCGCGTGTCGAAGGTCGTCAAGGGCGGTCGTCGCTTCAGCTTCACCGCTCTCGTCGTCGTCGGCGACGGCAACGGACTGGTGGGCGTCGGCTACGGCAAGGCCCGCGAGGTCCCGACCGCCATCTCCAAGGGCGTCGAGGAGGCGAAGAAGAACTTCTTCCGCGTCCCGCGCGTCGGCTCGACCATCCCCCACCCCGTCCAGGGTGAGGCCGCGGCAGGTGTGGTGCTCCTGCGCCCCGCCGCCGCCGGTACCGGTGTCATCGCCGGTGGTCCCGTCCGCGCCGTGCTCGAGTGCGCCGGCATCCACGACGTCCTGAGCAAGTCGCTCGGCTCGTCGAACACCATCAACATCGTCCACGCGACCGTCGAGGCTCTTCAGCAGCTCGAGGAGCCGCGCGCCGTTGCCGCCCGTCGTGGTCTCGACTTCGACCAGGTCGCTCCGGCCCGTCTCGTCCGTGCCGAGGCCGATGCCCTCGCCGCCGCGTCCAGCGCGAAGGCAGGCAAGTGATGGCCCAGCTCAAGGTGACCCAGATCAAGTCGAAGATCAGCGAGAAGCAGTACCAGCGCGACACGCTGCGCTCGCTCGGTCTCAGGAAGATCGGTCAGAGCGTCGTCCGCGAGGACAACTCTCAGAACCGCGGATACGTGAAGACCGTCGCCCACCTGGTGAAGGTCGAGGAGATTGACTAATGGCTGACAAGAACCAGGCCGTCGCGACGGAGTCCACGACTCCCGCGAAGACCTCCACGAAGGGCGCGGCCGCGGCCGACGCTCCGGCGACCAAGGAGCACGTGCTCAAGGTCCACCACCTGCGTCCCGCCACGGGAGCCAAGAAGGCCAAGACCCGCGTCGGTCGCGGTGAGGGCTCGAAGGGCAAGACCGCCGGTCGCGGCACCAAGGGCACCAAGGCCCGCTACACGGTGCGCATCGGCTTCGAGGGTGGGCAGATGCCGCTGCACATGCGCACCCCGAAGCTGCGCGGGTTCAAGAACCCGTTCCGCGTCGAGTACCAGGTCGTGAACCTGTCGGCTCTCGCCGACCTCTACCCTCAGGGCGGTGACGTCACCATCAGCGACCTCGTCGCGAAGGGTGCCGTTCGCAAGAACGAGAAGGTCAAGGTTCTCGGCGACGGGGACATTGCGGTTAAGCTGAACGTCGCGGTCGACAAGGTCTCCAGCTCCGCTGAGCAGAAGATCGTCGCTGCGGGCGGATCCATCAAGTAGCACCAGCAGCTTGTCGGTCGAGCTTGTCACGCCGACTCCCTCCGGGGAGCGCGTGGCAAGCTCGACCTGTATCCCGCACCAAGAACTGAGCAGGAGACCTTAGGTAGTGTTTGGCGCAATCGCGCGGATCTTCCGCACCCCCGACCTCCGCCGCAAGATCGGCTTCACTCTCGCGATCGTGGCGATCTTCCGGCTGGGATCCTTCATCCCTGCTCCGTTCGTCAGCTTCAGCGCCGTTCAGGCCTGTCTCGCCGGCAACCAGGGGACCTCCGGTCTCTACGAGCTCGTGAACCTCTTCAGCGGTGGAGCCCTGCTCCAGCTGTCGATCTTCGCGCTCGGCATCATGCCGTACATCACGGCGTCGATCATCGTGCAGCTGCTGCGCGTGGTCATCCCTCACTTCGAGACCCTCTACAAGGAGGGCCAGTCCGGCCAGGGCCGGCTGACGCAGTACACGCGCTACCTGACGATCGCGCTCGGTGTTCTGCAGTCGACCACGCTGATCACCGTCGCCCGCTCCGGCGCGCTGTTCGGATCCTCCGGCGTCCCCGAGTGCTCGCAGCTGATCACGACCGACGCCTGGTACTCGATCCTGCTCATGGTCATCACCATGACCGCCGGCACCGGCATCATCATGTGGATGGGCGAGCTCATCACCGAGCGCGGCATCGGCAACGGCATGTCGCTGCTGATCTTCACGTCGATCGCCGCCCAGTTCCCGACCTCGCTCTGGTCCATCGCGCAGTCGCGCGGCTTCGAGACCTTCCTCCTCGTCCTCGGCGTCGGCCTGCTCCTCGTCGTCGCCGTCGTCTTCGTCGAGCAGTCGCAGCGTCGCGTCCCGGTGCAGTACGCCAAGCGGATGGTCGGTCGTCGCACCTACGGCGGCAACAACACCTACATCCCGATCAAGGTGAACATGGCCGGCGTCGTGCCCGTCATCTTCGCGTCGTCGCTGCTGTACCTGCCCGCGCTGATCGCTCAGTTCAACCAGCCCGCAGCGGGCCAGGAGGCACCCGCGTGGGTGACCTGGATCACCAACTACCTCACGCAGGGCGACCACCCCCTCTACATGGCGCTCTACTTCCTCCTGATCGTCGGCTTCACCTACTTCTACGTCGCCATCACGTTCAACCCGGACGAGGTCGCCGACAACATGAAGCGCTACGGCGGGTTCATCCCCGGCATCCGTGCCGGACGACCCACGGCCGAGTACCTGAACTACGTGCTCACCCGCGTGACGCTGCCCGGCTCGATCTACCTCGGTCTGATCGCGCTCGTGCCGCTCGTCGCCCTGGCGCTCGTCGGCGCGAACCAGAACTTCCCGTTCGGCGGCACGTCGATCCTGATCATCGTCGGAGTCGGGCTGGAGACCGTGAAGCAGATCGACTCGCAGCTGCAGCAGCGCCACTACGAAGGGCTCCTCCGATGACCTCGACCCCGGTGGTGGGCTTCCGTCTCCTGCTGATCGGCCCTCCCGGCGCCGGCAAGGGGACCCAGGCCTCGCGGCTCTCCGAGATCCTGAGCGTGCCGGCCATCTCGACCGGCGACATCTTCCGGATGAACGTGGCGAACGAGACCGAGCTGGGCCTCCAGGCGAAGGCGTTCCTCGACGCGGGGCGCTACGTCCCCGATGAGCTGACGAACGCGATCGTCCACGACCGCCTCCAGGAGGCCGACGTCTCAACGGGTTTCCTGCTCGACGGCTACCCGCGCACCACGGAGCAGGTCGACGAGCTCGACCGCATCCTCGCCGCCGACGGCAACAGCCTCGACGCCGTCGTGCAGCTCACGGCAGACCCCGACGAGGTCGTCTCGCGTCTCCTCAAGCGCTCGCACGAGCAGGGGCGCAGCGACGACACCGAGGACGTCATCCGTCGCCGTCTCGCGCTCTACGAGGAGCAGACGGCGCCGCTGATCGATGTCTACGCCGGCCGCGGACTCGTCGTGATCGTCGACGGCCTCGGGCCGGTCGAAGAGGTCACCGACCGCATCGTCGTCGCGCTCGAAGGCCACCGCGTGGGTCGTCTGGTCGACGACCCGTCGGCCGCCTGACGCCGTGGGATTCCGCTCCTCCCTGTACAAGACGCCCGCCCAGCTGCGATCGATGATCGCTCCCGGGCTCGCGACCGCCGCCTCCCTCGACGCCGTGCGGGCCGCGATCCGTCCCGGGATCACGACTCTCGAGCTCGACGCCGTCGCCGAGGCGGCGATCGTCGCGCTCGGCGGGCACTCGAACTTCAAGCTCGTGCCGGGCTACCGGCACACGGTCTGCGCCTCGGTGAACGAGGAGGTCGTGCACGGCATCCCCGGCGGCCGCGTGCTGGCTCCGGGCGACATCGTGTCGATCGACAGCGGCGCCGAGATCGACGGCTGGAACGGCGACTCGGCGATGACGCTGGTACTGCCCGACGCGTCGCGTCCCGATGAGGTCGCGGCGCGGGAGGAGCTCTCCCGGGTCACCGAGGGTTCCCTCTGGCGGGGCATCGCGGCCCTCTCCTCCGCACGGCACCTGAACGAGGTCGGTGCAGCGATCGAGGAGTACATCGAGGACGAGGCCGAGAAGTCGGGACGCGTCTACGGGATCCTCACCGACTACATCGGCCACGGGATCGGCCGCACGATGCACGAGGCTCCGCCCGTCTTCAACTACCGGGTGCGCCAGCGCGGGCCCGAGGTGAAGCCCGGACTCGTCGTCGCGATCGAGCCGATGGTCACGGCGGGCAGCGCCGAGACCTCGGTCCTCGAGGACGAGTGGACCGTGGCGACCGTCGACGGCAGCATGGCGGCGCACTGGGAGCACTCGGTGGCGGTGCACCGCGACGGGATCTGGGTGACGACGCTCGCCGACGGGGGAGCCGCCGGGCTCGCTCCGTACGGGATCGTGCCCACGCCGATCGCCTGAGTTTCCAGGTCGAGAGCGCCGCCGCAGAGCGTCCGACCCGCTGACGGTCCGCGTGGCGGCGGCGCTGAGCGGTGACCGGATCGGGTGGGGTGCCTCGTCACGGCTCCCTCCCGAGCGCCTGCGGCGCTCCCGCCAGACCCGAGCCAGGAGCCGTGACGAGGCACCCCACCCGCTCCTCGAGTTCAGGAGGGGATCCTTCTTCTGGAGGGGACGACGGCACCCTCCCGATCCCCTCCGGAAGGCCAGCGGAGGGGGGTCAGCTGTCGAAGACGCGGACGAGTTCCTCGATGAACGCGCCGAAGTCGGTGGAGCGGCGGATGAGCCGCTGCACCTCCGCCCGCTCCGAGAAGACCTCGACGAACTGGTCGAAGACCGACTGGAAGGTGCCGCGGCCGGCCGACGCGAACGCGATCATGGCGATGACGTTCACCCGCTGCTCGCCCCACTGCATGGGCACGTCGTTGACGACGATGGCGATCGAGGTGCGCCGCGCGCTCATCGCCATGGCGTGCGGCACGGCGAGGTTGTCGGTGAAAGCCGTGGAGCTCATCCGCTCGCGCTCGATCGCGCCCTCGACGTAGGCGTCGTCGATGATGCCCTGCTCGGTCATCCGCTCGCCCAGGAGGCGGATCATCGCCGACTCGTCGCGCGCGTGGAGATTGCGGAAGAAGAGCGACTCGTCGAAGAACTGCAGCAGCTCGTCCTTGATCTGCGCCCGACGGCGATGACGCCGGACGCCCGCGATCGCGCGGCGCACCGCCTCCACGTCGTGATCGGTGAGGAACGGCTGCACCACGACGACGTCGTCGGCGTAGGGGCGCTCGTCGATCGTGGTGATGACGAGATCGGCGGTCAGTCGGTCCCAGTCGACGTCGCTCCGGGTGATCAGGGACCGCACCTCCACCTCGGTGCCGAGGGAGCGCTCGACCCGGAGCCGCAGCATGTGCGCGAGGTCGTAGTAGTTGGGGCAGACGATGACGCAGGACAGCCGTTCCGCGCGCCGAGACACCCGCTCGAGGAACGAGCCGACGTGCAGAGCGATGTAGGCGATCTCGTCCTCGTTCACGAGGATCCCGCGGCGGCGCTGCAGCCCCGAGGCGAGGAAGACGGCGATCTCGTACGTCATCGGGAAGCTGGTCTTGATCGAGCGGGTCAGCGGGTTTCGGGAGTACCCGCCCTCGGACGCGCGGGCGATCAGGTTCCGCACGTGCAGGGCCAGGCGCACGATGAAGCCCTCGTCGTCGAGGTCGACGAGGTACTCGCGGTTGACGTCGGCGACGAGCGCGCGGACGACCGCGAGGTCCTCGGGGTCGACGTAGTTCTCGACGACGGCGGCCACCGGCTCGTTCTGGCCGGGGGTCGCCACGCGGGTGGTCATCAGGATCGCGAGCTGCGCGAGCTCCGCGTCGGTCAGCCGCGTGGCGAAGTGGCGCTCGACGAGGTCGGCGAGGAGTGCCGCCAGCTCTCCGTGCCGACCGGGGGAGGGGCGGGAACCGGAGGCGTCCCCGATGCCGCGGGAGACCCGGTCGACCGCGATCGCGATGTGCAGCAGCACGCTGTTCACGCCGTAGTCGTTGATGTAGTAGCCGCGCTCCTCGAGCGCCGCGAGCAGCTCGGTCTTGAACGCGCCGAGGCCGGGGGAGGCGAACTCGCGCTGGACGTCGTCGAGGGTGAAGACGCCCTGGGCGCTCTCGTCGCGGAACATCCGCGAGATGAGGCGGCGCCGGGCCTCCTCGCTGCCCTCCAGTCGGACGGAGGAACCGCTGCGGGCGAGGGCGAGCCCGGCCTCGTCGGCCAGCGTCTTCACCCGGCGGAGGTCCGCCTCGACCGTCGACTCGCTGACCGAGAGGTCGTCGGCGAGGGCGAACAGGTCGAGCCCGTCGTCGGAGTCGACGAGCCGCCGGACCACGGCGTAGAGCCGATCGCGGGGGGTGTCGGGCTCGGTGTCGCGGCTGCGCTGCGCCTCCAGGAACGCGGCGTAGACGTCGCGGGCGAGGCGGTAGCCGTTCGCGGAGGACTCGACCGGCTCGAGCGGCGCGGCCTGCGTCTTGACGGCGGTGACGTAGCTGCGGACGCTGCGGGTCGTCACTCCCAGCCGGTCGGCGAGCTCGTGCGCCGTCACCCAGCCGTCCGCGCGGGAGAGGTACTCCAGCAGGCGTTCGCGGTTGTCAGGCATCCAGGGGGCTCCAGGCGCGAAGGGGGATCTCGGAGAGCGCTTCCGCCCCGCCGCGGGCCCGCTCGTCGCGAGGTCGGCGAGTCGTCGGTCCTCGCAGTCAACCATCTGCGGGGCGGCCCGGGAAATCCCCGCGCCGACGCCGTGGAAGCGCTCTTCCGGCCCCGCGGAAGATTCTCTGCTGGAGCCCTCCGCCCCCGGACGGGGATGATTCACTGAAGTACGACACGGGCGCGAGGAGGCGGATCACGTGCGGAAGATCCTGATCGTCTGCGGTGCGGGAGCGTCGAGCACGTTCCTGGCGCACCGCTTGCGAGCGGGCGCGAAGGAGCGCGGCATGGACGCCTCGTTCCGGTCGGAGACCCTCACCGGTCTCGCGGACTCCCTCCCGGAGGCCGACGTCCTCCTGGTGGGTCCGCACCTCGAGTCGCAGTTCGACCGACTCCGCCTGCGTGCGGAGCGAGTCGGAGCCGCGGCCGCCCTCCTCCCGCACGACGTCTTCGGAGTGCACGGTGCCGCCACCGTGCTCGACACCCTCCCGATCCTCTTCGCCGCTCGCGCGGTCGGGGCGGGGGCGGACGGGGATCCCTCCGTCCGACCGGCACCGGGCACCGAGCCCGACGCCGGCCACCACTGACGCAGCCACCGCTGCAGATCCCAAGGAGAAACGTTCATGGTCGAGCGCACTGTTCAGGTCGCATCGTCGAAGGGCCTCCACGCCCGCCCCGCCTCGCTCTTCAGCCAGGCCGCGGCGAAGTCGGGGCAGAAGGTCCTCGTCAAGAAGGGCGACGCGACCGCGGTCAACGCCGCGTCGATCCTCGGGATCATCTCCCTCGGCATCGAGCACGGCGACGACCTGACCCTCACGGTCGAGGGCGACAACGAGCAGGCCGTCCTCGACGAGCTGGCGACGTTCTTGACGACGGACCACGACGCCTAGGCCCCACCCGCACCCCCCACTCGATCACCCCCGCTCTCTCACCGACGAGAGCACGACAGGAACCGAGCACTCATGACGCTGTCCACTCCCCACACCGCCTACGCCTCCGCGAAGCTCCAGGGCACCGGAGTCGGCCGCGGACTCGCCCTCGGGCCGGTCCTGCGCATGCCCGAGCCGCTGCCCGAGCCGGAGGACGTCGCGAGCACTCGCACGCCGGTCCAGGAGGAGGAGCGCGCCGTGTCGTCGCTGTCCGCGACCGCTGCGACCATCCGCCACCGCGGTGAGCGCGCCGGCGGGTCGGCCAAGGACGTGCTGGACGCGCAGGCGCTGATGGCGGAGGACCCGTCGCTCGCCGACGACGTGAAGGCGCGCATCGGGAACGGCAAGACCGCGGAGCGCGCAGTGCACGAGGCGTTCGCGGGCTTCCGTGATCTGCTCGTCGCGATGGGCGGCTACATGGCCGAGCGCGCGACCGACCTCGACGACGTCTCGCAGCGCGTCGTGGCGCACCTGCGCGGAGTGGCCGCCCCCGGCGTGCCCGAGTCGGACGAGCCCTTCGTGCTCGTCGCTCGCGACCTCGCGCCGGCCGACACCGCTCTGCTGGATCTCGACAAGGTCCTCGGACTCGTCACGAGCGACGGAGGCCCCACGTCGCACACCGCGATCCTCGCCCGCGAGAAGTCGATCACCGCCATCGTGGGCACCACCGGCGCACTCGATCTCCGCGACGGACAGCTCGTGATCCTCGACGCGACGACCGGCGTCGTCACGGTGAACCCCTCGGACGCCGAGATCACCGAGGCGAAGGGCGCGATCACGGAGCGCGCCGAGCGTCTCGCCGCTCCCGTCGTCCCCGGCGCGCTGGCCGACGGCCACGCCGTGCCGCTGCTCGCCAACCTCGGCTCGGCCGACGGCGCGCAGGGAGCCGTCGAGCTCGGCGCGGAGGGCGTGGGCCTGTTCCGCACCGAGTTCCTCTTCCTCGATGCGAAGGAGGCGCCGACCGTCGCCGACCAGGCCGAGCAGTACACCCGTCTGCTCGCCGCGTTCCCCGGCAAGAAGGTCGTCGTCCGCGCGCTGGACGCCGGTGCCGACAAGCCGCTGAGCTTCCTCAACGACGACCACGAGGAGAACCCCGCCCTGGGACTCCGCGGACTGCGCGCGCTCCGTGCCAGCGAGCAGATCCTCCGCGACCAGCTCACCGCCCTCGCGCAGGCCGACGCCGCGACGGACGCCGACCTCTGGGTCATGGCGCCGATGGTCGCGACCGTCGACGAGACGCGCTATTTCACCTCGATGGCGCGGGAGCTCGGCATCCGCACCGCGGGCGTGATGGTGGAGGTCCCCTCCTCCGCCCTGCTCGCCGATCGGATCCTCGGAGTCGCGGACTTCGCCTCCATCGGGACGAACGACCTCACCCAGTACACGCTGGCCGCCGACCGGATGCTGGGCACCGTCTCGGCCTACCAGGATCCGTGGCACCCGGCCGTCCTCCGCCTCGTCGGCGAGGTCGGGCGCGCGGGAGCCGCACTGGGCAAGCCCGTCGGCATCTGCGGCGAGGCCGCCGCCGACCCCCTGCTCGCCGTGGTCCTCGTGGGCCTCGGCGCGACGACCCTCTCGATGTCGCCGTCGGCCCTCGCCGACGTGCGGGCCGAGCTGGCCGAGCACACCCTCGAGGACGCGAAGCGGTTCGCCGAACTCGCCCTCGCGACGGACAGCGCCGCCGCGGCGCGGTCCGCCGTCACCGAGGCGATCGCCGCCTCCTGATCCCCGGCCTCCGGGCCGCCCGCCACGCACCACCTCCCCCTCTCACCACCCCCTCATCACGACCCGCCCGCAGGGACCCGGCCGCCTCAGGAACGACCGGGACCCCGCACCAAGAATCGGAGAACACCACATGACAACGACGTCAGCGACGTCGACGCGCGGTGGAGCGCGCGTCCACGTCCAGCGTTTCGGCACCTTCCTCTCGGGGATGGTCATGCCGAACATCGCGGCCTTCATCGCCTGGGGCTTCATCACGGCCCTCTTCATCGAGACCGGATGGCTCCCGCTGCTCGGTGTCGACGCCACCTGGGTCCAGCAGTTCGGCGGCTGGAGCAGCGACCCCGACGTCGTGAACACCGGCCTCGTCGGCCCGATGATCACGTACCTCCTCCCGCTGCTCATCGCGAACACCGGTGGCCGCATGGTCTACGGCGCCCGAGGCGGAGTCGTCGGCACCATCGCGACCATGGGCGTCATCGTCGGCGCCGGCATCCCGATGTTCATCGGCGCCATGATCATGGGCCCGCTCTCGGCCTGGCTCATGAAGAAGGTCGACGCGATCTGGGACGGCAAGATCAAGCCCGGCTTCGAGATGCTCGTCAACAACTTCTCGGCCGGGATCCTCGGCCTCCTGCTGGCGCTCGTCGCGTTCGCCGGTGTCGCTCCGCTCGTCGAGGGCCTCTCGGCGATTCTCGGCGCCGGAGTCGAGTGGCTGGTCGGCGCGGGCCTGCTCCCGCTGACGAGCCTCTTCATCGAGCCCGCCAAGATCCTGTTCCTCAACAACGCGATCAACCACGGCGTGCTCACCCCGCTCGGCGTGCAGCAGGCGGAGGAGACCGGCAAGTCCTTCCTCTTCCTCCTCGAGGCGAACCCCGGCCCCGGCCTGGGCGTGCTCCTCGCCTTCGCGATCTTCGGAGTCGGCGCCGCCCGCGCCTCCGCTCCCGGCGCCGCGGTCATCCACTTCATCGGCGGCATCCACGAGATCTACTTCCCGTACGTGCTGATGAAGCCGGCCCTCCTCGCCGCCGTCATCCTCGGCGGCGCGACCGGTGTCGCCACGAACGTCGCCTTCAACTCGGGCCTTCGCGCCCCGGCGTCGCCCGGCTCGATCATCGCGGTGCTCCTGCAGACCGCGAACGACAGCTTCATCGGCGTGATCCTGTCGGTCATCCTCGCGGCCGCCGTCTCGTTCGCCGTCGCCTCGGTGATCATCCGGGCCGGCCGCAAGAGCGACCTCGCCGCAGCGCAGGAGGGCGACGACAAGCTCGCCGCCGCCGTCGCCGCGAACCAGGCCAACAAGGGCAAGGACAGCGCCGTCGGCTCGCTCATCAACGCCGGCGGAGCCAACACCCCGCAGGACTCCAGCGGTGCCTCGGTCGCGGGAGCCACGGCCACCGCCACCCAGGTCCGCAACATCGTGTTCGCCTGCGATGCCGGGATGGGATCGTCCGCCATGGGCGCCTCCGTCCTGCGCAACAAGATGAAGAAGGCGGGCTTCGAGGACGTCACGGTCACCAACAAGGCGATCGCGGCCCTCGAGGACGACGTCGACCTGGTCATCACCCAGGCCGAGCTGACCGAGCGCGCCCGCCAGCGCACGCCCGGCGCGATCCACGTCTCCGTCGACAACTTCATGAACAGCCCGAAGTACGACGAGGTCGTTTCCCTGGTCCGCGAGCAGCACGGCCAGTAGCCCGAGCGGCCATCCAGTAAGCACGACGAGGGAGCCCGTAGGGTGCGACGAGGCGGACACGCTCCGCTCGCCCCCGCGGGCTCCCTCGCCTGTTCCCACCATCGGAAGGACTGAAGCCATGAGCGAAGTGCTCACCATCGGACAGATCAACGCCTCCGGCACCGCCACCACGAAGGAGGCCGCCATCAAGGAGGCCGCCGACATGCTCGTGGGAGTCGGCGCGGTGACGCCCGCCTACCACGAGGCCATGCTCGCCCGCGAGGCGACCGTCTCCACCTACATGGGCAACCTGCTCGCGATCCCGCACGGCACCAACGATGCGAAGGACGAGATCCGCTCCTCCGCGCTGTCGTTCGTCCGCTACGGACAGCCGATCGACTGGGACGGCAACGAGGTCCGCTTCGTCGTCGGCATCGCCGGCGTGAACAACGAGCACCTCGAGATCCTCTCCAAGATCGCCATCATCTTCTCGGAGGAGGACGAGGTGCAGAAGCTCCTCGACGCCCCCGACGCGCAGGCGCTCTACGGGCTCCTCGGGGAGGTCAACTCCTGATGCCCAAGGCCGTCCACTTCGGCGCCGGCAACATCGGCCGCGGCTTCGTCGGGCTGATCCTGCACGGGGCCGGCTACGAGATCGTCTTCGCCGACGTCAACGCCGCCCTGATCGACCAGCTCGCCGCCGCCGACAGCTACGAGGTGCACGAGGTGGGGGAGGAGTCGGTCACGCACGTGGTCGACCGCTTCCGCGCGATCAACTCGGCCTCCGACGAGGAGGCGCTCGTGCGCGAGATCGCGACGGCCGATGTCGTCACCACGGCGGTCGGCCCGAACATCCTGCGCTTCGTCGCTCCGGTGATCGCCAAGGGCCTGGCCGCCCGAGCGGAGTCGGCGCCGCGGCTGAGCGTGATGGCCTGCGAGAACGCGATCAACGCGACCCGCCTGCTGCAGACCGAGGTCGCCGCGAACCTCGGCGCGGACGAGTGGGAGACGCTGCGGTCCCGCGCGGTCTTCGCCGACACGGCCGTCGACCGCATCGTGCCGAACCAGGAGCCGGGGCAGGGCCTGGACGTCACGGTCGAGAGCTTCTTCGAGTGGGTCATCGACCGCACGCCCTTCGAGGGCGGCGAGCCGGAGCTCCCGGGAGCGACCTACGTCGACGACCTCGAGCCCTTCATCGAGCGCAAGCTCTTCACGGTCAACACCGGGCACGCGACGGCGGCCTACGTCGGCTTCGCCGCCGGAGCGCACAAGCTCTCGGACGCTCTCGCGATCCCGGCGGTGCACGACGCGGTGAAGGCGGCGCTGGAGGACACGAAGGCGCTCATCGTCGCGAAGCACGGCTTCAGCGACGAGGAGCAGCAGGCCTACCTCGAGAAGACGCTCAAGCGCTTCGGCAACCCGTACCTGACCGACACCGTCGACCGGGTCGGCCGCCAGCCGCTGCGCAAGCTCTCGAGGCACGAGCGCTTCATCGGCCCGGCCGCCGAGCTCGCCGAGCGCGGGCTCGTCCCGTCGGGACTGCTCACCGCCGTCGGAGCCGCACTGCGCTTCGACGTGCCGGAGGATCCGCAGAGCGTCGAGCTGCGCGAGAAGCTCGCGTCACTGTCGCCGGAGGAGTTCGTCGCCGACGTGACCGGGCTCGCTCCCGAGCACCCGCTGTTCCCGCAGCTGGTCGAGGTCGTGCGCGCCTAGCGTGCTTCCGCCGGGACTCCGCGAGTCCCGCACCCGCGACGAGATCCCCTGCCACGGCGGGGGATCTCGTCCGTTCGGGCCCGAGGGTCAGAAGAGGCGCCAGCGGGTGAGCGGCCACGCGACCGCGAACACGCGCCCGACGACCCGCTCGACGGGCACCGTCTTCACGCACGAGTCGATCGGCCCGAGTGCGCCGCGGCACAGCCCTAGGGAGTCGTTCGAGTTCGACCGGTGGTCGCCCAGGACGAAGAGCGTCCCCTCGGGCACCGTGTACTCGTCGAAGCACCGCGTCGACCGGACCTCGGTCGTGCAGGTCGCGCCGTCCCCGAACGGGAAGTCCTCGAACACGTAGTCCTCGTCGAGCGGCTCCCCGTCGACCAGCACGCGCCCCTCGGCGTCGCAGCAGGACACGGTCTGCCCACCGGTGGCGATCACGCGCTTCACGAGGAACTCCTCGTGCGACGGGCCGATGCTGGTCACGTCGCCGAAGTACTTCACCGCCTCGGAGAGCGGGCTCCCGACGGTGTCGGTGGCACCCCACTCCTCGTCGCGCGAGAAGACGACGATGCGGCCGGTCGTCGGATCGCCCTGCAGCGCCGCCGTACGGTCCACCAGGATCCGGTCGCCCCAGAAGCCCCCGCCCTGCAGGGTGCGCTCCATCGAGCCGGTCGGCACGGTGTACACCTTCACGAAGAAGGTCTGGACCAGCGCGATGACGACGATCGCGCCCAGCACCGTCACCAGGGGATGCGAGTACCAGCGTCGCCGCTCGTGCTCCGACGACTCCCGATTGCGCGCCATCCGCGCTCCCTCCGCTCGACTGCAGTCAGCCTAGGCGGCGGGCCGGCGGAGTCCGGCTGAGGCGCGTACCGGTGGGCGTCCGGAGGAGGGAGGCCGCGACACGCCCGAGGTGGCGGAGGAGGCCGGAATCGCGTAGCATCGACCCTTGGTGTTTTGCGCGTGCTCCGGCACGCCCGCACACCGCATCCCGGGCACTCGCCCGGGGGAGGTTCGTCGCGGAAACATTCGCACGACCAGTACACACACTACTTCCGAACGACAGTGAGGCTATGGCCAAAAAAGACGGTGTCATCGAAATCGAAGGTGCGGTTGTCGAGGCGCTCCCCAACGCGATGTTCCGCGTGGAGCTGACCAACGGACACAAAGTTCTCGCCCACATCTCGGGCAAGATGCGTCAGCACTACATCCGGATCCTCCCCGAGGACCGCGTGATCGTGGAGCTGAGCCCTTACGACCTGACCCGCGGCCGGATCGTCTACCGCTACAAGTAGGCGTTCGCCCCGCTCCGTTCGCGACGTGCGTGTCCTGTAAGGAACGGCCCCGGCATCCGCCGGGAGCACGACGCCAGCGAAATCAAGGAACAGAACCATGAAGGTCAACCCCAGCGTCAAGCGCATCTGCGACCACTGCAAGATCATCCGCCGCCACGGCAACGTGATGGTCATCTGCAGCAGCAACCCCCGCCACAAGCAGCGCCAGGGCTAGTCCCGACCGCTGCTCCCCGCAGGGAGCGCCGGGGCGGTCCGCCGCCCCACGACAGAACCACAGAACCGCAACGTCACCAATCGCGCTGCATCCCCGCTCCGGCGGCGGATGAACGGCGAGGACACCCCCGGTGGAGGCCGGGGCACCGACGTTGCATCACACCTCCACTCACTCAACAGGAGAAGCCACAATGGCACGTCTGGCAGGAGTAGACATCCCGCGCGAGAAGCGCGTGGAGGTCGCACTGACCTACATCTACGGTGTCGGCCGCACTCGGGCGCTCGCGACCCTCAGCGACACCGGGATCGACGGCAACATCCGCGTCAAGGACCTCAGCGACGACCAGCTCGTCGCCCTCCGCGACCACATCGAGGGCAACTACAAGGTGGAGGGAGACCTCCGCCGCGAGGTCGCCGCCGACATCCGCCGCAAGGTCGAGATCGGCTCGTACGAGGGCCTCCGCCACCGTCGCGGCCTCCCGGTCCGTGGACAGCGCACCAAGACGAACGCGCGCACCCGTAAGGGCCCGAAGCGCACCGTCGCCGGCAAGAAGAAGGCCGGCCGCAAGTAACGCGGGCGACACGGACCTAGAGGAGATACACATTGGCTACCCCCAAGTCGGCCGCTCGTAAGCCGCGCCGCAAGGAGAAGAAGAACATCGCCGTGGGCCAGGCCCACATCAAGTCGACGTTCAACAACACGATCGTCTCGATCACCGACCCCTCCGGGGCCGTCATCAGCTGGGCCTCGTCCGGTGGAGTCGGCTTCAAGGGCTCGCGCAAGTCGACGCCGTTCGCCGCTCAGCTCGCCGCCGAGTCGGCCGCGCGCCAGGCTCAGGAGCACGGCATGAAGAAGGTCGACGTCTTCGTGAAGGGCCCGGGCTCGGGTCGCGAGACGGCGATCCGCTCCCTCCAGGCCGCAGGCCTCGAGGTCGGCTCGATCAACGACGTCACGCCCCAGGCGCACAACGGGTGCCGCCCGCCCAAGCGCCGTCGCGTCTAGCACCAGCACTCGCAGCCGCCGGTCGGCCGGCCCCGTCCTCCGCGGCGGGGGCCGGTCGACCGGCGGATCGCGCATTTCTTTCACAACTTCATACCTCGCAAACGCACGTGTCATATAGCGGACACGTGATCGAAAGGAATCAACAGTGCTTATCGCACAGCGTCCGACGCTCACCGAGGAGAACATCTCGGAGTTCCGTTCCCGCTTCGTCATCGAGCCCCTCGAGCCCGGCTTCGGCTACACGCTCGGCAACTCGCTGCGTCGCACCCTGCTGTCCTCCATCCCGGGCGCCGCTGTCACCAGCATCCGGATCGACGGAGTCCTGCACGAGTTCACGACGGTCCCGGGCGTCCGCGAGGACGTCACCGAGATCATCCTGAACATCAAGGGCCTGGTCGTCTCCTCGGAGCACGACGAGCCGATCACCGCCTACCTGCGCAAGCAGGGCGCCGGCCAGGTCACCGCCGCCGACATCTCGGCTCCGGCCGGTGTCGAGATCCACAACCCGGAGCTCGTCATCGCCACGCTGAACGACAAGGCGAAGTTCGAGCTGGAGCTCACGATCGAGCGCGGCCGCGGCTACGTCTCGGCGACCCAGAACCGCAGCGAGTTCTCCGAGGCCGGCCAGATCCCGGTCGACTCGATCTACTCGCCCGTGCTCAAGGTCACCTACCGCGTCGAGGCCACCCGTGCCGGCGAGCGCACCGACTTCGACCGCCTGGTCGTGGACGTCGAGAGCAAGCCGGCCATCACGCCGCGCGACGCGATCGCCTCCGCCGGTCGCACGCTGACCGAGCTGTTCGGACTCGCCCGCGAGCTGAACAACGCGGCCGAGGGCATCGAGATCGGCCCCGCGCCGGTCGACGCCGTCCTCTCGACCGAGCTGTCGATGCCCATCGAGGACCTCGACCTCTCGGTGCGCAGCTACAACTGCCTGAAGCGCGAGGGCATCAACAACGTCAATGAGCTCGTCGCCCTCTCGGAGACGCAGCTCATGAACATCCGCAACTTCGGTCAGAAGTCGGTGGATGAGGTCAAGGAGAAGCTGACGGAGCTCGGCCTGTCGCTCAAGGACTCGGTCCCCGGGTTCGACGGCGCCCACTTCTACAGCTACGACGACGAGAGCATCTAGGTCTCCGCTTCCGGAGCCTGCGGCTCTTCGCGACCGACCTGCTGACACCCCTTTAGTACTGGAGTAAACCCATGCCCAAGCCCACCAAGGGCCCCCGCCTCGGAGGCGGTCCCGCACACGAGCGTCTGCTCCTCGCGAACCTGGCCGCGGCCCTGTTCACGCACAAGAGCATCAAGACGACGGAGACCAAGGCCAAGCGCCTGCGTCCGCTCGCCGAGCGTCTCGTGACGTTCGCCAAGCGCGGCGACCTGCACGCCCGTCGTCGCGTCCTCGCGACGATCGGCGACAAGTCCGTCGTCCACGAGCTCTTCACCGAGATCGCTCCGCTCGTCGCCGAGCGCGAGGGCGGCTACACCCGCATCACGAAGATCGGCCCGCGCAAGGGCGACAACGCCCCCATGGCGGTCATCGAGCTCGTCCTCGAGCCCGTGACCCCGAAGGCGAAGAAGACCCGCACCGCGACGGCGCCCGTGGCGGCTCCCGTCGAGGACGCTCCCGTCGAGGACGCTCCCGTCGAGGAGACCGACGTCCAGGACGCTCCGGCCGAGGAGGCCGCGACCGTCCAGGACGCTCCCGTCGAGGACGCCCCGGTCGAGGAGACCAGCGAGACCAAGTAGTCCCGCACGATCCGCGAGAGCCCTCCGTCCTCCGGGACGGGGGGCTCTCGTCGTCTCCGGCGGTGGCGCGGAACGTCGCATACGATGGCGTGATCGCGCCCTTTCGGCGCGACCGCGCCCCGGGGCGCGGCCGCTGCGCTCCAGCGGAGGTCCGGAAGGGGAACCGTGCGCTCGCGCCTCTGGCCACCGGTCGTCCTGGCCTGCTTCCTCGGACTCGCCGGGTGCTCCTCGCAGCCGGTCGTCGACGTCCCGGCGACGGCGGGCGCGGGGGCGACGCTCACTCCGACTCCGATCGCCACCCGGGATCCGACGCCGACCTCGGCCGGCCCCGCTCTGGACTGCACGGCCGTGCTGCCCGGGTCGAGCATCGAGCAGGACCTCGGCCTGCCGAGCGGCGCAGCGGCCCTCGCGGACGACGGCTCGCGCTGCTCCTACGCCATCGCGGGCAATCCCGAGGCGGTCGTCGTCACGCTCACGCCGGCCCGGCTCCTCGAGACGTTCCGCGGAGCGGGGGAGGCGGTCGGAGCCGTGTCCGTACCTCTGGGGGAGGCGGCGTACCAACGCACTGCGCCGGAGGGCGGGACCGAGCCGTCCGAGCTCGCTGTCCTCGCCGGCGGGTACGAGCTGCGCATCGTCTCCTACGTCGGCGACTCCGCCGTCTCGGTGCAGTGGGCCCAGACCGTGTTCGCCTCGGTGGACGTCCGCCTGGTGGTCTGAGGGCCGTCCGACCCCATCGGGGCACGGCACCTAGACTCGTCGGGTGCTTCACCGCGTCCGCCTCGACCTGGCCTACGACGGCTCCCACTTCTCGGGCTGGGCCCTCCAGCCCGGACTCCGCACGGTGCAGGGGGTGCTCGAGGACGCGCTGTCGAAGGTGCTCCGGACTCCCGAGCGCACCACCGTCACCGTCGCGGGTCGGACGGACGTCGGGGTGCACGCGAGCGCCCAGGTCGCGCACGCGGACCTCACCGAGGAGCAGTGGACCCGCTTGAGCGGCGGGCGGCGCGCGAGGGAGGGCGTCCTGCCGCAGGAGGCGGTGCTGGAACGGCGGCTCCGGGGGATCCTGGGTCAGTACTCCGACCTCAGCGTGCACCGCGTCTCGCGAGCGCCCGACGGCTTCGACGCGCGCTTCTCGGCGCGCTGGCGGCGCTACGAGTACCGCCTGGCCGACGCCTCCTCCCTCCGCCACCCGCTCGAGCGCGCGTACACGACCTGGATCACGGAGTCGGTGGACGAGGCCGCGATGAACCGTGCGGCGCAGTCCCTCCTGGGGCTGCACGACTACGCGTCGTTCTGCCGAGCGCGGGTCGGCGCCACGACGATCCGCACGCTGCTCGACTTCGACTGGGAGCGCGATCGCGACGGGGTGCTGCACGCGCACCTGAGGGCCGACGCGTTCTGCCACAGCATGGTGCGCGCGCTCGTGGGCGCGTGCGTCGCGGTGGGGAACGGACGCCTCGCCGAGGGCGACGTCGAGCCGCTGCGCGACGCCGTCGCCCGCACGAACGCCTTCGCCGTGATGCCGGCGCGGGGGCTCGTCCTGCGCGAGGTCGACTATCCTGAGGACTCCTCGCTCGCCGAGCGCGCCGTCCTGACGCGCATGCGCCGGACCCTGCCGGTCGTCGAGCCCGTGCCGGAGGACCCGTCATGATCCGCTCCCCGCGTCTCGCGCTGCCCGCTGCCGCACTGGTGCTCGCTCTCGCGGGCTGCTCCGGAGGTGCGGTCGACATCCCGGAGTCGTCCCAGCCGACGATCGCGACGCAGGAGCCGGGCGCCTCCGTCGCGCCCGTCGCACCGCAGCAGACCGCCGAACCCGTCGTGCCGTCCCCGACGATCGAGACCCTCGACTGCGAGGCGGTCCTGCCCGTCGAGACGATCGAGTCCGTGCTCGAGCTGCCGAGCGGATTCGCGACACCGGGAGAGCAGCCCGTCGGCTGCGCCTGGACCATGGCGGGGAACCCGTCGGCCCTGCTGCTGCAGACCGCGACGGGGGCGACGCTCGCCGAGGTGTCGACGCGCCAGGCCGCGACGCCCGGTGCGCTCGCCAGCGATCTCGGAGAGGCGGCGTTCTTCCGGCCGGCGGACGCTGCGCTCGATCCGGCGTCGACGCTCACGGTGCTGTCCGGGGACCGGCTGCTGTCGCTCCGATCCTCGGTGGGGGATCAGGCGGCGCTCGAGACGCTGGCGGAGGACGTGACCGCGGCGCTCGACGCCGAGGAGTGACTCCGACGCGTGGCTGCGATGAGTGGCTGCGACCTCCGCGCTACCGCTGACGGCGTCCTTGCTGTAATGTCGACCCTTGGTGTTTTCGGCCGTGTGCCGAGCGCCCGAAGTTGAGCCCTCCACCGGATCGGTTCGCCCCCTCGCGGGGCGAACGGCCACGGAGCGGGATTCACGAACACCTCACTCCGACCAGAAAGCAGCACTCACGTGACTCGCACTTTTTCTCCGAAGCCGGCTGACGTCCAGCACGACTGGATCGTCATCGACGCGTCCGACGTCGTGCTCGGCCGTCTCGCCACCCACGCCGCGGCGCTCCTGCGCGGCAAGCACAAGGCCACCTTCGCGCCGCACATGGACATGGGCGACTTCGTCATCATCGTCAACGCCGAGAAGGTCGCCCTCACCGGTCAGAAGCTCCTCCAGAAGAAGGCGTACCGCCACTCCGGCTACCCGGGCGGCCTCTCGGCCACCACGTACGCCGAGCTCCTCGAGAAGAACCCGATCCGCGCCGTCGAGAAGGCCATCCGCGGAATGCTCCCCAAGAACTCCCTCGGTCGTGCGCAGCTGCGCAAGCTGAAGGTCTACACGGGCACCGAGCACCCCCACGCGGCGCAGCAGCCCAAGGCGTACGCCTTCACCCAGGTCGCCCAGTAGGCTCCGGCCCTCCCCGACACCTCAGACTTCGAAGACAAAGGATCACCTACACCGTGGCGAAGATCGCAGACCAGATCGACGTGGCTCCCGAGAGCTACTCCACCGAAAGCGCGGCCACCGAGGCGTCCTCGACGCCCCGCGCCGTCCTCAACGTCTCCGGCGCAGCCGTGGGCCGACGCAAGCAGGCCATCGCCCGCGTGCGCCTGGTCCCGGGCTCCGGCAGCCTGACCGTGAACGCCCGCGAGTTCGCGGAGTACTTCCCCAACAAGCTGCACCAGCAGCTGATCACCGACCCCTTCAAGGTGCTCGACCTCGTCGGCTCGTACGACGTCGTCGCGAAGATCACCGGCGGCGGCCCCTCCGGCCAGGCCGGCGCGCTGCGCCTCGCCATCGCGCGTGCACTCAACGAGATCGACCGCGAGAACAACCGCGCGATCCTCAAGAAGGCGGGCTTCCTGACCCGCGACGCTCGCGTCATCGAGCGCAAGAAGGCCGGTCTCAAGAAGGCCCGCAAGGCGTCGCAGTTCTCGAAGCGCTAGTCGGTGCGGCCCGACGGGCCGCTCGATCAGTAGCTCGAGAAGTGGACTGCGCACTATGACGCGCCTGTTCGGAACCGACGGCGTCCGTGGCCTCGCCAATCGCGAGGTCACGGCCGACCTGGCTCTCGGCCTCGCCCAGGCGGCCGCCCGTGTACTCGGTGCGGCCGCCCGTGCGGAGGGTCGACGCCCCCTCGCGGTACTCGCCCGCGACCCCAGAATCTCCGGTCAGTTCATCGGCGCCGCTGTCGCCGCCGGACTCGCCAGTGCGGGAGTCGACGTCCTCGACGCCGGCGTCATCCCGACCCCTGCCACCGCGTACCTGATCGCGGACGAGCAGGCGGACTTCGGCGTGATGATCTCGGCCTCGCACAACCCCGCCGCCGACAACGGCATCAAGTTCTTCGCCGCGGGCGGTCGCAAGCTCCCCGACGAGCTCGAGAACCGCATCGAGGCGGCTCTCGGCGTTCCGCCGCTGACCCCGACCGGTGCCGACGTCGGCCGCATCCGCCGCTTCTCCGACGCGGAGGACCGCTACGTGGTCCACCTCCTCGGCTCGCTCGGCAGCACCCGCCTCGACGGGCTCCACGTGGTCATCGACTGCGCCCACGGCGCGGCCGCCGGCATCTCGCCCGAGGTCTTCACGGACGCGGGCGCCACGGTCACCGTCATCGGCAACGACCCCGACGGCCTCAACATCAACGACGGCGTCGGCTCGACCCACCTCGAGCACGTCGCCGAGGCGGTCGTCGCGGCCGGAGCGGATCTCGGCATCGCCCACGACGGCGACGCGGACCGCTGCCTCGCGGTGGACGCCACCGGCCGGACGATCGACGGCGACCAGATCATGGCGATCCTCGCTACATCGATGGCCCGCCGCGGCGTGCTGCGCGACAACGTGCTCGTCGCGACCGTGATGAGCAACCTCGGTCTGAAGCTCGCGATGGCCGACGCGGGCATCCGCGTCATCGAGACCGCCGTCGGCGACCGCTACGTCCTCGAGGCGATGAACGACGGCGGCTACTCGCTCGGCGGCGAGCAGTCCGGCCACGTCATCATGAGCCGCTTCGCCACCACCGGCGACGGCGTGCTCACCGCGCTCCAGCTCGCCGCCGAGATGGCCCGCACCGGCAGGAGCATCGCCGACCTGGCGTCGGTGATGAGCGTGTTCCCGCAGACCCTCGTCAACGTCCGCGGTGTCGACCGCGAGGGCGTGCACGCCGACGAGGTCATCGCGGCGGCCGTCGCCGACGCGTCGGCCGAGCTCGGCACCGACGGCCGCGTCCTGCTCCGCCCCTCGGGCACCGAGCCGATGGTGCGCGTGATGGTCGAGGCGAAGACGCAGGAGACGGCGGATCGTCTCGCGCAGTCTCTGGCCGACGTCGTGCTGGAGCAGCTGCGCACGTAGCGGTCGGCGCTCCGGCGCTGGTGGATCTCGAGACGCCCGCTGCGCGGGCTGCTCGATCAGCAAGCAGCGGAAGACCTCCTCGGAGGAGATCCGCCGTCGTCTGCTGGTCGAGTAGCCCCGGAGGGGCGTATCGAGACCCACAGACTCCAGGAAGACCGTGTCCGCCCCGCGTCAGATCTTGCGGAGCAGCACCGACGACACGGCGTGATCGGACTGCTTGCGCAGCACCAGACTCGCGCGGCTGCGGGTCGGGCGCACGTTCTGCACGAGGTTCGGCTCGTTGATCGCGGTCCAGATGCTCCGTGCCCGCTCGCGTGCCTCGTCGGGGGTGAGCGACGCGTAGCGGTGGAAGTACGAGTTCGGGTTCGCGAACGCGCCCTGCTGCAGAGCGAGGAAGCGCTCCTCGTACCAGCGGGCGATGTCGCCGGTGCGCGCGTCGACGTAGACGGTGAAGTCGAACAGGTCGCTGACCGCGAGGCCGTGGCCGGGGACCGGCGGCTGCAGCACGTTCAGGCCCTCGACGATCAGCACGTCGGGTCGGCGCACCACGATCTCGGCATCGGGGACGATGTCGTACGAGAGGTGCGAGTAGAAGGGCGCGCGCACCTCCGCGGCCCCGCCCTTCACCTCCGAGACGAAGCGGAGCAGCGCGCGGCGGTCGTACGACTCCGGGAACCCCTTGCGGCTCATCAGCCCGCGCCGCTCGAGCTCGCTGTTGGGCAGGAGGAACCCGTCGGTGGTCACCAGCTCGACCCGGGGAGTGTCCTCCCAGCGGGCGAGGAGCTCGCGCAGCAGTCTCGCGATCGTGGACTTGCCGACGGCGACGGAGCCGGCGACTCCGATGACGAAGGGCGTGGGCTGGGCGCGCTCGCCGAGGAAGGTGCTGGTCGCCCGGTGCAGGTGGCGGGCACCGGCCGCGTAGAGGGCGAGGAGCCGCGAGAGGGGGAGGTACACCTCGGCGACCTCGGTGAGGCTCAGCCGGTCGCCGAGTCCGCGCAGCTGCACGACCTCGGTCTCGGTCAGCGGGAGCTCCGTCGACCGGGCGAGCTCGGCCCAGTCGGAGCGGACGATCTCGACGAACGGGGAGGGCTGCGCCTCTCGCCCGGGTTCGCGAGCTGACGACGGCACAATCACCGATCCTAGCGGCCGGCGACCCTGCGGCCCGGCCGCCGCGATCCGCCCCTCCTGCGCCGTTAGGATCGAGCGCATGTGTGGAATCGTGGGATACGTCGGCGCGCGTGACAGCCTGGCCGTGCTGCTCGGGGGCCTGAAGCGACTGGAGTACCGCGGGTACGACTCCGCGGGCGTGGCCGTGATCGACGCCGATGGCGTGATCGACAGCCGCAAGCGCTCGGGCAAGCTCAGCGTCCTGGTCGACGACCTCGAAGCGCACCCGCTGGCGCAGGGCACGACCGGCATCGGTCACACCCGGTGGGCGACCCACGGTGGGCCGACCGACCGCAACGCCCACCCGCACCTCGCCGACGACGGCAAGCTGGCCGTCATCCACAACGGCATCATCGAGAACTTCCAGCCGCTGAAGGAGGAGCTCGCCGCCGAGGGCGTCGTCTTCGAGAGCGAGACCGACACCGAGGTCGCCGCTCACCTCATCGCCCGCGAGTACCGCCGGACCGGGGACCTCGTGCTCGCGTTCCAGGCGATCGTCGCGCGGCTCGAGGGCGCCTTCACGCTGCTCGCCCTGCACCAGGACCAGCCGGGCGTCGTCGTCGGCGCGCGGCGCAACTCCCCGCTGGTGATCGGCCTGGGCGACGGCGAGAACTTCCTCGGCTCCGACGTCGCGGCGTTCGTCGAGTTCACCCGCCGCGCCGTCGCGATCGGGCAGGACCAGATCGTCACGATCACCCCGGACCTCGTCACGGTCACCGACTTCTTCGGGCAGCCGGTCGAGACCGAGCCGTTCGAGATCGCCTGGGACGCCTCCGCCTCCGAGAAGGGCGGCTGGTCGAGCTTCATGGCGAAGGAGATCACCGAGGGTCCCGAGGCCGTCGCGAACACCCTGCGCGGCCGGATCGCCGACGGCACGATCACCCTCCCCGAGCTCGAGGGCCTGGACCCCGTCCTGACGGAGATCGACCGGATCACGATCATCGGCTGCGGCACCGCCGCCTACTCCGGCATGGTCGCCAAGTACGCGATCGAGAAGTGGGCCCGCGTCCCCGTCGAGGTCGAGCTCAGCCACGAGTTCCGCTACCGCGACCCGGTGCTCACGCCCCGCACGCTCGTCGTCTCGATCAGCCAGTCGGGCGAGACCATGGACACGCTCATGGCGGTCAAGTACGCGCGCGAGAAGGGCGCGAAGACGCTCTCGGTCTGCAACACCCAGGGCGCGACGATCCCACGCGAGTCCGACGCGGTCCTCTATACGCACGCCGGCCCGGAGGTGGCGGTCGCGTCGACCAAGGCCTTCGTCGCGCAGATCGCGGCCCTCTACCTCTTCGGTCTGCACCTCGCGACGCTGCGCGGAGCCTCCTCCGCCGAGGTCGTCGCGTCGCAGGCCGCCGAGCTGGCGGCGATCCCCGAGAAGCTCTCGAAGGTGCTCGACGCCTCGGACGCCATCGTCCAGCTCGCCGGCTGGATGGCCGACACCCGCGCGGTGCTGTTCCTGGGCCGCCACGTCGGCTACCCGGTCGCGCTCGAGGGTGCGCTCAAGCTCAAGGAGCTGGCCTACATCCACGCCGAGGGCTTCGCGGCCGGGGAGCTCAAGCACGGGCCGATCGCGCTCATCGAGCCGGGCCAAGTCGTCTTCGTGATCGTGCCGAGCCCGAGCGAGTCGTACGAGCTGCAGCGCAAGGTGATCTCGAACATCCAGGAGATCAAGGCGCGCGGCGCCCGCGTCATCGCGATCGCCGAGCAGGGCGACACCGCGGCGATCCAGATCGCCGACGAGGTCGTGCCGATCCCGCTCGCCGACCCGCTGTTCGAGCCGCTGCTCGCCGTCACTCCGCTGCAGATGTTCGCGATGGAGCTCGCGACCGCGAAGGGCCTGGACGTCGACCAGCCGCGCAATCTCGCCAAGTCGGTCACGGTCGAGTGACCCTGCCGTGATCGTGGGGATCGGCGTGGACGTCGTGGACCTCGCCCGGTTCGGCCGGGCGATCGACCGCACCCCGCGGTTGCGCGACCGTCTGTTCGCCCCCAGCGAACGCGACCTGCCGATCGCCTCCCTCGCCGGGCGGTTCGCGGCGAAGGAGGCGTTCATCAAGGCCCTCGGCGACTCGGCGGGTGCGCGCTGGCACGACATGGTCGTGGAGCGCGACGAGCACGGGAACCCCTCCTTCGCCCTGCACGGAGCGGCCCGGACCGCCGCCGATGCCCGCGGCATCACGCGGGTGCACCTGTCGATGAGCCACGACGCGGGCATCGCGACGGCGTTCGTGGTGGCCGAGTCGTGACCGCTCCGCTGTTCTTCCGCGAAGCGCTGATCGATGCCGACGCGATCCGGAGGAACGTCTCCCGGCTCCGCGAGCTGACCGGCGCCCGGCGCCTCATGGCCGTCGTCAAGGCGAACGGCTACGGCCACGGCGCCGTGACAGCGGCCCAGGCCGCGCTCGCGGGCGGAGCCGACGCTCTCGGCACCGCCGACCTCCAGGAGGCCGTGGCGCTGCGCGAGGCCGGCGTCCTCGCTCCGCTGCTCTGCTGGCTGCACGACCCCGGCGAGGACTTCGACGCGGCCATCGAGCACGGGATCGACGTGGCGGTCTCGTCGCTCACCCAGCTGGAGGCCGTGGCCCAGGCCGCCGAGGACCGCGGCGGCCGGGCGGCCGTGCAGCTCAAGCTCGACACGGGGCTCAGCCGCAACGGCGCTCCCGAGCAGGAGTGGCCGCTGCTCGTCGAGGCGCTCGTGCGCCACGTGGAGCGCGGCACCGTGCACCTGACGGGCGTGCTCTCGCACCTCTCGAACACCTCGCGCACCGAGGACCTCGCGCAGCTCGCGCTCCTGTCCCGGGGGGAGGAGCTCCTGCGGGCGAGCGGCGTCCCCGCCCCGATCGTGCATCTGGCGGCCACCGCCGGTGCGCTGAGGATCCCGGAGGCGCGCCGCGATATGGTGCGCGCCGGCATCGGCGTCTACGGACTCTCGCCGTTCGACGACGAGACGTCGCTCGAGCTCGGCCTCGTCCCCGCGATGACGCTGCACGGACGCGTCGCGGGGGTGCGCCGCGTCGATCGGGGCACGGGTGTCAGCTACGACTACACCTACCGGGCCGAGGGGGAGACCGGCCTCGCGCTCGTCCCGTTCGGCTACGCCGATGGCATCCCGCGCAGCGCCTCCGGAGTCGCCGAGGTGACGATCCGGGGGAGGCGGCATCGCATTGCGGGCCGGGTCGCGATGGACCAGTTCGTCGTCGAGGTGGGCGACGCCCCGATCGAGGTCGGCGACGCCGTGACCCTCTGGGGCGACCCGACGACGGGCGTCCCCTCGGTCGACGAGTGGGCGCGCTGGTGCGGCACGATCAACTACGAGCTCGTGACGCGGATCGGACCGCGAGTGCAGCGCCGGGTGCTGGGCGGCGATTGTGGCTGAGCGCGCCCGCTTCGCCGATCTGACGGTGGAGGTCCCGGACACCGAGGCGATGGAGGAGCTCGGTCGCGAGCTCGGCCGCACTCTGCGGGCCGGGGACCTGCTCGTCCTCACCGGCCCTCTCGGAGCGGGCAAGACGACGTTCACCCGGGGGCTGGGAGAGGGGCTCGACGTGCGCGGCCCCGTGACCAGCCCGACCTTCGTGATCGCGCGCACCCATCCTCCGCTGCACGACGGCCCCCCGCTCGTGCACGTCGACGCCTACCGGGTCGGCTCGGCGGTCGAGCTGGACGACCTCGATCTCGACCTCGAGCACTCGGTCGTGGTGGTGGAGTGGGGCGCGGGGCTCCTGGACGGAGTCGCCGACTCCTGGCTCGACATCGTGATCGAGCGGCCGACCGCCGGATCCGACGCGGCGGAGGGCGAGGAGCCGATCGAGCCGCGGACGGTCCGCTTCCGCGGCACCCGTTGGGCCTGAGCCGGCCCGCCGCGCGCGGGTAGCCTGTCAGGGTGCTGCTCGCGATCGACACCTCCTCCGGAACCTCCGTCGCCGTCGTCGACGACGCGGGCGGAGTCCGCTCGGACCGCGTCGAGACCGACACCATGCGGCACGCCGAGGTCGTCGGCCGCCTGATCGCCGAAGCGCTGGAGGAGGCGGGGGTCGCTCCCGCCGGGATCGACGCCGTCGCCGTGGGGATGGGTCCGGGGCCCTTCACCGGGCTCCGCGTCGGCATCGCCGCGGCCCGCGCCTTCGCATTCGGCCGCGGGATCCCGACGCTCCCCGTCGTGTCCCACGACGCCGTCGCACTGGCCGCGCTGCTCGACGGCCGCGACGCCGGGTTCCTGGTGGTCACCGACGCGCGTCGTCGCGAGCTCTACTGGAGCGCCTACGACGGTCTCGACGGACAGGGTCTGCCCGTCCGTCGGAGCGGCCCCGGCCTCGACAAGCCCGACGTGCTGCCGTTCCCCGAGCTCCCACGCCTCGAGGCGTCCACCGTCTCGGCAGCAGCGCTCGGAGTCGTCGCCGCACTCGCCCGCGCCGCCGGCCGCTCCCTGCCCGCCGACGAGCCGCTCTACCTCCGTTCGCCCGACGTGACGCTCTCGGCCGGTCCCAAGCGGGTGACCGCGTGAGTGTCCTCCGCGAGGCGACCCCCGGCGATCTCGACGCGATCATGGCGATCGAGGAGTCGGAGTTCACGGGCGACGCCTGGTCGAGCCGGATGATGGCGGAGGAGATCCGGAGCGTGCACACCCGCTACCTCGTGGCGGAGGAGGACGGCGTCGTGCTCGGCTACGCGGGGCTGCTCTGCCCTCGCGGCGCGCACGAGGCCGACGTGCAGACGATCGCCGTGCTCGCCTCCGCGCGCCGTCGCGGCACCGGCCGGCGCCTCCTGCGGGAACTGCTCGAGGAGGCCGCCCGGCGCGGGGCCCGCGAGGTGTTCCTCGAAGTGCGCGCCGACAACCCCGGCGCGCAGACCCTCTACCGTTCGGAGGGCTTCGAGGAGATCGGAGTCCGTCCCGCCTACTACCAGCCCGACGGGGTGGACGCGATCGTCATGCGCGCGCCACTTCCGCGGGCGTCGGAGGAGACCGCATGAGCGACGGACCGCTCGTCCTCGGGATCGAGACCAGCTGCGACGAGACCGGCATCGGCGTCGTCCGCGGCACGACGCTGCTCGCCAACACCATCGCGTCGTCGATGGACGAGCACGCGCGCTACGGAGGCGTGGTGCCGGAGGTCGCGGCCCGCGCGCACCTCGAGGCGCTCGAGCCGGCGCTGCGCGCGGCGCTCGCCGAGGCCGGAGTGACGCTCGAGGAGCTCGACGCGATCGCCGTCACGAGCGGCCCCGGGCTCTCGGGTGCGCTCATGGTCGGCGTCGGCGCGGCCAAGGCCCTCGCCGTCTCGCTCGGGAAGCCCCTCTACGCGGTGAACCACCTCGTCGGCCACGTGGGCGCTGACGTGCTCCGGGCCGACGGGAGCGAGGGGAGCCCGGTCGAGGTGCCCACGATCGCGCTCCTCGTCTCGGGCGGGCACACGTCGCTCCTGCACGTGCGCGACCTGGTCTCGGACGTCGAGCTGCTCGGCGAGACCATCGACGACGCGGCCGGGGAGGCGTTCGACAAGGTCGCGCGCGTCCTCGGGCTGCCCTATCCCGGCGGTCCGCAGATCGACAGGGTGGCGGCCGACGGCGACCCCCGCGCGATCCGGTTCCCGCGCGGATTGAGCCTGCCGAAGGACCTCGAGCGGCACCGCTACGACTTCTCGTTCTCGGGGCTGAAGACCGCCGTGGCGCGGTGGGTGGAGAAGCGCCAGGACGCCGGCGAGGAGGTGCCGGTCGCGGACGTGGCCGCGAGCTTCCGCGAGGCCGTGGCCGATGTGCTGCTCACGAAGGCGGTGGCGGCGTGCCGCGACCGCGGGGTGCCGAGACTGCTGTTGGGCGGCGGAGTGGTCGCCAATGCACGGGTGCGGGCGCTCGCGGAGGAGCGGTGCGCGGCCGCGGGGATCGCGCTGCGGATCCCGGCGCTCTCGCTCTGCACCGACAACGGCGCGATGATCGCGGCGCTCGCCGCTCAGCTCATCGAGGCGGGGCACCCGCCGTCGAGCCTCGACTTCAGCGCGGACTCCACGCTCCCGGTGACCGAGATCCAGGTCCGCTAGCCGACGTCTCGGGGCGACACAAGCGTCGCTCAGCCTTTTGACAGTGTGCAGCGCCGACTGCCACGCTGGCGTCTCCTGTTCCGATCAAGGGGGATCCCATGACGACTCCGTACACGCCCACCACCGACCGCTACAACATCCTGGCGATCATCGGCTTCATCGCCTCGTTCTTCGTCTCCGTCGTGGGCATCGTGCTCGGCTTCATCGCCCTGTCGCAGATCAAGCGCACGGGGGAGAAGGGCCGCGGCCTCGCGATCGCCGCGATCGTCATCGGGTTCGTCGCGATCATCGTCTACACGATCGTCGGCGTCCTGTTCTTCGCCGCCCTGGCCACCGTCCCCTCCACGGGGTACTGAGCCGACCGGTCCCGCCGGGGACCGTAGGCTGGAGCCAGCTGTGCGAGGGGAGAGCGCGTGAACGACGAATCGGCGATCGATCGGTCCGCCGGGACGCCGGTGCCCCCGCCTCCCGCTCCCGACGCGGTCGACCCGTCGGCGGCCTACCCGCCGCCGACGGGTCCCGCGCACCCGGACGAGTACTCGCCCAACGCTCCGGCGCTCCGCCCGCCTCTCGAGGGTCTCGCGGTCGCCGCCCTCCTCTGCGGGATCCTCGGGCTCGCGCCGGCCGCGATCGTCCTCGGTCACGTGGGGCTGTTCCGGGCCCGCCGGTCCGGCCGCCGCGGCGGAGGCTTCGCGATCGCCGGCTTCGTGCTCGGCTACCTCGTCGTCGTCCTGGCGGTCCTGGGCTTCCTGGCGTACACCGCCTTCGTGGGGGACCTGCGGACCGACGGGTACCTCCCGAGCTGAGACCGGCCGCTGGCTAGACTCGGCCGCATGAGCGACAGCACCGCGCCCGGCTCCGAGGAGCGTCCGGGTCCCGCCCCCGTCCCGCCCGCGCCTCCGGCTTTGCCCGTGCCGCCGGCTCCGCCGGCTCCGCCTGCTCCGCCCTCGGCGCCCGTGTCCGGCCATGGAGCTCCGGCCTCGGCGCCCGCGCCCGGATACGGGGCTCCGCGCACGGACGCCCCGTCCTACGGGACGCCGACGCCTCCGGGCACCGCGCCGGCGTACGCCTCCGCACCGCCGGCCCCGGCCCCGCCCAGGACCCTCAGCCTGACGGGCATGATCCTCGGCATCGCCGGCCTCGTGATCACGATCTTCGCGTGGGGCTTCGGATTCCTGCTGTCCGCTCCGGCCGTCGTCCTCGGGTTCCTCGGGCGTCGTCGCGAGCCCGGAGCGCGCGGGTTCGCCCTGACCGCGATCATCACGGGCTTCGCGGGGATCGTGATCTCGCTGATCTACCTGGCGATCACCGTTGTCATCTTCGTGGTGGCGATCCAGTCGGCCAACTACTAAACGCCCGCCTGCGCCACCCGCTCGGCCAGCAGGGCGCGGTGGCGCCCCTGCACCCGCGTCAGGATCAGCACGGCGCTGCCCCGGCCGGACAGTCCCAGCTTCTTGCGGAACCGCGCGGGGTCGACGTCGACCCCGCGCTTCTTGATCTCGAGCACGCCGATGCCGCGTCCGCGCAGCTCCTTCGCGAGCGTCCGCTCGTCGAGGGGGAGTTCGGCGAGGACGCGGAAGCTGCGCAGGAACGGCGAGGCGGACGGCTCGTCTCCCGTGAGGTAGGCGATGCCGGGCGAGAGCATCCGCGAACCGCTCGAGCGCGCCAGCTCGCCGAGCAATCGCGCCCGGATGGCGGACCCGTCCGGCTCGTGCACGTAGGCGCCGAGCTCGCCGACCTCCTCGTCGTCGGCGTCCGAGTCGGCGGTCAGCTCGGCGGCGCCGTGCGCACCGAGCAGCAGAGCGGAGCGGCGGACACCGGGCCGGGCGAGCGACCCGAACCAGAGTCCGGTCTCGACCAGGTCGCCCTCGACGGACACCCACTGCGCCTCGGCGTCGGCCGGGATCCGCTCGCGGTCGAAGCCCGGCCCGACCTTGACGCCCACGGGCAGGCGCGCGGCCAGGCCGAAGGTGAAGTCGAGCGACGGGGAGTAGTCGTCGGGATCGTCCAGGCGCCGCGTCTCGCGGTGACCGGCGGTGCGCCGAGCCGGATCCAGGTAGACGGCGTCGTAGCCGTCGAGGTCGAACGACTCCGCATCGCCGTGCACGGCGCGAGCGGAGGGGAACGGGGCGAGGTTGAAGCTCGCGAGCGTCGCGGTGATCTCGTCGGCGTCGACGGCGGTCACCTCGAGGTCGATCGCGGCGAGAGCGAGTGCGTCGCCGCCGATCCCGCTGCCCAGGTCCGCGACCCTCCTGGTGCCCGCTGCCGCGAAGCGGCCCGCGTGCAGTGCGGCGACACGGAGCCGCGTGGCCTGCTCGAGGCCGGCGTCGGTGAAGAGCATCGAGCGGGCGAACTCGCCGAACTTGCCCTGCGCCTTCTCGCGCAGTCGCGACTGGGTGAGCACGGCGGCGACCAGCGCGGGGGAGTGACCTGCGGACCGGAGCCGGGCGACGGCCCGCACGAGGTCGTCCGAGCGGTATCCGTCGAGGGAGTCGAGGAGCCGGAGCCCCTCCGGGGAGAGGAGCTCGACCAGCTCGTCGCGATGCATCCGGCCATGGTAGGCCACGGCGTCCGCGCCGCTCCGACGTCGTTCCGCGACGCTCCGCTTGGCACTCTGATTGCACGAGTGCCAGCACAGCCTCTACAGTGGATCTAGCACTCTCGGAGCGTGTGTGCCAGAACCGCGCTCCGCCACATCGTCGTCAAGAAAGAGGTCAACCGTGTCGGTGTCCATCAAGCCGCTCGAAGATCGCATCGTCATCAAGCAGGTCGAGGCGGAGCAGGTGACCGCTTCCGGTCTCGTCATCCCCGACACCGCCAAGGAGAAGCCGCAGGAGGGTGAAGTCGTCGCCGTGGGCCCCGGCCGCATCGACGACAACGGCAACCGCGTCCCCCTCGACGTGGCCGTGGGTGACAAGGTCATCTACTCCAAGTACGGCGGAACCGAGGTCAAGTTCTCGGGCGAGGACCTGCTGGTCCTCTCCGCTCGCGACGTCCTCGCGGTCGTCGTCCGCTAGGACGCGTCCCGAGAAGGGCCCGGCGACCCAGGTCGCCGGGCCCTTCGTCGTCCCGGGCCGGTCCTCCTGGCGACGGGTGGCCTGATCCGGCCGTCCGATGACCGTTCCGAGCCGATCAGCGGGTGCCCGCGTGCGTAGCATCGGACGGGTGTCCGCCTCCCGCACCCCTTCCGAGCCCGACCTGACCGGTACCGCGGCCGAGGAGGGCGAGGGCGTCGAGGCCCTCGCCGAGTCGCGGGCGCGCGGCGGTGCGATGTCCTCGACCGGATTGTGGTTCGGCTTCGGCGCCTACCTCCTGTGGGGCGCGATGCCGCTCTACTTCATCGCGATGGCACCGGCCTCGCCGTTCGAGATCGTCGCGTTCCGGGTGATGTTCTCGCTCGTCTTCTGCCTGATCCTGCTCACCGTGACGCGCAGCTGGGCGGGCTTCCTCGGCCTCTTCCGCGAGCCGCGGCTGCTGGGGGCGATGGCTCTCGCCGGCGCCCTGATCTACGTGAACTGGCAGGTCTACGTCATCGCGACGACCACCGGGCACGTCATCGAGGCTGCGCTGGGCTACTTCATGAACCCGCTCGTCACGGTGCTGCTGGGCGTGCTCGTGCTGCGGGAGCGGCTCCGACCGGCCCAGTGGATCGCGATGGCGATCAGCGCGGTCGCAGTGCTCGTCATCGCCGTCGGCTACGGCTCGTTCCCGTGGGTCTCGCTCGCGCTGGCCTTCTCCTTCGGGTTCTACGGACTCGTGAAGAGCCGGGTGGGCGGCCGGATCGACGCGGTGTCGGGACTGACGCTGGAGACGCTCTGGCTCACTCCGCTCGCGATCGTGCAGCTCGCCGTGGTGGGCTCGCTGGTCGGTCTGACCTTCGGGACGGAGGGCACGGGGCACGCCCTGATCCTGGCGTCGGCCGGTATCGTCACCGCCGTCCCGCTGCTGCTGTTCGCGGGAGCCGCCCGTCGGCTGCCGCTCTCGATCGTCGGCTTCATCCAGTACCTGACGCCGTTCCTGCAGTTCCTGGTGGGCGCGTTCGTGCTCCACGAGGCGATGCCGCCCGAGCGCTGGCTCGGCTTCGCGCTGGTGTGGACCGCGCTGGTGATCTTCTCAGTCGACCTCGTCGCGGCCGAGCGCAGAAGGCGCCGTATCCTGGCGTGAAGTGCGGATCGCGTCGCTGAGAGCGGTTGCTGCTGCCGGAAGTAACGATCCGGTCGCGAAATCCGTTCGTAACACCCCCGTATTGTTCACGGCCCCCTCGAAGGTTACGTTTGCCGAGCGGTTGCCTCCGGCACCGCTCTGACGACAATCACTCTCAAGGAGCAACATGGGCGTTTACGCGAAGGCCGGTTCGGCTCGCGCACGGTCCCTCCGGGCAACCCTCGGCGGTGTCGCCATCCTGGGCGCCAGCGCACTCGTCCTCGCCGGCTGCGCCGGTGGCGGCGAGACCGACGCGGGCACGGACAGCGGCGCATCCGGTGACCTCTCCCTCAAGATCGGCGCGATCCTGCCGCAGACGGGAACGCTGGCCGTCCTCGGCCCGCCCGAGTTCGCCGGTGTCGACCTCGCGGTCGCCGACATCAACGAGGCCGCCGCGGGCATCACGATCGAGGCGGAGCCGAAGGACTCGGGCGACACGTCGACCGACATCGCGACGCAGTCCGCCACGGCGCTGATCGCCGACGGCGTGTCCGCCATCATCGGCGCCGCGTCGTCCGGTGTCTCGAAGACCTTCATCGACCAGGTGACCCAGGCGGGCGTCGTGCAGATCTCGCCGGCCAACACCTCGCCCGACTTCACCACCTACGAGGATGACGGCTACTACTGGCGCACCGCTCCCTCGGACGTGCTGCAGGGCCGCATCCTCGGCAACAAGATCCTGGGCGACGGCAAGACCAACGTCTCGATCCTGTACATGAACGACGCGTACGGCACCGGTCTCGAGAAGAACATCAAGGAGACCCTCGAGGCCGGCGGAGCCACCGTCGCCGCGGAGGAGATCTTCGAGCCCGCCTCGACGGACTTCAACTCGGCGCTGACCACGGTGCTGGCCCCGAACCCCGACGCGCTCGTCGTGATCTCGTTCGACGAGATCAAGACGATCGCGGAGCAGCTCGCGGCCAAGGGCTTCGACTTCTCGAAGCTCTACGGCACGGACGGCAACTACGGCGTCATCACCGAGGCCGACACCAACGTCGACATCGCCGGCGCCCAGTTCACCAACCCGGGCGTGCAGGCGTCGGAGGACTTCCAGTCGAACCTCCAGGCCCTCGTCGAGGAGCAGGGCAACGACCCGCTGACGGTGTTCAGCTACGCTCCCGAGTCCTACGACGCCACCGTCCTGCTCGCCCTCGCGGCGCTGCAGGGTGGAGCGACGGACGGCGCGACCCTCCGCGACAACCTCGAGAGCGTCTCGAAGGACGGCACGGAGTGCACCACCTTCGCCGACTGCGCGGCTCTGCTCGCCGACGACGAGGACATCGACTACAACGGTCTCTCCGGCCCGATCTCGTTCGACGAGAACGGCGACCCGAGCGAGGCCTCCGTGTCGATCTACAAGTACTCGGAAGGCAACGTCACCTCGTTCGAGGAGACCGTCGACGGCTCGCTCGAGTAACGACCACACCGTGACGCGACCTCGGTCGTGACACCGGAAGGGGCTCGGTCTTCGGACCGGGCCCCTTCTGCGTGCCTGGGGAGGGGCGGCGGGTCCGCCTCCGATCCGACGGTCGGAGGGATGCTTGTGCGATCTGCAGGGGATCCTCGTCGTGCGTGCCTCGTCGATGCGGCGGAAAGCAGTTTCCGGCCCGCAGTGCCTGCAGATGGTGCGGATACCTGCAGACGGTGCGGATGCCTGCAGATGGTCCGCAGGCCTGCGGACGGTGCGGATGCCTGCAGATCGTGCGGATACCTGCAGACGGTGCGGACGGTGCGGATGCCTGCGGATGGTGCGTGCGCCTCGGGTCGGTCCGGGGACGGCGGATCGCACCCCGGACGACACGAGGGCGCCCTCCGGACCGAGGTCCGAGGGGCGCCCCCGTGAGCGTCGCGCGTCAGCGGGGCCGGCGCACGACCCGCACCGCACCCGCCGGCACCGTCAGGGTCCCCGACGTCTCCGCTCCCGTCAGCAGCTCCACACCCGTCGCGTCGACGAGCACGTCGTCGGCGGAGTGGTTCAGGAAGAACGCGAAGTCGGCCTCGTCGCCCTCGCGGGTCACCGTCTCGAGGCCCTCGGGGGAGAGGTCGGCCTCGATGCCTGCATCGCGCAGGGCGTCCTCGACGACCGAGCCGAGGTCGTCGCCCGAGAGGCGGGTGGAGACGTACCAGGAGCGGCCCTCTCCGTAGCCGTGGCGTGTGACCGCCGGTCCGCCCGCGGCCGGCCCGCCGACGTACTCCGCCACCGCGTCCGCGCCCTCGAGCACGAGCTCCTCGGCCCAGCCGGACGCCGAGGCGCCGGTGCTCAGCGCGACGGTCTCGTCGGCGTGCAGCGGCAGGAACTCGGGCACCGCCACTCCGAGCACCTCGCGGAAGGCGCCGGGGGCGCCACCGGCGTGCACCGCGTCGTTCTCGTCGACCACGCCCGAGAAGTAGGAGGCCAGGAAGGTGCCGCCCCGTCGCACGTAGTCCTCGACGTTCGCCTTCGACGTCGCGTCGACCAGGTAGAGCGCGGGGGCGAGCACGATGTCGTAGGAGGAGAGGTCGGCGTGCGGATGCGCGAAGTCGACGCTCACCCCGCGGCGCCAGAGCTCGGTGTAGTACGCGATGACGCGCTCGCGGTGCTCGAGCTCGACGGACGGGCGCCACTCGAGGTCCTGGGCCCAGAACGACTCCCAGTCCCAGAGGATCGCGGCGCGGGCGTGCACCCGGGAGCCGAGCACCTCGGCGAGCCCGGCGAGCTCGTCGCCCAGGGCCACGACCTCCTTCCAGATCCTGCTGCCGACGCCGGCGTGCGGCAGCATCGCCGAGTGGAACTTCTCGGCTCCGTAGCGCGAGGCGCGGAACTGGAAGTAGAGGATCGCGTCGGCGCCGCGGGCGAGGTGGCTCATGCTGTTGCGGGCCAGCTCACCGGGCCGCTTGGCAATGTTGCGCGGCTGCCAGTTGACGGCCGAGGTGGAGTGCTCCATCAGGATCCACGGGGCACCGCCGGCCAGGGATCGGGTGAGGTCGGCGTCGAGGGCGAGGAGGACGTGGTTGTCGGAGCGCTCGGCCACGAGGTAGTGGTCGTTGGCGACGAGGTCGACCTCGTCCCGCCACTTCCACAGGTCGACCGACGGGCAGTTGGTCGCCATGAAGTTGGTGGTCACCGGCGTATCGGGGGCGAAGCGCTTGATCGCGTCGCGCTCGGCGCGGAAGCACTCGAGCAGGGCGTCCGAGGTGAAGCGCGCGAAGTCGAGGCGCTGCGTCTGGTTCACCACGCTCGCCGACACGCGCGGTGCGTCGATCTCGTCCCACTCGCCGTAGACCTGGCCCCAGAAGAGCGTGCCCCAGGCGCTGTTGAGCGCGTCGAGGGAAGAGTAGCGGCGCTGCAGCCAGGCGCGGAACGCGCGGACGCTGTGGTCGGAGTAGTCGTCGCTGATCGGAGCGCCGTACTCGTTGTGGACGTGCCAGAGGACGACCGCGGGGTGGGAGCCGTAGCGCTCGGCGAGCCGTTCCGTCAGGGCGACGCAGGCGGCGCGGTACTCGGGTGAGCTCGGGCTCACCATGCCGCGCGATCCCCAGCCGAGGGTGACGCCCTCGCGGGTGACGGGGCGCGAATCCGGGTACTTCCTCCAGAACCAGGCGGGGGGAGCCGCGGTCGGAGTGGCGAGGTCGACGTCGATGCCCGCGCCGTGCAGCAGGGCGATCAGCTCGTCGAGGAACGAGAAGTCGTACTCGCCCTCGCGCGGCTCGAGCAGCGCCCACGAGAAGATGCCGATGCTGACGAGGTTCACCCCGGCGCTGCGCATGAGGGCGATGTCCTCGTCCCACACCTCGCGCGGCCACTGCTCGGGGTTGTAGTCGCCGCCGTAGCGGATCTCGGAGCGGCCGCCGAGCAGCGCCCGGCCGGGGCGGCCGACGACGGCGGTGCGCGGGGTCTCCGCGACCGCGTCGGCGACGGGGGAGCTGAGGTCGGTGGTCATGCGGAGATCTCCTTCGAACTGTGTGCGCTCCCAGTTCTAGCACGGGATATCCGCGCAGCCGGAAGCAGTGACGGCCTGAGAGCCGCCTGGATCCGCGCATTCCGTCGAGTTGACAGCCCTCGGTCCCGTGTGTGTAACTGTAACCGCTCACAGGTACACCGTCGTCCATCCCTCGTCGGAGCGCCCGTGCACCACCACCACACAGCACTTCGACAAGGAGGACGAATGCGCACATCACTCCGCAGGGCCGCCATCGCGACCGCGGCCGCCGCCGCCCTGACCCTCACCGGCTGCACCGCATCCGGAGACGCCGGCGAGTCCGGCACCGTGAACCTCAACTACTGGGCCTGGGCGCCGAACCTCGAGCAGGTCGTCGACATCTGGAACGAGCAGAACCCGGACATCCAGGTCACCGTGAACAAGCAGGACGGCGGCGACCCCGCCATCACCAAGCTGCTCACGGCGATCAAGGCCGGTAGCGGCGCTCCCGACCTCATCCAGGCCGAGTACCAGAAGATCCCGACCCTGGTCTCCTCCGACGCGCTCGCCGACATCTCCGGCTCCGTCTCGGACGACCTGGCCGGCGAGTACTCCGAGGGCGTCTGGAACTCGGTCACCCTCGGCGGTGACGCGGTCTACGCGATCCCGCAGGACTCGGGCCCGATGATGGCCTACTACCGCACCGACATCCTCGACAGCCTCGGCCTCGCCGTCCCGACCACCTGGGACGAGTACGCCGAGGTGGCGCGCGCCGTCCACGCGGCCGACCCGACGAAGTACCTCGGCACCTTCTCGGCCAACGACGCGGGCTGGTTCACCGGTCTCGCGCAGCAGGCCGGAGCCTCCTGGTGGTCCATCGACGACCAGAGCTGGGGCGTCGACATCGACGCCGGTCCGACCGAGCAGGTCGCCGAGTACTGGGGCGGACTCGTCGAGGAGGGTGCCATCGACAACAAGCCGATGTACACGCCCGAGTGGAACGCCGGACTCAACGACGGCTCGCAGGTCGGCTGGATCAGCTCGGTCTGGGCGCCCGGCGTCCTCGGCGGCAACGCCCCCGACACCGCCGGTCTCTGGACCGCGGCGACGCTCCCGCAGTGGGACGCCTCCGCACCCTCGAACGGCAACTGGGGCGGCTCGAGCACGGCCGTCACCACCCAGTCCGACCACGTCGAGGCGGCCGTCGAGTTCGCCACCTGGCTGAACAGCGACCCCGAGGCCGTCGCCGCTCTGGCCGACATCTCGGGCGTCTACCCGGCCGCGACCGAGGCCGCCGCCGACGCGCTGACGACCTCTCCCGAGTTCTTCAGCCAGCAGGCCGACTTCTACGACATCGCGTCGGAGGCGGCGGGCTCCGTGTCGAGCTTCACCTACGGACCGAACGTGAACGTCGCGTTCAGCGCCTACAACGACGAGTTCGCCAAGGCCGCCGACGCGAGGACCCGCCAGGCCTTCGTCGACGCGGTCGCCGAGATGCAGTCGATCACCACGGACGACCTGGTCTCCAGCGGCTTCTCCGTGAACTGACGGTGATGGAGGCGGGGTCCCCCGGCCCCGCCTCCGCACCGTCCCCTCCCGTGCAGCGGCATCCCTCCTGCACGCGCAGACCACCCCAGCAAGCAGGACGAGGACCAGCGATGACCGCTCCCACGATCACCCGAGCACCGGACGGCTCCGTCTCGTCGAACCGCTCGAGCCGCCCCGCCGCCCGCCGCTCCGGCCGCTCCGGCTGGCGCTCGCGGGTCGGCATCCCCTACGCGATGCTCGCCCCCGGCATCGTGCTCTTCGTCGCCTTCATGGCGGCGCCCATCGTCTACACGCTCTTCCTCAGCTTCCAGAAGCGCCAGGTGACCGGCCTGGGCCTGGGGTCGGGAGCGCAGACGCAGGTCTTCGCCGGCGTCGAGAACTACGTCTCGGCCCTGTCCGACCCCGAGTTCGGCGCGAGCGTCGGCCGGGTCCTGCTCTACGGCCTCATCCTCATCCCGTGCATGCTCGGCCTCGCGCTGCTGTTCGCGCTGCTGCTCGACTCGCAGCGCACCCGCGCGGTCGGCTTCTCGCGGATCTCGATCTTCCTGCCCTACGCGGTGCCCGCCGTGATCAGCTCGCTGCTCTGGGGGTTCCTCTACCTGCCCGCGGTCAGCCCCTTCTACTACGTGTTCGAGCGGCTCGGGTGGGACGCCCCGAGTCTGCTCTCCTCCGGCGCCGTCCTCTTCGGCATCGCGAACATCGCGCTCTGGGGCGGCGTCGGCTTCAACATGATCGTCATCTACACCTCCCTGAAGGCGGTGCCGTCGGACATCTACGAGGCGGCCAGGATCGACGGCGCGAGCGAGGTGCAGATCGCCCTGCGCATCAAGATCCCGATCCTCGCGCCGGCCCTGGTGATGACCGCGCTGTTCTCGATGGTCGCGACGCTCCAGGTGTTCGCCGAGCCGACCACCCTGCGCCCGTTGACCAACAGCCTCTCCACGAGCTGGTCCCCGCTCATGCTCGTCTACCGCGACGCGTTCACCCGCGACGACATCTACTCCGCTGCGGCGACCTCCGTCGTGATCGCCCTGGCCACCTTCATCGTCTCCTTCCTCTTCCTCCGGGTCGTGCAGAAGCGAGCCTTCGGACAGGAGGACTGATCCATGACCGCTCTCGCCCCCCGCCTCGGCACCGCCGCTCCCTCGCGGCGCCCGTCCCGCTCGCCCCTCGCCCGTCGCGAGCGGCCGAGCATCCTCTCGACCGGGATCCTCCTGGTCGGCGCGGTCTACTGCCTCTTCCCCGTCTTCTGGGTGCTGATGGCGTCCACGAAGGACGGCGGCGAGCTGTTCTCGACGTTCACCCTCGCCCCCAGCACGCACCTCGTCGACAACATCGTCGCGCTGACCTCGTACCGTGACGGGCTCTTCTGGCGCTGGATGCTGAACACCGCGCTCTACGCCGGGCTCGGCGCGATCGCCTCGACCTGGATCTCGGCGCTCTCGGGCTACGTGCTCGCGAAGTTCGAGTTCCCGGGCAAGAAGGTCGTCTTCAACGTCCTGCTGATGGGCGTGCTCGTCCCGGGTGTGATCCTCGCCATCCCGCAGTACTTCCTGCTCGCGAACGTCGGCCTGACCAACACCTTCTGGGGCGTGCTGCTCCCGCAGATCATCAGCCCCTACGGCATCTACCTGGCCCGGATCTACGCTGCGGCGGCCGTGCCGACCGACGTGATCGAGGCGGCCCGTACCGAGGGCGCGAGGGAGATGTACATCTTCACCCGCATCGCGACGCCGATGCTGCTCCCGGGACTGGTGACGATCTTCCTCTTCCAGTTCGTCGCGATCTGGAACAACTTCATGCTGCCGTACATCATGCTCGGCAACGACGAGCTGTTCCCCCTCACCGTGGGTCTGAACGGCCTGCTGAACCAGGGTGCGTCGGCGCCCTCGCTGTACACGCTGGTGATCACAGGAGCCCTGCTCTCGGTCATCCCGCTGATCGCGATCTTCCTGGTCCTGCAGCGGTTCTGGAAGGTCGATCTCGCCGCCGGCGCGGTGAAGGCGTGATCTCCGGCGAGCCGCGGGCGGCGGACGGCCCGAGCCCTAAGCTGGCCGGGTGACCACCGCCTCCGGCCGCCAGAGACCGACGATCGAGCACGTCGCGCTGGAGGCGGGAGTCTCCCGCGGCACCGTCTCGCGCGTCCTCAACGGCGGCAAGTGGGTCAGTCCGGATGCGAAGACCGCCGTCGAGACGGCGATCAAGAAGACCGGCTACCGGGTGAACCCCCACGCCCGCAGCCTCGCGACGAACCGCACGAACTCGGTGGCGTTCCTCCTGACCGAGGAGCACCAGCTGCTGTTCGAGGACCCGAACTTCTCGACGCTGCTGACCGGCACCGCCGCGGCGCTCGCCGACCGCGACGTCTCGCTCGTGCTGATCATGGCGGGCAACGTGTCCGAGCAGAAGCGGGCTCTCGCCTACCTCGGCGCGGGGCACGTCGACGGCGTGCTGCTCGTCTCGGCGCACGGCGGCCAGGGGCTGCTGCGCGAGATCCAGGACCTCGCGGTCCCGGCGATCGCGTGCGGCATCCCGCTGGGCTACGAGAAGCGGATGGGCTACGTCGCCGCGGACGACGAGGAGGGCGCGCGCGAGATGGTCGCGTACCTCCGCTCCCGCGGGCGCACGCGCGTCGCCACGATCGCCGGCCCGCCGGACATGCCGGGCGGCCTCGTGCGCCTGGCAGGCTACCGTCGCGAGCTCGGCGGGGAGTACGACGAGGGCCTCGTCCGCTACGGCGACTACAGCCGGGCGAGCGGCGACCGCGCGATGACGGAGCTCCTCCGCGACCGCCCCGACGTCGACGCCGTCTTCGCGGCGAACGACCGGATGGCGGCCGGAGCGATCGACGCGCTGCTGCGCTCCGGCAGGCGGGTGCCGGAGGACGTCGCCGTGGGCGGCTTCGACGACTCGAGCGTCGCGGTGTCGACCGAGCCCGCGCTGACCACGATGCGCCAGCCGTTCGGCCGCATCAGTGCCGAGATGGTGCGGCTGCTGCTGCAGAGCATCGCGGGGGAGAAGCCCGCCGCGATCATCCTGCCCACCGAACTGATCGAGCGCGCGTCCGCCTGACGGGGACGCGCGCTCGAGGGACGTGCGGGAAGCTCTAGGAGGCCCGCAGCAGCTCGGCCTCCTGGGCGAGGCGGTACGTCACGAACGAGCGGCTGTAGCTGCTCCGCTTGCCGCCGCGGGTCTCGGCGATGACGACCTGGGCGTAGACGCCGACGACCGACCAGCGCTCGTAGTCGCCGATCGCTCCGGTGCCGAAGACGGCGCCGAGGGCGACGGGGGCGGGGGTGTAGCTCTTCATGCACGGCTCCTTCAGAACGGGGTCGAGCGGCGGGGGCCACCGCCCGGGCGGTGTCGTCCGTCGGGCTGCGACCGGAAGGTGCCTCCCACCAGGAGGAACGTGCTCGGTGCACCCCGCCGGGGTGACGTCTCGTGTCCCCAAAAGTACGGCACCGGCCCTGCCGATCTGGCCCTCCGATGAGGGGTGCGGTGGCGGAGAGATCCTCGTTTGTCGCGGATCGACGGTGCGGCGACGATCAGCTCCAGTCGCAGAAGTCCGAGGCGATGAACTCGTACAGCTCGCCACGCACGTCGTCGCTCACTCCGATCGGCACGACGCCCTCGGCGCCGCCCTCCAGAGCGACGACGACCGGGAAGAAGGTGCCGCGCTTGTCCTCGGCGACGGTGTGGGTGCTGCAGTTCACGGGCACGATCGCGAGATCCAGCACGAGCGGGTCAGAGTCGGCGTCGAGTCGCGCGTCCACCGGCCACACGTCACCGGAGGCGGGACGCAGCAGGATCGTGCCGCGCACCTCCGGGATCCGCACCGCCCCCGGAGCGCCGGTCGGCGTCATCGTCAGGGCGAGGTGCGCGACGGGTCCGCCGGGTTCCTGCGAGACGGTCACCTCGTCGCCGGGCTCGATCGTCACCACCTCGGCGAGCCGCTGGGCGAGGCAGTCCTCGTCGTGCACCCGGGCGAGGGTGCCGAACGGGTCCTCGGGCTCGACGACGGCGGTCCCCGAGGCGTCCGCGGTCGTCCAGGCGAGCCGGATGCGGCCCTCGGAGTCGTCGCCGGCGCAGTCCGGCTCGGGCAGCTGGAGGCGCAGAGCCGTGGTCGTGCCGGCCCGCACGCGGGTGGGCCGCGGCGTCCAGGCGGGATCGGCGAAGGCGGGGGAGTCCAGTCGCGCCTCCCAGACCTCCAGCGCCTCGTCGCCGTCGTTGGCCACGAGCACCTCGAGCCGTCTCGGGCCGTAGTCGTCCCGGTTCTGGCGGATGCTCACCGAGACGCCGTCGGGCAGTGCGGAGGTGGGAGCGGGCCCGCATCCCGTGAGCAGCGTCGCGAGCAGCGCGGTCGTCACGGCCGCGGCGGTGCGTCTCATCCGGTGCCTCCTCGCAGGGGGGACGACGAGGGCCCGCCGCCGCCTCGCGGCGGACGACGGGCCCTCGGCTGGGCGGAGGCGTCAGCCTCCGACGGTCGGCGTGCTCGTGGTGACCTCGTTGGTCGTCGCGAGCGTGCCCAGGTAGAGCTCGATCACCTTGGGGTCGTTCATGAGCTCGCGTCCCGCGCCCTCGTAGGCGTCGCGGCCCTGATCGAGCACGTAGCCGCGGTCGCAGATCTGCAGCGCCCGGCGCGCGTTCTGCTCGACGATCATGATCGAGACGCCCGCGCGGTTGATCCGCTGGACGTTCACGAACGTCTCGTCCTGGCGCATCGGCGACAGGCCTGCGCTCGGCTCGTCCAGGAGCAGCATCGACGGGTCCATCATCAGGGCCCGCGACATCGCCACCATCTGGCGCTCACCGCCCGAGAGCGATCCCGAGCGCTGCTTGAGGCGCTTGGACAGCTCCGGGAACAGCTCCGTGACGAACTCGAGGCGCTGGCGGTACATCTTCGGCTTCTGGTACATGCCCATCTCGAGGTTCTCCTCGATGGTGAGCGACGGGAAGACGTTGTTGTTCTGCGGCACGAAGCCGACGCCCTTTGAGACCAGCTTGTCGGCCTTCATGCCGGTGATGTCCTCGCCGTTGAGCAGCACCGTGCCCTGGCGGATGTTCACCAGCCCGAACATCGCCTTCAGGAGCGTCGACTTGCCCGCCCCGTTCGGGCCGATGATGCCGACCAGCTCGCCCTTCTTCACGTAGACGTTCGAGCCGTTCAGGATGTTGACTCCCGGCACGTACCCCGCGTGGAGGTCGTGCGTCTCGAGGGTGTTGCCGGTCACTTGTCGTCCTTTCCGAAGTCGACGGCGGGCGCGTCCGTGGTGGGCGCGACGCTCGTCGGAGCGACGTCCGCGACGTCCGCGGCGTGCGCGGTAGTGGCGGAGCCGGTGGCCGGGGCTGCGGCGGGAGGGGTGGGCGGCACGAGACCGGCCTCCTCCGCCTGCTTCTCGACGTCCTCGCGGACGAGGTCCGACTCCATCTCCTCCGCGATCACGAGCTGGCCCTCGACGGTGCCGAGGTCGGTGTCGTGGTGGGCGCCGAGGTACGCGTCGATGACGGCCGGATCGTTCATCACGGTGGAGGGCGGACCCTCCGCGACGACCTTGCCCTCGGCCATCACGATCACCCAGTCGGCGATCGTGTTGACCATGTGCATGTCGTGCTCGACGAAGAGGACGGTCATGCCCTCGTCCTTCAGGTTCACGATGTGCCCCAGGAGCGACTGGGTCAGCGCCGGGTTCACGCCCGCCATCGGCTCGTCGAGCATGACCAGCTCGGGCTCGGACATGAGCGCCCGCGCCATCTCGAGGAGCTTCTTCTGACCACCCGAGAGGCTCGACGCGTAGTCGTCCTTCTTCGTGTCCAGCTTGAACTTCTCGAGCAGACTGATCGCGCGCGCCTCGATCGTGTCCTCCTCCTTCGACCACAGCGGCCGGATGAGCGACGTGAAGATGTTCTCGCCCTTCTGCCCCTTGGCCCCGAGGAGCATGTTCTCGAGCACCGTCATGCCGCCGAGGGCCTTGGTGAGCTGGAAGGTGCGCACCATGCCCATCCGGGACACCCGGTACGCGGGGACGTTCGCGAGGTTCTTGCCCTTGAAGTTCCAGCGCCCGGTGTTGGGCTTGTCGAAGCCCGTCAGCAGGTTGAAGAACGTGGTCTTGCCGGCTCCGTTGGGGCCGATCAGGGCGGTGATGGAGCCGCGCGGGATCTCGACGTGCGCGACGTCGACCGCGGTCAGGCCGCCGAAGCGCCGGCTGACGCTGTCGGCGACCAGGATGGGGTCCTTCTTCTTGACCCCGGGGACGATGGTGTCCTCGGTGATGTCCGAGACCGGCGTTTTAGGCAAAGTGCAGATCCTTCTTCTTGCCGAAGATCCCCTGTGGTCGGAAGATCACCAGGAGCATGAGCGCGACCCCCACCACGATGAACCGGATGGGTCCGGTCTGCACCGTCGTGAGGCGGATGATGTCGTTGCTGAGGACACCGGTGTCGATCCCCAGGGTGAGCAGTCCGTCGGTGAGACCGAGGACGACCCAGAAGATGATCGACCCGGCCACGGGCCCGAACACCGTGGCGGCGCCGCCCAGCAGCATGATCGTGTAGAGGAAGAACGTCAGCTGGGTGCCGTAGTTGTCGGGCTGCAGCGAGCGGGGCAGGATGAACAGCGCTCCGGCCAGGCCGCCCAGCACGCCGCCGAGGACCAGCGCCTGGATCTTGTACGAGAAGACGTTCTTGCCGAGCGAGCGCACGGCGTCCTCGTCCTCGCGGATGCCCTTGATGACGCGGCCCCAGGGGCTGCGCATCAGGAGGAACACGAGGAGGCAGGCCAGGCCCACGAGGCCCCAGCCCACGATGCGCACCCACCACTGGTCCTGGTTGTAGGTCAGGATCCCGATGCCCCAGCGCCCCTCCGGGAGCGGGTTGAGGTCGTTGAAGGCGCGGGCGGCGCCGTTGATGCCCTCCGAGCCTCCGGTGATCGCCGAGAACTCGGGCGTCTTGACCGAGAGCCGGATGATCTCGGCCGCCGCGATCGTCACGATCGACAGGTAGTCGGCGCGCAGTCGCAGTGTCGGGATGCCCAGGATCAGGGCGAAGACGGTCGCCGCGACGATGGTCGCGAGGAACGAGCCCCAGACGGGCCACTCGAACTTGACCGACGTGATGGCGAAGGCGTACCCGCCCACCGCCATGAAGCCGGCCTGTCCGAAGTTGAGGAGGCCGGTGAATCCGAAGTGGATGACCAGGCCGACCGTCGCGAGGGCGTACGCCGCGACGGTGGGATCGACGATCTGCCCGATCGCCAGCCAGATGAAGTTGAGGTTCATGGTGTCCTAGCCGATCCGTTCCTTGCGGCCCAGGATTCCCTGCGGCCTGACCAGGAGGATGATGATCATGAGGATGAGCGGAGCCACGTACTTGAGGTTCTCCGGGATCCACACGGTCGAGATGTTCATCATGAGTCCGATGATGAGCGAGCCGACCAGCGCGCCGTAGGCGGAGCCGAGGCCTCCCAGCGTGATCGCCGCGAAGATCAGCAGCAGGATCGACGCTCCGGTGTCCCAGCGCAGCGACTGGTAGTAGCCGATGTAGACGCCGGCGAGAGCGGCCAGCGCGCCCGAGAGCACCCAGACCACGCGGATGACGCGCTCGACGTTGATGCCGGAGGCGGAGGCGAGGGCCCGGTTGTCGGACACCGCGCGCATCGCCTTGCCGATCTTGGTCTTCGTCAGCACGAGGGCGACTCCGACGATGCAGATGATGCCGACGACGGCGCCGACGATGTCGGTGAACTTCAGGCTGATCCCGAGCGCCTCGACCGTGAAGAACGGCGCGGTGCTGTTGGGGAGGGAGAGGCGGTCGGCTCCGAAGAAGAAGACGTAGACGTAGCGCAGGGCCAGCGAGAGGCCGATCGTGACGATCATCAGCGGGATGAGCTGGATGCCCTTCTTCCGCAGCGGCTTCCAGAGCAGGCCGTCCTGCACGTAGCCGAACGCCCCGCCCAGGATCACCGCGATCGGGATCGCCACCAGCGCAGGGAGGCCGAAGACCCCGGAGAAGAGGTACGCCATCAGCGCGCCGAAGGTGACGAGCTCGCCGTGCGCGAAGTTGTTGAGTCCGGTGACGCCGTAGATCAGTGAGGCTCCGATCGCCGCCAGGGCGATCAGGAGGCCGAAGATCAGACCGGTGACGACCTTGGGCCAGAAGGTGATCCAGAAGGTGTCGGCCGAGACCGGCGGGGTCGTCGTGCTCGAGGTGCCGTCGGGGTTCGTCGCCGTGTTGCCGGTCGTGCCCTCGGTCGCCGGGGAGGTCGGACCCGCGGAATCCGTGGGGACGGGGGCCGTCGCTCCGGTGCCGATCGGGTTCGCCGTCGAGACGATGAAGTTCACGATCTGGTTCTGCGAGCCGACGATGGTCACCTCCTTCGGGTTCTGACCCGCGGCGGGGTAGCCCTTGTCGGCGGGGAGGGTGGCCTCGTCGACGGTGATGGTGAAGGTGCCGGGCTCGTCGAGCGGGAAGACCGCGCGGCCGTCCGCGCCGGTGGTGAGCGTCGCGGAGGAGTCGCCCTCGATCGCGATCGAGACGCCGGCGAGGTTCTCGTTGGTGCCCTGGACGCGGACCCAGGCGATGATCGACTGGTCGGCGGTGGTCGCGGCCGTCGCGGCGGGAGCCGCTGCCGCGAGACCGGTCAGGGTCGCGGCGAGCAGGCCCACGGCCAGGAGTCGGCGGCGGAGTGCGCCGAACCGGGGGCCTGTGCGCGACGGCCGTGCGCGGGAGGGGCTAGCTGTCGCCACGGGGCGCCTCCCTGTCCGTCGGGTGCGGGGTCGTCGAGCGCTTGTGGCGCGTCGACCGGGGAGCTGTGAGCAAGACGTTTACCTCTCGTCAGGGTGCACAGACGGAAACTGACTCCGGGCACGCCCGAACAGCCGTCGTCAAACAACGTTGGTTGACCATACGTTCCGCATGTGTCGGCGGTGTTTCACCGGCGGCACATCCGCGTGACCACATTATGCGGGGCGGAGAGCGCTCCAGCGGACTCGAACGGGTGACAGAGTCGGCGGCGGCGCCTCCCGGACGGGCGACAGGGCCCCGAGGGGCAGGAATAGAGGAGCGCCTCCGACGCTTAAGATCGAGTATCCGGGGGCTCCCGGACCGGATGCCCCACCTCACGCCGGGCACCCGCTGTCGACCTGTTAGGGGCATTGATGGACCAGCCGGATCCCTTCGGATTCCTCGGACTCACCTACGACGACGTCATGCTCCTGCCGGGGCACACCGACGTCATCCCGAGCGAGGCCGACACGACCTCCCGGCTCACCAAGCGCATCACCGTCGCGACGCCGCTCCTCTCGGCCGCCATGGACACGGTGACCGAGGCGCGGATGGCGATCGCCATGGCCCGCCAGGGCGGCCTGGGCGTCCTGCACCGCAACCTCTCCATCGCCGACCAGGCCGACCAGGTCGACCGCGTCAAGCGCAGCGAGTCGGGCATGGTCTCCAACCCCGTCACCACGACCCCCGACGCCACCGTCGCGCAGGTCGACGAGCTGTGCGGGCAGTACCGGATCAGCGGCCTCCCCGTCGTCGACTCCACCGGGGTCCTCGTCGGCATCATCACCAACCGCGACATGCGCTTCGTCTCGCCGTTCGAGAAGGCCTCGACCCTCGTCCGCGACGTCATGACCAGCTCCGGCCTCATCACCGGCCGCGTCGGCATCCCCGACAGCGAGGTCATCGCGCTCTTCGCCCAGCACAAGATCGAGAAGCTGCCGCTGGTCGACGAGCAGGGCAAGCTCGCCGGGCTCATCACCGTCAAGGACTTCGACAAGTCCGAGCAGTACCCCAACGCCACCAAGGACGGCGAGGGGCGCCTGCGCGTCGGCGCCGCGATCGGCTTCTTCGGCGACGCCTGGCAGCGCGCGACCGCGCTCCTCGAGGCCGGAGTCGACGTCATCGTCGTCGACACCGCCAACGGCGACTCCGCCGGCGTCCTCGACATCATCCGCCGCCTCAAGTCCGACTCGGCCTTCGCCGGAGTCGACGTCATCGGCGGCAACGTCGCCACCCGCTCCGGCGCCCAGGCGCTCGTCGACGCGGGCGCCGACGCCATCAAGGTCGGAGTCGGCCCCGGCTCCATCTGCACCACCCGCGTCGTCGCCGGCGTCGGCGTGCCCCAGGTCACCGCCGTCTACGAGGCCTCCCTCGCCGCCCGCGAATCCGGCGTGCCCGTGATCGCCGACGGCGGCCTGCAGTACTCGGGCGACATCGCCAAGGCCCTCGTCGCCGGCGCCGACACCGTCATGCTCGGCTCGCTGCTCGCCGGCTGCGAGGAGAGCCCCGGCGACCTCGTCTTCCAGAACGGCAAGCAGTTCAAGACGTACCGCGGCATGGGCTCGCTCGGAGCGCTGCAGACCCGCGGGGAGCGCACCTCCTACTCCAAGGACCGCTACTTCCAGTCCGACGTGCCCACCGACGACAAGCTCATCGCCGAGGGCATCGAGGGCCAGGTGCCCTACCGCGGACCCCTCGCGAACGTGGCCTACCAACTCGCCGGCGGACTCCGGCAGTCGATGTTCTACGTCGGCGCGCGCACCATCACCGAGCTCAAGGAGCGCGGGAAGTTCGTGCGGATCACGGCGGCGGGGCTGAAGGAATCGCATCCGCACGATGTTCAGATGGTGGTGGAGGCGCCGAACTACCGGCGCTGAGTGCTGCTGGTGGCGTGGGTCGGCGTCGGATCGCGATGGCGGCCCCTCTGCCCGATGGGCCTGCGGCCCATACGCCCACCACACCGGAGGGGCCGCCATCCCGATCCGCCGCCGACCCCGTCCCGGGAGTCGGCGGCGGTTCTGCGTGAGGCGGAACGCCGGACGCAGCGCGAGCGGCGCGGGGCGCCGCCGCGGCTGCGCCGGGAGGGTGGGGCAGCGCGAGCGGCGCGGGGCGCCGCCGCGGCTGCGCCGGGAGGGTGGGGCAGCGCGAGCGGCGCGGGGCGCCGCCGCGGCTGCGCCGGGAGGGGCTTGCGGGGGGGGCTCCGGGGAGGGGCCGCTCGTGTGAGGGGACCGGGGGCGGGAGATGAGCGGGGCGAGGCGCCCGGCTAAAGTGGCACGGTGACTGAGATCGAGATCGGCCGCGCCAAGCGCGCTCGCCGCGCGTACGCCTTCGACGACATCGCGGTCGTGCCCAGCCGCCGCACCCGCGATCCCGAGGTGGTCTCGGTCGACTGGACGATCGACGCGTACCGGTTCAGGACGCCGATCCTCGCGGCTCCGATGGACTCGGTGGTGTCGCCGGCGACGGCGATCACGCTCGGGCGCCTCGGCGCGCTCGGAGTGCTCGACCTCGAGGGACTGTGGACCCGTTACGAGGACCCGGAGCCGCTCCTCGCCGAGATCCGTGAGCTGCCCGCCGAGCGGGCGACCGAGCGCATGCAGGAGATCTACTCCGAGCCGATCAAGCCCGAGCTGGTGACCGCGCGGCTGGCCGAGATCCGCGCCGCGGGCGTCACGGTCGCCGGAGCGCTCTCGCCGCAGCGCACGGCCGAGCTGTACCAGACCGTCGTCGATGCGGGCGTCGACCTGTTCGTCATCCGCGGCACCACCGTCTCGGCCGAGCACGTCTCGCGTGACACCGAGCCGCTGAACCTCAAGAAGTTCATCTACGAGCTCGACGTCCCCGTCATCGTGGGCGGGGCCTCCACCTACACCGCGGCGCTGCACCTCATGCGCACCGGGGCCGCGGGCGTGCTCGTCGGCTTCGGCGGAGGAGCGGCGTCGACGACGCGCGCGACCCTCGGCATCCAGGCGCCGATGGCGACCGCCGTGGCCGATGTGGCCGGCGCTCGCCGCGACTACCTCGACGAGTCGGGCGGACGCTACGTGCACGTGATCGCGGACGGCGGCCTCGGCACCTCCGGCGACATCGTGAAGGCCGTGGCCGTCGGCGCCGACGCCGTCATGCTCGGCTCCGCGCTCGCCCGCGCGACCGACGCCCCGGGCGGCGGCTGGCACTGGGGCCAGGAGGCGCACCACCCGCAGCTGCCGCGCGGCCGCCGCGTGCAGGTCGGCACGGTCGGCACCCTCGAGCAGGTCCTCTACGGCCCCGCGACCGGCGCCGACGGCACCGCGAACCTCATCGGCGCCCTCCGCCGCTCCATGGCGACCACCGGTTACTCCGACCTCAAGGAGTTCCAGCGCGTCGAGGTCGTCGTCGCCCCCTACCAGCCCAGCTGACCCTCGGCCCGTCGCGCCAGGGAACCCCGGACGGTCGAGGGAGCCCGCACCGGCTGGTTCCCTCGACGGTCCGGGGTTCCCTCGATACGCCTGACACCGGCACGGGCCAGGCGGACGAGCAGGGGCCGGGTGTCGTAGGCGTCGCGCCAGGACCAGCCGGCGAAGCCGCGCACGCACGACCGGAGGCGATCCTCCCGACGCTTCTCGGCGAGGAGCACCTCCTCGGGCGTGCGGCCGAGGAGGAACGCCGGGTCGGCGTACTTGTGATCGCCGTCCGCTTCACCGACCACAGCCGCGTCCTCGAAGAAGAAGTCCACCACTCCGGCCCGCCCTCCGAGGTCGTGGATCGGATGCTGCAGCACCGGCGCCGGCAGCCCGCCCACGTGCATCGCCACGCGGCTGATCGACTCGAGCGGCGTCTCCGAGGCGGGGTCCGCGAACGCGATGACGGCGGCGCTCGCCGTCCGGCCGCGCGAGCCGGGCGGCAGGCCGGCGTGCCGATCGAGCAGCTCCTCGCGCCGGAGGAGGGGACGGCCGTCGTCGTCGACCAGACGCAGCGCGTGGTCGGCCGCGACCACGGCGCGGCGGAAGGACGAGAACCGCGCGAGATCGAACACGGTCTGGGCGAGGTCCGAGACGGCGAGGCCGTCGACCATCGCGAGCGTCGGGAAGCGCGCGCTGCGGTGCTCCGCCACGCCGTTCCGAGTGCGGCTGCCGACATCGGTCGCTCCTTCGACGTGGACCGCCGTGGCCAGCGGTTCGACCAGAGGGAGCCCCCACACTGCGGCCGCCGATTCGCGGAGGAAGAAGGGCGACGACGAGGTGAGCGCGACCGCCTCGATGCGCGCCCGCTGCCTCTCGTCGACCGAGGCCAGAGCCCAGGCTTCCTCTCGCGCGTAGACGCCCCTTCGCAGCCGCACGAACGCGTCCGACCGTCCGCACGCCCCGTCCCGGAGCAGTTCCACCGCACTCATGCGCCCACCCTGGCTCACTGCGTCTCCCCGTGGACCCGGTCTGCACCACCCTGTGGAGACCCAGCAGGCCCCTGTGGACAGTGAGGGAACCCCGAACCGTCGAGGGAGCCCGCACCGGCGGGTTCCCTCGACGGTCCGGGGTTCCCTCCGCGGCCGGACGGCGTCCGTCCGTTCCCCGGGGGCGAACGGACGGAGGGAGGGGAGCGGGCGCGCCTAAACTGGAGGCATCCCGAGTCAGGAGCGCCGCAGGGCGCGGATGGAGCACGCATGGTCGAGGTCCGCAGGGTCAAGCTGCCCGGTGTCGGAGTGCTGCACACGTTCCTCACCGCCGACGGCGGCAAGGTCGGCGTCATCGCGCACCGCTCCGGCCACAGCGACCTCATCACGTTCGCCGAGGGCGACCAGGACGGCGCGAAGGTCTCCCTCCGCCTGAGCGACGACGAGGCGCACACCCTCGCCGAGCTGCTCGGCGGCACGCAGATCACCGAGTCGCTCACCGCGCTGGATCAGATCCCCGGCCTCTCGATCGACTGGTTCACCGTCGACTACGACGACCACATCGCCGGGCAGCAGCTCGGCAAGCCCGCCGACCGCGGCATCGTCGGACTGACGGTCGTCGCCGTCGTGCGCGGGGACGCCGCGAACCCGGCGCCCGCACCCGACTTCCGCGTCTTCCCGGGCGACACCCTGGTGGTCGCAGGCAGCCCCGAGAAGGTCGCCAAGGCGTTCGCCTTCTTCCGCACGGGAGCGTTCCACAAGACGGCCGACGCGCCCGGAGCCTGAGGATGAACCACGGTGAAGACCTCATCGTCCTCGGGATCCTGTTCGTCGTCGCCTACGTGCTCGGCCGTCTCGGCCGGACGATCGGCCTCCCGGCGATCCCCATCTACATGGTCGTGGGGCTCCTCGCGAGCCCGAACTTCCACTGGTTCCCCCTCGATTTCGAGTCCACCTACATCGAGCTGACGGCCGTCTTCGGCCTGATACTGCTGCTGTTCAACCTGGGCCTGGAGTTCGATCAGGACGAGTTCTTCGGCAACGCCGGGCGCCTGATCCTGTCGGGCGGCACCTACATCGGCGTGAACATGGCCGTGGGCCTGGGCTTCGGCTTCCTGCTGGGCTGGGGGAGCCAGGAGGCGCTCATCGTCGCCGGCATCACGGCGACGAGCTCGAGCGCGATCGTGACCAAGCTCCTGATCGAGCTGAAGCGCCTGGCCAACCCCGAGACTCCGATGATCCTCGGGGTCACCGTGGTCGAGGACATCTTCATCGCGATCTACCTGGCCATCGTCTCGGTGGTGCTCTCGGGCGAGACCGAGCCGTGGCCCGTGATCCTGAAGCTGCTCATCGCGTTCGCGTTCCTGGTCGTGATGTTCGCGATCGCCCGCTGGGGCGGGCGCGTGGTGTCCCGCCTGTTCCGCACCCGCGACGACGAGCTCTTCACGATCCTGTTCTTCGGTCTGGCGCTGCTGTTCGGCGGCATCGGCGAGGTCCTCGGAGTGACGGACGCGATCGGCGCGTTCCTCATCGGCCTCGTGATCGGCGCCACCCGCTACCGCGCCCGGGTCGAGCACATCGCCATCCCGCTCCGCGACGTCTTCGGGGCGTTCTTCTTCGTCAACTTCGGCCTGGGCCTGGATCCGAGCGCGTTCCCGGAGGTGGTCCTCCCCGTCCTCGCGGCGGCCGTCATGACCATCGTCCTCAACCTCGGAGCGGGCCAGTTCGTGGCCTGGCTCAACAAGCTCGGGCCGCGGGCGGGACTGAATGCGGCGTTCATTCTGCACAACCGCGGCGAGTTCGCGCTGATCCTCGCGACCCTCTCGCTGTCGGCCGGGCTCGACGACCGGATCCAGCCGTTCGCGGGTCTGTACGTGCTGATCATGGCGATCGTCGGTCCGATCCTGGCGTCGCGGTCCGAGAGCATCGGGCAGTTCCTGTCGGAGCGGCGCCGCCGGCCGTCCCGAGCGCCGGCGAAGCGCGGTGCCCTCGAGGAGGAGGAGTTCGCGCTGGTCGAGGCGGCGATGGCCGATACACCGGAGGCGACCCGGACCGGGCCGACGCGGACGGAACCCGCGCGGAGCGACCCCGAGTCCGTCGACGCCCCGCCCCGCCGGGAGCCCGAGCACGACGAGCTCGACGACGAGTTCCCCGACCCGATGCGCCAGGCGCTGATCGATCAGGCGATGCAGCAGTCGGACGGCGCGGAGGACCGGCGCCCGCGCCGGCCCGTCGAGCCCGACTACTGATCCCGGGGAGCTCCCACGGTCACCGGTTAGGCTCGTCGGGTCCACCGGCGGCCCCGCTGGGCTGCCGGGACCCCGCACGAACGAGGAGCGCATGACGCAGAGCACCGTCTGGCAGGTCGCCCGGCGCCCGCGCTGGATCGGCGCGCTGGTGCTCGCCCTCGTGATCGCCGGTCTCTTCGCCGCCCTCGGCCAGTGGCAGGTCGGCCGCGCCATCGATGCGGCCGAGCCCGACGGAGGAGCCTCCGAGACGATCGTCCCGCTCGACGCCGCCGCCGCGCCGTCCGCCCCCATCACCGCGACGGCCGACGGCCAGCGGGTCGAGGCCGAGTCGGCGCTCGTCCCCGGCGGCGCCGAGGTGATCGGCGGGCGCCTGAACGCCGGCGAGCCCGGCTGGTGGGTCTTCGCCCGGACCCGCACGAGCACCGCCGACCTCGTCGTCGCCTACGGCTGGACGGCCGACGAGGGCGAGGCGCGCGCGGTCGCCGAGCGCCTGAACTCCGGCGAGGAGGTGCCTCCGGCCTCCTACACGGGCCGGCTGGTCGCCAACGAGGCGGCCGAGGCGCCGGAGGAGGGTGTGGACCCGCAGACCCTCACCGCGCTCTCGATCCCCGCGCTGATCAACCGCTGGCCCGACCCTCCGGCCGACGTCTACCAGGGCTACATCGTCGTGGACGAGCCGCTCGAGGGCCTCGAGGCCATCGACTCGCCCGCCCGCCAGCAGGACCTCTCGCTGAACTGGCTCAACGTGTTCTACGCGATCGAGTGGGTCGTCTTCGCCGGCTTCGCGCTCTACCTCTGGTACCGCCTCGTCCGCGACGCCTGGGAGCGCGAGGTCGAGGAGGCGCTCGACGCGGAGCAGTCGGCCCGCGCCCCCGCCCCCTCCGCCGCACCGTAAACTGGACCCCATGCCCCTCGAGCCCAAGCCCGCGCAGTTCCCTGCGATCCGGAGCGCTCTGCGCTTCTACCGGGTGACCTCGATCATCACGGGCGTCATGCTCCTGCTGCTGTGCGCCGAGATGCTGCTGAAGTACGTGTTCCACCTCGAGCTCTTCGCCTTCGGGCAGCAGGGCGTGCTGAACCTCGCGCCGATGTACGAGGTCCCGGGCGGTGAGTACGAGTCCAGCGGCACGGGAGCGAACCTCTCGACCGGCATCCTGATCGCGCACGGCTGGTTCTACGTCGTCTACCTCTTCGCCGACTTCCGCCTGTGGAGCCTGATGCGCTGGCCCTTCAGCCGCTTCGTGCTCATCGCGCTCGGCGGCGTGATCCCCACCCTCTCCTTCTTCGTCGAGGGGCGCATCGCGCGCGAGGTCGAGCAGTACCTCGCGCGCCGCACCGCCGGCGTCGATCCGAAAGCCCCGACCGACTCCGTGGAGGCCCCCCATTAGCGAGCAGCCCAGCGCCCCTCCGACCCCGCAGCTGGCCTCCCAGCCGGTGCTCGTCGTCGACTTCGGCGCGCAGTACGCGCAGCTGATCGCGCGCCGCGTCCGCGAGGCGAACGTCTACTCCGAGATCGTGCCGTCGAACGTCACCGCGGCCGAGATCGCCGCGAAGTCACCGGTCGGCATCATCCTCTCGGGCGGCCCGTCCAGCGTGTACGAGGAGGGCGCCCCGCAGCTCGACCCCGCGATCTTCGATCTCGGAGTGCCGGTGCTGGGCATCTGCTACGGCTTCCAGGTGATGGCCAAGGCGCTCGGCGGAGAGGTCGCGAACACCGGCCTCCGCGAGTACGGAGCGACCGACGCCGCGATCTCGACCGACGGCGGCGTGCTCCTCGGCGAGCAGCCGGCCGACCAGACGGTCTGGATGAGCCACGGCGACTCGGTCGCGAAGGCGCCCGAGGGCTTCGACGTCCTCGCCTCGACCACCTCCACCCCCGTCGCCGCCTTCGGGAGCGACGCGCGCCGCCTCTACGGCGTGCAGTGGCACCCCGAGGTGAAGCACTCGACCCACGGCCAGGCCGTCATCGAGAACTTCCTGCACCGCGCGGCCGGGATCCCGAACGACTGGAACTCCTCGAACGTCATCGAGGACCAGGTCGCCCTCATCCGCGAGCAGGTCGGCTCGGGCCGCGTCATCTGCGGCCTCTCCGGAGGAGTGGACTCGGCCGTCGCCGCGGCGATCGTGCACCGCGCGGTCGGCGATCAGCTGACCTGCGTCTTCGTCGACCACGGACTCCTCCGCAAGGACGAGCGCCGCCAGGTCGAGGAGGACTACGTCGCCGCGACGGGCGTCCGCCTGGTGACGGTCGACGTGCGCGAGCAGTTCCTCGACGCGCTCGCCGGCGTCAGCGACCCTGAGCAGAAGCGCAAGATCATCGGGCGCGAGTTCATCCGCACCTTCGAGGCGGCCGCCGAGGCGCTCGTCCTCGAGGCGCAGGGCGAGGGTGCGTCGATCGACTTCCTCGTGCAGGGCACGCTCTACCCCGACGTGGTCGAGTCGGGCGGCGGCACGGGCACCGCGAACATCAAGTCGCACCACAACGTCGGCGGACTGCCGGAGGACCTCCAGTTCACGCTGGTCGAGCCGCTGCGCACCCTCTTCAAGGACGAGGTCCGCGCCATCGGCCGCGAGCTGGGCTTGCCCGAGGTCATCGTCGGCCGTCAGCCGTTCCCCGGCCCCGGCCTCGGCATCCGCATCGTCGGCGAGGTCACCCAGGAGCGGCTCGACCTGCTCCAGGAGGCCGACGCCATCGTCCGCGCCGAGCTGACCGCCGCCGGCCTCGACTCCGAGATCTGGCAGTGCCCGGTCGTGCTGCTCGCCGACGTCCGCTCGGTCGGCGTCCAGGGCGACGGCCGCACCTACGGCCACCCCATCGTCCTCCGTCCGGTCTCCTCCGAGGACGCGATGACCGCCGACTGGACGCGACTGCCGTACGACCTGCTGGCGCGCATCTCGAACCGCATCACCAACGAGGTCGCCGGAGTCAACCGCGTCGTGCTCGACGTCACGTCGAAGCCGCCGGGCACGATCGAGTGGGAGTGACGCCTCTCGCGTCGCTGTGACCGGACGGGCTCCTCAGCGGGCCCGTCCGGCGTTTCCGGGCGGGGTCAGGCGGGGCTGTCGACGACGCCGACGAAACGGGTGCCGATGCCGTCGTACTCGTCGCGGCGGTGACCGTCGGGGTGGTGCGGCCACTCGTCGGGGGAGTGGTCCTCGCAGACGAGGAAGGTGAAGTCGGGCCACCACTTCTTGGGGCGCGCGGCCTCCGAGCGGCCGCAGACGGTGCAGTCGAGGGTCACCCAGACCGGGCGCTTGCCGGTGCGGTTCTCGCGGGACTGGACCAGCCACGGCGGCGGCTCCTGCTCCAGGGCCGCGAACTCCTCCTCCGAGAGGCGGGCGGCGAGGCCGTGGCGGGCCGCCATCTCGACGGGGATGTCGAGGCGCTGAGCGGCCTCGCGTCGCGTGATCATCGGGCCACCCTAGCCCAGCGCCCGGACACGGGACCGGCTGGTCGGGCGCAACGAGGCCCGTGCCAGGAGCCACTCGAGCGGACCCTGACCGATGTACTGGCGCCAGAGCATCGCGAAGGCGATCGAGCCGAGGGCGAAGTAGAGCAGGATGTCCCAGCCGCGCCACGCGTCGAAGTCGAACGGCTCGAAGGGGATGAGGTAGAGGGCGAGGAGGACGATCTGCAGCGAGTAGATCGTCAGGGGCATCGCTCCGACGGCCTCGAGCGGCGCCGCGAGGCGGCGGAAGGCGCCCGAGCGCTGTCCCAGCGCGGTCAGGAAGCCGATCGCGATCGCGGCGACTCCGCCGGCGCCGAGCAGCTCGGCCGTGGTGCTCGCGTGGGCCTCCACCGTCTCGGGTCCGCCGAGCAGCAGCCCTCCGCCGTAGCCGATCAGGGCCGACGCGGCACCGCCGATCACGAGCCAGCGCTGCGTGGTCGCCGAGCCGACGTCGCAGCGGGCGACGAGGAGGCCGAGGACCACGTAGGCGAGCCAGGACGGCACCGGGTAGTACTGCGTGAGCCAGGTGAGGGGCTGCCGCGCGATCAGCGCCTCATCGGGCGAAAGGAGCGCCAGCCACGGTGTGCTCCGGAGCACGAGCTCGTCGACGACGATCGGCCCGGCGACCGCGAAGACCGCGACGAGCACGGCCAGGACCGCTCTCGGGAGGAACAGCAGCAGTGCGGCGACGAAGAACATCAGCCCGTAGTGCGACAGGATCACCGCGATCGGCGTCCCGAGGACGGTGAGAGCGACGCCGATCGCGAGGAGGTAGAGACCGCGCAGCAGGATCGACGCCGTGTCGAGCCAGGGTCGCGTCGACCTCCCCGCGCCGCCCGTCATGAGTCCGATCGAGACGCCCGCGAGGACGGCGAACAGGACGGAGCTGCGCCCGTCCCAGGGCATCTCGCGGCCGGTGGGGGCGAGGTGCGCCGCGAACATGCCGAGGACGGCGAGCCCCCGGGCGACGTCGAGGCCGACGATCCGGGCGGGGGAGGAGGCGGTCACGACTCCATGGTGCCAGGCGCGCCTGGCACGGCGCCGGAACGACGACGGGCGCCCGACCCGGAGGTCGAGCGCCCGTGCGGACGTGGTGCAGTGACTACTCGCGGAAGATCGCGACGAGTCGCAGGATCTCGAGGTACATCCAGACGACGGTGACGAGGACGCCGTAGGCGCCCGTCCAGCCGTAGATGCGCGGGGCGCGGTTGCGCACGCCCTGCTGGATGAACTCGAAGTCCATCACGAGCGAGTAGGTCGCCAGGGCGATGGCGATCAGGCCGATCACGATGCCGATGAAGCCGGTGCGCAGACCGAAGCCGCCGCCGACGCCGAAGAGGCCGAGGCCCAGGTTCACGAGCGAGAAGACCGCGTAGCTGATCATGCCGATGAAGAAGATCTTGTTCAGCTTCGGCGAGGTGCGGATCTTGCCGTTCATGAACAGCGCCAGGGTGACGCCGATCACGATGACGGTCGCGAGGAGGGCCTGGACGACCGCTCCTTCGTAGGCGGTCTCGAAGAAGCGTGAGATCCCGCCGACCGCGACACCCTGGGTGAGGGCGTAGCCGAGGATCAGAGCGGGGCTCGGCACCTTCTTGAAGGCGTTGACGATGCCCAGGACCAGCGCGATGAGGACGGCCGGGAGCATGAGCCCGGGGACGAACCAGCCCACGGCCGCGCCCGCCAGGAGCACGACGAACGCGAGCGCCGTCTTCGCGAGGGTGTCCTCGACGGTCATCCGGTCGGTCTCGAGCGAGCTCGCGGCCGGACGGTTGTACATCTGGTCGAGCGTGTCGGACGAGACGTCGGGGAGGTCCTGCACGCGGCCGGCGTAGCCGCGGTTGCTGAACTCCGGACGCCCGAAGGCCGGATTGCTGCTTGCCATGGTTCCTCTTCTCTCAGGTGCGCTGGTGTCCGGTGGATCAACGGAGCTGAGTCGCGGTGTGGTCGGGATGCTGTGGTGCCGCCGGGTCCTCCGAGAGGACTCCGACGATGTGTTCCACAGTATCTGAGAACAGCTCTCAGAGTCTGGCTATTCCCCACGAGGAGACCGAGTCCTCGCCCGTAGGATCGCGGCATGTCCGACCGACTCCGACCGCTCGTCATCGGCCACCGAGGGGCGAGCGGGTACCGCCCCGAGCACACCCGCTCCGCCTACGACCTCGCTATCGCGCTCGGCGCCGACGCCGTGGAGCCGGACCTGGTCGCCACCCGGGACGGAGTGCTCGTCCTGCGCCACGAGAACGAGATCTCGGGCACCACCGACATCGAGCGCCGTCCGGAGTTCGCCGACCGGCGCACCACGAAGCGCCTCGAGGGGAAGGACGTCACCGGCTGGTTCACCGAGGACTTCACCTGGGCCGAGCTCTCCGAGCTGCGGGCGCGGGAGCGGGTGCCCGCCGTCCGCCCGTCCAGCGCCACCTTCGACGGCCAGTTCCCGCTCCTGCGCTTCTCGGACCTGCTCGCGCTGCTCGACCGGGCGGGCGAGGACGCGGCCGGCGCGCCTCCCGGCCTCGTCGCCGAGATCAAGCACGCCGACTACTTCGACTCGATCGGCCTGCCGCTGGACGTGCTGCTGGAGCAGGAGCTCGCCGCCGCCGGCTGGGGGACGCGGGATCCGCGCTTGACGATCGAGAGCTTCGAGAAGACGGTGCTCGAGCGGCTCGGCGTGCGCGGCGTCGGGGCGAAGCGGGTGTTCCTGATCGAGGCCGCCGGCACCGCTCCCGACCTCGTGGCCGCGCACGGGGCGCACGCGACCCCGTACGCCGACTTCGTCACCCCGGCGGGCCTGCGGGGTCTCTCCGGCACCGTCGACGGGGTGAGCGTCGACAAGCGGATGCTCTTCGCGCGCGACTCGGCCGGGCGCGCGGTCGGGCCGAACGACCTGGTCGCCCACGCGCACGCCGTCGGCCTCGAGGTCTACTGCTGGACCCTCCGGCCGGAGAACCGGTTCCTCGAGAAGGCGCACCGGCGCGGCAAGGACCCGGCCGCGTTCGGCGCATGGCAGGACGAGTTCCGGATGATCCTGGCGACGGGCCTGGACGGCGTCTTCGCCGACCACCCCGACCTGGCGCTCGAGATCGTGGCCGCCGGAGCCTGATCCGGAGCCTCGCGGCGAGGATGGAGGGAACGGGGAGCGTCGACTGCCATCATCGGAGCCCGGCGGTCGACCCCCGCCGATCGCCCCGTGTCGAGAGGAGGAGCCCCGTGTCCACCCGCGCCCGCATCACCCGCCGCTGGCTCACCTCCGCCGTGCTCGCCGCCCTCGGGGTCGCGCTCGTCTACTGGATCGCCGTGCTCACGCCGCAGGGCCAGGCGGCCGAGAACTCCGGGCTCCGTGGGGCCGACCTCGTCTTCGGGCGGGCGACCGGCGCGGCCGCCGGCGCGCTGGCCGACGTCACTCCGGTGTCGATGATCGCCGGAGCGCTCCTGGCCGCGTCGATCGCGCTGATCCGCCGGCGCCCCGCCCTGGCGATCGCCTCCGTGGGCTCGATCGTGCTGACCGCCGGGCTCACCCAGCTGCTGAAGAACATCGTCCTCGAGCGGCCGCTCCTCGTCGAGACGGACGCCTGGTACACCGGCGGGAGCTTCCCGAGCGGGCACACGGCCGCCGCGGTCTCGGTCGTCTTCGCGTTGGCGATGGTGCTGCCGGCGCGCGGGCGCACGGTCGTGCTGCTGCTGGGAGGCGCTGTCGTGATCCTGGTCGGCAACCTCACCATGGCGGCGTCCTGGCACCGCGCGAGCGACGTGCTGGGCGCCGACCTCGTGGCGCTCGCCTCCGCCTCGCTCGCCTGCGCCTGGCTCTCGACGCGGGCGCAGCTCGGCCGGGCTCCGCGCCGCAGCACGCGCCGCGGGGTGAACCGGCTGCTGCTCGTCTGCTCGGCGGTCGTGGTGCTGGTCCTCGCCGGACTCGCGGTGCAGGGCATCCAGTACTACCCCGACGACACCAAAGACCTCACCGCGTTCGCGCTGCAGCAGCTGCTCGCGGTGTCGACCTCGACGATCGCCCTCGTGGGGTTCTCGCTCGCCTGGCGCGGGCTGGACGTGGGCGGTTCGCTGACGGCGTCGACGGCCCGCCCCCGGGCGGTCTGACCCGGCCCCGGGTGTCGGAGGGTCGATCTACACTCGGAGGGACATGAGCTTCCTCTTCGATCCGAGCGATTCCCGAGCCACCCCGGTCGTCCTCGCCGCACCCGGCCGCGACGGCGCCTCCTTCAGCGATCCGGCGCACGAGCAGCTCGTCGCGGGACTCAATCCGCAGCAGCGCGAGGCGGTCGAGTACCGCGGCGATGCGCTGCTGATCGTCGCGGGCGCGGGCTCCGGCAAGACCAGCGTGCTGACCCGTCGCATCGCGAGCCTCCTCGGCAACGGCGAGGCCTGGCCGAGCCAGATCCTCGCGATCACGTTCACCAACAAGGCCGCGGCCGAGATGCGCGAGCGCGTCGAGAAGCTCGTCGGGCAGAGCGCCGAGGGGATGTGGATCTCGACCTTCCACTCCGCGTGCGTGCGGATCCTGCGCCGCGAGGCCGAGAACTTCGGCATGACCAAGTCGTTCACCATCTACGACTCCGGCGATCAGCGCGCGCTGCTCAAGCGGATCGTGAAGGACCTCGAGGCCGACTCGCTCGGCATCACGGTCGCGAGCGCCTCGTCGAAGATCTCGAAGCTCAAGAACGAGCTCGCCGACGTCGACTCCTACGCGCGCACCGCGAACATGAGCGATCCCAACGAGGAGATGTTCCTCCAGGTCTTCCGGGCCTACTCGCGGGCGCTCGAGAGCGCGAACGCGTTCGACTTCGACGACCTCATCGCGCAGACGGTCTACCTCTTCCGCGCGTTCCCGCACGTCGCCGCGAAGTACCAGCGGCGCTTCCGCCACGTGCTGGTCGACGAGTACCAGGACACCAACCACGCGCAGTACTCGCTGATCCACGAGCTGACCCGCCCGGTGCCGCGGGCGACGATCGACGCCGCGCAGTTCGACCGTCCGTACCGCGGCCCCGTCACGGCCGACGGGTCGATCCCCGGCGCCTCCCTCACGGTGGTCGGCGACTCCGACCAGTCGATCTACGCGTTCCGCGGCGCCGACATCCGCAACATCGTCGAGTTCGAGCGCGACTTCCCCGGCTGCCGGGTGATCCTGCTCGAGCAGAACTACCGCTCGACCCAGAACATCCTCTCGGCCGCCAACGCGGTCATCTCGAACAACTTCGACCGCCGCGCGAAGAACCTCTGGTCCTCCAGCGGCGACGGCGAGAAGATCATCGGCTACACGGGCTACTCCGGGCACGACGAGGCGCAGTTCGTCGTCGACGAGATCGCCCGGCTGCACGCGGCCGGCACGGGGTACGATGAGATCGCCGTGTTCTACCGCACCAACGCGCAGACCCGCGCGCTGGAGGAGATCTTCATCCGCTCGGCCCTGCCCTACCGGATCCTGGGCGGCACCAAGTTCTACGAGCGCGCCGAGATCAAGGACGCGCTCGCCTACCTCATCACCGTCGCCAACCCCGCCGACGTGCTGGCGCTGCGGCGGATCATGAACACCCCCAAGCGCGGCATCGGCCCGGCGACGGAGGCGCAGCTGCAGTCGTTCGCCGACACCAACGGAGTGACCCTCCGCGAATCGATGCGCAACGCCGGGTCGCTCGGCATGGGTCCGAAGGTCACGAAGGCGATCGTCGATCTGGCGACGCTGCTCGACGAGTGCGCCATGATGCTCGACCCCGGCCGCCCCGAGGGCGAGGCGAAGGTGCACGAGGTGCTCACGGCGCTCCTGACGCGCAGCGGCTACCTCGACATGCTGCGGGCGAGCCGCGATCCGCAGGACGAGGCGCGCGCCGAGAACGTCGACGAGCTCATCGCCGTGACCAAGGAGTTCGCGCGCAACAACCCCGACGGCGGCCTGGTCGACTTCCTCACCGAGGTGTCGCTCGTCGCCGCGGCGGACGACCTCGAGGACGACTCGGGCACCGTCTCGCTGATGACGCTGCACACCGCGAAGGGCCTCGAGTACGACGCCGTGTTCCTCACCGGGATCGAGGAGGACCTCCTCCCGCACCGCATCTCGGCGAACGAGCCCGGCGGTCCGGCCGAGGAGCGGCGGCTGTTCTACGTCGGCATCACCCGCGCGCGCAAGCGGCTCTACCTCTCGCTGGCGATGACGCGCGCGCAGTACGGCGAGACGTCGGTCGCGATGCCGAGCCGCTTCCTCCAGGAGATCCCCGGGGAGCTGATCGAGTGGCGGCAGTCGCCCGGCGCGGCGACCTCGCGCGGAGGTACCCAGCCGCGGGCTCTGAACGCGCAGCGCCCCGGCTTCGGCCGCTCCCGCTCGAACTCCGAGTTCCGCGAGGCGCTCGCCGCGGCGCCGAAGGCCAAGGCCGAGTTCCCCAACCGCATCACGGGCATGGTCCGCGACAACGGCGACCTCGAGCTGATCGCGGGTGACCGCATCCGGCACACCGACTTCGGCGAGGGCCGCGTGAACGCGGTCACGGGGGAGGGCACCAAGCGCGTCGCGCACGTGCTGTTCGACCAGGTCGGCGCGAAGAAGCTGCTGATCAAGGTCGCTCCGATCGAGAAGCTGTGAGGCGCGCGGCGTCGTGAGGCCGCGGGTCGGCCACCGGTCCCGGAGCGACGCCGCGGCGCGCTTCGCGACCGAGGCGTTCTCGCCGGCGGTGCTCGCGGTCGTCGTGCCGATCGCGGTCGGGGCGCGAGTCGCGGATCCGCCCCTGCAGGGAGTGGGATGGGGCGCCCTCGCGGCGCTGTTCGTCGGCGTCCTGCCGTACCTCGCGATCCGACTGCTGCTGCGCGCCGGGCGGATCACGGGCGACCACCACGTCCCGGAGCGACGCGAGCGCGCCCTGCCGATCGCCCTCGCACTCGTCTCGATCGTCGTCGGTCTGGTGCTTCTCGCGGTGCTCGCAGCGCCCGCCGCCGTGACGACCTTCGGCCTCGTCACCGTCGCGGTCGTCGTGGCGGTCGGAGTGGTCAACCTCGCGTGGAAGCTGTCCGGCCACGCCGCAGTCGTCGCGACCTGCGCCGTCGTGGTGCTGATCGCCTACGGACCGTGGTCGCTGCTCGGATCGGTGCCCGTCCTGCTCTGGACCGGCTGGTCGCGCGTGCGGCTCGGCGCGCACACTCCGGCGCAGGTCGCGGCGGGCGCGGCGACCGGCGCGGTGCTCGCCTCCGTCGTCTGGTCGCTGCTCGGCTGACGGTTTCCCGCCATGAGATACCACTCCGGTACGAGACACGCCGCGAGGGGCGTACCGGAGTGGCATCTCATGGCGACGGTCAGGAGTAGCGGGCGACCAGTTCGCGCTTGAGCACCTTCCCGCTCGGGCCCAGCGGCAGGGCGTCGACGAACTCGATGCGGCGGGGGAACTTGAAGGCGGCGAGGTGCTCGTTCGCGAAGGCGATCAGCTCGTCGGCGCCGACCTCGGCCGACGGGGCGAGGACCACGGCGGCGACGATCTCCTGCCCGTGCTTCTCGTCCGCGACTCCGAAGACCGCGGCGTTCGCGACGGAGGGGTGGCCGATCAGCACCTCCTCCACCTCGCGCGGGTACACGTTGTAGCCGTTGCGGATGATCATGTCCTTCGTGCGGTCCAGGATCCGCACGTAGTCCTCGTCGTCCTTCGTGCCGAGATCGCCGGTGCGGAACCAGCCGTCGACGACGGCCTCGGCGCTCGCCGCCGCGTTGCCGAGGTAGCCCTTCATCAGGTTGTGGCCGCGCACGACGATCTCGCCGAGCTCGCCGCGAGGGAGCAGCTCGATCCGATCGGTCACCTCGGGCCGGGCGACCTCGACCTCGACACCCCAGATCGGAGTGCCGACGGTGCCGGCGCGCGGCGGGACCCCCACGTGGTTGAAGGTGGCGACGGGGGAGGTCTCGGTGAGCCCGTAGCCCTCGTAGATCTCGACCCCGAACACCTCGCGGAACCGCTCGATGACCGCGAGCGGCAGCGACGCTCCTCCGGAGACCGCGTAGCGCAGCGGCGGACGGTCGGGTCGCCTGGTCGCGGCGTCGAGCAGCGCCACATACATGGTCGGAACGCCCTCGAACACCGTGCACTCGTGCGCGATCATCGCCTCGAGAGCGGCGTCGCCGTCGAACTTCGGAACCAGCACCACCGTCGCCGCCGTGCGGAAGGCCGTGTTCATTGCGCAGACCTGCCCGAAGGTGTGGAACAGGGGCAGCGCGCCGAGCACGACGTCCCCGCGGTGCAGGTCGAAGGTGTTCATCAGCAGCACGTCCGACTGCGACGCGATCGCGAAGTGCGTCCCCTCCGCTCCCTTCGGACGGCCCGTCGTGCCGCTCGTGTAGAGGATCGTCGCGGTGTCGGAGGGCTCGCGCGGGACGTATCCGTCGATCGGAGCGGCCTCGGCGGCGAGGTCCTCGAGACGAGGGAACGGCGAGTCGGTGCCGTCCGGCACCATCACGGTGAGCACGGGGACGTTGACGAGAGCGGCCCCGGCGGCCCCCTCGGGCAGGAGCGGTGCGGCGCAGATCAGCGCCGAGGCGCCGGAGTCGCGGAGCACGTACGCGATCTCGTCGTGCTTGAGAAGGGCGTGCACCGGCACGACCACCGCTCCCAGCGCGAGGACGGCGAAATAGCCGCGCGGGAAGTCCGGCACGTTGGGCACGAGCAGCGCGACGCGATCGCCGGGCCCGATCCCGAGGGCGCGGAGGGCACCGGCGTAGGCCCGGGTCTGGTCCCAGAGCGTGGCGTAGTCGACGGCGAGCGGACCCACGCGGATCGCGATCGTGGTCGGCGTCCGTCGCGCCGCCTCCGCCAGGATCGCGGCGACCGAGAGGGTGCCGAAGCCGGTCGGTGCGGGCGGGGCCGCGGGAGCCTCCGCAGCTCGTGGTTCGGCGATGCTCATGTGTGCTCCCGTCGTCGTCGACAGCCGCGGCGGATGCCGGGTGGTTCACCGTAGGACCGGCGCGTGCCCCGTTCAAGGGATCCCATCGGATGCTCAGCGCGTCAGAGCGCGATGGCGGAGGATCACGAGGGGACCCGGCACGGTCAGCGCGAGGCTGTGGCTGACGGAGCCGAGCAGCAGCCGCAGGAACGCGCCGCGTCCGTGGCTGCCGACGACCAGCAGCCGCGCCTCGGCGGCGACCTCGCTCAGCTTCTCGACGGGGTTGCCGCGCACGAGCAGGTGCCGGATCTCGAGGTCGGGGCAGCTCTCGCCGAGGCCGACGAGGGACTCCGCGAGCACGAGGTCCTCGTCCTCCTCGATCGCGTCGATGACGCGGCGCTCGACCGGCACCGAGTCGGCCCACGCTCCGGGCAGCTGCCAGGCGTGGAGGGCGAGCAGGGGCTCGCCGAGCCGGTCGGCCTCCTTCGCCGCGAGCCTGATCGCCTCGAGCGAGACCTCGGATCCGTCGACGCCGACCGCGACTCCGCTGCGCCCCGTCGAGGCGGGCCCGGGGATGAGCGCCACCGCCGACCGCGATGCGGCGGCGACCCGGACGGCGACCGGCGCGGCCACCGAGAGACCGCGCCGGGAGAGCGGATGCGCGCCCAGCACCAGCAGGGCGCCGGCGGGCGCGGCATCGGCGAGCACGTGCACGGGATCGCCGTCGAGCAGCCTCACCCGTACGGGGACCCCGGCGTACTCCCGCTCGGCGAGGGCCCGCGCCTCCTCGAGCACCGCGCCCGCCGCGCGGCGCTGCTCGGCGGCCGCCTCGGCGATCCGGCCGCGCGCCGGCTCGACGACGCTCACGAGTTCCGCGGGCAGCCGATGGCCCCGCGCGTAATCGAGCGCCCAGCGCAGGGCGTCCGTGCTCCGATCCGATCCGCTGACTCCGACCACGACCGCGTCCATGCTGCGCCTCCTCATCGAGTGCTGCTCCGAGCCGCATTCTCCTCCACCGCAGGCCTCGGCGGGAGTGCTGGAGCCGGATCCGAGGGGCGCCGTAGGGTCGTGGCATGCGAGGCGAGGCGACCCTGTACACGGATGCGATCGCGACGGCTCCGTTCGCCCTCGCGGTCATCGCGGAGGCGACCGGGTCGCGGGTGATCGGAGCGCGCACCGCGGACGCGCACGTCCCCCTCTACAGCGGGCCGACGAGCGCCCGGGTCTCGGTCGCGGGCTTCGGCGACAGCGTGCCGATCGCCGTCGACGTGCGCGACGAGCGGGGCGTCGAGGAGGCGCGGGCCGCCGCGCAGGCACTGGGTCTCGAGCTCGCCGCCTATGCGGGCTGGAGCATCACGGCAGGGTTCTAGAGAGAGGACTCGCGGCGCACCTGCGCCAGGTACAAGCGACTCGGCGACGTCCGCACGACCGCCGGGAGCCGACGGTAGACGGCGAAGGTGACCCCGAGCGCCCGGTCGAAGCGCCGCTGCTGCCGCTCGCTCCAGCGGAAGCCGAACGGCTCCCGCAGCGCCGGCGGGAGGAGCCCCGCGGTGATCAGACGGAGGTACGGGCCGAGTGGGCGCAGGTACCACGCGGCGATCGCTCCACCGAGGAGGTCGTGCGCGACGCGGCGCGCGTCGGGCGTGACGCGCAGGCGCGTCACCTGCTCGTCCCAGTAGGCGTCGAACGCCGCCCGGTCGGCCGGCCACGCCGCGTCCGCCATCTGCAGCGAGGTGCCGACCACGCGTGAGCGGTCGACGAGATCGTCCGCCTGCTCCCGGGTCATCGGCCCGAACGCGCCCTCGTACAGCTGCAGCATCGACTGCGTGAGGGTCGCCGCGACCCAGCGCTGCAGCTCCGGATCGAAGGCGCTGTACCCGGGGCCGCGGACCGGGCCGTGCGCGCGGTTCACCCGGCGGCGCACCGCACGGACGTCGTCCGGGGAGCCGTAGTGCAGCGCGTAGAGGTAGGAGAGGGTGCCGTGCAGGCGCCCCAGCGCCCGGTGCACGAAGTCGGAGTGCTCGGCGACGCCCGCGCCGACAGCGGGGTGCGCGATCTGCAGCAGGATCGCGCGGGCGCCGGCGATCAGGAAGACGCCCTCGCGGAACACGTCGCGCTCCGGGCGGGAGCGGCTTCTCGAGGGCATGCGACCACGCTACGCGGCGCGGGAAGCGCTCAGTGCGTGCGGAGTAGAGTTGTCGCGGCCCAGGACTGTGCCGAGACTCCGGCGCAGACGGGCCGCATCGGACTCGAAACGCAAGCGCGCTCGGCGCGGAATGGGAATGCAGCGTGGATCTCTTCGAATACCAGGCCCGTGATCTGTTCGAGAAGTACGGCGTCCCCGTGCTCCCCGGCATCGTCGCCGATACGCCCGAGGAGGTGCGCGCCGCGGCCGAGAAGCTCGGCGGCGTGACCGTCGTCAAGGCGCAGGTGAAGATCGGCGGACGCGGCAAGGCCGGCGGAGTCAAGGTCGCCAAGACCGCCGACGACGCCGAGGAGGCCGCGAAGTCGATCCTCGGCCTCGACATCAAGGGCCACGTCGTCAAGCGCGTCATGGTTGCCGGTGGCGCCCGCATCGCCCAGGAGTTCTACTTCTCGGTGCTGCTGGACCGCGCCAACCGCTCCTACCTCTCGCTCACGTCCTACGAGGGCGGCATGGAGATCGAGCAGCTCGCCGTCGAGCGTCCCGAGGCGCTCGCGCGCGTCGAGGTCGTCGCCGGCCAGGGCATCGACCTCGCCAAGGCCGAGGAGATCGCCCGCGCGGCGAAGTTCCCCGAGGAGCTGATCGGCAAGGTCGCCCCGGTCCTCGTGAAGCTCTACGACGTCTACACCGGCGAGGACGCGACCCTCGTCGAGGTGAACCCGCTCGTCCTCACCGAGGAGGGCGACATCGTCGCGCTCGACGGCAAGGTCTCGCTCGACGAGAACGCCGGCTTCCGCCACCCCGAGCACGCTGCGCTCGAGGACAAGGACGCCGCCGACCCGCTCGAGGCGAAGGCCAAGGAGAACGACCTCAACTACGTGAAGCTCGACGGCGAGGTCGGCATCATCGGCAACGGCGCGGGCCTGGTCATGTCGACCCTCGACGTGGTCGCCTACGCGGGCGAGCGCCACGGCGGCGTGAAGCCCGCCAACTTCCTCGACATCGGAGGCGGAGCGTCCGCCCAGGTCATGGCGAACGGCCTCGACGTGATCCTCGGCGACGAGCAGGTCAAGAGCGTCTTCGTCAACGTCTTCGGCGGCATCACCGCGTGCGACGCCGTCGCCAACGGCATCCTGCAGGCGCTCGAGATCCTCGGCGACACCGCGACCAAGCCGCTCGTCGTCCGCCTGGACGGCAACAAGGTGGAGGAGGGCCGCGCGATCCTGCAGGCCGCCGCCAACCCGCTCATCACGCTCGCCGCGACCATGGACGAGGGCGCCGACAAGGCCGCCGAACTCGCCGCCGCGTAACGGACCCGACGACTCAAGGAATCAGAGAACAAGCATGTCGATCTTCCTCACCAAGGACTCCAAGGTCATCGTCCAGGGCATCACCGGCGGCGAGGGCACCAAGCACACCGCGCTGATGCTCAAGGCCGGGACCAACATCGTCGGCGGCGTGAACGCGCGCAAGGCCGGCACGACCGTCACCCACGGCGACGTCGAGCTGCCCGTCTTCGGCACCGTCAAGGAGGCCATCGAGGCCACCGGTGCCGACGTCTCCATCGCGTTCGTCCCGCCCGCCTTCTCGAAGGACGCCGTCATCGAGGCGATCGACGCCGAGATCGGCCTCCTCGTCGTCATCACCGAGGGCATCCCGGTGCAGGACTCGGCCGAGTTCTGGGCGTACGCGCAGGAGAAGGGGAACAAGACCCGCATCATCGGCCCGAACTGCCCCGGCATCATCACGCCGGGCGAGTCGCTCGTGGGCATCACCCCCGCGACGATCACGGGCAAGGGCCCCATCGGCCTCGTCTCGAAGTCGGGCACCCTGACCTACCAGATGATGTACGAGCTGCGCGACCTCGGCTTCTCGACCGCCATCGGCATCGGCGGCGACCCGATCATCGGCACGACGCACATCGATGCGCTCGCCGCGTTCGAGGCCGACCCCGAGACCAAGGCGATCGTCATGATCGGCGAGATCGGCGGCGACGCCGAGGAGCGCGCGGCCGACTTCATCAAGGCGAACGTCACCAAGCCGGTCGTCGGCTACGTGGCGGGCTTCACGGCTCCCGAGGGCAAGACGATGGGCCACGCCGGCGCCATCGTCTCGGGCTCCGCGGGCACCGCGCAGGCCAAGAAGGAGGCCCTCGAGGCCGCGGGCGTGAAGGTCGGCAAGACGCCGTCCGAGACCGCCGCGCTGCTGCGCGAGGTCTACGCGTCGCTGTAGCCACTGGCGCATCCGAACGGGCGGGATCCGCTGCTCCGGCAGCGATCCCGCCCGTTCGCGCGTTCCGGGGTACCGTCGCGGTGTGACCCGCAGACTCGGCCTCGACTTCCTCACCTTCGTCCCGTATCCGGAGGGCCCCGAGCAGCCCGGCGACGCCGCGCGCAGCCTGGAGGACGGGCTCGCCCTCTTCGAGCTCGCCGAGGAGCTGGGCTACGGCACCGGCTGGGTGCGGGTGCGCCACTTCGAGCGCTTCCTGGCCTCGCCGATGACCTTCTTCGCGGCCGCCTCGCAGCGCACGCGGCGCCTCCGCCTGGGCACCGCCGTCATCGGCGCGCGCTACGAGGCGCCGATCCGCCTCGCCGAGGACGCGGCGACCGTCGACCTGCTGTCGGGCGGCCGCCTCGATCTGGGGGTGAGCAGCGGATTCGCGCACCTCGCGTCGGTCTTCGACGGGGTCTTCGGGCAGGGCGAGGGCGAGTTCCGCGCCGAGGCTCAGGAGCGGATCCGCCGGCTGCGCGAGGCCCTCTCGGGCGAGGTGCTCGGGATCGCGGAGTCGGCGCTGATGTCGGTGCCGGTCGGCGATCCGCTCATCCAGCATCCGCACGCCCCGGGACTCGCGGACCGGATCTGGTACGGCGCCGGCACCGTCTCCTCCGCGGTGCGCGCCGGCGAGCAGGGCATGCACCTGCAGGTCTCCACCCTCAACACGGAGGAGACCGGTCTGCCGTTCGCCGAGCAGCAGGCGGTGCAGATCCGCGCCTACCGCGAGGCGTTCCGCGCCGCGCATCCCGAGCGGACCTCGCGCGTCACCGCGGGCCGCATCGTGCTGCCGCTCCTGGACGACGCCGACGAGCGGGCCCATCGCGCCTTCATCGACGGCTACCTCGCGCGGATGAACGACGACGGCACACCGCGCACGGCCGACCGCTCGATCATCGCGGCTCCCATGCGCTTCAGCCCGCTGCACCTCGGCTCGCCGGAGGAGATCGTCGCGTCGCTCGCCGCCGATCCGGCCCTCGCGGAGGCGGACTCGCTGACGCTGACGCTCCCCGCGGTGGGAGGGGTGGAGTCGCACCGCCGGATCCTGCGGACGGTGGCCGAGCGGATCGCACCCGAGCTGGGCTGGGCACCCGAGCGCTAGCCGGCGGGACGCCTCCGCTCGAGCAGGACCTGCACCGGCCGCTGCAGCAGCAGGACCAGCAGCCACCAGAGCGAGGGCGCCGCCATCGCGAGCGCGAACGCGAGCACCAGCAGACCGAACGGCACGAGCGCCCGGCGCAGGGGCGCTCCGGCGACGCCCTCCCGCAGCAGCTCCGGGCGTCGCTCCAGGTGCCTCTCGATCAGCACGAGCGCGCCGCTCATCACGACCATGGTCCCGACGTAGAGGCCGATCGTCCCGCGGGAGTCGGGGAGCAGCGCGATCACGCCCGTGGCGAAGGGGAAGAACGCCACGGCGGCGAGCCAGAGCAGATCGAGCCAGGCCAGCGGGCCGTCGTAGTCGTCGGCACGCTCGAAGACGCGGTGGTGGGGGATCCAGAACACGGCGATCAGGACGAACGACAGAGCGAAGGCGAGCACCTGGTCGAGGTGGTCGTCGAGGAGCGCCGCCACGCCTCCTCCGCCCTCGGCGATCTCCGGAGCGAGCTGCACGAGCGGCAGCACCAGGAGGGTGATGGCGATCGCGACGGTCGCGTCCGAGAAGTTGACGAGGCGGTCCAGTCCCCGAGGGGTGCGGACGGGACGGGCAGAGGCCCGAGGACGCCTGCGCCTCGCCCATCGGTCCAGCGGCTCCAGGAGCAGGAGCAGCAGCAGCCAGAGCATGTTCACCGCGGGCACTGCCACCGCGAGGACGAGCGCGACGCCGAGCAGCCCGAGGACGATCAGCGGGCGGGACAGCGGCTGCGGGGCTCCGGCGCCGAGCGCGGGGTCCCGGCGCAGCAGCAGCCGCATGCCGAGGGTGGCGGCGCTCGCCGCGATGACCACTCCGATGTAGAGGGCGAAGACGGACGGATCGTCGGTGAACACGGTCGAGAGCAGGTTCGCCGCGAACGGCAGGAGGACGATCGCCGCGAGCCAGACGAAGTTCACCGCGACGAGCGCGGGGGAGTAGCCGCGCACCTCCTCGAAGACCGCGTGCTGCACCAGCCACAGGCGTCCGATGACCGCGAAGGTCACGACGAACGCCGCCAGCGTGCCGGAGTGGTCCGCGAGCAGCGGGCCGAGGTCGCCGTACCCGCCCTCCTCGACGACGTCGACGAGCGGCAGCACCAGGAACGTGATCGCGATCGCCGTGACGGCGTCGCTGAAGTTCACGAGCCTGTCCAGGCCGCGCTCGGTCCGCTCCGCCGGTGTCCTCGTCACGAGTCGACAGTAGGGCGTGGCGGCGCGCGCGGCAGGAGGGCGGGAGGCCGCGCGCCGCGCCGCGACCGGACGCGGACCCGCCGGTAGGCTCGTCGCGCCTATGAACCGGATCACCGTCGCCCTCCTCGCCGCCTTCGACGCCGCGCTCTCGGCTCTCCTGGGCATCGCGATCACGCTCGTCCCGCTCACCGTCCTCTGGGCGGTGCAGTACGACACGGCCGTCGACTGGGCCGTGTTCTGGCGCCTCGCGGCCGACGCCTGGCTGATGGGCCACGGTGCCGACCTGCGGGCGAGCCTCGCCCCCGACTCGGCGCTCGCTCTGGGGCTGCCCGGCGGCACGGACGCCTTCACCGTCACGATCGCGCCCCTCGCCTTCGCGCTGCTCGCGATCCTCCTCGGCGCCCGCACCGGTCGACGGGCGCAGGAGTCGCCGTTCCGCTTCATCGGGTTCACCGCGGCGATCGCCACCTACTTCGCCATCGCGTTCCTGGTGACGCTCGGGTCCGCCACGGAGTCGGCGACGATCGCCCCCGTGCAGGGTGCCGTCCTGCCGCCGCTCGTGTTCGGTCTCGGTGTCGCGATCGGGGCGGTCCTCCACTCCGCCCGCAGCGGAGAGAGGGACCGGCTCGGCGAGCTGGTCTCGGACGCGGCGGCCCGGCTGCCGGAGCCCGCGCTCCCGCTCGTGCTCACGTCGCTGCGAGCCGGAGCGCTGGCGGCAGCCGGCGTCGTCGGCGCTGCCGCGGTGCTCGTCGCCGTGCTCCTCGTCGTCGGGTACACCTCGGTCGTCGCGCTCTACGAGGGTCTGGGCTCGGAGGCGCTCGGCGGGCTCGTGCTGACGCTGGGGCAGCTGGCCTTCGTGCCCGACCTCGTGATCTGGGCGGCGAGCTGGCTGATCGGGCCGGGCTTCGCCCTCGGCGCGGGCTCGTCGGTCGGACCGGCCGGGACCCTGCTCGGGCCCGTGCCGTCGATCCCGTTCCTCGGAGCCCTGCCGCAGGGCGACCTGCCGTTCGGGTTCCTCGGACTCCTCGTCCCGATCCTCGCCGGGTTCCTCGCGGGCTGGCGGGTCCGCCGCCCGCTGATCGAGGCGCTCGACGGCCGCTCGCTCCTGCGCTGGGGCGCGGTCGCGGCGGCCGGCACCGGAGTGGTCGGGGGCGTCGTCCTCGGGCTGCTCGCCTGGGCGGCGGCGGGCTCCGCCGGGCCGGGGCGGCTCGCGGTCGTGGGGCCGGATCCGCTCGTCGTCGGCGCGATCGCCGCGCTGGAACTGGCCCTCGCCGCCGGGCTCGGTCTCGCCGCGGGCAGGCCCCCGCGCGACTGAGCGCGGTGGTCCGGGGCGGAGGCCTCCCCCTAGACTTGCGCAGTGCTGAAGCTCGTCGTACTGATCTCCGGCGGCGGTTCCAACCTCCGCGCCCTCCTGGAGGCGACCCGGGACGACCGCTTCCCGGCGCGCGTGGTCGCCGTCGGCAGCGACACCGACGCCGAGGGGCTGCGGCACGCGGAGGCGTTCGACGTCCCCTCCTTCACCGTCACCCCGCACGCCTTCGCCTCCCGCGATGCGTGGGGCGAGGAGCTGCTCGCGAGCATCCGCGAGTGGGAGCCCGACCTCGTGGTCTGCGCGGGATTCATGCGGATCCTGCCTCCCGTCGTCGTCGACGCCCTCAGCCCGCGGATGATCAACACCCACCCCGCCCTGCTCCCGCTGTTCCCCGGTGCCCACGCCGTGCGCGACGCGCTCGCGGCCGGCGCGACCGAGACCGGCGTCACCGTGCACGTGATCGACACCGGAGTCGACACCGGCCCGGTGATCGCCCAGGAGAGCCTCGCCGTGCTCCCCGGCGAGAGCGAGCACGCTCTGCACGAGCGCATCAAGACCATCGAGCGTCGCCTGCTGGTGCAGACGGTGCTCGACATCGCCCACGGAACCGTCGATCTCGAGGAGCTCGCCCGAGCATGAGCATCACCGCCCACGACCCCAGCAGCTACGACGACCGCGACGTCGTCCCCGTCCGCCGAGCGCTGATCTCGGTCAGCGACAAGACCGGGCTCCTCGAGCTCGCGGCGGCGCTCGCCGCCTCCGGTGTCGAGCTCGTCTCGACCGGATCGACGGCCGCGACGATCCGCGACGCGGGCCACGAGGTGACCGACGTCTCCTCCGTCACCGGCTTCCCGGAGTCGCTCGACGGCCGCGTGAAGACGCTGCACCCCGCCGTGCACGCCGGCATCCTCGCCGACCTCCGCCTCGCCTCGCACCGTGAGCAGCTCGAGCAGCTCGACATCGCCGCGTTCGAGCTCGTCGTCGTCAACCTGTACCCGTTCCGCGAGACGGTCGCCGGCGGAGCGGACCCCGCGACCGTCGTCGAGAACATCGACATCGGCGGACCCGCGCTCGTCCGCGCGTCGGCGAAGAACCACGCGAACGTGGCGATCGTCGTCGACCCGGCCGACTACTCCGGAGTCGTCGCCGCCCTGGCCGACGGCGGCACCACCCTCGCCGCCCGCCGCACCCTCGCGGCCCGCGCCTTCGCGCACACCGCCTCGTACGACTCCGCCGTCGCCGCTTGGTTCGCCGGGCAGGAGGGCGACGGATCGGAGTTCGGCGGCGCCGTCGAGATCCGCGGCACACTGAAGCAGGTCCTCCGCTACGGCGAGAACTCGCACCAGAAGGCCGCGCTCTACGTGTCGCCCGACGGCACCGGCATCGCCCAGGCCGAGCAGCTGCACGGCAAGGAGATGTCGTACAACAACTTCGTCGACGCCGACGCGGCCGTCCGCGCGGCCTACGACTTCGTGCTCCCCGCCGTCGCGATCATCAAGCACGCGAACCCCTGCGGCATCGCGATCGCGAGCACGAAGGCCCTCGACCCCATCGCCTCCGCGCACCGCCGGGCCCACGAGTGCGACCCGGTGTCGGCCTTCGGAGGCGTCATCGCCGCGAACCGCCCCGTCACCCTCGCCATGGCCGAGACGGTCAAGGAGATCTTCACCGAGGTGCTGGTCGCCCCCGCCTTCGAGCCCGAAGCGCTCGAGGTGCTCAAGACCAAGAAGAACCTGCGGCTGCTGCAGCTCCCCTCCTTCTACGCGCCGGTCGAGACCGAGTTCAAGCAGATCTCGGGCGGCGTCCTCATCCAGGAGCCCGACCGCTTCACGGGAGGCCCGGGCGAGGTCAGCTCCGGCTGGGAGCTCGTCGCCGGCGAGCCCGCCGACGCCGACACGCTCCTCGACCTCGAGTTCGCCTGGAAGGCCTGCCGCGCCGTGAAGTCCAACGCGATCCTCCTCGCCAAGGGCGGCGCCTCCGTCGGCGTCGGCATGGGCCAGGTCAACCGCGTCGACTCCTGCCACCTCGCCGTCACCCGCGCCGGCGACCGCGCCCCCGGCTCCGTCGCCGCCTCCGACGCCTTCTTCCCCTTCGCCGACGGCCTCGAGGTCCTCCTCGCCGCCGGCGTGAAGGCCGTCGTCCAGCCCGGCGGCTCCGTCCGCGACGCCGAGGTCATCGACGCGGCGAAGCGCGCGGGGATCACGATGTACACGACGGGGGAGCGGCACTTCTTCCACTGAGCGCTTCGCGCTCAGTGGGTGCTTTTCTCCACGCCGCTCCTCGCGCGGCGTGGCGCGGTCGGCTTCGCGACGGGGTGCGTTCCAGGGAGCGGGGAGCGTCGCCCGCCGCGGGAATCGCTTGGCACGCGATTCCCGCTGAGCGGGCTCGCCCTTCGGGCATCGACCCATCCAGGACTCGGAGCCTGCCGGGAGTCGGGGTGTGCCTCGCCCTGCGGGCGTCGAGTTTCCGTGTTCTCGCCCTGTGGGCGTCGAGCTGACGTGTGCCTCGCTCCGAGGGCGCCGGGTTCCTCAACGCCCGGCTTCGAGGGTGTCGGGTGCTGCGGCGGCGGACGGTGCTGTCGAGCAGTGAGTGGTCGCGATCCGGGCGCAGGTCGGTGGGTGGGGGGCGTATCGCGTCCAGGCGGAGGCGGGGGCGAGGGCGACTGGTCGTGAAGCGGTGCTCGGGCGGGGGCGGGGGCCCGGCGCGCGCCCAGTCCTGAGGCACGGGCAGGACGGTGCTTCGTGCGGCAGTCGCGGCGGCGCGCCTGAGAGGTGTCGAGGGGGCGGACGGGGAGGGGCGGAGGAGAGCGCGTAGGGTCGGCGGGTGCCTACCGACTCGACGCCCGACACCGTGAACGCCCCCACGCTCGGACGGAGGGTGTTGCCGGCGATCGCGGCGGCGGCGGCGACAGCGGTCGCGGCGCACACAGCGAATCTGCTCGCGTTCTTCGTCGGCAACCAGCTGCAGCCCTCGTCGCTGGCGCAGGTGAACGCCTACTTCCTGCTCTCGACCGTCCTGGCCTTCGTGGTGCTGGCGGTCCTGGCGGTCGCCGGACTGCTCGCGCGGCGGTGGACCGCGGCGATCGCGGGACTGCTCGCGGGAGTGGTCGGCGCTCTCTCCGGCACGCTCGTGCAGGCGTCCGCGAGCGGCGCTCCGATCGACGGGACCGTCTGGATGTCGATCCTGGCGACGCTGGGCGGTCTGAACCTCCTCTTCCTGGTGGCGTTCACCGTCGCGGCCGCCACGCTCGGCCGCCGGATCGCCCTGTCGCTGGCGCCCGTCCGCGAGGAGCGGGAGGCGCCCGCGCGCCGCATCGCGATCATCCGCCTGCCGACCCCGAACCTCGGCGACGGAGAGCTCACGCACCTCGAGCGCGTCCCCGTCGACCAGGTGGCCGCCGAGGCGCAGTACGAGGAGTACGTCGACGCCCTCGAGGACGCGGGGTGGGAGATCGTCCAGGCCGCGTTCGCGCCGGAGCACCCCGACTCCGTCTTCGTCGAGGACGCGGTGGTCGTGTTCGGCTCGCACGCCGTCCTCGCCCGCTCGGGTGCCGAGTCGCGCCGGGGCGAGAGCGCCGGTGCCGAGGAGGCGGCGCGCGCGCTCGACCTCACCGTGCACCGCCTGGAGGCGCCCGCCACCCTCGACGGCGGCGACGTGCTCAAGATCGGCCGCACCGTCTACGTGGGCCGCGGCGGTCGGACGAACGCCGAGGGAGTCGCGGCGCTGCGCTCGATCCTCCGCCCGCTGGGATGGACGGTGGTCGCGGTGCCGCTCACGAAAGCGCTGCACCTCAAGAGCGCGGTCACGGCTCTGCCGGACGGCACGGTCATCGGCTGGGAGCCCGTCGTCGACGAGCCGCGGCTCTTCCCCTCCTTCCTGCCGATGCCGGAGGAGCCCGGCGCGCACGTCGTCGTGCTCGACGACGACACTCTGCTGATGGCGGCCTCGGCGCCCCGCAGCGCCGAGCTCCTCCGCGGGCTCGGCTACACCGTCGTCGCGGTCGACATCTCGGAGTTCGAGAAGCTGGAGGGCTGCGTGACCTGCCTCTCTGTGCGCGTGCGCTGAGACGGCGTGGAGCGGCGGCCCGGTGCGGGGAGCGGGCCGACGCGCCGAGGACGCCATCCCGCGACAGCGTCCCCCGGCCCGGGTGGACACCTCCGCGAGACCGGGTATAGCCTGCAAGGCTGCCCGGAGCCGGACTCCGCGGCACTCGTCCTCTCCGGCGCCCGACAGCGCCCTCCGCTCCTCGCCGCGAAAGCACTCCTGTGTCCGCACCCTCCTCCCCGTCCGCACCGTCGTCCCCGACAGCCCAACGCCCCAGCACGCTGACAGTGCTGCTGCGCCTGCTGCCGTTCGTCGGCGACACCCTGCCGCGCCTCAGCCTCGGCATCGTGGTCGCCCTCGTGGCGAGCCTCGTCTCGCTGGCCATCCCGATCGTCCTCCAGCGACTCGTCGACGGGCCGCTCACCGAGGGAGCGAGTTCCGGTGATCTCGGGCCGCTGATCGGACCCGTGCTGCTGGTCCTCGGACTCGGCGTGCTCGAGGCGGTCGCGATCGCTCTCCGCCGCCGGATGGTGCTGACCCCGAGCACGCGGGTCGAGGCCCGGATGCGCGCCGCGCTCTACCAGCGCCTGCAGGACCTGCCCGTCTCGTTCCACGACCGCTGGCAGAGCGGCCAGCTGCTGTCCCGCGCCGTGAGCGACCTGAGCCTCATCCGCCGCTGGATCGCCTTCGGCTTCGTGCTGCTGGTCGTGAACGCCCTGACGATCCTCGTCGGCTTCGGCGTGCTGGTGTACTGGAACCCGATCCTCGGCGTCCTCTTCATCGTCTGCTCGATCCCCGTCTGGATCTACGGCTTCCTCTTCGAGAAGCGCTACTCGAGCATCGCCCGTCGCAGCCAGGACCAGGCCGGCGATCTCGCGACCACCGTCGAGCAGTCGGTGCACGGCATCCGCGTGCTGAAGGCGTTCGGCCGCGGCAAGCACGCCCTCGAGGGCTTCGCCGATCAGGCGGAGCTGCTGCGCGGCACCGAGATCGCGAAGGCCAAGGCGATCGCGGGGATCTGGTTGATCCTCCTGCTCGTGCCCGATGTGGCGTTCGCGCTGTGCCTGCTCGGCGGAGTGTTCCTCGCCGCCGACGGCCAGCTGAGCGTCGGCGAGCTGTTCGCCTTCTTCGCCACCGCCACGGTGCTGCGCTGGCCGGTGGAGTCGATCGGGTTCCTCCTGTCGATGACCTTCGACACGCGCACCGCCGTCGACCGCTACTTCGAGGTGATGGACAGCCGCAACACGATCACCGACCCGGAGGCGCCCGAGACGATCGCCCGGCCGCGCGGCCGGGTCGTGTTCCGCGACGTCCACTTCCGCTACCAGGACGCACCCGACAGCACCGCCGAACTGCTCGACGGCGTCGACCTCGAGGTCGAGCCGGGCGAGACGATGGCCCTGGTCGGAGTGACGGGGTCGGGCAAGACGACGCTGACCGCGCTCCTTCCCCGCCTCTACGACGTGACCGCCGGCTCGATCGAGATCGACGGAGTGGACGTGCGCCGCTTGCGCCGCGAGGAGCTCCGCTCGCACGTGGGCATGGCCTTCGAGGACGCCACGCTCTTCTCGACGTCCGTCCGCGAGAACGTGCTCCTCGGGCGTCCCGAGGCGAGCGAGGAGGAGCTGCTCGAGGCGCTCGAGATCGCCCAGGCCGACTTCGTGCACTCCCTCCCCGACGGCCTCGACACCACGGTCGGCGAGGAGGGGATGAGCCTCTCCGGCGGGCAGCGGCAGAGGCTGGCCCTCGCCCGGGCGATCGCCGCGCGGCCGTCGGTGCTGGTGCTCGACGACCCGCTGTCGGCGCTCGACGTCGACACCGAGGCCCGGGTCGAGGCGGGCCTGCGCCGCGTCCTCGGCGACACGACCGCCCTGATCGTCGCCCACCGTCCGTCCACGGTCGCGCTCGCCGACCGCGTCGCGCTCCTCGAGGAGGGGCGCGTCACCGCCGTCGGCACCCACAGCGAGCTGCTGGCGACGAGCCCCCACTACCGCTTCGTCGTCTCGAGCCTCGAGGAGGACGAGCAGTCCAGGGCGCCCGGCGCCGAGCGCGTCGGCTCCCGGCCCGCCCCGATCGATCAGGAGAGCACCTTATGAGCACGCTCGGCTCCCTCGAGGAGCGCGACGACCTCACGCGCGCCGAGTCCGCGGCGATGCGCCGCCGCTCGCTGCGACTCCTCGGGTCGCTGCTGCGGCCGCTGCGGGTGCGCCTCATCCTGACGGCGGTGGTGGTCGTGATCTCCACCGCGGCGCAGGTCGCCGGACCGGCACTGATCGCTGCCGGGATCGACAACGGCCTGCCCGCGGTGCTCGACGGCGATGCGACTCCGCTGCTGCTCGCCGTCGGGGCGTACATCCTCACCGGGCTCACCGGCGCCCTCCTGGTCGCCTGGTACACGGTGCTGTCGGCGCGGGTGAGCCAGGCGATCCTCCTGGACCTCCGCAAGCGCGTGTTCCTGCACACGCAGCGGCTCAGCCTCGAGTTCCACGAGAACTACACCTCGGGCCGCATCATCTCGCGGCAGACGAGCGACCTCGACTCGATCCGCGAGCTGCTCGACTCGGGCATCAACCAGCTCGTCCAGGGCGCGCTCTACATGGGCTTCGTGGCGATCGCGCTCGTCTCGCTCGACCCGCCGAGCGGTCTCGTGCTCGCCTGCGCACTCGTCCCTCTGGCGATCCTGACCCGCTGGTTCCAGAAGCGGTCGCAGGCGCTGTTCCGCGGCACCCGCGTCGCGTCGTCGCGGCTGATCGTGCAGTTCGTCGAGACGATGACCGGCATCCGCGCCGTGCAGGCCTTCCGCACCGAGACGCGCAACGAGTCGGTGTTCGGCGAGCTCGTCGAGCGCTACCGCGTCACCTACAAGCGCGTGTTCGCGCTCTTCGGGACCTTCGATCCCGGCCTCGTGCTGATCGGCAACGTGACCGTCGCGGTCGTCCTGCTGCTGGGCGGCATCCGCGTGCTCGACGGCGGGCTCGAGATCGGGGCCCTGCTCGCGGTCCTGCTCTACACGCGCCGCTTCTTCGACCCGATGGAGGAGATGGCGATGTTCTACAACTCCTACCAGTCGGCCGCCGCGGCCCTCGAGAAGATCTCGGGCGTGCTGGCGGAGGAGCCGAGCGTGCCGGATCCCGCGCGACCGGTCGACCTCTACGAGGCACGGGGGCGCATCGGGTTCGAGGGCGTGCGCTTCGCGTACACGGCCGATCGGGAGATCCTGCCGCGCTTCGACCTCGACATTCCCGCCGGGCAGACGATCGCCCTCGTCGGATCGACCGGTGCGGGCAAGTCGACCCTGGCGAAGCTGCTCTCGCGCTTCTACGACCCGACCGACGGAGTGGTGACCCTCGACGGCGTCGACCTGCGGCAGCTGCACCCGAAGGACCTCCGCCGCGCAATCGTGATGGTGACGCAGGAGGCGTACCTCTTCTCGGGCTCCGTCGCCGACAACATCGCGATCGGCCGGCCCTCGGCCACCTACGACGAGATCGTGGGCGCTGCGAAGGCGGTCGGGGCGCACGAGTTCATCGTGTCGCTGCCGGACGGCTACGACACCGACGTGAACAAGCGCGGCGGCCGCGTCTCGGCCGGGCAGCGCCAGCTGATCTCGTTCGCGCGCGCGTTCCTCGCGGACCCGGCTGTGCTCATCCTCGACGAGGCGACGTCCTCGCTCGACATCCCGAGCGAGCGGCTCGTGCAGCAGGGTCTGCAGACGCTGCTCGCCGATCGGACCGCGGTGATCATCGCGCACCGGCTGTCGACGGTCGCGATCGCCGACCGGGTGCTGGTGATGGAGCACGGGCGCATCGTCGAGGACGGGACTCCCGCCGACCTGATCGCCGGGGAGGGCCGCTTCGCCGTGCTGCACGCCGCCTGGCGGGACTCGCTGGTCTAGGGGCCGGCGGGCTCATGGGTCCAGGCGTCGGCGGGCGGACCGGTCCAGCGAGCGGTCCGCACGTCGACGCGGTAGCCGCTCGGCGTCTCGACCAGCGGGGTGCCCTCCCGCTCGTACTCCGCCCGGGCGCGGTCCTCGTGGCCGACCGGAGGGGCGCCGCCGGAACGGACGACGCGCCACCACGCGGTGTCGGAGCCGTATCGGGCCATCACGGTGCCGACCGCCCGGGCGGCACGGGTCCCGAGGACCGCGGCGACGTCTCCGTAGGCCATCACGTGCCCGCGAGGGATCGACTCGACGACGGCCAGCACGGCCGTGACGAAGTCGGGTGCGCCTCCGGCTCCTGGGTCGATCCGGTCGGACGATCCGTCCCGGAGGTCCCGAGGGGTCAGAGCTTCAGAGCCCCGATGTTCTCGCCGTACGGGGTCTCGCCGACGACCTCGAAGCCGACCCAGCGGAAGAACTGGTCGGGACCGTCCTCGCCGGACTCCCAGATCACGGTGAGGGTGTCGAAGCCCCGGCTGCGCGCCTCGTCGGCGGCGGCGCGGACGGCGAAGGTGCCGACTCCGCGGCCCTGCTTCGCCGCGTCGATGTTGATGCGCCAGATGCAGCTGCGGAACTCCTCCGCGGCGTTCTCATCGAAGTGCGCGTGGAGGAATCCGACGAGCTCGTCGCCGTCGAGGATCGCGCGCTGCCAGGCGGCTCCGGGATCGATCACGGCCGCGGCGGCGGAGTAGGAGACGGGCGCGACGAACTGCTCCTGGCCGGGTTTGAGGCTCAGGCCGTTGACGGCGGAGATGTTCGAGGCCGACAGCTCTTCCAGACGCAGTGCACTCATGCGGTCAATCTAGCGGGCCGGTCGGCGGGCGGCATCCTCCCGGCGGACGACGCATCGCCCGGCGACCCGGCCGCTCCCCGGAACTCTCTCGACGTCGAGACAGTTGGCCCCTCGGGTAAGCTGGTTGAGGCCGTGTGACGCGGCCGAGAGCCGCCCGTCCCGCGCAGAGGCGGGGCGCTTCACGAGACCATGGGAGAGCAATGTCCAAGATCAAGGTTGAGGGAACCGTCGTCGAGCTCGACGGCGACGAGATGACGCGGATCATCTGGCAGAAGATCAAGGACACCCTCATCCACCCGTACCTCGACGTGAATCTCGAGTACTACGACCTCGGCATGGAGCACCGCGACGCGACCGACGACCAGGTCACGATCGACGCGGCGCACGCCATCCAGAAGCACGGCGTGGGCGTCAAGTGCGCGACCATCACGCCCGACGAGGCGCGGGTCGAGGAGTTCGGCCTGAAGAAGATGTGGAAGTCGCCCAACGGCACGATCCGCAACATCCTCGGCGGCGTGATCTTCCGCGAGCCGATCATCATCTCGAACATCCCGCGCCTCGTGCCGGGCTGGAACAAGCCGATCATCATCGGCCGCCACGCCTTCGGCGACCAGTACCGCGCCACGGACTTCGTCTTCAAGGGGAAGGGCACGCTCACCGTCGAGTTCACCCCCGAGGACGGCTCCGAGCCGATGAAGTTCGAGGTCTACAAGGCGCCCGACGACGGCATCGCGCAGGTCCAGTACAACCAGGACGCGTCGATCCGCGACTTCGCGCGCTCGTCGCTGAACTACGGGCTGACCCGCAACTACCCGGTCTACCTCTCGACGAAGAACACGATCCTGAAGGCCTACGACGGCCGCTTCAAGGACATCTTCGAGGAGATCTTCCAGACCGAGTTCAAGGAGCGCTTCGACGCTGCCGGCCTGACCTACGAGCACCGCCTCATCGACGACATGGTCGCCTCGGCCATGAAGTGGGAGGGCGGCTACGTCTGGGCCTGCAAGAACTACGACGGCGACGTGCAGTCCGACACCGTGGCGCAGGGCTTCGGCTCGCTGGGCCTCATGACCTCGGTCCTCTCGACGCCCGACGGCTCCGTCGTCGAGGCCGAGGCGGCGCACGGCACGGTCACGCGCCACTACCGCCAGCACCAGGCGGGCAAGCCCACCTCGACGAACCCGATCGCCTCGATCTACGCCTGGACGCGCGGCCTCGCGCACCGCGGCAAGCTCGACGGCAACCAGGAGCTCATCGACTTCTCGCTCGCGCTCGAGGACGTCGTCATCAAGACGGTCGAGTCCGGCAAGATGACGAAGGACCTCGCGTTGCTCGTCGGCCCCGACCAGGGCTGGCAGACGACGGAGGAGTTCCTCGCGACGCTCGACGAGAACCTCAAGGCGCGCATGTCGGCGTAGCCCGCCTCCGGCTCGCAGAGCACGCTTCGGCCCGCAGGATCCTCGGATCCCGCGGGCCGACCGCGTTCCCGGGGTCCGGAGGTGCTCAGAGCACGCGGGCGAGCCGATCCAGAGCCGCCATCGCGTCCGGCCCCGAGGGCATGAGCACGACGCTCGCGGCGCCGGCGTCGTGGAGCTGCGCGATCCGCGCACGGGCAGCCGAGGGGGTGCCGACGACCGCCAGCTGGTCGACCCACTCGTCGGGCAGGTCACGGACGAAGGCGGCGCGGTCCGCGCTCCGCTCGCGCAGGGCGCGGAACTCGGCCGCGAAGGGCAGCGGGTCGATGTGCGGCGCCCAGTCCGGCTCGCCGATCCACTCGAGGCCGGGGCGGACGAGGTCGCGCGCCGCCGAGGCGTCGTCGTCGACCGCGGCCACGTTGTAGGCGACCACGCGGCCCCCCGTGCCGAGGTGCCCGCGGGCGGTGGCGAGGTACTCCGGAGTGACCGGCTCGGCGAGCACGACGCCGTCGGCGATGCGGCCGGCCAGCTCGAGCGAGCGGGGTCCGCGGACGCCGGCGAGCAGCGGCGGGAGCACCGTCGGCGGGGTCTCGAGACGAAGCGAGTCGACCGCGACGTAGCGGCCGTCGCGCGTCGTCTCCTCGCCCGAGAGCAGGGAGCGGACGGCGTCGAACTGCTCCTCGAGGAGCGTGAGGGGGCTGGCCGGCCAGATGCGCAGGCCGCGCATCCAGTGCGGCATGCCGTGCCCGATGCCGGCGTGCACGCGGCCGGGGAACAGCTCGGCGAGCGTGCCGAGCTCCATCGCGGTGAACGCGGCGGCGCGGGCGGCGGCGGGCAGGATGCCGATGCCCACGACGATCCGCTCGGTCGCGGCGAGGACGGCCGCGGCCTGGGCGATGCCGCCGCGGAAGCCGAGGTCCTCGACGACCCAGAGCTCGTCGAAGCCCGCGGCCTCGGCGCGGCGGGCGTAGGGGAGGACCTGCGAGGCGGGGAGGTCGCGGGGGAGCAGGAGTCCGACGGCGGCGTCGGGAGTCGTGGCGCGCATGCTGAAAGCGTACGGCGGCGCCGCCGCACGTGACGGCGGGGCGGCCGCTCGCGCGCGCCGCCCCGCCGGAGGGTCCGAGCTACTCCGAGTGCGCCTCGCTCAGCTGCACCTGCTCGGGGTGCGAGGTCGAGACGACCTCGATCTTGCGGGAGCGCGCCTTCTCGGACACGGGGATCGTGACCGAGAGCACGCCGTTGTCGTACGACGCCGAGATGCGCTCGGTGTCGACGCCCTGGCCCAGGCTCAGCTGGCGCACGAAGGTGGCCGACTGGCGCTCCCGGGTGATCCAGGTGACTCCGTCCCCGCTCGCGACGGTGCGCTGGGCGCGGATCGTGAGCAGCTGCCCGTCGACGTCCACATCGACGGATCCGGGGTCGATGCCCGGCAGGTCGGCGGTGAGCACGTAGTGGTCGCCGTCGCGGTACAGGTCGATCGGCATGCGGCGGGGGCCCTGGCCCGAGCCGAAGAGGGCGGAGGCGAAGCGGTCGAGCTCGCGGACGGGGTCGTAGGTGACGGCCATGGGAATCACTCCATTCGGTCTGGCAACGGATGAGTCTCGAGTTGAGCCGACTCGACTCAACTGCCTCGAATTTAGCACTCGACCCCGGAGAGTGCCAACGGGAGGCGTTACCCTTTCAGGTACTTCGTTACCTGTTCGTAACAGAGCCCGGCAATCGAGTTCGTAGGGTCGTTTCTATGCGGGAACCGATCCGGTTCCCAGCGACTGCGAGTAGAGGACATCGTTTGCCGATCCAGCCCTTCCACCCACCGAGAGTCCGACGCGCGGAGAGGCGGATCCTCGCGGGTCTGGCCGTCCTCGGCGTCGCCGCCTCCGCTGCCTTCGCCGCCACGGGCGCCAGCGCCGCCCCCGTGATCGGGAGCGCCTCCCTCGTCGGCGGCCTCTCGTCGCTGCAGAGCTTCGACGACGGCGACTACGTCGTCACCCTCGTCGAGCCGTCCGCCGCGACCTACGAGGGCACCGACGCCCGCTTCGCCCGCACCGCACCCGACGCCGGGGCGCAGCTGCAGGCCCGCTCCGCTCCGGTGGAGGACTACGCCGAGCACCTGGAGAAGCGCCAGGACGCCGTCGCCGCCGCGGTCGACGCGCGGATCGGCTACCACTACACGGTCGCCCTCAACGGCTTCTCCGCCACCCTCACCGCCGCGCAGGCGAGCGTCCTCGCGAACCGCAAGGACGTCGCGCAGGTGCGCGAGATCGAGGACCTCACCCTCGACCGGGCTCGCGGAGCCGCTCAGACCGCTCCGCTGGTCACGGCGGAGCCGGGCGCCGGCACTCCCGTGCCCGACACCGGGCAGCAGCGCTCGACCGACTTCCTCGGCCTCGAGGGCGAGGACGGCGTCTGGAACGCGGTCGGCGGCGTCGACGCCGCGGGAGCGGGCATCGTCGTCGGTGTCATCGACTCCGGCATCGCGCCCGAGAACCCCTCGTTCGACGGACCACCCCTGGCCACGTCGCCGGGAGCCGCGCCGTACACGGACGGCGAGACCATCACCTATCGCAAGTCCGACGGCGGCGAGTTCGTCGGAGCGTGCGAGACCGGCTCCGACTCCTCCCAGCAGTGGGACGGCGACGAGTGCAGCCAGAAGCTGATCGGCGCACGCTGGTTCCTCGGCGACTCCGAGAAGGTCGGCTCGGACGACAACCCCGAGTTCCTGTCTCCGCGCGACGCCGACGGGCACGGCTCGCACACCGCGAGCACCGCCGCCGGCAACGCGGACGTCGAGGCGAGCGTCGACGGCTACGACTACGGCACCATCTCGGGCGTCGCTCCGGCGGCGAAGGTCGCGGCCTACAAGGTCTGCTGGAACGGCGACGTCGAGGGCACGGACGACGACGACTTCTGCTCCGGCCCCGGCATCCTCGGCGCGATCGAAGCGGCCGTGACGGACGGAGTCGACGTGATCAACTTCTCGATCGGCGGCGGCTCGGCGACCTCCACGCTCACCCTCTACGACGAGGCGTTCCTGAACGCCGCGGCCGCGGGCGTCTTCGTGGCGGCCTCGGCGGGCAACTCCGGCCCCGACGCCTCGACCCTCGACCACGCCTCGCCGTGGTACACCACGGTCGCAGCGTCCTCGATCCCGTCGTACACGGCGACCGCCGCCCTGGGTGACGGTCAGGCGTTCGTCGGCGGCTCCATCTCGGTCCACGAGGACCTGGAGGCTCCGCTGGTGAACAGCGCCGACGTCGTGCGCTCGGGCGCCGAGACGCCCGAGATCTGCGCGCCCGGCACGCTGGATCCCGACAAGGTGAAGGGCGCCGTCGTGGCCTGCACCGCGGGCACCACCGCGCGCGTCTCCAAGTCGGCCGAGGTCGAGCGGGCCGGCGGCGTCGGCATGCTGCTGCTGAACCCGACCCCCAACGCGCTGCACGTCGACGACCACTCGGTCCCGTCCATCCAGATCGACTCCCAGGCCTACGAGGCGATCACCGAGTACGCCTCCACCGACGGCGCGACCGTCGAGCTCAGCGAGGGCAACCTCACGGGCGCCGAGATCCCCGTCCCGCAGGTCGCCGGCTTCTCGTCGCGCGGCCCGGCCGAGGCCGACGGCACCGACGTGCTCAAGCCCGACCTCACGGCTCCCGGAGTCGCGATCCTCGCCGACTCCTTCAACGAGGAGGGCGACGACCCGGCCTTCGCGTTCGAGTCGGGGACCTCGATGTCCTCGCCGCACGTGGCGGGCCTCGCGGCGCTGATCCTCGGCGCCTCTCCGACCGCCTCCCCGTCGGCCGTGAAGTCGGCCATGATGACGACCGCGTACGACAGCGTCGACCAGGCGGGGAACCCCTCCACCGACGTCTTCGCGCAGGGCGCCGGACACGTCGACCCGACCGCGTTCCTCGACCCGGGACTCCTCTACGAGAGCGGCCCGACCGACTGGATCGCGTTCCTCAAGGGCGCGGGCTACGTGTTCGACCCCGACTTCGCGGTCGACGCCATCGACCCGTCCGACCTGAACCAGCCCTCGATCGCCATCGGCTCGCTCGCGGGGACGCAGACGGTCACGCGCACGGTCACCGCGACCGGTCCCGGCGTGTACACCGCCTCGATCGACGTGCCCGGGATCGATGCCGTCGTCTCGCCCCAGACCCTGACCTTCGGGGCGGCGGGCGAGAGCGCCGAGTACACGGTCACCTTCACGACCGAGGACGCCGGGCTCGCCGAGTTCGCGACGGGCTACCTCACCTGGACGAGCGCCGAGCACGAGGTGCGCAGCCCCGTGGCCGTGCGCCCGGTGCTGCTCGACGCGCCCTTCGAGGTCTCCGGCTCCGGTTCGACCGGATCCACGACCGCCACGATCACGCCCGGCATCGACGGCGCGCTGCCGCTCTCGCCGAGCGGACTCGCCCGGGGAGTGCTGGCAGAGGACGAGTCGGCCGAGGACGGCCACTCGGGCGTCCTGCCCGCGGGGGAGACGTTCGTGACGAGCGTCGAGGTGCCCGAGGGTGCGACCTTCGCGCGCTTCGACCTCGACGCGATCGACGACACGTCCGACCTGGACCTGTACGTCGAGCTGCTGGACGCCGACGGGGAGCCCGTGGGCGAGGCCGTCTCGGCCACCGCCTCGGCCGACGAGCGGGTCGACCTCGACTCGCCGGACGCGGGCACCTACCGGGTGACCGCCGACATCTACGCGGTCGGATCCGACGACACCGTCGCCTTCGACCTGCGCAGCTTCGTCGTCACCGAGGAGGGCGGCCTCGGCTCGCTCACGACCGAGCCCGAGACCGTGGACGCCGTGCTCGGCGAGCCCACGTCGTACTCGGTCTCGTGGTCGGACCTGGCGGGCCCCGCGCAGTACCTCGGGCGCATCGCCTATGCGGACTCGGGACTCGCGACGCTCGTGAGCGTCGACGTGACCGAGGACGTCTCGCCCGGACCGCAGCCGACCGCGACGCCCACGGCCGAGCCGACCGCGACCCCGACCGCGACGCCCGCGCCGACCGGTGCACCGGAGCCGACCGCGACTCCGACCGCCGGACCGACCGCCGGCCCCGCGCCGACGTCGTCGCCGACCTCCGGACCGGGCCTGCCCGGCACCGGCGGACCGGGTCACCTGCCCTCGACGGGCTTCCAGGGAGGGCTCCTCGGAGCCGCCGCGCTGGCGCTGATCGGCGCCGGAGCGGTCATCACCGGAGTCCGACGCCGCGCCGTGACGCTGCGTGAGGAGACCGCGGCGGAGTAGCCGCTCCGCTCGACACGACGGCCGTCCTGATCGCTCCTCCGGGAGCGGCGGGGCGGCCGTCCGTCGTCGGTGGCGCTGCCGGGAGATCGAGCGCCGTCTCCGGCGCTGCTACGAGATCGAGCGGCGCCCGGCGATGACGCCCGAGACGATCGCGACGACGCCGAACGCGATCGCGACGACCGGCTGCCCGAGATCGAGCCAGGCGAGCGCCGCGGCTCCGAAGACGAGGAGCTCGATCAGGGAGCGGCCGTAGACGTCGATCGCGAGGACGGCGCGCGGCGAGAGGAAGAGCGCCCAGACGAGAGCGGCGAGAACGGGAGCGCCGATGCCGACGACGATGTTCAGTGGCACGTCGAAGCCACTGAAGCCCCAGAGGCCGAACGTGATCAGCGCGAACAGCTCGAGCACGAAGCGCACGACGGCGTTCGGGCCGATCCGGGGGTCGCGGTCCGCTGCGGTCGCTCTCGCTGAATTCACGCCGACCATGCTAACCGGCCCGCCCCCGGCGGAGTCCGAGAGTCTGTTGCTCTCCCGGAAAGTCTCTGCAAGACTTTCCACCATGGAAAACGACGACATCCTCCGCGAGCTGTCCGCCGACCGCGCCCGTCTGGCCGACCGCGTCCGCACCCCCTGGTGGCTCGCAGTCGGCTTCGGCCTGGTCGCCGCACTCTTCGTGGTGCGCCCCGCCGCCGGCGAGGACCTGCCCGGCGGGATCCTGCCCGCGCTCGCCCTCGGCGCCGTGCTGCTCTGGGCCTACCGTCGCGCGACCGGCGTCGCGCTCGGACGCCTCGGCGCGATGCCGTGTCTGCTCACCGGCGCGGCACTCGTCCTGGTGCTCGCGCTCTACAGCGTCGCCCTCGGGTTCGCCTCGTTCGATCTGCACGGCTGGGTGGCCCTGCCGACGGCGGTGGCGTTCGCGGTCGGAGTCGGCGCCACCTCCGCCTTCACCGCCTCGGCTCGCGAACGGATGCGCCGTGTCCGCTGACGCGCGGTTCGACGAGGTCATCCACGCGCCGCTCCGGCTGCGCATCTGCGGTCTGCTGCGGGCCGGCGACGGGGTCGACTTCGGCGTCCTGCGCGACACTCTCGGAGTGAGCGACGCGACGCTCTCGAAGCACCTGAAGGTCCTCGCCGACGCCGGCTTCACGAGCAGTCTCAAGAGTTCGTCCTCCGCCCGGAGTGACTCGCGGCGCGTGACGTGGGTGTCGCTGACCCGACCCGGAGCCGCCGCGTTCGACTCGCACGTCCGGGCCCTCCGAGCCATCACCCTGGGGGAGTGACGCCTCCGCCGTCGCCCGTGCTTCCTATGCTCTCGACGCGAGAGTATTCTCGTGATCATGACACCTCCGCTCCCGCCGACGGCGTTCTGGATCCTCACCGTGCTGTCGCGGGGGAGGAGGCACGGCTACGCGATCCTGGCTGAGGCCCGCGAGCTCTCGTCGGGAGACGCGGTGCTGAAGGTGCCGACGCTCTACTCCGCCCTCGAGCGTCTCGCGGCAGACGGCCTCGTGGCGGTCGACGGCGAGGAGGTGTCGGACGGACGGCTGCGGCGGTTCTTCCGGCTGACCGGCGCCGGGGCCGCAGCCCTCGCCGCAGAACTCGGCCGCCTCGAGACGATGGTCGAGCAGGCGCGGGCGGGTCTGTCCGAGCGACCCGAGGGAGTGACGGCATGAACCCCGAACAGAGGTACCGCCTCCTCCTCCGCTGGTACCCGGAAGACTGGCGACGCGAGCACGGCGACGTGGTGCTCGGGATGCTCCTCGACGACGCGGAGGCCCACGGCCGCGAGCGCCCCGCTCGTGGTGAGGCTCTGCACCTGGTGATCGACGGCATCGCGCATCACTCCTGGCGTCGGAGCGACCGTCGGAGGACGACGGCCGCAGCACTCGTCGTCGCGGCGGTGCTCGCCCTCCTCTACGCGGTCACGGTCACGTGGAGCGACGGCCGCGTCGCCGAGGGCTTCCTCGGCCCCTTCTCGAATCCGACGGTCCTCGTCGCGGCGGGTCTCGTGGTCGCCGCCGGTCTGGCCGTGACGGGGCGGACGGCAGCGGCTCGCCTCCTGGCACTCGCCTGCGTCGTCGGCCTCGTGGTCCTCGTCGCGGCGGCGACGACGAACGGGTGGATGGGACCCGGTGCACCGGTCCTCGCTGTCCTCGCTCCGCCCGCACTGTGCGGCGCGTTCCCGTCCCGCGGCGTCGCCGGCGTAGCACGGGACACGGTCGCGGCCCTCGTCCTCGCCGCAGCTCTGGTCCTTGCAGGGGCCGCAGCGAGCTACTCGGTCGTGATCGTCGCGATGGTGGCCCCGGAGCTCGTGCTCTCCTTCGTCGCCCCGGACCAGCGTGCCGTCGAGCTCGCGGTCCTGGCCGTCCTCGCGATCCCCCTGGCGCTCGCCGCGAGGCTGCCGCTGCGCCGGACCGCGCCCGCCGTATCGGCAGCGGCCGCGGGCGTCGCTACTTGAAGATGATCGTGCGCGCCCCGTCGAGCAGCACGCGGTCCTCCGCGAACCACTTGACCGCCTGGGTGAGGGTGCGGCTCTCCTCGTCCTGACCGATCGCGACGAGCTGCGCGGGGGAGTGCGAGTGGTCGACGCGCACGACGTTCTGCTCGATGATCGGACCCTCGTCGAGGTCGCTCGTCACGAAGTGGGCGGTCGCGCCGATCAGCTTCACGCCGCGCGCGTGCGCCTGCTTGTAGGGGTTCGCGCCCTTGAAGCCGGGCAGGAACGAATGATGGATGTTGATGGCGCGGCCGGCCAGGCGCGCGCAGAGCTCGGGGGAGAGGATCTGCATGTAGCGCGCGAGCACGACGAGCTCGATGTCGTGCTGCTCGACGACCTCGACGACCCGCTCCTCGAACTCCCGCTTCGACTCCGGCGACACGACCGGGCGCGACTCGAACGGCACTCCGTAGAACTCCGCGAGATCGCGCAGCACTCCGTGGTTCGACAGGATCAGCGGCACGTCCACGGCCAGCTGACCGGCGCGCTGGCGGAACAGCAGGTCGTTGACGCAGTGCGCCGCCGTCGAGGCCAGCACCAGGGTCCGGAGGGGCCGCCCGACGACGTCCAGCCGCCAGGTCATCCCGTAGTGCTCGGTGATGGGCTGGAGCGCCCGTTCGAACTCCTCGCGGGTCACCGGCGACTCGACCTGCAGGCGCATGAAGAAGCGGCCGGTGTCGGCGCTCGAGAACTGCTGGCTCTCGGTGATGTTGCCGCGCGCGTGCACGACCGCGCCCGAGACGGCGTGGACGATGCCGGGCAGGTCCGGGCACGCGAACGTGAGGGTCCAGTGGTTGCCGGGACCTCCGTCGCCGACCCCGGTGAACTCGGTGCCGGTGGGCACGGGCCGGTCGGAGGCGGGCGCTGCGGGGTCGGACTGCATCCGCCCAGGATAACGGCCGGGAGCCGCCTGTCCTGGACCCCTCCCCGCGCCCGCGGGTAGGCTGGCAGCGGTCGTCGGCACTCCCCGCGGCCCCGGGCGCGCACGACGGCGCGCAGCCGATCCTCCGCCCTCGGGCCGCCACCGCCTCGAGCGGAGCCGCCGCCGCGGCAGGACTCGCCTCTCGGAGCACTCCGATGTCCTCACCCGTTCTTCCCGTCCGCACCGCGCCGCCCACCGCCCGCGACCGCTTCCCCTGGCCGCCGCTCCTCGTCCTCTCGAGCGTGATCTTCCTCTCCGTCACCGCCGAGATGATGCCCACCGGGCTGCTCCCGGAGCTCGGTGCGTCCTTCGGCGTCTCCCCGGCGCAGGCGGGTCTGCTCGTCACCGTCTTCGCGTTCACCGTGGTGCTCTCGAGCACTCCGCTGGCGCTGCTCACCCGCCGCGTGCCCCGGCGCACCCTCCTGCTCGCGGTCCTCGTCGTGCTCACACTGGGCACGGTCGCGACGGCGCTCGCGCCCAGCTACCCCCTCCTCATCGCGGCCCGGATCGTCGGCGGCGCGGGGCACGGGCTCTTCTGGGCCGTCGTCGGCGCCTACTCCGCCCGCCTCGTCCGCCCGCGCGATCTCGGCCGGGCGGTGGCGGTCACCTTCGCGGGCGGCACGCTCGCCTTCGTCCTCGGTGTGCCGCTGGGCACGGCGCTCGGGCAGCTCGTCGGTTGGCGGGTGTCGTTCCTGATCGTGGCCGGGCTGATGGCGGTGGGGGTCCTGCTGGTCCTTCGCGTGCTCCCGAGCGTCGAGACCCCCGTCCCGACCACCACCACGGGCTCGATCCAGGCGCTGCGGCCCGGCCGCGGCGTCGGCGCGGTCGCCGTGCTCTGCGTCGCGGTCGCCGTCGCGATGACCGGCCACTACTCCTTCACCACCTACCTCGTCCCCTTCGCGACCGAGCGGATGGAGGCGCCCGCCGAGGCGGTGTCGCCGCTGCTCTTCGTCTACGGAGCCGCCGGAGCGGTCGGACTCGTCATCGCCGGCACGCGCGCGGTCACCCGCCGACCGGTCGCCGCCCTCCTGCTCGCGCTGAGCGTCGTCCTCGTCTCGTCCGTCGTGCTGAACCTGGCGCCGGCGCAGCCCCTCCTCGCGCTGCCCGCCTTCGCGATATGGGGAGTCGCGTTCGGGGTGCTGCCCTCGCTGCTGCAGACGCGACTGCTGCAGGTGGCGGATCCGCTGATCCGCGACACCGCGACGGCGGTCTACACGGCGTCGTTCAACGCCGGGATCGGAGCGGGAGCGCTGGTCGGCTCGGTCGTCTACGGGGCGTTCGGTCTCGAGAGCACCGCCGTGGTCTACGCGGCGGGACTCGTGCTGGCCGTGGCACTGCTGGCGGCCGCGTCCTGGAGGACCCGCACCCGCGTGGTCGCCTCGGCTCCGTAGCGGCCGTCCGAGGAGGCGTACCTCACGCCGACGCGGTGCTCGCCGGCGGCGAGGTCGAGTGAGACCGTGAACCCCGGGGCTCGTGCAGAGACACTGCGCCGGAGCACGCCGTCGACGAGCACGTCCACCTGTCCGGTCGCCGACAGCACGACGATCGGTACGCCGTCGCCGGCGCTCGCCGTGGGCGGAGCGAGCGGTCGCGGAGCCTGCAGCCGGACGGTCACCGGGGTGCTGCGCCCGTCGGAGACGGCGACGACCGTCGTGGCGCCCGGAGGGAGGGGCAGCGGCTCGATCGACCAGGTGCCGTCGGCGTCGGCGCGGGTCGAGGCGCGGGCGGCGCCGCCGGCCGCGTCCTCGACGGTCACCACCGCGCGCGGAGCGGCGGTGCCGTGCGCGTCGGGGAGGAGCCTCCCGGAGGGGTCCGCTGTCAGGGCGAGGGTCGGAGGTGCGGCCGTCGGGAGGGCGGTCGGCGTCGGACTCGTCGGAGCGGGGGTCGGCGTCGTCGGTGTTGGTGTCGGTGTCGGTGTTCGTGTCGGGGTCGGTGTCGGCGTTCGCGACGGGGTCGGCGCGGGGGTCGCCGGGAGCGAGGCCGTCGGTGTCGGCCGCGGCGAGTCCGTCGTCGTCGGGACGGGGGACGGGACGGCCGTCACGGGTGCGGTCGGAGCGGGCTCCGGCACCACGGTGTTCGGCTCCGGCGCGGGGCGCGGGGCGGGTGCGGGCGCGGGTGCCGAGACCGGCTGCGGACCGAGCGCGACGGCGGTGGACGGCGACGCGCCGGCCGTGGCGGTCGGGGTCGGCGAGGCGACGGTGTCCGGCGTCGCCGCGAGGTCGGTCGGCGCCGACGCCTCGATGGTGACGGGGGCGACGGGTGCCACCGCGACCTGCTGCTCGGCGGGCGGTCCCGCCGGCGGCAGGAGCGCGGCGAGAGCGAGACCCGCGGTGACGACCCCCGTCACGGCCACTGCGGCGATGAGGGACGCGCTCGCTCCCGCGCCGGCCGACACTCCGACCACCGACACTCCGACCACCGACGCACCCGCTCCGCTCGCGGACGCACCCGCTCCGCTCGCGGACGCCCCGGCCGCCGCACCCGCCGACGCCCCTGCAGCACCGCCCGCCGCGCCGTACGCCGCCGCCCCGCCGACTCCCGCCGCGAGAGGCAGCAGCAGCATCGCCAGCCGTGCGCCCGCTCCCGCCGCCTCGGCGAGGGCCGCGCGGCAGGACTCGCACGTCGCGAGATGAGCGTCCGCCCGCCGCCGGTCCCGGATCGGCAGCCGCCCGCGAGTGTGCGCGCCCGCTCGCTCGAGGACCCACCGGCACTCGCCGTCGGCCGCGCTCGCGGCCACGTGCTCCTGGATCCACGCCCCGCGCAGGCCCTCCCGGGCGCGGTGCCCGAGCGCGGCCACTCCGTTCGGTCGCAGGCCCAGCAGCGGTGCGGCCTCGGCCGGGCTCATCCCCTCGACCGCCGTGTACCAGAGCACCTCGCGCCAGCGGGCGGGTAGTGCGCGGAAGGCGCGCACGCCGAGATCGCGGTCCAGCGCTGCGAGGGCGCGCTCCTCCGGTCCGTCCTCGGGGGTCGCCACGTCGTCTTCGAGCGGCCGCTCCCGCGCTCCGCGCCGCCCCCAGCTGGACGCGACGTTGCGGACGGAGGTGAAGAGGTAGGGGCGGAAGGCGCCGTCGGGTCCGCCGCCGCGGGCGAGCGCGTCGAGGGTGCGGAGGAACGCCTCCGACACGAGGTCGTCGGCGTCGAGGGTGGACCACGCCCGTGCGACGGACCGAGCCGCGGGCGCGTGCCGTCGCCACAGCTCGGCCGAGGCCGCCGCGTCGCCCTCCCGCACCCGGTCGATCAGCTCGGCGTCGCCCGCCGAGCCGGCGTGGGAGCGGTCGGACCGCCCGAGCCGCGGGCCCGGAGTCGCCCTGTGCGCGTTCGCCACAGCACCCTCCTCCGCTCGTCGACCCGACGATCCTGCCAGCGAGCCGAGTGATCGTCGGGTTCTGTCGCGCAGTGGAGCGCGGCCTGCGCGTTGCTAAGCTGGCCGCGCCGCGACTGGCGTTCGGATGGGTGACCATCAGGGAGCGGCACCTCCTCCGGGGCGCGCTCCGGACACTTTTCCCGCCGCACGCCTGGGCTGGAACGGATACCGTAGTCCGGGTCGCCCGTACGCGCCGAGTCGCCTCGATGCACCGGCGCGGGCACCCTCCGTTTCCCAGTCAAGGAGCGTCCGTGTCCTCTTCCACCGCCCAGAGTCCCGCGACCACCGGTGCGTCCGGATCGTTCGACCAGCCCGTCTCGGTCGTCGATCCCGAGATCGCCGCCGTCCTGCAGCAGGAGCTCGACCGCCAGCGCGGCTACCTCGAGATGATCGCGAGCGAGAACTTCGTGCCGCGCGCGATCCTGGAGTCGCAGGGCTCGGTCCTGACCAACAAGTACGCCGAGGGCTACCCGGGCCGCCGCTACTACGGCGGCTGCGAGTTCGTCGACGTGGCCGAGCAGCTCGCGATCGACCGCGCCAAGGCCCTCTTCGGCGCCGAGTTCGCGAACGTGCAGCCCCACTCCGGTGCCACCGCGAACGCCGCAGCGCTCTCCGCGCTGATCCAGCCCGGCGACACGATCCTCGGGCTCGAGCTCGCCCACGGCGGTCATCTGACGCACGGCATGAAGCTCAACTTCTCGGGCAAGCTCTACAACGCGACCGCGTACGGCGTCGACCCGCAGTCGTTCCGCATCGACATGGACGTCGTGCGCGAGAAGGCCCTCGAGGTCCGCCCGCAGGTGCTGATCGCCGGCTGGTCGGCCTACCCGCGCCACCTCGACTTCGAGGCGTTCCGCGCCATCGCCGACGAGGTCGGCGCGAAGCTCTGGGTCGACATGGCGCACTTCGCCGGCCTCGTCGCAGCGGGCCTGCACCCCTCGCCCGTCCCGCACGCCGATGTGGTCACCACGACCGTGCACAAGACGCTGGCGGGTCCCCGCTCCGGCCTCATCCTGGCCAGGCAGGAGTACGCCAAGAAGCTCAACTCGGCCGTGTTCCCGGGCCAGCAGGGCGGCCCGCTGATGCACGTCATCGCGGCGAAGGCGACGGCCTTCAAGCTCGCCGGCGAGGCGGAGTTCGCCGAGCGCCAGGCCCGCACGATCCGCGGCGCGCAGATCCTCGCCGAGCGCCTCACCGCGCCCGACGCGAAGGCCGAGGGCATCGACGTGCTCACCGGAGGCACCGACGTGCACCTGGTGCTCGCCGACCTCCGCAACTCCCCGCTCGACGGCCAGCAGGCGGAGGACCGGCTGCACGAGGTCGGCATCACCGTCAACCGCAACGCCGTGCCGTTCGACCCGCGTCCGCCGATGGTCACGTCGGGGCTCCGCATCGGCACGCCGGCGCTCGCGACGCGCGGCTTCGGCGAGAACGAGTTCATCGAGGTCGCCGACGTGATCGCCGAGGCGCTCAAGCCGTCCGCCGACCTGCAGGCCCTGCGCGCCCGTGTGGGTCGCCTCACGGACGACTTCCCGCTCTACCCCGGGCTCTGAGCCCCGATCCGCGGAGCCGCCCGGCTCCGCGGATCCCACCCGGGCCCCCTGGCCCTCCGCGTGCCGCGGTCGCCGGACGACACGTCCCCGGCGACCCGGTGCGCGCCGCTCGAACACGAGGAGTCATCCGATGACGGCACAGGTACTCGACGGAGTCGCCACGGCGACGGCGGTCAAGGCCGAGATCGCGGTGCGGGTCGCCGCGCTGCGCGAGAAGGGGATCGTGCCGGGGCTCGGCACGCTGCTGGTCGGCGACGACCCGGCCTCCCGCTCCTACGTCGCCGGCAAGCACCGCGACTGCGCAGAGGTCGGCATCGAGTCGATCCGGGTCGACCTGCCCGCGACGGCCTCGGCCGAGGACATCCGCAGCGCGATCCGCCAGCTGAACGAGTCCGCGGCGGTGACCGGCTACATCATCCAGCTGCCGCTGCCGAAGGGCATCGACGAGAACGCGATGCTCGAGCTGATGGACCCCGACAAGGACGCCGACGGGCTGCACCCGACGAATCTCGGCCGCCTGGTGCTCGGTGTCGAGGGCGAGCTCGACAGCCCCCTGCCCTGTACGCCCAACGGCGTCGTCGAGATGCTGCGACGGCACGACATCCCGCTCTCGGGCAAGCACGTCGTGGTGGTCGGGCGCGGTCTCACCGTCGGTCGGCCGCTCGGGCTGCTCCTGACGCGCAAGGGCCTCGACGCAACCGTCACCCTGACCCACTCGCGCACGACCGATCTCGCCGCGGAGGTGCGCCGCGCCGACATCGTGGTCGCCGCCGTCGGCGTCCCCGGGCTCATCGCCGCCGACTGGGTGAAGCCCGGCGCCGCCGTGCTGGACGTGGGCATCACCCGCGTCGAGAACCCGGAGACCGGCCGCGCGAAGCTCACCGGTGACGTCGCTCCCGGAGTGGCGGAGGTCGCGGGCTGGCTCTCGCCGGTTCCCGGCGGCGTCGGCCCGATGACCCGCGCCATGCTCATCCACAACGTGGTCACGGCTGCGGAGCGCGCCGCCCGCTGACCGCGCGGAAGCGCACCGGATCCCCCGGGGCGAGCTGGGCGAGGGCGTCGAGCGACGCGGAGTCGACGACGGCGACCACGGGGTAGCCGCCGGTCACCGGGTGGTCCGGTCCGAAGACGACGGGCAGTCCGGAGGGCGGCAGCTGCACCGAGCCGTGCAGCATCCCCTCGCTCGGCAGTTCGCCGCCGCGCCCCGTCGGCAGCGGTGCTCCGGTCAGCCGGAGTCCGACGCGGTCGGCGTCGCCGAGGTGCCAGGGAGTGTCGAGGAGCGCCCTCCAGGCGCCCGGCGGGAGCAGCTCGAGGCGCGGTCCCGGGTGCACGGCGAGCGTCGCTCCGCGACCCGGCGCCGGGAAGGGCCACCAGTCGAGGGCGGCGACGCCGCCGGAGGCGCGTCCGATCGCCAGCACGTCCCCCGCCTGCAGCGGCTCGGGCCCGAGGGCCGCGAGGGTGTCGCGGGAGCGCGACCCGAGCACCGGGGGCACGTCGATCCCGCCCCGGACCGCGAGCGTGCGGCGGATCCCCGCGCGCAGCGGGCCCAGCCTCAGCACGGCTCCGGCCGGCAGCAGCACGGGGAGGACCCGGTCGACGCTCCGCCCGTCGATCCGCGCGTCCCCGTCGGCTCCGGTCAGGCTGATCCAGACGTCCGCGTCGGCGCTCACGGCGAAGCCCGCGCCGAGCAGCTCCAGGCCCGCGTCGTCGGCGCCCCCGCCCAGCAGCCGGTTCCCGAGGCGGAGGGCTCCGGCGTCCATCGCGCCCGAGCGGCCCACGCCGAGCGCGGCGAATCCCGGGCGGCCCGCGTCCTGCACGAGCGCGAGGGGGCCGGGGTCGAGGACGCGGAGGCTCACCGCACCTCCCGGAACCGCACCTCGTCGCCCGGCGCGAGGAGCGCCGGCGGTGTCCGCTCGACGTCCCAGAGCATCGCCGCGGTCGTCCCGATCAGCTGCCAGCCGCCGGGGGAGGAACGGGGGTAGATGCCGGAGTAGGGGCCCGCCAGCGCCACCGATCCCGCGGGCACGCGGGTCCGCGGCTCCGCCCGGCGCGGCACCTCCCGCCAGTCGCCGAGCGCGACGAGGTACGCGAAACCGGGGGCGAACCCGCCGAAGGCCGCCCGCCACCCTGTCGCCGTGTGGCGGCGCACCAGTTCGCCGACCGTCCAGCCGAGTGCGGTCGCGGTGTCCGCGAGGTCCGCGCCGTCGTACTCGACGTCCACGACGATCAGCCGTCCCGTCGTGCCCGCGGCGTCCGTGGCCGCCGACGCGCAGACGGCCCGGACCCACCGGGCCGCCTCCGGCACCGGGAGGACGTCGGGATCGAGGACGACCAGCACGGTGCGCGCCGCGGGAACGAGATCGACGACGCCCTGCGGCCGCTCCGCCTCGAGGGCGAGCGCCAGCGCGAGTGCCTCGTCGAGACCGCTCGTCTCCACGAGCACCGCTCGATCGCCGGAGGGCAGCAGACGCGCGGGGATCACGGCACCGCGGCCGCGAGGGCGACCCCGGCCCGGGCGAGGGCGTCCCGCACGGCCTCCGCCATCGCGAGAGCGCCGGGGGAGTCGCCGTGCACGCACAGCGAGTCGACGTCGACCCGGAGGATCCCGCCGTCGCGGTCCACGACCGTCCCCTCCGTCGCCATCCGCACCGCACGAGCGGCGACGAGCGGCACGTCGACGAGGACGGCCCCCTCCTCGCCGCGCGGCACGAGGGTGCCGTCGGAGCGGTAGCCGCGGTCGACGAACGCCTCGCGGAGGAAGGGCAGGCCCGCGTCCCCGGCGGCGCGCTCGATCGCGGAGGAGGCGAGCCCGAGGACGGGCAGGCCCGGTGCCGCGTCGTGCACGGCGGCCGCGACGGCTCCGGCCCGCACCTCGTCGTGCACGATGCGGTTGTAGAGGGCGCCGTGCGGCTTGACGTAGCGGACGCGTGTACCGGCCGCCCGCGCGACGGCCTGCAGTGCTCCGATCTGGTAGACGACGTCGGCGTGGAGCTCGTCCGGGCCGACGGGGAGGTCTCGTCGACCGAAGCCCGCGAGATCGCGGTACGAGACGTGCGCACCGACCGCGACTCCCCGCTCCGCCGCGAGCCGGCAGCGGTCGAGCATGATCGAGGGATCGCCGGCGTGGAATCCGCACGCGATGCTCGCGCTCGACACCACCCGCAGGATCGCGTCGTCGTCTCCGAGCTCCCACACGCCGAAGCCCTCGCCGAGGTCGGCGTTGAGGTCGATCGCAGCGCGCATGCCCCGAGCCTACGGTTCCCGTCCAGACGACGCCGGTAGCGTTGCCGGGCGCACTCGCGTCCCCCACCCCCGTCGGACCCGTCTTCGAGTGCGCCCGCCCCACGAGGAGAACCCATGCGCACCGTATCCGCCTACGCCGCCCCGTCCGCCACCGAGCCGCTGATCCCGACCACCGTCGAGCGCCGCGACGTCGGCCCGCACGACGTGCTCATCGAGATCGCCTACTCCGGCATCTGCCACTCCGACATCCACACCGTGCGCGGGGAGTGGGGACCGGTCGCCTACCCGCTGACCGTCGGCCACGAGATCGTCGGCGTCGTCGCCGAGGTCGGCTCCGATGTCTCCAAGCACTCCGTCGGCGACCGCGTCGGCGTGGGCTGCATGGTCAACTCCTGCCGCGAGTGCGAGAACTGCCTCGCGGGCGAGGAGCAGTACTGCCTGAAGGGCAACGTCGGCACCTACGCCGCCGTCGACCGCGACGGCACGATCACCCAGGGCGGCTACTCCACCCACGTCGTGGTCGTCGAGGACTTCGTCCTCCGCGTCCCGGAGTCGATCCCCTACGAGGCCGCCGCGCCGCTGCTGTGCGCCGGCATCACCACCTACTCGCCCCTGTCGCACTGGAACGCCGGCCCCGGCAAGAAGGTCGCCGTCGTCGGACTCGGCGGCCTGGGCCACATGGCCGTGCAGTTCGCGCACGCCATGGGCGCCGAGGTCACCGTGCTCTCGCAGACGCTCGGCAAGAAGGACGACGGCCTGCGCCTGGGCGCCGACCACTACTACGCGACGAAGGACGAGGAGACGTTCTCGACCCTCGCGAACACCTTCGACATCATCCTGAACACCGTCAGCGCCCCGCTCGACCTCGACGCATATCTGGGCATGCTGCGCCTGAACGGCACCATGGTGAACGTCGGCGCGCCGGCCGAGGCCCTGCCGCTGCACGTCTTCACGCTCTTCGGCGCTCGCCGCTCCTTCGCGGGCTCGGGCATCGGAGGCATCCGCGAGACCCAGGAGATGCTCGACTTCTGCGCCGAGAAGGGCATCGCGAGCGAGGTCGAGGTCATCCCGGCCTCCGAGATCAACGCCGCCTACGAGCGCGTGCTCTCGTCCGACGTGCGGTACCGCTTCGTCATCGACATCGCGACGATGACGGAGTAGTCGCTAGCCTCGCGGCATGAGCGAACGGAGTCACCCCGCGGTCGACCGCGTCCTGGCCGATCTCGCGGTGCACGGGGTGCATCCGCCCATGCGCTGGCTCGACGAGGCCGCGTCGACCGCGGTCCTCGCGGCTGCGGCGCTCGGCATCGAGCCGGGTCAGATCGCGAACTCGCTGGTGTTCCTCCTCGACGGGGAGCCGCTGCTCGTGCTGACGAGCGGCGGCCACCGCGTCGACACGGAGTGGCTCGGCGGCGAGCTGGGCGGCACGATCGGCCGGGCGAGCGCGTCGGTGGTCAAAGAGGCCACGGGCCAGACCATCGGAGGCGTCGCGCCGGTCGGTCATCCCCGCGCGTTGCGCACCGTGGTCGACGAGGCGCTCGCGGAGTACGGCACGGTGTGGGCGGCGGCGGGACACGCGCACACGGTGTACCCGACCAGCGCCTCGGAGCTCGTGAGGGTCACCGGGGGAGTTCTGCGCGCGGTCGTCCCGCCCGCCTGAGGTCCACCGGACGCAGAGGGAGCCGGCACCCGCGCCGTCCGATCCACCGCGGTGGTCCGGAGGCTGGTGCCGGCTCCCTCGTCGTGCAGCGCTCAGCGCACCCGGCCCGCGCCGTCGGCGGCGGTGACCAGGAACAGCTCCGGCGCGCGGAAGCCCTTCGCGGCGAAGGCGGCGAGGACCGCGGCGCGCACCTCCTCCTCCTTCTCGACCGGCGTGAGGGCGATCGCGGAGCCGCCGAAGCCGCCCCCGGTCATGCGGGCGCCGATGGCTCCCGCACCCCGCGAGGCCTCGACGGCCGTGTCGAGTTCGGGAACCGAGATCTCGAAGTCGTCGCGGAGGGAGACGTGGCCGGCGTCGAGGAGCTCGCCGATGGCGCGGGGGCCCTGCTCGCGGAGGGTCCGCACGGTCGCGAGGACACGCGCGTCCTCGGTCACCACGTGCTTCACGCGGCGGTACGTGACGTCGTCGAGGAGCTCCTCGGCGCGCGGGAGATCGTCGACGGACAGCTCGCGCAGCGACTCCACGCCGAGCGTCGAGGCGCCCAGCTCGCAGGAGGCGCGCCGCTCGGCGTAACCGCCCGTGGCGTGCGCGTGCTCGACCTTCGTGTCGATGACGAGGAGGACGAGGCCGGCCTCCTCGAAACCGAGCGGGATCACCTCGGTGTCCAGGCTCCGGCAGTCCAGGAACACGGCCGCGTCGCGCTGCCCGAAGAGGGAGGCGGACTCGTCCATGATCCCGGTCGGGGCGCCGACGGCGACGTTCTCGGCCCGGCGTCCGACCCGAGCGAGCGTCGCCTTGTCGAGGTCGAGCTCCCAGAGCTCGTTCAGCGCGACGGCCATGGCGCACATCAGCGCGGCGGAGCTCGACAGCCCCGCACCGACCGGGACGTCGGAGTCGACGAACGCGTCGAACCCGGTCCGGGCGCCGAGGTCGACGCCGTACTCGGTGAGAGCCCAGACGACACCGAGCGGGTAGGCCGACCAGCCCGCGATCGCACCCGGAGCGAGATCGTCGAGCGAGATCTCGACGTGCTCGGGAGAGAAGGCGCTGGCGATGCGGATGACGCGGTCCTCGCGCAGCGCGACGGCCATCGCGGTCGCGCGGTCGATCGCGAACGGGAACACGAACCCGTCGTTGTAGTCGGTGTGCTCGCCGATCAGGTTCACGCGGCCGGGCCCTGCCCACACGCCCGCGGGGGCGTGGTCGTACTCGCGCTCGAAGTCGCGGGCGGCGCGCTCGGCGACGGCGTCGAGCGAGGGGGAGGCGGAGGTCATCGGGTCTCCTCGGTGTCGGAGGGGGTGTCGGGGAGGGAGGCGTCGGGGCGCTGCGCGACCTCGGCCTCGAGCGTCGCTGCGTCGGCGCGCTCGATCGCGGCGCGCAGGGCGGCGGCGCTGGTCTCGGGAGCGATGTCGCCGATCCAGGCGCCCATCGCGGCCTCGCTGCCGGCGAGGTACTTGAGCTTCGTCTCGGCGCGGCGCGGCGAGGTGATCTGCAGCATCAGGCGCACCTCGTCGCGGCGCTCGTGCACGGGCGCCTGGTGCCAGGCGGCGATGTACGGCGTCGGGGTGTCGTAGAGCGCGTCGATGCCGCGGAGCAGGCGCTGGTAGACCTTCGCGAGCTCGTCGCGCTCCTCCGGCGTCGTCTCGCTGATGTCGGCGACGTGGCGGTGCGGCAGGAGGTGCACCTCGACGGGCCAGCGCGCGGCGAACGGCACGAAGGCGGTGAAGTGCTCGCCGCGGATCAGCACGCGGTCGCCGGCCTGCTCGAACGCGAGGACGTCGGCGAACAGCGTCGGTCCGTAGGAGTCGAGCGACGCGAGGAGGCGCGTCGTTCGGGGCGTGACGTAGGGGTAGGAGTAGATCTGGCCGTGCGGGTGGTGGAGCGTCACTCCGATCGCCTCGCCGCGGTTCTCGAACGGGAAGACCTGCTGCACGCCGGGCAGGGCCGAGAGGGCGGCGACGCGGTCGGCCCAGGCCTCGACGACCGTGCGGGCGCGCGACGCCGAGAGCGTCGAGAACGAGCCCTCGTGCTCCGGGCTGAAGCAGACGACCTCGCAGCGGCCGACGCTGGTCAGCGTGCGGCCGAGGCCGAGGGTGCGCAGATCCTCGAGGGAGGCGGGCGCGTCCTCGTCTTCGAGCAGCGGGCCGAACGACGGCGAGCGGTTCTCGAACACCGCGACGTCGTAGCGGCTCGGCACCTCGGACGGGTTGGTCGGCGAGGCCGGTGCGAGCGGGTCGAGCTCGGCCGGCGGGAGGAAGACGCGGTTCTGCCGCGAGGCGGCGATCGACACCCACTCCCCGGTGAGGACGTCCTGGCGCATGCGCGCCGTCGCGGGTCGCGGATCGAGGTCGCGTGCGTCGGCGCTGCGCTCGGGCGGCAGAGTCGTGTCGGCGTCGTCGAAGTAGAGGAGCTCTCGCCCGTCGGCGAGGGTGTGCGGGCGCTTGACGACGCCGGCGGAGAGGGGGATCGCTTCGTTCATGGCGGGACTCAGACTAGGGGCTGCTCTTCGAAAAGGAAAGCGCGGTTTCGCTTTGACAAGCCACCCCCGCCGGACCAGCATGGGCGCATGAGAGCAGACGGCGAGCACGACGGGCGCTCCGCTGTCGAGCGCCGACTCCGGATGCGACTGCTGGCCGAGCGCTCGGGCTTCGTCTCGGTCGCCGACCTGGCCGAGCGCCTCGGAGTCTCGGTGGTCACCGTCCGCTCCGACCTCGACCAGCTGGCGGGGGAGGGCTCGGTGCAGCGAGTGCGCGGCGGAGCGATCCCGTCGGCCGCCAGACCGGGCGAGCGCTCGCTCGAAGAGGGCCTGGCCGCCGCCGCCGAGGAGAAGGCGGCGATCGGGCGCGAGGCCGCCGCGTCCGTCTCCTCCGGCGAGAGCGTGATCCTCGACGTCGGCACGACTCCGCTCGCGATCGCGCACGCCCTCGTCGCCCGCGAGGAGCTCCGCGACATCACCGTCATCACGAACGGGCTCTCCACCGCCCTCGCCCTCGAACCGGCGATCCCGCGGTTCACCGTCGTCGTCACCGGAGGCACGCTGCGCCCGCTCCAGCACTCGCTCGTCGAGCCGCTGGCCTCCGAGATGCTCGAGCGGATCCGCGCCGACGTCGTCTTCGTGGGCTGCACGGGCGTGCATCCGCGGGCCGGGGTGACCAACGTCAACCTCCCGGAGGCGACCCTCAAGCGCCGCATGCTGCAGGCCGCCGCCCGTCGCGTCGTCGTCGCCGACTCCCGCAAGCTCGGGGTCGTCGACCTCGGCCGCGTGGCCGGCGCCGACGAGTTCGACCTCCTGCTCACCGGCGGCGCGGCCGAGGCGGGCGTCGTCGCCGAGCTGGAGGAGTCGGGCCTGGCCGTCACGCGCTGCTGATCCTCGAGCGGCGCCCGTCACCGGCATCGGTCCGTAGGATTCACGCATGGCCGACTTCACTCCCGCCCCCGCGACCGGGCGCCAGTACGCCCTCGACCTCACCGCCGAGGGCCGCACGCTCCACGCCGTCGTGACGGAGGTGGCAGCAGGGCTGCGCCACCTCTCCGTCGACGGCGTCGAGATCACCGCCGGATACCCCGAGACCACCGTGCCGCCCTTCGGGTCGGGCATCGTGCTGGTCCCCTGGCCGAACCGCGTGCGGGACGGCAAGTGGCACCACGCCGGGCGGACCCTCCAGCTCGACATCACCGAGCCGAAGTACCACAACGCGCTCCACGGGCTGCTGACCAGCACCTCCTACCGCCTCGTCGACCAGGGGCCCTCGTTCGTCGAGCTCGCCGCTCCGGTCGTCCCCCAGCGCGGCTGGCCGTTCCACCTCGAGACGACCGTGCGGTACGAGCTGCAGGCCGACGGGCTGAAGGTCGTGCACCGCGTGGTCAACGTCGGAGCCGAGGAGGCGCCGGTCGCGATCGGCACGCACCCCTTCCTCGCCATCGGCGACGTCCCGACCGACGAGCTCGAGATCACCGTCGACGCGGCCGTGCACATCGAGGTCGACGAACGGCTGAACCCCACCGGTCAGAGCCCGGTCGAGGGCACGGAGTGGGACCTGCGCCGGGGCCGCCGGATCGGCGATCTCGAGCTCGACGACGCCTGGGCCGACGTCACCGTCGTCGACGGCGAGAGCGTCCACGGCCTCAGCGCCTCCGACGGGCGCCGCGTGCTGCTCTGGGCCGACGCCTCGCACAACTACATCCAGGTCTTCATCACCCGCATCTTCCCCGAGGGCGACGACGTCAAGACCGCGATCGCCGTCGAGCCGATGACCGCTCCCGCCGAGGCGCTCAACTCGGGTCAGGGCCTGCGCTGGCTGGAGCCGGGCGAGGAGTGGACCGTGGCCTGGGGCATCCGGCACGAGGGGTTCCCCTCCGCCTCATGACGGTGACCACCTCGACCGGGCGCGACGACGCCGCGAAGCGGGCCGCGCTCGTCCGGATGAAGCGCATCGCCACCGGCCTCCTGGTCGTGATAGCGATCGTCTTCGCGGTCTCGTTCGCACTGCAGGACCGCTACCCGTGGCTCCAGTGGGTCCGGGCGGCGAGCGAGGGCGGCATGGTCGGCGCCCTCGCCGACTGGTTCGCGGTGACCGCGCTGTTCCGCCGGCCACTCGGGCTGCCCATCCCGCACACGGCGATCATCGCGACCAAGAAGGACGAGATCGGCACGAGCCTCGCGCAGTTCGTCGAGGAGAACTTCCTCCGCGGTGCGATCGTGCGCGAGAAGCTCGACTCGTTCGGCATCGCCCGGCGTGCGGGCGTCTGGCTCGCCGAGCCGGCCAACGCGCACCGCGTGGGCGACGAGAGCGCCGCCGCGGTCCGCGCGGCGATCGCCCTGCTCGACGACTCCCACGTGCAGGGCGTGATCGAGGCGCTCGCCCGCCGCCACCTGCTCGATCCGCAGTGGGGGCCTCCGCTGGGGAAGCTCGTCGGCGGGATCGTCGAGGCCGGGCACCACCGCCGGCTCGTCGACACGCTGGTCGAGCAGGCGGAGGCGTGGCTCGCCGCGAATCCGCAGAGCTTCACCCGCATGGTCAGCGGCAGGCTGCCGACCTGGCTGCCGTCGGCGGTCAGCCGGGCGATCGACGAGCGGCTGTACCACGAGGCCCTGGTGTTCGTGCACGCGGTCAGGGAGGAGCAGGGGCACCCGCTCCGGCTCGCCATCGACGGCTACCTCGCGACCCTCGCCGAGGACCTCGGCACCGACCCCGATCTCGTCGCGCGGGTCGAGGAGATCAAGAACCAGGCGTTCGACAGCCCGCGCGTCCGCGAGCTGGCGGGCGACGTCTGGGAGTCGACGAAGTCGTCCCTCCTCGGCGCGATGGACGACCCGGAGAGCCCGCTGCGCGCGAGCCTGGAATCGATCGTCGTGGACCTCGGCCGCCGCCTCTCGACCGACGAGCGGCTCGCGAGCACGGTCGACGCCTGGATCGGCACGGTCGCCGCGAACCTGGTCGACCGCTACCGCGCCGACATCGCGAGCATCATCGGCGACACCATCCAGCGCTGGGACCCTCGCGAGACCTCCGACAAGCTCGAGCTCCAGGTGGGTAAGGACCTGCAGTTCATCCGGATCAACGGCACGGTGGTGGGCGCACTCGCGGGCCTCGTGATCTTCACGGTCGCGCACGCCCTCCTCGGTTCCTGAGAAGCGGTCCGGGCCGAGCGGAGTCGTCGCCGCCGATCCGCAAGCCCTCGCCGCTGTCGGTGGTCGCGCGTACCGTCGCAGCATGAGCGACAACGACACCACAGGCCCCGACATCAAGACCGAGGGCGACGTCCTCGGAGCCCGCGCCGACGAGGGCAGCGACACCAGCGCCAGCAAGGACCCGTCCGACTGGGTCACCGGCGATGAGCCGATGACCGGCCCGCAGCGCAGCTACCTCGACACCCTCGCCCGCGAGGCCGGCGAGACCCTCCCGGCCGACCTCACCAAGGCGCAGGCGTCCGAGCACATCGATCGCCTGCAGTCCTCGACCGGTCGCGGCGAGACGAGCAACGGGCACGACTGACTCCGGCACCACCCCGCGGGTGCGGCGCGACGGTGAGCATTGATGCCGTCGCGCGCCCCCGTGCGGGGTGCGCCGCTCGCCGCTCGGGCTCCCTAGGTTCGTGGCATGGCGATCTCTCGCACCACGCGGACGGCCCTCGACCTCATCGACTCGCTCCGCGTCCCGGGGGCGATCGATCCCCGTCTCGCCCGGCAGGTGGCCGACTCCCTCCGTCAGCTGCTGGAGGCGGGGACGTTCGGCCCCAGCGACAGGGCATTGCGCCGACGTTCGAGGCAGCTGCGGCGGGGATCCGCTCTCTACTGACCGCGACCTCGACGGGGCGTCCGGATCGTGATGGAAGCGCTCCCTCGACCCCTCCCCGGGGGGCCGGGAGCGGCGTAGGCTCGCCTCAGGCGTCCCGGCCTCTCGTCGCACCGTCGCGACGTCGGAGCGGGCGCCGGTGAGGACGACGATGTCTCAACGGGTCGCAACCCGCAGTTCTGTCAGCATCCGACTCGTGCGGTGGTACCGGACGGACGACGGATGGAGATCGGAGGTCGTGCACGGCCGCCTCCTCGAGCACCAGGCCGGAGTCTGGCGTCTGCTCGACGGCGACGAGGTGCACGACTACCCGGACTCGATCTGGTCGCTCTGCCACGAGTAGGCGCGCCGGTCACTCCTCGTCGCGCGCGAGCATCGACCACTCGTCGTAGTCCGCCACGGGCTCGGGCTGGTCCTCGGCCGTGACGTGCTCGACGCGCGGTTCCAGCGCGCCGCGGCGACGGTCGAGCTCTTCGAGGGTCGCCGCATCCGCTGCGGGATCCTCCGGCGAGTCGTCCTCGACGAGGAGGAGCTGGCTCGCGGGCCCGATCAGCAGCTCGGCCTGCTCGCGCTCGCCGTCGGGCGTCGTCCCTGCCACGACGATCGTGTCGGCGATGCCGCGCAGTCCCAGCTCGCGGGCGTAGCCGAGGATCGCGTGTGCCACGGCGTCCCCGACGAGCAGCGAACCACCGGCGTAATGAAGGCGCTTCATGCTCTCCATCGTCACCGCGCTCCCGAGTCCGCACAGGGGGATTCCGTTCGAGGGGCGGCGTCGCTAACGGTCCGGAGGGCGCCCCGCGAGCGGGGGGCTTCCCTGAAAGGGCATCGTCTGTCTACCCCGAGGGCGAATATCCGTGCCCCTGGGAAAATCTTTTCCATGGGTCAGCTCATCTACGGTTCCTCCGACGTCTAAGAGTTCGACGACCGCGTCCTGGCCCACGTGCAGGTCGTCGTCGGCCGCAAGCTCCGCCGGCACGAGACCTTCTACCTGAGCTGGGTGAAGCCCGTCGAGAGCGGATCCGGCCGCGTCACCGTCTGGATCTCCCCGCACATCCCGCTGCAGTTCCACTTCGTCGGCGGTCGTCCGCCCCGGCTCAACGACAGTTGGCTGCGCGAGATGCTCGCGACGTCCCACGGCGACCGCGGCCTCGTGGTGACCCGCGAGCCCGAGTCGCTCCCGCTGGCGGAGCCGCCGAAGCCGTAGTGCCGTGCGGCGGGAGAGGGAGTGGGCCCCGTCGGGCTCGAACCGACGACCCGCGGATTAAAAGTCCGCTGCTCTGCCAACTGAGCTAGAGGCCCGCGGATCCAGGGTAGCGCGCCCGGCGGACCGACCCGACGGCGCCCGGACCGGGGCATATCCGGCGGCCCGCAGGCGTTACCCTCCTCGAACCCCTTCACTCCCGAGCGGACGCCTGCGCCCGCTCTCCCGACCGCGGAAGGCGGCCCCATGACAGACGGCTTCCACAAGCCGACCAAGTTCCCCTCCCACGTCTTCGAGGCGTTCCAGGGAGGCGAGGACCCCGCCCAGATCACCCGGGTGGCGCACGAGACGGCGATCGCCCTGCTCAGCCGGGTCCGGGACGACCCGGATCCGGTGATCATCGACCGCCTGGTCGAGTACACCGACCACAACGGCATCGACGCGCTCGCCGAGCTGTGGGCGCGCTCGAGCGCCTCGAGCCTGCCGGGCGCCCTCTGGCGCATCTACCTGCTCCGGCTCGTCATCCGGCAGGATCCGCAGAGCACGAGCTTCCTCTACCAGCGCGGCGTGGAGCTCTCCTCCACCATCGACCCGGTGGTCGCGGGCGCCAGCACCCCCACCGGACCCGCCGAGATCACCGAGCTCGCCGACCGGATCCTCCGCGGCGTCTTCGACGGCGACTTCGCCGTGGCGCTGGACCGCGCCGCCGCGTTCTGCCGCGTGAGCGCCTCCGGAGCGGCCTCGGTCGCCGACGACGTCGAGCTGATCGACGGACCGCGCGCCAGCGAGCTGACCACGCGGGCCCTCCGCCTCTCGACCACCGCCTCCGAGCTCGCCGGCTGCGCGCGGCTGTGGCGGAGCGACTCCCTGGAGTAGGCGCTGCAGCGCAAGGCCGTTCACCCACCGCGAACGCGCCTCGCGACCACCCCCGGGGCAGTGGTTAGACTGGGCGAGGCCGGATCGCAGTAACCCCGGGCTCCACTTGTAGCCGCTTCGAGCGGCCTCGCGCCGAGAGGCGTTCTGCGGTCCGGCCCCTTTCTTCCCCGCAGAACCGCACGGGAGCGAGGGCCCAGTGGCGGGTGGTCGGAGGCGGGCCGCCCCGCACCGCACGTCCGAGTCCTCGACAGACAGGCGCCACCCCGATGAAGAACCGCATCGCGTTCCGACGGGGCGCGCGGTGGTGGGCCGGCATCGGCCTGCTGGTCGCCGCAGCCCTCTACCTCCTCGGCGCTCCGCAGGTCGACGACGCCGACGGCGCACTCCTCGGCGGAGGCGTCACCGTGTCGCAGGGCGTGGTGATGCGCTCCCTGGCGGTGCTGGACGTGATCGCCGGTCTCTGGGTCCTCATCCGACCCCGGACCTACCCCGCCCTGACCGCGGCGGCCGCAGGCCTGATCGCCCTCTGGCTCTCGCCCCGGCTCAAGGATCCGGCGCTCGTCGACATCGGCGGATTCGCACTCGACATCCGCTTCGTGGTCCACCCCCTCGAGGTGGTCGTGATCGTCGCGGCGGTCGCCGTCGTCGTCTCCGCGGTGAGCGCCGGCTTCCAGAAGCGGGCCCGGACGGGGCAGCGACGATGAGCGACGACACCACGACCGACCTCGGTTCGCTCCTCGAGCGCATCGCCGCCGCCGATCAGGCGGCGTTCTCGGAGCTGTACGACCTCACCGCGTCCCGCGTCCTCGGACTCGTCACCCGCGTGCTGGTCGACCGCGCTCAGTCCGAGGAGGTGACCCAGGAGGTGTTCCTCGAGATCTGGCAAACCGCTGGACGCTTCGCTCCGAATAAAGGAAGCGCGACGACCTGGATCCTCACGATGGCACACCGCAGGGCCATCGATCGGGTACGCGCGGCTCAAGCGGGCCGCGACCGGGACGTGCGCATCGGAATCCGGGATCTGGGTCGTGACTACGACCAGGTCGCCGAACAGGCGGAGGTGTCTCTTGAGCACGAGAAGGTCGCAGCCGCCATGGGCAGGCTGACCGAGCTGCAGCGGCAGGCGCTGCAGCTGGCGTACTACGGCGGGTACTCGCACAGCGAGATCGCGGGGATCCTGCAGTGCCCCGTCGGTACCGTCAAGACGCGCCTGCGCGATGGAATGATCAGACTTCGAGAAGAGATGGGGGTGACCCGGTGACCGACGTGAATCGACCCGACGACCCTCGCGAGCTCGCCGCGGGCCACGCCCTCGGCATCCTGACTCCCGAGGAGCAGGCGAGGTACGAGCGGTTCCTCGCCGAGCACCCGGAGGCGCGTGCCGAGGCCGACGGGTTCGCCGCAGTGGCCGACGCCCTCGCCGAGGACGCGGCACCGGTGGCTCCGTCCCCGCGCCTGAAGGCCGATCTCATGGCCCTCATCGCGACGACGCCGCAACTGCCGCGGGACGAGCCGGCCCAGCCGGTCGAGACCCCGCGACTGCACGCCGTCGAGGCGGAGGTGCCTCCCGTCGCTCGCCCCGGCGCGGACGAGACGGTCGCGCCGTCCACCGCGCGGCACAGCGCCGAGGCGAAGGCTCGCGGCCGCTGGTTCACCCGACCCGCCGTCTACCTCTCGGCCGCCGCCGCGGCCGCCGTGATCGTGGTCGGCGGAGTGACGCTGCCCCAGGTGCTCGCGCCCGGCTCCGGTCAGACCCAGGAGCTCACGGCGCTGGAGGAGATCCGCAACGCCCCTGACGCGCAGGAGGCCGTCGCCACCGTCGCCTCGGGCGAGACCGCGACGCTGGTCTGGTCGGGGTCGCTCGGCCGCTCGGCGCTCGTCGTCGACGACCTCGCTCCGCTGCCCGACGGCAAGACGTACGAGCTCTGGTACATCGACTCCACCGGGCCCGTGGCCGCAGGCCTCTTCGAGGGAGGCGACGGGCGCACCGTTGCTCCTCTCGAGGGCACCATGGCCGAGGGCGCCGTCGTCGCGGTGACGATCGAGGACGAGGGCGGGTCGGACACTCCGACGACCGATCCCATCCTCGCCATCGAGACCGCCTGACCGTACGGACCACGCGAACGAGAAGAGCCGCACCCCCGAGGGGAGTGCGGCTCTTCTGGTTCGAGGGCGCGGGATCAGCCGAAGCGGCCCGAGACGTAGTCCTCGGTCGCCTGGACGGACGGGCGCGAGAACATCGTCGCGGTGTCGTCGTACTCGATGAGCTTGCCCGGCTTGCCGGTGCCCGCGATGTTGAAGAACGCGGTGCGGTCCGAGACGCGCGATGCCTGCTGCATGTTGTGGGTCACGATCACGATCGTGTACTCGTTCTTGAGCTCCTCGATCAGGTCCTCGATCGCGAGCGTCGAGATCGGGTCGAGCGCCGAGCAGGGCTCGTCCATCAGCAGGACGTCGGGAGAGACCGCGATCGCGCGGGCGATGCACAGACGCTGCTGCTGACCGCCGGAGAGACCGGAGCCCGGCTTGTCGAGGCGGTCCTTCACCTCGTTCCAGAGGTTCGCGCCCTGGAGCGACTTCTCGACCAGGTCGTCCGCGTCGGACTTGCTGATGCGGCGGTTGTTGAGCTTCACGCCGGCCAGCACGTTGTCGCGGATCGACATCGTCGGGAACGGGTTCGGACGCTGGAAGACCATGCCCACCTGGCGGCGGACGAGCACCGGGTCGACGCCGGGGCCGTAGAGGTTGTTCCCGTCGATCAGCACCTCGCCGTCGACGTAGGCGCCGGGGATGACCTCGTGCATGCGGTTGAGCGTGCGGAGGAAGGTCGACTTGCCGCAGCCGGACGGGCCGATGAAGGCGGTGACGGTGCGGGGCTCGATGGTGAGCCCGACTCCCTCGACCGCGAGGAACTTGCTGTAGTAGACGTTGAGGTCGTTGACTTCGATGCGCTTGGACAACGGAGATCCTTCGGGTTAGCGGCCGAGCTTGGGGGCGAAGATGCGCGCGACCATGCGTGCGAGCAGGTTGAGGAGCATGACGATCAGGATGAGGACCAGCGCGCCGGTCCAGGCCCGGTCGATGTACGCGGCGGCGTCGGAGCCCTGGTCCGCGTACTGGCGGAAGACGAAGACCGGGAGGGTCATCATCCGGTCGTCGAACGGGTTGTAGTTCATCGACTGCGTGAAGCCGGCGACGATGAGCAGCGGAGCCGTCTCGCCGATGACGCGGGCGATCGAGAGCATGACGCCCGTGACGATGCCGGCGATCGAGGTGGGGAGGACGATCTTGACGACGGTCAGCCACTTGGGCACGCCGAGTGCGAAGGACGCCTCGCGGAGCTCGTTCGGGACCAGCCGCAGCATCTCCTCCGTCGAGCGGACGACCACGGGGATCATCAGCACCGAGAGCGCGACCGCGCCGCCGATGCCCATCCGGACGCCCGGTCCGAAGAACAGGACGAGGAGGGCGTAGGCGAAGAGGCCGGCGACGATGGAGGGGATGCCGGTCATGACGTCCACGAAGAACGTGATGCCGCGGGCCAGGGGGCCGCGGCCGTACTCGACGAGGTAGATCGCCGTCATCAGGCCGATCGGGATCGAGATGACCGCCGCGAGCGCGGTGATGATCAGCGTGCCCATGATCGCGTGCAGCGCTCCGCCTCCCTCGCCGACGACGTTGCGCATCGAGGAGGTGAAGAAGGTGATGTCGAAGCGCGCGGCTCCCGCGGTGATCGCGGTGTACATCAGCGAGATCAGCGGGATCAGCGCGACGACGAACGCCGCGGTGACCAGGGTCGTCACGACCCGGTCGGTGGCCCGTCGGGCGCCCTCGACCAGTCGTGCCAGCACGAACACCGAGACCGTGTAGAGCACGGCGCCGAAGAAGACGGTGCCGACGATGTCGAAGCCGGCGGTCACCCCGCTGACGGCGAGGAGCGCGTAGACGACGGCCATCAGCGCGAGGCTGCCGCCGAGGAGGGCGAGGGGGGCCCACTTGGGCAGCTGCCCGCTCGTGAGCGTGTTCGTCACCGCGGGAGCGGCGTCCTCGACGCGGCGGCGCTGGCGAGGAGGAGTCGTCATGGTGACCATCAGTTCGCTCCCGAGAAGGCCTTGCGGCGGTTGATGATGTAGCGGGCGAGCATGTTCACGACGAGCGTGATGGCGAAGAGCATCAGGCCGGAGGCGATCAGCTCGTTGACCTTGAGGCCGTAGGCCTCGGGGAAGCTCAGGGCGATGTTGGCGGCGACCGTGTTGGAGTTCGTCGACTGCAGCAGCGCGAAGTTCACGACGAACGACGGCGAGAGGACGATCGCGACGGCCATGGTCTCGCCCAGTGCGCGGCCGAGGCCGAGCATGGAGGCCGAGATGATGCCGGGGCGGCCGAAGGGCAGGACCGCCGTGCGGACCATCTCCCAGCGGGTCGCGCCGAGGGCGAGCGCCGCCTCCTCGTGCAGGGTCGGCGTCTGGAGGAAGACCTCGCGGGAGATCGCCGTGACGATGGGCAGGATCATGACCGCCAGCACGAGGGCCACGGTGAGGATCGTGCGTCCGGTGCCCGAGACGGGGCCGGAGAAGAGCGGGAACCAGCCGAACGCGTCGGTGAGGAACGTGTAGAAGGGCTGGACGAAGGGGGCGAGGACCGTGATGCCCCAGAGGCCGAAGACGACCGACGGCACGGCGGCCAGCAGGTCGATCACGTAGCCCAGGCCCTGCGCGAGACGGCGCGGGGCGTAGTGCGAGATGAAGAGCGCGATGCCGATCGAGATCGGCACGGCGATGACGAGGGCGAGCGCCGCGGCGTACACGGTGCCGAAGACGAGGGGGCCGACGTAGGCCCAGAAGCCGGCGCCACCTGAGATCTCGTCGCTCGGCGCGGTGAGCGCGGGGATCGACTGCACGACCAGGAAGAGGGCGACGGCGGCGAGGATGACGAGGATCAGCGTGCCGGAGGCCATCGCCGTCCCGGCGAAGATCCGGTCGGCCGGGCGCTGCTTCGCCTTGATGGCGCCGACGGGCCGCTCTGCGGTGCTCATGGATGGGTTCCCTGCGTTCGGAGTGGGGGAGGGGGCCGATCCGCGAGTCGGCCCCGGACCGGTGGGGGTCCGGGGCCGACTCGCGAGGGGGGATTACTTGATGGACTCGATCGCGGTGGCGACCTGAGCCGACAGCTCGGACGAGAGCGGGGCGGCGCCGGCGGAGGTCGCTGCCTCCTCCTGACCGGCCTCGCTGGTCACGTAGCCAAGGTACGCCTTGACGAGCTCGGCCGTCGCGGGGTCCTGGTACTCCTGGCAGGCGATGAGGTAGCTGACCAGGACGACCGGGTACACGCCCGACTCCTCGGTGGAGTAGTCGATCTCGTACACGATGTCGTTGTCGGGACGGTCGGTCGCCTCGGGCGAGGCGTCGACGATCGCGGCAGCGGCCTCGGGGGAGTACTCGACGAACTCCTCGCCGACCTTGATCTTCGCGGTGCCGAGCTCACCGGCGCGCGACGCGTCGGCGTAGCCGATGGTGTTGGTGCCGTTGGTCACGGTGTCGATGACGCCCGAGGTGCCCTGAGCGGCCTCGCCGCCCTCGTAGGGCCAGACTCCGTCCGGCTCCGCGTCCCACACGTCCGGGGCGGTCGCGTTGAGGTACGCGGCGAAGTTCTCGGTGGTGCCCGAGTCGTCCGAGCGGTGCACCGCGGTGATGTTGGCGTCGGGGAGCGTCGCGTCGGGGTTGAGCGCGGCGATCTCGGGGGCGTTCCACTTGGTGATGGTGCCCTTGAAGATGCCCGCGGCGGTGGCCGCGTCGAGGTTGAGCTCGTCGACGCCGTCGATCTTGAAGACCAGGGCGATCGGGGAGATGTAGGCGGGGACGTCGATGGCGGAGGTGCCCTCGGCGCACTTGCCGAAGGAGCCGTCGAGCTCCTCGAGCTTGAGCGCGCGGTCCGAGCCGGCGAAGTCGGCGCCGCCGGCGATGAACGCCTCGCGGCCCGCGCCGGAGCCGTCGGGCGAGTAGTTGATGGTGACGCCGGGGTTCTCCGTCTGGAAGGCGGCGACCCAGGCCTCCTGGGCCGACCCCTGCGACGAGGCGCCGATGCCGTTGAGCGTGCCCTCGAGGCTGCTGGCAGCGCCGGAGGAGGAGTCGCCGGCCGGGGCCGTCGTTCCTTCGTTGGCTGCGCACGAGGTCAGAGTGATCGCTGCGACGGCGGCGACGACGGCCGCCTGGCCGAGACGCGAGATTCTCACAAGTATCCCTTTCGGGTAGGAAAGCATGGAAACAGAACAGGGCCTGGTGCAGCCCGCGAGCGAATGTACGAGGGGGTCGTGTCCGCCCACGGTCCGCTGGGTGAACGGGCGGTGAACGAGGCCCGTCGGGGCTTGCCGGGCGCGCCGAGGATCCGGATCGCTCCGGTCGGGCGGCCGTGCCGTGTCAGGCGAGCGGCGCGTGCGTCTCGATCGCCACGATCCCCGACCCGGGGTGCTCGCTCGAGAGGTGCACCACGGTGAATCCGCCCGTGGGCAGGTGCGAGGCCTCGTCGAGGTAGGCGCCGATCGGAGTCGCGGTCGCGAGGGCGATCTCGCGCAGGATCTCGGGGATGACCGGCCGGTGGCTGCAGAGCACCGCGGTCCTGCGGGCGCGCACGCGTTTGCCGACCAGCCCGCGGATGTCGGTGGTGCCGTGCTCGAACGCGTCCTGGCTGATGTCCTCCGACAGGCGGACGGGCTTCTTCACGAGGGAGGCGAGCGGGGCGATCGTCGAGCGGCATCGCTTCGCCGTGCTCGAGACGAGCCGGCGCGGGCGCCAGGCGGCGACGGCGCGGGCGGCTGCGGCGGCCTCGTCGGTCCCGCGCTTGTTGAGGCGGCGGGTGGAGTCGCGTCCGTCCCAGGAGTCGGCGGGCACGGCCTTCGCGTGCCGCAGCACGACGAGCGCGAACGTCTCGAGCCCGCCGCGGGCCGCGATCCGCGAGAACTCGTCCACGATCGCGACGTCGTGCGGGTAGGTGAGGTAGCCCCGCGCCCGCTTCGGCGTGACCCACTCCAGGGCCTCGACCTCGCGGTTGGGCAGGAAGTCGGAGTGCAGCACGGCCTTCTCGCTGACCCGCGCCGCCCAGTAGTGGACCGCCTTGGATCGTCCGTTCGGCAGGGTGTACTCGGTCGAGCCCAGCGGGACCCCGAGTCCGACCGCGAGCCCCGTCTCCTCGCGGATCTCGCGCACGGCCGTCTCGGGCAGCGATTCGCCCGGATCGACCTTGCCCTTGGGCAGGCTGACGTCCCTCCGGTGCGGTCGGTGGATCACGAGGATGTGCGGGCGGCCCTCGATGATCCGCCAGCACACCGCTCCGGCCGCGTAGACGGTCCCCGTCACGGCATCAGCGGGCGGAGGCCCGGGAGGCGGACCGCGACGCGATGCGCTTGCGGTGGGTGATGTGCGCCATGAGCCGGTTCTGCAGGTCCGAGAGCGGCGCGCCGTCCTCATCGAGGTGGTGCCGGGTCCAGACCCCGTCGGGACCGAGCCACCAGGAGGCGGTCTTCTCGTCCATCGCCCGGTCGAACATGTCGTCGATCTCGCTCAGGTGCGCGGGCTCGACGATCCGCACGAGCGCCTCGACGCGGCGGTCGAGGTTGCGGTGCATCATGTCGGCGCTGCCGATGTAGACGATCGGCTCGCCGTCGTTGACGAAGCTGAAGATGCGCGAGTGCTCGAGGTAGCGCCCCAGGATCGAGCGCACGCGGATCGTCTCCGAGAGGCCCTCCTGCCCTGGCTTGAGTCCGCAGATGCCGCGCACCCACACGTCGACCGGCACGCCGGCCTGGCTCGCCCGGTAGAGCGCGTCGATGACGGCTTCGTCGACGATCGAGTTCATCTTGATCCGGATGCCGGAGGGCTTGCCCGCCCTGGCGTTCTCGGTCTCGGCCTCGATGCGCTTCAGCAGGCCCTTCCTGAGGTGGCGCGGCGCGACGAGCAGGCGCTTGAACTTCTTCTCGATCGCGTAGCCCGAGAGCTCGTTGAACAGACGGGTGAGGTCCTTGCCCACCTCGTCGTCGGCGGTGAGCAGGCCGAGGTCCTCGTAGATGCGCGAGGTCTTCGGGTTGTAGTTGCCCGTGCCGATGTGGGAGTAGTGCCGCAGCACTCCGCCCTTCTCCTGGCGGATCACGAGCGCGAGCTTGCAGTGGGTCTTGAGGCCGACGAGGCCGTAGACGACGTGCACGCCCGCCTTCTCGAGCTTGCGCGCCCACGAGATGTTCGCCTGCTCGTCGAAGCGCGCCTTGATCTCGACCAGGGCGAGGACCTGCTTGCCCGACTCCGCCGCGTCGATGAGCGCCTCGACGATGGGGGAGTCGCCGGAGGTGCGGTACAGCGTCTGCTTGATCGCGAGCACGTCCGGATCCGCGGCCGCCTGCTCGAGGAACGACTGGACGCTGGTCGCGAAGGACTCGTACGGGTGGTGCAGCAGCACGTCGCCGCGCGAGACCGCCTTGAACACGTCCTGGCGCTGGTTCGGCTCGGAGGGCATGAGCTGCGCGGCCGTGGTCGGCACGTGGTTCGGGTACTTCAGGTCCGGGCGGTCGATCTTCTGCAGGCTGAAGAGCCCGCTGAGATCCAGCGGCGCCGGGAGCTTGTAGACCTCCTGCGTGGTGATGTCGAGCTCGCGCACGAGCAGCCCGAGCGTCTCGTCGTCCATGTCGTCGGTGACCTCGAGGCGGATGGGCGGGCCGAAGCGACGGCGCAGCAGTTCCTTCTCGAGTGCCTTGATGAGGTTCTCGGTCTCGTCCTCGTCGACCTCGACGTCCTCGTTGCGGGTCACGCGGAAGACGTGGTGGTCGAGGATCTCCATCCCGGGGAAGAGGTCGTCGAGCTGGTTCGCGATGAGGTCCTCGAGCGAGATGAAGCGCATCGGCTCGCCCGGAGCGGCGACGCCGGCGATCCGCACGAAGCGCGGCAGCATCTGCGGCACCTTGAGGCGCGCGAACTCGGTCTTCTGCGTCTTGGGGTTGCGGACCCGGACCGACAGGTTGAGCGAGAGCCCGGAGATGTACGGGAACGGGTGCGCCGGGTCGACTGCGAGCGGCATGAGCACCGGGAAGATCTGCGCCGAGAAGTAGTCGTCGAGCACCGAGCGCTCGGCGTCGTTGAGGTCGCTCCAGCGCACGACCTCGATGCCGGAGGCGCCGAGCGCCGGCTTCACGAGGTCCTGGTACGCGCGGGCGTGGCGCTGCTGCAGCTGGTGCGCCTTCTCGGAGATGTCGGTGAGCACGTCGACCGGCACGCGGCCTATGTTCGTCGTGAGCGCGAGCCCCGTGAGGATCCGGCGCTTGAGTCCGGCGACCCGCACCATGAAGAACTCGTCGAGGTTCGACGAGAAGATCGCGAGGAAGTTCGCCCGCTCGAGCACCGGCACCAGCGGATCCTCGGCCAGCTCGAGCACGCGCTGGTTGAACGCCAGCCAGCTCAGCTCGCGGTCGAGGTAGCGGTTGTCCGGGAGGAGCGGGTCCGGGAGCTCCTCCTCGTCGTCGAAGTCGTCGTCGAGGTCGTCGCTCAGGCCGTCTTCGAGAATGAGGTTGTCGCCGTCCATGCGACCATCCTGGCACCGCCCCCGCGTGCTCCGCGCCGCGGGTGGTGAATGCCGGGTGAACGCGGCCTGGGGAGGAGCGTCCGCGTCAGCGGACGGCCGGACGCCGCTGCAGGTACTGCACGTCGACCGACGCGTCGGTGAAGCCGAGGGAGCGGTAGAGAGCGACCGCCGAGCGGTTCTCGGCCTCCACGTAGAGGTCGGCGGCGGTGCAGCCTCGATCGGCCATGCGGGCGAGCCCGGCGCCGAGCAGAGCGCGACCGAGGCCGCGGCCCGCCTGCTCCGGAGCGATGCCGAGGACGTAGATCTCGCCCGTCGTCGATCCCGGCTCAATCTTCAGCCAGTCGTAGCCGGCGAGGGCACCGGAGGAGTCGCGCAGCAGGAGGAAGTCGCCCTCGTCGAACCACGGCTCGGCGCGGCGGGCGGCGAGGTCCTCCTCCATGAGGCGGCCCTGCTCGGGGTGCGCGGCGAAGACCCGCGCGTTCAGCGCGACCCATTCCGCGGGATCGAGGTCGCGTGCATCGGAGAGCTGGTAGCCCTCGGGGACCGACACCTCGGGAGCGGCGAGCGGCTCGAGCTCGAGGTGGAGGAGGGTGCGCACCGGAGCGAACCCGTGCGACTGGGCGAGGGCGCGGGCGGCCGGGTGGTCGCCGTGCGCCCAGGCGAGGAGACCGGTGCGGCCGCTCGCGAGCACCTGCTCGAGGGTCGCGCGGCCGAAGCCGACGCCGCGCCACTCCGGATCGACGACGAACTCGAGCTCGCCCTGCCCCAGGACGGCTGCGGCCACGACCACGTCGGCCCGCAGGCCGATCAGGAGCGTCCGCGAGCCGTTCCGGGCGTCGACGAGGGTCTGGTCGCTGAACGGGGGCTGGTGGTCGAACCAGGTGGCACGACCGATCAGGTGCTCGAGGCCGGCCGACACCGCGGGGTCGGCCAGATCCTCAACCGAGAGGTTGAGCGACTCGCTCATTGTCCTCTTCGTAGACGTTGAAGCGGTATCCGACGTTGCGGACGGTTCCGATCAGCGACTCGAGATCGCCGAGCTTGGCGCGAAGGCGCCGCACGTGCACGTCGACCGTGCGGGTGCCGCCGAAGTAGTCGTAGCCCCAGACCTCGCTGAGCAGCTGCTCGCGGGTGAAGACCCGCGACGGGTGCGTGGCGAAGAAGCGCAGGAGCTCGAACTCCTTGAAAGTGAGGTCGAGCGGGCGGCCGTGCACCTTCGCCGAGTAGCTGGCCTCGTCGATCACGACGCCGGAGGCCTGGATCCGCGACGCCGACTGCTCCTGGGCGAGGCGCCCGATGACGAGTCGGATGCGGGCGTCGACCTCGGCAGGCCCGGCCGAGTCGAGGATGACGTCGTTCACGCCCCAGTCGGCCGAGACGGCGGTGAGCCCGCCCTCGGTGAGGATCAGGATGAGCGGGACGTTGATCCCCGTCGTCGTCAGGATCTTGCAGAGGGACTTGGCGCTGGCCAGGTCCTGACGCGCGTCGACGAAGATCAGATCGCAGCTCGGAGCGTTCACGAGCTGGGCCGGTTCGGCCGGGATCTGCCGGGTCCTGTGGCTGAGGAGCCCCAGAGCGGGCAGCACCTCGGTGCCCCCCGCAGAGGTCAGTATCAACAACTGCGCCACGGATCCTCCAGAAATGGTCTGCGGCAATACTAGCGGCGGGCCGGAAGGGCCGACCGCCTCGGGCATGATTGACGGATGAGCGGGGATCGGGTGGGCATCGGCGTCGTGTGGGCGCTCGCTCTCGTGGGCTCCGTCTTCTCACTCGTCGTGGCGCCGTCCGGATCGGCGCAGACCTGGCTCGCCCTCACCTTCGGCGGCTGCGTCCTCGCGACCTTCGCGGTCCAGCTGGCCGTGGCGCGCGCCTCCGGCTACCTGCTGCGGGCCATGACGAGCGTGGTCGGAGCGATGGTCGTCGTCGGCGTCGCGAGCGCGATCGCGGCCCTCGCCGGCCGCTGAGTGCCTCCGCTCCGGCGAGTGCCGCCCCACCCGCTCCGACGCCGTGCCGCCGGGTAGGATGGAGCCATGCTTCTCGCCCTCGAACTCTTCTATCTCGGACTGCTCGGGCTCGCCTCCCTCGCGATCGCGTGGGTCTCCGGCGTGGTCGTCTACAAGCTCTACCGCGGCCAGCGCTAGCCGCCGCGACAGAGCCGGAGTGATCTCCCTTCCGTCGGGCCTGCCGCCCGAGCTCGTCCCCCTCTCCTGGCTGCTCGGCGTCTGGGAGGGGTCCGGTGTCGTCGACTACGCCGTCGGCGACGACTCCGTGCAGGCCGAGTTCGGCCACCGCGTCAGCTTCAGCTACGACGGGCTGCCCTACCTCAACTACAGCTCCTACACCTGGCTGGTCGACGACGACCGCGAGATCGGGCACAGCCCGCTGGTGAGCGAGATGGGGTACTGGCGGCTCAGCCGTCCGTTGACCGACGCGGACGCGGGCCCCGCGATGCTCCCCGGGCGCGGCGCCCCCGCGTACCCCGATGCGGAGTCGGTCGAGACGCTCCGCAACGCCGCGGGCGGCTTCGACATCGAGGTCTCGCTCGTGCACCCCGACGGCGTGAGCGAGCTGTACCTCGGCCAGGTCAAGGGTCCGCGCGTCGATCTCGCGACCGACGCGGTCATGCGCACCGCCGCCGCGAAGGACTACGCCGCCGCGACGCGCCTCTACGGCCTCGTCGACGAGCACCTGCTGTGGGCGTGGGACATCGCCGCGCTCGGCCAGGGTCTGCGCACGCACGCCTCCGGACGGCTCGCGCGTGTCGACTGATCCCGTCTCGCCGCTGCTGGACCTCCCCGGTGCGGTGGCCACGGCGAGCACCGCCGAGCCCGGAGTGGCCGCGCACTACGGCGAGCCGTTCCGGGAGCAGAGGGCGCTCGCCGCGGGCACCGCGCTCGTCGACCTCTCCGGTCGTGGCGTCGTCACCGTCACCGGACCCGACCGCCTCACCTGGCTCGACTCGCTGACCAGCCAGGCGCTCAGGGGCCTCGCGCCCGGCGACTCGGCCGAGACGCTCCTCCTGGACCCGACCGGCCGCATCGAGCACGTCATCCGCGTGGTCGACGACGGCGAGACCGCTTGGCTCCTGCTCGACCGCGACGAGACCTCCGGCCTCGCCGCCTGGCTCGACCGGATGCGCTTCATGCTCCGCGTCGAGATCGCCGACCGCACGAGCGAGTACGCCACGCTGGCGACCCTCGGGGAGGGCCCGGCAGGCGTCCTCGCGCTCGAGCTGGCGGGCGAGGACGCCGTCAGCTGGGTCGATCCGTGGACCTCCGTCCAGCCCGGCGGCTGGCAGTACGCCCTCGCCGAGCACCCGGCGGCCGACTGGCACGCCCGCGAGACGCTCGTGCCCCGCTCCGTCCTCGAGGTGCTCCCGTCGGAGGCCACCCGGGCCGGAGTCTCGTTCGCGGGCGCCGATGCGCTCGAGGCGCTCCGCATCGCGGCCTGGCGCCCCCGGCACGCGACCGACGTCGACGAGCGGTCGATCCCGCACGAGCTCGATCTGCTCCGCTCCTCCGTGCACCTCGCCAAGGGCTGCTACCGCGGGCAGGAGACGGTCGCGAAGGTTCACAACCTCGGCCACCCGCCCCGCCGCCTCGTTCTTCTGCAGCTCGACGGCTCCGACTCCGCGCTCCCGTCCCACGGCGACGTCGTCACTGCTCCCAAGGGCGGCGAGGACGTCGAGGTCGGTCTCGTCACCTCCAGCGCCTGGCACTACGAGGACGGTCCGATCGCCCTGGCCGTGATCAAGCGCGCCGTCCCGGTCGACCTCGAACTCACGGTCCTCGCGGGCGAGGTCCGCGTCGCGGCGTCCCAGGAGGTCGTCGTCCCACCCGGAGCCGGTGCGGAGGCGGGAGTGCCCCGCCTGCCCCGGCTCGGGGCGAAGACCAGGTAGGCCACGCCGTGGTGGCCGCAGGACCCGCACGTCGGGATCGGGCGGCCGAGCGGATCCGGGGTCTCGTCCGCGGCGATCGCCTCCGCCCGTCCCGGGGACTGGCGCGCGCGGCGGCGTCGGCTCCCGCCGTGCTGCAGATCGTGCTCGCGGCGATCCTCGCCTACTCCGTGTCGCGGTTCGCGTTCGGGCACCCGGCGCCGGTGCTCTCGCTCACCGTCACCATCTCGAGCCTCGGCATCGCCCGCGACACCCGTCCCAAGCAGGTCGCCGAGACCGCGGCCGGGATGATCCTCGGCATCGCCCTGAGCGAGGTGCTGCTGATGCTCTGGGGCACCGGGGTCTGGCAGCTCGCGGTGGTGCTGGCCGTCGTCTTCACGGTCGGTCGCGCGCTCTCGCCGTCACCCGGGTTCGCGGTCGCGGCGGGCACCCAGGCGATGCTCGTGATGGTGCTGCCTGCGCCCGACGGTGGAGTGCTCACCCGCAGCCTCGACGGGCTCGTGGGCGGACTGGCCGCTCTGCTGTGCACCGCGATCGTCCCCCGCACGCCGCTCCGGGCGGCGCGGGCGGAGGCGCACCGGCTCGTGGAGGCGCTCGCCGGCACGATCGAGACGCTGGCGGACGCGCTCCGCCGGGGTGACGGCACGGCCTCCGCGGCGGCGCTCGAGCGGATCCGCGGAACGCAGCCCGTCATCGACGGCTGGTCGGCGGCACTCGACTCGGCGATCGGCGTCGCGCGGATCTCGCCCTTCCTCCGGCGGCATCGAGGGGAGCTGGACCGCCAGCGCACGATGCTCGGCGCTCTCGACCTCGCCACCCGGAACCTCCGGATCGTCGCCCGGCGCACCGACTTCCTGGTCGGCGACGCTGTGCCGCGTCCGGCCCTCGCCGACGCGGTGGCCGGCTTCGGCCCGGGGATCGCGCTTCTGGGCCGGTCGGTGGCCGATCCGTCGATGCTCGCCCTGGCGCGTCAGGACCTCGTCCTGCTGGCGACGACCCTCGATCCGCAGCGGATGATCCCGGAGGCGCGGCTCGCCGAGAAGACGCTGCTCGTGATCCTGCGCCCCCTGGCGGTCGACCTGCTGACGGCGACCGGGATGGACGCCGCGGACGCGAGAGCCGCGCTGCCGGAACTCGTCTGACAGCGCGGCTCCGGATCAGGCGTTGGTCGCGTCCTGCACCTCTCCGACGAGCTCCTCGATGATGTCCTCGAGGAACAGCACGCCGGTGGTGCGCCCGTCGCGGTCGACCACGCGGGCGATGTGGGCACCCGTGCGCCGCAGTGCCGCGAGGGCGTCCTCGAGCTCGTCCCCGCCCGAGACCGCCGCGAGACGGCGGATCCGCTTGGGCGGCACCGGGACGTCGGGGTCGGCGAGGTCCGAGACGTCCTTGAGGTGGAGGTACCCCGCCGGCAGACCGTCCGCGCCGGCGAGCAGGTAGCGGGAGTAGCCGTGCACGGCGACGGCGCGGCGGACGTCCGCGGGCGTCGACTCCCAGGGCAGGAGCACCATCTCGGCGAGCGGCACGGCGACGTCCGACACCGTCTTGGTCGTGAACTCGAACGCGGCCGTGACGGTCCCGGAGGCGTCGACCAGCATCCCCTCGCGCGTGGACTGCCGCACGATCGCGGCGACCTCGTCGAGGGTGAACGCGCTGGTCGCCTCGTCCTTCGGCTCGACGCGGACGAGGCGGAGGATGCCGTTGGCGACCGAGTTCAGCGACCAGATCACCGGCTTCACCAGGCGCGACACGAGCACGAGCGGAGGTGCCAGCAGCAGCGCCGCGCGCGTCGGGACCGAGAACGCGAGGTTCTTCGGCACCATCTCGCCGAACACCACGTGCAGGAACGTCACCAGCAGCAGCGCGGCGATGAACGCGATCACGCCGATCGCCTCGGCCGAGAGCGAGGTCAGCCCGAGCGGGATCTCGAGCAGGTGGTGGATCGCCGGCTCCGAGACGTTGAGGATCACGAGGGAGCAGACGGTGATGCCGAGCTGGCTCGTCGCCAGCATCAGCGTCGCGTGCTCCATCGCGTAGAGCGTCGTCTTCGCGGCGCGGCTCCCGGCGTCGGCCTTCGGCTCGATCTGCGAGCGGCGGGCCGAGATGACCGCGAACTCGGCGCCGACGAAGAACGCGTTGACGACGAGGAGGACGACCAGCCAGGCGATCCCGGGCAGGTACTCACTCATGGACGGCTCCTTCGGCGCGCAGGGCCGCGACTCCGGTGGCGGTGCCGCCCTCGGTCTCGGGGGTGAAGCGGACGCGGTCCACCCGGTTGGCGGCGACGCGGTCGACGCGCAGCACGCCGGACTCCAGCGCGACCTCGTCGCCCAGCTCGGGCAGGCGGCCCAGCTGCGACGAGAGGAAGCCGGCGACGGTGTCGTAGTCCTCGCCCTCCGGCACCAGCACTCCGAGCCGCGCCGCGACCTCGTCGGGGCGCAGCTCGCCGCCGAAGGTGGCGGAGCGGCCGGTGCGGATCACTCCGGCACGGGTGCGGTCGTGCTCGTCCTCCAGCTCGCCGACGATCTCCTCGACGAGGTCCTCGAGCGTCACGACGCCGGCGGTTCCGCCGTACTCGTCGACGACCACCGCGATCGCGAGTCCGCTGCCGCGCAGCGGAGCCAGCAGTGCGTCGGCCCGCGCGGTCTCGGGGACGCGCATCGGCGCGACCATGAGCTCCTCGGCGCTCACCCTCCGCCGGCGCTCCGGCTCGAGGGCGAAGGCGTGCTTCACGTGCAGCACTCCGCGGATGTCGTCGGAGTCGCGGCCGAGCACCGAGAAGCGGGAGAAGCCGGTCCGGTTGGCCAGCTGCACGACGTCCTCCGCGCTGCTCTGCAGGGTGACCGAGGCCATCCGCACGCGCGGGGTCATCACGTCGGCGACGCTCCGGCTCGAGAAGAGCAGGGTGCGGTGCAGCAGGTCGGCGTGGTCGCGGTCGAGGGTGCCCTCGAGAGCGGAGCGGCGCACGAGCGAGCCGAGCTCGTCGGCGCTCCGGGCGCCCGACAGCTCCTCCTTGGGCTCGATCCCCATCGCGCGGATCAGCGCGTTCGCCGTGTTGTTGAAGAGGAGGATGACCGGCTTGAAGACCGTCGTGAACGCCACCTGGAACGGCACGACCACGCGCGCGGTGGCCAGCGGGAGGGCCAGGGCGAAGTTCTTGGGCACGAGCTCGCCGATCACCATCGAGAAGACGGTGGCGAGCAGGACGCCGATGACAGCGCCGATGCCGGGGACGATCCCGTCGGGGACGCCGACCGAGCGCAGCGGCTCGGCGAGCAGCGACGAGATGGCGGGCTCGAACGTGTAGCCGGTGAGCAGCGTGGTGAGCGTGATGCCCAGCTGCGCGCCGGAGAGGTGGGTGGAGGTGATCCGCAGGGCGGAGATCGTGGGGTCGAGGCGCTTCTCGCCGCGGGCGCGGCGCTCCTCGAGCTCGTTGCGGTCGAGATTGACCAGCGCGAACTCCGAGGCGACGAAGAGTCCGGTGCCGACGGTCAGGAGGAGGCCGATGACGATGCCGAGCCACTCAGGCACGCGCGTCACCGCCGATCAGAGGGGCGGGGGCGGTGGCGCGCACCGGTTCGTGAGCGGGCGCGTCTGAGGGAGGGTCGTCCATGAGGAGGAACGGTACCGTCCGCACATCTGAGAATGCTCACAGGACCCGGGTGGGCCGTGCGCGCCTCGACCCGCGCTCCCGATCAGCGGAGTGACGGGGTCGCGTCCGCGGGCGCCACCGCCTCCCACGCGACGGTCACCTCCCCGAGCCGCCAGCGCCGCGGCCCGCCGAGGATCGGCCAGTCCTCCTGCAGCGCCCGGACCGAGGCGATCCAGCGCTGACCGGGACCGTGGACGGCCAGCGGCGCGTTCACCGTCCACGCGCGCTCGAGTGCGAGCAGGAACGCGTGGACGCGCTCGCCGGGGACGTTGCGGTGGATCAGCGCTTTGGGCAGTCGCTCCGCAGCGATCATCGGCGACGGGATCGCGCCGAGCCGGAGGGAGAGGGTCAGCGAGCGCGGCCCGTCCGCCCCGATCTCGATCCAGGTGCAGATCCTGCCGATCTCGTCGCAGGTCCCCTCGATGAGGACCCCGTCCGGCTCCAGTCGATCGGTCATGATGCGCCAGGCTCCGGCGACCGCGTCCTCGTCGTACTGGCGCAGCACGTTGAACGCCCGGATCACGCTCGCGCGCCGACCGCGGGGGAGGGGGATCTCGAAGCCGCCGCGCTCGAACGTCACGCGCGCATCCGCGGGGAAGGCGGTCCCGCCTCCCCGGACCACCTCGAGCTGCTGCCGCGCCGTGGCCACGCGAGCCGGCTCGATCTCGAATCCGACGACCTCGACGTCGGGAACGGTCCGCACCAGCCGCCGGTGCAGCTCGAGCGTGGTGACCGCGCTCGCCCCGAACCCGAGGTCGACAACGAGGGGCCGGGCGGAGGAGCGCAGGACCGGCAGCTCGGACAGGTACCGGTCGACGCGGCGGAGGCGGTTCGTGCCCGTCGTCCCGCGGGTGACGGCTCCGATCGGCATGGGGATCAGCGTATCCGCGGGCGAGGGGGCCGCCTCTAAGCTGGACGCATGTCCGAGACCTACACTCTCATCCTCGTGCGCCACGGCAACAGCGAGTGGAACCAGAAGAACCTGTTCACCGGCTGGGTCGACGTGCGGCTCACCGAGCAGGGCGTCGCGGAGGCGACCCGCGCCGGCGAGCTCCTGACCGAGGCGGGGCTGCACCCCGACGTCGTCTACACGTCACGTCAGACCCGAGCCATCCAGACCGCGAACATCGCGCTCGAGGTGGCCGACCGCCTCTGGATCGACGTCAAGCGCTCCTGGCGCCTGAACGAGCGCCACTACGGGGCACTGCAGGGCAAGGACAAGGCGCAGACCCTCGCCGAGTACGGCCCCGAGCAGTTCCAGACCTGGCGCCGCTCCTTCGACGTGCCGCCGCCCCCGCTCGACGACGACGACCAGTACTCGCAGGCGCACGACGAGCGCTACGCCGACCTCGGCGACGCCCTGCCGCGCACCGAGTCCCTGAAGCTCGTGATCGAGCGGATGCTCCCGTACTGGGAGTCGGACATCAAGCCGGATCTCGCCTCGGGCAAGACCGTCATGATCACCGCGCACGGCAACTCGCTCCGCGCCCTCATCAAGACGCTCGACGGCATCTCGGACTCGGACATCGCGGAGCTCAACATCCCGACCGGCATCCCGCTCGTCTACAAGCTCGATGAGAACTTCGAGCCGATCGGCCCCGCCGAGTACCTCGACCCGGAGGCCGCCGCCGCCGGTGCCGCGGCCGTCGCCGCCCAGGGCGCCAAGAAGTAGGTCCCGCCACCGCGGAGGGCCCGCCGGATCCCCGATCCGCGCGGGCCTTCCGCGTCTCCGGACGCACCTCCGGCTCGCTGAATCGCGCTCGGCTCCCAGGAACGGCGACGTCTCGCGAGCCGAGCCGGTTCTCGCGAGCCGGAGTTCGTCCGGGACCTGCGCTCAGCGCCCGCGCTCGGATCACGCGGATCTCGATACGCGCGCTCCGCGCGCTACTCGATCAGCAGAGGAGACGGGAGTCCGCGCGACTCGCTGAGCGGAAGACGAGCGAGTATCCGTCCCCCGAATCGGCTCGGACGGAATCCCTGGTTCAACCGTGCAGACCGGCCGACCCCCTTAAAGGCGAACGGCCGAATCGCGTGCGAGCGATTCGGCCTAGCCGAACGCGGGACGCTCCTCGGAACGCAACCATTCCGAAGAGCCGACCGCGGCGAGGATCGCGCCGTGCGCGATCCGAGCACTCAGGCGTAATCGCCTGAGATCAAATACTGCACCTTCTTGGCGATCGAGACCGCGTGGTCGGCGAAGCGCTCGTGGTAGCGGCTGGCGAGGGTGGCGTCGACGGTGTCGGCGGCCTGCCCCTTCCACGCCTCGCTGAGCACCTTGTCGAAGACGCTGACGTGCAGTTCGTCGATCTTGTCGTCCTCGTCGCGGATCTCCTCGGCGATGCGGGGGTCCTGCGAGCGGAGCAGCTCCGTCAGCTTGTGGGCGACGACGACGTCCAGCCGGCCCATCTCGACGAAGGTCGGGCGCAGGCTCTTGGGCACGACCTTGTCGGGGAAGCGGTACCGCGACAGCTGCGCGATGTGCTCGGCGATGTCGCCCATCCGCTCGAGCGAGGCGCTGATCCGCAGGGCGGACACCACGATCCGCAGGTCGCGGGCGACCGGGTTCTGGCGGGCGAGGATGTCGATCGCGAGCTCGTCGAGGCTGATGGCCAGCTCGTCGATGCGGGCATCGCTCGCGATCACCTCCTCGGCGAGCGTGACATCGGAGTGGTTGAACGCCTGAGTCGCCTTCTCGATCGCGATCTCGACGAGTCCGGAGATCTCGACGAGGCGATCCTGGACCTCGGCCAGCTCCTGCTGGAATACTTCGCGCATCTTGTGATCGACCCTCTCTGCGGCACTCACGGCGAACGGTGCCGGGTATGCGTCGCGCACCACGCGCGACGCAGCACCTGTTCCTCGACGGCGCAGGCGCAGCAATGATGACGACGGCAGGTTAACGAACGGTGCCGCGGGTTTGAACAGTACTCGACCTGCTGTCCGTCGTCCGGCATCCGGTAGGGAGACGGCCGGTGGATGGTTAGCCTGGGTCCGTGGATTCGGGTGTGTTCGTGATTCTGGCGCTCGTCCTCGGCGTGGCGATCGGCGTCCTTCTGACGACCGTCTTCACCCTCGCGGCACGGCAGGGGCGCATCGCGGCCGAGGTCGTCTCCGTCACCCTCCCGGAGGGGATAGACGCGATCATCGACGCCGTCGGCGCGCCCGCGTTCGTGACGGATCCGTCGCACAACGTCCTCAAGGCGTCGACCCGCGCGATCGCCCTCGGTCTCGTGTCGCAGGACACGCTCCTCCACCCCGATCTGGTCGCGATCGTCGACCGGGTGCGCCGCTTCGGCGACGACATCGAGCAGGACCTCGAGCTGGCCACGAGCCCGCTCTCGGACCAGGCCGTCACCCTCGTCGTGCACGCGACCCGCCTGGGCTCCCGCTATGTGCTCGTGCTCGCCGAGGACCACACGGAGGCGCGCCGGCTCGAGGCCGTGCGCCGCGACTTCGTCGCCAACATCTCGCACGAGCTGAAGACCCCGATCGGAGCGGTGGGCCTGCTCGCGGAGGCGCTCGACTCCGCCGCCGACGACCCGACGCAGGTGCGGCGCTTCGCCCGCCGCCTGACGCAGGAGTCGCACCGGCTCGCGAAGATCACCCGCGAGATCATCGAGCTCTCGCGTCTGCAGTCCGCCGACGTCGGCGCGTCCGCCGAGCTGGTCCGCGTCGACGACATCGTCACCTCCGCCCTCGAGACGACCCACGTGCTGGCCGAGTCGCACGACGTCACCCTGGTGAAGGGCGGCATGAAGAAGGCCTACGTCGCCGGGCAGGAGAAGATGCTCGTCTCGGCGCTGCACAACCTGCTCGCCAACGCCATCCAGTACTCCCCGCCCGGCTCGCGCGTCGGCATCGGCGTGCGCTCCACCGGCGGCGTCGTCGAGATCGCCGTCACCGACCAGGGCATCGGGATCCCGGAAGAGGACCTCGACCGGGTCTTCGAGCGCTTCTACCGCGTCGACCAGGCCCGCTCGCGCCACACCGGCGGCACCGGCCTGGGCTTGAGCATCGTCAAGCACGCCGTGCAGAACCACGGCGGCGACGTCCGCGTCTGGTCCAAGCCCGGACGCGGCTCCACCTTCACCATCCGACTCCCCGAAGCAGACCCGGCGAGGACGCCCTTCGCGTCCAGCGCCCCGATAGGAGACACCGCGTGACCAGCATCCTGCTCGTCGAGGACGAGAGCGCCCTCAGCGAACCCCTCAGCTACCTGCTCGAACGCGAGGGCTACGACGTCACCGTCGCCGAGGACGGGCTGCGCGCCGTCACCGCCTTCGACGAGGGCGACTACGACCTGATCCTCCTCGACCTGATGCTCCCCGGCATGCCCGGGACCGAGGTCTGCCGCGAGATCCGCACCCGATCGCAGATCCCCATCATCATGGTGACCGCGAAGGACTCCGAGGTCGACATCGTCGTCGGACTCGAGCTCGGCGCCGACGACTACGTCACCAAGCCCTACTCCACCCGCGAACTGCTCGCCCGGATCCGCGCGGTCCTCCGACGCCGCACCGAGGACCCGGGAGAGGAGCGCATCGTCACCGCCGGCCCCGTCCGCATGGACATCGAACGGCACACCGTCGAAGTCGACGGAGTCGAGACCCCCATGCCCCTCAAGGAGTTCGAACTCCTCGAGATGCTCCTCCGCAACGCCGGCCGCGTCCTCACCCGCGGCCAGCTCATCGACCGCGTCTGGGGCAGCGACTACTTCGGCGACACCAAGACCCTCGACGTCCACGTGAAGCGCATCCGCTCCAAGATCGAGAAGACGCCGAAGGAGCCGACGCTGCTCGTCACCGTCCGCGGCCTCGGCTACCGCTTCGACTCGTGACGCGGGGCCTGGCGGGGCCATCTGCGGCGTTGTCGTCGGTCGCGATACCGCCGGTATCGCTCCCTCCTCCGCCTTGCAGCTAACCCCACCAGGCCCCGCGGTGAACTCCAGAAGTAGGGCCGTCGCTGTGCGACGAGCTGCTGCGGAGGGGCCGTCGCTGTGCGACGAGCCGCTGTGGGGGCCGTCGCTGCGCGACGAGCCGGGGTCGGGGCCGTCGCTGCGCGACGAGCCGGAGTGGGGGCCGTCGCTGTGCGACGAGCTGCAGCAGGGGGTGCCTCCCTTGCTGGTCGAGTAGCCGCGGAGCGGCGTATCGAGACCCACGTCCGCCCGAGGGAGGCCCCCCCGCGGCGCCCGTCGCATGCGGCAGGTGCCGGGGTTCAACGACGACGGGCCGCCCACCGGAGTGGACGGCCCGTCGAAGAGGGGTGCGGGGCTACTCGCCGGCGGGGGGCTCGATCGAGTTGCCGGGCTCGGTGGTGGGGGTGGGGATCGCCGTGAAGGCGGGATCCGGCGTGGGGGTCGACGTCGGGGTGACCGACGGGGCCGGGGTGAGGGTCGAGTAGGACTCGAGGGCGTTCGTCAGGACCGGGACGAGGAGCTCCTTGCCCTCCTCGTCGCCGTACTGGAAGTACACCGGGAAGAGGCTGCCGGGGACGGTGTCGATGCCGGGCATCGTCACGGACTGGTCCTCGGTCGGGCCGATCCGGTTCGACCCGGGGACGATCGTCACCTGGCCGTCCGTGCGGCCCTCGGCCGACTCGTACTGCACCTCGAGCGTCTCGGTCTCGGCCGAGTCGTTGATCACGGTGACGACGAGGGTCCCCTCCTCGCCGTCGGTCGACACGATGAACGCATTGCGGATGGAGAGATCGCCGACCGTCGCACCGACTCCGTCACTCGGGTCGTAGATGGCCCGCGTCGCCTGGGGAGCGACGAGGTTGCAGCCGGCGGTAGCGAGGGCGACGCCGACCGCGAGAACGACGGATGCAGCGATACGCGCCTTCACAGGTTCCTCCAGATCGTCGGCCCTGCTCGCCCCGGACAGGGCGACTTCACGGTGCACGAGCCGGACACCAGATTAGCGTAGCGACCCCCCGCCGCCGGTCAGACCGAGGGGGTCCTCACCTCCCGACCCCTTTGGTACTCTGACCGCCGGCGACCGCCGGTGGAAGGACGTGCCCGATGACCCCCCTCTCCTCGGAGCCCCCCACCGTCGCCGTCGTCGTCGTCGCCGCCGGCAGCGGCACCCGGCTCGGCCGCGAGAGGCCCAAGGCCTATGTGGACTGCGCCGGCCGGACGATCCTGGAGCGCAGCCTCCGCACGATCCTCACGATCGCCGAGCCCGTGCAGGTGGTCGTGGTCGCCCCCGCCGCGCTCGTCGACGAGACGGTCTCCCTCTGCCGCGCCGCCTCCGGTTCCGACGACGTGGCGGTCACGGCCGGAGGAGCGACCCGGCAGGAGTCGGTCGGCCGCGGTCTGGCGCTCCTCGCCCCCTCCGTCGAGACGGTGCTCGTCCACGACGCCGCGCGCGCCCTCACTCCCGTCGACCAGTTCGAGCGCGTCATCGCGGCGGTCCGGTCGACCGGCGGGGGAGTGGTGCCGGGCCTGCCGGTCACGGACACGATCAAGCGGATCGGATCCGAGGGTGCGATCCTCGAGACGGTCGACCGCGCGCAGCTCGCGGCCGTGCAGACGCCGCAGGGCTTCCCCCGCGCCCTGCTCGACGCCGCGTACTCCGCCGCGGGCGCCGAGCACACCGACGACGCGGCGCTCCTCGCGGCGCACGGCCGCTGCTCCGTCGTCGTCGCCGGCGACCCCCTCGCCTTCAAGATCACCACGCCGTGGGATCTGTCGCGGGCGGAGCAGCTGCTCGCGCCGCCCGTGCCCGTCGCCGCTCCGCGGGTCGGCATCGGCACCGATGTGCACGCCTTCGACGACGCGTCGCCCCTCTGGCTCGCCGGACTCCACTGGCCCGGGGAGCGGGGGCTCTCGGGGCATAGCGACGGCGATCCCGTCGCCCACGCGATCTGCGACGCCCTCCTCGCCGCGGCCGGGCTGGGCGACATCGGCTCGCGCTTCGGCACCGCGGACCCGCGCTTCGCCGACGCGCACGGCGAGGTGTTCCTCCGAGCCACGCGCGAGCTCGTCGAGTCGGCGGGCTTCACGATCGGCAACGTCTCGGTGCAGCTGATCGGCAACCGGCCGAAGTTCTCGCCGCGCCGCGACGAGGCGCAGGAGCGGCTGTCGGCGATCCTCGGCGCGCCCGTGAGCGTCGCCGCGACGACCTCCGACGCCCTCGGCTTCACGGGGCGGGGCGAGGGAGTGGCGGCGACGGCGACCGCGCTCGTGCTCCCGACCGCGTCCTCGCGCTGATCCCGCCGCCCGGCCGCGGGCGACTCGCCCGGTAAACTCGCCCCGTGACTCTGCGACTGCATGACTCGAAGGCCCAGGCCCTCGTCGATTTCGTCCCCCTCCGCGCGAACGAGGTCGGGATGTACGTCTGCGGACCCACCGTGCAGTCCTCCCCGCACATCGGGCACCTGCGCTCCGCCCTCGTCTACGACCAGCTGCGGCGCTGGCTCCGCTACCGCGGTTTCCACGTCACCCTGGTGCGCAACGTCACCGACATCGACGACAAGATCCTCGCGATCGCCGAGGAGTCGCGACGAGCGGCCCCCGAGGGCGAGCCCTCCGAGCAGTGGTGGGCGCTGGCCTACCGCGTCGAGCTCGAGTTCACCGCCGCCTACAACGCCCTCGGCATCCTGCCGCCCACCTACGAGCCGCGGGCGACGGCGAGCATCGCCGAGATGATCGCTCTGGTGGAGCGCCTGATCGAGCTCGGTCACGCCTACCCCGCGCCCGACGAGTCCGGCGACGTCTACTTCGACACCCGCTCCTGGCCCGACTACGGCGCCCTCACGCACCAGCGCCTCGAGAGCATGGAGGCGGCGACCGACGCCGACCCGCGCGGCAAGCGCGATCCGCACGACTTCGCCCTGTGGAAGGGCGTCAAGCCCGAGGAGCCGGAGTCGGCGTCGTGGGCGTCCCCGTGGGGTCCGGGCCGTCCGGGCTGGCACATCGAGTGCTCGGCGATGTCGACGAAGTACCTCGGCACCCAGTTCGACATCCACGGCGGCGGTCTGGATCTCCGGTTCCCGCACCACGAGAACGAGCTCGCGCAGTCCAGCGCCGCGGGGCACGCCTTCGCCTCCTACTGGCTGCACAACGGGCTGGTCTCGGTGACGGGGCAGAAGATGAGCAAGTCGCTCGGCAACTCCGTCTTCGCGTCCGAGCTGCTCGACGCGGCTCGGCCCCTCGTCGTCCGCTACTACCTCGGCTCCGCGCACTACCGCTCCACCCTCGAGTTCCACGACGGTGCGCTCGACGAGGCCGAGGCCGCGCTCGAGCGGATCGAGGGCTTCCTCGATCGGTCGCGCCGTCGCCTCGAGGGCACCCGCTTCGCCTCCGTCGGCGAGCCCCTCGTCCCGGACGAGTTCGCCGAGGCGATGGACGACGACCTCTCCGTCCCGCAGGCCGTCGGCGTTCTGCACGAGACCGTCCGGGCCGGCAACGCCGCCCTCGACGCCGAGGATCTGGGCACCGTCGCAGCGTTGCGCACGCAGGTCCTCGCCATGGCGTCGGTGCTCGGCATCGACCCGGAGGCGCCCGAGTGGGCGCGATCCGACGACGAGCCCTCCTACCGGGCCCTCAGCGTCCTCGTCGACCGTCTGGTCCTCGAGCGCCAGTCCGCGCGGGAGCAGCGCGACTGGGCGGCCGCCGACCGCATCCGAACCGATCTCGCCGCGGCGGGAATCACGATCGAAGACACCCAGACGGGTGCGCATTGGAGTCTCGATGGCGAATAAGCCCGGCCGCCCAGGAGCGGTCCGCAAGAAGAGCAAGGGCAAGGCCGTCGGTTCCGGCGGTCAGGGCCGTCAGGCCCTCGAGGGCAAGAAGCCCACGCCGAAGGCCGAGGATCGGCCGTACCACCCCGCAGGCAAGGCGAAGGCGGCGCGCGAGCGCTTCGTCGCCGCCGGCGGGAAGGGACGTCCCGGCAGCACGCTGTCGGCGGCCGCGCGCGGAGGATCGGGTCGGCCCGCTCCGTCGCGCAAGCCCAAGAGCGCGGACGAGTCCGAGATGGTGACCGGGCGCAACTCCGTCCTCGAGGCGCTGCGGGCCAAGATCCCCGCGACGACCCTCTACGTGGCGACGCGCATCGAGATGGACGAGCGGGTCAAGGAGGCGCTGAAGCTCGCCACCGCGCGCGGCCTGCCCGTCCTCGAGATCATGCGCCCCGAGCTCGACCGCCTCGCCGGCCCCGACTCGGTGCACCAGGGCCTCGTCCTCAAGGTGCCGCCGTACGAGTACGCCCACCCGAGCGACCTGCTGCAGCGCAGCATCTCGCGCGCGCAGACGCCGCTCTTCGTCGCGCTCGACGGCATCACCGACCCGCGCAACCTCGGCGCGATCATCCGCTCCGTCGCCGCGTTCGGCGGCCAGGGCGTCATCGTGCCGCAGCGCCGCTCGGTCGGGCTCAACTCGGCCGCGTGGAAGACCTCGGCCGGAGCCGCCGCGCGCGTCCCCGTCGCGATGGCGTCGAACCTGACCGCGATGATCAAGGACTTCAAGCGCGACGGCGTCTTCGTCATCGGCCTCGACGGCGGCGGCGACACGATGCTGCCGGGCCTCGAGCTCGCCGACCGGCCGCTCCTCGTGCTCGTCGGCAGCGAGGGCAAGGGCCTGTCCCGGCTCGTCACCGAGCAGTGCGACGCGATCGTCTCGATCCCGATCAGCTCGGCAGCCGAGTCGCTGAACGCCGGCATCGCGGCCTCGGTCGCCCTCTACGAGATCTCCAAGCTCCGGGCGTCACAGAAGTAGAAGCGTATGAATGACGAAGGGCCCGTGCGGAGCGATCCGCACGGGCCCTTCGTCGATCCGGGTCAGACGTTCTTGGTCCAGTCGACGTCGGCGACCTCGTCGGTCAGCTCGGCGTCGCCCGCCTCGTCGATGACGAGGTTGGGCAGCGTCAGCGCCTCGGTCGGCGGGGCGATGATCGTCGCCTCGTCGCGGCGGTGGCGGAGGATGTCGTTCACATAGGCCGTGACCGCCTCGGCGAGGGGGACGTCGCGCGCCTGCTGCTGCGACATGAACCAGCGGTGCTCGAGGAGCTGATGGAACATCTCGGCCGGCTCCAGGCGCCCCTTGAGGTCGCGCGGGATCGAGCGGATGACCGGCTCGAACACCTGCGCCAGCCACTCGTGCGCGACCATCTCCTCGTCCAGGCCCTGCTTGCCGTAGGTCGCGGTGTACGAGTCGAGGTCGTTCAGGAGCCGTCGCGCCTGGTTCTCCTGGGCGTCGAGCCCGGTCAGGCGGAGGAGGCGGCGCTGGTGGTGACCGGCGTCGACGACCTTCGGCTGGATCCGCACGGTCGATCCGGCGTCGTCGGTCTTGATCGCCAGCTCCTCGATGTCGAAGCCGAGGTCGTTCAGGCGGTTCACCCGGTCGTTGATGCGCCAGCGCTCGGAGGTGGCGAACGACTCGACGCCGGTCAGCTCCTTCCAGAGGCTGCGGTACGCCGCGACGATCCCGTCCGACACCGTGATCGGATCGAGGTCCTCGTCGACGCGCCCACCGGCCTCGAGGTCGAGGAGCTCGCCGGCGATGTTGACGCGCGCGATCTCGAGGTCGTTCTCGCGCTGGCCGTTCGACAGCCCGCCCGAGTAGAGCTGACCGGTCTCGGCGTCGACCAGGTAGGCGGCGAACGCGCCGGCGTCGCGGCGGAAGAGCGTGTTCGAGAGTGACACGTCGCCCCAGAAGAAGCCGATGACGTGCAGCCGGACGAGCAGGAGCGCCAGGGCGTCGACGAGGCGGGTCGCCGTATCGGGCCGCAGCGTCTGCGAGAAGAGGGCGCGGTAGGGCAGCGAGAACTTGAGGTGGCGCGTCACCAGCACGGCGGGCAGCTCGCCGCCCTCGTCGTCGGTGCGGTTCGCGATGACGGCGCCGGGCACGACGCAGGGGACGTCGAGGCGCTGCAGCGTCTTGAGCATCTCGTACTCGCGGCGCGCCATCTCGGCGGTGGTCTCCTTGACGGCGACCACGTGGCCCGAGAGGTGGGCGAAACGCACCGTGTGACGGGAGATGCCCTTGGGCAGCGCGGCGATGTACTCGTCGGGCCAGTCGTTCAGGCGGAGGTTCCACGGGAGGTCGAGGAGGGCCGGGTCGACGGTGGCGGAGGTGATGTTCAAGGATCCGGACATGGAGCGCCGTTCGTGTCGGAGTCGGGCGGGGGAGGAGCGCTAACGAACGCTGCCGCCGTCCCGGAGGAGACGGCGGCAGCGTATGCGCGGAGGGGGAGCCTCAGGAGAGGCGCTCGCCCGACTCCGCGTCGAAGATGTGCACGCGGTGGTTCGCGGTCACGTAGACGCGGTCGCCCGCGGTGGGGTGCACGCGGCCGTCGACGCGCGCGACGATGTCGGTGCGGCGTCCCTCGACCTCGGTGTGGCCGTAGAGGTAGCCGTCCGAGCCGAGTTCCTCGATCAGGTCGACCTCGATGGGGAGGCCGCCGGGCTGGGTGGAGACGGTGACGTCCTCGGGACGAACGCCGAGCGTGACGACCTTCTGGCTCGTCTTCGCGAGCGCCTCGCGGGCGATCGGGAGGACGGTGTCGCCGAACTTGACGCCGCCGTCGGTGACGTCCGCGTGGAACAGGTTCATCGCGGGCGAGCCGATGAAGCCGGCCACGAACACGTTGTTCGGGTTCTCGTACAGGTCGCGCGGGCTGCCGACCTGCTGGAGGAGGCCGTCCTTGAGGACCGCGATGCGGTCGCCCATGGTGAGCGCCTCGGTCTGGTCGTGGGTGACGTAGACCGTGGTGATGCCCAGGCGGCGCTGGAGGGTGCCAATCTGGGTGCGGGTCGAGACGCGCAGCTTGGCGTCGAGGTTCGACAGCGGCTCGTCCATGAGGAAGACCTGGGGCTTGCGGACGATGGCGCGGCCCATCGCGACACGCTGGCGCTGACCACCCGAGAGGGCCTTCGGCTTGCGGTTCAGGTAGGGCTCGAGGTCGAGCATCTTCGCGGCCTCGAGGACCCGCGCGGCGCGCTCGTCCTTGTTGATGCCGGCGATCTTGAGCGCGAAGCCCATGTTCTCGGCGACCGACATGTGCGGGTACAGCGCGTAGTTCTGGAAGACCATCGCGATGTCGCGGTCCTTCGGCGGCACGTCCGTGACGTTGCGGTCGCCGATCAGGATGCGTCCCTCGTTGACCTCTTCGAGGCCGGCGAGCATGCGCAGGGAGGTCGACTTTCCGCAGCCGGAGGGGCCGACGAGGACGAGGAACTCGCCGTCGCCCACCTCGAGGTTGAGCTTGTCGACGGAGGCACGCGTGGCCCCGGGGTAGACGCGGGACGCGTGGTCGAAAGTTACGGACGCCATTGTTCTTGCTCCTTCACCGGCAGGTACGTGCCGGACGATCCGAGTGAATGGAATTGATGATGGTCATCGTCGTGTGGACGACGTCGGCCAACCGTCACAGTATGCCACGCGTCGGGAACTCGCCACCGCGGGCCCGGTCGCCTCCGCGAGACCGTCGCGTATCCGCCGTTTGGGGGATTCCCAGGGCTCGCGCGTAGGATTCCGGCGAGTCGCGACCCGGCGACGACTTCCCCCTCTCTTTCTCGGAGTGTCCTTGTCATGACCAACGGCGGAGCCAACGACCGTCTCTCGAAGAACCAGCGTCGAGAGGCAGCGAGGGAGAAGGCCCGACGGCTCCGTGAGCAGCAGAAGCGCCGCGACCGCGCCGGCCGCCTGCTGCTGCAGGGAGGCCTCGCCGTCGTCGTGATCGCCGTCGTCGCGATCGTCGCCCTGGTCCTCGTTCCGAACCTCCGTCCCGCCGAGGTCGGCCCGGGCCCGGCGAACATGGCCAGCGACGGCCTCGTCGTCGGAGAGGGCCTGGTCGCGCAGACCTCCGACCCCGTCCCGGCGAGCGGCACTCCCAGCCCGAGCGCTCTCGACACCTCGACCGGCACCGTCGACATCCGCGTCTACGTCGACTACCTCTGCCCGTACTGCGGCGAGTTCGAAACGACCAACGGCGGGCAGATCGAGGAGTGGGTCGACAGCGGAGCCGCCACCGTCGAGATCCATCCGATCGCGATTCTGACTCCGCGCTCCAACGGCACCAAGTACTCGGAGCGCGCCGCGAACGCCGCCGCCTGCGTCGCCGACTCCTCGCCCGACTCCTTCCTCGACTTCAACTCCCTCCTCTTCGAGAACCAGCCCGCCGAGGGGACCGACGGGCTGTCCGACGACGAGCTCAAGGGCTACGCCGCCGAGGCCGGCGTCGAGGACACCGCCGCGGTCGACTCCTGCATCGACGACGGCTCCTTCACGAGCTGGGTGCAAGCGGCGACCGAGCGCGCCACCTCCGGACCGCTGCCGGGCTCCGAGGTCGAGAAGGTCTCGGGCACTCCGACCGTCCTCGTGAACGGCGAGGCGTACTCCGGCTCGCTGACCGACCCCGAGGCGTTCAGCTCGTTCGTGCTCGCCGCGGCGGCCGACACCTACTCCTCCGCGACGCCGACGCCGACTCCTGCCGCGGGCTGACCACAGGCGCACGAGAGAAGGGCACGCCCGGTTCGACCGGACGTGCCCTTCTCTCGTGCGCGCCGGTGACAGCGCGCGGATGCGCTGCGACAGCGGAACCGGAAGGCCGCACGGGAGGCGGGACGTGGAGCCGACGACGGGACTCGAACCCGTAACCGCCCGATTACAAGTCGGGTGCGCTACCAATTGCGCCACGTCGGCAGATGCGCCCGGAGGCACCGGGACAGACTATCGCGGGCGCCGCACCGCGATCGGGGCGGCGCCCGCGGGCGTCACGGCTGCAGGACGCTGAGGTGCTTCTCGGCGGGGGTGGGGCGCTTGGGTCCACCGATCTTGCCGTCGGGCCGGCCGACGTAGAGCCAGCCGAGCAGCTCCTCGCCCTTCTCGAGGCGGTGCGCCTTCCGGACCGCCTTCGCGCGGGTGTAGGAGCCGGTGCGCCAGAAGACGCCCCAGCCCGCCTCGTCGAGCAGAAGGCTCAGCAGGTGCGCGACGCCCGAGGCGACCGCCTCCTGCTCCCAGTCCGGCACGCTCGACTTCTTCGTGCTCACCACGACGGCGAGCAGCAGGGAGGCGCGGTGCGTCTTCTCGATGTACTTCCGCGGGTCCTTCTTGGCCCCCGACGCCGCGGCGAAGCTGCGGCCGATCCGGTCGCGGGCGGCGCCCCGGATCTCGATGACCCGCCACGGCCGCAGCGAGCTGTGGTCGGCGAGACGCGACGCCGCCGAGACGTACGTCGCGATCTCGTCGTGGCCCGGTGCCTCCGCCGTCACCTTCGACCGCGATCGTCGCGCGAGGACGGCGTCGAGCACCGGGGTGGGCACGGTCACTCGCTCTCGGCCTGGAACTCGAGGGCGATCGAGTTCATGCAGTACCGGTCGCCGGTCGGGGTGCCGAAGCCGTCGGGAAACACGTGGCCCAGGTGCGAGCCGCAGTTCGCGCAGCGCACCTCGGTGCGCACCATGCCGAGGGTGCTGTCCTCGATCAGCTGAACGGCATCGGGGTTCACCGACTCGTAGAAGCTCGGCCATCCGCAGCCGGAGTCGAACTTGGTGCCGCTCTGGAAGAGCTCCGCGTGGCAGGCGGCACAGGTGTAGAGGCCGGAGCGGTGCTCGTCGAGCAGCTCGCCGGTCCACGGACGCTCGGTGGCTGCTTCGCGCAGGACGGCGTACTGCTCGCGGTCGAGCTCCTCGCGCCACTCGGCGTCGGTCTTGTTCACGGAATACGACGACATGGGTCTCCCTAGGATTCCTCGCCAGTTTACGGGGGAGGTCGCTCCCCTCCTCTCTCGTAAACTCCCAGCCGTGCAGGCGAATTCCGTGATCTCGAAAGCGTGGAGCGAACTCTCGACCGAGGAGGTGTACGCCTTCGCGCGGCTGCGGACCGACGTGTTCCTCCGGGAGCAGCGCGTCGACGACGACGAGCTGGACGGCCGCGATCTCGAGCCGACCGCACGGCACTGGTGGATCGCCGACGGGCGCGGGACCGCCGCCTACCTCCGCACCCTCGTCGACGCCGAGCCGGAGCACGCCGACGCGCACCGCGTCATCGGCCGCGTCGTCACCCGCGCCGACAGGAGGGGGGAGGGGCTCGCGCATGCGCTCGTACAGGCGGTGATCCGGCGCTACGGCGATGAGGCGATCCTCCTGCACGCCCAGTCGCACGTCGCCGGACTCTACGCGCGCTCGGGCTTCGTCGCGTTCGGCGACGAGTACCAGGAGGCGGGCATCACCCACGTGAGCATGTACCGGAGCGCCTCCGCGGAGACAGCGGCGGGCGTGCCTACCCTGGACGGATGAACGGGACGACGGGAACGGCGCGGAGCACGAGCGCGCCGAGTGCTCCCCTCTCCGAGCGCGACCGCGAGGTGCTCGACTTCGAGCGCGACTGGACCTCGCGCTCCGGGGACAAGGAGGACGCGATCCGATCCAGGTTCGGGCTCTCGGTCGCCCGCTACTATCAGGTCCTCGGCGCGGTCCTCGCCTCTCCCGCGGCCCTCGCCCACGACCCGATGCTCGTGAAGCGCCTCCTGCGCATCCGCGACGGGCGCTCCGGTGCCCGCGCCGCGCGGCGCCTCGGGCGGCCCGAGTAGACCCGCTGCTCGCGCAGACCGCAACGGAAGGCCGGCTCCGACCTCGATGTCGAACACGCACCCGAAGGACCGCTTCGACGAGATCCCCGCGACGGAGGGCCGCGTCGGCGCGCACCGTCGGCCGCCCGCTCCGCACGCCCGCCTCATCGCCCTCGCCTGGGCGGCGCTGGCCACCGGAGTGATCGTCCTCCTCGGCTTCATCGGTCTCCTCGTGATCGACGACCGGGTGCAGTTCGACGACGTCTTCACCGCTCCCACCGGCCTCGCCGACGCGACGCCGGAGGTCGCTCCGACCGTGGATCCGTCCCTCGAGATCGCGGTGCTCAACGGCACCCCGACCGCCGGGCTCGCTGCCAGCGCCGGCGACGTGCTCACGACGGACGGCTGGACGGTGCCGACGGTCGCGAACGCCAGCTCCGAGGACCAGGCGGCGACCACCGTCTACTACTCCGATCCCGCGCTGCAGGGAGCCGCGCTCGGCCTGGTCGAGTCGCTCGGACTGGGGGCCCTGGTGCAGGGGGACGAGTTCGTCGAGACCGGCGATCTCGTCGTGGTCCTCGGCGCCGACTACCCCGTCGGCTGAGCCTCGGGATCTCGCTCGGACGCGGGCGAACCCCGCCGTCACCGGGTCTTCTGTTTCCGGCACGTTTAATCCGTGTTGAATCGCGGACAACTCTTTCCCGAACGCGCGATCGCGCCGTTTCCGGGCCCGTACCGCGGATTAGTATCTCGACTCGGAGGCACGCGCGCATCGCTCGTGTCGAGGGCAGCACAGTACTTGGGAGTGGAAATGGCGAACGGAACCGTCAAGTGGTTCAACGCTGAGAAGGGCTACGGCTTCATCACGGTCGACGGCGGCGGGCAGGACGTGTTCGTCCACTACTCCGCGATCGACATGTCGGGATACAAGGTCCTCGAGGAGGGCCAGCACGTCGCCTTCGAGGTCGGCACCGGATCGAAGGGACCCCAGGCGGAAGCGGTGCGCCTGGTCTGACCCGGCGCTCGTTCCAGGAGCCGTCGCCCGCCCCGTGCGGACGGCGGCTCCTGTCGTTCCTCCCCGCGTCGCGTCGCTTGCACTCGTCACCCGCGAGTGCCAGAATCGCTCTTGGCACTCGGTTCATCCGAGTGCCAGGAATGAAACTTTCTTGACGTCCGGGAGGGACGAGAAACACACATGGCCAAGATCATTGCTTTTGACGAAGAAGCCCGCCGCGGCCTCGAGCGTGGACTCAACACTCTGGCCGACGCGGTCAAGGTGACCCTCGGCCCGCGCGGCCGCAACGTCGTGCTCGAGAAGAAGTGGGGCGCTCCCACCATCACGAACGACGGCGTCTCGATCGCCAAGGAGATCGAGCTCGACGAGCCCTACGAGAAGATCGGCGCGGAGCTCGTCAAGGAGGTCGCCAAGAAGACCGACGACGTCGCCGGCGACGGAACCACCACGGCGACCGTCCTCGCCCAGGCCCTGGTCCGCGAAGGCCTGCGCAACGTCGCGGCCGGCGCCGACCCGATCACCCTGAAGAAGGGCATCGAGAAGGCCGTCAAGGCGGTCACCGCCGAGCTCATCGCCGGCGCCAAGGCGATCGAGACCAAGGACGAGATCGCGGCGACCGCCTCCATCTCGGCCGCGGACCCCGAGATCGGCGCGATCATCGCCGAGGCGATCGACAAGGTCGGCAAGGAGGGCGTCGTCACCGTCGAGGAGTCGAACACCTTCGGCACCGAGCTCGAGCTCACCGAGGGCATGCGCTTCGACAAGGGCTACCTGTCGCAGTACTTCGTGACCGACCCCGACCGCCAGGAGGCGGTGTTCGAGGACCCCTACATCCTCATCGTCAACTCCAAGGTCTCGAACATCAAGGACCTCCTCCCCGTCGTCGACAAGGTGATCCAGGCGGGCAAGCAGCTGCTGATCATCGCCGAGGACGTCGACGGTGAGGCGCTGGCGACCCTGGTCGTCAACAAGATCCGCGGCATCTTCAAGTCCGTCGCCGTCAAGGCCCCGGGCTTCGGCGACCGTCGCAAGGCCCAGCTCCAGGACATCGCGATCCTGACCGGCGGCCAGGTCATCTCCGAGGAGGTCGGCCTCAAGCTCGAGAACGTCACCCTCGACCTCCTCGGCTCGGCCCGCAAGGTCGTCATCACCAAGGACGAGACCACCATCGTCGAGGGCTCCGGCGACGCCGAGGCCATCGCCGGTCGCGTCGCGCAGATCCGCGCCGAGATCGAGAACACCGACAGCGACTACGACCGCGAGAAGCTCCAGGAGCGCCTCGCGAAGCTCGCCGGTGGAGTCGCGGTCATCAAGGCCGGAGCGGCGACCGAGGTCGAGCTCAAGGAGCGCAAGCACCGCATCGAGGACGCCGTCCGCAACGCGAAGGCCGCCGTCGAGGAGGGCATCGTCGCCGGTGGTGGCGTCGCCCTCATCCAGGCCGGCAAGCTCGCGTTCGACAAGCTCGAGCTCGTCGGAGACGAGGCGACCGGCGCGAACATCGTCAAGGTCGCCATCGAGGCGCCGCTCAAGCAGATCGCGCTCAACGCCGGTCTCGAGCCCGGTGTCGTCGCCGCCAAGGTCCGCGAGCTGCCCACCGGACACGGCCTCAACGCCGCGACCGGCGAGTACGTCGACCTGATCGCCGCTGGCATCATCGACCCGGTCAAGGTCACCCGCTCGGCGCTGCAGAACGCGGCGTCGATCGCCGGCCTCTTCCTCACCACCGAGGTCGTCGTCGCCGACAAGCCCGAGAAGAACCCGGTTCCGGCCGGTGACCCCACGGGCGGCATGGACTTCTAGTCCGACCCGCACCACACGCTGAAGGCGGTTCCCCTCCGGGGGAGCCGCCTTCCGTGCGTTCCGGGTGGCCCCGGCGGCGCGCGGACGACGGCTCCCTCGTGCTCGCCGCTCAGGGGCCGAAGAGACGCGCGTTGGCCTGCTCGGTGTCGGCGTACTGCTGTGCGGCCGTGCCGAGTGCGAGCGTGATCGTGGCCAGGCCCTCGTCGACCTGCGCCTGCGTCGACCGCCAGACTCCGACGACGCCCTGGAACGCGTTCGAGGCCTGGCCCTGCCAGACCGCCTCGAGCCCGGTCAGCTGCGCGAGCAGCCCCGACACCTCGGTCTGGATGCGGTCCATGTAGCCGTGCGCGGTGCCGGTCATCGTGGTCATCGCGTCGATGTCGGTCTGGTAGCGGGTCATGGGGGAGTCCTCTCGTTCCGGTCAGCGCCGATCGGCGCGTGCGAGAACGGTAGGACTCGCGCCGTCTCGGCCGCGGGCCCTCAGACCGAGGCTGGGGAGGATTCGCCGTTCGGGCCGACGGTGAGGAGGGGCAGGGCGACGCGGAAGGTCGCTCCGCCGCCCGGGGTCTCGACGACGTCGACGCGGCCCTTGTGCGCGGCCACGATGGAGGAGACGATCGCCAGCCCCAGACCGCTGCCGCCTGTCTCGCGGGTGCGGGACGTGTCCGCGCGCCAGAAGCGCTGGAAGATCTTCTCGCGGATCTGCGGCGGGATGCCCTCGCCGTGGTCGATCACCTCGAGGAACGCCAGACGGCGCGCGCGGTCGACCGCGACTCCGATCTCGATGGGGGTGTCCTCGGGGGTGTACCGCACGGCGTTGCCGATGAGGTTCGTGAGCACCTGACGGATCTTGTTCTCCTCGGCCATGACCAGTGCGGGGAGTCCCGCCTCCTCGGGAGCGGGCTCGGCCGTCCCTGCGGCGATCTCCTCGGCCTTCACCCGGCTGGGGCGTCGGCGGAGTCGGGCGAGGCGGGCGCCGGCGGCGGCGATCGGACCGGTCAGGCCGGCGGCTGCCGTCTGCAGCGGCTGCGTCGCGGCTCCGGTGAGATCGTCGTCGTCGAGGGCCGGCGTCTCGAGGGGGGTGTCGTCACGGGTCTCGACGCCGAAGTCGCGGTCGGGCCAGGAGGCCATCGCGTCCATGGCGGCGTCGCGCGCGAGGGGCATCAAGTCGACGGGGGCGAGAGCGAGCGGCTTCGTCTCGTCGAGACGAGCGAGCTCGAGCAGGTCCTCGACGAGACCGCCCATGCGGATCGCCTCCTTCTCGATGCGCTCCATCGCCTGGCCGACGGCCTCGGGCGTCTGCAGGGCGCCCATCCGGTACAGCTCGGCGTAGCCGCGGACCGAGACCAGGGGCGTGCGCAGCTCGTGGCTGGCGTCGCCGACGAAGCGGCGCATCTGATCGATCGTGCGCGCACGGTCGCGGAACGCGGTGTCGATCCGGCCGAGCATGGCGTTGAGCGAGCGGTTCAGCCGCCCGACCTCGGTGTTGGGCGTGGTGCCGTCGAGCCGCTGGCTGAAGTCGCCGTCGGCGATGGCGGCGGCGGTGCGCTCCACCTCGCGCAGCGGCGCGAAGGTGGTGGTGACGAGCAGGCGCGTGAGCATCGCGCCGATCACGACGATCGCGACTCCGAACCCCAGGAAGATCGTGAGGTAGGCCGTCATCACGACATCGACACTCCGCGTCGAGGTGGCGAGCAGCAGCGTCGCGACCTGATTGCCCTTGGAGTAGGTCGTCGCTATGAAGTGATACTCGATCTTGCCATTCTCGCTGCGAAGCTCCTTCGGCTTCCCGTCGTACTCGAGAGCTTCGTCGATTGCGAACGTCTCGGGGAAGTCAGGAGCATTCGGACCGATGGCTGTGGTGTTGTCCAGAATCCCGGCCGAGTCGTACACGGCACCGAAGTACGTCGTGTTCGAGTCGTTCAAGCCGGCCTCACCGATCGTGCCCAGCGACGTGGCCACGACCTGGGCCTGCTTCGCCAGGGAGTCGTCGAGCTGCGAGATGAGCTGCGGCTTCAGCATCGTCATGGTCCCGATGCCGGAGACGAGGAGCCCCAGCGTGAGCAGCAGGACCGTCACCGCGGTGATCTTGGTCCGCAGGGAGATGGAGTTCCACCGCTCGGCCAGGGTCTGGTGCATGGCGGTGGGACTCCCTCGATGGCGGAACGGCGGCCGCCCCGCGAGGGGGCGACCGCCGGGGTGCGGAGCTCCGGGCTCCGCGACGTCGATCAGGACCCGGAGGCTAGGCCTTCGCGACCTTCAGCATGTATCCGAATCCTCGCTTGGTCTGGATGAGCGATTCCTCCGAATGCGTGTCGAGCTTACGTCGGAGGTACGAGATGTAGGACTCGACGATGCCCGCATCGCCGTTGAAGTCGTACTCCCACACGTGGTCGAGGATCTGCGCCTTGCTGAGCACGCGGTTGGGGTTGAGCATCAGGTAGCGCAGCAGCTTGAACTCGGTGGGGCTGAGCTCGACCGGCTCGTCGCCGACCAGGACCTCGTGGGTGTCCTGGTCCATTGTCAGCTCGCCGGCGCGGATGACCGCGTCCTCTTCGGCGTGCATCGTGCGGCGGAGGATCGCCTTGATGCGCGCGACGATCTCGTCGAGGCTGAACGGCTTGGTGACGTAGTCGTCGCCGCCGACGGTGAGACCGGTGATCTTGTCCTCCGTGTCGTCCTTCGCCGTGAGGAAGAGGATGGGGGAGGTGTAGCCGGCCGAGCGCAAACGCTTCGTGACGCCGAACCCGTTCATGTCGGGGAGCATGACGTCGAGGATGATCAGGTCGGGCTCCTCCTCGAGGACGGCCGAGATGGCCTGCGCGCCGTTGCCCACCGCGCGCACGGCGAAGCCGGCGAAGCGGAGGCTCGTGGTGAGCAGGTCTCTGATGTTGGGCTCGTCGTCGACGATGAGAATGCGGGGTCCGTCCATGAGGACATCTTCTGCGCGTTGCCTGAACGGAATCTGGGAGCCGAGTGGTGGGTGGCTCGACACCGCCCCGGTGCCGTCGGTGCGATCAGGACGCGCGGCGTCGACGCACTCCGACGACCAGCATCGCGATCATCATCAGGAAGGCGATGGGCAGGCCGACGAGGGGGACCGCGAAGACGAACTGCCACAGCGGACCCTCGTACCGCTCGACTCCGAGGAGGGGCGCGAGGAGGATCGCGAGGAACGCGAGCACCGTCACGGCGATGATCGCGATGAACATGTAGGCGAGGGTGCGCTCGGCGCGTCCGATGCCCGCCGGCTGCTGTGGCTTCACCCCCCAAGGATAGGCCGCACCGGAGAGCCTCTAAACTGGTGGTTGCTTCGATTCCAGGAGGGGTTCTGCATGCCTACCGGCAAGGTCAAGTTCTACGACGAGGAGAAGGGCTTCGGCTTCATCAGCACTGATGACGGCCAGGAGGTCTTCCTGCACGCTTCCGCGCTGCCCTCGGGGACCGCGGTGAAGCCCGGCACACGCCTCGAGTTCGGCATCGCCGACGGTAAGCGCGGGGCCCAGGCCCTGACCGCCCGCGTCATCGAGGCGCCCCCCAGCATGGTGAAGATGAACCGCAAGTCGGCCGACGACATGTCGGTGATCGTCGAGGACACCGTCAAGCTGCTCGACGGCATCGGCACGGGCCTCAAGCGCGGTCGGTATCCCGACAAGGCCCACGGCCGCAAGATCGCGGCGCTGCTGCGCCGGGTGGCGGACGAGCTGGATGCCTGACGCCGACGGCACGACCGGCGACCTCGCGTCGTCCGAAGGGGCGGAGTCCCTCCTGCCAACCGACACCGCCGATGCTGCCGCGGACGACGTCACCGGCGCCGAGGGGGTCGACCTGTCGACCGTCGAGGCGGAGGCGTCGATCGTGATCGCGGAATCGTCCACCGAAGGGGATGTGCCGACTCCGGGAGCCGGTACCGAGCTCGATGAGCCTCGGGACGAGTCCGATGCGGAGTCCGGGCTCCCGGCCGCCGTGGAGGAGTCGGACGTCGAGAGCGCGACCGGAGGATACGAGTCGGAGGCCGACCTCGTGGTCGACGGCTCCGAGCCGGGGAACGAGGACGTCCTCGAGGACGAGACGGTCGAGCCCGTCTACGAGCTCGACGCCGTGCTCGCCGCTTCCGAGGAGCGGGCCCGCGAGGCGCTCGCCGATGTCGCTCCGCCCGGAACGATCGGGCCGCTGGTGGCGACGCTGGCGCAGGGCGAGCACGTGGTCTCGCTCCAGTTCGCGAACCTCATGCGGGGCTACCCGGGATGGCTCTGGACGGCGACGCTGTCGCGCATCGACGAGACCGAGGACGTCAACGTGCTCGAGGTCGAGCTGCTGCCCGGCGAGGGAGCGGTGCTCGCTCCGGACTGGGTGCCGTGGACGGATCGCCTGGCGGACTACCGCGCGGCGCAGGACGCGGCCGGCGAGGAGTCGGACGACTCGGACGAGGACGACGCTGACGACGACGATGACGAGGCGGACGAGGACGCTCCGGATTCGGAGGACGAGTTCGACGATCAGGTCGTTCTCGACGACGACGATGACGACGAGTCGGAGGACGACGACGAGTCGGATGACGACGACGAGTCGGATGACGACGACGAGTCGGATGACGACGACGAGTCGGATGACGACGACGAGTCGGATGACGACGACGACTCCGACGATGACGACGAGTCCGACGACGACGAGTCAGACGACGAGTCCGATGACGACGACGACCGGGATGACGACGACCGCTGAGTCGGCGCCTCCCGTGGCGGCAGCGGGGGAGGGGGCGGCGTGATCGGCATCGACACGCTCGTCTCCTACCCCGACGGCGCCACCTCCTCCGAGGGGGAGATCGTCCACCTCGAGGCGCTCGAGGAGGGCCGCTGGGCGGTCGTCCTCGACGCGACGGCCGCTCATCCCGTCGACCCCACCTGGCCGGACCAGGGGGCCGACGAGGGCGTCCTCGTCGCCGAAGGCGTGCGCTACCGCCTGCTCGACTGCCGCATCGCGGCGTGGGACGGGCGCACCCTGCACCTCAGCGACCGGCTCCCGGTCCGCCTCGGCACCGAGGGCTGGGTCTTCGTCGTCGCGCACGTCGTGGCCGACGCGTCCGCGCTCGCCGAGGGGCAGCGGATCCGGGTCGAGGTCGACCGCGCCCGCCGCGACGAGTTCTCGCGCGGGCACACGGCCTGCCATCTGGCCTCGCTCGCCCTGAATGCGGCGCTCGCCGACTTCTGGAGCAAGCCGGTGCGGACCGATTCCCTCGGCAGCCCCGACTTCGATCAGGCCGCGATCCAGTCGTCGCTGATCCGCCCCTCGGGCTCGACTGACGTCTACCGGCTCGGCAAAAGCCTCCGGCGCAGCGGGTTCGACACCGCAAGACTGCAGGAGGCTCTGCCGGAGATCGAGGAGCGGATCGACGCCCTGCTGGCGGAGTGGACGGCGGAGGACGCCTCCGTCGCCATCGAGCGCGAGGACGAGCTCCTCGGCTCCCGCCGGACCTGGCGGTGCCTGCTCGCGGCCGGCGAGGCGTCGATCCCGTGCGGAGGAACGCACGTCGCGAGCCTCGCGCAACTCGGCGCCGTCTCGGTGGAGCTGTCCGTCGATCCGGTCGCGGCGACGCTCACGATGGAGACGGGCGCCTCCTGAGCCCTCAGCGGCGGTTGCGGCTGTAGAAGAGGCCGATGGTGCCGAGCACGACACCGATGACGACGGTCGACAGCACGAGCGGAGGCACGTCGACGCCGACCGAGGCCGCCACGAGGACGCCGATCAGCGCCGCGACCCAGACGAGGCAGCCCACGAGCAGCGCCCGGGCGTCGTCGCTCGGGTAGGGCGGAGGGCTCGGTCGACGCTCCTCCTCGCGGAGCCACAACCGCATCCTCGGCCCGCCCCTCAGTCGGCCAGGCGCTCGATGACGTGGTCGATGCAGTTCAGCAGCGACCGGACGTCGTCGGGCTCGATCGCGGTGAAGGTGGCGATGCGCAGCTGGTTGCGCCCGAGCTTGCGGTACGGCTCGGTGTCGACGATGCCGTTGGCGCGGAGGATCTTCGCGATCAGTGCGGCGTCGATCGACGCGTCGAAGTCGACGGTGGCGACGACCTGCGAGCGGTGCTCGGGCACTTCGACGAAGGGGGTCGCGACGGACGAGGCCTCGGCCCAGTCGTAGATCGCGGACGAGGACTCGGCGGTGCGCGCCGACGCCCAGGCGAGGCCGCCGTTGCCGTTCATCCAGTCGAGCTGCGACTCCATCAGCAGGAGGGTCGCGAGCGCGGGCGTGTTGAGCGTCTGGTTCAGGCGCGAGTTGTCGACGGCGTTCTTGAGGCTCAGGAACTCCGGGATGTAGCGCCCGCTCGCCGCGATGCGCTCGACGCGCTCGATCGCGGCGGGGGAGAAGAGGCCGAACCAGAGGCCGCCGTCGCTGGCGAAGTTCTTCTGCGGCGCGAAGTAGTAGACGTCGGCCTGCGAGGCGTCGAAGTCGATGCCGCCGGCGGCGCTCGTCGCGTCGATCACGGTGAGCGCGCCCTCGTCACCGTGGACGCGCGTGACGGGCGCCATCACTCCGGTCGAGGTCTCGTTGTGCGGCCAGGCGTAGACGTCGACGCCCTCGAGGACCTCGACCTCGCTCCGCGAGCCTGCCGGGGCCGAGATCACGTGCGCCCGCTCGAGGAACGGCGCGGACGCGGCCTTCGCGAACTTCTGGCCGAACTCGCCGAAGGTCAGGTTCTCGGCGCGGCGCTCGATGAGCGAGAACGCGGCCGAATCCCAGAACGCGGTCGAGCCGCCGTTGCCGAGCAGGACCTCGTAGCCCTCGGGGACGTCGAACAGCGTCGCGAGGTGCTCGCGCACGCGGCCCACCAGGTTCTTGACCGGGGCCTGCCGGTGCGACGTGCCGAGGAGGTGCGCGCCCTCGGTCGCGAGGTGCGCGAGCTGGTCGTGCCGCACCTTGGACGGGCCGCAGCCGAATCGTCCGTCGTGGGGGAGGAGCTCGCGAGGAATGGTGACGTCCGGCATGCGTTAATACTAGGGTTCCCGGCTCGCCCCCTCCTTCGAGTGACGAAGGTTTGGCGCCGTGCGGCTTCGCGGAAGTTGCGACACGGTGCCCAGTAAGGTTGAGCGCGCCGAGACGGGAAGGCTGAGATGACGGATCTGATCGACACCACCGAGATGTACCTGCGCACCATTCTGGAGCTCGAGGAGGAGAACATCATCCCCCTCCGTGCGCGCATCTCGGAGCGTCTGAGCCACTCGGGACCGACCGTCTCGCAGACCGTCGGCCGCATGGAGCGCGACGGTCTCGTGGTCGTCTCCGGAGATCGCCACCTCGAGCTCACCACCGACGGGCGCCGCAAGGCGATCCACGTCATGCGCAAGCACCGCCTGGCCGAGCGGCTCCTCCACGACGTCATCAAGCTCGACTGGGAGTTCGTGCACGAGGAGGCCTGCCGCTGGGAGCACGTCATGAGCGAGCAGGTCGAGCGCCGACTCCTCGAGATGCTCGACCACCCGACCGAGTCGCCCTACGGCAACCCGATCCCGGGTCTCGACGAGCTCGGCGACACCCCGGCGTCGCGCTTCGCGGACGGCGTCATCAGCCTGCCCCGCTTCGTCGCCGGCTCGGCCGAGCCCAAGCGCGGAGTGGTGCGTCGTCTCGGTGAGCCGGCGCAGGTCGATCCCGAGCTGCTGCTCCAGTTGAAGCAGTCGGGCGTCATGCCGGGAGCAGAGGGCGAGTTCTCGGCCCTCAACGGCTACGTCCTCGTGCGCATCGACGGCGCGGAAGCGGGCATCGAGCTCCCCAACGAGGTCGCGGCCCACATCTTCCTCGTCGTCTGACGACAGGTCCCCGAGCGGCCCCTGGGCGAGCGCTGGATGCGCTCCTAGCGCATCCCGGGACGGACTGCACGCCGATGTCGTGATCGGGCCGCGTCGAATGGTGACAAATCGGTAACGGTCGCATACGCTCTGGGGAGCCCTGCATCCGGACCCCGGTTCCAGGGCGCGGAATCCGACGTCCCCCTGCCCGTCTCGGACCACCGTGAACATCGATGCTTCGTGCATGAGACGGGACAGCCGCCTGGGCTGACGGGACGCGGAGGTCCACCCCTTTGGCCGAGAACGACACCACCGGCAGCCCCGACCGGTACCGCTCCACCCACCCGAACAGCCCCCGCAGCACCGCCTCCTTCGAGAACCAGCCGCCCGTCGTGCGCGCGCGGTTCCACTCCGAGGCTCCCGTCGCCCGCCGTGCAGTCCCGACCGCTCCGGCTCGCCAGCGCGACGTGACCGACTTCGTCCCGTCGCCCGCCGGCACCCCGCGCCGGCACCGCGGCCGGAAGCTCGGCAAGGTCGCGATCGTCGGGTTCGCCGGCGCGCTCGTCGCGACCATGGCGCTCCCCGCCTACGCGTTCTCCCCGGGGACCGATAGCGCGAGCCCGTTCGCGGCGTCGCAGGCCGACCTCCTCCGTCAGGGCGAGGCGCAGACCGTCGCCGTCGCGGGCAGCGTCGTGCAGGCCGCGATCGCGCGCGACGGCTTCTCGGCCGAGGCGGCTCCTCCGCCCCCGCCGCCCCCCGAGCCCGAGCCCGTCGTCGAGCCGGTCGCCGACACCTCGGACGTCGAGACCGCCCGCGCGGAGACCGCCGAGACGTTCAACTCGTACGACGGAGCGTCGGCCGCCGAGCTCGCCGCGTCGGCGCCGACCACCGGGTACAGCCTCTCGGCCGTGTACAACACCGCCCTGCAGTACCAGGGCGTGCCCTACGTCTTCGGCGGAGCGGACCCGAGCGGCTTCGACTGCTCCGGTCTCGTGATGTACGTCTTCGCGCAGTACGGAATCTCGATGCCGCACTCGGCCGCGGGTCAGGCCGCGATGGGCACCCGCATCCCGGTCTCGGAGGCGCAGCCCGGCGACCTCGTGATCATGCCCGGTCACGACGGCTTCTACGCGGGCAACGGCAACATCCTGCACGCGCCCTACGCCGGTGCGAGCGTCCGCGTGCAGCCGATCTGGACGTCGGACTACTACATCGTGCGCATCCCGGGCTGAGCCCGGACGCCCGTCGACGAGCCCGTTCCCTCTCCGGGGGCGGGCTCGTTCGCGTCCGCGGGGGACGCGGTGTGAAATGCGGATGACGAATTCGGGCGAACCTCTGGTGTTTCGCGCCGGAAGGAATACTCTGAACCCCACTCCGCCGTACCAGCGGAGCGGTTCGTCGAGGGACGGAGTGCCGGGATGACCGAGCGGAACGGGCACCACTGCGTGGGGCTGCGTTCGCGCGTGCGGCGGACCGACTCGATCCGGGCGGGGATCCTCTCCGCCTCGGTGCACTCCTCCGACACTCGGATACGCCACCACGACTCGACGCGGTGCTCAGCCGCGGCCCAGAAGGGCGCCGTCCACGCGACGGCGCCCTTCTTCGCGTCCGGGGTGCTGCCGTGGTGCGACGGACGACGTCTGTTCGGAGGTCACTGATGCGCACTCTGGTTCTCAACGCCGGCTACGAGCCGCTCGCGGTCGTCTCGTTCAAGCGGGCACTCGTCCTGCTGATGACGGAGAAGGCGACCGTCATCGCGGCCGACGAGGACAATCCGGTGCACGGGGCGACCGGCGACTACGTGCGGCCGTCCGTGATCCTGTTGACCCGCTACGTGCGGATCCCGAGCTCGCGGACGGTGCCCGTCTCGCGGCGCGGGGTGCTGCGGCGCGACAACCACCGCTGCGGCTACTGCGGGATGCACGCGAACACCATCGACCACATCCAGCCGAAGTCGCGGGGCGGACGGGACACCTGGGAGAACCTCGTCGCCTGCTGCCACCGCTGCAACAACACCAAGAGCGACCGCACGCCCGCCGAGATGGGCTGGCACCTGCGGACGGTACCGCGGGTGCCGCGGGCCGGCTCCTGGCTGGTGCGGGGTGCGGAGCGGATGGAACCCGAGTGGAACGGCTACTTGGCCCCTGCCGCCTGACGGGGCGAGGGCACTCCGCTCGCGGCGTTGTCGTCGGGCGCGATACCGCCGGTATCGCTTCACCCTGCGCCTTGCGATCGAAGCACCCTCGCCCCGTCAGAAGACAGAGGGGGCGAGGGCACTCCGCTCGCGGCGTTGTCGTCGGGCGCGATACCGCCGGTATCGCTTCCTCCTCCGCCTTGCGATCGAAGCACCCTCGCCCCGTCAGAAGACAGAGGGGGCGAGGGCACTCCGCTCGCGGCGTTGTCGTCGGGCGCGATACCGCCGGTATCGCTTCCTCCTCCGCCTTGCGATCGAAGCGCCCTCGCTTCGTCAGAAGACAGAGGCGACGAACTCCTACTCGTTGTCGCCGCCGGTGGCGGTGCTGGCGTTGCCGGAGCGCTCGCCGGACCAGGTCCAGTTGGCGACCTCGGGGAGGTCCTCGCCGAACTCGCGGGTGTAGGCGCGGGCGCGGATGCGGGCGTCCTGCATCTCCTGGCGGAGTCCGGCGGCGCGGGAGCCGAGTCCGGGGGTGCGGTCGATGACGTCGATCACCAGCGAGTAGCGGTCGAGGTCGTTCAGCATCACCATGTCGAACGGAGTGGTGGTGGTGCCGTTCTCCTTGTAGCCGCGCACGTGCAGGTTCTGGTGACCGGTGCGCTTGTAGGTCAGGCGGTGGATCAGCCACGGGTAGCCGTGGTACGCGAACACCACGGGGCGGTCGGGGGTGAAGACCGCGTCGAACTCGCGGTCCGAGAGGCCGTGCGGGTGCTCGGACTCGGACATCAGGCGCATGAGGTCGACGACGTTGACCGTGCGGATCGCGAGGTCCGGGAGCTTCTCGCGCAGGATGCTCACGGCGGCGAGGGTCTCGAGGGTCGGGACGTCGCCCGCGCAGGCGAGCACGACATCCGGCGACTCGCCCTGCCGCTCGCTGCTCGCCCACTCGAGGATGCCGAGGCCGCGGGTGCAGTGGGCGACGGCCTCGTCCATCGTCAGCCAGGCCGGGGCGGGCTGCTTGCCGGCGACGACGACGTTGACGTAGTCGACGCTGCGGAGGCAGTGGTCGTAGACCGAGAGCAGCGTGTTGGCGTCGAACGGCAGGTAGACGCGCACCACCTCCGGCTTCTTGTTGACGACGTGGTCGATGAAGCCCGGGTCCTGGTGGCTGAAGCCGTTGTGGTCCTGGCGCCAGACGTGGCTCGAGAGCAGGTAGTTGAGGCTCGCGATGGGGCGGCGCCACTCGATCTCGCGGGTGCCGTTCAGCCACTTCGCGTGCTGGTTGAACATCGAGTCGATGATGTGGATGAAGGCTTCGTAGCAGGTGAAGAGACCGTGGCGGCCGGTGAGGAGGTACCCCTCCAGCCAGCCCTGGCACTGGTGCTCGGAGAGGACCTCCATGACCCGGCCCGCGCGGGCCAGGTGGTCGTCGAGCGGGCTGAGCTCTCCCTCCCACTGCTTGTCGGTGGCGGCGTAGACGCTCTGCAGGCGGTTGCTCGCGACCTCGTCGGGTCCGAAGATCCGGAAGTTGGTGGGATTGGCGCGGATGACGTCGGCGAGCCACTCGCCGAGCACCTTCGTCGCCTCGGCGACCGTGCCGCCGGGGGACTCGACGACGACCTCGTAGCGGCGGAAGTCGGGCAGGTTCAGGGTCTGCCGCAGGAGGCCGCCGTTGGCGTGCGGCGTGGCGCTCATCCGCAGCTCGCCCTCGGGAGCGAGGGAGCGGACGCGCTCGGCGATCCCTCCGCTCTCCGTGAAGAGCTCCTCGGGGCGGTAGGAGCGGAGCCAGTCCTCGAGCAGGCGGGTGTGCTCCTCGGTGTCGCGGGCGTTGGCGAGCGGCACCTGGTGGGCGCGGTAGGTGCCCTCGACCTGCACGCCGTCGATCTCGGCGGGGCAGGTCCAGCCCTTCGGGGTCTTCAGGACGATCATGGGCCAGGCGGGCCGTGTCAGATCCCCAGCGGCGGCGCGCTCTTTGATCGCGGCGATGCGGTCGAGCACCGTGTCGAGCACCTCGGCGAAGCGCTCGTGCACGCGCATGGGGTCCTCGCCGTCGAAGCCGCCCTCGACGAGGAAGGGCTCGTGCCCGTAGCCGCGGAGGAGGCTCTCGAGCTCCTCGTACGGGATGCGAGCGAGGATCGTGGGGTTCGCGATCTTGTAGCCGTTCAGGTGCAGGATCGGCAGGACCACTCCGTCGGTGGCCGGGTTCACGAACTTGTTCGAGTGCCAGCTGGTGGCGAGCGGGCCCGTCTCGGCCTCGCCGTCGCCGACGACCGCGGCGACGAGCAGGTCGGGGTTGTCGAAGGCGGCTCCGTAGGCGTGGCTGAGCGCGTAGCCGAGCTCGCCGCCCTCGTGGATGCTGCCCGGGGTCTCGGGAGCGGCGTGGCTGGGGATGCCGCCGGGGAAGCTGAACTGGCGGAAGAGCGTGCGCAGCCCGTCCTCGGACTCGTCGATGTGCGAGTAGATCTCGCTGTAGGTGCCGTCGAGGTAGGCGTTCGCGACCATGCCGGGGCCGCCGTGGCCGGGACCGGTGATGTAGAGGGTGGACTGGCGGCGCTCGCGGATGGCGCGGTTGAGGTGCGCGTAGATCAGGTTGAGGCCCGGGGTCGTGCCCCAGTGACCGAGGAGGCGCGGCTTGATGTGATCGCGGGTGAGCGGCTCGGTGAGCAGCGGGTTCGCGAGGAGGTAGATCTGGCCGACGGCGAGGTAGTTGGCGGCGCGCCACCAGGCGTCGACGGTCTCGAGGGTCTCCGACGTCAGCGGGGCGTCCGCGTCGCGGGCGGCCCAGGTGTGCTCGGAGGCGGAGGGGAGCGCGGTGATCGAGGATGCGGCCATGACGCCACGCTCGCATCCGGCCGCCCCGCGCGGTAGGGCCTTGCGGCGCTCGCGCTCGGGACGGTCGGATGCGGGGTGCCGCGCGGGTGCGCTCAGCCGCGGGGAGTGGCGCGGCGGAGGATCAGCCAGCCGCTGAGGGCCGCGATCGCGGTGGGCACGAGGAGCAGCGCGAATCCGCCGGTGGTGCCGACCGCCTCGAGGGCGAGCCAGACGGAGTCCCACGAGTCGGTGAGGCTGATCAGCGCGACCGCGGCGACGGCCAGCGCGGCCAGTCCGATCCAGAAGACCGTCATGCCGACCGCTCGCCAGCGGACGTACACGGACGCGGTCGCGGCTCCGACGAAGAAGAAGAACAGGAACAGGACGAAGACCCCGAAGGCCCGCTCGACCCACGAGATGCCGCCGAAACCGACCACCCGGAACAGGATGCCGCCCATGCCCCAGCCGTTCGTCGCCGACTCGATCGCGGCCATGACGGTGTAGAGCAGCGTCCAGGCCGCCGACAGGAGGACGAACGTGAGGGCGCTGCCCCAGTAGAAGTCGCGCCGCGTGGATCCGTAGCCCAGCGCCAGTCCGAAGGTGATGTTCACCGCCTGGATCGCGACGACGAGCATGTAGATGAAGATGAACGCGCCGGGACCCGAAACCTGCACGCCGGACTCGCCGCCGGCGCTGTCGACGCCGATCGTGCGGAGCACCACCCAGAAGATCGCGAGGCTGCCGAGGAAGATCGCGGCGAGGATGCCCAGCGGCGTGTAGAGCAGCGTCGCGGGGTTGGCGAAGTGCAGGCGGACGATGCGGAGCAGGCGGTCGGAGGTGCCGAGGCTGTGCGCGGGGGCGGTGGTGGTCATGAGGCGTCCTTCCCGGAGGAGGTGGTGCTCGTGAGCTGCACGACGAGCTGCTGGAGGGAGACGGGCTCGAGCTCGAGCCCGAGGGCGGCCGCCTCTGCGCGTCCGGAGGCGTCGAGGCGGGGGAGCGTCGCGGAGGCGAGGCCGCCTACTCCGCTGCGGGAGAGGACCTCGCGGTCGGCGGTGAAGGAGTCGACCGCGCTGCGGGTGCCGACGACGGTCGCGGCCGAGCCGCGCAGCTCCTCCGCATCGCTGTCGACGACGAGCCGGCCCTCGTCGATGACGAGGACGTGCTCGAGGAGGGAGCTGACCTCGTCGATCAGGTGCGTGGAGAGCACGACGGTGCGGGGGTGCTCGGCGAAGTCGGCGAGCAGGCGGTCGTAGAAGAGCTGGCGGGCGACCGCGTCCAGGCCCAGGTAGGGCTCGTCGAAGAAGGTGAGCGGGGCGCGCGAGGCGAGGCCGACGATCACTCCGACCGCCGAGAGCTGCCCGCGCGAGAGCTTCTTGACCCGCCGGTTCAGCGGCAGGCGGAAGTCGCTGACGAGCTCGTTCGCGAACGCGTCGTCCCAGCCCTCGAAGAACCACGGGGCGCTGCGCAGGACGTGCTTCACCTGAAAGTCCTCGGGGTACTTCTGGCTCTCCTTGATGAAGCAGGTGCGGGAGAGGACGCCGGCGTTCTCGACCGGAGGCGCCCCGAACACGTGGATGTCGCCCGAGGTTGCGAACTCCTGACCCGTGAGCAGCGACATGAGCGTCGTCTTGCCCGCGCCGTTGCGGCCGAGGAGGCCGTGGATCCGGTTCTCATCGAGCGCGAAGCTCACGTCGTGGACCGCGTGCATGCTGCCGTAGTGCTTGCTGAGGCCGGCGACCTCGATGACCGCGCTCATCGCGATCCCCCTTCGCTGATCATGGTGGCGAGCTCCTCGCGGGTGAGGCCGAGCTTGGCGGCCTCGGCGAGCAGCGGAGCGACGAACTGGTCGCGGAACTGGGTACGGCGCTTCTCGACCAGCCGGTCGCGGGCGCCCTCGGCGACGAACATCCCGATGCCTCTCCTCTTGTAGAGGACCCCGTCGTCGACGAGCAGGTTCACGCCCTTGCCGGCCGTGGCCGGGTTGATGCGGTGGAACGCGGCGAACTCGTTGGTCGAGGGGACCTGGGTCTCTTCGGGGAGCGCCCCCGCGATGATGTCGTTCTCGATCTGCTCGGCGATCTGCAGGAAGATCGGCCGGGAGTCGTCCATGGGTGCTCCTTCCTGCTGGGCGGTGGTTCAGTGGTTAGTTGGTGCAGTAACTAACCAAGCAGGTCTGTCGGGTGCTGTCAACCGCGGGCTGCGAGCTCGGCCCGGCCGACGGGTACACTGGCTCGGCCAGCCTCTGTAGCTCAATGGAAGAGCGACTCCGTCCTAAGGAGCAGGTTGGGGGTTCGAGTCCCTCCAGGGGCACCAAAGTGTCGTTACTAAAACCCTTGCCAGAGAAAAACGCCGAAACGGCGCCGATCTCGGCCTCCAGGAAGCTGGTGAGGTTCCGAGCACCACTCTTTCGAGTGGTGCTTCTTTCGTGTGCTGCGAGCTGAATGGCGGTCGAGGCAATCGTGGCGAACGGCTCGTTCAACTCGACGGTGATGGTCTCGTCCGCATGAACGAGAACACGCGCAAGGAAGACTTGATTGAAGAGCCTCTTCACGTGGTCGGGCGCCCAGCCGTAAGCGCTGGCGCACTCCGCGCTCACATCAAGGGCGAGCCCGATCGCATACTCAACATCGGCCACGTCCCGGGTGAGCCTCGCTTCGTCCCGCTCGGCGATCGTCCGCTCAGCGCGGATGCGGTCCTGCTCCTTCTTGAACAGGTCGAGCGAGATCGCGTCTGCGTAGTGGGCCTGGAGGAGCCGCAGCTGCTCGCGTTCGAGACGCTCTAAGTCCGTCTTGATCTGTGCTCGTTGGCGCTCGGCGTCGCCTCGGGTGGCCACGAGCTCGTCGTGGAACAGTCGCTCGAGGTCGTCTCGGGATATGCGGTCGAGCCGGAGACTCTTCTTGTACTCCTCGACGATCTTCTCCTCCACGACGTGGATGAGGACGGCCTTCTGCGTGCAGTCGTTCCGCTTCGCCTGACGGGCGGAACAGTAGAAGTACGGGTAGATCTCGCCCGACTTCGACCGCGTCATCTGCACGATCAGCCGGTTGTGGCAGTTCCCGCAGTACACCGTGCTCTTGAGGTAGTGGTCGTGGCGCCGCCTGCGCTCGCCGGAGCGACGCGACTGCAGCGCGTCCTGCACCTTGTCCCACGTCTCCTGATCGATCAGGGGCTCGTGCTTGCCGGCGTAAGTCGCGCCCGAGAACGAGACAAGGCCGAGGTAGTACGAGTTGGTCAGGATCTTGTGGAGGTCCGTGTCGGTGAGTGTTCGTGACGGCACCTGCGGAGTTCGTCGGGTGGTGAGTCCTCGCTGAGCGAGTTCGAGCGCGAGCTGGGACAGGCTGACGCTCGGTTCGGTGTAGCGGTGGAAGGCCCAGGTGATGAGCGGAGCGCGGTCGGGGTCTGGGCGAACGGTTCGGCTCTCGCGGCCGTCGCTGTCGATTTCGCGGACGTTCAGATACCCGAGCGGCGCTCGGCCTGGGGTCCCTCCTTTTTGCACCTTCTGCGTCATGCCCTTGGTGACCTCGTGCGCGAGGTTGCGCGAGTAGAACTCGGCGATTGAAGACATGATGCCGTGAAGGAGTGCACCCGACGGGGATTGGTCGATGCTTTCCGTAGCCGAGATCAGCGCGACGTTCACGGCGGTCAGCTGCTTCATGATCTCGACGTCGTCCTCCCGGTTGCGGGCGAGGCGGTCGACCTTGTGCACGACGACGTAGTCCACGGAGTGCTCGCGGATGTACTCGAGCATCTCCTGTAGCGCCGGACGATTCGCTGTCTTCGCGGACTCTCCGCGGTCGACGAATTCCTTCGCGACCATGGCGCCCATTGACTGGGCCTTTTTTCGGTTCGCCTCGCGTTGCGCGGGGATCGAGAAGCCTTCCTTTTCGTCACCGCGTTGCGCCTGCCGCGCAGTCGAAACGCGCAGGTACAGGACCGCTACCTTCGGCGTCAGCATCTCGCCGATCACAGAGAGTGGGTCTGGGGCGACCGGCTGAGGGCTCAGGGTAGGGCTGGCGAGAAGCGGTGAGAGTGTCATAGCGCTCTGATTAACGCTCTGAACGCGCGCAGAGTCGAGTCCTTTCTGCTCGACGGCCCGGCAAAGTTCAAAATCGTCCGCTGTCGACCCCCGAGCGCCGGGTGTTGCGGAAATTGCTACGGCTGCCCCCGTGGGCCGGCCTGTAGCTGGCGTGAAATCGTCTCTCATCTGTGGAAGACGTAGACCCGGTCAGCGTGGTGGATGACGTCGAAGATCTCGCGGAATTGGATCTCGATTGATTCGTAGTTCCAGCGCAGATCATGGGCGGCGATGCCGTGCTCCTGGCGGAGCTGGGTCAGGGCGGCGCGCCAGCCCAGTCCGTCGATGTGCTCGTCGAGAGCGGCCCGGAGGCTTGGGTACTCACCGAAGAAGCTGTCCTCAAACTCTGCGTCGAAGGTGCGCGGATCGGCATCAGGGTGGAAGACCTGCAGGAAGGCGGTCATGGCCTTTGCTCGGTCGTAGGTGTCCGTCCCCTCTCGAGGTCGTGGCTCGTGGGTTTCTGGGCGTTGCGGTTGTTCTGGTGTTGTCATGTGTCGTTCTCTTTTCTGCCCACCCGGTGAATGATTAAGATGCGGCATGCTGCTAGTTGTGGAAGGTGTACACCTTGTCTCGGTAGTAGACGATGTCGACGAAGTCGCGGAAGCGGTATTCAATGGCTGCACGGTTCCATTGCACTTCGTCGGGGGAGACGCCGTATTCCTTTTGCAGTACTTCCAGGCCGTCGTTCCAGCCGAGCAGGTCGATGTAGTCGTCGATGGCTTCGTCGAAGCTGTCGTATTCGGCGTAGAAGATGTCAGCGAACTCGGTGGCCAAGGTCGTCGAGTCGACGTTCGTGTGAGGAAGAAGTAGGAAAGCGGCGAATGGTCCGGGATGGTTGCGGGCGGCGCGGGCGATGTAGGGGTCATCTTCCCAGCCGGGTCGGTTGCGGAAGAGGTGGGCGATCTCTTCTTCTGCTTCTGAGCGGCGGTATTTCGGTCGTTGTTGCTCGTGGGGTGTTTTCTGTTCTGGTGAGGTCATGGAGATCCTCCTTTCTGTCCCCGGTGTTGGTCAGTGCGGGAAGCGTTTAGTGGTGGTGTCGGTAGATGAGGACGCGGTCGGGGTACTCGCGGACGTCGAAGACGTCGCGGTAGAGCATCTCGAGCACCGGGTCGGGTCGGCCGGGGTCGTGGTCGGGGATGAGCTCGGGGTCCCAGCCGAGCGCGTCGACGATCGCGTCGATGGCTTCTGCGAGCGTTGGGAACTCGGCAACGAATGCTGGGTCTTCGTTTCGTTCCCGGGCGCTCGGAGCGAGATCTTGGGTCGCGACAGTTTCGGGCTGGCGCAGGTGTTCGGGGTCAGTCACAGGGGTGTTCCTTTCTGCCCACTTCGGTAAGAGTGATGTGGTTCGCCGACTTGCGGCTCGCGGGGTCAGTCGCGGTAGTGCGTCTCGAGGATGGGATCAGGCCGGGCGATGATCGCCGTCGTCCGGCTCGCGCATCAGAGGTCGTACGTGAAGGCGTGGACGTACCCGTAGGCCTCGACAAGCCGCAGCTCCTGCCGGATGAGGGCTTCGCATGCGTCGTAATCCCAGCGGACCATCGACGGATCAAGCCCGAGTTCTGTGAGGAGTTTTGCGACTCGGGTGCGCCCGTTGAAGCCGTCGAGGTACTCGTCTACGAGTTCGGTCATCGAGTTGTAGCTGCCCCAGTGCGTGGCGCGGAAGTCTTCTTCGATGTCGGCGGCGTCGATGTCGGCGCCCGACAGCGCTAAGTAGGCGGCGAAGGGTTCTCCATAGACACGAAGGCACTCTCTGATCGCCTCGCTGTTCGCGGTGGAGTGGCTGTTGGTGAAGGTTTCGATGGCGAGTTCCGTGGCGGGCTTGGCGTGGCGGCCGGATGGGCGCTCCTGGTCATTGGTAGGCGTGAATCGAGATTTAGGGTTGTTGGTCATGAGAGGGCTGGCCTCCTTTCTGCCCGTCGGGCTGATGATCGATCCGGTACTCGGTGTGACCGGTGATGATGAGCTCCGCGAAGTCGTCGAGGCTGACGACGCCGAAGAGCTGGTCGTCCAGGTCGGCTTCGCTGGCGATGCGGCTGGCGAGCTGGTCGCGTCGCCTCGTTGTCGGGGTGATCCAGACGACGGCGGGGAAGACGCCGGTTCGTCGCTGTTCGAGGCCGCTGCGGCGGTAGTGCTGGTACTGGCGGCACTTGGTGACGATGCGTGCAGGATTTTCGGTGGCGAGGTCGACTTCGAGGAACCAGTGATCCTCGTACCCGTCGGGGGTGCTGGTGACGACGGCGAGGTCGGGCTTGAGGAAGATTCGCTGGCCGGCCGTGCCGAGGTAGGGGCGCCAGCATGTGGGCTCCGGGGTGATGCTCTCGATCTTGAGGTGGTGGTTGTTCTGGAGTTCGGCGAGCTGGACGCGGAGTTCTGAGATGGCGAGGGTGTGCTCGAGGAATGTCAGGGATGGGTCCTGGTCCCGTCGGTACCGCTTCTTCCGCTGCTGCGACTCCGCGTCGCCGCCTCCCACGAGGCGGGCGCCGCGGTTGGTGATGGTCCAGATGCCGGCGCTGGATCCGCGCGCTTGTCCGCCGACGGTGCGGGGGAGGACGTGCAGCAGGCCGATGCTTCCGAGTTTCTGGAGGAGCCGGTTGGTCTGGCGCGCGGCGGAGCGGTCGCTGCCGTACCGGGCGCGGGCGGCTCGGGCGAGTTGTCGGCTGGTGGCGTAGCGCTGCTCGAGCAGGAACCTGAGGACGTCCTGCTCCTGCTCGGTCGGTCTCGGCGCTGCCCCAGTCCATCTTCGTCGGCCGCTCATAGGTGCCGTCCTGGGCGACGGGCCGGTACCCACCGGAACGGTGGGTGAGTCGTAGCCACAAGGTGAGCGACAAGGGCGGAACTGCGGGCGAGTACCGGCATGTTCCGGGGAGCGATGAGTCTGCCGAGGAGTCTCTGCTCAGAGGTCAATGAGACGAGAGTCATGGGCGCTTCCTCCGTCCGACTGACTCGGTGCTCGGTTCGTGCGGGGCGGTCTCGGTCTCGTGATCGAGGTGGAGGTCGCGGCGGAGCGCGGCGTCGATCTCGCTGACAGGCCGTCCGTAGCGCTCGGCGCTCTGCTGGCGGATCTCGATCGCATCCGAAATGACGGGCGGTGGCGATTGGGTCACGGCGGAGAACCAGCCGGTCTGCTGGCCTTGCTGCCGGAGATTCGCGTAGATGTGGTGGGCGGGTAGGAGTTGGAAGTCCTCCGCGGCCAGCTCGCGGGTGGTTTTGGCGAGCGCCGCCGCGTCGGCTTGCTCGAGGCCGAAGACGATCTTGCTGCGGGCGTTCGTGTCGATCGCAGAACGCATCGCTGCCGGAAGCTGGTCTCGGTACTGGTGGGCGAGGTGCCAGGCGGCGCCGAGCGAGCGGCTCTGCGCGAGGGCATCTGCGAGATCACCCGAGGCGGGGAGGGCGAGGTAGTCCTGGACTTCGTCGATGTAGAGCGACGCGATGGTGCGCTTCTCTTGAGGGAGGGCGCTGCGGCCGAGGATGATCGGCCAGAGCGACCCCACGACGAGAGAGCCGAGGAGCCGAGCGAACTCCGGGCCGAGCAGGCCCTTGTTGAGGGCGATCAGCACGATCTTCTTCTTCGTGAACAGCTCCGAGAGGTCGAAGCGGGAATCGGACTGTCCAAGGACTGCGCGCATCCCGGGGCGGATGAGGAAGCTGCGCAGCTTGTTCATGGCGGGCCCAATCTCCATCGCCTGCTGCTGCGGAGTGAGTCCGTCGTACCGTGCCCAGAAAGCGCTGACACCGAGGGGGTCGTCGATGCGGCTGGTGATCTTGCGTCGGAACGACGAGTCGGTCAGCAGCGTCGGCAGCCAGAGCAGGTTCGCTCCCGGAGTGCGGGCGAGGGTGAGCAGGGCAGAGCCGAGGACGTCCTCGGAGCGGACACCCCAGTTATCGAAGATCCCCTTCAGCGCCGCCATGAGCGAGTCCGCGACTAGCTCGGGGCTGCGGTTCGCCCCGGTGAGGACGTTGATTCCGACGGGCCGATCGGAGAGCGGGTCGATCACGACGACGTCGCCGCGTCGGCGCTCGGGAACGCGCTCAAGGACGTCACGAACCAGGTCCGCCTTTGGATCGACGACGAGCACAGGACGACCAGCGTCCATATCGGCGACGATGAGCGACAGCAGCGCCGTGGACTTGCCGGACCCAGTCGGACCAAGCAGGACCGTGTGGAACGCCGCGTCCTGGATCGGGATCCCGACCGACTGAACGACGCCAGGAGCCGTGGTGGCAGCGAAGGTTCGTCCACCGTCCTTGAGGCCGGATGGGGCGGGCAGAAGCCGGGGGTGCTCGGCGGGAAGCCCGGGGAGCGGCCCGTCACCGAGCGGCCAGCCCAGAAGGGGCAACAGTTCCGGAACCGAAAGTGCGAGTCGGTAGCTTCCCGGCCGTCGAGCGGCGTTGACTGAAGCCGGCGCTAAACCGTCGAGGTGCAGCCGAGTTCCGGCTGCTTCGGCAACTCGGAGCGCTCCGAAGAGGGACGTGAGAAGTGACCGCCGCCTCTCAGGAGTTGCTGCAGCGGCGCCGAGGCGCATCTCGACCCGGAACCCGTGCTGGGAGGCGCGCTGCTTCAGCGAGCTGCGAACCTCGGTCGGCGCCTGCGCGCTGCCCCAGAGCAGCTCCCACCAGGCCCGCCGTGGATCCTCGACCCCTTCCGGAACAAGGTGCGGCCCACGCCGTGCACCCAGGACGATCTGCACGACGAGCTTGTCGCCGTCCCGAGTGGCCTGAGCGAGCGCCGCCAGCACAGAACGAGTAATCGCACCGATCCGCTCGGTGGTGAGACTGAGTGCGGGGTGGCGAAGCCGGATACGGCCAGCGCTGACGACGGCGATACGGGGACCGACGGGCGCGGTGAGGCGGGCGCCGGTCAGTTGCTTGACCATGGACGTGCCGACGCCAATCTGCGGCTTCTCGAGACCGATGAGCCAGCGGATCCCGGCGGCACTGGCGCGGGCTTCGAGGCGGACCGCGCCGAGCGAAGGCTCGGTCGCGATCCGCTGAAGCAGCTCCATCGCCGCATCGATCGGGAAGGGACGCTGCCAGTGCACCTCGCGCCAGATGACCGGGGGAGCGCTACGCATCCGATGCCCCGTCCGTCTGGGAGTTGTCGGTTGACTTCTCGTCAGCGGCTGGGCGCTGCTTCGACGGGTCGTGTTCCATCTGCCAGAGGACGAGCGCGATGACGGCCCGGGCAAACTTGCGGCGATCGATCGGCTGATTCCAGATCGGCTGCACACGGACCTGGCTTGAGGCCGACGTGCCCGGCTTCTGCTTACGGCCGGCCATGTCGCCCACCTTCCGCATTCGCGATGTTGTCGCCGTTGACCTGGATCACAGGTCGTTCCTGCGGATGAAGCGCACGAGCAGCCACAGGCCGAAGCCGACCGCGAGGGCGATCATCACGATCCACCACACTTCGAGCAGGAGCCGGGCTGCGATCGACACGAGCACGGCGATTCCACACAGGACGACGGCTCCACGCAGTGCGCTCGAAAGCCACGAGTCGTTCTTCTTCTCGGACATACTGCTTCCCTTTCATCACTTCGCTCCCTTCACGGGCGCGGGCTTCTGTTGCTTCGGAGTGCGGTCGGACGGAACGGGGTATCCCGGGATCGAGATATCGGAGTCGACTTCGTTTCCCCAAACGGACCAGTCCGCGTTGGACGGCGGGCGACGGCGGGCGAACAGCTCGAGGTACGGGCCGCCCGAGATGCGCTCGATGACGGCGAACTGCTCTTCGGGCTTGTGGGAGTGCGCCTGGAGCGGGGCGAACATCCAGGTCGGCTGCGACTTGTAGCGCACCGGCGCCTTGCCCTTCGTCGCGAAGAGCAGGTGCTCGGTGGCGTTACGGAGGTAGTTGCCGAGCAGGATGCGTGGCTTGATCCACGTGAGCGGGGAGCGCGGGGTGAAGCCCCAGGCGCGGATCACGTCGTAGCCGTGCTCGAGGGTCGCGTTGGTGACCCACAGCCACAAGTGGGCGTTCTCCGCCGCGAGCTCCTCGACGGGCATGGCCTTGATCCGGTCGAGGGTCATGAGGCTGTAGTGCTGGGAGGCGCCGAGGCGTCCGGTCTGCTCGATGTTCCATGGCGGGTCGGCCAGGATCGTCGAGAATTTCTGCGGTGTGTTTTCAGGCATGGGGGAGGGGTCTCCTTTCAAGAGGGGAATGTGAGGGCTGTTTCGGCGCGACAAATACCGCTTACGCTTGATCGCCGCGAACTACCCCGTATTACGAGGCATGAACCGTGATTCGTAAAGACCGAACCTTCAGCAGAATGCAAGCGACGAGAAAGCCGCATTTCAGATAGCGGGGGTGATCCAAGTGGTATCCACAGCCGTTGACGTTTTATTCACAACAGCCTGTGGAAAACGATCAGATTCGGCACTGAAGACCTCAGCGACGACGGTGCTTGGCGAGCGAGGCGAGCACAGCTCGAGCAACTGCTCCCGGCTCGTCGTCGGAGGAGATCCGAGTGACGAGCGTCTCGTCGTCGAAGTCCGAATCCGTTGGACCACCCCCGCCGAGAACGACGGCGTGGACGTCGCCCGGGAACTCCCCCATCTTTCGAAGTACCGCGCTCGGGTTGTCGTCGAAGAGCTCGAAGTCCGACAGCACCACCAACGTCGTGAGGTGGTTCGGCCGGGTCGCCGCCAGGAGCCGAGCCGCCTGAAGGGACGGACCGAGTATCGAGCTGCCACGGGCATCCAGGGGAGTCCGGAGACCGTGCTCGATGAGGCGCAGCCCGGGCCGGTTCAGCCGCACTGGTGGCACGTCGCCGAGCGTCGGGGTGTCGAAGTGCAGCACCGCGCCAAGCTCGTCCCGTCCCGCACCGGCCGCGGAGATGCTGCGGAACGCGAGCCGGCACTCCTCGTACCGGTTTGACACCGGATCAGCCCCAGCCGGGCCAATGACGGAGCCAGAGTCGTCCGAGGTCACGATCGTCAGCGTCTTCCCGCGAGCCGGCCCGCCAGGATGCGACAGCCTGACCCTCGGACCGCGAGGGGGTCGTCCAGCCCCTTTCCCGAAGGAGTGCAGCCCGGGCTTGACCAGATGCGCCTGCGCCAACTGCGACGACGCCAGCCCGATGACGCTCATGCTCGCCCCCGATCCTTCGTAGGCGACGCCGCACGTCCCACCGGAGTACTCGGCTCCGGTGAACGTCCGTGCCCGACCACCCCGGGGTTGCGGCGGAGAATCCGCGCCTTGAGCGCGGCGTAGGAGAACGTTGCCGCTTTGCCGCGCTCGGTGTGCTCAGCTCGGATCGACTCGGCGGCCTTCGTGCGCTCGGCGTGACGCATCAGCGACTGACAGTGGCTGAGGCGCTTCGTACGGCGGAGCTCCCTCTCGTAGCGCAGCTCAAATGCACCGAGCAGATCGTCGACCTCGTCCGAGTACGCCCACGCGTTGAGGAACGACCCGGCCGCGACCGCCAGAGCGAAGCCGCCGTAGATGAGCCCGGCGAGCGGCCCCTCGATGCTGGAGCGCAACCCGAAGATGCCGACGGTGATCGCTGACGCCACGCACACTGCCACACCCGCCGCGATCTTCACGAACCGTGCACCCGGATCGACTCCCGAGAACAGATGGACGAACGACTCCAGCTCGGGGGAGAGGTCTCCCGGCTCCTTCTGTCGTCGCGCGGCCAACCGGAGGTCGCGGACATCCCCGCCTACCGATCCGGCAGATACTGCAGCGAGTCCGACCGATACTGCCTGAATGACAGCCAGCTCTGGGATCTCGCCGAAGTAGATCGCAGCACCCGCGATACCCGCGACGTCCCCACCCACGAACCCGAACCAGCAGGCGACATACCAGCGGCCGGCGTGGGGCTTTCGACGTACGAACGGAGCGAGCGCCCGCCGCGCCATGGTGAGCTGATTCCGGGACTCGTCTAGGACCGAGTCGTTGCTTTCCGCCAATGCCCGCGCCTTCGCGGCCGGGTATTCCAAGCCAGCGGCACGGACTGCGTCTGCGCGGGACGCCTCACCTCCGCTCGCAGCCCACGACGGCACCTGCGCGGAGCCCAGCTCGTCGTACTCCTCCTCCACGTACGTCCGATCGATGCTCGACGGACGCGCGATCGCGGAGGCTTCATCGATACGCGGCAACGGGACACTGTCAGCGAGGGCCGACGCTTCCTCGGACTCCGCCGACGGGCTCTGTACGTCACGGAGCTTCACGAGGCACCGCCTGCGAAGTCCGTCAGCACCGTGCACGAACCAGCACCCGTGGCCTCACACGTTGCGGACCAGAAGGCCTTCAGGCCGCTGACGTGATCGGTCGAGGGCTGCTCCGAACCGGCCACCTTCCCGATGCCAAGGAACGACACCGACACCCGATCATCGAGCTGCGGCAAAGCGACGGAGGCGGCGAGCGATCCGGCGGACGCGGCGAGTAGCGACGGCTCGCCGAGATCGACTCCGACGTTCTGAATTCCATCCGTTCCGACCTGGGCGTTGTACACCTGTTCGCCTTCGGCGCCGTCTCGCTCCGTGACGTAGTCCTGGAGTGCGAAGTAGACGGCAGTCATGTCGGTCCCGTCAGCATCGAGACCAGGGAGGGCAGTGACGTAGGCAGCCTTCGCCTCCTCGAGTTTCTCGTCGACCAGACCGTCGACGCGTCGGAGCTGCCCGTTCTCTGTCGCACCTGAGGGGCGTAGGTCGCTGTCGAGGAGAACGACTGAAGTTGAAGACGACGACGAGATCACGACGACCCGTGCGTGACCGCCGCAGACTGCTGTCTGAGCGAGATGGTCACGCACAGAATCCCAACGGTGGGCAAGGAGAACCTCGTCCTGGGACGATCCGCTGCCGTCGAGCGCATCGAAGGCGTTGTAGGTCGCATCTTCGGGGCATGCCAGGGAACGCTCTTGGAGCGCGGCCAGAACGCCTCCGCTGGCGGGCGGGTGACTCGAGCAGCTCGTCAGGCTTGTTAGGGCGATCACGGCGACCGCCCTGGCTGCGGTCCGACGTATTGAGACAAAAGACATAGGTATCCCTTCGGAGATGTCACGCGAGTGTGAGGTTCAGCGAGCGCTGCCGTCAGCTGAAGCCGAGGAGGTCGGCTGCGGTCGATTGGCCACGCCCCGTTCCTCCGTCTCGCATGTGGGGACGGAGGCGGCGTTTCCCAGGTCGTCCGGGTTGAGATCCCGGGTCCGCGACCTGACGAAGATCACGCTAAATGCCTTCTGATCAGGCGCAAACCATAAGCGTGATAACAGCGATACCGTGATCAGGTGGCGGAGCAAGAGCGATACCCGGACAACCAGATGCCGTTCGCGCCTCCGATCCCCGCCCGCTGGCAGGAGTTCGCTGACCGCCGTGAGGCCATGCTGCTCGAGTACGGCTACAACACCGCTCGCGCCTATTGGGCTGATCTTCAGGACTGGTTCGAGTGGGCGGTGGCGCGCGACAAGGACGTCCTTGCGCTCAGCGAGCGCGAGAAAGCACAGTACGTTGCTCTGCTCCGGCGCCGAAAGTACAGCGAGAACACGATCAGGCGGAGGTTGATCTCGCTTCGTCTCCTCGTCACCGCAGCCACGGGCAACGCGACATCACCGGGCGAGAACCAGTAGCCCACGCGCCCTGAAATACACGACCGGCCCCTCATATACGTCCAAAATACAAGAGGAATGCTCACGATACGTCCAGATGCGGCAGCGCGCATCTGCATCAAGCGATCGAAACGGACGCGGCAAACCGGTCGCCGGGTGATCGCGACCTCAGCACCGAAGGCGGCGCCATGTCGGTTGAAACGAGAGGTCTCAGAGTCTGGTGGAAACGGAAATACTCCGGCAGTGTTAGCTCACCCTGGTTCATGCACGTGCCGCCTGGTGAACCTGGCATCGACAGTAGGCGCAATCAAATAGGTCATTGCAATATTTCAAACAATTGTTACGATGGAGGTAAGATATGAAAGCTGCAATCGTCACTGGAGCAACATCGGGACTTGGCCTTGAGCTGCGCAAACGGCTGAGCGCAACACAGTTCCGCGTAATCGGAGTCTCACGCGGTAACCATGCAACTGAAGCGACCGATATTCTCGGATCTGCTGATATTGACTCTACGGTCGAGGCGGCCTTCGAAGCATTACCGCCCGACGCTGATTTCTCCCTTCTGGTGAACTCCGCAGGTTTTGGTAAGTTCGGCACTCCCGGTTCATACGCCAACTCTGATATTGACGGGGTAATCGGAAGTAATCTCATTGCCGCAATCAAATTCAGCGAGGCCGCTATTGCTCGTTGGAAATCATCTGGGTCTCGAGGGACGATCGTAAATATACTTTCTACCGCAGCGTTCACCCCGCGTGGAACAGAAGCCGTTTACTGCGCAGCGAAGGCTGGGCTCAAGATGTACGTGGATGCAGCGAGATTGGAACTAAAAGGCTCCGGTATTCGCGTCCTCAACGTGTATCCGGGGGGCATGAAGACCGCCTTTTGGGATGAGGCGGGTGCAGACACGAAGACCTTCATGGACGCTGGTGAAGTCGCAGACCGGATTCTTCAAGCCTGTGAAGATGGTCAGTCGCTCGATGTCACAGACATCACGATCAACCGGCGAGCCTAACGGTCATGCTCGACGGACTCGCTGCGGCGGCCGATCAAGGTTCGTTAGTGGCCTTCGTGGGTGCTGGGGTTTCTCGGACTTGGACGGATCCAAGTACTAACCGAGTTAGTCAAGGAATACCAGGGGGGCAGGAGGTCGTCCAATTACTTCGCGAGACAAGACCGTGGATTGAAGAATCGTGGTCATTCGACGAGGCAATGTTCGCTTTGAGGGTACAGGAGGGGCGGGCGGCTCTAGAGCAGTTTCTTCTTAATCTCATGGATCGGCCGACAATCAACCCTCTGCCGGCGCACAACCTTCTCGCCTCTTTGGGAATTCGATCATTCGTCACGTCCAACTACGACCGGCTACTCGAGCGCGCGGTAGAAGACACCGGAGCCCGAACAGTTGCGGTAATTGCTGATGTGGACGTTGCCCGGGTGACCCCGAGAGATGTCCCAGTGATCAAGTATCACGGTTGCCTAACGCGGCCACAGACTATAATTGCGGCGAAGGATGAGTATATTCCTATTGCGGAATCTAAGCCCGTTGTAAGCGCATTGCTGTCAACTTTGCTTGCGAACAAAACACTGCTGTTCGTAGGCTTTGCCCTGAACGATCCGGACTTTATTTCAGCGTACGACTCCTTGCAAAGGTCTCTTGGCGACTACATGCCTCGAAGTTTCATAATTGCACGCAGCGTAACCCCCTTTCAGAACCTATATTGGAAAGAACGTAAGCTAACCATCATCGAGGGTGACCTCACAGAACAGCTGAGACAGCTTGTTCATCTTCGAAGCCAACGAGACTTGACGCCAATGCAGTCGCTGACCGACTGGAGCTCCAATGCCTTCTTCGAAAGTCTGCACTCGATCCGAAATAAGCCGTCGGAAACGCAGGTCACCGATGCTTATCTTGAACATTTGAATGAACTTGTTGCCAAGGGGGTTCTTGATATCCACGACGTCGTACAGAGTGCCGAAGCGGCTCGAAAGCTCCTCCTCGAAACCCGTCCGAATTTCCTGGCGTTTCAATCGATTAGTGGCAAGGCGCTGAGTCTGCTCGAGGCCGCAAACGCGGCGGGGAATGGTCTGGCTGATGAGCTGCGCGATTTCATGCTTGCGAGGACTCAAATATCGAACGATATTGCGCGGCACGGCTCGCTCCTTCCGAGTGGCTCGATCCTTGCCACATATTCACAAAGTCGACGTGTTCAGCAAGTTCTACAGGCAGTGCCAGTGTCGATACAACAAACTAGTAAACTGTTTATCGGAGAGTGCCGTCCGAAAAGTCCAGTTGAGTTTCAGGACGCGTTGGAGGTTTCGAAGGCGTTGTCGGACACTAAATATCAGATGACTTTAGTGCCGGATGTTGCTTTACTTCACCTGCTCACGCGCCACCAAATCTCGCATCTCTTGCTTGGCGCTCATGCGGTTTACGTCGAGGCGGGACAACCGACCTGGTTCGTGAATACCGCGGGAAGTGCAGCGCTGTGTCGTACAGCGGTCGAAAACAATGTGAAGGTTTTCGTTATCGCCGAGAATGTGAAGCTGGAGCATCTTGATGCAGGTCATGCTCCCGCCGTTTCGTATGCTGAGGAAGAGCAACTTTTTCGTGGACTCGAGTCTGAGTTCGGAATGCTGCGGGCGCGTGGAGTTTCGATTTCAGCGGTGAACATCGGCTACGACCTGATCCCGCTCGGCCAAGGTATGACCATTCTTACGGAAGATCAAGTATGGACTTTGTAAGGGAGCCGAGTCGCTCGACACTTGCTTCGTTCCGAGACGGGCTATGGAAGGATCGACGGAAAATTGAGTTGACGCTCGTCAATGGCACGGTTGGCTTGCGGAAGTCTGCAATGTCGAGTGACGAAGTTGATCTTGAAAGGCGAGTGCTTGCGAGATTGTCATCAGACGAGCGGTGCAACGTGCCTGAAGTTCTCGACTCTTCTCCCGACTTTCTCTGTCTCGAGTATGTTAAGGGCTCGAGGTTGTTCAATGTGTTGGTCGAGCTCGATCGGCTGGATCATCCCTCAATTCCTCAGGTTGCGCTTGCCCGGAAGCTGCTCATGCGCCGGGCCGAGGAAGATCAGCGTGTTATACAAAACCATCTTTACTCGATGCGTGATGAGCTTGCGCAAAGGCCATATCCTGTTGCTCAGAAATCGTCTGAGTTATATCTTTTGCTTGGTGAAGTCTTGGGAGTTTCATTTTCTCGAGATCTTCTTGCAGACGAACTTGCGCGGTTTCAGGAGGAATGGCAATCATTGTGTTGCGTTCCGTTTCGGGATGCAACCACGAAGAATATGTTGGTGGCGGCTCCCGAACTCTGGCTAGGTGCTTTCGATGGAGAAGAGTCTCGATCTCAGTACATCGAGCAGTCGTTCCGGGCTAGTGCCCCCGATCTCCCGGCGTGGGTGCATAGTCCGATTGTCAATTTCGACTTCGGCTCCTGCACTGACTTATCGACGCCAGAGGATGATCCAATAAGTCTTCTATGTCATCAGCGTACCTGGGATGGCGAGCGAGCGACGCCTCAAGAGCTTCTTTGGCTTGACTCAATCCAAGCAGACGCTCGTCGGACTGCACTCTCATTCGTAGTACGCTACGGACGATTTGGTGGCAGGAAGGCAGCGTATCGCCTGTTGAACTCGACTGCTGCAATGGTTCGTTTCCGACATGACGATGCACGCTTTTATTTTGATCGGATCCGGTCGATTGTTGAAGCGCTAGATTCGTCCGTGACGGCCGATTACCCTTACCTCTTCGCGCTCATAGATGCCATCGGTGCTGAATTAGCTGTCACGCATCCGCTTGTTGACCATTTCCGCGAGTACTCCCGCGGAGACGCCCGAACCTATTACGTGGACATCTTTCCTTTCTAAGTGTCTTCTCAAGCTTCTTGCTGTTCCGGGTGAAACACTCCGCAAGTTAACGGGACGAGATCGGCGATCTCGTCGTACCCTGATCGAACGTCACGCACATCAAGGAGCTTCAACGTCGGCTGTCGGGGGCTAGTGTGCCCCAACATTCTCGGCAAAAGTCTATTTTCTCGTTGCTCGATTACTCCATCAGCGACCCAGAAGTGGACTGTTGAGGTAGCGCATGTTCCAATGTGAATCGCAGGTTGAGGTTGTCGTCCGAAAACTAGCTGAATTCGAGGTCCGAACTTGTTGTATGCGCGCCTAGATTCTAAAGAATCCAGCGCATCGCACATAATGGCAGATCGAAAGATTGCTCGCTTCATTGATTCAACGTTTCGAGAACCATCGGGTCGATAGTTTCGACCAGCGCTCGAAATTTTCGCAAGCTGTGGTTCGGAAAGGCTGTCTGACCAATCCTTCTTCAACACCTCGTATTTCCGAAGTATTTCGCCTCGCGGGTCGACCACTCCTGCTTCGGCTGCGATGTCTACCACCGATATTTGGTTTTGCTCGTCCGAGTAGTGGGCGGTCAGCCTGTGCATAGCTGCTATGTACGTCTGCTGCCAGCCGGGGTCAAGATTACTCACAAGATCCATGACGCCTGAAACGTAAGTGAGCTCTGCGCGCACACCGAACGGATATGAGCGGCTTACCTCACGGATGTAATTTCGTAGATGGTCAAGAAAGAATACTTCGGCCCAGTTGGGAAGTGGGGACGAGCTGATTCGCCAGCTTTTATAGCCACCAAAGGGGACGGAAAAAATCAGAGGGCTTTTAGACTCCCATGCATTTTCAATCTTTGTGTTGGTGTCGGTGGCCGAGTATGCGCTTTGAGCTGAACGACGCCATCGTTTCGCGGTCACAACGGCGAGCGTTCGGTTTGGGTTGTCCGCGCCTGGCTCGATCGACGTCGAGTCACCTGCAGCAAGCATGCCGTGGAGCCTTTCGACCAGGCTCTGTCTGTCGATATCCAATGTCAAACCTTCCCAGCCGGAGTTTCGTGAACGTATCTCGTGTCGGAACTTGCTGTTATCGCGGATGCGGCGTGCTCTGGGTGAGAACGGGCGTGCTCTGCGCACAGTCTCCACCGTTTTGTAGAGAATGTCGAGTGTGGGTGCACGTACGGGGCCAGTCTGGCTGGGGCGATTAAGCTGGCCGGCTATAGTCTCTGAGGTTGTTATAGCCGTTGGAGTTTTTGCTAAATGGCTTCTCAAAGTTGAGATAATGGCTTATGATGGATGATAATAATGCATATCAATCTTCTGGCAATGGTTTATAAATTAAAGGTCGTTATCGCGGGCGTTCTGCTCGCCAGCGTGGGCGTTTGCTTGATGGCCTTTTCTAGTTGGCTCGATTCAGATACGATTGCGCCAACTATTATTGTTGTGGTCTTGGAGGGCGTTGCGGATGCCGTCTTTGTCACTGGGCTTATCGGGCTCGCGATCGACTTCTGGACGCAGCGCGACAAAGACGCTCGCGACGATGCTCGGGTTCGTCGCCTCTTGGCCGACTCGGCTCCCGACTTCACCGACGCCGTTGTCCGTGGCTTCGCCTCCACTCCCGAGGATCTCGGCCGGGTAGCCACCCCTGCGCTCCTGGATGACCTCGCCACGAACGCGCTCGGCCTCCGCCTTGGTGACCCAGCGTTCGCTCGTGAGATCTACGCCGATCTCCGCGACACCGTCGTCCGCGCTCCCGAGCGCTGGCGTGATGTGGATGTACGCATCAGGCTCTCCTCCATAGAGGAGGGGAACACCACCGAAGTTCCGCGATTCGCCGTAACCGTCACCTGGGAGTACTCGGTAGTCCCGAGCAGCCCTGCTCAGCGCTTCGCCTGCACCTCGGACCGGGATGAGTTCCACGAGCTCGTCTCTGACATCCCCTCGACCTCCACCTGGTTCATGACCCCGCGCCCTGGCTTTGACGCCAGCAGCCGGGACGCCTTCGAGTTGCTGCAGTTCAGTGTCGATGGCGAGGACAAGAAGATCCGCCGTAGCGCTCGCAAGACCGGCCAGACTTACTCCGTCGGGATCGGAGACGACGTCGTCCGAGACTGCCGCATGGTCCGCATCCGCCACGTCTACCGCACGATCACGCCGCGCAGCGGCCACCGCCTCTACGTCGCGATTGCCCAGCCGACCAAGGGTCTCTCGCTCACCATGGACTACACCGACACGGACATTGCGCACATGAGCGTCACAGACCTGGTATCGGCCGCCCAGCGTCCGCACATCTCTCGGCTCCCCGAGCAGACCGCAGCCCGAGAGATCTCGTTGGATGTCCCGGGCTGGCTGCTTCCGCAGGCGGAGGTCACTTTCGTGTGGACCCTCGCCAGCGAAGTGTCTTCAGCAGACGCTGGAAGCGCATCCGCCGCCAGAGCCGCGTAGTCGGGTTCATCGCCCCAACGAAGTCGCCACCGCTCATTTCATCACCCCGCCTCGCGTCTCGAGGCCTGCCCGTCTGGCCCGCCGTGGTCGTGATGCTACTCATAAGTATGTAGACCTTCAAGTAGCACCACACGAGGCTCGAAGTCGTGGAAGGTGAGCTGCAGAAGGTCTTCGGACGCAACCTTCGCCGCCACCGCGAATCCCTTGGTCTCAGCCAGGAAGCGTTCGCTGACAAGCTCGGTGTCCACCGCACCTACATGGGCGGCGTCGAGCGGGGGGAGCGCAACCTCACCCTCCGCTCCGTCGAGAAGATGGCCGGTTCGATCGGACGAGACCCGATCGAGATGCTCTCCGCCCCACGGGATCAACCAGCAGCGTAATCACGCCTGCCGGCCGCGTGGGGGAGTCCGCGCGGTGGTGCTCGCCGAAGCGGATTCTTACATAATTGGAGCGCGCGGGACAATGCGTTTGCAAGTCTGCGGTATTGACGAAATGTCTCCTGCGACTTAGAAGTAAGGGCAGTATGCAGCATTCGAAGTCACCCCAATCCTGCGCGGACGAGTTCCGCCCTCTTCGGGACTCGAATGTCAGCCCGGATCTTCTGGTGTTGCTGAGCCGCCGCGTACACGCTCCTGGGGAGATTGTTTCGCTTGTTCTCGATGCGGTCAAAGAGACAGCAGACGGGTACGAGACCGCACTCGCGGAAGGTCGGCTCGCCGTCGAAGAGCTCGTTGCGAGTGTCGTCGGCCTGAGGCTGCGACTCATGCAGGAGGGTCTGACGCATCTTGAGTTCATCGAGACCTGCCGAATCTACATGCGCGCCGGCCGTCATGCCGGAATGTTTGGCGTGTACCTCGACTACTGGATCTTAGCCGACGGCCCGTCGCTCTAGTCTTGTCTGCGCGCGTACCGAGAGCACCACCGGTCCTACTTTGTCTAACGCTTGGTTTGCAAGACGCCGAGATCGGCAAGGACCCAGACGGCCTGTTCTCTGTCCCGCTGGGCGAGGGCGATGCTCATGACGCTCGCGTCGCTCTTCCAGTCTTCCTCGTTCTCGCCCATAGTCCGGCTGCGCCGCCGGACGGAGAGCTCGACCGATGGGCCGTAGTGGACGTGGTCGTCTGGGTGGTCTGTCGGGTGGTGCTCGCGCTCGCACCAATCCGGGCAGGCCCCCTGGAGCTGGGTCTCAACGGATGCATCGGTCATGGATCTCTACCCCTCGCCACCTTGGTGTGTGTCCGCGAATCTAGGACAAGTGGCCGGTCGGGCGCGCGTCGGCGCGGGACGCGTTGTGGATAACGTCGGTGGTGGCAGCGGCCCGCTCAACAGCGTGGGTTGCGTCCGGGAGCGATACTGGGCGCGTGGTCGACACGAAGCTGACGAAGTCTGCCGGGGAGCACTGGGTATGCTCGATGCTGAGCCGATTGGGCTGGGCGGTTGCCCTGACTCGCGACGGGCTGGAGCGAACGGACATCCTCGCCGTGCAGACCACGGGTGAGCGACGCGTCGTCGAGATCCAGGTCAAGACCGCGAACAACACCGGGCCGAACACGAGTTGGCCAATCACCACGAAGTCGAGATCGATCGCCCTGACAGACCGCGAGTGGTTCGTCTTCGTGTGGCTGCCGGCCGAGCGTCTCGCGGCGCCGCGCGCCTTTGTCGTTCCTCGAGAGGTCGTCTCAGCGGCGGCCTGGATTCAGCACCAGGCGTGGCTCACGGACCCTTTGGTTCCGACAGGCAAGCGCAACGCTCCGATCGACAGGGCTCGAGTATCGATGCCGACATGGGCTGGCTACGAGGACCGCTGGGACCTTCTCGAGGCACCTACCGATCACGCACCCGTTCTCCTTCCTCCCGTCATGCGCGCACAGTCGCTGCTCGACCGTGTGGGCCTCCCTCCCGGGCATCCGTGGGAGGTCGACCTGCCGGACTGGTGAGCAAGGCCACGCGTCACTGCTGAGCCGGTCGCGATGCTCGCTCGATTCGCTGGACGAACTGGGCAGCGGCCATTTGTATCCGGGCCCGCGATTGGCGCACACTGGGGGAGTGGCAATGAAAGTGACCCTTGTGGACGACCTGGACGGTCTGCTCGCCCCAGACGGCTCGACCGTGCGGTTTTCAATTGGCGACGACCTCTATGAAATCGACTTGTCTCCAAAGAACCGACAGAAGCTTCGGGCGGCGCTGCGCCCCTATATCGACGCGTCACGGCGAGCTCGTTACACGTCGATCGGTCTTCCTCGCGTGGAACGGAAGCGGCTGAAGATCTGAGCGCACGTCCAGAAGCCTCTTGACGGCGGTCCGTAGACGATCCGGAAGCCACGACAGCGGCAGGGCACGCGAGGACTTGCAGGCATGACGGGTGTAGGAAAGGCCGCGCGACCCAGGGCCTATCCGAGCAAGAAGATGCAGAGCAGGATTCCGTCAACTTGAATTCGCGTGCATAAAGCCCGTAGTGTTCAAACCGCCGATACATTGTCCTGTTGGAGGAACTCATGGCCCAGAAAGTCACATTCGTCGATGACCTCGACGGCACCCCGCTCGACGAAGATGGCGGAACTGTTCGCTTCTCGTTCGACGGAGTCAACTACGAAATCGACCTGTCCACGAAGAACGCGGAGAAGTTCGAGAAGGCCCTTGCTCCCTACATCGAGGGCGGCCGCAAGGTTCGAGGCGGCGCAGCTTCTCCGGCAGGTTCGTCTTCGCCGGCGAAGAAGAGCGACCCCCAGCGCCTCAAGGCCATCCGCGAGTGGGCGAACGCCAATGGGCACGAGGTCTCGAGTCGCGGACGGATTCCCCAGGAAGTAGTGGACGCGTACGACGCAGCGAACTAGTTCAGGTGTAGAAGAGGGTGGGGCCAGTGAGGCTTCACCCTCTTCTTGCGTCCATGGGGCTGATCACCGAGCGCTCGTCGCGCATCTGGAGACGGTGGTGCCGCCAGGTGGCGCGTGTTCAATCCCCCCCAGAAGGGAGTCACTTCCGAGAATCTGGTTGACGGAGCGCGAGAGGTGCGCTTGCCTGCGCTTAAGGCGTTGCACCTGTGCATCGTCACGATGGGCCCTCCTAAACAAAGACAACCACCCGTTTCGACACCGCAGATTACCGAAGCTGCAACGTCACCGAGCGCGGCTTCAACTTCCTCAGATAATGGCGCGCCCTCGAAATCCGCTCGACAAACTCGCCATCATCCGCTGAACCAGCCCAGTGTATGGCACGGCCCAACTCGCCACGGGCGAGAGTGGCTGGGGCGTTCGCGCCCAGGAACCGGTCACTGGGCCGCTAGCACGTTAAGAGTGCGTTGACGGGGTCCCGTCGGGAGACTACCCTTCATAGATTTCGCGCAGATGCTCATGGTCCCATCTCTCACGGCCCAGACTCGTGCTCCTCGACACCGCGATGTGAGGCCCGCCGGGATTCGAATCGTTGCAACAAGCCGAGATCATCGCGGCCAAAAGACCCCGTCGGCCTCTAGGAGAGCGTGGGCGCGTGACTGCGGCAACTCCACGGACCTCTCCCAGATCGTCCTAGAGCTCGACGTGTGGGCATCGACCGTTTGCGCTGTCCTCGTGCGATGCAACTGAGACTCGTGATCGCTTCCAAGTGGCTCGTCCCCCATCGCGACCGTCCGTCAACCCGACTAGACCAGATCCTGATTGACGCGGGACACCGCTCGCGCGCGGATCGGTCGAATCTCGCCGTGCGCTGCATCAGGGCGATGATCCCTGGCTTGAACGAGGGCAGGATCGGGTAGATGCTGGTTCGGTTGGGGCCTGTCCGCCCGTGTTCGATGCGAGGTTGTCAACGCATAGAACTCCGTCCAACGCACCTCTGACGGACCAAGAACCTGCGCGGCGTTGCGATGAAGACCGCCAGAACGGCCGTGTGCCGCGAAGTGTGCGCGATCCGGGCGCCCGTGTGGCGCGACCGAAGCGGAGCCCTGTTAACGTGGTCTTATGACACTCACTGACATCTGGTCGTCTTCGTACCTACTTTTGATGATCTTCCTACTCGCGCTGTTCACGGTGCTCGTTGTAGTGACGATCATGGTCGGACTCGCGGCTCGAGCGAGCCTTCGCGCCCATAGAGATCTCACGTTGCTCAAGACCGCACTTCTTACCTCCGGTGAGGAAGGTGAAGGTTCGCGCCCGTCCAGCTGACTGGTGTGGTCCATGTCTTGAGGGCGGCTGCTCCTCACGTAGGTGATGAGAGACCGTTTGTCCCCGGGGCACCTGAGCTGTACTGGCGCGGCATGCCGATCGTCGGCATCAGGCGACAGCCGACTTGATCATTGAGTCATGCTGTCGTATTTGCCGCAGATTGGCTCCGGTTTAGGGCGAGCCCTCGATACGGGCGCGGAGTCGTCTTGAACCGCCACTTCGACATCTACGCAGGCCGACCTCCCTCGAGTGCCGCCGGGCGGCAACGTCGCAACTAGTGCGCATCGACGTCCGCCCGGGCAGCGTGCGTACCCCGCACGGGTGGGCCGCCAAGGGTTGCGCGCCGTTGTGACGTTCTGCCATTCTGAGCAAACACGCAGGTCTTCAGGTCAGCTTGAAGCCCAAAAACGGTTAATTGGGGGAAAATGTCTATCTCACGTTTCTCAAAGCAGAACACGGACGCGAAGCGATCCGGCTTCGCGAAGCTAAACATTGCGCACCGGGTGAAGGTCGCCCTGGCGACAACCTTCATCGCTGCGACGGTCGTGGTGGGAACGGCGACGCCCGCCCAGGCAACTGGGATGAGGACCATCAGCGGAAATATTATCTGCTCCACGTTCCCGATGGTCAACATCGGGACTACGGCAACGGCCAAGGGCGATGTCGACTTCCAGCTGATGCAGTTTAACAACACTGGGACTCAGAGCTATGTTGATCTCGGCTACTCCGCGTCTTATGCGTCGTGGGGCTGGAAGTTCTGGAACAACCGCGCGGGTAATTTCTACGCACTCGGACTGGGCAGCATTGGAGCCGTGACCGCAGCCAACCGTTACTGCCAGGGCCTGTAGTGCGAGCGCTTCGAGCGGTGGCGGCGCTCGGAGTCTCGATTGGGCTTGCCGGCTGCGCACCAGCCCTGTCAACTAAGGCTCCAGACGTTGGCATACTTTTCGGTAGTGCTGAGGTCAATGAAGCAAAGGCCAGTTGCTTGAAAGAGCGGGGATGGACCATTGACCTTCAAGATGATGGAACCATCTTTGCAGACTTCCCAGAGGAACAGGTTGAGGCGTACCAGGCCGATTCAACCGCGTGCCTGAAGGAAGCGGGAATCGATCCCGATGCGCCGATGACTCAGGACCAGTATCGTGCTGCCTTCGCATGGTACGAGGAGATAGCTAGTTGTCTGCTCGACGCTGGTTGGAGCGTTCCGGACAAGCCCTCGTATGAGGTCTTCAAAACGTCATACGACACAGATCCTTGGATTCCGTGGAGTGAAGTTCCGGGAGAGCAGATAATGGACGCCCACAGCACCTGTCCGGTGATGGATGTGCCGACCGCATAGCTCCTCCGAACTGCAAGAGGCCCCCTACGCCCGCGTAGGGGGCCTCTTTGCGGATCTTTGCAGTTCAGCGGGTGTTCATACGAGTGATGGTTGTGGCGTTGAGATCGGTGCTGAGGCTCTATGCTCGGCGTGATCACGAAGGTGTCGGCGAACGTCAGGGACGACGAAACGATCATGATGTCATCATCGAGTGAATCGAATACTCGCGGAAGTTGGGGACGTCTGTGTTCGTCGGCACCTATTCCCCCAAGCTCGACGAGAAGGGCCGCGTGATCCTCCCCGCCATGTTCCGCGACGAGCTCTCCTCCGGAGTCGTCGTCACGCGCGGTCAGGAGCGGTGCCTGTACGTCTTCAGCCAGAGCGAGTTTGAGACGATGCACGAGAAGATCCGCTAGGCGCCTGTCACCAGCAAGCAGGCCCGTGACTTCTTCCGCGTGTTCCTCTCGGGCGAGAGAATCAATTTGTACGCCTCCTAAACGCGATTACAGCTTTCACTGAGGCAGCGCCCCGACAGTGGCGAGTAAGGGTCGAGGCGCTCGCAAGCGATCACGAGTCTTGGTCCTCTCCCACGAGGGCCGGAAAGTGGTTTCGCGAGGGGCAGATGTTGGGTTCCGGCCCGTCCATAACAACACCCATGACCCTCCGCGCGTCGTGGCGGTTAGGACATCGCGGACGGTTAAGATCGACACTTCGAGCTTCTGGACGATCCACGCTGCAGGCCTCCCGCTGATCCATCGGCTTACCGGGCACACGTGGCATAGGGGGCGCACGGTCAGACGAAAAGCAACGCTTTGCGCGAGGATCGATCCCGTCCTTGAATAGGGCGCTTGAACTTTCGACTGCACACTGCTCTGCTATGTACCCTTGTTTTCCGTTATGGAACACGCAACTCAACAATGGGATCACGCCGAGATGCATAGATGGCAGGTGCTACGGCTGATAATAAGGATATGTTAGTCGCGAGAACGGCAATACTTATCATATATGCATTGCTCGGAACGGGATCACCGGTTATCGCTAGAGTAAGTCCTGCAAGCAATGCACCGCTGATTGTACCAATTGCCGCAAGCATGAGGGTCTGAATCAAAACAAGCGAAACTACGAGTCTTCGGGTCGCGCCTAGCGCACGCCGCCGCCCAAAATCACGTCTGCGGGATGTGATACTTGAGAAGAGGATAATAGCGACAAGCCCCGAAGCGACGCCAAGAATGCCTAGCGTGATAGTCCTACCGAAGGTGCCGAGCTGTCCCTGAACTACGTTCCTCAGCTGAACTAACTGATCGCTCGTTTCAATTGAAATTGCAGCCGGGTCTGGCGTTGGTACGAGTGATTCAATGACTTCGCGCACTGCCGAAACAATTTGTACGCGATCGACTACAATCACGACGACTGAAAGGAGTTGTTCATCAGGAGCGTTAACGGGGTGGAGAAGAAGCGGCTCCAGGCCATTTAGGGACTCCGGAACTTCCGCGATCTCTGACACCGCGTAGCCAGCGCCGGTCGTGGTAATCAGGCGACCAGGAAACTCTCTCACCCCAAGAGTTTGCAGTGCATTCGGCGATCCGTAAGCGACTCGCAATTCCTCGGAGAGGGGCTTCTCGTGTAGTACTCCGGACCAATCGGATAACCAAGCATCCCTTAGGGCTACTCGTTCCCCGCCTGATATGGCATCGTTCGTCGCATCAACGGGAAAGCCAAAGCCCGCTGACCAGCTCACTCCTGTGACTGAGTTGACTCGGTCAAGAAACGCTCCTCTTAGTTCCGCGTTTCGTTCCGCGCGCACAGTTATTGTCCGCGTACCAGCTGAGTCGATAGTTTTAAGAACTGCCTGCTCGGCTCCGACTGACCTTCCGGCTGTGAGAATTACAGCAGCGCAAGTACCAGCGAGCACCGCAACAATGAGGAGTGATGCAATGGGCACCGCGGCTGCCGCTCTTGCTGCCTCCGCCGCAACTGAGACGAGTCTTTCGATAACCGCAGCTGCTCCAGTCTTACCCGTTCGTGTTGCACTACTATGTTTGAACGTCAAAGTCGGATCTCCCTGTCGCACTTCGCTACGACGGACCCATCATGTGTAACTACAATCACGATTGATCCTCGCTCAGATTGGCGACGCATGGCGTCAATCACAGTTGTTGTTGTAATGCTGTCCAGATTGCCGGTTGGCTCATCGGCAAGCAAGAGGCCCGGGTTCCCGAGAAGTGCGCGACACAGGGCAATTCTCTGGGCTTGGCCACCAGAAACCTGACCGGGCTTTGCATTTGGTCTGACCGCGACTTCGAAATTCTGCATCAATTGCATCGCCTTGGGCACCATCTTCGACCTACTTTCCCCCCGGTAGAGAGCTGATTCGAGAACGTTGTCGAGGACGGTTCTAGTGGCGTCGAGGGCAGCATCTTGAAACACAAATCCAAAATTTGCGGCTCGAAACTTTGACTTTTCGTAGTCCGACACTCTGGAGAAGTTGCGGCCGTCAATTACCAAGCGCCCTGAGTCTGGTCTGAGCATTAATCCCAGCATGTAGAGAAGGGTCGATTTGCCTCTACCCGATGGTCCAGTTATCGCGACAAATTCGCCAGCGTCGAATGTTCCAGAAAAACGATCAATAAGTGGCTGCTCGGCCCGGTATCTGAAGTCAAGCTCCTCAACGATAAGACTGTGAACCACGTCAACCTCCCGAGCGCGAGACGCTCGAGGGGATGCGAACAAGGGTTCCTTCTCGGACGCCGTCAACAGCGGACATGCCTTGCGCCGTCGCCTTGACGCGCACTGGGATGGTTTCTCCCGCCGAGTCGGTGACCGCTACGCTGCCATCGGCGAGGCTGACAAGTGCCGCAGACGGAACCAACGTGCCTTGTACCGCGGGCTGAGTCACAACCTTGGCGGGCAACAAGGACTCGCCTGACAGTGCCACTGTGGAACACTCGGTTCCACAGATCCCGGTCTCGCCGGTCAAGTGCAGAACGACTCCGTCGTCCGCGTTGTCACGACCTGCTACTTGCGCAATCCAGCCTGATCCACCTTCGATTGTTACCTCTGTTCCGTCTTCTATGTTCTGTGCTTGCTCGGCGGAGACGGGTAGGGTGAAGGTCGGTTGCGGCTCAAGTGTTGTGATTGCAGGCTCGCCGCCGACCACAGACGCACCACGGTAAACAAGCGAGGCATCGATAGATACGCGGCTCGCTATGTCCGGGAAGAATACGATATCGCTCGGTTGCACCACTCCGTCCTGCGTGATGCCAAGACTCTTCTGCAGTGCTTTTATCGCCTTCTCTGTTTTAGGGCCAATATTGCCATCTTGCTGGCCGCTATAGAAGCCGAGATCGGCTAGCATCCGTTGTAATGCAAGAGCGTCGTCACCCTCGGTGTTAAGCGCGAGGGGCCTGAACATCGGCGTTCTCCCCTGTGCGGCGACTACCGGACGGAGGTTGACCTTGTATAGCACTTTGCCTTGCTCTATCTGCTCGGCCTGACCGATTTCCACGGAGGTGACTATGCCTGTTGCCTGATTTACAATTTTTTCCGATTCTCTCCATCGTGCGGCAGCGTTGAGATTCATGGACGCCGAGACTTCGCCGACCGTCAGCTCGACGGTCGTGTAGGTCTCGCTAGTATCGGGAGCGCTAGGAGGCACGAGGGCCGTGTGTAGCGCCCATCCAGTGATCGCACCTACACCAAGCACCGCGAGCGTCGCCGCCCCTACGAGCGGTAGCGATCGGAGTCTTCCCTTGATTGCCATGGGGTTAGCCTATAGGTATGAGAGCGGACGCCGCCTATCGCAGACCTCGTCCGTGTACGACGTGTGTGCGTCGTCTTCATACGCCTAGGCATCGGCACCCCCCACCGCCACCCCCGGACTCGTCCTCCCGACGCGACCCGACCGATGGGCGCTTGTCTGTTCGCGCATACAGCTCCCGAGTCAGCCGGTATTCGTACGTCCCAGGGCGCACCGTCTCGCCGACGTGCTCAACCGATCTAATAGTCATCGGGGGTCGCGTCCTGCGACAGCGGATTTAATACGATCGTTGCATGCACGCGTCCGGTTTCGCGGCGCGAGACGCCGCTGGTCTCCGTCTACACGGCCCGGTGGCGAAGCCGAGAATCTGGTGAGCTTGCCCCTGGCAGTAGCCATTCGGAGCGACGCCCGCTGTAATCTCGAGTCATTGGTAAGTAAGTTACTACGGCGAGGTCGACGAATTCGATGTGATTCCAGTCAACTTCGACGCGACTAAAGTGAACAATCCGGTCAGCATCAAAACCACGAAGAGCACCACTGAATTCTGCTCACGAAAAATTACTAGGAGATTCCAAGCGGAATTAGGAATGACTATGCTCCAAAGGGCGAATGCCACAGGAGATAGCAATACCGCCCAGCGAAGCTTTCTTCGAGACTCTGCGTCTCGCTTGGCTTTCGAGGGCCGTTTTGCCCAAGCGGTGATTGCGACTAGCAGCGGAGTTGCTACTAGCGCCAACAGCCAAAGCGGTAGTGAATACGATGGAGTGTCGTCACTATCGGTGGTCTGCATAGCTGTAATGAACAGGCCGTAGGTGGCCACAATTTCCGTCGGCAGCCATAGCGTCAAAGTGCCGAGCGTCGCGGCGAGAGTTTGAGCACCAGTTTGAGGCGTGGTAGTTGGCGGCAAGGGTGGTGGGGGCGGTTCAGCTGCGCCATCTGTCTGTTCAGATAGCGACTGGCGGCGAGCAACGATTGTGGAATCACCGCCATCTGGAGACCCGGGAATTGAGGTATGGTTTATACGTTTCGACTCTACGGCGAGAGTTCGTACCCCTGACGGCTTTACGAGTGTTTCAGCGTCAATCTTTTCTGCAATCCGAAATACGCTCATGGCTCCTCCGTAGAAAGTTGCACGAAGAGTACACCCGCTGCAACCATTTGTCTCGGGTTCGGCTCACATTAGTCAATTGGATTTGAGAATGGCAAGTACTCCGCGAGTGTCAGAATTGTCCGGCAGAAGTCCGACGTTTGTCGGATGGGCATTGCGGCCTGGGGACGTGCGATGTGCTCGGTCGGTGATCGTTCGCGGTCAGAACCCCGATCGCGCGGCAGCCAAGATGCTCGACTCGCCACGCGGCGACGTTGCCCCCCGTTGCAGCGGACTCACCGAGCAGCTGGTAACCCGTGTCTGCAGCCAGCGCAGCACTGGCGTGGTTGCGGAATCGTGAGCACTCCTTTCCTCGCGCCGCGAGGTAGACCCAATCCGTCCTACTTCAACGAGGAACCCCGCCATGTCCGTGTAGACCTGTCCGGCTCGCGCCCAATCGTGCTCTGTCTGGTACCGCACGGTCGCTTCGTTTGCCAGCCGCCAGTGGGTGAGGCCCATTGCCGCTTCTGCGCCCAACTGCCGGGTCAGCGTTTCAGCGGTCGCGTCCCTTGCCGCTTCGTCAACCTGCCAGCTCCCGCCGCGCAGTAGGTACTTCCGCCGTTCGCGCAGCGTCGCCTCCTGCGTTTTGAGTACTTCTACCTGCTCGGGAGTGATAGGCCGCGTCTGGCCGGCGATCCTGCGTACCACGATCTGCTGCCCGCACGGATCGCACTCGCCTCGAGCTTTCGGAACCCCGTCGATTGCGGAGCCGCAGCTCGAGCAGGCCGGGGGAGCATCCGCGCCCAGCGCTGCGTCGCAGAGATCCCGTGCCTTGGCGAGCCGGTCCATGAGCTTCGGATGGTTCGCCCTCGCAAGATTCTTCGGCCCGTGAAGAACCGCTCGATGGCCGTGACCTCCTCGCCGTAGCGTTTCTGCTTCCGGAAGGCCATCGCAGCCCACTCGGTGTACGCCGGCGCGCGTCCGTTCCTTTCAATCTTGCCCGCTCGCTCAGTGGCTGCAATGCACTCGAAGAGCAGCTCGAGCGTCTCGTCGTACTGCTCCGCACGTCGAAGCGCCTAGATGTTGTTGACGTGCGCCGAAAAGTGCTTCCCCCGGACTTTTGAGTCCTGGGCGACCTACCGCCGCTGGCGCTCAGCCGCAGCGATCTCCCGCTCCATCTCCTCGATCGAGAGCAACGGCTCCTCGGACGCAGCCGACGGATCAACCTCGACCGCCTCGCGCCCAGCGGTAGACGTCGTCTTCGCGCGGATCGTGAATGGGGCTGCGAGTGGGGGAGAGGGTGCCGGCGCCGTAAACGCGGGCTCGGAGTGAGCTGGTCTCGTGCTTACTTGCTTGTCCCCGTCGGCCGTCTCGCGTTTGCCACTGGCCTAATGCAGAACGACACTGCCCGGTCGCGTGATCTGGCCCAGTAACCGGTGGTCAATGCCGCCTAACCCCTCGGCGGGTGCGGATCACTTCGAGGGGTCCACGCGCCGCACGGAGACGCGCACCGGTTCCGAGTTCCCACTGCGTACCATCGTCCTACTCGTCCTACTCGTCCTACTCGTCCTACTCGTCCGCCTCGCATCGCCTGCCGATGCCTAAGCGGTTCGATGGAAGCGAGGAAATTCCCTAGGGGAGTCAACGGGCGAGAAGGTCGCTCAACTCGCTCATCAGTTGACTGACGTTTTCCCGCGCGTCGAAGGGTCCCGGCATGCGGAAGACGCTGGCGCCCCAGGATGTGCGCCGCGCTTGAAGCCCGGGTGTGCCTTCGGTGCCGAGCAACACCCTCACTGGATGGCGAAAGACGCAGACGACCAGCGGGACTCCGCTCACGCTGAGCTTCGCAGCTAGGACGTTGCTCCCGAACTCGATTTCGTTTTGAGGCAGGTCCGCTTCGCCTCGGGTAGGACGCTTCACGACATCGGTGAACCCAACGTCGGAAGCAAGCGCTCCGGTCTCATAGAAGCTGTCGGCGGGTAGTGAGAACAGTCCAGCACCAGCAAGTCTGCGCAGCTGCCTTTGCCCAACCTGGCCCTGGTAGTAATGGCCAGCCGCTACGCTCGACGGGGCCGGATTGAGGCCGACTACCATAGCTCGCGGCGTTTCCGGCCATACGTCGGCGAGCGTCAGCACCTCTGTGCCCATCCAGTTCTCGCGAACCTGGTACCCAATCAACTCACTCATGCATCATTCTCAGCCGCAGACGTGAAGATTCAGGACGCGATCGGCAGAGGGGGCATGCAGGTCCGTGGCGATGACGTCGGCCTGCGTGGGAGCAGCGAACGCGCAAACCGTAGCGAGGGCGGCGCCCACAACGGCGAGAAGGCGGGTCGGGGCGGCCTTGCGCATGCAGACCCTCGGTGGTGGAGGCGGACTGGACGGGAAGATCCGGCTCGAAAATGGTAGCCAGCCGGACGGTTGTCGTGTGTCCGGTGTCGACGACAATCCCACCCCACATTAGTCCGACGTGCCCCCGACGTCCTGACGGCGACACGCATGCTCAGGGGGACGTCGATCCGGCCGTGCGAGCCATGCGCTCGCTTTCGATCCGGACAGGGCCAGCCTCAGGCGCTCAGCCAGGTGTCAAAGTCAGTGATCTGAATACGTTCGGCGGTTTTCTCCGCCCAGCACTCCTGCCACTGCTGGATCCTTGTGATGCAGTACGTCAAGTAGTCGGCGCCATACATCGCCCACTCGCGGTCGAACTCGACGGGTTCTCGCCTGACTGTTCGATCGAGATCTACAAAGTTCATGACCCCGAGTGCCTCTCCGAGGAGTATGCGCACAGAGCGCCGAACGTGGCGCCACTGCCTCGGAGTCCTCTGATCGGCGCGCTCAATGCTGCTGTACGCCGCGAGGATCCGGTTGGCCCATCTTTTTCGCGCTCGTTGACTCTCTAGCTGCCGCAAGTCGTCGCGTAGTGGAATGAGTGAGGCAAGGAGGTCGGCCGCGGCCGCGCGTCGCCGAAAGCGCTCATCCGCCTGACCGCTTCTACGGTCACCGAGGTGCTCGGACAGGAGCGTGTCCGCGAGGCCTGCGAGCGCCGGATCCAGAACGATGGTCATGACGAATGCTTACAGGACGGTTCCAGTCGTGTCGAGTAGCCCAGGGGGAGTAACGCTAGGGAACCCATGTGAGGTACTCACCTATGCACGCGTCTGCCTTGAACTGTCGTGGGCCTACGGCAAAGCGCCCCACGACGGTCTCTCCTTCGTTGCAGATCGAGCGCAGAATGACACCGCCCACCCGATCGTTGAGGACTGGTGCGCGACCTACGCAAAGTCGAGCGCTTCATGCAGGCGGCAGCTATTGCCGGGCGCACTGTCGTAGCCGTCTGAGTTTTTGTCTTCAACACGTATGGTACTGCTGGGGATCAGCACGTTCGCGTGACCAATCGTCTCCTTTTAGACTCGGTAATCAAACGATTGCACCGCGAACTGACATCCTGGTTCGTGCGATTGATGCATGGGCCATACTGGTCCTCAAATGTCCTCCGGCATCCATGTCCGTTGTTTCGGCAAATTGGTGTAGATCAAGCGCGACAGGCGAGGCGAGCGAATCATAGCAAAACCTCCGGGGCGTAAAGTAGATCTTCGCGGTCGCGCGACAATAAGTTCATGTTCGGCACCTCTAAGGGAGAGTATTGAGGCGACGGGCACGCGAGCTATGAGAGTATTGGCGCCGTAGCTATGGACCGATCCGAAATACGCCCATGATTCAATCGGTGAAATTAGTCTGGTGTCCGCAACGCCGCGGCGGAGTACCAAATTGTCTGCTTGAAAGGCGTGTCTTACGACGCTACGAACAATGCGGGAGTGGATATCGATGAGTTGAGACATGAATTCGAAGAGGTCGGGTGAAGTTTCTCGTAATTTGCACGCTTCGGCTATTGCAGGATCGGATCTGCATCTTCGCGACATCTTGCTCAGAATAATCTGCGACACCGGGTCGCTTTTCAATGCGTTTCCGGAAGACGTTCCCACGTCGAGATAACCGCGCACAAAGCGCATCGCAATCATTTGTGGAGTTACGTGACGCGTGTCGAGAATCTTCCCTAGAAAGGCATTGGACGCTTCTTGAAAAGCCGGGCTAATAGTCAGCTCTTTGATGAGCTGCAAACACTCTGCGCTTCCGAGCCAGGAATTGAGCTTGTGCGCGGATAGCGCGTACAATTGAGACGAGCTCGGGAGAGGATTGTAGTTCAAAATATGTCCTTTGATTCGGATGCTTATTACTGGCTGTAGTGATTCCATAGCGAATAGCGGGCATCAAACACTTAAAGCTACCTTGATCGCTGGATTGGAGAACGGCGCTACGGCGAGTTTCCACATGAGCCACCACGCGTATGTGGCCGATGCCGAGAATTCCGTAGTCGCCGTGAAGAGGCCGTGAGCAAACTCGTTTCGCAAGTTCAGCCCAGCGGGTGAGCAGAAGAGGCCGCGGACGACGAAGGCAACGTCGTCCCCGAAGATCTCCGTCGACTCGGGCTTCGCCATAAGAGCGGATAGTCCAACTTCAGTCTCGATGCCGCTCTTCAGCAGAGTCGTAGGTACTCCAGCGTCTCTTAAATGGACGCGAACCAGGTGTTCAAGCTGCGGAGTGAGCAGCTGTGCTGCGGTCATAAAGTCACCGTCGAAGCCATAGAACAGTGCTCGTCCATACATTTGCGCGCGTTCGCTCGGGACAAGTCCTCCGGAGCGAGCCGTCTCAACGAAGTACGAACGACTCAAGCGATGCTCAGTGCTGAAGACCTGCCAGGCGGGCATCAGATAGCGATGCACCGTGTCGACGACTTGGCCGGTGAGATCATCAACCATCTTCAGCCAGACTTGGCCAGGGATGCCGAACTGGTCGTCATCGGTATTCGCCACCTCTCTTCCGTCGTTAGTCAGACGTTCTCGTCTCACCCTTCCGAGAGGAGACGCGTGGACCGCGGTCTCGGCCCGATCCCGTGCGAGGGTGAACGAGGGCAGCGTGGCGCTCTCTAGGAAGCGTTCAGCAGCTTCAGCCTCGCTTCTACCGGTCATGGAGCGAATCGTGCGCTCATAGGCCTCAGAGACGTCCACCTCGGTGACCCGGGACGTCATGAAGGACACCGTGGATTGACGCGCCACTCGGATGCTGGCGGCTAGCTCGGCGCCGAGATTCTGTACGTCGCGAGACTCGCGAAACGCACGCGAGAGTTGGCGAACGACGTCGTGGGCGAGCTGAAGCTCCGACGCTGCCCTGATCGACGAATCCGCCCGTCGTTGCTGCAGCAGCGAGGAAGCTAGCCCCTGACGTCCTCGCGCTACTGACAGCAGGTCGTCCGACGCCGCTGCCTCGTCGCCTGCCGCGCGGTGCCACTCCGCTGCCGCCTGAAAGAAGACCGAAGCGCTGGCGTCGTCGTTTGTCCTGCCGGCGAGGCTCTGAAGATGTACCGCAATCGCTGCGGCTGAGTGCTTCGCGAGCTTCTGCGTACGTAAAAGGTCGGCAAGCCAGACCGCCCGCAGCTCAGGCAGCGGAGCGAGCACCTTCTTGATGAGTCCTGCCTCAAGTGACGCGAGCTGGCCTTGGGTTGCCCTGCCGTGCATGCGAGCGAGCTTCAGCGCGCGCGACCAGACCTCAACCACGTCTGGCTCGACAGCGGTGGTTTGGAGCGCATCCACAACAAAATTGAGCGTTGCGCGTACGAGCGCAGATCTGTCGCTGCCGGCGGCGCGCTCGGCGAGGATGTCTCGTCCGATGAACTGTTTGACGAAGGATGGGACAGCGCCGATGTTCTCCTGCAGCAGCCGCGCTTCCTCCTCGGTAAGCGAACCAGGAGTCAGTAGCGCGCCGTCGACACCGCGGCGGAGCGATCCGTACGGCTCGGCTGAGCTCTCAGATCGCAAGAAGAAGTTGTCGAGTAGCTCAAGGACGTACTCGACGGCGTCTGTCTCGTTCGGACTCATGACATCGACGCTACGGCTTTTTTCCGCACCGCGGCCGATCCGGCCTTGCACCTTGTTGGCGTGCACCGCAGACCTGTATCGCTCACGGGACTTCTGGTTCACGTGTGCGTCCGTTGCTCCATCGACCGCAGGAGCGGTCCCGCGCCTTGGTCCCTAAACACGGCATCTCGGCACGACCGGACGAAATCCACCCCGGAAGGAAGCGAGACGACGGGTCGTGTCACCGCCTCAGTCTTGCAGTATCTCGACGAGGTCAGACGTATTGCTGAGCAAGACCGTACTAAACCGCTCGTCGACTTTCCCCTGCCGGAGGCGATGGATCCACTGCTTCTCCGTCAAGAGCACGTCACAGTAGACGGCGGCGACTGGAAGAGCAAGAAGGTCATTGAAATCGTTCGGCTCCCATCTCTGCTCGTCCTGCCGGAGTTTAGAAGAGCGCATCACATTTGTTACATACCTCGTTGGAAGGTCGTCCATGAACGACATCAGTTCACTCGGGGAGTACGTCGCCGGAAGGTCGTCCCAGGCCAGGTCAATTCGTGCCAGCGCATCGACCACCGCAGGACGAATATCTCTGAGATCGGAGGCGTGAACGGCTAGCTCAAGCATGTCCCCGGAAAGACCTTGTTGCCGAAGGTCGGCTCGAATCGAGTCTTCGTAGTCGACGTAGCGTTGCCCAAGCTCCCGCTCCGCTCTTTCAGCCGCGTCGTTGTCGTCAAGCCTCGCTCGAAGGATCCGACTCTCGTAAAGGCGCTCGAAGGTGTGCTTCGCGAAGGCGGCGGCGCTCGGCGGCGCGGACGCGCTGTCTTCGAGAAGCCAATTCAGGTCAAACTCCGGTGGCGAAAATGCACCTGCCGTGATGTGGGACAGACCGCGCCCAAAAACGGTGGACTGCCTCGGAGGCGTCGGGTGGTTGAAGCGACGCTGCAGCGCAGCGTCGATCTCGGCTGGGAGCACCTCGTGAGCACGAGCAATGGTGTCCTGGTGCGAAAGCTCAGCCATGACGTCCGCAACGTCGTTGCGCGAGCGATCATCGCGGCGTCTTCCAGTCTCCACGTAGCGGTACATATCGAGTGGGAACGACGCTCTGCCAGACGCGACTGCCTCGCGGGCCTCGGACAGCGCCTCGCTGAACCGCACACCGAGACGGTGGCCCGTCGCGGCCCGAGCGAGGTCGACCCACTTGTTCTGGTCTAGGTAGATGCGCAGCACGAGATCCATCCTCGCCCACCGTTGCGTTGTCGCGTGTCGCGTTCCTACAGTGTGATCGCACGCTTACCGGCCTGAGGAAGCTGCTGAACCGGCTTGCCGCCGTAGCGCACAGTGAGCGTCGCTGGCGGTTTCAGCGGACTCGGCCGCGACAGAGTGCTGGACTCTACGAGGGCGATGGCGTACCGTCCCGGGAGAAACCTTTCGATGACCCTTGGAGAACAGTGCAGCTCATTGGAAAGAACTCCGACGGCAGCGGAGACTTCACCATCTACCTCAATGGGGAGACCCTGCACACTTTCATTGACGTGGATGGTAAGCCCGAAGAGTCCGCTAGGCAGGATCTCACTCCCGCACCTGACTTCGAGTCAAGCGCGGACGACTGGTACATCTACGGTTCAGACGGCCATGTCTGTGACATCCACGTAGATGGCACGCACGCACGAGTAGACGGTATCACTTACGAACTAGTCAATCGAAACGACTGGTGAATCGGAGAAAGGGATCGAATAGACGCGCGGGATGGCCGATTATAGTAGCAGTGTGTTCGTCCACTATTGCAGCACTTGGCCGATCGGTGAGAATAGCCCCAACGCGATGAGCGTAGTTTGCCTCTTTCTACTGTGATGACGGCGGACGTGGAGCTTGAGTCAGCTCAATGCGTTAGTGCAGCTCCGTGTCAGAAGGGTCCAGCCGCTACGTTGTGCCGCGCGGTTGACGTCCGACAATCAGTGTGAGGGATCCTGGACGCGGCAGACTGAAGAATCGACCCCGATTGGAGCACGAAACGCCGGGTCCGGAGCCTGGCCGAGGGAGATCGTCGGACGCGCGGTCACCGAAGTTGCCATCGCCTGGTAACTTTGACCTGCGCCCCCGTGGTGTCAGAATCGGAGCACATGTTGGTTGAATCGGCCTCTACGCAGCTGCCCTTCCGCCCCCGAGCACGTCTCCTACAGCTGCTCGGCGATCAACTGATCGGTTCGCCTCGTCTAGCGGTGTTTGAGCTTGTAAAGAACGCCTATGACGCGGACGCGACCGTCGTTGACATTCAGATGCTCGGGCTTGATTCTGACGCTGCTGAGATCACGGTCTCGGACAACGGCGAGGGAATGTCTATCGACACCATCACAAGTATTTGGCTCGTACCGGGACACAATCATCGCGAGATCCAGCGGTCGCAGAATGTCAGGACCGCCCGTAATCGCTTACCGCTGGGCGAGAAAGGCCTCGGCCGCTTCGCCGTTCACAAGCTAGGGAACAGAATTGAACTTGTGACGCGGCGAGTTGCTGAGCTGGAAGTTGCCCTGACGATCGATTGGGATCAGCTTGTCGACTCCGAGTTTCTTGAGGACGCGATGGTCACCATCGAGACGCGAGAAGCAAAGCATTTTGAAGGCGGGCGTCACGGAACGTTCATCAGGGTAAGCGGACTGCGAGGGGCGGAGTGGACTCGAGGTGAAGTGCGCCGTCTCGCTCGACAAATTACGTCAATCTCATCGCCTTTTAGATCCAGAATGGATGACTTCGAAGCTAGATTAGCCGTTCCTGGGCACGAAGAGTGGTTGGACGACCTTCTCGACGTAAGCGATATCCTTCGTCTTGCGCCCTGGAAATTCTCGTTCACGATAGTTGACAACGAGTTCAGGTGGGACTACGAGTTCCGTGGGGTTGGAGGTACTAAAGCAGAACCTCGAGTGAAGTCAGGAACGAGCCAGGGATTGGTTCTCGATTCCGCATATCTTCCAGACAACGACGATTCGCAGATGCCGATCGCGAAAAAGCAACGGCGTCCTGATGTCTTAAGTTCGATTTTGATGCAGCGAGGCATCGGTCCCATAAGCGGTGTTTTCTACGTTTACGATCGTGACCGCGAAGTGCTAGCTGCTATGGGAACTGCAATCGGGCTTATGGAATTTCTAGATAGCAATGGTGGCGTTCGCGTATATAGAGACGGAATTCGTGTTTATAACTACGGAGAGCCGACTGACGATTGGCTCGGACTCGACCTTCGTCGAGTGAACGCGCCGTCAAAGCGAATCAGCAGAAACATCGTCGTTGCGGCAGTAGACCTAGATTTAGGTGCCAGTTCAGGACTGAGCGAGAAGACCAACCGCGAAGGATTCGTCGAGAGCAAAGAATACGAGCACCTTCGAGCATTTGTAATGGGCGCGGTCGCACAGCTCGAAATTGAACGCAATGTCGACAAGGACGCACTTCGCAGGCTTTTGCGCAAAGCAAAAAGCGAAACTGACCGAGACATTGCCAAGCCCCTCAGTAAGATTCGTCAAATCGCAAAGAGTGCCAACCTCTCTGACCAAATCGAGCCCCTGGCCGACGCTGCCCAAAAGGCCTATGACGACATGCGTGAGATCATGCTCCGTTCGGGGATCTCAAACATGACACTAGCGATTGTTTTTCACGAAATCGATCATGGTGTTCGCATACTCGAAAGATCGATCAAGAACGGGGTAAGCGGAGCGGATATTCTACCTCAGGCGCGTGACTTGCTCAAGCTACTCGACGGGTTCGGCGATCTCCTTAAAAAAAGCAAGGCAAAAGAACAAGACTTGACGCTGCTTCTTGACCGTTCTGTCGCGCTCAACAGGATACGGCTTCGGAATCATTCGATCGAGCTCGAGGTTGAGCGGTCGGACGCAGTAGGGGTTACTGCGTCGTTCCCGCTGGGGCTTGCGCTCGGCGCAGTTTCTAACGTGATCGATAATAGCGTTTACTGGCTGACTTCGGCACGTCCTGAAGTCGGTGCGGAATCGGACGGGTCACGAGCGATTTACCTTGGGCTCGACACAACCTCTTTCTCAGAAGGGCCAGCACTAGTCATCGCGGACAATGGGCCCGGATTTGCCGATAGCCTTGAGAGCATAACGCAACCATTCTTTAGCCGCAGGCCCAACGGTATCGGAATTGGACTTTACTATGTGCGAATGATTATGGAGCTTAGTGGGGGATCCTTACGCCTCCCGGAGCGTGGTTCAATAAAAGTTCCGGATAAGTACTCGGGCGCCATAGTTGCGCTTGTCTTCAAGAAGGTGTGAAATTGTTCTCTCCTAGCAGGTTCGTGGTCGTAGATGACCGCGAGGACCATCTGACGTCGATCGTCGAAGCGTTCAAAAGCGTCGGCGCGTCCTGCTTGGCAATTAAGTACGAACCTGAGAATGCCTTAGAACCGCGTATGTTCGCCGGTGTGCGTGGCTTATTCCTTGACCTGCAACTACTCGATAATGCTGTCTCAGGTGACTACCGACGCCATTTCGCGCTGATCAATACAATCCTTGAGGAGAATATCTCTCCCTTGGGTGGTCCGTTCATTCTAGTTCTATGGACGGACGCGCCAGAACGAGCAGAGGAGCTAGAGGAGTACTTGGTCGGAAGTATTCCGCCAGATAAGATTCACTGCCTGCCGGTGGCTGTGATTGCGCTCTCGAAGACGGACTACATCTCGATAGAGAATGGTTCGGTCCGGGACGCCGCTAGCCTCACGGCTGCGGTAGAGGAGCGCCTGAACTCCTCGGCCTCGCTGCGAGTCGCGATTGAATGGGAGGTCGACGTGCTCGGCGCGGCCAGTATCGTACTCCGTGACTTGCTCGCAAATGTGCCAGCTGGGCTGGCGCAGAACGAAAAGCGTACGACTGGATTAGCGAACCTCCTTCGGGCAATTGCAACCGCCGAGGTCGGAGAGGGGCACTACCGAGACGAGGCAAGAGCTGCGATCCACGCTGGTCTGCTGCCAATGCTCTCCGATACGATTTTGAACGATTTGGCGGGTTCCTCGCGGCCAAACGTCTGGCGCCAGGCATTCTTAGAGGCGTCGACCCCTCCTGTGGCCTTGGGTCTGCCTGTTTCCGCCCAGCTGAATACTCGCGCCCATTTAGCTTCCGCTGGAAGCGATGGGATAATGTCGAGCGCCTGGGGTGCGGTTTCCGTAGTGCCCGACAATTTTCGCTGGCGAAGCGTCGGTCTGGTCGGGCCAACACGGTTCTTGGAGAAGGATCTTGGTTTGCAGATGAATGACGGCGATCGAAGCGCAGCGACAATTGTGCGGGTGCGTGTCGGAGCGGCATGCGACTACGCGCAAGAAAAGCCGGGTCCAATTCCACTTGTTCTAGGAGCGTTTGTGCCTGCAATGGCAAATGGTAAGGCGCGGGGTTTGCCGGGTGGCTCGAACCTCTGGATTTCTCCTCCACTTCAAGTCGGTGGCAACGTGCGTCATCTTGTGATAAACCCGCGCTTGATTCATACACTGCCTCCTCGTGCTCTCGAGGGAGCTATGGCCCTTTATCGAATTAGAGAACAGCTATTCATGGACTTGCTGGCCCGTCTGGGCTTCCACGGGTCGCGGCCTGGGTACGTCCGTTTTGGATAGGCTCGATTTGAGGTCTCCCGGTTCAGAAGGCAATCGCGGCCGCACCAAGGCCGATGTGGATGGCATACCTAGGACGAAGCGATCTTATGGTGTCAAGCTTGTGCGGCAGCCTGCGGTGGTGCTGCCACGGCATAGCAATGCATTGCCTGAAAATCTTTCGTCCTGCTTAAACGGGCAATCAGAACATGCGAAGCCTCTTGCCGTGGATCTTTTCTCGGGTGCAGGCGGTCTCGGGCTTGGTGTTGAGGCCGCTGGGTGGCTTGTCGTAGCTGCTGTTGATCACGACAAGGCGGCGCTCGAAACGCATGCTGCAAACTTCCCAGGTTTGGCACTCGATGTCGACATGTCTAGCGGGGCCGAAGTCGACGAGTTGATCAATAAACTTAAACCTCTCAGTATCGACTTGGTGGTGGGCGGCCCTCCTTGCCAGCCGTTCTCTAGAGCCGGGTCTGCGAAGATTGCAAGTCTCGTTCGGTCGGGAACTCGGAATGAAGTCGACTCTCGGCGTGAACTCTGGAGGTCGTTTGTACAGGTTGTCCTTGAGTTGCGCCCCCGCGCAGTTCTGCTAGAAAACGTTCCTGATATGGCTCTGGGCGACGACCTAGGAATCGTGCGGGAGTTGGCTCACGAGTTGGAATCTTGCGGTTACGACGTTGACTATCGTCTGCTTGACGCGTGGAAATACGGAGTACCTCAGCATCGCAAGCGGTTCATTCTACAAGCTCGCCGAGACCATGTTTCAATCACTTGGCCCAGCGATGATTTGACAAAGCCATCTGTCAGAGATGCTATTGCAGACCTCCCTGCCCTGGAGGGGGGCGTTGGGTCGAGGGAGCTAGAATACGTCCCGGCGGCCCGGATGTCGGCGTTGGCTTCGCGTCTTCGGGCAGGAAGCGCAAGTAATGTCGTCTACGATCACGTCACTCGCCCGGTAAGAGATGACGATCGTGAAGCGTTTCGGCTCATGACGCACAAGACCTCCTACAGAGATTTGCCGGAGTACCTCAAAAGGTATCGAGACGATTCCTTTTCAGATAAGTATAAGAGGTTGGATTGGTCTGATCTTAGTAGGACCATCACTGCGCATATCGCTCGAGATGGGTATTGGTATATTCATCCTGAGGAGCATCGAACGATTACCATCCGCGAGGCTGCTCGTCTTCAGACTTTTCCTGACTCATTCCGCTTCGCGGGAAGTAGAAGTGACGCCTTCCGGCAGATCGGCAATGCTGTACCACCGATGCTGGGGCAGGCGGTCGCAGAGTCGTTGCGTGCGTCCACGGAAACTTCGACCAGCGTCGCTCCTTTCTCCCTCGGCGTCATCCGAGCGGCTCTGTCTAGATGGGCAATGATTGAGCGGGAAGAAAGATGGTGGCGCTTCCCAGGGCCGCTGATGGGTGAAACGATGGCCGCTCTTTCGGTGCTTCTCGACCTTCACTTGGCGAGCGACTTCGTCGGCAAATCTGTGGGCAATCTCGTCTTGCCGAGCACAGAGCTTTCGATTGAGTTACTCGAGCGCGTGCATAATCTTGCGCCGACGGTCGCGAAGAAGAGAAGAGTTGCACATCTGTCAACCTGGTGGTTGGCTCAGCACCAGAGCTTAGGCGGTCGCATTCCCCTGGAGAGCTTTTTCGGGGAAGCCGATCGTAGGCGATTTCAGTTGCTGATGGGAAATGACGTTCTGATTCTGAACGCCCGGGTAGCTCAGCGAGTATGTGAGTTGCTCGACGTTCCTGCCGACCTGATGGGCCTGAAAACCGATGTCAAGGTGGCCCTTGCGCGTCTGGTCGGGGTCGGTTCAACCTCCGCTCTGAGGATGTCTGCGCTTTCCGTCATGACGCGGGAGGACTTGGCCTCCACTATGGGTCGACAGGGATAAGCAATTGGAAGCATCTTCGTCTTGCTTAGGCTTCAGCCTCTCGGAAGGTCGTTTTGGCCACTAGCCTGCGCTGTGGCGGCGTTCCCGCACCACCTGCGCCGACGGTGGAGATGCACGCTGCAACCATTGAGGCAAGCGCTCTCTGCGCATTGGCCTTGCCGTTGGCGGAGGGCCAGGGTTTACGCGCAAGCACTGTGAGCACCGGCACCACGATGGTTGCGTCTTAGCCAACCAGCACTGGGCGGATGTAGCTGCGCGAGTGGGCCGGCACCGCACCCCACCGTCGGCCCACGCCTCGTCTCGGAAGCGCAGCAGCAAAACTCGAAGGGTGCGGAGGAGCGTCGAGGAACGTGACGGTCGGGCCGATGGCGCAGCGGATCGATCAAGCGAACTTCGTTCGTGCAGTGCATGGGTGCGTCGGTTGGGAGATGGAGAACTCGGACTTCGTACGGGACATCAGCAAGACATCGGTTGTCGATACTCCGAATCTCGAGCCCGCGCCTGAAGCCTCGCCTTCATCGTCTTCGGATCGACGCCGTAGAGCGACCCAAGCTGGTTCAGTGACCAACCCCGTGTCTTCAGCGACGCCGCATCCTCCAGCTGACGATCGGTCAGCACGACCTGACGCACCGGAACGTGCTGCTGCCTTAGGGCTGATCGCACGGCCTCGCGGCTGACGCCCCAGGACGCGGCGAGCTGCCGGATGTTCCCGCCGGCTAAGTACTCAGCCACCAGCTTGGCCTTTTGCTCGTCGGACAGCCGCACCTGGCGCTGCCGGAGGGCCTGCACACCAACCGGGGGAGCGGTTGCTTCCGGCTCCTCACCCCTGTTGATTCCAGCCCTAGCGGCCACCAGCGCGCGCTCCCATCTTTTTTGATTAGTTGCAGATAGGTGCACCCACAGGTCGTTACCAAGACCTTCGCCGAATAATGAGCCGTGCTGAGCTAGTTCGAGTGCGAGTCGTGGCCTACTGACGTTGCGCTCGATGTAGCTATGGGTCGCGCATGTGACGAGCGGGGCGCGGTTGCGGTCGGGGCGCACGATGCGGCTCTCGCGGCAGTCGCTATGAAGCCCGCGCACACTCTCGCGCAATCGCAAAACAAGCATACTTCCTGCCCGCGCTCGGTGAATTGACGAGTCCGCTGGTGGTGCCGCTAGCGTCACGCTCCGTCGCAAGCTTGCGCTTCCGGTCATCGAGAAGTCGTGTTCGGTGCTGATTGAGGTACTAAATCCGCATGCGGAGACCGTTCGGACCCCTTTGCCGATTTCGCTAGGAGTTCCCGGGTAGGCAGACGGCTCCGCCAGCGATGCGCACTCGCGCTGCCTAGCCAGGCTCCCACCTGGCCCGTGCGCAGATTGACGCGATCTCATGGGGTGCAGGTAGCTCGCGTATAGCTATGTCGAATCATCCCGAAAAGTAAAAGGAGCCGGACGAGTGCCATCGTCATCTCGGCGAGTTGCTCCAGCGGTCAGCTCACAAAATACACACCCGTTACGCTCTCGACGCACACCTCTTGGGAATGCGGACACGCCCGATCACTCGTGAACGCTTGTGATGGTGTAAAAAGTTGAGATGGATAATCGCCTGTGGACGTTGCTGGATGAGCAGCGCGAGTATCTGCGTGGCTCTGCCGCTGCTTTCGATGGAGGGTACGAGGCTGAAGCGAAGCGGCTAGTCGTCGCCGTCAGGACCTTGGTTCACGACACTCGACAGTCCAAATCGCTTCTCGGGCAACTTGATCTGAAGGCGTCCGAGGCATTCGCAAGCATGCAGGAATTCCCCGCGGAGCTTCCGCCCGGTACATATCGGATTGGGGACTGGAGCATGATGTCCCTTAAGATAATTGATCATGTAGCAACCTACTCAGCGAACACGGGGTCACCTGCGCTTTGGTTGCCTTTCGATGCGTGGTGGGAGATGCCGGTGCTCGATGCGGGATCGCCTTTGAGTCGTTGTGAGCTCGTTCTTGCTCTCGCAAACAAGGACGGAGGGGCGCACGTTGACCGGCTGCCCGAGTCCTATGACGATCTGTCGAACAGAAACAAATTTCTCGATGGAAATACCGCGTGGGGTGGACTTCAGTTCTACCTCTATCGCGACGACGAGGGAAGGCAACGATCCCCGTCCGCTGCGAATAGCCTGGTTCTCGTAACCATGAGGACGATAGCGCACGAAGTCCTCCTCACTTTGGGGAATGTCGAGCGCTTGACTCTTCCTGGTTGGGTCGAGCCTGATTACCAACAGGTTGCAGATCTATAGGTCGAAGGTCTTCGCGTGGCGGGCGCAGGGGCACCGAGGGGTCGTCATCGAGAACTGCGCGTGTACGCCTGATCGGTGCCGAGATGCTCCCCTGAATCCGTGGCGGGTGCGAGGTGCTCGGTGGTGCCTCCCTCGTGCGCGTCGGACTTCGCCCTGACGGAGGGGAGCGTAGGGGATCGAGGCTGCGACCAAGCAGTTGCGGGTCGACGGCGAAAGGCCTTTGCTCACCCCGGAATCCCCAAATCACTCATCGTGCCTCGTGCACTCCGACCCGGGTCGAACGCTGCACCGCAGCGTCCGCCCGGGTCGACCGGATCCTTCGCTCCTGGAGCGGTCGCTACTTGATCGTCCGCTTCACCATGTTGTTCGCCGGAGTCGGGTCGCTGAGCGCGGTCGACGTCCTCGCCTCGATCGTGGTCGATGTCGGGCGGTCGGCGAGGGTCACCGTGTAGGTGATGCTCTGCCCGGCGGACACGCGGGGTGCGGTCCAGGTCAGGACGGTCGTGCCCTTCGTCGTGCCCGGTCTCCGCACGGCTCCGGGGGCGCTGGCGACGGTGCCTGTGACGACGACCCGCGTCGTCGTGGTCGCCGCATCCCGCGTGCCGACGTTGCGCACGGTGATCGTTCCGGCGAGCGGTGCGGTCGCGGGCAGGCCCGGTCTCGGCGCGAGGGCGACGGTGAGATCGGCGCGCGTGCCCGCTCGCAGCTGCAGCGTCTGCGCGACGGAGGGCGCCGCGCGCCAGGTGGCGTCACCGGCCTGCGCCGCCCGGACGGTGCAGGCCGCCGACCCCGTGAGCCGCACCGTGGCCGTCCCGGTGCCGGTCGCCGTCAGGGTGCAGCTGCCGCTCGCGAGGAACCTGACCGGGAGTGCGGAGGTCGCGGCGGCCGCGACGGGGTAGGCGATGCCGCGCTCGGGGGAGCTCGGCATCGTGGTCGTGAACGCGAGGGTCTGCGCCTTCTTCGGAGGCGTCGCCGCGGCGGACACGCGCACCTGCTGCGTGACCTGCGGTGCGGGATCGTGGGTCGCGTCGCCGGCCTGGTCGGCGGTGAGCTCGCACGTGCCCGCTGCGAGGAAGGCCACTGTGCCGCTCGACACCGAGCACACCGCAGGGCTCGTCGTGTCCAGACGGACGGGGGCGCTGGAGCCTCCGGCGCGGATCGTCGGCGTGTACGTCGCGCCGCCCACGACGCCCGCCGGCGCGGCGGAGGTGAAGGCGAGCTCCTGCGCGGTCCGGCTGCGGACCTCGATGGTCTGGGTCTGCGCAGGCGCGCTCTCGTGCTCCGCGTCTCCGTCCTGGTGCGCGGTGACGGTGCAGAGCCCCGTCCGCGTGAAGGTGACGACGCCGTCGGCGACCTCGCACGCGTCCGCTGCTCGCAGGAACGGCGCCGGGCCGGTTCCTCCGGTCACGATCGGCGTGTAGGTGCTGCCGACCACCGGAGCCGCCGGTGCCGCTGAGGTGAAGGTCAGCGTCTGCGGGAGGAGGGCGACGGAGTAGCTCTGGAACGCCACCCGGGCCGGCCAGTAGCCGTCGCCCGGCTGCTCGAGCCGGAGACGGCAGAGTCCGGCCTCGTCGTTGCGCACCGAGCCGTCGCTCGTCACCGAGCAGGCGCCGGACGCCGTCAGCGTCGGGACGCCCGTCGAGGGGCCCGGCACGATCACGGGCCGGTAGGTCTCGAAGGCGGACGCGCCCCGGGGCGCGTCGCTCCCGAACGCGAGGTTGCCCTCGGGGGTGCCGACGATGATGGTCTGGCGGACCGGGGGAGCGTCGCTGTGGCGCTCATCCCCCTGCTGGTCGGCCGTGATCGTGCAGGAGCCGTCGCCCGAGAACGACACGACGTCGTCGGCGAGGGTGCAGTCGCCGTTCTCGTCGACCGAGAACGTCACCGGAGCGCTCGAGCCGCCGCCCGTGGCCGAGACCGTGTAGGTCTGACCCTCGAAGGCCCGCTCGGGCGGGGTGGAGGTGAAGGTGATCGTCTGCGCGAACCGTCCGACGGAGATCGTCCGGACCACGTCGTCGGCGGCGGCGTAGACCTCGTCACCGGGCTGCGAGAGTCGCAGTCCGCAGCGGGAGTTCGGCGCGAAGGTGACGGTCGGGGCGCTGCCCTGGTGGGAGTCGACGGTGCAGTCGGCGAACGCCGAGTACGCGACCGGCAGTCCCGACGTCGCCGTCGCGGTCAGCGCGAGGGTGCTGCCCGGCTCCGCGGTCGTGGGCAGGTCGGCGACGAGCGCCTGGGGAGCCTTGGCGACGGTGAAGGTCTGGGACGCCTGTGCAGGGGCGTAGGCGCCGTCGCCCGCCTGGTCGGCGGTGATCGTGCAGTCGCCGCCGCGGAGGAGGACCACGACCGCGCCGTCGACCGCGCACGAACCCGAGGCGCGAAGCACCACGGGGTTGCCGGACTCGCCACCGGTCGCCGTCGGCGTGACGGTCCCGAGGGCGACGGCTGCCGCGGGAGGTTCGGACGTGAACGCGACCGACTGCGCGAGCCTGGTCACCGTGACGGTGAAGCGGCTCCGCTGCACGTTGCCGGCGGCGTCGACGGCGGAGCAGTCGACGGTCGTGTCGCCGATGGCGAAGGTGCTGCCCGAGGCGGGCGCACAGGTCGAGACGACCGCGCCGTCCGTCGCGTCCTGCGCGGAGGAGGCGAAGGTGACCACGGCTCCCGAGACGCTGGTCGCGTCGGCCACGACGGAACCGGGCACCGTGAGGACGGGGGCCGTGCGGTCGGCGATCGAGAAGGCGCCCGGAACCGTCGTGAGGACGTAGTCGGCGCCCGCGGCGCCTCCCTCGCACTGCGTGACGTAGCCGCCGACCGGAGTGGAGGCCCCGACGGCGATCTTCTGGACTCCCGACAAGACGACGCCGACGGGCTCGGTCAGGAGGCGGTCCGAGCCGACGAGGCCCGACGTGGTGCAGTCGACCCGCGGGGCGGTCGGAGTGCCGTACGCCTGGATCCCGGGACTGCTCGCGGTGACCGTGACGCTCGCCCTCGACACGGTGAGAACGCCATCGATGACGGTCAGGGCTCCGCCGGGGTTGCTCAGCCCGCTGCAGTGGGTGGTGTAGCGCCCCGCCGTCGTCGACGCGGTGAGGGTGAGGGGCGAGGTGAAGGACGTGTCGCCGGTGGCGTACGCGCCGCACGAGAGGGAGCCGGTGAGACCGGCGGAGGCGGTTCCGGAGATCGTCGGGGGCGTCTGCCCGTAGGTCGTGGTCGGCGAGTCCGCGGTGACCTTCGGGACCACCGGGAGCGGAGCGACGATGGTGAGCGTGCCGCTCCGGTACCCGTCGATCGTGTAGTCGCTGCTCACGGTCCCGCCGCTGCAGCGCAGGACGTAGGAGGTGAACGACAGGCTCTGCCAGTTGGCGACCGCGCGGTAGGTGACGTCGCCGTCGCCCGAGACGAGCGCCCGGAACACGGTCACCGAGGGCGGGGTGATCCAGGTGTCCGAGCCGATGAACGGCGCCCGGCAGGTGAAGGCGGGCGCCGGGGAGCCGCGCGGGTGGTCGACCGAGTTCGCGGTCACCGTCAGAGGACGCCGGCCCGCCGTGAAGCTCTGCAGCACCTCGCGGGCGTAGCCCTCGGACGTCATCTGGTCGAGGTCCGCGGCGATCGTGCAGACACCGGCATGGAGGACCGTCACCGTCGAGCCGGTCACGGAGCAGGTGCCGGCCGTCCGGCTGACGAACACGACGGAGCGCTGCGGCACGGAGACCGCCTGGGCGTAGCCGCTGATGTCGAACGAGTCGCCGTAGATCTTGGGCGGGAGGGTCGAGAGGTCGAACCGGGTGCCCATGACAGAGACGGTCGCCGGCTGGCTGACCACGCTTCCTCCGCAGGTGGTGAGGGTGGCGCGGTACTTGACGGCCCCGGGGGTGTCGGAACCGGTCTCGACGAACGCGGTCCCGTCGTCGAAGACGCCGGCTCGGCTCGTGACGTCCGTCCAGGTGCGTCCGTCGTCGCGCGAGGACTGCCAGGTGACCGTCGGCATGCCGCCGAAGACCGGGGAGACGCTCACTCCGAGCGTGACCATGTACGGGAACTTGGTCGTCCCGCGGATGTCCGCGGGTTGCCGGGTGATCACCGGTGCCGGCGCGCAGACCCGGACCTCGTGCCGGAGCGCCGGGAGCGGAGACCAGCTCTCGCGACCCGCCTCGACCGAGGTGATGGTGCTCGGGTAGTGCGCGCGCACGTCGTTCCATCCCGTGGGGAGGTCCCTGGTCCGCAGGACGGCCTCGCCGTTCGCGTCGATCGTGAGCCTCGTCGTTCCCAGAGCGGTCAGGACCTCGACGATCCCGCCCGCCGGCGCGGGGCGGCTGAGGGCGGGGACGGTGGCGCGGGCGGTGATGACGACCTCCTGGCCCGCCGTCGAGTAGTCCGGGGTTTTGCTGACGGTCACCGCGGTGTCGTACACCGGAGCGACCACCGGGCTGCCGGACGCGGGGCCCGCGGTCTGCGAGATCCGGGTCGCGGCGCCGTCGACGTAGCTGGAACCGCCGCCGCCGGCGCCCGGGTGGTTGACGGCCTGACGGGTGGCCCCGCTGCCTCCGGTGTAGGAGGAGCCGCCGCCGCCTCCGTAGAACCAGCCGGCGCCGCCGCCGCCACCGGAGAAGTTGAAGGTGTCGCAGGAGGGGTTCGTCCTCGGGCGCAGCTCACCGACCGTGCCGCCGTCGCCGTCGTTCAGGAACGCTCCCGATCTGCCGGCCGAGCCGTCGGCGCAGGAGCCGAAGCGGTCGTAGCCCGCTGCTCCCGCACCGCCACCGGAGTTCGCCGAGGCTCCGCCGCCGCCCGCGCCGTCGACCGCGCGATTCGATCCTCCGTTCTCGCCGCCCGTCGCTCCCGACCCCGTGTCGGCGTCGCCGCCGCGAGCGGTCGTGCCTCCGCCCCCGCCGCCGCCGCCCGCCACGGCGAGCGCGTGCTGGCAGCCGTCGGCGCCCACGGTCGAAAGGTACTGGGCGTCGCCGCCGGCGCCTCCCGGGAGGAAGAAGTCGGTCGGACCTCCTCCGGCGGGGGCGCCGACCAGGCGACCGAGCTGCAGCACCTGGCCGGGGGTCACGGCGACCTCGACGGTCAGGGTGGAGCCCCGTCCGCCGGAGGAGCCGGGTGCGGCGATCGGCGCGTTGATGCGGTTGGGGGCGGTGCTCTGGCCGTTCTGCCCGCTCAGGACCGCTCGGACGGTGCCGACTCCCGCCGGCACCGTGTACTCCGACTGCTGCACGATCGTCGACGAGCTGAAGCAGGGGGTGGAGAACGCCGGTGCGGCCGCGGCGGGAGTGGCCGTCACGACGGTGAGCCCGGCGCCCGCGACGAGGACCGCGGCGGCGACGAGTGAACGGAGGATGGACTGACGCATTCGCTGATGCTCCCGGCGGGCTGACGCCGAGAGCCGATACCCGCGGTCGATCCACGGTAGGAGCCCGCCGGCGCCCGGAGCAGTGCGGCGGCGCGCTGGAGCCCTACTAGGGGGGGTACGTGTGGCCGACGGGGAGGTGCGGCGATGCTCTGCTCGGTGTTCAGCTCGGCCTCCGCCCGCGGACTACCGATGACATCTCTCGATCGTGCGTGAACCGGAGACCCTGCTCCGTTCCGGCGTGAGCCGAGATCGGGACTGAGCGCCGGACTCCTCGAACCACCTCCCAACGGGGCACGCCGCATCTGCAGGGTGTTCGGCAGGATGAGCACGGTCGGCAGACAGGTCACTCGCCGGTCGGGGGTGCATGTGGGAGCGGCCGGTCATTCCGCCGGGCAAGAGGTGCGACGACTCCGCGCGATGGCGGCAGAGCACGACCGCCTGGCGGCAGAGGCACGCGATGCCGCGGAGCGGTACACCATCGCCCACCGCACGGAGCGCCAGGTCGCCGGGAGTCTGGCGCCGCTCTCCGCCGCGGGGTACGCCTTCCTTCATGACCGCGGTTGGCCGGGTTCGCGGTCACGTGCGCAGATCGATCACGTGCTCGTCGGGCCCGGCGGACTCTTCATCGTCGACACCAAAGCCTGGGCGGACGTCGAGATCACCGCCGGGAGGATCTTCCGTGGTCAGGCGGACGTCACCGAGGACCTCGAGGGGCTCGCCGATGTCGGTTACCGGACCGAGGCGGTCATGGCCGATCTCGGTCTGGCGCCCGGTGAGGTGCACGTGCTCGTCGTGCTGGCAGGACGCGACACGCCTCCGACCGAGGTCGGCGGCGTCGTGGTCCTCGGCGAGAAGAGGGCCGCCGTGCACATCAACTCGCGCGGCCGTCGGCTCACCGACGTGCAGGTGAACGCTGTTCTGACGACCGCCCTCAGTCACTTCCCCGTGCTCAACTCCTCGCCTGTCTTCGTGGACGCCACCATCCCGGAGCCGGTCCTGGACGAGGCGGAGCCGGAGCCGCTGGTCGAGGTGGAGGACGTCGCCGAGATCCTTCTCGCGGGGCTCATGGCGGCGCCCATCGAGGAGTGGATGGCCTTCCTGCAACCGAGTCAGGCGAAACTCGTCCGCCGCGGGTTCAACGGACCGGCGCGCATCCGAGGCGCAGCGGGCACGGGCAAGACTGTCGTGGGACTCCATCGAGCGGCCTACCTGGCGCGATCCCAACGGAGCAGGGTCCTGGTCACCTCCTTCGTCCGAACATTGCCGGAGGTGCTGAGCACTCTCCTGGCGAGACTCGCGCCCGACACGGTGGATCGGGTCGACTTCGCCGGCGTCCACGGCTTCGCACTGCGGCTTCTGAGGCAGCGCGGTGTCCGAGTCACCTTGGACGGCTCGCAGGTCGATGCGGCATTCGCGTCTGCTTGGCTGCGTGTCGGTTCCGGCGGTGCTCTCGCCGCGATCGAGCCGAATCCGAATTACTGGCGGGACGAGATCAGCCACGTCATCAAGGGCCGAGGCCTGACCGGCTTCGATCAGTACGCCGACCTCGTCAGGACCGGTCGTCGCCGTCCGCTCACTGTCGATCAGCGCAGGGAGGTGTGGAGGCTCCTCCTCGCCTACGAGGCGCAGCTCCAGGCGCGTGGTGTCCAGGACTTCGACGACGTGATCCTCAAGGCGGAGGCTTCTCTGCGCGCTGCACCGCTCACGGAGTACGGTGCTGTGATCATCGATGAGGCGCAGGACCTCACCTGCGCGATGGTGCGCATGCTGTTCCTGCTGACGGGTGACAAGCCCGACGGGCTGACCCTGATCGGTGACGGGCAGCAGACCATCTACCCGGGTGGATTCACTCTGACCGAGGCAGGAGTGTCGATCGCGGGGCGCGGGGTCGTCATGTCGACGAACCACCGCAACACGAGGGAGATCGTGGATTTCGCTGCAGCGCTCGTCGTCGACGACCAGTTCGCGGACATCGACGGAGACGTCGGCGGTCGGGATCTCGTCGGCGACGTGCCACGCTCAGGGAGCGTTCCCACCTCCCGGCGATTCGCCGACCGCGCCGATCACGACGCGGCATTGATCGCATACTTCTCGACCCTCGTTTGTCGTCCCGGCGATGTCGGCATCCTCTCCCTCACCTCGCAGGGCGTACGGGAGACGGTCCGGGTGCTCACTGCGGCAGGAATCCCCGTTCTGGCTTTGACGGATTACACCGGAGTGCCGGTCGACGCGGTCAAAGTGGGCACCGTCAAACGCGCGAAAGGCCTCGAATTCAAGCACGTCCTCCTGTCGCGCGTCCCGGCGTCCCTCCTCGACCGCTCCGATCCGAGCGACGAGTCGACCATCATCCGTCGGCGTGAGCTCTACGTCGGGATGACTCGAGCGCGAGACAGCCTCTGGATCGGAGCGTGCCCCTAGGCACATGAGCGCGGCTGGGGAGAAACAGGCAGGAAACCTGCACTGGGTATCGTCGGCGCATGAGACTCCGTGCAGCCCACGCGCTCGGCGCGCTGGTCGTGTCCTCGCTCCTCCTCGCTCCCGCCGCCGTTGCGGCGCCCTCATCGACGGCACGCGCCGTCGACGGCGGCACCAGCGCGGGGGATCCGTACTTCCCCGGCCTCGGCAGCACGGGGTTCGACGCCCTGAGCTACAGCCTCGTGCTGAAGTACGACCCGGCCACCCGCGCGCTCGGCGGGCGCGCGCTCGTGACGCTCGCTCCGACCCAGGATCTGCGGTCGCTGTCGTTCGACCTGACAGGGCTGACGGTGTCGAAGGTCACGGTGAACACGCGCTCGGCGGCGTTCGTGCAGAGGGGAGCCGAGCTGATCGTCACTCCGGTGCGCTCGCTGAAGAAGGGCGCGCCGACCCTCGTGAACATCGAGTACGCGGGCACGACCGGGAACCCCGTGGACAACACCGGCGCTCCGTTCGGCTGGTGGTCGACCAGCGACGGCGCGCTCGTCGCGAGCGAGCCGAACGGCGCGTCCACCTGGTACCCCGTCAACGACTCCCCGGCCGACAAGGCCCGCTACACCTTCACCATCACGGTCCCGGAGGGGCGGACCGTGGTCGCGAACGGCGTGCCGGTGGGGTCGCCCACCACTTCGAAGGGCTGGACCACGTCGAGCTGGGTCGAGACGAGCCCCATGGCGAGCTACCTCGCGATGGTGAACATCGGCGACTACGACCTGGTCCGCTCCACCCGCGGCGGCATCGTGACCATCGACGCGATCGATCGCGACATCACGGGCGACGTCCGGGCGGGGACCGAGGCCGCGCTGGCGAAGCAGGGTGACATCATCGACTACTTTTCGACCGTGTTCGGCCCGTACCCCTTCCGATCGGGCGGCGCGGTGGTCGACGACGAGGAGATCGGCTACGCGCTCGAGACCCAGGGGCGCTCGTTCTACTCCGGCGGGGCGGACGAGTCGACGGTGGCGCACGAGATCGCGCACCAGTGGTACGGGAACAGCGCCACTCCGGGCGTCTGGTCGGACATCTGGCTGAACGAGGGCTTCGCGACCTACGCGGAGTGGCTCTGGGAGGAGCACTCCGGCGGCACGAGTGTCGCGGACTCCGCGGCGCAGGTCGCCGCGATCCCGGCGGACGACCCGTTCTGGGCCACCGCGGTGGCGGACCCCGGGGCGACCGGACTGTTCGACGGCCCGGTCTACGCCCGCGGAGGGCTGACGCTCGTGGAGCTGCGCGAGGAGATCGGAGCGGAGGCGTTCGCCGTGCTGCTCAAGCGCTGGGCGACGGAGAACCGCTACTCGACGGTCAGCACCGCCGATCTGCAGGAGCTCGCGGAGGAGGTCTCGGGACAGGATCTATCGGCCTTCTTCGAGGCGTGGCTCATCACTCCGGAGAAGCCGGCGGGTCTGTGAACTCGCGCCGTCGCGGCGGACGGAGGCGCTCACCGGGCCGGGAAGGCGGTGGACCGGACGTTGCGGTCGGCGGTCGCGACGTCCGGAGATCGGACGGGCGGCTCCAGCGTCACCGAGGTGCCTCGGTCGCGGACGGCGACGAAGGACGCAGCGCAGCCGTCTCGATCCGGCGCTGATCCGGGCGTTCCCGACCTACTTCGCGAGTGAGAGCAGGCGCAGTGCGGTGCTCGTCGACGGCGTCAGCGAGGATCCGGACGGGCGGAACTCCGTCTGGACCGAGTGGAGTCCGAGGGGGAGCTTCGGCACGGTGAGCCGGACGGCGGGGGCGCCGGTGACCACCGTGCCGCTCCAGCGGACGACTCCGTCGATCTTCAGCGACAGCACGCCGGGCCCGGCACTGCCGTCGGCGGCTCGGACGGAGGTGAGGAGCGTCGTCGAGTTCGTCGGGAGCTGGAGGGGCGTGGAGAGCCGGGCCGTGGTGGTGGTCGGGACCGGCCGGCCGGTCCCGGTGGTCACCTCGACCACCGACGAGGTGCTCGCGCCGGCCCAGAGCACACCGGCGAGGTACGTCTGGTTCGGCGCGAGGCCCGACCAGCTCGCCGTGACCGTCGGGTTCGCGGCGGACACGGTCGCGGGGGACAGGGTGAGCGGCGCCTCGGGCTTCGCGGTCGTCGTCCGGACGTCGACGGGCACGCCCGCGGGGCCGGACACCTGGTAGACGTCGATCAGCCACAGGCCGTCGAAGGGTCGCGCGAGGTCGTAGCGGTCGCTCGTGCCGGGACCCTCGATGGTCGCGAAGTCGTAGGGGTCGAGATCGCGCGGCTCGATCCAGGTCAGCTCGGTGCGGAGCTGGACCGAGTCGTCGGCGGCCTCGACGTCGACCCGGAGGAGCGTGTCCCCGGCGATCTCGACCTGGCCCTGGACGACGACGTTCCCGTCTCCACTCGTGATGCCCGAACGACCGCCGTTCCCGGCCGGGAACCCCTGGAGGACCACCGTCGGTCGCCCCAGGCCGAGGCTGATCGGAGTGGCGGTCTCACCCGCGGACAGGACGGGAGTCAGCTGGACCGAACCGGTCGTCCCGCTGCCGGAGGCGGACGGCGGGGGCGTCAGCGCGACCGCCGCCCCGCTCGGCACGAGTGCCGCTCCGATCGCCACGACACCGACCAGCGCTGCGCTGAGTACCCGGGCACGAATCCGCTGCGTCATGAGACCGACTCCTTCGTCGCGGTCATCATCCCGCTGCGCGACTCCGGCGACAAGGGCACCAAGGGACCAGTCCTCGGACCTCGTGCCGGCAAGTCCATGTGGCCGGAGTGCTCGGCGGAGGCGGCAATGGGTGTCAGCGGCTCGGGAGGGCCGCGCCGGCGACGGCCGAGCTGCCGAGGTCGCTCCCCGCCAGCGCCGAACTGGAGGCCACAGCCGCGGTCCACTCCGCGGTCGTGCCGACCGCGGCGAAGTGGGAGTGCAGCAGCGCGAGCAGGGCGGTGTGCAGGGTCTCGGCGTCGACGGAGCCGGCCGCGTTCGAGATCGCGATGGCGCCGGTCGCGTCCGAGAGCACCTCCGCCGAGAGCCCGTGCGTCTCGGCCTCGGCGGCCGACGCGAGGATGCAGTTGTTGGTCATGTAGCCGACGAGGGTGATCGTGTCGACGTCGTGCTCGCGCAGCCAGGCGAGCAGGTCGGTGCCGGCGAACACCGTGCCGTACTGCTTGGTGATCGACTTCCAGTCGTCGCGGCGGCGACTCTCGATCTCGGGGTGCAGCTCGAAGGCCGCGGTACCGGGAGCGAAGGCCGGCGCGCCCTCGCCCGCGCTGTGCTGGACGGCGACGACGGGGATCCCGGCGTCGGTCGCGGCGTCCAGCGCTGCAGTGATGGCGCTGAGCGAGGAGGCGTGCGGGGGGAAGCGGATCTCGAGCGGTCCGGCGAAGTACTCCAGCTGGACGTCGACGAGGATCAGGGCGCGGCGGGGTGCGGTCATGGTGTCTCCTCCGGGAGATCGGATGCGGTGCTCCGATGCTGGCGCGCTCCGGCGTCCGCGGCCATTGGCACGCGGGCACCTTTACGATGGATCCGGGCCAACCGGTTCCGGAGGGAGGACCGTGCGGATCGCGATCCACGCCCTCGACGGCGTCACGATGTTCCACCTCGCGGTGCCGCAGATGGTCTTCGACGAGGTGAGCCGGCTCGGTCTCGCCCCGTGGCGGACGGTCCTCTTCGCGGAGGAGCCGGGCTCGGTGCGCACCGCCGAGGGCTACACGATCGGCGGCGTCCAGGGTCCGGAGGCGGCCGCGGCCGCTGACCTCGTCGTCGTCCCCTCCTGGATCGACGACGGACGGAGCCCCGGCCCCGTGCTCACCCGCGTGCTCCACGAGACGCACGACCGCGGGGCGGCGATCGCCGGCCTCTGCCTCGGCGCGCTCGTCGTCGCGGAGGTCGGACTGCTCGACGGGCGGGCGGCGGTGACGCACTGGCAGGCGGCCGAGGGCATGGCTGCGCGGCATCCGACGGTGTCGGTCGACCCCTCCGCGCTCTACCTCGATCTGGGCGACGTGCTCACCTCGGCCGGCACCGCGTCGGGTCTGGACGCGTGCCTGCACGTGGTCCGTGATCGCCTCGGCGCGGACGCGGCCACCAGGGTCGCCCGCAGTCTCGTCGTGGCCCCGCACCGCGAAGGAGGCCAGGCTCAGTACATCGAGCGGCCGGTGCCGCAGGAGCCCGCGGACGACCGGATCGCCCGCGCCTCCGCCTGGGCCCTCGCGCACCTGGGTGAGGAGCTCGGTGTCGATCGCCTCGCCGAGGCCGCCCGCATGAGCCGACGCTCGTTCGTGCGGGCCTTCCGCGACGCGACGGGCACCACTCCTGCCGCCTGGGTCCGCTCGCGGCGATTGGACGAGGCGAGACGGCTCCTCGAGACGACCGCCCTGCCGGTGGACCGGATCGCGGCCGACTGCGGTTTCGGGAACCCGGTCACGCTGCGGCAGAACTTCGGCCGGGTGTTCGGAAGCACGCCGTCCGGGTACCGGCGCCGCTTCGGCGCGCGGCCCGAGGCGACGTCGGCGTGACCGGTCAGGCGCCCTTGTGCACCGAGGTGCTGATCGGCGTCTCGTTCGCGAACAGGTCGAGAACGGGGCAGTGCGCGTCGACGGCGCTGCGGAGATGCTCGTAGCGCTCCTCGCTCTCCGGGCCGGTCAGCGTCACGGCGAGGCGGACGGCGGTGAATCCCGCGCGCACGCCCTCGTCCTTGCCGAAGAGGCGCGCGGCGTCGAGGTCGCCCTCCGCCCGCACGTCGATGGTGTCGAAGGGGATGCCCAGTGCGTGGGCGTAGAGGCGGAAGACGACCACCTGGCACGAGATCAGGGCGCCGAGCGCGATCTCGACCGGGCTCGCCGCGATGTCGTCGCCCGCGAGCGCGGCGGGCTCGTCGACGGGGAAGCTGTGGCGCCCGGCGGTGATCAAGCTGGCGACCGAGCCCTCGCCCGTGCCCTGCACGCGGTAGGTGAGGCGCGCGGAGGAGCGGTTCGCGTCGATCCGATCGCCCCAGGCCGCGCCGGCGGCGTCGAGGCGCTCGGCACGGAGCGCGGGGGAGGAGTCGAGGATGGAGGAGGTGGTGATCGTCATGCGGCCACCGTAGGCAGGACCTCGGCGCCGGTCGAACGGAGGGGACACATCGCGTCACACGACCGGCCGCGCCCGCCTCAATGCCCCGCCCTCCAGTACCCGCAGAACGTGACGTGCCCCTTGGGCACCCGGCGCTCGCCGACGAGGTGGCGGCGCGCGCCCGTCGCGAGCGCGGACTCGCCGATCGCGAAGGCGTAGAGGCCGTCGGTCTCGAGGGTCATCGCCTCGAGATGCGCCAGCGCGAGCGTTCCCGGCGCGACTCCGGGTGCGCGGATCAGCAGGTGCAGCACGAGACCCGGAGGCAGGGTCAGCGCTGCCGCATCGGAGGCGTCGACCACCTCGAGCACCGCGTCGCCGACCGCGTCCGGCGGCAGCGAGCGGCCGATGCCCGCGAGCGCGGGGAGGCCCGTCTCGTCCGTGACGATCAGGTGGCGGCGGGTGCCGGCGGGCGGCACGAAGAGGATCCCCTCGTCGAGGATCGCGACCCGGTCGCCGACGCGGGCGTGCGCGGCCCAGCGGGACGCGAATCCGTCGTCGCCGTGGAGCGCGAAGTCGATGTCGAGCTCGGCCGCGGACCCGACGGACGCGGGCCGGAACGCGCTGACGGTGTAGTTGCGCAGCGCCGGGCGCTCGGCCTTGGGGATCGTCAGGAACCTCGCGTAGCCCAGCAGTCCGATGTTCCTCGGCAGGCGCATGTCGTCGTGGCCGGGCTGCGGGAGGAAGAGGCGGAACCACTGGTCGAAGCCGAGAGCCGTGAAGTGCTCGAGCGACTCCCCGGTGATCGTCACCCGCTGGAAGGAGGCGCTGACCTTCTCGGACGAGGCGACGTGGGCGAGGAGCATCGTCTTCTCGGACGGCTCGACGCGGCGCGCGGTGCCCCTAGCCACGGGCGGCTCCCGCCGTGCGCTGCGGGGCGGCGCTCGAGCGTCCCACTCCGGCGGCGCGCAGCCTCCGCGCGAGGATCAGCGCCAGCTGGACGAAGCCGAGCGAGACGACGGCGGTGAGCGCGTAGAGCACGACGAGGAGCCACGGAACGCTCATCACGGCGTCGATGTAGGCGAACCAGAGCGTCGAGAACGCGGTGATCAGCACGCCGTAGCCGACGAAGAAAACCGGTGCGCTCCAGTTCCGGTAGAGGGTGATGAGGAACGGCAGCTCCGACAGCACGCCCGCCATGACCACCGTCGGCAGCTGGGCGAAGCCGAACGGAGTCAGCGGAGCGTTCACGAGGCCCGCCAGCAGCGCGATCAGGAACCCCGCTCCCGGGCGCTGAAGCAGCGCGAGGCCGGTCATCGACGGCAGGATCCACGCGCCGATCGTGACGGCGACGAACGCGGGGGCGAGGACGGACAGCGCCAGGCTCGCGTAGTTCATCCCGACGGTCAGCAGACCGCCGGCGACGCCCAGGACGGCGCAGGTGAGGAGGTAGCGCGTGCTCGCGCGGCGGCGGACGGTCATGGGACTCCGATCGTGAGGATCCCCGAGGAGGGGAGGGTGAGCAGGAGCGCGGCGGTGCCGGCCCAGAAGACGACGACGAAGACGACGTCCCGGGCCCGGAACGGCACCGGGTACCGCTGGGTCCGGGTCGGATGGGCCCCGAAGGCGCGCGAGTCCATCGAGAGGGCGACCCGCTCGGCGTGGCGGATCGCACTCGCGAGCAGGGGGACGACGTACCCGAGCCACCGGCGCAGCAGGGCGACGGGCCCGCGTCCGGCGACGGTCCCGCGCACGCGGTGGGCGGCCCGGATGACGGCGAGCTCGTGGGCGAAGCGCGGCACGAAGCGGTAGGCGGCCAGCGCGGTCCAGCCGATCCGGTACGGGACGTGCAGCTGCTGCACGAGCGCGCGCACGAGGTCCGGACCGGTGGTCGTCAGCCCGCCGAGGAGCGCGAGGCCGGACAGGCTCGCGAGGCGCAGCGCCGTGGCGAGCCCGATCTGCAGGGCGCCCGTGCGCACCTGCAGCCCGCCCACCTCGAGCAGCACGGCGGAGTCGTCGACGCGCACGGGATCGACCCAGCCGGTGAAGCTGACGGTGAGGACGGCGACGGCGATCGGGAAGCCCAGGAGCACGGCGGTGACGGCCCGTCGGCTCATCCGGGCGCCGACGAGCAGGAGCGCGATCGCGACGAGGAGGAACGCGAGCGGAGTCGCGGCGTCGCGCACGACGACGAGCGCCACCATCGCAGGCAGCGGGGTGACGGCCTTGCTCAGCGGGTTCAGCCCGTGCAGGAAGCGCGCCCGGCTCGGGAGCGCGAGGGAGGGGCCGAGCGCTGCGGCGCTCATCCGGGGACCCCGGGCAGGTCGCGGAAGCGCGTGATCCCGCGCCACGCCGGGTGCCGCTCGAGACTCCGCATCGCGCGGGCGAGGGGCGGGCGGAGGAGGCCGGCCGACTCGAGCAGGCCGCTCGCGAGGACGTCCGCCGCGGGACCCTCGCCGAGGAGCCGCCCGCCGCCCATGACCGCGAGGCGATCCGCGCGGTCGGCGACGAGCTGGAGGTCGTGGGTCACGACCAGCACGGTCGTGCCCTCGTCGCGCAGCTGCTCGAGCACGTCCAGCAGCTCGCCGGCGTGCGCCCGGTCCTGGCCGAACGTCGGCTCGTCGAGCGCGAGGACGGGGGCTCCGGTGATGAGCGCCGTGCCGACCGAGAGCCGGCGCTTCTGGCCGCCCGACAGCAGGAAGGGGTGCTGGTCGCGCAGGGCGAGGAGCCCGAAGCGGCGGAGCATCCCGTCGACGCGCTCGCGGGTCTCATCGACGTCGACGCCCCTGATCCGCAGGCCGTGCGCGAGCTCCAGGGCGACGGTGGGCTGGACGAACTGGTGCTCGGGGTTCTGGAAGACGAAGCCGACGGTCGCGGCCAGAGTGCGCGGGTCGGCGCGGGACGGGTCGAGCCCGGCGATCTCGACCGTCCGCCGGGGCGGCGGGACGACGCCCGCGATCGCCTGCAGGAGCGTGGTCTTGCCGGCGCCGTTCGTTCCGACGATCGCCAGCAGATCACCGGCGGCCACGTCGAGATCGACCGCGCGCACCAGCATCGCTCCGCGCTTCACCACGGACAGGCCGCGGACCCGGAGGAGCGGCTCGGCGGCCGCGCGGGGCGGCGCGGCGGGGGCCGGCGCGGGAAGCGACTCCACCGCGTCGAGCGCCGCGGCGAGCCCGCGAGCGGTCAGCGGCAGCGGGGCGAGGCGCACTCCGGCCGACTGCAGCCGGAGCGCGGCGAGCGCGGCCGTCGGGAGCCAGACCCCGAGGGCGGCGAGCGTATCGGCGCCGTCGCGGAGGACCTCGTCGACCGTGCCCTCCAGAGCCGGTCGCCCGTCGCGGTCGAGGACGAGCACCCGGTCGACGAGTTCCACCGCCGCATCGAGATCGTGCTCCACCAGGACGACCGCGACCGCCCTCTCCCGCACCAGCTCCGCGAGGATCGCGTAGACCTCCTCCGTGCCGACCGGATCGAGGTTGGCGGTCGGCTCGTCGAGCACCAGGACGGGGGAGCCGAGCGCCAGGGCGCACGCGATCGCGAGCCGCTGCCGTCCGCCGCCGGAGAGGCGGTCCGGGTCCTCCGCGCGCCGCTCCCACAGCCCCACGCGTCGCAGCGCCCGCTCGGCCCGCTCGAGGACCTCGGCGGCGGGCACGAGCAGGTTCTCGGGTCCGAACGCGACCTCGTCGAGGACGGAGCCGGTGACGATCTGCGCGTCCGGATCCTGGAACACCATCGCCACGGTGCGGCTGGCCTCGGCGACCGGGAGATCGACGCTCGAGCGGCCTCCGATCGAGACGGTGCCGTCGAGTGCGGCCGGGACCGAGTGCGGCACGAGCCCGTTCAGCGCGAGCGTCAGGGTCGACTTGCCCGAACCGGACGGGCCGAGGACGAGCAGCACCTCGCCGGGGCGGACGTCGAGATCGACGGCGCAGGGGGACGGGCGCTCGGCACCCTCGTGGGTGACGGCGAGCCCGCGGGTGCTGATCAGGGCGGGTCGGACGTCCGCGAGCGCCCGAGCGCGGTCACAGGACACGGAGCCTCCGGAGGACGGGGAGCAGGAGCGCGCCACAGCTTAGCCTTACCTAACCTGCCGCACGAGAAGGCGGTCGCGGCGCGCCCGCGACCCCGTCTGCGACCCGATGTCCGGCGCCACAGGAATGGCTCCGGAGCGCCGCGCGTTGCTCCGGGAATGACGATCGAACCCGCAGTGCTCGAGGACGTCCTCTCCTCACTGGACGTGACGCTCGGCGAGCTCCGGCGGCGGACGCTCGCGCCGGGGGAGAGGCTCGTGCTCGCCGAGGGCGTCGTCGTGCTCGTCTACGTCGTCGACGGCGAGCTGACGGCCCTCGCCCCGGCCGGCGCCGCCTGCGAGCTCGACCTCGCGGCGGGCGACGCGGTGGCGGCCCCGCTGCCGCGCACTCTGCTGGCGGGCGACGCACTGCTGAGCTTCGGGCGGCGGGCGGCGGCGCTCGCGTCGACCTCGGGCGCCGGACTGATGGTCGTCGAGCTGCGGCTCGAGCCCGAGGCGTGCCTCCGGCCGCTGCCCGGTCTGGTGCTCGCCCCCGGTTTCGCCCGGCTCGAGCCCGCTGCGGCCGCCCTGGCGGCGCAGCTCGGCCCGCCCCGGGGCGGATCGGCGCGCTCGGGCGACCCGGTGATCTGCCGGCTGATGGTGCGGACGGTGCTGCTCTCGGTGGTGCGGGCGTGGGCGTCCGGCGAGGACGGCGGACCGCGCCCGCTCACCGGCGACGTCCACCTGGACCGGGTCGCGGCGGCGGTCGCCGACGACCCCGGGCGGGAGTGGACCGTCGATCGGCTGGCCAGCGCCGGAGCGATGTCGCGCACCGTGCTGACCGAGCGGTTCCGAGCCGCATTCGGGCGGACTCCGGCCGACTACGTCGCCGACGTGCGCATGCGGCGGGCGAAGGAGCTGCTGGAGCAGGGACGGACCGTGTCCGAGGCCGCCCGCGCGCTGGGCTACTCCTCGGACGACGGGTTCAGTCGGGCCTTCCGCCGTCACGTCGGCGTCGTGCCGTCGCTGTGGCGGGCGACCCGTCAGGAGGCCTGAGGCGCTCCGACGCGGCGTCGGGCCGCCGAGCCGAAGAGGGCGGCTCCCACGAGGAGCAGCACCGCGCCGATGGCGTAGTCGGCCTCGATCCCGACCGAGTCGACGAGGACCCCGCCGAGTCCCGCCGCGATGACGATCGCGGCCTGGAACCCGACGACCACCAGGCCCCCGCCGGCCTCGAGCCGGTCGGTCATCCGGTGGCCGACCCACGCGTTGACGATGATCAGCCACGAGGCGAAGAAGAAGCCCCAGACGCCCACCGCCACCGCGATCGCGACGACGGATCCGGGGAGCAGCAGCACCCCTCCGACCGCGACCGCGATGGCCACGGGCGCCACGATCCCGAAGACCGCGAAGGTGCGGTCGATGACGGAGCCGATCACGATGTTCCCGAGCAGCCCGCCGACCCCGAAGAGCGCCAGCAGGCCGACGACGGTCGCCGCGTCGGCGTCGGTGCGCTCGAGAGCGAGGCGGATGTAGGTGTACGCGAGGAAGTGGCCGAGGACGACGAGGACGTGGCCCGCGAAGCCCTGGCGCACTCCCGGGCGGCGCACGGTGTCGAGCAGGACGCCGAGCCCGGCTGACGCGGCGGCGGGCACGCGGGGCAGGAGGAGCCGCAGCGGCAGGGCGAGCAGCGCGGTGAGCGCGCCGATCACGACGAACGCCGCGCGCCAGTCGGTCAGCTCGCTCAGGATCACGCCCAGCGGCACTCCGGCGACGGTCGCGAGCGACAGCCCGGCGCTCGTGAACATGGTCGCTCGGCCCACCCGCTCCGGTCCCGCGACGCGGGCGACGACCGTGATCGACATCGACCAGAACGCGCTGATGGCCGCTCCGAGCAGGATCCGCGAGAGGAGCACCAGGGGGAGGGTCGGCGCGAGGGCGGCGAGCACGCTCGACGCTCCGGCGGCGACGGCGGTCCAGACCAGGAGGGTGCGGCGATCGAGCCCCGGGACGATCAGGCCGATGGTCGGGGCGACCAGGAGGCCGACGAACGCCGTCACGGTGACCGTCTGCCCGGCTTGACCCGGGGTGACGCCGAGACCGGCAGCCATCTCGGTGAGTACTCCGTTCGGCAGGAACTCGGCGGTGACGAGCAGGAAGCTGAGGAGCATCAGGACGACGAGGGGGACGACGGGGAGCCGCTGGGCCGTCGGCTCGGGGCGGACGACGGGGACGGAGGCGGTCGAGGTCATGAGGGAAGCATGGCGTGACGGCGCGCACGGCGCCCGACCGGACCACCGGGGGTTCCGACCGATCAGCCGGGGCGTGCGATTCCGGGCTCGTCGAGAGCGTTCCCGGGGCCTTCGCTCAGGCGGCCCCGGGATGATCGAGGCTGACACCCGACGGAAGGTCTTCTGTGAGCACTCTCAAGCGCATCCTCAGCATGGCGTCGAAGGCGCTCGACTCGAAGAGCTCCTCGAGCTCCACCGCGCGCCCCGCGTCCTCGAGCGGAGGGACGGACTGGCGCGATCTGGTCCGCACCGCCGCCGACAAGGTGACCGGCGATTCCCGTCCGGCGCCGCAGTACGGCGCTCCCGAGCACCGTCCCTCCACGCGCCCGCAGGACGCGCGTCCCGGTCGGCCCGTGGTCACGGCGGAGGACCGCGCCGCCATCGCCCGCTACGACTACCTCCTCCGCACCGCCGACCCCGAGCAGCTCGAGCAGGTGCACCGTGACGCGTTCGCGAAGCTGACGCCCGAGCAGCGCTCGCAGGTCGAGGCGCGACTGCGCGACGAGCTGCCCGCGAACGAGCAGCCGCGCTCCTCCGCCCCGGACGACCTCGCCAGGGCCGCCACCCGCGGCGAGGCGCAGAACCCCGGATTCCTGAAGAAGATGTTCTCGAAGCCCGGCACGCGCGGGGCCCTCGCGGGCGCCGGTGTCGGAGCCGCGGCGGGCCTGAGCCTCGGAGCCGCGGGCGGACTGCTGGCCGCGGTCGCCGGCGGCGCCGTGCTCAGCAGCGTCGGCGGCTCGCTCCTGCAGGGCGTCGACCTCGACGGGCTCGCCGGCTTCGGCGACCTCGGCGAGTTCGGCGACATCACGGGATCGGCGGGCGACGTCGTGTCGGGCGTCGGCGAGCAGGTGTCCGGTCTCGGCGAGCAGGTCTCGGACTTCTCGATGCCCGACCTCGGCGACCTGGGGTCGTTCTTCGACCGCTGATCCTCAGCCGCGGGTGCGGCGCCGCACGAGCAGTGCGGTGGCCGCGCCCGCGATGCCGAGCAGCAGCAGCGCCGCGCCCGTGATCGCGACCGCCGTCGTCGACCAGTCCGGCAGGACCTCGATCACCGTGCCGTCGAGCAGCGTCCACTCGCACGAGGTGCCGAGCGGCCACCAGGACCACGCGCCGCGCAGCAGTTCGCCCTCCTCGGCGGGCACACGGCCGACGCTCGCCCGGCACGCCGAGTCGAAGCCTGCACGCGCCAGCGTCGCGTACTGCAGGGGCACGAGCGCCAGGAGCGCGAGTCCCACGAGCGCGACGACACCCGCCGCGAGGGCCGCGAGGCGTCGCGGAGTGAGACGGCGACGGGTGCTCGGGCGGTCTCGGGGCTCGCTCATCCTCCGATCGTGCCACGCACCGGCTGGGGAACCGGTGGCCCCCAGCCCCCGGGCACGTACCCTCTCAGCATGGGGTTTCTCTTCTCGCTTCTGACCGTCGTGCTGATGGTCCTGGCGCTCGTGGACGTCGTGCGCCAGCCGGACAACGTCGTCCGCAACCTGCCCAAGATCGCCTGGATCCTGCTGATCGTGTTCATCCCGTTGATCGGCGTCACGATCTGGTTCCTGCTCGGTCACGAGTGGAAGCGCGGGGAGGGCGGCTCCTTCATCCCTGGAGGTAGGGCCCCGCGTCAGCGCCGTCGACCCGCCTCCCCGCAGACGATCGTCGTGCGTCCGCCGCAGAAGTCGACGGAGGAGCAGCTCGCGGATCTCGAGCGCGAGGAGGCGCACTACGCGCGGCTCGCCGAGGAGCAGCGGCGCCGGCTCGAGGGTGAGCGCCCGCAGGACGGCTGAGCGCGGTCCGCTCAGCCGGTGGTCGCGAGGTTCGATGCATTCCACTGGATCGAGGCGATCTTCGCCTGACCGGCCACGCTGGGGTGGAAGTAGTCGACCTTCCCGATCAGCGAGCTGGTGACGGGAGTGGCGGTCAGCGCGCCTCCGTCGTAGTCGCAGAGCGGACCGGCGGCGGTGCACGCGTTCTTGAGCGCCGTGTTGTACTGCGCCGTGCGGGTCTTCGCGGCGGCGGCCGAGGCCGCGGCGGCCGTCGTGCTCAAGCGCGCTCCGGTCGAGCTCACACCGCGGGTGGTGCGGCAGAGCTTGGCCGAGGACCACACGACCGCTCCGACACCGCTGCGGACGACCGACCACTCCGAGGCCACGTTCGGCATCGACGACAGCACGATCTTCGCGGTCGGCCACGTGGTGCGGATCGTCGAGATCGCGGTGGTCGCCGAGGCGCTGAAGGTGGAGGCGGGGGTCATCGTGTACCCGTCGGCGGCGACCTTGTTGTCGGGGGAGCAGAGGTCGTTGCCGCCGATGAGCAGGGTGACGACGTCGGGCTTCACTCCGGCCGCAGCGGCCGCGGCGATGCGCGCGGGCACCTGGGCGATGACATCGCCCGTCTTCGCGAAGTTGGCCGAGGTCACGGTGGTTCCCGGCTTCGCCGCACGCAGCCGCGCGGTGAAGGAGTTGACCGAGGAGGAGGTGCCGGTCGACCAGTTGTTGCTCGGGCAGTCTCCGAGCGATCCGCAGGTGCCGTAGGCGCGGGTGATCGAGTCGCCGAGCGCGAGGACCTTGAGCGTCGGAGTCGCCGCGGTGGCGGCGCTCGCCGGCACGAGGGCGGCGGTCAGGGCGAGGACAGCACCGGCGGCCAGGGCAGCGAGGCGGCTCCGGCGGGCGGATCGGGGCGGACGGGGGAGGAAGTGGCGCGGCATGGGGATCGCTCTCGGTCGGAGGCGACGGGGGCCGCCGAGGTCGACGCTAGATCCAGGGACCTCGGAAGCGTCATGCGGCCCTGACCCCAGAACGGCCGGAATGCACTTTCCTCAGCGTGTGGCAGGCATCCGGAGCACGTGCACGCGACTGACCGCCCAGGCCAGCGCCCCCGCGAGCACGAACGCCACCGCGATCGCCGCCACGTAGGCGGCCACCGAGCCGTAGCCGTTCGCCGGGTCGAGGAAGGGGTACGGCACCCAGCCGTCGGTCGCTCCGCGCACCAGCACGACGACCAGCCAGACGATCGGATAGACGACCACGACCCAGAGGCGGCGCCAGGGCAGCGGCGGTCGGTCGCCGATCAGCAGCCAGTCGAGCACTCCGTAGAGCGGGAACAGCACGTGCATCACCGTGTTGGCCCACGGGAGGGTGACGCCGCCCGCGAGTCCCGCGAGCAGCAGGTTGTAGACGACTCCGACGATCGCGATGTAGCCGGTGGCCGCTCCGCGGGCGAGGACCAGGCTCGAGCCCTGCGGCCGTCGCGCCAGCGAGAGCCCTGCGGTGATCAGCAGGATCACCGCGAGGAGGATGTTGCCCTGGATCGTGAAGAAGCCGAAGAAGTTGAGCGGGTTCAGCGGGGTGCGGGACGCGGTGTCGAGAGCGGTCGCGATGACGGCGGTCAGCACCGTGAGGGCGACGAGGATCCGGACGACGGCGACGGCGGATCTCATGGCGCTCCTTCGGGGGCGACGCGGCGCCGCTGGGGTCGAGGGTAGTCGTCCGAGGCAGGGTCCCGGTGAGCACGCGAGATCGTGGTCACCAGGCCCTAGCCTCGGGAGGTGCTCACGATCGGTGTCGACCTCGCGGCGGAGCCCGGCCGCACCGCCCGGGCCGCTGTGGAGTGGGCGGAGGGGCGCGCCGTCGTCCGCACCGTGGCGCTCGACTCCTCCGACGCCGAGATCGTCGAGCTCTCGCGCGGAGCCCGTGCGGTCGGCATCGACTGCGCGTTCGGCTGGCCGCTCGAGTTCGCCGCGTTCGTGCAGGCGCACACCCGGCGCGAGGTCGCTCCGCGGACCCTCGCCGGCCGCGACTGGCGCCGCCGACTCGCGTACCGCGAGACCGACCGCGCCGCACGCGAGGCGACCGGGCGCTGGCCGCTGAGTGTTTCGACCGACCGCCTGGGCATGACGGCGATGCGCTGCGCCGAGCTGCTCGAGGCCTTCGAGGCCGCCGGCGAGGACGTCGACCGGTCGGGAGGCGGACGCCTCGTCGAGGTCTACCCGGCGGCGGCGCTGCGCCACTGGCGGATCGACACCACCGGCTACAAGACCCGCCCCGAGGCCGTGCCGGCGGCCGTCGCCGCCCTGCGCCGCGCGGCTCCGTGGCTCGAGGGGCCGGCGGACGCGTTCGCGCTGATGGAGCGGTCGAACGATGCACTCGACGCGGTCGTCGCGGCGCTGAACGCGCGGGCCCACGCGCTCGGCGCGACCCTGCCGATCCCTCCGGAGCACCGCGACGCCGCCCGGGCGGAGGGCTGGATAGCGCTGCCGACCGGCGCCCTCGAGGATCTGGTCTAGACCCCGAGGTGGTCCAGCGCCGCGGCCAGCAGGGCCCTGTGCCCCGGCGAGCGGTACGACTCGGCCGTGTGGCCGAGGGCGTCGTAGACGGTGCGTCCGCCGCTCGGGCGCTCGAGGGCCCAGACGAGCGGATGCTCGACTCCGTCGTGCTCGTGCACGGCGAGCACCTCGGTGCCGTCCGCGATCTCGAGCCAGGAGTAGCGCTCGTCCTCCACGTCGAAGTCGGGAACGTCCTGCACGACCGGCCGGTCGCGGCGCACCCGGATCCGCGCCGGGCCGAAGTCCGGGTGCATAGTGACGTCCGGCACCCAGCGGCCGCCGAGCAGCTCCCGCCACTCCGGTGCGTCGGCGAAGCTCGTCGACGAGACGTGGAGGGCGAGGACCGGCAGGGTCGAGTCGCGCAGTCGGGCGAGACCGTCGTGCGCCGTCGTCGAGGAGGGAGAGGGGCTCCCGTCGCGGGGGAGGCCGACGTTCACGACGACGAGCCCCTGAAGCTCCTCCGCGAGAGCCTCCTCGACGTCCCCTCGAACCTCGACGCGGTGCCCGCGGGACGTCAGCAGGTCCGCGACGGCGGCGCTGGTCTCGCCGAATGCGTGCCAGGGGTCGCTGTAGCGGCCTTCCCCGCTCAGGAGCAGTGCGCGCACGGAGACGGGATCAGGCGGCCGGGATCTTCCGGCGGAGGGCGGAGGCCGCGATCTCGGCGGCGCGCTCGGCCTCCTCGACCGAGGCGAAGGGGCCGGTGGCGACGAAGGGGTCGGTGATGAGGCGGCGGTCGATCTCGAGCCGGAACCGGGGCAGCTCCGCCCCGGGGACGACGACGATCCGGACTCCGTTCCGGCTCCATCGCGCGGGTTGGATGATGGGTGTCTGTGTCATGGTGCTCTCCGCTTTCGCGTGTCGTAGCGCGTCCGGCTCTCGCCTCACCGCGCATGCCTCACGCTACGTCGGTCGGCTGCGAGCTCCCACGGGCTTGACCTCTCGGGGCGCCCGGAGTAGCAGCTCACTCCAGGCGGTCGAGCGTCTCGCTGATCGTGCGCAGGCACTGGATGAGGACGGCCATCTGCTTCGCGTCGAGGTCGGCGAGCACCTCGCCCTCGGCGTGCACCAGGTGCCGCATGGCCTCGTCGACGCGCTTCGTGCCGCGGGGCGTGAGCGACACGATCTTGCTCCGCGAGTCGGCGGCGTTCTGCTCGCGGACGAGGAGGCCGCGGGCTGCGAGCCGGTCGAGACGGTTCGCCAGGTTGCCGCTCGAGATGCCCAGGCGGGCGGCGAGCGCCGAGGGCGTGAGCCCGGACGCGCCGTTCTGCCGGAGCATCGAGAGCAGCTCGAACTCCCACGGCGCGAGGTCGCTGACCGCGAAGGCCTGGCGGCGGAACTCCTGCACCCGCGGGCTGAGGCGTCGGAGCCGGGAGACGACGTCGAGGGGCGCGAAGTCGAGGTCGGGCAGGGCGTCGGCCCAGGCGTCGATCACCAGGTCGACATCGTCGTCTTCACGCATCGCAGACGATTATCCCCGGCTCTGAGCGGCAGGGCGACCCGGCGCTGCCGTCCCGCCCGATCGAGGTGATCCTCGCGTCGCCGTCCGAGCCGAGGTGCTCCCGCGTTCGAGGGAGGCGAGCGCGCCGGCGACGGACATCCCGACCGCGGTGGGGCCGGTGCGCGACGCCTCCCGCGATACTGGGCGGGTGCCGGTCGTGATCCGCCCCTACCGCTCCTCCGACGCCTCGGCGACGCTGCAGGTGTTCCTCGACGCGGTGACCCGGACGGCCTCCGCCGACTACTCGCCCGAGCAGATCGAGGCCTGGGCGCGCCGTGAGGATCGCGATCTTGTCGACTGGGATCGCGCGCGCAGTGCGCGGGCGACCGTGGTCGCGGTCGTCGGCGGGGAAGTGGCCGGGTTCTCGGACGTCGACGCCGAGGGCTGGATCGACATGCTGTTCGTGTCACCGGAGCACGGTCGGCGCGGACTCGCGGCAGCGCTTCTCGCTCACGTCGAGTCGCTCGCCCGCGGGGAGCGCGCCGTCGCGCTCGGCACCGACGCGAGCCTCACCGCGCAGCCCTTCTTCGAGCGGCACGGGTTCGTGGTCGTCGAGCGGCGTCATCCGGTGCGCCGTGGCGTGGTGCTCGTGAACCACCGGATGCGGAAGCCGCTGGGCTGAGGCGTCGCTCGGAGCCGCCGTCGGATCCCGATCGCGTCGCCGCTGCGGACGAGGACGTCGTCACCAGCCGGTCGTCAGCACCTCGTCGAGCTGGTCGGCGAAGAAGTCGGCGCTCTCGCGGGTGAAGCACAGCGGCGGCTTGATCTTCAGCACGCACTGGCGATCCGAGGTCGGCTGCACGATCACGCCCCGCTCGCGCAGGCGCTCGCAGATCGCGCGGGTCTCCTCCGTCGCCGGCTCGAGCGTCTCGCGGTCGCGCACGAGCTCGAGCCCGAGGTAGAGCCCGTGCCCGTGCACGGCGCCGATCAGCGGGTGCCGCTCGGCCAGTTCCTCGAGCCGGCCGCGGAGGTGCGCTCCGACCGTACGGGCGTTCTCCTGCAGTCCCTCGCCCTCGAGCACATCGAGGACGGCCGTCCCGACGACCGAGCTGACAGGACTGCCTCCCGCGGAGGAGAAGAAGTAGCCCTGCGAGCGGTAGCGCTCGGCGATCGCGCGCGTCGTGATCACGGCGCCGAGCGGATGCCCGTTGCCCATCGCCTTCGCGACGGCCACCACGTCGGGCACCACTCCCTGCTGCTCGAAGCCCCAGAACCACTCGCCGAGCCTGCCGTAGCCGACCTGCACCTCGTCGGCGATGCAGAGCCCGCCGTGCTCGCGGACGGCGGCGTAGACGGCGGCGAGGTAGCCGTCGGGCAGCGGGATGCCGCCTGCGTTGCCGTAGTAGGTCTCGGCGATGAGGGCCCCGGGCGCCGCTCCCTCGGCGGCGAGGGCGTGGATCCGCTCGACCGCCTCCTCGGCGTACCGGAACGCCTCGGCACCGCGGTGGACTCCGCGGTAGCTGTTGGGCGCATCGAGGGTGTGCACCCACGACGGCCGGGTCTCGAGGGCTCCCGGGTTGTCGGCGACGGAGGTGGAGACCGCGTCCGAGAGCGCGGTCCAGCCGTGGTACGCCTCGCGGACCGCGAGCACGTCGTCGCGACCCGACCACGCACGGCCCAGGCGCAGCGCGAGGTCGGCCGCCTCCGATCCGCTGTTCACGAGCAGGACGGTGTCGAGCCCGTCGGGGAGGAGGGCCGCCAGGCGCTCGGCGAAGACGCCGACCGAGGGGTAGGAGAAGCGCGAGTTGGTGTTCAGGAGGCGCCACTGGCGCTCGACGCGCTCGGCGAGCAGGGGGTGCCCGTGCCCGATCGAGGTCACGTTGTTGAGCACGTCGAGGTGCACGCGCGCGGAGTCCTCGACGAGGTGCTCGCGCCAGCCGCGGAGCATCGTCGGCGGCTCCTCGAAGTAGTGCTCCTGCACGTCGGCGAGGTGCGCGAGCCGGCGGGGGAGGACCTCGCGGTCCGGCTCGGGCACGGGGACGGCGTGCCCCAGGATCAGGGGCGTCGCGTCGAGCAGCACGTCGAGCCAGGCGTCGGCCCAGGCGGGGCGGGCGAAAAGCGGAGGCTCGACCCCGTCGAGCGCACGCGGCAGCGCCTGCGCCCGCACGGCCGAGGGGATCCGGCCGATCGGGTCGCCGGCCGCGACGAGAGTCCCGGGCGGAGGGACGTCCTCGACGCCCTCGAGCAGCAGCCGCACCTCGGCGCCCCGCAGCACGAGGACGCCCGGAGGACCCGCCACGACCTCCGCGTCGAACGGAGCGACCGGGACGGCGGGCTCGGCGAGGTGCACCGCCACGTGCAGGGCGACCGTCTCGGGCTCGTGCGCCGAACGGGGCCGGCCCCGGGTCAGGCGGCGCTCGCCGTGGCGCAGGACCGCGGCCGGGGAGTCCCGCAGCGCCTCGGCGATCAGCGTCTCCTCGACGTCCGGCTCGAGCCACCGCCCGGCGTCGAGCAGCGGGCTCTCGGGCGAGAGGTCGAGGACGGCTGCGTCGATCGGCAGTGCCGGCGTGCTCGCCGGAGCCTGCCCGGCCGGTCCGCCGCGCCCGAGCGAGCGCCGCACCAGCGCCTGCAGCACGGGCAGGGGGGCGGCGAGCGCCCGTTCGAGGATCAGCTGCTCGTGCTCGAGGTTCTCGGCGGCGTAGGAGTTGCCCGGGTCGCCCGCGAGCACCTCGTGAGCGCTGACGACGAGCACGGCCGCCCGCAGCACGACGAGCGGCCAGAGCACCTCGACCTCGGCGTCGGACAGGGGTCGGAGGGCGTCGTAGGAGGCCGCGGCCCGCAGCACCGTCGTCGCGTCGGCGTCGGCGTGGTGCAGGAGCGAGGAGAGCGTGATCGCCAGCTCGCCCGCCGCCCATCCGGCTCCCAGATCGCCGAAGTCGATCACGCCGTCGGGCGCTCCGCCCTCGCCCGCCACGGTGTTGTCGTCGGTGAGGTCGCCGTGCACCAGCTGCACCGGCAGTTCCGCAGCGAGCGGCTCGACGACGGCGAGCGCCTGCTCGACCGCGGCGCGGATCACCCGGCCGGCGCGCCGGGGCACCCGCCCGATCAGGGCTTCGACCACCGCGCCGGCTCGCCGGAGGTCCCACTGACCGGGATCCTCCAGGCCCTCGAGCGGATGCTCGGCCAGCGCGGTGTCGACGCGCGCCGCGAGCGCGCCCATCGCCCGCACGACGGCGGGGGAGAGGTACCCGGATCCCGACAGGGTCCGACCGGGCACGAACTCGAGCACCCGCGCGGTGCACACCGCCTCGCCGAGCCGCAGCTCCTGCAAGGTCAGGCCGTCGCGGTCGGGCACCGCACGGGGCAGGCGCAGACCGGGCAGCTCCTCGACGAGCCGGGCGACCGCCTCCGTCTGCGCCGCGACCGTGGCGCGCGGGGTCGCGGGGTTCGCGACCTTGAGGAGCAGCCGGCTCCCGTCGCTCTCGACGAGCACGTTGCGGTCCTGGTTGCTCCCCAGATCGCGGAGCGAGCCCTCGACGCCGTACCGCTCGCGCAGCAGGTCGCGGGCGCGGCCGTGATCGAGCGCGGGAGGCGGCGGCGGGGCGACGGAGGAGGCGGGATCGACCGGCATGGCGGGGTCCTGTCGTGCGGAGGGATCGGGTGCGTCCATGATCCTCCCTCCGCCGCGGCACCCGCCGCATCGATCCCGCGGCTCGGTTCGCGCGCGGTCCCGATCAGGCGTGTGGAGGAGAGGGACGGACGTGCAGAACCTCCGCTGAGGACGACCCTCAGCCGCCATCGTGCGCGACGACCGTTCCCAGCCGAGGTTCCGCGCGAGCACCCTCAGCCCGCGTACGCCGCCGGGTCGAAGCGGCCGAGCTCCTCGCGGAACGCGAACGCGAAGTCCGGCCAGAGCAGCGTCAGCCGCCGCGACTCGGCGTCCACGTACCAGCTCTCGCAGCCGCCGTTCGTCCACACCGTGTCGGCGCTCAGCTCGTCGATCCGCGCGACGGAGGCGGCCTCCGCCTCGGCGCTGACCTCCAGCAGAGCGCCGCCCGAGCGGTCGCGGTGCTCGAGCGCGGCGAGCACGTAGGCGATCTGCGTCTCGATCATGTGCACGGCCGAGTTGTGGCCCAGGCTCGCGTTGGGGCCGTTCACGACGAACAGGTTCGGGAACCCGTGCACGGCCGTCGAGTCGCAGGCGCGCATCCCGTCGGCCCAGTGCTCGGCGAGCAGCAGGCCGCCGCGGCCGCGGATCCGCCGCGCGAACGGGGGCCGGGTGGAGTGGAAACCCGTGGCGAAGACGAGCACGTCGACCTCGTGCGCCCGGCCGTCGTCGCCGATCGCCGCGGAGCCGTCGAGGCGGCGCAGCGGACTCGGCACGACGTGCACGTGGTCCTGCGCGAGCGCGGGGTAGTAGTCGTCCGAGAGCAGCACGCGCTTGCAGCCGATCTCGTAGTCGGGGGTGAGCACCGCGCGCAGGGCGGGATCCGCGACCTGCGCCGTGAGGTGGTCGAGCGCCTCGGCGCGCAGGCGGTCGATCGCCGCCGGCACGCCCACGCGACCCGCGAAGCCGAGTTCCGCCCGCCAGAACAGCTCCTCCCGGAGCCGCTGCACCGCCCCGGGCACGCGCGCCAGCGCCCGCCGTTCGGCGAGCGGGTACTCCCGGTTCCGCCGCGGCACCACGTAGGGCGCGGAGCGCTGGAACAGCACCACGTCGGACGCCCGCTCCGCGAGGTGCGGCAGGATCTGCACCGCGGAGGCACCCGACCCGACGAGTCCGACCCGCGCGCCGTCGAGCTCGACGTCGTCGCGCCAGCGGGCGGAGTGGAACGCCGTGCCGGGGAACGCGTCGAGCCCCGGGATCGCGGGCAGGCGCGGCTCCGACAGCCTGCCCGCGCAGACCACGAGCACGGCCGCCGACCAGTCGCCGCGCGACGTGCGCACCCGCCACCGCTCCGACTCCTCGTCGAAGTCCATCGCGAGCACGTCCGTGCCGAGCCGCAGGTGCGCCTCGAGGCGCTCGCGCGCCACCACCGCCTCGAGGTACGCCTGGATCTCGGCGCCGGGCGCGTACAGCGCCGACCAGTCCGGTTCCGGGGCGAACGAGTAGGAGTAGAGGTGCGAGGGGATGTCGCACGACACGTTCGGGTAGTGGTTGTCGCGCCAGGTCCCGCCGACCCGATCGGCGCGCTCGAGGACCGCGAACGACGTACCGCCGCGGCGGGCGAGCAGTGCTGCGGCTCCGATGCCGGCGAAGCCCGCCCCGACGACGAGGACGTCGACCTCCTCGGCCATCAGACGCTCCTCCGGGGCAGGACCGAGCCCGGGGCGTCGCCCGAGGGATCGGCGAGGAAGTGCTCGAGCAGGGCGAGCAGCTCGGCCGGGCGCTCGGCGAGCACCGCGTGCCCGGAGTCGACCTCGGCGAAGCGGGCGTCGTCGATCGTGCCGAGCAGGGCGTGCGCCCCCTCGATCCCGACGACGGAGTCGGCCGTGCAGCCGACGACGAGCACCGGCACCCGGAGGCGCGCGGCGGCGTCGGAGACGTCGGCGCGGACGGCCGCGGCCAGCAGGACGTCCGCCTCCGGCTCGAACGGCGGCGTCCGCTCCGGGCCCAGCTCCGCGAGCGAGCGCACGGCGAGCACGCGGGAGAGGTCGGCGCGCGCCGCCGCGTCGACGGACTCCCAGAGGCGCGCGCTCGTGATCAGCCGCTCGGTCGGAGCGGCCCACCCGGCGACCAGGGCCAGCGCACGGATCCGCGGATCGGACTCCGCTGCCCGCACGGCGACCGCCGCTCCCAGCGAGTGGCCGACGACGACCGCCTCCTCGACCTGCAGCAGATCGAGCACGGCCGCGACCGCCGCGGGTCCGTCCTCCCACGGATCGGCGAGGTCGGCGAGTTCCAGAGCGGCGATGCGGCGCCGGCGCGCCAGCATCGGCAGCAGCAGCGCCGTATCCGCCCGCGCGCCCCGGCCCGGACCGGTGAGCAGCAGCACGGCGGGCCCGCTCCCGGCCGTCCACACCCGCACCGTGCGCCCGCCGACGAGCACCGACGACTCCGCCACGAGCGACGCCTGCCGCTCGAGGAACGCCGCTCGACGGCTCATGAGTCCCGGCACGTCATGAGGCGCGTCGCGCCTCGCGCAGCGGGAGCCGGACCCGCACCGGTGCGCCGGCCGCCGGGGCGTCGAGGCGCACCGCGCGCGCCGGGTCGACGACGCCGTAGTCGGTGGTCCGCTGGCGCCAGCCGCGCCCGATCTCGCGCGTCACCCGGTCGACCGTCGCGATGTCGAGCGAGCGGTGCGCCTCGGCGCCCGACTCCGGTCGGAGCACGCTGTCCAGGAGCAGCCCGCCGAGGTCGTCCGCGCCGCCGCGGAGGAGCACCTGCGCCGTGTGCAGCCCGACCTTGGTCCACGCCGTCTGCACGTGGTGGATCCGACCGTGCAGGAGCAGCCGCGCGACCGCGTGCACCGCCCGCGTCTCGCGCAGGGACGGGCCGCCGCGGGTGAGCGCGACGACCGCGGGAGGCGCCTCCGCCGGCACGAACGGCATCGCGATGACCTCGGTGAATCCGCCGGTCTCGTCCTGGATCGCGGCGAGAGTGCGCAGGTGCGCGATCTGCTGCTGCGGAGTCTCGACGTGGCCGTAGACCATCGTCGCGGTGGAGCGCAGGCCGTGGCGGTGCGCGGTCGTGACCGACTCGCGCCAAGCGGCGACGCTCGGATCCGTTCTTTCGCTGAGGACCGCGCGGACGCCGTCGTCGAGGATGCGCGCCGCGGTGCCCGGCACGCTCGCGACTCCGGCCTCGCGCAGCGCGTCGAGCATCTGGGGCACGGTGCGCCCGGTCCGCTCCGCGGCGTCGAGGATCTCGGCGGGGCGGAAGGCGTGCAGGTGCAGCGACGGCTGCCGCTCGTGCAGGGTCCGCGCGATGAGGAGGAGATCGTCCCCCGGGAGTCCCGGGGCGAGCGCCCCCTGGAGGCACAGTTCAGTGGCTCCGAACGAGACGGCCTCGTCGGCGAGCTCGCGCAGCGCCTCCTCGTCAAGGCCGGAGCGCCAGAGCGACGTGTCGATGTTCAGGTTCGCGACGACCGAGACGGTGTCGCCGACGACCGAGCGGCGCACGTCGTCGGCGAGAGCGGCGAGCGCGTCGAGGTCGTGGCCGTCCGCCGCGAGCAGCGCCAGGTAGTCGTCGTCCGACAGCCCCGCAGGATCCTCGGCGGCCCGCGCCAGGACCGGGGCGAGAGCGGAGGAGGGGACCGCGCGCGCGGGCGGATCCAACTCCTCGCGGTACGGCCGGGAGAGCACCGGCGCCGCCTCGTCGGCGAGCCACGACTCCGGATCGGCGAGGGCCCGCACGTACGGCGCCACCCGCGGGTCGATCCAGGTCGCCGCCTCCCGCAGGTACTGCGGATGCGCGGTGAGCCGCTCCCGGAGGCGGTACCCGGCCGCCGCGGTCAGCCGCGCGAGGTCGTCGATGTTCGGCCAGGGTCGCTCCGGATTCACGTGGTCCGCGGTCAGCGGGCTCACGCCGCCCCAGTCGTCGATGCCCGCGCGCACGAGCAGTCCGAGCTCCTGCTCGTCCGTGAGGTTCGGCGGCGCCTGGATCGTGGTGTCGGCGCCCATCACGAGCCGCGCGACGGCCACGTTCGCCACGTACTCCTGCAGCTCGAGGTCGACCTCGTTCTGCATCGCCGTCCGCGGCTTCGCGCGGAAGTTCTGCACGATGCACTCCTGCACGTGGCCCCACCGCTCGTGCGACTCGCGGATCGCGAACAGCGCGTCCGCCCGCTCCGCGTCGTCCTCGCCGATCCCCAGCAGCACGCCGGTGGTGAACGGCACGCGGCTGCGACCCGCGTCCTCGAGCACGCGGAGGCGCAGCGCCGGGTCCTTGTCCGGCGAGCCGTAGTGCACGCCGCCCTTCTCGGACCAGAGGCGCGTCGCGGTGGTCTCGAGCATCATGCCCATCGACGGGGCGACCGAGCGCAGACGCTGCAGCTCGGCCCACGACATCACTCCGGGGTTCAGGTGCGTGACCATGCCGGTCTCGCTCATCACCAGCACCGCCATCGCGCGGACGTACTCGAGGGTCGACGCGTAGCCGTGCTCGGCGAGCCAGGCGCGGGCGATCGGCCAGCGGTCCTCGGGCCGGTCGCCGAGGGTGAAGAGCGCCTCCTTGCAGCCCAGCGCCGCCCCCGCCCGCGCGACCTCGAGGATCTCCTCCGGCTCCATGAAGGTCGACTCGCGCTTGGCCGCGAGGCCGCCCGGCGTCTCGACGAACACGCAGTAGTGGCAGCGGTCGCGGCACAGCTTCGTCAGCGGCACGAACACCTTGCGCGAGTACGTGATCACTCCGGAGCGGCCTCGCCGGGCGAGCCCCTCGTCGCGCAGCGCGCCCGCGGCCGACAGCAGCAGCTCGAGGTCGTCGCCGCGCGCTCCGAGCAGGAGCTCGGCGCTCGCCCGGGTGATCGGCTCGCCGTGCGCGAGGCGGTCGAGGACGGTGGCCGTGGGGGAGGAGGTCATGCGGGTGGCGGCTCTTCCGGAGGGGTCGGCCGGCGCGGTGCCGGCGGGAGGGAGGGTGCTCAGAGCGCGCGCAGGCGCGGCGCGAGGTCGCTCTCGAACGCGTCGAAGAAGCGCTGCTGGTCGTCGCCGGGGGCGTGGAACACGAGGTGGGTGAAGCCCGCGTCGACGTAGGGCTTGATCTGCGCCACGGTCTCGTCGGGGTCGGAGCCCACGATCCAGCGCTTGGCGACCTGCTCGATCGGCAGCTCGTCGGCGGCGCGCTCCATGTCGACCGGATCGGTCAGCGAGTGCTTCTGCTCGGGAGTCAGCGAGAGCGGCGCCCAGAAGCGGGTGTTCTCGAGCGCGAGCGCCGGGTCGGGGTCGTAGGAGAGCTTGATCTCGATCATCCGGTCGATCGTCGAGGAGTCGCGTCCGCCGGCCGCCGCGCCCTCCTCGACGGCGGGCAGCAGCTTCTCGGTGTACAGCTCCATGCCCTTGCCGGACGTGCAGATGAAGCCGTTGCCGGCGCGTCCCGCGTACTTCGCGACGACCGGTCCGCCCGCGGCGATGTACACCGGCACTCCGCTCTCGGGCTTGTCGTAGATCGACGCCTCGTGGGTGGAGTAGTACTCGCCGTCGAACGAGACGCGGTCGCCCGCCCACAGCGCGCGCATCAGACGCACCGCCTCCCGCAGCCGCGCGAAGCGCTCCTTGAAGTCGGGCCAGGTCTGCTCGCCGGCGCCCTGGTAGCCGGTCGCGACCTCGTTCAGGGCCTCGCCCGTGCCGACGCCGAGCATGATGCGGTCGGGGTAGAGCACCCCGAGGGTGCCGAACGCCTGCGCGATCACGGCCGGGTTGTAGCGGTAGTGCGGTGTCATGACGGAGGTGCCGAGCCGGATGGTCGACGTCCGCTCGCCGGCCGCAGCGAGCCACGCGAGCGAGAACGGAGCGTGGCCGCCGGTGTGGCGCCACGGCTGGAAGTGGTCCGAGACCACCGCGCTCTCGAATCCGTGCCGTTCGGCGGCGACGGCGAGCTCGACGAGCTCCCGTGCTCCGAACTGCTCCGCCGACGCCTTGTACCCGAGCGTGATCGTCATCTGCAGCCTTCGTCAGTCAAGAGGGGACCGCTCTCGACCGGAGCCGAGCGGTCCCTCCATTCTGCGCCTGCGCGGAGGCCGATCGGGACGCTCAGTCCGACGCGGGCGAGATGTTGACCATCCACTCCACTCCGTAGCGGTCCACCAGCATGCCGAAGCGGTCGCCCCAGGGGGAGTCGGTGAGGGGCATCGGAGTCTCGCCGCCCTCGGCCAGCGCCGCGAACCAGCGGCTCAGCTCGGCGTCGTCCTCGCCGAAGAGAGCGATCTGGATCCGGCTGCCCTCCGACGCCGGCATGGCGCTCGGGCTGTCCGAGGCCATCAGCAGCAGGCCGTTGGGCAGAGTCAGCTGCGAGTGCATGAGGCGGTCCTGGTCGGCGGGGTCCTCGCTCGCCTGGAAGTCGGCGTACGTGCTGGCCTGCAGCTCGCCTCCGAACACGGAGCGGTAGAACTCCATCGCTTCGCGGGCGTTGCCGGCGAAGCCGATGTAGGGGCTGAGACTGGTGGCCACGGTGTCCTTCTTCCTGCTCGGGGTGCGATCGCGATCAGTCAATACCCGGCGGCGGAGGCGGGCAACGGTCAGACGAGCCCGATGCGGTCCGGAACGCTGAAGCGCACGTCCGGGAGCCACGACGCCGGGTCCGAGAACGGCCGCCCCTGGGGGAGCCGGCCCAGCAGCCGGCGGACGGCCCCGGGATCGGACGAGCTCGGCAGCACTCGCGCGGGCGCCGCGTGCGGGAGCACGCCCAGCCACCAGTGCTTCCAGTTCGCCGGCGCCGACTCCGGCTCGAGCACCACGTAGTAGTCGGGCAGGGCGGCCTCGCCGCGGCGGAAGACGCCGAGCGCGGTCTCGATCTCGACGTCGAGCGCGCCGTGCGTCGCCCGGTCCTCGAAGAACTCGATCCAGGCGTTCGCGACGTGCTCGAGCGGATCCGCGTCGTGCAGCAGATAGGTGGAGGCCGACGGGTGCGCGCCCGGGCCGGTGCCCGGACGGGCGTCGACGTTGGGCAGGGTGTCGAGGTCGCGCAGCAGGCCGTCGGTCCCCGGACCGACGAGCAGGACGACCGTGGCAGTGGAGCTCGGTGCTGTTCCCATGTCCGAGTCTAGGAACAGCCCCCACCCCGCGCGGAAGACCCGTCGTGTGACGGGTCCGTGACGATCTACTCCGTCTCGGCCTCGACGCGGGTGGGCGGGTTCGCCCCGGCGCGCGAGGTCGTGATGCCGGCGACCCGCGCCGCCCAGCGTCCGATCGCCCGCAGGGCGGGCTCGTCGAGCAGCATCCCGTTCGGCGCGCCGAGCCCCTGCCGGAACGCCTCGTCGAGGATCGCGCCCATCGCGGAGTCGCCGGCTCCGATCGTGTCGGCCACGACGATGCGGGCGGCCGGCACCGTCGCCCGGGCGACGGCGGACGCGAGGAGCAGTCCCTCCCCGCCGCGGGTGATGACGGCGAGCCGCGCGCCCAGGCCGAGGATCCGGGTGAGCACCTCGTCGAGCTGCACCGTGGGGTAGAGCCACTCGGCGTCCTCGTCGCTGAGCTTCACGATCTCGCACGAGGCGGCGACCCGCTCGAAGCGCGCGAGCGCCGCGGCGTGCGGGCCGACCAGGGCCGGACGGATGTTCGCGTCCACGCTCGCGGTCGTGCCGGCCGGCAGCGCCTCCAGCAGGTCGAGGATCGCGGATCCGCCGGGCTCGAGGTAGACGGCGATCGAGCCGGTGTGCACGTGCCCGAAGGGCGTCGGGTCTGCGGCGGGCGGGTTCCACGACAGGTCGAACTCGTACTCCGCCGAGCCGTCGGGCCGGATCCGGGCCTTCGCGGTCGAGGTGCGGGGAGCGTCGCCGTGCACGACGCTCACCCCCGAGGCGCCGAGGTGCTCGCCGATGCGGCGTCCGCGCTCGTCGTCGGCGATGTCGGTGACGAGGGTCGCGTCGCGTCCGAGTCGCGCCAGGGTGAGCGCGACGTTGGCGGGCGAGCCGCCGACGTGCTCGCTGCTCGCGCCGTCGCGCTCGACGATGTCGATCAGCGCTTCGCCGACGACGAGGATCCGGGGTGCTGCCGACTCGCGGCCGTCCGTGCTGGGCATCCGCCCATCATGCCGGTAGACGGCGTCCGAGGCACAGCGGCGGTCGGGAGCGCCGCTCAGCTGCGTGCGACGCCCTCCGCGAGCACCTCGTCCACGGTCGTCAGCTCGATCAGCGGCGCGTAGAGCGCCATCGCGTCCAGCGCGCGCCGGTGGTCCGTCTCGGAGGCGCCCGCGCACGCGTCCTGGACGACGCGCACGCGCACCCCCGCGTCCGCCGCCGCCAGCGCCGTCGACAGCACGCAGCAGTCCGTCGACACCCCGGTCAGCACGATCTCGCGCGAGTCGTCGAGCAGCGCCTCGAGCTCGGGCCCCCACTTGCCGAACGTCGTCGCCGTGAGCACCCGGTGACCGTCGAAGCCGGGCACGAGGGCGTAGAGCGGATCGCCGTCCGGCACGAGCGCGAACGGCCAGTCCCGGTAGTACGGCACCCAGGCGCCCTGCGGCTCGGTCGGCGCGGTGAACCGGGTGGTCACGACCCGGTCGCCGAAGAGGGGGAGGAGCCGCGCCGTCCCGGCGGCCGCCCGCGCGAACTCCGACGACCCCCACGGCGAGTCCGCGTCGGCGAAGACGTGCTGCAGGTCGATCGCGACGAGCAGGCTCACGCGCGCGACTCCTGCCGGCGCACGCTCGCCGAGGACGAGACGAGAGCGCCGACGAACCCGATCACGAGCGCCGCGAGGACTCCGAGGTTGGCGTAGGCCCACTCGCCCTCGCGTCCGCCGATCGGCCCGAGCAGGTAGCCCTCCCAGCCGAAGCCGGGCGAGGAGTTGACCACGAGGCCCCAGCCGATCACCGAGCCGACCACCACGAGCAGCACCGGCGCGATCGAGACGCTGCCGTAGCGGCCCCGCGCGTCGTAGAGCGCCTCCTGGTCATAGTCGCGGCGACGGAGGAGGAGGTCGGCGAGGAACACGCCCAGCCACGCGGCGATCGGCACGCCCAGCGTGATCAGGAAGCCCTGGAACGGGCCGAGGAAGTCGCCCGCGACGAACACGACGTAGATCGCGCCGAGCACCATCAGCACCCCGTCGATGCCGGCGGCGACCGGTCGCGAGACCTTGAGCCCGGTGCTGAGAAGTGCGAGGCCCGAGGAGTAGATGTCCATGACCGCGCCGCCGATGAGTCCGAGCAGGGCCACGACGATGAACGGGAGGAGGAACCAGGTCGGCAGGATCGTCGCGAGCGCGCCGATCGGGTCGGCCGCGATCGCGTCCGACAGCTCCTGCGACGAGCCGGCGAGCAGGAGGCCCACCACCACGAGGACGACCGGGGCCACCGCGCCGCCGATGGTCGTCCAGGCGATCACTCCGCCGGTCCCCGCCGTGCGCGGCAGGTAGCGGGAGTAGTCGGCCGCCGCGTTCACCCAGCCCAGTCCGAAGCCGGTCATCATGAACACGAGTCCGCCGATCACGGCGCCGGCCGAGCCGGAGGGCAGGCTCGCGACCGCGCCGAGGTCGATGTCGTCGAGCACGAGGGCGACGTAGACCACCGTGAGCACGCCGGTGGCGACGGTGATCGCGAGCTGGAGGCGCATGATCAGGCGGAAGCCCACGACCCCGGCGATCACGATCAGCGCGGCCACCACGATCAGCGCGACGACCTTCGTCAGCACTCCGCCGTCCCAGCCGAACTCCTCGAAGACGGTGGCGGTCGCGAGCACGGCGAGCGAGGCGAGCACGGTCTCCCAGCCCACGGTGAGCAGCCAGGAGATCACGGAGACCAGGCGGTTGCCGTTCACCCCGAACGAGGCGCGGCTGAGCACCATCGTCGGCGCGGAGCCGCGCTTGCCCGCCACGGCGACGAACCCGCAGAAGAGGAAGGACACGACGATGCCGATGACGGCGACGGCGGTGGCCTGCGCGAAGGAGAGGCCGAATCCGAGCAGGAACGAGCCGTAGCTCAGGCCCAGCACCGACACGTTCGCCGCGAACCACGGCCAGAACAGGTCGCGCGGGCGGCCGTGCCGCTCCGACTCCTGGATCGTGTCGAGGCCGTTGAGCTCGATGCCGCCGGCGGGGCGGACGGGAGTCTGGTCGGGAGAGGTCATCGCATCCAACGTTCTCGCGCGGGCGACCGGCGCTCGCCGGGCTGCAACGAATCTAGAGCACGCTCAGTCGCCGGTGCGCTCCAGCAGTCCGCGGAGGGTCTCCAGATCGGCCGCGACGCGACCGCAGTCCTCGTCCCACTGCTCGAGCGTCATCCCCTCGTACCGGCGCACGGTGAAGGCCACTTCGGCTCCGTCCCCGTTCGCCAGGACCCGCAGCGGGTTGTCGAAGACGCGCCCCTCGGCGTTGATCACGCGGTGGTCCGCGACTCCGAAGGGGTTCCGCGGAGCGAAGACCACCTCCACGCGCCCCATCGGGGAGTCGGCGAACCAGCGCCCGTCGACCTCCTCGACGTCCGACTCCGCGAGCCCCGCGGCCCAGAGGGGCAGGTTCGAGGGATCGACGATGAAGGAGTAGACCTCGTCGGCGGGCGCGTCGATGACGATCCCGACCGGTCTCGATTCATGGATCACGGGAGTCGCTCCCCTTCTGCGGCGAAGCTCGCCACCAGTAGGGCGGCGAGGGTGGTGCGCTCGAGGATCCCCTCGATGCTCACCGACTCGCCGCGGGCGTGCGCCCCCGCTCCGGGGGCGCCGAGGCCGTCGAGCACCGGGATGCCGAGGGCCGCGATCAGGTTGCCGTCGCTCGCTCCGCCGACCGCGGTCTCGACGAGCGGCAGGTCCATGGTGCGGGCGAGGCGCTCGGCCCGGCGGAACAGGGCGCCGACGGCGGCGGTCCGCTCGAACACCGGGCGCTGCCACGATCCGCGGACCTCGATGCGGATCCGCTCGTCACTGGCCTGCAGGGCGTTCATCTCGGCCTCGACGCGAGCCGCCTCGGCCGAGTTCCGGATGCGCGCCTCGAGCTCGAGCCGCACCTTCGCGGTCGTCACGTTGACCCGGCTGCCGCCGCCGATCAGGCCGATGTTGACGGTGGTCCCCGCCTCGGGCCGCGCGATGCCGAGCACCCGGGGGATCAGGGCGCCGAGCTCGTGGATCGCGCTCGCGCCCTTCTCGGGCTCGACGCCGGCGTGCGCCTCGATGCCGACGACGTCGACGACGAAGTTGCCGATGCCCTTGCGGGCGGTCTTCACCGCGTCGCCGATCGCGCCCTCGAAGACGAGCGCGGCCTCGGCGCCCCGGCTCTGGTGCTCGAGGAACGAGCGCGAGACGAGGCTGCCGACCTCCTCGTCGCCGTTCATCACCAGTCGGATCGCGGGGTGCTCCAGGCGCGCGTGCCGCAGCGCCGCGACGACCCAGACCATCTGCACCAGCCCGACCTTCATGTCGTAGGTGCCAGGACCGCTGAGCCGGTCGCCGTCGACCGCGAAGGGCCAGGCCCGGGTCGTGCCGAGCGGCCAGACCGTGTCGTAGTGGCCGAGCAGCGCCACGAACGGCCGCGACCCCCGCGGGCCCCGGCCCGGCGCGCTGCCCGGGAAGGTCCAGCTCGAGGCACGCGGAGCGTCCTGCTCGCGCTGGTGCTCGATCTCGGCGGCGTGGCCGAGGCGCTCGCCGACCCAGTGCACGAGGTAGGCGTGCAGCTCACCGAGGGCCTCGAGCGAGTCGCTCGGGCTCTCGATCATCACGAGGTGGCGGACGTCGGCGAGGATCTGCTCGCGGTTCTCGCGCAGGAACACGCGCACGCGGGCCGCATCGGCGGCGTCGGGGAAGGTCACCGTACCCGGAGTACCAGAGTGCGGCCGTCGGCGCGAACCGGGGCGTGGATGAACCGGACGGGCCGCCGTTACGTTGGACGGGTCAGAGGTGGTGCATGTCCGAGGATCAGGCCGAGCTGCTGCGTGCCCTGCACGACGAGCACTCGGCGGCGCTGTGGAGGTTCGTCCTCCGGCTCACCGGCGACCGCCAGATGGCGGAGGACGTGGTGCAGGAGGCGCTGCTGCGCGCGTGGAAGAACCCCGCGATCCTCGCTCAGGGCGAGGCCGCGGCGCGCTCGTGGCTCTACACCGTCGCCCGCAACCTCGTGATCGACGACCGTCGCAGCGCCCGCTACGCCCGCGAGATCGGCACCGACGAGGTGCCGGAGCGCCCGTCCGCCGACCGCACCGACCAGGTGCTCGACGCGTGGCTGCTCTCGGACGCGCTCAGCGGCATCAGCCTCGAGCACCGCACGGTGATCGTGCACGCGTACTACGGCGGCCGGTCCGTCGCCGAGATCGCCGACCTGCTGGGCATCGCGCCCGGCACCGTGAAGTCGCGGATGCACTACGGCATGCGGGCGCTCAAGCTCGCCTTGCAGGAGAGAGGAGTGACCGAGCTGTGAGCACCGACGCGCGTGACGACGCATCCGAGGGCGACGCCTTCCGGGACTGGGACGCCGCCTACCTGCTCGGATCGCTGTCGAGCGCCGACCGCCGCGCCTACGAGCAGCACCTCCGAGCCTGCCCCGCGTGCCGGGAGGGCCTCGGCGAGTTCGTGCCGCTGCCCGGTCTCCTCGCGCACCTGCCGGCCGAGGAGGCGCTGCGCCTGCTCGAGACCCCTCCGGAGCAGCTCGCCGAGACCGCGCCGCCGGCGCTCCTGTCCCGGCTCGCCGCGGCCACCGACTCCGTCCGGCGCCGCACGCGCGTGCGGGTCGCGGGCCTCGTGCTCGCGGCCGCCGGAGTCTCGGCCGCCGCCGCGATCGCGCTGCCGATGGTCGTCGGCGAGACCGCCGCGACAGTCGACACCACGGGATACACGGTCTCGCTCGCGAGCGAGCCGGGAGTGCCCGTGGAGGCGACGGTCGAGTTCGTCGCCGAGGACTGGGGCACGCGGATCGACATGGACTGTAGCTGGGGTGAGAGCACCGAAGGGTCCTCGCCCGGTGCGCGGTCGGTCGGGTACGTGATGTACGTGACCGACACCTCGGGCGGCTCCGAGCCGATCGGATCGTGGACGAGCACGCCCGGCAGCTCGATGCACCCGACCCTCGCGACCGGCCTGCCGCTCGCCGACATCGCCTCGGTCGAGGTCCGTCTGCAGGAGTCCGGAGAGGTCGTCCTCACCGGCGCTCCCTGACCGCCCGGATCGACCACGCCGTCGGATTCCCAGGTGGAGCGCTCGGGCACTGAGTAGCTTCTCAGTCATGACGATCGCGACCCTCGCCCTCGCCCCTGCCTCTACGGCCTCCACCTCCTCCGACAGCATCGACCAGCTCTCCGGGCTCGTCGGCGTCGCTGCGCGGGTGATCGCCGCGCTCGGCGAGGTGGGCGTCGGACTGCTGACGCTCATCGAGACGGTGTTCCCGCCGATCCCGAGCGAGCTGGTGCTGCCGCTGGCGGGCTTCCTCGCCCAGCAGGGCCGGATGAACCTCATGCTCGTCGTGATCACCGCGACGCTCGGCGCGTACCTCGGCGGGCTCGTCCTCTACTGGCTCGGGTACCGCATCGGCACCGAGCGCTCGATCCGCCTGCTCTCGAAGCTGCCGCTGGTCGACCGCGAGGACTTCGAGAAGGCGGTCGGCTGGTTCCGCCGTCACGGCACCTGGGCGGTGCTGTTCGGCCGGCTGATCCCGGGAGTGCGCAGCCTGATCTCGCTCCCGGCGGGGGCCGAGCGGATGAACCTCCTGCTGTTCTCGGCCCTCACGATCCTGGGCTCGGGCGTCTGGAACGGCCTGCTCATCGGCCTGGGTGCCGCACTCGGCACGCAGTACGAGCTCGTCGACCAGTACGCGGGGGTGCTCGACGCGATCATCTACGGCGCGATCGGGGTCCTGGTGCTGCTGCTCGTCGTCCGCAGCATCCGCCGTCACCGCGCGGCGGGATCGTCGCCGAAGCACTGAGCTCGGGTCGGGTCACTGCTTCGGCCGCGACCCGCTCCGTCGGATCGGGAATAGTCCCCACCTTCCTTCGTTAATACCCCCCGGGGGTATCGAAAGGAGAAGCGCATGACGCACGAGACGGATGCAGCGGTCGAGCACGGGCACGACCGGGGAGACGACGCTCGGAGCCTCGCCGGGCACGGACAGCAGGACCACTCCGGAGACGAGGGGCACTCGGGCCACGGAGACCACGGCCACGACGGGCACTCCGGCCACGGAGGCCACGGCCACTCCGGCCACGTCGCGATGTTCCGCCGCCTCTTCTGGTCGATGCTGGTCGTCGCCGTGCCCACGGTGCTGCTGAGCCCGATGTTCGCCGACCTCGTCGGCTACCGGCTCCCCTCCGCCTCCTGGATCGCGTGGGTCCCGCCCGTGCTCGGCACGGTGCTCTTCGTCCTCGGCGGCCGCCCGTTCCTCACGGGCGCGCTCGACGAGATCCGCTCCCGCACCCCCGGCATGATGCTGCTGATCGCCCTCGCGATCAGCGTCGCCTTCGTGTCGTCGCTCGGCGCGAGCACCGGACTGCTGCCGCACGGCCTCGACTTCTGGTGGGAGCTCGCGCTCCTGATCGTGATCATGCTGCTGGGCCACTGGATCGAGATGCGCTCGCTCGCGCAGGCCTCCAGCGCCCTCGACTCGCTCGCCGCTCTCCTGCCCGACGAGGCCGAGCGCGAGACGCCCGACGGCGTCGAGCGGATCCGGCCCGAGGGCCTCGCGGTCGGCGACGTCGTCCTCGTCCGGCCCGGAGCCCGCGTCCCGGCCGACGGCGAGATCCTCGAGGGGTCCGCCGAGATCGACGAGTCGGTGCTGACGGGGGAGTCGCGCACCGTGGCGCGCACGGTCGGCGACCGCCTCGTCGCGGGCAGCGTCGCGACCGACGCCCGGCTGCGCCTCCGCGTCGATGCGACCGGCGACGACACCGCGCTCGCCGGCATCCGCCGCCTGGTCGCGCAGGCTCAGTACTCCTCGTCGCGCGCGCAGAGGCTCGCCGACCGCTTCGCCGCGCTGCTCTTCTGGTTCGCGCTCGGCGCCGCCGTCGTCACCGCCGTGGTCTGGGTCGCGCTCGGGATGCCCGACACGGCTCTCGTGCGCACCGTCAGCGTCCTCGTCATCGCGTGCCCGCACGCGCTGGGTCTCGCGATCCCGCTCGTCGTGTCGATCGCGACCGAGAAGGCCGCCCGCGCCGGCATCCTGGTGACCGATCGCGCCGCGCTCGAGGCGATGCGCACCGTCGACACCGTGCTCTTCGACAAGACGGGCACCCTGACCCTGGGTCGTCCCGAGGTCGTCGACGTGCTCGGCGCCCCGGAGTCGCTCGCCCTGGCCGCCGCCGTCGAGAGCGACAGCGAGCACCCGCTGGCCGCGGCGATCGTCCGCGCGGCGGGCGGGTCGGAGCGGCGGGCCGAAGGCTTCCTCACGCGAGGGGGCATCGGAGTGGAGGCCGTCGTCGACGGCGCCCGGATCGCCGTCGGCGGCCCCGCGCTCCTCGCCGAGCGCGGCCTCGCCCCGCTTCCCGAGAGCGCCGGAGCAGCGGAGCGCGGCGCGACCGTGCTGCACGTCCTGCGCGAGGACGCCGTCCTCGGCGTCGTCGTGCTCGAGGACGCGGTGCGCCCGGAGTCCGCGGAGGCGGTGGCGGCGCTGCGCCGCGAGGGCGTGCGCGTGGCTCTGGTCACCGGCGACGCCGAGCCCGTCGCCCGACGGGTCGCCGCCGAGCTCGGCATCGACGAGGTCGTCGCGGGCGTCCTGCCCGGCGGCAAGAGCGACGTCGTCGCGCGGCTGCGGGCCGACGGCCGGCGCGTCGCGATGGTCGGGGACGGCGTGAACGACGCCCCCGCGCTCGCCGGAGCCGATGTCGGCATCGCGATCGGCGCGGGGACGGACGTGGCGATCGCCTCGGCCGGTCTGGTCCTCGCCTCCGACGACCCGCGGGGAGTGGTGCGGATCCTCACGCTCTCGCGTGCCTCCGCCGCGAAGATGCGGCAGAACCTCGCCTGGGGCGCCGGCTACAACCTGGCGGCCGTGCCGCTGGCGGCGGGAGTGCTCGCTCCGATCGGCTTCGTGCTGCCGATGGAGGTCGGCGCCCTGCTGATGAGCGCGAGCACCGTGATCGTCGCGCTCAACGCGCAGTTGCTGCGCCGTCTGCGCCTCTGACAGGCGGGCGGCGCGGGCGCAAGGCGGTGCGCGGCGCGGCGGACGTGCCCTAGCGTTCGAGGCGTCCACTCCCGATGCGAAGGAACGCCATGTCCGAGAACGCCGCTCCCGCCCTGTCCCGCACCGCCGTCGAGCGGAGCTGGATCATCGGCGTCTCGCTGATCGCGATCGTGCTCGGAGTGATCGCCGTACTCATCCCGGGGCCGACCCTGCTGACGGTCGCGATCGTCTTCGGCATCCACCTGATCGCAGCCGGCGTCTTCCGCCTCCTCCTCGCCTTCACCGCCTCCCGGCTCGAGGCGCGCGTGCGGTGGCTCGCGGGCCTGCTCGGCGCGCTCATCCTCGTGACCGGCATCCTCTGCCTCTCGAACCCGTTCGAGTCCCTCACCGTGCTGGGCCTCGTGATCGGCCTCGGCTGGATCCTCGACGGCGTCTCGAGCATCACGAGCGGCCGCACAGTGTCCGGCCCGGCCTGGCTGCCGATCGCGGCGGGGATCGCCTCGGTGATCGCCGGGATCCTGACGATCATCATGCCGGTGCTCGCGCTGACGTCCTTCGTCACGGTCGTCGCGATCCTGCTCATCGTCGTCGGCGTCTCGGGGCTGCTGCTGCTCCCCGGCCGCACGAAGACGCCGGAGGAAGCGCGCTGACGCTCCCGCCCGTCCTCGACGACCTGGGCGAGCGGATCTGCGTGATCGGCCCATCCACCAGCGGGAAGTCGACCCTGGCCGCCGCGATCGGGCACTCGCGCGACCTGCCCGTGGTGCACCTCGACCAGTACCGGCACCGGCCGGGGACGGCCTGGGTCGAGCGCCCCGACGACGAGTTCGCGGCTCTGCACGGCGACGCCGTCCGTGGTGAGCGCTGGGTCATCGAGGGGAACTACTCCCGCTGGCTGCCCGAGCGGCTCGAGCGGGCCACCGGAGTCGTCCTGCTCGACGCGACGACGCCGACGACCGTCTTCCGGTACCTCCGCCGCGCGTGGAGTCCGGGCGATCGGATCGGAGGGCTGGAGGGCACGCGCGACCGCGTGAGCCTGGCGATGCTGCGCTTCCTCGTCGGTCCGGCGCGCGCCGGCCGGCTCCGGCTGCTCCGCGCGTTCGAGGCCGTCGACGCGCCGAAGCTGCTGCTTCCCGACCGCCGGGCCCTCGAGCGCTTCCGCCGCGAGAACGGGCTGCCGGAGCACACACCCACGACGCGGGCCGGCGTCAGAACAGGACGCCGTCGCTGACGAGCACGGTCGCGGGGATCGCGAAGGCGAACCACGACAGGGGAGCCAGGACCCAGTTGGCGAGGATCGCGCCCCGACCCGGTGCGTGGGCGCGCACCGCCTCCACCTCGGCCAGCGCGACCCGCGGCGAGTAGAGCAGGCGGGCGTTCGCCGCGATCGAGATCACAGCTCCGACGACCAGCGGACCGCCCAGCAGGAGGAACGCCCCCTCGGCGGTCGCCACCCAGAGCGCGGCCCAGACGAGCCAGAGCACGAGCAGCCAGACGGCGACGGCGAAGGTGATCCGCTGAGCGGGGCTCCGGCCGGTCGCGAAGAGGTCGTCGGCCTGCTCGTCGATCGGTCGGCGGAGCACGCGGATCCGCAGGGCGGCGGACACGAGGAGCGCCAGGACCGCGTAGGGCAGGCCGCCGACGACGAGGATCTGCACGGGGACGAACCCCAGCTGGGAGATCGCGACCACACTCAGGGTCCCGGCGACCGCCATCGTGATCGGCACCACCAGCAGGGCCGAGAGGGGGAACGCGGGCGGCGCCTGCCGCAGCGGCCACTCGTCGGAGGATCGCGGCTCGGTCATCGCCTCACCCTACTGAGGAGGGGTGTCCGCCCGGTGCTGTGGCACCCTGTGCCGGTGAGCTCCGACGACCCCGACCTCGTGCCCGAGCTGCTGGTCGGGGATCTCGAGCGCAGCCTGGCCTTCTGGTGCGGCCCCTGCGGCTTCTCCGTCCGCTACTCCCGCCCCGAGGAGGGCTTCGCCTACCTCGTCCGCGGCGGCTCCCACGTCATGCTCGACCGCATCGGCGCGGGGCGTGACTGGATCACGGGCGCGCTCGAGCGTCCGCTCGGTCGCGGCCTGAACCTGCAGATCCGCGTCGACGACGCCGACGCCGTGGCGGTGGCGCTCCGGGAGGCGGGCGTCGCGCTCTTCCTCGAGCCCGAGACGCGCTGGTACCGGACGGGGGAGCGAGCTGCCGGCGTCCGCCAGCTGCTGGTCGTCGACCCCGACGGCTACCTCCTCCGCTTCCAGTCCCCGCTCGGATCGCGTCCGGCTCCGGCCTGACCGGCCCGCACGACCAGCCTCTCGGATCGCGACATCATGCTCGAGGACGATGTCGCGGTACCGCCGGGGCTGCTGTGATCGGTGGATGCCCGACCCCACCCTCACCGGCCTCGTCGACACCCTCTCGACCGGGACTCCTCCGAGCGACACCCCACCGGCGCCCGGGCGCCGCGGCGTCGTCCGCCCAGCCGACCTCGTCGCCGCTCTGACCGGCGTGGCCCTGGGCTTCTTCTCCCTCTTCGTCCACGCCCTCGCCGAGTGGCAGTACCTCGGCGCGTCGGTCGAGAGCGTCAGCGCGCTCGGCTGGCTCACCCCGGCGATCGCGGGGGCGCTGTGCCTCGTCGTCGCGGCCGTGCCGGTCGTCGTCCGCTCCGTCCGTCGACGCCGCACGCGGGCCTCGTCGTGAGCCGGCTGCCCGCCGGTCCCGCCGTGCGGCTCGCGGAGGAGCTCCTCGCCCGCGCAGGATGCGCCGACTCCGCCCGCCCCTGGGTCCTGCGCACCCGCTCCGGCGCGCACCGGTCGATCAATTTCGCCGCGCTCGAGCGTCACGTGCACGCGCTGGATCTCTCTGAGGAGGCCGTCGCCCGCATCGCGCTGTCGCTGGCGACCGGGCTCCCGATCGACCTGCGCGCCGCCCTCGGCTACCTCACCCGTGATCACGCCGAGCTCGTGATGACGGTCGTCGCGTGCGTCGGCGGGCACGATCGTTCGGGCAGTCGCGTGCGCGTCTCCGCTGATCGCCGGAGCGTCGAGACCGTTCCGCCGCTCGGCTCCTGGGCGCTCTGAGACGGCTCCCGTTCGATCCGCCGCCCCCGTCCGGGCGTCCTCCGCGTCGCTACAGGCTTTCGCATGTACCCGGTTTAGGGTGTCCGTGTGCAACGTGTCGACGATTTCCCAGGAGCCGGACCGGTGGCGACCTCACCCGAATCCGGTGACCCGCGGGAGGCGTCCGCTCTCCAGCTCTCCTCCACCACCACGTCCCCCGGACAGGTGACCAGTGGTGAGGCGGGCTACCGCAGCGGCAACGTCGCGGATCCGGTGTGGCAGTCGTGGCGTGACGAGCTGGCGAAGGTGGGCGGCCCGTCGCCGCTCCTGCACTTCGTCGACTCGCCCCGGACGCGGATCGAGCTGTCGACCACCCATCCGGGCGGCCTCCCTCCCTTCATCTCCGGCAAGACGACCCTCCTCTCCTCGCTCATCCGCGACGAGCTCGCCCTGCGGACCGCGAAGAACGCGGCCGCGGCGATCACCGACAAGGGCATCGAGCTGCGCTCGGTCCGCGGCATCGAGGGCGTCCACCTCGCGATCGGGCTGGCGCAGTGGCGCGCGGGCGAGACCGAGTTCACCGCTCCCGTCCTCCTGCGTCCGCTCGCGATCCGGCGCTACGGCCGCGACTTCGAGCTCAAGCTCAAGGGTCAGCCGTTCTTCAACCCTCAGCTCGCGCGCGCCCTCAAGCAGCAGTTCGGGATCACCGTCGATCCCGAGCAGTTCGTCGAGCTCGCCGTGCAGAGCGGCGTCTTCAAGCCGCAGCCGGTCATCGACCAGCTCCGCGGACTGACCTCGCACCTGCCCTGGTTCGCCGTGCACCCCCGCCTCGTGGTCTCGAGCTTCGCCGACGTGGCGGGCGACATGCTCCGGGACGCCCGGATGCTCGAGCACCCGGTGCTGGATGCGGTGGCCGGCAACCCCGCCGCCAAGCGCTCGCTCCAGCAGTCGCAGAAGGTCGCCTCGATCATCCCGCAGGACGAGCGCCCGCCCGCGACCGACAACCTCCTGCTCGATGCCGATGCCGAGCAGGAGCAGGTCATCGCGAACATCGCGGCCGGCAACTCCCTCGTCGTCAAGACTCTGCCGGGCACCGGCGGCACCCAGACGATCGTCAACGCGATCGGCGCCCTCGCCGCGCAGCACAAGCGGGTGCTCGTGGTGGGCGCTCGCCGCTCGAGCCTCGACAGCATCCACCAGCGGCTCGTCTCGGCCGGCCTCGGCGGCATCGCCGTGGGCCCGCGCACGCTGCGCCGCGACCTCATCCAGTCGATCGGCCGCAACGAGAAGGCCGCGCGCCCCTCCGTGAGTGAGATCGACGACGCCCTGCTGCGCCTGCGCAAGGTGCTCCTCGACTACCGCGGCGCGCTCTCGCGCCGCGACGACAGCTTCGGCGTCTCGGCGCTGCAGGCCCTCGAGGAGCTCGCGCGCCTGTCGCAGCTGCGCACCCCTCCGTCGACCACCGCGCGCCTCGAGCGCCGCGCCGTGACCGCGCTCGCGCACAGCCGCCCCGAGGCCACGCGCATGCTGATCGAGTCGGCCCGGCTGGGGGAGTTCCGCTACGGTCCGGGCGACTCGCCGTGGTACGGCGCGCACTTCGATTCGACCAGCGAGGCGGAGGCGGCGCACGAGCTCGCCAAGCGGCTTCACCTGCGCGATCTGCCTCGACTGCTCGACCGCGCCCAGGACGTCGTCGGCCAGACCCGGATGCGCCCGTTCGAGTCGGTCGCCGAGCTCGGCATCTACCTGCGCCTGCTCCAGGACGTCCGCGAGACCCTCGACAAGTTCCAGCCGGCCGTCTTCGACCGGTCGATCCAGGACCTCATCGTGGCGACCTCGCCGCGTCGGGACGCCGCCGAGATGTCCTCGACGAACCGACGCCGCCTGAAGAAGCTCGCCCGCGAGTACATGCGGCCCGGCGCGCACGTCACCGATCTCAACGCCTCGCTGCGCCGCGTGCAGCAGCAGCGCACCCTCTGGCAGCGCTACGCCGTCGCCGGCACGGTGCCCGAGGTGCCCGTCGGAGTCGCCGACGTGCAGGTCGCGTACCAGCAGGTCGCCGACGACCTGGGCCGGCTCGACGAGCCGCTCGGCCGCCGCGGCACCAACGTCCAGCTCGCCTCGCTCCCGCTGGCCGAGCTCGCCTCGATGGTCTCCGGGCTCGCCGAGGACAGCGAGGTCCTGGCCAACCTGCAGGAGCGCACCACGCTGCTCTCGACGCTGCGCGAGTGGGGCCTGGATCCGCTGCTCGCCGACCTCTCGCGCCGCCACGTGCCCGCCGAGCTGGTCGCGATCGAGCTCGACCTCGCCTGGTGGCGCTCGGCCCTCGAGATCATGCTGACCGACGAGCGCGCGCTGCTCGGCGGGAACACCTCCGTTCTCGACCGCCTCGAGGCCGACTTCAAGCTCGTCGACGAGGCGCACGCCGCCTCCAGCGCCGAGCTGCTGGCCTGGAAGCTGTCCGAGACCTGGAAGATCGGCCTCGTCGACTGGCCGCAGGAGCGCGACGCCCTGCGCGCGCTGCTGCGCACCGAGGCGGCGACGACTCCGCAGGAGCTGCAGAAGGCGGCTCCGCACCTGTCGCGCGTGCTCGCTCCGGCGTGGCTCGTGTCGCCCTACGAGGTGCACCGCATCGGCACCGAGACCACGTTCGACACGGTCTTCCTCGTCGACGCCGGCGCCACGACCCTCGCCGAGAACGTCGGAGCGATCCGCCGCGCGAAGCAGGTCGTCGCGTTCGGCGATCCGGTGACGCAGACGCCCACTCCGTTCGGCCTGCGCGTCGACGAGTCGGTCGAGTTCGGCAGCACCGCGACCCGCACCGACGTCGAGGCCCTGCACGCGCAGTCGGCGCTCGCGCGCCTGGGCGAGCTGCTCAACACGGTCACGCTGACCCGGAGCTACCGGGCCGGCGGCGAGGACCTCGCCGAGCTGGTCAACCGCCGCTTCTACGGCGGCCGGATCGACTCCCTGCCCTGGGCCGGATCCTTCCTCGGCCACGACTCGCTCCGCTTCCACTACATCGCGAGCGGTCACGGCATGCCCGAGAACGACTCCGGAGCGGTCGAGTCCGTCGACGCCGAGGTCGCGAAGGTCGTCGAGCTGGTCCTCGAGCACGCGGTCATCCGCCCGCGTGAGTCGCTCATGGTGATCACCGCGAGCCCGCGTCACGCCGTGCGCGTGCAGCAGGCCGTGCTCACGGCGTTCGCCAAGCGCACCGATCTGAACGACTTCATCCTCGGCGACCGGCCCGAGCCGTTCACCGTCGTGACCCTCGAGCAGTCGGTCGCGCAGAGCCGCGACCGGGTCATCTTCTCGATCGGGTACGGCCGCACTCCGCACGGACGGCTGCTGTCGAACTTCGGCGCGCTGGCCGAGGCGGGCGGCGAGCGGCTGCTCGCGGTCGGCATGACCAGGGCCCGTCGCTCGATGGACATCGTCTCGTGCTTCCGGCCCGGCGACATCGACGAGTCGCGGATGCGGCACGGCATGGTGGCGCTCGCGCAGGTGCTGCAGGAGGCGGAGGACCGCGTCCAGCCGAGCGACCGCGACGACTACTCCGAGCCGATGCTGGTCGACCTGGCCGCACGCCTCGAGCGTCGCGGCCTGAGGGTGAACATCGGGCACAAGGGCAAGCTGGCGCTGGTGGCCGCGCACGGGACGCGGGCCGTCGTGGTCGAGACCGACCGCGACGTCAGCACGCAGAGCCTCCGGGTCTCGCTGCGGCTGCGTCCGGAGCTGCTGCGCCGTCTCGGCTGGCACTACCTGCGCGTGCACAACTTCGAGCTGTTCGCCGACCCCGAGGCCGTGGCCGCGCGGGTCGCGGGGCTGATCGGGGGTCCGGCCGACGAGGCTCCGGCACCCGAGCCCGAGACGCCGGCTCCCGCGGTCGTCGCGACGGCGGCGCCGGCGCCCGTGTCGAGCGAGACCCAGCCGATCGAGATCCAGCCGCGCGACGACGCGTGACCGAGGACCCGCCGACCGCCGCACCCGCCGGAGCCGATCGCCCGCTCCGGCGCTCGCGCGGCGGTCGGCGGGCGACCCTGCCCGCGAAGCCGGGCACGGACCCGTCGCCGCACGACGCCCCCGTGCCCGACCCCGAGGTGCCGCCTCTCCGGCCCGACACCGGCCCGAACGACTTCCGCCTCCGCCAGGACGTCCCGCCCCACTACTGAGCCGTGCGTCGACGTCCGGCGCCGCCTGTCCATCGAGCGGCACCCTCCGCGGCCGTGTCGGGATCTGCACGCGCGAGGACAGGTGGTGTCGTTACTCTGGCTGCTCGACCAGCGCGCTGCCACAGAAAAGCCTCCGGAGGGCGACCTCCGCAGGGTGCAGGTGTCGTCCGAAACGCGTGCGAGCGTTTCGGACGCACCGTCCGCACAACGCTCTGCGGAACGCGCCCACCTCGGGAAGCCGACCGCGGTTCTTCCTCGCCGCCGGCGAGGAAGAACAGAAGAACTCAGTCGACGTGCTTGCCCGAGTTGGCGGTCGTGGCGGTGCCGCCGTTGGCGAGCAGGTCGCGGATGTCAGCGAGGAGCTCGAGCTCGGTCGGCGCCTTGTCCTCGGCAGCGGGAGCGTCGTCCATCTTCTTCTTGAACGCCGCGTTCTTGAGGTGGTTGATCGGCAGCACGAATGCGAAGTAGAGCACGAACGCGACGATCACGAACTGGATGAGGGCCGAGAGGACGGCTCCGTAGGCGATGACCGTGTCGTCCTCGCCGCCGACGCCCTCGCGGATCGTCCAACCGAGCGCCTGCAGCGACGACGCGTCGAAGATCACTCCGATGAGCGGGTTGAAGATGCCCGTCACGATCGCGTTGACGATGGTGGTGAACGCCGCGCCGATGACCACGGCGACAGCCAGGTCGATGACGTTGCCGCGGAGGATGAACTCCTTGAAGCCGTTGATCATGGTCTGTTCCGTTTCTGCCGGCGGGCGGAGGGTCGTGCGCGGAGGTGTGTCGCCGAGTGCGAGACGCCGAGGTCAGCTCCCTGAGGACGACGACCCGGAGGAGGAGGAGGAGGATCCGGAGGAGGAGCCCGAGGACGAGGATCCCGAGGAACCCGACGACGACGACGACCCTCCCGACGAGGAGCCTCCCGACGACGACCCGCCCGTGGACGCCGGCGCCGGCGTCGAGCCCCCCGACGACGACGAGTCCGACCCCGACGACGACCCCTTCGCTCCGGACGAGCGCGAGTCCGTGCGGTAGAACCCGGACCCGTTGAAGGTCACGCCGACCGCGCTGAAGACCTTGCGCAGCGCGCCCTGGCAGCTGGGGCACTCCGTCAGCGTGTCGTCCGTGAACTTCTGCTGGATGTCGAAGGCGTTGCCGCACTGCGTGCAGCGGTAGGAGTAGGTGGGCACTGGTGCTCCTGAAGCGAAGGGGGAGTGAGGAGGGGGAGGAGGAGGAGTGCGCTCAGCGCGCGATGTCGAGGACGCCGGAGGGCGTCACGACGCCGTCGACGGCCTGGTCGTGCACCTCGCTGGGCACATGGTCGACGAGCTCGCTGTCGAAGACGACCGCGTAGACCGGCGGGCACTTCTCCATCGAGCCGAGGGTCTTGTCGAAGTAGCCGCGGCCCCAGCCCATCCGCATGCCGGTCCGGTCGACGGAGGCGGCGGGGACGATGATCAGGTCGACGTCGTTGATCGCGATCGGTCCGAGGAGGGCGCCGACCGGCTCCGGCATCCCGAACAGGCCCTGCGTCTCGGTGTGCCCGTCGCCGACGGCCCAGTCGAGCAGCCCGTCCTGGCGGGAGATGGGGAAGAGGACCCGGATGCCGTGGCTCTCGGCCCAGCCGAGGAACGGGCGGGTGCTCGGCTCGTCGGGCGCCGACAGGTAGCACGCGATCGACCCGGCCCCGTGACGGGTGACCAGGTCGATGAGGTGTTCCGTGATGCGGGCCGTGGCCTGCTCGCGAGAGGTGGTCGTCTGCGTGCGTCGGCGCTCGCGCAGCTCGGCGCGCAGCGCCCGCTTCTCGTGAGTGGTGTCGGCTGGCATGCGCTCAGTCTAGATCGGGGGTGACCGGCGGGATCGGCGGTGGTGGGGCGCGCTGAGTGCCGCTCATCCGGGGGTGACCCAGAACAGGGGCCGACCGCCTGCTCCCCGGCTTTCCGCGAAACATCCGCGACCATCACCGCCGCTATAGTGACGCCCCATGGGCACTCGTATCCGCAAAGCCGTCATCCCTGCCGCCGGTCTCGGCACCCGCTTCCTGCCGGCGACCAAGGCCATCCCCAAGGAGATGCTGCCGGTCGTCGACAAGCCGGCGATCCAGTACGTGGTGGAGGAAGCGGCGGACGCCGGTCTCCAGGACGTCCTCGTCATCATCGGGCGCAACAAGAACGCGCTCGCCAACCACTTCGACTCGGTCCCCGAGCTCGAGCTCAACCTCAGCAAGAAGGCCGACGACGCCAAGCTGGCCCACGTCAAGTACGCGAGCGACCTGGCCGACGTGCACTTCGTCCGCCAGGGCGAGCCGAAGGGCCTCGGCCACGCCGTCTCCCGCGCGCAGCGCCACGTGGGTGACGAGCCCTTCGCCGTCCTCCTGGGCGACGATCTCATCGACGCCCGCGACCCCCTCCTGACCCGCATGATCGACGTCGCCGAGCAGCGCGACACGACCGTCGTGGCACTGCTCGAGGTCGATCCCGACCAGATCCACCTGTACGGCTGCGCCGCGGTCGAGGCCACCGACGAGGGCGACGTGGTGCGCATCACCGGTCTCGTCGAGAAGCCCTCCAAGGAGGACGCGCCCTCCAACCTCGCCATCATCGGCCGCTACGTCCTCAAGCCGGACGTGTTCGGCGTGCTCGAGGAGACCCAGCCCGGCAAGGGCGGCGAGATCCAGCTGACCGACGCGCTCGAGCGCATGGCGCAGGACCCGGCCGAGTTCGGCGGCGTCTACGGCGTCGTGTTCCGCGGACGCCGCTACGACACGGGCGACAAGCTCGACTACATCAAGGCGATCGTGCAGCTCGCGTCCGACCGTCCCGACCTGGGCGAGGACCTCAAGCCGTGGCTGAAGGACTTCGTCAGCACGCTCTGACGACGAGGTCGCGCCTCGCACAGCACCGACGGGATCCCCTGCTCCGGCGGGGGATCCCGTGCGTGCGGGCCGGATCCGCGGGCCCGGTGAGCCTTCCGACCGCACCGGTCCACCCCTCTCCGCCCCTCCGATCGCGCAGTACAGTCGGGACATGCCGCTGCCAGTCCCGACGCTCTCCGAGGGTCGAGTCACCATCCGCCCGATCCGGGTCCGCGACGCCCGCCCGCTCGAGCGCGAGCTGATCGCCAACCGGGCCTGGCTGCGGCAGTGGGAGGCGTCCGATCCCCGCGGCGGCGCAGCGTTCGACGTGCGTGCGAGCATCCGCTCGCTGCAGCAGAACGCCCGCGCCGGGGGAGGGGTCCCGTTCCTGATCGAGTGGGACGGCGAGCTCGCCGGGCAGTTGAACATCTCGAACATCGGCTACGGCTCGCTCTCGTCGGGATCGATCGGCTACTGGGTGGCCGAGCGGTTCGCCGGCCGCAGCATCACTCCGATCGCCGTCGCCCTCGCCACCGACCACGCGTTCCTCGATCTGGGTCTGCACCGGATGGAGATCTGCATCCGACCCGAGAACCGCCCGAGCCTGCGCGTGGTCGAGAAGCTCGGCTACCGCTACGAGGGCCTCCGGCGCCGGTTCATCCACATCAACGGCGACTGGCGCGACCACTTCTGCTTCGCCCTCGTGGCGGAGGAAGTGCCGCGCGGCGTCCTGCGCCGCTACCTCGACGGCCAGGTGCCGCACGACGTGGGCACTCCGAGCGAGGCCGACCAGCGCGCGTCGCACCGTTCGGGTCTCTCCGGACCGCCGGACGGCGCGGGGATCCCCCGGACGGGGAGCCGCCTTCTCGGCGATCCGCGCGGACACACCTACCCGTAATGACGGACGGGACACCCTCCGACTCCTAGCGTGGGTCGCATGAGTAGCGACTGGCTGGGTGGGGGCGTCGTCTGGGCGCTCGCCGCCGTTCTGTGGGTCGCCTACCTGATCCCCACGTGGATGCGCCGACGGTCGTACAACGCGACCGAGCGCAACGCGGTGAGGCTGCAGCAGACGCTGCGGATCCTCGCCGAGACCGCGGAGGTGCCCGAGCACGTGCGTGCGGAGGCGACGGCCCGCGAGGTCGCGCTGCAGCAGCGCACCCTCCGGGCCACCGAGACACGACGACGAGCCGAAGAGAAGGCACAGGCGATGGAGCTGGCACAGGCGGAGAAGGCGGCGCGCGAGGCGCTGCGACGAGCATCCGCGACCACGGAGCAGAGCACTCGCACGGAGCCGGGTGTGCTGCGTTGGCGTCAGGGTGCGGCGGCGGCGGTCCTGGTCGGAATGGTCGCCGGCCTGGTCGGGCTCGTGATGCTGCCGTTCGGCGGCACCGCGGTGGTGCCCTCGCTCGGCGCACTGCTCCTCGTCGCAGGAGTCGCGACACTGCTGGTGCTGGCCCCCGGACGCCGTCGTTCGACGGCTCCCGCGGCGGAGGCGTCGACGTCGGTCCCCGTCTCGCGTCGCCCCGCCGAGGTCTTCGAGGCCGAGCTCGCGCAGGACGCACCCGCGGAGGAGGAGTCGGCCGTCGCGGAGGAGGCGGCGAGCTGGACGCCCAAGCCGCTGCCGAAGCCGCTGTACCTCTCGCGGGGCACCGTGGCCGCGAGCGCCATGGCGTCGATCGACGCCGTCGAGCGCCTGCGTGCCGCAGCAGCGGAGGCGGAGCTGGCGCAGCGCGCCGCCGCCGCCGCTCCCGAGGTCGCCCCGATCCGCACCCCCCGCGCCGCCGCTCCCGCGCCGGCTCCGGAGGCCCCTCGCCCCACCTCGCGCTTCGCGTCGATGGGCGTCGTGGACGGCGTCGACGCGATCGACCTCGACCGCGCTCTGCAGCGCCGACGGGGAGCCTGACGGCTCCGCTCGTCGATTCGGAGCCCGCTTCGCGGCGTGCTAGTGTGGACGAGTTGTTCGGGCCGGTGACGGCTCGGGAGGCACGGGTCCGTGGCGCAGTTGGTAGCGCGCTTCGTTCGCAATGAAGAGGTCAGGGGTTCGAATCCCCTCGGATCCACCGGTACTGCAGAAGGCCCGCTCGAGAGAGCGGGCCTTCCGTGTTCCAGGCGCTTAGCGTTCGGATTCCGTCGGTATCAGCGGAGCGACGGATCCGGGTCGTCCCAGTTCTCGACCGTCTGGAGCACCCAGAACGCGGTGAAGAGGGCGAGGGCGGCGGCCTCGACCAGCAGGAGCCACTGCTTGCCGAGCAGCGCCTCCCCGGTTCCGCTCGCGACCAGCGCGACCAGGGCGAGATCGATCCCGGCGAGAAGAGCTGCGAGCACGGCGTAGACGATCGAGTAGCCCCGCGGCGTGCCCGGGCCGCGGACGCCTTCCGACCGCACAGCGTGCGCGTGCACGGCGGCGACCGCCGCCATCAGGAGGAAGAAGACCGCGGCGGCGGCGTAGTGGGCGACGGCGGCGAACACGGGGGTCGTGGCGCACACCGCCAGCGCGGCCAGGAGGGCGGCGGCGATCGCCACCTTCACGAGGGCGCCGCGGTCGAGTGCCCGATCGAGGGCGAGGAACACCGTGGAGGCGACGAGGACCGCTCCGGCCACGACCAGGTAGGCGAGCATCCCGGCGGCGATCTCGTCGGTCGCACCCGGCGGCAGGCACCGGACGACGCCCTCCGGGCAGCCCGCGCCGGTCAGTCGCGCGAGCTCGTCGGACCGCAGCGGCACGGGGACCAGCGCGATCAGGGGCGCGGTCATGCCGCCGAGCAGCAGGAGGTACCGCCGCAGACTCCGCCCGGCGAGCACGACGAGGCCCACCGCGACCGCGAACAGGGCACCGACGAAGACGGAGCGGACGGGCGTGTAGTACGCCGCGCTGATCGAGCGGAGGGGACCGACGGCTACAAGGTGCCACAGCACTGCGACCCCGAGCAGCAGGACGGCCGCGCAGAGCGAGACGCGGACGTAGCGATGGGTGCGCAGCGACGAGAGGGTGCCGTCGGCCCGCAGCGCGTCGGTCGAGCGCACGCGCGCTACCCGGCTCGCAGGCCCGAGGAGCCGAGTGCGAAGTCGACGTCGATGCGGATCGCGACCCGGAGGGGGTTCTCGCGGGGCACGCGGTAGCGGCGCGAGTAGAGGTCGACGGCGTGCGCGACGGCGTCGGGCTCCTCCTCGATCGAGGCGGGGCCGCCGAGGCTGAGCCAGCGGATGCCGTCGACCTGGCCGACGGTGGCGGTGCCTCCGCGGCGCACGTTCAGCACCTTCTGGCTCTCGCGCGAGGTGATCACGCGCACCACGCCGTCCTCGTAGGTGAAGCCGACGGCGACGACGTGCAGGCGCCCACCGCGGCCGGGAGTGGAGAGGGTGGCCAGGTGGCGCTCGGTCACGAACTCGAGGCCGTCGGGGCTGAGGATGCTCATGCCGCGAGCGTAGCCGGGGGTGCTGACAGGGCTGCGAAGGAGCGGGTCCGCGCAACGACGGCGATGCCCGAGCCGGTCCTCCACAGGGTCGATCTCCACTCCTGCTGCACCTCGCCGCGCGCCGAATCGCATACGGAGGTGGTATTCCGACATATCCTCATTCCGCGGGGACCGATCGGCGGTTCCGCACGGAGGAGGAGCACCATGTCCCTACGCACACGACGGATCGCAGCCACGGGAGCGGTCGTCGCCGCCCTGCTCACCGGGATCGTCGCCGCACCGGCCGACGCCGCCGGCTCGGGGCAGACGCGGGTCACCCCGGCACAGGGCTGCAACGCGGGCAACTACGCCTATCGGAGCTACGCCAGCAGTGGCCGCGCGGTCGCGTTCACCTCGTTCGACGGCTACTGCTGGGGCAACAAGTCCGCGGGAGCCCGTGCCATCGCCGGCTCGGCGGTGAGCACCTGGCAGTACAACTGGGCCTCGGTCACCGTGACGATCGCGAAGCCGGCGTCGGCGACCGTCTACGGCAACCACTCCATCAACGGCGGCTACGTCCGGAACACCTGATGAGGCTCTCGGTCCCTGCGCTCGCGGGTGCGGGCGCCCTCCTGATGCTCGTGCTCGCCGGCTGCTCGGGCGCGCCCGCGAACGAGTCCGCCTCCCACGAGCCGTTGTCGTCGGCGCAGATCGAGGCACTCGCGGATCAGGAGCGCGAAGCGGGTCACGAGGAGCAGGCCGCGTTCCTCGAGGACGGTCTCGTGACGTTCGAGGAGTACGACGCGTCGTTCGTGCTCTACGCCGACTGCCTCGCCGCGAAGGGGTTCACCGTCGAGGGTCCGCAGGTCAGCCCGGTGGACGGCGTGCGGTACGAGTCGACGACGGACATCGGCACGCGGGAGCAGTCGGCCGCCCTCGCGGACATCGACGAGTGCCACGCCGCGTACTCGACGAGCGTCGCTCAGGCATACGAGCTGTCGCAGCCCCAGGTCATGGATCCTCCTCTGGCGCAGGCGACCGCGGACTGCCTGACCGAGAAGGGGCTCTCGGTCTCGGGGGAGGAGACCGCTGTCGCGGACTTCGTCGACTCGGTCGGCGAGGGCGAGGACGACGAGGTGACGGCCTGCGTCCTGGACGAGGCGGCACGCCTCTACCCCGAGATGACCTCGCTGTCGGTGGGGTACTGAGATGGCACGGGGAGTGGTGCGGGGGCCGCTGATCGGCGCCGGTCGCGCGGTCCTCCGCGCCCTCCTCGTGCTCGGGCTGCTCGTCTGGGTCGCGCTGCCCGTCGCCGGATACCTGAAGCTGAACGAATCCACTCGGGCCGCGTCGCTCGCCCCGGCGGTCGACGTCTGGGCTCCGGTGCAGGCGAGCACGGTCCCGACGCGACGGACGATCGGAGTCGTCGTCGGGCGAGCACCAGTGGTCGAGCTCTACGCCCCGGCCTGGAGCGGGCTCGTCGAAGCGACGGACGTCGGGTCCGGCACGGTCCTCCACGAGGGGGACGTCCTGGCGACCGTGGGCGGCATCGATCGGATCGCGGTGACGTCCGAGCGTCCCTTCGGCCGGGAGCTGCACCGGGACGACGAGGGTTCCGACGTGGCGTCGCTGAACGCTCTGCTGTCCCGGCGCGGGCTCGTCGCTCCCGACTCCGACGAGTTCACGGCTCGGACGCTGGCCTCCGTGCGATCGCTGGCGAAGGAGCTGGGCGTTCCGCAGTCCGGCACGGTGGAGTCGTTCGATCCCGCCTGGGTCGTCTTCCTGCCACTGCCCGACGTCCGCGTCGCCGCGTCGGCACTCCACGTCGGAGCACCCGCACCCGCGGCGGGGGAGGTGATCGTCACGAGCCGTCCGCGACTGTCGAGCGCCCTGCTCGACGCGGTGGGCACCTCCGAGGCGGGCGAGGGCGACGAGGGCACGGTGCAGACCGCCGTCACTGCAGGCGAAGGCGAGCGGCTGGAGGTGGGCGGACGTGAGCTTCCGCTCGCGCCGGACCGCCTCGGTGTCGAGGTGAGCGGCTGGGACGCCCTCGACGGGATGATCGACCCCGCACGCTCCAGGATCGACGCGGTCCTGGTCGCCGAACCCGTGCCCGGGACGTGGATCGTCCCGGGTGCCGCCGTCGGCATCGACGAGACGGGAGCGTCGTGCCTGGTCCGCCGCGGCGGCGCCGGGCCGAGCGAGCGCATCGCGGTCACCGTGGCGTCCAGCACGCTCGGTCGCAGCACCGTCTCGGGGCCGCTCGCCGACGGCGACGAAGTGCTCGTCTCCACCGCGACGGGAGGAGCGCCGTGCTCGTGACCCTCGCCGACGTCGGCGTCGTCCTCGGCGGCCGGACGGTCCTGCGCGACGTCTCCCTGACGATCGGCGCGGGGCAGACGGTCGCCCTCGTCGGGCCCTCCGGTGCGGGCAAATCGACTCTGCTGGGCGTGGTGGCCGGCGACCTCCGCCCGTCCAGCGGTGCGGTGCGCACCGTGCCGAAGGCGGGCTCCGCGTGGATCGTCCAGTCGACACCCGTGCTCACCCGGCGCACGGCTCTCGACAACGTGGCTCTCGGTGCGCTGTCGGCGGGCGCCTCGCGTCGGGCCGCGGAAGCCGACGCGCTCGCCGCGATGGCGGCACTCGGTGTCGAGGCGTTGGCCGATCAGACGGTGCACCGGCTCTCCGGCGGGGAGCGCCAGCGAGTCGCCGTCGCCCGCGCCATGGCGGCGCGCAGCACTTTCATCCTCGCCGACGAGCCGACCGCGGCACTCGACGCGGTGTCCCGCTCCCTCGTGGTGGCCGCTCTGGTGACGGCCGCAGAGTCGGGTGCGGCCGTCGTCGTCGCCACCCACGATCTCGTCGTCGCCGACTCCTGCGACCGCGTCGTGCGGATCGACTCCGGGCTCCTGGTCGAGTCAGGGGTCGACGCAGGCGTTCCCCTCGACACGCGGCGGGCACTCGGAACCCGAGGTGCGGAGTGACCGGCAGGAGGTTCCGGCTCGGGATCGTCGTGCAGGAGGCGGTGCGCACCGTCAGGGCCCACCCTGCTCTCGGGGTCCTCGCCGTCTCCGCGGCGATCCTGTCGGGCTTCCTGGGGCCCGCGCTCACGTCGGTCGAGGTCGGGGCCCTCGAGGCCGAGGCGAGGGAGCAGGTGCTCGCGGGCTCCACGGTGCTCACGGTCTCCGCGAAGGACCGCGTGCCGCTTCCGGCCGCCCGGTGCGACGCCCTTCGCGCTGTCGCGGGTGTCGTCGCCGCGGGCGGTGTGGTCGCGAGCGAGGACCTGCCCTCCGAGGGGGGCTCGTCCGTCACGCTCGTGCGCGCGACTCCGGGCTACGCGGACGTGGTCTGGCCGGCGGACGCACTCCGGCCCGACGAGCCGACCTCCGCCGTGGCGGGAGCGCTGCTCGGCTCACGCGCCGGAGTCAGCGGCCGCAGCACGCTCTCGGGTCTCCTCGTCGACGGGCGGAGCGAGTCGATCGCGCTCGACCAGGTGGCGGGAGCCTCGCCGCGGATCCCCTTCGTCGACCGGGCGGTCGTGATCGCGGAGCCCGCAGCGGGTTCCGTCGCCGAGTGCCTGATCGAGGCCGAGAGCGGGGCGGTGGCGGGCGTCGAGGCCGTCGCCCTCTCGTGGTTCCCCGCCGAGTACGAGACGACGACGGCTCCGTTCGCGCCCGCCGCCGACTCCGCCGGTGCCCTCGACGACCGACTCGCGAGAAGGCTGTCGGCGTGGGGTCCTCCGCTCGGCGCCGTCCTCTGCGTCACCGGCTTGTCGACGTCCTGGCTGGCGCGGCGCCGCGATCTGGCGCTGTACCGCAGCCTCGGCCTCTCGAGCGGGCGCCTGCTCCTGTCCCTGACCGTCGAGACGGCCGTGCTGACAGGGCTGGGGGTGCTGACCGGAGCGGCCGCCGCGACGGTCCTGCTTCCGTGGACGCCGCTCGCACTCCAGCTGGCGGGGAGCGACGTGGGAGCGCTCGTCGCGCTGGTGACCCTGATCCCGCTCGCCGGGTTGGCTCTCGCTCCACGCGGCCGGGGCCTGGACGCGCTGCGCGGCCGATGATCCTCCGCTCAGACCCGCAGGAGCAGTGCCTCGCCCTGCCCGCCGCCGCCGCAGAGCGCGGCGACGCCGAGCCCTCCGCCTCGTCGCCGCAGCGCGAGCGCGAGGTGCAGGGCCAGCCGCGCGCCGGAGGCGCCGACCGGGTGACCGAGAGCGATGGCGCCTCCGTCGATGTTCACCGCCTCCGACGCAACGCCCAGGTCGTCCGCCGACTGCAGAACCACCGACGCGAACGCCTCGTTGATCTCGATCACGTCGAGATCGGCCACCGCCGCTCCCCGGCGCGAGAGCGCCTGCAGGATCGCCGCGGACGGCTGCGAGTGCAGCGAGTTGTCCGGTCCGGCGACCTGCCCGTGCTCGGCGATCTCGGCGATCCAGGTCAGCCCTCTCGAGCGCGCCCAGCCCCGGCTCGCGACGACCAGCGCCGCGGCTCCGTCGGTGAGGGGGGAGGAGCTGCCGGCGGTGATCGTCCCCTCCGGGGAGAAGGCGGGTCGGAGGCCGGCGAGGATCTCCTCGCTCGTCTCCGGCCGGATCCCGTCGTCCTCCGAGACGACGACGTCCTCGCCCCGCCGCTGCGGCACGGCCACCGGCACGATCTCCTCCGCGAGGACCCCCGCCGCCCGGGCGGCCGAGGCCCGTCGGTGCGAGAGGGCGGCGTAGGCGTCCTGGCGATCCCGCCGGATGCCGCGCTCGGCGTTCCCGTCGTCGGTCACCCGGCCCATGATCCGCTGGTCGAACGGGTCGAGCAGCCCGTCGTTCAGAAGCGCGTCCTCGAGCGGCTGCGCACCGACCCCGACGCCGTCGCGGGCGCCGAGGAGCAGGTGCGGGGTACGCGTCATGGACTCCTGCCCACCGGCGACGACGACGGCCGCCTCGCCGGTCCGGATGAGCCGGGCCGCATCGATCACCGCGGTGAGACCCGAGAGGCAGAGCTTGTTGATCGTCACGGCGGGCACGTGCCAGCCCAGGCCTGCGAGGATCGCCGTCTGGCGCGCCGGCCCCTGCCCGGCCCCGGCCTGGATCACCTGGCCGAGGATCACCGCGTCGACGTCGGGCGCGTCCGCGCCCGAGCGCTCGAGGGCCGCGCGGACCGCGTGAGCACCGAGCTCCGTCGCGGACAGGGTGGCGAACGCACCGCCGAAGCGGGCGAAGGGGGTGCGCGCACCCCCGAGGATCACGGGGACGAGGTCGTCTGCGGCCACGGCGGGCTCCTTCTCGACGGTGAGAGCGGACGGTGCCGGTCAGGGCACCAGGAGGATCTTCCCGCGGACGTGCCCGTCCTCGCTCGCCCGGTGCGCCTCGACGACGTCCTCGAGGGCGAAGCGCGGCCCGAGCTCGACCGTGAAGCGGCCCTCGGCGAGCAGCCGGAGGGCGTGCGGGATCGCCTCGCGGCGGAGGGTCAGCTCCTCCGGGGTCAGCGGCACGGGGTTGCCGCCCGACCAGGCGCGGATGCCGAGCTCCGCGGCGCGCGCCCCCACGACGACGGTGCCCACGTGCTGCGGATCCTCGACCAGGGCGAGCGAGGCGGCGACGGCTTCGTCGGTGCCTGCGGCGTCGAGCACCCGGTCGACGCCGTCGGGAGCCGCCTCGCGCAACCGGGCCAGCAGGCCCGAGCCGTAAGCCACCGGCTCCGCCCCGAGCGCACGCAGCACCCCGTGGTTCGCCGGGCTCGCGGTCGCGATCACGCGGGCGCCCCGCTCCCGGGCGAATTGCACGGCGGCCTGCCCGACCGCCCCCGCGCCCGCATGCACGAGGAAGGTCGAGCCCTCGGCGACGCCGAGCGAGACGACGGCCTGGTAGGCGGTGCCGATCGGGATGCCGAGCGCGGCCGCCTGCTCGAACGAGACGGTCGGGGGCTTCGCATCGAGGTTCTCGGGACGGACCACGACAGAGGTGCCGTACGTGCCGGAGGCGCCCTGCACGACGACCTCGTCGCCGACGCGCCGGCCGTCGACTCCGGCGCCGATCGCGGTCACGACGCCGGCCCCGTCCGAGCCGAGCCGACGCGGTTCCGTGAGAGGGGGGCTCGGCCGCACCCCCGAGCGGATCTTCCACTCGATCGGATTCACGCCCGCAGCCCGGATCGCGACCACGAGGCCGCCCTCGGGAGCCTCGGGCTCGGGCACGTCGACGACCTCGAGCACTTCGAGCCCGCCGATCCGGCGGTACTGCACGATCCTCGCCACGTCGTCCTCCTCCGGGGTCCGTCAGCCCAGCAGCCGGTCGCGCACCTCGCGGCGCAGCACCTTGCCGATCAGCGAGGTCGGCAGCTCGTCGACCGGGACGACGCGCTTGGGCACCTTGTAGGCGGTGAGGTGCACGCGGCAGAAGTCGCGCAGCGCCTCGGGGTCCACGGCCGCGCCCGCCCGCAGCACGACGGCGGCCGCGACGCTCTCGCCGCCTTCCGGGCGGGGCAGCCCGACCACGGCCGCGCGCGACACGTCGGGGTGCGACTCGAGGACGCCCTCGACCTCGGACGGCGACACGTTGAACCCGCCCGTGATGATCAGCTCCTTGGCGCGGTCGACGATCGTCACGAAGCCGTCCGCCGACACCGTCGCGATGTCGCCCGTGCGGAGCCAGCCGTCGGCCAGCAGCGTCTCGCCGGTCTCGCCGGGGCGCCTCCAGTAGCCCTGGAACACCTGGGGCCCGCGCAGCAGCAGCTCACCCGATTCGCCGGGTCCGCGGTCGACGGAGGGGTCGGCCGGGTCGACGAGGCGGATCTCGGTGCTCGGGAACGGCACGCCCACGGTGCCCGGCCGCCGAGTCGCCCCCACCGGGTTGCCGATCGCGACGGGCGAGCTCTCGGTCATGCCGTAGCCCTCGACGAGGAGCCCGCGGCTCGCTCGCTCCCAGCGGTCGACGGTCGCGACGGGGAGCCCCATCGCTCCGGAGATGGCGAAGCGGATGCCGCGCAGATCGAGCTCGCCGCGCTCGGACGCCCGGGCCAGTGCGTCGTACACGGGAGGCACTGCAGGCAGGAACGTGGGCGGCGACGACTTCGCGGCCGCCTTCACGAGTCCCACGTCGAACGTCGGGAACAGCACGACCTTCGCCCCGATGCTGATCGCGAAGGTCAGGCAGAGCGTGAGTCCGTAGGCGTGGAAGAGGGGGAGGACCGCGTAGAACGTCTCGTCGCCCTCGCGGAGCCCCGGCACCCACGCCTGACCCTGCATCGCGTTCGCGCGCAGATTCGCGTGCGAGAGGATCGCGCCCTTCGGCGTGCCGGTGGTACCGCTCGTGTACTGCAGCAGTGCGGTGTCGCCGAGGGAGGGACGGGGGTGCGAGCGCGAGAGCCGGCGGCCGCCGAGCAGGCGGGAGAACGGGAGGACCGAGCGGGAGCGGGGCCGCCCCGTCAGCTTCGCGCGAGCCGCGCGGACCTTCGGCAGCGGCAGGCGCAGCGCCAGGCGCTTCGCCAGCGGGAACGACTCCGTCAGGTCGACCGCGACGACGCGCTCGACGCCGACATCGGCGGGCATCGCCGCGACCGTGTCGGCGACCTTGTCCCAGACCACCGCGATGCGCGCGCCGTGGTCCTCGAACTGCCGACGCAGCTCCCGCGGCGTGTAGAGCGGGTTGTGCTCGACCACGATCGCGCCCAGCCGCAGCACCGCGTAGAACGCGATCACGTGCTCGGGGCAGTTGGGCAGCACGAGCGCGACGCGGTCGCCGGGGCGGACGCCCAGTCGGCGCAGCCCCTCCGCGGCCCGGGACACCTTCTCGCCGAGTTCGCCGTAGGTGGTGCCGGCGCCGAAGAACTCGAGGGCCGTGCCGCGACGGTAGCGGGCGACCGAGTCCTCGAGGAGGTCGACGAGGGTCTGGTTGGGCGGATCGATCTCGCTCGGGACGCCCTCCGCGTAGGAGGTCAGCCACGGCTTCGTCGCCAGGTACGGGGTTCCGGGAGTCACGGAGCCACTATCGGGCATCAGCCTCCGGGGTTGCTCCGAGCCCGGGGCGAGGGGGTGACGGCGGAGGCGGGCCTCCGCGCAGACTGGAGCGATGAGCGCAGCCATCGACCTCCTCCGCGACGCCTTCGACCGGGTGCACCAGAACGTGCACGCGGTCCTCGACGACATCACTCCCGAGCAGCTCGGCTTCCGCGCCGATGCGCAGGCCAACTCGCCCGCCTGGCTGATCTGGCACCTGACGCGCGTGCAGGACGACCACCTCGCCCCGCTCGCGGGTCACGAGCAGGTCTGGACCGCCGAGGACTTCCACGGTCGCTCCGCTCTGCCCTTCGAGCCGGGTGCGAGTGGCTACGGGCAGGAGCCGTCCGAGGTGGCGGCGCTCGCCGCGGTTCCCGCGCACCTGCTCGCCGAGTACCACGACGCCGTGCACACGACGACGCTCGCCTACCTCGACACGCTCTCGGACGAGGACCTCGCCGAAGTCGTCGACCGCCAGTGGAACCCGCCGGTGACCCTCGGCGTGCGCCTGGTCTCGGTCGTCGACGACGACGCCCAGCACGTGGGCCAGGCCGCCTTCGCGAAGGGCCTCGCCGAGCGCGCCTGAGGCCCGTCCGACGTCGGCCGCACTCGCGATGCCGCTACCCTGGAGCCGGCACCGCCGCCCAGCGGCGGAGTCCGCGGAGCGAGGACCGCGCCACCGAGAGGACCACCACGTGACGTCGCCCGACACCACCACCGCCCCCGCCCCCCTGACGCGCAAGGGGCGCGACGTGCCCGCCGAGATCGCCCGCTCGTGGCTCCTCGTCAACGCCACGCGCACCGAGACCTTCGACGCCGCGCACGCGTCGCGCGCCGACCAGATCGTCCTCGACATCGAGGACGCGGTCGACCCCAAGGCGAAGCCCGCCGCTCGCGCCGATGTCGTCGAGTGGCTGAAGGGCGACAAGAAGGCCTGGGTCCGCATCAACGACCACTCCACTCCGTTCTGGTCGGACGACGTCGATGCGCTGAAGGGCCTGCCCGGCCTCGCCGGCGTCATGCTCGCCAAGACGGAGGCGGCGGAGCACGTCACCGAGACCTTCGACCGCCTCGGCGGCTCGACCCCGGTGCTCGCCCTCGTCGAATCGGCCCTCGGGATCGAGGAGGCGGTCTCCATCGCCCGCGCCCGCGGCTGCTTCCGGCTCGCGTTCGGCAGCGGCGACTACCGCCGCGACACCGGCACCAGCGCCGACGACCTGGCCATGGCCTACCCGCGCTCGCGCCTCGTCGTCGCCTCGCGCATCGGGGATCTGCCCGGCCCCATCGACGGTCCGACCGTCTCGAACAGCCACCCCGTGCTCCGCGAGCAGTCGGCTCTGACCGTGTCGCTCGGGCTCACCGGCAAGCTCTGCCTCGACACCGAGCAGCTCGCGGTCATCAACGAGGTCATCAGCCCCACCCCGTCCGACGTGGCGTGGGCGCGCGACTTCCTCGACGACTTCGAGGCGCGCGGTCGCGTGATCCGCGACGGCAGCGACCTGCCGCGCCTGGGCCGGGCCAAGAAGATCGACAAGCTCGCGACGGCGTTCGGAGTGAATCCGCTCTGATCCGCCGTCCGCGGCACGAGGACGAGGAGGCGCCCATGGGCGCGGTCAGCACCTTCCTGTGGTTCGACGACGCAGCGGGGGAGGCGGCGGCGTTCTACACGTCGCTCGTCCCGAACTCGCGGATCCTCGACAGCCGCGTGCTGCCCGAGGGGTCGCCGTCACCGGGAGCGCTGCTCTCGGTGGTGTTCGAGCTCGACGGGCAGCGGTTCCAGGCGATCAACGCGGGCCCGCGCTTCCCCTTCACCGAGGCGGTCTCGATCGTGGTGACCGTGGAGTCGCAGGCCGAGCTCGACCGCCTCTGGGACGCGCTCACGGCCGACGGCGGTCAGGAGAGCCGGTGCGGGTGGCTCCGGGACCGATGGGGGCTGTGGTGGCAGATCGTCCCGTCCGTCCTCGGCGATCTCCTCGGCGGAGCCGATGCCGACGGCGCCTCCCGCGCCATGCAGGCGATGCTCGCGATGGACCGGCTCGACATCCGCGCGCTCGAAGAGGCGTATGCCGGCGCGTAGATCCGGGACGGCGCGCCGCTCCGTCTCGCTCCGGCGGGCCTACCTCCGCGACTACCGTTACGCCTACGGGTCGCGCTTCGCGCATCTGCGCGACGGCTGGGACGTCTCGCACTACTCCGACGGCGATCGCGCGCCGGTGCTGCTGATCCCGGGCGTCTACGAGACGTGGCAGTTCCTCCGGCCTGTCGCGGACCGGCTGAACGGCGCCGGCCATCCGATCCACGTGCTGCCGGCGCTCGGCCACAACACGCGTCCGATCGTCGCCTCGGCGGCCCTCGGGCAGCAGTACCTCCGCGAGCACGACCTGCGCGACGTGGTCGTCGTCGCGCACAGCAAGGGCGGGCTGATCGGCAAGCACATGATGGTGGTCGACGACCTGCAGGAGCGGCGCATCGACCGCATGATCGCGGTCTCGACGCCCTTCTCCGGCTCGCCGCTCGCACGGATCGCACCCGCCCGCGCCCTGCGCGAGTTCGATCCGCACCGCCCGGTCATCCGGACCCTGCTCGCCGAGCGCGACGCCGATGCGCGGATCACGTCGATCTACGGCATGCGCGACCAGTACATCCCCGGCGGCAGCCGCCTGGTCGGCGCGCGCGAGAACATCGCGGTGTCGGTCGTCGGGCACTTCGCGCTGCTGTCGCACCCGAAGGTGCTCGACCTCATCGCGTCGAGGGTCGATCCGGAGTGACGGGGCCGGGGCGCCGAGGCGCGCCCGGCCGATCGCGGGTCAGCTCCAGGGCGTGAGCAGCACGAGCGGGATCTCGCGCTCGGTCTTCGTCTGGTACTCCGCGTAGTCCGGCCAGGCCGCGACGGAGCGCTCCCACCACACCGCGCGCTCGTCACCCTCGAGGACGCGCGCCGTGTAGTCCTTCTTCACGGGCCCGTCCTGGAGCTCGACGTGCGGCTCCTTCAGCATGTTGCCGTACCAGACGGGGTGCTCGGGGGCGCCGCCCTTGGAGGCGACGACGACGTACTCGCCGTCGTGCTCGACCCGCATGAGCGCGGTCTTGCGCAGCTTCCCGCTGCGCGATCCGACGGTGGTGAGGACGATGATCGGCTTGCCGCGGAGGAGGTTGCCCTCCGCGCCTCCGGTCGACTCGTAGAGCTCGGCCTGCTCGCGGGCCCAGGCGGACGTGCTCGGTTCGTATTCTCCGGTGAGGGGCATGCTCCGATCGTAGCCACGAGTGCGCGATCGCTTCGGGACGTGCACGAGGATGGAGCGGTGCAGGCTCCCGACCAGATCGACCGCGCGCTGATCGCGCGCCTCCGCGACGACCTCCTCCGCGCCCGCTACGGCGTCGACGCCGTCCGCGAGCTGTGGGGGGAGGCGGCCGCCGAGGCCCTCCACCGCGGCGACCGCGTGCCCGCGCGCCGAGCGCTCGAGCGCCGCTCCGATTCGTCGCCCGAGGAGCAGGCGCGCGCCGTCCTCGCGCGGCTCTTCCTGCTCGCCGATCCGGTGACCGCCGCGGAGGCCGGGGCGGCGTTCGCGTCGCTGGGACTCGAGGGAGCGATCGGCCTCGAGCTCGTTCGCGCGGAGGCCGGAGCCGTCGTCGTCGCCGCGCTGGATCTGCGGCCCTACGACCTCGTCGACCTGCACGGCGCCGCGTCCTGGTGGATCGCCTCCGATCTGGGCGAGCTGGCGCTGGGCCGCGCGCTGTCCGAGGACCACGTCCTCGGCGTCGGCGGCGCCAGTCTGACCCTGACCGGACTGATGATCCAGCGCCCGGTCGGCAGCGTCCTCGATCTCGGCACCGGCTGCGGCATCCAGGCGCTCCACGCGTCGCGGCACGCGGACCGGGTGGTGGCCACCGACATCTCGCACCGGGCGCTGGCGATCGCCGCCTTCAACGCGGAGCTGAACCGGATCGACTCGATCGAGTTCCGCCACGGCAGCCTGTACGAGCCGGTCGCCGGCGAGCGGTTCGATCACATCGTCACGAATCCGCCGTTCGTCATCACTCCGCGCAGTGCCGGCGTGCCGTCGTACGAGTACCGCGACGGCGGGCTCGAGGGCGACGAGATCGTGCGCCGCGTCGTGCTCGGCGCTGCCGAGCACCTGGCTCCGGGCGGCATCGCGCAGCTGCTCGGCAACTGGGAGTACCGCGCCACGGCCGACGCCTTCGACCGGGTGCGCGCGTGGCTGGCCGATGCGAGGGCTCCGCTCGAGCAGGCGCTCGAACCCGGTCGTGCGGGATTGGACGCGTGGATCGACGGCTCCGCGTCGCCGCTCGACGTCTGGGTGGTCGAGCGCGAGCAGCAGGACCCGGCGGTCTACGCCGAGACGTGGATCCGCGACGGAGGGACCACCCGCGGTGCGGAGTTCGACGCGCTGGTCGACGCCTGGCTCGAGGACTTCGAGCACCGCGGAGTGACGGGGGTCGGGTTCGGCTACGTCACCCTGCGGCTGCCCGCCCGTCCGCGACCCCCGCTCCGCCGCCTCGAGCGGGTGGACGGCGCCCTCTCGACGGCGGGCCTGGGCGGCCATCTCGCGCACTGCCTCGATGCGCTCGAGCGGCTCGCCGACCTCGGCGACCGCGCGCTCGCCGGGCTGTCGCTCGTCGTCGCGCGCGATGTGACGGAGGAGCGCCACTACTGGCCGGGCAACGACGACCCGACCGTGCTGCGGCTGCGCCAGGGCGGCGGCTTCTCGCGCACCGAGGACGTCGACACGGCCCTCGCCGCGGTCGTCGGGGCCTGCGACGGCGAGCTCTCGCTCGCGGCGATCATCGCCGCCGTGGCGTCGATCCTGCAGGTCGAGGAGGAGGCGGTCAGCGCCTCCGTGCTGCCGGGAGTGCGGGAGCTGATCGCGACCGGGATGCTCGTCCTGCCCTGACCACGGCCGCTTCCGTGCGGATGCTCAGAACAGCGTCGCGGAAGAGTCCTCGACGGCCGTCGCGGACGGGGCGGCAGCGGGTGCGGCGCTCGGCCAGCCGGGTCCGGCATCGACGGGCTGCCTGCGCTGGAACGCCGTCGCGGCGGCGCGGGCGCGGACGTCCGCGGCCTCGTTCATCCGGTGGTTCGCGTGGCCCTTGACCCACTCGAACGTGACGGCGCGGCCCTGGAGGGCCTCGTCGAGGGCCTTGATGATCTCGACGTTCATCACCGGCTTGCCGTCGGCCTTGCGCCAGCCCTTCCGCTTCCAGCCGGGCAGCCACTCGGTGCACGCCTTGATGGCGTACTGGCTGTCGCAGAGGATGTGCAGCGGCTCGTCCTCGTGCGCGGTGGAGCGCAGCAGCTCGAGCACCGCGGTCAGCTCGCCGATGTTGTTCGTGCCGTGCGACCAGCCGCCCGCGGCCCAGCGCGCGTCGTCGACGTACCAGGCCCAGCCCGCGGGGCCGGGATTGCCCAGGGCGGATCCGTCTGCGGCGGCGATGATGCTCACGTACTGCTCCTCGTGCGGTCGGTGCACCCGCGCGGGCGCCCTTCGAGGGTAGTCGCCCAGACGGCTCGCCCCGGCGGTGAGCGCGGACCTCCGTGAGCGCAGCCGTCCGCGAGCGCAAGCCGGTGCCGGATGTCGGCGTTCGCCGCCAGGGTGGACGCATGACCAGCATCCCCACCCTCCCGCTCAACGACGGCACCTCGATCCCGCAGCTCGGCTTCGGCGTCTTCAAGGTCGACCCCGACGAGACGGAGCGCATCGTGTCCGAGGCGCTCGAGGCCGGCTACCGGCACATCGACACGGCCGCGATCTACGGCAACGAGGAGGGCGTCGGCCGTGCGATCGCCTCCTCCGGGCTCGCGCGCGACGAGCTCTACGTGACCACGAAGCTGTGGAACGGCGACCAGGGCCGCGACACCGCGCCGGGAGCCCTCGACCGCAGCCTCGAGAAGCTCGGCCTCGACTCCGTCGACCTCTACCTCATCCACTGGCCCAGCCCCGCGCAGGACCGCTACGTCGAGAGCTGGGAGGCGATGCAGGAGCTGCAGGCGGCCGGCCGCACCCGCTCGATCGGCGTCTCGAACTTCCTCGTGCCGCACCTGGAGCGCCTGCTCGCCGAGACCGAGGTGGTGCCCGCCGTCGACCAGATCGAGCTGCACCCGTACCACCAGCAGCCGACCGTGACGTCGTTCGGCGCGCAGCACGGCATCGCGACAGAGGCGTGGGGCCCGCTGGGGCAGGGCAAGTACCCGCTGCTGGAGCTGCCCGTGATCACCGGAGCCGCGGAGGCGCACGACGTGACTCCGGCCCAGGTCGTACTGCGCTGGCACCTCGACCGCGGGCACATCGTGTTCCCCAAGTCGTCGACGAGGGCGCGCATCGTCGAGAACATCGACGTCTTCGGCTTCGAGCTGACCGACGACGAGCGGGACGCCATCACGGCCCTCGAGCGGGCCGGCCGCGTGGGCGGCGACCCGAACGAGGTCGCGTAGGACCGGCAGAGCGGCGTCAACCCGCGCGCCCCGCGAGCGTGACCCGGGTCGCGTAGGGCATCCCGACGCGGTCGCCCGGCAGCCCCTCCACCACTCCCGACACCGCGGCGAGCACCGCAGCCCGCTCCTCCTCCGGCAGGGCGATCACGTAGCTCCGCGAGGCGAACATGTCGAGCAGGGCGGCGCGCTCGAGCTCGAACGTCCAGTCGAACGCCGCGAAGGCCCGGCGCACCAGCGCAGGTCCCAGCGGCGGTTGCAGCGTCTCGAAGCGCTCCGCGGGGGAGGAGCCGGCCACCTCGCCGAGGCGGCGCACCCACGGCACGCTCTCGTCGCGGATGTTCCAGACGAGAGCCGCGACTCCGCCCGGCACGAGCACCCGCGCGATCTCCTCGCTCGTCCGGACGGGATCGACCCAGTGCCAGGCCTGCGCGATCGTCACGAGCTCGACCGATGCGCTCGCGAGCGGGATCTCCTCCGCAGTGCCGGGCAGCGCGGTCACCGAGGGCAGCGACTCCACCAGCCGCCCGCGCATCGCGCCGTCGGGCTCCACGGCGGTGACGTCGAGACCCCGCGCCACGAGGGACGCCGTGAACTTGCCGGTCCCCGCACCGAGGTCCAGCGCGCGCAGGCGATCGGAGGCGTCCGCCCCGGCGGCACGAGCGCGCTCCGGCAGACGAGCGCCCGGCGCCCGGGCCGGCGCGTGCGCCACGATCCAGTCGACCGCGTCGTCCGGGTAGCCGGGCCGCCCGCGGTCGTAGGCGTCGACGGCACTGCCGAAGGAACGGGCGGGATCCTGCTGCGTCATGCCTCCGAGGCTACGAGGCCGCGGTGCAGCACGTCGATCGCGTAGCCGTACCCCGCGATGCCGGCCCCGACGATCACGGCGACCGCGATGTCCGAGAGGTAGGAGCGGTGCCGGAACTCCTCGCGGCGGTTCACGTTGCTGATGTGCACCTCGACCATCGGGAGCTCGGTCGCCAGCACGGCGTCGCGGATCGCGATCGAGGTGTGGGTGTAGGCGCCCGCGTTGAGGACGACCCCCGAGCAGGTGCTGCGCGCCGCGTGGAGGCGGTCGATGATCGCGCCCTCCGAGTTCGCCTGGAAGAACTCCACGTCGAGGCCCAGGGCGCCGGCGCGATCGGTCGCGAGCGACTCGACGTCGGCGAGCGTCGCCGAGCCGTACAGCTCGGGCTCGCGCGTGCCGAGCAGATTCAGGTTCGGTCCGTTGACGACGAGGATCGGGAGGGTCACGCTCCGACCCTAGCGTCGAGGATCCTCACTCCACCGGAGCGAGCGCCGCGAGGTCCAGGGGGAGCGGCGGCAGCTCCGCGCGCAGGCGGATCAGCTCGAGGGCGTGGGCATCCAGTCGGCGGTCCTCGTCGGTCACCTGCTCGAGCTGCGGTACCGGCTCCGCGGTGCCGTCCGGTCCCGGCACCACGAAGACGCTCATGCACTGGGTCGTGAGCTCGAGCTCGCCGGTGCGCGGGTCGCCCGAGCGCACGTGGATCGCGAGATGCATGCTCCGGCCGCCCGTGTGGATCAGTCGCGCCTCCACCTCCACGAGGTGACCGATGCGGACCGGGCGGTAGAAGTGGATGCCGCCGGAGTAGACCGCCACGGCGTCGCGCCCGCTCCAGCGCTGCGCGACCGTGTCGGCCGCCTCGTCGATCCAGCGCATGACGATGCCCCCGTGCGCGTTGCCGCCCCAGTTGACATCGCCGGGGGCCGCGAGGAAGCGGAAGACGATCCGCGGTCCGGTGCCCTCGTCGGTGTACCGCTGCTCCCGCATCACCTCGTGCAGCGCCCGCCGCCCGGCGATGCGGGCCGCGGCGCCCTCGGCGAGCGCGCCGTCCTCGATCGAGCGCGGCCGCCACTCCGGCACCGCGCGCGGCCGCTTCTCGCCGTCGACCGCAACGAAGATCAGGAGGCAGTGGGTGGCGGGCTCGTAGACGCCCGTGCGCGGATCCGCCTGGCCGACCCGGACGAGCACGTGCATGCTGCTGCGTCCCGTGTGGATCACCTGCGCGCTCGCCTCGATGAGGTTGCCCACGACGATCGGCCGCGTGAAGTGCACGTTGCCGACGTAGGCGGTGACGCAGTACCCGCCGCTCCAGCCGACGGCGCAGGCGTAGCCCGCCTTGTCGATCCACTCGAGCACGCGGCCGGCCTGGGCGCTGCGGCCGTCGGCGGTGGCGTCCTGCGGGGCGGCGAGGAAGCGGAGGGTGATGCGGTCGGTCATGTGCTCCAGTGTTCCTGCTCCGCGGCGATCCGCGGTTGTGAAGGACGTGGACCCGCGGAAGGGGATGCGAGAAGGGGGATGCTCCTCCCGCGGGCCACAGGGTGCGCAGGCGCGGAGCCTGCGAGTCGGGTCAGACCGCGGGCTCCGCGGTGAGCTCTTGCGCGAGCAGCCGGAAGCGGAGCGCCGCCAGCTCGGCGGTGAGCTCGGCGGGGAGCCGGTCGCCGAACTTCGCGAAGAACTCCTCGGTCAGCGCGCACTCGTCCAGCCACGCCTCGACCGGCACGGCGAACAGCTCGCGCTTCACAGCGTCCGACAGGTTCAGCCCGTGCGTGTCGATCTGGACGGGCAGGTCGCCCAGAGGGCTGCGCCGCGCGTCGGCGGCCCCCTCGAGCCGGCGCACCAGCCACTGGATCACCCGGGCGTTCTCCCCGAAGCCCGGCCAGAGGAAGGAGCCGTCGGCACCCTTGCGGAACCAGTTCACCTGGAAGATCGCGGGCGCCTTCGCGCCGAGGTCCTCGCCGACCGCGAGCCAGTGCGCGAAGTAGTCGGCCATGTTGTACCCGCAGAAGGGGAGCATGGCGAACGGATCGCGGCGCAGCTCGCCGACGGTCCCCTCCGCCGCAGCGGTCTTCTCGGAGGCGATGGTCGCGCCGAGGAACACGCCGTGCTGCCAGGAGGTGGCCTGCGTCACGAGCGGCACGTTCGTCGCGCGGCGGCCGCCGAAGACGATCGCGTCCAGCGGCACGCCCTCGAAGGCGTCCCAGTCGTCCGACAGCGACGGGCACTGCAGCGCGGGCGCCGTGAAGCGGGCGTTCGGGTGCGCGGCCGGCGTCGACGAGGCGGGCGTCCAGGGCTCGCCGCGCCAGTCGGTCAGCCGCTCGGGCACGTCGTCGGTGAGCCCCTCCCACCACACGTCGCCGTCCTCGCGCAGTGCGACGTTCGTGAAGATCGTGTTGCCCCAGAGGGTCTGCACGGCGTTGGGGTTCGAGGTCTGCCCGGTGCCGGGAGCCACGCCGAAGAACCCGGTCTCGGGGTTCATCGCCCAGAGCCGCCCGTCCTCGCCCTTCTTCATCCAGGTGATGTCGTCGCCGAGCGTCTCGACCCGCCAGCCGGGCAGGGCCGGCTGCATCATCGCCAGGTTCGTCTTGCCGCAGGCGCTCGGGAACGCGGCGGCCACGTGGTAGCGACGGCCCTCGGGCGAGACGATGCGGATGAGGAGCATGTGCTCGGCGAGCCAGCCCTCCTCGCGGCCCATCGCCGACGCGATGCGCAGCGCGAAGCACTTCTTGGCGAGCAGCGCGTTGCCGCCGTAGCCGGAGCCGAACGACCAGATCTCGCGGGTCTCGGGGAACTGGGTGATGTACTTCGTCTCGTTGCAGGGCCAGGCGACGTCCTCGCGGGTCGTACCGTCGGCGTCGCGCAACGGGAAGCCGACCGAGTGCACGCCGCGCACGAAGGCGGTGTCCTCGGTGAAGGCGGCGAGCGGCTCCGCACCGACGCGGGCCATGATCCGCATGTTGAGCACCGCGTAGGCGGAATCGGTGAGCTGCACGCCCAGCTGCGACAGCGGACCGCCGACCGGGCCCATCGAGAACGGGACGACGTACATCGTGCGGCCGCGCATCGAGCCCGCGAAGTACGGAGCGATCTCGGCCTTCATCGACGACGCCTCGCGCCAGTTGTTGGTCGGGCCCGCATCGGCCTCGTCGGTGGTGCAGATGAAGGTGCGGTCCTCGACGCGGGCGACGTCGTCGGGATCGGTGCGCGCCAGGAACGATCCGGGGCGCCACTCCGCGTTCAGAGCGATCAGCTTGCCCTCCTCGACCATGCGACCGGTCAGCCGGTACCACTCCTCGGGGGAGCCGTCGGTCCACTCGACCGCGTCGGGCTCGAGGATCGCGGCCATCTCGCGCACCCACCTGCGCAGAGCGAGGGGAGCGGGGGGTACGACCGGCGCGGGCGTCGCCGTGGGCGCGGTCAGGGTGTTCGGCTCGAGCCGCACGGTGTTGGTGAAGATGGTCATGGTCGCTCCGCTTTCTCGTGTGTCGTCGTCGACGGGTGGGGAGTCGGCCTCGATCAGTCGTCTGCGTCGAGGGGCGTCGTGTGGCGCCTGGAGCCAGAATGGAGGAGGATCGGGGTGTCTTGACGGGGTCCGACCCGTCAAGAACAGCCCTTTTTCTCCGTACGTCACAACCGATCGCAGGAGCTCGACGTGACAGACCCCTCCGCCGCCCCCACCGGGACCGACGCCGCGCTGCTCGGGCAGCGCATCCGCCACTTCCGCACCCGTCGGGGCCTGACCCTCGGTCAGCTCGCCGAGCGCGTGGGCGTCTCGGGGAGTCAGCTCTCGCTCATCGAGACCGGCCGCCGGGAGCCGAGGCTCTCCTTGATGCAGGGCCTGGCCACGGCGCTCGGAGTCGAGCTGGCCGCTCTGCTCTCGGACGAGCCGCCGAGCGAGCGCGCCGCGCTCGAGATCGAGCTCGCCCGCGTGCAGAAGGGCTCGCTCTACCGCTCACTGGGGCTGCCCGAGTTCAAGGTCAACAAGGGGCTCACGACGCCCGTCCTCCAGGCGTTCCTCGGCGTCTACCGCGAGCTGGCGCGCCGCAGGAACGAGGCGAGCGCCACGCCGGAGGAGGCGCGGCGCGCCAACACGGCGCAGCGGCTGCAGCTGCGCGACAGCAACGCCTACCTGCCCGAGATCGAGACGGTCGCCGGCGAGATGCTGCGGACCGTCGGGCACCGCGGGGGAGCGCTGACGCACAGCTCGGTCTCGCGGATGGCGCGGCACCTCGGCTTCGAGATCATCCACGTCGGCGATCTGCCCCACTCCGCCCGGTCGGTGATCGACCTGGCCAACGGCCGCATCTACCTCCCTCCCGCCTCGATCCCCGGCGGGCACGGTCTGCGCGCGCTCGCGCTGCAGGCCATGGCGCACCGGCTGCTCGGGCACGAGCGCCCGGTGACCTACGCCGACTTCCTCCGCCAGCGCCTCGAGATCAACTACTTCGCCGCCGCCTGCCTCATGCCGCTCGAGCCGGCGGTCGCGTTCCTGCAGGAGGCGAAGCGCGGCCGCGACATCTCCGTCGAGGACTTCCGCGACGGCTTCGGCGTCACCCACGAGGCGGCCGCCCTGCGCTTCACGAACCTCCTGACCTCGCACCTCGACATCCGGATGCACTTCCTCCGCGTCCTCGGCGACGGGTCGATCCAGAAGGCGTACGAGAACGACGATCTGCCCCTGCCGACCGATGTGACGGGGGCGGTGGAGGGACAGGTGGTCTGCCGCTACTGGTCGGCCCGCTCCGCGTTCAGCCGCACCAACCGCACGACCGAGTACTACCAGTACGTCGACACCCCCGCCGGCACGTTCTGGTCGGCGTCGCAGACGGGCACGACGGCGACGGAGGAGTTCTCGATCACCGTCGGCGTGCCCTTCGCCGAGGCGCGCTTCTTCCGCGGTCGGGACACCGACCGCCGCGAGCAGTCCCGCTGCCCCGACGAGTCGTGCTGCCGCCGCGCACCGGCGGACCTCGCCGCCCGCTGGGACGGCAACGCCTGGCCGAGCGCGCGCCTGCACGCCCACGTGCTCGCCCCGCTGCCTTCCGGCACGTTCCCCGGTATCGACGACGCCGAGGTCTACGAGTTCCTCGACTCCCACGCCCGCGAGTCCTGACCTCTCCGCCGTCGCGCGCCGCGAGAAGCCGCGGCGGACCGACCGGAGTGGCCTCTCGGGCGCGCCGCCGGGCGTCAGTCCGCGATCAGCGCGCGCGCAGTGCCCTCGTCGAGGATCAGGTCGGTGATCAGCCCGGCCGCCAGCGCCCCGCGCAGACCCGGGAGCTTCGACGCCCCCGACACCACGCAGATCCGGCGCGCCGCGCGACGCACCGTGGAGAGGTCCGGGCCGCTTGCACGTTCGTTCATGGGGATGTCGTCCCACGTCCCGTCGGCGCGGTAGAACACCGTCGCCACGTCGCCGACGACCCCCGACGCGCTCAGAGACGTGAAGTCGTCCGGCTCGAGGTAGCCGCCGATGTAGACCTTCGACGGCACCGCCGCGAACGGCGAGCCGAGGCCGAAGAGCGCCACGTCCATCCGCTGCTGCAGCTCGAGCACCCGCTTGGTCGACCGCTCGCGCCAGACTGCCTGCTTCGTCAGCGGATCGTCGAAGAACGCCTGCACCGGGAACTGCTGCACCTTGGCGGCGTACGCGTCCCCGAAGCGGCGGAGGATCTCGCTGGAGTAGTTGATGCCGGTCGTCTCGGTGTTGCCCGCTCCGTTCAGCTGCACGATCTGGGTGTTGTGGGTCTCCTTGGCGATGAGGTGGCGGCTGATCGCGCTCATCGTCGAGCCCCAGGCGATGCCGACGATCATGTTGGAGTCGATGAACTGGCCGAGGATCCGCGCCGCGGACAGGGCGACCCGCTCGAGCCGGTCGATCTCGCTCGTGTGGTCCGGCACCGGCACGATGTGCGCGGTGATGTCGAAGTGCGCGCGCACCTCCGCCGAGAGAGCACTCGCGCGATCGAGCGGGGAGCGGATCTGGATGTCGACCAGCCCGGTCGCGCGGGCGTGCGAGAGCAGCCGCGAGACCGACGAGCGCGACGTGTGCAACTCGTGCGCGATGGCGTCCATCGTCAGGTCCTGCATGTAGTAGAGCTGGGCGGCGCGGAGCGCGTCCCGCGTCTTGTCGGGGTGGGTCGCGTGCGTCGTCTCGTCGAGTTCGACGACCGGTCGGACAGGGGTCACTGATGCTCCTTGCACGTATTTCCACCCGTCTTGACCGGATGTGTTCCCGGGTCAAGGATGGCTGTATTCCTTCGCGAAATCAATCGTCCACCTCGGGTGCCGAGACTGATGCGGAGGCTGGTCGAAGAACCACTGGACGAAATCACACACGACACGAAGGCGAGTACGAAGTGGCACAGTCTGTCGGAACTCCCGGAACCCCCGCGATCCGCGAGAGCGTCGCCGCCCTGCGGGACACCCCCCGAGCGACCGTCCTCGTGATCGGCGGTGGCATCAACGGCATCGGAACCTTCCGCGAGCTCGCGCTCAACGGGGTCGACGTCGCGCTCGTCGAGCGCGGCGACTACGTCTCGGGCGCCTCCAGCGCCTCGAGCCACATGATCCACGGCGGCATCCGCTACCTCGAGAACGGCGAGTTCCGTCTCGTCAACGAGGGCGTGCACGAGCGCAACGGTCTGCTGAAGATCGCGCCGCATTACGTGAAGCCGCTGCAGACCACCATCCCCATCTACTCCACTTTCTCGGGCATCCTCGCGGCCCCGCTGCGCTTCCTGACGCACAAGTCGGGCAAGCCGCAGGAGCGCGGCGCGCTGCTGATCAAGGTCGGCCTCACGCTGTACGACTTCTTCTCGCGCGACGGAGGCGTCGTCCCGCGCCACCAGTTCCACGGGCGCAAGCGCTCGCTGAACGAGCTGCCGAAGCTCGATCCGAAGATCAAGTACACCGCAACCTACTTCGACGCCTCCGTGCACGAGCCGGAGCGCCTCGCGCTGGACGTCCTCCGCGACGGGCTCGTCGGAGGAGCGAAGGCCCGTGCGGCGAACTACGTCGAGGCCGTCGGCACCTCCGAGGGCGGCGTCCTGCTGCGCGACCGCGAGAGCGGCGAGGAGTTCGCCTTCCAGGCCGACGTCGTCGTCAACGTCTCCGGCCCCTGGACCGACTTCACCAACACCGCGCTGGGCACCACCACGAAGTTCATGGGCGGCACCAAGGGCTCGCACATCGTCCTCGACAACCCCGAGCTGGTCGAGGCCTGCGAGGGCCGCGAGATGTTCTTCGAGCACAGCGACGGCCGCATCGTCCTCATCTACCCGCTCAAGGGTCGCGTGATGGTCGGCACCACCGACATCGAGGCCGACCCGAACGAGCCGTCGGTGTGCACGGAGGAGGAGATCGACTACTTCTTCGACCTCGTGAACCACGTGTTCCCCTCCATCCCGGTGACCCGCGAGCAGATCGTCTTCAAGTTCTCCGGCATCCGCCCGCTGCCGCGTCACGACGACGAGGCCCCCGGCTTCGTCTCCCGCGACTACCGCATCGAGCCCTCGACGCTGCCCGGCGGGAAGACCCCGGTCCTCAGCCTCGTCGGCGGCAAGTGGACGACGTTCCGCGCCCTCTCCGAGCACCTCGCCGACGAGGTCTTCACGAAGATCGGAGTGACGCGCCGCGTCTCGACCGTGAAGACGGCCATCGGAGGCGGCAAGGGCTTCCCCCGAACCGACGCGTCCCGCGCGCAGTGGATCAGCCAGCACCGCTCCGGCCTGTCCTCGGCCCGCACCGGCCAGCTGCTCGAGCGCTACGGCACCCGGGCGAAGGAGGTCATCGAGGCCCTGGCCGACGGCCACGACGAGGCGCTCGACTTCGACAAGGACTTCACCACCGGTGAGATCCGCTACCTGGCGCAGCGCGAGAGCGTCGTGCACCTGATCGACCTGGTCATGCGCCGCACCAACCACGCCTTCACCGGCGGTCTCAGCCGCGAGCTCCTCGAGGAGCTGGCCGAGCACACCGGAGCCGTCCTGGGCTGGGACGACGCGAAGCGCGCCGAGGAGGTCGACGCGACCATCTCGCACCTGAAGAAGTACAACGGCGTGGACGTCGGAGGCACCTCCGTCCAGACGCCGACCGCCGTCCCCGCGTCGTAAGCGGAGACAGGCGGAGCGAAGCGGAAGTCCCGGCACGAGCACGATCGCGCCGGGACTTCCGTGGTTTTACGCACGAACGTGCACGCGTCGCTCCTTGTCGGAGTGCCGGGGCGCGGATAACTTCACACACGTCGGGCATCGGTGCTCGACTCGGATGCGTGCGCGCGTCCGCTCGAATCGGAGGAAAAGGTCATCGTGGACAATCTCGGAGTGGTGTTCCTAGCGGAGCTGGTGGGGACGGCGTTGCTCGTCCTCCTGGGCTGCGGCGTCGTCGCCAACGTCGCGCTGGTGAAGAACAAGGGTTTCAACGGCGGGTTCCTGATGGTGAACATCGGATGGGGCTTCGCGGTCTTCTCCGGTGTGATCGTCTCGTACAACTCGGGCGCGCACCTCAACCCCGCGGTCACGCTCGGCCTAGTCGCGAGCGGCGCTGAGGAGTTCGGCTCCGGCGTCCCGGTCAACATCGTGTCGATCCTGTCGTACATCGCCGCGCAGCTGCTCGGTGCGATCCTCGGTGCCGTCTTCTGCTGGCTCGCGTACAAGCAGCACTTCGACGAGGAGCCCGACCCCGCCAACAAGCTCGGCGTCTTCTCGACCGGCCCGGCGATCCGCTCCTACGGCTGGAACTTCGTCACCGAGGTCATCGGCACCTTCGTGCTCGTCTTCGTCGTCATCGGATTCGGCGGCGGTCGTCAGGGCGACGGCGGACTCGCCGCGCTCGGCGCGCTGCCCGTCGCGATCCTGGTGATCGCGATCGGCGCCTCCCTCGGCGGCCCGACCGGCTACGCCATCAACCCGGCCCGTGACCTCGGCCCCCGCATCGCCCACGCGCTGCTCCCGATCAAGGGCAAGGGCTCGAGCGACTGGTCCTACTCGTGGGTGCCGATCGCCGGCCCGATCGTCGGTGGACTGCTCGCCGGCTGGTCCTCGCTGGTCCTGCTCCCCATCCTCTGACGCGCTCCGCGCCGCTTCCTCCCACACTCGTTACGAAGGAGTACTTGCACATGGCTGACTACGTCATCGCGATCGACCAGGGGACGACGTCGTCCCGCGCGATCATCTTCGACAAGAAGGGCTCGATCGTCTCCACCGGTCAGAAGGAGCACGAGCAGATCTTCCCCCGCGCGGGCTGGGTCGAGCACGACCCGATCGAGATCTGGAACAACGTCCGCGAGGTCATCGGCCAGGCGCTCTCCCGCGCCGACCTGACCCGCCACGACATCGCCTCGGTCGGCATCACCAACCAGCGCGAGACCGCGGTCGTCTGGGACAAGACCACCGGCAAGCCCGTCTACAACGCGATCGTGTGGCAGGACACCCGCACGCAGTCGATCGTCGACCGCCTCGCGGGCGACGAGGGAGCGGACCGCTTCAAGTCGATCGTCGGCCTCCCGCTCGCGACCTACTTCTCGGGCACCAAGATCGTCTGGATCCTCGAGAACGTCGAGGGTGCGCGCGAGAAGGCCGAGGCCGGCGACCTGATCTTCGGCACGACCGACACCTGGGTCCTCTGGAACCTGACCGGCGGCATCGACGGCGGCGTGCACAAGACCGACGTGACCAACGCGTCGCGCACGCTGTTCCTCGACCTCGAGACCCTCGAGTGGCGCGACGACATCCTCGAGGCGTTCGGCGTCCCGAAGTCGATGCTCCCCGAGGTCTGCTCCTCCTCCGAGGTGTACGGCCACGTCGAGTCCTCGTCGCTGCTGCGCGAGGTGCCCATCGCGGGCATCCTGGGCGACCAGCAGGCCGCGACCTTCGGCCAGGCGGCGTTCGATCCGGGCGAGGCGAAGAACACCTACGGCACCGGCAACTTCCTCATCTTCAACACCGGCACCGAGATCGTCCATTCCAAGAACGGCCTCCTCACCACCATCGGCTACAAGCTCGGCGACGGCGAGGTGCACTACGCACTCGAGGGCTCGATCGCGGTCTCCGGCTCGCTCATCCAGTGGCTGCGCGACAACCTGGGCCTCATCGGCTCGGCGCCCGAGGTCGAGGCACTCGCCGCGACCGTCGAGGACAACGGCGGCGCCTACTTCGTGCCGGCGTTCTCGGGTCTCTTCGCTCCGTACTGGCGGTCGGATGCGCGCGGTGCGCTCGTCGGCCTGACCCGTTACGTGAACAAGGGCCACATCGCCCGCGCCGCGCTCGAGGCGACCGCGTTCCAGACCCGCGAGGTGCTGGACGCCGTCAACGCCGACTCCGGTGTGCCCCTGCAGGAGCTCAAGGTCGACGGCGGCATGATCGCCAACAACCTGCTCATGCAGTTCCAGGCCGACATCCTCGGCGTCCCGGTCGTCCGCCCGGTCGTCGCCGAGACCACCGCGCTCGGAGCCGCGTACGCCGCGGGCCTCGCCGTCGGCTTCTGGGAGAACCTCGACGACCTGCGCCAGAACTGGCAGGAGGACTCGCGCTGGACCCCCTCCATGGACCAGGACGAGGCCGCCCGCCAGTACCGCCTCTGGAAGAAGGCCGTCACGAAGACCTTCGACTGGGTCGACGAGGACGTGTCGTAATCGATTCCACGGCGGTCCCCGCCCGCCGTGGCGCAGTCGGCTCTCGCGCGCGGTCGCGATGTGAAGAGCGTCTTGCGTCCGGCTACGTCGGAACGCTCGCACGCGTTCCGCCGGTTCGCCTCGTGTAGCGCGGCGATCGAGAACGCCGGCCTCAGGATCGGTGAAGCGCCTCGGCGCGGCCTTCGGGTCGCGCCGAGGCGCTTCCTCGTTCCCCGATGGCTCAGCCGCAATCTGCTGGTCGAGTAGCCGCGCAGCGGCGTATCGAGACCCGCCCGCCAGCGCCGCCGCCTCTGCTGGTCGAGTAGCCGCGCAGCGGCGTATCGGGACCCCGCCTCGCCGAGGCTGCCCCGGCTCAGATCCCGAGCAGCGCCGGCAGCTCGTCGAGGGATCCGATCTGCCGCACGCTCAGGTCGACGGCGTCCTCCGGCAGCTCACGGCCGTGCTCCGGTCCGCCCACCCGGTCGAGCCAGATCCCGCGGAGTCCCGCTCGCGCCGCGCCGATCGCGTCGGTGCCGAGGCGGTCGCCGACGTACAGCGCATCGGACGGAGCCACTCCGAACCGCTCGCAGGCGACCTGGAAGATCCGCGCATCCGGCTTCGTCACGCCGACCTCGCCCGACGCGATCAGGTGCTCGACGCGCTCCGACAGCGCGATCGCGTCCATCTTGCGCGTCTGGAACTCGAGGTCGCCGTTCGTGATCACGCCGATCCGGACGCCCGCCGCGTCGAGCCGGTCGAGGGCGGGCAGAGCGTCGTCGTGCAGCGTCCACGCGGCCACGTACTGCTCGAGGTAGGCGGCGAACCACTCGCTCGCCTCCTCCGGCGACAGCTCGACGCCCGCGTCGGCTGCGAAGGCCGTCGCACGGGCGCGCCGCTGCCCCTCGTAGTCGAGCTCGCCCGCCAGGTAGCGGTGGTAGTGCTCCTCCTCGAGGTCGTACCAGCGGCGCTGGATCTCACCCGCCTCGCCGGAGTACGCGTCGCCGAGCGCCGTCGCGTGCGCGACGATCCCCTTCCGGACCGCCCGGGCGTGCTGGAAGAGGGTGTCGTCGAGGTCGAAGAGCGCGAGCCGCAGCACGGCTCAGCGGGTGCGGCGGAGGAAGCCGATGCGGTCGTAGACGGTCGCGAGCGTCTTCTCCGCCGTCTCGGAGGCGCGGTCGGCCGCACGGGACAGCACGCGGTCGAGCTCGGCCGGGTCCGCCAGCAGCTCGGCCGTCCGGGCGCGGATCGGGTCGAACGTCGCGGCGACGACCTCGACGAGACCCTTCTTCAGGTCGCCGTAGCCGCGGCCGGCGTACTCCTGCTCGAGCGACTCGACCGTGCGGTCGGCCAGAACGGAGTAGATCGTGAGCAGGTTCGAGACGCCGGGCTTGGCGGCGCGGTCGAACCGCACCTCCGACTCCGTGTCGGTGACGGCCCGCATGATCTTCTTCGCGGTCGCCTTCGGTTCGTCGAGCACGCTCAGCAGGCCCGCGTCCGACTCCGCCGACTTCGACATCTTGGCGCCGGGGTTCTGCAGGTCGTAGATCTTCGCCGTCTCGCGGGCGATGTGCGGCTCCGGGATCGCGAAGGTCTCGCCGAAGCGCGTGTTGAAGCGCCCCGCGAGGTCGCGGGTGAGCTCGAGGTGCTGGCGCTGGTCCTCGCCGACGGGCACGGCGTCGGTCTGGTAGAGCAGGATGTCGGCCGCCATGAGGATCGGGTAGGTGAAGAGGCCGACCGAGGCGGCTTCGGTGCCCTGCTTCGCCGACTTGTCCTTGAACTGCGTCATGCGGCTCGCCTCGCCGAAGCCGGTCACCGTGTTCAGGATCCACGCCAGCTCGGCGTGCGCGGGCACGTGCGACTGGATGAACAGAGTCGAGCGCTCGGGGTCGATGCCGGCCGCGATGTACTGTGCAGCGGTCGCGCGCGTGCGCTCGCGCAGCTCGGCCGGGTCCTGCGGCACGGTGATCGCATGGAGGTCGACGACGCAGAAGTACGCGTCGAAGTCCTCCTGCATGGCGACCCACTGCGTGAGCGCGCCGATGTAGTTGCCGAGGTGCAGCGAGCCCGAGGAGGGCTGCATGCCCGAGAAGATGACGGGCTTCGCGCCCGGAGCGGTGGGGGTCATGGTGAGGCCTCAGTTGCGGTGCGGTGGCGCGGTGATCGCGCGGGGGAGTGGTGGAGGGTCAGAGCTCGTAGTCGACGACGACGGGGGCGTGGTCGGACCAGCGGGTGTCCCAGCTGTCGGCACGGTCGATCTCGTAGCTGCGCGCGAGCGCGGCGAGCTCGGGGGTGGCGAGCTGGTAGTCGATGCGCCAGCCGGTGTCGGTGTCGAAGGCCTGGCCGCGCTGCGACCACCAGGTGTAGGGCCCGGGGACCTCGCCCGCGAAGCGGCGGCCGAGGTCGATCCAGCCGAGCCCGGCACCGGCGTTGTAGCCCTCCTCGCCCTCGGCGCCGAGGAAGCGGTCGAAGTAGGCGCGCTCCTCGGGGAGGAAGCCGGCCTTCTTGACGTTGCCCTTCCAGTTCTTGATGTCGAGGGTGCGGTGGCCGACGTTGAGGTCGCCCATCACGACGGCGAGCGGATTGTGCGCCTGCAACTGGGGCAGCCGCTCGGTCATCGCGTCGAGGAACTTCACCTTCTCGTCCTGCTTCGGGGTGCCGACGCCACCGGAGTGGACGTAGGTCGACACGACGGTGATCGTGCGGTCGCCGACCTCGTAGTCGGCCTCGAGCCAGCGCCCGGCCGAGTCGAAGTCGTCGGCGCCCAGGGCGACCCGGTGGATCGTGGCGCGGTTGCGGGACGCGAGCGCCACTCCGGCGCGGCCCTTCGCGGTCGCCTCGTCGTGCAGCACGTCCCAGTCGTCGCCGAGGAGCCCGGTGAGGTCGTCGGTGGAGGCGCGCACCTCCTGCAGGGCGAGGATGTCGACGTCGCGCGCGGCGAGCCAGTCGCCCATGCCCTTGCGGAACGCGGCGCGGACCCCGTTGACGTTGACGGAGGCGATGCGGAGGAGCTTCTTGGTCACCGGAGCAGTCTATTCTCGGCCGCCGACACGGCCCTCCCGGGCGCCGCGTCTCTTCCCGCTGCGCAGAACGTCAGCCAGGAGGGCCGCTCAGCCACGATGGTGGCCGAGCACGCGTCACAGCTCAGGTTCTGGCCCCCGACCCCCCGACGGTCGGGGGCCATCCGCGGCGCACCCGGTGTCCTCACCTCCGCGTCGGCCCCGGCATCACAACCTCAGCTGTGACAGGGGTGAAACCGCTGACAGCCGGGATACCCCTCTCCGAGCTGAGGTTGCGCACGGCGCAACCGCCGCCGCCCGTCGAGGAGGCGCCCCGGGGAACAGCATGCCGGCGATTCGTCCTCGCCGTCCGTGCCTCGCCCTCGCTGACGCGCCCCACCGCTAAGCCACCCGCGCCGCGGCGGGCGGGGACCGCCGCCCGTGGTGACGGCGAACCGGCGAATCGCGTGTGAGCGATTCGCTGTAGACGTCCGCTGCCCGCTCCCGTAAACGGACCATGTCGCGAAGCCGACTGCGCCGCGGCGGGCGGGGACCGCTGCGCCACCGCTCAGGTGAACCGGCGGATCGCGTCCCAGCGATTCGTCGTAGCCGTCCGCGCCCCGCTCTCGGAAACGCGTCCCCGTCGCGAAGCCACCCGCGCCGCGGCGGGCGGGGACCGCTGCGCCACCGCTCAGGTGAACCGGCGGATCGCGTCCCAGCGATTCGTCGTAGCCGTCCGCGCCCCGCTCTCGGAAACGCATCCCGTCGCGAAGCCGACTGCGCCGCGGCGGGCGGGGACCGCCGCGCCACCGCAGAGGCGAACCGGCGGATCGCGTCCCAGCGATTCGTCGTAGCCGTCCGCGCCCCGCTCTCGGAAACGCATCCCGTCGCGAAGCCGACTGCGCCGCGGCGGGCGGGGACCGCCGCGGAAAAAGGAACAGCCCGCGTCCTGCGCCACCTTCCCTCGGAGAAGAAGAAGGCGGCGCAGGCGCGGGCTGTCGGAGGGACCGCTCAGGACGGTCGTTCGGGGGTCGGCGCGGGTCAGACCGCGGCGACGGGGCGGGCCGTGACGGGCTCGGGCACCTCGGCGACCACGGGGGCGCGCTTGATGCTCTTGGCGATGATGACGGCGATCGCGGTGACGACCATTCCGACGAGGATCGCGACCAGGTAGAGGATCGGCTGTCCGACGAGGCCGGTGACCCAGACTCCGCCGTGCGGGGCGCGGAGGGTCGAGCCGAACAGGGCGACGAGCGCGCCGGTGACGGCCGAGCCGATCATCGCGGAGGGGATCACGCGCAGCGGGTCGACCGCGGCGAACGGGATGGCCCCCTCCGAGATGAAGGACGCGCCGAGCAGGTAGGCGGCCTTGCCGTTCTGGCGCTCGGCGTCGGTGAAGAGGCGCTTGCGCAGCGTCGTCGCCAGGGCGAGACCCAGCGGCGGCGTCATGCCGGCGGCCATCACGATCGCCATCACCTTGAACTGGACCGAGTTCGGGTCGCCGTCGGCGGGGACGGAGGCGAGACCTGTGGTCGCGAAGGCGTACGCCACCTTGTTGACGGGCCCGCCCATGTCGAACGCCATCATGAGGCCCAGGATGATCCCGAGCACGATGAGGTTGCCGCCGGTGAGTCCGGAGAGCCAGGACGAGAGTCCCTCGCTCAGCGCGCGCAGCGGCGCTCCGAGGACGACGAACATCAGGAAGCCGGTGATGAAGGTCGCGATCAGGGGGATGATCACGACGGGCATCAGCGACTTGAAGGCCGCGGGCAGCTTGATCCGCGAGATGTACAGCGCCGCGTATCCGGCGATGAAGCCCGAGGCGAGTCCGCCGAGGAAGCCGGCTCCGACGGTCACTGCGACCGCGCCGCCGAGGAAGCCGGGGGCGATGCCGGGGCGGTCGGCGATACCGAAGGCGATGAAGCCGGACAGCACGGGCACGAGGAACGCGAAGGTCGCTCCTCCGATCAGGAACATGACTCCGGCCCAGTCGGTGATGTTCACCGGGTTGAAGCCGTTGTCGATGATCTGCTGCGGAGTGAAGCTGACGATCTGGTACCCGCCGAACAGGAACGACAGGGCGATCAGCAGACCGCCCGCCGCGACGAACGGGATCATGTACGAGACGCCGGTCATCAGGTTCTGGCGGATGCGCGTGCCGACGCCGACCTTCTTGGGGGCGGCGGGGGCGGCGGCGGCCTGCGCGCGGGCAGGGGCGTCGGCGGGCTTCGCGCTGCGCAGGGCGAGTGCGCGGTCGAGGACCTCATCCGGCTTCGCGAGCGCCTCGGCGACTCCGACCTGGAGGATCGGCTTGCCGGCGAAGCGGTCCTTGCCGCGGACCTCGAGGTCGGCGGCGAGGATGACGACGTCGGCGGCGGCGATGTCGCCCGCGGTCATCTCCTCGGAGCCGGCGGCGCCCTGGGTCTCGACGTGGATCGGGTAGCCGCGCTTCTTCGCGGCCTGCTCGAGCGCCTCCGCGGCCATGTAGGTGTGCGCGATGCCCGCGATGCAGCTCGTGACGGCCACGAAGCGGGGGGCGTCGGAGGAGGTCGCGGCGGCGGCGGGCGGTGCGGCCTGGGCGGTGGCGACGGCGCGGTCGATGACCTCCGAGGCCTTCGCGAGCGCCTCCGAGGTGCCGACCTCGAGGGTCGGCTTCCCGGCGAAGCGCTCCTTGCCGCGGACCTCGAGGTCGGCGGCGAGGATGACGACGTCGGCGTCGGCGATGGTCTGGTCCGACATCGGGTCGGAGCCCGCAGCGCCCTGGGTCTCGACCTGGATCTCGTACCCCTTCTTCTTCGCGGCCTGCTCCAGGGCTTCGGCGGCCATGTAGGTGTGCGCGATGCCGGCGATGCAGCTGGTGACGGCGACGATCCTCATGAGACGACGACCTCTCGGGCGATGATGTCGGCGACCTCCTGGCCGCTGGACGCGGCGCGGAGGGACCCGGTGAAGGACTCGTGGATCAGCTTGCGGGCGAGCTGGGCGAGGATCTTGAGGTGCGCCTGGTCGGCTCCGTCGGGGGCGGCGATCAGGAAGATCAGGTCGGCCGGTCCGTCGGGGGCGCCGAAGTCGACGCCCTGCTTCGCGATGCCGACGGCGACGCTGGGGGCGACGACGTGGGAGGAGCGGGCGTGGGGGATCCCGATGCCGCCGGGCATGCCGGTGGCCATCTGCGCCTCGCGGTCGCGGACGTCGGCGAGGAACCCGTCGAGGTCGGTGACGCGGCCCGCGTCGGCCAGCGTCTTCGCCAGCTGCGCGGTGGCCTCGTCCTTGGTGGCGGCGGTCAGGTCGACGATGACGGTCGAGGCCTCGGTGAGTGCAGTCATGCGCTCAGTTCTCCAATCGGGAGGTGGGGGTCGGGGGACGCGACGACGGTGACGTCGTCGAGTCGGAGGGAGTCGGGCCCCGGGGCTTCGCTGCCCGGGAGCCGGACGGCGGCGGTGCCCCACGCGACTGCTGTCGCGAGGCGCTCCGCCTCCGTGGCGTCGGTGGCCGAGAGGTAGCCCGCGAGGGTGCTGTCCCCGGCGCCGACGGTGCTGAGGGGCACGACGGCGGGTGCGCCCGCCCACCACGACGCGTCGGCCGTGACGAGGAGGGCGCCGTGCTCTCCGAGGCTCACGAGCGCTCGCGCGTCCGGGAGGCGGAGGAGTTCGCGTGCTCCGGCGACGACGTCTCCGACCGTCGGGAGCGAGCGGCCGAGGAGCTCCTCGAGCTCCTCGAGGTTGGGCTTCACCAGGGTCGCCGTGCCGGCCGCGATGATCGCGGTGAGCGGGGCTCCGGAGGTGTCGACGGCGAGCGGGACGCCGAAGTGCAGGGCGAGTCGGCCGAGCGACGCGTAGAAGTCGTCGCCGAGTCCCGGAGGGACGCTGCCGCACGCGACGAGCCAGCGCGGTGCGGCGACGACGTGGTCGCAGATGAGCTCCGAGAGCGCCTTCGCCTCCTCGGGGCTGATCGCCGGGCCGGGCTCGTTGATCTTGGTGGTGCGCCCCGAGGCGTCGTCGACGACGGTGATGTTGGTGCGGATCGGCTGCGCGATCGCGATGCTCGCGGACCGGACGCCCGCCGCCTCGAGCATCGACGAGAGGTCGAGCCCGGTCGAGGCGTCGGCGGGGTAGACAGCCGTGGCCTCGACTCCGTTGCGGGCGAGGGCGCGGGCGACGTTGACACCCTTCCCCGCCGGGTCGCGGCGCACGTCGTGCGCCCGGTTGACCTCGCCGACCGCGAAGCCGCTGGTCGAGAGGGTGACGTCGATGCTCGGGTTGGCGGTGACGGTGACGATCATGCGCGGACCACCTCGGGGCCGGCGGACTCGACGTCGTCGACGGTCTCGTCGTCGAGGCCGCTGTCCGTGATGACGGTGTCGATCGCGGACAGCGGAGCGACGTGCCCGAAGTCCTGCCGGCCGAACTTGGAGTGGTCGGCGAGGACGACGACGCGGCGTGCCGAGGTGATGAGGGCCGACTTGACCACGGCCTCGTCGAGGTCGGGGGTGGTGAGGCCCCGCTCGCGGCTGATGCCGTTGGTGCCGATGAAGGCGACGTCCACCGAGACGGAGGCGATCGCCTGGGCGGCCCACGGGCCGACGGCGGCCTGCGTCACTCCGCGGAGGTGACCGCCGAGCAGGTGCAGATCGATGTTGGGCCGGCCGACGAGCGCCATCGCGACGGGGAGGGAGTGGGTGACGACCGTCAGCCGGCGGTCCAGGGGGAGCAGCTCCGCGAGGCGGACGGTGGTGGTGCCCGCGTCGATGGCGAGCGACCCGCCGTCGGGCACTTCGGCGAGGGCTGCGGTGGCGATGCGGTCCTTCTCGGCGGCGAGGTGGCCCTCGCGGGCGGCGACCTCGGGCTCGATGCCCAGGCGCTCGACCGGGATCGCGCCGCCGTGCGCCCGGCGCAGCAGGCCGCGGCGCTCGAGGCTCGTGAGGTCGCGACGGATCGTCTCGGGCGTGACCGCGAGCGAGAGCGCGAGATCGCGGACCTCGACCCGCCCGTCGGTGCGGGCACGGTCCAGGATCGCCTGGTGGCGCTCCGGTGCGTACATGTCGACTCCGTCGTCTCGATCCAGTGGTGCTCGCGTTCCGCGGGGCGGATCTGCGTTTACATCTTTTTAGACCCGTTTACCCACGAAGTCAACAGAAACAAACATGTTCGACAAGCGTGGAGCAGCGCGCCCGCGGAGTGGGGCGGTCCTCGGATGCGCGGGTCAGGCCGAGAGCTCGGCGAGCTCCTCGTCGAGGCGCTCCAGGCTCTTCTCGATCCGCCGCCGCTTGAGGAGGGAGGCGTCGGCGAGGGCGGTCGTGAGACGCTGCCGCTCCACCTCTGCGAGCGTGCGGCGTGCGGCGCGCAGCTGCTCCTCCTGCTCCTTCTCGCGTTCCTCCGGGGTGAGCTTGCGAGCCGAGATGCCGGCGTCGCTCATCCCGACCGAGATCCACGAGGCGACGATCAGGATGACCTGGCAGACGAGGTTGAACCAGATCAGCAGACCGATGAGGACCGCGAAGGACGCGAGCAGCGGGTTGCGCGACGCGCCGCCGAGCAGCTGCGTCCCGAGGATCTTCAGGGCGCCGAGGGCGACGCCGCCCATCAGCGCTCCGACCCACAGGTTCTTCCACGGGATCGGGATGCCCGACAGGATCCGGAACGATCCGGCGAGGGTCGCGGTGTCGAGCGCGAGCATGATCAGGAGGCCGACCGCACCACCGGTGATGCGTCCGAGCTCCGAGTCGCTGCCGATACCGAGGAAGTCGAAGGCGACGTCGACGAACGTGGTCGAGAACACCGACAGGCCCGCGGAGACGAGCAGCACGGCTCCGAAGACGAGCGCGAGTCCGGCGTCCTTGAGCTTGAGCAGGACGAACAGCGTCGTCGGACCGGGCAGCGTGAAGAGGATCCGGACGGCCTGCCGGAGGCTCCCGAGGAAGTTCAGGGCCGTCCAGAGCAGGACCGCGGCGGCGATGACTCCGGTCCAGCCCAGGATCGACTGGTCCAGCAGCGTGTCGACGGAGACGAGGGAGCCCTTGCCGCCGATCAGTCCGGGGATCGAGCGCTGCACGAGCTCGATCAGCGAATCGCGCAGCGCGGTGTCCCCGCGGACCCAGAAGCCGAACACCGCGAAGAACACGAACAGCGCGCCGAAGACGGCGAAGAGCGCCTGGAACGCCAGGCCCGAGGCGAAGAGCGGCCCGCCGGTCTCGGAGTAGTGCAGGAAGACGCGGAGCGGTCGCGTGCGCAGCACCCGCTCGATCAGCGCCGGGATGCCGCGCGGAGTGTCTGTCGCCGCCTCCGTCATGCCTCCAAGGGTAGGGCCGGAGCGAGGCCGTCTCCTGCACCTCCGGCTCCACCTCCAGCTCCGGCTCGCGGTTCCGCGTTCGGCTCGTCGAACCCGCTTTGTTCCACGAGCCGAACCGAGTCGTGCGAGCCGAGAAGTCCCCACGATGGGCCCCGGCTCGACGGACCGAGGCGTCAGACGGGACGGCCCCGGGCGAGCACGGCGAGGATGCTGTCGAGGGTGCGCGGCCAGTCGTGCATGACGTCGGCATACGTCAAACGGAGGGACGTGTACCCGAGTGCCGCGGCGGCGCGGTCGCGTCGACGGTCCCGCTGGAACGAGCGCTCGTCATCGTGCCAGGCACGGCTGTCGACCTCGATGAGCACCCATCCGTCGACCACGAGATCGACGCGGCCGACACCGGGGACCTGGACCTGGACGTCGCAGGCGAGACCCTGCAGCACGAGACCGACGCGCGCCACCGATTCCGATCCGGACTCGGCCCGCGCGTCGACGAGCCGGACGACGCCCGAGAGTCGGGAGGGGAGGACGCCGACCACTGCAGCGAGGGCGTTCGGCGCTAGGAGACGGAGGCGAAGGCAGGAGTCGGCGACGGCGATCGTGAGAGGGAGCGGCTGACACTGGAAGACCTGTGCGAGGGCCTCCTCGCGAGTCGCCCGGATCGAGCGGTACTCCGCCTCCCGGACGCGATGGCTCCAGTGCGTCACGATTCGAGCATCGAGGACGGCCGGGCGGGGCCTCGAACGTGAGGTGATGGCGAGGGGCAGGCGCTCGTCCGGCGGGGCGGAACGCGCCCGCTTCGGCCAGGAGCGAGATGCAGCTGAGCGAGCCGCACGCGGCAGCGGCCTGCAGTTCGTCGGTGGTCGCGTTCGGCGCGGCGTACCAGCCTCAGCGGATGCGGCGGAGCGCTCCCGCCCTGACCGCGGTCGGAGTGTCGATCCCGATCGCTCGGAGGTACCCGATGTGGTGCACGCCGTACTTCATGCTCCGACACTCGTCGAGCCGCCGCGCAGCTCCGCCCGGCCTCGGCCGATCCTGGGAGAGGGTCGTGACGTCCGTCCCTGGGGAGGAACCTGCGGCCCACCTCCGGCTCGCGGAACGACGTTCGGCTCGCCGGATCCGAGGATTCCGACGAGCCGAACGAGTTCTCACGGCCCAAGCTCGCGGGGAAGTGCTCGTGCGATCAGGCGCGGCCGCGGATGACCGCCTGCTTGACCTCCGCGATCGCCTGAGTGATCTGGATGCCGCGGGGGCACGCCTCGGTGCAGTTGAAGGTCGTGCGGCAGCGCCACACGCCCTCCTTGTCGTTGAGGATGTCGAGACGGGCTCCGCCCGCGTCGTCGCGCGAGTCGAAGATGAAGCGGTGCGCGTTCACGATGGCGGCCGGGCCGAAGTACTGCCCGTCGGTCCAGAACACGGGGCACGACGAGGTGCACGCGGCGCAGAGGATGCACTTCGTGGTGTCGTCGAAGCGGGCGCGGTCGGCGACCGACTGCACGCGCTCCTTGCCCTTGGGCGCCGGGGTGTTGGCGATCAGGAACGGCTGCACCTCGCGGAACGAGGCGAAGAACGGCTCCATGTCGACGACGAGGTCCTTCTCGAGGGGCAGGCCCTTGATCGCCTCGATGTAGATCGGCTGCGAGATGTCGAGATCCTTGATCAGCGTCTTGCAGGCCAGGCGGTTGCGCCCGTTGATGCGCATCGCGTCCGAGCCGCAGATGCCGTGCGCGCAGGAACGGCGGAAGGTCAACGACCCGTCCTGGTCCCACTTGATGCGGTGCAGGGCGTCGAGGACGCGGTCGGTCGAGTACATCTCGACGTCGAAGTCCTGCCAGCGCGGCTCGGCGTCCACCTCGGGGTCGAAGCGGCGGATGATGAACGTGACGGTGAACGCCTCCGGGGCGGCGGGGGCCGCGGGGGGCTGCTCGAGGGTAGCGGTCGACATGGCTAGTACTTCCTCTCCATCGGCTGGTACCGGGTGATCACGACGGGCTTCCAGTCGAGCCGGATGTGGTCACCGGCATCGGAGGAGTGGGCGTCACCGGAGAGGTACGCCATCGTGTGCTGCATGTAGTTGTCGTCGTCGCGCTTGGGGAAGTCGTCGCGCATGTGACCGCCACGGCTCTCCTTGCGGTTGCGCGCCGAGAACACGACGACCTCAGCGAGGTCGAGGAGGAAGCCGAGCTCGACGGCCTCCAGGAGATCGGTGTTGAAGCGCTTGCCCTTGTCCTGCACCGAGATGTTGCGGAACCGGTCGCGCAGGCGCTGGATCGTGCCGGTGACCTGCTCGAGCGACTCGTCGGTGCGGAACACCTGGGCGTTCTTGTCCATCTCGTCCTGCAGCTCCTTGCGGATCGAGGCGATCCGCTCGGTGCCGGTCGCGTCGCGGAGCGAGGCGAGCATGTCGCGGATCGCTCCGGCCGGGTCGGCGGGCAGGGGAGTGAAGTCGACGGTCTTGGCGTAGTCGGCCGCGTTGTTGCCGCTGCGCTTGCCGAAGACGTTGATGTCGAGGAGGGAGTTGGTGCCGAGGCGGTTGGAGCCGTGCACCGACACGCAGGCGCACTCGCCGGCCGCGTACAGGCCCGGCACGACGGTGGTGTTGTCCGAGAGGACCTCGGCCTTCACGTTCGTCGGGATGCCGCCCATCGCGTAGTGCGCGGTCGGCATGACCGGCACCGGCTCGACGACCGGGTCGACACCGAGGTAAGTGCGGGCGAACTCGGTGATGTCCGGGAGCTTCGTCTCGAGGACCTCGGCGCCCAGATGCGTGCAGTCGAGCAGCACGTAGTCCTTGTGCGGACCGGCGCCGCGGCCCTCCGCGACCTCCTGGACCATGCACCGCGCGACGATGTCGCGGGGCGCGAGGTCCTTGATGGTCGGGGCGTAGCGCTCCATGAAGCGCTCGCCCGAGGCGTTGCGGAGGATCGCGCCCTCTCCTCGCGCTCCCTCGGTGAGGAGGATGCCGAGGCCGGCGAGGCCGGTCGGGTGGAACTGGAAGAACTCCATGTCCTCGAGGGGCAGGCCCTTGCGCCAGATGATGCCGACTCCGTCGCCGGTCAGCGTGTGCGCGTTCGAGGTGGTCTTGTAGATCTTGCCGAAGCCGCCGGTCGCGAAGATGATCGCCTTCGCCTGGAACACGTGCAGCTCGCCCGTCGCGAGCTCGTACGCCACGACTCCGGAGGGCTTGTCGACGCCGTCGACCTTCGTCATCACGAGGTCGAGCACGTAGAACTCGTTGTAGAAGTTGATGCCGAGGCGGACGCAGTTCTGGAACAGCGTCTGCAGGATCATGTGGCCGGTGCGGTCGGCCGCGTAGCAGGCGCGGCGCACGGGCGCCTTGCCGTGGTCGCGGGTGTGACCGCCGAAGCGGCGCTGGTCGATCTTGCCGTCCTCGGTGCGGTTGAAGGGGAGGCCCATGTTCTCGAGGTCGATGACCGCGTCGATGGCCTCCTTCGCGAGGATCTCGGCCGCGTCCTGGTCGACGAGGTAGTCGCCGCCCTTGACCGTGTCGAAGGTGTGCCACTCCCAGCTGTCCTCCTCGACGTTCGCGAGCGCGGCGGCCATGCCGCCCTGCGCCGCTCCGGTGTGGGAGCGCGTCGGGTAGAGCTTCGAGATCACGGCGGTCTTCGCCTTGGGGCCGGCCTCGATGGCCGCCCGCATGCCGGCGCCGCCGGCGCCGACGATGACCACGTCGAACTGGTGGTAGTGGACGCCGTCGGGTCCGACGGTCTGCGTGAAGGCGCTCTGGTCGCCGCCGGGGTGTACGTGGCCTGCTGTGCTCACTGGGTGGGTGCTCCGTTGTGCGGGTGAGGAGGACGGGGAGGGGTGCCGGACCCGGGAGGAGGCGCCGCGGTCGACCGCAGCGCCTCCTCCCGCATCAGCGGCGGTGCGTCAGGCGCCGCAGAACGACGGCAGGAACTCGGCCGCCGTGTTCGGCGGGCACGGGTCGAACGCGAAGACGACCCAGGTTCCGAGGACGATCAGGGAGACGACGGCCACGAGGATCCCGCCCTTGAAGGCGCGGGCCAGCAGCGGCGAGGTCGCGTAGTCGTTGACCAGCGTGCGCATGCCGTTCCCGCCGTGGATCAGGGCGAGCCACAGCATGAGGACGTCCCACCACTGCCAGAACGGGTTCGCGAGCTTGCCGCCGACGAAGCCGAAGTCGATGGCCTTGATGCCGTCGCCGAGCAGGAGGTTGTAGATCAGGTGCCCGAAGATCAGGACGATCAGCACGACGCCGGAGGCGCGCATGTAGATCCAGCCCCACTTCTCCCAGTTCGTCCCGGAGGAACGAGTCGGGGTGTGCGGCGTGCGGGGGGCGGCGACGGTGCTCATTCCCCTCCTCCCTCTCCGAAGACGAACATGAGGTGGCGCGGCGCGAAGCCGAGCATCAGCACGACCCAGAGGCCCATGACCACCCAGAAGAGCAGGCGCTGGTTGCGCGTCGCCCAGCTCCAGAAGTCGACCAGGATGATGCGCAGGCCGTTCAGGGCGTGGAACGCGATGGCGCCCACCAGCCCCGTCTCGCCCAGGCCCATGATCGGGTTCTTGTAGGTTCCGATCACCGCGTCGTACGCCTCCGGGCTCACGGCGATGAGGGCCGAGTCCAGGACGTGGACGAGGAGGAAGAAGAAGATGGCGACACCGGTGATGCGGTGGAGCACCCACGACCACATGCCTTCGCGACCGCGGTAGAGGGTTCCGGCCGGACGGCGGATCTTCCCCTGCTTCCGGGGTGCGAGGGTCTGAGCAGCTTGAACTGACACGGACAACCCTCCCTGGTTGTGCACTCCGACGGCCTGACCTGCTCCGCGTCTCGTGGACGCGGACGGGGCGGGGGAGCGACGAGATTCTCGCCCTTCGATTCTAAACGGCGTTCCGGGAGAGCGCGGCTAAGGCGAGCCTTAGCTGCGGTGCTCCACCACGGCGGGCACCCCGACGGCCGCGTAGTGGCCCAGCAGTTCGTCCGTGAGCGCGCTCCAGGTCCGGTGCAGCACGCGCCGCCGCCCCGCCTCGCCGAGGCGGGCGCGCAGGGCGGGGTCGCGGACGAGGCGCTCGACCTGACGGCGCAGATCGGAGTCGCTCTCGGGGGCGTAGAGGAGGCCGTCGACGCCGTGCTCGATCAGGTCGGTCGGTCCGCCCGCGTGCGGGGCGACGACCGCGGTCCCGGACGCCTGCGCCTCCTGGACCGTCTGGCCGAACGTCTCCTCCGTGCCCGTGTGCACGAAGACGTCGAGTGCGGCGTAGACGGCGGGCAGCCGCTCGCCGTCGAGCCGGCCGAGCATGCGGGCGCGAGACCCGACGGCCGCGGCGACCCGGGCGGAGGAGGGGCCGTAGCCGCCGACCACGAGCGCCGCGTCGGGGAGTGAGGCGAGTGCGGCGAGGCGCTCCACTCTCTTCTCGGGCGAGAGCCGGCCGATGTAGCCGACGAGCGCCTCGTCCGGAGCGAGCGGCGCGCGCACCTCGTGGGCGTAGGGGGAGGAGCGCATCCGGGGGTGGAAGCGGTCGCTCTGCACGCCGCGTCCCCAGAGCGCAGTGCGCTCGATCCCCGCGGCGGAGAGATCGTCGAGCGCGCTGCTGGAGGGGGCGAGAGTCAGGTCGGCACCCGCGTGGATCTGCCGGATGACCTTCCAGGCGAGCGCGCGCGCTCCCCGGATGCCGTACCGCGCGGCGAAGCGGGCGACGTCCGTCTGGTAGACGGCCACGCTCGGCACGCCCAGGCGGTTCGCCGAGGCGATGGCGCGTGCCCCCAGTAGGAAGGGCGAGGCGACGTGCACGACGTCGGGCGCGAAGTCCGCGAGCTCGCGCGTGAGGGCGAGGGTCGGGATGCCGACCGGGAAGTCGCGGTAGGCGATCGCGGGATGCTCGACCACGCGGTGCCCGGCGTAGCGGGCCGGTGCTCCCGCGGCGGGGCAGACCACCAGGGCCTCGATGCCGCGGGCGGCGAACTCGTCGAGGACCCGCAGGACGCTCGTGGTCACGCCGTTCAACGACGGCAGGAAGCTCTCGGTGACGACCGCGACTCTCACGCCCCGGACGCTACGGCGCCCGCGTGAACGGCGCAGCGCCGCCCGGTGAACGGACGGTCGCGTCCGGACGCCCTTGTATCCTGCGGACATGACATCACCTGAGACCGATGGCCGCGCCCCGCTCGACCGCTTCTACAGCGTGATCCCCGCAGGTGGGATCGGCTCGAGGCTGTGGCCGCTCTCCCGGGCCGACGCCCCGAAGTTCCTGCACGACCTCACCGGCTCGGGCCAGACCCTCCTGCGCGACACGTGGGAGCGTCTCGCTCCGATCTCGGGCGCCGACCGGATCATGGTCGTCACCGGCCGGGCGCACCGCGCCGCCGTCGAGCGCCAGCTCGAGAAGCTCGAGGACGTCAACGTCGTGCTCGAGAGCGAGCCGCGCGACTCCTCCGCCGCGATCGGCCTGGCCGCCGCGATCCTCGAGCGCCGCGAGCCCGGAGTGATCATCGGCTCGTTCGCGGCCGACCACGTCATCAGCGGTCAGCACCTCTTCCACGACGCCGTCGCGGAGGCGGTCATCGCCGCCGACGCGGGCTACATCGCGACGATCGGCATCACGCCGACGGAGCCGGCGGTCGGATTCGGCTACATCAGGACCGGCGACCACCTCGGCATCGACGGCGCCCCGCACACCCTCGCCGTCGACTCCTTCGTCGAGAAGCCCGACGCGGACACGGCCCGCGAGTACGTCAGCAGTGGTCAGTACCTCTGGAACGCCGGCATGTTCATCGCCCGCGCCGACCGGCTCCTCGAGGAGCTCGGACGCTCCAAGCCGAAGCTGCTCGCGGGGCTCCTCGAGCTCGCCGAGGCGTGGGACACCCCCGAGCGCGGCGCGGTCGTGGACCGCATCTGGCCGGGCCTGGAGAAGATCGCGATCGACTACTCCGTCGCCGAGCCGGCCGCCGCCGAGGGCAAGCTCGCGGTCATCCCCGGTCACTTCTCCTGGGACGACGTCGGGGACTTCGCCTCCATCGCGAAGCTGCACGCGAGCGGTCTCCGCTCCGACCTCGCGATCCTGGGCGAGGACGCCCGCGTCCTGGCCGACTCCGCCACCGGAATCGTCGTCAGCGGCGGCAACCGCACCATCGCCCTCATCGGAGTGAAGGACATCGTCGTCGTCGACACCCCCGACGCCCTCCTCGTCACCACCACCGAGAACGCGCAGAAGGTCAAGGGCGTCGTCGACGCCCTCCGCCTCTCGGGCCGCACCGACGTCCTCTAGCCCCACCCTCCTCGAAGCGCGGCCTCCCCCCGGGAGCGCCGCGCTTCGCCGTTCCCGCGTCGCACACCCCCGTCCTCGGCAGCGCGACCCTCCTGCTGCCCGTACTCGTCCCTCCTGCTGTCCGTACTCGTCCGCGCGCAGCGCGCAGCCCTCCTGCTGTCCGTGCCCGTCCGCGCGCAGCGCGCAGCCCTCCTGCTGTCCGTGCCCGTCCGCGCGCAGCGCGCAGTCACTCCGAACAGCTCGGAACCTCGAGCGCATGGTGGAGGGCCGCGAGCGGAGATCGCGTGCCAGCGATGTCCGCCAGCCCGACGCACCCCGCTCTCGGAAACGCCCCACCTCTGCGAGCCGACCGCGGTGGAGGAGGCGCCCGCGCCTCCTCCACAAAATAAACACCGTGTAACGACTTCCGAACGCATCCCCCGGAAGCCCTGAGTGAATCGTCACATTGGGTAACGTGAGCGGATCGACGCCCTGCTGCGCACGACGCTCGGGCCGAATCCTGGAGGACGAATCTCTTGACTATCACCACGCGTAAGGCCGCGTTCGGCGGTCTCGCCGCTCTGGGCGTCACCGCGCTTCTCGCCGGTTGCGCCTCCGCTCCCGAGGAGGGCGACTCGGGCGCCGCCGCGACGAGCGACTTCCTGCCCTGCATGGTCTCGGACGCCGGCGGCTTCGACGACAAGTCCTTCAACGAGCTGGGCTACACCGGTCTCGTCGAGGCGTCGGAGGAGCTCGGTGTCGAGCCGGTCGACGTGACCTCCGAGTCCGAGACCGACTACGCCCCGAACCTCACGAGCCTCGTCGATCAGGGCTGCAACCTGATCATCACGGTCGGCTTCGCGCTCGCCGATGCGACCAAGGCCGCGGCCGAGGCGAACACCGACATCGACTTCGCGATCATCGACGACGCCTCGATCGACCTCGAGAACGTCAAGCCGATCACGTTCGACACCTCGCAGTCCGCGTTCCTCGCGGGCTACGCGGCGGCGTCGTACTCGAAGACCGGCGTCGTCGGCACCTTCGGCGGCCAGCCCTACCCGACCGTCACCATCTTCATGGACGGCTACGCGGACGGTGTCGCCTACTACAACGAGCAGAAGGGCACCGACGTGAAGGTCGTCGGCTGGGACGTCGCGTCGCAGAACGGCTCCTTCACCGGCGGGTTCGCGGCGGGCGTCGAGGCGAAGTCGGCGGCGCAGTCGCTGATCGACCAGAACGCCGACGTCATCCTCCCCGTGGGCGGCCCGATCTTCCAGTCGGCGATCGAGGCGATCCGCGACTCCGGCAAGGAGATCGCCATGGTCGGTGTCGACGCCGACCTGTACGAGACCTACCCGGACGGGTCGGACCTGTACCTGACCTCGATCCTCAAGGGCATCAAGGAGGGCACGTCCGACGTGACCGCCTCCGCCGGTGCCGGCGAGTTCGACGCCACGCCGTACGTGGGCACGCTCGAGAACGACGGAGTGGGCATCGCCCCGTTCCACGACTTCGAGTCGAAGGTCTCGCCGGACCTGCAGGGCGAGCTGGACGCGATCACCGAGGGCATCATCGACGGGTCGATCACCGTCGAGTCGCCGTCGGCTCCCGCCGCGTCCTAGTCGACGCGAAGAGGCCGGCCGGCCCCGGGGGATCCCGGAGCCGGCCGGCCTCTTTTCTCTGCCGCCGCAGGGTTCCCTCTGCGAAAGGGCGCAGCGGTGGCGCGGTACGTCCCCTCTCTGTCGCCGGACGTCCTCGTGCCCCGCCGACGCCGGGAGCCCGACCGAAAGTTAGATTGGTTCCATGAAGCTCGAACTGCGGGGCATCACGAAGCGCTTCGGCGCCCTCGTGGCCAACGACCACATCGATCTCACGGTCGAACCCGGCGAGATCCACTGCCTCCTGGGCGAGAACGGCGCGGGCAAGTCGACTCTGATGAACGTGCTCTACGGCCTCTACCAGGCCGAGGAGGGCGAGATCCTGCTCGACGACGCCGTCCAGCACTTCTCGGGGCCCGGCGACGCCATGAAGGCGGGCATCGGCATGGTGCACCAGCACTTCATGCTCGTGCCGGTCTTCTCGGTCGCCGAGAACGTGATGCTCGGTCACGAGCAGACGAAGTCCGGCGGTCGACTCGACCTCGCCGCGGCGCGCGCCCGGGTGCGGGAGATCTCGGACCGCTTCGGCTTCGACGTCGATCCCGACGCGATCGTGGAGGATCTGCCCGTCGGCGTGCAGCAGAGGGTCGAGATCATCAAGGCGCTCTCGCGCGACGCCCGCGTCCTCGTCTTCGACGAGCCCACGGCGGTGCTCACCCCGCAGGAGACGGACGAGCTCATCGCGATCATGCGCCAGCTGCGCGCGGCAGGCACCGCCATCGTCTTCATCACGCACAAGCTGCGCGAGGTGCGCGAGGTCGGCGACCGCATCACGGTCATCCGCCTCGGCAAGGTCGTCGGAGAGGCGTCGCCGACGGCGAGCAACGCCGAACTGGCGTCGCTGATGGTGGGTCGCGCCGTCGAGCTGACCGTGCGGAAGGAGCAGGCGCGCGCGGGCGACGAGGCCCTGGTCGTCAGCGGACTCACGGTCCGCGACGCGAACGGGCAGGCCGTCGTCGACGACGTCTCGTTCGAGGTCCGCCGCGGCGAGATCCTCGCCATCGCCGGCGTGCAGGGCAACGGGCAGACCGAGCTGACCGAGGCGATCATGGGGCTGCAGGAGCGGGTCGAGGGCACCGTGACCCTCGACGGCAAGCGGCTCGACGGCCTCTCGGTGCGCCGCGTCCTCGACTCCGGGGTCGGCTTCGTTCCCGAGGACCGCACGGAGGACGGCCTGGTCGCCGAGTTCACGATCGCCGAGAACCTCATGCTCGACCGCAGCGACGGAGGCCCCTTCGTGAAGGGCCTCAACCTGCGGTTGAAGGAGCTCGACCGCTTCGCCGAGGAGCGCGTGCGCGAGTTCGACGTCCGGGCGCAGGGCATCGGCACCCACGTGGGCCGCCTCTCCGGCGGCAACCAGCAGAAGGTCGTCCTGGCGCGCGAGCTGAGCCGGGAGCTGAGGCTCTTCATCGCGGCTCAGCCCACCCGCGGCATCGACGTCGGCTCGATCGAGTTCGTGCACAAGCGGATCGTCGAGACCCGCGACACCGGCGTGCCCGTGATCGTCGTCTCGACCGAGCTCGACGAGGTGGCCGCCCTGGCCGACCGCATCGCGGTCATGTACAAGGGCGGCATCATCGGCATCGTGCCCGCCGACACCCCCCGCGACGTGCTGGGGCTCATGATGGCCGGGCAGTCGCCCGCCGAGAAGGGAGCGGCGGCGTGAGCGACGCGCAACTGCCCGCGGTCGATCCCGACGCGGAGACCGAGAAGTCCACCGGCCTCGAGCCCGGCCAGAAGCCGGGTCAGGAGGCGCGCCCCGGCGCGGTCGAGAGCGGCGCGTCCCGCGTGCTGCGCGAGATCCTCTCGGGCACCGCTCTGATGTCGGTGCTCGCCGTGCTGCTCTCGCTGATCGCGGGCGGCGTGCTGATCGCGGCGACGGACCCCGATGTCCAGGAGGCGTCCGGCTACTTCTTCGCGCGCCCGGTCGACACCCTGCAGGCGATCTGGCAGTCGGTCGCCGGCGCCTACTCCTCCCTCTTCCAGGGATCCGTCTACAACTTCCGCCGCGAGGGCTTCGCGAACGGCATCAAGCCGCTCACCGACACGCTCGCGTTCGCGACTCCGCTGATCGCGGGCGGTCTGGGTGTCGCGCTCGCGTTCCGCGTCGGCCTGTTCAACATCGGCGGCCGCGGGCAGATGCTGATCGCGGCGGCGTGCGCCGGCTGGGTCGGCTTCTCCTTCGACCTGCCGTGGGGCGTCCACCTGATCGTCGCGCTCGCCGCCGGCATCCTGGGCGGCGCGCTGTGGGGAGGGCTCGTCGGCGTGCTCAAGGCGCGCACCGGGGCGCACGAGGTGATCCTCACGATCATGCTCAACTACGTCGCCTTCTACCTGATCTCGTACCTGCTCCGCACTCCCGGCGCGCTGCAGGCGCCGGGCTCGAACAACCCGAAGACCCCGGCGATGAAGGAGACGGCGGTCTTCCCGTCGCTCCTCGGCCCGAGCTACTCGCTCACCCTCGGCTTCTTCTTCGCGATCCTCGCGACCGTCTTCGTCTGGTGGCTCCTGAACCGCTCGAGCATCGGCTTCAAGTTCCGCGCGGTGGGCGAGAACCCGCACGCGGCACGGGTGGCCGGCATCGACGTCAAGAACAGCTACGTGTACGCCATGCTCCTCTCCGGCGGTCTCCTCGGCCTCGCGGGCAGCGCGCAGGTGATGGGCACCGTCACGACGGGCTTCACGTCCGGGATCGACGCCGGCATCGGCTTCGACGCGATCACCGTCGCCCTGCTCGGGCGGTCGCGGCCGTGGGGCGTGTTCTTCGCGGGCATCCTCTTCGGCGCGTTCAAGGCGGGCGGCTACTCCATGCAGGCCGCCCAGGGCGTGCCGATCGACGTCGTCCTCGTCGTGCAGTCGCTGATCGTCCTCTTCATCGCCGCTCCGCCCCTGGTGCGCGCGATCTTCCGCCTGCCCGCTCCCGGCGCCGCGCCGAGACGCCGCACGCGCCGAGCCTCGGAGGTCTCCGCATGAGCGCCCTCGCCACCACTGCGCCCGTCGGAGGCTCCCGGGTCGCGGTCCGCAGCTGGAAGGCGCCGATCGCGTTCGGCGTGTTCGCGCTGCTCTCGATCGTGCTGTTCGTCGCGCTGGGCCGCGACGGCACCAGTTCGTTCCGTCTCGCTGCCGGCGGGGACTTCTTCGCCCTGCCGGACCTGCCCTTCCCCACCCGGGCGACGGGAGTGGTCGTCGCCGTGGTCACCGTCGTGCTGACCGTGCTCGCCGCCCTGATGACGCGGGCGGCGCGGCGCATCCCGCTCTGGTTCTCGACGGTGTTCGCCCTCGTGTTCCTGATCGGGTTCCTCGTCTGGGCGTCCGCGGGCGCGACACTGCCCGTCTCGGGACTGCTGCTCGGCACCGTCGGCCTCGCCACTCCGCTCATCTTCGGCTCGCTGGGCGGGGTGATCTCGGAGCGGGTCGGAGTCGTCAACGTCGCGATCGAGGGGCAGCTGCTCGCGGGCGCCTTCACCGCGGCGGTCGTCGCCTCGATCACCCGCCAGCCGGTCCTGGGCCTCGTCGCGGCGATGCTGGCGAGCGTGCTCGTGTCGTTCGTTCTGGCCGCGTTCGCGATCAAGTACGTGGTCGATCAGGTGATCGTCGGCGTCGTCCTGAACGTCCTCGTGACCGGATTGACGAGCTTCCTCTACTCCCAGGTGCTCACGTCGGACTCGCCCACCTTCAACTCGCCCGTGCAGTTCGAGACGCTGCCGATCCCGGTGCTCAGCCAGATCCCGGTGATCGGCGCCGTGCTGTTCAAGCAGTCGATCATCGTCTACCTCATGTACCTCGCGATCTTCGCCGTGTGGTGGGGTCTCTTCAAGACGAAGTGGGGCCTCCGCCTGCGCGCCGTGGGCGAGCACCCGCAGGCCGCGGACACCGTCGGCATCGACGTGGCGCGAACCCGTTTCTGGAACGTGTCGCTCGCGGGCGCCATCGCCGGCATCGGCGGCGCGTACTACACGCTCGACGCCGTCGGCTCGTTCGGCAAGGAGATGACCGCCGGAGCCGGCTTCATCGCCCTCGCCGCGGTCATCTTCGGCCGCTGGGACCCGATCAAGGCGACCCTCGCGTCGCTGCTGTTCGGGTTCGCGACCAACCTGCAGAACGTCCTCGGCGTCATCGGCTCGCCGGTGCCGAGCGAGTTCATGCTGATGCTGCCGTACCTGGTGACGATCTTCGCGGTCGCCGGCCTGGTCGGGCAGTCCCGCGGACCGGCGGCCGCCGGCAAGCCGTACCTGAAGTCCTGAGAGGGGTCCCGTGACCGACATCGACTGGGAGGCGCTGCGCGCCGCCGCCAACGACGCCATGCGCCGCGCCTACGCCCCCTACTCGCAGTTCCCGGTGGGAGCGGCCGCGCTCGTGGACGACGGCCGCATCATCGCGGGCTGCAACGTCGAGAACGCCTCCTACGGCATCGGGCTCTGCGCCGAGTGCGCGCTCGTCTCCTCCCTGCACATGACCGGCGGCGGAAAGCTCGTCGCCTTCACCTGCGTGGACGGAAACGGGGCGACCCTGATGCCCTGCGGACGCTGCCGTCAGCTCCTCTTCGAGCACTCGGCCGACGGGATGGTCCTCGAGACGGTCTCGGGGTTGCGCACGATCGACGAGGTCATCCCCGACGCGTTCGGCCCCCGCACCCTCCAGGCGTACGCGGGGGAGTAGCGGCCCGCCGCCTCCCCGCCCGCTCCGCACACGATCCGAGGACAGCAATGACCGGCTCCACTCCCGTCGAGGCCTTCGACGCCGTCGACATCATCCGCACCAAGCGCGACAGGGGCACCCTGTCGACCGCGCAGATCGACTGGCTGATCGACGCGTACACCCGCGGCTACGTCGCCGACGAGCAGATGGCGGCGTTCGCCATGGCCGTGCTCCTGAACGGCATGGAGCGCGACGAGATCCGCGATCTGACGCTGGCCATGATCGCGAGCGGCGAGCGGATGAGCTTCGACGGGCTCGGCAAGCGGACCGTCGACAAGCACTCGACGGGAGGCGTGGGCGACAAGATCACGCTGCCGCTGATGCCGCTCGTGGCCTCGTTCGGCGTCGCCGTGCCCCAGCTCTCGGGGCGGGGCCTCGGCCACACCGGCGGCACGCTCGACAAGCTCGAGGCGATCCCCGGCTGGCACGCCGAGCTCGGCAACGACGAGATGTTCGAGCAGCTGCGCACGGTCGGCGGAGTGATCTGCGCGGCCGGCTCCGGCCTCGCCCCCGCCGACAAGAAGCTCTACGCCCTGCGCGACATCACCGGCACCGTCGAGGCGATCCCGCTGATCGCGTCCTCGATCATGTCGAAGAAGATCGCGGAGGGGACCGACGCGCTGGTCCTGGACGTCAAGTTCGGCTCGGGCGCCTTCATGGTCGACATCGAGCGCTCGCGCGAGCTGGCCCGCGCGATGGTCGACCTCGGCAACGACGCGGGCGTCCGCACGACGGCGCTGCTCACGAACATGAACGTCCCGCTCGGTCTCGCCATCGGCAACGCCAACGAGGTGCGGGAGTCGGTCGAGGTCCTCGCCGGCGGCGGTCCGGCCGACGTGCGCGAGCTGACCCTCGCGCTCGCCCGCGAGATGCTCGACCTGGCGGGCCTGCCCGACGCCGATGTCGAGGGGGCGCTGGACGGAGGAGCGGCCATGGACACGTGGAACGCGGTGATCCGCGCTCAGGGCGGCGACCCGACCGCGGCGCTGCCCGTCGCCCGCGAGACGCACGTGGTCCGCGCCGACCGCGACGGGGTCCTCGTCGAGCAGCGCGCCCTGCCGTTCGGGATCGCCGCGTGGCGTCTCGGGGCGGGGCGGGCGCGGCAGCAGGACGCCGTGCAGCACGCGGCGGGCATCGACCTGCACGCGAAGCCGGGCGACCGCGTCCACGCGGGCGAGCCCCTCTTCACCCTCTCGGCCGACGAGCCGGCTCGCTTCGAGCGCGCGCTCGCGGCGCTCGAGGGCGCCTACCGCCTCGGCGACGCGGGCGAGGCCGTCCTCGACGGCGGGCCGCTCGTGGCCGAGCGCATCGCCTGAGCGGAGCGTCGCGGTCGCTCGTCAGAGGCGACCGACGGCGTCGAGGACGAGGTCCCAGAAGCGATCGGAGTCGATCCCGGTCGCGACGCTCGTCCGGCAGTCGGCGGGCGCCGCCGAGCGCAGATCCGCGACCGTCATCCCCACGGTGTGCTCGCCCCGCAGCTCGACCGTGAGCGGAGCCCGCCGCACCTCGAGGATCGACGCATCGATGACGTGCGCGACCGCGACCGCATCGTGCACCGGGGGAGCGTCGAAGCCCTGCGCGTCCCGGTAGCTCTCGGCGAAGAAGTCGAGGAGTCCGACGCAGAAGCGGCCGACATCGGAGTCGAGGGCGCGGAACCGCGCGACGACCTCCTCGGTCGCGAGCGCGCGGTGCGTGACGTCGAGACCGACCATGGTCACGTCCCATCCCGCGCCGACGACGATGTGGGCCGCCTCGGGGTCGGCGAGGATGTTGAACTCCGCGGTCGCCGTCCAATTGCCGCCCTGCACGCCGCCGCCCATCAGGACCACCTCGCGCACGCGCTCCGCGAGGCGCGGTTCGCGGCGCACCGCCATCGCGATGTTCGTCAGCGGACCGGTCGGCACGAGGGTGATCGAGCCCGCGGGGGAGCCCATGACCTCCTCGATGATCAGATCGACCGCGTGGCGCGGATCGAGCGCCGGGCGGTCCTCAGGGAGGGACGGCCCGTCCATCCCGCTCTCGCCGTGGATGCTCGGCGCGGGCTCCGTCTCGCGGACGAGCGGCCGGTGCATCCCCGCCGCGATCGGTACTCCGACGAGACCGGCGACGGCGGCCACCGCGCGGGCGTTCCCGGTCACCTTCTCCAGTGACTGGTTGCCGGCGACGGTGGTGATCGCGACCAGCTCGATCGCAGGGCTGCCGTGCGCCAGGAGGATCGCGAGGGCGTCGTCGTGGCCGGGGTCGCAGTCCAGGATGATCCGTCGTCCGCTCATCCCCGCACCCTACGCCGCTCCTCCACAGGCGCATGCCGCGCCCGTTCCCGGAGGCGGCGGACCGGTCCCGTCACCGCGTCGGCCCCCGGCAGTATGGTGGTCCGCGAACCGTCGCCCGACCCCGAGGAGCACCGTGACCGACACCACCGACGAGTACCTCCTCCCGGGTGAGGGGATCCTCATCGACGACCTGCCGAAGGTCTCGCTGCACGACCACCTCGACGGGGGTCTGCGTCCCGCGACGATCCTCGAGCTCGCGATCGAGGCCGGAGTCCCGGTGCCTTCGGACGAGCCCGAGGCGCTGGGCCGCTGGTTCCGCACGACCGCCGACTCCGGCTCGCTGACCGACTACCTGGCCACCTTCGAGACGACCGTGGCCGTCATGCAGACCGCCCCCCAGCTCGAGCGGGTGGCGCGCGAGTTCGTCCTCGACCTCGCCGCCGACGGAGTGGTGCACGGCGAGGTGCGCTGGGCGCCCGAGCAGCACCTGCGCTCCGGCCTCTCGCTCGACGCCGCGGTCGAGGCCGTGCAGGAGGGGCTCCAGCAGGGGGTCCAGGAGGCGGCCGCGCACGGCTCCCGCCTGAGCGTCGGGCAGCTGATCACCGCGATGCGGCACACCGACCGCTCCCTCGAGATCGCCGAGCTCGCCCTGCGCCACCGCGAGCGCGGAGCGATCGGGTTCGACATCGCCGGCGCCGAGGCGGGCTTCCCCGCCTCGCTGCACCGCCCCGCGTTCGAGCTCCTCGCTGCGGCGCACTTCCCGACCACGGTCCACGCCGGCGAGGCCGACGGTCTCGACAGCATCCGCTCCGCCCTCCTCGACGGTCGCGCGCTGCGGTTGGGCCACGGAGTGCGGCTCGCCGAGGACATCGCGATCGAGCGCCAGGACGACGACGCCAGCTACGTCACGCTCGGCGAGCTGGCCGAGTGGGTGAAGGACAGGCGCATCGCCCTCGAGCTCAGCCCTTCCTCGAACCTCCAGACGGGCGCGATCGCCGCCTGGGGCACCGAGCTCCTCGATCACCCCTTCGACCTGCTGTACCAGCTCGGCTTCGGGGTCACGGTCAACACCGACAACCGCCTGATGAGCGGTACGACCCTCAGCCGCGAGCTCGCGCTGCTCTCGGACGCCTTCGGGTACGACCTCTACGACTTCGAGGCGTTCCAGATCACCGCCGCGGAGGCCAGCTTCCTCCCGCTCGACGAGCGCCGAGAGCTCGTCGAGACGATCAGCGCCGGCTTCGAAGCGGCCTGACCGTGCCGCTCGACGCCCTCGGCGACGCCGCGATCGCGCTCCGCCACCCCGCCGCGAACTGGCGGGAGGCCGTCCTCGAGGCCGGCCGCGCCCTCGAGCGCAGCGGAGCGGTCGACCCGGCCTACTCGCGACGCATGGTCGAGCAGATCGATGTGCTCGGCCCCTACATCGTCATCGCACCGGGGCTCGCCCTGGCGCACGCCCGCCCGGGCAACGACGTCCACAGCGACGGCCTGTCCGTCGTCACGCTCGCCGAGCCCGTCGCCTTCGGACACGGCACCAACGATCCGGTCTCGGTCGTCATCGGCATCGCCGCCACGCAGGCGCACGGCCACGTCGGCTTCGTCGCCGGTCTCGCCGACGTCCTCAGCCGCCCCGACGCGATCGGTGCCCTCGCCGCAGCGCGGACGGTCGGCGGCGTCAACGCCGTCCTCACGGACGCCACCCCGCACCACGGAAGAAGCTCATGAAGATCGTCACCCTCTGCGGCGCCGGAATCGGCACCTCCGCCATCCTCAAGCTCGGCGCCGAGCGCGCGCTCGAGGCCCTCGACCTCGAGGCCGAGGTCGTCGCCTCCGACATCGCCTCGGTCGACGCCCTCGCCGCCGACGCGCAGGTCATCCTCACCTCCGGCGAACTCGTCGACCGGATCGGCCGGACCTTCGCCGAGGTCGTCATCATCGACAACTACCTCGACCAGGCCGAGATCACGGCGAAGATCGAGCGCGCCCTGGGTTGATCCGCTGTGCCGATTCCTGAGCCGCCCCCTGTGCGGCTCAGCGCAGTCGGCTTCTCGGGATGGTGCGTTCCGTGGAGCGGGTCGCGTCGCGCTGTCCGGAATCGCTTGGCACGCGATTCCGGATCGCGCGCTCCCTGCGGGGCGGCGATACGGAGGCCTCCACCAGCGGTGATCGTCGACGACGAGTGGCCGTCACTACCGGGCCGTTTCGGAAGAGCCGGGACGGGTGCCGCGAGATGCCGCATCGGGCCGGCGCGCACCCGGGGGAGGGGTGCTCGAGTGGCGTCTCGCGGCGGGGGTCAGCGGAGGAGGGACTCGGCGCCGGTGCGGAGGGCGGAGAGGCGGGCGGAGACGGTGGAGCGGCGGGACGAGGGGTCGGCGTCCGAGGACCAGGCGTCGAGGTAGAGCTTGACCTTGGGCTCGGTGCCGCTGGGGCGCACGATCAGGCGCGCTCCGTCGAGGGTGAAACGCAGTGCATCCGTCGGCGGCACATCGCCCTCGACCTCGAGCAGGTCCTCGACCCGCTGCACCGGCAGTCCACCGATCGACGTCGGAGGGGCGCTGCGCACCGCCGCCATGATCCTGCCGATCTCGGACAGATCGGTCACCCGAAGCGAGATCTGCTCGGAGCCGAAGAGGCCGAAGCGGTCGGCGAAGGCGTCGAGCTGGTCGGCGATGGTCCTCCCCTCCGATGCCAGACCGCTCGCCAGGTCGAGGAACGCCAGAGCCGCCGAGATCCCGTCCTTGTCGCGCACCGTCCGGGGATTCACGAGATAGCCGAGCGCCTCCTCGTACCCGAAGACGAGATCGGGCACCCGCGAGATCCACTTGAAGCCCGTGAGCGTCTCGACGAACGTCAGCCCGTAGTCGGCCGCGACCGCTCCGAGCGCGGGGGAGGAGACGATCGAGCACGCGAGCGCTCCGCCCACGCGTCCTTCGGCGCGAGCGCGCTCCGCGGCGCGCCAGCCGAGCAGCGCACCGACCTCGTTGCCGGTGAGCCGGCGGAAGCCGTCCGCGGTGCTGTCGTCCGGGATCGCCGCGGCGAACCGGTCGGCGTCGGGGTCGTTGGCCACGATCAGGTCGGCACGACCCGTCCGGGCGGTCGCGAAGGCGAGGTCCAGCGCGCCCTCCTCCTCCGGATTGGGGAACGCGACCGTGGGGAACGCGGGATCCGGGTCGATCTGCTCGACCACGACGAGCGGCTCGTCGAAGTCGGCGGCCGAGAGCACGCGGTGCGCGGTCTCCCAGCCCACCCCGTGCATCGCCGTGTAGACGACGCGCAGCGGAGCGGTCTGCCGGCCGACCGCGCCCGTCGCGTCGATGTAGGCGGTCACCACCGACTCGTCCGCCGTGCGGTACTCCCCGCGAGGGAGTTCGGTGACCCGACGCGTCCGCGCGACGTCGAGGATCCGCTCGGCGATCCCGGCGTCGGCCGGAGGGACGATCTGCGAGCCCTGGTCGTCGCCGCCGAGGTACACCTTGTAGCCGTTGTCCTGGGGCGGATTGTGGCTCGCCGTCACCATGACGCCCGCATCGGCGTCGAGATGGCGCACCGCGAAGGCCAGCACCGGAGTGGGGAGCAGGCGCGGCAGCAGCACGGCGTCGACGCCCGCGCCGGCCATCAGCGCGGCGGAGTCCTCGGCGAAGACGCGCGAGTTCTTCCGGCCGTCGTAGCCGATGACGACGACGGGGCGCTCGATCCCCTGCGAGAGGAGGTGCTCGGCGAGGCCGACGGCGGCCTGCGAGACCAGCACGCGGTTCATCCGGTTCGACCCCGCGGCGATCGCCCCGCGCAGCCCCGCGGTGCCGAACGCGAGCCGGGAGCCGAAGCGGTCCTCGAGCTCGGCCGTCGCGTCGGCGTCGCCCGCCTCGTCGGCGACGAGCAGCCGCACGAGCTCCTCGCGCGTCTCCGGATCGGGGTCCTGCGCCAGCCAGTCCTCGGCGAGGGCGCGGATCCCCGCGGTCACAGGGTCCCCGTGATGCCGGCCAGGAGGCGGGCGAGGTCGTCCTCGGCGTTCCGGCCGGCCTCCAGCACCTCCTCGTGGCTGAGGGCCGTCTTCTGGATCCCGGCGGCCAGGTTCGTGATCAGCGACATGCCGAGCACCTCCATGCCGGCCTCGCGCGCGGCGATCGCCTCGAGCGCCGTCGACATGCCGACGATGTGCCCACCGATGATGCGGGCCATCTGCACCTCGGCCGGGGTCTCGTAGTGCGGACCGCGGAACTGGACGTAGACGCCCTCGTCGAGCTCGGCGCGGGTCTCGCGGGCGAGCGCGCGCAGACGCGAGGAGTAGAGGTCGGTGAGGTCGACGAACGTCGCCCCCTCGAGCGGCGAGTCGGCGGTCAGGTTGATGTGGTCGCTGATCAGCACCGGCGTGCCGGGCGTCCAGTGCTCCTTGATGCCTCCGGCGCCGTTCGTGAGGATCATCACGGTCGCGCCCGTGGCGGCGGCGGTCCGCACGCTGTGTGCGACGCGGCGCACGCCGTAGCCCTCGTAGTAGTGGGTCCGCGCCCCGATGATCAGCGCCCGCTTCCCGGTCGGCAGCAGGACCGAGCGGAGGGTGCCGCCGTGGCCGTGCACGGCCGGTCGCGAGAAGCCGACGATGCGGGTCGCGTCGACCGTCGCGGTCGTCTCGCCGATCAGGTCGGCGGCCTTGCCCCACCCGCTGCCGAGCGTGAGGGCGATGTCGTGTCTCTCGACGCCCGTCTCCTCGGCGATCTGAGCGGCGGCCTCACGGGCGATCGCGAAGGGATCGGCGTCGGCGGGATCGAGCGGATTCGGGGTCTGGTCGGCCATTCCCCCACCCTATCCACGGCTCACGGGGAGCAGCGGGCACGCAGCGGCGCGGCAGGGCGCCGCACCGATTGGGCGAACTCCCAGAGACGGAGGACAATGGGAGTCATGGCTTACGAGTTCGAGCGCACGCAGAGGATCGCCGTACTCGGAGGGGGACCCGGCGGCTACGAAGCCGCCATCGCCGGTGCGCAGCTGGGCGCCGAGGTCACGCTCGTCGAGCGGGTCGGAGTGGGCGGCTCGGCCGTCATCACCGATGTCGTGCCGTCGAAGTCGCTGATCGCGACCGCGGAGGCGACCAATGCGATCGGGGAGGCCGCTGATCTCGGCGTCCAGTTCTTCACCCGCTCCGAGCAGACGAACAAGCCCGTCCGGCCCGAGGTGGCCGTCAACCTGGCCACCGTCAACAAGCGCCTGCTCGGTCTCGCGCGTCAGCAGTCCGAGGACATGCGCGCCAACCTCGTGCACCACGGCGTCCGCATCGTCTCGGGCGACGGTCGCCTCGACGGGTCGAACGCGCTGATCGTCTCGACCGCTCCCGGCGAGGAGGGCATGGACTTCGACCGCATCGAGGCCGACACCATCGTCGTCTCGGTCGGAGCGAGCCCGCGCGTGCTCCCGTCCGCCGCTCCCGACGGCGAGCGGATCATGAGCTGGACCCAGCTCTACAACCTCAAGACCGTGCCCGAGCACCTCATCGTGGTCGGCTCCGGCGTCACCGGCGCCGAGTTCGCCTCCGCTTACCGGGCGCTGGGCGCGAAGGTGACGCTCATCTCCTCCCGCGACCAGGTCCTGCCCGGCGAGGACGCCGACGCCGCTGCCGTGATCGAGAACGTCTTCAAGCGCAACGGCATGACCGTCCTCTCGAAGTCCCGCGCCGATCGCGTCGAGCGGACCGAGAAGGGCGTCCGCGCCGTCCTGTCCGACGGGCGGGTCGTCGAGGGCTCGCACTGCCTGATGGCCGTCGGCTCCGTGCCGAACACGGCGGGCATCGGCCTGGAGGAGGCGGGCGTGCAGCTGACGGAGTCGGGCCACATCCGGGTGAACCGCGTCGCGCGCACCAGCGTCCCGTCCATCTACGCCGCCGGAGACTGCACGACGTTCCTCCCGCTCGCCTCCGTGGCCGCGATGCAGGGCCGCACCGGAGTGTTCCACGCCATGGGCGACGCCGTGAACCCCACCGAGGTGCGCAACGTCGCGGCGAACATCTTCACCCAGCCCGAGATCGCGACCGTCGGCTGGAGCCAGCGCGAGATCGAGGAGGGAATCGCCCAGGGGGAGATCTACAAGCTGCCCCTCGCCGCCAACCCGCGCGCGAAGATGATGGGCATCCGCGACGGCTTCGTGAAGCTCTTCGCCCGCACCGGCTCCGGCACCGTCATCGGCGGAGTCATCGTCGCCCCGAAGGCCAGCGAGCTGATCTTCCCCCTCGCTCTCGCCGTGGAGCACCGCTTGACCGTCGATCAGGTTGCCCGGGCCTTCACCGTCTACCCGAGCCTCACCGGCTCGATCTCGGACGCGGCGCGTGCCATGCACATCGTGAGCTAGCGCTCATCGTGAGCTCGCTCACGATGAGCGCTAGCTCACGATGTGCGGTGCCCTTTTCTGAGCCGCTCCCTGCGCGGCTCAGCGCGGTCGGCAGGGCGATTGGTGCGTTCTATTAAGCGGGATGCGTCGCGCTGCTTCGAATCGCTCGCACGCGATTCTCACTCGCGCGCTCGTGCCGTGTCTGCGATCCGGTGGCGCGCTTCTGCTGATCCCGGAACGAAGGTCGAGAGCGCGGATCGGGGCTGACGCCACCGCTCTCGGTTGAGGGCGCTCGCCCCCCTTGCTGATCGAGTAGCCCGCGGAGCGGGCGTATCGAGATCCACCGACGACGGACGCGCGCGAGCGATCACCGCCCACGCGACGGACGCGCGGGAGCGATCACCGTCCACGCAACGGACGCGCGGGAGCGATCACCGTCCACGCAACGGACGCGCGGGAGCGATCACCGTCCACGCAACGGACGCGCGGGAGCGATCACCGCCCACGCGACGGACGCGCGGGAGCGACCGCCCGCCGCAGCCGACTCGCGTCAGACGATCTGCAGGAGCACGTGGCCCGCGGAGACCGTGGTGCCGGCCTCGGCGGACAGGCCGGTGACGACGCCGTCCTTGTGGGCGGTGAGCGGCTGCTCCATCTTCATGGCCTCGAGGACCACGACGAGGTCGCCCGTCACGACCGAGTCGCCCTCGGCGACCGCGACCTTGACGATGGTCGCCTGCATCGGGGAGGTGACGGAGTCGCCGGTGACGGTGCTGACCGAGCCCGACCCGCGGCGCTTGGGCACCGACGCCGTCGCGGCGCGCGACGGTCCGGAGCGGGCGAACTCGCTCGGCAGCGTGACCTCGACACGACGCCCGTCGACCTCGACGACCACGTTCTGGCGGGCGGCGGGTTCGGGGATCGCGCCCGGCTCCCCGCTCCACGCCTCGATCGTGTTGTCGAACTCCGTCTCGATCCAGCGCGTGTAGATCGTGAAGGGCGCATCGCCCTCGGGGGCGAAGGCGGGATCGCGCACGATCGCGCGGTGGAAGGGGAGGACGGTCGGCAGGCCGGTCACCTCGAACTCCTCCAGGGCGCGGCGCGATCGCTCGAGCGCCTCGGCTCGGGTGCTGCCGGTGACGACGAGCTTCGCGAGCAGGGAGTCGAAGGACCCCGAGATCACGTCGCCCGCGACCACGCCGGAGTCGACGCGGACGCCGGGTCCACCCGGCGCCTTGAACACGTGGACGGGTCCGGGAGCCGGCAGGAAGCCGCGTCCGGCGTCCTCGCCGTTGATGCGGAACTCGAACGAGTGGCCGCGCGGGGTGGGGTCGTCGTAGTCGAGCACACCGCCCTCGGCGAGGCGGAACTGCTCGCGCACGAGGTCGATGCCGGTGATCTCCTCCGAGACGGGGTGCTCGACCTGCAGTCGCGTGTTCACCTCGAGGAACGAGACGGTCCCGTCCTTGCCGACGAGGAACTCGCACGTTCCGGCGCCCAGGTACCCGACCTCGCGGAGGATCGCCTTCGACGCCCGGTAGAGCTCGGCGTTCTGCTCGTCGGTGAGGAACGGCGCGGGCGCCTCCTCGACCAGCTTCTGGTGCCGTCGCTGCAGCGAGCAGTCGCGGGTTGAGACGACGACGACGTTGCCGTGGGCGTCGGCGAGGCACTGGGTCTCGACGTGGCGCGGCTGGTCGAGGTACTTCTCGACGAAGCACTCGCCGCGCCCGAAGGCGGCGACCGCCTCGCGGGTGGCGGAGGCGAACATCTCCTCGACCTCGTCGCGCTCGCGGGCGACCTTGAGGCCGCGACCGCCGCCTCCGAACGCCGCCTTGATGGCGACGGGCAGGCCGTGCTGGTCGACGAACTCGAGCACCTCGGCGGCACCCGAGACGGGGTTCAGGGTGCCGGGGGCCAGCGGCGCCCCGACCTTCTCGGCCACGTGGCGAGCCGACACCTTGTCGCCGAGGCGCTCGATGGCGTCGGGGCTCGGGCCGATCCAGATCAGGCCGGCGTCGATGACCGCACGGGCGAAGTCGGCGTTCTCGGCGAGGAAGCCGTAGCCGGGGTGCACGGCGTCGGCGCCCGAGCGGCGGGCGACCGAGAGGAGCTTCTCGATGACGAGGTAGGTCTCGGCGCTGGTGGTGCCGCCGAGCGCGTAGGCCTCGTCGGCGAGGCGGCTGTGCAGGGCGTCGCGGTCCTGGTCGGCGTAGACGGCGACGGAGGCGATTCCGCTGTCGCGGGCGGCTCGGACGACTCGGACGGCGATCTCGCCTCGGTTGGCGATGAGCACCTTCGTAATACGCGACATGGTTCCCCACCCTAGGGGGCCCTCAGAGGATGCCCGTGGCGGCTCACCACAAAGAAGCGCGGGGGCTTCGTCGGTTCCGCACAACCCGGTGCGGAGTCAGCGGTTCCAGAGCGAGGTCCACGGCACGCCGAGCTCGCGGACCAGCGAGCGCAGAGCGGGCACCGACATCCCGATCACCGTGGAGGGGTCCCCCTCGATCCGCGTGATGAAGCCGGCGGCGAGGCCGTCGATGGTGAACGCTCCGGCCACCTCGAGGGGCTCGCCCGTCGCGACGTAGGCGTCGATCTCGTCGTCCTCGATGTCGGAGGCGAAGTGCACGGCCGCGGAGGTGACCGTGCCGACCTCCGCGTGCACCTCCCCGCCCCGGTGGTCGATCAGCCAGTGCCCGGAGTGGAGGCGGCCCTCCCGGCCGCGCTGCGCCCGCCAGCGCTCGCGAGCCCGCTCGGGCTCGTGCGGCTTGCCGTGGACCACGCCGTCGAGCACGAACGCGGAGTCGCCGCCGAGGACGAGACCGTCGACGTCGGGGCCCAGAACGGCGCGCGCCTTCGCGCGGGCGAGCAGCGCCACCACGGCGTCGGCGTCGAGCGGAGCGCCCGACTCCTGCTCGGCCAGGGCGACCGCCGCCGGCTCGTCGACCTGTGAGGGCACGACGACGGGCTCGATGCCCGAGGACCGCAGCAGCGCCAGGCGCGCGGGGGAGGTGGAGGCGAGGTAGAGGCGCATGCGTGCTCCCTGCGGCCGGGCCCCCGCTGTGGGATGCTCGATGGATGTTGAAGTCCGCGTCCCGCACACCCTCCCGTCCCTCCGAGGACGACGGCGTGCTCGGGACGCAGGTCGAGCTCGAGATTAGCAACGTGGCCCACGGAGGCGTGTTCGTCGCCCGCCACGAGGGCCGCGTGGTCTTCGTCCCCGACGTGCTCCCGGGCGAGCGGGTCCGGGCGCGCATCAGCGAGGTCCGCCACGACAGCTTCTGGCGGGCCGACGCCCTCGAGGTCCTCGAGTCGTCCCCCCACCGCGTCGCGCACGTCTGGGCCGAGGCATCGATCGACCGCCGCCCGGAGGACCGTGTCGGCGGTGCCGAGTTCGGCCACGCCGCGCTCGCGCACCAGCGCGAGCTCAAGCGCACGGTCCTCGAGGACGCGTTCGCCCGCTTCGCGCGGCAGGAGGTCAGCGTCGAGGTGTCGCCCATCGAGGGCGACGACGAGACCCGCGGCCTCGGCTGGCGCACGCGCAACCGCCTGCACGTGGACGACGACGGCCGCGTCGGTCCGTACGCGTCGCGGAGCCATCACGTCGTGACCGTCGACACGCTCCCGCTCGCGACCGCCGCCAGCGCCGCCGCAGCCCCGCTCGACGGCCGGCTCGCTCCCGGCTCGGTGGTCGACCTGGTCGATGCGGCCGGGTCCGAGGGCGCCGCGGTCCTCGTGCACGACCCGTCCGACAAGAAGGCCCGTCGCGACCGCACCGTCGTGACCGAGTTCGTCGCCGACCGGACCTTCCACGTCGACCGCTCCGGCTTCTGGCAGGTGCACCGCGGAGCCGCGGCGGCCCTCTTCGAGGCCGTTCAGACGGCCGTCGACCCCGAGCGGAGCGACCCCCGTGGGGCCAACCACGACCTCTACGGCGGAGTCGGCCTGCTCGCGGCGGCGCTCGCCGACCGTCTCGGAGCCGGCCTCCGCGTGACCAGCGTCGAGAGCGACGCCCGCGCCACCGAGCACGCGCTGGAGAACCTGTCGGACCAGGTCGGCGCCCGCGCGGTGACCGCCCGGGTCGACCGCTACCTCCGGGACGCTCTCGCCCAGGCCGACGCGCGCGAGCGCGAGCGCTGGCGCTCGGCGACAGTCGTGCTGGACCCGCCCCGCTCGGGTGCGGGCCGCGCGGTCACCGACGCCCTCGTCGAGCTCGCTCCCGCTCAGCTCGTCTACGTGGCGTGCGATCCGGTCGCCCTCGCGCGCGACGTGGGAGCTCTGGCGGCCGGCGGCTACGAGCTCGAGCGCCTCGACGGCTTCGACCTCTTCCCGAACACCTCGCACGTCGAGGCCGTCGCGCGGCTGGTGCGCCGCTCCGCCTGACCCCGGCGTCGCTACGATGACCCCGACGGACCCGAGGGAGTGGACCTGTGAACGCTGAGCCTGTCGGGGAGCCGCGCGTGCGGGTCGCCATCGTCGACGACCACGAGTCGGTGCGCCTGGGCGTCGCCGCAGCGATCGAGAACGCCGGGATGCACGTGGTCGCCGCCGCCGAGACCGTGCGCGTCCTCGAGCAGGTCCTCGACGGATCCGAGATCGAGGTCCTGGTGCTGGATCTCTCCCTGAACGACGGCTCGAGCATCACCGCGAACGTGAAGTGGGGCCAGGTCCGCGGATCCGCGGTCCTCGTGCACAGCATCGCCGACCGCGTGGTGGCCGTGCGGGAGGCCCTGGCGGCCGGCGCGGCCGGGGTGATCCCGAAGTCGTCGCCGATGTCCACCGTGATCGCGGCCATCCGCACCGTCGCCCGCGGCGAAGTGCTGAACAACCTCGAGTGGGCGTCGGCGATCGACGCGGACGACGACTTCGCGCGAGCGGTCCTCGGCCGTCGCGAGCGCGACGTGCTGCACCTCTACGCCTCCGGTCTCCCGTTGAAGCTCGTCGCCGACCGGCTGCAGATCTCGGTGTCGACGGCGAAGGAGTACCTCGACCGGATCCGCGACAAGTACGTCGAGATCGGCCGACCCGCGCCGACGAAGGTCGACCTGCTCCGCCGCGCCGTGGAGGACGGGATCCTGCCCGGCATCGATCCGGATGACGGCGATGCCGGTCGCTGACGCTCCGCCGACGGGTGCGCCGGCGAACCGGCTGCGGATCGACCGGATCGTCACCACGGTCCTCTCGCTCTTCGGCTTCGGCTTCGCCCTGCAGACGGTCCCGCCGATCCTCGACCAGCTGCGGTTCCTCCAGCCGGCGGTGGCCTGGCCGGTGCTGGCCCTGGTCTTCGGCGCGCTGGCCGCGGCCGTCGGCACCGCGGTCGTCCACCGCGGCACGCGCATCACCGGTGTCCTCGTGGCGGGCGCCCTCCTCCTCGCGCTGCTGACGTGGCCGCTGAGCGTCGTCCCGGGCGAGGTCCTGCCCGCGATGCCTTATGTCTTCTACCTGCTGACGCTGGGCACGGCCTTCTGCACCCTCGTCGCTCCGCTGCGGGTGGCGGTCGTCTACGCCGTCGTCACCCCGGTGCTCTTCTGCGTGCTGCGGGTGCTGCCGTCGGGCGGAGCCGTCGAGCCGACCCGAGCAGTGCTGGACGCCTTCTACGTGGGCATCGTCGGCTTCGTCATGCTCGTGCTGATCTCGGTGCTCCGGCAGTCGGCCGAGGAGGTCGACCGCGCCCAGACCACGGCGATGGAGCAGTACGAGGCGGCCATGCGCCAGCACGCGGGGGAGGTCGAGCGGATCGAGGTCGACGCTCTCGTGCACGACAACGTGCTCGCGACGCTCCTCGCGGCCGCCACCGCGGAGTCGCCCTCCCAGCGCGCGCTCGCGTCGTCCATGGCCCGCCGGACCCTCGCCGTGCTGCTGCCCGAGAAGGAGTCGGACGTCGCGGAGGGGGCGGTGCCACTCGAGGTCGTCGAGCGGCAGCTCGCGCACGCCGCGTCGACCTTCGCCGCCGATCTCGACGTGGGGACCGCTCCGGCGGCCGATCCCCGGACGGCGTCCGTTCCGCGCACCGTGGCGGAGGCGGTCCTCGGAGCCGTCTGGCAGGCGCTGTCGAACAGCGTCCAGCACGCGGGACCCGGCGATCAGGTGCGCCGCACCGTGCGAGGGCTGCTCGACGTGGACTCCGTCGAGGTGGTGGTCGAGGACGACGGGCGCGGCTTCCGCGTCGCCGATGTGCCGCGCGAGCGACTGGGCATCCGGCTCTCGATCCTCGAGCGGGTGCACAACGTGAGCGGAGATGCGCGGGTGGAGTCCCGCCCCGGGGAGGGCACCCGCGTCGTGATCGGCTGGAGTGCCCGGACAGCCGCCGCGCGGTCGGGGACCGGCTCGTGATCGCGTATCCGCGCCCGCTGCTCTACGCGCTCGGCGCGGGCTTCTCGCTGTACCACGTGGTCCTCGCGTTCTTCTCGTACCGCAACTCCCCGCCCAGCACCTTCGATCTGCTCGCGGTCGCCCTGTACGTGGCGGCGACGGTGGTGGCGCTCTGGCCGTCCGCCACGACGCGCCTGTCGACTCCCGTGGCCGCGTCGATGACGGTGGTGGCCGTCGCCCTGCCCCTCCTCGTGGCACCGGCGCTCGATCCCGCGGCGCCGAACGGCTACTCGACCTGGTACATCGCCGCCGTGGGCACCCTGATGACCATCGTGTGCTCCCGCAGCCGTCCGGTGTTCGCCTGGACCGGCATGCTCGTCCTCATCGTGCACACGATGATCTGGGCGGGACCGCTCTCGCTCTTCACGCTCGGCGTCATCGGCAACCTGGCCTGGGTCGGCTCAGCGCAGGCACTCATCATCGAGCTCGGCCGAGCAGGATCCGAGGCGCGGGTGCTCGAGGCGGCGGAGCGCGCCGCGACGTCGTGGCGGGCGGCGGAGGAGGCGCACCTGACGGAGCGCGAGATCCGCCTCGAGCAGACCCGCGCGATCGCCTCCGACATGCTCCGTCGCATCGCGAGCGAGCAGGGGCTGAGCGACGAGGAGCGCATGGAGTGCCGCCTCCTCGAGGCCTCGGTGCGCGACGAGATCCGCGGGCGACGGCTTCTCGACGACGACGTCAGGCGGCTCGTCCTCGACGCGCGGAGGCGAGGAGTGACCGTGTCGGTCCTCGACGACGGCGGGCTCGATCACTCGTCCGAACGGGAGAGCAGGCGCGTGCTGCACGAACTCGCCCAGGCGCTCGCGGGGATCCGCCACGGAGTCGACCGCATCGTCGTCCGGACGGCGTCGGCTGACTCGCCCTCCGCCGTGACGATCGTCGGGCTGCGGACGGCCGGCGACGGCAGCGCGGTCGCGCTCGGCTCCGACGACTCGGCCGACGAGGTCGACGCCTGGGTCGAGATCCGCCGCGACGACCAGCGGGTCTGACCGGGGCGACGGCGGACATCCCTCCGCGGAGGAGTTCCTCGCGTCCAGGAGCCCGCTCTGCGGAGTCGAGGAGCGCCCATCGGACGAGTTGCGCGCATCGCAGAAGGACAGCGGGTCGAACGAACACAACGGGTTAAAAGAGTGCGGCGGGCTGTCCGCTCCTCCGAAGAGGGGGCCCAGCCCGCCGTCAAACCCCGAGTGAGGGTAACAACCCGAATATTACCCTCACTCGCCCCCAAAACACCCGCCTCATTACCCTGGTCGGCGAGTGATTGGCGATGCCCCCTCCGAGGAGTGAACACCTAACACGGATAATCATGCTCAGATCGGAAGGGGCCTGATAGTCGTCACTTTAGGGGACTAATCGGGGTACAAAATTCATCTTCTCCGCCGCTGCGGGCCCCTGGAGCGCAGAGGGCCGTCAGCCGGCGAAGGAGCGCCACGCGCCCGGTGCCGCGTGCAGGGGCGCCCGGACGGCGTGGGAGCGGTCGTTCCACCCGCTCATCAGCTCCTGCGACTCCTCGACCTCGTCCGCGCCCTGAGTCGCGAGAGCGGTGACGACGGCGGTCACCGCGGCGATCTGCCGGGCGTCGAGCCCGGGGGTCGAGATGACGACGGAGGGGGCGGAGTCCTGTTCGCTCATCCCGCGACGGTACCGCATGCTCTGCGGCGGCGTTCGGCGCAAGGTGATTATGCTGACGCCGGACGCCGCCGGAGCGACGACCGACCGTCGTCGAACCAGGAGCACCTCCCGATGCCGTCGTGGATCCCCCCGCACGCCGTGTCCGCCGTCCGCGGTCTGCTCGCCGGCGCCCGTCGGTCGCCGGCCGCGGTCGGGCTGGTGCTCCTCGTGATCGGCGCGAGCGCCGCTGCGGGCACCCTCGCGGGGCCCGCTTCAGCCACGACAGCCGCGTGGTGGGCCGCCGGATCCGGCTCCCTGCTGGGTGGCCGCCCGTGGACCGCGGTCACCGCGCTCGTGATCGCCGCCGATCCTCTGCAGCTCGTGCTCGAAGCGGTGCTCGCCCTGCTGCTCCTGGTGATCGCCGAGCGCCGCCTCGGGTCGTGGCGGACGGTGCTCGCCTTCGTGATCACGGGAACGACCGGGATCGTCCTCGGCGTGCTCCTCCAGGTCGTCGGCGCGGCCGCGGGGGAGTGGTGGGCGAGCGACACGATCGGCGACACCGCGTTCGATCCGCTGACCGGAGCGGTGGGCGCGCTGCTCACGTCCACCGCGTTCATGGGCGCTCTGTGGCGTCGACGCCTGCGCGTCACCGTGTTCGCCCTCGTGCTCATGTTCGTGCTCTACGCCGGCGATCCCGCCGACGTCCACCGCCTCCTCGCCGGAGTCGCGGGACTGGGCCTCGGTGCCGTCCTCGCGGGCCCGGTCGCCGGCGTCCGCCCGCACCGGCCCGCACCCAGCTCTCACCGCGAGTCGCGCGGCCTGCTCGCAGCCGTCGTGGCCGTCACCGCCCTCGGCCCGCTCGTCGCCGTCCTGTCCGACTCGGGCTACGGCCCCTTCTCGTTCCTCGGTCGACTCCTGCAGAGCGCGTTCACCGGTACGGGCGATCTCGAGGATCCCTGCGCGCGGCTGACCCGCCACTGCACCCACCACGTGCAGTTGAGCCTCGTGCAGCCGGGAGCCATCCTGCTGACGTTCGTGCCCCTGATTCTGCTCCTGGTCGCCGCGCGGGGTCTGCGGTCCGGCCGGCGTCTCGGACTCGTCCTCGCCGTCGGCGTCAACGGGGCGATCGTCGTCCTCGACGTGCTGTCGCTCCATCACGCGGCGCGGCATCCGGAGTTCGAGCACCACGCCGAGTACCTGCTCTGGGTCGCGACGACGGTCCTCGTCCCCCTGGCCGTCGTCGCGCTCCTGCTCGCCGGACGCCGGCACTTCCGCGTACTCGCGCCGCGTGCCGCGGCCCGCCGCTGGCGGCGCGCGATCGGTGCCGCCTTCGTGGCCGGTCTGGGCGGCTACCTGGCCGTCGCCTTCGCGGCGCGGACGAGCTTCGAGCCCGCCGTCGACGGGGGAGGTCTCCTCGTCGGAGGACTCCTGCGGTTCGTGCCCGTCGGCTTCCTCGGGGGCGCCGGTCGGCTCCCGATGCCGGGCGATCCTCTCGCCCGGGTCGTGTCCGACTGGGTGGGGCCGGCGTTCTGGCTGCTCGTGGTGATCGCCGTGGTGGCCCTGTTGCGCGCCACCGACGCGCAACGGTCCCGAGGCGACGGAGCGGTGTACCGCGGGATCCTCGCGCGCCACGGCGCCGGGAGTCTCGGCCACCAGGGCACCTGGCAGGGGAACGACCACTGGATCGCTCCGGACGGCGAGGGCGGAGTGGCCTACCGGGTCGTCGGGGGGATCGCGATCGCGCTCTCGGATCCGGCGTGCGCCCTTGAGCGTCGCGACGAGGTCGTCGCGGGCTTCCTCCGGCACTGCGACGAGCGCGGCTGGTCGCCCGTGTTCTACAGCGTCCACGACGAGCTCCTGCCCGTGTTCGACCGCCTCGGCTGGTCACGGGTCTCGGTCGGCGAGGAGACGGTCGTCGACCTCGCAGGGTTCGAGCTGACCGGCAAGCAGTGGCAGAAGGTGCGCTACCCGCTGAACCGGGGGCTGAAGCTCGGCATCGAGGCGGTGTGGACCACCTGGCCGGAGCTGTCGCTCGCGACCTCGAACAGCATCGTCGACCTCTCGGAGCGCTGGGTCGCCGAGAAGGCCCTCCCCGAGATGGGCTTCACCCTGGGCGGTCTCGACGAGGCCCGCGACCCGGAGGTGTCCCTCCTGCTGGCCGTGGGACCGGACGGCGTGCTGCAGGGCGTGACCAGCTGGCTGCCGGTGCGCCGCGACGGCCTGATCGTGGGATGGACGCTCGACTTCATGCGCCGCTCCGACGACGCCATGCCCGGGATCATGGAGTTCCTGATCGCCTCCGCGGCCCTGCGCGCGAAGGAGGACGGTGCCGAGTACGTCTCGCTGTCGGGTGCTCCGCTCGCCACCGCGCCCGTCGCCGAGGGGGAGGCGCCGCCCGAGCCGACCGTGCTCTCGCGCCTGCTCGACTTCCTCGCGCGGACGCTCGAGCCCGCCTACGGATTCATGTCGCTCTTCCGGTTCAAGGCGAAGTTCCATCCGCGCTACGAGGGGCTCTGGCTGGCCTACCCCGACGCGATGCGGCTGCCGCAGATCGGCACGGCGCTGGCGCGCGCCTACCTCCCGGACCTCTCGGCCCGCGACGCACTGGCGTTCGCCCGGACGCTGGGCGCGCGGCCCGAGGAGCACGAGACGCCCGTCCGCAACGCCGGCTGAGTCGTCAGGCGCCGTCGGCCGCCGACCAGATCTCGAAGTCGAGGTCGGGGAAGCCGTCGGCGTCCTGCTCACCGACGACGGGCTGCACGAGCGAGCCGACCGGAACGCGTCGGGCGGCCAGGTCGGCGAGAGTCGCGGCGTCGCCGGGCAGCGATTCCGGGCCTCCGGCCGCGCTCGAGGCGAGCTGGCTGGTCGGCTCGAGCAGCAGCTCCGCCTCGTCCGTTCCTCCGCTCTCGGTCAGACCGGGCACGACGACCGTGTCGGCCGTCCGGGCGTAGTCGAGGACGGCGTGAGCGACGGCGTCCCCGACGACCAGCGAGCCTCCGGCGTAGCGCAGAACCTTCATGGTCGTGACCTCTCCCCGTGTGCGATGGGCTCGGCACCGGGGGCCGGGGTGCGCCCTCCCCACTGTACGGCGGGCGCGAGCGGGCGCGCAGGCCGATGCGCGGGAGGGGCCCGCGCGGACCGCCTAGAGCCGCAACTCGCCGGCGACGACTCGGCTCGCGACGAGGGTGAGCGCCGTCGAGTTCGAGCGGGCGTGCCGGCGCAGGATCTGGAACGCCTCGTCGGTCGAGATCTCGCGGGCGTAGGCGACCGCGCCCTTGGCCTGCTCGATGAGCACGCGGCTGTTCAGAGCGTGCTGCAGCTGATCGCGCACGGTGTCGCTCTCGAGCAGGGCCCGCTGGTGCAGGATCCCGATGGTCGCGACATCGGCGAACGCCTGCGCGACGGCGACGTCGTCGGCCGGCAGCGTGCCCGGCTCGGAGCGGAAGAGGTTGAGCGATCCGATGCACTCGCTGCGCAGGCGCATCGGGACGCAGTGCACCGAGCGGAGTCCGAGTTCGAGAGCGCGGTCCCGGAAGGGCTCCCAGCCCGCGCGCACGTCGCGGATGTCGGGCACCACCACGGCCTCGCCGGTCGTGAGGCACTCCATGCAGGGCCCGGACTCCTCCCGGAGCTGCAGCAGCCCGATCAGGCGGGAGTCCTCGTCGGTCGACGCGAGCACCTCGGCGACGCCCCCGGCGTCGCGCAGCACGATGCCCGCCGAGGCGGCCTCGAAGAGCGCGGCGCTGCGGTCCACGAGGGTCTGGAGGAGTTCCACCGTGTCGTAGTCGTCGACGAGGGTGTCGGAGAGGGTCACGAACGTCTCGATGAGGTCGTGCTCCCGTGAGCGGGCCGCCATGCAGTCGATCCTAGATTTCGAGGGGAGGAGGGGGGAACCCGGTGCGGCGGCCGACGATCTCCTCGGCGACCTCCGCGACCGGGCGGCCCTGCGCGAACGCATGGGCCCTGAGCAGCAGGAGGGACTCCTCCGCCGAGATGCCGTGCCGAGCGAGGATCATCCCCGTCGCCTGGTGGATGATGCGGCGCGAGTGCACGTTGCTGCTCGCGGCGGTCCCGCTGTCCGAGAGGACATGGGCGACGACGCGCAGTGCCGTGCCGGGCGTGCGCGCGCGGATCCGCTCGATCACCGCGGCGGGCAGCGGACCCGCGGTGGTGCTGTAGAGGTCGACCACGCCCACGTCGAGCCCCGCGATGCGCAGAGGGAACGCGTAGACCGCGTCCAGGGGCAGCCGGCCGACCTCGGCCGCGAACAGGGGCCAGCGCTCGGCCGCGTCGCGCACGTCGTCGACGAGCACCGGCGTGCGGCGCCGCGCGGCATCCCAGCAGGGCCCCTCGCCGAGGTCGAGCTGGATCTCGTCGAGGCGCGCAGCGACGTCGTCGCTCGCCGAGACGGTCTCGCCGCCGAACGACGAGCCGATCGTCGAGATGGCCGCGCCGCGCACGGGGAACTCGTCGGCGTACGAGGAGGACAGGGTCGAGAGGGAGTCGGTCGCCATGCCCGCTCCCTCCGTCATTCCGCAGCGGATGCCGTCGTCGCCGCCCACGCTAACAGGAGGGCGGCCGCCGGATCAGAGCGGGATGTTGCCGTGCTTCTTGGCGGGCAGGTTCGCGCGCTTGGTGCGCAGCGCCCGCAGCGCCTTGATCACGGAGACGCGGGTGGCCGACGGCTCGATGACGCCGTCCAGCTCGCCGCGCTCGGCGGCCAGGAACGGGCTCGCCACGTTGTAGGTGTACTCGTTCGCGAGACGAGTGCGGACGGCGGCGACGTCCTCGCCCGCCTCCTCCGCCTTCCTGATCTCGTTGCGGTAGAGGATGTTGACCGCGCCCTGGCCGCCCATGACCGCGATCTCGGCGGTCGGCCAGGCCAGGTTGATGTCGGCGCCGAGCTGCTTGGAGCCCATGACGATGTACGCGCCGCCGTAGGCCTTGCGGAGGATCACGGTGACCAGGGGCACGGTGGCCTCGGCGTAGGCGTAGAGCAGCTTGGCGCCGCGGCGGATCACGCCGGTCCACTCCTGGTCGGTGCCGGGGAGGTAGCCGGGCACGTCGACGAGCGTGAGGATCGGGAGCGAGAACGCGTCGCAGAAGCGCACGAACCGCGAGGCCTTCTCGCCCGCCTCGATGTTGAGCGTGCCGGCCATGGCGCTCGGCTGGTTGGCGATGATGCCGACCGAGCGGCCCTCGACGCGGCCGAAGCCGATCACGATGTTGGGGGCGAACAGCGGCTGCACCTCGAGGAAGTCGCCCTCGTCGACGATGTGCTCGATCACGACGCGCATGTCGTACGGCTGGTTCGGGCTGTCCGGGATGACTGTGTCGAGGAAGCGGTCGGAGTCGGTGGTCTCGAGGTCGACCTCGGTGTCGAAGACGGGAGCCTGCGAGAGGTTGTTGTCGGGGAGGAAGGAGAGGAGCGTCCGCGCGTAGTCGAGGGCGTCGTTCTCGTCGCTCGCGAGGTAGTGCGAGACGCCCGAGATCTTGTTGTGGGTGAGCGCGCCGCCCAACTCCTCCATGCCGACGTCCTCGCCGGTGACGGTCTTGATCACGTCGGGGCCGGTCACGAACATCTGGCTGGTCTTGTCGACCATGATCACGAAATCGGTCAGAGCGGGGGAGTACACCGCTCCTCCGGCCGCGGGCCCGCAGATGATCGAGATCTGCGGGATGACACCGCTGGACGCGGTGTTCCGGCGGAAGATCTCGCCGTACTTGCCCAGGGCCACCACGCCCTCCTGGATGCGGGCTCCGCCGGAGTCGAGGATGCCGATGATCGGGACGCCGGTCTTCAGCGCGAGGTCCATGACCTTGATGATCTTCTCGCCCGCGACCTCGCCGAGCGAGCCGCCGAAGATCGTGAAGTCCTGCGAGTAGACGGCGACCTGGCGACCGTGGATGGTGCCGGTGCCGGTGACGACCGCGTCGCCGTAGGGGCGCTTCTTCTCCATGCCGAACGCGTGGGTGCGGTGGCGCACGAACTCGTCCAGCTCCACGAAGGAGCCCGGGTCCAGAAGGGTGTCGATGCGCTCGCGGGCGGTCATCTTGCCCTTGGCGTGCTGCTTCTCGATCGCGGCCTCACCGCTCGCGGTGACCGCCTCGTGGTACCGGGCCTTGAGGTCGGCGATCTTCCCCGCGGTCGTGTACATGTCGGGCGCAGGACGTTCGATGTTCGCGGTCACCCGCTCACCTTACCGGCGGGGGTAGGGGCGCCCCCCTTGTCGTGAGGGCACAGGGAGCGGCCTGCCGCGCGGGAGGATCCGCACAAGGACTCCCGCCTCCGGGCTCCTCGGAGAGGGCGCGAGTACCGTGGCGGCATGCAGCTCCCGCTCTCCCGCTCCGTGTCCCCGAAGGTGCTGTGGGAGGAGCACGCCGGCTCGACGAACGACGTGCTCCGCGAGTACGCCACCCGCGCGCCGGACCAGTGGCCGCACCTCGCGGTGGTGGCGACCGACGACCAGCGGGCCGGCCGCGGCCGCCTGGGCCGGGTCTGGCAGGCACCGGCTGGTCGGACCCTCGCCGTCTCGGTCCTGGTCGACGCCTCAGGACTTCCGGCCGGCGCCTCCGGATGGCTGCCGCTGGTCGCGGGTGCGGCGCTCGCCCGGGCGCTCGCCCCGCTGGTCGCACTCCCGGTCGCCGTGAAGTGGCCCAACGACGTGCTCCTCGACGGCCGCAAGACCGCCGGCATCCTCGCCGAGCGGCTCCCCGACGGCCGCGTGATCCTGGGAACGGGCGTGAACCTGCTCCTCACGGAGGACGAGCTCCCCGTGCCGACCGCGACCTCGCTCGCTCTCGCCGGCGCCCGGACCACCGACGCCGACGCCGTCCTCGCGGCGTACCTCACCGAGCTCTCGGCCCTGCTCGCACCCCTGCTCTCGCTGCGCGACGCCGAGGCGGCCGGCACCGCCGCCGCCGTGCGCGAGCGCTGCGGCACCCTCGGCCTCCGCGTACGCGTGGAGCTCCCCGACGGCTCGGTGCACGAGGGGACCGCCCTCGAGCTGGACGCCGACGGTCGGCTCGTCGTTCAGCTCGCGGACGGACCGCGCGCGTTCTCGGCGGGCGACGTCACCCACCTGCGGCAGTGAGGAGGGGGCGATGACGACGGACGCACCCGAGCTCGAGCTCGCGCGGCTGACCCCTCGGGCGAGGAAGGCGGTGGCCCCGGTGATCGGCTTCCTCCTCCTCACCTGGTCGGGGTTCTACTTCGCCGCTCAGTTCGACCTGGGGCTCCAGCGGTGGATCATCGCGCTCGGCACGGCCGTCCTGGTGCTCCTGCTCTGCGCCCCCTCGGCGCTGCGCTCGGCGGGGATCCGCTACCGGATCACCACGCGCGCCCTGCACGCGCGGCGCGGCCTCGTGGGCGTCCGGCGCGCCGAGGTCGTGTTCGATCCGCGGATGAGCGTCCGGGTCGCGCGGTCGGTGACCCAGCGGTTCGCCCGGTGCGCCGACGTCGTGATCGAGCAGGACGGCGCGGAGGTGTTCGTGCTGCGCGACCTGCCCGATCCCGGGCTCGCCGCGATCGTGCTCCGCGACGCCATCGCCGCGTCGCCGCGGCCGCTGCCGGCGTGGGAGGACCCGGTGCGGCCCGAGTGAGGGCGTCGGTACCATGGAGCCGCCCCGCGCCAGCGGGCGGAGACGGAGGAGCGCCATGCGCGTCGGCGTGATCGGTGGCGGCCAGCTCGCCAGGATGATGATCCCCGCGGCCGTCGAGCTAGGGATCGACATCGCCGTCCTCGCCGAGACCGAGGGCGCTCCCGCGGCGCTCGCGGCGACGCAGGTCGGCGACTACCGCGACGAGGCGGTGGTGCTCGCGTTCGCCGAGACCGTCGACGTCGTGACCTTCGACCACGAGCACGTCCCGCAGCCGATCCTGCGCGAGCTCGTCGCCCGCGGGATCCCCGTGCATCCGGGCCCGGACGCCCTCCTCTACGCGCAGGACAAGCTGCTCATGCGGCGCAGGCTCTCCGATCTCGGCCTGCCGGTCCCGGACTGGGCGGAGGTGTCCTCGGCCGACGAGCTCGCCGCGTTCCTCGACGACCACGGCGGCCGTGCCGTCGTCAAGACGGCCCGCGGCGGCTACGACGGCAAGGGCGTGCGGGTCGTCCGCGGCGCCGCGGAGGCCGACGACTGGTTCGAGGCGCTCGCCGAGGACGGTCGCGGCGGCTCCCTGCTCGTCGAGGAGCTCGTCGACTTCCGGCGGGAGCTCGCGCAGCTCGTCGCCCGCCGCCCCTCCGGCGAGACGGTGCTCTGGCCGGTCGTCGAGTCCGTGCAGCGCGACGGCGTCTGCGCGGAGGTCTTCGCCCCTGCTCCCGCCTCCGCCGGACGCGTCGCCGCGATGGCGGCGGAGATCGCCGAGTCGATCGCCGAGCGCCTGGGCGTCACCGGCGTCCTCGCCGTCGAGCTCTTCGAGACGACCGACGACCGCATCCTGGTCAACGAACTGGCCATGCGGCCGCACAACAGCGGTCACTGGACCATGGACGGCTCCACCACCTCGCAGTTCGAGCAGCACCTGCGCGCGGTCCTCGACCTGCCGCTCGGAGCGACCGGCTGCCGCGACCCGTGGACCGTCATGGTGAACGTGCTCGGCGGACCGCAGGGCGAGTCGCTGACCGATCGCTACCCCCGCGTGCTGGCGGAGCACCCGGGCGTCAAGGTGCACAACTACTCCAAGCAGCCGCGCCCCGGCCGCAAGGTCGGCCACGTGAACGCGACCGGCGACGAGCTCGAGAGCGTCGTCTACGAGGCGCGAGCCGCGGCGGCGCTTCTCACCGACTGACACGTACCATGGTGGCCGTGACGAGCCGACTGACGACCCCCGCCCCCGCCGGAGACCCCACCGTGAGCGCGGATGCGCTCGTGAACGGATCCGCGCCGGTCGTCGGCGTCGTCATGGGCTCCGACTCGGACTGGTCGGTCATGCAGGCCGCGTCGACGACCCTGACGGAGTTCGGCGTGGCCCACGAGGTCCGAGTCGTCTCGGCCCACCGGACCCCGGAGGCGATGATCGCGTACGGCCGCGACGCGCGCTCCCGAGGCCTCAAGGCGATCATCGCCGGTGCGGGCGGCGCCGCCCACCTCCCGGGCATGCTCGCGGCCGTGACTCCGCTGCCCGTCATCGGCGTGCCCGTGCCGCTCGCGCGCCTGGACGGCCTCGACTCCCTCCTCTCGATCGTGCAGATGCCCGCGGGCGTCCCCGTCGCGACCGTGTCCATCGGCGGAGCCCGCAACGCCGGGCTGCTCGCCGTCAAGATCCTCGCCACGGCCGACGACGCGCTCTCGGAGCGCCTCGTCGCGTTCGCCGCCGACCTCGAGACCCAGGTCGCCGCGAAGAACGACGCCCTGGTGGCGAGCCTGTGACGGCGGTGTCCCTGCCGCTGCGGCATCCCGACGTCCGCTCCAGCACCTTCATGACGCGGCGCGCCTGGTGGCTGCTCGTCGGCAACTTCCTGGTCCCCGGATCGGCCCAGGTCCTGGCGGGCAACCGCCGGCTGGGCCGCCTCGGCCTGGCGTTCACCCTCGCGCTCTGGACCGCACTGCTGCTCGCGGTCGTGCTCTACTTCGTCTTCCCGACCGGTCTCTACACGCTCGCGACCTTCGACCTGTCGATGCTGGCCCTCCAGGCCGCACTCGTGATCTACGCGGTGGTCTGGCTCGTGCTCACCCTCGACACCCTGCGGCTCATCCGGGTCGTGCGGGTGCGGCCGAGGATGCGCGGAGTGCTGGCGTTCGCGACGATCGCACTGATGGCGGTGTCCGTCGGCACGGCGGGAGCGGGCACCTACCTCCTGGGCGTCACCCGCGGCACGCTCTCCTCGATCTTCGGTGGCGGAGCGATGGAGGCTCCGGTCGACGGCCGGTACAACATCATGCTGCTGGGCGGCGACGCGGGCGAGGACCGCGAGGGGCTGCGTCCCGACAGCATCTCGGTCGTCAGCATCGACGCGTCCAGCGGTACGGCGACCATCATCGGTGTGACGCGCGAGTTCCGCGACGTCCCCTTCGCCGAGGACAGTCCGATGCACGAGCTCTACCCGGACGGCTACAACTGGGGCGACTGCAACGTCAGCGTGTGCAAGCTGAACTCGATCTACACCGAGGTGGAGCTGAAGAACCCGGAGCTCTACCCCGACGCGGTCGCCGAGGGCAGCGAGCCGGGCATCGAGGCGATGCGGGACGCCGTCGAGTCGATCCTGGACCTGCCGATCCAGTACTACGCGCTGATCGACATGGAGGGCTTCGCCCAGCTGATCGACGCGCTCGGAGGAGTCGACATCACCTACGACGGTGACGAACCGCTGCCACTGGGCGGGCTCCTCGACTCGGACGGCGTGCCCTACGGCGTGAACCAGTGGATCGAGCCGGGCGACTGGCACTTCAACGGCGAGCAGGCCCTCGCCTACGCGCGCTCCCGCATCACCTCGGACGACTACGCCCGGATGGAGCGGCAGCGCCAGGTGCAGGAGGCGCTGGTGCGCCAGTTCGAGCCGGCGAACGTGCTCTCGAAGTTCCAGGACGTGGCCGAGGCGGGCTCGCAGGTGATCAAGACGGACGTGCCCCAGGGGATGCTCGGCTACTTCGTGCAGCTCGGCCTGAAGACGAGGTCGCAGCCGATCGAGAGCGTCGAGCTCACTCCGCCGACCGTCGACCCCGAGGACCCGGACTACAACGTCGTCCGGTCGATGGTGCACGAGGCGCTGTTCCCGGACGACTCCGGGAACTAGAGCCGGTCGAGCACGATCTCGACGGGGCCTCGCGGCCGCCGCTCAGATCTCGGCGTGCAGCGCCCAGACCCGCTCGGCCGAGTCCCGCCAGCTGAACGCCCGGGCGCGGTCGCGTCCGGCCACCGACAGCCGCTCGCGGAGCGCAGGGTCCGAGAGGACGCTGCTCATCGCCAGGGCCAGCCGTTCCGGGTAGTCCTCCGCGTCGCCGCGCTCGACGGCCACTCCGGCGTCGGCCGCGACCTCGAGCAGGGCCGCGTCGTCCGAGTGGACGACCGGCACGCCGAAGTGCATCGCCTCGAGCACCGGCAGGCCGAAGCCCTCCGCGATGCTGGGGTACACGAAGAGGGTGGCCCGGTCCAGGACCACGGCGAGGTCGGCGTCGCTCAGCACGCCGAGGGCGCGCACGCGGTGCTCGTCAAGTCCCTGCTCGTCGGCGACGGCGGCGATGTCGAGCTCGCCCCAGCCGGTCGGTCCGACGATCAGCAGCGGGATCGCGGGGGCGGAGGCGCCGCCGAACGCGGCGATCAGCGAGACGAGCCCCTTGCGCGGCTCGAGGGTCCCGACGCTCAGCACGTACTCGGCCGGCAGCCCGAGCGCGACGGCGCGCGCCTCGGCGTCGTCCGGGAGCACGAGACCCGAGCCCACCGCTCCGCCGATCACCCGCAGCCTGTCGCCGAAGTCGAGGACCTCGGAGAGCTGCTGGGCGACCGCGTGGGTGGGGACGACGACGGCATCGGCGTGCTTGCGCGCCCGCTTCGCCATGGCGCGGTGCCACTTCGCCCCGTGCGGGGTGAGGGTCTCGGGATGGGTCCACGGGACGGTGTCGTGGATGGTCACGGCGATCTGCTCGCCGTCCCGGCCCTCGTGGCTGCGCAGCGGCGCGAAGAGGCTCGGAGCGTGGATCATGCCTCCGCCGGCGGGGATGCCGATGCCGTACTGCCAGGCGCGCGACAGCTCGCGGCGGCCCAGGTGGAGCCGGTGGATCCGCGCGAGCCCGGGCAGCCGCTGCCGCAGCTCCTCCTCCTTCTCGGGCGGGTAGGCGGAGACGACGGCCTCGACCTCGCAGTCGCGGGGCGCGGTCGCGATGAGCTCGCGCGTCAGCTCCTCCGTGTAGCGGCCGATGCCGCCCGGCACGCGGGCGAGCATCTGGTCGACGACGACGCGCAGCACGGTGCTCACGGTCGGACCGCCTCGATCGGTGCGGCCGCGAGTGCCTCGTCCCAGGAGCGCAGCGGAGGCAGGCCCGCCCGGCCCCAGCCGTCGTGGCCGAGGACGGAGTAGGCGGGGCGCGGCGCCGGGCGGACGAAGGCGCCGCTGTCGGTCGGGCGGATCCGCTCGGGGTCGAGCCCCGCCTTCTCGAAGACCGCGCGGGCGAAGCCGTACCAGGTCGTCTCTCCGGCGTTGGTGCCGTGGTAGACGCCCGCCGGCGCTCCCGAGTCGACGAGCTCGACCAGGCGGGCGGCGAGGTCGCCCGTCCAGGTCGGCTGCCCGCGCTGGTCGTCGACGACGCTCAGGGTCTCGTGAGTGCCCGCGAGGCGGACCATCGTCTTCGCGAAGTTGCCGCCGTGCTCGCCGTAGAGCCACGCGGTGCGGACGACGTAGCCCCGCTCCGGATTCGCGGCCAGGACGAGCTCCTCGCCCTCGGCCTTGGTGCGCCCGTACGCGGAGATCGGCCGGCGCGGGTGGTCCTCGCCGTAGGGGGAGGTCGCGGAGCCGTCGAACACGTAGTCGGTCGAGACCTGCACGATCGCCGCGCCGATCTCGGCCGCCGCTCGCGCGAGGTTCTGCGCGCCGAGCGCGTTGACTCGTCGCGCCTCGTCCTCGTCGCTCTCCGCGTCGTCGACGCGCGTGTAGGCGGCGCAGTTGAGCACCGCGTCGTGCCCGGCCACCGCAGCGCGGACGGCGTCGAGGTCGGTGACGTCCAGATCGCGTCGGCCGAGGGCCGTGAGGGGACGGTCGCCGAGGGCGGTGCGGAGGTCGGTGCCGAGCATTCCTGCGGCGCCCGTGAGGAGGAAGGTCACCCCCTCATCATGCCGGAGGGGCGCGCTCCGCAGGCACGGGACGCACCGCCCGGCACACGGCGTCAGGGCCGCCCACGCGCTCGTTACACTCGTCCCGTGCAGATCCGAGAACTCGACATCCCCGACGTCTACGAGGTCACCCCGCGGCAGTTCCCCGACGATCGGGGGGTGTTCTTCGAGTTCTACCGCTTCGATCGGCTCGCCGAGAAGGTGGGACATCCGCTGACGCTCCGGCAGGGCAACACCTCGGTCTCGCGCCGCGGCACCGTGCGCGGGATCCACTTCGCGCAGATCCCGCCGTCGCAGGCGAAGTACGTGTCGTGCTTCTCGGGCGCCGTGCTCGACTACGTCGTCGACATCCGAGTCGGATCGCCCACCTTCGGGCAGTGGGAGACGATCCTGCTCGACGACGTCGACCGCCGCTCCGTCTACATCTCCGAGGGCATCGGGCACGCCTTCGTCGCGCTGACCGAGGGCGCCGTGGTGTCGTACCTGGTGAATGCGACCTTCGATCCCGAGCGCGAGAAGGGCATCGACCCGCTCGACGAGCAGATCGGCCTGCGGTTCCCGGACGAGGCGGGCGAGCTGCTGCTGTCGCCCAAGGACACCGATGCGCCGACGCTGGCCGAAGCCGAGGCGCTGGGGCTCCTCCCGACCTGGGACGAGGCGCGCGCGTACTACGCCGGACTCGACGAGTAGCGGCTGGGGAGCGCCCGGCTCAGCGGCCCAGCCGGAGGCGCATCAGTCCGACGCGCGCGCCGAGCCCGAGCCGGACGGCCAGCCGGATCGGCGCCTGGTACCAGGCGCCGTACCTCTGCGCGAGGTACAGGTAGGCGCTCCGGTGGTGCACGGCGAGCATCCGCGCCGATGCGAGCCGGGTCGAGTGCCCGCCCAGGTGCGAGACCAGGGCGTCGGCCAGGTACACGTTCGTCCAGCCGCGTCGACCGAGCGAGTCGCCCAGCTGCACGTCCTCGAAGTACATGAAGTACCGCTCGTCGAAGCCGCCGATCTGCTCGAAGGCGGTGCGCCGGACCATCACGCAGGCTCCCGAGAGCCATCCGGCCGTCATGCTGCCGTGCTCGAGAGTGCCGACGGCGCGCGAGCGGCGGTAGCGGGCCGACCACGGGTTGCCCGGCCAGAGGTGCGCGAAGAGGGCGTGGCCCACCCCGGTCCCGAGGGAGGGCAGCGCCCGCGCCGACGGGTAGACGGTGCCGTCCGAGTCGAGGATGCGCGGGCCGATCGACCCGATCCGGGGGTCGGCGGAGGCGGCGGCGTACAGGGCGTCGATGGATCCGGGCAGGAACACCGTGTCCGGGTTGGTCACCAGGATCCACTCGTACTCCGGGCCCAGCCGGTTCACGGCGTAGTTGACGGCCTTGCCGTAGCCGAGGTTCTCGCCCGTCTCGTAGAAGACGACCTCCGGGCGCATCTCGACGACGCGGCGCACGGAGTCGTCCGTCGTCGCGTTGTCGACGACCACGACGTGGACGTCGTGCTCCGTGGCCTCCGGGATCGACTCGAGGCAGGCGCGGAGGACCTCACCCGAGAAGTAGGTGACGACGACGACCGCGATGGGCAACGTCGAGCGAGAGATGGGAGCCTCCGGGGGTGCGGTGTCGACGGGCGAAGGCTCCGTCGGAAGAACTCATCGAGGCTAGCACGCAGCCTCGGAGCCTCCCGGGAGGCCCGTTCCTCTCAGCGGACGACGTCGAGAGGGGCTGTTCCGGCAGCGACGGCCGCGCCGGACGCCGTGTCGATCAGCGGGAGCTCCGGCTCGCCGGGCCGGCGGAAGACGACGAACTTGTACATGCAGAAGTTCCAGATCAGGCCGACGAGGACGGCGGCGGCCTTGGCCGCGTTGATCGCCAGGACCGCGTTCTGTCCCGAGCTGGGCAGGAAGAGGAGAGAGTGTCCGAACGTCGTGCCGAAGAAGACCTCGAAGCCGTAGATGACGAGCGATTGCAGCAGGAGCGAGCTGACGCCTGTCACGAGGAAGAACACGCCGAACGCGGCGGCCGAGGGTCGGCCGCGCTGGCGGAAGACGAAGAAGTGGTTGAGCAGGTAGGAGATCGAGATGCCCACCGTCACCGAGGCGACGTTCGCCGCCAGGGCCGGCAGACCGACGAGCAGCGTCAGCGCATTCAGGATCGCGAAGTCGAGGACTGTGTTCAGCGAGCCCGCTGCGAGGAATCGCACCGTCTGAGAGTCCCGCCACCCGCTCGATCCCGCTCGACTCGCCACGTGTCCTCCTCCGGCGCCCTGATGCGCGAGCGCGACGGGCCGACGGTATCCGTCGTGTCTGAACGCGGAGGTGCACGAAGCGCTCCGAATCTGAGAACCGCTCGAACGGCGACCAGCCCGCGATCAACCGCGAGGCTCCGACGGACGCTGATACTCTGCGACCGCCCGTCGCGCGTCCAGCGTTCCGTCCTCTGCAGTCGAATTGGCTCTCCATGCTCACCCTGACGATCGTCACTCCCACCTACAACGAAGCGGACAACATCGGCGAACTGCTCCGCCGGATCGCTGCCGTCGCCGCCGACAACCCCGACGCCCTGATCCGGTCGGTGATCGTCGACGACTCGTCGCCCGATGGGACAGCGGGGAGGGCCAGGACGATCGGCGAGGAGCTCGCGACCGGGAACTTCTCGGTGTCCGTCCTCGAGAGGGCGAAGAAGGAGGGCCTGGGAGCGGCGTACATCTGGTCGTTCGCCCAGGTGCTCGAGGCGGAGGACGCCCCCGACTACATCCTGCAGATGGACGCGGACCTCTCGCACGATCCGCGGTACGTCTCCGACTTCCTCCGCGAGGTGCGTGAGGGCGCGGACCTCGTCGTGGCGTCCCGCTACATCCCCGGCGGGGGCACTCCCGACTGGACACTCGACCGCAAGATCCTCAGCCGGGGCGGCAACATCTACACGCGCCTGTTCCTCGGGTCCACGCTCACGGACTGGACCGGTGGCTACAACCTCTTCAGCGCCGAGCTGCTGCGCAGGATCGCGTTCCAGACGGTCGACGCGACGGGTTACGGCTTCCAGATCGCGCTCAAGCACCGCGCGGTCACGGCTGCGAGGAGGACGCGGGAGATCCCGATCGTCTTCCTCGACCGCACCGAGGGCACCTCGAAGATCCCCGGCAACACTCTGGTGCAGAGCCTCCTGCTCGTCCTGCGCATCCGGTTCGGGCGCGACGGGAAGCGATGAGGGCGGAGGAAGGGGGTCGATCGCGGCCTCTCCTCGTCGAGGCGTCCGGGCTCCTCCTCGTCGTCGCCGGCGCGCTGGCCGTCCTCGCGCACTTGGCATCGACGCCGTGGGTCGAGTACCTCCTCTCCGATGGAGACTCGCTCGCCCTGCCCCTCCTCCTCCAGTCGGTGCAGCGCGGCGAGCCCTTCGACTGGGTCATGACGAGCCAGCTGCTCGTGTTCCCCGAGCTGCCGCTCTACCTCCTCAGCGTCGCGCTGGCGGGTGGCGTGATCCAGACGTCGCTCATCGTGAACGCGGTCGTGAACGCGGTCGTGTTCTACGGCGGAGCCCGGCTGCTCGCCTCGGGAGTGCTCGTCGATCGCTCGAGAGGACTGCGCGTCGGGTCCTCCGCCGCGGCCACCGCGACTCTCCTGCTCCTCGCGGCGACGGAGGGGCGTGGGCTGATCAACGTCGGTGCGTTCTCCGGCGGGATCCTCCTGACCACCTACTACTCGGGCGTCGCGCTCGCGGGGGTCTGGATCCTCGCGCTGATGAGCGGGGTCACGCGGGGCTTCGCCTCCGGGCTGGTCGACGATCGGCGGAGACGGTGGACCTGTCTCGCGGCGGTGTTCGCCGTCTCGGCCGCGACGACCTTCTCGAATCCGCTGTTCGCCCTGCAGTTCACCGCACCCGCGGTCGTGACTCTCCTGCTCCTGCTCGTGCTCGCGCGGATGTCCCGGCGCACCGCCGCGGTCCTCGGTGGAGTCCTCCTCGTCGGGGCGGTCCTCGGCTACGCGTCGCGCGGGCTCGCGCGGAGCCTCATCGCCGTGGACGCCTCGACCTACCTGCACCTGGAGCGCGCCGGTCAAGCGGTCGACGCCTTCATCCTGCAGATGCGCGTCGTCGGGTCGGCGACCAGCGGGAAGATCGAGCTCCTCGTGGTCGGCCTCCTGCTCGTGCTCGCCGCACTGACGGTCGTCGCGGCGCTGGCCACGCAGTCGAGGGAGCCGCGCCGTGGAAGCGTCTCGACGTCGAGCACCGCCGTCGCGCTGTTCGTGGTCGTCTCCTGCCTGTCCCTTCTGCTGGGAGTCGTCGTCACCGGCAGCCTTGTCAGCCGGTACCTCCTCCCTCTCGCCGCGTTCCCGGTGCTTCTGGTCGTGCCTCTGTGCGGTGAGTCAGCGCGGCGGGTGTCCCGCCACCTGCCAGTGAAGCGCCGCAACTCCGGCGACGCGTCACGCCGCGGAGCCCTCGTCTGCGCGGGGCTGTCCGTCTCGGCGCTCGCGGCGGGGATCGCCGTCTCCGCGCCTCCGCTCGCCGTGGCCGCCGAACGGGCGGGCTCGACCCCGGAGCGGCAGTGCCTCGAGGACTGGCTGGGGGACCGCACGCGGTCCGGTGTCGCCTCGTTCTGGACAGCGCGCCCACTCGAGCTGTACGGGCCGCCGTCGCTCGACGTGCAGCAGGTGAACTTCGACTTCACTGCTCAGCTCTGGATGAACAACACGGCCGCGTATCGCGACACGACCTTCTCCTTCGTCCTGGCCGACCGTGATCCCGACTGGTCGGCCCTCGCGCTCGCCCACCTCGGGGAGCCGAGCGCGGTGGTCGACTGCCCGACCTTCGACATCTACGACTACGCCGGGACGGACGGCGAGACGATCCTGAACGGGATCGTCTCCGACAGCATCGAGAGAGCGGATCGGGATCATGGACTCTGACACGCGCATCGCGACACGGACCGGTGCGGCCCGGACCGCCTTCCTCGCCCGCGCGGCGAGGGAGGCGGCGTGGGCGACGGGCGCCGGCGTGATCAGCCTCCTCGGCGGCGTCCTCGCCCTCGGCGTCACGCCGACCTCCCTGGGACAGCGGTGGACCGTCGGGGGTGACGACCAGATCCTGCACTACACCCTGTTCCGCAGCGCCACCCAGTCCTTCCCGTTCTCGGTCAACGGCGCTCTCGGCTTTCCCGAGGGGCTGAACGCCTTCTTCACGGCGCAGTTCGATCTCGCCTCCGCCGTGCTCGTCGCACTGCTCGGACTCGTCGTCGAGGACGGCTTCGCGCTCCTCAACATCTACTACCTGCTCGGCTTCTTCGCGGTCGCACTGACGGGCTACGCGTTCTTCCGCTGCCTGAGGACCTCGCCCTGGGTCTCGGCTCTCGTCGCCGTCGTGCTGGCTCTCGCTCCGTATCACTTCCTGCGCATCGGCGCCGGCCACGCCTTCCTCGCCAACTACTGGACCGTACCGCTGCTGGGCATACTCCTGCTCTGCGCCGCCGGCGAGCGCACAGACCCGTTCCGCAGCTGGATCCGGCGGGGCACCGGTGCTTCGCGGATCGCGCGCGCGGCAGTCCCGACGGTTCTCCTTCCCGTCCTCATCGCCACATCGGGCGGCTACTACTACGTCTTCAGCATCATCGTTCTCGGCGGAGTCTGGCTCCTCGGCGCCGCCGCCTCGCTCGCCTCGGGTGAGCGTCGGCGAGCCGTGCTCGCCCGTGCGGCGCCTCTCGGAGTGCTCGTCGTCGCGGTGGGCCTCGAGCTGCTCGCCCTCTCGGCGGACTGGGGCGGACGATACGCCCCGTACTTCGAGGATCGAGGACTCGGCGAGTCGGAGAACTTCGCAGGCAAGATCCTCCCGCTGTTCCTGCCGTGGGAGGGGACCCGCGTGCCGAAGCTCGGAGCGCTGCCGTTGATCTACGCGAACGCGACCGCAGTGGCGAAGACCACCGAGCCGCCGGGGATGCCGGTGCTCGGGATCGCCGGGCTCGTCCTGCTCCTCGCGGCACTGCCCATGATCGCGATCGTGGGAGGACGTGCTCTGCGAGTGACCGGGATCGGCCGTCTCGTCTCGGACGATCGTGTCCGCGTGCTCGCGGTCGCCGCCCTCTGGACGCTGCTCTTCTACGTCGTCACCGGTTTCGGCATGGCAGTCGCCCTCCTCGCCGGCACGACCATCCGCGCCTGGTCGCGGCTCTCGATCGTGCTCATCGTGCTCGCACTCGGAGCCGTCGCCCTCGTGCTGCAGCGCCTGCGCCACCGCAGTGCTCGCGTGCTCGCGGTCGTCCTCGTCTGCGTCCTCGTCGTCCTCGATCAGGGAGTGGGCGTGAGGCGGATGGTCCCGCTCGCTCCCGCCGACGACGCGGAGATCTCGTCCTTCGTCGCGGCGGTCGACGCCGACCTGGCCGACGGCTGCGGAGTCGTGCAGCTCCCCGTCAAGAGCTTCCCCGACAGCGGTGCGATCGGCTCGATGCGGGACTACGACGAGGCGCTCCCGTACCTCTTCACTGCGGGTGAGGACTTGCGCTGGAGCTACGGAGCGGTCGAGGGGACCCCCGGCTTCGACGTCTTCGACGACGCGGCCGATGCCGAGACCTTCGCCGCCGCCGTCCGGGAGAGCGGAGCCTGCGCCCTCCTCGTCGACACTGCGGCCTACTCGGACAGTGAGGGCGCGTGGTTCGACGAGGTCGTCGCCGCCACCGGCGGTCTCGACCCGATGGCGCAGTCGTCGTCCGGCCGATGGCTGGTGTTCAGGGTCGACTGATCCGGAAACGGGGGCTCCTCCGGGCGGAGTCAGCTCACCCGGAAGAAGAGGTAGCGACGGGAGTCGTCCTCGGACTCGATCACCGGCTGAGTCGCGGAGGTCGCGGCGTCGACGAAGGGCGCCCAAGCGGCCGCGTCGTCACCGTAGGCCGCCTGATCGACCAGGAGGCCGCACGCTCCGCTCTCGGCGACGGCCGCTCCGAACTGCTCCGGGGTCGTCACGTCCGCCCAGAAGTCGGCCGAGCGGGTGCCGGTGACCGCCCCGTACGACCAGCGCAGCGCGGAGTCGTCGGAGCTGAAGAGGTAGGGGAGGGCCTCGTCGTAATCGCCCATCCCGCCCACGGCGCCGGCTTCCGGGTAGCCGTGGAGCGGGAGCTGCACGATGCCGCACCCCGGGGCGAACTCCGATTCGGCTGCGGAGACGGCCGCGCGCAGTGCCGTGTCGTCGACGGGGGAGAGGTCTGCACCGACACTCGCTCCTCCCAGCTGATCGACGCCCGCGACGAGTCCGATGCCCACGATCGCGATCACCAGGGGGAGCCGACGCCGGAGCAGCGTGTCGAGCAGGACAGCGGCGAACATCAGGGCGACGGTCGACAGCACGACCGACAGGCGCACCCAGGCGCGGATCTCGCCGGTGACCACGGCGGCGAAGACGTAGCCGAGACCGCCGACGACGAAGAAGAGGAGTCCCCACAGATACACGCCGGCGAGGACGCGCGCGCGCTCGTCGCCGAGGAAGCGCGCGGTCGGACCGGTGGACCCGGTGCGGACGGGGGCAACCGCCCTGACGAGGAGGAAGAGGACGAGGAGGATCATCGCCACGGCGGCGATCAGCGGCGTTCCCGTGGGCTCGGCGGTCGGCGAGACCGTGGTGCTCTGCTGGTACCCGCGCGAGAGCTCGGCCAGGGGGCCGAATCCCGATCCGTCCCACGGCAGCAGGAGGCTCGTGATCTTGCCGCTGTGCTGCTCGGACTGGAACGGCAGACGCTCCGCGAAGTAGGAGGCGTACCGCTCGCCGAAGTCGAGGGAGAGCAGCGCGAGCTGCGCGCCGATGAAGGCGACGAGCGAGACGACGGTCAGCGCGGGCCAGACCAGCTCGCGCCATCCCGATCCTGCGATCAGGATCGCGATCGCCCGGAAGAGGACTATGCCGCCGAGGAGGATGCAGCCGAAGACGAAGTAGTACGAGCTCGAGACGGACAGGCCGAACGTGAGGCCGAGCACCGGGAGAGCCCGGCGCAGGACGCATCGGCTTCGGCTCGGCGCGCGGTCGACCCAGCGCGCGAAGGGATCGAGCGTCGGAGACGCGACGACCAGGATCAGGATGCCGAGCAGGGCGACCCCCCAGTACATCCCGACGAACGCGTGCCCGAGTGCGACCCGTTCGAAGTGGTAGGGCATCAGGGCGAAGATCAGGGCGAAGAGCACGGCCACGGAGCGGCGGATGCGGAGCGCGCGGAAGAGGTAGTAGCCGGCGATGCCGGCCAGGGCGAACCCCGACAGCTGGAACACGTTCAGGATCACGATCGGATCCCGCAGCACGAGAGCCAGCGCGGAGAGCACGCCGATCGACTCGAAGTCGAAGATCGGGGTGAACCACTGGTTCTGCGTCCCGGGGAATCCCATCGAGGGGTTCGGCAGGAACAGCGTCCAGTCCTTCGCCCCCGCGGCGACGAGGTAGTGCGCGACCATGTCGCCGGTGTTCCCCGAGGTCCAGCGCCGCCCGAGATCCGCGGGCGACAGGCGCAGGGCGATGATCGCGGCGACGAGGGCGACCAGACCGACCCCCAGGGCGCATCCCAGATCGAGGAGTGCGCCGCGGTGCCTCCGGGCCGGACCCGGCCGGTGCTCGGACTCGGTCGTGTGTCGGAGGGTCTGGCTCATCGCTTCTCTCGTCCGGGGCGGGGCGTCTGCCCCCGTGCGGCGAACAGCCTAGTGTCTCGGCTCGGGACGGCCGTCGATCGGATCGACGGTCGTCGGGCGGCTCTCCTGCTGGAGGGGCTGGTCCGCACGGGTCCCCGCGGCACCGACCTCCTTCGCGCCGGCGTCGTCCATCGACGAACCGCGATTCGATCGGAAGACGACGAGCCGATAGAAGGCGAAGTTCCAGACGAGCCCGGCGAACACAGCGACTGCCTTCGCGAAGTTGATGGCGAGCACGTTGTTGTCGGCGTCCGAGCCGAGGAAGAGGAGCGACCGCCCGAAGCTCGTGCCGAACAGCATCTCGAAGAGCCAGATGATGACGTTCTGGATGACCAGCGACGAGAAACCCGTGACGGCGAAGAACTGCAGGAAGCGCTTCACGGTCACCCGGTCGGGGTAGCGGAAGACGAAGAAGTGGTTCATCACGTAGGACAGGCAGATGCCGAAGACCACCGAGACGGAGTTCGCGATCAGTACAGGGGCGCCGAGCGCCAGTGTCATGATGTTGAGGAGCACGAAGTCGATCGCCGTGTTCACCGATCCGGCGGCGAGGAAACGCACCTGCTGCTTCTCGAACAGTCTCGTCACGCGGTGGGGATCTCTCGGTCGGGGTGCGGGAGGCGGCCGCGACCGTCGTCCGGTCCTCCGGGGGTCTGTTCCTCCTCGAGGAGGGGCCTGTGCGGTGCCGCCGTGACCGGCGTGAGGGAGCGGTCGAAAGGCGACTCGCGATGCCGAGGGAGCGGAACCGTCCGGCCAGTGTGCCACGATTGCGTCCGATGACTCGAACTGCGCCCCGCGCGTCGCCCCCCGCGCTCCGTGCGCCGCTGTGGCAGCGCCTCCTGATCGAACTCGCGCCGGTCGTCGTCGTCGTCTCGACCGCTCTGGTCGTGCTGGCCCGCATGGCGGCGTCGGAGTGGAGCGCCGTCCTGCTGTACAGCGGCGACTCCCTCGTCCTCCCGCTGCTGCACTCGTCGATCGTCGCGGGAGAGCCCTTCGACTGGGTGTTCTCGTCGCAGCTCTTCTTCTTCCCGGAGCTGGTCATCTACTCGGCCATCGCTCTGGTGGTGAGCGATCCGCGCGCCGCGATCGTGGTCAACGGCATCGTCAATCTGCTCCTCTTCTACGCCTTCGCGCGGGTCATCGCGCGCCTCGCGCTGCAGCGGAGCCGTCACCGGTTCATCGAGATCTCCGTCGCCCTCGGCGCGATCGGCCTCTACGCCGTGATCTGCCTGCTCGAGCCGCAGCCCAACATCAACGGCTCCTCGATCGCGACGCTCTACCTCTTCAACACGTACTACCAGGGCGTCATCATCATCGGGCTGTCCGTCCTCGCGCTGACGCTCTGGCTGACCCGGGCCTTCCGGCGCGCCGCCTGGGGGAGCACGCGGACGGTGACGGCGACGGTGGTCACGGGGGCCGTCACCGCCGCGGTCACCCTCTGCGACCCGCTCTACCTCCTCCAGGTCACGGCACCACTCGGACTGACGCTGGTCGTGATGTGGTTCGCCCGGCACCTGACCACCCGCGGGTTCCTCCTGCTCGCGGCGGTCAACGGCGGTTCCGCGCTCCTCGGCCTCTGGGGGCGCCGCTTCGTCGAGCAGTACCTCGCCATCGCCCTCGACAAGTACATGGACATCGAGAAGATCCCGTCGAGCATCACGCTGGTCGGGAACACGATCGCCGAACTGGCCTCGACCTCGGTCGGCATGTTCAAGCTCCTGCTGTGGGGAGCCGTCGTCGTCGTCACGGTCGGCTTCTTCCTCTACGCGCTGTTCGCGCAGACGAGGCCGTCCCTGCGTCGCACCGTCTCGGGAGCCGAGCTGTTCCTCACTGCGTTCTCGACGCTCTCGCTCGTCACGATGGTGCTCGGCTTCTTCGTCACCGGCTCGCAGACGACGCGCTACCTGCTGCCGATCTTCGTGTTCCCCCTGCTCGGGATGATCCCGGTGGTGATCCACGTGCTCCGCCTCTCGATGCTGGTCGTGCCCTACGCCGAGTACCGGCGGAGCCTCGCGCGATTCATGGTCGGCGCGTCCTCGGCGGTGGCCGTCCTCGTCGTCGTGGCCGGGGCCGTCTCCCTCCCGCCGGTGATCCGCATGGTGACGGGAGCGACGTACTCGGGAGCGACGTGCTTCGAGGACACCATCGGCGATCGTGAGGAGTCCGGTGTCGGATCCTTCTGGATCACCAGGCAGTGGGAGGTCTACGCGGACGAGCGCGGCGACGTGCTCCAGGTGCGGGGCGACCTCTCGGTCGACGACTGGATGATCAACGTCGCGACCTACGTCGACAAGGACTACTCGTACGTCATCGTCGATCCGTGGGGCCATGTGACGGAGCAGTCGGTCCAGGTCCTCGGCACGCCCGCCGAGGTCACGACGTGCGGCGACTTCGAGATCTACGACTACGAGGGGACTCCGGGAGAGCGGATCCTCACGGACGCGATCGACCGCAGCGCCGAGAAGACGCTCGAGCTGCACGGCTTCCCGGGCTGAGCCCGGACCAGTCCTGTCGGGTCAGAACAGTCCCCAGGGCTGGTCGAACACGTCGAACCCGTCCGAGAAGAAGTAGACGGTGTACCTCCCGAGTTCGACCCGCTCCCGGGGAGGGAGCACGGTCGATGTGTCGAGCTCGACGTCGTTGAACCGGCCGGTGTCGACGACGATCACGGGTGCGTCCTCGGAGGCGGCGAGATCCTCGTAGGGCGGATAGCGCCGGTTGACGAGAGGAGCGACGGTGATCTCCTCGTCCGTGGAAGCCGTCAACGTCGCGCTCAACCAGTAGTTGCCGTAGACGTGGTCCTCACCGCGCGCTCCGAGCAGCTCCGCGACCGGTCGCAGAGCGGGGTCGAAGCGCGCTGAGGTGTCGATCGTGAACCGATCGGAGCGATCCCAGACCCCGATCGACGTGAACGCGACGGCGCCGATCACCGCCGCGACGGCGAGTGGTCGCCATCGCGAGACGAGCCAGCCGAGGGAGGCGGCGAGTCCCGGAGCGAGGAACGCGGAGTAGCGCACGGAGTCCGGAGCCAGATCCAGGCCCGCGCCGTACACGAGCACCGTCACGACGAGGGCGGATCCGACCGAGAGGAGCACCAGGCCCGCTTTGCGGACGGTGAAGCCGACGATCAGTGGGACGACCAGCAGGACTGCCGCCGCCCAGCCCACGCCCGCACTGAAGGTGCGGTCGACGGCGTCGCCGAACGCGGCCGGGAGCATGGAGTCGAAGAGAGAGACGACGCTCTGGAAGGTGGGCTTCCAGGTGCCCCCGCCGAGCGATTCCGTCGCCCCCTCGGAGCGGAGCGCCTCCACGATCCAGGGCGCGCCCGCCGCGAGCGCAGCGCACGCCCCGATCACGAGACGGAGCGGGTGCCGGATGTCGCGCAGCACCAACCAGAGCGCGGCCGGTGCGGCGAGTGCCAGGCTCATCGGAGAGGACCAGAGCGCGAGTCCGCCGAGCAGGCCCGCTCCGATCCAGGACAGGTACGGCCGGGTCAGCGGAGCCGTGGCGATCGCGATGAGGCCCAGCGCCGTCACCAGGCTCGGACCGTAGAAGCCCGGATCCCTCGTGCTGACCGTCAGGATGACCACCCCGGGGAACCAGAACAGCAGTCCGGCGGTCGTCCCGGCCAGTGCTCCACCTGCGCGGGCGACGATGTGCCTCAGCAGGATCGCGGCGCCGAGGAACCACAGGACCGAGACGACCGCGAGCACCTCGACATGGGATCCGAGTACCACCATCGCTGCTCCGGCCGTGATCGGGAGGAGCGTGCCTCCGTAGGACTGGCCCCAGAAGAAGGCGGGGATCTCGCCCTCGGCGACGTGCCTCGCCATCAGGAACACCGTGGCGTGGTCGGTGTCGAAGACGTGCCCGGGACTGAGCAGGAAGAGGATGCGCAGGACCAGGCCGGCCACCGCGAGCGTCCAGAACACGAGGGTGTCCGCTCGGGGACGACGACGGCCGGTGGCGGTGGATGAGCTGAGCTCGCGCGTGGTCACAGTCCTCCGTCGTGGCCGACGCTCCTGGTCGCGCGGCCGGGACGACGATAGCCCAGCCGCTCGAGTCCCGCTCGGATGCCGCGTGCTAGCATTTCGGGCTGTCCTTCCGAGCCCGCGGAACGGACGACGAGCGATGATGGAGCCCGCAGTGGTCGAGCAGAGACGACGGTTCCTCCTCGCGGGCGGGGCGGGCTTCCTCGGATCCCATCTCGCAGCCGAGATCTTGCGCCGGGGTCATGAGGTGGTCGTCCTCGACAACCTGATCACCGGGACGATCCGGAACATCGCGACGCTCCGAGGCGAACCGTGCTTCACCTTCGTCGAGGACGACGCGGTGAACGCGACGGCGATCCCCGGGTCCTTCGACGCGGTGCTGCACTTCGCGTCGCCGGCGTCGCCTCCGCGCTACCTCGCGCACCCGATCGAGACGCTGCACGCGGGCTCCTCGGTGACGGAGGCGCTGCTCGAGGTGGCCAAGCGCGACGGCGCGCGCTTCGTCCTCTCCTCCACCTCCGAGGTCTACGGCGATCCGCGCGTGCACCCGCAGCACGAGGAGTACTGGGGCAACGTCAATCCGCACGGCCCGCGCAGCGTCTACGACGAGGCGAAGCGGTACGCGGAGGCGATCACCTTCGCCTACCGTCGCCACTTCGGCGTCGACACCGGCGTGATCCGGATCTTCAACACCTACGGGCCGCACATGGACATCGACGATGGTCGCGCGGTGCCGGCGTTCGTGAAGGCCGCGCTGGCCGGGTCCTCGATCCCGATGCACGGCGACGGCACTCAGACCCGCTCCCTCCTCTACGTCGACGACCTCGTCGCCGGCGTCCTGCTGATGGCCGACTCGACCGACCCCGGGCCGATCAACATCGGATCGGTCGACGAGCTCGAACTGGGCGAGATCGCCCTGCGCATCGTCGCCCTCGTCGGCAGCGATTCCCGCATCTCCTACGGACCCCGTCCGATCGACGACCCCGAGCGACGCAAGCCCGACATCAGCAAGGCCCGCGAGATCCTCGGCTGGCAGCCGAGCATCCCGGTCGAGGACGGACTCGCGCGGACCATCGAGTGGTTCGCGTCGACCGACGTCCTCGCCGCGAAGTAGAGAGAGCACCGAACCGTGAAGCTGTCCATCCTGATGCCCGTCTACAACGAGCAGGCGACCCTCCAGAAGGCAGTCGACCGCGTCCTCGCGATCCGGTTCCAGGAGGGGGTCGAGATCGAGTTCGTGATCGTGAACGACGGCAGCGTCGATCGCACGAAGGAGATCCTCGACGCGCTCGAGGACCCGCGGATCCGCGTGTTCCACCAGCGCGTGAACCAGGGCAAGGGCGCGGCGATCAGCCGAGCGGTCCAGGAGGCGACCGGCGACTACGTCATCATCTGCGACGCCGACGAGGAGTACCGCCCGAGCGAGATCCCCACGCTGCTGCAGCCGGTGCTCGACGGCGAGGCGCAGCTGGTCTACGGCAGCCGCACCTTCGGCTCGCACACGTCGTTCTCGTACTGGTACGTGATCGGGAACAAGGGCGTGAACCTCGTCACGAACATCCTCTTCAACGCTTACGTCTCGGACGTCGAGACCTGCTTCAAGCTCATGCCGCTGGAGCTCTACCGCTCGCTCGGCATCAAGGAGAAGGGCTTCGGCATGGAGGCGGAGGTGACCGCGAAGCTGCTGGCCCGGGGACACCGCCCCTACGAGGTGCCGATCAGCTACAGGGCGCGGACGCGCGAGGAGGGCAAGAAGATCACCGTGAAGGACGGCTTCGAGGCGCTCTGGATCCTCGCCCGGATCCGCCTGCGTGAGGGCTCGCGCGCCCGCCCGCCCCAGAGCTCCGCCGCCTGACGTGGGAGGAGCCGAGGAACGCGGCGCTGCGCGCCCGGGGCGCCTGCGGGCGGCCTACCGGAGCCTGATCGCCTACGCGCTGAAGTTCGGCGTGGTGGGATTCCTCGGGTTGATCGTCGATGTGGCGGTCTTCAACCTGCTGCGCCTCAGCGGCGACCACCTGCTCTCGGGTCCGCTCGGAGCGAAGGTCGTCGCGGTGGCGGCGGCGACCGTCGTCACCTGGATCGGGAACCGGTACTGGACCTTCCGGGAGCACCGGCGGGCGAACTACGTCCGCGAACTCGCGGAGTTCAGCACCGTCGCCGTGGCGGGGATGGCGGTCAACCTCCTGCCGTTGTACGTGTCCCACTACGTTCTCGGGTTCGACAACCTCGTCGCGGACAACATCTCGGCGAACGTGATCGGCCTCGCGCTCGCGACCGGATTCCGCTTCGTCCTCTACCGGTACTGGGTCTTCGGCCACCACCGCTCCGGCGGAGTCGTCGAGTCGCGCGAAGCCGAGGTCGCGGCGGCCGCGCTCTTCGAGGACGACGCGTCGGCCGTGAACGACACGGCTCCGATCCGCCGACCGACCTGAGCCCGTCGGCGCGCTCCCCGAGCCCGTGCGCGGCTCCGAGTACACTGTCGGGGTGACAGACGTGAGCGGTGACCCGCGCCTTCGAGCGGGCGACGAGAAGCCAGAAGCAGGATCTGCGGGGGACGTCTCCGAGACGGCTGCGGCGCCGCGCAGCCCCCGGGTCGAGACCCTCGAGGAGCTTCGCGCCGAGCGGGACGCCCTCCTCAACGACCCCCTCGACGCGTGGCTGAAGCACATGCACGTCGGCGGCGTCGTGGCGTCGGCGCCGTTCGAGCAGACGCTCTCGTGGCGAGTCACCAAGCCTCTGCGCGCCGCGCGCCTCTTCCAGATCCGCGCGTCGCAGCTCGGACTCCGCGGTGCGGTCGGCCACTCGGTCCGGTACGCGCAGCGCCGCTTCGGGCGTCGCGGATGAGCGCCGAGGATCTCGACGCGCCTCTGCGCCGCGCACTCCTCCTCGAGCGCCTCGAGCAGCTCGCGCCCTTCCTCCTGGAGGCCGACGAGATCGAGGCGCTCGCGGGTCGGGGTCCCGGTCCGCTGCTGGACGCGATCGCCCGCCGCACCAAGGAGCGCGCGTCCGACGACCTGACCTGGCTGGCGCTCACCTCGTTCCTCGCGGTCTTCCCGGTCGAGCACTTCTTCCTCTGGTTCCGCCGCTCGCTCGAGCTCTGCAAGCCGCACGAGGCCCTCCGGGTCTTCCTGTCGGCCGGCGCCCGGGCCTCCACCGGCTACGCCGACCTCGGCTCGCGCCTCGAGATCGTCACCGACGCGGTGATCGCCGACGTCGACTTCTGCGCCCGTCACGCTCACCAGACCGGGATCCAGCGGGTCGTGCGCAACACGATGCGCCGGTGGCACGGCCACCACGACGTCACTCCGATCGCCTGGGTCAACGGCTCCATGGCCATGCGACGACTCAGTGACATCGAGCTCTCGCGGGTCATCGACTACGAGAACATCCGCTCCGAGCCGTGGCGCGACGGCGACCCCGAGGTCGTCCGCTTCGTCGTGCCGTTCCGGTCGACGGTCCTGATCCCCGAGGTTCCCGGTCTGAACCTGTGCGCGCCGTACGCCTCGCTCGCCGCCTACTCGGGCAACCGGGTGGGGCTCATCGGCTACGACGCGATCCCGGTGGTCAGCGCCGACACGGTGCCCGGCATCGAGACGGCGCGCTTCGTCAACTACCTGTCGGTGGTGAAGCACGCGAGCAGCGTCGCCGGCATCAGCGAGTCCGCCTCGGACGAGTTCCGCGGCTTCGTCGACGCCCTCCCGGCGCAGGGACTCGCCGGACCGCAGGTCGACACCGTCGCCCTGCCCGTCGATCGTCCCAACCTGGTCGACGCGTCGCTGGCGCCCTCGACCGTCGGCCCGCTCGTGCTCGCCGTCGGCAGCACGGAGCCGCGCAAGAACCACCTCGCGGTCCTGCACGCGGCCGAGCGCCTCTGGCGGGAGGGCCTGGTGTTCACGCTCCGCTTCATCGGCAACGGGAACGATTGGTCGACCCGGGTCTTCGACGTGCGGATCCGCGAAGCCCAGCAGGCCGGCCGCAGCGTCGAGCTCTGGCGCGGTGCCAGCGACGAGAAGCTCGTGTCCTCCTACGAGAACGCCCGGTTCCTCGTCTTCCCGTCGACCCACGAGGGCTACGGCCTGCCGGTCGCGGAGGCGCTCGCCCTCGGTGTCCCCGCACTCACCTCGAGCATCGGCTCGCTGGCCGAGATCGCCGCCGACGGAGGCTGCGTGACGGTCGACCCCGGTGACGACGACGCGATCCACGCGGCCATGCGCGAGCTGTTGCAGTCGGACGAGAAGATCGCGCAGCTGCGCGCGGAGGCCCTCGCCCGGCCCCGGCGCACCTGGGACGACTACGCCGAGGAGCTGTGGGGCGTCCTGGTGGGCGCCGACGAGGAGAAGGCGGTCGACCGTGCGTAAGTCCGTGGCGGTCGACCGCCTGAGCGTGCTCCTGGAGACCCTCGCGCCCGAGCTGGCTCCCGAGGCCGAGCTGGACGGCCTGGTCCGTCAGCTCGCCGGCGTCCTCGAGGCGCCGTCCACCGAGGAGATCTGGCTGACCCTCGCCGTCGTCACCGGCGCCCTGCCGGTCCGGGACGAGGTCATCGACGCCGTGCGGCTGGTGCGGCTCGACGGTGCGCGGGCTCTGCTGCGCTCGGTGCTGCGCGAGCGGGCCAACGGCTTCATCCTCAACCGACTGCAGATGCCGCGCGTGCGCGTCGTGACCGCGGCGGTCGTCGTCGACGTCCACCACACCGCCCGGACCGGTCTCGCGACCGGCATCCAGCGCGTGGTCCGCAAGTCGATCGCCGAGTGGTCGAAGGAGCACCAGATGGTGCTCGTCGGCTGGGACGGCGCCGACCGCACCCTCCGCGAGCTCGACCCGCCGCTGCGGCGCAACGCCCTCTACGGCACCGTGCCCGACGCGAAGGCCGACCCCAGCAGCGACATCCTGGTGCCCTGGCGCTCGCGGTACGTGCTGCCGGAGTTGGCGACCGAGGACGAGCGCACGTCCCGCATCGCAGCACTCGCCGAGTTCAGCGGCAACCGCACGTCGACCATCGGCTTCGACTGTGTCCCGCTGACCACCGCCGAGACGGCCCACATCGGGATGAGCGCCGCGTTCTCGCGGACGCTCGTCGCAGTGAGCCACATGGACCGCGTCGCGACGATCTCGGAGGCGGCCGCGGTCGAGTACCGCGGCTGGCGCGAGATGCTGGCCGGAGTCGGTCGGAAGGGCCCCGACATCCAGCGGATCCTCCTGCCGTCCGAAGCGGGGAGCGTCGACGACGCCTCCCTCGCCCGGGCCTCGGCGGAGCTGGTCACCGGGGACCTCCCGCTGGTGGTCTGCGTCGGCAGCCACGAGCCGCGGAAGAACCACCTCGCGGTGCTGCACGCGGCCGAGCTGCTGTGGCGGGAGGGCCTCGAGTTCAGCCTGGTCTTCATCGGCGGCAACGCGTGGAACAGCGAGGGCTTCGACGCCCAGCTGGAGCGGCTCCGGATCGAGGGGCGCGAGGTCGCGTCGTTCTCGGCGATCACCGACGAGCTCCTGTGGAGCGCCTACCGGCTCGCCCGCTTCACGGTCTTCCCGTCGCTCAACGAGGGCTTCGGCCTGCCCGTCGCCGAGTCGCTGGCGGTCGGCACCCCGGTGCTCACCGCGCGGTACGGCAGTATGGCCGAGATCGCCTCCCAGGGCGGCGCGGTCACGGTCGACTCGCGAGACGATCACGACATCGCCCGGGGCATGCGCGAGCTCCTGACCGACGATGCGCTGCTCGAACGCCTGCGCGGGGAGGCGTCGCGTCGCGACAACTCCTCGTGGGCGGAGTACGCCGCCGAGCTCTGGGACTTCGTCGCCACGGACGCCCGCTGAGCGCCCCGGCGGGCGGTCGACCGACCGCCCGCTAGCGCGATCGGTCGAGCTGCTCCGCGGCCGACACCAGGGCCTCCGCGGCATCGGTCCACGGACGGATCGCGCCGGGATCCACCCGCCGCGGGAGACGCATCGCGTCCTGCAGAGCGCGGACCAGTGCGTCCCGGTCCCCGGGGCAGACGAACACGGCGGCGTCGTCGTGGCCCGCGAGCGCGTCGCGGATGCCGGGGATGTCCGACGCGATCACCGGAGTGCCGGACGCGACGGCCTCCAGCGCGGGCAGTCCGAAGCCCTCGTGGTGCGAGACGAGCGCCAGGGCGTCCGCCCCGGAGATCAGTGCGGGGAGCATCTCGTCCAAGACCGGCTGCGCGACGATGCGGACGTCGGCACCGGCCCTGGTCGCGCTCTCGACCGCTCCGACGATCTCGTCGTCGTCCCATCCGGTCGCACCGACGAGCAGCAGCGAGTGGCCCTCGGGACGCTCCGCCGCGGCGTAGGAGCGGATCAGGTGCGGCAGGTTCTTGCGCGGCTCGCGGGCGCCGACGAAGAGCACGTAGCGCTCGACGCCGAGCGCTCCGGCGACCGCAGCCGACTCCTCAAGCGAGCGCGGCCGGAAGACGGCGGAGTCGACGGTCGTGGGGAGGACCCGGATGCGCTCGGCGCCGACCCCGAGGAGCTGCTCGATCTCACGGGCGGCCGAGGGGGTCCCGGTCGCCACGAGGCTCGTGCGACGGAGCCAGCCGGCGACGTGGGCGGTGAGGAACCGCCTCCGCTCCACGGGCACCAGTGCCGGCTCCGCGGCGAAGCAGACGTCGTGGAGGAACGTGATCGAGGGGCTCAGCGTCCGCCAGTTGCGGAAGTTGGGGAAGAAGTACACCCCGCGTCCGATCAGGAGGTCGATCGGGACGGGCGTCCGGGTCAGCAGCCCGACCAGGCGGCGGGGGAGCGGGACTCCGACGACGCGGACGCCGGCGGGGGCCGCGCGTCGCACCGCCGCCCGCTCGGACAGCGGAGCGAACAGGGTCAGCTCGATCCGGTCCGCGAAGCGCTCGTCGGTGAGAGCGCGGACCGTCTCGAGGAGGACGTGCCCGACGCCCGTCATCGCCGTCGCGGCGAGCGGAGTGGCATCGACGCGGAGGCGGACGGGACGGTTCACGCCCGCGTGACTCCGCCGACCGTCGCGGTGGCGGCGACGCTCACGAGGCCGACCCGCTTGTCGCTGCGCTCGACCGTGAACCGCGCGCCGACCGGCACGCGGGTGAACTCGCCGTTGCCGAGCGTGGAGGCGGAGGCGTGCACGGCGTAGGTGCCGCCGCCGAAGCGGATGTCGGGCAGATCGAAGACGATCGTCGTCTGCTCGGTCAGCGGCGGGTGCTCGAAGCCCAGGCGCATCGTGTTCGTGCCGAAGACGATCTGCCCCATGGGAGTGTCCACGCCCATCCCGACGAACCAGTTCTCGAGGGGAGTGCTGCTCAGGGGGCGCAGGGTCACCGAGACGCGGAGGTCGTCGCCGGGGCGCAGGGTGCGGTTCCCCTCCTCGAGCGTGCCGCCGTCGAGCTCGATGCTCACGATCTCGGCGGGCTGGATCTGCTCGGGCTCCTCGCCCGTCTCCTCCGCCTCGACGATGGCCTCTGCGGTCTCGCGCTCCACGCGCTCCTGGCGCGAGGACTCGAAGCCGTTGCGCAGCACCTCGAGACCGCGGGCGGTCTCGCCGTCGTAGATCACGTTCCCGTGCTCGAGGACGACGGTCCGGTCGCACAGCTCGCCGACCTGCTCGAGGGAGTGCGTGACGAGGACGATGGTCTTGCCGGCGCGCTGGAAGGCGCGGATGCGATCCATGCACTTGCGCTGGAACGGCTCGTCGCCGACGGCGAGGACCTCGTCGACCAGGAGGAGATCGGGATCGGTGTGGATCGCGATCGCGAAGGCGAGCCGCACGTACATGCCCGAGGAGTAGAACTTCACCTGGGTGTCGATGAAGTCGGCGATCTCGGAGAAGTCGACGATGGAGTCGAACTTGTCCTCGAGCTCCTTGCGCGACAGCCCCAGGATCGCTCCGTTGAGGAACACGTTCTCGCGACCCGTGAGATCGGGGTGGAAGCCCGCTCCGAGCTCGAGCAGGGCGGCGAGGCGGCCGCGGCGCTCGACGGTGCCGGTGGTCGGCTGGATGATGCCGCCGATGAGCTTCAGCAGCGTGCTCTTGCCGGAGCCGTTGGCGCCGATCAGGCCGACCGTCGAGCCGAGCGGGATCTCGAGGTCGATGTCCTTCAGAGCCCAGAAGTCGTCGCGGTGCTGGCGCCCGCGGCCGAAGTTGACGATCCGCTCCTTGATGCTCTTGTCCTTGCGGATGACGAAGCGCTTGGACGCGTTCTGCACGCGGATGATGGTGGGCATCGTCGCGGAGTCGGGGAGGGACACCTCTGATTCGAGTGTCATGGGATCAGATCTCCTGAGCGAAGTTGCCCTCGAGGCGGCGGAAGATGCGGTGGGCGATCCACACCAGCACGACCCCGACGAGGAAGATGAGCAGGAGGCGGAGCTCCATGTGACCGGGCCACGGCTGCGGCCCGACGAGGATCGGCGCGTCCTCCGTGCCGAGGTCCACCGTCTGCGATCCGGCCGACCAGATGGCGCGCTGGAAGGCCAGCACGGCGTTGGTCATCGGGTTGAGCAGGTAGAGCTGGGCGACCCAGCCGGGCACGGACTCGACCACGAAGGCCCAGGCGTAGACGATCGGCGAGAGCCAGAAGAAGATCTGGATCCCGACCTCGACGAGGAACTGCACGTCGCGGAGGTAGACGTTCAGCGCCGACAGCGCGAGGGCCAGCGCGAGTCCGTAGACCAGCACGACCGCGATCGCCGCCGGGATGTAGAGGAGGTTCCAGTTGACGTCGATCCCGCCGAGGAGGATCGCCCCGACGATGAGCACGAGGAACTGGACGGCGAAGTTGAACAGGGCGGAGCCGATCGTGGCGACCGGGAAGATCTCGCGCGGCAGGTAGACCTTCTTGATCAGCCCGCCGTTGCTGAGGATCGAGACCGTGCCGCTGCTGACGATCTCGGCGAAGAGACCCCAGATCGTGAGGCCCGAGAACACGAAGATGGCGAACTCCGGCACGTTGCGCGCCGCCGAGAGGAACTGGCCGATCGCGATGTAGTAGATCGCGAGCATGACGAGCGGGCGGATCAGCGTCCAGAGGAAGCCGAGACTCGAGTCCTTGTACCGCTGCTTGAGCTCGCGATTGACGAGCAGCCGGAGGAGCTCGCGGTGGCGGAGGATGTCGATCAACGCCGAGACGAAGCCGCCGGCCTTCCCGCCGCCGGGCTGCGTGCCGCTGCGGTGGAAGGGCTCCTGCGCGATCGCGTCGACGCGGTCCGCCGCTCGCGTGATCGTCGACTTCTTGCTGCTCATCGGTCTCCCAGCCATAGCACTGCCGTCACGGCAGCTGGATCATTGTACGTTCCGTCCGCTCCACGACCCGGGAGACGGCGGGCCGGCGGCTCAGCTGGCGCGTCGGGCGAGGTCGAGATCGTGCGCGACCATCCGCGCGACGATCTCCTCGAAGGCCACCGTCGGCTGCCAGCCGAGGACGGAGCGGGCGCGCGAGGCGTCGCCGCGCATCTCCGGGGCGTCGACGGGCCGGGCGAAGCGCGGATCGAGGACGACGAGGTGCTCCCAGTCGTCGATGCCGGCCGCGGCGAACGCGGCCGCGACGAACTCGCGGACGGAGTGCGAGACTCCGGTCGCGATGACGTAGTCGCCCGCCTCGTCGGCGCGGGACGCCCGCACGAGCGCGTCGACGTAGTCCGGGGCCCAGCCCCAGTCGCGGCGGACGTCGAGGTTGCCGAGCGACAGCTCGCTCGCGGCCCCGACGGCGATCGCCGCGACGCCGGCGGTGATCTTCCGCGTCACGAAGGCGTCGGGGCGGCGGGGCGACTCGTGGTTGTAGAGGATCCCGGAGGAGGCGTGCAGTCCGCGTCCGCGGTACACGCCGACCAGGAGGTGGGCGAACGCCTTGGCGGCGCCGTACGGCGACACCGGGCGGATCGGGGTCGACTCCGTCTGCGGGTTCTCGGTCGCGGCTCCGAAGATCTCGGACGACGACGCCTGCACGAAGCGCACGGCGCGCCCGCTCGACTCCTGGAGCGACAGGGACGCCTCGAGCAGCGCGGCGACGGCGGTGCCGGTGACCTCGGCGGTGAGCACGGGCTCCTGCCAGGACAGCGCGACGGAGGAGAGCCCGGCGAGGTGGAAGACCGTGTCCGGCGCCGCCTCCGCGACGATGCGGCCGAGGCCCGCGGCGTCGCGGAGGTCCCCCTCGAAGGGCCGGACGGCCGAGGGGAGGGCGGAATCGTCGCCGCGCACCAGCGCGGAGACGTCCCAGCCGTCCTCGAGCAGGCGCTCGACGAGGTAGCCCCCGTCCTGGCCGCTCGCCCCGGTGACGAGAGCGGAGGGCACGACTACCTGATCAGCGCGGTCTGCTCGACCAGGTCGTTCTCGACCATCATCGCGACGAGCTCGGGGAAGGACACCTTGGGCTCCCAGCCGAGGACGTCGCGGGCCTTCGCCGGGTCGCCGATCAGCAGATCGACCTCGGCCGGGCGCATGAACGCGGGGTTCTGCGTGACGTACGGGGTCCAGTCCTCGATGCCGACGTGGTTGAAGGCGATGTCGAGGTACTCGCGGATCTCGTGGGTCTCGCCGGTCGCGACCACGTAGTCGTCGCCCTCGGGCTGCTGCAGCATGCGCCACATCGCGTCGACGTAGTCGCCGGCGAAGCCCCAGTCGCGCTTCGCGTCGAGGTTGCCGAGCTCCAGGGTCTCCTGCAGGCCGAGCTTGATGCGGGCGACGGCGAGGCTGATCTTGCGCGTCACGAACTCCGGGCCGCGCCGGGGCGACTCGTGGTTGAAGAGGATGCCCGACGAGGCGTGCATGCCGTAGGACTCGCGGTAGTTGATGGTCATGTAGTGACCGAAGACCTTCGCGACGCCGTAGGGCGAGCGCGGCCAGAGCAGGGTCTCCTCGCGCTGCGGCACCTGCTGCACCTTGCCGAACATCTCGGAGGAGGAGGCCTGGTAGAACTTCACGCGCGACATGTCGTCGCCGGCGTAGAGGCGGGTCGCCTCGAGGATGTTGAGCACGCCCTTGCCGGTGACGTCGGAGGTCAGCGACGCGTTCTCCCACGAGTACGCGACGAACGAGATCGCACCGAGGTTGTAGACCTCGTCGGGCTGGGCGACGGCGAGCACGCGGACGAGGCTCGAGACGTCGGTGAGGTCACCGGTGAGGAGCGTCACCTCCGGAACGACGCGGCGCACGAGCTCGTACTTCGGGTTGTTCTGCCCGCGGACCAGGCCGAAGACCTCGTAGCCCTTCGAGAGCAGCAGCTCGGCGAGGTAGAGGCCGTCCTGGCCGGTGATTCCGGTGATCAAAGCGCGGGGCACGTGGTGGTCCGTTTCGTCGTGGGTCGATGACAGCGGGCTACATACTACCCACGGGCCTCGGGGAGGTCCGGATCGGCACCGGCGGGGCGGTGCCGAGCGCGGCTATCCTGGCCGGTCGAGACACCGATTGGACGCCATGCCCGACCAGCTCCCCGTCACGCTCGCCGTCCTCACCGTCGACCCCGGCGGGATGGGGGGAGGCGAGACCTACGCCCGTGCTCTGACGCGCCTCCTCGTGCCGCGGGCGGGGGAGGAGGACCTGCGCGTGCAGGTCCTCGTGCCCGAGAACGCGCGCGGGTTCAGCGAGGGCGTCGCGGAGCTCGTCGCCGGCGGGGTCGTCAGCGGCGCGGGTCACCGCAGGCGGGCGGTCGGCATGCTGCAGGCGCTGCTCCGGACCGCTCGGCTGCGCCGGAGGCTCGCGCGCGACGAGACCCTGTACTTCCCCTTCACCGTGCCGCTGCCGTGGCCGTCGAGGCGGCAGGGGCACGTCCAGATGCTGTTCGACCTGCAGCACCGCGACCTGCCCGAGCTCTTCCCGCGCGTGGAGCGCCTGTTCCGCCGGGTCGCGTACGAGGCGACCGCCCGGCGAGCGGACGCGGTGATCACGATCAGCGAGTTCACCAAGGGGCGGATCGTCGAGCTCCTCGGGATCCCGGCGGAGCGGATCCACGTGTCGCACCTCGGAGTGGACACCTCCCGCTTCCGTCCGAACACGGGCGAGCGGGACGACTTCGTCTTCTTCCCGGCCCGGGCGTGGCCGCACAAGAACCACGCGCGACTCTTCGAGGCGATGCGGCTGCTCCGCGCCGACGGCCACGACCTGCGCCTCGTGCTGACCGGAGGCGACCTCGACCGGCTCGGCGAGCTGCCCGACTTCGTCGAGTGGCGCGGCCACGTCGCTCCGGAGGAGCTCGCGGAGCTGTACCGACGGGCGGCGGTCCTCGCCTTCCCGAGCCTCTACGAGGGCTTCGGCCTCCCTCCGATCGAGGCCATGGCGTCCGGCTGCCCGGTGGCGGCCGCCGACGCCGGGTCGCTGCCCGAGATCTGCGGTGACGCCGCGGTGTACGTCGATCCGCTCGACGCCCGCTCCATCGCCGACGGCATCGTCGAGGCGATCGCGCGTCGGGAGGAGCTCGCGCCGCTCGGCATCGCCCGAGCGGCCGAGTTCGACTGGGAGAGCTGCCGAGCCGAGCACCTCGAGGTGCTCCGCTCCGTGGCCCGCCGCCGGGTCAGTCGCGGGGGCGGAGCAGGCGGCGCCAGCTGAGGCCCTGCGCCGCGCGCATGGCGCACACCACGACGAGGAGCCAGCCCGCGTCCAGCAGGATCGAGCTCTCGGCGAGAGCGGTCACGACGAGCACGGTCAGGACCATCACGGGCCACACGTGCACGACGGCCTTGCGCTCGGAGGCGATCAGCCAGGAGCGCCAGAGCGCGAGGCCGACGAGCGCCGTGAAGAGCACGGCTCCCACGACGCCGACCTGGAGGGCGAGGTCGAACAGGGCGTTCAGGCTGGAGGAGTGCGGCCGGCCCGAGAGGAAGTCGATCGCGGTGAACGGGTACAGCTCCGTGCGCCAGTAGCCCACCCAGCCCCAGCCGATCAGCGGGGCGAGGTCGACGAAGCGTCCGACCTGCTGCCAGAGGGTGAGGCGGAACTCGAACTCGCTGCCGGCGTTGAGCATCTCGATGATCCGCGAGCGGAAGATCCACGCGGCGAGTGCCGCGCCGACGGCGACACCGACCGTGACGTACTGCCGGGTGCGCCGGTGCTCGCTGTCGCCCCGGCGCACCCAGCGCAGGGCGAGCGCGACGACGGCCGCGACCACCAGCACCCCGGCGCTGACCGCCGAGCGGGTGAAGAGCAGCGTGGCGCCGGCCAGAGCGAGCGACGCGATCGCCGGACCGCGGGCGACGGAGCGGGTCATCAGCTCGACCGCGAAGGTCACGATCGCGAGCAGGCAGACCAGGCCCAGCTGGTTGCGCGTGCCCACCAGCCCCTGGATCGGGCCTCCCACCGCGAGCTGCCCCTCGACGCCGAGGAAGCGCAGGGGACGGTCGATGAGCACGCCCGCGACCACCTCGACGGCGACCGACGCCGCGAGCACGAAGCGCAGCACGTCCCCGACCGAGCGGATGATCTGGATGATGTCGCGCGTCACTCCGATCGCGATGGCCAGGAACGCGAGCGCGAGCTGATAGGCGACGCTCGAGACGGTCGCCCACTGGTACCCGCTCCAGAGCACGCTGAGCGCGATCCAGCCCAGGAACACGAGGATGCTCGTCGGCAGGAGACCCTCCCAGTCGAGGGTGCCCCGGCGCAGCACGAGCATCGCCGCGGCGAGGACCGTGAGCGTCGCGATGCCGGCGATGTACCCGGGCCAGCCGATCATGCCGCGCACCGCGGGGGCGCACAGGACGACGACGAGAGTCGACTGCGCGAGAGCGGCGGCGAACCGGGGGGACGCCACCGCGTCCGAGAGGTACGGCGGGAGAGCGGAGGGCCGCCGGTCCGTCATCGCCCCGGACGCTCGCCCGCGACGGTGGGGCGCTCGGCCGACAGGGCCTCCTCCGCCTCGTTCGCGGGCTGCTTCGTCAGGACGGCGAGGGCCGTGAGCAGGAGCCAGCCGCTCTCGATCAGCAGGCGGCTCTCGGCGAGGGACTGCGCGAGCAGGGCGACCACGATCAGCAGCGGCGCCAGCGAGAGCGCGGAGTAGGGCAGCGATGCCGTGGCGCTGCGGCGGGGCCGGTCCACGGCGCGGAACCAGGAGCGCCAGAGCGTCGACACGGTGAGGGCGCAGAAGAGCACGAGCCCCACGACTCCGAGCTGGAACCAGACGTCGAGCGCGGCGTTGTGGGCCTGGAGGTAGAGGACGCCCTTGCGCTCGGCGAGCGTGTCGAACGGCGCGGCCCACGGTGCCCAGTAGCTGACCCAGCCCCACCCGAGCACGGGGCGCTGGGCGGCGAGGTCCCAGACGGCGCTCCAGATGTCGAGGCGCCCGGTGGCGTCCTCGCTCTTGCCCAGGAGGGAGAGCAGCGCGCCCCAGCCCGACGCGACTCCGACGACGAGCACGGCGCCGACGGCCGCGGCGGTCACGTACACCGGCCGCCGCCCGTCCTCGCCCCGATGGCGCGCCCAGAGCGCGAAGACGGCGACGAGCCCGACGGCGACGAGGCAGAGCAGGACGGTCGAGGAGCGGGTGAGCAGCAGCGTCGCGGCGAAGACGAGCGCCCAGAGCACGCCCCAGCGGCGGCGGACCGTGCGCGCGGCGAGCTCGATCAGGACGACGACGAGGCCCAGCAGTGCGGCGAAGCCGAGCAGATTGCGATTGCCGACGATGCCCTGGATCGGCTCGCCGGTGAACAGCGCCGCCTGAGACCAGTAGAAGGCGTCGGGGATCGGGCCCGATGCGGGCAGATCGATCACCAGCGGGAGCACGCTCTGCCGCACGACGACCGCCACGACGAGCTCGAACAGGAGCGAGAGGCCGACCGTGATGCGTAGTGCCCGTCCGAGGGCCGTCACGAAGGCGCCGGCGCCCAGGGTCAGACCGAGGACGACGCCTCCGAAGGTCGTCGCGAGCTGCGCGGTGACGCCGATCGCGCTCGCGCCGGGGTAGGCCGACCAGAGCAGCGACAGGACGACCAGGGCGAGGAAGGCCAGGAGCGACTTGGGCGTCCGGCTCCAGAGCAGCCGCGGCCGCTCGCGCACGACGAGCACCACCGCGGCGATCAGGAGTGCTCCCACGACCAGGCCCCAGCCCCACCAGCCGGCGAGGTTGCGCAGCGCCTGGCCCGAGATCAGCACCGTGAGGATCGCGACCGCGAGCGCTCGGGGAGCGGTGGGCGCGGCGCGTCGGGGCATGGCGATCAGTCTAGAGAGCGGTCGCGGCGCTCCGGCTCAGACGAACGCCGCCGTGCCGGTGATCGCGCGGCCGACGATCAGGGTGTTCATCTCGCGCGTGCCCTCGTAGGAGTACAGGGCCTCCGCATCGGCGAAGAAGCGGGCGACGCCGTAGTCGAGCACGATGCCGTTGCCGCCCATCACCTCCCGGCACCACGCCACCGTCTCGCGCATGCGCGCCGTCGTGTAGGCCTTCGCGAGGGCGGAGTGCTCGTCGCGCTGCTCGCCGGCGTCGAGCATCTCGGACACCCGGGTCGCCAGGGCGATGCTCGCGGTGATGTTGCCGATGCTCTTGACGAGGAGGTCCTGCACGAGCTGGTGGCCGACGAGGGGCTTGCCGAACTGGACGCGCTCGCGGGCGTACCGCAGGGCCGCGTCGTAGGCGCCGATGGCGACTCCGATCGCCTGCCAGGCCACTTCGGCGCGGGTCAGCCGGAGGACCTTCGCGGTGTCGCGGAAGGAGTTCGCGTTCTGCAGGCGGAGCGACTCCGGCACGCGCACCCCGTCGAGGACGATGTCGGCGTTCTGGATCGTGCGCAGGCTCTGCTTGCGGGCGATCGCCGTGGCGCGGTAGCCCGGAGTCGTGGTGGGCACGAGGAAGCCCTTGACCTGTCCGTCCTCCGCGTCCTTGGCCCAGATCACGGTGACGTCGCTGAAGGTCGCGTTCCCGATCCAGCGCTTCTCCCCGTCGAGGATCCAGTCGTCGCCGTCGCGGCGCGCCGTCGTGCGCAGCCCCTGGGCCGAGTCCGAGCCGGAGTGGGGCTCGGTCAGTCCGAAGGCGCCGATGACCTCGCCGGAGGCGAGCTTGGGCAGCCACTCGGCGCGCTGCTCGTCCGATCCGGTCACGCCGACGGTGCCCATGACGAGTCCGTTCTGCACGCCCACGTAGGTGGCGATGCCCGCATCGACCCGGCCGAGCTCGAGAGCGACCCAGCCGCGGAACACGGCCGAGTTCTCGATCGCGCGCGTTCCGGGCCACGAGAGCCCGACGGCGCCCGTCGCGTGGATCCCCGGCACGAGGTGGCGCGGGAACTCGGCGCGCTCCCAGTAGTCGTCGGCGATCGGGCGCACCTGCTCCTCGAGGAAGGCGCGGAGGCCCACCAGGAGGTCCTTCTCGGCGGGGGAGAGACCGCCGGCGAAGCCGTAGAAATCGGCCGCCAGCGTCTCGAAGATCGTGCTGTCCATGTGCTCCGTCGCTCCCTGGTTCGAGTCGGACCGCCCCTGCCGATCCAGCGGCGGCGACGCGGCTGGTGCCAGCGTACGAACGCGGGTCCGCGACGGCACGAACGGTGGAGGGGAGCGCCAAGGGGAGCCCCGCCACCGGCGGTCGCCGTTGTGGATCCTGCTAGCGTCGGGGCGGAGCGGCCCCGGGAGGCCCCGGTACGCGCGCGGCTCCTCCTCTGCTCCCCGGACGGAAAGGCCCGGCCCGTGTTCATCCCGATCGGCAACACCCCCCGCGACTACGCCTGGGGGTCCCTCACCGGCATCTCGGACGCACTCGGCACCCCGGCGTCGGGCGGTCCCGAGGCGGAGCTGTGGCTCGGGGCGCACCCCGGATCGCCGTCCCGCATCCTCGACCCCGCGTCGGTCGGCGCGGACACCCTCGCGGATTGGATCGCGCAGGAGCCGGAGGCGGCGCTCGCCGGATCGCACGGCTCGACCGACCCGGTGTCCGGCGCTCCGCGCCTCCCGTTCCTGCTCAAGATCCTCGCCGCGGGCGGCCCGCTCTCGCTGCAGGCGCATCCCTCGGCCGAGACCGCGCAGCGCCGCTTCGTCGAGGAGGACGAGGCCGGGATCCCGCGCGACGCGGCGGACCGGAACTACAAGGACCCGTTCCACAAGCCCGAGCTGATCTACGCGCTCACCGAGAGCTTCGACGCGCTGTGCGGCTTCCGCGATCCCGCCCGGGCGCAGGCGCTGCTCGAGGAGCTCTCCCAGCGCGCCGCCGGTGCGCAGGGCGCCGTCATCCGCGCCTTCGCCGCGACTCTCGACGGCGACGCCGAGCAGGTGCTCCGCCGCGCCGTGTCCTGGCTGCTCGCCGACGGCGACCGGAGCGAGGTGTCGGCTCTCGTCGACGCCGTCGTGGCGGCCGCCGACGGGGACGACCGCCTCGAGACCCGCACCGTCGCCGACCTCGCCGGGAGCTACCCGGGCGATCCGGGCATCGTGCTGTCGCTCCTGCTGAACCGGGTGCGGCTCTCGCGCGGCGAGGTGCTCTACCTGCCCGCGGGCAACATCCACGCGTACCTCCACGGCACCGGCGTCGAGCTGATGGCGGCGTCCGACAACGTGCTGCGCGGCGGGCTGACGCCCAAGCACATCGACGTGCCCGAGCTCGTCGACGTGCTCGAGTTCTCGCCGCTGCCGGTGCCCTACCTTCCGGCCCACGAGGTCGCGCCCGGCGTCCGCATCTACCGACCGGACGTGCCGGACTTCGTGCTCGCGGTCGTGGAGCCGGTGTCGGAGGACGCCGTGGAGCTGGAGCTGCACGGTCCGGCGATCGCGATCGCCACCGCGGGATCCTTCGTCGTCGAGGGCGCGGAGGGCCGGACGCGCGTCGAGCGCGGAGGCAGCGTCTTCGTCACGCCGTCCGAGGGGACGCTCTCGGTGAGCGGCCGCGGGACGCTCTTCGTCGCCACGCAGTAGCCCTCCGTCCGCCGGATCAGGACGCTTCGGCGCAGGCGAACGTGCGGCGGTAGGCCGCGGGCGTCGTCTGCAGCACGCGGACGAAGTGGTGGCGCATCACGGCCGCCGTGCCGAACCCGACCCGTCCCGCGATCGTCTCGAGGGTGAGATCGGTCTCCTCGAGCAGCTGCTGCGCGCGCAGCAGGCGCTGACGGTTGAGCCAGGCGAGCGGAGTGGTGCCGAGGTCGGCCCGGAACCGCCGCGCGAAGGTGCGAGGCGACATCAGGGCGCGGCGGGCGAGGGCCTCGACGGCGAGCTCCTGGTCGAGGTTGTCGAGCATCCACTCGGTGACCTCCGCGAACGAATCCGCCCGAGCCTCCGGGATCGGCGTGCGGATGTACTGCGCCTGGCCCCCGTGCCGTTGCGGCGGCACGACCATCCTCCGCGCGACCACGTTGGCGGCGGCGGCGCCCCACTCCTCCCGCACGATGTGCAGGCAGGCGTCGATCCCCGCGGCGGTGCCGGCGCTGGTCACGATGCGCCCCTCCTGCACGAAGAGGACGTCGGGGTCGACCCGGACCGACGGGAACCGCTCGGCGAGCTCGTCCGTGTGCATCCAGTGCGTCGTGGCGCGTCGACCGTCGAGGATCCCCGCCTGGGCGAGCACGAACGCCCCGCTGCACACACTGAGGATCCACGCGCCCCGGGCGTGCGCCCGCCGGAGGAGGTCGAGCACGCGCTCGTCCACCGGGCCGCGGGGGAGGGCCGGGATCGCGAGGAGGTCCGCGTCCTCCGCCCCGGAGAGATCGCCCTCGACGACCATGTCGAAGCCGAGGCTCGTGGTGACCGGCCCCGGATCCGTCGTCACGATGCGCAGGTCGAAGGCGGGCCCGCCCTGAGCGGTGCGGTCGATGCCGAACACCTCGCAGACGACCCCGAACTCGAATGGGGCGAGACCGGGCAGGGCGACGAGGGCGACGGAGCGGAGCACGGCGGCAGGATATCGCGGGCCGACCACATCCCGCCAGAGCGACGTGTTCCGACGTCGCCGCTACAGTAGCGACGGCGCCGAGCAGGGCCGCCGACGATCGAGGGAGTCGCACATGGCATGGCTGGTCACCGGGGGAGCCGGATACATCGGGGCGCACGTCGTGCGCGCGTTCGCCGAGCAGGGCATCGACCCCGTCGTCGTGGACGACCTGTCGTCGGGCCACGACTCGTTCGTGCCGGAGGGGGTCCCCTTCCACCGCGGCTCGATCCTCGACGAGGCGCTGCTGGACCGGGTCTTCGCCGAGCACCCGATCGAGGGCGTCGTGCACGTCGCCGGCTTCAAGTACGCCGGGGTCTCGGTGCAGAAGCCGCTGCACACCTACGAGCAGAACGTCACGGGCACCCTCCGTGTGCTCGCGGCGATGGAGCGCGCGGGTGTCTCCTCGATCGTCTTCTCCTCCAGCGCGGCGGTCTACGGCGCGGTCGACGTCGACCTCGTCACCGAGGAGACCCCGAAGAGCCCGGAGTCGCCCTACGGGGAGTCCAAGCTCATCGGCGAGTGGCTGCTCGCCGACGCGGGACGCGCCTGGGGCGTCCGGCACGCGTCGCTGCGCTACTTCAACGTCGTCGGCTCCGGATACCCGGACGTGTACGACACGAGTCCGCACAACCTCTTCCCCCTGGTCTTCGAAGCGCTGCTGGCCGGCCGCACCCCGAAGATCTACGGAACCGACTACCCCACGCCCGACGGCACCTGCGTGCGCGACTACATCCACGTCGCGGATCTCGCTCTCGCCCACGTCGCCGCGGCACGTCGTCTGGCCGCCGGCGAGCCGATCGAGCCCGTCTACAACCTGGGCAGCGGCGACGGCGCCTCGGTCGGCGAGATCATGCGCGCCATCGCCGAGACGACCGGCATCGACTTCGAGCCCGAGACCGCTCCCCGCCGCCCGGGCGACCCGCCGCGCATCGTCGCCTCGGGCGAGCGCGCGGGCCGCGACCTCGGCTGGGAGATGCGCCACTCCCTCTCGGACATGGTCGACAGCGCCTGGCGAGCCCGGAGCGCCGCCACCGCCTGAGGGACGGCACTCCGGCGTCACGCTTGCGACACGCCGGAGTGTCGTGAACCCTCCACGGGTTGTTGAGGGTTTACAGTCTGCGACTTGACCTTCGGGAATGACACCGGTGTAATTACGTGGGCGGCGCCTCCGGGAGGAGCGGGTCGCCGATCATCGGAACCGGCGGGGTAGGAGACGGCATGGCAATTCCCGACAGCGTCTCAGGACGCGGAGTCTCGGAACCCGGCGGCACCCTCTCCGACCGCGGCGGTCAGTACGCCTCCGGCGAGCTGCGGGGAGCGGCCGGCCGCGCAGGGGTTCCCGAGGACTGGTTCGTCGATCCGGTGCGTCTCGGCGTGCCCGGTGTCCGACCCGGCCTGGACCCCGAGACCGAGGCGCCCGGCGGCGCCCTCTCCTGGCAGGCGGACTCGCTCTGCGCGCAGACGGATCCCGAGGCGTTCTTCCCCGAGAAGGGCGGCTCGACGCGTGATGCCAAGAAGATCTGCACCTCGTGCGAGGTGCGCTCGCAGTGCCTCGAGTACGCCCTCGAGAACGACGAGCGCTTCGGCATCTGGGGCGGGCTCTCCGAGCGCGAGCGCCGCAAGCTCCGCCGCCGCGCGTAGGGCCGCCACGACCCGGGCGCGGTCGATCCGCGCCCTCGCGGCGGGGCGGCGAGCCGCTGGCGAGTGCTCCGCCGCCATCGCCTAGGGTGGTCCGCGATGTATCCCCGAGTAACCGCCGTCCTCGTCGCGCGCAACGGCGCCGCGTATCTGGAACGCACCCTCGCGGCGCTCCGAGCCCAGACCCGGCAGCCCGACGCCACCGTCTTCGTGGACGGGGGATCGAAGGACACCACGGGTGAGCTGCTCGCCTCCTGGGGTCCCTCGCAGCTGGTGCAGGTCGCCGAGAACCTCCCCTTCGGCCAGGCCGTGGCTCGCGCCGTCCGCGTGATGCAGCCCCCGGCGGGGGAGGACGAGTGGCTCTGGCTCCTCGCGCAGGACTCGGCACCCGAGCCCGGTGCGCTCGCCGCCCTCCTCGGCGCGGTCGAGGTCGCGCCGTCCGTGGCGGTCGCGGGCCCGAAGGTCATGGACTGGACGCGATCGGGCTACATCCGCAGCTACGGCGAGTCGATCACCAACTACGGCACCACGGTCCACCTCGTCGAGGACGAGCTCGACCAGGGCCAGCACGACGCCAATCCCGACGTGCTCTCGGTCGCCGCGGGCGGCATGCTCGTGCGCCACAGCCTCTGGGAGGAGCTCGGCGGCTTCGATCCGGGGCTCCCGGTCGTCGACGACGCCCTCGACTTCTCGATCCGCACCCGCCTCGCCGGCCACCGCGTCAGCAGGGTGCCGGACGCGCGGGTCACCACCGCCCGCATCGGCCTGCAGCGCCCCGACGGCCGCCGCATCGACGGAGGCGAGCGCCGCCGGGCGCGCCAGCACCGCACCGCCCAGCTGCACCGCCGCCTGGCCTATGCGCCCGTGGCGCTCCTCGTCCTCCACTGGCTCTCGCTCGTTCCGCTCGCCGTCGGCCGGGCGGTCGTCCGGCTCCTGCGCAAGCAGCCGGGACTCGTCGGGGGCGAGCTGCTCGCGGCCGTCGTCGTGGCGTTCGGCGGCACCAAGGTGCTCCGCGCCCGCACAATCCTCCGCTCCTCGAAGAACGTCGGCTGGAAGTCGATCGCGCCGCTGCGCATCCCGCTCGACACCGTGCGGCAGCTGCGCTCCGTGCGGCACGACGCCGTTCGGGTGCAGGCCGGTCGCGACCGCCACCCGCTGCACTTCTTCCAGAGCGGAGGAGTGTGGGTCGTCCTCGTCGCAGCGCTCGCGGGCCTGGTCGTCTACACCCCGCTGATCGCGGCTCCTGCCCTCAGCGGCGGCGGTCTGCTGACCCTGTCGCCGACGGTCGGCGACCTCTGGCGGAACGCGGCGTACGGCTGGCGCGACCTCGGCTCGGGCTTCATCGGAGCGGCCGACCCCTTCGCCGGCGTCCTCGCCGTCCTCGGCTCGCTGACCTTCTGGTCGCCCAGCTACGCAATGGTGCTGCTGTACCTGACGGCGTTCCCGCTGGCCGCGATGGGCGCCTGGCTCATGATCGCCCGGATCACCCCGCGGCCGCTCGCGCGGGCGTTCGGCGCACTCGTCTGGATCCTCGCACCCGCGTTCGCCGCTGCGCAGTCCGACGGGCGCCCCGGGCCGATCCTCGTGCACGTGCTGCTGCCGTGGCTCTTCTTCGCGGGCTTCGGGGCCTACCGCTCGTGGTCGGCGTCCGCCACCGCGTCGCTCCTGGCCGCCGCGGTCGTAGCGTGCGCGCCGATCCTGTCCCTGCCGCTCCTGGCGATCTGGATCGTGATCCTCGCGACCTCCGGCCGGCGCGTCGGGCGCTTCGCCGGCCTGCCGATCCCGGCGGCCGCCCTGCTGTTCCCGCTCGTCGTGGCCCACGCTCCCCGCGGGGACTGGCTCGCGATCCTCGCCGACCCCGGAGTCCCGCTCCCGTCGGCACGCGCCGACCTGTTCTCCCTGCTCGCGGGCGTGCCGTCGGCGCTGACCGCCGGCTGGGTCGACCTGCTGTCGCAGATCGGGATCACCGAGGCCGCCGCGCCGCTGGCGACGGCCGTGCTGGTGCTGCCGTTGATCGTGGCGGCGCTCGCCTCCCTCCTCCTGCCGAACAACCTGTCCGCTCTGGGCGGCGTGGGCGTCGCCTCCGCGGGACTGCTGACCGCCTCCCTCGCGCAGGGGATCCAGGTCGCGACAGCGGGCTCCGAGCCGGTGGCCGTGTGGAGCGGATCGCCGCTCAGCCTCTACTGGCTCGGTCTGGTCATCGGCTTCTCGCTCTCGCTCGGCGCCCTGCCGTCCTTCCGCCTGGTGCCCGCGCTCGTGGTCACGGTCGCCGCCGCACTCGCAGTCGGCCCGTTCGCCCTCGCCTTCCCGCAGGGTCACTCGTCCATCGCGAGCACCTCCGACCGCTCGCTGCCGGCCTACGTGGCCGCCGAGGCGCAGAACGACCCGCGGGTGGGCACCGTCGTGCTGGTGCCGCAGGCCGACGGCGGGATCCTCGCCCGCCTCGAGCGCGGCGCCGGAGCGACGCTCGACCAGCAGTCGACGCTCGCCGCGACGGGGGCCGAGAGCACCGACGAGATCGACGAGCTCGCGGGCAACCTCGTGTCGCGCACCGGCTACGACGTGGCGTCGGCGCTCGACGAGCTCGGCGTCCGGTTCGTGGTCCTCACCGAGGCGAGCAGCGAGGACGCGGGCGACGCGGCCTCGGCCGTCCGCGCCCGCGCCGCGGTCTCGCTCGACGGCAACGCCGCGTTCTCGGCCGTCGGCGACACCCGCTACGGCCTGCTCTGGAGTGCCGTCGATCCGGAGGGCGGCCGCGCCGAGGCTGCCCCGCAGGACGTGGTCGGTCCGTTCGGCATCGCCTACACCGCCGGACTCCTGCTGATCCTCCTCGTCGCGCTCCTCCTGGCGGTCCCCACCGGGCTCTCGCTCGAGCGCGGCCGTTCCGGCGCGCCGGTGGCCGGGATCGACGACGAACCGGGCGAGGCCACCGGCCAGTTCGACGACGGGACCGACGATGTCTGACCCCCGCGACCAGGAGACGAGCATGCCCGCCACCCCGCCCTCGGGCCGCTCCTCCCGCGCCGACCGCCGGAGCGCCCGCGCCGGCTCGACCGGCCGGCCCGGAGTCGCGACCACGGACTCCGTCGCGACGACGGCGCCGACACCGCCCCGCGATCGCCGCGCCTCCGCCGCCCGACGCCGCCGCAGCGCCCTGCACACCGCGGTCGGCGTCGCCGGAGTCGTCCTCGCCGCGACCGCGGTCGTCCTGCCCCAGCTGCTCCCGCTGCCCGCCGCGACACGGGCCGCCGACGGCGTCGTCGTGACGCCCGTGGCCGCCGACAGCACCCTCGTCTGCGGCGGCGATCTGCTCGACGCGACGCAGCCGGAGGAGCTCCGCGCGTTCGAGGGCTCCGGCACCTCGGTGTGGCCCGACGACGTCGTCCAGAGCTCGACGGCCCTCGACGAGCCCGATCTGGCGGCGCCCGGCAGCGGAGTCACGGGTCTCCTCGTCCCCGCGGAGTCCGATCCGGTTCCCGGCGGAGCGACCACCCAGTCGATCGCGAACGAGACGGTGTCGGGCCTGAGCGCGCTCGGCTGCGCAGCGCCCTCGGCCGACAGCTGGATCGTCGGCGGATCGACCGACATCGGCTCCACCTCGGTGCTCGTTCTCGCGAACGCGAGCGAGGTCGCGGCCACCGTCGATCTGGCGCTCTACGGGGAGAACGGCCCCCTCGAGGCCACCGGCGCGTCCGGGATCGTCGTCCCTGCCGGAACGGTCCGCGCCCTGCCCCTGGCCGGTCTCGCTCCCGACGTCGTGCAGCCGGTGGTGCGGATGACCGCGCGCGGCGGGGAGATCGCGGCCAGCCTGCAGAGCACCGCCATCTCGGGACTGACCCCGGTCGGCATCGAGACCACCGCCCCCTCCGCGTCGCCGTCGACGCTGACCGTCATCTCGGGCTACCGCATCGCCTCGCCTCCCGCCGAGACGTCGAGCGACGACGGCAGCGGGGGAGCGGGCAGCCCCGTGCTGCGCATCCTCGCGCCCGGCGAGGCGGACAGCACCGTGTCGATCGAAGTGGCGAACGAGGATCCGAGCGGCGCGGGCACGTCGACGCAGGTCGTGGTGCCGGCGGGCCGGGTCGGGGAGGTGCCGCTGTCCGGACTCGCCGAGGGCTCCTACCGGATCACCCTGAACTCGGACGAGCCCGTCGTCGCCGCGGGGCGCACCACCTCGACCGGGACAGCCGGCACCGATTACGCCTGGTTCGCCTCCGGCACCTCGGTCTCGACGCCGTTCGGAGTGGCGAGCACCGGCGAGCCCGGCGCCCGCCTGCACCTCGCGAACGCGAGCGACACGACCGCTTCGGTCGTGCTGGACGCGGCGTCCGGCTCGCGCACCGTCGAGATCGGGCCCTACTCCTCCGTCACCGTCGATCAGGGCATCGACCAGCTCGTCGTCTCGAGCGATCAGCCCGTGCAGGCGTCGGTGTCGATCGCGAGCGACGGCAGGATCGCGGCCTACCCGATCGTGCCGCCCGGTCCGCTCTCGTCGCCGATCACGGTGTACTCGCACTAGGGCGGTCCGGGCCGCCGGGGTTCCGTCGACCGCGACGGCGATCTCGTGTTCGACAGGACCTAGAGGTGGCGGAAGCGGTCCGGGGAGATGTCCCACGGATCGCGGCCGAGCAGCTCCGCCACAGCGCGGAACACGTAGCTCTCGATGAGCAGCCGCTGGTGCTGGTCGTCGCGCCGGTGCAGCTTGGCCAGGCGCTCGATCGGAACGCGGTAGAGCGTGATGCGGCGCTCGGCGTGATCGACGCGCCAGCGGGCGATCCCGGTGGCCGCCAGGCGTGCCGGATCGACGTCGGGGGTGGCCGCGACATCGACGTGGATGCCCGCGAGCTCGTCCGGCCACGCGCCGCGGAGGTAGTCGATCGCGGAGCCGACCGTCAGCTCGAAGAAGTCGGTGCGGGTCTGCAGGAGGGGCAGGTGGGGCCCGGTGACCGGGCCGCGGATGCCGCGCCCGTGCCTGTCGCGGGATCCGCCCCGGGCCGAAGCCGCCTGACGGGCGGTGGAACGACGAGCACGGGGCATGCCTCCAGCCTATTGCTACTGTGGGCGCGATGAACGGACGGCAGTGCTCGCGGACGGGCTGCAGCGCCCCGGCCGTCGTCACGCTGACCTACGACTACGGCGACTCCCTCGTCGCGGTCGGCCCGCTCAGCCCCGCACCCGATCCGCACGGCTACGACCTGTGCGAGGAGCACGACCGGCGGCTCTCGGTGCCGGTCGGCTGGAGCGTGATCCGCTACCGCGAGCCGTCGATCGAGGGCTGATCCGTGCGCGGCGGGAAGCCCCGTGGCCCCGCCGAGAGCACGGGCGCCAGCCGCTCGAGGCGGTCGGCCGACAGGCGGAGGGCGCGCTCCTCGCGGGCGCGGCGCAGGGCGGCGACCGCCAGCAGGAAGTCCTCGGCCGGAGCCGCGGGCACCGGCGACACGAAGGCCGACGCCTCGTGGGCGAGGGAGGCGGCCAGCCGGGAGCGGGACGGCTCCGTCATGCCGCCGCGCTGCCGGAGGAACTGGGCGAGGCGGCGCGCGAGGGCGTCGGGCAGACGGGCGACGTCGGCGGTCGCCGCCCAGCCGAGGAGCGGAGCCGGGACCTCGGCCTGCAGCGGAGCCGCCGCGGGCACGCGCTCGAGCTGGCTGTGGGTGCCGGCGAGGACGTCGCCGAGGCGGCGGGAGCGGCGCGAGAGCAGCCCGACGACGGCGGCGAGTCCGCCCGCCGTCATCACGATCTCGAGCACGGCGGTCAGGCCGCGCACGAGGGCGTGGCGGAACGAGATCGCACCACCGTCGTCGCGGACGACCCGGGCGCCGACGGCGAGCTTGCCGAGCGAGCGTCCGCGCGTGGCCGTCTCGACGACGACGGGGACGAGGACGAGGGAGGTCACGAGGGCGGCGACGCCGACCGCCGCGGTGGCCGACGCGTCGAGCCCGCCGTCGCCCGCGAGGACCGAGACCAGGTAGAAGAGCATGAGCGCGAGCAGGAGCTCGGCGATCAGATCGATGATCGCGCCGCACGCGCGCAGGACGAAGCTCGTGACGGGCACCTCGAGGGCGATCGCCTCGCCGGTGACCAGGCCGTCGTCGTCGTCCGCCCGATCGGTGCCCATGGCTATCATCTAAACAGATGGACATCGACGCTCTCTCGACCGCTCGTGCGGAGCACTGGCGCCGCCTGGACGAGCTCTCGCGCAAGCGCAGGCTGACCGGCGACGAGGCGGACGAGCTCGTCGAGCGGTACCAGTCCGCCTCCGCCGATCTCGCCGCGATCGCCTCCACGGCCGGCTCGACCGCCGCGGGCGCCAGGCTCGCGGTCTCGCTGTCGAGGGCGCGCGGTCGGCTCACCGGGACGGGCGAGGACCCGCTGGCGGCGGTCGCGCGTTTCGCGGTCGTGACGCTCCCCGCGGCGCTGCACCGACTCCGCTGGCTGACCCTCGCGGTCGCGCTCGCCACGGCGCTGATCGCGACCCTGTTCGCGGTGTGGATCCTCGGCGACGCACGGCTGCTGGCCTCGCTCGGCGACGACGAGCAGCTGCGGCGCTTCGCCGAGGACGACTTCGTCGACTACTACTCCGAGAACCCCGCCGCGTCCTTCGCCGGCCAGGTCTGGACCAACAACGCGTGGATCGCGGCGCAGTGCGTGGCCTTCGGGATCGTCGGCGTCTACGTGCCGTACATCATCCTGCAGAACGCGCAGAACCTGGGCACCTCCGTCGCCGTCATGTTCCACTACGGCGAGGGCGACACCTTCTTCCTCTACATCGCCCCGCACGGTCAGCTCGAGCTGACCGCGGTGTTCGTCGCCGCGGCGGCGGGACTGCGCATCTTCTGGGCCTGGATCGCGCCGGGAGCGCGCACGCGCGGGCAGGCCCTGGCCGAGGACGCGAGGAGCCTGTTCACCGTCGCGATCGGGCTGGTCTTCGTGCTGTTCGTCGCCGGGGTCATCGAGGGCTTCGTGACGCCGGCCCCGTGGCCGTGGTTCGTCAAGATCGGGATCGGCTCGGCGGCGCTGCTCGCCTTCCTCGCCTACATGATCGTGCTCGGCGGCCGTGCGGCGCGCGCGGGCGAGACCGGCGACCTCGACCGTGCGGCCCGCGGCTCCCGGAGCATCGCCGACGCCTGACGCGTTCTCAGAGCCGCCCGGCCGCCTTGAGCGCGAGGTAGCGGTCGGCGAGCGCCGGCGGGAGCTTCTCCGGAGTGCCGAGCACGACGTCGCCGCCGAGCCGGCGGACGGCGGCGGAGAGGCGGTCCGCGTCGCTCAGCGAGCGCTCCGCCGCCGCGGCGGTGTAGACGGCCGCGCGGTCGCTGCGATCGGCCGCCATCTCGACGAGCTCGGGATCCACGGCGCACGCCACGACGACCGTGTGGGTGCGGGTGAGCTGAGGGAGCACCGCGAGCAGGCCCTCGGACGCCCCGACCGAGTCCAGCGCGGTCAGGAGGACGACGAGCGAGCGCTGCGAGACCAGGGCGCGCAGCTGCGCGGGCACGGCCGACCAGTCGGTCTCGATCAGCTGGGGCTGCACCGGCGCCAGCGCGTCGACGACGCGGCCGAGCACCTCGCTGCCGGTGGCGCCGTGGACCCGTGCCCGACGGGTGCGGTCGAACGCGAGCACGTCGATCCGGTCGCCGGCACCGGCAGCCAGAGCCGACAGGAGCAGTGCCGCCTCGATCGCGGTGTCCAGCCGCGGCTCGTCCGCGATCCTGGCCGCGGAGGTGCGACCGGTGTCGAGCACGACGACCACCCGGCGGTCCCGCTCCGGGCGCCAGGTCCGCACGACGGGCTCGCGGCGGCGGGCGGTGGCCCTCCAGTCGAGGGAGCGGACGTCGTCGCCGCGGACGTACTCGCGGAGGCTGTCGAACTCGGTGCCCTGCCCGCGGATCATCACGCTCGTGCGGCCCTCGAGCTCACGCAGCCGGGCGAGGCGCGAGGGCAGGTGCCGGCGCGACCGGAACGGGGGGAGCACCCGCACCGTCGCGGGGGCCCAGCGCGTCGCCTGCCGCCCGGCGAGGCCGAGGACCCCGTTCGAGCGGACGGTCACGTGCAGCGCCCGGCGCTCGCCGCGCCTGCGCGGCTCGAGCACCGTCGTGACCGCGCGGCGCTCGCCAGGTGGCAGCCGGAGGGCGGTGCGGGTGCGCAGCGCCCCCGCGGACGGCTCCCAGGCGTCTCGGACGACGCCCGTGATGCGGCGACGGCCGGTGTTCGTGATCAGCAGCTCCGCCTCGGCGCGCTCACCGAGGCGGACCCGGTCGGGGACGCTCCGCTCCAGTACGATCGCGCGCGGCGACCCCGCGACGAGGAGGTCGATGCCGACCAGGACGCACCAGGCGAGCAGCCAGAGCGCGAGCACGACGACGGCGGCGTGCGCGCTCCCACCGAGCAGGACGACAGGCACGAGGCCGACGAGGAGGACGAGGACGGAGCGTCCGGTGAGGTGCACGGGTCAGACCGGGACCCGGACCTGCTGCAGGATGCCGCCGAGGACGGCCTCGGTGCGCACGCCCTCGAGCTCGGCCTCCGGCTGCAGCTGGATCCGGTGGCGCAGGACCGGCAGGACCATCGCCTGCACGTGGTCCGGAGTGATCGATCCGTAGCCGTTCAGCCAGGCCCAGGCGCGCGAGGCCGCCAGGAGCGCTGTCGAGCCGCGAGGGCTCACGCCGAGCTTCACGCTCGGGCTCTCGCGGGTGGCGCGGGCGATGTCGACGATGTAGCCCAGCACGTCGGGACCGGCCCCGACGCGGCGGACCGACTCCTGAGCGGCGCGCAGGCGGCCGGCGTCGAGCACCGGATGCACGCCGGCCGCGGCCAGGTCGCGCGGGTCGAAGCCCACGGCGTGGCGGGAGAGGACCTCGACCTCCACGTCGCGCGGCGGGATCTCGAGGACGAGCTTGAGCAGGAAGCGGTCGAGCTGCGCCTCGGGCAGCGCGTAGGTGCCCTCGTACTCGACCGGGTTCTGGGTGGCGGCGACGAGGAACGGATCGGGCAGCGCGAGGGTCCGCCCGTCGACGCTGACCTGGCGCTCCTCCATCGCCTCGAGCAGTGCGGCCTGGGTCTTGGGAGGGGTGCGGTTGATCTCGTCGGCCAGCAGGAGGTTCGTGAAGACCGGGCCCTCGCGGAACGCGAATCCGGAGGTCGAGGCGTCGTAGACGAGCGAGCCGGTGATGTCGCCGGGCATGAGGTCGGGGGTGAACTGCACGCGCCGCGTGTCCAGCCCGAGCGACAGCGACAGGGCGCGCACGAGCAGCGTCTTCGCGACTCCGGGGACGCCTTCGAGCAGCACGTGGCCGCCCGCGAGCAGGGCGATGAGCAGTCCCGAGACGGCGCCGTCCTGACCGACGACGGCGCGGCCGACCTCGGTGCGGACGCGGTCGAGCTCGCCGCGCAGCTCGTCGTCGGCGATCGGCGGGAGGGTGGAGTCGGTCATCGGAGAGGGCCTTCCTGTCGTCGGGCGGGGTGCGGAGTCGGAGCGAGGGCGGCGCGCACGGCGCTCTCGAGACGGAGGAGGTCGTCGGAGGCGCTGACGAGCGCGCGGTCGTCCGCGGGCGCGTCGTCGACGAGCAGGCGGCGCAGGGCGACCGGGTCGCGGCCGAGCCGGTCGGCGGCTCCCGTCACGATCTCGTCGACCCCGGCGGAGGCGGACAGGCCGAGCATCGAGGCGAGCCGCCGCAGGGTGCCGATGCGGAGCGCGTCGAGAGCGCGCAGCCGAGTCCCTCCGCGGGCGTAGAGGCGCGCGCGGCCGCGAGCGGTCTCGCTGGCGTGCACGACGACGGGCAGCGGCTCGACGGCGAGGGGACCGAAGCGGCGACCGCGCCACACCGCCGCGGCGACGCCCACTCCGAGGAGCAGGAGGATCGCGGGCGTGACCCATCCAGGGGCGAGATCGGCGGGATCGACGGCCGCTTCTCCGCGGAGGTCGTCGAGGCTCACGCGGTACCAGACGAGCCGGTCGCGGGCCCCGAGGAGGTTCAGGGCGAGCGCGGCCCGGCCGCCCTCGTCGACGGTGCTGTTGCGGAGGAGGGCCGCGTCGCCGACGACCGTGACGTCCGCTCCTCCGGGGCTCGTGCCCGAGACCAGGGCGTAGGCGTCGTCGCCGGAGGGGAAGCAGCCTGTCGCTCCGCCGTCGAGGAGCCGGTAGGTCTGGCCGCCCGAGGGGATGCTCTCGGCGCGCGCGGCGGCGGGCAGACTGCAGTCCGCGTCGAGATCGCCGCCGTCGAGGGGCGCCCCGGCGAAGGCGGCGCCGGGCAGGAGCGCCTCGAGGGCGTCGCCGGTCGGCTGCACCAGGACGATCGCGGCGGCGGCATCCTCGAGGTCCGCGTACTGGTCGGTGTCGAGCACGGCGTCGGAGTCGTCGACGAGAACGGTCGTTCCCGGGCCGGCCGCCGCGGTCGCGTCCTCGAGCACGTCCGCCCGGACCACGTCGACGCCCTGCTCGCGGAGGACCTGCGCCACCGCGCGCGCACCATCCGGAGCGGCGCTGTCGGGATCGAGGTCCGGCGCGAGGGACGGTGCTCCCGTCGCGAAGGTGAGCAGGAGGGTCCCGACCGCGACGAGGGCGAGGAGCACGGCCCAGAGGCGCCCCCGGCGCAGCAGCGCGCCGAGGGGGGGCGTCGACACCGTGTCGGTCGCGCTCACCGGCGGTCCGCCGTGCTCGAGAGCGGGTCGAGGGGAGCGGCCTCCCGGGCGAGCGAGTCGTCGAGCGCACGGATGCGCGCGTAGTCCTCAGTGCCGCCCGGACGGTCGAGGTACCGCACGCCGTCGAAGTCGTCCGCGGCGCGTCGGAGGGCCCCCGAGGCCGCGGGGAACACGGCCTGCGCGCGTCGGGCGAAGCCGTGCGCGGTCGTGCCCGGCGAGGCGCGCACGAGCGTCCGCTCGTCGAGAGCGCGGACGAGGGCCCGGAAGCGCTCGATCACCGCCTCGTCCCAGTCGCCGCGGGCGGCCGCCGCGTCGGCCAGCGCGCGGAGCTCGTCGGCCGACCGGCCGTCGTCCTCCGCGAGGACCGATCCGCGCACCGAGCTGCGTCGCCGCAGGCTCGGTCGCCCGGCGATCAGCAGGGCGGTGACCACGAGCGCCAGGACCACGAGCACCCCGATCACGGCGGCGATCGGGACGGCCGGTCCGTCGGTCGGGACGCTGAGCGACGTGAACCAGTCGCGGATCGCCTGCACGGCGCGATCGAACCAGCTCGGCTCCGCCGCGCGGTAGCGCGGATCCGCCAGCTCCTCGAGCAGGAGGCGGCGGGCCTCGCGGGCGTCGGGGTCGAGCGGAGCCGCGGCCAGGACGGCGCGGATCACCGCGGCGCCCGCTCCGGGGCGGGGAAGGGGTCCGGGCTGGGGAGCCCGGCGGCGCGGTCCTCGACATGCCGCATCAGCACGAGGTCGAAGCCCTCCCGCCGCATCCGGCGGTCGAGGTATGCGAGCCCGGTGACCGCGGCCTGCAGCACCGTGCCGACCGCTCCGATCACCAGTCCCACGGCGAGGGAGAGCAGCGTGACGACCAGGGACGCGACGATCTGCGCGTTCGGATCGGTCGGGGCGATCAGCGCGCCGCCGATCGGCACCAGCAGGCTGAGCGGAGTCGCGACGACCTGGCCCGCGACCTGCACGATGAGGAGCATCAGCGCCAGTGCGCCGAGGGTCCGCCAGAATCCGCCCGTCACGAGCCGCCACGACCGCGCGACCGCTCGACGCAACGGGAGGCGCTCGACGACGATGAGGCTGGGCACGAGGGCGAGCTTCGTGCCGAGCCAGACGCCGAGAGCGGTCGCCGCCGCCCCGGCGAAGAGCAGCACGAGGACCCCGCCGACGATCGCGCCGGCCCCCGCGTCCTGCGCGCCGACGACGAACAGGGGCACCGCAAGGGCGACCGCGACCAGGACGAGCAGCATCAGCCCGACGCCCTGGAGGACCGTCCAGCCGACCAGCGCCCAGAAGCGGCCCCGGAGGCGACCCAGCAGCTGCTTGAGGGTCGGACGCTCGCCCAGTACGGCGCGCGACACCTCGAGCACGACGACCCCCTGGACGAGGGCTCCCGTGGCGAGCGAGACGCCGAGAGGGATGAGCGCGGCCAGGATCACGATCGCGACGGCCCCGGCCCCGACGGCGTCCCGATCGGCGACGTCCGCCTGGTCGATCCGGCCGAGGGCGAGGAGGGCGACGACTCCGTAGATCACGAGGGCCAGCACCGAGCCGACGCCCTGGAGGAGGAGGGCGACGCCGAGGGTGGTGCGCGGGCTGCGGCGCAGCACCTGGAAGGGAGCGCCGAGGAGCGTGCCGAAGCCGAGCGGGCGCAGCGGGACGAGCCCGGGTCGCGGCGGCGGGGTCCAGCCCGCCGGAGCACCCGTCGGCTGCCAGGGACTCGACGGCGTCCACACCGGCGGAGCGACCGGAGCGGGAGGGATCGGCGCGCCCGTCGCCGGGCCCGGAGCGTCCTGCACGGAGGCCGGGTCGGAGGGCTCCGCGGGCGGTGGCCAGTGAGCTGCGTCGGTCATCCCTCCCATGCTGTCACAGGCCTGTCGGCGGCTCCCGCCCGGCGTCCGGCCGAAGCCCGGGCGGACTCGGTTAGCCTGGAGCACATCCGCGGGTGCCCAGGGGGGTGAGCGCGAGAAGAGGACGAGGAAGACAGGCTGATGAGCGCGCGCATTCTGGTGGTCGACGACGATGCGGCCCTGGCCGAGATGATCGGCATCGTGCTGCGGGCGGAGGACTACGACGTCTCCTTCTGCGCCGACGGCTCCGGCGCCCTGGAGGCGTTCCGCCGGTCCCGTCCCGACCTCCTCCTGCTCGACCTGATGCTCCCGGGCATGGACGGCATCGAGGTCTGCCGGGCGGTCCGCGCCGAGTCCGGCGTGCCGATCATCATGCTCACCGCCAAGTCCGACACCTCGGACGTCGTGCAGGGCCTCGAGTCCGGTGCGGACGACTACATGGTCAAGCCCTTCGACCCGAAGGAGCTCGTCGCGCGGATCAAGACCCGCCTGCGGCCCGCGCAGGTCGCGGCGAACGCCGTTCTCCAGGTCGGGGATCTGAGCCTGGACGTCGCCGGTCACGAGGTGCGCCGCGGCGACACCCGCATCGGCCTGACGCCCCTCGAGTTCGACCTCCTGCTCGCGCTGGCCTCCAAGCCCCAGCAGGTCTTCACCCGCGAGATGCTGCTCGAGCAGGTGTGGGGCTACCACTACAAGGCCGACACCCGGCTCGTGAACGTGCACGTGCAGCGCCTGCGCGCGAAGGTCGAGAAGGATCCGGACGACCCCCGGATCGTGATGACCGTGCGCGGCGTCGGCTACCGCGCCGGCGCCGTCCTGCCGGCCTGACCGTGTCCCTCGCGCGCCGCTTCCCGGTCGCCGGCGTCCGCCGGTGGCCCCGCCGCGTGCTGCGCGCCTGGAGGCGCTCGCTGCAGTTCCGCGCGGTCGCGATCACGGTGCTGCTCAGCGGAGTGGCGATCGGCTCGACCGGCGCGTACCTGTCGTACAGCATCAGCGACAACCTCTTCCAGTCGCGGTTGACGCAGGTCACGGGGGACACCTCCCGCGCCACCCGCGCCGCGCAGGGCTACCTCGACGCCGCCACGGTCTCGACCCGGCAGGACATGGAGGAGGTGATGAGCTCGGTCCGCACTGCGATCCGGGACGCCTCCTCCTCCGCGCTCATCGCGATCGTGCGCTCACCGGACCAGGACGCGTCCTCGCTCGCGCCGCAGGACATCTACAACCGCGAGCTGCAGGACGGCGTCATCAGCCCCGACCTCCGCGAGCGGGTGCAGGCGGGCTCCGAGGGGCAGTACTGGCAGTCCGTGACGCTCGACGCGGACGGCCAGGAGCAGCCGGGCATCCTGGTCGGCTCGACCCTCGAGCTGCCCAGCTCCGCCGGGCGGTACGAGCTCTACATCGGCTACTCGCTCGCCGACGCCGAGCGCACCCTGCAGTTCGTGCAGCAGGTGCTGAACATCGCCGGCCTCCTCCTGATCCTGCTGATCGGGGCCGTGAGCTACGTCGTCGTCCGCCTCGTGGTCGCTCCCGTGCGCGTCGCGGCGCTGACGAGCCAGCGGCTCGCCGCCGGCGACAGGGACGTGCGCATCCCGGAGAAGGGCGAGGACGTGATCGCGACGCTCGCCCGCTCCTTCAACGGCATGGCCGACAGCCTGCAGGAGCAGATCAGCGAGCTCGCGACGCTGAGCCGCGTCCAGCAGCGGTTCGTCTCGGACGTCTCCCACGAGCTGCGCACGCCGCTCACGACGATGAAGCTCGCCGGCGACGTCCTCTACGACCAGCGCGAGGGCTTCCCTCCGGTCGCCGAGCGCACGGTCGAGCTGTTGCACGGACAGATCGCCCGCTTCGAGAGCCTGCTCGCCGACCTCCTCGAGATCTCGCGGCACGACGCCGGATCCGCCGAGCTCGAGCTCGAGCCGGTGAACCTGGTGCGCCTGGCGAGCGAGGAGATCGACGGCATGCGCGGGATCGCCGAGGCGAACGGCTCCGTGCTGACCCTGTCCGCGCCCGGCGGCTACTTCGACGCCGACATGGACGCGCGCCGCATCCGCCGCATCGTCCGCAACCTCCTCGGCAACGCGATCGAGCACGGTGACGGCCGCGAGATCGTCGTCACCGTCGACAGCAACGCGACGGCGGTCGCCCTGGCCGTCCGCGACTACGGTCACGGGATGAGCTCGGAGGAGGTCGTGCGGGTCTTCGACCGGTTCTGGCGCGCGGACCCCTCCCGCAAGCGCACGCTGGGAGGGACGGGGCTGGGCATGTCCATCGCCCAGGAGGACACGGCCCTGCACCACGGCTGGCTGCAGGTCTGGTCCATGCCCGACCGCGGAGCGTGCTTCCGCCTGACCATCCCGCGTCGGCGCGGCGAGCGGATCGACTCCTCGCCGCTGCCCCTCCCGCCCGTGGACGCGGGGGAGCAGGCCTTCACCGGTCCGATCGTGATGCCCCCGCTGCCCGAGGCCGTGCCGTGAGCCGGCGGAGCCTCCGGGCGCTCGCCGGAGCCGCGGCCCTGCTGCTCGCGCTTGTCGGCTGCGCGGGCATCCCGCGCGACGGCGACGTGGGCGTCGGGCGACCGGACGCCGCGCCGCAGGACCTCCAATACGACTTCCTGCCCTCGGGGCCGGCGATGGGCGCCTCGCAGCGCGAGATCCTCACCGGCTTCATCGACGCGGCGTCCAGCCCGCAGAGCAACTACAAGATCGCCCGGGAGTTCCTCTCCTCTGGGGCCGACTGGACGCCAAGCGAGCACGTCACGGTGGACGAGGGCCAGCGCTCGCCCGCACAGCAGTCGGCGTCGACGCTGACGCTGTCGATCACGCCGGTCGCCGAGGTCGATGCGACGGGCGTCTACACCGAGGTCTCGTCGACGACGGCGCTGAGCCTCGACTACGGCTTCGTCCAGGAGGAAGGGGAGTGGCGCATCAGCGCGCCGCCCAGCGGCGTCGTCATCGACCGCACCACCTTCGAGCAGGTCTTCTCGACCCACGCGCTGTACTACTTCGATCCGTCCTACACGTACCTCGTGCCGGACCTCCGCTGGTTCGCGTCGCGCGCCGACAGCTCGACGAGCACCACGATCGTCACCGAGCTCCTGCGCGGCCCCACGCCCTGGCTGAGCGACTCCGGAGCCGTCGCCTCGGCGTTCCCGACCGGCACGGCGCTCGCCGCCGAGACCGTCCCGGTCGAGTCGCAGCAGGCCGTGGTCGATCTGAACTCCGCCGCCCTCGAGGCCGACGAGCGCCAGTGGCGCCTCATGCGCCTCCAGCTCAGCCGCAGCCTCGCCTCGGTCTCGAACGTGACCGGCGTGACCCTCTCGGTCGAGCAAAACCCGATCGAGGTGCCCGTCGAGGTGAGCGGACTGCCGATCAGTCCACGCGTCGACACCCGCCCGCTGGTCCTCACGGACGAGGCGTTCGGCTTCCTCGGCTCTGCCGGCCTGACCGAGACGGCGGTGTCGGACCGGGTGCGCGCGCTCTCGCCGCGAGCCGTCGCCCTCGGCGAGCAGCGGGGCGCCGACTCCGAGGCCGCCGCTGCGGTGCTGTCGGCCGCGGGGGTCTCGCTCGTCGCTCCGGATCAGGCGGACGTCCTCCTGGACGCCCGCGCCGGGCTGACCGCGCCGGCCATCGATCCCTTCGGCTACGTGTGGTCGGTGCCGTCGGCGGCGCCCAACCAGCTCGTCGCGTACTCGCCCGACGGCACGGAGTCGTTCCAGATCGCGACGGCGTGGTCCGAGATCGAGACGATCGCCTCGCTCTCGGTCTCGAGGGACGGCACCCGGATGCTCGCCCTGGTGCAGGACGGCGAGCAGGCGTCCGTCCTCGTGGCCGGGATCTCGCGCTCCGGCGGCGGCGACCCGGTGGCCGTCGGCGAGCCCGTCGTCCTCGCCTCGACCCTCGGCACCGCGGTGACGGCGGGCTGGACCGACGAGCTCGACGTGGTCTCGGTCGTCCGCGGCTCCACAGGAGAGGACGTCGTCACCCTCCACCAGCTCGGCGGAGGAGCGACACCCCTCGGGACGACGAGCGGAGCGACGCAGATCGCGGCCGGCAACGCGACCACGCAGATCCGGATCCTCGCCGAGGGCGGGGAGCTGCGCCAGCAGCGCGGCTCCGCGTGGCAGACGATCGCGACGGACGTCCGGCTCCTCGCGACACAGACCGGAATGGGGTCCTGAGGCTCCTCCCCAGGACGATCCGCGACCGACTCCGGCACTCGGCGTGTCCTGCCGGTCCGCTGCCGACCAAGCTCGGCGCATGCTCCGCGACTCCCTCCTCGACGCCCTGGCGGTCCTGCTCCCGGTCGACTGCCCCGCCTGCGGCCGCCCGGTGGTGCGCGTGCCGTGCGACGACTGCGCCGAAGCCCTCGCCGCCCTCCCGACGCCCCCGGTGCGCCTTCTCGGGCCGCCGGGGCGCCCGCTCGTCGTGACCTCCGGCGCTCCGTACACCGGGGTCGTGCGCCGACTGGTGGTCGCCCTGAAGGAGGAGGGCCGGAGCGACGCCGCCGGTGCGCTCGCCGCCCGGCTGCGCCCGGCCCTCGCGCACGCGCTCGACGGCCGCGCGGCGACGCTCGTCGCCCCTCCGGGCTCGCACGGCCGCCGGATGAGGCGCGGGTACGATCCCGTCGACCTCCTCGTCCGCGGCTGCGGCGGGAAGGTCGCGCGTCCGATCACGCGCACGCGTCGCTCCGTGGACCAGGTGGGCCTCGACCGGCGCGAGCGCAGCGGCAACCTCGACGGCGCGTTCGCGGCGCGCCACCGCCTCGACGGGCTCGAAGCGGTCCTCGTCGACGACGTGGTCACGTCGGGCGCGACGCTCCTCGAGCTCCGGCGCGCCGTCGAGGCGGCGGGCGGAACAGTACGCGGCGCCGTCGCTCTGGGCGCCACCGGGCTGCGGCGGTCGCCGGATCGTCGGGAGACTCCCGGGAACTCCGCACGCGTCTTCCGATGAACGTCCGGTGACACTTCGGTGACCGGGGACTACGGTGGGCTCCACGGCGTGAACGGTCCGCCCGGAGAAAGGCGGCACGCCGTACTCGACTGGGAGGTTGTCATGGACATCGACATCACAGGACGCAACTTGGGCATCACCGATCGCTTCCGCGCGTACGCGACGGAGAAGTCGGAGAAGGTGGCCCACCTCGCCGACCGGGCGCTCGCGCTCGAGATCAGGGCGAGCCGCCACAGCGAGTCGAAGGGGGCGAGCGGTGGCGACCGCGTCGAGCTCACCTTGATCGGCAAGGGGCCCGTGGTGCGGGCCGAGGCCGACGGAGCGGACAAGTACGCGGCGTTCGACGTGGCCCTCGGGCGGCTCCTCGAACGCGTGAGACGAGCCAAGGATCGCAAGAAGGTCCATCGAGGCCAGCACCGGCCCACGTCGTTGCGCGACGCGGCGGCCGCGGACTTCAGCGGAGTCGGCATCCAGCCGGCCGACGCCGCCGTCCTCCAGGCCGTCAGCACCGGGGTGATCCCGGTGCAGACCGCCCCCGCCGAGGCGGTGGACGACGTCGAGGAGGAGCCGTACTGCCCCGTCGTCATCCGCAAGAAGGTCTTCGCCTCCGTCTCGATGAGCGTCGACGACGCCGTCGACTACATGGAGCTCGTCGGACACGACTTCTACCTGTTCATCGACGCCGACTCCGGACGCCCGAGCGTGGTCTACCGCCGGAAGGGCTGGGACTACGGAGTGATCTCCCTCGGCGACGAGGCCGACGAGCTCGCGGAGCAGACCGCGGTCTAGGTCCTCGCGGTCCTCGGACGGGTCCCGGTGCGTGCAGCGCCGGGGCCCGTCCTCGTGCGCGGACCCGTGCGTCCGCCGAGGGCGGACGCGTCCGACGATCCGCGCCCGGCGGTCCGCGACTAGGCTGGTCGCGGTCCGCGCTCTGGCGCCGGGCGCCTGCCTTCTACGTTTTGGAGTACCCCGTGGCCTCAGTTCTCGAAAAGGTCCTTCGCGTCGGGGAGGGGCGGATCCTCCGCCGCCTCGAGAACTACGCGAAAGCCGTCAACGCCCTCGAAGAGGACTTCACGCACCTCAGCGACGAGGAGCTGAAGAACGAGACCGTCGAGCTGCGCGAGCGCTACTCGAACGGCGAATCGCTCGACGACCTGCTCCCGGAGGCGTTCGCCGCCGTCCGCGAGGCGTCCCGCCGCACCCTAGGCCTCCGCCACTTCGACGTGCAGCTGATGGGCGGCGCGGGCCTGCACCTCGGCAACATCGCCGAGATGAAGACCGGTGAGGGCAAGACCCTCGTGGCCACGCTCCCCGCCTACCTCAACGCCATCGCCAGCCGCGGCGTCCACATCGTCACGGTCAACGACTTCCTCGCGTCCTACCAGTCGGAGCTCATGGGCCGCGTGTTCCGCGCGCTCGGCATGACGACCGGCGTGATCCTCTCGGGCCAGACCCCGGAGCAGCGCCGCGAGCAGTACGCGGCCGACATCACCTACGGCACGAACAACGAGTTCGGCTTCGACTACCTGCGCGACAACATGGCGTGGCAGGCCCAGGACATGGTGCAGCGCGGCCACTTCTTCGCGATCGTCGACGAGGTCGACTCGATCCTCATCGACGAGGCGCGCACGCCGCTGATCATCTCCGGCCCGGCATCGGGCGAGGCGAACCGCTGGTTCTCGGAGTTCGCGGGGCTGGCCAAGCGCCTCGTCGAGGGCGAGGACTACGAGGTCGACGAGAAGAAGCGCACCGTCGGCGTCCTCGAGCCCGGCATCGAGAAGGTCGAGGACTACCTCGGCATCGACAACCTGTACGAGTCGGCCAACACCCCGCTGATCTCGTTCCTGAACAACTCGATCAAGGCCCGCGCCCTGTTCAAGAAGGACAAGGACTACGTCGTGCTGAACGGCGAGGTCATGATCGTCGACGAGCACACCGGCCGCATCCTCGCCGGGCGCCGCTACAACGAGGGCATCCACCAGGCGATCGAGGCGAAGGAGGGCGTGCAGGTCAAGGCCGAGAACCAGACCCTCGCGACCGTCACGCTGCAGAACTACTTCCGCCTCTACTCCAAGCTCTCGGGCATGACCGGAACCGCCGAGACCGAGGCGTCGGAGTTCATGGCGACCTACAAGCTCGGCGTCGTCCCGATCCCCACGAACCGCAAGATGCAGCGCATCGACAACCCCGACCTCGTCTACAAGAACGAGCAGGTGAAGTTCGCGCAGGTCGTCGAGGACATCGCCGAGCGCCACGAGAAGGGCCAGCCCGTCCTCGTCGGCACGACGAGCGTCGAGAAGAGCGAGTACCTCTCGCGCCTGCTCGCCAAGAAGGGCGTGCGGCACGAGGTGCTGAACGCGAAGAACCACGCGCGGGAGGCGGCCATCGTCGCCCAGGCCGGCCGCCTCGGCGCCGTCACCGTCGCGACGAACATGGCCGGTCGAGGCACTGACGTGATGCTCGGCGGCAACGCCGAGTTCCTCGCCGTCGCCGAGATGACCGCCAAGGGCCTCAGCCCCGTCGACACCCCGGACGAGTACGAGGCCGCCTGGGACGACGTCTTCAAGGGCGTCAAGGCGAAGGTCGCCGAGGAGGCCGAGAAGGTCCAGGCCGCCGGCGGTCTCTACGTGCTCGGCACCGAGCGCCACGAGTCCCGTCGCATCGACAACCAGCTCCGAGGCCGCTCGGGCCGTCAGGGCGACCCCGGCGAGAGCCGCTTCTACCTGTCGCTGACCGACGACCTGATGCGCCTGTTCAACTCGGGCGCCGCCGAGGCCCTCATGGGTCGCGGCAACGTGCCGGACGACATCGCGATCGAGTCGAAGGTGGTCTCGCGGGCGATCCGCAGCGCGCAGTCGCAGGTCGAGGCGCGCAACGCCGAGATCCGCAAGAACGTCCTGAAGTACGACGACGTCCTGAACCGCCAGCGCGAGGCGATCTACTCCGACCGCCGTCACATCCTCGAGGGCGACGATCTGCACGAGCGCACGCAGAAGTTCCTCGTCGACGTGATCGACGAGATCCTCGACGTGCACACCGGCCAGGGCAACGGCGACGACTGGGACTTCGACGCCCTCTGGACCGAGCTCAAGACGCTCTACCCGATCAGCCTCACGATCGACGAGGTCGTGCAGGAGGCGGGCAGCCGCGGCCGCATCAACAAGGAGTTCATGCGCCGCGAGATCCTCTCGGACGCGAAGCTCGCCTACCAGCGCCGCGAGGATCAGCTGGGCTCGCCTGCGATGCGCGAGCTCGAGCGCCGCGTCGTGCTGTCCGTCATCGACCGCCGCTGGCGCGACCACCTCTACGAGATGGACTACCTGAAGGACGGCATCGGCCTGCGCGCGATGGCGCAGCGCGATCCTCTGGTCGAGTACCAGCGCGAGGGCTTCGCCCTGTTCCAGCAGATGATGGGGCAGATCCGCGAGGAGACCGTCGGCTTCCTGTTCAACCTCGAGGTCGAGGTCACCCAGAAGCAGGGCGAGGTCGCCGGAGTCGCCGCCAAGGGTCTCGCGCAGCCCGTCGCCCCGGTCGAGAAGCTCAGCTACTCGGCTCCGAGCGACTCGGGCGGAGTCGAGGTCCGGAACCAGCGCGGCCAGGTGCAGCAGGCGGCCACCGCCAAGGCCCGCGCCGCCGAGGCCCGCGCGGCGCTGCCCGAGGGCGAGGAGGAGGACGCCTCCACCACCGGCGCCTTCGGCCGGCAGACGCCGAGCGAGGACGACACCCCCGCCAACCGCCAGGAGCGCCGCGCGCAGTCCAAGCGCCGCTGACGCCCGTTCCGCAGGCCCCGTCTCCCGCTTCGGCGGGGGCGGGGCCTGCGGCGTTCTCGGTCGCGGATCCGCGGCTCGCGTGCCCCGCCCGCGCCGAGGCGCCGGTCACAGCACGTTCACGGCGGTGGCGCGCCACCGCGCATCCATGCCTTCCAGGCGGATCGCGACGGCGCGGGTGCGCACGCGGTTGTGCACGAGGACGACCGCTTCGACGACACCGTCGCGCGGCTCCGACATCACGACCCGGCCGACGGTGAACGGGATCCGGTGCGTCGGCCGCTTCTGCAGGCTCCTCGCGCGGGACGCCAGCACGACGCGCTTCTGCAGATGCCGGTAGACGTCGTCGGTCAGCCAGCGGGCGATCTGGTCGATCTCACGGGAGCCCGCGAGGATCTCGACGACCAGCAACGTGAGCCGCGCGAGGATCGGCTCCGGGTCCGGCAGCTCCGCTCGCGTCGCGGGCTGAGCGGCGAAGAACGCGACAGTCGGCCGTCCCGCGGCGCCGGCCTCGAGAGGAAGGGAGCGGTAGTCGAAGGAGTGCGAGGGGCGGCTCATGCGGAGTGCTCCAGTGGCTGAACGAGCGATCCATGGGTCGGGTCACCTTTCTGCTCGGGCGGGTGCGGGTCGCGCTCAGGGTCAGACGCGGGGGACGACCCATCGAAGCAGTCGAGACATGCTCACCATCGTCCCGGTCGCGCCACTGTGGATAAGCAGGCGCGCAACGCGGCTTGTGAGGTGATTCCGAGGCCCCGGCTCACCCGTTCGGGGTGGCCCTGAACGACCGCTTAGGCTGGTCGTCGTGTCGACCCTCAGTGATCTCGTCCTCGCCCACGGCCGCTCCACGGACGCGGACGTCGAATGGCTGCACCTGCTGGTCGGCGACCTGCAGCTGCTCGCGGATCTGGCGTTCGCCGACATCGTCCTGTGGGTGCCGACCGCCGACGACAGCTTCGTCGCGGTCGCCCACGCGCGACCCTCCAGCGCGGCGACCCTCTTCTACCGCGACTTCGTCGGTCAGCGCATCAAGTCGGAGTGGCGGGCGCAGGTCGTCGAGGCGTTCGAGACCGCCCGCATCGTCGACACGTCCGCCCCGGACTGGTTCGAGGAGACCCCGACGCGCGTGCGCGCCGTGCCGGTCATCCGCCGCCTGGGCGCCTCGAACCCCGAGACCACCGAACGCCCGATCGCGGTGCTCACCCGGCACACCAACCTCAGCGAGACGCGCACGCCCAGTCGCCAGGAGCTGACCTTCAACGACTGCGCGAACGACCTGTTCTCGATGATCGCGTCGGGCGACTTCCCCGACCTCGGCGCCCCCACCGGACCGCGGCGCGGCGCCCCGCGCGCCTCCGACGGCCTCATCCGACTCGACGTCGACGGCGTGACGACCTTCGCGAGCCCCAACGCGCTCTCGGCGTTCAACCGCATCGGCTTCGCCGACGAGCTCGAGGGGGAGTCGCTGGCGGAGGTCACGACGAGCCTCATCCAGGGCAAGCTCGTCATCGACGAATCCCTGCCGCTCGTCGTCACCGGGCGGGCTCCCTGGCGCACCGACATCGAGGCGCGCGGAGTGACCGTGTCGCTGCGCGCGATCCCGATCCGCGATCGGGGCGAGCGGGTCGGCGCGGTCGTCCTCTGCCGCGACGTCACGGAGCTGCGCCACCAGGAGCGCGAGCTCATCACCAAGGACGCGACCATCCGCGAGATCCACCACCGGGTGAAGAACAACCTGCAGACCGTCGCGTCCCTGCTGCGGATCCAGGCCCGCCGCACGCACTCGGACCTCGCCCGCGAGGCGCTCACCCAGGCGATGCGCCGAGTGGCGGCGATCGCGGTCGTGCACGACACCCTCTCGGAGGGCCTCAACCAGGACGTCGACTTCGACGCCGTCTTCGACCGCGTGCTGATGCTGATCGCCGAGGTGGCGTCGACGCACAACACCACGGTGCACCCCAAGCTCAGTGGAAGCTTCGGGAACCTGCCCAGCGAGTACGCGACTCCGCTCGCCCTGGCGCTGACCGAGCTCGTCACGAACGCGGTCGAGCACGGGCTGGCCGGCCGCGAGGGCGATGTCGAGATCGTCGCCACGCGCAGCGAGGACGTGCTGACGGTCAAGGTGCGCGACACCGGCGTGGGCCTGCCCGAGGGCAAGGTCGGCTCGGGGCTCGGCACCCAGATCGTGCGCACGCTCATCCAGGGCGAGCTCGGCGGCACCATCGACTGGCACACGCTCGTCGGGCGCGGCACCGAGGTGACCATCGAGATGCCGCTGCGCTGGCTCGCCCGCCCGCGCGACTGACTCCGGGAACAGGACGACCCCCGTCGCCGGGAGGCGAGCGGGGGTCGGGAACTGCGGGCCGCGGTGCGGCCGGTGCGTCTAGGAGGCGCGGCGGGCGCGGGCGGCGCGGCGCTTGAGTGCGCGGCGCTCGTCCTCGCTGAGTCCGCCCCACACGCCCGAGTCCTGGCCGGTCTCGAGGGCGTACTGGAGGCAGACCTCGGTGACGGTGCAGCGGGCGCACACCGACTTGGCCTTCTCGATCTGGTCGACGGCGGGCCCGGTGTTCCCGACGGGGAAGAAAAGCTCGGGGTCAGCGGTGAGGCAAGCGGCCTTGTCGCGCCAGTCCATGCAGGTGCTCCTTGTGTGAAGGCGTGCGTGGAGGAACCACGCAGTGTTCGGGTGAGATGATCGAGTCACGCCGATGATCGAGTTCGGAGGCGGAGGATCAGGGCGCACTCACCGGCGCACGCCACGAGGCCTCACGCGGCTGCGCAAGGCGGTTCGGGGTGGTGGACGGGGTGACGCCCGTTTCATCCGGACGAGCTCACCCGTGTCGCGATCGGGCCTCGCGGCTCGACAGGATCGGGTTGTTCACATCTGCGGAAACCCACGACCCTGTGAGCGGTGAAACGAACTCAAGTAGCCTCTCATGGTGGCTCACCCGAATCAAGAGTCCAGGATGGGATGTGGCTGTGATGATCGACGCGAACACGCCTCCGACCGGCCCGAAGAGCGCGCGGCACCCCCTCGGGCTGCTCCTCCTCATCGCGATCCTGGCCCTCGAGACCCTGGCCCTGGCCGTGCTCGCGGGGTGGCTGCTGGTCGAGCTGCTGACCACGCGCTCCGACACTCCGGGCGGCGGCATCGCGATCGTGGTGCTGGGGCTCATCGCCCTCGGCTGGGCCGCCGCGACCACGCTCGGGGCGATCCGGCGCCGGAGCTGGATGCGCGGTTCCGCGCTGACTCTGCAGCTCGTGCAGATGGCCGTCGCACTCGGCGCGTTCCAAGGCCAGTACGCCGTCCCGGACATCGGCTGGGCGCTCCTGGGCCCGGCCCTCGTCGCCGCGGTCACGATCTTCCTCCCGAGCGTCGTGGCGGCGACCCGGCGCGAGGCCGTCTAGCGCCTTCCCGGGCACGGCTGCCAGGCTGGGGAGTCCCTGCTCTCGACGCGAAGGCCTCACCATGCATCACACCCGTCTCGGCTCCAGCGGCCTCCAGGTCTCGGCCGTCGTCCTCGGCTGCATGAGCTACGGCGTCTCCGAGCGGGGCGCTCACGCGTGGAGCATGGGGGAGGAGGAGTCCCGGCCGTTCCTGCGCCGCGCGCTCGAGTTGGGCATCACCACGTTCGACACCGCCGACGTCTACTCCGACGGTACGAGCGAGGAGATCGTGGGTCGCGCGCTGGCCGACTTCGCGGTCCGCGAGGAGGTCGTCATCGCGACCAAGGTGCACGGCCGCATGCGCCCCGGCCCCAACGGCGGCGGGCTCTCGCGCCGCCACATCCTCAGCGCTATCGACGACAGTCTCCGCCGACTCGGCACGGACTACGTCGACCTCTACCAGATCCACCGCTGGGACCCCGAGACGCCGATCGAGGAGACGATGGAGACGCTCCACGACGTCGTGCGCTCCGGCAAGGCACGTTACATCGGAGCGTCGAGCATGTGGGCGTGGCAGTTCGCGAAGGCGCAGTACACGGCCGATCTCGGCGGCTGGACGCGCTTCGTGTCGATGCAGGACCAGTACAACCTGATCCAGCGCGAGGACGAGCGCGAGCTGCACCCCTTCTGCCTCGATCAGGGCGTCGGAGTGATCCCGTGGTCGCCGCTCGCGCGCGGCCGCCTCACCCGCGACTGGGACGAGACGACGGGACGTACCGAGACCGACCTCTACGGCAAGACGCTCTACCACCAGCAGGAGGACTCCGACCGGCGGACCGCGGCGACGGTCGCGCGCCTCGCCGAGGAGCGCGGAGTGTCCCGCGCGCAGATCGCCCTCGCCTGGGTGCGGCAGCAGCAGGCCGTGACCGCCCCGATCGTCGGAGCGACGAAGATGCACCACCTCGACGACGCAGTGGCCTCGGTCGACCTCGAGCTGAGCGCCGAGGAGCTGAGCGCCCTCGGCGCCGACTACGCCCCGCGCTCCAACGAGGGCTTCTGAGCCCCGCTCAGGCGAGCTCGAGCTTCTTGCGCAGCGCCTGCACGTGGCCGGTGGCGCGGACGTTGTACTGCGCGAACTCCAGCTCGCCCTCGGCGCCCACGACGAACGTCGAGCGCAGCACGCCGACGATCGTCTTCCCGTAGGAGTTCTTCTCGCCCCAGACGCCGTAGGCGCGGTGCACGGCCATGTCGGGATCGCTCAGCAGCGGGTAGTCGAGGTGCTGCTCGTCCGCCCAGCGGCGCAGCGCCTCCGGGGTGTCGCGCGAGACTCCGAGGATCTCGTAGCCCTGCGAGCGGAGCGACGACACGCTGTCGCGGAAGTCGCAGGCCTCGGTCGTGCAGCCGGGGGTGTCGGCCTGCGGGTAGAAGAAGACGATCACGCGCGTCCCGCGGTACGACGCCAGGGCGACGGGCGTCCCGTCCTGGTCCGGCAGGGTGAAGTCCGGAGCGGTGTCGCCCGCGGCGAGCCTCTCGTCGGCGGGGATCGGGGGGAGGGCGGTGCTCGTCATCGTCTGCTTCCGTCGGTCGGGGCGAAGGTGGTCAGGAGTCGCTGCAGCGAGTCGAGGCGCTCGGGGCCGCTCGCGCCGAGCAGGCCCTTCTCGACGGCTTCGACGATCGCGCAGTCGGGGGAGTCGGGGAGGTGGGTGCAGCCGCGCGGGCAGTCCTCCGCGAGGACGGCGAGCGTCGTGAACGCTCCGAGGATGTTGTCGGTGTTCACGTGGCCCAGGCCGAACGAGCGGACTCCAGGGGTGTCGATGACCCAGCCGTGCCGGTCGTCGCGCTCGACGCGCAGCGAGACGGTGGAGGAGGAGGTGTGGCGCCCCCGGCCGGTGACCGTGTTCACGTGGCCGGTGGCGCGGTGCGCGTCGGGCACCAGCTTGTTCACGAGGGTCGACTTGCCGACTCCGGAGTGGCCCACGACGACGGTCTCGTGCCCGAGCAGCGCTTCGGCGATCTCGTCGACCGGGGGCTCGTCCTGGCTCGAGAGGAACACGCGCAGGTCCAGGCCCTCGAAGTTCTTCAGGAACGGCCCGGGATCGGCGAGATCGGTCTTGGTGATGCAGAGCATCGGCGTGATGCCCGCGTCGAACGCGGCCACGAGGTAGCGGTCGACGAGACGCGTGCGCGGCTCGGGGTCGGCGGCGGCCACGACGCAGAGCATCTGGTCGGCGTTCGCGACGATCACGCGCTCGATGGCGTCGGTGTCGTCGGCGCTGCGGCGCAGCAGCGTCGAGCGGTCGCGGATCCGGACGATGCGGGCGAGCGTGCCCTCGTCGCCCGTCGTGTCGCCGACCACGTCGACCCGATCGCCGGCGACGATCGCCTGGCGGCGCAGCTCGCGGGCGCGGGCCGCGGTGAACTCGTGCTCCTCGGGAGTGCCGTCGCCGATCATCACGGTGTAGCGGCCGCGGTCGACCCCGAGGACCATCGCGATCTCGGCGTCCTCGTAGCTGGGCCGGTTCTTGGTGCGCGGCTTGGTGCCCTTAGGGTTCGGCCGGACCCGGGCGTCCGACTCGTCGTAGCCGTCGAAGTCGTCGAGGACGCCGTCGGCGTCCAGGCCGCTGTCGGTCCACCAGGACACGGCTAGACCGATCCCGCCAGCGTGCGCCACAGCTCGGGGAACTGCGGGAGGGTCTTGGACGTCGTCGCGATGTCCTCGATGACCACTCCGGGGACGGCGAGGGCGATGATGGCCCCGGCGTGCGCCATGCGGTGGTCGGAGTAGGTGCGCCAGCGACCGCCGTGCAGCGTCGCGGGCTCGATCCGCAGGCCGTCCTCGAGCTCGGTGACGGAGCCGCCGAGACCTGTGATCTCGGCCGCGAGGGCGGCGAGGCGATCGGTCTCGTGGTGGCGGATGTGGCCGATCCCGGTGAGCGTGCTCGGAGTCGACGCGAGCGCGGCCAGGGCGGCCAGCGCCGGAGCGAGCTCGCCCCCCTCCGACAGGTCGAGGTCGACGCCGAGGATCTCGTCGCCGCCGGTGACGACGAGGTCGCCGCCGTCGCGCTCGACGCTCGCGCCGAAGAGGGGGAGGAAGCGCTCGAGGTGTGCGCCGACCTGCGTCGTGGTCTCGGGCCAGTTGCGCAGGCGCACGCGGCCGCCGGTGACGAGAGCGGCGGCGAGGAACGGCGCGGCGTTCGAGAGGTCGGGCTCGAGCAGGACGTCGGCGCCGGAGATCTCCTGGTGCTCGACGGTCCACTCACCGGGAGCGGGGGTGCCGACGACGACGCCGCGGGCCGCGAGGGAGGCGATCGTCATGTCGATGTGCGGCTGGCTGGGGAGCCGCTCTCCGACGTGGCGCAGGTGCAGGCCCTCGTCGAAGCGGGCGCCGGTGAGCAGGAGCGCCGACACGAACTGGCTCGAACGGGAGGCGTCGACGGTGACCGCGCCGCCGCGGACGGATCCCGAGCCGTGCACCGTGAAGGGGAGGGAGCCCCGTCCGTCGTCGGCCACGTCGACGCCGAGCGAGCGGAGCGACGCGATGGTCGCGCCCATCGGGCGCTTGTAGGCGTAGGCGTCGCCGTCGAAGGTGGTCGGGCCCAGGGCGAGACCCGCGATCGGCGGCACGAAGCGCATGACCGTGCCCGCGAGTCCGCAGTCGATCGTCGTGGAGCCGAGCAGCTCCTCCGCGGGCTCGACCACGAGGTCGGCGCCGAACGCGCCGGTGGCGCCCGACTCGCGGACGCCGGTGCCGAGCGACCGGAGCGCCTCGATCATCAGAGCGCTGTCGCGCGAGTGCAGCGGAGCGCGCAGGGTCGACGGGGACGACGCCAGCGCCGAGAGCACGAGCTCGCGGTTCGTCAGCGACTTCGAGCCGGGGAGCTCGACGACCGCGTCGAGCGGCCCGGCCGCCGTGGGCGCCGACCAGTCGTCCTCTCCGGGGAGCGCGCGGGCGTCGCCGTACGGATCGAACTCGGGAGCGGAATAACGCGAGAAGACCATCGGTTATCAGGATAGTCGGCAGCGGAGGAACGGAGGCGGAGCATGGCGTCAGCATCAGCGGAAGCGGTCCTCGAGCGCCCCGTGCGCCTCCCGGGCGCGGCGTCCACCCCGGTGCCCGCGGGCCTGCGCGGCTTAGGATCGCTTGTGATGACACGCGACGACACCACACGCCCCCGCACCGCCGCCGAGGCGCCGGCGCCCGACGAGGCGGAGCAGACGATCGAGGAGACCGTCGAGGAGTCCCTCGACGACGCCGCGACCGTCGAGCCCGACGCGCCCGTCGACCTCCGCGCGCTCTTCGAGCAGCAGGCGCTGCCCTTCATCGACCAGCTGTACGCGGCGGGTCTGCGGATGACGAAGAACCCCTCCGACGCCCAGGACCTCGTCCAGGAGACGTTCGCGAAGGCGTTCGGCGCGTTCCGCCAGTTCGAGCAGGGCACGAACCTCAAGGCGTGGCTCTACCGGATCCTCACCAACACGTTCATCAACTCGTACCGCAAGAAGCAGCGCGAGCCCTATCAGAGCGCCATCGACGAGCTCGAGGACTGGCAGCTGGGCGGCGCGGAGTCGACGACGGCCACGTCCAGCCGCTCGGCCGAGGCCGAGGCGATCGACCACCTCCCCGACACCGCCGTCAAGGAGGCCCTGCAGGCGATCCCGGAGGACTTCCGGCTCGCCGTGTATTTCGCCGATGTCGAAGGATTCTCCTACCAGGAGATTGCGGACATCATGAAGACCCCCGTCGGGACCGTCATGAGCCGGCTGCACCGCGGCCGCCGCATGCTGCGCGAACGACTCACCGACTACGCACGCGAGCGCGGGTTCCGCGCCGCTTTCACTTCCGGGAGCACGAAATGACCGACTGCGGTTGCACCAAAGCGAAGGCGGAACTCGAGGAGTTCCTGCACAACGAGCTGTGCAAGGAGGATGCCGCCGACATCCGCGAGCACATGGCGAACTGCCCCGACTGCTCCGGTGAGGCGAAGGTCGGCGTCGTGCTGACTGTCGCGGTGCAGCGCGCGTGCAAGGAGACGGCGCCGGAGGACCTCCGCGCCCAGGTGCTCGGCATGCTGCGCGAGGCGCAGGCGTCGCACTCGACGGAGACAGTCAGCGCCTAGCTCGCGCGCTCGGGTCGACGCGCTCGCGTCCGGCCCGCGCAGGCGCCTCCGGCTCCGCTCCGGCTCGCAGGAACACGTTCGGCTCGTCAGAACCCCGGGTTCTGACGAGCCGAACGTCGTTTCACGAGCCGGAGATCACCGGGTGAGGGCCCGCGCCAGCAGGTCGGCCTGCTCGGAGGCGTGCCGCTTGGCCGAGCCCGCCGCGGGCGACGCCGCGGACGGGCGCGAGACGACCCGGATCGGCCGTCCGATCTGCGGAGCGACCTCGAGCGCGATGAACGGCCAGGCGCCCTGGTTCTCGGGCTCGTCCTGCACCCAGACGAACTCCGCGTCCGGGTAGCGCTCGGCGATCGCACGCAGCCCCTCGATCGGCGCCGGGTAGTACTGCTCGAGGCGCACGAGGGCGATGCCGTCGTCGGGCTTCTTCTCGAGCTCGGCCCTGAGGTCGTAGTGGACCTTGCCGGCGTGCAGCAGCACGCGCTTCACGGCCGACGCGTCCTGGATGCGGGCGTCGTCGAGCACGGGCTCGAACCGGCCGGCGGTGAAGTCCTCGACCGGGCTCGACGCACCGCGCAGTCGCAGCATCGCCTTCGGGGTGAAGACGATGAGCGGTCGGCGCGGACGCGAATACGCCTGACGGCGCAGGAGGTGGAAGTACGACGCCGGAGTCGACGGGCGGGCGACCGTCATGTTCTGCTCGGCGCACATCTGCAGGTAGCGCTCGATGCGGGCGGAGGAGTGGTCCGGGCCCTGGCCCTCGTAACCGTGCGGAAGCAGGAGCACGAGCGACGAGCGCTGGCCCCACTTCTGCTCGGCGGAGGAGATGAACTCGTCGATGACGATCTGCGCGCCGTTGGCGAAGTCGCCGAACTGCGCCTCCCAGAGCACGAGCGAGTCGGGTCGCTCGACGGAGTACCCGTACTCGAAGGCCATCGCCGCGTACTCCGACAGCAGGGAGTCGTAGATCCAGAGCCGCGCCTGCTGCTCCGACAGGTTCATCAGCGGCAGCCACTCCTGGCCGTTGCCGCGGTCGTGCAGCACCGCGTGGCGCTGCACGAAGGTGCCGCGACGGGTGTCCTGGCCGACGAGGCGCACCGGGGTGTCCTCGATCAGCAGTGAGCCCAGCGCGAGCAGCTCGCCGAACGCCCAGTCGATGGAGCCCGAGCGGCTCATCTCCTGGCGCTTCGCGAGGAGCTGCTGCAGCTTGGGGTGCACCGTGAAGCCCTCGGGCGGGTTGTTGAAGGCGTCGCCGATCAGGCGGACGACCTCCTCCTTCACGCCGGTGCTCTCGGGCTCGCCCGGGTAGTCGCCGCCCTGCTGGGCGTCCGGCAGCTCGAGGTCGGCCACGGAGTCGCCGTCCGGCGAGATCACGGGGATCGCTCCGGTCTGCGCGGCGTGCGTCTCGGCGAACGCGCGCTCGAGGCGGTCCTGGAAGTCCTGATGCGAGCGGTCGTACTCCTCCTGGCTGATGTCGCCGCGGCCGACGAGCGCCTCGGTGTAGAGCTTGCGCACCGAGCGCTTGGCCTCGATGAGGCTGTACATCAGCGGCTGGGTCATCGAGGGGTCGTCGCCCTCGTTGTGCCCGCGGCGGCGGTAGCAGATCAGGTCGATGACCACGTCGCGGTGGAACCGCTGGCGGTACTCGAAGGCGAGCTGGCCGACGTGCACCACGGCCTCGGGGTCGTCCCCGTTCACGTGGAAGATCGGCGCCTGGATGGTCTTCGCGCCATCGGTCGAGTAGACCGAGGTCCGCGCCTCGTGGGGAGGCGTGGTGAAGCCGACCTGGTTGTTGATGTTGATGTGGATGGTGCCGCCGGTGCGGTAGGCCCGCAGCTGGGACATCTGCAGGGTCTCGACGACCACGCCCTGACCCGCCATCGCCGCGTCGCCGTGCACGAGGATCGGGAGGGTGGTGAAGGTGCCGATGGGCTTGCGGTCCTGCTTGGCGCGGACGATGCCCTCGAGCACGCCGTTGACGGCCTCGAGGTGGGAGGGGTTCGCCGCCAGGTAGACGGGGATCTCCTCGCCGCCGGCACCGCGGAAGACGCCCTCGGTGCCGAGGTGGTACTTCACGTCGCCGGAGCCCTGGACGGTCTTGGGGTCCTGGGTGCCCTCGAACTCGCGGAAGATCTGACCGTAGGTCTTGCCGGCGATGTTCGTCAGCACGTTCAGGCGACCGCGGTGGGCCATGCCGATCGCGACCTCGTCGAGCTTCTCGTCGGCCGCGCCCTGCAGCACGGCGTCCAGGAGCGCGATGAGCGACTCCCCGCCCTCGAGCGAGAAGCGCTTCTGACCGACGTACTTCGTCTGCAGGAAGGTCTCGAACGCCTCGGCCTCGTTGAGGCGGCCGAGGATGCGCAGCTGCTCGTCGTGGCCGGGCTTCTCGTAGCCGCGCTCGAGCTTCTGCTGCATCCAGGCCCGCTGCTCCGGGTCCTGGATGTGCATGTACTCGACGCCGACGGTGCGGCAGTAGGAGTCGCGCAGGATGCCGAGGATGTCGCGCAGCTTCAGCTGGCGCTTGCCGCCGAAGCCGTCGGTCACGAACTCGCGGTCGAGGTCCCAGAAGGTGAGCCCGTGGCTCTCGATCGCGAGGTCCGGGTGCGAGCGCTGCACGTACTCGAGCGGGTCGACGTCGGCCATGAGGTGGCCGCGCACGCGGAAGGAGTTGATGAGCTCCTGCACGCGCGAGGTCTTCGAGACGCGCTCGGCGAGGTCGACGGCGATGTCGGTCGACCAGTGGATCGGGTCGTAGGGGATGCGCAGCGCCGCGAAGATGTCCTCGTAGAAGCCGCGGCCGCCGAGCAGCAGCTCGTGCACGATCTTGAGGAACTCGCCGGATCCCGCACCCTGGATGACGCGGTGGTCGTAGGTCGAGGTGAGCGTGATCGTCTTGCCGATGCCCAGCTCGATGAGCGTCTTCTCGGACGAGCCCTGGAACTCGGCCGGGTACTCCAGCGCGCCGGCGCCGATGATGCAGCCCTGGCCCTTCATCAGGCGGGGCACGGAGTGGACCGTGCCGATGCCGCCCGGGTTGGTCAGCGACAGGGTGGTCCCGGCGAAGTCGCCGGCGACGAGCTTGTTGCCGCGGGCGCGCTTGACGAGGTCCTCGTAGGCCGACAGGTAGGCGGTGAAGCTCAGGGTGTCGGCGCGCTTGATGCTCGGGACGAGCAGGGCGCGGGTGCCGTCGGGCTTGGGCATGTCGATCGCGATGCCGAGGTTGACGTGCGCCGGGGCGACGACGGAGGGCTTGCCGCCGGGCTCGTCGTAGTAGACGTTCTGGCTCGGGAAGTCCTTGAGCGCGCGGATGAGCGCCCAGCCGATCAGGTGCGTGAACGAGACCTTGCCGCCGCGGGTGCGGCGCAGGTGGTTGTTGATGACGATGCGGTTGTCGATCATCAGCTTCGCCGGGATCGTGCGGACGCTGGTCGCCGTCGGGATGGTGAGGCTGGCGTCCATGTTGGTCGCGAGGCTCTTCGCCATGCCGCGCAGCGGAGTGACGACGTCCTCCTCCTGCGCCTCCGTGTCGACGTCGGCGGGCTTGCCCACCGGTGCATCGGCCGGGATCGGAGCCTTCTTCGGCTCCTTGGACGTGGTGCGCGAGGCCGGCGCGGCGCCGGTCTGCGGCGCGGTGACGGGATGCGTCACCGTGGCACCCGCGCTGGTCGAGGGACCCGCGGCGGCCGGCTTCTCAGCGGCCGGCTTCTCGGCGGGAGGCTGCGGCGCGGGAGGAGCCGCCGGCGCCTTCGCCGCCAGCTGCTGACCGTAGCGCTCCAGGATCGGCCACCAGGACTCGTCCACGGAGGCCTTGTCGGCGCTGTACTGCTCGTACAGCTCCTCCACGAGCCACTCGTTGGCTCCGAAGTCCTCCGCGCCCTGGTCTGTTCCCACTCCGGTCAACTGGCTCGACACAGCCGATCGCCCACTCTCTCCGTTGATTCGTCCTCGATCATCCGGACGGGCCCGCGCATCCCTCGACGCCTGCACCACACCGCGAGAACGTCGTCCTCGCCCGTGAGCACCGGCGTCGTCGCCTGGTCCCGTCCCGGTCGTCAAGCCTAGCCCGGATCTCGGTCACCGGCCCCGCGGGCGGGCCGGAGTAGCGTTCCAGGCATGCGTTTCTCCGGCGGAACCCCTTCAGGCGATCTCACCTACTCGGACGTGTTCCTCGTCCCCGGCCGATCCTCGGTCACGAGCAGGCTCGACGTCTCGCTCGCCCCGGGCGACGGCACCGGAGCGACGATCCCTCTGGTCTCCTCCAACATGAACTCGGTGACGGGTCCGAGGCTCGCCGCGGCGCTCGCCCGGCGAGGCGGTCTGGGCGTCCTCCCGCAGGACATGCCGCTGCAGTCTCTCGACGCGGCGATCCGCTGGGTGAAGGAGCAGCCGGTGGCCTTCTCCGGCGCGCTCACCGCGGATCCTTCGACGACCGTCGAGCAGGCGCTCGCGATCCTGCCCGCCGTGGAGGGCCACGGCTTCGTGGTGCAGGACGCCGGCGGGGCGGTGCTGGGCTGCGTGCCCGCCTCGCGGCTCGCGACCGCGCTCCCCGACGCGCTGCTCGGGGACCTCGTGCACCACGCCGCGCCGTCGATCGACGCCGACGACGTCACGACCGGCCGCGCCGCCTTCGATCTCATGGTCGAGGCGGGGCTCGACTTCGCCCCGGTGCTGCACCACGGAGCCCTGGTCGGCACGCTCTCGCGCACCGGAGCGCTGCGCTCGACGATCTACGACCCGGCGCTGGACGCCGACGGCAGGCTGCGCGTCGCCGCCGCCGTCGGCATCAACGGCGACGTGGCCGCGAAGGCGCGCGCCCTCGTCGCCGCCGGTGTCGACGTCCTCGTGCTCGACACCGCCCACGGGCACCAGGAGTCGATGCTGCGGGCGCTGCGGACGGTGTCGGCACTGGATCTCGGGGTCCCGATCGCCGCGGGGAACATCGTGACCGCGGAGGCGGTGCAGGACCTCGTCGAGGCGGGCGCGTCGATCCTCAAGGTCGGCGTCGGACCCGGCGCGATGTGCACCACCCGCATGATGACCGCCGTCGGCCGGCCTCAGTTCTCGGCCGTGCTCGAGACGGCGGAGCGGGCACGCGAGCTCGGCGCGCACGTCTGGGCGGACGGGGGAGTGCGCTACCCCCGCGATGTGGCACTCGCCCTCGCGGCGGGCGCCTCCTCCGTGATGGTCGGGTCCTGGTTCGCCGGCACCATCGAGGCGCCGGGCGAGCTGCGGACGGACGCGGCCGGCCGCGTCTACAAGGAGAGCTGGGGCATGGCGTCGGCGAAGGCCGTGCAGGAGCGGTTCGGGCGGCTCGACGCGTACGAGCTCGCGCGCAAGCGCCTCTTCGCGGAGGGCATCTCGTCCTCGACGATCTACCTCGACCCCCTGCGGCCCTCGCTCGAGGATCTGCTCGACATGATCACCTCGGGCGTCCGCTCCTCCTTCACCTACGCCGGGGCGCGCAGCGCCGCCGAGTTCCACGAGCGCGCCGTGGTCGGGCTGCAGTCGGCCTCGGGCTACGAGGAGGGCAAGGCGCTGCCGGTCAGCTGGTGATCTGAGAGCCGGTGCGCCGGCCGTCAGCGGGAGTCGGGCGCCCGTCTGCTAGAACCGAGCGCATGACCATCGTCGACAACGCCGTGTACGTCGGCGGCCACCGCATCCGCAACCCGGACTCCCTCGAGGACACGTTCGAGCTGATGCGGGAGGAGCACGGCATGGCGTGGATCGGCCTGTACCGGCCGACCCGCGAGGAGGTCGAGGCCGTCGCCGAGGAGTTCGGACTGCATCCGCTCGCCGTCGAGGACGCGCTGAGCGGGCACCAGAGGGCCAAGCTCGAGCGGTACGACGACGGGCTGTTCGTGGTGCTGCGGCCGGCGCGGTACCTCGACGCCGACGAGGCGGTCGTGTTCGGCGAGCTGCACGTGTTCGTGGGCCCGGACTTCGTCGTCACGATCCGGCACGCCGACTCCCCGGACCTCGCCCGCGTGCGCCGCCGGCTCGAGGAGGACCCGGCGCTGCTGGCCCGAGGTCCGGAGGCGGTGCTGTACGCGATCCTCGATCAGGTGGTGGACGAGTACGCCCCGGTCGTCGCGGGAGTGCAGGGCGACGTGGACGAGATCGAGGACCAGCTCTTCGGAGCCGACTCGGACGACAAGCTCTCGGAGCGCATCTACCGGCTCTCGCGCGAGGTCATCCACTTCCAGCGCTCCGTGCAACCCCTGACCGCGCTGCTCCGGGCGCTCGCCGAGGAGACGCCCGCCGAGACCGCCTCGCCGGACCACGTGGAGCTGCACCGCTCGCTCCGCGACGTGCTCGACCACACGATCCGGGTCACGGAGGCCGTCGACGCCCTCCGTGCGATCCTCGACAAGGCGCTCACCGTGCACTCGACCCTGGTCTCGCGCCGGCAGACCGAGACGGGGCTCGCGCAGAACGACGTCGTGCGGAAGATCTCGTCGTGGGCGGCGATCCTGTTCGCGCCGACGCTCATCGCGGGCGTCTACGGCATGAACTTCGACGAGATGCCCGAGCTGCACTGGGAGTTCGGCTACCCGTGGGCACTCGGGCTGATGGTCGTCTTCGGCGTGGGGCTCTACGCCGTGTTCAAGGCGAAGAAGTGGCTCTGACCTGCCCTCGTGCACCCCGCGGGGCCCGGTGCTCCGGATAGACTCGACGCCACAATGGACGACCCTCCCTCTGCTCATCCGCCGTCGGACCGACCCGTCCGATCCGCGTCCCTCGAGCTCCTCGACGCCCTGATCCCCGCCGCCCCGAGCGGAGGTGCCCGCGATGGGGACTGAGTGGATCCTGCTCGGCGTCGGCCTCCTGCTCACCCTGGGCACCGGCGTCTTCGTCGCGAGCGAGTTCGCGCTCGTCAACCTCGACCGGGCCGACCTCGAGGCGCGGCGCGATCGCGGCGAGACCCGCCTCGGGATGACGATCGCGGCCCTCAAGGTCACCTCGACGCACCTCTCGAGCGCGCAGCTGGGCATCACGCTCACCACGCTGCTCACCGGCTACACGATGGAGCCGGCGCTCTCGACCCTGCTCGAGCAGCCCTTCCTGGGACTCGGAGTGCCGGAGGCGGCGGTCGCGCCGATCGCGACGGTCGTGGCCATCGTGATCGCCACCCTGCTGTCGATGATCCTCGGCGAGCTCGTGCCCAAGAACTTCGCCCTGGCCCTGCCGCGGGCGACGGCGAAGCTCGTCGTCCCGCTGCAGACCGCGTTCACCACCGTCTTCCGCCCCGCCGTGGCGCTGCTGAACGGCAGCGCCAACGCGCTGCTGCGCCTCGTGGGCATCGAGCCCAAGGAGGAGCTGTCGGGCGCGCGCAGCGCCGAGGAGCTCTCGAGCCTCGTCCGCCACTCCGCCAGCGCCGGCCTCCTCGAGGAGGACACGGCAGACCTGCTCGGGCGCACGCTCCGCTTCTCGGCGCTCAGCGCGGGCGACGTCATGACGCCGCGCCTGCGCCTCTCGACGGTCGAGCGCTCCAGCACGGCGCAGGACGTGCTCGACCTCGCCCGGACGACCGGGCTGTCGCGCTTCCCGATCACGGACGACGACATCGACGACATCGTCGGCGTCGTCCACGTGAAGCAGGCCGTGGCGGTGCCGCGCGGCAAGCGGTCCGAGGTGCCGGTGACGGCGCTGCGCTCCGAACCGCTCCGGGTCCCCGAGACGATGAAGCTCGACGTGCTCCTGACCGAGCTGCGGGGCCGCGGCTTCCAGCTCGCCGTCGTCGTCGACGAGTACGGAGGAACGGCCGGCGTCGCCACGCTCGAGGACCTCGTCGAGGAGCTCGTCGGCGAGGTCGCGGACGAGCACGACCGCTCCCGCCCCGACGTCGTCAAGCTTCCCGGCTCCACGACCTTCCCCGGCATGCTCCGCCCCGACGAGGTCCGCGACCGCGTCGGCGTGCACATCCCGGAGGAGGGGCCCTACGAGACCGTCGCCGGCTTCGTCATGAGCGAGCTCGGCCGGCTCCCCGCCGCGGGCGACGAGGTGGCCGTCGACGGAGGATCCCTCCGCGTCGAGCGCCTCGACGGCCGTCGCATCGACCGCATCCGCTTCACCCCCGACCCCGAGGCCGAGCCCGACACGCTGCCGGACCCCCTGGCCGACGCGGGCAGACCCCACCGATCGCGCAAGGAGGCCGGCGATGAGTGACTGGGCCGGAATCGCGTGGCTCGTGGTTCTGCTGGCCGCGAACGCCTTCTTCGTCGGAGCCGAGTTCGCGGTCATCTCCGCGCGCCGCTCCCAGATCGAGCCCCTCGCTGAGAGCGGTCGCCGGAGCGCCATCACCGCGCTCGCCGCGATGGAGCACGCCACGCTCATGCTGGCGACCACCCAGCTGGGCATCACCGTCTGCTCGCTGCTCATCCTCAACGTGTCCGAGCCGGCGATCCACCACCTGCTCGAGATCCCCCTGCACGCCGTCGGCCTGCCGGAGGAGCTGACCGGCACCGTCGCGTTCGTCATCACCCTGCTGATCGTGTCGTTCCTGCACGTCGTGCTCGGCGAGATGGTGCCCAAGAACATCTCGTTCTCGATGCCCGACAAGGCGGTGCTGCTCCTCGCACCCCCGCTCGTCGCGATCGCTCGAGTGATCCGCCCCCTGATCGTCGCCCTCAACGCGATCTCGAACGGCGTGCTGCGGCTGTTCCGGGTCGAGCCCAAGGACGAGGCGAACAGCACCTTCACCCTCGAGGAGGTGCAGACGATCGTCGACCAGTCCACCCGCGAGGGCACGCTGCGCGATTCCAGCACCCTCCTCGCCGCGTTCGAGTTCACCGAGAAGAAGGTGCACGACGTCGCGCTCCCGCTCGACGGGATCGTCAGCCTCCCGGCCGGAGCCACCCCGGCCGACGTCGAGCGCGCCGTCGCCAAGCACGGCTTCTCGCGCTACGTCGTCCTCGGCACCGACGGAGCGCCCGAGGGCTACATCCACCTCAAGGACGTCCTCGACCTCGACGGGGACACCGAGGGAGCGAAATTCCGCCTGCCCATCCCGGCCAAGCGGATCCGCCAGCTCGCCTCCATCTTCGAAGCCACCGACCTCGAGGACGCCCTCGCCATCATGCGCCGCACCGGAGCGCACCTCGCGCGGTCCTTCGACGAGCAGGGGACGGCCACAGGAGTGCTGTTCCTGGAGGACATCATCGAGGAGCTGGTCGGCGAAGTAGACGACGCCACCCGCCGCTAGTCGCGGGGCGTGGGCGGCGCGCTCGCGGCGTTGTCGTCAGTCGCGACACCGCCGGTATCGCTCCTTCCTCCGCCTTGCGATCGCACCACCCACGCCCCGCGGAGAACTCCGGTGAGGCGAGGGGCCGTGCGCTGCGCGCACGAGCCGGAGTTGGGCCGTGCGCTGCGCGCACGAGCCGGGGAGTGGGCCGTGCGCGGGGCGCACGAGCGCGGACGAGGCGTGCGGGCGGGGCTGCCGGGGGCGGGAGGGGGCGACCTAGGGTGGGGGGATGAGCAGTCGGGAGTTCGGGGCGGCGGAGGCGGCGGGGGTGCTGCGGCGGCCGCGGGCGGAGGACGACAAGTACAGCAGGGGGGTGCTGGGGGTCGCGACCGGGTCCGAGAGGTATCCGGGGGCGGCGGTGCTCGGGGTGGAGGCGGCCGTCCGGACGGGGGTCGGCATGGTGCGGTACCTGGGGGCGGAGCGGCCCGCCGGGCTCGTGCTCGCACGGCGGCCCGAGGTGGTCACCTCGGTCGGACGGGTGCAGGCCTGGCTGGTCGGGTCGGGCACCAGCGCCGACGACCGGTCCGAGCAGGAGCGGCGCGTGCTGCTCGACCAGCTGCACTCGGGGGTGCCGGTCGTGCTCGACGCGGGCGCGCTGGACCTGGTCGACGAGGTCGCCGGACCGGTGATCATCACTCCGCACTTCCGCGAGCTCTCCGGGATGCTCCAGCGGGCCGGAGTCGACGTCGACGCCGCGACGATCGCCGCGGATCCGGGGCACTGGGCGCGCCGCGCCGCCGAGCGGTTCGGGGTCTGCGTACTGCTGAAGGGCAGCACGACGCATGTGGTCTCGGGCGACGTCGCGCTCGAGGTGAGCGGATCCACTCCCTGGCTCGCGACGGCCGGCAGCGGCGACGTCCTCGGCGGCGTGCTGGGGGCGCTGCTCGCGGGACGCTCGGCCGATGCCGAGGCGAGAGGGGAGGCCCTCAGCGACCACGAGCTCGCCTCCACCGCAGCGGCCGCGGCCGTCCTGCACGCCCGAGCCGGCGGCAGCGCATCGGGAGGAGGGCCGATCGCGGCCCTCGACATCGCCGAGCACCTCCCGAGCGTCGTCGCGAGCCTCCTGGAGTGATGCGCCGGGCTGTCCCCGCGAGAAAAACAGCCGGGCAATGATCCGGACGGCTGAACCGATCCCGCCGCCCCGTCGTTGTCCCGGGAGAAGCGCGCGACGCGGCCGCATCACCGCAGCCCCACGGCCGCTTCATCGGATCCCCACACGTCCCACCCCTAAGGTCGGGACCCACAGCCGCGTCCGCACCCCACTCAGGAGAACAGACATGACCGCGAAGACCACGACTCCCGTCCGCTACGCCCTCACCCTCCTGGCCGGAGCGGGCACGCTCGCCGCCCTCGCCGCCTGCTCCAGCACGGCCACCGCCGGCACCGACTCCGCCGAGGAGACGACCGGCTCGAGCTCGGCCGCGGCCGAGCCCACCACCGCCTCGACCGAGGCGGCGACCGGCGACGCGGCGACGAGCGACAGCGCCTACGCCGACGGCACCTACGACGCCGAGGGCGCCTACACCTCGCCCGGCGGGAACGAGACCGTCGGAGTCGAGCTGACGCTCGAGGGCGGCGTCGTCACGGCCGTCACCGTCACCCCGCAGTCCGAGAACCCGACCGGGGAGCAGTACCAGGAGCGCTTCGCGAGCGGCATCGCCGGCGAGGTCGTGGGCGTGCCCCTCGACGAGCTCGACGTGAGCGTCGTCTCGGGCTCCTCGCTCACCTCCGGCGGCTTCAACGACGCCGTGGAGACGATCAAGGCCGATGCCGCGGCCTGACGACCGGCACGTGCTCGAGCACGTCTGGCAGTTCGACGCGATCGGCACCGTCTGGCGCATCGACTCCGGCGACGCGCTCGACGCGGGCGTGCGCGCTCGTGTCGACGCGGTCGTCGACCGGTACGACCGCACCTGGTCGCGCTTCCGGGCCGACTCCGACGCGGCGCGCCTGCGCACCGAGCCGGGGGAGCACGTCTTCCCCGAGGAGGCGGAGGAGCTCTTCGCCCTCTACGACGACCTGCACGAGCTGACTGGCGGAGCGGTGAGCCCCTTCGTGGGCGACGCGCTCGAGCAGCTGGGCTACGACGCCGACTACACGCTCGTGCCCCGCGGCCCCGTCGCCGCTGCGCCGTCGTGGCCCGACGCCCGCGCACGCGGTGGACGCGGCCTCGACACGGCGGCTCCCGTCGTGCTCGACGTCGGAGCGGCGGGCAAGGGCCATCTCGTGGACCTGGTCCTCGACGAGCTGGCCGGGGCGGGTGTCGAGCACTCGGTCGTCGACGCTGGAGGCGATCTGCGCGCCCGCACGGCCGGTCCGTTCCGCGTCGCGCTCGAGCACCCCTACGATCCGGCTCGGGCGATCGGCGTCGCCGTTCCCCTCGAGCGCGCGCTCTGCGCCTCCGCCAGCAACCGCCGCGTCTGGGGCGACGGTCTGCACCACGTGCTCGACGGACGCACCGGCCGGCCCGTCGACACCGTCGTGGCCACCTGGGCCGTCGCCGACTCCGCCCTGCTCGCCGACGGCCTCGCCACCGCCCTCTTCGTCGCTGCGCCCGAGACGCTCGCCGAGCGCTTCGACTTCGAGTTCGTCCGCGTCTTCAGCGACGGCACCCTCCACCACTCGCCCCGCTTCCCCGGAGAGGTCTTCCGATGATCGGCACCCTCGATCGCGCCCTCGGGCGCATCACCATGTACCGCCTGGTCTGGATGACGCTCGCCGCGCTCCTCCTGGTGGCCCTCGCCTACTCCGCGGCCGGGCGCATCTTCTTCACGCCGCTCGAGATCGCCGCGACGGCGGTGGTGGCCGTGGTCTCGACGACGGCCGCGACCTGGCTGATCGCACGGGCGGTGCGCTCGCCGGCGCACCTCGAGTCCTCGCTGGTCACCGGCCTCCTCATCGCGTTCCTCCTCTTCCCGACCGCGGAGCCGAGAGCGCTGCTCGTCGTCGCGCTGGTCGGCGCGATCGCCGCGGCGTCGAAGTACGTCCTCGCCTGGCGCGGCCGCCATCTCTTCAACCCGGCCGCCGTGGCCGTCCTCCTCGTCGCCCTCGCGGCGGGTCTGCTCGAGGGCACTCCGCTGGACGGCTCGCTCACGGCCGCCGCCTGGGTGCTGCCGACCGGCGCGCTCTGGCCCTGGGTGCTGGTGGCGGCGCTCGTGATCGTGGCGCGGGTGCGGCGCTGGGCGATCTTCCTCGTGTTCGTGCTGGTCGCGGGTGCCGTCTCGATCACGCAGTCGGTCCTCGGCGGGCAGGAGCCGACTGCGGCCGCGCTCTCCGTCCTCACCGCCTACCCGTTCGTCTTCGCCGCCGCCTTCATGCTCACGGAGCCGCTGACGCTCGCGCCGCGCCGTTCCCAGCAGCTCGTCGTCGCCGTCGTCGCGGCGCTGATCACGAGCGTCCCGTTCCACCTCGGGATCCTCTACTCGAGCCCGGAGCTCGGACTCGTCGTCGGCAACGCGCTCGCGTTCGCCTTCGCGCACCGGCAGCGCCGACGGCTGCCGCTCGAGCTGCGCTCGGCGGAGACGATCGCGCCGGGCATCACGGAGTACCGGTTCCACTCGCGCACGCCGCTGCACTTCGAGGCGGGCCAGTGGCTCGAGCTCGATCTGCCGCACCGCTCCGATGCGCGGGGGAGCCGGCGCACCTTCTCGCTCGCCTCCGCCCCCGGCGACGCCGAGCTGGCGATCGCGATGCGGGTGCCCGAGAAGGCGAGCAGCTTCAAGCGCGCCCTCGCGTCCCTCGAGCCCGGGGCGGTCGTCCGCGCCACGGGTGTCGGCGGGGACTTCGTGCTGCCGGCCGATCCCGCCGCTCCTCTCCTCCTCGTCGCCGGAGGCATCGGGATCACCCCGTTCGCCGCGCAGCTCCGCGCGCTCGCCGCCGGACCGCCGCGCGACGTCGTGGTCGTCTACGCGGCCCCGCGGATCGAGGACGTCGCGTACCGCGAGCTGCTCCAGGAGTCGGGCGCACGGGTCGTGCTCGTCGCACCGACCGCTCCGACCGTGCTGCCCGAGGGCTGGACCCACGCGTCGGGACGACTCACCGCCGAGTCCCTCGCGGCTCTGGTGCCCGACGCCCCGCGCCGCACCGGATTCGTCTCGGGCTCTCCGCTGTTCGTCGACTCCGTCCGCGCTGCCCTGCGCGGCGCCGGCGCGAAGCGCATCCGCACCGACGCGTTCGCCGGGTACTGAGGATCGGCCGTCGGTCGGTGCCTGCCAGGATGCCGTTCGACGCCCGCTCTATGATGACGCCGTGACGACCCCAGGACCCCGCGCGACCGCCCGCCCGACCGCCTGGCTGCGCGAGAACCGCGACTCCGCCACGGTGCTCTGGGGCGCCTTCGCCCTCGTGCACGTCGTCCTCTCGGTGCTGGCGCTCTTCGCGCCGGGCCTGCCGATGGGCGACGTCAGCATCGTCTACAAGCAGTGGATGCAGACGGCCGTCGACGGCGGCGGCATCGCCGGGATCGACACCGGCTGGGTGTACCCGATCCTCGCCTGGGCGCCGATCGCGGCCGCATGGCTGCTCGGCGCCGCCGGGTACGACCTGGTGTGGCTGATGCTGGTGGCGCTGGCCGACGCGGCGGCCTTCGCCGTCCTCGTCCACGGTCGGCGTCCCGCGCGGCTGGCCGCCGCGCGCTGGTGGCTCCTCTTCCTCGTGCTGCTGGGCCCGATCGCTGTCGGGCGGATCGACGCGTTCACGGCACCTCCCGCGATCGCCGGGATGCTGTGGGCCGCCACCCGGCCCGGAGTCTCCGCCCTGCTGCTCACGATCGCCACCTGGGTGAAGGTCTGGCCGGCGGCGATCCTCGCGGCCGCCGTCCTCGTGCTGCGCGGTCGGGTGCGCCGGATCCTCGTGCCCGCCGCGGCGTCCGCGGTGATCGTCGCCGCCGTCGTCCTCGCGGGAGGAGGGGACCACGTCTTCAGCTTCGTCTCCGATCAGACGACGCGGGGGCTCCAGATCGAGGCGGTGGTGAGCACCCCGTGGATGTGGCTCTCGGTGATCCCGGGGTCGGGGAGCTACGTCTGGTACGCGGCCGACATCAACACCTTCGAGATGCACGGGTCCTCGACCGGTGCCGCCGCCGACCTGATGACGCCGCTGCTCGCCGTGTGCATGCTCGCCGTCGCACTGCTGGGGCTGCGTGCGCTGCGGTCCGGCGCCTCGGCCGTGCGCCTGTTCCCGCTCCTCGCGCTCGCGTTCGTCGTCGTGTTCATCGACGTGAACAAGGTGCTCTCGCCGCAGTACGTCGTCTGGCTGGCCCCGCCCGTGATCGCGGGCCTGGTCGTCAGCCGCGACGCCTTCCGGACGGGTGCCCGGCTGACGCTCATGATCGCCGCGCTCACCCAGCTCGTCTATCCGTACCTCTACCTCTTCCTGCTCTACTCGCACTGGTGGATGGTGCTCGTGCTCACCGCGCGCAACGTCCTGCTGCTGGTCCTGCTGGGCTGGGTCGTCCGTGAGCTGTGGCGCTCGGGGACCCGCGTCACCGACGGAGCGCTGCAGTCCGGGATCGTGCGGAAGACGGCTGTCGCCCGCTGAGTCCGCACGGCTCGTAGGCTCGGGGACGAGCGGTCGACTCGCGGCCGCACAGCAGGAGGTCCCCATGCTCGTCGCGTTCTCGGTCGCTCCCTCCGGTGGCGAAGGCCCCGACGCCTCCGTCCACGACGCGGTCGCCGCCGCTGTCCGCATCGTCCGCGACTCCGGACTGCCCCATCGCACGACCTCGATGTTCACCGAGATCGAGGGCGAGTGGGACGAGGTGTTCGACGTGATCAAGCGGGCGACGGAGGCTGTCGGCGCGTACGGCTCGCGGGTCTCGCTCGTCCTGAAGGCCGACATCCGCCCCGGCTACTCGGGCGAGATCGACGCGAAGATCGAGCGACTCGACCGCGCGCTCGGCGAGTGAGTCGAGCGGGAGAGCGCTCCCGCTCGAATCGTTTCGATCGACTCCGGATTCCGCGTACCCTGGTGCGGTGACTCTCTCGCCCGGACGGACCCGCCTCGCCCTGCTCGCCCTCGCGATGGGCGGTTTCGGCATCGGATCGACCGAGTTCGTCGCGATGGGCCTGCTCCCGCAGCTCGCCGCCGACCTGCTCCCCGGCGTCTGGGCGACCGACACCGAGTTGGCCAACTCGCAGGCCGGGATGCTCATCTCGGCGTACGCCCTCGGAGTCGTCGTCGGGGCCCCCACGATCGCCGCCGCGGCCGCCCGCTGGCCGCGCAAGCGCCTGCTCCTGGGCCTGCTGGTCGCGTTCACGCTCGGTACCGTCGCCTCGGCCCTCCTGCCGACGTTCGAGCTCGTGCTCGTCGCCCGTTTCGTCGCCGCGCTGCCGCACGGCGCCTACTTCGGCATCGCGTCGCTCGTCGCCGCCGATCTCATGGGTCCCGGCAGCCGCGGCAAGGGCGTCGCCTTCGTCCTCTCGGGGCTGACGATCGCGAACGTCGTCGGAGTCCCCGCGATCACCTGGATCGGGCAGAACGCCGGCTGGCGCACCGCGTACCTCGTCGTCGCCGCGATCTTCGCCGCGACGGTCGTCGCCGTCCAGCTGCTCGTGCCGCACCAGCCGGGCGATCCCCGCGCGACCATGCGGAACGAGCTCAAGGCGTTCGGGCGACTGCAGGTCTGGTGGACGCTCGCGATCGGTGCCATCGGCTTCGGCGGCCTCTTCGCGATGTACAGCTACATCACCCCGCTGTCGACCGAGATCACCGGACTCCCGCTCGGTGCGGTGCCGTGGGTGCTCGTCGTGATCGGCCTCGGTATGACCGTCGGCAACCTCGTCGGCGGCTGGGCGGCCGATCGGAACGTGACTCGCGCCTTGATCGTGCTGTTCGTCGGGGTGGCCGTCTCTCTCATCGGCTTGGCGCTGACGGCCACGACGGCGGTCGGCCTGCTCGTCTTCGGGTTCCTCGCCGCAGGCTTCTCGGCGGGCGCCTCGCCCGCGATCCAGACCCGGCTGATGGACGTCGCCCGCGACAGCCAGACGATCGCCGCGGCCCTCAACCACTCGGCGCTGAACATCGGCAACTCGGTCGGCGCCGCGCTGGGCGGAGTCGCGATCGCCGCCGGCTTCGGCTACCTCTCGCCGATCTGGGTCGGCGTCGTGCTCACCGTCGCCGGCATCCTGCTCGCGATCGGCAGCCTCGCCCTCGACCGCGCGCGCGGCACCGTGCACACCGGCCCCCGCGAGCCCGCCGCCCCCGGCACCGGCAGCGTCCCGATCAACGCCCTGTAGGGGGGCCTGCGTCAGCCGGTCCCGGCGCTGGACGGCCCGACCCGGGAGGACGCGGGTCTCGATATGCCGCCCTGCGGCCGGCTACTCGACCAGCAAGGGAGAGGCTGGGCCCGATCCGGGCGGCACCCTCTGCGGAACGAGCCGCGCGGCGAACCCGACCGCCGGCCGGCGACCGCCGGGTACAGACGTCAGTCACGGCTGCCGACCGCGGCCCAGCGGGCGGGGACCGCCGTGCAGGCGACTCGCGCGTGAGCCCCGCGACCGGAATCCGCGTGCTAGCGGATTCCGGCAGGGCGTCGCGAGACGCTCTGCGGAACGCACGCCGTCGCACAGTCGACCGCGGCACGGCGGGCGGGGACCGCCGTGCGCGAACAACACGGCCGCCGACCGCGGCCCGGCGGGCGGGGACCGCCGGACAGGCGACTAGCGCGTGAGCCCCGCGACCGAAATCCGCGTGCCAGCGGATTCCGGCAGGGCGCCGCAGGACGCTCTGCGGAACGCTCCACGTCGCGAAGCCGACCGCGGCCCGGCGGGCGGGGACCGCCGGACAGGCGACTAGCGCGTGAGCCCCGCGACCGGAATCCGCGTGCCAGCGGATTCCGGCAGGGCGCCGCAGGACGCTCTGCGGAACGCTCCACGTCGCGAAGCCGACCGCGGCCCGGCGGGCGGGGACCGCCGGGCCAAACGACTCAGTCCGTCTCGATCAGGATCCCGTCGTGGATGGCGCGCTTGCGCAGAGCCACCTTCGTGCCGACGTCGATGCCGACCACGCGGTACTTCTCGCGGATGCGCTTGAGGTACGACTTGGCCGTCTCCTCCGAGATGCCCAGCTCGAACGCCACCGACTTCACGGGCTCGCCTCCGCCGTAGAGCGCCATCACGCGGCGCTCCTGGGCGCTCAGCTTCGGGGCGCCGTCGGAGTCGCCGGTCGACAGGGCCATGTCGAGCTCGTGCGAGATGTAGGAGTGGCCGTCCTTGGCCGCGCGGATCGCCTCGACGATCATGTCGGCGTCCTCGGTCTTCACGAGGTAGCCGAGCGCACCCGAAGCGAGCGCCTCGCGGACGACGGCCGGCTCGGAGTAGGTGCTCATCAGCACCGTCTTCACGCCGGTGGTCTTCAGGGTGGAGAGCTTCACCGAGATCGGGATGTTGTCCTTGAGGTCGAGGTCGAGCAGCACCACGTCGACGGGGAACTCGGGGTGGGTGAGGAGCTCGGGCCAGGAGGCGACGGCGGCGACGAGCTGGATGTCGGAGGCGGCGCCCCGGATCCACTCCGTGAGGGCGCCGAGGAGCATCTTGTGGTCGTCGACGACGGCGAGGGTGATCTTCGGCTCGGCGGTGTGTGTCATCGGGGGGTCCTTCGGCTGTTCGTGGCGGAGGCGGGTGGGCGGTGTCCCGGGTCGTCCCGTCATCGGTCGACGGGGTTCTCGACCAGGCAGTCGATCTCGATCCGCAGTTCGCCGCCGCGGGACGGGGTGCGCGAGGCGCCCACCTGAGCGATAGCCTCCCACGTCGCAGGATCGACTCCGCGCAGTGGCACGCCCTCGCAGCGGAGCAGGATCGGGACGAGGAGGGTGCGTGCGGGGGCTCCCGGGCCGGGTTCACGCGGTGCTCCGGCGTGCACGTGGAGTGCCGCGGGCGTGCCGACCGCTCCGTCGAGGATCAGCCAGATGGCCGAGAGGAGGCCGTCGCGCTGAGCCTGGCCGAGCAGTCCGGCGGTGCCGTCGGGGTCCTCGAGGTGGACGAGGGGGGCGAGGAACTCCGACTCGAGGATCGCGTGGTGCAGCCAGGTCTCGCGGCGCCCCTCGATGAGGTGGAGTCGCAGCTGGGTGGCGAGCGAGGCGGCGCGGGCGGCGCGGGCGGAGTCGAGGGGGAGCGGAGTGGTCGCGTCGCCGACCTCGGCCAGAAGCTGCTCCGCGGCGAGGTCGAGCCGCGCGAGCTCCTCGGATGCGAGCATCCCGACCGCGTAGCGCGGGCCCGTCGTGGTGCTCTGCACGAGCGCCCGGTCGATCTCGAGCTGCACCATGCGGCGGAAGCCGCGCATCATCACGACCACCACGACGGCCGGGGTCGCGGTCAGCACGAGCGCGCAGACCCGGACCGAGATCGCGGCCGCGCCGTCCGACGCCATCGCCGCGAACGCGAGCAGCTCGGCGGCGGTGATGATCAGCGCCACGACGATGATCTCGACTCCCCGGCGGTGCACGATCAGCGCCGCGTGCGCGACGGCGGCGCCCACCGCGGCGGTCGGCGCGGCTGCGGCACCCGGCGCATCTGCGACGGCGATCAGATCGAGGACGACCGTGGTCGCGGCTCCCGCGAGGAAGGCGGCGTACGCCCATGACGGGAGGCTCTGGCCGGAGAGGCGGATCGCGAGGACCGTCGCTCCGAACGTCGCGAGCAGCAGCAGCCAGGCCGCGACGACGAGGCCGGCGTCGTCGTAGTCGTCGAGAGTGGTGAGGAAGACGAGCAGCTCGTACACCATGATCGCGAGCGCGATGCCGGTCAGGCCGCTCCCGAGGTAGCTCGTGCCGAGCCCCTCGTGCTGCCGCTTGGCGGACGAGGCCGCTCGCGAGGGGCGCCCTCGGCGCGAGGGCGCCCCGCGGAGCAGCGGAGCGACCGGCTCGGTCATTTCGGCACCTCCAGGACGACGGTCGTGCCGGCTCCCGGCGCACTGAACAGCCGGGTCCGCCCGCCGACGTCCGCGAGGCGGGCGACGACCGACTCCTTGAAGCCGAGCTTGGCGGCGGGGACGGTGCCGATGTCGAAGCCGACGCCCGCGTCGGTCACCATCGCGCGCACCGTCCCGTCGTCCTCCGTGATCGTGACATCGGCCGAGTTCACCCCGGAGTGGCGGCGGACGTTCTCGAGGCACTCCGCGAGGGCCATCAGGAAGGAGTCGAGAGCGGCGCCGCTGAGCACGATCTGGCCGGAGCCGTGCCAGATGACGTCCAGGCCCATGCGGCCGAAGCGCTTCTTGACGCTCTCGAGCGTGTTCGCCGCGGGAGCGCTGGTCACACTGGTGAGCTGGTAGGAGCCCGATGCGCTCGGGGTGGGCGTGGCTCCCAGGCGCAGCTGGCGCAGGAGGTGCGCGTCCTCGGCGGCCTGCTGGCGGAGCGCCTCCACCGAGACTCCGACGCCGGAGTGGGCGAGCAGGGTCAGCGTCGCGAGGACGGTGTCGTGCAGCAGCCGCGCGCCCTGGCGGCGCTGCGCCTCCGTCTCGCTGGCCTGCCGCTCGACGCGGTGCGCGTTGCCGATGCTGTCGATCCGACGGACGACCCGGGGCACCGCGGTGCTGATCCAGAGCGCGAGGGCGCACAGGCAGCCCCAGGGCAGCAGGCTCAGCAGCAGGGCGTTGAGCGTCATGGCGCTGCTCGCGATCAGGATCGACGGGATCAGGCTGGCGACCATCACGGGCAGCAGGAGCAGTGCCCGCCGCGTCGACGTGGTGACGACGACGGCGACCGTGCTGGTGACCGCGTTCGCCGTGCTGACGAGCACGAAGGCGGCGAAATCGGGAGAGTCCGCGAGATCGAGGGCGAGCCCGGCGCTGAGCAGCAGGCCGCCCGCTCCGCTCGCGATCAGCCACAGCCGCCCGCCGCTGCGGCCGAGCTGGACGTGCACGGCGGCGAGACCGAGCAGGAGGGCCACCGCGGCCGGAACCGCGATCGGACCGAGCGTGCCGGGCACGAGGACCAGCGCGAGAGCGGCGGTGTCCGTCAGCAGGCCCACGGCCCGCGCGGACTGGCGCAGGAGGCGGTCGCGCTCCCGCGCGCTGCGGATCATCGGCACCGGGCTGCTCCCTCGGGTCTCCGGGGGGAAGCCCCCCGACTCACGATAGCCACTGCTCGCCCGTCCGCCCGGACGCGATCAGACGGCGAGCAGTCGCGCGAGGTGGCCGCCGACCGCGTCGTCCTCGATCAGGAAGCCGTCGTGCCCGAACGTCGAGCTGATCACGGCGACCTCGTCGCCGTCGATGTTCCCGGGGGCGTGCGCGGCGATGATCCGCTGACCCTCGACCGGGAAGAGGCGGTCGCTGTCGATGCCGAGGACGAGGGTGGGGCTCGTGATGCGGGAGAGCGCCTCCGCCTCGCCGCCCCGTCCGCGCCCGACGTCGTGCGAGTTCATGGCCTCGACGAGCGTGATGTAGCTGTTGGCGTCGAAGCGCCGGGTGAACTTGTTGCCGTGGAAGTCGAGGTAGGACTCGACCGCGAACCGCCCGCCGCCGCCGAGAGGGCTGATCCCGGACTGCCAGCTGCGCTCGAAGCGGTCGTTGAGCTCGGAGGGACTGCGGTAGTTGAGCAGGGCCATCCGTCGGGCGAGGGCGAGGCCGTGGTACGGGCCCTGGCCATCGCCGGCGTCGTAATACGCGCCGCCGGCGAAGTTCGCATCGCTGCGGATCGCCTCGAGCTGCACGAAGTTGAGGGCGATCTGATCGGCGGTCGCGCGCGGAGGAGCGGCGAGCACGGCGAGCCGGGCCACGCGCTCCGGATGGTCGATGCCCCACTCGAGCGCCTGCATCCCGCCCATCGATCCGCCGATGACGGTGTGCCAGCGCTCGATGCCGAGGAGATCCGAGAAGAGCGCCTGCGCGCGGACCTGGTCCCGGACGCTCGTGTACGGGAAGCGGGCTCCCCACTCGTGCCCGTCCGGCGCGAGGGAGGCGGGGCCGGTCGAGCCCTGGCAGCCGCCGAGCATGTTCGGGGCGACGACGAAGTAGCGATCGGTGTCGATGACCTCGCCCGGCCCGACGAGCCCGGACCACCAGCCGTCGGTGGCGTGCCCGCGGTCGCCGCGGCCGATCAGGTGGGAGTCGCCGGTCAGAGCGTGCAGCACCAGCACCGCGTTGTCGCCGGAGGGCGAGAGCTCGCCCCAGGTCTCGTAGGCGATGCGCACGTGTGGGAGGTGGCCGCCGGACTCGAAGTCGAACGGGCCGACGTCGACGAAGCGGCGGTTCCCCGGGTCGTCCCCGTCGCGCCAGGCTCCGGTGGCCGGGGGCTTGCCGATCACCGAGCGCAGCTGGCGCTCGGTGACGAACGCCGAAGGGACGGTGTCCTCGAGTGTCTGCTGCCAGTCCATAGCGGTGTCCATCGTGTCAGAGCGCCGCCCCGCGCCGTGGTTTGTTACGCCCCTCCCGGCGTGCGTGCGCGAGATCGCCTCTCACGGACGAGATCCCCCGCCGCAGCAGGGGATCTCGACCGTGCGCTGCCCCTCCCGCGGGAGGGGAGTGGATCAGGCGTTCGCGCGGGAGGCCTCGACGACCGCGCGGGCGGCGCGGAGGGCCTGGGCGAGGTCGGCGCGCAGGTCGTCGATGCTCTCGAGACCGACCGAGAGGCGGACGAGGCCGGGCGTGACCCCCGCCGTCAACTGCTGCTCCGGAGTGAGCTGCGAGTGCGTGGTCGAGGCGGGGTGGATGACGAGCGAGCGGACGTCGCCGATGTTCGCGAGGTGCGAGAACAGGGTGAGCGAGTCGACGAACGCGCGGCCGGCGTCCACTCCTCCCTTGAGCTCGAACGAGAGCACGGCGCCGACGCCCTTGGGCGCGTAGCGGTTCGCGGCGGCGTACCAGGGCGAGGTGGGCAGGCCCGAGTAGTTGACCGAGGCGATGTCCGAGTGGTTCTCGAGGTACTCGGCGATCTCCTGCGCGTTCTGCACGTGGCGCTCGATCCGCAGCGACAGGGTCTCGATGCCCTGGATGAGCTGCCAGGCGCTCGCCGGGGCGATCGAGGCGCCGAGGTCGCGCAGCAGCTGCACGCGGGCCTTGATGATGTAGGCGAGGGAGTCGCCGACCGCTGCGGTGTAGACGGCGCCGTGGTACGACTCGTCGGGCGTCGTCAGTCCGGGGAACTTCGCCGCGTTCTCGGTCCACGGGAAGGTTCCGCCGTCGACGATGGCCCCGCCGATGACGGTGCCGTGACCGCCGAGGAACTTGGTCGCCGAGTGCACGATGATGTCGGCCCCGTGCTCGAAGGGGCGGATGAGGTACGGGGTCGCGATCGTGTTGTCGACGATCAGGGGAACACCGGCCGCGTGGGCGACGTCGGCGACCGCGCGGATGTCGAGGATGTTGATCTTGGGGTTGCCGACGGTCTCGGCGAAGAAGAGCTTGGTGTTCGGGCGCACCGCACGGCGCCACTCCTCCTGGTCGTCCTGGTTCTCGACGAACGTCGTCTCGATGCCGAGCTTGGCGAGCGTGTACTTGAAGAGGTTGTACGTGCCGCCGTAGATCGAGGAGGACGAGACGATGTGGTCGCCCGCGTGCGCGATGTTCAGCACGGCGGCGGTCTCGGCGGCCTGACCCGACGCGAGCAGCAGGGCGCCGGAGCCGCCCTCGAGAGCGGTGAGGCGCTCCTCCACCACGGCCTGCGTGGGGTTCTGGATGCGCGTGTAGATGTTGCCGAACTCGGCGAGGGCGAAGAGGTTCTTGGCGTGCTGAGCGTTGTCGAACACGTAGGACGTGGTCTGGTAGATCGGAGTCGCGCGGGCCTTGGTGACAGGGTCCGGAGCCGCTCCCGAGTGGATCTGCTTGGTCTCGAACTGCCACTGGGCGGGGTCGGTCATGGTGCATCCAATCGGGTCGTGAAGTCGTCCAGGCGGAGTCCGTTCTCCGCCGCGACGAGCCTAGGCGTGCCGCCGCGCGGGGGCGAGGTGCCCGACACACGGGGTAATCCCGGCGAGGCGCTCGGTCAGCGGCGCGGGCCGCGATCCGTCGCGGCGGGCGCGTCCCGCTTCGACCCCGTGGGGTCCGCGCGCCCCGACCGCTCCGGCCGCTCGTCCTTCACCGGAGCGAAGAGCCAGGCCGCCCGCGGCTCCACGATCTTGTGGAACACGGTGCGGGCCCAGCCGAGGGAGAGGACGACCGAGACCGCGATGCAGAGCACGATCATGAGGACGAGTGCGAGGACGCTGTCGGCCGAGGAGAGCACCCCCGACTCCCGCAGCGGGTAGAGGACGAAGCTGTGCAGCAGGTACACGTACATCGTCGACTGGCCCCAGGGAGTGAGGACCGTGCGACCGCGGGGGATGAGCGCGAAGAGCGCGAGCGAGAGGACGACGGCCGTGAGCATCAGGGCGAGCCGCACGAGCCCCGCCCACCAGGCGGTCTCGCCGAGCGCGTCGTACGGGCGGTCGTAGAAGAACCAGAAGCGCAGGTCGGCGGCTCGGAACGCGTCGATGTTGACGGTCATCACCAGCGCCGTGATCGCGAACAGCACGACCGCCACGGCGCGCACGGCGAGCACGCGCGGCGCCGGGAGCGCGAGCCAGCGGTCGACCAGTAGCGCCGAGCCGGCCCTCCATCCGCGCAGCCGCCAGCCGAACACGAAGAAGGGGAGGATCCCGATCGCCCGGGCGAGGGAGAAGGTCGAGTCGATGTTGTCGTAGTAGCTCACTCCGACCGCGAGCACGACGCTGATCAGCAGGGGCCAGCGCAGCAGGGCCAGGTACGGCAGCACGAGTCGGAAGATGCCGAGCGCGAGCAGGAACCACAGCGTCCAGCTCGGCTTCGTCGGGTTGAACTCGGACTGGCCCTCGACCAGGAACTGCACCAGCGTCCAGACCGTCTCCATGATCAGGTAGGGCAGCAGGATGTCGGTCAGGACGCGACGCATCGCCCGGGAGTTCGGCGCCCCCGCCTTCGAGAAGTAGCCCGAGATGATGGCGAAGGCGGGCATGTGGAACGCGTAGACCGTGAGGTACACGATCAGGGAGACGTCCGAGTTGGCGGTCAGCCGCTGGATGCCGTGGCCGATGACGACGAGGGTCACGCAGACGAAGCGCGCGTTGTCCCACAGGGGGACGCGTCGCTTCGGGGGAGCGGTGACACCGCCGGTGGCGGGTGCCGGGTCGGCGGGCTGCACGCGGCCAGACTAGCGTTGGGGTCGACGACGGAGTCGGTGGTGTCCGAGGCTTGACGGAAGGAGACGAGCGTGGTTCGACGCGTCGTGGTGACAGGAGCGAGTTCGGGGATCGGTGCGGCGACGGTGCGCCTGTTCCGGGAGCACGGCTGGGACGTGGTGGCCGTCGCACGGCGCCGCGAGCGGCTCGAAGCGCTCGCCGCGGAGACCGGCGCGGACCTGTTCGTGGCGGATCTCACGGACTCCGATCAGGTCGACGCGCTGCGCGACCACCTGGAGGCGACCGGGGCGGTGCACGCGCTCGTGAACAACGCCGGCGGCGCCCTCGGACTCGACACCGTGGAGGCGTCCGACCCCGCCGACTGGACGCGCATGTTCGAGATCAACGTGCTGTCGGTGAAGCTCGTCACCAGCGCCCTGCTCCCGCTGCTGCGCCGGGGCCTCGCCGACGAGGGCTCCGAGGGCTCCGCCGACATCGTCACCGTGACCTCGATCGCGGGGCACGTCGCCTACGAGGGCGGAGGCGGCTACAACGCCGCGAAGTTCGCCGCGCACGCCCTGGTTGCGGTCCTGCGCCTCGAGCTCGCCGGCGAGCCGATCCGGGTCATCGAGATCGCGCCGGGCATGGTGCACACCGAGGAGTTCTCGCTCGTCCGCTTCGGCGGCGACAAGGCCCGGGCCGACAAGGTGTACGACGGAGTCGCGGCGCCGCTGGTCGCGGAGGACGTCGCAGCCGCGATCGTGTCCTCGGTCGAGCTGCCGCCCCACGTCGACCTCGACCTGGTGACGATCAAGCCGGTCGCGCAGGCCGCGCCGCACAAGGTCGTCCGCGGCGAGCTCGCTCCGAAGCTCTGACGGGGGCCGTCCCGTCGGGCGCTGATGTGACGCGGAGGCGCGCGACGCCTTAGCCTGTCCCTCATGGTTTCCGACGCCGACGACTCCGCCGCCCTCCTCGCCGCCACGGAGAAGGAGGTCCTCGGCTGGCTCGAGTTCGGCGACGCCGCCCGCCATCTCGCGGACGACGTGGTCGCGTCGGGCTACCGGCCCGAGCTCGTCGTCGCCATCGCGCGCGGCGGACTGCTGCTCGCGGGGGCCGTCGCCTACGCGCTCGGCATCAAGAGCTGCGGCGCCCTGAACGTCGAGTTCTACACCGGGGTCGAGGCCCGGCTCGCCGAGCCCGTCGTGCTCCCGCCGCTCCTGGACGAGGCGTCGGTGCGCGGCAAGCGGATCCTCCTGGTCGACGACGTCTCCGACTCCGGGCACACCCTCGCCCTGTCGGTGAAGCTGATCCGCGCGATGGGCGCCGAGGTGCGCACCGTCACGCTCTACACGAAGCCCCGCACGGTGCTCGAGCCCGACTTCTTCTGGCGCCGCACCCCGCGCTGGATCGTCTTCCCGTGGTCGGCTCTGCCCCCGGTGGACGGAGCGCTCGGCGAGGACGACGAGTGAGCGTCCACCTGATCGGCGGCGGTGGCGGCGCCGAGCACGACTCCGACCTCTACGGCGCGTTCCTCGCGGAGGCGCGCGCCCGCGCCGTCGACGCCGGGCGCATCGAGGGGCCCCGCATCGCCATCGTGGTGGTGCACGACGGCCTGGGCCCCGAGGCCTACTCCGGTTACGCGGCGACCCTCGCCTCCGTCGGCCAGCTCGAGCCGGTCCCCGTCCTCAAGCCCGAGGGCGGTCGCATCGACCCGTCCGTCTTCGACGGGGTCGACGGGATCCTCGTGGGCGGCGGACTCACCCCCGCCTACCGCGACGCGCTCGAGCCGTCCTTCGCGCGGCTGCGCGATCTCGTCTCGTCGGGGACCCCGTACGCCGGGTTCTCGGCGGGCGCCGCGATCGCCGCCGACCGCGCCATCGTCGGCGGCTTCCGCATCGGCGGCGTCGTCGTGGCGCCGGAGGAGGCGGCCGAGGAGCTCGACGAGGTGACGGTCCTCGAGGGGATCGGCCTGGTCGACGTCTCGATCGACGTGCACGCCGCGCAGTGGGGCACGCTGGGCCGGCTGGTCGCCGCCGTCGAGGCGGGCCTGGTCGACGGAGGGGTCGCCATCGACGAGTCCACCGTCCTCACGGTCGGCACCGGCGCGCTGCGCGTCTCGGGCGCCGGCTCGGTCTGGCGCGCGAGCGCAGGCGAGGCCGGCGTGGTCGTGGCGACACTCGCCGCGGGCTGATGGATCTGCAGGAGCTGGCCGGCGCCGGACTGATCGACCGGGGCTGGGCGGACGCCCTCGCTCCCGTCGGGCCGGACATCGCGGCGATGGGCGACTTCCTCCGCTCCGAGACCGCTGCCGGGCGGCATTACCTCCCCGCGGGCAAGGACGTGCTCCGCGCGTTCGCGGCGCCCCTCGCCGATGTCCGCGTGCTGATCGTCGGCCAGGACCCCTACCCGACGCCCGGGCATCCGATCGGGCTGTCGTTCGCGGTCGAGCGGCACGTCCGGCCGGTGCCGCGCAGTCTCCAGAACATCTACCGCGAGCTCCGCGACGATCTGGGGGTCACGCCTCCGGCGCACGGCGATCTCGGTGCGTGGACGCGCCATGGCGTGATGCTGCTCAACCGCGTCCTCACCGTCTCGCCGGGCACTCCGGCGTCGCATCGGGGGAAGGGCTGGGAGGCCGTGACCGAGCACGCGATCCGCACGCTCGCCGCGCGCGACGCTCCGCTCGTCGCGATCCTCTGGGGGAGGGACGCCGCCGGCCTCCGGCCGATGCTCGGCGACGCCGGCGTGATCGAGAGCGCGCATCCGAGTCCGCTGTCGGCCTCGCGCGGCTTCTTCGGCTCGCGGCCCTTCAGCCGGGCGAACGCGCTCCTCGAGGAGCGGGGCGCCGAGCCGGTCGACTGGAGCCTCGCGGAGTGAGCCGCGGCGCCCTGGTGCGCGCCGATACGCTGGACGAGGTCCGCGCGAGCGGCCCGGGTCGACGGAGGGGATCCCCATGCTGGAGGAAGAGTACGAGCAGCGACGCGTCCTGCCGCCGCACCTGCGGAAGGCGCCGCCGCCCGAGCCCGACTTCTCGTACGAGATCCGCGAGGCGCGCGAGGAGGACCTCCCCGACATCCGCGAGATCTACAACCACTACGTGCGCAACACCGTCGTGACCTTCGACGAGGACGACTCCACGATCAAGGAGTGGCGGTCGAAGTTCGCCCGCAACGTGAAGCTCGGCCTGCCGTTCATCGTCGCGGTGTCCCCGTCGGGTCAGATCCTCGGCTACGCGATGGTCTCGCCGTGGTCGTCCAAGCGCGCCTACCGGTTCACGGTCGAGAACTCGATCTACCTCCGTGCGGCGTCCACGGGCAAGGGACTCGGCAAGGCGCTGATGACCGAGCTGCTCGACCGGGCGAAGGCGGTCGGCATCCGGCAGATCATGGCCGTCATCGCCGACAAGGGGGCGGAGGCGTCGCTCGCGATGCACGCGCAGTACGGCTTCGTCGAGGTCGGCCGCATGGGCCGGGTGGGCTTCAAGTTCAACCGCTGGCTGAGCACGGTCCTGCTGCAGAAGACGCTGAAGTAGCGTCGCCGCGGACACTGCGAAAGCGCCGTGCCCGCGCAGGCCGCCGACCGCCGTTCCCTACACTTGTCGGCATGGAATGGCTGGTCCCGCTCATCGTCGTCGTGGCCCTCGTGGTGATCCTCGGGATCTACCTCTGGGCGACCTACAACTCCCTGGTCACCCTGAACGTGCGGGTCGACGAGGCCTGGAGCGACATCACCGTCCAGCTGAAGAGGCGCGCGGATCTGATCCCCAACGTCATCGACGCCGTGAAGGGCTACGCCGCCCACGAGAAGCAGGTCTTCGAGCAGGTGACCCGTGCGCGAGCCGAGACCCTGTCGGCGCAGGGGCCCGCCGAGGCGTCCGCGGCCGAGGACCACATGCAGAAGGCGCTCAAGTCGATCTTCGCCGTGGCCGAGGCGTATCCGCAGCTGCAGGCCAGCCAGAACTTCCTCCAGCTGCAGGGCGAGCTCGTCGAGACCGAGGACAGGATCCAGTCGGCCCGCCGCTTCTACAACGGCGGCGTGCGGGAGATGAACACCAAGGTGAAGGTGTTCCCCAACACGCTCTTCTCGCGTCGACTGGGCTTCTCGGAGCGCGACTTCTTCGAGGTCGACAGCCTCGCCGCGATCTCCGAGCCGCCGCGCGTCCAGTTCTAGCGGGCGGCTCTCAGGAGGACTGTCCGGCCTTCGCCGGTACGGCCAGCGGCCCGCCGTTCAAGGTGGTGAGGTACTCCTGGAAGACGGGCGCCGGATCCGCGCCGCTCGCGACCGCGTCGACCAGGGCGCGGCGGACGAGGGCCATCACGATGGTCGCGAGCACGGCCGCGCGCGGGGTCTCCTCGAGCTCGAACCCCATCCGCTCCGCGATGCACGGAGTGAGGGCCGCCTCGCCGTCGTGCAGGGACTGCGCCCAGACCGCGCGCATCGCCGGGGTCTCGGTGAGGAGCGGGATGAGGCGCAGCGTGCGGTCGAGCTGCGGACCCGAGGCGGCGGCGGCGAACGCCGCGCCCAGCGCCGTGCTCAGCAGCTCGTCGGCGGGGCGGGCGGTCAGCGCCCGGCCCATGGCCGCGATGGCTGCGTAGAGCACGGGACGGACGCAGTCCTCCTTGCCGCCGAGGTAGCGGTGGAAGGTGCGCAGCGAGATGCCGGCCGCGTGGGAGAGGTCGATCGAGCTCACGCCCTTCACCGTGCCGCGCTCGAGGAGGAGCCCCACGCACTTCTCGGAGAGGGCGAGCGCGATCGATCCGGAGCGTTCGTCCACCATGCCGCTCACGCTAGGACATCCGGACGCGCGGACCGCACCGCCGAGAGGAGTGCCGCCGCGAGCGTGCCCCGCTCGACGACCTCCACCGCGTCGAGCCCCTGCCAGGCGGCAGCCTCCAGGAGCAGCACCGCCAGCCGCTCCGCGGTGTCGGCGGGTGCCCCCGGCTCGAGCCAGGCGGCCTGCACGCGCAGGACCTTGCGCTGCCGGTCGCTCTTGAGGTCGACCCGGGCGGCGAGGACGTCGTCGAGGAGCACGGGCAGCACGTAGTAGCCGTGCACGCGCTGCGCTGCGGGCGTGTAGATCTCGATCCGGTAGTGGAAGCCGAAGAGGAGCTCGGCGCGCGGACGGTGCCAGACGACCGGGTCGAACGGAGAGAGCAGGGCGTCGGCGCGGAGCGATCGCGGCCGACGGGCGTTCGCGTGGAGCCAGAGGGGGACGGGACGTCCGGAGCGCTCCCAGCCGCGGACCGCGACGGGGAGCAGCTCGCCCGCCTCGACCAGGTCGTGGACCGCGGCGAGGGTGGGCGCCCGCCGCAGCCGGTGGTAGTCGGCGAGATCGCCGAGCGTCGCGACTCCGTGCGCGACGGCGGCTCGGCGGACCAGCTCGCGCACCGCGTCCTCCTCCGCCACCTCGGCGTCGAGGACCTCGCGCGGCAGGGCCTGCTCGGCGAGGGCGTAGGAGCGCTCGAAGCGCGTGCGCCCGGCGCTGACCACCTCGCCCCAGCGGAAGAGGACCTCGAGACCGCGCTTGATGTCGGACCAGCCCCACCACGGCCCGGTGCGGACGTTCGACTCGTGCTCGATCTCGGACGCGCGGAGCGGCCCGTCGGCCAGTGCGGCGCGGAGCCAGTCGAGCGTGGCCCGGTTCTCACCGGCCCAGCCCTCGTGCTCGGTGCGGCGGTAGTGCGCCATCCGCCAGCGGTAGAGGGGCACGTCGGCGCGCCGAATCAGCGCCGCCTCGTGCGCCCAGTACTCGAGGTAGTGCCCCTTCGGCGCGAAGGCGACCGCGTCGAGCAGGGAGCGGTCGTACGGCCCCAGGCGCGCGAGCAGCGGAAGGTAGTGGCTCCGCTCGAAGACGTTGACCGAGTCGAGCTGCAGCGGCCGGATGCGGTCGACGACGCCGAGGACCTGACGCGTGCCGATCCGCGGCGGCCGCGGCGCTCCGAAGCCCTGCGCGGCGAGGGCGATGCGGCGCGCGAGGGCGGGGGAGAGCTGCTCGGTCATGGTCCGACCACGCTAGCGAAGGCCTCCGACATCGCCTGCGCCCGATCGCGCACGGCCGTCTCCTGAGTCCTCGCGGTCGATACCGCCCGGGGAATGCGCCGGGGCCTAGTCTGTGGGGATGAGACTCGGCAGGTCCCGCCGCTCCTCCGGCGCCCGCGTCGTCGACACCGCGGCGCCGCCTGTCCTGCACGTCCCGGGGACCTCGCGCCCCGTTCCCGACTCCGCCTTCGTGAGCGACGGGATGCGCATCGCGGGCGCCTGGGCGTGGCGCGTGCTCGTCGTCGTGGCCGCCCTCGCGGTGCTGGCGCTGCTCATCATCGAGCTGCGCCTCATCGTGATCCCGCTGCTGGTCGCCATCGTCATCGCGGCGCTGCTGGTGCCGTTCTCGAGCTTCCTGCAGCGGCACCGCTGGCCCAAGTGGCTCGCGATCACCGTGTCGGAGCTCGGCATCATCGTCATCATCGGCGGCCTGCTCTTCCTGGTCGCGACGCAGGTCTACCAGGGGTTCGACGACCTGAGCCGCCAGACGGTGCAGTCCTACGACGATCTGAAGGCCTGGCTGCTCGAATCGCCGCTGCACCTCACCGAGGACGAGATCAACGAGTACGCGCAGCAGGCGCTGACCGCCCTGCAGCAGGATTCGGGCATGCTCGTCAGCGGAGCGCTGAGCGTCGGCTCGACGATCGGCCACGTCCTGACCGGCGTCCTGCTCACCCTCTTCTCGACCCTGTTCATCTTGATCGACGGCCCGAACATCTGGCGCTGGGTCGTGCGGCTCTTCCCGCACCGCGCTCGCCCCGCGGTCGACGGCGCCGGGCGGGCCGGCTGGGTGACGCTCACCAACTTCGTCAAGGTGCAGATCTTCGTCGCGTTCATCGACGCCGTCGGCATCGGCGTGGGCGCGGCCCTCCTGGGCGTGCCGCTGGCGATCCCGATCGGCGTCCTGGTGTTCCTGGGCTCGTTCGTGCCGGTGATCGGAGCGGTGGCGACCGGCGCTCTCGCCGTCTTCATCGCGCTGGTCTACAACGGGCCGCTGATCGCCCTGATCCTGCTGATCGTCGTCCTCGGCGTCCAGCAGCTCGAGGGGCACATCCTCCAGCCGCTCGTCATGGGATCGGCCATCAAGATCCACCCGCTCGCCGTGGTGCTCGCCGTCGCCGGCGGCTCCATCGTCGCGGGCATCGCGGGCGCCTTCTTCGCGGTGCCCTTCGTCGCGACCCTGAACGTCATGGTCAACTACATCGCCAGCGGCGCCTGGCGCACGCCGACCCGAACCCCCGAGAGAGTTGCCGCAGAGCATGCAGACTAGTCACGTCGCCGGACCGTCCCTCCAGGAGTTCGAGGCGGCGCGCAGCGTCATCGCGCCCGTGATCGCGAACACCCCGATGGAGACGAGCACGTTCCTCGCCCAGGTGCTCGGCTCGCCGGTGTTCCTCAAGTGCGAGAACCTGCAGCGCACCGGCTCCTACAAGATCCGCGGCGCGGTGTTCCGCATGTCGCGGCTCTCGCCCGAGGAGCGCGCGCGCGGCGTCGTCGCGGCGTCGGCGGGCAACCACGCGCAGGGCGTCGCGTACGCCGCGCGCGAGCTGGGCATCTCGGCCACCATCTTCATGCCGATCGGAGTCGCGCTGCCCAAGCTCGCCGCCACCCGCGACTACGGCGCCGACGTGGTGCTGAGCGGCCACATCTTCAACGAATCGCTCGCGGCGGCGGCCGAGTTCGCGGAGCGCACCGGGGCCGTCTTCATCCCGCCGTTCGACCACCCGGACGTGGTCACCGGGCAGGGCACGATCGGACTCGAGATCCTCGAGCAGGCCGAGGGCGTCGAGACGATCGTCGTCCCGATCGGCGGCGGTGGCCTCATCGCCGGCGTCGCCTCGGCGGCGAAGCAGAAGGCCGCGCAGGAGGGGCGCACGCTGCGCGTCATCGGCGTGCAGGCCGCGAACGCCGCTCCCTACCCGCTGTCGCTGGCGAGCGGGGAGCCGACCCTGATCACGATCTCGCCGACGATCGCCGACGGCATCGCGGTGGCCATGCCCGGAGCGCTGAACTTCGCGATCATCCGCGACGTCGTCGACGAGGTCGTGACGGTCGAGGACGACGACATCGCCCGCGCGCTGCTCGTGCTGCTCGAGCGGGCGAAGCTCGTCGTCGAGCCCGCGGGCGCCGTGGGCATCGCGGCGATCCTCACCGGGAAGATCCGCGACGCCGGAAGGACGGCCGTGATCCTCTCGGGCGGCAACATCGACCCGCTGATGATGGAGCGCGTGATCAGCCGCGGCCTCGCCGCCTCCGAGCGCTACCTCAAGATGAGCATCGGCCTGCCGGACCGCCCCGGCCAGCTCGCCCGCATCTCCGAGCTCATCTCCGAGGCCAACGCGAACGTCGTCGAGGTGCTGCACACCCGTCACGGTCGAGGTCTGCAGATCAGCGAGGTCGAACTCGAGATCAGCGTCGAGACGCGCGGTCCGGAGCACGCCGAGCGCGTCCTCCAGGTGCTCCGCGACGCGGGTTACGAACCCCGAGTCGCCCGCAACTGACCGCTGCAACGAGAGACGCCACCCGCGGAGACCTTCCGGACTCCGCAGGTGGCGTCTCCACTCGCGTGCTGCGTCGGGACGATCAGTGGCCGTTCCAGGTCTCGACGTTCACGACGCGGACGCTGATCGTCCGGCCGTTCGGGGCCTCGAAGCTCGTCGAGTCGCCGACCTTCAGGCCCATGATCGCGCCGCCCAGCGGGCTCTGCGGGCTGTAGACGTCGAGGTCGCTCTCGCCGGCCATCTCGCGGTTGCCGAGCAGGAACCGCGACTCGTCTCCGGCGATCTCGGCCGTGATGATCGTGCCGGCCTCGACCACGCCGTGGCTCTCGGGCGGCGTGCCGATCTCGGCCTCGCGCAGGAGCGAGGTGAGCTGACGGATCCGCGCCTCGATCTTGCCCTGCTCGTCCTTCGCGGCGTGGTAGCCGCCGTTCTCCTTGAGGTCGCCCTCCTCGCGGGCGACCTCGATGCGCTTCGCGATCTCCTCGCGGCCCGCGGTGGACAGTTCGTTCAGCTCCGCCTGGAGGCGGTCGTACGACTCCTGGGTCATCCAGGTGACCTGAGGCTGGTCGGCCATGGTGGGCTCCTCACGTGACTGCCGCGTGCAGGGGTCCGGCGTCCGGGTCCGGGGCTCCCGCCCCGGCGTCCGTGTCGTCCGACGCCCGGCGGCGGTGGAAAAAGACAAGGCCCCGACGAGTCCGTCAGGGCACCCGGCAACCCTACGGGAGCCAGCAGGAGGAGATCAAACCTGTGTTCGCGAGCTCGGTCGTCCGCACCGTCTCGGTGAAGGAGCGGAAGCGGTCGGGGGAGGCGGGGTACTCCACGACGAGCCAGCCGACGACGGCCGACTGCTCGTTGAGCGCCTGGACCGCGCAGGCGACGTCCGTCCCGGCGGGCGCGGTGAGGTCGAAGGAGACGGTGACGGTGCGGTCGTCGACGACCCGGTGCGCCGTGTCCTGCACGTCGACGCCGTCGCGACCGCTGTCGAGGCCCGCCCAGACCACCCAGGCGGCGAAGACGGCGACGAAGGCGAGCGCGACCGCGCCGAAGAGCCAGCGGTTGCCGCGGCGGCTGCGCGTGGTGCGTCCGTAGCGCGAGGCGAGCGGGCCGCTCGCCCGGACGGCGTCGGGATCGACCGAGGTCTCGTCGCTCCGCTCGGAGCTGTCGGACGTGCGGACGGCCACGGAACTCCCCGGGTGTAGCGGTTACTGTTGACGGATGATGCGCGCTCGCTGCGAGCGGTCGCGTCGCCCCATTAAACCCCGAGGAATCGAGCGATCGTGTCCCAGGCCGCCCAGGTCTCCGTCGATTCGGAGGTGCGGGAGGTCCCGCGCCTCCTCGCCGTGCACGCCCATCCCGACGACGAGTCGAGCAAGGGCGCCGCGACTCTCGCGGCCTACGCCGACCGCGGCGCCGAGGTCATGGTCGTCTCCTGCACCGGAGGCGAGGCCGGCTCCGTCCTGAACGAGTCGCTCGCCGCCCGCGCGCACGCTGAGCGCGACATGGGCGGGCTCCGCCGCCTCGAGATGGCCGAGGCTCAGCGGATCCTGGGCGTGCAGCACACCTGGCTGGGCTTCGTCGACTCCGGGATGGAGGAGGACGGCTCGGTTCCGCCCGCGAGCTTCGCGGCGCTCCCGCTCGCGACGGCGTCGGCTCCGCTGGTCCGGCTCGTCCGACGCTTCAAGCCGCACGTGATCATCAGCTACGACGAGAACGGCGGCTATCCGCACCCGGACCACATCCGGGCGCACCAGGTCGCCATGGAGGCGTTCCGGGCGGCGGGGGAGCCGGACGAGTACCCCGGCCTCGGGGCGCCCTGGTCGGTCGCCAAGCTCTACTACGACCGCGTGTTCAGCGGTCAGAAGCTGCGGGCGATCGCGGAGCACCTCCGCTCGCTCGACCCGGAGGACCCGCGCCTGGCGACCTTCGAGGAGATGAAGCGCTGGTCGGACGACGCTCCGTACCTCGCGACGACGCAGGTGCTCATCTCGGGCTTCCACGACCGGAGGGATGCGGCCCTGCGCGCGCACGCCAGCCAGGTCGCGCCCGACAACGCCTTCTTCTTCCTGCCGCACGAGGCCATCGACGCCGCGTGGCCGACCGACGACTTCCAGCTCGTGCAGTCGCGGGTCGAGGCGCCGACGCCCGAGACCGATCTCTTCGCCGGACTCGACGTCGCCTTCCCGACCGGCGCGCGGAACGAGGTGGACGCGTGATCCCCGCCGTGCTCGACTCCGCCGCCCTGGCGCTGTCCCGGATCGTCGCGGCGACGCCGTCGCCCGCGCCCGACTTCAACGAGGACACCGTCACGCCGGGCCTCTTCGGCTTCATCACGATGCTGGTGATCGCGGTGGCCGCCGTCCTCCTCGCGCTCGACATGGTGCGCCGGGTCCGGCGGACCACCTACCGCGAGCAGGTCGCGGAGCGGCTCGACGCCGAGGAGCGCGAGCGCGCCGCCGAGGTGGAGCGCTCGGAGCGCGGGCCCGCGGACGACCGCTCGGAGCGCTGACGCCGGCTCAGCCGCCGTTGTAGGCGGGGTGCAGCGAGATCAGCAGGGCCGCCGTCCAGTGGCAGACGAACGCCACGGCGGTCAGCGCGTGGAAGATCTCGTGGAACCCGAAGACCCCCGGCACGGGGTTGGGCCGTTTGAAGCCGTACACGATCGCTCCGACCGTGTAGCAGAGACCGCCCACGAGGACGAGGACCATCATCGTCGCGCTCGCCTCGAGCAGCGGTGCGAGGTACATCACCGCCGCCCAGCCCAGGAGCAGGTAGAGCGGCACGTAGAGCCAGCGCGGCGCCGAGATCCAGAACACCCGGAAGCCGATCCCGAGCAGCGCGCCGGACCAGACGAGCACGAGCAGCAGCGTGCCCTGCGCGGGCGGCAGCGCGAGGACCGCGAGCGGCGTGTAGGTGCCCGCGATCAGCAGGAAGATGTTGGCGTGGTCGATCCGCTTGAGGATCACCTTCGTCCGCGGCGCCCAGTCGAACCGGTGGTAGAGGGCGGAGTTGCCGAAGAGCAGGAGCGAGGACGTCGCGAAGACGGCGGCGGCCCACTTCGCGGCGGTGCCGTCGGCCACCGAGACGAGGACGACCCCGGCCACGATCGCGAACGGGAAGAGCCCGGCGTGGATCCAGCCGCGCCAGGTCGGCTTCGACTCGGCCACCGCTCCGTGGTCGATCTCGTCGTCGACGAGGGGGAGGTTCGGCAGGTCCGGCCCGTCGGCGTCGTCCCGCGCCACGGCGTCGTCGGCACGGGGGGAGGACCGACGAGCGGGCTCGGGGGCGGGGGGCGTCGGCCGGTGGCTCATACGGCTCAGGATACGGCCGGTCCCGGTGACGCGGCCGGGCGCCGCGACCCTTCCCGGGCAGGAGCATCGGCTACCGTAGCGATGTGCCGAAGCCGAGACTGCCAGTGGGAAGGGACCTCCTCTACGGCGTCTACAAGAAGCGGTTGAGGTCGAGCCTGGCTCCCGGCACCCTGCCGAACCACGTCGCGATGATCATCGACGGCAACCGGCGCTGGGCGCGGCAGCGGGCCCTCGAGACGGCGGCCCACGGCCACCGCGCGGGCGCCGCGAAGGTGCACGAGTTCCTCCAGTGGTGCGACGAGCTGGGCGTCCGGCACGTCACCCTCTACCTGCTCTCGCAGGACAACCTCGTCGGCCGCGACAGCTCCGAGCTGACCGAGCTGATCGCGATCATCGCCGACCTCGCCGAAGAGGTCTCTCAGCAGCCGGACTGGCGCGTGCAGCACGTCGGCTCCGACGACGGGCTCCCGGAGTCGCTCATCGATGCCCTCGACGCCGCCGAGGAGCGCACGGCCCGCCACACCGGCCTGCACGTGAACCTCGCGGTGGGGTACGGCGGGCGCCATGAGATCGCGCAGGCGGTCCGCAGCATCCTCGACGAGCACGGCAAGCGCGGATCCACGATCGAGGACGTCGCGGAGCTGCTGACGCCCGAGCTGATCGGCGAGCACCTCTACACGAGCGGCCAGCCCGACCCCGACCTGGTCATCCGCACCTCGGGGGAGCAGCGGCTCTCGGACTTCATGCTCTGGCAGAGCGCGCACAGCGAGTTCTACTTCATGGAGGCGCTGGGGCCGGACATCCGCGAGGTCGACTTCCTCCGGGCCCTGCGCGACTACGCGGGGCGGCACCGCCGCTTCGGCAGCTGAGGCGCCCGCGCCACCACCGACCGGAAGGGCCGGCATGAGCACGACGAACACCCTCGCGATGGACGAGTACCTCGGAGCCTTCGCCGAGGAGACCGGCTACCTCGACTTCGCCCGCGTCGGTCCGATCTCGGCGACGGCCGTGGCCGAGCAGGAGGCGGCGACGCGGCTCCTGCAGGCGGGCCGGGCCCTCGACGAGCTGCAGCGGCAGGACGAGCGGGTGCGCACCGCCGTGAGCGCCCTGGTCCAGCTTCCGGCCGAGCAGGTCGTCTTCCAGCCCAACACGTCGACGGGTCTGCTGCACACGATGCTCGGTCTGCGGGGGAGCGTGCTGCTCTCCTCCGCCGAGTTCCCGAGCCTGCCCTACGCCGCGGTGCGTGCGCAGCAGGCGCTCGGGGCGGTGTCGCCCGTCTGGCTGCCGACCGAGGGCGGTCGGGTGACTCCGGAGGCGGTGCGCGACGCTCTCACTCCGGACGTGGTCGCCGTGGCCGTGAGCCTCGTCGACTCCCGGACGGGCTATCTCGCCGACCTCGGCGCGCTCCGCGAGGTCATCGGCGATCGCCTGCTGATCGTGGACGCGATCCAGGGCTTCGGAGTCGTCGACGCACCGTACGCCGCGGCCGACGTCGTCGTGTCCGGCGGTCAGAAGTGGGTGCGGTCGGGCTGGGGCACGGGCTTCCTGGCCCTCGGCGAGCGGGCGATCGAGCGGCTCTCGCCGGTGCTCTCGGGCTGGACGGGCTCCGACGCCGTCGAACCCTGGGACGAGGTCGCACCGCCTGCCTCCGGCGCGCCCGCCTACAGCGTGACGAACCCGGATCCGATCGCCCAGGCGCGCTTCGCCGGGGCGCTGGAGGACATCGCGGCGGTGGGAGTGCCCGCGATCGCCGCGGTGATCGCCGAGCGGGTCAGCGCCGTGATCGATCTCGCCGACGAGTTCGGCCTCGCCGTGACGAGCTCGCGCGACGAGCGCGACCGCGCGGGCATCGTCGTCGTCGAACCGGCCCCGGAGGAGCTCGCTCCGCTGGCCGCGTCGCTCGAGGTCCACGGAGTGACCGCGCGCCTCCGGCCGGGAACGGTCCGCTTCAGCCCCCATGCCAGCACCACGGACGAGACGCTGGCCGCCCTGCGGGCCGCTCTCGTCTCGGCCGGCACGGGCGCCGACTTCTGACCTGCGCCCGGCGTTCACACACTGGTTACACACTCGAACCACACGGATGTCATTCGCGGGGTTATGTTCGAGTCATCAGGTGAAGCGCCTGGTCGAGACGGACCCGAGGGAACGGCTCGACATCGCGCAGATCGGTGAGAGGGAACTGCGCGGTGCCGAGGCGCACCGGAGGGCCGGCTTCGCAGCATGAGCCGGGGGCGTTCGAGCCTCCGGGGTGTGGAGAGTCGTCGTGACAGTTCCCCAGGGTATGGACCAGCAGGCCGGAGCGCAGGGCGGCGTCCACCGCCGACCGCAGCACGGCTCGACCGGGTCCTCCGATCAACTCCTCCGCACGTACGTGCTCGACACCTCGGTGCTGCTCTCCGATCCGATGGCGATGTTCCGGTTCGCGGAGCACGCCGTCGTGCTGCCGATCGTCGTGATCGGCGAGCTCGAGGGCAAGCGCCACGATCCCGAGATCGGCTACTTCGCGCGCCAGGCGCTGCGGCACCTCGACGAGCTGCGCATCAAGCACGAGCGCCTCGACTTCCCGATCGCCGTCGGCAACGGGGGCACCCTCCGCGTCGAGCTCAACCACTCGAACATGTCGGTGCTGCCCAGCGGGCTGCAGCTGGGCGACAACGACGCGCGGATCCTCGCGGTGGCGATGAACCTCGCCAACGAGGGCTCGACCGTCACCGTCGTGTCCAAGGACATGCCGATGCGCGTCAAGGCGGCGTCGATCGGCCTCGCCGCCGAGGAGTACCTCGCCGAGCTCGCTCCGGAGTCGGGGTGGACCGGAATGGACGACATCACGCTCGAGGGCGGCGCGATGAGCGAGTTCTACGACCGGGAGCGCCTCTTCACCGACGCGGTCGAGGGGATCCCGATCAACACGGGTCTCGTCGTCCACTCCGATCGCGGCTCGGCGCTCGCGCGGGTGACCGGCAAGCGGCAGATCACGCTCGTGCGCGGCGACCGCGACGTCTTCGGGCTGCACGGGCGCTCGGCGGAGCAGCGGCTCGCGATCGACCTCCTCCTGGACCAGGAGGTGGGCATCGTCTCGCTGGGTGGCCGTGCGGGCACCGGCAAGTCTGCGCTGGCGCTGTGCGCAGGACTGGAGGCGGTGCTCGAGAAGCGCCAGCACAAGAAGATCATGGTCTTCCGCCCGCTGTACGCCGTCGGCGGTCAGGACCTCGGCTTCCTGCCGGGCGACGCGGCCGAGAAGATGAACCCCTGGGCCCAGGCGGTCTTCGACACGCTCGGTGCCCTGGTGTCGCAGAACGTGCTCGACGAGGTGATCGAGCGCGGGATGCTCGAGGTCCTGCCGCTGACCCACATCCGCGGGCGCTCGCTGCACGACGCCTTCGTGATCGTCGACGAGGCGCAGTCGCTCGAGCGGAACGTGCTCCTGACCGTCCTGTCCCGTGTGGGGCAGAACTCGCGGGTGGTGCTGACCCACGACGTCGCCCAGCGCGACAACCTGCGGGTCGGCCGTCACGACGGCGTCGCCTCCGTGATCGAGACGCTGAAGGGGCACCCGCTGTTCGCCCACGTCACGCTCACCCGCTCGGAGCGCTCGGCGATCGCGGCGCTGGTGACCGAGATGCTGGAGTCGAACGAGCTGGCCTAGTTCGCTCCCGCTCGAGAGCCGTGTCCGGCGCGCAGGATCCACGGATCCCTGCGTGCCGGACGCGGTTCTGCGAGCCGGAGGCAGCTCTCGTGGCGGCCGTGCGGGTCGACGGGCGTAGCGTGGACCGGGTGAGCATCCTCGACGACGCGCTCCTCGAGCGCTTCCGCCTCCGCGCCGCCGACTACGACGAGCGCAACGCCTTCTTCGCCGAGGACCTCGAGGAGCTGCGAACGATCGGTTACCTGGCGCTGCTCGTGCCGTCCGAGCTGGGCGGTGCGGGTCTCGGTCTCGAGCAGGCGGCGGCGGAGCAGACCCGGCTCGCGACCGCGGCGCCGGCCACAGCGTTGGCCGTCAACATGCACCTCGTCTGGACCGGGGTCGCGAAGATCCTGCGCGACCGGGGCGACTCCTCCCTGGAGCACGTTCTCGTGGACGCCGCCGCCGGGCATGTGTTCGCCTTCGGGAACAGCGAGCCGGGCAACGACCTCGTGCTCTTCGACTCCCTGACTCGTGCCGAGCCGCTGCCGGGCGGCGGCCACCGCTTCACCGGGATGAAGGTGTTCACCTCGCTCTCGCCCGCGTGGACGCGGCTGGGCGTCTTCGGGCGGGACGACAGCGGTCCGGAGCCGCGGCTGGTGCACGGCTTCGTCGATCGCGACACTCCGGAGTCGCCCGTCGCGGGCCTGGCAACCCGCGACGACTGGGACACGCTCGGCATGCGCGCGACGCAGAGCCGCACGACGATCCTGGACGGCGTCGAGATCCCGGCCGGGCGGATGTTCCGCTCGCTGCCCGTGGGGCCGAGCGCGGATCCGCTGGTCTTCGCGATCTTCGCGGCGTTCGAGCTGCTGATCGCGTCCGTGTACCTCGGGATCGCGCAGCGCGCGCTGACGCTGGCGGTCGAGTCCGCGGCGCGGCGCACGTCGAGGAAGGCGGGTGGGCGCTCCCTCGCGCACGACCCGGACGTCCGGTGGCGCGTCGCGGACGCGGCGATCCTGCTCGACGGTCTCGATGCTCCGCTGCGCTCGGCCGCCGCCGACGTCGACGCCCTCGTCGACCGCGGCGCGCGCTGGTTCCCCTCGCTCGTGGGCGTCAAGATCCGCACGACGGAGGCGGCTCTGCGGATCGTGGAGAGCGCCGTGCGCGTGGCGGGCGGGTCGGCCTACTCGCGGAGCTCGGAACTCTCGCGCCTGTACCGCGACGTCCTCGCCGGCCTCTTCCACCCGTCCGACGACGAGTCCGCCCACTCCACCTTCGCGACCGCCTGGCTCGGCCCTCTGCCCCCAGCGGAGTGACGCCTCCCCTCCGAGGAGTTGCGGCTCTCTCGAAGGTTCGCGACCGGACGGCCCTGTCGACCGACTACTGAGCTGTCGGCGGACGCCCAGCCGTACGCCTTCAAGGCGAACCCGTGAAAGGCGTGCCAGCGTTTCGCGCTAGCCGAACGCAGGACGCTCTGCGGAAGGCATCCGTCCCGAGAAGCCGACCACGGTCCGTCCTGCGCGTGCGCAGGACGGACCAGAGAACTCATCCCGGGTGGGTCATGCTCATCACGTCGAGGGCGCTCTTCAGCTGCTCCTCCGTGACTTCGCCGCGCTCGACGAAGCCGAGGTCGATGACCGACTCGCGGACGGTGATGCCCTTGGCCACGGAGTTCTTCGCGACCTTGGCGGCCGCCTCGTAGCCGATGACCTTGTTGAGCGGCGTGACGATCGAGGGCGAGGACTCCGCCAGGGCGCGGGCGCGCTCCAGGTTGGCCTCGAGACCGTCGACGGTCTTGTCGGCCAGGAGCACCGACGAGTTCGAGAGCAGGCGGATCGACTCGAGCAGAGCGGTTCCCATGACGGGGATCGCGACGTTCAGCTCGAAGGCTCCGGAGGCGCCCGCCCAGGCGATGGTGGCGTCGTTGCCGATGACGCGGGCGCAGACCATGAGCACCGCCTCCGGGATCACCGGGTTGACCTTGCCGGGCATGATCGAGGAGCCCGGCTGCAGGTCGGGGATGTGCAGCTCGCCGAGCCCGGTGTTGGGGCCCGAGCCCATCCAGCGGAGGTCGTTGTTGATCTTGGTGAGGCTGACGGCGAGCACGCGCAGCGCGCCGGACGCCTCGACGAGCGAGTCGCGGGCGCCCTGGGCCTCGAAGTGGTTGCGGGCCTCGGTGACGGGCAGGCCGGTCTCCTCCGCGAGGCGCGCGATGACCTTCTGCGGGAATCCGGCGGGGGTGTTGATGCCGGTGCCGACCGCGGTGCCGCCCAGGGGGACCTCGGCGACGCGGGGGAGCGCCGACTGCACGCGCTCGATGCCGAGTCGGATCTGCGCGGCGTAGCCGCCGAACTCCTGCCCGAGGGTCACGGGGGTCGCGTCCATCAGATGGGTGCGGCCCGACTTGACGGCCTCGGACCACAGCTCGGCCTTGGTCTCGAGCGCCTCGGCGAGGTGCTCGAGGGAGGGGATGAGGCTCTCGATCAGCGCGCCCGTCACGGCGACGTGCACCGAGGTGGGGAACACGTCGTTGGAGGACTGCGACGCGTTGACGTGGTCGTTGGGGTGGACCGTGTGCCCGAGCGCGGTGGTCGCGAGGCTGCTGAGCACCTCGTTCATGTTCATGTTCGAGGACGTGCCCGAGCCGGTCTGGTAGACGTCGATCGGGAAGTGCTCGTCGTACCCGCCCGCAACGATCAGGTCGGCCGCGTCGGCGATCGCCCCCGCGATGTCGGCGTCGAGGACGCCCAGCTCGGCGTTCGCCAGTGCCGCGGCCTTCTTGATGCGCGCGAGAGCCGCGATCTGGGCAGGCTCGAGTCCGGCTCCCGAGATCGGGAAGTTCTCGACGGCGCGCTGCGTCTGCGCGGCGTACAGGGCGTTCCGCGGAACGCGCACCTCGCCCATCGTGTCGTGCTCGATGCGGAAGTCGCCGGAGTCGGTAGGGAGGTGATCCACCACGCTGTGTTCGTCCTTGTCTGATCGGTGCTGTTCGCCGGGGCCGATTACTCGGCGCCGGACTCCGTCGCGTCGGTCGACGCGCCGGACGGAAGGGTGCTGGGCGTGCGCTCCTGCTCGGAGAGGTAGGGGCTCAGCTGGGGAGGATCGATGCCGAGCACGACGTCCGAGACGACCGTGCCGTCGGAGAGGCGGTAGTTCGCTCCGACGACCGCGAGCGAGCCCGAGGCGACCGCGTCGGCGATCAGCGGCGACCGCTGGAGCATCTCGGCGACGGTGTCGCGCAGGTGCTCCCGGCCGACGACGAGTGCGTCGGTGGCCGACGGGTCGACGAGCACGCGCCCGTCCGGCTGAGGCCCGACGACGCGGCGGACCGCGGGGATGATCGGCTCGATGAGGTGCTCGATGTGCGGAGGGAGGCGCTGCGCTCCCGGGGCCTGGGACTCGATCGCGGCCTTCACCGCGCCGCATTCGTCGTGCCCGAGGACCAGGATCAGCTTCACTCCCAGCACGGCGACCGCGTACTCGAGGGAGCCGAGGATGGAGTCGGCGATGACCTGCCCGGCGTTGCGGACGACGAAGAGGTCGCCGAGGCCCAGGTCGAAGATGATCTCGGCGGCGAGGCGGGAGTCGCTGCAGCCGAAGAGGGCGGCGAGCGGACGCTGCGCGGCGGCGAGCTCGGCGCGTCGCTCGACGTCCTGCCGCGGGTGGCGGGGCTCGCCGGCGACGAAGCGCTGGTTGCCGCGCAGCATCTCCTTCCACACCCACGCGGGCGGGCGGGACTCGCGCGGCACCGGGATGGTCTGCGGGGCGTCGCCGCCGAGGGCGTCGTCGTGGATGCTCACTGTTCCTCCTGGCCGATCTGGGGCGAGACGGCGTCGACGACCTCGCGGATCCGCTCGACGGGAGCGGTTCCGTAGACGAGGTAGGTGCTGGCGCCCTCGGTGGTCTCGAGTGCGTAGGGCGTGTTGCCGGTGTCCTGGCCCGAGTCGCGGCGGTCGTAGACCGTCCACTCGCGGCCGTCGATCCGCTCGACGCCCGTGGCGGCGGCGCGGTCGAGCTGCCGGGCGACCCAGGCCTCGTCGGCGTCGAAGCCCTGGCTGAGGCCGATGTAGCCGGAGTCGGGCGCCGGAGTCAGCAGGCCCACGTACCAGTAGTCGATGCCGCCGTCGGTGCGCAGCTCGGCGGCGTTCGCGGACCAGTCGTCGGGCATCCGCGGCACGGCGAGGGTGTCGGTCTCGCCGAGCTGGAGCTGGGAGGCGACGAGCGGCACGTCGATCGCCGGACGATCCGTGCCGTCCCCCCGGGGCACGATGAGCACGATGAGGGCCACGACTCCGACCGTCGCGAGCAGCGAGAACACGAGGTTGTTGACGGTCTTGCGCTGGCGGTAGAGCCGGGAGTTCTCGGCCTTGCGCGCCGCGATCTCGGCGGGGGTCTCGGGGCGGCCGAGCTCGGCGACGACCCTCGGCTCCTTGCGGCGGCTCATCCGGCGCTCGATCCGGAGCGGGCGGCCTCGAGACGGGCGCGGGCGCCGATCAGCCACTCCTCGCAGCGCGCCGCGAGTGCCTCGCCGCGCTCCCAGAGGGCGAGGGAGCGCTCGAGGGTCGAGCTTCCCTGCTCGAGCTCGGAGACCACGCGCACGAGCTCGTCGCGGGCCTGCTCGTAGCTGAGACCGGAGACGTCGGAATCGAGTCCCTCGGGAGCGGGGGAGTCGGTGCGGGCGTCGGCCATGGTCTTGATCCTATCGATCGGTGCGCCCGGGCAGGCGCGGCGGGGGAGGTCGGGCGGAGGGTCAGCCGCGGCCGGCGGGGTCGGCGGCGGACCCCTCGGAGCGGGCGGCGACGGCGCCCTCCGCGAGCGTCAGGACGAGCGCCTCGCCCGCCTCGGCGTCTCCCGGAGCGCGGACGACACGACCGGCGGCGTTCTGCACGATCGCGTAGCCGCGGTCGAGCGTGTGCTGCGGCGAGAGGGCGCGCAGATGCCCGTGCAGGCGCTCCACCTCGAGGTGCGCGCGCTCGATCCGGCGCTCGACGAGCTCGGCGCCGCGGGCGACCCAGCGGGTCAGCTCCTCCGAGCGCTGGTCGACCAGGACGCGGGGATTCGCCAGCACGGGGCGCGAGCGCAGCTGCGAGAGCCGGTCGACCTCGTGCGAGACGAGCCCGCTCACCCGCGTGGTCATCCGCAGGCGCGCCTGTTGCACCCGGAGGAGCTCGTCGGACACGTCGGGCACCACGCGCTTGGCGGCATCGGTCGGCGTCGAGGCGCGCAGGTCGGCGACGTCGTCGAGGAGCGGCCGGTCGGCCTCGTGGCCGATGGCGCTGACGACGGGCGTCGAGCAGGCGGCGACGGCGCGCACGAGCGACTCGTCGCTGAAGCCGAGGAGGTTCTGGAAGTCGCCGCCGCCGCGGGCGATCACGATGACGTCGACGCTCTCGTCGGCGTCGAGGGCGCGCAGTGCCGACAGCACCTCGGGCACCGTGCGATCCCCCTGGACCGCAGCGTGGACGACCCGGAAGCGCACGGCGGGCCAGCGCAGCTGCGCGTTCCGCAGCACGTCCTTCTCTGCGTCCGAGTCCTTGCCGGTGATCAGGCCCACGCCGTGCGGGAGGAACGGGAGGCGCTTCTTGCGACCCGGCTCGAACAGCCCCTCGGAGGCGAGCTGCCGCCGCAGCCGCTCCAGCTTCTCGAGCAGGTCGCCGAGGCCCACGTGGCGCATCTCGAACACCTGCATGGTGAGCGTTCCGCCCTTGAGCCAGTAGTTCGGCTTCACGAGCGCGATCACGCGGGCGCCCTGCGCCAGATCGGCCGGGATGCGGGAGCGGACCGACGACCAGATCGTGAACCCGACCGTGGCGTCGCCCGAGACGTCCTTGAGCTTGCCGTAGACGTTGCCGCCCGAGACCCCCCACTGGGTGATCTCGCCCTCGACCCACGCGGTGCCCAGCCGTTCGATCCAGCCCTTGAGCTTGCTCGCGAGCAGGCCGACCGGCCACGGGTTCTCGGCGGTGGGAGGGGCGTCTGTCATCGGTGCCTTCGCTCGGGCGGGCGGGGAGTGGCGGGGGCTGCCCGCGTCGACCACCGTACGGGATGCCTCCGACAGCGCATCGGCCTCCGCTCAGCCGGGAGCGCATAGAATCAGGGGGTGAGTCAAGTCTCGATCAGCCTGCCCATGCCGCGCATGCCCCGCGCCACCGGGCGTCTCCGCGACGTCCCCGTCGACGGCGCGAAGCGCGTGCTCCTCGCCGCCCCGCGCGGCTACTGCGCCGGAGTCGACCGCGCGGTCGTCGCCGTCGAGAAGGCCATCGAGCACTACGGCGCTCCGGTCTACGTGCGCAAGCAGATCGTGCACAACGTGCACGTGGTCTCGACGCTCGAGAGCCAGGGCGCGATCTTCGTCGACGAGGTCGACGAGGTCCCTGAGGGCTCGCACATCGTCTTCAGCGCGCACGGAGTCTCTCCGGCGGTCGTGCAGGGCGCCGCCGACCGCAACCTCCAGGCGATCGACGCGACCTGCCCGCTCGTCACCAAGGTGCACCGCGAGGCGGTCCGCTTCGCGCGCGACGACTTCGAGATCCTCCTGATCGGCCACGAGGGCCACGAGGAGGTCGAGGGCACCGCGGGCGAGGCTCCGGACCACGTGACCCTGGTCGGCAGCCCCGACGAGGTCGACACCATCGTCGTGAAGGACCCCGACAAGGTCGTCTGGCTCTCGCAGACCACGCTCTCGGTCGACGAGACCATGGAGACGGTCCGCCGCCTCCGCGAGCGCTTCCCCAACCTGCAGGACCCGCCCAGCGACGACATCTGCTACGCCACCCAGAACCGGCAGGTCGCGATCAAGAAGGTCGCCGCCGACGCCGAGCTCGTGATCGTGGTGGGCTCCGCCAACTCCTCCAACTCGGTGCGCCTCGTCGAGGTCGCGCTCGAGTACGGCGCCAAGGCCGCCTACCGCGTCGACTACGCCAGCGAGATCAAGCAGGAGTGGCTCGACGGCATCCGCACCGTCGGCGTCACCAGCGGCGCGTCGGTGCCCGAGGTCCTCGTGCGCGAGGTGCTCGACGACCTGGCCGCCGCGGGCTACGGCGAGGTCGAAGAGGTCAAGACGGCGGAGGAGGACCTGATGTTCTCGCTCCCCAAGGAGCTCCGGAAGGACGTCGCCGGCAAGCGCGACGCCCGCGCCATCGGCGGCCGCGTCACGGCGCCCGCCGCGAACTGACGCCGGTCCGTCCGGCGACACGAGACGAGGCCGCCGTCCCCGAGGGGGCGGCGGCCTCGTCCGTGCGAGGGGGTCAGGCGTCGAGCCCGGCAGCGCCCTGGCTCGACAGGCGCGAGACGTAGTCGGCGAAAGTCGGGTCGCCCAGGATCGCGATTCCCGCGACGACCATCGAGAGGACGATCGTCGCCGCGATCCCGAGGATCGGGACGAGGACGGCCCGCTTGCCCGCCCGAAGCCGCCGGACCGAGATCCAGACGGCGAACGCGACGATCAGCGACTGCACGAGCGCCGTGACGACGCCCAGCGTCCGCGCCAGGTCGGGCGAGGCGTAGGTGCCGATGCCCTGGCTCGTGTAGAGGTCGGACAGCGTCGTCGCGAAGCTCGACGGATCGAGCAGCGTCGGCACGGCGAAGAAGACACCGAGCGCGAGCAGGATGATCGTGAGCAGGCGGTCGACCGGGTGGGCGACGCCCGGCTTCGCGCCGGCGGTCGCGGGCCGAGGCTCCGTCTCGGAGCCGCGCGGATCCGGGACCACGGTCTCGGCCGGAGGGTTCCACGACCAGCCGGGAGGCGCGTACTCGCCGTACTGCGGCTTCGGGCGGTCGGCGCCGCCCGGCTGGTCGTGTGCGTTCGTCACGGAGCGTCCGCCTACTTCCCGGAGTTGCCGGCGGAGCCGAGCTGACGGGTCGCCTCGGCCACGCGCGCGGCCATTGCGGTCTCGGCGATCTTGCCCCAGGCGCGCGGGTCGTAGACCTTCTTGTTGCCGACCTCGCCGTCGACCTTGAGGAAGCCGTCGTAGTTCTTCAGCACGGTGTCCGCGATCGAGCGGCTGAACGCGTACTGGGTGTCGGTGTCGATGTTCATCTTCACGACGCCGTTGCGGACCGCCTCGGCGATCTCCTCGTCGGTCGAGCCGGAGCCGCCGTGGAAGACGAGGTCGAGCGGGAGGGCGTCGGTGCCGTACTTCGCCTGGAGGCCGTCCTGGATCTCGCGGAGCAGCTCCGGTCGCAGGCGCACGTTGCCGGGCTTGTAGACGCCGTGGACGTTGCCGAAGGTCAGCGCGGCCATGTAGCGGCCCTGCTCGCCGAAGCCGAGCGCCTCGACGGTCGCGATCGCGTCGTCGAGGGTCGTGTAGAGGTGCTCGTTGATGTCGTGCGAGACGCCGTCCTCCTCGCCGCCGACGACGCCGATCTCGACCTCGAGGATCGCGTTGATGTTCTTGATGCGGGGGAGGATCTCCTTGGCGATGGCCAGGTTCTCGTCCAGCGGTACGGCCGAGCCGTCCCACATGTGCGACTGGAACAGGGGCTCGCGACCGGCCTTGACCTCCTCCTCGGAGGCGGCGATCAGCGGGTAGACGAAGCCCTCGAGAGCGTTCTTCGGGCAGTGGTCGGTGTGCAGCGCGACGGTCACCGGGTAGTTCTTGGCGACCTCGGTCGCGAACTTCGCGAAGGCGATCGCTCCGGCCGCGCGGTTCTTCACGGTGTGGCCGGCGAAGTAGTCGGCGCCTCCGGTGGTGACCTGGATGATGCCGTCGGAACCGGCCTCGCTGAGGCCCTGGAGGACCGAGTTGATGGTCTGCGACGACGAGACGTTGAAGGCGGGGTAGGCGAAACCGCCGGCCTTCGCCTTGTCGAGCATCTCTGCGTACTGGTCCGGGGTAGCGACGGGCATGGCTTCTCCTTTGACGGATGAACGGGAGGGGGTCGGGCGAGGCCCGCGTCGCGGTCGAGTCTAGCGAGGCGGGTGCAGGCCTTCCCTCGGGCGCGAGCAGGGCCTCCGCTAGGCTTCGAGCGGGATGGGGACCCGCTCTCGCGGGTCCTGCGACGACGCCGTCTGCACGAACTCGAACGCGAAGGACTCCGCGCTGTGACCGATACCGACCACGACTCGCTCTACCTCCACCCTGATCGCAACCTCGGCATGGAGCTCGTCCGGGCCACCGAGGCCGCGGCCATCCGTGCCGTGCCGTTCATCGGCAAGGGCGACAAGAACGCCGCCGACGGCGCCGCCGTCGACGCCATGCGCACCTTCCTCGGCACCGTCAACTTCGACGGGGTCGTCGTCATCGGCGAGGGCGAGAAGGACAACGCGCCCATGCTCTACAACGGCGAGCACGTGGGCAACGGCTCCGGCCCGTCGGCCGACATCGCCGTCGACCCGATCGACGGCACCTCGTTGACCGCCGCGGGTCGCCAGAACGCCCTCTCGATGATCGCCGTCGCCGACCGCGGCGCGATGTTCGACCCGTCCGCCGTGTTCTACATGGAGAAGATCGTCACCGGGCCCGAGGGCGTCGGGATCATCGACATCGAGCGCCCGATCGGCGAGAACATCCGCGCCCTGGCCCGCGCCAAGCGGAAGCCCGTCGACGAGATGCGCATCGCGGTGCTCGACCGCCCGCGCCACGCGAAGCTGATCGAGGAGATCCGCGCCGCGGGCGCCGGCACGCGCCTCCTGCTCGACGGCGACGTCGCGGGCGGCATCAACGCGGCCCGTCACGACTCGCGCCTCGACATGTGCGTCGGCATCGGAGGAACGCCCGAGGGCATCATCACGGCCTGCGCGATCCGCGCGCTGGGCGGCGTGATCCAGGGGATCCTGCGGCCCAAGGACGACGACGAGCGCCAGCGCGCGATCGACGCCGGCCACGACCTCGACCGGGTCCTGCACGCGAACGACCTCGTCCGCAGCGACAACACGTACTTCGTCGCGACCGGCGTGACCAACGGCGGGCTCGTGAAGGGCGTGCGCAAGGAGGGGCACGTCATCACGACGGAGTCGATCGTCCTGCGCTCGCGCTCGGGGACCATCCGCCGCGTGACCGCGCAGCACCTCGCGGAGAAGTGGATCTAGCCACCCCTCCTCGTCCCGAAGGGGCTCGGCGCTGAGGCGCCGGGCCCCTTCGCCGTTCCGGAGCGCCGGCTCAGGCGCTGCGTTCGTCGGGGAGGGCCTCCGACTCGACGAGCTCGACGGCCGTGAGGCGGCGCGGCGAGGACGTGACGCCCTGTGCCGGGGCGATGACGCGCGTCTCGTCGAGCGAGTCGAACTGGCGCGCGGTGACGAGCACGCGGCTCTCGAGGGAGCCGGCGAACGCGTTGTAGGAGTCGACCGTCCTCTCGATCGACCGGCGCAGCCCCTCCGCGTGGTCGGCGAGCGTGCTCAGGCGCGCGTAGAGGGTCTTGCCGAGGTCGAGGAGCCGCTTCGCGTCGTCGGTCAGCACGTCCTGCTGCCACGTGTAGGCGACCGTCTTCAGCACCGACCACAGGGTGACGGGCGAGGCGAGGGCGACGCGCTTGCGGAACGCGTACTCGAGCAGCGTCGGGTCGGAGTCGAGCGCGCTCGCGAGCAGCGGCTCGCTGGGGACGAAGGCGATCACGAACTCGGGGCTGGCCGGCAGCCCGGACCAGTACGAGCGCGCCGCCAAGGCGTCGATATGGCCGCGCAGGGCGCGCACGTGGGCGCGCAGGAGAGCCGTGCGGCGCGCCTCCTCGTCGGCACCCGCACCGGCCGGGATCGCGCTCGCCTCGAGGTAGGCGTCGAACGGAACCTTCGCGTCGACGGCGATCGCCTTGCCGCCGGGCAGGCGGACGACCATGTCGGCGCGACCGCGGCCCCCCTCGCCCTCGACGCCGAACTGCACGTCGAAGTCGACGCGCTGCACGAGCCCCGCCGCCTCGACGACGTTGCGCAGCTGCGTCTCGCCCCAGGCACCGCGACTGCTGTTCGAGCGGAGCGCTGACGCCAGGGTCTCGGTCGTGGAGCGGAGCCGCTCGCCCGCCGCGCGCTGCCCCTCCAGCTGCTCGGTGATCGCTCCGAACTGCTCCGCGCGCTCGCTCTCGAGCCGGCGCACCGCCTCCTGCATCCCGCGCAGGCTCTCGGCGACGGGGGAGAGTGTCTGCAGGATGCGCGCGTCGTGCCGCTCGCGCTCGGCCACGGCGCGGAGCTGCTCCTGGAGCTCGCGCACCTGCTCGCGGGCCGTGCCGACCTGCTCGCGGTATTGCTCCACGACCGCCTCGTGCCGCTCCTCCAGCCCGTCGGCCCGGGCGCTCGCGGTGGCGAGCTCGAGCGCGAGCGCCTGATCGGGCATGCGGGAGCGCGCCCACAGCGCGACGGCCAGACCGGCCAGGAGAGCGCCGATCACGAGTCCGAGGAGGAAGGAGGTGTCCATGCCGCGATGACACCACGGACGTCCGACACTGAGCACGCGGTCATCGGCGCGGCGCCCTGATGAGGGACAAGACCGTCCTCGGTCTCCTCGTAGACTTCGCGATCATGGGGAATCACCGCCGATCATCGCGCCTGCTCACCGCCGCGCTCGCCGTCGCCGTCGGGCTCGGCACCGCTCTCGTCCCGGTCACCGCCGCTTCGGCCGCCGAGGACGTCCTGCCGCCCGCCTCCGTCCTCGTCGAGCCGGGCGCCTCCGACGCCGGCGTCGACGTCGCCGACGACGCGCCCGGGGACCTGAAGGTCCAGTACCCGGCCAGCAGCACGAAGAGCTTCCGTGCCGGCTTCATCTTCAGCGACGCCGTCTTCTTCGACAGCGGCGCGAAGAGCGCCTCCGGGATGCAGGCGCTCCTGAACGACAAGGGCAGCGCCTGCTCCGGCACGAACGACGGCGTGCCCTGCCTGAAGGAGTTCAGCCAGTCGACGCCGACGAAGGCGGCCGACCCGATGTGCCGCGAGTACCGCGGCAGCTCCCGCGAGTCCGCGGCGTCGATCTTCGCCCGGGTCGGCGAGGCCTGCGGCATCAACCCGCTCGTCCTGGCCGTGCTCGTCCAGAAGGAGACGAGCCTGGTCACCACGACCCGTCCGACCGCGGGCCTCTACAACCAGGCCACCGGCTTCAACTGCCCCGACGGCTCCGGCTGCGACACCGGCTCGGCCGGCTTCTTCACGCAGGTCTACGGAGCGGCGCGCCAGTTCAAGAAGTACGCGAACCCGGTCGGATCGGACCAGTCCTTCAGCCGGTACGCGGCGGGGACGACCCCGGACATCCTGTTCCACCCCGACGCGTCCTGCGGCTCCTCGCCGGTCGCGGTGCGCAACCAGGCCACGGCGAACCTCTACTACTACACGCCGTACCAGCCCAACGAGTACGCCCTGACCAACACGGGGAATCAGGCCTGCGCGAGCTACGGCAACATCAACTTCTGGTACATCTTCAGCGACTGGAGCGGCTCGCTGGCGAACGCCGGAGCCGCACCTGTGGGCCGCGTCGACGCGCCGCGGATCTCGGGCGGCGTGCTCACCGCCTCCGGGTGGACGGTCGACCCGACCACGCAGCGCGCGGCCCTCGCGACCACGGTGACGATCACCGCTCCCAACGGCGAGAGGACCGTCCGCACGGTGACGGCGGACAGCCGACGCGGCGACATCCCGGGACAGCTCCCCGCTGCGGGCGGGAACCACGGCTTCACCGTCACCACGCCCGCCTCCCAGTCCGGCGCCTACACGGTCTGCGTGAGCGCCGCCTCCGTCGACTGGAACCGCTGGGTCGGGTCGGGCGACTCGCGCGGCCCCGGGTCGAAGGACCTCGGCTGCTCGAGCGTCGGCGGTCAGGGGACACTGCAGGTCGACCGCCTCGCGGGCAAGGACCGCCAGGAGACCGCGGTGAAGATCTCGCAGGCCACCTTCAAGGCCGACGTGCCCGTCGTCTACATCGCCACCGGCGGCAACTTCCCGGACGCGCTCAGCGCCGCTCCGGCCGCCGCCAAGCAGGGCGGCCCGCTGCTGCTGGTCGACCGCGACTCCATGTCGCAGCCCGTCCGCGACGAGCTGGCCCGCCTGAAGCCCGCCAAGATCGTCGTCGTCGGCTCGGCGCAGAGCGTCAGCGACTCGCTCGGCCGGGAGCTGGCCCGCTACACGAAGTCCATCCAGCGCATCGGCGGAGTGGACCGCTACGACACCTCGCGCAAGATCATCGCCTACGCGTTCCCGCAGGGCTCCTCGAAGGCGTGGCTCGCCACCGGGGAGAAGTTCCCGGACGCGCTGGGCGCGAGTGCGGCGGCCGGCTCGGTCGACGCTCCCGTGATCCTCGTCAACGGCGGTCTCGCCGCGGCCGACCCGGCGACGAAGACCGTCGTCACCCGGCTCGGCGTGAAGACGCTGACCATCGCCGGCAGCGCGCTCTCGGTCAGCGACGGCATCAAGCGGACGCTCCCGATCGCCTCGACGCGGATCGGCGGCACCGACCGCTACGACACCTCCGAGAAGCTGAACGCGGCGGCCTTCCAGAAGGCGAGCACCGTGCTCCTGGCGACCGGCGAGAACTACCCGGACGCACTTGCAGGAGCCACGGCTGCGGGCTACAGCGGAAGCCCGCTGTTCGCGGTGCCGAGGGACTGCGTCCCGCGGGCCGTGCTCGACGACATCGCGCGCTTCGGCGCGAAGAGGGTCGTCCTGCTGGGCAGCACGAACACGCTGTCGGACTCGGTCGCGCGGCTCACGCCCTGCGGCTGATCCCGGGTCACGCCGTGCGGCCGACCCCGTCGGGGGTCGCCGCTAGCGTGGACGGATGAGTACGCCGACCTCCCCGCGCGCTGTCCGTGGGCGCCGGGGAGGGGCGGCCGCTCTCGCGTCGCTCGCGGCGGCGGTGCTGCTGTCCGGTGCGAGTGATCTCGGCGGGTCGGCCGCGACGCCGCCGTCGGTCGCCGAGGTGCGGATGTGGACGGACTTCGTGCCGAGAGCCGACGCGTCGGGTTTCGACCCCGGCGAGATCGTGTCGGACGCGGTGTTCTTCGACGGCGACGCTCTCGCGCCGACCGCGATCCAGGCGTTCCTGGACGCGCGGGTGCTCGAGTGCGAGGGCGAGGACGTGCCCTGCCTGCGCGACTACGCGGAGGACACGGGCGACGTGGCGGCCGACGAGCAGTGCGCCGCGTACGTCGGAGGCCCGGGGCGCTCGGCGGCCGAGATCATCGGATCGGTCGGCGCCGCCTGCGACGTCAGCCCCGCGGTGCTCCTGGTGCTGCTGCAGAAGGAGCAGTCGCTGGTGACCGATCCGTCCCCCGGGGAGCGGCAGTTCCGCAGCGCGACGGGCTACGGCTGCCCCGACACGGCCGACTGCGACAGCGACTACTTCGGCTTCTTCGGCCAGGTCTACGGAGCGGCGTGGCAGTTCCAGCGCTACGCGAACCCGGACAGCAGCTTCGACTGGTACCCCGTCGGCGAGGTGAGCGAGGTGCAGTACTCACCCGATGCGAGCTGCGGCACGGCTCCGGTGCTGATCGAGAACGCGGCGACCGCGGGGCTCTACTACTACACGCCCTATCAGCCCAACGCGGCGGCCCTCGAGAACCTGTACGGCGAGGGCGATGCGTGCTCGGCGTACGGCAATCGCAACTTCTGGCGCCTGTTCAGCGACTGGTTCGGCGACCCGCGCGCCGGATGAGCGGCGTCAGGCGGCGACGGGAGCGGCGGGGCGCAGGCGCTTGACGGTGATGCCGGCGAGTTCGCCCAGCTCGGCCATGCTGCGCGCTCCGTGGCGCGCTGCCGCGTGCACGACGATCGCCGCGCACGCCTCGGCGTCGGCCGAGGCGTCGTGGTGGCGGAAATCCTCGAAGCCGGCCGCGCGCGCCACGAACGGCAGCCGGTAGGACTCGAGCTCGTAGGTCTTGCGGGCGAGCTGCAGCGAGCAGAGGTAGTCGTACTCGGGGTGCTCGAGCTCCGTCGCCGCGCAGGCGGCCCGGATGACGCCCATGTCGAAGCCGGCGTTGTGCGCGACGAAGACGTCGTCGCCGGCGAACGCCGCGAGGTCGGCGAACTGGTCGCTCCAGCCGAGGGCGCCGTGCACGTCCGCCTTGCGGATGCCGTGGATCCGGGTGTTCCACTCGAGGAAGTCGTCGAAGCCGAACGGCGGGCGGATGAGCCACCCCGCGCGGTCGACGACGCGGCCGTCGCGGACCTTCACGAGCCCCACCGAGCAGGCGGAGGCCCCGTGGGAGTTGGCGGTCTCGAAATCGATGGCGGTGAAGTCGATGGGCACGCTTCACCCTCTCACGCACCTCCGACGCGGCCGGGAAAGGCACGCGGGGGCCTGCGCCGCCACGCCGTAGGATGGATGCCCGTGGCTCTCACTATCGCAATCGTCGGTCTCCCCAACGTCGGCAAGTCGACGCTCTTCAACGCACTGACCAAGAACACGGTGCTCGCGGCGAACTACCCGTTCGCGACCATCGAGCCCAACGTCGGAGTCGTGAACCTGCCCGACCCGCGGCTGGAGGTGCTCGCCGGGATCTTCGGCTCGGAGCGCATTCTGCCCGCTCCCGTCTCCTTCGTCGACATCGCCGGCATCGTCCGCGGCGCCTCCGAGGGGGAGGGGCTCGGCAACAAGTTCCTCGCCAACATCCGCGAGGCCGACGCCATCGCGCAGGTCATCCGCGGCTTCGAGGACTCGGACGTCGTCCACGTCGACGGCAAGGTCGACGCCGCCAGCGACATGGAGACCATCAACACCGAGCTGATCCTCGCCGACCTGCAGACCCTCGAGAAGGCCGAGGCTCGGTACGAGAAGGAGCTGAAGGGCCGCAAGATCGAGCCGATCGTTCTCGAGACCGCGAAGAAGGCGCGCGAGTTCCTCGACTCCGGCAAGCCGCTGTCGGCGACCACGATCGATCTCGAGCCGATCCGCGAGCTCGGGCTGCTGACCGCGAAGCCCTTCATCTACGTCTTCAACGTCGACGAGGCCGTGCTGACGGACGACGCCCGGAAGGCCGAGCTGTCGGCGCTGGTCGCTCCGGCGCAGGCGATCTTCCTCGACGCGAAGATCGAGTCCGAGCTGATCGACCTCGACGAGGCCGACGCCGCCGAGATGCTCGAGTCGACCGGCCAGACGGAGTCGGGCCTGAACCAGCTCGCGCGCATCGGCTTCGACACGCTGGGCCTGCAGACCTACCTCACGGCGGGCCCGAAGGAGACGCGTGCCTGGACCATCGGGAAGGGCTGGACCGCTCCGCAGGCGGCCGGCGTGATCCACACCGACTTCCAGAAGGGCTTCATCAAGGCCGAGATCATCTCGTTCGACGACCTGGTCGAGACCGGGTCGATCGCGGAGGCCCGCTCGAAGGGCAAGGCCCGCATCGAGGGCAAGGACTACGTGATGCAGGACGGCGACGTGGTGGAGTTCCGCTTCAACGTGTAGTCGGGCTCCGGCTCGTCGAACCGCTTTCGGCTCGCAGAATCCGTGGATTCTTGCGAGCCGGAGCTGTTTCCACGAGCCGGAGTGTGGGCGCGGCGACGGCATCCGCAGCGGGCTGCTGAGTGCGGCGTGGTATCACGCTGGTATCATCGACGCATGGCGATGACACTGAGGCTGACCGACGAGCAGGAGCGCGCCCTCGCGGCTCTCGCCGACTCGCAGGGCATCAGCAAGCAGGAGGCGACGGTGCGCGCGATCCTCGAGGCGGCGGATCGCCGAGTGCAGCGGGCAGATGTCGCCGAGCTCTCGTCCCGCGGGCGCGAGCGGTACGCGGCGCTGCACGACCGGCTCGCCCAGTAGTGCGCTACCTCGGACTCGAGGATCTGCTCGCGATCGCCGAGGACCTCGGAGTAGCGTCGGTGCGCGATCTCGGACTCCTCGACTCCGCCGCTCACCGACCGCAGTCCTCGCTCTACGGCCGCGAGGCCTACCCGGGCATCCATCTGAAGGCAGCGGTACTTTTCGAGTCGATCGTCCGCAACCATCCGCTGGTCGACGGGAACAAGCGGCTCGGCTGGCTCTCGGCCGTGGTCTTCCTCGGGCTGAACGGGCTCGATCTCGACGCGCCCGACGATGAGGCGTACGACCTCGTGATCGGCGTCGCCACTGGAGAAGTGGCGGCGGAGGAGAGCGCCGGGAAGCTCGGCGACTGGACGAGTCCGATCGGCTGATCAGCGGATCCGGTCGCGTGATCGCACTCAGTTCAGGACGTCCCCGATGAACCAGCTCGAGAGGCCGACCAGGACGGACGTGCCGACGACGATCCAGGCGACCAGGCGGCGCGTCGCGCGGGCGGCTTCCTCCGATGTCAGCGGCGTGGGTCGCAGCGGTTTCACGTACGCGGCGGGCAGGTCGTACGAAGCGGCCACCGGCACCAGCGGGGGCAGCACGACCGGCGGGCCGTCGACCCAGTGCTCCGGCAGCTCGGAGGCGCGCGCGGCCTGCAGGGTCAGCTCCGCCTGGAGCGGGGAGCTGCGGAGGGCGGCGTGGGCGGCGGCGGTCAGGCCGAGGCTCTGCAGATGCCGGATGGTCGGCGCGAACTGCTGCGAGACGGCGGGGGAGAGCTCGCCGACGCGGGAGCCGTCGAGGCGGAGCTCGATCTGGTCGTCGAGCGGATGGAGAGTCACGATCACGAGGCCGCGTCCGCCGCCGGGCAGGACGTCGACGAGCTGCGCGAAGTGCTCGTCCTCGCGGAGCACCTGGAGGCCGCGGCCCCAGGGGATGAGCGAGTAGGGCGTCGTCGGCGGGGTGTTCGCGGGCGTGATCAGCTCGGCGTCGACGAGGGCGAGGCGGACGGAGGCGCGCAGTCCGCGGCTCGTCCGGGTCGCCGTCAGCTGCGCGCCCGTGGTCGGCACCACTCCGCTCGCCGTGATCCGCGCCAGCGGCGGCTGGTAGGAGGCGGAGTCGGGCAGGTAGCCGATGACCCGGCCCGCGGCCCGCACGGAGACGGCCGTCGGGTCGCCGGGGCGGTCCGGCTCCGGAACGAGCTGGACGTCGATCCGCTGCTCGTGGCGCTCGTCCTTCCTCAGGGGCCGTCCGAGCACGGCGGCGATCTCCTCGAGGCGGTCGGACTCGCCGACGACGTCGACGGTGGCGGCGCCGTCGGCGTTCGGGAGCCGGTAGTGGGCCGGTGCGCCGTCGAGGACGCGGGGCAAGGCTCCGTCGGTGGCGGACTTCCGCGCATCGGTCCAGCGCTCGCCGTCCCACCAGCGCAGCGTGCCGTCGCCGTCGGCGTACCAGCCGGCCGCGGCCGTCGAGTCCTGCTGCACCGGAGCCCCCTTCGTCTCAGCCCGGAAAGTCTACCGATGAGGTCGGACACGGGCGGGCGCTCACGTCCTCCCGAGGGGACCCGATGACCGGATCCTCCACAGAACCGTCTCGTCGTTCACAGTCCGCCGACCGAGCACTGCACGCTCGTCGCATGGGAATCCGCTATTACGCCTACACCTTCGACGCGGACGCGACCGAGTCGGCCCTCGCCGATCCTCGGAGCGTCATCTCCGCCGATCCCCTCGCCGATGCGTGGGGTCTCCCGCCGGGCGCGATGTCCGCTGTCACCGACTTCGTCCAATCGGTGCCGAAGTCCGAGATGCTCTACCTGGACAAGGCCTGGTCCGCCCTGCAGGCCCTGACAGCACCGGCGAGCGCACACTCCATTGCTCGTCCGAGTCATCGCATGTTCGAAGGTCGAGTCACGCCGGTCGACCTCGGCTGGATCTCGTGGTCGCGAGCGATCACACCTGACGAGGTCCCCCTCATCGCGGCGGACCTAGTGGCGCTTCAGGACGAGCTGACGTCGGAATCAGGCGCCGGGAAGGAGGACGAGTACGTGCTCGACTTCCTGCACCGGGCGGTCGTCTTCGTCAGGCAGGTCGCCGCGACCGGGCGCGGCTTCGCCTATCTGATCGGCTGAGATGCAGTCGAGGAGAAGCCGCCGTCGCGCTCACAGCGCGGGGTCCTCCACGGCCGGGTCCTCGAGGGCGAGGGCGGCGAGGGGCAGGGGGCTGCCTCCGGTCGGCGTGTCCTCGGCCAGGACCTCGTGGATCAGCTCCGAGACGTGCTGGGCGTGGCCGGGGTTGATCGGCGCCGGGTCCTCGAGGACCTCGACGAGGGTGCGCAGCACAGTACTGGTCTCGGGTCGAGGCATGGCGACAAGGCTAGGGGCGCGGGAGACGGTCGCGGAAGTGCCGATCTGCGCCAGATCCGCTGGCTAGGCTCCGGGCATGAGCAGATTCGACGACGCGGTCATCCTGGTCCTCGGTGCGTCGGGAGGGCTCGGCCGGCTGATCGCCGACGAGCTGGAGGCCAGCGGCGCCCGCGTCCTCCGCAGCGGACGGGACGACGCGTCCCTCGGGGAGCAGCCGCTGGTCGCCGATCTCCGCGGGGAGGACGCGCCCGCTCGGCTGATCGCCGAGGCGCTCGAGCGCCACGGGCGGCTCGACGGCGTCGTGATCGCGGCGGGCGTCGTCGCCTTCGGGCCCTCGGCCGAGCTGGACGAGACCGTCCTCGAGGAGCTCGTGGAGGTGAACGCTCTGGCGCCGATCCGTGTGCTGACCGCCGCTTTCGCCCCGCTGGCGGCCTCCGCCTCCGAGGGCCGCGAGCCGTTCGCAGTCACGATCAGCGGAGTCGTCGCCGAGGCGCCCACGGCCGGCCTCGCCGCGTACTCCGCCTCCAAGGCGGCTCTGCACTCGTTCGTGAAGGCGTCGGCGCGCGAGTACAAGAAGGCGGGAGTGCTGCTGATCGACGCGCGGCCGGGTCACACCGAGACCGAGCTGTCACAGCATCCGCTCGCGGGCGAGGCGCCGCGGTTCGGGGCGGGTCTCGCTCCGGCGGCCGTCGCGACCCGCATCGTGGACGCGCTCGAGGCCGGCGAGACGGACCTGCCGCCCGCCGCCTTCACCGCCTGAGGCTCACGCCGTCGCGAACCGCTTCGCCGAGCGCTCGCGCGCCTTCGCCGCCTCGACCTCGCGGTCCTTCGGCGGCGCGGCCGTCACGAGGTCCTCGAGGAGGTGCCCCGTGATGTGCGCGATGTCGGCGACGGCGCGGTCGAACGCCTCCTGGTTCGCCTTCGACGGCTTCGTCGTGCCGCTGATCTTGCGCACGTACTGGAGGGCGGCGGCGTGGACTTCGTCGTCGGTCGCGGCGGGCTCGAAGTTGTGGAGCGCGTGGATGTTCCGGCACATGCGACGAGGGTACGTCCGGCCAGGACGGCGCGCCAGGACACCGGCCGTTCACTCCCGCGTCGCCGAGGGCGTCTACCGTCGGCGCGTGACCGCCGCCTCCGAGACCGCTCGCGTCGACCCCGAGCTCCTCCGCACCCTGACCCCCGACGACGCCCGAGACCTCGTCGTGCTCGACGAGGACGACGACGACCCCGTGCTACTGCACCGCGACGGCACGCGCATCGACACCTGGCGCGAGGGCTACCCCTACGACGAGCGGATGTCGCGCGAGGAGTACGAGGCGGGCAAGCGGCTGCTGCAGATCGAGCTGCTCAAGCTGCAGAACTGGATCAAGAAGCACGGACGTCGACTCGTCGTGGTCTTCGAGGGGCGCGACGCCGCCGGCAAGGGCGGCACGATCAAGCGCTTCACCGAGCACCTGAACCCGCGCGGCGCCCGGGTCGTGGCGCTCGAGAAGCCGACCGAGCGGGAGGCGACGCAGTGGTACTTCCAGCGCTACGTCTCGCACCTGCCCGCCGCGGGCGAGATCGTGCTGTTCGACCGCTCCTGGTACAACCGCGCCGGAGTCGAGCGCGTGATGGGGTTCTGCACCCCGGAGCAGTACGACGAGTTCATCCGGCAGACGCCGCTCTTCGAGAGCATGCTCGCCGGCGACGGCATCGACCTCGTCAAGCTGTGGTTCTCGGTGTCGGCGGAGGAGCAGCGTACGCGGTTCACGATCCGGATGATCGACCCGGTGCGGCAGTGGAAGCTCTCGCCGATGGATCTCGCCTCGCTCGACAAGTGGGACGACTACACGGCGGCGAAGGAGGCGATGCTCGCCGCGACCGACACGGACGACGCTCCGTGGACGGTCGTGAAGAGCAACGACAAGAAGCGGGCGAGGCTCGAGGCCATGCGGCACGTGCTGAGCCTGTACGAGTACGACGGACGCGACGACGAGGTCGTCGGAGCGCACGGACCGGATCCCCTGATCGTGGGACCGGCGAGCGAGGTCTACGAGCGGGGCGAGCACATCGCCCCCGCGCGACGGTTCTGAGGGGGACGCATGAGGGGGACGGACACGGCGGGAGCGCCGCGACCGGCGGTCGGCCGGGACGACGGTCACGACCTGCCGGGGGTGCACCTGCGCTGGCTCGCGCTGGACGAGCAGACGCTCGACGCCGAGCGCCTGCTGCCGCTGCTGACCGCGGCGGAGCGGGAGCGCTACGAGGCGACGGCGGCCGCCTCCGTCGCCGAGCGCTTCGTCTTCGGGCGCGTGCTGCTCCGGATGCTCGCCGCGGAGCTCACCGGCGGGAGCGCCTCCGGGATCGACGTCGTCGCGTGCTGCGCGGGCTGCTCGGGACCGCACGGACGCCCGCGGCTCGAGGGGGCGGATCCGCTCCTCGCCACGCTGTCGGTCAGCGTCGCGCACTGCGCCGGAGCGGTGGTCGTCGCCGCCAGCAGCGCGGGCGTCGTCGGAGTCGACATCGAGCCGGCCGCGGGGTCCGCCGAGCGCGGTGCGCAGATCACCCGGGTCGCGGGAGCGCCGTTCTGGGTCGGGGCGGCCCGGCCGGCCGATCCGATCCTGCACTGGACCCGGATCGAGGCGGTGCTGAAGGCCGACGGGCGCGGGCTCGCGGTCGATCCGCACCGTGTCCTCATCCACGAGTCGCGGATCGCGGCGGAGGCCCGGATCGACGGGGTGCGGTTCCGGCTGGCCGAGCCGCGGCTCGACCCGGCGTTCCGCGTCAGCGTCGCGCTGGGCCCGGTCGAGGGGCGCGGCACCGGTCCGATCATCGGCTGGCGGCGCGAGCACTCCGACGCGCTCGCCGACTCGCTGGTGTCAGCGGGCCGATAGCGCGGGCAGCTCCTCGTCGAGGAGCCAGGTGTCGAGCAGCTCGTCCACCCCGGCCGGCAGCAGCTCGGTGCAGAGCTCCCGGAAGTCCTCGTCGGTGACCGCGCCGTGGGCGTGCCGGCGCGTCCACTCCTGGACGAGGGCGAAGAACGGCTCGTCGCCGACGTGCAGCCGCAGGGCGTGCAGGGTGAGCGCCCCGCGCTTGTAGACGCGGTCGTCGAAGAGCGAGACGGGGCCCGGGTCCGCGAGCACGAGATCCTCGGGCTGAGCCCGCAGGAGGGCGTGGTGACGGCGGGCGAGGGAGTCGGCGGAGGGCCCGCCCGCCTGCTCCGACCAGAGCCACTCCGCGTAGCAGGCGAAGCCCTCGTTGAGCCAGATGTGCCGCCACCGGGCGACGCCGACGCTGTTGCCGAACCACTGGTGGGCGAGCTCGTGGGCGATCAGCCGCTCCGATCCGCCGCGCCCGTCGACGTGGTTCGCGCCGAAGACGGCCATGCCCTGCGCCTCGAGCGGGATCTCGAGATCGTCGGCGGTCACGACGACGGAGTACCGCGCGAACGGGTACGGGCCGAAGAGCCTTTGGAAGAGCTCGAGCATCGCGCCGAGCGGAGCGAAGTCGCGCGACGAGCGCGCGGCGAGCGCCGCAGGACGCGCGATCGTGACGGGGACGCCCGCGAGCAGGCGCTCCTCCAGGGCGTAGCGCCCGATCTGCACGGAGGCGAGGTAGGTGGCCGTCGGCTCCGGTTGCTCGTAGAGCCAGGTCCTGCGGCCGGATCGCGCGCTCGAGTCGACCAGCACGCCGTTCGCGACCACCGCGTAGCCCTCCTCGGCGGTGATGCGGACGCGGTAGGCGGCCTTGTCGGCGGGGTCGTCGTTGCAGGGGAACCAGGTGGAGGCTCCGGTCGGCTGCGAGGCCACGAGGACGCCGTCGGTCAGCTCCTCCCAGCCCAGCTCGCCCCAGTGGCTCGCGCGCGGAGCCGGATGACCGCCGTACTCGACCTCGACGACGAACGGCTCGCCCGTGCGCAGCAGCGTCTCGGGGGTCACCCGCAGCTTGTGCGGCGTCTGCGCGTGTTGGGCGCGGCGCCCGTCGACGCGCACCCGGCCCACGCGCAGACGGCTGAGGTCGAGGCTGAACCGCCGCAGCGGCTGCAGGGCGACAGCGTGAATCAGAGCGCGGGCGGCGAGCCGGTTGCTCGAGACGCGGTAGTCGAGCTGGAGCTCGTACGACTCGACGCGGTAGCCGGTGTTGCCGATGCCGGGGACGTAGGTGTCGCCGGCGGTCTCGAGTCCGAGCTGCGCGGGGCTCACGCGACGGGCGCGTGGTAGTCGGCGACGCGCACGTCGCGCCACGGTCCGATCGGGTTGCCGCTCCAGCGGCTTCCCGCCGGCACGAGCTCGCCGCGCATCACGAGCGACGAGGGGCCGACGGTGCCGTGCTCGGCGATCCGCGCCGCGGGGAGGATCACGCTGTGCGGTCCGAGGGTCGCTCCGGTATCCAGGCTCACGGCATCCATGCTCATGATTCGATCATGGAACAGGTGGGTCTGCACGACGCACCCGCGATTGACGGCCGCTCCGTCGCCCAGGACGACGAGATCGGCCTCAGGGAGCCAGTAGCTCTCGCACCAGACTCCCCGCCCGATGCGCGCGCCGAGGCTGCGCAGCCACCACACGAGGGCCGGGGTGCCGGCGGCCGCGTGCGCGAACCAGGGGGCGGCGACCATCTCGGTGAAGGTGTCGGCGAGCTCGCTGCGCCAGATGAACGAGGACCAGAGCGGATGCTCGCCCGCGCGGACGCGCCCGATCAGCAGCCACTTCGCCGCGGTGGAGACGGCGGCGGCCACCGCTCCGGCGGCCAGCAGCACGACTCCGCTCAGCAGCATCGCGACGATCGCGCCGAACGACTCGACGAGCGCGAGCAGGGCGACGACGACGCCCGAGCCGATCGCCACCGAGACGACGACGGGGACGAAGCGGAACAGCTCCCAGACGATGCGGGCGACGCGGAGCCGCGCCGGCGGACGGAAAGTGCGCTCCGCCTCCGCCTCGACGACGGTCCGGCGCAGGCGCACCGGGGGAGAGCCGAGCCAGGAGGAGCCGGCCTTGGACTTCCGCGGGGCCGAGGACAGGACCGCGACGAGTCCGCCGGCCGGGACGGTGTGTCCCGGAGCGGCCATGCCGGAGTTGCCGAGGAACGCGCGCTCGCCGATCTCGGCTCGGGCGAGGCGCATCCAGCCGCCGCCGAGGGCGTAGGAGGCGACCAGGGTGTCGTCGGCGAGGAAGGCGCCGTCGCGGATGGTCGTCATGGCGGGCAGCAGGAGCACGGTCGACGCCTCGACGTCGTGCCCGACGCGCGCGCCGAGCAGGCGCAGCCAGACGGGGGTGAAGAGGCCGGAGTAGAGCGGGAAGAGCAGCGTGCGCGCCTGATCCAGCAGCCGCTCGGTCGACCAGACCTGCCAGCCGATCCGGCCGCGGACGGGATGGGTGCCGGGCTCGACGCCGAGGCCCAGCAGGCGGACGAGGAGGACCACGAGACCCGCGAGCGCGGCTCCCGTGACGGCGACGGCGGGCACGAGGGCGGCGAGCGCGCGCGGGACCGCCTCGGCGAGGGTGCCGGAGCCCTGGACCGCGACGGCGACCACTCCCACGCCCGCGCCGAACGAGAGGATCGGCACGGCGGCGAGGCCCACCGCCGCGAGCGCGTAGGCCCAGACCAATCCGGTCGCCCTGGGCGGCCGCTCGTCCGGGAACCCGGCGTTCGCCTTGCCCAGGCGCTGCGCGGGCGAGCCGCCCCAGCGCTGCCCGGCCGGCACCCGTCCGAAGACGGCCGATCCGGGCTCGATCTGCGCGTGCTTGCCGATGCGGGCGCCGGGGAGGAGGGTGCTGCGCGCACCGACCGTGCTGCCCGCGCCGACGCGGACGGCTCCGACCCGCACGACATCGCCGTCGATCCAGTAGCCCGACAGGTCGACCTCGGGCTCGATCGCGGCGCCCCGGCCGAGCGTCAGCATGCCGGTCAGCGGAGGGAGGGAGTGCAGGTCGACGTCCTCGGCGATCCGGGCGCCGAGGGCGCGGGCGTAGTACGAGACCCAGGGGGCACCGGCCAGGCTCACGGCACCGAGCTGGTGGGCGACCTGCTCGGCGAGCCAGAGCCGCAGGTGCACTCCTCCGCCGCGCGGATGATCGCCCGCCCGCACGCCGCGCAGCAGGAGGCGGGCGGCGATCACGGTGAGGCCCATGCGCCCGAACGGCGTGCAGAGCAGGACGAAGGCGGGCACGAGCACCGCCGGCCACACGGTGGGCAGGAATCCGAAGCCCGGCAGCAGATCCAGGAGCGAGCAGACCGTCAGCAGGGCGACGAGCCAGCGCGCGCCTCCCAGGATCAGGAGCGGCGCGCCCAGCACGGTCTGCAGCACCTGCATCCGCCGGGGGACGGGCGCGATGCGGTGATCGGAGACGGGGCCGAGGCCGGTCGCGCGGCTCGCGATCTCGGCCGCCATCGCGGCGAGGCGCGGGTGCGCGTAGACGTCGGCGACGGTGAACTCCGGATCGCGCTCGCGGATCCGGGCGACGAGCTGAGCGGCGGCGAGCGAGCCGCCGCCCAGATCGAAGAAGTCGGCCCGCTCGTCGACGGGGACGCCCAGGACCTCGCGCCAGCGGGCGGCGAGCCAGGCGGTCTCGGGATCCAGCGCGTCGTCCGACGGCGCCGCCTCGGCGAGCGGCCAGGGCAGAGCCGCCCGGTCGACCTTGCCGGAGGTGCGGGTCGGCAGCTCGTCGACGACGGCCAGCAGAGGGACCAGCGCGGCCGGGAGCTCCGCGCGCAGCCGCGTGAGGGCGGCATCGCGGTCGAGCTCGCGGCCCGCGGCGAGAGCGAGGTAGCCGACGAGGACCTGGTTGCCGGCGGCCGTGGTGCGGACCGCGGCCGCGGCTCCGGACACCCCCGGCAGCGCTTGCAGGGCGGACTCGACCTCGCCGAGCTCGATGCGGCGGCCGCCCAGCTTGACCTGGTCGTCGGCGCGGCCCTGGAAGACGAGGCCCTCGGCCTCGTAGCGCACGAGATCGCCGGACCGGTACGCGCGCTCCCAGCCGAGCAGGGGAGCGGGGGCGTACTTCTCGGCGTCCTTCGCGGCGTCGAGGTAGCGCGCCAGTCCGACTCCGCCGATGACGAGCTCGCCGACCCCGCCCTCGGGGACCCGGTTCCCCTCGGCGTCGACGACCGCGAGCCGCCAGCCGTCGAGCGGGAGGCCGATGCGCACGGGCCCCGGCCCGCCCAGCGGTGCCGCGCAGGCGACGACGGTCGCCTCGGTCGGGCCGTAGGTGTTCCAGACCTCGCGGCCCTCGACGGCGAGGCGCTCCGCGAGCTCGGGCGGGCAGGCCTCGCCGCCGAAGATCAGCAGCCGGACGTTCTCGAGCGACTCGGCGGGCCACAGTGCGGCGAGGGTGGGCACGGTGGAGACGACGGTGATGCCGTGGGTCGTCAGCCAGGGGCCGAGGTCCATGCCGCTCCGAACGAGGGAGCGCGGTGCGGGCACCAGGCACGCGCCGTGGCGCCAGGCCAGCCACATCTCCTCGCAGGATGCGTCGAACGCGACCGAGAGGCCGGCCAGCACGCGGTCACCCGGGCCGAGCGGCTCCTGCTGCAGGAATAGCCGCGCCTCCGCATCGACGAAGGCCGCGGCGGAGCGGTGGCTGACGGCGACGCCCTTCGGGGTGCCGGTGGAGCCGGAGGTGAAGATGATCCACGCGTCGTCCTCGAGCGCGGGCGGCTGGAGCAGCGGGATCGACGCGGTGCTGGGGTGCGGCGCGGTCCCGGTGAAGAGGAGGGCGGGCGGCTCCTCCGCTGTCCGCTCGAAGCGGCCTGCTCCGGTGATGACGCCGCGCACGCGCGCCTCGCCGAACACGAGCTGCGCGCGCTCCTCGGGGTCGTCCGCGTCGACCGGGACGTAGGCGGCGCCGGCGGCGAGGATCGCGAGGATCGAGAGGTAGAGCTCGCGCGACCCGCTCGCCATGCGGACGCCGACGCGGTCGCCGCGCCGGACTCCGGCGGCCGTCAGCTCGCCTGCCGCTCCGACGACGCGGGCGAGGAGCTCGCGATAGCTGAGGGCGCCCGCCGGGTCCTCGAGGGCGGAGGCGTCGGGGTGGAGCCGGGCGCTCTCGCGCAGCACGTCGATGAGGGTGCGGGGCGGCGCCGCGAGAGCGCCGGCGTCGAGGTGGTCCTGCACGAGGGTCGTCTCCACGTCCGGTCTCCGTTCCGGCCGCGCGGGGGAGGGCACGACCGGGGCGTCACGCTAGGAGCACCGGGTGTCCGGCGGGTGAACACGGCGTGCCCGGCAGCCGACCCGGCGAGCGGGAGGGCGGCCGGGCACGGCGGGTCGACGGGTCAGTGCCCGACGGGCAGCGGGACGTCGGATTCGGCGGGACGCCGGACGAAGAAGGCCGCGACGATCGCGAGGGAGGCGATGGACGCTCCCCAGACGAAGGCCGAGTGGATCCCGCCGGCCGAGGCCGTGATCTGGTCGGCGCCCTCGCGGGCGAGCGCGGCCGACTGGATCGAGAGCACGGTGACGAACAGCGCCGTGCCGGCCGCGCCTCCGAGCTGCTGCACGGTGCCGATGATGGCGCTGCCGTGCGAGTAGAACTTCGGCTTCACCGAGCCCAGGCCCGCGGTGAACAGCGGAGTGAAGACGAACGCCAGCCCGAGACTCAGCACCACGTGCAGCGACAGGATGAACATCGACGACGAGTTCTCGTCGAGGAAGGTGAAGCCCCAGAGTGCGGCGGCGACGACCACCGAACCGGGAACGAGCAGCACGCGCGGTCCGAATCGGTCGTATCCGCGTCCGACGAACGGCGCCAGCAGGCCCATCAGCAGTCCGCCGGGGAGCAGCAGCAGACCGGTCTCCAGCGGCGTCAGCCCGAGGACGTTCTGCGTGTAGAGCGGCAGCAGGATCAGCGTGCCGAAGAGCGCCGACATGCTGACCGCCATCATCACGATCGCCACGGTGAACCCGCCGGAGGTGAAGGTGCGCAGATCGAGCAGGGCGCGGTCGGTCCGCTGCAGCGAGAGCTGGCGCAGGATGAAGCCGGCGAGGCCCAGGCCCGCGACGACGAACGGCACCCACGGAGCGACGACCGCCTCGCCGCCCTCGCCGAGCGAGCTGAGGCCGTAGACCAGGCCGCCGAAGCCGAAGACCGAGAGCACGACCGAGAGGGAGTCGATCGGGATCTTGCGCGGCTCCGTCACGTTCTCCACCTTGCGGAGGCCCAGGAGCAGCGCGCCGACCGCGATCGGCAGCACGATCCAGAACATCCAGCGCCAGCTGAGGAAGTTGAGGATGACGCCCGAGATCGTCGGGCCGACGGCGGGGGCGACCGAGATCACGATCGAGATGTTGCCCATCATCCGGCCGCGGATCGACGGCGGGACGAGGGTCATCACCGTGGTCATCAGCAGCGGCATCATGATGGCCGTGCCGCCGGCCTGCACGACACGCGCGGCCAGCAGCACCTCGAAGGTGGGGGCCAGCGCGGCGCTGAGCGTGCCGAGGCTGAACAGGGTCATGGCGGCCGCGAAGAGCGTGCGCGTGTGCAGGCGCTGGATCAGGTAGCCGGTGATCGGGATCACGACGGCCATCGTCAGCATGAACGCCGTGGACAGCCACTGGCCCACGTGCGCCTCGACGCCGAAGTCGCGCATGAGGTCGGGCAGCGCCACGCTCATGATTGTCTCGTTGAGGATGACGACGAACGCCGACACCAGCAGCAGGCTGATGACGAGGCGGCTGCGCGGCTCGAGCACGGCGGACGGCGCCGGCGTGCGGTCTCGGGGTGCGGCGGACTCCCGCGTCTCGGGAAGGGTGCGCTCGGTCACAGGGTCTCCGGTCGTGAGGTCGTGCAGGTGTCTGGTGAGGCGGGTGCGAGGTCGCACGGAGGCGACGACGACCTGCTGCGCATCGCGGCGGCGCCGTCGGTGCCGGTCGCGCAGGGCTCGAGGTGTCAGAACCTTCCCAGGTGCCTCCGACATTCCCGATCCGGCGAGATCCGTCGCCGTCCGCGGGATCAGGCCCGCTCGACGACCTCCGCGAAGGCCGACGCGGCACGCTCGGCGTCCTCCGCCGTCGACTCCGCTCCGAAGCTGAACCGCACCGCGGTCTGGGCGACGCGCGGGTCGATCCCCAGCGCGAGCAGCACGTCGGAGGGCTCGTCGCGACCGGCCGCGCAGGCCGAGCCGCTCGAGACCACCACTCCGCGCTCCTCCAGTGCCAGCAGGATCGACTCGCCACTGCGGCCGGGCACGACGTAGGAGGCGATCGACGGCAGTCGGTGCTCCGCCGATCCGGTCGCGGCCGCCCGGGGCGCGAGCGCGGCGACCCTCTCGGCGAAGGCGTCCCTCACCGCGGCGGCACGAGCGGCGCGCGACGGGTCGACCAGCGACACCGCGGTGCCGAGCGCGACGGCGAACGCCACGTTCTCGGTGCCCGAGCGCCGGTCCCGCTCCTGGCCGCCCCCGTGCAGGAGCGGCTCGAACGGCAGCCGACTGCGCAGCATCAGCGCGCCGACCCCCTTCGGAGCGCCGAGCTTGTGCCCCGAGATCGAGACCGCGTCGGCCCCCATCGACGGCAGGTCGATCCAGCCCGCCGCCTGCACCGCGTCGACGTGCAGCGGGATGCGCTGCTCGCGGCAGAGGGCGGCCACGGCCGGCACGTCCTGCACGGTGCCGATCTCGTTGCTGGCGGCCAGGATCGACACGAGCGCGGTCCCCGGCGTCAGCAGAGCGGCCAGTGCCTCGAGGTCCAGTCGACCGACGGAGTCGACCGGCGCCACCACGACCTCGAAGCCCTGCACGCGGCGCAGGAAGTCGGCCGACTCCACCGTCGCCTCGTGCTCGATCGCCGAGATCACGATCCGCCGCTCCCGGGGCGCCCCGAGCGCGAGGCCCTTGACCGCCGTGTTGATCGACTCGGTGCCGCCGGCGGTGAACAGCGTCTCGGAGGCGCGCCCGCCCAGGAACCGTGCGACGCGTCTCCGCGCCTCCTCCAGCGCACGCGCCGCGGCTCCGCCCAGCGCGTGACTGCTCGACGGGTTGCCGAACTCGCCCGTCAGGAACGGCCACATCGCCTCGAGCGCCTCGCGGCGCACGGGCGAGGTCGCCGCGTGGTCGAGGTAGATCACGGAGCAGGCGCCTCGATGTCGATGTCGAGCCCGAGGTCGAGCGAGCGGACGCTGTGCGTGAGCGCGCCGACCGAGATCACGTCGACGCCCGCCTCGGCGATGGCCCGCACCGTCTCGAGGTTCACGCCGCCGCTGGCCTCGACGACCGCCCGGCCGCCGATCAGCGTCACGCCCTGGCGCAGCTGCTCCGGAGTGAAGTTGTCGAGCATGATCGTGTCGGCCCCTCCGGCGAGCGCCGGCTCGATCTGCTCGAGGCGGTCGACCTCGACCTCGATGTGGGTGGTGTGCGGCACAGCGGCCCGCGCCGCCTGCAGCGCGGCCGTCAGGTCGATCCCGCGCTGGGCGAGGATCGCGAGGTGGTTGTCCTTCGCGAGGATCGCGTCCGACAGCGAGGAGCGGTGGTTGCGTCCGCCGCCGCTGCGCACCGCGTGGCGCTCGAACGCGCGGAGCCCCGGGGTCGTCTTCCTCGTGTCGACGATGCGCGCGCGCGTCCCGTCCACCGCCTTCACGTAGTGCGCGGTGAGGGTGGCGATGCCGCTCATCCGCTGCACGAGGTTCAGCGCGACGCGCTCGCCGCGCAGCACGCCGCCGGCGGGACCGTCGATCTCGGCGAGCACGGCGCCCGCGGCGAACGACGCGCCGTCCTCGATCAGCACGCTCGTGCGGATGCGGGAGTCGGCCTGCAGCATCGTGCCGACCAGGACGGCTCCGCCGCTGAAGACCCCCGCCTCGCGGGCGACGAGCCGCGCGGACGCCGTCGCGTCGGCCGGGATCAGCGTCTCGGTGGTGATGTCGCCCCAGGGGGCGTCCTCCTCGAGCGCGAGGGTGACGAGTCGTTCGATGCTCTGACGGGTCAGCACGGCACGGCGACCTTTCTTCTTCCGGCGACGCGGTACGCGGTCGCCTCGGTGAGGGGGTGGTCGGTGCGGTGGTGGGCGCCGCGCGACTCCGATCGGGCGAGGGCCGCCTCGATCAGGGCCCGGCCGCACTCCACGAGGTTCGCGTCCTCGAGAGTGCGGAGCGAGAGGGGGGCCTCGTCGCCGCGGAGCACCGTCCGGGCGCTCTCGAGCCCCGAGACGTCGCGGGACACCCCGGCTCCCGCCCACATCGCCGCCTGCAGCGCCGAGCGGTCGAGGGCGAGCGGAGTGACGGGGCGGGCCGCCGCGGCGGGCGCCGCCGTCGGGGCGGTCACGTCCAGGGCCTCCGCCGTCCGACGGGCGAAGACGACGCCCTCGAGCAGGCTGTTCGAGGCGAGCCGGTTCGCGCCGTGGACGCCGGTGCAGGCGACCTCGCCCACGGCGAACAGGCCGGGGAGGCTCGTGCGCCCGTCGAGATCGGTGGCGACGCCGCCCATCCAGTAGTGCGCGGCCGGAGTCACGGGCACGAGGTCCTCGGCGAGCGAGAGGCCGTTCGCCCGGCAGGCGGCCGAGATGCTCGGGAACCGCTTCGCGAGCACCGCGGGGTCGAGGTGGCGGGCGTCGAGGTGCACGGGCAGGCCGCCCTGGCGGAGCATCCGCTCGGCGATGGCCCGGGCGACGACGTCGCGGGGCGCGAGCTCGGCGTCGGGGTGGACGCCGGTCATGAAGCGCTCGCCGGCGGCGTCGCGGAGCACCGCTCCCTCGCCGCGGACCGCCTCCGAGACGAGGAAGCCGCCCGGCAGCGCGAGCGCCGTGGGGTGGAACTGGTAGAACTCCAGGTCGGCCGCCTCGGCTCCGGCGCGCAGGGCGGCGGCGAGCCCGTCGCCGGTGGCGACCTCGGGATTGGTCGTGTGGCTGAACAGCCGGCCCGCGCCACCGGTCGCGAGGACGACCGCGTCGGCGTCGATCCGCTCGACCGAGCCGTCCCGGAGGACGTCGACGCCCACCACCGCGGGCCCCGGGCGCACGAGATCGACCACGGCGGTGCGCTCGAGCACGGTCACGGGAGCGGCCCGCACGGCCCGCACGAGCGCCTCCTCGATCGCCGAGCCGGTCGCGTCGCCGCCCGCGTGCAGGATGCGCGAGCGCGAGTGCGCCGCCTCGAGTCCGCGGGCGAGGTCCCCGCCGTCGCGGTCGAAGCCGACGCCCCACGCCAGCAGCGCGGCCACGGCGGCCGGCCCCTCGGAGCAGAGAACCTCGACGGCCGAGCGCGAGCAGAGCCCGGCTCCGGCGGTCAGGGTGTCCTCGACGTGCAGGGCGACGGAGTCGTCCGCGGACGTGACCGCGGCGATCCCGCCCTGCGCCCAGCGCGTGCTCGACTCCGCGATCGCGCCCTTGGTGACCAGCACCACCTCGTGGCGGCGCGAGGCGAGCAGCGCGGTCACGAGCCCCGCGATCCCGCTGCCGACGACGACGACCCGCGACACGTCAGGCCGCCGTCGGAGCCGTCGGGCCGGTGGGCGGAACGGCCGCGAGCATCCGCTCGAGCGCGATCTCCGCCTCGGCCTTCACCGAGTCGTCCACCGAGATGCGGTTGTGCACGACGCCGGAGACCAGGCCCTCGAGCACCCAAGCGAGGTAGCCGGGGTGGATGCGGTACATGGTCGAGCACGGGCAGACGACGTCGTCGAGGCAGAAGATCGTGTGCTGCGGGTACTGCACGGCGAGGCGCTGCACCAGGTTGATCTCGGTGCCGATCGCGAAGGTCGTTCCCGCCGGGGCGGCCTGGATCGCCTTCACGATGTAGTCCGTGGATCCGTACTCGTCGGCGGCGTCGACGACCGCCATCGGGCACTCCGGGTGCACGATCACGCGGACACCGGGGTGCTCGGCGCGCGCCTTCTCGATCTGGCCGACGGTGAACCGCTTGTGCACCGAGCAGAAGCCGTGCCAGAGGATCACCTGCGCGTCCAGGAGCGTCTGCACGTCGGAGCCGCCCTGCGCCTTCCGCGGGTTCCACATCGGCATGCGCTCCAGCGGCACGCCCATGGCCTTGGCCGTGTTGCGGCCCAGGTGCTGGTCGGGGAAGAAGAGCACCCGCTGCCCGCGCGCGAACGCGTCCTCGAGGACGGTGGCGGCGTTCGAGGAGGTGCAGACCACTCCGCCGTTCCGACCGCAGAAGGCCTTCAGCGCGGCGGAGGAGTTCATGTAGGTGACCGGGATCAGCGGCACGCGGCCGTCGGCGTCCGGCTCGGTGCCGTAGAGCTCGGTGAGCTCGGCCCACGCGTCCTCGACCGAGTCGATGTCGGCCATGTCGGCCATCGAGCAGCCGGCCGCGAGATTGGGCAGGATCACGGCCTGCTCCGGGCGCGAGAGGATGTCGGCCGTCTCGGCCATGAAGTGCACTCCGCAGAAGACGATCGCCTCGGCGTCCGGACGGCTCTTCGCCGCCTTCGCGAGCTGGAAGGAGTCGCCCACGAAGTCGGCGTACTGCACCACCTCGTCGCGCTGGTAGAAGTGGCCGAGCACGACGACCCGGTCGCCGAGCGTCCGCTTCGCGTCGAGGATGCGGCGGTGCAGCTCGTCGGCGCTCGCCGCGGTGTACTCCTCGGGGAGCCGGCCTTGCACGGGGGCCTCGGCGGGGATCGGATCGGCCTGCGACGCTCCAGGGCCGTAGGCGGGGAAGCCGAGGTCGAACGACCAGGGCGCGTCGGCGAGCTCGGGGGCGCAGGTCTCGCCCGGGGCTCCGCGCTCGATGAGCTGGATGGTGCTGTCGACGGATGTCACGTGTCTCTCCTCGGATGGTGCGGACGGACGGGCGGAGCCGGTGGGTTGCTCAGACCGGCAGCGGCCCGTTGTCGACGAGTGCCACGGACTCGTCGTAGCGGTACAGCCGCGGAGGGCGGTGACGGGTGCCCGCCAGCCTCTGCTCGGTGGGTACCACGGTCTTGGACGCCTCGATGGTGCGGCGGAAGTTCGCCGGGTCGAGGGGCTTCTGCAGGACGGCCTCGTGCACCTCGCGCAGCTGCGCGAGGGTGAAGGTCTCGCCGAGGAAGGCCTGCGCGATGCGGGAGTACTCCATCTTGTTGCGCAGACGCCACAGGGCGTAGGCGACGATCAGCCCGTGATCGAAGGCCAGCTCGAGCGGCAGGTCGGTGCACAGCCAGGTGACGTTCTCGCCCACGATCGCCTCGTCGGCCTCGGAGGTGCGCACGAGAGCCCAGTAGACGATCGAGACCACGCGGCGCTCGCCGGGGGAGCGGTCGGGGCCGCCCACGGCGTAGAGCTGCTCCAGGTAGCGGGGCCCGAGTCCGGTGGTCTCCCGCAGAGTGCGGCGGGCGGCCTCGGCGAGGTCCTCCTCGGCACGGAGCGGGCCGCCGGGGAGCGCCCAGAGGCCCTCGAACGGCTCGCGGATGCGGCGGACGACGGGGATCCAGACGGTGCTCGCCCCGGTCTCGGGGTGCGGGCGCAACGCGAAGATCACGGTCGAGACGGCGAGCCGCGGCAGTGCTTCCTCCATGACGGATCCCTACTAAGAGTCGCACTGACTATAAGTGCTGCCGGGAGCTTAGTGTCACTCCGACCCGAACACCAAACCCTTCGTGCTCTCCGCGAGATGCCACTCCGGAACGGGACACGCCGAGGGAGCCGTACCGAAGTGGCATCTCGGAGGAGAGGACAGCGCACGCGGCACCCCGCTAGGGTGAGCGGACAACCGAATACCGGGCCGCATACGCGACGCGGGAGAGCCGACTCCGTCGGCACCGAAGGAGCAAGCCTCCCCGCCAATCTCTCAGGTCTTGTACCGCGTCGAACTGGCCACTCTGGAAATGCGTCGCGGAGCGACGAGCCGCCTGCGCGGTGCGCTCACTCCGACGAGGCAGCCCACGGTGAAAGCGCCGCTCCGAGCGGCGTGAACCTCTCAGGCATCCCGACAGAGGGGGAGTTCCCACGGCACTGCTGTGCCTCGCACCATCGACCTGTGCGGGCGCGTGCGCAGCACTGCGACGAATTGGAGAACTCATGTCCGAGACCCGAACGACCCTTCCCGCCGAGACCCCCGAGTCGCGCCGCTCCCCGCTGCACGACGTGCACGTGGCGGCCGGCGCCTCCTTCACCGACTTCGCCGGCTGGTGGATGCCGGTGCGCTACTCCGGCGATCTCGCCGAGCACCACGCGGTGCGCACCGCCGCCGGCCTCTTCGACCTCTCCCACATGGGCGAGATCCTGGTCGTCGGCCCCGAGGCGGTGGACGCCCTGGACTACGCGCTCGCGAGCGACCTGAGCGCCGTCGCGGTCGGCCGGGCGAAGTACACGCTCCTGCTCGACCGCACCGGCGGAGTGATCGACGACCTCGTCGTCTACCGCACCGGCGAGGACCGCTTCATGGTCGTCGCGAACGCCTCCAACCGGCACGTGGTCGCCGAGCAGCTGCGCGACCGCACGGCCATGTTCGACTGCGAGCTGTTCGACGAGAGCGACGACGTCGCCCTGATCGCGATCCAGGGCCCGAAGTCGCTCGAGATCCTGCAGAACGTGCAGGGCCTCGCCGTCGAGACCGAGCGGGGAGCGGAGTCGGTGCTCGACACCGACGACGCCGCTCGCCTTCTCGAGGAGCTGCGCTACTACCGCGCGGTGCCCGCGACCTTCGAGGCGCATCCGATCCTCATCGCCCGCACCGGGTACACCGGCGAGGACGGCTTCGAGATCTACGTCGCCCCCGACACCGCCCCCGCCCTGTGGGAGGCGCTCGCCGAGACGGGCGCCGGAGCGGGCCTCGTGCCGGCCGGACTCGCCGCGCGCGACACGCTGCGCCTCGAGGCGGGCATGCCGCTCTACGGCCACGAGCTCTCCCGTGAGATCTTCCCCGCGCAGGCCGGCCTCGGCCGCGTCGTCGCCTTCGGCAAGCCGATCGACTTCGTCGGCCGCGCCGCCAGCGAGGAGGGCCCCGCCGGCGACGCTCCCGTGCTCGTCGGCCTCGTCGGCGAGGGCCGCCGGGCCGCCCGCGCCGACTACCCCGTCTTCTCCGAGAGCGGCGACGAGATCGGAGTCGTCACCAGCGGCGTCCTCTCGCCCACGCTCGGCGTCCCCGTGGCCATGGCCTACGTGGCCCCCGCGCAGGCGCAGCCCGGCACCGTCGTCGCCGTCGACATCCGCGGCAGCCGTCTTCCCATGACCGTCACCGCCCTCCCCTTCTACTCCAGAAAGAAGATCTGACATGGCCGTCCCCTCCGACCTGCAGTACACCTCCGATCACGAGTGGATCGCCGTCGACGGTGACGTCGCAACGGTGGGCATCACGGCCTACGCCGCCGACAAGCTGGGCGACGTCGTCTTCGTCGAGCTGCCCGACGCGGGCTCCCGCGTCGAGGGCGGCAGCGTCGTCGGCGAGATCGAGTCGACCAAGTCCGTCGGCGAGCTGTTCGCGCCGGTCGACGGCGAGGTGCTCGAGGTCAACTCCGGCGTCGTCGACAGCCCCGAGCTGGTCAACTCCGACCCGTTCGGCGAGGGCTGGCTGATCAAGGTGCGCTTCGACGCGCTGCCCGACGGCCTGCTCGACGCCGCGGCGTACGGCGAGCTGGTCGGAGAGTAGATGTCGACCCCCCGCACCCCCTCCGAGTTCGAGTCCCGCCACATCGGGACCGACGCCGACGCTCAGCGGACCATGCTGGCCGCCCTCGGCTACGACTCCGTCGAGGCGCTGGTCACCGCCGCCGTCCCCGAGTCGATCCGCGTCCGCGACCTGGCCCCCGTTCTGCCGGAGCCCGCGACCGAGACCGAGGCGCTCGCCGAGCTGCGCGCCCTCGCGGCCCGCAACACCGTGCGCCGCCCGCTGATCGGCCTCGGCTACCACGGCACGCTCACGCCGGCCGTCATCAAGCGGAACGTCCTCGAGAACCCGAGCTGGTACACGGCCTACACGCCCTACCAGCCCGAGATCGCCCAGGGTCGGCTCGAGGCGCTGATCAACTTCCAGACCATGGTCTCGGACCTCACGGGTCTCGACACGGCCGGAGCCTCGATGCTCGACGAGGGCACCGCCGTCGTCGAGGCGATGCTGCTGACGCGTCGCGCCTCCAAGGCCCGCTCCGACGTCTTCGTCGTCGACTCCGACGCGCTGCCGCAGACCCTGGCGCTGCTGCGCGGTCGGGCGGAGGCGGTGGGCATCCGCGTCGTGGAGCTGCCGCTCTCGCGGACGTCCGCCGCCGACATCCCCGAGTGCTTCGGCGCCCTCGTGCAGTACCCCGGCGCCTCCGGCCACCTCTGGGACCCCTCCGCGGTGCTCGCCGCGGTGAAGGCCCACGGCGGCCTCGGAGTCGTCGCCGCCGACCTGCTCGCCCTCACCCTCGTCCGCTCGCCGGGCGAGCTCGGGGCGGACGTCGCGGTCGGCACCTCGCAGCGCTTCGGCGTCCCGATGGGCTTCGGCGGACCGCACGCCGGGTACCTCGCCGTCCGCAAGGGCCTCGAGCGCCAGCTGCCCGGCCGTCTCGTCGGAGTCAGCCAGGACGCGGACGGGCACCCCGCCTACCGCCTGTCCCTCCAGGCCCGCGAGCAGCACATCCGCCGCGAGAAGGCGACCTCGAACATCTGCACGGCGCAGGTCCTCCTGGCCGTCATGGCCGCGATGTACGCCGTCTACCACGGCCCCGACGGCCTCGCCCGGATCGCGGAGCAGGTGCACTCGCGGGCCGCTCTGCTCGCGCGGCTCCTGCTCGACCGCGGTCACTCCCTCCGCCACGCCGACTTCTTCGACACCGTCTCGGTCGTCGTCCCGCAGGGCGCGGAGGCGGCGGTCGCCCGGGCACGCGAGGCGGGCTTCGACCTGCGCCTCGTCGACGCCGACACGGTGGCCGTCGCGCTCGACGAGACCGTGACGACCGCCGAGGTCGTCGCACTCGCGGTCGCGATCGGCGACCTCGACTCGGCGCACGGCTTCCTCGCCGCATCCGCGCGCTCGATCCCCGTCGCGCTCGAGCGCGCCACCCCGTTCCTCGTGCACCCGGTCTTCAACACCCACCGCAGCGAGACGTCGATGATGCGCTACCTCAAGCGCCTCGCCGACGCCGACTACGCTCTGGACCGCGGCATGATCCCGCTCGGCTCGTGCACCATGAAGCTCAACGCCGCCGCCGAGATGGAGGCGGTCAGCTGGCCCGAGTTCGCGAACCTGCACCCGTTCGCCCCCGAGGCCGACGTGCAGGGCTCGCTCGCGCTGATCGATCAGCTCGAGCGCTGGCTCGCGCACCTCACCGGCTACGACTCCGTCTCGCTGCAGCCCAACGCGGGCTCGCAGGGCGAGCTCGCGGGCCTGCTCGCGATCCGCGGCTACCACCGCGCGCAGGGCGACCTCGAGCGCACCGTGTGCCTCATCCCCTCGAGCGCGCACGGCACCAACGCGGCGAGCGCGGTGCTCGCGGGCATGCGCGTCGTCGTCGTCGCGTGCGACGAGCTGGGCAACGTCGACCTCGACGACCTGCGCGCGAAGATCGCCGCGCACGCGGCGGACCTCGCGGCGCTCATGATCACGTACCCGTCGACGCACGGCGTCTACGAGCACGAGGTCTCCGAGATCTGCCGACTCGTGCACGAGGCCGGCGGGCAGGTCTACGTCGACGGGGCCAACCTCAACGCGCTGCTGGGCTTCGCGCGGTTCGGCGACTTCGGCGGAGACGTCTCGCACCTCAACCTGCACAAGACGTTCTGCATCCCGCACGGCGGCGGCGGTCCCGGAGTGGGACCCGTCGCGGCCAAGGCACACCTCGCTCCGTTCCTGCCCGGGCACCCGCTCGCGCAGCGCCTCGAGCACGCGATCGGCCAGCACGGCGAGACCGTCGTGCACGGCGGCGTCCCGGTCTCGGCCGCGCCCTACGGCAGCCCGGGCATCCTCCCGATCTCGTGGGCCTACGCCCGGATGATGGGCGAGGACGGCCTGCGCGCTGCGACCGGCGCCGCCGTGCTCTCGGCCAACTACGTCGCCGCGCGCCTGCGCGAGCACTTCCCGGTGCTCTACACGGGCGAGAACGGCCTGGTCGCGCACGAATGCATCCTCGACATCCGCCCGCTCACCGCGGCGACCGGAGTGACCGTGGACGACGTCGCGAAGCGCCTCGTCGACTACGGCTTCCACGCCCCCACCATGAGCTTCCCTGTCGCGGGGACGCTGATGGTCGAGCCGACCGAGAGCGAGGACCTCGCCGAGATCGACCGCTTCATCGACGCGATGATCGGCATCAAGGCCGAGGCCGACCGCGTCGGCGCGGGGGAGTGGCCGGTGGACGACAACCCGCTGCGCAACGCCCCGCACACCGCGGAGTGCCTCGTCACGGGCGAGTGGACGCACCCGTACTCGCGCGAGGAGGCGGTCTACCCCGTCCGCTCGCTCGTGCGCGGCAAGTACTGGCCGCCGGTCCGCCGCGTCGACCAGGCCTTCGGCGACCGCAATCTGGTCTGCGCTTGCCCGCCGATCGAGGCCTTCGCCTGATCGGCCGGCAGGTGCGTGTCCGCAACCGAGGCTGAAATGCGGGAGCGGGGCGTTCTGCCCGTCTTCCGCCTCGTCCACCCTCGATTGCGAACACGGACGGTCCTCCCCATGAGGTCGCCGCGGCGTGCAGTCCACGGATCGTCGCTGAACGTGCTCAGGTGAGTGCGCATCCGGCGATCGTGATGCCGTGGAACGCCTCATGCATGTCCTGGCAGGACTCGACGGAGTCGCGACGACGGCGCAGCTCGCTCGCGCCGGAGTCACGGCGCGCGATCTTCGAGCGGCGGTCGACTCCGGAGCCGTCCTTCGGCTGAGACGCGGATGGTTCGCGCTTCCCGCCGTTCCGCTCGACCAGCGCCGCGCCGTCGCAGCCGGCGGCGTTCTCAGCTGCGCTTCGGGCCTGGACGCTCGCGGCCTCTGGGTGCTCGAGACGGGCCGACTGCACGTCGCCGTCCCGCCCCACTCCTCAGAGCGCCGAGCAGGCGACGGCACGGTGCTGCATTGGCGCGCGTGGGAGGGATGCGGTCCTGAGACGTCGTCGCTCGACGGCCTCCGCTCCTCCCTGCTCCATCTGCTCGCCTGCGTCGACGGCGAGAACGCCCTCATGACGTTCGACAGCGCCGTGAACTCGGGCGCGATCGCGCTCGATGATCTCCTCGCACTGCGCGGTCTCGCTCCCACCGGCAAGCAGTGGGTGTTCGACGAGGTGGACCCCTTGTCCCAGTCCGGTCTGGAGACGAGGGTGCGCCGATGCGGTCGCCGGTTGGGCGTCCGCGTGAGGTCGCAGGTGCCGATCCCCCGAGTGGGGCGGGTCGACGTCCTTCTGGGGGAGCGGCTCGTGTTCGAGCCCGATGGCCGTGCATTCCACTCCGGCTCCCACCAGCTCGAGGAGGACTACCGGCGGAGCCTCGAGCTGGCGGCTCAGGGGTACCTCTGCATCCGGCTCTCGACCCGTCAGATCATCGCCTCGTGGGAGCGGACCGAAGACGTCATCAGGGGTCTCGTCCAGCGCAAGGAGCACCTCTGGTCCGGTCGGCAGCACGGTGAGCGTCGGTAACCGAGGTCGATCCGCGGCAGAAGACGGTCAGACCCTGCCTCCCACGCTCTGAACCTCGGTTGCGTACGGGCTCCAGCTAGGAAGCGGGCTCCGGCGCCGCGAACAGCTCCGGCCAGAGCGCCACCGCCAGCGGGTACCCCACGAACGACACGATGTCGATGATCGAGTGCGCGATCACCAGGGGCAGCGTCCGCCCGAACCGCTGGTAGAACAGTCCGAACACCACGCCCATGATCACGTTGCCGAGGAACGGCCCGATGCCCTGGTACAGGTGGTAGCTGCCCCGCAGCAGCGCGCTGGCGAACAGGATCCGCCACCGTCCCCAACCGAGGTCGCCCAGCCGCGCGAAGAGGTAGCCGACCACGATCACCTCCTCCTGGATCCCCGCCCGGATCGCCGAGAGGATCAGCACGGGCACGGTCCACCAGTACGCGTCCAGCGGCGAGGCGACGACCGCCACCGTCACGCCCAGAGCTCGACCCAGGGCGTAGAGCGCGATCCCCGGGGCGCCGATCGCGATCGCGAGCACGGTCCCGGTGCCGAGATCGCGCAGAGGGTGCCGCAGATCCAGTCCCAGCCGCCCCAGCGGCCGTCCGGTGCTCTGCCAGAGCAGGAATGCGCAGAGCGCCACCGGCACCAGGTCGAAGAACAGCGCGAGCAGCTGGTAGACCAGATCGAACGCGGGGCGGTCGCTGAGCGCTCCGTTCAGCGTCGCCGTCTGCTCCGACAGCGCGACGTCTCGGGTGAGACGGTTGGTGATCGACACGACGGAGTAGATCGCGGAGGCGCCGAGCGAGAGCCCCAGGACGAGCAGGATCTCGATCCCGATCCGCCCTCGTGGCTGCATGGATCCTGTCAGCGCGGTGGACACTGCGTGGGCCTCCTCTGAATCGATGCATTGCGTGGGGACGGTCCATCACGCAGGTTTCGTGCGGAAAGGCGCAAGGATTCCACCTCCCGGTTACCGCTGTGTAACGGTTTCCACATGCTTTTGTGCAGATAGCGAGCCGATACATAGTCTCGTCGATGGCACTAGCGCGGGGGCCAACAGTCTCCCGTGCGCCGACGCCGTCGCTACGCGCGCGGCCACCACAGCATCCGGGAAATCACTTCCCGTGCGCCCTCACACCACTGGAGGAATAGTGAAAATCAGACGTTTCGGCCTCGGAGCTCTGGCGCTCGTCGCCGCGAGCACCCTGGTCCTCGCCGGCTGCAGCAGCTCGAACGACGACGGCGGGGGAGATGCGGCCGGAGACTCCGCCGCGATCATCCTCACCAACGGCTCCGAGCCGCAGAACCCGCTGGTCCCGACCAACACCAACGAGGTGGGCGGCGGCAAGATCCTCGACGAGATCTTCGCCGGTCTCTACTACTACGACGCCGAGGGCGCGGCGCAGCCCGACCTGGCCGAGTCGGTCGAGTCGGACGACGCGCAGAACTACACCATCACGATCGAGTCGGGCCGCACCTTCACCAACGGTGAGGAGATCACGGCCCAGTCGTTCGTCGACGCCTGGAACTACGGCGCGAAGTACTCCAACGAGCAGCTCCAGAGCTACTTCTTCGAGGACATCGAGGGCTTCAGCTACGACGAGGACACCGAGCTGACCGGCCTGAAGGTCGTCGACGACACGACGTTCACCGTCGCGCTCACGGCTCCCAAGTCGGACTTCCCGCAGCGTCTGGGCTACTCGGCCTACTACCCGCTGCCCAGCGTCGCCTACGACGACATGGACGCCTTCGGTGAGAACCCGATCGGCAACGGCCCGTACATGCTCGACGGCGAGGGCGCGTGGCAGCACGACGTCCAGATCGACCTGGTCGTGAACCCCGACTACGACGGACCCCGCGTCCCGGTCAACGGCGGCATCACCATCACGTTCTACGCGACCCAGGACGCGTCGTACGCCGACCTGCTCGCCGGCAACGTCGACGTGATCGACCAGATCCCGGACTCCGCGTTCGGCACCTTCGAGAGCGACCTCGGCGACCGCGCGGTCAACCAGGCCTCCGCCGTCTTCCAGTCCTTCACGATCCCGGAGCGCCTCGAGCACTTCAGCGGTGAAGAGGGCAAGCTGCGCCGTCAGGCCATCTCCATGGCCTTCGACCGCGAGCAGATCACCGACGTCATCTTCGAGGGCACCCGCACCCCCGCCTCCGACTTCACCTCCCCGGTGATCGACGGCTGGAGCGACTCCCTCGAGGGCGCCGAGGTGCTCGAGTACAACCCCGACGAGGCGAAGAAGCTGTGGGCCGAGGCCGACGCGATCTCCCCGTGGACGGGCACCTTCTCGATCGCCTACAACGCCGACGGCGGCCACCAGGGCTGGGTCGACGCCGTGTCGAACGCGGTCAAGAACACGCTCGGCATCGACGCGGTGGGCGAGGCCTACCCGACCTTCGCCGAGGCGCGCACCAAGATCGTCGACCGTTCGATCGAGACCGCGTTCCGCACCGGATGGCAGGCCGACTACCCGGGTCTGTACAACTTCCTGGGCCCGCTGTACGCGACCAACGCCTCGTCGAACGACGGTGACTACTCGAACCCCGAGTTCGACCAGCTCCTGGCCGACGGCTCGGCCGAGACCGACCTCGCGACCGCGAACGAGGACTACCAGAAGGCTCAGGAGGTCCTGCTCCAGGACCTGCCCTCGATCCCGCTCTGGTACGCCAACGTGACCGGCGGCTACAGCGAGACCGTCTCCGACGTAGAGTTCGGGTGGAACTCGGTTCCGCTGTTCTACCAGATCACCAAGAGCTGACATCAGACACGACGGGCGCTTCGCCCGTGGGGACGGCACGACCGTTCCCACGGGCGGAGCGCCTTGTTCGGTCACGATCGAATGAGGTCCACCATGCGACACCGGAACAGGCAGGGCTGACGTGCTCGCCTACATCGTCCGACGCATCCTGCAAGCCGTCCCCGTCCTGATCGGGACGACCTTCCTGATCTACTTCATGGTCTTCGCCATGCCGGGGAACCCCCTCCTCGCCCTCTTCGGCGACAAGACCCCGAACGCCGCGCTCCTCGCGCGCCTCGAGGAGCAGTACCACCTGAACGAGCCGTTCATCGTGCAGTACCTCTACTACCTCGGCGGCGTCGTCCGCGGCGACTTCGGCATCTCCTTCTCCGGGCAGTCGGTGAACGACATCCTCGCCCGCACGTTCCCGGTCACGCTCACCCTCGCCATGATGGCGATCATCATCGAGATCGTCGTCGCTCTCACGATCGGCCTGATCAGCGGACTGCGGAAGGGCTCGTTCTTCGACGCCAGCGCGCTCGTCGTCAGCCTCCTGCTCGTGTCGGTGCCGATCTTCGTCCTGTGCTTCATCGCGCAGTCCTTCTTCGCCGTGCAGCTGGGCTGGTTCTCGCCCACGGTCGGCGGGTCGCCGACGTTCGAGCGGCTCCTGCTGCCCGCCATCGTGCTCGCGCTCTTCGTGGTCGCCTCCGCGATCCGCCTCACGCGCGGCTCGGTCATCGAGACCGCCGGCTCCGACTTCGTCCGCACCGCCTACAGCAAGGGCCTCTCGCGCAAGCGCGTCGTGCCCGTGCACATCCTGCGCAACTCGCTGATCCCGGTGACGACCCAGTTCGGCGCCGACTTCGGCCTGCTGATCGTCGGCGCGACGGTCACCGAGGGCATCTTCAACGTTCCCGGAGTCGGGAACACGCTCTACCAGGCGATCATCCGAGGGGAGCGGCCGACCGTCGTCTCCTTCGTCACGGTCATGGTGCTGTTCTACCTCGTGGTGAACATCCTCGTCGACCTGCTCTACGCCGTACTCGACCCGAGGATCCGCTATGCCAAATGAGATGAACCGCGACGCCCCCCGTCGCATCGATCACTTCGTGGCACCGCTCGAGGAGACGCCGATCGCCTCGGTCGACGCCGTCTCGCTCGACGAGAAGCCCAGCAACCTGTGGACCGACGCCTGGCAGGACCTGCGCCGCCGACCGATGTTCTGGATCTCGGGCGCGATGATCGTGCTGATCGTCGCGGTCGCGCTGCTCCCCACCCTCTTCACCTCCGTCGACCCGCGGGCGTGCGACCTCGGCTTCAGCAACCAGGGCCCCGGCGACGGCAGCGTCCTGGGCTTCACGAAGCAGGGCTGCGACGTCTACGCCCGGATCATCCACGGCACGTCGACCTCGCTCACGGTGGGCCTCATCGTCATCCTGATCACCACGATCACGGGTGTCATCGGAGGCGCGCTCGCCGGCTTCTTCGGCGGCTGGGTCGACACCGTCATCATGCGCGCGGGCGACATCTTCTTCTCGATCCCCTACATCCTCGCCGCCGTCGTGATCATGTCGGTCTTCTCGGCGCACCGGAACGTGTTCGTCATCGCCCTGGCGATCGGCGCGTTCGCGTGGCCGACCACGGCCCGCGTCCTCCGCTCCGAGGTGCTGCGGGTGAAGCAGTCGGACTTCGTCGGGGCCGCGACCGCCACGGGCCTGTCCCGCATGGCGATCCTGTTCCGCCACGTCATGCCCAACTCCATCGCCCCCGTCATCGTCGTCACGACGATCTCGCTCGGTGCGGCCATCACCGCGGAGGCGACCCTGTCGTTCCTCGGTGTCGGCCTCCCCGGCTCCGTGATGTCGTGGGGCAACGACATCAGCCAGGCCCAGCGCGACCTGCGGACCAACCCGCAGACGCTGATCTACCCGTCCGCCGCGCTGACCATCACCGTGCTGAGCTTCATCCTCATGGGCGAGGCCCTGCGCGACGCGCTCGACCCGAAGGCGAGGGCCCTCCGATGACCGACTCGACCACTCCGAAGGGGCCGCTGCTCCAGGTCACCGACCTCGAGGTCGGCTTCCAGACCGGCAGCGGCCTGGTGCCCGCCCTGCGCGGCGTCAGCCTCACGATCGAGCACGGCCAGACCGTCGCCATCGTGGGGGAGTCGGGCTCGGGCAAGTCGACGACCGCCGCGGCGATCATCGGCCTGCTCCCCGGCTCCGGCAAGGTGACCGGCGGCTCCGTGCTCTTCGACGGGAAGGACCTCGCGAAGGCGACCCGGCCCGAGCTCGAGGACATCCGCGGCCGCCGCATCGGCTACGTCCCGCAGGATCCGATGTCGAACCTGAACCCGGTGTGGTCGGTCGGCTTCCAGGTCGAGGAGACCATCCGCGCGAACGGTCTCGCGACCGGCCGCAAGGAGGTGCGCGCCAAGGCGATCGAGGTGCTGCAGAACGCCGGCCTCGCCGACGCCGAGAAGCGCCTGAAGCAGTTCCCGCACCAGTTCTCCGGAGGCATGCGCCAGCGCGTGCTGATCGGCATCGGCCTGGCCGCGGCCCCGCAGCTCCTCATCGCCGACGAGCCGACCTCGGCCCTCGACGTGACGGTGCAGCGGCGGATCCTCGACCACCTCGAGACTCTGACGAGGACCGACGGAACCGCGCTGCTCTTCATCACCCACGACCTGGGCCTCGCCGCCGAGCGCGCCGAGAAGCTCATCGTGATGTACAAGGGCCGCATCGTCGAGTCCGGCGCCTCGGTCGAGGTGCTGCAGAACCCGCAGCACCCCTACACGCAGCGCCTGATCGCCGCGGCTCCGAGCCTCGCGTCGCGCCGCATCCAGTCGACGGCCGGAGCCGCGAAGGAGTCGGTGCCCGGCGAGTCCGCCGCCGTCGCCGAGGTCGACCTCGTCCGCGCGGCGGGCACCCACGCGGGAGCCCCCACGACGACGAAGCCGATGATCGAGATCGAGAACCTCACCAAGGTGTTCAAGATCCGCCGCGGCGGGCTGAAGGCCGAGGACTTCACGGCCGTCGACGACGTCTCGTTCTCGATCCCCAAGGGCACCACCACCGCCCTCGTCGGGGAGTCGGGCTCGGGCAAGTCGACGATCGCGCGCCTCGTGCTCGGCCTCGAGACGGCCACCAAGGGGGCCATCTCGATCGACGGTCGCCGCACCGAGAAGCTCCGCGGCAAGGAGATGCTCGCGCTGCGCCGCTCGATGCAGCCGGTGTTCCAGGACCCGTACGGCTCGCTCGACCCGCTGCACAACATCGGCAACACGATCTCGGAGCCCCTCCGGGTGCACAAGGTCGGCGATCGCGCCTCGCAGCGCGAGCGCGTCTTCGAGCTGCTCGACCAGGTGTCGCTCCCGCGCGTCATCGCGGGCCGCTACCCGAACGAGCTCTCCGGCGGGCAGCGCCAGCGCGTCGCCATCGCGCGGGCGCTGGCACTCAAGCCCGAGATCGTCGTGCTCGACGAGGCCGTCTCGGCGCTCGACGTGCTCGTGCAGGCGCAGATCCTCCGCCTGCTCGCCGATCTGCAGGCCGAGCTCGGGCTGACCTACCTGTTCATCACGCACGACCTCGCCGTGGTCCGCGTCATCGCGGACGACGTCTGCGTGATGCAGAAGGGCCGCATCGTCGAGCACGCGCCGACCGACACGGTGTTCGACTCGCCGCAGCAGCAGTACACCCGCGAGTTGCTCGAGGCGATCCCCGGCGCCGGGATCGAGTTCGCGGTCTGATCCACCGCCGCGAGGGCCCCGTTCCGCGCCCGAGAATCCCGCTTCCCGCGGGGTGATCGGGCCGGATCGGGGCCCTCCGTCGTTCCGGAGCGCGCCTGCGGTACGATGGAGGGTCCCCCTTACTGCACGAGAACACGAGACGAGTCCGTTCACATGGCAAGTGCCACCCGCTCCGACCTGCGCAACGTCGCGATCGTCGCCCACGTCGACCATGGCAAGACCACTTTGGTCGACGCCATGCTCAAGCAGACGAACTCCTTCGATGCGCACGCCCACGTGGACGAGCGCGCGATGGACTCGAACGAGCTCGAGCGCGAGAAGGGCATCACGATCCTCGCGAAGAACACCGCGGTCTCGTACCGCGGCAAGCACGCGACCGAGGGCCCCATCACGATCAACGTGATCGACACCCCGGGTCACGCCGACTTCGGCGGCGAGGTCGAGCGCGGCCTCTCGATGGTGGACGGCGTCTGCCTCCTCGTCGACGCGTCCGAGGGCCCCCTCCCGCAGACCCGCTTCGTGCTCCGCAAGGCGCTCGAGGCCAAGCTGCCCGTGATCCTCCTGGTCAACAAGACCGACCGTCCGGATGCGCGCATCGACGAGGTCGTCGCCGAGAGCCAGGACCTCCTCCTCGGCCTCGCCTCCGACATGGCGGACGACGTCCCCGACCTCGACCTCGACGCGATCCTCGACGTGCCCGTCGTCTACGCCTCCGGCAAGGCGGGCCGCGCGTCCTCCAACAAGCCCGAGAACGGCACGCTGCCCGACGCCGAGGATCTCGAGCCGCTCTTCGAGGCGATCCTCAAGCACATCCCTGCGCCGACCTTCGACGACGAGGCGCCCCTCCAGGCCCACGTCACGAACCTCGACGCCTCGCCGTTCCTCGGCCGCCTCGCGCTGCTGCGCGTCTTCAACGGCAACATCAAGAAGGGCCAGACAGTCGCCTGGGTGCACCACGACGGCACGCACACCAACGCCCGCATCACCGAGCTCCTGATCACGAAGGCGCTCGACCGCTACCCGGCCGAGTCCGCCGGCCCCGGCGACATCGTCGCGATCGCGGGCTTCCCCGAGATCACCATCGGCGAGACCATCGCCGACCCGGAGGACATCCGCCCGCTGCCGGCCATCACGGTCGACGACCCGGCGATCTCGATGACCATCGGCACCAACACCTCGCCGCTCGTCGGCAAGGTCAAGGGCCACAAGCTCACCGCGCGCATGGTCAAGGACCGCCTCGACCGCGAGCTCATCGGAAACGTGTCGCTCAAGGTCCTCGACATCGGCCGCCCCGACTCGTGGGAGGTCCAGGGCCGAGGCGAGCTCGCGCTGGCGATCCTCGTCGAGCAGATGCGCCGCGAGGGCTTCGAGCTCACCGTCGGCAAGCCCCAGGTGGTCACCCGCCAGGTCGACGGCAAGACGCACGAGCCGTTCGAGCACCTGACCATCGACGCTCCGGAGGAGTACCTCGGCGCGATCACGCAGCTCCTCGCCGCGCGCAAGGGCCGCATGGAGAACATGGCGAACCACGGCACCGGCTGGGTCCGCATGGAGTTCATCGTCCCCTCGCGCGGTCTGATCGGCTTCCGCACCGAGTTCCTCACCACCACGCGCGGCACCGGCATCGCGAACGCGATCCTGCACGGCTACGAGCCGTGGGCGGGCGCCATCGTCACCCGCAACAACGGCTCGATCGTCGCCGACCGCACCGGTGTCGTCACTCCGTTCGCGATCATCGCGCTCCAGGAGCGCATGACCTTCTTCGTGAACCCCACGGAGGAGGTCTACGAGGGCATGGTCATCGGCGAGAACTCGCGCAACGACGACATGGACGTGAACATCACCAAGGAGAAGAAGCTGACCAACATGCGTCAGTCCACCTCCGACACGTTCGAGTCGATGACGCCCTCGCGCCAGCTGACGCTCGAGGAGTGCCTCGAGTTCGCCCGCGAGGACGAGTGCGTCGAGGTCACCCCCGAGATCGTCCGCATCCGCAAGGTCGAGCTCGACGCCAACGCGCGCGCCCGCCAGACCAGCCGTCTGAAGAAGCAGGGCTGATCCCGCCGGGCGCCCCGCGCGCCCGCTCGGCTCGAGACCGGTCGGAGGTTGCCTCCGGCCGGTCTTCTGCTTCCCCCTCCCTGGCTGGTCGAGTAGCCGCTTCGCGGCGTATCGAGACCCACGTGCTCCAGGAGCCCCGGATCTCGATACGGCCGTTTCGCGGCCTACTCGATCAGCAGGGAGGGGCCCCCTCAGCTCAGCCGAACAGCCCCGACCCTACGAAGTCGCCCTCGCCCCGCACCCCGGGCGGCACCGCGAACAGCGCCGACCCCACGTGCTTGATGTACTCGTTCAGCGCATCGTCCGCGAGCGAGCGCTGCACCGTGATGAACTGCTCCGGCGACCGCTGGAACGACAGGAAGAACAGCCCCGCGTTCAGGCGCCCGAGCTCGTCGTTCCCGTCGACGAAGTTGTATCCGCGGCGCAGCAGTCGCGCGCCGTTGTTGACCGACGGATGCGCGAGCCGCACGTGCGACGCCCGGTCGACGAGCGGCGCCCCGGTCGCTCCGGTCGCCGTGAAGTCCGGCTCGGCGAACTCGTCCCCGCCCGAGAGCGGCGCGCCCGAGCCCTTGCTCCGCCCGATCACCCGCTCCTGCTCGCCGAGCTGGCTCCGGTCCCAGGTCTCGATGATCATGCGGACCTTGCGGGCCACGAGGTAGCTGCCGCCCACGAGCCAGTCGGGACCGTCCGACTCCTGCACCCAGACGTGCTCCTGGACCGCGTCCGTCTCCTCCGACTTCACGTTGGCCGTGCCGTCCTTGAAGCCGAAGAGGTTGCGCGGAGTGGCCTGCGCCGTCGACGTCGACGACGTCCGCCCGAAGCCGAGCTGGGACCAGCGGAGCGACGCCCGGCCGAAGGCGATGCGGCTGAGGTTGCGGATCGCGTGCACCGCGACCTGCGGGTCGTTCGCGCAGGCCTGGATGCACAGGTCGCCTCCGCTCGCCGTCGGCACGAGGGCGTCGCCGCGGAAGCGGGGGAGCGTCTCGAGCGCGGGCGGACGACGGGCCGCGAGTCCGAAGCGGTCGGCGCCGTCCGCGTCGGTGAACACGCCGGGGCCGAAGCCGAAGGTGATCGTCAGCGCTGCGGCGTCGAGCCCGAGGGCTTCGCCCGTGTCGTCCGGAGGGGCGGTGTCGGGTCCGCCGACCGCGCCCTCCTCGCTGACGTCGAGTCCGCGCGTCAGTCGCGACGCGGCGAGCGTCCAGTCCTGCAGCAGCTCGATCAGGTCCTCGCGCGTGGTGCCCGACGCGAGATCGAAGGAGGCGAAGTGCAGCCGGTCCTGCGCCGCGGTCGTGATCCCGGCCTGGTTCGCGCCGAAGAACGGCACCGTGTTCGAGGCGCCGGAGGCGTTCGCGGTCGTCGCGGAGGCGACCGCGACGGTCCCGCCGACGCCCGCGGCGATCCCCGCGGTTCCGGCCGAGACGAGGCCGAGCAGCCCGCGCCGCGAGAGGCGGCGGGTCTGCTCGACGGGGGCGGCGGAGTCGGGGGAGACGTCCGCCGCGGTGTCCTGCTGGTCGTCGTCCATCTACTCCGCGGGCTCCTCGACGCCGAGCACCGTGTGGGTGAGCTGCGACAGCGGCTCCGAGAGGGCGTTCACCTGGTCCGAGAGCTCCTTCTTCTGCTCATCGGAAACCGAGGAGTAGGGCGCGAAGCCCGCGTCGATCGAGCCGTACTGCGCGAGCAGCGCGTCCAGAGCGGTGAACTGCTCCGTGATGTCGGCGGTCAGGGCGGCGCCCTCGTCGCCCGAGGCTGTCGCGATCGGCTCGACGTTGCCGAAGGCGACCTCCGCACCCTGGACGTTGGCGGCGAAGTCCATCAGGTCGGTTCCCGACCACCAGTCCTCCTCGCCGGTGATCTTGCCCGCGGCGACCTCGTCGAGCAGGCCGATGGCGCCGTTCGAGATGTCACCGACCGAGACGGTGAAGTCGTCGGCGTTCACGAGGTCGTAGAGGCTCTGCACGTCGTCCACGAGCCCCTGGCCGAACTCGGCGCGCTGCTCCGGGGTCGACGGCGCCCAGTCGAGGTAGGCGCTCGTGCCGTCGGAGTTGAGCGCGTCCTGCGCCGGGACCCAGAGGTCCTTCTCGATGCGGTGGAAGCCGGTCCAGTCCAGGCCCTCGGCGACGGCGTCGACCTCGCGGTAGTCGATCTTCGGGTCGAGGTCGCCGAACGCCTCCGCGGTGGGCTCGATGCGCTCGTAGAAGACGCGTGTCGACGCGAAGAGGCCGCGCGCCGTCTCGTCGTCGCCGGCCACGTAGGCGTCGCTGAAAGCCTGCACAGCGGGGAGGAGCTCGCCAGCCTGCGACTTCACGTAGGCGACGTAGTTGGTCACGGCCGCCTCCGTCGCCGCCTTCTCGTCCGCGGACTGCTCGGTGGCCTCACCGGTGACGGTGAACTCGGACAGGCCGATGGGAGCGCCGACCTGCTGGAACTTGCAGGCCGTGTAGTACGTGCCGGGCTCGAGCTGGGCGACGTAGGACACGGTCTGCCCGGGCGTCACGTTCTCCTTCTCGCCGACGATCCGCAGCTTGTCGTCCGCGAGGATCTCGAACTCGTTGACGTCCGTGCCCTCGTTCGCGAGCGAGAAGGTCACCGCTCCGGCCGAGGCGGTCGCGGCCGAGACGTCGCAGGCCTCGTCGCTGATGGCGACGTCGAGCGCCGCCGAGGAGGAGGCGGCCGAGTTCGGCACGCAGCCGGAGAGCGCGAACGCGAGGACGCCGGCACCGGCGAGGCCGGAGACGAGGCGGGGGAGCGGGGAACGGCGGGGGACTGCGCGCGAGGGCATGGTTCTCCTGGAGTAGGGGGTGGAACCGGCGGTGCCGGGATCAGACGGAGGTGTGAGCGGGAGTCGCGACCGGGGCCGCGCTGCCCCGACGCGGCCGGCGGAGCCGGACCTGGCGGACGAAGAGGGCGCCGACGACGACGAGGTACGCGAGCCAGGCGGTGAACTGCAGCGCGGTCGGCTCCGGCGTGTAGTTGAAGAGCCCACCGAGGATCGCGGAGATCGGTGCCGGCAGCACCGCACCGAGGCTGAACAGCGGGGCGCCCCAGCCGGGCAGGAGCGACGCCTCCTGCAGGTCTCCGACGCCGTACGAGAGCACGCCCGCCGCGACTACGATCAGGAAGCCGCCCGTCCAGGTGAAGAACCGGCCGAGATCGATCCGGACGAAGCCGCGGAAGATCAGGTACGCGATGACGACCGCCGAGAGTATGCCCAGGAGGGCGCCGATCGTGCCGGTCCAGGCCTCCGCCCCGGAGGAGGCGCTGCTCGAGGAGACGCTGGCCCAGACGAACAGGGCGGTCTCGATCCCCTCGCGGCCGACGCTCACGAAGCCGAGCACGACGATCCCGAGGGCGGATCCGCCGACGGCGGCGTCGAGCCGCGACTCCAGCTCGCCCTTGAGGCTCCGGGCGTTCGCCCCCATCCAGAAGATCATCCAGGTGACGAGGCCGACGGCCAGGATCGACAGCCCGCCGCCGAGCAGCTCCTGCGCCTGGAACGACAGCCCGTACGGACCCCAGGTGAGGATCGCCCCGGTCACGAGCGAGATCGCGACGGCCGCGGCGATGCCGGTCCACAGGCGTGGCAGCACGTCGCGGCGCCCGAGCTTCGTCAGGTACGCGACGAGGATGCCGACCACGAGGCCGGCTTCGAGGCCTTCGCGGAGGCCGATGAGGTAATTTGCGAGCACGCGTGTTCTCTCGGTCGATCGCGGGAGGGGCGGGACGACCCCCGCCCCGGGCCTCATCCTTCGGTAAGCCTTGCCTTACCGGAGTCGACTGTAGTGCGCCGCCCGAGCGCCTGTCCAGAAGCGCGCCGGGTGCGCATCCGCGTGCCGGACGGAAGGTGGAGTGTGGACGCGAGCCCAGCTGGAGTGCACGAGAGGGTCGTCGCGGTCCACGCGCACCCCGACGACGAGACCCTCACCATGGGCGGCACCCTCGCCCGCCTCGTCGCGCAGGGAGCGGCGGTCACCGTCGTCACCGCCACGCGCGGCGAGTGCGGAGAGGTGATCCCCGAGGACCTCGCGGCGCTCGAGGGCTCCGACGAGCTCGCCTCGCACCGCACGACCGAGCTCGTCGTGGCGCTGACGGCCCTCGGAGTCGCGGATCACCGCTTCCTCGGAGCCGAGAACGCCCGCGCGCGCGGCGCCGCACCGCGCGTCTACCGCGACTCCGGCATGCAGTGGGGCCCCGGCCGCGTGCCGGTCCCGCTCGAGCCCGTGCATCCCGCAGCCTTCACGGCCGCTCCGGAGGAGGAGGAGATCGCCGATCTCGTCGCCGTCCTCCAGCAGACCCGCGCGGGCGTCGTGCTGTCCTACGACGCGGGGGGCGGCTACGGCCACCCCGATCACGTGCGTGCGGCGATCGTCGCGCGCCGAGCCGCCGAGCTGCTCGGGATCCGCTACCTCGCGGTCCTGCCCGAGGGGACGCCTCCCGAGGACGGCGACGTCGTCATCGAGCTCGGCGACGAGGACTACGCCCGCAAGCGCGCCGCACTGCAGGCGCACGCGACGCAGATCGTGGTGGAGGGCGAGTCGGCCCGGCTCTCCAGCGGCCCGGCCTTCCCCGTCGGCCGCGTGGAGCGCTTCCGTCCGGCGCCCGCTCTCGCCGCGTCGCCGGACGCGCCCGTTCCGGAGGAACGGCCCGACCTCCGCTCCCGCGTCGTCTCGGGCGTGCTCTCGGTGCTCGTCGGCGCCGTCGTCGGAGCGATCACCATCATCGCCCACCAGAGCACCGTCGTCGTCGGCGACGCAGTCCTGCCGCTCGGGTTGGTGGCGTCGCTCGCCGCGGTGCTCCTCCTCCTCCTGGGGCTCCGCCTCGTGATGATCGACCGCTTCGTCGCGTTCTGCGCGGCGATGGGGCTCCTCGGGGTCATCGGCCTCCTGGCGCTGCGCAGTGCGGGAGGGTCGGTGCTGGTCCCCGCGAACGGCCTCGGCGTCGTGTGGACCTTCGCCCCCGGCCTGATCGCGCTGGTCGTGATCGCCTGGCCGCGCCTGCGCCCGACGCCCCCGCCGGTCCCCGCACGCGCGAAGGAGCCGGCGGGACTCGACGCTCCGTCGCTCCGCGTACGATAGAAGCCTCTGTTCGAAGGGACGCCACGACCGTGACCTACGTGATCGCACTTCCGTGCGTCGATGTCAAAGACCGCGCCTGCATCGACGAATGCCCGGTCGACTGCATCTACGAAGGCGAGCGCTCGCTCTACATCCACCCCGACGAGTGCGTCGACTGCGGTGCCTGCGAGCCGGTCTGCCCCGTCGAGGCGATCTACTACGAGGACGACCTCCCCGAGGAGTGGTCCGACTACTACAAGGCGAACGTCGAGTTCTTCGACGAGATCGGCTCCCCGGGCGGAGCCGCCAAGATCGGCGTGATCGCGAAGGACCACCCGGTCATCGCGGTGCTGCCGCCCCAGGGCCACTGAGCGGCCCTCCGGTGGCGCTCGGAGCCCTGCCCGACTACCCCTGGGACCTGATGGGTCCCGCGACGGCGCTCGCGTCCTCGCATCCCGACGGCATCGTCGATCTCTCGATCGGCTCGCCCGTCGATACCACGCCCGCCCTGATCCGCGAGGCGCTCGCGCGGGCGACGGACGCGCACTCCTACCCGACGACGGTCGGCACGCCCGCCCTGCGCGAGGCGATCGCCGCCTGGTTCGCCCGCCGTCGCGGAGTCCCGGGCATCGGCGTCGACGAGGTCCTGCCCACCATCGGCTCGAAGGAGCTCGTCGCCTGGCTCCCCTTCCTGCTCGGTCTCGGCGAGGGCGACGTGGTGGTCCACCCCCGCGCCGCCTACCCGACCTACGCGATGGGCGCGGCGATCGCCGGCGCCTCCGTGCTCGCCTCGGACGATCCGGCCGAGTGGCCCGACTCCACCCGCCTCGTCTGGCTGAACTCGCCGGGCAACCCCGACGGCGCGGTGCTCGACGTGCCGGCACTGACGCGCGCGGTGGAGCGGGCTCGCGAGCTGGGCGCCGTCATCGCCGGAGACGAGTGCTACGCCGAGCTCGGCTGGGAGGGCCGCTGGGCCGACGAGTCGATCCCGAGCATCCTCGACCCCCGGGTGGTCGGAGGGAGCCGCGAGGGAGTCCTGGGCGTCTACTCGCTCAGCAAGCAGTCGAACCTCGCCGGCTACCGTGCCGCGTTCGTCGCGGGCGACCCATTGCTCATCGCGCGCCTCGTGACCGTCCGCAAGCACGCCGGCATGATCGTGCCGGGCCCGCTCCAGGAGGCGATGATCACAGCCCTGGGCGACGACGCGCACGTGGCGGAGCAGAAGGAGCGCTACCGAGCGCGCCGCGATCGGCTGCGTCCCGCCCTCGAGTCCGCCGGCTTCCGCATCGACCGCAGCGAGGCGGGCCTCTACCTCTGGGCCACCGAGGGGCGGCCCGCGTGGGAGTCGATCGAGCGGCTCGCGCGGATCGGCGTGCTCGCCGGACCCGGCGTCTTCTACGGCGACCACTTCACCGAGCACGTGCGCCTGTCGCTGACGGCGACCGACGAGCGGATCGACGCGGCCGCGTCCCGGCTGTCCGCAGGCCTCTCCTAGCGACGGCCGTCGGCCGCTTCTGTCGCAGTCCCACAACCCGCGCCGGGGACCACTGGCCGGTGCAGCAGGTCCCCTGCTGTGCCCTTAGGCTGTAGGAGGTTCGGTCGATGTCGCCACACAACGGCGCCGGCTGCACCGCCCACACACCCGGCGCCGCCCGCTCCGTGCGAGCGCGCTGCCGGGAGCGACCGTGACGACCTGGGAGGCGTTGTGACCGAATCCGGCACGCAGAGCGACGGAACCGCGACGGTGGAGGCACCGGAGCCCGCCACGGAGAGCGCGCCGGCTGCGGCCGAGGCCGAGCCCCAGAAGGTCACGCTCACCTTCGGCGATCGCACCGCCGAGTTCCCGATCCTCCGCAGCGTCGACGGCGCCTCGAGCATCGACTTCTCGACCCTGACGAAGCAGACCGGCTTCATGTCGCTCGACTACGGCTTCGTGAACACCGCGGCGACCAAGTCGCAGATCACCTACATCGACGGCGACAAGGGCGTCCTGCGCTACCGCGGGTACCCGATCGAGGAGGTCGCGACGAACGCGACGTACCTCGAGGTCGCGTGGCTCCTCATCTACGGCGAGCTGCCCACCGCCGACGAGCTCGCCGGCTTCGACGAGCGCATCCGCCGTCACACGCTGCTCCACGAGGATCTCAAGCGCTTCTTCGACGCGCTCCCGCACAGCGCCCACCCCATGTCGGTGCTCTCGGCCGGAGTCTCGGCGCTCTCGACCTACTACGAGGACAGCTCGAACCCGAAGGATCCGGAGGCGGTCGAGCTCACCACGATCCGTCTGCTCGCGAAGCTGCCCGTCATGGCGGCCTACGCGCACAAGAAGAGCATCGGGCAGGCCTTCCTCTACCCCGACAACTCGCTGAGCTTCGTCGACAACTTCCTCCGCCTCAACTTCGGCACCATGGCCGAGAAGTACGACGTCGACCCTGTGCTCTCCAAGGCCCTCGACCGCCTGCTGATCCTGCACGAGGACCACGAGCAGAACGCCTCCACGTCGACGGTGCGCCTGGTCGGCTCGACCGAGGCCAACCTCTACGCCTCCGTCTCCGCCGGCATCAACGCGCTCTTCGGCCCGCTGCACGGCGGCGCGAACGAGGCGGTCCTGACGATGCTCGGCCGCATCCGCGAATCGGGCGAGAGCGTCCAGACCTTCGTCGAGCGGGTGAAGAACAAGGAGGAGGGCGTGCGCCTGATGGGCTTCGGCCACCGGGTGTACAAGAACTACGACCCGCGCGCCAAGCTCGTCAAGGAGAGCGCCTCCGAGGTGCTGCAGGCGCTCGGAGTGAAGGATCCGCTGCTCGACATCGCGATGGAGCTCGAGGCCCTCGCGCTCGAGGACGACTACTTCAAGGAGCGCCGCCTCTACCCGAACGTCGACTTCTACACCGGCGTCATCTATAAGGCGATGGGCTTCCCGACGCGGATGTTCACCGTGCTCTTCGCGATCGGACGCCTGCCCGGCTGGATCGCCCACTGGCGCGAGATGAACATCGACAAGCAGACCAAGATCGGCCGCCCCCAGCAGCTCTACATGGGCGCTCCCGAACGCCACTGGCCCACCGGCAGCTGACCCGCCGCCCCGATGCCGCCTCCGCACCCGCGGAGGCGGCATCGTCCGTCTCCCCCTCGCGGAGGCGGCATCGTCCGTCTCCCGCCTGCTGGTCGAGTAGCCCGCTCGCGGGCGTATCGAGACCCCCCGCAGCCCGCTCTCAGGCGTGCAGCGCCGTGTTCAGCTCGATCCCCGCACCGGTGCGGGCGAGCACCTCCACCGCTCCCGTCAGCGAGTTGCGGCGGAACAGCAGATTCGGCACCCCCGACAGCTCGACGGCCTTCACCGTCTGCGGGCGGCCGTCGGCGCGCGGCGCCCCGCCCACGACGACGACCTTCGTCCCCGCGGTGACGTAGAGCCCCGCCTCGACGACCGAGTCGTCGCCGATCGAGATCCCGATTCCCGAGTTCGCACCGAGCAGTGCGCGCGCCCCGATCGACACGCGCTGCGTCCCTCCGCCCGAGAGCGTGCCCATGATCGAGGCGCCGCCGCCGATGTCCGAGCCGTCGCCGACGACGACGCCCTGCGAGATGCGCCCCTCGACCATCGAGCTGCCGAGTGTTCCCGCGTTGAAGTTCACGAAGCCCTCGTGCATGACCGTCGTCCCCGGAGCGAGGTGCGCACCCAGGCGCACGCGCGACGTGTCGGCGATCCGGACCTTCGCCGGGGTGACGTAGTCGGTCAGCCGCGGGAACTTGTCGATGCCGGCCGCCTGGATCCCGTGGCGGCGGAGCGAGGGACGGAGCCGGGTGAACGCGTCCGGAGAGACCGGGCCCGCGTTCGTCCAGACGACGTTCGCCAGGTGGGCGAAGATCCCGTCGAGGTTGATCGTGTTGGGCTGCACCAGCAGGTGCGACAGCAGGTGCAGGCGGAGGTAGGCGTCCGACGTCGAGGCCGGGGGCGCCTGCAGGTCGATCTGCAGCGTGACCACGTCGATCCGGACCTCGCGCCGCGCGTCCTCGCCCGCGAGCGCCTCGAACTCCGCGGGGACGATCCACGGGTCCCGTCCGGCGGGGATCGTGCCCAGGCGCGGCTCCGGGAACCAGGTGTCGAGGACGGTGCCGTCCGAGGCGATGGTGGCGAGCCCGTAGCCCCAGGCGGAGGCGGGCGCGGAGGAGTCTGAGGCGTGCTCGGGGGTCATGGCACCCAGGGTAGCGCGCGGCATCCGGCCGCTACCCTGGGTGCCATGGCCGCTCCGACCCCCGCCGCTCCGCCCGTCGCGCCCCTGGATCTGCGCTCCGATCCGATCGCGCTGACCCGGGTGCTGTGCGACATCCCGTCGGTCTCCGGGTCGGAGTCGGCACTGGCCGACGCCATCGAGTCCGCCCTGTCCGGCTTCCCGCACCTCGAGGTCGTGCGCGACGGCGATACCGTCGTCGCCCGGACCCTGCTCGGCCGTGTTCAGCGGGTCGTCATCGCGGGCCACCTCGACACCGTCCCGATCAACGACAACCTGCCCGTCGTCGACGAGACGATCGACGGAGTCGACCACCTCGTCGGCCGCGGAACCGTCGACATGAAGGCCGGAGTCGCGGTCCAGCTCGTGCTCGCGGCCGAGCTGACCGAGCCCGCTGTCGACATCACCTGGATGTGGTACGACAACGAGGAGGTCGCGTCCGACCTCAACGGGCTCGGCCGCCTCTCCCGGAACCGCCCGGATCTCTTCACCGCCGACTTCGCCGTCCTCGGCGAGCCCACGAGCAGCGAGGTCGAGGGAGGCTGCAACGGCACGCTCCGCGTCGACGTCGTCACGCGAGGGCGGCGGGCGCACTCGGCGCGCAGCTGGGTCGGCGAGAACGCGATCCACGCCGCCGCGCCGATCCTCGAGCGCCTCGCCGCCTACGAACCGCGCGTCGTCGAGGTCGACGGCCTTCTCTACCGCGAGGGCGTCAACGCGGTCCGGATCTCCGGAGGCGTCGCCGGCAACGTGATCCCCGACCTCTGCACGGTGCACGTCAACTACCGGTTCGCCCCGAGCCGCACCGGGGCGGAGGCCGTCCAGCACCTCCGCGAGCTCTTCGACGGCTTCGAGGTCGAGGTCGTCGACCTCGCGGAGGGGGCGCGTCCCGGCCTCGACGCTCCGCTCGCGCAGGCCTTCCTCGCCGCGGTCGACGCCGAGGCCAAGCCGAAGTACGGCTGGACGGACGTCGCGCGCTTCTCGGCGCTCGGCGTCCCCGCGGTGAACTACGGACCGGGCGATCCGCTGAAGGCGCACGCCGACGACGAGCGCGTCGCCGCGCACGAGATCACGGCGTGCGCCGAGGGCCTCCGCCGCTGGTTGAGCACCCCCGCGTGAGCGCCGTCGCCCCGGTGCTGAGCACCCGCCGCCGGGCCCGCCTCCGACTCGTGCCCTGGTGGGCGCGGGTGCTGGGCGTCTTCGTGCTGACCCGAGTCGTGACAACGACGATCCTCCTGCAGTTCGCCGCGAACCAGGCCGCGAACGCCTGGACCGGCCCGTCGCCCTCCTACTCCGCCTTCGCCAGCCTCTGGGACGGCCGCTGGTACGAGATCATCGCGACGGCCGGCTACCCCTCCGAGCTCCCCGTGACCGCGGAGGGCGAGATCGGAGAGAACGCCTGGGCGTTCATGCCGCTCTACCCGGCCGTGGTGCGACTGCTCATGCTGGTCACCGGCTTGGGCTGGGGGAGTGCCGCGGTCACCGTCTCGGTGATCTGCGGAGCGGTCGCATGCCTGGTCCTGTACCGCCTCCTGCGCCACTCGCTGAGCGAGAGCCAGTCGCTCATCGCCGTGCTCCTCTTCTGCGTGGCGCCGACCTCGCCCCTGCTGCAGCTGGCGTACGCCGAGTCGGCGGCCATGATGCTGACCGCGATCGTGCTCCTCCTGCTCGTCCGCCGCCGCTTCGCGCTCGTGTTCCCGGTCGTCCTGCTGCTCGGCCTCACCCGGCCCAGCGGTCTCGCCTTCGCCGCGGCGATGGGGCTCTACGTCCTCGTCCGCGTCCTCCGGCGCTCCCGCGAGCCCTTCGAGCGCGCGGAGTGGCTGCCCACGGTGGCGCTGACCGTGTGGGGGCTCGTGGTCGGCTTCCTCTGGCCCGCCGCGGCATGGATAGTTACTGGCTCGATGACCGCGTACACCGACACCGAGCTGGCCTGGCGCTCCTCCTACATCGGCTACCAGGAGCTGCTCCCGTTCACCTCCTGGTTCCAGGGCGGCGCCTGGTGGGGGCAGTGGTGGTTCGAGTCGCCCGCGGTCGGGATCGTGCTCGTGGTTCTGCTGGTCGTCGCCTTCGCGGGGATCATGGCAGCGCCGTGGACGCGGAGGCTCGACCTGTTCAGCCGTGCCTGGATCGCCGGATACGCCGTCTACCTCTTCGCGTTCTTCTTCCCCCAGTCGAGCACCTTCCGGCTGCTCGGCCCGCTGTTCCCGCTCGTGGGCGCACTGGCCGTGCCCCGCTCGCCGCTCTTCCGGGTCGTCCTGGTGCTGCTCGGGATCGGCGGGCAGATCCTCTGGATCTCGGCCTGCTGGGCCGTCGACGGCTACGACTGGACGCCCCCGTGATCGACCCTGCGCGGGCACGCCGGAGAGCGCGATTTCTCGGAGACCGCGGATGCACGATAATAGGGGGATACGTCACGAAAGGGGAACTCTATGGCGGCCATGAAGCCCAGGACCGGAGACGGACCGATGGAGGCTGTTAAGGAGGGTCGACTCATCGTCGTGCGCGTTCCGCTCGAAGGAGGCGGACGACTCGTCGTCTCGGTCAACGATGCAGAGGCGAAAGAGCTGCACGATGCTCTCGCATCGGTGGTGACCCCCGCCTGACGGGGATCCACCGGCACCGTCGAGAACGCCCGTCGCACTCCGTGCGGCGGGCGTTCCCTCGTTCAGGAGCCGGTACCGGCTCGTCCGGCGCTCAGGCCCGGCGCTTGTTCGCCTGCAGCAGTCCGTCTCCGATGGGGGAGAGGATGCTCACCACTGCCGGCGATGCGCTGATCTCGGCGACGAGGGTCCGGAACGCCGAGGCGATCTCGTCGCGCTGAGCGGGGTTCGACACCCGGCCGCGCCAGAGCGCGTGGGGGATGAGGACGGTTCCGCCCGGACGGACCAGCCGCAGCGCGTGCTCGACGTTCTCGATCACCTGCAGGGGATCGCCGTCGACGAAGACGATGTCGTAGGAGTTCTCGTTCATCCGCGGCAGCACCTCGAGGGCCCGCCCCGGGATGAGGCGGAGGCGGTTCGGCGAGACGCCGGCCTCGTGGAACTGGGCGCGGGCGTGCTGCTGGTGCACCGCCTCCGAGTCGATCGAGGTCAGCATCGCCTCCGGAGCACCGTCGAGGAGCCACAGACCGCTCACTCCGGTGCCGGTTCCGATCTCGATGATCTGCGAGGCGCGGGCGGCGGCCGCGATGAGCGAGGACTGCGCTCCGATGGACGGCGCGACCGCGTCGATGCCCAGCTCGACCGAGAGGCGGCGGGCGGAGGCGATGGCCTCGGGCTCGACGACCGCGTCCTCGGCGTACTTCCAGTTGGCATCCTTGTCGGACACGGTCGGGCTCCTCTGGTCGATGCGGCGGACGGATCGCGTCCGCGCGAGGCAAGGCTACGGTGGCGCGCGGGGTCGGTGCCGCAGGCGCGGCGGGTTACTCTTGTCTCGTGTTCGGTTTGACGTTCGACAAGCTCCTCATCATCGGAGTGATCGCCGTCTTCGTGCTGGGCCCCGACCGCCTCCCGCACTACGCCGCACAGCTGGGTCAGCTCGTGCGCAAGGTGCGCGGATTCGCCACTCAGGCGCGCGAACGGGTCAAGGACGAGATGGGCGAGGAGTTCAACGAGGTCGATTGGCGGAAGCTCGATCCGCGCCAGTACGACCCGCGTCGGATCATCCGCGACGCACTCCTCGAGGACGATCCCGTTCCCACCGTCAAGCCGCCGACCGCCGTCGCGGCGCCCGTCACGACAGGCGGCCGGTCCACGTCGACGGCGGACAGCTATTACACGACGATGAAGCGCTCGGCCGGCGAGGGCCGCCTCTCGGCTGTCGCCCCGCCTCCGATCGACTCCGAAGCCACCTGACACCGTCGGCCCGGCTCTGCGGCTCGGCCGCCGCCGCTCGTCGGCGCCACGCAGTAGACGCCGGGTCGGTCAGTTCACGCTCATCGGGAGCCGTCGACCGGTCAGACCTCGCGGTCGCGCCGCGAGGGTGCGGGCGAGCGCGGTGATCGCCCGTGCCGCCGGGTCGTCCGGTGATCCGACGACGACGGGGACGCCCTCGTCACCACCGGAGCGCAGAGCAACGCTGATGGGCAGCGAGGCGAGCACCCGCACCTCGTCCCCGGATGCGCTGAGGCGTCGTGCGACCTCGTCGCCGCCCCCGGTCCCGAAGAGGTCGAGCACGGTCCCGTCGGGCTGGGGGAGACCCGCCATGTTCTCGACCACGCCGATGATCCGCTGGCCCGACTGACGCGCCAGTGCGCCGCTCCGCTCGGCGACATCCGCTGCCGCGGGCTGCGGAGTCGTCACGATCAGGACCTCGGCGTGCGGCAGCAGCTGCCCGATCGAGATGGCCACGTCTCCCGTGCCGGGGGGCAGATCGAGCAGCAGGACGTCGAGATCGCCGAAGTAGACGTCCGTGAGGAACTGCGAGATCGTGCGGTGCAGCATCGGCCCGCGCCACGACACGGCCGCCCCGCGGGTGTCGCCCTCGAGGAACATGCCGATCGAGATGACCTTCACGCCGTGCGCGACGGGCGGGAGCATCAGCTCGCCCACCCGGGTGGGCCCGGCGACGCGCCCCTCGTGCATGAGCCCGAGGAGACCCGGGATCGAGAAGCCGTGCACATCGGCGTCGACCAGGCCGACCGAGAGCCCCTGTTGCGCGAGGGCGACCGCGAGGTTCGCGGTGACCGTCGACTTGCCGACCCCGCCCTTGCCGCTCGTCACCGCGTAGACGCGGGTGAGCGAGTCCGGACCGAACGGCATGGTGCGCTTCGCACCGCGCAGCCGCTCCGTCAGCGCGGTGCGCTGGGCGGGAGTCATGACGCCGACCGAGACGCGGGCGGCGGTGACACCGGGCGTGCCGGCCACGGCCTCGGTCACGTCGCGCTCGATCGCGGAGGCGGCGGGGCAGCCGACGATGGTGAGGCGGATCGCGACGTCGACCGTCCCATCCGCGGCGGCGACCACCGACTCGACCATGTCGAGTTCCGTGATGGGCTTACGGATCTCGGGATCGACGACCCGGGCGAGAGAAGCGAGGACCGCCGACTCGAGGGGCATCGGCTCAGGCATCGCCGCGCTCGGTCCCGAGCGGCTCCGCCCCGTTCTCCTCGAAGCGGAACGTGTCCGCGCGGGTCCGGTCGGCACGGGCCGCGTCGCGCCGCGCCGCTCCGTCGAGCGGCGCGGCGAGTTCCTCGGTGCCGCTGTCTCGCTCCGCCCGGTCCTTCTCGAGCTCCTCGACCAGGCTCCGCAGCTCGGAGCGGATGAAGTCCTTGCTGGCCATGTCGCGGATCGCCAGACGCAGGGCGACGACCTCGCGGGCGAGGTACTCGGTGTCGGCCAGGTTGCGCTCGGCGCGCTGGCGGTCCTGCTCGATCTGCACGCGGTCGCGGTCGTCCTGGCGGTTCTGCGCCAGGAGCAGGAGGGGCGCCGCGTACGACGCCTGCAGCGACAGGATGAGCGTCAGCACGGTGAAGCCGAGCGCCTGCGAGTCGAAACGGGCGTCCTCCGGGCCGTAGGTGTTGAAGACGAGCCAGAAGACGCAGAAGATCGTCATCCCGAACAGGAACCAGGGCGTTCCCATGCCGCGGGCGAACGACTCGGTCAGTCGCCCGAATCGATCGCTGCTCTGGCGGTTGCGCAACGGCAGCACGCGGGTGCGCAGTCCTTTCGGGGCGTCGAGCCGCCGATCCTGCTTCGCATCCTTAGCCACGCGCACCCCTCCGTCCTCGTCGTCGTCCGCCGCTCGCCGCCTTCGCGGGCGGCGGCACCAGCGGGATGCCCCGCGTGGTCGTGCTCACCGGTGTGCGCGGTTCGTCGTCGCCGTCGTGGCTGCGCCAGTCGTCCGGGAGGAGGTAGTCGAGGACGTCGTCGATGGTGACGACACCGACGAGGCGGTGAGTCTCGTCGACCACCGGCACCGAGACGAGGTTGTAGCTCGCGAGGATGCGGGCGACCTCGGCGGCCGACGTGTCCGGCGTGATCGGATCGAAGCTCTGGTCCAGCAGCGTGCCGAGCCGCTCGTGCGGCGGGTAGCGGAGCATCCGCTGGAAGTGGACCATGCCGAGGAACCGGCCGGTCGGGGGTTCGTACGGCGGCAGCGTGACGCACACGGCCGCACCGAGCGCCGGGGCCAGCTCGTGCCGACGGATCAGGGCGAGCCCCTCTGCGACGGTGGCCTCGGCCGACACGATGATCGGCTCGGTCGTCATCAGACCACCGGCCGACTCCGGCGCGTAGGTCAGCAGCATGCGGACGTCGTCCGCCTCCTCGGGCTCCATCAGGCCCAGCAGCGCCTCGCCGCGCTCGTCGGAGAGCTGTGCGATGAGGTCGGCCGCGTCGTCGGGCTGCATCTGATCGAGCACGTCGGCGGCACGGTCGTCGTCGAGCTGGCCGAGGATCTCGACCTGCTCGCTCTCGGGCATCTCCTCGAGGACGTCCGCGAGGCGGTCGTCCGAGAGCTCGCCCGCGACCTCCAGCATCCGCTGAGTGGGCAGGTCGAGGAGGGTGCTGGCCAGGTCGGCCGGCTTCAGCTCAGCGAGGCTCGCGACGTACTGCTCGGCCGACTGCGCCTCTCCGGAGCCCGTCTCGCGGACCTCGCGCCAACCGGCGAACGTGGTGGCCCCCTTCGCGAAGGGGGAGGGGGAGGTCTTCGGCCGGCGGACGAACAGCTGGGCGAGCTGCCACTCGCCGGGGCCGACCTCCTCGATGGCGACGTCCTCGACCACGGCGTCGCCGGAGCCGTCGACGAAGGTCATCCGACGGCCCAGCAGCTCGGCGATCACGCGGACCTCGCCGCCGCGCTGCTCGAAGCGCCGCACATTGATGAGCCCGGTGGTGATGATCTGGCCGCTGCCGATGCTCGTCACCCGGCCGATCGAGACGAACACGCGGCGGCGTCCGGGGATCTCGACGACGAGCCCGACGACGCGGGGCGGATCGTTCTGGCGGTAGACCAGGAGCACGTCGCGGACCTTGCCGACGCGATCGCCGGCGGGGTCGAAGACGGTGCATCCGACCAAGCGCGCGACGAAGACTCTGGCGGAACTCACGGCTACAAACCTAGTGCCGCCCGCCCGGACGGGAGCCGAGCGTTCCCTGCTGCCCCTCGGCCCGCTCCCCGACCGCATCCAGAATCCTCCAAGACCGTCATGCGATTCTGAGCGGGTGACTCAGCAGACGCCGTTCAACGGCCGCAAGGCGGTCTTCCCGACCATCCCGCGCGGCGAGATCCTCGCGACCTTCGACACATACCAGGAGGCGCAGGCCGCCGTCGACGTCCTCGCTCGCGCCGACTTCCCGGTGAAGCAGCTCGCCATCATCGGGAACGAGCTGAAGAGCGTGGAGCGCGTCACCGGCAAGCTCACCTGGGGCAGGGTCGCTCTGGCGGGTGCCGCCTCGGGCGCGTGGTTCGGGATCTTCCTCGGGCTGCTGCTCATCATCTTCTCGCCGACCACGCAGATCTCGTTCCTGTTCGCGGCCGTGCTCCTCGGTGCCGGCTTCGGAATGCTCTTCGGACTGGCGTCGTACGCGGTGAACCGCCGTCGACGGGACTTCACCTCGACGATGCAGGTCATCGCTACGAGCTACTCCGTCCTGGCCGACCCCGAGGTCGTGAACCGCGGGCGGAACCTCCTCGACGGGCAGTCCGCGACCGAGGAGGCTCCGCAGACGAGCTGGGCCCCGCCGCCCGCGAACGTGGGCGACCCGGTGCCCGTGCGCCCCGAGGACGACCAGCGCTGATGAACCCCGAACGCCCCCGGCTCCGGCCGGGGGCGTTCGTCGTCGGCACACGCGACACGGGCCGCGAGAGCCCTCGCCCCCTGCGCTGAACGTGGTCTGCGCCCTCTGCGCCGAACGTGCTGTCCGTCCTCTGCGCTCAACGCGCCGTCCGCTTCCGCGACCCTCCGCTGGAGATGGAGTCCGTGCCCTGCGCGGAACGGGCCCTCCGCCCCAGCCTGCTGGTCGAGTAGCCCCGCAGGGGCGTATCGAGACCCGTAGGCCCGAGCCGCTCCGACACCGATCGGGAGGCCCCGCCTACCCTGCCGCCGACCCCACCGGCGGCAGCACGATCTCGACCACGAGCCCGTGCGGCTCCCGATTCGCGATCCCGACCGTCCCGCCGGCCGACAGCACCGTCGTGTGCACCAGTGCGAGTCCGAGCCCGCTCCCGCCCGACGCCAGAGTCCGTGAGTCGTCCGGGCGCGAGAAGCGGTCGAAGGCGACCGGGATGAACTCGTCGGGCATGCCCGGTCCGTCGTCCGCGACCGAGAGCAGCAGCCGTCCGTCCTTCTGGGCGACCGTGGCGACCACCGTCCCTCCGCGCTCCAGCGCCTGGATCGCGTTGCGGACCAGGTTGTCGATCACTCTCCCGAAATCCTGCGCCGCGACTCCGTAGAGGCGAGCGGGTTCGCGCTCGTCGATCTCGTAGTCGATCTCTACCCCGGACTCCGCCGCGAGGAGCCGGGTGCGGTCGACGGCCGAGACCAGCTCGTCGACGAGCTCGGCGAACGGCGACGTGGGGCGCGCCGACCGGCTCTCGATCCGTGAGATGTCCAGCAGTGCGGAGGCGAGGCGCACCAGGCGGTCGACGCTCTTGCGCGCGTCCAGGATCACGCGGTCGACGGCCGCGGCGTCGTCGACCCGGTGGTGCGCGATCTCGAGCTGCGCCGAGAGCGCGGCCAGGGGAGTGCGCAGCTCGTGGCTCGCATCCGACACCATCTGCTTCTCCCGCGCGAGCGAGGCGCTCTGCTTCTGCAGGAACGCGTTGAGCGTCTCGGCGAGCTCGTCGATCTCGTCGCGGGTGCCCACGACCGGCAGCTGATCGCCCTGCCCGGGATCGGCGGCGATCTGATCGGCCCGGGCCCGCATCCGGCGGACCGGAGCGAGCGCGGTGCCCGTCAGGATCCACGACGCCAGCCCGAACGTGACCACGAGGAAGATCGCGGCGTAGACGAGCACGTGCGCGAAGTCGTCGAGGACCAGCTGCGAGGCGGCCTGATCCCGTGCGGTCACGACCGACCACGTCGCTCCCTCGTCGTCGATCGCGGCGACGCGTGCCAGATAGCTCGTGCTCCCGGTGGTGAGCTGCTCGTAGCGAGCGGTGGTGTCTGCTCCGGTCTCCCGCAGGTCCTCGAGCACCGCGTCGGTGAGGGCGGTCGGCATGGTCGTGGCGCCGACAGAGCCGTCGGGGGCTAGAGCGAGGTAGAGCTGCCCGGTCGAGGTCGCCGGGGCGCGGGGCACGTTGCCGGCCGAGATGTCGCGTCGGATCTCGTCCTCGATGGAGGTGAGGATCGTCCGCTCGCTGCGCTCCACGATCCCGGAGACGACCTGGTAGAAGAGGAGCGCCGCGAGTGCGAACAGGACCGACGCGACCGCGACGCTCCCGATGGTGATCCGCGCGCGGATGGAGAGGGCGGTGGGCCGTCTGCTCTCGGGCTGCGCCGGGGCTGCCACGGCTAGTCGACCGGGCGGAGGAAGTAGCCCTTGCCGCGCACCGTCACGATGGTCACTCCGGTGTCGTCGGTGGGGAGCTTCTTGCGGAGGTAGCTGACGTACTGGTCGACGATGTTGTTGTCGACGATCTCGCCGCCGCCCCAGATCTCCGAGAGGATGCGCTGCCGCGTGACGACGGATCCGACGGGTGTGATGAGGAGCTTCAGGAGCTCGAGCTCCTTGGGGCTGACGTGGATGCGGCTGGCGTCGGCAGTGCGGCGGATGCTGGAGCCGTCGACCGTGATCCGTCCGACCTCGATCGAGGTCGACATGAGCGAGGGGCTGCGTCGCAGTAGAGCGCGCAGTCGAGCATTCAGCTCGGTGAAGGCGAACGGCTTGGTGAGGTAGTCGTCCGCTCCGGCGTCGAGTCCGAAGACGCGGTCCTCGATCGCGTCCCGCGCGGTGAGCAGCATGATCGGAGTCGACCGGCCGAGCTCGCGGATGCGGCGGCAGATCTCGAAGCCCGACATGGCCGGCAGCATCACGTCCACGATCGCCGCCGAGAACTCCGCGTTGCTGAACGCGACCAGCGCGTCCACTCCGTTGGTGGTGAGCACGGCTTCGTAGCCGGCATCGCCGAGGCCCCCCACGAGAGCTTCGCCCATGGCCGGATCGTCTTCCACGACAAGGATCTTCACGGGCCTCACCCTACGACGCGGCTCTCAGGAACGAGCGTTCCTGAGAGCCGTTCGAGGGATCTTCGGGGTGGCTCCGCGAGGAGCGCGGCCGCTCAGTCGTAGTAGACGAACGTGCTTGCGCACTCCTGCGAGCAGAAGGGGGAGTGACGGCGGGCACGATTGCTGCCGCACGCTTCGCACTTCTTGTGGTTGAGGTGGAGGAGACGGGCGCCCGTCAGTCGGGGCGGGAGTTCGATGAGCATGATCGTTCCAGGGATTCACGCACCGGGGTTCCATCGGGGGACGAGTGAGGTTTCGGGTCTGCACTCGGGGTGGCGCGTGCGCCGATCATACGCTGATTCACGACACGAGCGCACCCGTACGGGTGTCAGAGAAGAGGAGGATTCGCCGGATATTCAGCATGGGAGCTGTTCGGGTCGGCCGGTCCGCCCCTCTTCTGCCTGGCCTGATGAACTGAGCGACGGGGTGCAGCCGTTCGCCGATGCGCTTCACGCTCGGCCGCCCTCTAGTCGTCGAGAGCGAGTGCGGCGGATGCCTACTCGACGAGTCCGCTTTCGACGAAGGCCTCGCGGAGCGCGGGCGCCTGCTGGACTGCGAACGCCGGAGTGATGTGGACCCGGTCGAACTTCGTCGGTGTGGAACCGGCGAACGCCGGGCAGACGCCTTCGGGGGTGCAGTTCCACAGTGACGAATCGATCCAGGTTCCCCCGATCTCACTCGCGAACGAGGTCTCGACCTCCTTCATCGCCGTCCAGTCCGACCCGATGCGGGAGGCGCAGTCTCCGATGCTCTTCACCGGCGAGTAGCACTGCGCGATGTCGATCTCATCAGGAGGCGGCGAGAGGAGCACGAGATGTTGCGTGGAGGCCTGGAACTGGTCGGTGAGTCGACGCATCGCCGGTCCCCAGTCCTCGAGGGCGATGACGCCGCCGTCCGCGGCTCTCCGCGGCACATACGTGTTGGAGACCACGACCAGCGTCGGCTTCATCTCGTTGATGACCCGGATGTCGTCGCGCTTCCGCCCCGCGCAGGCATCGACGAGTCCTTGATCGGCGTTCGCGACGGAGACGTCGATGAAGGTGCAGCCGTAGGCGCCCAGCAGCGTCACCTTCCACTGCCCGCCCGATTCCTCAGCGAATCGGCGGAAGGCCGGTGCGTAGGCGACGGCGATGGAGTCGCCGATGAGGACGATCGAGCGCGGTGCCTCGTCCGCTCCGAAAGTGCAGGAGTCGAGATCGGGGAAGCGCTCACCGGCGCAGCGCGAGATCTCAGGCTCGGTCGGATTCTCGGCGATGATCTCGTCGAAAGAAGGAGAGAGGTTCTGAGGCCACTCCGTCGCGGCCGCCGCGGTGACGATGTCGGCTTGAAGGGCCGCGACGGCGGGCGGGAACGTCGGCGCCGGCCCGGTTGTCGAGACCGGCGCCGCGACTTCCCTGGTCGGCGAGGTGTCAGTCGGTTGCGGAGCGAAGGCGCCGAGCACGACGGGCGCGACGATCGCGGCGAGCAGCCCGACGCTCCCGTACTTGTACCGAGTGGCGTGCGTCCTCCGCCAGGTCGCGTAGGCAGCCGCGCGATCCTGTCCGCTCCGGAACCGGTCCAGCAGGGGAGAGTGGTGAAGAGGTACCTCGATCAGGTGATAAGACGCGATCGAGATCGCTGCGATCACCACCGCGCACCAGACGTAGTAGTCGACGGTTCCCGCCGGTATCAGGACCGTCGACAGGACGATCACCGGGAAGTGCCAGAGGTAGAGCGAATAGCTGATGTCCCCGACGTAGGTGACAGCCCGGTTCGTGAGCGGCCAGACGAAGCGCTGCTGGGCCACTCCCGTGCCGGCTGCGATCACGACTGCCGTCGCGAGGACGGGAGCGAGCGCCCACGGTCCCGGGAACGTGAGCGAGGGACTGATGAGGAACACCGACGCAGCGATGCCCGCTAGACCGCTCCAAGCGAGAATCGGGCGGACGACGGCAGGGATCCGATCGAAGACAGGCGCGACGATCGCGACGAGGGCGCCGATCCCCAGCTCCCACGTGCGGCTGAACGTCGAGAAGTAGGCAACCGTGGGGTCGGCTGACGATTCGACGACCGACCACACGAACGAGCAGGTGGTCAGCACTGCCATGAGTGCGCCGGCCGTGAGGCGCGTGCGTCGTCCGCTGGCGCTTCTCCCGGCCCGTCCGACCGCGTAGAAGAGGACGACGAGCATGAGCCACGGCCACACGAAGTAGAACTGCTCCTCGACGGACAGCGACCAGAAGTGCTGCAACGGCGACGGCGGGGAAGCCGACGCGAAGTAGTCGGTTCCGGTGGAGGCGAAACGCCAGTTGGCAGAGAAGGCGGCAGCCCACACCGCGTCCCACGTCGTCGTCCATGCCCTGCTCCGGTTGAGGAGGATGAACGCTGCGAGAGATGTGGCCACGAGGACGATGAAGGAGGCGGGGATGATCCGCCGGATCCGGCGACGGTAGAAGTTCGTGAACGAGATCGTCCCCGACCGTTCGTACTCGCGGATGAGGAGTCCCGTGATGAGGAACCCGGAGATGACGAAGAACACGTCGACTCCGACGAACCCGCCGCTCGGCCAGTGCACGAGGTGGTCGAGAACGACCACCACGACGGCGATCGCTCTGAGCCCTTGCACATCGTGCCTGACCTTCGTAGCAGGGCGCCGTCTGAGAGCACGTGACCAAGAGGTGAGCAGTCGTGAGCGGGCTGACGGCATGGGTCTTCTTCCCCTCGAGGATGGATGGCAAGAGCTTCAAGGGCCTCGGCGTGCAGGTGCGCGGCGGCGTCGAACGCCTGTCCTCCGAGGATGCGACGCCACTGATCTCCGTGGCCGACGACGATCGCACTGACCGCTCGATCCAACACGAGCTTTGCGTCCGGCGGTGCGGTTCCCAGCGGCCCTGCGCGATTGCTCCGCGAAATGGCGCGAACCAGCTCACCGGCGGGGCGAGGGTTGCCGGGGGCTCAGCGGCCTGGGGAGACAATTCGCGCACGGCGAGATCTGCGCCGGATTCGAAAGAGGGGGACGGTGCCCCCAGTAGGATTCGAACCTACGCCCCTGCCTCCGGAGGGCAGTGCTCTATCCCCTGAGCTATGGGGGCCAGGAGTGCCTGACCACATTAGCACCCGGCCGGAGGCCGATCCGACGCCGGAACGTGCCGTGGGGCGTGCCACGATGGAGCCATGCTGCGCACCGTCTCCGCCTCGCTGGACCTGCGTCTCTCCGGGCCGACCGACCTGATCTTCCTCGTGGCCGCGGCGGAGACGGGCGACTCGTTCGAGGATTCCTTCTCGGTCCTGCTCGACGGCGAGGTGCTGCCCGTGAGGCAGTTCCCCGCCCGGCACGGGTCCCGCGTCCACCGCGTGGAGGCGAACCGGGGCGAGATGAGGGTCGAGTACCGCGCGCGAGTCGAGGGGCGCGGTGCTCCCGACGAGCCGAGCGAGCTCGAGCTGGTGGAGTACCTCCGGCCGAGCCGGTACGCCGAGGCGGACGTGCTCGGCGGCATCGCCCGTCGCGAGTTCGGGCGCGCGCGAGGCTTCGACGCTCTCACGGCCGTCGAGGCGTGGGTCCACGGCCACCTCTCCTATGAGTACGGCTCGACCGTCGCCACCGGGGGAGCGGCGCAGGTCATCGACAGCGGTCGGGGCGTGTGCCGCGACTTCGCGCACACGTGCGCCGGGCTGCTGCGCGCGCTCGACATCCCGGCGCGGGTCAGTGCCGTCTACGCTCCCGGCCTCGAGCCGAAGGACTTCCACGCGGTGACGGAGGCGTGGGTCGGCGGCGCCTGGCATGTGATCGACGCGACTCGGCTCGCTCCGCGCGGGTCGATGCTCCGCATCTCGTCGGGACGCGATACCGCGGACACCGCGTTCCTCAGCAGCTACCTCACCGACCTCTCGCTCACCGGAATGAGTGTCGAGGCGGAGTGCGACACAGCCGTCGAGGACGACCACGTGTCGCCCGTCCGCCTCGGCTGACGTCAGGCTCCGACCGCGGCGACGGCGGCACGCACGAGCGGCTCGGGATCGCCGGGCTCGACGAACGACGCGCTCGACGCCTCGATCCAGTGCTCGTCGAGCAGCACGTCGGCCACTCCTCGCCCGAAGGCCACCTCGTAGTAGCCCTCGACGGCCGGCGGCTTGCCGTAGGTCGGGACGGCGTTGCTCGTGCGGAAGAACTCGTTCTTCAGAGCCTCGACCAGGGATGCGTCGAGGTGCGCCACGGCGATCTGCAGCTCGGCGCCCGTGTCGTCGGACCAGCCGCAGACCAGCCCGTCGTAGCCCGCGATCTCGGTCGAGACGTCCGTCCGCTCGACGGAGTCGTCGGGAGTGAACGCCGCCCACAGTCCGGTCAGCGCCGAGGCGGGGACGAGCTCCTCGCAGGTCAGCGGCACCGGAGTGCCGGTGATCGCGCCGGCGGCGGTCGGAGCGGGCGCCGGAGCCGCGGTGCACCCGGTCAGCGCGCTGAGGGCGACGACGAGGAGGAGGGCGGCGGGGCGTCGCATGCGGTGCACCCTAGCAAGCGCTCCCCGTCCGCGGTCGAGGGCGCCCCGGCGGTGCCGGACCCGGCCGGTAGAATCGTGCCCCGTGACTCCCGAACAGCTCGCCGCCTCCCTGCACGCCCTCGTCCTCGACGCCGTGCAGCGACGAGGGAGCGACGCTCAGCCGGCTCTCGCCGACGTCGTGCTCGAGCGGCCCAAGAACCGCGACCACGGCGACTGGGCCTCGAACATCGCCATGAAGCTGGCCAAGAAGGTCGGAGCTAATCCGCGCGAGCTCGCGGCTGAGTTGGCTGAGGGCCTCGGGGCCGTCGACGGTGTCGCCAGCGTCGAGGTCGCCGGCCCCGGCTTCCTCAACGTGCGTCTCGAGGCGGCCGCGGCCGGCGCCCTCGCCGGCGTGATCGTGGAGGCGGGGGAGTCGTACGGCTCCGGCTCCCTCTACACGGGCGTGAAGATGAACCTCGAGTTCGTCTCGGCCAACCCCACCGGCCCCATCCACATCGGCGGCACGCGCTGGGCGGCCGTCGGCGACAGCCTCGCCCGCGTGCTGCTGGCGCAGGGGGCCGAGGTCACCCGCGAGTACTACTTCAACGACCACGGCGCGCAGATCGACCGCTTCACGCGCAGCCTCCTCGCCGCTCACCGAGGCGAGCCGACGCCGGAGGACGGCTACGGAGGCGCCTACATCGCCGACATCGCCGACCGTGTCGTCGCCGCGTATCCGGGCGACCTCTCGGTCCTGCCCGAGGAGGAGCTGAACGAGACGTTCCGCTCGATCGGCGTCGAGCTCATGTTCGGCGAGATCAAGCAGAGCCTGCACGAGTTCGGAGTCGACTTCGACGTCTACTTCCACGAGAACTCCCTGCACGAGTCGCGCGCCGTCGAGCGGGCGATCGAGCGGCTGCGCGGCCTCGGCCACATCTACGAGGCCGACGGAGCGACGTGGCTGCGCACCACGGACTTCGGCGACGACCGCGACCGGGTCATCATCAAGAGCGACGGCGAGGCCGCTTACATCGCGGGCGACCTCGCCTACTACCTCGACAAGCGCGAGCGCGGCTTCGACCGGGCGATCATCATGCTGGGCGCCGACCACCACGGCTACATCGGCCGCATGATGGCGATGTGCGCCGCCTTCGGCGACACGCCGGGTGTCAACCTCGAGATCCTGATCGGGCAGCTGGTGAACCTGCTGCGCGACGGCCAGGCCGTCCGGATGTCCAAGCGCGCCGGCACCGTCGTGACGATGGAGGACCTCGTCGAGGCCGTCGGCGTCGACGCCGCGCGCTACTCGCTCGTGCGCTCCTCCGCCGACTCGACGCTCGACATCGACCTCGATCTGCTGACGAAGCGGAGCAATGACAACCCCGTCTACTACGTGCAGTACGCCCACGCGCGCACCCGTCAGGTCGCGGCGAAGGCCGAGGCCTCGGGAGTGCCGCGCGAGCCGTTCGCCCCCGAGACTCTCGTCCACCCGACCGAGTCGGCCCTCCTGGGCGGTCTGCAGGAGTTCCCGCGGATCACGGCGCACGCCGCCGAGCTGCGCGAGCCGCACCGCATCGCCCGCTACCTCGAGGAGATCGCCGGGCTCTACCACCGCTGGTACGACAACTGCCGTGTCGTACCGCAGGGCGAGGACCCGATCGAGGCGGTGCACTCCACGCGACTGCGCCTCAACGAGGCCACCGGTCAGGTCCTGCGCAACGGGCTCTCTCTCCTCGGCGTCGCCGCTCCGGACCGGATGTGAGCGCGTCGCCGGCGCCGGCGCCCCGCCGGTCGCGGTCCCGTCGCGGCGTGGTCGTGCTCGTCGTCGTACTCCTGCTCCTTGCGGTCGCGGCGGTCGTCGCCGACTCGCTCGTGCGCCGAGAGGTGGCCGACACCGCGGCGACCAGCGTCCGCGAGGCCCTCGACCTCCCGGCCGATCACCCCGTCGACGTCGACGTCGCGGGGTGGGCCGTGCTCCCGCAGCTGATCTCGGGACGGTTCGACCGACTCGACATCCGGGCTGAGGACGTCGCTCTCGACGAGCTGACCGGCGACGTCTCCCTGGTCCTGGAGGGCGTGCCCGCGAGCGGCTCCGGCGCCCTCGACTCGGGCACCGCGACGACGGCGCTCGACGCCGATTCCGTGACCGGCCTCATCTCGGAGCGCAGCACCGTCCCGATCGACTCGGTGGTGCTCGATCCGCCGCTCGTGCGCGTCAGCACCTCGGTCGAGGTGCTGGGCCTCTCGCTCTCAGCCGGTGTCGGACTCGAGCTCGGCGCTGTGGACGGGCAGATCGAGCTCACTCCATCGGAGGTGACGGTTGCAGGAGCCACCTTCCCGGCGGACGACGCGGAGCAGCGCTTCGGCGGGCTGACGGACGGACTGCTCGGCCCCGGCACTCTCTGCATCGCGGACTCGGTCGCCCGCGGGCTCACCCTGACGGACGTCGAGGTCGCCGAGGAGTCGCTGAACGCGACCTTCTCGCTCGCTCCGACGTTCCTCAGCGACCCCGCGCAGCAGGAGCCCGGCGTCTGCCCCTGATCGCGCGACCCCGCGCGCTCGGGCGGGTGCACCGTCCCGGTAGGATCGGAGGCCTGCGCCCGCGCCACCCGCGGGCCCGGCACCGACAGCATTCACCGACAGCTCTCATCGAACTTGCTGGCTTCAGGGGTCAATCCGGACTCGCTCGCCACGCAGTGACGCTCCCACTCTCTCCTGTGAGGTCTCACCCGTGGACAACGACGACGCGCACGCCCGCGCCCCGCGTCATCCGCTCGCGCCCGACTGGCTCGAGCAGCCCGAGGACGCCAACGCGCTCGACCCCGCCGTGTGGTCCGACAACGCCGCCCGCGGCTCCGACGGCTCCCTCGCCGTCGCGGGCGTCCCCGCGGCACGCCTGGTCGAGGAGTTCGGCACCCCGGTCTACGTGATCGACGAGGCCGACGCCCGCCGCCGGGCCGTGCAGACGCGCGAGGCCTTCGAGCGCGAGCTCGGCCGCATCGGCACCGACGTCACCGTGTACTACGCGGGCAAGGCGTTCCTCTCGACCGAGGTGGCCGGCTGGATGCGTGAGGAGGGCCTCAACATCGACGCGTGCAGCGTCGGCGAGTTCGCCGTCACCCAGGCCGCGGGCGTCGATCCGGCCCGCGTGGGCCTGCACGGCAACAACAAGTCGGTCGCCGAGATCGACCGGGTCGTCGCGGCGGGCATCGGGGCGATCGTGCTCGACAGCCTCATCGAGATCGAGCGCGTCGCCTCCGCCGCTGAGCGTCACGGCCGCGTGCAGAACGTGCGCCTCCGCGTCAACAGCGGCGTGCACGCGCACACCCACGAGTTCCTCGCGACCGCGCACGAGGACCAGAAGTTCGGCCTCCCTCTCTCGGACTGCCCGGCCGCGGTCGCGCGCATCCGCTCGCACGCGAGCCTGCGCTTCCTCGGCCTGCACTGCCACATCGGCTCGCAGATCTTCGGCTCCGCCGGGTTCGCGGAGTCGGCCTCGCGCCTCCTCGAGGTGCACGCGGGCCTGCTCGCCGACGGCCCCGTCCCCGACCTCAACCTCGGCGGCGGATTCGGCATCGCCTACACGAGCGCCGACGACCCCACTCCGATCGACGAGATCGCCGCGGCCATCGCCGACGCGGTCTCGGCGGAGTGCGCGCGTCACGGCATCCCGGTGCCCCACATCGCGATCGAGCCGGGCCGCTCGCTCATCGGTCCCGCAGGCCTCACCCTCTACGAGGTCGGCACGATCAAGGACGTCGTCGTGGGTGGCGAGGGCTCCACGAGCGTCCGCCGCTACGTCAGCGTCGACGGCGGGATGAGCGACAACGCCCGTCCGGCGCTGTACGGCGCCGACTACTCCGCCCGCCTCGCCGGCCGCGAGTCGGACGCCGAGCCCGCGCTCGTGCGCGTGGCGGGGAAGCACTGCGAGTCCGGCGACATCGTCGTGCACGACGAGTTCCTGCCCGCCGACGTGCACCCCGGCGATCTGCTCGCCGTCGCCGCGACAGGCGCCTACTGCTGGTCGCTCTCGAGCAACTACAACTACCTCGGCCGCCCACCCGTCGTCGCCGTGCGCGACGGGGAGGCCCGCGTCATCGTGCGCGGCGAGACCGAGGAGGACCTCCTCCGCCGCGATGCCGGCATCGAACGAAAGGCCACCAGCCGATGATCGAGTACCGCAGCCTCCGGGTCGCCCTCCTGGGCGCCGGGTCCGTCGGTGCCCAGGTGGCGCGACTCCTGCTCGACCACGGGGACGAGCTCGCCCAGCGGGTCGGCGCGCCCCTCGAGCTCGCCGGGGTCGCGGTGCGCGACCTCGACGCGCCGCGCACCGCCGACATCCCCCGCGAGTACCTGACGACCGACGCCGAGGCGCTGATCCTCGGGGCCGACATCGTGGTCGAGCTGATGGGCGGCATCGAACCGGCGCGCAGCTACATCCTGAAGGCGATCTCGTCGGGAGCCGACGTCATCACCGCGAACAAGGCGCTGCTCGCAGCGCACGGCACCGAGCTCTTCGAGGCCGCCGACCAGGTCGGCGCGCAGCTCAACTACGAGGCGGCGGTCGGCGGAGCGATCCCGATCATCCGGCCGCTGCGCGACAGCCTCGCGGGCGACCGGGTCCACCGGATCCTCGGCATCGTCAACGGCACGACCAACTACATCCTCGACCGGATGGACACCGAGCACGCGACGCTCGAGGAGTCGCTGGCCCGTGCGACCGAGCTCGGCTACGCCGAGGCCGATCCGACCGCCGACATCGAGGGCTACGACGCCGCCCAGAAGGCCGCGATCCTGGCGCGCCTCGCCTTCCACACCGACGTCCCGGTGACGATGGTGCACCGCGAGGGCATCACCGGCATCACGAAGCAGCAGGTCGACCAGGCGCGCGACTCCGGCTACGTCGTCAAGCTGCTCGCGATCTGCGAGCGTCTCGTCGACGCGAAGACGGGGGAGGAGGGTGTGTCGGCCCGCGTCTACCCGGCCCTCGTCCACCGTGCGCACCCCCTCGCGGCAGTGCACGGCGCCAACAATGCGGTCTTCGTCGAGGCCGAAGCCGCCGGCAGTCTGATGTTCTACGGAGCGGGCGCAGGAGGCATCGAGACTGCCTCAGCCGTCCTCGGAGACGTCGTCTCGGCCGCCCGGCGGCACGTCGTGGGAGGCCCCGGTCTCGTCACGAGCGCCAACTCGGGGCTGCCCGTCCTCCCCATCGGCCACGTCACCACGCGGTACCAGGTCACTCTCGAGGTCCTGGACCGTCCGGGTGTGCTCGCTCAGATCGCCGGGGTGTTCGCCGACCACGAGGTCTCGGTCGAGACCCTCGTGCAGACCCCGCCGTCGGCCGACCCGCTCGAGGAGCAGGTGTCCGGTCCGGAGCGCCGCGAGCCGACCGCTACCCTGGTCATCGGCACGCACGCGGCGGCAGAGTCCGATCTGGCGGCCACCGTCACCGCGCTGCACTCCCACGGGTTCGTCGGCGCCGTGACGTCAGTCCTACGAGTTGAAGGAGCCTGAGATGGCGAAGCAGTGGCGCGGAGTCCTGCACGAGTACGCGGACCGCCTCGATGTGACCGAGGCGACCCCCGTCATCACGCTCGGCGAGGGCGGCACGCCGCTCATCCCGGCCGCGGCCCTCTCGGCCCGCACCGGTGCGAAGGTCTGGGTCAAGTACGAGGGGATGAACCCCACCGGCTCCTTCAAGGACCGCGGCATGACCATGGCGATCTCGAAGGCCGTCGAGCACGGCGCCAAGGCCGTCATCTGCGCCTCGACCGGCAACACCTCCGCTTCCGCCGCCGCATACGCGACGCACGCGGGCATCACCGCCGCGGTGCTCGTGCCCGAGGGCAAGATCGCCCTGGGCAAGCTCAGCCAGGCGATCGCGCACAATGCGCAGCTGCTGCAGGTCCAGGGCAATTTCGACGACTGCCTCGACATCGCCCGCGACCTCGCGAAGAACTACCCGGTTCATCTGGTCAACTCGGTGAACCCCGACCGCATCGCCGGTCAGAAGACGGCTGCGTTCGAGGTCGTCGAGGTCCTGGGCGACGCGCCGGACTTCCACATCGTCCCCGTCGGCAACGCCGGCAACTACACGGCCTACTTCCGCGGCTACTCCGAGGAGCTGGAGCGCGGCGAGTCGACGAAGCTGCCGCGCATGTTCGGCTTCCAGGCCGAGGGCTCCGCGCCGATCGTGCACGGCGCGCCGGTACGCCACCCCGAGACCATCGCCAGCGCCATCCGCATCGGCAACCCCGCGTCGTGGGAGCTCGCGCTCAACGCGCGCACCGTCAGCGACGGCTACTTCGGCGCGATCAGCGACGCGAAGATCCTCGAGGCGTACCGCCTGCTCGCCGGCGAGGTCGGCGTGTTCGTCGAGCCCGCCTCCGCCATCAGCGTCGCGGGCCTGCTCGAGCGCGCCGAGGCCGGGCAGATCCCCAAGGACGCCACTGTCGTGCTGACGGTCACCGGCCACGGTCTGAAGGACCCCCAGTGGGCCCTTCGCACCGCCGACGGCTCCGACATCACTCCGACCGTCGTGCCGGTGGACACCGCCGCGATCGCGGACGTGCTGGGGCTGGCCGGCGCATGACCTCGGCGGTTCCCGTCGGCCGCACCGTCCACGTGAAGGTCCCCGCGACCTCCGCGAACCTCGGGCCCGGCTTCGACACGCTCGGGCTGGCGCTGTCGTCCTACGACGAGCTCGACGTGACGGCCGTGTCGGCGACCGGTGCGCGCGTGACCGTGCACGGTGTCGGCGAGGGGGAGGTGCCGACCGACGAGACGAACCTCGTCGTGCAGGCCATCGCCTACACCTTCCAGGACCAGCGCCAGGAGATGCCCGGCATCGACGTGACGGCGCGCAACATCATCCCGCACGGTCGCGGGATGGGCTCCTCCGGTGCGGCGATCGTGTCGGGGATCATGGCCGCGAAGGGCCTGCTCGACGGCATCGTCGAGCTCGACGCCGACGACCTGCTGCGCATCGCGACCGAGATGGAGGGGCACCCCGACAACGTGGCGCCCGCCCTCTTCGGCGGCCTGACCATCGCCTGGGTCGAGCCGTCCGGTGCCGACGACGCGCCGCTGCGCCCGCGCTCCAAGCGCCTGATGGTGCACCGCGGAGTCTCGCCCGTCGTCTTCGTGCCCGAGCACCAGATGTCGACCCGCCTCGCCCGCTCGCTGCAGCCGCAGAGCGTGCCCCACGAGGACGCCGTCTTCAACGTGTCGCGCTCGTCACTTCTGATCGCGGCGCTCATCCAGAGCCCGGAGCTGCTGTTCGCAGCGACCGAGGACAAGCTCCACCAGAACTACCGCGCGGCAGCGATGCCGCAGACGTCGGAGCTGATCGCGCTCCTGCGCTCGCACGGCTACGCCGCCGTCGTGTCCGGCGCAGGCCCCAGCGTCCTGGTGCTCTGCAGCGATCCTGCGCAGCGCCTCGCAGCGGCCGAACTGGTCGAGAAGGAGGCGCACTCGCCGTGGCGCGCCCACATGCTGGCCGTCGACTTCAAGGGTGCTACAGTGGGGATCGCATCCTGAGGAACCGCGTAACGAGCGGAATCTGTCCGAAGGATCGTCCCGATAACCACGGCCATCGCATCGTGTGAAGGGCGTCCACTGCTTCTCTTGCAGTTCGGCGTCCGGTCGTCCGCGCTCCTCCTGCGCTTTCCGAGGGGGACTGCGCGTTCGACCGAGAGCATCACGTGGATCAGAACACGTGATGGAACCGCACGGTCGATGAGCTCTCCCGGTGAGCAGTCGTTCCCGGGGGGAAGGAACCCTCTCCAGTGACAGATGTCAACACCCACGGCTCGACCGTGGAACTCAACGCCGACCTGTCGGCACTCCGCGTCGCAGAGCTCCAGGCTCTCGCGACGAGCCTCGGTCTCGGCGGAGCGTCCAAGCTCCGCAAGGGCGAGCTCGTGCAGGCGATCACGGACCTCCGCGCCGCCGCGGCGTCCGAGGAGCCGATCGTCGACGCGACCAGCGTCGAGGCCGAGCCCGCCGATGTGGCCGAGCAGGCCGCTCCGGTGCTCGAGGCTCCGGCCGAGGTGCCGGTTCCCGTCGAGAGCACCGAGGCCGACACGGCCGACGTGCTCGAGCAGGCGGCGCCGACCGTCGACGAGGCGCCGTCGCCCGTCGCCGAGGCCGCGCCGGTCGAGATCGAGCTCCCCTCCGCGGAGCAGGTCGCCGAGCCCGCCGAGCGCGCCCCCCGTCGCCGGAGCTCGCGTCGCGCGTCCAGCGGCACCGTCGCCGCGGGCGAGCACCTCAACATCCCCGGAGGGACGGGCGTCGAGTCGCTCATCCCCGACCTGCCGGTGATCGAGAAGATCCCCGAGGCCGAGCAGGCCCCGAAGCCGGTCATCGAGATCGAGCTGCCCAACGGGCCCGATTCCGACGACTCCTCCCGCGAGGGCGGTCAGCGCGAGCGTCGCGGCCGTCGCCGCAGCCGCGGCGGTGCCGCCGAGCAGAACGACCAGGCCGAGCAGTCGGAGGCCGTCGACTCGAACCCGGACGACTCCGCCGAGGCGCGGAACGACTCCGACCAGAACCAGGGCGACCAGCAGAACGGCGAGCAGCAGGGGACCGGCCGCGGCCGCAACCGCCGCAACCGGAACCGCAACCGCAGCGACGACCGTGCCGACCAGCAGGGCCAGAACGGCGGCCAGCAGCAGAACGGCCAGGGCAACCAGAACGGCCAGGGCAACCAGAACGGGCAGGGCAACCAGAACGGCCAGCCCGCCGCCGCTCAGCAGTCGGCCGGACCGGCCCAGGGCGCGCAGAACGGCCAGCAGGCCGAGGGCGAGGACGGCCGCCGCAGCCGTTACCGCGACCGCAAGCGTCGCGGCACCACCGTCGGCGACGACTTCGAGCCCGAGATCAGCGAGGACGACGTCCTCATCCCGGTCGCCGGCATCCTCGACGTGCTCGACAACTACGCCTTCGTGCGCACCACCGGCTACCTGCCCGGCGTCAGCGACGTCTACGTCTCGCTCGGCCAGGTCAAGAAGTACAACCTGCGCAAGGGCGACGCGGTCGTCGGCGCCATCCGCCAGCCTCGCGAGGGCGAAGGCGGCGGCCGCCAGAAGTACAACGCGATCGTCAGGGTCGACTCCATCAACGGGCAGACCGTCGAGGAGGCCGCGGCGCGCGTCGAGTTCCAGAAGCTCACGCCGCTCTACCCGACCGAGCGCCTGCGCCTCGAGACCGAGCCGGGCAAGCTGACCCAGCGCATCATCGATCTCGTCGCTCCGATCGGCAAGGGACAGCGCGGCCTCATCGTCGCGCCGCCCAAGGCCGGCAAGACGATCGTCCTTCAGCAGATCGCCAACGCGATCGTGCAGAACAACCCCGAAGTGCACCTCATGGTCGTCCTGGTCGACGAGCGTCCGGAGGAGGTCACCGACATGCAGCGCACCGTGCGCGGCGAGGTCGTCGCCTCCACCTTCGACCGCCCGGCCGAGGACCACACCACCGTCGCCGAGCTCGCCATCGAGCGCGCCAAGCGCCTCGTCGAGCTGGGCCACGACGTCGTCGTGCTGCTCGACTCGATCACTCGTCTGGGCCGCGCCTACAACGTGACGGCGCCCGCCTCCGGCCGTGTCCTCTCGGGTGGGGTCGACGCGTCGGCGCTGTACCCGCCGAAGAAGTTCTTCGGTGCGGCGCGCAACATCGAGAACGGCGGCTCGCTCACCATCCTCGCCACGGCGCTCATCGAGACCGGGTCGAAGATGGACGAGGTGATCTTCGAGGAGTTCAAGGGCACCGGCAACATGGAGCTCCGCCTCTCGCGCCACCTCGCCGACAAGCGGATCTTCCCGGCGGTCGACGTCAACGCGTCCGGCACTCGCCGCGAGGAGATGCTCCTCAGCCAGGACGAGGTCAAGATCACCTGGAAGCTGCGTCGCGCCCTCGCCGGCCTCGACCAGCAGCAGGCGCTCGAGATCATCCTGTCGCGCCTGAAGGAGACGTCCTCGAACGTCGAGTTCCTGATGCAGGTCTCGAAGTCGGCCGTGGGCCCGACCACCGCCGGTCACAGCAACGGCCACCACTAGCGCCCTCACGTCCGCGGTCGCCCCTTCTCAGGGGCGGCCGCGGACGTTTTCGCGTCCCCGGGGACGCGTCGGTGCCCGTCGAAACGGACCTGCCGCCCCGCCTCTGCTGGTCGAGTAGCCGCCGAAGGCGGCGTATCGAGACCCCCACTTCTCCACCCCACTCCGGAAGCCAGGCCCCTCTCATGTTCGAATCCGTCAGCGTCCTCCTCGCCGAGCACGAGGACCTGCAGACGCAGCTCTCCGACCCGGCTCTGCACGCCGACGCGGCGCGCGCGAAGAAGGTCAACCGCCGGTACGCCGAGCTGAGCCAGATCAAGGCGGCGCACGCCGCGTGGATCCAGTCGGGCGAGGACCTGGAGGCCGCGCGCGAGCTCGCCCGCGAGGACGACGCGTTCGCGGAGGAGGTCCCGGAGCTCGAGGAGTCCCTCCGCGTCGCTCAGGAGAAGCTCCGCCGCCTCCTGATCCCGCGCGACCCCGACGACGGCCGTGACGTGATCATGGAGATCAAGGGCGGCGAGGGCGGAGCCGAGAGTGCGCTGTTCGCCGCCGACCTGCTCCGCATGTACCTGCACTACGCCGAGGCGAAGGGCTGGAAGACCGAGATCCTCGACCGCGACGAGTCCGACCTCGGCGGCTACAAGAACGTGCAGGTCGCGATCAAGAGCAACGCCACCGACCCCTCGCAAGGCGTCTGGGCCCACCTGAAGTACGAGGGCGGCGTCCACCGCGTGCAGCGCGTCCCCGTGACGGAGTCGCAGGGACGCATCCACACGTCGACCACCGGCGTCCTGGTGTTCCCCGAGGTCGACGCTCCCGAAGAGGTCGCGATCAACCAGAACGACCTGAAGATCGACGTCTACCGCTCGTCCGGCCCTGGCGGCCAGTCGGTCAACACGACCGACTCCGCGGTGCGCATCACGCACCTCCCGACCGGCATCGTCGTCTCGATGCAGAACGAGAAGAGCCAGCTGCAGAACCGCGAGGCCGGCATGCGCGTCCTGCGCGCCCGCATCCTCGCGCGTCAGCAGGAGGAGATCGCCGCGGCCGCGTCCGACGCCCGGAAGACCCAGATCCGCACCATGGACCGCTCCGAGCGCATCCGCACCTACAACTTCCCCGAGAACCGCATCGCCGACCACCGCACCGGCTACAAGGCGTACAACCTCGACGGGGTCATGAACGGAGCACTCGACCCCGTCGTCGAGAGCGCCATCCAGGCCGACGAGGAGACCCGCCTGGCCGAGATCGGCTCCGAGGAGTCGTGAGCGCGGTGACCACCTCCGTGGACGCCCGTGCCCTCCTCGCCGACGCCGTCTCGCGCCTGACCCGCTCGCACGTCCCGAACGCCGACATCGACGCCGAGCTCCTGCTGGGTCACCTCCTGGGCCTCGGGCGCGGCGAATTGCAGGCGCGGCTGATCACCGGCCTCCTGCTCGAGGAGCCGATGGCCGACGCGTTCGACCGCTTCGTCGAGCGCCGCTCCGCCCGCGAGCCGCTCCAGCACATCACCGGAGTCGCCCCGTTCCGCAGTATCGAGCTCGCGGTCGGCCCCGGCGTCTTCGTGCCGCGACCCGAGACGGAGGGCGTCGCGCAACTGGCGATTGACGCACTGCGCTCCGTCGCTGACCCGTCACCCCTTGCTGTCGATCTCGGCACCGGGAGCGGTGCCCTCGCGCTCGCCCTGGCACACGAGGTCCCTCACGCCCGCGTCATCGGTGTCGAGAACTCCGTGGAGGCCTTCATCTGGGCGCGGGGGAACCGCGATCGCCTGCGGCTCGAGAACGCCCGCATCGTCTTCTCCGATCTGGCGGACGCTCTGCCCGACCTCGACGGCACGGTGTCGGTCGTCGTCTCCAACCCGCCGTACATCCCCTCGGCCGCGATTCCCCGCGACCCGGAGGTCCGCCTCTTCGATCCCCCCGCCGCCCTGTACGGCGGCGAGGACGGACTGGACGTCGTGCGCCAGCTGTCACACACTGCGCGCCGTCTGCTGCGACCCGGGGGAGTGCTCGTGATCGAGCACGGAGAGCTGCAGGGGGCTGAGATCCGGGATTTGCTGACCGCGGACGGGTGGCGCGGAGCGACGACGCAGCGCGACCTGACGGGCCGCGACCGGTCGACGGTGGCGGTGCGCTGAACGAGAGGCGTCGCAGGGGTCAGAGCCAGCAGAACCGGGGCGATGGGTCGACGTCTCGCCAGCGGAGCGGATCGACCCCTTCCCCACCACTCAGTCGTCGAGGCATCCGACGACTGCTGCCTTGAGGAATCCGGCCGTCTGGTAGACGTAGGACCACAACCACTCCGCCGGATTCCGATTCTCGCGGGCTTCGACGACAGCGACGGACCGCGTCGAGCACGACATCGCGATCCACCGTGCTCGTGAGACGTGCGCAGTGCCTGTCACGTACGCGATGTCCGTCCACCCTTCTCGTCGAGCTATCCCCTCGACGGCTGACACTTCACCACGGGTGGTCGACGGGCTCGCGATAAAGCAGAGTTTCGTGCTTGCGCAGTAGTCGCGTCCGTCCACCGTCACACTGGATCCGTCCGGCGGCACGGACAGCACGAGCGCATCCGCCCGGCCGTGATCGATCAGCCACTCGGCGGTCCACAGGCGTTCCTGGTCGATCGGTCCGAGCACGACGACCACGTCAACGTGATCGATGTCGTCCGAGACGGGGAATACGTACAGCGGAAGGCCGGCGACGACACCTGCCGCCAGTAGGAGAACGGCCGACGACGCGACAACGAAGCCGGGCCGGAACTGCCTTGTCGCCGTCACCGAGTCCGGGTCAGGACGCGCTCGTTGCGGCGGAGCGGCGCAGCGGCGGCTCTCGACGGTAAGGCGGCTGACGAGGTCGCGGCAGAATCAGCGGAGCGCTTTCCCACCCGTGAGCCCGCGAGCCCGATGAGGGCGAAGAACAGCATGTTCGGCGCGTACCAGGTGAGTGCATCGAACGAGAGGAACATCACCACGACGCTGAGGATGAGGATCCGGCTGGTCGCAGAGCCGGCGATCAACCCGAGGGTGATGATCGTGAACAGGACGACGACGGCAGCGAGGCCCCCGGTACCGAGGGTGTTGACGAACTGATTGTCCACCGCTCTGAACCCGTCCTGCTGCAGGAATCCCCGATCGAAGAGATCAGGGATGGAGTTGCGGCCACTGCCGAAGGACGATTCGAACGAAGACCTCCTTGTGATGAGTTCGCCGATGCTCTCGTAAGCACCTGCACGGTGGGAGTAGGAACCCGAATTGAGGAGTTCAGCCAGCGCGGCGTCGAGAGATGCGCGGATCGAGGGGATCAGGAGGGACGCACCGGCGGCCGTGACGGCGACGATGGCGTTACGCAGCCGGGCACCGAAAGTCCGCGCTGCGAGCACGGCGGAGACGACGACTGCGACGAGGATGGCGAGGAGCGCGCTCCGGGTGCCGGAGATGACCAGCCCCACCGCGATCAGCAGGAGAGCCAGCACCCGCCCCGAGAGGGGCCACTGGACGCTGTTCCTCCAGAGAAGCGTGAAAGTGACGAGATAGATCACTGAGAGGACGATCGGATGCCCGGCTGTACCCGAGGAGCGAAGAATGCCTTCCCCGAGGAGAGGGTTCGGGTAGCCGTTGGGCGCCGAATCGGAGAAGCCCCAGACAGGTGGAGTGCTGAGGGTGAATTCGACGACGGAGAGAGCTACTTGTCCGAATGCGAACAGGACGAGCAGACGCGCGAACACGACGAAATCCTGCTCCGAGAATTGCGAGAACATCGCACACGCGACCACCGGAACGGCGATACCGATCGGGAGCGTGCCGCCGATGTCGTCATTGAGAAGCGCAGAGAAGGCGATCAGACCGACCCATGCGGTTACGAGAAGCAGAGCGAGCTTGGCGGCTGAAGGTCGCGGGCTGGTGGAGAGCTGCGTCGCGCGGATCATGGCGACCACCATCACCACGAGACCGACCATCTGGGATGACGCCTGGATGACGACCGGCGCTGTATTCGCTCCGCCGACGAAGACCGCGGCCAGAGCCACGACTGCAGCTACCCCCCTGACGTGGGTGGCGGGAACTCCGAGGATGATGACGACGAATGCGAGCGCCAGCGGACCGGCCCACACGTAGACGTAGTTCTCAAAGCCGACGAGGAGTCCCAGGAGAAGCCCCACGGCCACGAGTCCGCCCGCCAGGACTGCTACGGCGGCGCCGTTGCCCGTCGTGGCCGTGCTCACGGTTCTGGTTGTCATACCCTCGACTGTACTGGAGCAGGTCTCGTGGGTGACGGTCCTGTCGCGCCCGTGCGGACTCCGAGAACTGGAACGAAAGGTCAAGTCATGCGCCCTGCGGCGAGAATTGCCTACTTCTCCGTACCTGACGTCTCTTATCCTCGGAACGAACGGATCAGAAGTCATCTGAGAAGCGAAGGACTCGCTGTCGCAGTGCTCGCACCGGTCGGTAACGCCCGTGGCCTGATAGGCAAAATCGAGAAGGTCAGGAACCTTCTTCGTGGCGGGATGCGGAGCGACGTCATCGTCGTCGCCGAATTCAGTCTCTCCTATGCTCTGGTCGCGAAGGCGATAGCGGTGTTGACGAGATGCCGACTGGTCGTGGACGGATTCGTCGGCCTGTATGAGACGGACATCGGAGACCTGGAGAAGGCGTCTGCAGTGTCTCCGCGAGCTCGCGTACTGGCTCTACTCGACTGGTGCGCGGTCGTCGTCGCAGATCTCTACCTGATCGATACGGAGGTGCGAGCGGAGACGATTCGCCGCAGGCATCCGAGCGCGAAGGTCCTCTCGCTTCCCGTCGGCTCGCCCTCGTGGGCTGTTCCGCAGCCCGGGCGGAAGAGGAACGGGGAGGATTCTCTCCTTCGAGTGCTGTACTACGGGAACTACATTCCGCTTCACGGAGTCGACCTGGTCATCGACGCCATCGCCAAGAGTGAGCTTCGGGGAAAGGTCGAACTGACGCTCATCGGCGACGGGAGGACGAGGCCCGAGGTGGAACGAAGAGTCCGAGCGGCGGGCGTGCAGGCCGCCTGTCGATTCCTCGAGGCCGTCCCCGCGGAGAAGCTGCCTGACCACATCCGCGAGAGCGACGTGGTACTCGGCATCTTCGGAGACTCCCTCAAAGCCCGCTCCGTCATCGCCAACAAGGTGTGGCAGGGCCTGTCGTGTGGTCGCACCGTCGTGACGCGCGCCAGTCCGGCTCTCGAGGAGATCGCCGATGTCGTCGGCGACCAGCTGATTCAAATCGGCCCCTCATCGGACGAGTTGGCCGACGAACTGCTGCGCCTCCATTCGACCGGCACCGGCGGGTCCGGCTTCTCAGCTGCAGCTGAGGGGCTGGAGGCGTACGTCGACGCCTGTTACGGACGACTCACCGCTTTCCTTCGAGAGTGACGGTGGTGGTGCCGGCGCCTCGGAGTCGGATGTCGAGGGTGGCGGGGGCGGTGCTCTCTTTGGATTTGACGATGATCTGGGGTCCGAGGCCGCCGGGGCCGTCGTCTTGTCGGAGGGCGATTGTGGTGCTCGAGTCGCCGGTTTGGGTGCGGATGTAGTCGGTGACGTCGAGGGTGCGGATGCTGGGGGTTCCGGTGATGCTCGTCGTGCCGACGGGGTAGTCGAGGGCGGGTTTGTTCGCGAAGGTGAGGGTGGATTCGCTCCAGGTCCCGGAGACGGCGTAGCCGGTGAGGGTGGCTGTTGCGGTGCTGCTGACGGTGTTCGCGGTGAACGAGAGCGTCGCGGATTCGATGTCCGCGTCAGCGAGTTCGGAGAGATCGAACCCGAGGTAGGCGAACTGCTCCCAGTCGGGGTAGGGCGTTTTCTGCAGGATCTGCAGGTTCGTGGCCTTCCCGAAGTTGGATGACGCGGTGGACGTGCCGCCCTGAACGAACCCGTCCGCGACCACCGACGACACTACCTTCGTGCTGGTTCCGGGCTGCTGGGTGACGGGGACGCAGTCGGTGCTCGCGGATCGGGTCGCTCCGATGGTCGCGGTGGCGACGATCCAGCTGCCGACGCGGAAGGACCCCGTGGTGGTGAAGGCGGCCGTTCCGTCGGCGCTGGTGCGGACGGTGAGGGGCGGCAGCGGTGTGGCGGCGGCCGGAACCGGTGCGCAGGTGAGGCGGTTGTTCACGGCGAGGTTCACGACGATGTCGGTGCTCGGAGGGCCGGTGAGGGTTCCGGTGACTGTTCCCGTGGACTCCGCGGTCGAGGTCGCCGTGGTGATGCTTGGTGCGGTGACGGTGGTGGTGCCCGCGCCTCGGAGTCGGATGTCGAGGGTGGCGGGGGCGGTGCTCTCTTTGGATTTGACGATGATCTGGGGTCCGAGGCCGCCGGGGCCGTCGTCTTGTCGGAGGGCGATTGTGGTGCTCGAGTCGCCGGTTTGGGTGCGGATGTAGTCGGTGACGTCGAGGGTGCGGATGCTGGGGGTTCCGGTGATGCTCGTCGTGCCGACGGGGTAGTCGAGGGCGGGTTTGTTCGCGAAGGTGAGGGTGGATTCGCTCCAGGTCCCGGAGACGGCGTAGCCGGTGAGGGTGGCTGTTGCGGTGCTGCTGACGGTGTTCGCGGTGAACGAGAGCGTCGCGGATTCGATGTCCGCGTCAGCGAGTTCGGAGAGATCGAACCCGAGGTAGGCGAACTGCTCCCAGTCGGGGTAGGGCGTTTTCTGCAGGATCTGCAGGTTCGTGGCCTTCCCGAAGTTGGATGACGCGGTGGACGTGCCGCCCTGAACGAACCCGTCCGCGACCACCGACGACACCACCTTCAAGGCGTCCGTGACGATGATCGTCTGACTCGCGATCACGTGATCGCGGTCGATATCGGCTGCTGCGGAGATGCGGGCCGTTCCTGCAGCGATGCCCGTGACCCGTCCCTGCGAGTCGACAGTCGCCGCCGCGGGATTCGATGACGACCACGTCACGGAAGGCGAGACGGAGGCGCCGTCTGCTCGCGCGAAGGACGCGAGCATCGACTCGGAACGACGCGCTTCGATCGAGCTCCACGTCGTCCGCATGGCGGCCGAGGCGTGGCGAGTGACAGGGGCAGGTGATTCCGAGACGAGATCGGGACCGATGGCGCTGAACTCGTCGACTTTCGCAGTCCTGTCGCCGGCTCCATCACCGTGTACCGAGAGCTTCAAGTATCGATAGGGGGTCGGTGAGGTCCACAGCCAGGACCACTGTGCGGTCTTCGCGACCTTGCTCGTCCCTGTGAAGGCCGTCCGCCACGTCGAGTTGTCCTGAGAAGCGAGGATCTCGTACTTGGCCCCGAGCTGCGGAACGACGTCCCAGACGATCTCGACGTGTTTGACGGACACAGGACGGCCGTAGTCGAACGTGACGGACTGGTCCCCGCTCACCGCCCACGGTCCATTGACTCGGCCGTCGGAGAGGAGCGCAGTCGTGGCCTGCGAAGCGGTGGCCGTCACGCTGCGAGGACGGATCGCACCCGGATGAAGGCGGATGCTGTACACCGTCGGCGCCTTCCCTGCCTCGGTCACGGAGACGGTGGCGACGCCCGGGACCGCTCCGGCTTGCTTGATCTCGACGGAAGCGCCGCTGACCGAGGGCACTGCAGTGATCGTGGGAACGGCATCTCCGGCCGAGACGGGAACGGAGTACGAGGATCTCGACGGCCTGAAACCCTGCACGGATTCGCCACCGACGGAGATGGTCTGAAGACCGCTCTGGGTGAGAGTTCCCGGCCAGCTGCTGAGAGGCGTCACGGAAGACGGCGACGGGATCTCGGTGCCGACGACAGGCACCAGTTCCACGGCGAGCGTGAAGTTCGACGCGCTCGGCAGGTGGATGGCCAGTTTCTTGACGCGCGGGACGACGGGTTGGCCTGTGGGCCACGGCGAAGCCGGCAAGGGCGTGGCTGCCATGTAGCTGAATGTCGGACCGTCTCCCGAGACGATCCGCGCAATGACCTGTTTTCCCTCTTGCGTGAGGACGGCGGAGCGGCCATCAGCGCTGACGGCGACGTCCGCGTTCGTGTGCATGAACCACCATGCGTCGGATGCTTTCGAGAGCGTCACCTCGTCCTGAACGAGGAGACGCTGCCGCGAATCGAGGAGCGACAGCCCTCGCTTCCACGACGAGACGAGCCCTGGATGCTCACCGTTCAGAGTGGCGATCGCGGATCCGCTCTCGGCATCCGAGCGCTTCAAGGCGACTGCGGACACGGAGGTCAGGGTCGGCAGGGCGGCGCCATTACCGAACGCGAGTGTGTTCTGGCCCTCCGGACGAGTCACGTAGTAGTCCCAGCGCGAACCGCCCGCCGCCGAATCCTCGAAACCTGCGAGATCGTAATTCTCCGGATTGGTCTCCGTCGCCCAATTCACCCCGAGAGCGTCGAAGGTGAAGTCGCCGTTGTCGAGATTCCCGTGAGACCGCCGAGCGCTGCTCGACGCCCTCATCGCGGCGCTCGAGGCGAGCTCATCCGTCCAGGACGACCGCAGCGTGGCGACGCCGACATCCTTGTACTCTGCGTCGAGCGGTAGTGCGTCCTGGGCTGCACGTGTGGTCTCGGTCGGCGGCTGGTACCACAGCATTGCGCGCGCGGAGATCTCGTCCCTGTCCTCCGCCCGCGAGCCACTGACGGCCCGCTCGACGAGACTTGCATCCTTGTAGAGCTTCGCGAGCCCCAAGAGCTGCAGAGTCATCGGGGAGTCCGGCCAGGCGTCTCCGAAGTTGAAGGAACGGCCGCTGGCGCCCGTCATTCGGACGGCGAACTGGCCCGTCCGCGCGAAGCCGGGGTTCGAGAGGATCCCCTGGTCGGAGCCTGTCGCCGAGACCAGCGCACTCGCCAACGTAGTCAGATACCCCGTCGCGTAGGACCAGTAGGAGATCCCCTCTTCGTAACCACCGTCGGAGTTGTAGCCGGCGAGGCCATTGGGCAGTGATGTCGACATCTTGGACAGGATCGTCTGCGACTCTGCGGGAAGTTCCGCCGAGAAGGAGAGGGCCGCGAGGGTGAGCCCCCCGTTGCTGATCACGTTCCAGTTCGTCTGCGTGCCTACCCAGTAGGACCCGGCGTTGTACTGCTCTATTCCGGGCTTCATTCCCAAGTTCTTCACTGACGTCGTCAGCTTCGTTCTGCGTTCGTTCGACCAGTACGGCTGCAGCCAGTCGTATCCGATCGCGAAAGCATGACTCATCTCCGCCGTGTCCAGGAAGTGCGACGGGTTCCAGTCCGGGAAGGTTCCCGCTGCTTCCAAGTCGGACCACAACCTCTCGGCATATCTGCTCTCGCCAGTCATCTGGTAGACGAAGGCAAGGGTGTAAGCGCGATCGACGAGCGTCTGGCTGACGCTGAGCAGACGTCCCCCGGTCTTGTCGTACCGCACCGTCGGCGCCGTCAGCATTCCGTCCGCAGTCCTCTTCAGCTGTCTGTACCAGCTGCCGAGTGTCGGTTGCGTCGAGAGCCGGCTCCGCATGTCTGCGAAGCCGGAGGCGTCGACGAGGAGTTTCGGATGCGACGTCTTGACAGCCGAGACGGAGACGCTCTTGACCTCGGTCACGGCGGCTTCCGCCGAATGCTGCGGAACCAGTACTGTTCCCGCGATCACGCCCACGAGAGCGATCGCACTCATCACCTTGACCGCCCTCATCCGCGCGAGGGGAGTTCTCCTACTGAGGCTTCGGCCTCTCGGACGCGCCAGAACTGCTCTGAGTGACATTCGTTCCTCTTCTCCGCTTGCGCGAAACGAGGAGGAGTCGAGGCGAGATCCTTCCGAAGAACGTCGAGAGCCGAAGGGCGTCCTCGATCCTCCTTTCTGAGGCTAGGTCGCACGTCCTTTCAGCAGAGCCCGGCAAACGAGTGCCAAGGCGGGCGAATAATCCTCGTCCTCCGGAGCGGTCGGCGGAAGAGCTCGAGAAGCGGAGACCCGATCGCGCGAGAGAGCCGATGAGAACTCGGCCGACTCTCACGACCGGGGTGCATTTCCTCGCCGAGTCCGCTCTCGGACCGAGGAGACGTCATCTCGACGTCGAGTCGAGTCGAGTCGTGCCCTTCAGGAGCGACGGCGATGGCCGCGCGCTACTCCACTCAGCTGGACTGCGAGCACCGTTGCTTCAGCGAGCAGCTCGCCCAGCACGGCGCCCGCAGGTCCCAGAAGCGAGGAGAACCCGAGGATCGAGGGCACCCCGACTATCGTCCCTGCCAACGCGCTGTATGCGATGACGTCGATGCGACGGAGTGCCACCAGGGCGAGGTTGCCCGTTGCGCGCGATGTGCAGACGACGAAGATCATCGCTCCGCACAGCGCCGCCACCTGCCAGGGGATGGTCGCGACGCCGGAGAAGATCAGCGATGAGGCGAAGGGTGCGATAGCTGTGAAGATTCCACCTGCTACGAGTCCGAATCCGGCATTGAGGAGAATCCCGCGGCGCGCGCGAGCCAGCCGCTCGTCCGCCGTCGATGCTCCGCCGACCCACGACTGCATGAGATTGGGAACGGCGATGAGAACGGTCAGATACATCCGCTGCAGGCGTTCCGCAGCGGCGAACACGGAGACTGCTCCGGGAGCGACGATCGAGACGAGCGCTACGGGGAGTGCGATGTAGACCGCGCTCAGTGCCCGTCCGCTCAAGGCGGCGAGTTGACTGCGGACCGTGCGTGCGAGCCTCCCAACGGAGAGCCTCTGGAAGTCCGCGAATCGGACTCCGGTCCGCTGGAGGCCGAGCAGGGGGGCCGCAACACCGGGCAGGATCAGAGCCACCGCGCCGTACACCCACAGGCCGAGTCCGCTCAACATGAGGAGGGAGGCGACGACGACGGCGATCACTCGGGGGATCGCGTCGGTCACGACCAGTCGCCCCGGCTCACGCGTACCCACGAAGAACCAGGACAGGCTCAGGCCGGCTCCTGCAGTCCCTGCCGCGACCAGGGCTCCTTCGACTCGGAACGAGTCAGCGAGGAGGAACGCGATGGATCCGGCCGCGACCGCCAGGGGTGCGTACACCAGCGCTTTCGTCGAGGACGACAGGGCGAGCGTCTGTCTCCTGTTCCGGAGAGAAGCGCGGGCGACCCGTTGCGGACCGTTCAAGCCCCAGCCGAGCTCGACGAGTACGGCCGCCGCTGAGCCGATGGAGGTGCCGATCGCGACGCTCTGCCACCCGGGATCGCCGAAGCGGGAGGTGATCACCGGCAGTGCCAGGAGTGGACTGACCGCGCTGAGCATGGGAACCAGGAGGAAGCCGACCAGGCTCTTGACTCTGCTCACCGGGTCGGATCTCCGCCGGATGCACGCCCCTTCACTGGGCGCCCTGACGCGACCAGCTGAGCCAGGCCCGCCCGCTCTTCGCCGCTGCCGCGTCGAGCTGATCCGCCATCTCCGCCGGGGTGACGAGTGCGGCTGCATCGACAGCACGTATCCAAGCGTAGACATCGCTCGTGTCGTCGACGAGGAGAGGCGAGTCTTCGCGGTAGAGGTCCCTCAAGCTGCTCTGGCGCGGGCCTACGAACGGGGTTCGACTCTCGAGTGCTCGTATGGCGATACCGCTCTGGTAGAAGCGCTTGTAAGGGATCAGCACCACTGCCGCGGTGTCGATGAGCGCGTCGAGCTCCTCCTCGCTTACATAGCCGTCGTGCACCTCCCACCCCTCGACAGCGGGCCACCCGCGGCCCCAGATCTCGAAGCCGAAACCGTTCGTCGAGCGAGGCAGTGCAGCGAGGAGTTGCAGGTCCCGGTCGGCCTTGAACTGGCCGAGGACTCGCACCGCTGTTCTGGGCGAGGTCTTCGCCGACGGCCGTGCACGGACAGGCAGGACGGGATGCGGGACAACTTCGGCCAGATCCGCCAGCCCCTGTTCCTCGAGGACCGCGAAGGCGGCGGAGCTGTGGACGATGGCCGGGCGACCGCTGAAGAGGCTGCGCGCAAGCATCCGCCAGAAGCGGGAGTAGCCGACAGCCCGTACGAGCGGCTTGGGGTCGTGGAGGACGACCCCTACCCTCACCCCTGCCAGCCCGAGCATTCGGAGCAGTGCGAGGTCGATGTATCCGAGAACCGGCCATGTGACGATGAGAGTGCCGCCTCCGTCGCGTCTGAGACGGTGTCCTTCGCGCCAGACCGCGACGATGTAGTCGCGTATCCACGCGATCCGGCCGTTCTGCGATGCGGAAGGTTCGAAGACGGTCGTCACCGTCACGCGTCCGCCCGCGGCTTCGAGTGTGTGCCGCAAGGCCTCCGTGTAATGCAGGAGAGTGCCTCCCAGCGAATTCACGACGGCGATTTCATTCTCCCGCCGGGCGTTCATTTGTCGTTCCCTCTCAGATGTCCGCGGTGAAGCCATTCGTCCGCCACGTAACGTCCCTGGCGTGCCGGCAGACTGCTGCGGACCTGGCTCCTGCTGAGCGGGGTGCGGAGGGCCTCGAGGATGCTTGCGGCGAGCCCGGTGACCAGCGCCGACTCATCGACCTCGACCTCGACGACGTGATGACCGTGCTGCGCCAGCCAGTCGGCGAGACCGGTCTGCCGGGTGGTGACGATGGTGAGACCTTGCGCGAGCGCCTCCTTGATCGGTAAGCCGATCTGCTCTCTCCACCGCCCGTGGGGGAGCGAGGGAGCGACGAGCACGGAAGCGTCTCGCAGGCGGTCGAGGACGGCCGTTCGCGGGAGACGTCCTTCGTACAGCCTTGTCGAAGGCGATTCGTCCGCCCATGCTCCGACGCGCGAGGACAGGGGACCCGGACCGATGATGGTGAGTCTCGCTCCATCCGAAGCACTCTCCACGAGCTCCCAGGCATCGAGAAGGACCTCGATCCCCTTGCGGGTCTCGAGAACGCCGATGAAGACGGCGGCACCCGATTCGGCCGTGGTGTCGATCGCGGCACTCGCTGAAGGCAGTTCTTGGACCGTCACGTTCTCGATGGATCCGACCAGGGGGATCGAGTGGTACACCGACCTCGAACCCTCGCTGGCGAAGGCGATCCGATCGATCATGACCGTCATGTAGAGACCCAGGGCACCCCCGAACAGCCGCGCCACCCACCGGGGAACCGGCCTGACGCCGCCTATCAGGGTCGGCAGATCATTGTTCTCCATCGCATAGGTCACGATCGTGCGAGGACGGCGGCGGAGGTGCCCGGTGAGTCGAAAGGCTGCTGCGATCACAGCCCCTTTCGGCAGGAACCTCATCCAGAGTGGTTCAGGCATCTCGAGGACGGTGCTTGTGGACCTCCAGAAGAGGCTCCACACGTCGCGAAGCGAGATCTTCTGAATCTCGTCAGGAACGTTCTCCCGATCGAGATCGTAGTTCTCAGTGAAATAGACCATCCTGGCGGGCGTCATCTCTCGATACCGCTCCAAATGGACTGCTCGCAGCTCCGGAACGAGACGGATCGAGTGCGGTTCAGGAGCAGTCAACGCAGCATGCCAGTGCGTCGACGCTTCTTGGGCAAGCGGATCGCCTCGAGAGCGGACTCGTAGCCGGCGCAGACGGCTTCCCACGAGTAGACGGAACGGCCGCGAGCGTAAGACTCCGAGCTCAGGCGCTCCTGGCGGGACTGATCGCGCATGAGGGAGCTGATCGCCGACACGATCGATGTCGGCGTCGGTTCGGCGAATTCCGCCGTGTCCGCGAGGACCTCGCGGTTGTACACCGTGTCACGCGCCACAGTCGGCGCCCCGCACGACATCGCCTGCACGAGAGCCGGATTCGTCCCTCCGACGCTGTGCCCATGGAAATAGACGCCCGCGTGCTGCCACAGAGCGAAGAGTTTGCGGTCGTCGCTGACGTGACCGAGCCAGGTGACCTTCTCCTCGGAGGCGGCCAGGTTCTCGGCCATCTCGTCGAGCTCGCCGCCGTAGCCGGAGGAGCCGACGATCACGACGGGCCACGTCTTGCCGATAGTTGCGGCAGCTTCCAGGAACTCGGGGACGGTGTTCTCGGGAACGAAGCGGGCGACGATCAGCACGTAGCCGCGGTGAGGAAAACCCTCGACTTCCGGAAGCGGCCCCGGGTCGTCGCCGCCGTAAGGGATGAACGTGCCGTCGCGCTTGAAGTCCTTCTTCCACCGCCGTGAGATCTCGACAGCGTCGTAGATCAGCTCGTCGCCGAACATCGCAGTCGCCTTCGCGCCACTGCGGAAGACGCCCTTCGCAAGCCGGCCCCATTTGGCGCGATCCCATTCGATCCCGTCGACGTTCACCGCGGTCGGGATGCCTCGCCCCCGGAGCAGCGGCAGCCAGAAGCCGTTGGCGACGTTCATCACCAGGGCGACATCCGGCTTGCGGCGGACGGCGTCCAGACATGCGGTGAGGCCGTAGGTGAGGGTGCTCAATGATTTGGACTCGATACCGCGTGTCACCCGAGTGCTCACCCGCGGATCGCGGCCGGGGTCGTCGTCCTTGGTCGAGCCGTCTCGGCCGTAGACCGTCACGTCCCAGCCCCGTTCAGCCAGGTACGGAGCGAGTCTGCGGACCGCGGTCTCGAAGCCTCCGTAGTAGCTCGGGTACCCGCGGGTCCCGATGATCGCAACGGACTTCGACATTCCGTCTCCGCCTCTCGATGAAGTGCTGGATGGATGGGTGTTGGGCGCGGACGTCCCGCTCGTGAGCGAGCCCGCCCCGGTCCGGTCGTTCAGCGGTGGCTTGTACAGCCGTCGCGCCTGCAGGATCTGCGCGGCCGCGGGAGCCAGTGTCCGTGCACCGTTGAGGCTGCGTCGCGCGATCGCCACCGCGAAGTCCCTGCGGCTCGGCCCGATCTCGGGGTGCTCGAGTCGGTACTCGCGCTCCGGAGGAAGGAGCGCCCGCGACACCAGGCGCGGCCGCTCGCTCCACGGTGCGGTCGTGATCGCCGCGAGCCACGCCGCGGCTCTGCCCGCACCGACGGAGGAGGCATGCAGATTCCATGCGGCGAGAGCGCGCGGGTCGAAGGGGGCTTCGGGCGTCTCGAGGCCGATCTGCTGCAGGAACGGTCGAAGGGTCTCGACGGACCCCGTCCTGGTTGCGAATTCGACGAGAACCTCCGCATCCAGATCCGCCCGGCCGCCGGACCACTCCTCGACGAGCTCGGCGAGTTCGGAGCGGTTGCGTGCGACGTGCATCTCGCGCAGGCAGTGGAGGGCGAGCATGGCGGAATTCGCGACGGGGTCAGCGCAGACCACCTCGGTCTCGGCGATCCGAGTGGTCCCTCGCCGGGCCCAGATCGTCTCGAAGACGTGTTTCTCCGGAGCGAGGAACCCGAGGAAGCCGTGGTGCACGTCGATGTCGCAGGGCCATTCCGGGTGGAAGAGAGTGACGGCGTGATTCTCCAGAATCCTCGGCACATCGGCGACGAACCTCTCCTGCCACCCTCGGAGTCGGAGTGCGGTGACGAGATCCCCGATCTTCTCAGGGTCGACGAGCACGTCGGCGTCGCTCGACATGCGAGGAGAGCGCAGCTTCTGCTCGGAGAGCACCGGACCCTTCACACAGAGCGACCGGACGCCGATGCTCTCAGCGACGTGCGCGGTGAGGGCATGGGCCAGTTGGACGGCCGTCGCGACGCCGAGCGCTCGTGCGTCACTCACGATGCCCTCCGTGCGGCGTCGACGGACGCTTCCGCCGCCGAGACGATGATGTGGGCGTCCGCCAGCTGTACGAGGAACGCGGAGACGTCCTCGAGGATCGCCGCCCGCCCTCTATTGAAAGCCCCGGCGAGGTGGCGAGCGATGTCCTCCTGAGAGGAGACGCCGTCGATCTCATTCCAGACGGCGAGAGCCGAGCCCGTGAGCACGAGGGGACGAGATTCCTCGTGGTCGAGCTCGAGGAGAGTGACCTTGGAGGTCTCCTCGATGACGGCGATCGATGCCGCCTTCCTCCATGCTCGACTACTCGCGGTCAACAGCCCACTCGCTCCGTATTCCACCTGGTGTCGTCAGTGCGCCGCGGTCTGAGCCGCGTACTTCGCCTCGGTCGCAGCCTTCTGCGGACGCCACCAGGACTCGTTCTCGCGGTACCACTTCACGGTCGCGGCGAGGCCGGACTCGAAGTCGGTGTAGCGGGGCTCCCAGCCGAGCTCGGAGCGCAGGCGGGTCGAGTCGATCGCGTAGCGGAGATCGTGACCGGGGCGGTCGGTGACGTGGTCGAAGGCGTTCTCGGCGAGGCCGAACTCGTCGAGGATCAGCGTGACGACCTCGAGGTTGTTCTTCTCGCCGTCGGCGCCGATGAGGTAGGTCTCGCCGATCTCACCGCGGTCGATGATCGCCCAGACACCGCTGTTGTGGTCGTCGACGTGGATCCAGTCGCGCACGTTCTCGCCGGCTCCGTAGAGCTTCGGGCGGATGCCGTCGATGACGTTCGTGATCTGGCGGGGGATGAACTTCTCGACGTGCTGGTAGGGCCCGTAGTTGTTGGAGCAGTTCGAGATCGTCGCCTTCACGCCGAACGAGCGGACCCAGGCGCGTACAAGCAGGTCGCTGCCGGCCTTGGTCGAGGAGTAAGGGCTCGAGGGGTTGTACGGCGTCTGCTCGGTGAACTTCGCCGGGTCGTCGAGTTCGAGGTCGCCGTAGACCTCGTCGGTCGAGATGTGGTGGTAGCGGACGTCGTGCTTCCGGACGGCCTGCAGCAGGGTGTAAGTGCCGATGATGTTGGTCTCGAGGAACGGGGCCGGGTCGTTCAGCGAGTTGTCGTTGTGCGACTCGGCGGCGAAGTGGACGACCAGATCGGACTCGGCGACGAGCCGGTCGACGAGATCGGCATCGGCGATGTCTCCCTCGACCAGGGTGATGCGGTCGGCGACGGGCGCGAGGGAGTCGCGGTTGCCGGCGTAGGTCAGCTTGTCGAGCACCGTGATCTCGCTGTCCGGGCGCTCGCTCAGCGTGAGGTGGACGAAGTTGCTGCCGATGAAGCCGGCGCCGCCGGTGACGAGGATTCGCACGAGTGCTCCTGCAGGTGGTGTGGGCTGGTGGACTGAGGGAACGGAGGCGGTGTCGCTCGTCATCGACGGTAGTGCAGGAGCGATGCGCGGCTCGTCGTCAGAACGACGAGGACTCGAGCGCGAGGAGCCGCTGGAGGTAGGCACCGTAGCCGCTCTTGACCAGCGGTGCGGCGAGCTCGGCGAGCGCGGAGTCGTCGATCCAGCCGTTGCGCCAGGCGATCTCCTCGATGCACCCGATCTTGAAGCCCTGGCGCTGCTCGATCACCCTGACGAACTCGGTCGCCTCGATCATCGAGTCGAACGTGCCGGTGTCGAGCCACGCGGTGCCGCGGTCCAGGACCTGGACGTTCAGCCGGTCGGCTTCGAGGTATCGCTCGTTGATCGTCGAGATCTCGAGCTCGCCTCGGGCCGACGGACGGATCGTCTTGGCGATCGCCACCACGTCGTTGTCATAGAAGTACAGTCCGGGTACCGCGTAATTGCTCTTCGGCCTCGCCGGCTTCTCCTCGATCGAGAGGGCGTGGAAGTCCGCGTCGAACTCCACCACGCCGTACGCCCGCGGGTCCGCGACCTGGTAGGCGAAGATCACGGCGCCCTCGACATCGGCGTTGGCGGCGAGGGCGGTGCCCAGCGCCGTCCCGTGGAAGATGTTGTCGCCCAGGACGAGTGCGACCGAGTCGTCGCCGATGAACTCCTCGCCGATCAGGAACGCCTGCGCGAGCCCGTCCGGCGACTCCTGCACGGCGTAGGAGAGCGACATTCCCAGCGAGGCGCCGTCGCCCAGCAGCGACTTGAACTGCTCGTTGTACTCGGGAGTGGTGATGACGAGGACCTCGCGGATCCCGGCCATCATCAGCGTCGACAGCGGGTAGTACACCATCGGCTTGTCGTAGATCGGCATCAGCTGCTTGGAGATGCCCTTGGTGATCGGCCAGAGCCGCGTGCCCGAACCGCCCGCGAGGATGATGCCCTTCACGAGGACACCCCGATCGCGGGGACGAGGGCGGGCGCGGAGGAAGCGGGAGGGGTCCCGATCGCCGAGGAGGAGGAGCGCTGATGGATCTGCACGGTGCTCGACACTAATCGCTGCGTGTTTCGTCTCCGTTGCCTGGCGCGCTCCGGGAGCGCTTTCCGAGGGCGAGGCCTGGCCCCCCTTCGTATGGCACGCGACGCCTCCAACGCTCGCGAAAATCCTCCGAGTATCATTGCCGCGTTATGGCACGCATCTACGACTGCTCCGTCGACACGGACCTCCTCACCGGCACTCGTCTCGCGCGGACGGCGATCGGGCGGGGTGAGCTGGTCGTCCTGCCGACCGACACGGTCTACGGAGTCGCCGCGAACGCCTTCGACGCCGCGGCCGTGCAGCGCCTGCTCGACGCGAAGGGACGTACGAGGCAGTCGCCTCCGCCCGTGCTCATCGGAGACGTGGCGGCACTCGACGCTCTCGCCGAGAACGTCCCCGACGCCGTGCGCGAGCTCGCGAAGGCGTTCTGGCCCGGCGGTCTGACGATCGTGCTGCACGCGCAGCCGTCGCTCATCTGGGATCTGGGGGAGACCCGGGGGACCGTGGCGCTGCGGATGCCCGACAATCCTGTGACGCTCGAGCTACTCGCCGAGACGGGGCCTCTGGCCGTGTCCTCCGCGAACCGGACCGGCCGTCCCTCCGCCACCACCGCCCAGGAGGCGTTCGAGCAGCTCGGCGACGCGGTCGACGTGTACCTCGACGCGGGGACTGCGGGGACCGGCTACGGGGAACGTCCCGCAGGAGCGAGCGAGTCGTCGACGATCGTCGACGCAACGGCGCTCAGCTTCGACGGCGGCACCCTGCGCATCCTGCGCCAGGGCGTTGTCTCCGCCGAGCGGATCCGCGAGGTGGTCGGTGCGCTGCTGCCCGGCGAGACCGACGACGTGCCGACGTCCGGCGACACCACCGAGGCGACGGACGACTCCGTCTCGACGGAGGCGCGGGACGAGCCGGCTCCCTCCGCCCGACCCGACTGGGCCTCCGGAGCGCGCCTGCAGGACGAGCCGAGCGGCACCGCGCGCCCCGACTCCGCCCCGGGTGAGTAGCCCGTGATCGCCTTCGTCCTCGTCTCGCTCGCCTGCGCGGTCGTGACGTTCGTTCTGTCCTTCGCGATCTGGCGGCTGGCCCTGCGCTACCGGCTCTATCCGAAGATCCGCAATCGCGACGTGCACACGCGGCCCACGCCCCGTCTCGGCGGGATCGCCATGTTCCTCGGGATGGTGGCGTCGTTCGGTATCGCCTCGCAGGTCCCGTACTTCCGGCTCGTGTTCGCGAACCCCGAGCCGATCCTCGCGATCCTCGGGGCGAGCCTCCTCATCGTCCTGATCGGGGTCGCCGACGACATCTGGGACCTCGACTGGACCACGAAGCTCGCCGGTCAGCTGATCGCGGCCGGTCTGATCGCCTGGAAGGGCGTGCAGATCGTGTCGCTGCCCATCGGCGGGCTCACGGTCGGATCGCCGTGGATGTCGCTGATCATCACGGTGCTCGCCATCGTCCTCGTGACCAACGCCCTGAACTTCATCGACGGCCTGGACGGTCTGGTCGCCGGCGTCGCACTGATCGCCAACGGCGTGTTCTTCCTCTACAGCTACCTGCTCGTCCAGCGGACGTCGCCCACCGACTACTTCAACCTCGCCTCGCTGATCGCGGTCGTGCTGGTCGGGGCGTGCGCGGGCTTCCTCCCGATCAACTGGCGGCCCGCGCGCATGTTCATGGGCGACGGGGGAGCGCTGCTCGTCGGGATGCTGATGGCCACGGCCGCGATCGCCGTCACCGGGCAGATCGACCCCGCTCAGTTGAAGGCGAAGGAGCTCCTGCCGGCGTTCATCCCGATCATCCTGCCGTTCGCGGTGCTGATCGTGCCGCTGATGGACTTCGGCCTCGCCGTGATCCGCAGGCTCCGCGCGGGGAAGTCGCCGTTCAGCGCCGACCGCAAGCACCTCCACCACCGTCTCCTCGACATGGGGCACTCGCACCTGCACGCTGTCCTGATCTTCTACTCCTGGACAGCGGTCGTCGCTTTCGGCTGCCTCCTGATCTTCGTCGTCGACGTGATCTGGATCCCGCTCGCGTTCCTCGGTGTCGGGCTGCTCGCCTGCACGGTCGTCACGCTCGCTCCACTGAGCCGCCGCAAGAAGCTCGAAGCCGCCGCCCAGTCGGCGGAGGCGTCCCCCGTACTCGATCCCCTCGACCGCGCGTCCGCAGCAGACCCGGTCGACACTCCGGTCGGCCTGCCGATCGGCCTGGACACCGCAGCGCCCTCCGCGGCGCGGAAGGAAGCATCATGACCGGAGACACCCCGGCCACCACCCGTCCCCAGCCCGCCTCCGTGCCCATCCTGCGCCGCACCCTCGTGCTGGGCGGCGTGTTCATCGCCGCTCTCGCCGTGGTCGGCGCGATCGTCGGCGCCCTGGTCGCCGGGGGAGAGGGCGCGATCGGCGCGCTCGTCGGGGCGGTCATCGGCGGAGTGATGGTCGCGCTCACGGCGGTGAGCATCCTGGTCGCGAACCGGCTCGACATCGGCGGCTTCTTCGCCGTCGTGCTCGGCATGTGGCTGGCGAAGTTCGTGCTGTTCGTCATCGCGGCCCTGGTCCTCCGCGACCAGCCGTGGCTGAACAGCACGGCCATGTTCGTGACGATCATCGTCGCGGTGCTCGGCTCACTCGCGATCGACGTCCTCGTGGTGTCGCGTTCGCGGATGCCGAACGTGAGCGACATCGCCAGGTGAACGCCACCCGTGCACTGTCTGAGAACGAGACGATTCGGCTCTCAGGCCGTTCTGTTGCTACAGTAGGGACGAATCCGCAGGCGAACGTGTGCCCGTCCTCAGGTCGTCTCATCGTTGATGTCGGTCGTCGAGTACGAGCGTCGTCCGAGCGGAAAGACCCCCACCTTTCGTCGTCGCGAGAGCGTTGTGTCCGAATGATGAAGATCATCCGGTTGCCGCGTGCCACGCCCCGAATTCCAGGAGCTAGCGCTGTTTGCTAACGCTGTGACCCTGTTGGTCTCTGCCTCGACCGGTGAGAGTGACTTCCACACCCCGTCGATCTCTGAGTTCTTCCCGCCCGGTTTCCTCTTCGTGGACACCCCCTTCGAGATCAACCGCGTCATGATGGTCCGCTTCATCGCGGTCATCGCGCTGATGCTGTTCTTCTGGCTCGGGACGCGCAAGATGCGCATCGTGCCCGGACGCTTCCAGAGCGTCGTCGAGATGGCCTTCGACTTCGTGCGCGTCACGATCGCGAAGGACATCCTCGGCGAGAAGGACGCACGCCGCTTCCTGCCGATCCTGGTGACGATCTTCTTCGCGATCATCGCGATGAACCTCACCGGCATCGTGCCGTTCCTCAACATCGCGGGAACGTCCGTCGTCGGCATGCCGCTCTTCCTCGGTCTGGTGGCCTACGTCACCTTCATCTACGCCGGCATCAAGGACCGCGGGATGGGCTTCTTCAAGAACGCCCTGTTCCCGCCCGGAGCCCCGTTCCTCATCTACTTCATCCTCACGCCGATCGAGCTGCTGCAGACGTTCATCATCCGTCCGCTCTCGCTCGCCCTGCGACTGGTCATGAACATGATCGTCGGGCACCTCCTGCTGGTCCTCTGCTTCTCGGCCACGCAGTTCTTCCTCTTCAGCTCGCAGGTCGACCCGGGCTTCAAGCTCTTCGGTGTCGTGACCTTCGCCTTCGGAGGCGCCTTCACGCTCTTCGAGCTGCTCGTCGCCGTCCTCCAGGCGTACATCTTCACTCTTCTCGCTGCGGTCTACATCCAGTTGGCCGTCGCCGAGGAGCACTGACACCTCAACTCACGGGCTCCCACCCGTTCATACGATCACCCCACTGAAAGGACCCACTCGTGGACTCAGTCACCGTTCTCGCCGAACTCACCGGCAACATCGCGACGGTCGGTTACGGCCTCGCAGCGATCGGCCCCGGCATCGGTGTCGGCATCGTCGCGGGCAAGACCGTCGAGGCGATGGCGCGCCAGCCCGAGATGGCCGGCCGCCTCCAGACCACGATGTTCCTCGGCATCGCGTTCACCGAGGTGCTCGCCCTCATCGGCCTCGCCACCTACTTCATCTTCGCGGCGTAGTCGTGTTCAGCACCGCTGTGAACATCGCTGCGGAAGAAGGTGACGTCCCCGCGGTCATTCTGATCCCGGAGTTCTACGACTTCTTCTGGTCGGGGGTGATCTTCCTCATCCTCCTGTTCTTCTTCTGGAAGCTGGTCCTGCCGCGCATCCAGAAGCTGCTCGACGCGCGGTCCGCCGCCATCGAGGGGAACATCGCCAAGGCCGACGAGGCTCAGCGCCAGGCGGAAGCCGCTCTCGAGAAGTACACCGCTCAGCTCGCGGAAGCGCGCGCCGAAGCCGGAGTGATCCGCGAGAAGGCCAACGCCGACGGCAACGCGATCGTGGCGGCGAAGAAGGAGCAGGCTCAGGCCGAGGCCGAGCGCATCCTGCACAACGCGCACGCCCAGATCGAGGCGGACCGTCAGGCCGCCGTCGTCGCCCTGCGCTCCGAAGTCGGAACCCTCGCCATCGACCTCGCCTCCGGCGTGATCGGCGAGAGCCTCAACGACGACGCGAAGGCGTCCGCGATCGTGGACCGCTTCCTCGCCGACCTCGAGGCCTCGGAGAAGGCGAACAGCTGATGGGGAGCGCGTCACGACAGGCCCTGGCTGCCGCGAAGGCGGAGCTGTCCGCGTTCCACGGCCACGTGTCGCTCGAGGACGCTCAGCAGCTCTTCGAAGCGGCGCGGGTCATCGACTCGCAGGCCCAGCTGCGTTCGGCCCTCTCGGACCCGAGCGTGGACGCGGCGACCAAGCGGGCTCTCGTGGCTCGCGTGTTCGCTCCGTTCGGGGTCAACGCGAAGCGCCTGCTGACCGTGATCGCGGGCCACCGCTGGTCGAGCCCGAGCGACCTCGTCGCCGGGATCGAGGAGGTCGGGGTCCGTGCGATCGCGACGTCCGCTCCGGAGGGCGTCTCGATCGAGCGCGAGCTGCAGATGTTCGGCGCGGTCGTCTCGTCCGACGCCGAGCTCGAGCTGGCTCTCGGCAGCAAGCTGGCCGCGTCCGACTCGAAGGTCTCGCTCGTCCAGCGCCTCCTCGAGGGCAAGGCCTCGGCTGAGACCCTCGCGATCCTCCGGCAGCTGATCGCGCACCCGCGCGGTCGTCGCATCCCGGAGCTCGTGCGATTCGCCGCCGGCGTCGTCGCCGACCAGGGCGGCTTCACCATCGCCACGGTCTCGGTCGCGTCCCCGCTCCCGCCGCACCAGCTCGACCGGCTCCGGTCCGCGCTCTCGCGGCAGTACGACCGGCCCGTCTCCGTCAACATGCTCGTCGATCCCTCCCTCCTGGGCGGCATGCGACTGCAGGTCGGCGACGAGGTCATCGACGGGACCGTGTCCGCACGGCTCTCCGACCTGAAGCTCCAGCTCGCGTCCTGACGGACGCACGTATCCTCAGGAAGCGGCTCGCGCCGCCTCCGACCTCCGCACCACCAGGTCAGGCCCCGACGACCGCTTCGGCTCGCACGGACCCAACGAATAGGAATTCCCATGGCAGATATCACCATCAGCCCGGATGAGATCCGCGACGCGCTGAAGGACTTCGTCTCGTCGTACGAGCCGGGCAAGGCCTCCACCACCGAGGTCGGCTACGTCATCGACGCCGCCGACGGCATCGCCCACGTCGAGGGACTCCCCGGCGTCATGGCCAACGAGCTCATCCGCTTCTCGAACGGTGTCCTGGGTCTCGCCCAGAACCTCGATGAGAACGAGATCGGCGTCGTCGTCCTCGGCGAGTTCTCCGGCATCGAGGAGGGCATGGAGGTCACCCGCACGGGCGAGGTCCTCTCCGTCCCCGTCGGTGACGGTTACCTCGGCCGTGTGGTCGACCCGCTCGGCAACCCGATCGACGGCCTCGGCGACATCGCCTCCGAGGGTCGTCGCGCGCTCGAGCTGCAGGCGCCCGGCGTCATGTCGCGCAAGTCGGTCCACGAGCCGCTGCAGACGGGCATCAAGGCCATCGACGCGATGATCCCCGTCGGCCGAGGCCAGCGCCAGCTGATCATCGGCGACCGCCAGACCGGCAAGACGGCCATCGCGATCGACACGATCATCAACCAGAAGGCCAACTGGGAGTCGGGCGACACGAACAAGCAGGTCCGCTGCATCTACGTCGCCATCGGCCAGAAGGGCTCGACCATCGCCTCGGTGAAGGGCGCGCTCGAGGACGCCGGAGCCATGGAGTACACGACCATCGTCGCGTCCCCGGCCTCCGACCCCGCCGGCTTCAAGTACCTCGCCCCCTACACCGGCTCGGCCATCGGCCAGCACTGGATGTACGGCGGCAAGCACGTCCTGATCATCTTCGACGACCTGTCGAAGCAGGCCGAGGCCTACCGCGCCGTGTCGCTCCTCCTGCGCCGCCCGCCGGGACGCGAGGCGTACCCGGGTGACGTCTTCTACCTGCACTCCCGCCTGCTGGAGCGTTGCGCGAAACTGTCCGACGAGCTGGGCGCCGGATCGATGACGGGTCTGCCGATCATCGAGACCAAGGCCAACGACGTCTCGGCGTACATCCCGACCAACGTGATCTCGATCACCGACGGCCAGATCTTCCTCCAGTCGGACCTCTTCAACGCCAACCAGCGTCCGGCGGTCGACGTGGGCATCTCGGTCTCGCGAGTCGGCGGCGACGCCCAGGTCAAGTCGATCAAGAAGGTCTCGGGAACGCTGAAGCTCGAGCTCGCGCAGTACCGCTCGCTCGAGGCCTTCGCGATGTTCGCGTCCGACCTCGACGCGGCCTCGCGCCGCCAGCTCGCTCGTGGCGCGCGCCTGACCGAGCTGCTCAAGCAGCCGCAGTACTCGCCGTACCCCGTGGAGGAGCAGGTCGTCTCGATCTGGGCCGGCACGAACGGCAAGCTCGACGAGGTGCCCGTCCCCGACGTGCTGCGCTTCGAGCGCGAGCTGCTCGACTACCTGGGCCGCAACACGCAGGTCCTCTCCACGCTGCGCGACACCAACGTGCTCTCGGACGACGTCGTCGCCGAGCTGTCCCGTGCCGTCGACGGTTTCAAGCTCGAGTTCCAGACCGGTGAGGGCAAGCCCCTCGCCTCGGTCGGGCGCGAGGAGCACCAGGCGATCTCGGCCGACGAGGTCGGCCAGGAGAAGATCGTCAAGGGCCGTCGCTAACAGCGGCACCCCGGCGATTCGTCACACAAGGACTACAGGAGACACATGGGAGCGCAACTTCGGGTCTACCGGTCGAAGATCCGTTCGGCCCAGACGACCAAGAAGATCACTCGGGCCATGGAGCTGATCTCGGCCTCGCGCATCCAGAAGGCGCAGAACCGCGTCGCCGCCGCGGCTCCGTACTCGAACGCCATCACGCGGGCCGTGTCGGCCGTCGCGACCTACTCGAACGTCGAGCACCCGCTCACGACCGAGCGCGAGAAGCTCGACACGGCCGCGATCGTGATCTTCACCTCCGACCGCGGACTCGCGGGGGCCTTCTCCTCGAGCGTGCTCAAGGAGGCGGAGGAGCTGGCCTCGCTGCTGCGCAGCGAGGGCAAGGAGGTCGTCTTCTACCTGGTCGGCCGCAAGGCCAACGCGTACTTCTCGTTCCGGAAGCGCCCGAGCGTGCGCGTCTGGACCGGAGGCACCGACCAGCCCGTGTTCGAGACGGCGAAGGAGATCGCGGACGCGGTCGTCGAGTCGTACAACCTCGATGACGAAGAGGGCGGCGTGGACGAGATCCACCTCGTGTACAACCGCTTCGTCAGCATGGTGACGCAGCAGCCGACGGTCGTCCGTCTGCTGCCGCTCGAGGTCGTCGAGGGCGCGGAGGACCAGAACAGCGAGCTCTACCCGCTGTACGAGTTCGAGCCCGACCCCGAGACGGTTCTCGACCGCCTCCTCCCGGTCTACGTCGAGAGCCGCATCTTCAACGCGATGCTGCAGTCGGCGGCGTCGGAGCATGCGGCGCGTCAGAAGGCGATGAAGTCGGCGAGCGACAACGCCGACACGCTGATCAAGACCTACACGCGACTGGCCAACAACGCGCGCCAGACCGAGATCACGCAGCAAATCGCCGAGATCGTCGGCGGCGCCGACGCCCTGTCGTCCGCCAAGTAGACGGCTCACCTCCCAGACACGAAGACTCCGCGCCCCTGGTGCGGTGAGACCAAGAAGGAAGAAGCAATGACACTGACCGCACCTGAGGCGGCGACCGGGACTTCGGGCGGGGCCATCGGCCGCATCGCCCGCGTCACCGGCCCCGTCGTTGACATCGAGTTCCCCCACGACGCGATCCCCGAGGTCTACAACGCGCTCTACACGCACGTCGAGGTCGAGGGCGTCTCGAGCAAGCTGACCTTCGAGGTCGCGCAGCACCTGGGCGACGACCTCGTCCGCGCCATCTCGCTCAACCCCACCGACGGACTCGTCCGCGGCCAGGAGGTCCACGACACCGGCCTGCCGATCTCGGTTCCCGTCGGCGACGTGACCAAGGGCAAGGTCTTCAACGTGATCGGCGAGGTCCTCAACGCTGACGCCGACGGCAAGATCAACGGCGAGTCGTTCGAGATCACCGAGCGCTGGCCGATCCACCGCAAGCCGCCGGCGTTCGACCAGCTCGAGTCGAAGACCGAGCTGTTCGAGACCGGCATCAAGGTCATCGACCTCCTCACTCCGTACGTGCAGGGCGGCAAGATCGGCCTGTTCGGTGGAGCGGGCGTCGGCAAGACCGTCCTCATCCAGGAGATGATCCAGCGCGTCGCGCAGGACCACGGTGGAGTGTCCGTGTTCGCCGGTGTCGGCGAGCGCACCCGTGAGGGCAACGACCTCATCGCCGAGATGGAGGAGGCGGGCGTCTTCGACAAGACCGCCCTCGTCTTCGGCCAGATGGACGAGCCGCCGGGAACCCGTCTCCGTGTCGCCCTGTCGGCGCTCACGATGGCGGAGTACTTCCGCGACGTGCAGAAGCAGGACGTGCTGCTCTTCATCGACAACATCTTCCGCTTCACGCAGGCCGGCTCGGAGGTGTCGACCCTCCTGGGCCGCATGCCCTCGGCGGTGGGCTACCAGCCGAACCTCGCCGACGAGATGGGTGTGCTCCAGGAGCGCATCACGTCGACCCGTGGTCACTCGATCACCTCGCTGCAGGCGATCTACGTCCCCGCGGACGACTACACCGACCCGGCGCCGGCGACCACCTTCGCGCACCTCGACGCCACCACCGAGCTCTCGCGTGAGATCGCGTCGAAGGGCCTGTACCCGGCCGTCGACCCGCTCACCTCGACCTCGCGGATCCTCGACCCCCGCTACCTGGGCGCCGACCACTACCGCGTGGCGACGAACGTGAAGCAGATCCTGCAGAAGAACAAGGAGCTGCAGGAGATCATCGCGATCCTCGGTGTCGACGAGCTCTCCGAAGAGGACAAGATCACGGTGTCGCGTGCGCGCCGCATCCAGCAGTTCCTCTCGCAGAACACCTACATGGCGAAGAAGTTCACCGGTGTCGAGGGATCGACCGTGCCGCTCAAGGACACGATCGAGTCGTTCGACGCGATCACCAAGGGCGAGTTCGACCACGTGGCCGAGCAGGCGTTCTTCAACGTCGGTTCGATCTCGGACGTCGAGGAGAAGTGGGTCCAGATCCAGAAGGAGAACGGCTGACCATGGCCGGGACCCTGAAGGTCAGCGTCGTCTCCGCCAACGCGGAGGTGTGGTCGGGAGAGGCGAAGCAGCTCACGGCCCGCACCGTCGAGGGTGAGATCGGTATTCTCGCCGGCCACGAGCCGCTGCTCGCGATCCTCGCCACCGGCGAGGTGCGCGTCACCGCGGCCGACGGCACGCGCATCACCGCGCAGGCCGACGACGGATTCCTGTCCGTCGAGAACGACGTCGTCACGGTCGTCGCCCGCGAGGCGGCGCTCGTCTGAGACACCCGTCGCACTCCGCGGCACCGGAGGGGCCGGGCGATCATCACGATCGCCCGGCCCCTCCGTCGTGCGCCGTCCGCGGCGCGAGAACCTGCGAGGAGATCCGTGCACGTGCTGCTGCCGCCGTCCGAGACGAAGCGCTCGGGCGGCTCCTCCGTCTTCGTACTCGAGGACCTGGCGTTCCCGGAACTCGCGGGGCGCCGACGAGAGCTGCGGGACGCGCTGGTGCGGCTCGCGCACGATCGCGAGGCGTCGGCGCGTGCTCTGAAGCTCGGGCCGCGGCAGCTCTCCGAGATCGATCGCAACGCGGTGCTGATGACGGCACCCGCGATGCCTGCGGTCGACCGCTTCGACGGGGTCCTCTACGACTCGCTGGACGCGGTGGGTCTGGGGGCGGCGGGGCGGGCTTTCCTCGGCCGAACCGTCCTCATCCAGTCCGCCCTCTGGGGGCCGGTACGGGCATCCGACCCGATTCCGGCGTACCGGCTCTCGCACGACTCACGAGTCCCGGGGATGCCGTTGAAGCGCTGGTGGGCGGCGGAAGCGGGTCGCGCTCTGGCGTCGCTGAGTGGTCTCGTGCTCGATCTGCGCAGCGAGGCCTATGCGGCGCTCGGACCGCTTTCGGGGGAGTCGCAGCGTTTCGTGCGCGTGCGGTCCCGGGGCGCCGACGGGTCGCTCCGCAATCTGAACCACTTCAACAAGCAGAGCAAGGGGCTCTTCGTCCGAGCACTGGCGGAGGACGACTTCGCGACCGACTCGATCGAGGAACTCGTGGAGTGGTCCGCGGGCCGGGGCTTCGAGCTCGGGGTCATCGCGCAGTCAGGGGAGCTCGACCTGGTCGTTCCCGAGGCGTGATGCTCAGTCGGCGGCTCGGAAGCATCCTGCGAGATGGTCGTCGACGATGCCGGCCGACTGCTGCAGGGCGTACATCGTGGTGGGGCCGACGAAGCGGAAGCCGGCCGAGCGGAGGGCGCGGGACAGGGCGAGTGACGAGGCCGTCCTGGTCGGCACCTGCTCGCGAGTCGTGGGCCTGCCTCCCGACCGGTCGTCGCGGAACGACCAGACCAGGCGGTCGAGCGCGCCGTCTCCCTCGCTGTCACGCAAGGCGAGCGTGGCCCTGGCGTTCTCGATCGTCGCCGTGATCTTCGGGCGATTGCGGATGATCCCCGGATCGGCCATGAGGCGCTCGACGTCGTCCTCACTGAACCCCGCCACCGACTCGAGGTCGAAGTCGTGGAAGACCTCTCGGAACCGCGGACGCTTCCGGAGGATCGTGATCCAGGAGAGGCCGGACTGGAAACCCTCCAGGCAGATCTTCTCGAGGAGCGGCCGGTCGCCGTGGAGAGGAACGCCCCATTCCTCGTCGTGGTACCGGCGGTACTCCGGATCCCGGCCGGCCCACGCGCAGCGGGCCGAGCCGTCCTCGTCGACGAGGATCCCCTCGTCGACCGTCATCGGTGCGCGATCCCCTCGTGGTCGAGGAGCCACTTCTTCGTCGCGATCCCCTCACCACCGCTGTACCCGGTGATCCGGCCGTCCCCTGCGAGGACACGGTGGCATCCGACGATGATCGGAACGGGGTTGCGGCCGACGGCGCCGCCGATCGGGCGCCCGGAGCGGAGCCGTCCCGTCGCCTGGCCCAGTGCGCCGTAGGACGTGATCTCGCCCCAGCGGAGGGACTGCAGCGCCGTCCAGATCTCGAGCTGGAAGGCGGTGCCGGCGAGGCTCACCGGCAGGTCGAAGGAGCGGCGCGCTCCGGCGAAGTACTCGTCGAGCTGGTCGACGGCCGCATCGAGCACCGGATCGGTGCTCTCCTCGAGGTGGTCGTGGGGGAGCACGTCGGCCCGCGCGATCGCGAGCGACACGATCGCGCGGCCGTCGCTGCCGATCTCGATCCGGCCGAGCGGGCTCGCCGTGCGGCGCAGGTGGAGGGGAGTCGTTCTCATGCCCCGAGGGTATCCGCCGGCCGCGTGACCGACCGGCGGGAAACGGACATCGGTGGAGCGATCGACGAGGCCGCGTCTGGGGAGGAGGCAGCCGTTCGGTCCTCCACAGCGGCGGGCCGGACGCGGCTCTCCTCCACTGCGGGAGGAGAGCCGCCGGAGGGTCGCACCGGAGCGCCACTGTGCTCCCATGACTCCTCTCGACACGTCCCCGCCCCTCCGCCACAGAGCGCTCCTGTCCCGCATCCCGCAGCTCGTCGGCTTCCAGCCGCGCGAGAGCGTCGTGCTCGTCCCGGTGCGTGACGGTGCGCCGACCGGTGCGCTCCGATTCGACTTGCCCGGAGGAGACCCGGTGCTCTCGGCCCGGGCCTTCCTCGGTGCGCTGGGTCGCTTCGGTCGCGCCGACTCCGTCGTCGCGGTGCTGTACGCGGACGATCCGGCGAGATCCGGCGCGGTCGCCTCGGCACTGCGGGCTCGCGCCCGTGAGACGTCGCTCACCTCGTTCGAGGCGATCGGTGCCGAGCCCGAGCCTGCACCGATCGTCGACCCGACCGGAGGACTCCGTTCAGCGCGGAAGGCGGTGGCGGAGCAGGTCGACCTGCTGCTCGATCGGCATCCGCGGGCTGAGCTGCCAGGAGGGGACCGTGCGAGGGTGGAACAGCTGCTCCGGCGAACGGCGGACGGTCGGGAGGTCCCGCCCGGACCGGAGCTCACCGCCGCACTGATCGTGAGCGCGCAGCGTCCGGGCTGGATCGAGCACGCCCTGACGATCCTCCTGGCACCACGGGCGCAGGCGCAACCGGATCACGTGGTCGAGGCGATCGCGCGCGTGGCGGATCTCGCTCCCCGGACCGAGCGGGCTCGCGTCCTCGTGCTTCTCGCAGCGCTGCACTGGTCGTCCGGCGACTCCGGCGCGGCACTCCGTGTCGCCCAGGAAGCGGGCCGCACGGACCCGCACGAGGAGGGAGCACGCCGTCTCCTCGCCGCACTCGAGTGCGGCGAGCGCCCGCCCTGGCGGTTCGCACACGAGCGCGCCGCCTGAGTTGCCGACGCACTCGTGCCCTCAGAGACGGGCCCAGGCCTCCGTCAGAACGCCTCGCAGGATCTGCTCGATCTCGTCGAACTCCTTCGGACCCGTCGTCAGCGGCGGAGCGAGCTGGACGACCGGATCGCCGCGATCATCCGCTCGGCAGTAGAGACCCGCGTCGAACAGCGCCTTCGACAGGAACCCCCTCAGCAGGCGCTCGGACTCGTCGTCGTCGAAGGTCTCCTTCGTCGTCTTGTCCTTCACCAGTTCGATGCCGAAGAAGTACCCGGCTCCGCGCACGTCTCCGACGATGGGGAGATCGAGCAGCTTCTCGAGGGTCGAGCGGAAGACCGGCGAGTTCTCGCGGACGCGTTCGTTCAGCTTCTCCTCCTCGAAGATGTCGAGGTTCTCGAGGGCGACGGCGGCCGAGACCGGGTGGCCGCCGAAGGTGTATCCGTGGGGGAAGGAGACCTGGCCGTGGCGGAAGGGCTCGTAGACGCGGTCGCTGATGATCGTCGCGCCGATGGGGGAGTACCCGCTCGTCATGCCCTTCGCGCAGGTGATCATGTCGGGGACGTAGCCGTACTCGTCGCAGGCGAACATGTGGCCGATGCGGCCGAAGGCGCAGATGACCTCGTCCGAGACGAGGAGGACGTCGTGGCGGTCGCAGATCTCGCGGACCCGCTGGAAGTAGCCGGGCGGGGGCGGGAAGCATCCTCCGGAGTTCTGGACCGGCTCCAGGAACACGGCGGCCACGGTGTCCGGCCCCTCGAACTCGATCATCTCCTCGATCCGATCGGCGGCCCAGACGCCGAAGGCCTCGAGGTCGTCGCCGTGCTGGGGAGCGCGGTAGAAGTTCGTGTTCGGCACCCGGAAGCCTCCCGGGACCAGCGGCTCGAACATCGACTTCATCGCCGGGATGCCGGTGATGGCGAGCGCTCCCTGCGGAGTCCCGTGGTAGGCGACGGACCGAGAGATGACCTTGTGCTTCCCCGGCTTCCCCTGGAGCTTCCAGAAGTGCTTGGCGAGCTTGAAGGCGGTCTCGACCGCCTCGCCCCCGCCGGTGGAGAAGAAGACCCTGTTGAGATCGCCCGGAGCGTGGTCGGCGAGACGGTCGGCGAGCTCGATCGCGCTCGGTGTGGCGTACGACCAGAGCGGGAAGAAGGACAGCTCCGACGCCTGCTTGGCCGCGGCCTCGGCGAGACGACGGCGTCCGTGGCCGGCGTTCACGACGAACAGGCCGGAGAGGCCGTCGATGTACTTCCGGCCCGTGCTGTCCCAGATGTGGTGACCCTCGCCGCGCGTGATGATCGGCACCCCGGCTCCGGAGTCCATGACGGACTGCCGGGTGAAGTGCATCCAGAGATGGTCCTTCGCCTTCTTCTGGAGGTCGGCGTCGTCGATCGGGGCGGGTACGTCTTCTGCTCGGAACGTCTCTCCGGCGTCGACCGCGTCGGTCGAGAAGGCTGTGTCAGTCATGGCTTACCGCGTTCCCCAGTTGTAGAACTGCTTGTGGAGTTTGAGATAGACGAAGGTCTCGGTCGAGAGGACGCCCGGCAGCGAGCGGATCTCCTGGTTGAGCAGTGCGATGAGGTCGTCGTCGTTCTCGCAGACGACCTCGGCGAGGATGTCGAACGTGCCCGCCGTCAGGACCACGTAGTCCACGGCGGGGATGGCGGCGAGGCGATCCGCGACCTCGCGGGTGTCGCCCGTGACGCGCACCCCGATCATCGCCTGACGGTAGAAGCCCAGCTGCATCGGGTCGGTCACGGCGACGATCTGCATGACGCCGGACTCCGTGAGCTTCTGGACGCGCTGCCGCACGGCCGCCTCGCTCAGGCCGACCGCCTTGCCGATCTCGGCGTAGGAGCGCCGCCCGTCGGCCTGCAGCTGTTCGATGATCGCCTTCGACACGTCGTCGAGCTGGACCGGGCGCTGCGCAGGAGGGCGGTTGGGACTCATGCGACGATCCTGGCAGTGCGGAAGGCTCGCAGCAAGTGATTCCGCACGCAGCAGGGGTGTGGAATCACGGATTCCCCCGTCGATCCAGCGTGCTCGCGCCGCCCGTGACAGTCGACGCCGCACGTCGGAACGGAGCGGAGCGCGTGCGAACGGGGTGGAGCACGGGCAGCAAGTAGCATCGGAGGGTTCCCCGCGCCCGGACGGCTGCGGGGGAGCTCAGACGAGGAGTCGCGATGACGCAGATCGGCCGCAGCCGCGCCAGCGTCACCGTGCCCGTCTCGGCCTGGAGCTCGGACACCCCGGCGGCCGAGGTGACCCTGGGGTGGGCGGCCCGCACGGACACCGGTCGGGTCCGCAGCGCGAACCAGGACAGCTACCTCGCGAAGACACCGCTCTTCGCCGTGGCCGACGGGATGGGCGGGCACGCGGCCGGGGAGATCGCCAGTGAGGCCGTCGTCTCGCGGCTGTCGGTCGCCGCGACGGGGACGACCGTGGGAGCCGAGGAGATCGATCGTGCTCTCCGCGACGCGGTCAGCGACATCGCGCGCCACTCCGAAGCGGCCGACCGTGGAACCGGCACCACGGTCACCGGAGCCGCGCTCACCGCCGTCGGGGGAGAGCCGTACTGGTCGATCTTCAACATCGGCGATTCCCGGGTCTACCTGTGGGTGCAGGGATCGCTCGTGCAGCTGACGGTGGACCACTCCGTGGTGCAGGAGCTGGTGGACGCGGGGCTGATCTCCCGGGACGAAGCGGACGTGCACCCCCACAGCAACGTCATCACCCGGGCGGTCGGCTTCCACGAGGCGCCTGTCCCCGACTACCGGCTCGTCCCGGTGATCGCTCCGTCCCGCCTCCTGCTGTGCTCGGACGGGTTGACCAAGGAGCTGACGGACGCGGGGCTCGAGCACCTGCTGTCCTCGACCACGAGTGCCCAGGACGCCGTCGACGCGCTCGTGGATGCGGCTCTGGAGAACGGCGGGCGCGACAACGTGACGGCGATCGTCGTCGACGTGCTCGACGTGGTGGGCGACCCCGGCTGATCGCGGCCACCCGGCCGGTGCCGCGCCGTCGCCGGATAGCATGGACGGAGGAAAGGGCGTTCTCGGTGATCTGCAGCACGTGTGGCTCCACCCTCGCCCCGGGGGCGATCCTCTGCGGTGAGTGCGGTTCCCCGGTGGCGACGCACGCGACCCGCGGGACGTCCGGTCCGACCGCGTCCGGGGACACGACGGTCCTCGATCCGTCACGGCGCGCATGGCTGCCGGGCCTGGCGCCCGGGCGGCACCGACGGCCGGCCCCGGGAGCACCTCTCGCACCGCCGGCGCAGGGGCTCGTCCGGCTGAGCTTCGCCACCGGGCACCACGCCATCGTCACCGGCACGGGTCTCGTCGGCCGGCAGCCGCTGCCGGATCCGGGTGAGACCGTCCGTCACATCCTCGCGATCCCCGATGAGACGAGGTCGCTGTCGAAGACCCACCTCGAGTTCGGCTTCGACGAGGTCGGGCTCTGGGTGAGGGACCGCTGGTCGGCGAACGGCACGGTCCTCGTCGCTCCCGCCCAGGCACCGCTGCCGTTGGAGGCGGGGCGCCGCTACCGCGCCAAGATCGGCAGCCGACTGCTGCTCTCCTCCGTCGAGATGGCGGTCGAGCGGGTGGACGGCTCCTCCACAGGCTCCGGGCGACCGCCGATCCTCCGCTGACGCTCCGCGGGCGTGCGTCCTCCGTTCTGATGGGGGGATGAACCACCTCCCCGGGCTCTCCGCGCCCCGACCGCCTGCTCCCGCGCCGCGTCCGCCGTTCCCGTGGATCGCTGCTCTCGCCCCGGTCCTGTCGGCGGCGGTCCTGTTCGCGGTGACGCGGTCGCCGACGGTGCTGGCGTTCGCCGCGCTGGGGCCGGTCGTCGTCATCGCCTCCTCCCTCGACGCGAAGCGCGTGCGACGCAGAACCGAGCGCGCCGAGGACGAGCGTTACGCGCGGGAGTCCGCCGCCTACGAGGAGGCGCTCGCGGAGCGGGAGAGGAACCGGCTCGCCGAGCTGCGGGCGGAGGCACCGGACGCGCGGGAGATCCTCCGAGGAGGGCTTCCCGCCGACACCAAGTGGCGGCGACGCGCGGAGGGATTCGCCGTGGTGCTGGGGAGGGGCGTGCTCTCGTCCGGGACCGGAGCGCCGATGGCGGAGGTGCCGCTGCGCACGCCGGCGACCGTGGGGATCGGAGTGGCGGGTCCTCCGGTGCTGACCCGCGCCTTCGCGCGGGGGCTCCTGATCCAGGCACTGGAGCTCGTCCCACCGGAGGAGCTCGCCGTCGTCCTCCCTCCGGGTCCGGAGTGGGACTGCCTGCGCAGCGCACCCCACGCGCGTGGCGATGCTTCGGGCGAGGTGTGGCGCGTGGTCGAGGTCGACGACGGCGCCGTGGGAAGCGAGAGCGAGCGGCTCGTCGTCCTGGCGAGCCGTTCCTCGGACCTGCCGCCTGCGTGCCGGTGCGTCGTCGAGCTCGGCGGGCCGGGCGGTGATCGGGTCATCGGAAGAGAGGCCGTCGGTCGGACGGAGGACCTGTCGGTCGGCTACGTCTCGATGCAGGAGGCGCGCCGCTACTCCGACGCTCTCGCCGGCGCGAGCTCCGCCGTGAGCGCACGCACTGTTCCGGACACCGTGAGCCTGGTCGAACTAGGGGCACTCCGCCGCGTCGGCGGCGGACCCGGTCTGCCCGTCGTCCTCGGCATCGGCGCGGACGGTCCGGTCGAGGTCGATCTCGTCGCCGACGGACCCCACGCGATCGTCGGAGGGACGACCGGCAGCGGGAAGAGCGAGCTGCTCGTGGCCTGGGTGCTGGCGCTCGCCGCCCGGTACGACCCGGCGGCCGTGACGTTCCTGCTGGCCGACTTCAAGGGCGGCGCGGGATTCGCTCCGCTCGCGGGCGTGCCGCACGTCACCGGAGTCATCACCGACCTCGATCCGCACGGTGCCGACCGCGCCTTCGCGAGCGTCGCGGCGGAGCTGCGGAGGCGGGAGGTGGTCCTGGCGCGTCACGGTGTGCCGGACATCGCACGTCTGCCGCGGGGTGCGCTGGCCCGCCTGGTCGTGGTGGTCGACGAGTGCGCGGTCGTCCTCGAGCGGTCACCGGACCTGCACCGCGCCTTCGCGGACATCGCGGCGCGGGGCCGATCGCTCGGTGTCCACCTCGTGCTGTGCACGCAGCGTCCTATCGGGGTCGTGCGCGACGCCGTGGCGGCGAACTGCGGGCTCCGGATCGCGCTGCGCGTGCACGACGCCGCCGACTCGCGGGCGCTGCTCGGCACGGATGCGGCCGCGAGGATCCCGCACGCCTCTCCGGGGCGCTGCGTCGTGTCCGCCGGTGGACGACGGACGCTCGTGCAGACCGCGCTCGCGGGGCCGGGAGACGTCCCACTCGCTATCGCGGCCGGCGACGCCGACGTGCCGGTCCACCGGCCGTGGCTCGATCCTCTTCCCTCGCATCTCGGCGTCCCGCCCGACGACCGCGCCGGTCTGCTGCTGGGTGTCGTCGACCGGCCGACCGAGCAGACCCAGGAGGCGGTCGTCCTGACTCGCCCCTCCCTTCTCGTGCTCGGCGCGGCCGGAACGGGCCGCACGAGCACTCTGCGGATGCTCGCCGAGCAGCTCGGCGCTCCTCCGGTGCTCGGTGCCGAGGACGCCGAGGAGATCTGGGACGAGGTGGTGTCCGATCGAGGGGGAGAGGCGCCCCTGCTGCTCGACGACCTGGACCTGCTGCTGCGTCGATGCTCGGACGAGGAGCGGCGCCGTCTGCTCGATTCGCTGCAGACCGCCGTGCGGGCGGGGCGGCGGCGGATCGTCGTCTCCGCGAGACGGACCACCGACGGGATCGCCGCGCTCCGCGACGGAGTCGACGACGTGCTGCTGCTGAGGGCTGCGAGCAGACAGGACCATCAGCTGCTCGCCGTCGACGGTGAGCCGTTCCGCTCCGAGCTCCCTCCGGGCGGGGGATGGTGGCACGGGGACCGGCTGCAGGTCTTCGAGTGCAGCCGGCCGACTCTCGCGCGTGAGCGGCGCCTCCCTCCTCCGCTACCGGTCGGTGCCGCCCGGGTGGCGATCCTCACGAACTCGGCGAGAGCGCTCCGCACGATGCTGGACGGTACGGCTCCCGTGCTCTCCGTCGAGGAGGCGCTCGCCGCGGACGGCGGGGAGCGCTCCTCGGTCATCCTCGGGACGGTCGCCGAGTGGGCGACCGCCCGAGGACTGCTCGCCGGGATCCGCAGGGACGGGGCCGTCGTGCTGGACGTGCCGCCGCTCGAGGCGCGGATCGTCCTCGGCCCGCTGCCGGTCGCTCCGCTCTGCACGCCCGGCAGCCTCGTGCTCGAGGAGGGCGGACGGTTACGGCGGTCGCGGTGGCCCGACAGCTCGAGGAACGAGGCGGCGACTTCGGGAATCCGTGGTCTGAAGGGCGTATGAGCGCGGAATTCGTGACGATCATGTTTCCGAATGCCCGATTCCGTCCGTCGCGCGTCGACAGGCCGATCGGTGCTGTGCCAGTATTTCCCCACGTTCACGCCGGTGAGCACGCGCACCGACGAAGTCAGGAGCCGCAGCCATGACCCGTCCCCTCCCGAGGGATCCCGTCCTCCGCGAGGCGATCGCCGTCGCCCGCTCCCGGGAGCGCGAGCGGCGCGCGATGCTGTCACGGCGTGCCGTCCTCGGCGGACTGGGGCTCGGAGCGGGCGCGCTCGCTCTCGCCGCCTGCGCGCCGGTCAGCCGACCGGCTCCCACCGCGGCCGCCGACGGATCGGCCGCCGACCCGAGACTGGTCTGGGACAACTGGCCCGCCTACCTCGACGAGGACGACGACGGCGCCTACCCGACGCTGCTGGCCTTCGAGGAGCAGTCCGGGATCTCGGTCACCTACAACGTGGCGGTCGATGACAACAACTCCTACTACGGCAAGGTCAAGGACCAGCTGGCCCTCGGCCAGTACATCGGTGCCGACACGGTGTGCCTGACCGAGTGGATGGTCTCGCGGCTCGTCCGGCGCGGCTTCGTCCAGGAGCTCGACCACGCCAACATCCCGAACATCGCCAATCTGAGCGCCTCGCTCGCCAACCCCGACTTCGATCCGGGCCGTCGGCTCTCGCTGCCGTGGCAGGCGGGGTTCGCGGGGATCTGCTGGAACAAGGAGAAGCTGCCGGACGGACTGCGCAGCGTCGACGACCTGTGGGATCCGGAGCTGCGCGGACGCGTCGGCGTGCTTAGCGAGATGCGGGACACGATCGGTCTCATCATGCAGGCCCAGGGCACGGACATCGCCGGGACCTGGGGCGACGACGAGTTCATGAACGCGATCGACGTCTTCCGCAAGCAGGTCGACGACGGCCAGATCCGCAACATCAAGGGCAACGCCTACCTCAACGACCTGCAGAACGAGGACACCCTGGCGGCGATCTGCTGGTCGGGCGACATCACGCTCATCAACGCGGAGGCGGGCGACAAGTGGGAGTTCGCTCTCCCCGACTCCGGCGGCACGCTCTGGAACGACACGTTCGTCGTGCCGATGGGCTCGAAGCGGAAGGCCAACGCGGAAGCCCTCATGAACTACTACTACGAGCCGGAGGTCGCCGCCGAGGTGGCCGCCTGGGTCAACTACATCACCCCCGTCGACGGAGCGAAGGACGCCATGGAGAGCATCGACCCGGAGCTGGCCGAGAACCAGCTGATCTTCCCCGACGAGCAGACGCTGTCGCAGGCGCACGTGTTCCGGACGCTCACGGCGTCGGAGGAGAAGGACTACCAGGCGGAGTTCCAGAAAGTGCTGCTGGGCATCTGATGGCGACGGGAACCTTCGCCGAGAGCGGCGCCGACCTCCAGCTGGTCGGGATCAGCAAGCAGTACCCCGGATTCACCGCCATCGACTCGCTCGATCTCACCATCCCCGCCGGCTCGTTCTTCGCGCTGCTCGGCCCCTCGGGCTGCGGGAAGACCACGACGCTTCGACTCGTCGCAGGGCTCGAGGAGCCCTCCGCCGGCCGGATCCTCATCGGCGGGGAGGACGTCACGGCGACGAAGACCTACCAGCGCCCGGTCAACACCGTGTTCCAGTCGTACGCGCTGTTCCCGCACATGTCGATCCTCGAGAACGTCGCCTTCGGCCTCAAGCGCCGCAGGATCGACGACCCGGTCGGCAAGGCGCATGAGGCGCTGCGCCTGGTCGAGCTCGACCATCTCGCCCAGCGCCGCCCCGCCTCCCTCTCGGGCGGGCAGCAGCAGCGGGTCGCCCTCGCCCGCGCCGTCGTCAACCGTCCGGCACTCCTCCTGCTCGACGAACCGCTCGGAGCCCTCGATCTCAAGCTCCGCCGGCAGATGCAGCTCGAGCTCAAGTCGATCCAGGAGGAGGTCGGCCTGACCTTCCTCCACGTCACGCACGACCAGGAGGAGGCCATGACCATGGCCGACACCGTCGCGGTGATGAACAAGGGCCGCATCGAGCAGATGGGCGCTCCGGAGGAGCTCTACGAGCTGCCGCGCACGGCGTTCGTCGCGAACTTCCTCGGCCAGTCCAACCTGTTCACCGGCGAGGTCGTGGGCTCGACCGACCGCGCTCTCACGGTCGAGGCGGGCGGTCACCGCATCACCGTCCCGGCGGCCCGGTCCGCGCGCACGAGCGGCGAGGTCACGATCGGCATCCGTCCTGAGAAGCTGCTGCTGCTCACCGAGGCGCCGGGGGACCTCCCCGACCGGAACGTGCTCGGGCCCGGTGTCGTCGTCGACGTGTCCTTCAGCGGGGTCAGCACCCAGTACACCCTCCAGATCCCCGGCCTCGGTCCCGTCGTCGTGTTCGCGCAGAACATGGTGTTCGGCCCGGTCGTAGGGGAGGGAGCGCAGGTCTGGGTGAGCTGGAGCACCGAGCACGGCTTCGGCCTCGCCGACGAGCCCGGCTCCGTGCCGCGCTTCGACGCCGACGACTCGACCCGCGCGATCGCGCTGCAGAAGCGCGGCCTGCTCGCCGGGCGAGCGGGAGCGTAGGGATGGCCTTCGCCGCGTTCGCGTCCGGACCCGCGAATCCGCTGGACGCGCCGGTCCGCAAGCGCTCGACCCTCGCGCTGGTCCTGCTGCTGCCGGGCATCGCGTACATGCTGCTGTTCTTCCTCGCGCCCCTGATCTCGCTGGTGCTCACGTCGTTCCAGGCCGAGATCCCGGACGGCGACATCGGCGAGTACGCCCCCGGGTTCGCGTGGCAGAACTACCTCGTGGTGATGGCCGACTACTGGCCCCACGCGCTGCGGTCCTTCGGGTACGCCCTGATCGCGACGGTCCTCGCCCTCGTCATCAGCTACCCGCTCGCGTACTTCATCGGCGTCAAGGCGCGGCCGTGGCCGCTGCTGCAGAACCTGCTGCTGACCCTCGTCATCGCCCCGTTCTTCATCAGCTTCCTGCTGCGGACCCTTGCGTGGAAGCAGATCCTGGCGGACGAGAGCCCGCTCGTGCAGGGGCTCAAGGCCGTCGCGATCCTCCCGGCCGACGGCCACCTGACCGGGACGCCGATCGCGGTGATCTTCGGCATCACCTACAACTTCATCCCGTTCATGACGCTGCCGCTCTACACCTCGATCGAGCGGCTCGACGTTCGGTTCCTCGAGGCGGGCTCCGACCTCTACGCCCATCCCGCCTCCGTGTTCTGGAAGGTCACCGTGCCGCTCTCGATGCCGGGCATCGTCTCGGGCACCCTGCTGACCTTCATCCCGGCGGCCGGCGACTACATCAACGCCAGCCGCGACTTCCTCGGATCCTCGCAGACGTCCATGGTGGGCAACGCGATCGAGGCCAACTTCCTCACGCTCGAGAACTACCCCGCTGCGGCGGCGCTCTCGATCGTGCTGATGGCCGTGATCCTCGTCATCGTCGGCTTCTACGTGAAGCGCAGTGGAACGGAGGACCTGCTGTGACCGCTACCGCCGATCGGCCCGTCGCCAGCGCGCAGGAAGCCCTCGGGGCCCCGGCGCCGGCGCCCGTGCGAGGCCCGCGCCGATTCACGGGACTGGGCCTGGGCGTCTACACCGCCCTCGCGCTGATCTTCCTGCTCATCCCCATCGGCTACACCTTCGTGTTCTCGTTCAACGACTCCGTGAAGAGCAACATCGCCTGGCGCGGGTTCACCTTCGACAAGTGGATCTCGGCGTGGACGAGCGAGGAGGTGATGACCGCCTTCGGCAACAGCCTGCTCGTGGGGGCGGTCGCGACCGTGCTCGCGACGGCGCTGGGCACGATGATCGCCATCGCGCTCGTGCGCTTCCGGTTCCGGTACCGGTCCGCGATCAGCCTGCTCCTGTTCCTGCCGATGGCGACCCCGGAGGTCGTCCTCGGTGCGGGACTCGCCGCCCAGTTCCTCACCGTGGGAGCGGAGAAGGGCCTCGTCACGATCATCCTGGCGCACACGATGTTCTGCATCAGCTTCGTGGTGGTGACGGTGAAGGCCCGCGTCGCGAGCCTCGACCCCAAGCTCGAGGAGGCGGGCCGCGATCTCTACGCCTCGCCCGGGCAGGTGTTCTGGCGGATCACGTTCCCGCTGCTGCTCCCCGGGATCCTCGCCGCAGCGCTGCTGTCCTTCGCGCTCAGCTTCGAAGACTTCATCATCACGAACTTCAACTCCGGCTCGGTCACGACGTTCCCGAAGTACATCTACATCGCCGCGGCCCGCGGGATCCCGGCGGAGGCGAACGTCATCGCCTCCGCGGTGTTCCTGCTGGCCATCGTGATCGTCGTCGTCATCCAGGTGTCGTCGGCGGCGCGCGCCAAGCGGCTCGCGAAGGAGCAGTGAGAAGCGGGGAGGACGGGCGGCTCAGACGTAGGAGGCGCGGATCGCGCCGACCGGACGTCCGCCGCCCGTGACGACCGGGTTCAGGCGGACGAGTACCTCGTTCGCCGCGGCACGCTCGACCGTGCCCGCCTCGACGAGGAGCTTCAGCGCGACGACCGTCGCCGCGCGCAGGCTGCCGTCCAGGATCTTCAGCGCCACGGTCGTGCCGTCCGGCGAGGCCATGATCAGCACGCCCTCGGCGCCCAGCTTGGCGACGAGTCCGAGCCGCTCGATCACCACGGTGTTGTCGCGCCCCGGTCCGTCGAGCGCCCAGGCGTTCTCGAGGATCGCGTTCGTCAGCACCCCCGCCTGCCGGTAGAGGCCGAACGGCGACGACGGAGAGGAGGAGACGATCCGCGAGATCCCCTTCGCGAGTGCGGTCAGCGGCAGCGCGTGCACGGGTGCGCCGCAGCCGTCGATCGCCGTCCCCGCGATCCGCTCGCCGGTCAGCCGCTCGATCGTGTCGACGATGTGCTGCTGCAGCGGGTGGGTGCGCTCGAGGTAGTCGTCCGTGCTCCAGCCGTTCTGAACGCACGCGAGCAGCATCGCCGCATGCTTGCCCGAGCAGTTCATGTAGAGCGGGTCCTTCGCCGCACCGGCCCGGAGGAGCTGCGCCCGGCTCGCGGAGTCGCTCGGCCAGTCGGCGGGGCACTGCAGCGCCGTGTGGTCGAGCCCCGCGCGGAAGAGCAGGTTCTGCACCAGGGCGACGTGCTGCGACAGGCCGGCGTGACTCGCCGTCGCGATCACGGCCTCCGCGGCGTTCAGCTCGACCCCGGCGGTCATGACGGCGAGGGCCTGGAAGGGCTTGAGGCAGGAGCGGGGGAGGATCGGCGCCGCCGGGTTCCCGAGGGTCCGGGCGACCCGGCCGTCGCTGTCGAGGAGGACGGCCGAGCCCGCGTGGCGGGATTCGACGAATCCCGAGCGCTCGACGACAGCGAGCTCGACGGACTCCGCGACGGTGAAGGTTCCTGCAGACATCCCCCCATCTTGCCCGACGGCCCGGCACCCCTCGTGCGGGGTCCGGGCCGTCGAGTGCGGAGGAGTCCCGTCAGAGAGTGGCGAAGGCGTCGCGGAGGACCGACACCGCGTCGTCGAGCAGCTCGTCGGTGAGGGCGAGGCTGGGCAGGAAGCGGACTACGTTGCCGTAGGTGCCCGCGCTGAGCACGAGGACGCCGTGCGAGGCTGCGTACTCGGTGATCGCGGTCACGGCCGCCGCGTTCGGGATCTTCGTGGTCGTGGCGGTGCCGGGCAGGACGAGCTCGATCGCCATCATCGCGCCGATCCCGCGCACGTCGCCGATGATGTCGTACTGCTCCTGCAGCTCTCGCAGAGCGGCACCGAGACGGGCGCCGATCCGGTCGGCCTCGGCGAGCAGCCCCTCGCGCTCGATGCGCTCGAAGACGGCGACGGAGGCCGCGGCGGCGACGGGGTTGCCGCCGAAGGTGCCGCCGAGCCCGCCCGCCTGCGCGGAGTCCATGATCTCGGCGCGACCCGTCACTCCGGCCAGCGGCAGCCCGCCCGCGATGCCCTTGGCCGAGAGCACGAGGTCGGGGACGAGGCCGAAGTGCTCGCTCGCGAACCAGGCTCCGGTGCGGGCCATGCCCGACTGGATCTCGTCGGCGACGAAGACGATGCCGTTCGCGGTGCACCACTCCTGCAGTGCCGGGAGGTAGCCCTCGGCGGGCACCATGAATCCACCCTCGCCCTGCACCGGCTCGACGACGAGGCAGGCCAGAGCGGAGGCGCCGACCGTCTTCTCGAGGTAGGAGATCGTGCGCTCGGCCGCCTCGGCGCCGGAGAGCCCGTCGTGGTAGGGGTAGGAGCTCGGCGCGCGGTGGATGTCGCTCGCGAAGGGGCCGAAGCCGAGGCCGTAGGGCAGGGCCTTGAAGTTCATGGCCATCGTCAGGTTCGTGCGGCCGTGGTACGCGTGGTCGAGGACCGCCACCCCGGGGCGACCGGTGTGCTTGCGCGCGATCTTGACCGCGTTCTCCACTGCCTCCGCGCCCGAGTTGACCAGGACGGTCTTCTTGGCGAAGTCGCCGGGGGTGTGCTCGCCGAGCAGCTCGGCGACCCGGATGTAGGGCTCGTACGGCGTGACGGTGAAGAGGGTGTGCGTGAGGCGGCCGAGCTGCTCGGTCGCGGCGGCGACGACCGCGTCGTCCGTGTGGCCGATGGTGGTCACTCCGATGCCCGCTCCGAGATCGATGAAGCGGTTGCCGTCGACGTCGACCAGGATCGCGCCGTGCGCGCGGTCGATGTAGACGGGCAGGGCGGTGCCGACTCCCGTGGGCACCACGGCCAGGCGTCGCTCGTGCAGGGCCCTCGAGCGCGGTCCGGGGATCTCGGTCGCGACGAGCCTCTCCTGGGGGACTGCCGACGTGGGAACCTGGGGGGCGAGCGTGTCTGTCATGGTCCTGCGATCCTACCCGCGGCACTGCCGGGGGCAGGGGTCCAGACCGACGAGACCGGCCCGATCCAGCCAGGGGAAGAAGGAATCCGATGCAGATCGATCACCACTACGCGGTTTCCGTCGTCTGGGACGGCAACCGCGGCACCGGCACCAGCGGGTACCGCGACTACGGGCGGCAGAACTCGGTGCGGGCGGAGGGACGCGAGGCGATCGCGGGGTCGGCCGACAAGCCCTTCCGCGGGGACGCCGACCGGTGGAACCCCGAGCAGATGCTGATCGCCGCCCTGGCGCAGTGCCACCTCCTCTCCTATCTCCACGTGGCCGTGAAGAACGGAGTGGTCGTCACCGACTACTCGGACGACGCGGTCGGCCGGATGGTGCAGGAGGGCGACGGAGGGCGGTTCGCCTCGGCGACCCTGCGCCCCCGGGTGACGGTCGCGGACGCATCGATGATCGAGCTGGCGCAGTCGCTGCACGGTGAGGCCGCACGACTGTGCTTCATCGCGAACTCCGTCGCCTTCCCGGTAGCGCACGAACCCGAGACGGTCGCCGCCGGCTGACCGTTCCCGCGGGGCTCAGCGGCGCTCGTGCGGCAGCGCGCGCCGGATGCGCTCGGCCGTGGTCGTCGGCGGCGACTCGTTGTAGACGCCGGCCGCTTCCTGCCCCGAGAGGGCGTGGATCGCGGTCATGACCTCGTCCGTGGCGTGCCGGCGGGCGCGACCGGAGTCGGCGGAGCCGTGCCGCGAGAGGTCGAGCGCGTCGCCGAAGCGCACCGTGATGCGGTGCAGGCGCGGGATCACCGATCCGACGGGCTGCAGCTCCTGAGTGCCGATCAGCCCGACCGGGACCACGGGGGCGCCGGTCGTCAGCGCGAGCCACGCCACTCCCGTGCGGCCCCGGTAGAGCCGGCCGTCGCGCGAGCGGGTGCCCTCGGGGTAGACGGCGAACGCCTCGTCGCGCTCGAGGATCGCGCGACCGAGGTCGAGCGCCTCCTGCGCCGCCTGCCCGGCCCCGCGCTCGACCGGGACGGCGCCGACCGCCGTGAAGAAGGACCGGGAGAGGGCGCCGCGGGGTCCGGTGCCGGTGAAGTAGTCGGCCTTCGCGAGGAACTGCACCGGGCGCGGCGCGAGGAGCGTCAGCACGGGGGAGTCGATGAACGACAGATGGTTGGCTGCGAGGATCACGCGGCCCGTCAGCGGAACGTTGTCGCGCCCCTCGACGATCGGGCGGTAGACCACGCGGCCGACCCCGCCGATCGCGAAGCGGGCGAACCTCGCCGAGAGGCCGATGCCGGGTGGGGTCGGCGCGTCGTGGTCGTCGTCGGTCCGCATCCGTCCGACAGTACCGGCGGTCGCATGCCCCGCCGGTCATGCGCGCGACCGGCGGGAGGGGAGGCTCAGCCGAGCTGCGCGAGCGCCTCCTCGATGACCGACATCGCGTCGTCGATGAGCTCCTCGCTGATGACGACGCTCGGCATGATGCGCAGGACACTGTCCCAGCTGCCCGCGTCGAGCGGGATGACGCCGTTCGCGGTCGCGTGCTTCAGGACCGCGGTGAGCGCCTCCGGATTCTGCTTCTTGGTGCCGGGGTGGACGAGCTCGACGCCGAACATGGCGCCCTTGCCGCGCACCTCGCCGACGACCGGGAAGCGCTCGGCCCAGTCGCCGATGCGCGCCCACAGCGCGCGCTCCACGCGCTGCGCCTCCTCGAGCAGGCCCTCGGTCTCGATGGCCTCGAAGGTCGCGAGGGCCGCCGCCGTCGAGACGGGGTTGCCGCCGAAGGTGCCGCCGATGCCGCCGGGCTGCACGGCGTCCATGATCTCGGCGCGACCCGTGACGGCCGCGAGCGGGAAGCCGCCCGCGATGCCCTTGGCGGTCGTGATCAGGTCCGGGACGACTCCGTGGTGCTCGATGGAGTACCACGCGCCGGTGCGGGCGATGCCGGCCTGGATCTCGTCGGCGACGAAGACGATGCCGTTCTCGGTGCAGAACTCGGAGAGGCGCTGGAAGTAGCCGGGCGCCGGGATGATGATGCCGCCGTCGCCCTGGATGGGCTCGACGAACAGCGCTGCGAGCTCCTGCGCGCCGATGTGCGTGCGGATGTAGTCGATCGAGCGCTCGGCCGCCTCCTCGCCCGTCATGCCCTCGGGGTCGCGGAACGGGTAGCTGATCGGGAGGCTGTAGATCTCGCCGGGGAAGGGGCCCATGCCGGCGCGCTCGGGCCAGGGGCGGTAGGTCATCGCCATGGTGAGGTTCGTGCGGCCGTGGAAGGCGTGGTCGAGCGAGGCGATCGCACGGCGGCCGGTGTACTTGCGGGCGATCTTCACGGCGTTCTCGACGGCCTCGGCGCCGGAGTTCACGAGGATCGAGCGCTTCTCGAAGTCGCCGGGGGTGATCTCGGCGAGCTTCTCGGCGACCCGGACGTAGTTCTCGTAGGGGGTCACCGTGAAGAGCGTGTGGGTGAGCTTCTCGGCCTGGGCGGCGGCCGCGGCGGCCACCGCGGGGTGCGCGTGACCGATCGTCGTGACTCCGATGCCGCAGCCGAGGTCGATGAGGCGGTTGCCGTCGACGTCGACCAGGACGGCGCCCGAGGCGTGGTCCATGTAGATGTTCGCCAGGGTGCCCGCACCGCGCGAGACGCTCGCGACGCGACGCTCCTGCAGGGCGATCGAGCGCGGGCCGGGGAGCTCGGTGACGAGCGCGCGGGACTGGGGGACCGAGAATTCACGCATGCCCCAATCGTAGGCGGCGCTCCCGCGGGAGCGCTCCGACGCTCCGCGCCCAGGTCGTCCAGAGGCGCGTGACGGACCATGGACCCATCCCCGAACGTCGTCCGGCAGCACCGGACAGGAAAGGCACCCCGTGCGCAGAGCATTCGCGATCCTCGCCGTCGTCGGCGCGACCCTGGGCCTGACGGCCTGCACCGGCGGTGCGGAGGAGGCGGCGCCGAGCGCGTCGCCCACTCCGCTGACCTGCGTGTCGGAGGGAGAAGCCTCGGCGGCCGTCGAGACGAGCGGCGACTTCGCGACGAAGCCCGTCACCGTCTTCCCCTCGCCGCTCAGCGTCGACGAGACCGAGCGCACGACCGCGATCGAGGGCACCGGCGACGAGGTCGAGGAGGGCGACACCGTCCTGGTCGACTACACCCTCTACAACGCGACGAGCGGAGCCGAGTTCTCGGCGAGCACCTACGCCTCCGGTGGCCGCGCCGCGTTCGCCGTCGACACCGACCAGTACCTCTCGGGCCTCGTGAAGGCCGTGAACTGCGCGACCGTCGGCTCCCGCATCGTGGCCGTGGTGCCTCCGGCGGACGCCTTCGGCGACGCGGGCAGCGCCGACTTCGGCGTCGGGGCCGACGACTCGATCGTCATGGTGATCGACGTCGAGGCGATCGTCCCGACCACCGCGACCGGGGCTCCGCAGCCGCCGGTCGACGGCCTGCCCACCGTCGAGCTCGCCGAGGACGGCACCCCGACCGTCACGATCCCCGAGACCGACCCGCCTGCCGAGCTGCAGCTGGGCGTCCTGAAGAAGGGCGACGGCCAGGTGGTCGCCGACGGCGACAGCCTGATCGTGCAGTACCAGGGCACCGTCTGGGGCACCGGCGAGGTGTTCGACCAGAGCTGGGGGACCGGCACGCCCGCCTCCTTCGGCACCGGCGACGTGATCGAGGGCTTCAAGGCGGCGCTCGTCGGGCAGACCGTCGGCTCGCAGGTGCTCGTCGTGATCCCGCCCGCCCAGGGCTACGGAGAGGCGGGCAACGCGAACGCCGGCATCTCGGGCACCGACACCCTCGTCTTCGTGATCGACATCCTCGCGGTGAGCTGACCCGGGAGCGGCTCTGCGTGCCGTGCCAGGATGGGCGGATGCGCAGGGTCATCATCCTCGGCTCGACCGGGTCCATCGGCACGCAGGCCCTCGACGTCATCGGGGCGAACCGCGACCGCTTCGAGGTGGTCGGCCTCGCCGCCGGCTCCAACCGGGAGGCGGTGGCTGAGCAGGCCCGCGCGTTCGGTGTCGAGCACACCGCGTTCGGCGCGGACGAGGCGGAGCAGCTCGTCCGGGGCGTCGACGCCGACGTCGTGCTGAACGGAATCACCGGCTCGGTCGGACTCGGTCCGACCCTCGCCGCGCTCGAGGAGGGGCGGAGCCTCGCCCTGGCCAACAAGGAGTCGCTGATCGTCGGCGGCGAGCTGGTCACCTCGCTCGCGGCCCCCGGTCAGATCGTGCCGGTCGACTCCGAGCACTCGGCGATCGCGCAGGCCCTTCTGGCGGGCGAGCACCGGGAGGTCCGCCGCCTGGTCCTCACCGCATCCGGCGGGCCGTTCCGCGGGCGCGACCGCTCCTCCCTCCGGGACGTGACCCCCGCCGAGGCGCTCGCGCACCCGACCTGGGACATGGGACTCGTCGTCACGACGAACTCGTCGACGCTCGTCAACAAGGGCCTCGAGGTCATCGAGGCGCACCTGCTCTTCGATATCCCCTACGAGCGGATCGACGTGACCGTGCATCCGCAGTCGGTCGTGCACTCGATGGTCGAGTACGTCGACGGCTCGACGCTCGCCCAGGCGTCACCGCCGGACATGCGGCTGCCGATCTCCCTCGGCCTCGACTGGCCGCACCGCGTCGCGGGCGTCGGTGTTCCGCTGGACTGGACCCGCGCGCACTCCTGGACCTTCGAGCCCCTCGACGAGGAGGCGTTCCCCTCCGTCCGCCTCGCCAAGAAGGTCGGCGTCGCCGGGGCGTCGTACCCGGCCGTCTTCAACGCGGCGAACGAGCAGGCGGTGCAGGCGTTCCACGCGGGCCGGATCGGCTACCTCGACATCCTCGCGACGGTGGAGGCCGTCGTCGACGCGCACTCCGTCGACGGGGCTCTGACGAGGGAGTCGCTCGCCGCGGCGGAGACCTGGGCGCGGCGAGCGGCCGACGCGAGGATCGCCGCCGCCTGACCCGAGTCGGGCGCGGTGCCCGACTCATCGGGATCGTGCAGGCGCACCCCAGCGTGCACGCGGCGCTCCGGCCTACAGTGATGCGGTGGAATCCGTGCTGCTCTTCGTCCTCGGCGTCGTCATCATCGCCGTGGGCGTCGCCCTCTCGATCGCTCTGCACGAGGTGGGGCACCTCGTCCCGGCCAAGCTCTTCGGGGTGAAGGTCACGCAGTACATGATCGGCTTCGGCAGGACGATCTACTCGCGCCGCCGCGGCGAGACCGAGTACGGGATCAAGGCCCTGCCGCTCGGCGGCTACATCGCGATGATCGGCATGTACCCGCCGAAGCACCCGGGCGACCGGGTCGCGGAGTCGAGCACCGGCTTCTTCAACGGGCTGAACGGCAACGAGTCCGCACCCGAACCGCGACGCGGCGCCTACTCGACGATGATCGACGAGGCGCGGGCCGCCAGCGCCGAGACCATCGGCGAGGGGGAGGAGCACCGCGCCTTCTACCGCCTCCCGGTCTGGAAGCGGGTGATCGTGATGTTCGGCGGCCCCTTCATGAACCTCCTCATCGCGACCGTCCTCTTCACCGTGCTGCTGTGCGGCATCGGAGTGGCCCAGAACACCTCGACGATCTCCACCGTCTCGCAGTGCGTCGTCCCCGCCTCCCAGTCCAGCGCGGAGACCTGCTCGCCCGACGACCCGCTGGCTCCGGGCGCTGCGGCGGGGCTCCTTCCGGGCGACCGGATCGTCTCGATCGACGGCACCGCGGTCTCCTCCTGGGACGACCTGACCCCGATCATCCGCGAGTCGGCCGGCACGCCCCTCGCCGTGGAGATCGACCGGGACGGCACGAGCCTCACCCTCTCGATCACCCCGGCCGAGAACGAGGTGGCGGTGGTGGACGACGCGGGCAGCCCCGTGCTCGACTCCTCCGGAGCCGTCGAGACGCAGACCGTCGGCTTCATCGGCATCTCGCCCGCACAGGCGCTGGTCCAGCAGCCGATCACCGCGGTCCCGGAGACGGTGGGGCAGAACATCGCGAGCGTCGCCGGCGTGATCCTCAACCTGCCGCAGCGGCTGCTCGACGTGGCGCAAGCGGCCTTCGGCCCGGAAGAGCGCGACGCGAACGGCCCGATCAGCGTCGTCGGCGTCGGCCGCATCGCCGGCGAGATCGCCGCCTCCGACCAGCTGCCCGTGGTGTCGAAAGTGCAGACCATGGTGGGCGTGCTCGCCTCGCTCAACGTGGCGCTGTTCGTCTTCAACCTCGTCCCGCTGCTCCCGATGGACGGCGGTCACATCGCCGGAGCCCTCTGGGAGGGGCTGCGCCGACGCATCGCGAAGCTCTTCGGGAAGCGCGACCCGGGCCCGGTGGACATCGCGAAGCTGCTGCCGCTGACCTACGCGGTCGTGCTGCTGCTGGGCGGGATGAGCGCCCTGCTCATCTACGCCGACATCGTGAAGCCGATACGGCTGTTCTGATTCGCACGCCGGTCCCTGCCCGGCGTGCCGCGGTCGGCTTGTCGGGGTGGTTGCGTTCTCGAGAGCGTCCTGCGTACGGCTAGAACGGATCGCTCGCACGCGATCCGTCCGTTCGCCTCGCCTGCGGCGACGGCAGGGCTCGGGCGGTCCGGCGCGGGCCGCTCTGTCCGCTGAGCGCCGCGGGAGTCGGGCGGCGGCTGGGAAGACGCGGCAAGCGGACGGAGGGTCGGGCGGCGCGCGTACGATGGGCGGGTGCCAGCAGTGAATCTGGGTCTTCCCAAGGTGCCCATGACCCTCGCCCCCCGCCGCAAGTCCCGCCAGATCAAGGTCGGGAAGGTGCTCGTGGGTGGTGACGCCCAGGTCAGTGTGCAGTCGATGTGCACGACCCCGACGACGAACATCAACGCGACGCTCCAGCAGATCGCCGAGCTCACCGCCTCCGGCTGCGACATCGTGCGGGTCGCCGTGCCGAGCCGCGACGATGCGGAGGCGCTGCCGATCATCGCGAAGAAGAGCCAGATCCCGGTGATCGCCGACATCCACTTCCAGCCCAACTACGTCTACGCGGCGATCGACGCCGGGTGCGCCGCGGTCCGCGTGAACCCGGGCAACATCCGCAAGTTCGACGACCAGGTCGGCAAGATCGCCGCCGCCGCGAAGGCCGCGGGCGTCTCGATCCGCATCGGCGTCAACGCCGGCTCGCTCGAGCCGAGCCTGCTGCAGAAGTACGGCAAGCCCACCCCGGAGGCCCTCGTCGAGAGCGCCGTCTGGGAGGCGAGCCTCTTCGAGGAGCACGACTTCCACGACTTCAAGATCTCGGTCAAGCACAACGACCCCGTCGTCATGGTGAAGGCCTACCGCCTGCTCGCCGAGCGCGGCGACTGGCCGCTGCACCTCGGCGTGACGGAGGCGGGCCCCGAGTTCCAGGGCACGATCAAGTCGGCCACGGCGTTCGGCATCCTCCTCGGCGAGGGCATCGGCGACACCATCCGCGTGTCGCTCTCCGCTCCGCCCGCGCAGGAGGTCAAGGTCGGTCTGCAGATCCTGCAGTCGCTCAACCTCCGCGAGCGCAAGCTCGAGATCGTGTCGTGCCCGAGCTGCGGTCGCGCCCAGGTCGACGTCTACACGCTCGCGAACGACGTCACGGCCGGCCTCGAGGGCATGAGCGTGCCGCTGCGCGTCGCCGTGATGGGCTGCGTCGTGAACGGGCCCGGTGAGGCCCGCGAGGCCGACCTCGGCGTCGCCTCCGGCAACGGCAAGGGCCAGATCTTCGTCAAGGGCGAGGTCATCAAGACCGTCCCCGAGGCCGAGATCGTGAAGACGCTCATCGAGGAGGCCAACCGCCTGGCCGCCGAGATGCCCGCGGACGACACCTCGACCGGCGCCCCGGTCGTCACCGTCGGCGCCAACTGAGTCGGAGCGGGGCGCGATCGTCGTGGTCCGCCCCGTCCTCCGCCTCGCGCTCACAGTCGTCGTCGCGACCCTCGCCGCGGCCGGCGTCGCCTCGCTCCGTCCGGCCGCGGCCGCTGGCATCGACGGCTGCACCGATCGCCGCACCGCCGCGGATCCGTTCGGCTGCGACCGCTGGGTGCTGACGGCCGCGTCGGGGGAGGGGCCCTACTCCGCCTGGGTGGAGGACGCGCGGGTCCGCCTGCGCACCGAGCGCGTGGACGGCTACGAGACCCTCGTGATCGGCACCGAGTGCTCGAGCGTCGTCGCTCCGTTCACGATCGACGCGGGCGTGCTGGCGCCGGAGGAGCCGCCCGTCTGGACGGACGGCTGCGGCGAGCAGCCCGGCCCCGCCGAGAACCGGCTGCTGGCCCTCCTCTCGGCCCCGGTCGAGATCGGCGGGACCTCGGAGGACGTCGTCCTGGACGGGGTCGGCGGGAGCCTGGTCTTCTCGCGGATCCCCGACTGACGGCGCCACCCGGCGCGCGGGCTCCGGATAGGATCGTCCCTCGTGGTTACCCGTCTGTCGCACCTGTTCGTCCGCACCCTCCGAGAGGATCCCTCGGACGCCGAGGTCGCGAGCCACCGCCTCCTCGTGCGCGCGGGCTACATCCGCCGCCAGGCCCCGGGCGTCTTCGCCTGGCTGCCGCTCGGCCTCCGGGTGAAGCGCCGCATCGAGCGGATCATCCACGAGGAGATGGAGGCGGCCGGCGCCCAGGAGGTGCACTTCCCCGCGCTCCTGCCGCGCGAGCCCTACGAGGCGAGCGGACGCTGGACCGAGTACGGCGACGGAGTGTTCCGCCTGAAGGACCGCAAGGACGCGGACTACATGCTGGCGCCCACCCACGAGGAGTTCTTCACCCTCCTGGTCAAGGACCTCTACTCCTCCTACAAGGACCTGCCCCTGTCGATCTACCAGATCCAGGACAAGTACCGCGACGAGGCCCGTCCCCGGGCCGGCCTCCTGCGCGGACGCGAGTTCACCATGAAGGACGCGTACTCCTTCGACCACACCGACGCGGGCCTCGATGCGAGCTACCAGCTGCAGCGCGACGCCTACGAGCGGATCTTCACCCGCCTCGGCCTCGAGTACGTGATCGTGCAGGCCGACGCGGGCGCCATGGGCGGCTCGCGGAGCGAGGAGTTCCTGCACCCGACCCCCGTGGGCGAGGACACCTTCGTCCGCTCCGCCGGCGGCTACGCCGCCAACGTCGAGGCGTACCGCACCCCCGTGCCCGAAGCCCGTCCCCTCGAGGGTCTGCCCGAGGCGCGCGTCTTCGACTCGCCCGACACCCCGACGATCCAGACGCTGGTCGACCTGGCGAACGATCGAGAGCCCCGCGCCGACGGCCGGGCCTGGACCGCGGCCGACACGCTGAAGAACGTCGTGCTCGCGCTCACCGCCCTCGACGGGAGCCGCGAGCTCGTCATCGTGGGTCTGCCGGGCGACCGCGACATCGACCTCAAGCGCGCGGAGGTCACCTTCGCGCCCGCCGAGGTCGAGGCGGCCACAGAGGCCGACTTCGCGAAGCATCCCGGTCTCATCAAGGGCTACATCGGCCCCTGGTCGCCCGAGGGCGCGGTGCTCGGCGAGGAGTCGGCCACCGGCGTGCGCTACCTGCTCGACCCCCGCGTGGTCGACGGCACGGCCTGGATCACCGGGGCGAACATCCCGGGGAAGCACGTCCTCGACCTCGTCGCCGGGCGCGACTTCACCGCCGACGGCATCGTCGAGGTCGCGGACGTCCGCGCCGGCGATCCCGCTCCGGACGGCTCCGGCCCGATCGAGACGGCGCGCGGCATGGAGATCGGCCACGTTTTCCAGCTCGGCCGCAAGTACGCCGAGGTCCTGGGCCTGAAGGTCCTGGACGAGAACGGCAAGCTCGTCACCGTGACGATGGGCTCCTACGGCATCGGCGTCACGCGGATCCTCGCCGTCATCGCCGAGAGCAACCACGACGACCGCGGCCTGATCTGGCCCGAGAACGTCGCTCCGTTCGACGTGCACGTGATCGCGACCGGCAAGGACGCGGCGGCCCTCGCCCTCGCGGAGTCGGTCGGCGCCTCGCTCGAGAGCGCCGGGCGCGACGTGCTGATCGACGACCGCCCCAAGGTGTCGCCGGGAGTGAAGTTCGGCGATGCCGAGCTGATCGGCGTGCCCGTGATCGTGATCGCCGGTCGCGGTGCGGCCGAGGGGATCGTCGAGCTCTGGGACCGCCGGACGGGGGAGCGCGAGCAGCTCCCCGTCGCCGAGGCGCTCGCACGCCTCGGAGCCTGACGGGTTCCCCTCTCCGGTCCCGGGTGCTCGACGCCGGGGTCCGCTAAGATCAATGGTCCCGACGCGCGGACCGGCTCCGGACGGAGCCGGCGCACCGCCGGCGTCGGGCGAGACTTCGACGTGGTCGCACTGTGCGACGCCAAGTGAATAGAGAGAAAGGCCCGCCGTGGACATCGACCTGAGCGTTCTGCGCCTCCTGGAGCGCGAGCGCGAGATCCCCTTCGAGGAACTCGTGCAGATCATCGAGCAGGCGATCCTCACCGCCTACCTCAAGCACATCGGGCAGGCGGACGACGCCGACAAGGCCACCGCCGTGAACGCCCGCGTGCACCTCGACCGCAAGACCGGCCACGTGTCGGTCTTCGTCCCCGAGATCGACGAGGAGGGGGCCGTGATCGGCGAGTCCGAGGACTCGCCCCGCGACTTCGGCCGCATCGCCGCCTTCGCCGCGAAGCAGGTCATCAACCAGCGCCTGCGCGACATCGGCGACGAGAAGGTCCTCGGCGAGTTCAAGGGCCGCGAGGGCGACATCGTCGCGGGCGTCATCCAGCAGGGCCCGAACCCCAAGATGATCCACGTGGACCTCGGCTCGATCGAGGCGATACTCGCTCCCGAGGAGCAGGTCCCGGGGGAGGACTACAGCCACGGGCGCCGGATCCGCGTCTACGTCACCAGCGTCAGCCGCGGCCAGAAGGGCCCCTCGGTCCAGGTCTCGCGCACGCACCCGTCGCTCGTGCGCAAGCTCTTCGCCCTCGAGGTGCCCGAGATCGCCTCCGGTGTCGTCGAGATCGTGTCGCTCGCCCGCGAGGCGGGGCACCGCACCAAGATCGCGGTCCGCGCGACCGAGCCCGGAGTGAACGCGAAGGGCGCCTGCATCGGCGAGCTCGGACAGCGCGTCCGCGCCGTCACCGCCGAGCTGAACAACGAGAAGATCGACATCGTCGACTACTCCTCCGACCTGCCCACCTTCGTCGCCAGCGCGCTGTCGCCGGCGAAGGTGACCAGCGCGTTCGTGATCGACCAGAGCCTCAAGGCCGTGCGTGCGCTCGTCCCCGACTACCAGCTCTCGCTCGCCATCGGCAAGGAGGGTCAGAACGCGCGACTCGCCGCGAAGCTGACCGGAGCGAAGATCGACATCCAGCCCGATTCGGTGATGGACGGGGAGTGATCCCCGAGCATCGGCCGTGCGGGGAAGCGCTCCCGCGGACGAGGGAGTAGAGTGAAACCCGTCAGAACGTGCGTCGGCTGCCGTCTGCGCGCCCCCCGGGCCTCTCTTCTGAGGCTCGTCCTCCACTCGAACTCCCTCGCGGTCGATCCGCGCGCGGTTCGTGCTGGGCGGGGAGCGTGGCTGCACGACACGTACGACTGCTACGAACGCGCGGTGAAGCGCCACGCGTTCCCCAGGGCGTTCAAGACGCGCGAGAGCGTGGATACGAGCGAGCTGGAGCAGTACATCACCCGCGGTTCGACCGGCCCGGTTCCTCCCCACGAGGAGCCGACACAGGGCGCGGTCGCATCGCAGAGAGAACAGGCAGAACGGCCCGTGAACTGATCATGAGCAACGACTGATGAGCGGCTCGAAATGAGATCCGTCCGTTTGTGATGGCCTGCCCCGTCTTGGGCGCAGGCCCAAGACAGGAGAGAAGTGGCAAAACCACGCGTACACGAGATCGCAGCCGAACTCGGCGTCGATAGCAAGGTCGCACTTGCGAAACTGAAAGAACTGGGCGAGTTCGTCAAGGGACCGTCCTCGAGCATCGAGCCCCCCGTGGCCCGCAAGCTCCGCCAGGCGCTCCAGGGCAGCGCGGGAACCTCCGCGCCGGCCCCGACCGCCACCAGCAGCGCCCGCCCCGGCGCGCCGCGCCCGTCCGGTGCGCGTCCGTCCGCCCCGGTCCCCGGCCCGGCCAAGCCGCCCGCTCCGGCGCCGGCTCCGCCGATGTCGGTCGCCGAGCGCCAGGCTCAGGCCCAGGCCGCACAGGAGGCTGCTGCCGCTGCCCGCGCGCAGGCCGCCGCCGACGCTCCGGCCGAGGCTCCCGCTGCTCCGGCTCCCGAGGCGAAGGCGCCCAGCGCCCCCGCCGAGAAGCCCGCTGCGAGCCCCGCCGCCGGTGGACCCAAGCCCGTCACCCCGCGTCCGGCTCCCGCCGCCAACCCCCCGCGCCCCAGTGGCTCCGGTGGTGCAGCGGGCGGTCCCGGTCGTCCCGGCGCGCCGCGTCCCGGCAACAACCCGTTCGCCAGCAACCAGGGCATGGGACAGCGTCCCGCCGCCCCGCGCCCCGGCAACAACCCCTTCGCCAGCTCGCAGGGCATGGGCTCGCGCCCGACCCCGAGCAGCATCCCCCGTCCCGCAGCCCCCCGCCCCGGCGCCCCGCGCCCCGGCGGACCCGGCATGGGCCAGCGTCCCGCGGGCTTCGGCCAGCGTCCCGGCGGTCCCGGTGGCGGAGCAGGACGTCCCGGCGGTGCCGGTCGTCCCGCAGGCGGCGGCTTCCAGCGTCCCGGCGGCGGCGCCCCCGGTGCCGGTGGCGGCTTCGCCCCGCGTCCCGGTGGCGGCGGCGGTCGCGGTCGCGGCCCCGGCGGTGGCACCGCAGGTGCCTTCGGTCGCGGCGGCGGCAAGAGCAAGGCCCGGAAGTCCAAGCGCACGAAGCGTCAGGAGTTCGAGCTCAGGGAGGCCCCGTCGCTCGGCGGCGTCAGCGTCCCCCGCGGCGACGGCAAGACGGTCATCCGTCTGCGCCGCGGCGCGTCGATCTCGGACTTCGCCGACAAGATCGAGGCCATGACCGGCGTGCCGGTGCCCCCCGGCAACCTGGTCACCGTCCTCTTCGCCCTCGGCGAGATGGCGACGGCGACCGAGTCGCTCGACGAGGCCACCTTCGAGGTGCTCGGCGGCGAGCTCGGCTTCAAGATCCAGGTCGTCTCGCCCGAGGACGAGGACAAGGAGCTCCTCGAGGGCTTCGGTCTCGACCTCGAGCAGGAGCTCGACGACGAGACGGACGAGGACCTCGAGATCCGTCCCCCCGTCGTCACCGTCATGGGTCACGTCGACCACGGAAAGACGCGCCTGCTCGACGCGATCCGCAACGCCAACGTCGTCGCCGGCGAGGCGGGCGGCATCACGCAGCACATCGGTGCGTACCAGGTGGTCGCGGAGCACGAGGGCATCGAGCGCCCGATCACCTTCATCGACACCCCGGGTCACGAGGCGTTCACCGCCATGCGAGCCCGCGGTGCCCAGGTCACGGACATCGCGATCCTCGTGGTCGCGGCGGACGACGGCATAATGCCGCAGACCATCGAGGCGCTGAACCACGCCCAGGCGGCCAACGTGCCGATCGTGGTCGCGGTCAACAAGGTGGACAAGCCCGACGCCAACCCGGCCAAGGTGCGCCAGCAGCTCACCGAGTTCGGACTGGTCGCGGAGGAGTACGGCGGAGACGTCATGTTCGTCGACGTGTCGGCCCGCGCCGGCACCGGCATCCAGGACCTCCTGGACGCCGTGCTGCTCACCGCGGACGCCGGTCTCGACCTGCGCGCCAACCCCAACAAGGAGGCACGCGGCGTCGCCATCGAGGCGAAGCTCGACAAGGGACGCGGCGCGGTCGCGACCGTGCTCATCCAGTCGGGAACGCTGCGCGTCGGAGACGCGATCGTCGCCGGAACGGCCTACGGCCGCGTCCGTGCGATGGCGGACGAGAACGGCAACGCCGTCCTCGAGGCCGTGCCGTCGCGTCCGGTGCAGGTGCAGGGACTCTCGTCCGTGCCCCGCGCCGGCGACACCTTCCTCGTCACCGAGGAGGACCGCACCGCCCGTCAGATCGCCGAGAAGCGCGAAGCCGCTCAGCGCAACGCCCTGCTGGCCAAGGCCCGCAAGCGCATCTCGCTCGAGGACTTCACCCGTGCTCTCGAAGAGGGCAAGGTCGAGTCGCTCAACCTCATCATCAAGGGCGACGTGTCCGGTGCCGTCGAGGCGCTGGAGGAGTCGCTCGTCAAGATCGAGGTCGACGACTCGGTGCAGCTGCGCATCATCCACCGCGGTGTCGGTGCGATCACGGAGTCGGACGTCAACCTCGCGACGATCGACAACGCGATCATCGTGGGCTTCAACGTCCGCCCCGACCCGAAGGCCCGCGAGCGCGCTGCTCGAGAAGGAGTGGACATCCGCTTCTACTCGGTCATCTACAACGCGATTGAAGAGGTCGAGAACTCGCTCAAGGGCATGCTCAAGCCCGAGTTCGAAGAGGTCCAGTCGGGTGTCGCCGAGATCCGCGAGGTATTCCGCTCCTCGAAGTTCGGCAACATCGCGGGCGTCATCGTCCGCTCCGGCACGATCACCCGCAACTCCAAGGCGCGCGTCATCCGTGACGGCGTCGTGGTGGGCGACAACCTCGCCATCGAGTCGCTGCGTCGTTTCAAGGACGACGTCACGGAGGTCCGTACGGACTTCGAGGCCGGTATCGGTCTCGGCAAGTACAACGACATCCAGATCGGCGACGAGATCGAGACGATCGAGATGAAGGAGAAGCCGCGAGGCTGATCCGACGCTCACGAGGAGGCCCGGGGTTCGCCCCGGGCCTCCTCCGTCGTTGGAGGGGGTCCTTCCGGTCGGCCTCGGGGCCGGTCGGGACGGCGGCGTCCTCTTCGCGCGCCCTTCCCGCGCCCTGCGGGCGCCCGCCAGACCCGAGCCGGGCACGCGAAGAGGACGCCGCCGCCCCTCCACTCCGGTGGGCGGCGCTCCACTCCTCGTGAGTCGACGTGCACCGGGCGAGATCCCTCGGACCAGCAGCGCATCTCTTCCGAACGGAGGAGCGGGCGGAACGCCTCGCGACGCCTCCTGGCTCGGGTCTGGCGGGCGCACCGCAGGTGCGCGGGAAGGAGGCGTCGCGAGGCGTTCCGTCTGCGACGTCCCCTCAGAAGCCCGACCGGCAGTCAAGGCGGGGAGCCGTCTCGCGGCGCGGGAGAATAATCAGAGGACGGGCCCGACGGCCCGTCGAGAGAGAGAAGAGGACCGGCTATGGCAGATCCGGCACGGGCGAGGAAGCTCGCCGACAGGATCAAGGTGATCGTCGCCAAGCGGCTCGAGCGCGGCATCCGCGACCCGCGGCTCGGCTTCGTCACCATCACGGACGTCCAGGTGACCGGCGACCTGCAGCACGCCTCGGTGTTCTACACCGTGTACGGCACGGACGAGGAGCGCACGGACTCGGCGGCGGCACTGAAGGCGGCCACGGGCATGCTGCGGACCGAGGTGGGCAAGAACATCACGTCGCGCCTGACCCCGTCGCTCGAGTTCATCCTCGACGCGGTCCCCGAGAACGCGAAGCACATCGAGGACCTGCTCGCCGCGGCGCGCAACCAGGACTCGCAGGTGCAGACGCTGGCGGCCGGCGCGAGCTACGCCGGCGACGAGGATCCCTACGTCAAGCCGCGCGAGGACGACGACGAGGACTGATCCACCGTACGGAGCACCGCGGAGCCCGTGGCGACGTCGACCGATTCCAGGACGACGTCGACACGGGCTCCCGGCGTGAGCGGGGACTGCACGTCGACCGTGATCTCGGGGTCGAGGAGCTGGACCGAGGAGCGCGTCCGCGCGGTCGTGACGACGACGCCCGAGAACGTCGTGCCCTCGCGGCCGCGGAGGATCGCGGCCTCGACGACGGCGGTGGCGGCTCGGGACGCGGCTCCGGAGCGGCGGTCGCCGGCCGCCATGAGCGCGGGGATCGCGGGCAGCGCGTCGCGGAGGCGGCTGGGCAGCTCCTCCTGGCGGCTGATCGCGAGGCAGACGGCCAGGCCGAAGCGGTCGACGAGGCGGCGCAGCGGCGCGGTGACGTGGGCGTACGGAGCGGCGAGCGCGGCCTGCTCCGGATGCTCCGGCCGTGTGCCGTCGAAGGCGGTGTAGCCGGCGCCGCGGAAGAGCGAGGCGGCCGCGTGCATCACGGCGAGCTGTGCCGGGTCGGTCGTGTCGAGGCGGCGGAGGTACGCGCCGTACGGCTCGTCGGCGGGCCACGGCGCGCCGAGCACCTCGGTGCGCGCTCGGAACGCGGCGACGGTCTCGTCGTCGGCGGGCGGCATGGTGCGCAGGATCCCGACGCCGGCGTCGAGCATCATCGAGGCCGCGGCCATCCCGGTCAGGAGCGACACCTGCGCGTTCCAGTCCTCGGACTCGAGCGGGGCGCGGCGCTCGACGCGGTAGGTGCCGTCCGCGGCGACGATCTCCTCCTCGGGCAGGGTGAGGCTCGCTCCGCCCCGCTCGGCCTCGCGGGCGCGGCGCTCCCGACCGAACCAGGGCAGCAGCGCGATCGAGGGGTGCAGGGTGCCGGAGTCGGCGTCGTGCTGCACGCCCTCGTAGTCGAGCCGGGCGACGCTGCTCACGAGAGCGCGCTCGAGGCGCACGGAGCGGGGCTCCGCGTCCGGGCCAAGTTTGATCGTCCAGACGAGGGCGCGGCGCCGCTCGTCGGGCAGGAGTGAGGCCGTGCCCTCGGAGAGGACCGCCGGGTGCAGCGGGACGCGGCCGTCGGGCAGGTAGTAGGTCTGGCTGCGGCGGCGGGTCTCGGTGTCGAGCGCGCCTCCGGGGAGGATCACCGCGGGGACGTCGGCGATCGCGTAGCGGAGTACGGCGGCGGACGGGGAGCCCTCGAGGTGCACCGCCTGGTCGAGATCGAGGGAGCCGGGCGGATCGATCGTGACGAACGGCACGTGCGTCAGGTCGATCCGGCCCGCATCGTCGGCGTTCGCGTCGGCGGCCTCCGCCTCAGCCTGGGCGTCGGCGGGGAAGCCGCCCGGCAGATCGTTCTCGGCTCGGACCGCGGCCAGCGCGGCGTCGAGCTCGGAGTCGGGGCGGGGGAGGCGGAGACGACGTCGGGTCACGGCGCCACGCTACCGGCCTCCTCCGACCCGCCGGAGGCGATCAGGAGTGCGGGAGGAGGTAGCCCTCGTCCGGGGTCCCCGTGGCGAGGCCGTCGGCCAGCAGGCCGGACAGCGCTCGCTCCAGCTGCTCGGCGTCGGGCCACAGCAGGCTGACCTCGGCCGCGGTCACCGGCCGGTGGGCCGCCCGGAGCTCCGCGAGCACCAGGCCGCGCACCTGCCGGTCGGAGCCCTCGAACCTCTTCTGCCGCGCCTTGACCGGTCCGTGGTAGGCCGGGTAGCCCTCGGCGCGCCAGCGGCAGGAGTCGCGGATCGGGCAGACGTCGCAGCGCGGGGAGCGTGCCGTGCAGACGATCGCGCCGAGCTCCATCATCCCGGCGTTGAAGACCGCGGACTCCTCGACGTCGTCGGGGAGGAGGGCGTCCATCGCCGCGAGATCGGGCTTCGTGCGCGGCGGCCCCGGCTCGGCGACGCCGGCGACCACCCGGGCGATCACCCGGCGCACGTTCGTGTCGACGACCGGAGCCCGGCGTCCGTAGGCGAAGACCGCGATGGCGCGCGCCGTGTACTCGCCCACTCCGGGGAGGGCGAGGAGGGTGTCGACGTCGTCGGGCACGACGTTGCCGTGCTCGTCGGCGATCGCGACGGCGCAGGCGTGCAGGCGAAGGGCGCGGCGCGGGTACCCCAGGGACTGCCAGGCGCGGACCGCCTCGCCGGAGGGCACGGCGGCGAGATCGGCGGGCGTGGGCCAGCGGCGCAGCCACTCCTCGAGTCGCGGGACGACGCGGACGACCGGGGTCTGCTGGAGCATGAACTCGCTGACGAGGGTGCCCCACGCGGGGAAGCCCTCGCGGCGCCACGGCAGGTCGCGGGCGTCGGAGCGGAACCAGTCGACGATCGCGGGAGCGAAGGCGGCGGGCATCCCTCCAGCGTACGTGCTGCCGCGTATCGTGGACGGATGACGAAGTGGGCTCCGCAGAAGGCCGATGTGCTCGACGCGCTCGCGGCGGAGGTGCTGCACAACTACTCGCGCGGCAGGGTCGCGGTGGCGATCGACGGCGACGACCCGGCAGTGTCGTCGGCGTTCGCGGAGGACCTGGCCGCGGCGATCCGCCGGGCCGGCCACGGGGTCTTCGTCGCTCACCTGACCGACTTCCAGCGGCCCCGCGCGGAGCGCGACGACGTGTCGATCGCCGCGGAGGAGCGCGCCTACCGCCTGCGCTACGACTACGAGCTGCTGCGGCGCGTGCTGCTCGACCCGTTCAAGCTCGGCGGGAGCACGGGCTTCGTCCTGGCGGCCTTCGACGCCGTGCGGGAGGAGCAGCGGCAGCCGCGCTGGCGGACCGCCGGCCGCGACGCCGTGCTGCTGGTCGACGGCGAGTTCGCGCTCCGCCCGGAGCTGCGCGGCACGTGGAACCTCAGCATCCGGCTCGACACCCAGGAGCCGCCGGTCGACGCGGCCTACAGAGCGACCACCGATCCGCGCCGGCTCGCCCCGGTGCTGATCGACATCCGCGACCCGGAGCATCCGCGTCGCGTCTTCGCCGACTCCTGCTGACCGGATCCGCGCTCAGAGGGCGGCGGCGCGACGGACGACCTCGTCCGCACCGAGGAACGCACCGGATCGCTCGACCTCGTGCACGAGGTCGACGAGCAGCTGGTTGACCGGTGCCTCGCGGCCGAGTCGGTGGGCCGTTCGCACGACCGCTCCCGCGAGGTGGTCGATCTCGGTCCGCACGCCGCGCCGGACGCTCTGCAGCGTCGATCCGGGGTTCGGCACCTCGCCCATACCCTTGGCCATCCGCCGGGGCAGCAGCTCGACGACCGGCAGCGGTGCCGCGGCCAGCGCTCGGACCGCCGGGTCGGTCAACCCCTGCAGGGCACCGAAGCGGACGCCGGCGGCGAGGCCTGTTCGGGCCGCCTCCTTCATCGCCCGGGCGAGCAGACGGCGCAGGCGCGGATCCGCGATGGTCGCCTGCACGGACAGCCCGGTGATCGCGGGCAGCGCGTTGACCTCGTTGATCAGGAGCTTGGTCCACTGCGCACCGAGGAAGTCGTCGGTGACCGCGACGGGCACCGCCTCACCCAGGACGGCGGCGGCCCGGCGGACCTCGTCGTCGACGGGGCGGCCGGGAACGCCGAGCGTGGTGGTCGCCGACGCCGTGACCGTGACGCGGCCGGGCTCGAGGTGGCTGGCCGCGAAGAGGGCGAGCGCTCCCACGAGCGAGGCGTCGCGGACCTGGCGGGACGCGGCCTGCAGTCCGTCGAGCCCGTTCTGGACGACCACGATCAGGGTGCCGTCGACCGTGCGGCGGTTCGCGCGGAGGGCGTCCTCGGCGTCCTGCGCCTTGGTGCAGAGGAAGGCGACGTCGGGGACCAGGTCGAGGGTCTCGCCCGTCCTGACCCAGGCGGTGTGCTCGCCCCACGCGCCGTCGAGGCGGATGCCCGAGCGGCGGATCGCGGTGAGGTTCGCGCCGCGCGCGGTCGCCTCGACATCGTGCCCGGCACGGTCCAGGAGGGCGGCGATCGTTCCGCCGACGGCGCCCGTCCCGAGTACTGCGATCCTCATCCGACCAGCCTAGGACGGAGCCGACGGGCGGCCGGCCTGCGCGGGGAGCTCCCGATCGGCGCGTGTATCCTCGCACCCGTGTTCGCGACCCCCACTCCTCCGGTGACGGCCCCGAACGGGATCCTCCTGCTGGACAAGCCCGGCGGCATCACCAGCCACGATCTCGTGTCGCGGACCCGGCGCCGCGCCGGGACGCGCAAGGTCGGGCACGCCGGCACGCTCGATCCCATGGCGACCGGGCTGATGATCCTGGGGCTCGGCCCGTCGACCCGACTGCTCACCTACCTCGTCGGACTCGACAAGCAGTACGAGGCGACCATCCGCCTCGGCGCTTCGACCAGCACCGACGACCGCGAGGGCGAGGTCCTCGAGACGGCCGCCGCCGCCGCGGTCGCCGCGATCCTCCCGGAGCAGGTCGACGCCGCGGTCTCGGACCTCACCGGAGCGATCGAGCAGGTGCCGAGCTCGGTGAGCGCGATCAAGATCGACGGGCGCCGCGCCTACGCCCGCGCCCGCGACGGCGAGGAGGTGGTGATCCCCGCGCGACCGGTGACGGTGAGCGCGTTCGACGTGCTCGCGCGCCGCGAGGTCGACGGCTTCCTCGACCTGGACGTGAGCGTCTCGTGCTCGTCCGGCACCTACATCCGTGCCCTCGCCCGCGACCTCGGAGCGGCCCTCGGCGTCGGCGGGCACCTCACCGCGCTCCGCCGCAGCGCCGTCGGCCCGTTCTCCGTCGCGCAGGCGGGCGTCATCGACGAGCTCGACGTCGCCTCGGCACTCCTGTCGCCGACCGCCGTGGCCGGCGAGCTGTTCCCCCTCCTCCGCCTGGACGCGCAGGCGTCGGCGGACCTCGCGAACGGCAAGCGGATCCCTGCTCCGGAGTCGCTGCGGGAGTCCTCGGGGCTCCTCGCCGCGGTCGGCCCGGGGGAGCGGCTGATCGGCCTCGCCGAGCGGCGCGGTGCGGTGCTCAAGAGCGTCGTCAACTTCCCGACCGAGGACGTGCGGGCGGTCGCGCCGTGATCGAGTGGTTCACGATCGTCCAGGTCGCGGTCGCCGTCGCGGCCGGGCTCCTCTGCCTCATCCTCGGCCTCTTCGGCCGCCGGCCCTCGGACGTGTCCGTCGGCGCGACCGCGATCGTCGAGCTGCTGCTCATCGTGCAGCTCGCGGTGGCCATCGTGTCGCCGCTCGTCGGCAACGACCCCTCCGGCAGCCTGCCGGAGTACTACATCTACCTGATCTCGGCGCTGCTGCTGCCGCTCGCGGCCGGGTTCTGGGCGCTGATCGAGCGCACCCGGTGGAGCACCGTGATCCTCGGAGTCGTCTGCCTCTCGATCGCGGTCATGGTGTACCGGATGCACCAGATCTGGTTCGTCCAGGTCGCCTGATCACGCCGGGCCGGCTCCCGGCTCCGAGCGCCTACCATTGACCCTGCGATGTCCACACACTCCAGCGAGGCCGAGGATCGGGGCGCCTCCACCCCGACTCAGCCGTCCCGACCCGTCCGCTCCGCACGCTCGAGGGGGGTCGGCAGCCTCCTCGTGGTCGTCTACTGGATACTGGCGCTCGCCGCGACCGGCCGCTCGGTGTTCCAGATCATCGACCGCTTCGACGAGGCGCCGCTCGCCTTCTCGCTCTCGGCCCTCTCGGCCGTCGTCTACATCCTCGCCACCGTCGCGCTCGTCGCCCGCGGTGCCTTCTGGCAGCGGGTCGCCTTCGTCACCATCACGTTCGAGCTGGTGGGCGTGCTCGTCGTCGGGGCGATCAGCGTGCTGGCCCCCGAGCTGCTCGGCCTGACGAGCGTCGATCCCTTCGGCCGCCAGTCGACGGTCTGGTCGGCGTTCGGCGCCGGCTACCTGCTCATCCCGCTCGTCCTGCCCGTGCTCGGGCTCTGGTGGCTGCGCGTGCAGGGCCGGCGGGCGGCGCGGTGATGCGGATCGAGACGCGACCGGAGGATCTCGCCGGCATCGGTCCCTCCGCGGTGACGATCGGCAAGTTCGACGGCGTCCACTCCGGCCACCGCGCGGTCATCGGCACGCTGCACGAGCGGGCGCGCGAGCGCGGACTCGCCGCCGTCGTCGTGACCTTCGACCGCAATCCGCTCAGCGTCATCGCCCCCGAGAAGTGCCCGCCCGCGCTCGTGGGCAACGAGCAGAAGCTCGAGCTCCTCGCCGGCACCGGAGTGGACGCGACGCTGCTGCTGACGTTCGACGAGGAGTTCCGCTCGTGGACGCCACGCGAGTTCGTGCAGCGGATCCTGGTGGACGCGCTGGAGGCGCGCGTCGTCCTGGTCGGCTCCGACTTCCGCTTCGGGGCGCGCGGCGCCGGCGACATCGACCTCCTCCGGACGCTCGGCGCCGAGCACGGCTTCGAGGTCGAGCTGATCGACGACGTCCGCCCGGAGCACGGACGGAGGGTCTCGTCCACCTGGATCCGGGAGCTCCTGGCGGACGGCGACGTGGAGCACGCGACGCGCCTGCTCGGGCACGAGCCGGTCGTCCGCGGCGTGGTCGTCCACGGGGCGAAGCGGGGGCGCGAGCTGGGCTTCCCGACCGCGAACCTGTCCCCGGAGTCGCAGGGCCTGATCCCGGCCGACGGCGTGTACGCCGGTCGGCTCACTGTCGAGGGGCGCACCTACCCCGCGGCGATCTCGGTGGGGAGCAACCCGACCTTCGTCGGAGTGCCGCCCAAGCAGGTCGAGGCGTTCGTGCTCGATCAGACGCTGGATCTCTACGACCGCGTCGTCGACGTGGCCTTCGTCTCGAGGATCCGCGGCATGGTCGCCTACGAGGGCGTCGAGCCGCTCATCCGCCAGATGAACGACGACGTGAGCCGGGTCCGCGTCGTCCTCGGCGAGTCCTAGCCGCGCCGACACGGTCCAGCAGCCCTGCACGTCCTAGCAGCGCAGGACGGACGGCACCAGCGGGGGAGCCTGCCAGGGCATCGGCGTACCGTGGCCGACATGAGCGAATCCTCCTCCGATCCGTCGCGCCCTCTGGCGCTCGTCACCGGTGCGACCGGCTACATCGGCGGCCGGCTCACCCCGCGACTGCTCGAGGCCGGCTTCCGCGTCCGCGTGCTGGTCCGCGATCCGCGCAAGCTCGCCGAGGTGCCCTGGGCCGAGCAGGTCGAGGTGGCGCAGGGCGACCTGGGCGATCCGGAGTCGCTGACCACCGCGTTCGAGGGCGTCTCGGTCCTCTACTACCTGGTGCACTCGATGGGCTCAGGGGCCGACCACGCGAAGTTCGAGGAGGTCGAGAGCCGGGCGGCGACGAACGTCGCCGAGGCGGCGCTCGCGGCCGGCGTCGAGCGGATCGTCTACCTCGGCGGACTGCACCCCGACGGCGAGAAGCTCTCGAAGCACCTGCGCTCCCGCGCCGAGGTCGGCCGGATCCTGATGGAGTCGGGCGTTCCGACGATCGCCCTGCAGGCCGGGGTGATCATCGGCTCCGGCTCCACCTCGTTCGAGATGGTCCGGCACCTCACCGACGTGCTGCCCTACATGCCCGCTCCGCAGTGGGTGCGCAACTTCATCCAGCCGATCGCGGTGCGCGACGTGCTGCACTACCTGATCGGCGCCGCCTCGCTCGAGGACCGCACGCTCAACCGCACGTTCGACATCGGCGGCCCCGACGTGCTGCGCTACGGCCAGATGATGAACGGCTACGCAGTCGAGGCCGGTCTGCCGCAGCGTCCCATCGCCTCCCTCCCGGTCTTCACACCCTGGCTCGCCTCGCAGTGGGTCAACCTCGTCACGCCGATCCCGCGCTCGCTCGCGGTGCCGATCATCGCCTCGCTGCAGTACGACTGCGTAGTGCGAGAGCAGGACATCCGCTCGCTCATCCCCGACCCCGAGGGCGGCCTCACGCCGTACCGCCGCTCGGTGCGGTTGGCGCTGGGCAAGATGCAGGCCGGCGAGATCGAGACGAGCTGGCAGAACGCCGAGGTCTCGGGCGCCCCGAGCGACCCGCTGCCGAGCGACCCGGAGTGGGCGGGCCACACCGTCTACGTCGACCTCAAGGTCCGCCGCACCGAGGCCGACGCGGCGAAGCTGTGGCGGGTCATCGAGGGGATCGGCGGCACGAACGGCTGGTACTCGTTCCCGCTCGCGTGGGCGATCCGGGGCTGGATGGACAAGCTGGTCGGGGGAGTGGGCCTGCAGCGCGGGCGCCGCGACTCCGAGCGACTGCACGCCGGCGACGCGCTCGACTTCTGGCGCGTCGAGGCGATCGAGCGGCCGACGCTGCTGCGCCTGCGCGCCGAGATGAAGGTGCCGGGCGGAGCGTGGCTCGAGATGCACGCGGAGCCGGACGAGGGCGGCGGATCCGTCTACACGCAGCGCGCCGTCTTCTTCCCGCAGGGGCTCGCCGGACGCCTCTACTGGTTCGCGGTCCTGCCCTTCCACGGCATCGTCTTCAACGGCATGGCGAACCGGATCACGGCCACCGCGCTCGACCTGCCGGACGCGGGCGACGAGCGCTCCTCTGGCGGGCGCGGAGCGCAGCGGTGACAATGGAACGGCCGGAGAGCAGCGACACCGCTCCCGGCATCGATGAGAGGAGCACGATGAGCGATCTGTCGGACACGGACGCGGGGCGCGATCTCCAGCTGGGCACGGTCCTCTTCGTCGGGGACAGCATCATCCAGGCGGGCGCCTGGGACGAGTGGCTGACGGCGTCGACGGTCGTCGACGAGGGCCACGGAGGAGCGACCACGGCCGACGTCGTGGCGCGCCTTCCCGAGCTCGTCGAGCAGGCCCCCGACACGGTGGTGCTGCTGGTCGGCACCAACGATCTCGCCTGGCACCGCACGACCGAGCACATCGTGCGCAACATCGAGACGATCGTCGCGACGCTGCGCCGCGACCTCCCGGACGTGCGGCTCCTGGTCAACTCGGTCCTGCCGCGCGGGCACGAGTTCGCGCCGCAGATCCGCGACGTGAACCGCCACCTGTGGCAGTTCGCACCGACGGCGCACGCGGCGTACCTCGACCTGTGGCCCGTCTTCGCCACGGAGGACGGCGCGATGGACGACCGCTACAGCCCGGATCGGCTGCACCTCAACGAGGACGGCTACCGCGCCTGGCGCGAGGCGCTGGGCCCCGCTCTGGACGCCCTGCTGCGGATGCCTCCGCGGACGCGCCCGATCACGCTGCCGTTCGACGAGTTCGCGCGGCCCAAGACGGCGTAGCAGCAGCTCTGAGCTCAGCCCAGCGCCGCGGTGAACTCCTCGAGGGCGTCGTCCGAGAAGAGCACGAAGCGCACCTCCTCGATCGGGTCGTCGTCGGCGGTCGCTCCTCGGACGGCCGTCGCGGCGACCCGGGCGGCGTCGTCCATCGGCCAGCCGTAGACGCCGGCCGAGATCGCGGGGAACGCGACGGTCCGCGCGCCGAGCCCGCGGGCGACGGCGATCGACTCGGTGTACGCGGAGGAGAGGATCGCGGTGCGGTCCTCGCTGCGGGAGTGCACCGGCCCGACGGTGTGCACGACCCAGCGGGCGGGCAGCCGCCCCGCCGTCGTGGCCACCGCCGACCCCGCGGGGAGCCCGTCGCGGAGTGATCCCGCGCGCAGGCGACGGCACTCCTCGAGGATCTCGGGACCGCCCGCACGGTGGATCGCTCCGTCGACGCCGCCTCCGCCCAGGAGGGAGGAGTTCGCGGCGTTCACCACGACGTCGACCCGTTCGCGGGTGATGTCCCCGCGGAGCGCGACGAGCCGGGTCACGAGCGGTTGTTCGAGAGCTCGAAGATCTTCACGAGCTCGGCTATCGCCGCCTCACGCGCCTCGCCGCCCTCGTCGAACATCGTCGTCACGTGGGTGCGCAAGTGGTTCTCGACGATCAGCTTGTTCAGCGAGCCGAGCGACTTCTGGATCGCGAGGGACTGCGTGACGATGTCGACGCAGTAGTCCTCGTTCTCGATCATCTTCGCGAGTCCGCGCATCTGCCCCTCGAGGATGCGCGCGCGGTGGAGGGACCTCTTCTTCAGATCGTCGATCACTCCGCCAGCCTACGCCGACTCGGCGGATACCCGCCGGGGGTATCCCACCCGCCGCCCCGTACGATCGAGGAGTGAACGCTGCTCCGTCCTCCCGCGGCCCCGCCGGCCGGTACCCATCCCGCGCCACGTCGAAGATGGCGCTGGCTCCCGGTGTGCTCGCGGCGATCGTCCTCCTCGCCGGACTCGCCCTCGTCGGCGGCGACGCGTACGACTTCGTGCGGTACCCGGTCGCGATCCTCGCCGCCGTGATCGGCTGGTTCGCGATCCAGGCGCGGGCGCTGCTCTGGTTGATCGGGCTCGTGCCGATCCTCGTGCTCTGGAACCCCGTGCTGCCGTTCGCGTTCCCGGACGCGGTCTGGTCCTCCCTCCACCTGGCGGCCGTCGGCGTCGTCGTCGCAGCCGGGCTGATCATCAAGGTGCCCGTCGCGGAGTGATCCGCCGCGCCTCCTCGGGGCGGGCCGCACCGGGTCGGGGTGTGCCGCACCTCCTCGGGGTATGATGAGGGTGCACCCGCGCGCCGGGGATGCTGCGACCGGGTCTCAGATCCGTTGCTCGGAGCTCCCGACGGCCACCGGGTGCACCGACGCACGACCGCCTCCACGGAGGCGACACAGCGGCGGCAATGCCGACGGTAGAGCCCGGGAACCCCTCCTGCGCCCCCGTCGAACGTCGAGGAGGAGCATGGCTCGCAGCGGCCAGCGTCAGTCCGGTGGTCAGACGCGTCGTACGAACGCGGCCGGGAGCAGGCCGCGCTCGCGGCCCCGCGGAGGCGACAACGCCGGGATCATCCCGATCCTCGCGCGACGCGTCCGCGAGGTGGAGGCGAAGGCGCAGAGCGGCAAGGTCGGCCCGACCAACCGCACGAAGTTCCTCGTCATCGCCCTGCTCATGCGCGAGGAGCGCAAGCGGGTCAAGGTCGACACCGAGCTCAGCGACGCTCAGCGCGCCGAGGAGATGAAGCGCCTGGACGGCATCGCGACGATCCTCGCGAAGACCGCGGCGCGCGACACGAGCCTGATCAGCCTCCTCGAATCGGAGGCGGGATACACGGCCGCCGCGCAGAAGCTGCGCCGCGACTGGCTGCTCGAGGCCGGCGCCGAGCTCACTCCCGACGAGCTGCTCATCGTGACCGAGCCGGAGCCCAAGCCGGAAGCGCCCGTCAACCAGGTCGTTCCGCCGTCGGTCCGCGCGCGTCAGCTCGCCAACCCGTTCCTCCCGCCGGACTTCTCGATCGCCGCCGCTCCGGCGCCGACCCGCCGTCGACTCGACGACTGGGAGCTGCTCGGACCGCTCTTCAAGGCGTTCGAGTACGGCGCCGGCGGACGCGCCGCGAGCATGGAGCTGCCCGAGCCGCCTACCCTCGACCGGGTCTCCCCGCGCGGCCGGGAGCTGATGGAGCACCAGGCGCGCTTCATCGAGAGCGCTCGGGAGGGGCACCGCAGCTTCCTCCTCGCCGACGAGCCGGGCCTCGGCAAGACCGCGCAGAGCCTGCTCGCCGCCTCCGTCACCGGGTCGTACCCGCTGCTCGCCGTGGTGCCGAACGTCGTCAAGATGAACTGGGCGCGCGAGGTCGAGCACTGGACGCCGCAGCGCCGCGCGACCGTGATCCACGGCGACGGGACGACCCTCGACGCGTTCGCCGACGTGGTCATCGTGAACTACGACATCCTCGACCGCCACCTGGGCTGGCTCGGGAGCATGGGCTTCCGCGGCATGGTCGTCGACGAGGCGCACTTCATCAAGAACCTGCGGTCGCAGCGGTCGCAGAGCGTGCTCGCGCTCGCCTCGAAGATCCGCGAGACCACTCCGGGTCACGATCCGCTGATGATCGCCCTGACGGGCACGCCGCTGATCAACGACGTCGACGACTTCCGCGCCATCTGGCGCTTCCTCGGCTGGATCGACGAGACGAAGCCCGGCACCGAGCTGATGAGCCGCCTCGAGGACACGGGCCTCACTCCGGCCGACACGGCCTTCTACCCGGAGGCGCGCGAGGCGGTCATCGACCTCGGCATCGTCCGGCGCAAGAAGATCGACGTCGCCGCCGACCTGCCGTCGAAGCGGATCGTCGACCTGCCCGTCGAGCTCGACGACGACCTCGGCCGCTCCATCCAGAAGGCCGAGCGCGAACTGGGTGCCCGGATGCTGCAGCGGTACAAGGCCGTCACGGCCTCGATCACGCACGAGCTCGACACCGACGAGAGCGAGCGGTTCATCCGCATCGTCGCGCAGAGCGAGCTCGAGGAGTCGAAGTCGGCGAAGACCGGCGAGAACGTGTTCACGATGGTGCGGCGCATCGGCCAGGCGAAGGCCGCGCTCGCCGCGGACTACGCCTCGCAGCTCGCGCGCTCCGTCGGCAAGGTCGTCTTCTTCGCCAAGCACGTCGACGTGATGGACCAGGCCGAGGACACCTTCGAGAAGCGCGAGCTCGCCTCCGTCTCGATCCGCGGCGACCAGACGGCGACCTTCCGCCAGTCGCAGATCGACGCGTTCAACACCGACCCCGACGTCTCGGTCGCGGTCTGCTCGCTGACGGCGGCCGGAGTGGGCGTGAACCTGCAGGCCTCCTCGAACGTGGTCCTCGCGGAGCTGTCCTGGACGTCCGCGGAGCAGACGCAGGCCATCGACCGCGTGCACCGCATCGGTCAGGAGGAGCCGGTCACGGCGTGGCGCATCATCGCCGCGCACACGATCGACGCCAAGATCGCCGAGCTGATCGACGCCAAGGCTGGTCTCGCCGCCCGCGCCCTCGACGGGGCGGACGCCGAGACCGCCTCGGCGGACACCGTTCAGCTGGACGCGCTCATGCACGTCCTCCGCGAGGCGATCGGCTGAGCGGAGCCGCGAAGAAGTCGCGCTCGAACAGGCTGGAGCGCAGGAACGCGTCGCGCATCGCGGCGCGTTCCGCGTGTCCGGCCCGGGCGGACGCCGCCTCGGTGATCGCGATCGCCCGCTCGGTCGCCGCTGCGAATCCGGGGTCGGCGTAGGTCGAGAGCCAGTCCTCGTAGGGATGGCCCGGCCGGTTCGCGGCCCCCAGTCGCTCGCCGATGTCGGCGTAGAGCCAGAAGCACGGGAGCAGCGCCGCGACGACCTCGCCGTAACCGCCCCTGGCCCCCACGGCTGTCAGGTGGTCGACGTAGCCGCGGGTGGTGTCGGACGGGCTCTCGGAGCGTCCGCCGAGGCGGTCGCGGTGCAGCTGAGCCTCCGTCGCGATCGCCTGCGCGGAGCTCTCGGCCCAGAAGACCTGCTCCTGGGCGGTGGGAGCCTTCTGCGCCGCGACGGCGAGCACGCGCGCGTACTCCGAGAGGTACAGCGCATCCTGGGCGAGGTACCACTCGAAGTCGTCGCGCTCCAGGGTGCCGTCGCCCAGCGCGGTCACGAAGGGCAGCGCGTCGATCGCGCGGCGCAGCGGCTCCGTCTCCTCCCAGACGGCGCTGCAGAACGGCGGGGTCCTGTGCCGGTGGAAGTGGTCGATCGGGCCGTTGCCGCTGCCGACCTCGAGGGCGTCGGCCGCGCGCAGGGCGCCGGTCAGCCACTCCTTCGCCTGCGTCAGCGCCTCGGCGAGATCGTCGGCCGAGGTGGAGCGTCCGGCGAGGAGCACGGCCAGGGCGGAGGAGAGCGAGCAGCCCGTGCCGTGCGTGTTCGCAGTGGCGACGCGCTCACCCGGGACCTCGCGCACCTCGCCCTCGGGCGTGACCACGGCGTCCGGAGTCGAGGGGCCGTCGAGGTGGCCGCCCTTCACGAGCACGGCGGTGCCGAGGCTGCGGGCGAGCTGCGCGCCCTGCTGCAGCGCCTCGTGCCAGTCCTCTGCGGGCGCTGTCCCCGCGAGCACCGCGAGCTCGGGGAGATTCGGAGTGACGAGGTGTGCCCGACGGACGAGCCCGCGGACGCACTCCTCGGCCTCGGGGTCGAGCAGGCGGTGGCCGCTGGTCGCGATCATGACCGGATCGACGACGATCAGCGGCGGCTGCACCGTCTCGAGCCAGTCGAGGATCTCGGCGCCGATCGCGGCGGTCGCGATCATCCCGATCTTCACCGCGTCGATCTCGACGTCGTCGCTGACGGCGTCGAGCTGCTCGCGGAGGAAGGAGGTCGGGGGCAGATGGACGGAGCGCACACCGTGCGTGTTCTGCGCGACCAGCGCGGTGACGACCGCCATCCCGTAGCCGCCGAGCGCCCCGATCGACTTGAGGTCGGCCTGGATGCCCGCGCCGCCGGTCGGGTCGGTGCCCGCGATGCTGAGCACGCGGGGGATCCGCGCGGTCATCGGTCCCACTCCGAGCGCAGGCTCCGAGCGGCGTCGGCGGGGTCGGCCGCCGTGCAGATCGCGGAGACGACGGCGAGCCCCGCCGCGCCCGCCGCCCGCAGGGGAGCTGCGTCGCGGGCGTCCACGCCGCCGATGGCGACGCAGGGGAGCGCAGTCGCGGCGGCGAGAACGGCGAAGCCGTCGATCCCGAGCGGCGCCGGGTGGTCCGGCTTCGTCGTGGTCGGGCGGATCACTCCGACTCCGAGGTAGTCGACGGTGCCGGCGGGCAGGGCGTGGACGGCGTCGAGGTGGGCGGTCGTGTTCGCCGTCAGCCCGACGACCGCGTCAGGTCCCAGCAGCGCGCGCGCTGCGGCGACGGGCAGATCGGACTGCCCGATGTGCACGCCGTGCACCCGGGCGCCGGCGAGCCGGGCGGCGAGGGCGACGTCGACGCGGTCGTCGACCAGGAGGGTCGTGCTGTCGTCGAGCACCTCGGCGACGGCCAGGACGAGAGCGAGCAGCTCGGCGGCGGAGGCCTCGTGGTCGCGGATCTGCACCGTGCGGACACCGCCGACGACGGCTGCAGCGACCACCGCGGGCACCCCGCGCACCCCGCACTGCCGGGTGTCGGTGACCAGGTAGACGGAGAGGTCGAGGGGCCTCATGCGATCCTCGCCTCCTCCGCGACGACCGTCGCGTCGAGGGCCGAGACCGCGTCGAGCAGCGCCACGGCGAAAGATCCGGGGACGGCCGACACGGAGGCCGCGTGCTCGGCCGCGAGGCCCCACACGACCGATCCCGCGACGGCGGCGCGCAGCGCTGCTGCGGGAGTATCGTCCGACGCCCCGAGGAACGCGGCCATCACCGCGCCGAGAGCGCAGCCTCCGCCGGTCACCCGGGTGAGGAGGGGGTGCCCGCCCGTGACGCGCACGACCGTGACCCCGTCGGTCACGAGGTCCACCGGACCCGAGACGGCGACAGCGGCGCCGGTGCGCAGCGCGAGCTCCTTCGCGGCGTCGAGCGCGTCCTCGGCGCCGTGAACCGCGTCCACTCCGCGCCCGCCTGCTCCGAGTCCCGCCAGCGCGAGGATCTCGGAGGCGTTGCCGCGGATGATCGAGGGCCGCAGGGCGACGATCTCGGCGGCGAAGGCGGTGCGCACCGGCAGCGGGCCGACGGCGACCGGATCGAGCACCCACCGGCCGCCGGCGGCGATCGCCTCGCGGGCGCCGGCGCGCTGCTCGGCCCCGGGAGTGCCGAGGTTCACGAGCGTCGCGGAGGCGATCGCGGCGAAGACCCCAGCCTCTCCGGGCAGGTCCGCCATCGCCGGACTGGCGCCCAGCGCGAGGAGGCTGTTGGCCGTGAATCCGGTCACCACCGCGTTGGTGATGCACTGGACGAGCGGCGCCTTCCGGCGCAGCTCCTCGAGGTCGCGGCCGACGGCGGCCCCGTCGAGGTCGTGGAGGGTCGGGTGGGCAGGCGTGCGAATGCTCATTCGCGACATCCCTTCGCTAGTACGAACTAGATCAGGTTCAACGGGTCTTCTCTCAGCCCTGGCGGGCACCCCGTGTCACTGCGCACGACCCTAGCAGCGGCTCCGACCCTCCCTGGAGGCCACGAGCGCGGCGGGCGCGAGCGGGAGGAGCTCGATCTCCCGCGCCCCGCAGGGGCACTGCAGGTAGCTGAGGATCCCCTCGCTGGTCGGGTGGCGGGAGAGTCGTGTCCATCGGTGCTCGTGCATGCGCCGATCCTCACGTCATGCCTCGGTGACGTTCAACCATTACAATCGGCGGATGAGCTTCGACCACCGCCACCAGGTCGGCCCGCGACTCGCGGCCGCGCTCGTGAACGCGGCGCCCGACGACGCGATCGAGCCGCTGCTGCGCGAGCAGGGCGTCCGCGAACCGGCGCTCGCTCCCTCCGCGACGCTCGCGCTGCGGACCTGGGGGAGGCGGATGCGGGCGGTCTTCGCCGCGACCTCCGTCCAGGCCCGCTGCGACGAGGTGAACGCCCTGCTCGCCGAGGTCGCCGGGTCGCTGTTCGTCGCGACCCACGACGGCATGCCGCCGCACCTGCACCTCGTGCCGGACTGCAGCGACGTCGTCACCCGCGTCCGCTCGGTGACCGCGGGCGGCCTCGCGTTCTTCGTGTCCTCCTCCGCCGGGCTCCGGATGGGCGTCTGCGCGCGCGAGAGCTGCGACCGGGTCTTCGTCGACGAGTCCCGGGCCGGTCGGCAGCGCTACTGCTCCGCGCGCTGCGGGAACACGGACGCGGTCGCGCGGCACCGCCGATCGGCGCGGTAGCGCTCAGTCCGTGCGGAGCGTGCTGTCGCCGCGATCGCCGACCACGACACGGAGCCCGATCGGCAGCCGCTCGCGCATCGCGTCGACGTGGCTGATGAGTCCGATCGTGCGACCGCCGGACCGGAGCGCGTCGAGCGTGCCCAGCGCGGTCTCGAGGGTCTCGGCGTCGAGCGAGCCGAAGCCCTCGTCGATGAACATCGTCTCGAGCGTGATGCCGCCCGACTGCGCCGTGACGACGTCGGCGAGACCGAGGGCGAGGGCGAGCGACGCGAGGAACGTCTCGCCTCCCGAGAGCGAGGCGGGCTGGCGGCGCACGCCCGTGAACGCGTCGAGCACCTCGATCCCGAGGCCGGAGGAGGTGTTGCGGTAGGCGAGGGAGTCGTCGTGGAGCAGCGAGTAGCGGCCGCTGGTCATCGCGCCGAGGCGCAGGTTCGCCGCGCCCACGATCTCCTCGAGGCGGCCCGCGAGCGCGAAGGCCTCGAGATCCATGCGGCGGGTGTTCTGGCCCCGGCCGTCGATCGTCTCGGCGAGAGCACGCAGCTCCTCGTGCCGACGGAGCCGGCCCTCGAGCGAGCGCAGCCTGTTCTCGGCGAGGGCGGCCAGCTCGGCCAGTCGTGCGGCCCGGTGCTCGAGCACCGAGAGCCGCGAGCGCGCCTCGTCGCGGCGGGCGGAGGCGAGTCGGGCCGCTTCCTCGGCGCCGGCGAGGTCGACGGGGGTCGTGGGAAGCCCCTGCAGCTCGGGCTCCGCGAGCACCGCGTCGACGGCGGCCCTGCGCCGCTCGTGCTCGGCGACGACGGCCTCGGCTCGCGCGCGCTCGCCCGCGGTGAGCGCCGCCGCCTCGGCGGAGGCCGCGCTCGCGAAGCCGCGCTCGGCGAGCACCGACTCGAGGTGCTCCTGCGCCTCGTCGGCGGCACGGGTGCGCGCGACCAGGAGGTCCTCCGCCGCGACGAGGGCGTCGGCGACGCGGCGCCGCTCGGTCAGCTCGGCCACGCGGGCGGCGATGCTGTCGGCGCCGTCGCGCTGCGCCTCGACCCTCTCGAGGAGGGTCCGCAGCGCCTCGGCCGCGATCGTCGCCTCCCGGGTCAGGTGGTCGTCGTCGGTGCGGGCGCTCTCGCGGAGCGCGGTCAGCTCGTCGAGCCGGCGGCGCAGCGTGCCGCGCTCGCTCCGCAGGGCTTCGCAGCGCGACGCGGCGGCGCGGGCGGCGGCCAGCCGCTCGCGCCCCTCGATCAGCGCGAGGTCGAGAGACTCGGGGGTGTCCACTCCCGCCCGCTCCTCGAGCGCGGCGAGCGCGAGCGCCGCGGTGCTCTCGCGATCGCGGGCGCGGTCCATGGTTCGAGCGGCCGCGTCGACCGCCGCTCGGGCCCGGTCGAGGTCCTCTGTCGAGACCGGGGCGAGGTCGCCGTGCTCGGCCGGACGCGGGTGCTCGCGAGCACCGCAGACGGGGCAGGGCTCCCCGGGGATCAGGGCCGTGGCGAGCTCCCCGGCGAAGCCGGCGAACCGGCGGGAGATGAGGGCCGAGTGCTCGGCCGCGAGGTCGCCGTGCCGGCGTCCGGCCTCGGCGTAGGCCGAGCGGAGCGACGCGAGCGACGACGCGGCGGCCTCGCGCTCGGCGGCGGCCGCGATGCGTCGCTCCAGCGCGGCGAGCTCGTCGGTGCGGGAGGGGACGGTCGCCGCCTCGGGAGTGAGCGACTCCTCCTCGGCGGCGAGGGCGTCGAGCCGGACCGGCAGCTCCTTCAGCTCTCCCTCGAGCCGCTCGAGCGAGGCGAGAGCCTTCGCACGAGCGCGCTCGGCCCGCTCCACCGCCTTCTCGGCATCGGGGATACGGCGCTCCTCCGCGAGCGCGTCAGCCAGAGCCCCCAGCCGGCGCCCGAGAGCCTCCGACCGTTCGGCGGCCCGGGCTCGCTCGGCGGGCTCCGCGAGCACGGCGCCGAACAGCTCGGCCGCACCGTCCCTCTCGGCGGCCGCCCTCTCGGCCGCGGTCCGGGCGGACGCCGCGGACCGGAGCACCGGGAGCACACCGTCGGCCCGACGCGCGAGCTCGACGCGCTCGCGCTGGGCGACGACGACGGCCTCGGCGACCGCCAGCTCCTCGCTCTCGCGCAGGGCTCGGGAGCGGCGATCCTGGGCGCGACGGAGGAGCGACGCGGCGTCGAGGGCCGCCCGCGCCTCGACCTGCGCGTCGTCGGCCCGATCGACCTCCGACCGCGCCTCGAGGAGCGCCGGCTCGAGGGAGGCGACGAGGCCCGCGAACCACGCCGCATCGATCGCCTCGGCCTCCTCCGTTCCGCCCAGTCGGCGCGCCTCGTCGGCGAGGGCGGCGACGGCGGTTCGCTCCTCCTCCAGCGAGGCGGCGCTCTCCTGGCGCTGGTCGAGGAGGCGTCGGCGGAGCAGTTCGTAGCGCTCGGTCGCGAAGAGGGTGCGCAGCAGCTTCTGCCGGTCGTCGTTCTTCGCGAGCAGGAACTCGTGGAAGCGGTTCTGGGCCAGCAGGATCACCTGCAGGAACTGGTCCTTCGTCAGGCCGACGATGCGGCCGATCTCGACCCCCGTCTCCTTCGCGCTCGACGAGACGCCGCTCCAGGCGCCGCCGACGCATTCGAGCAGCGAGACCTTCGCCGCCTGCCTCGTCGTGCCGCCCCCGCGCTTGGCCGGGCGCTCGTACTCGGGGGAGCGGCGGATCCGGTAGAGCCGTCCGGCCGCCTCGAAGTCCAGCTCGGCGAAGGTCTCGTCCTCGGGGGCGCTGTGGTCGCTCCGGAGCCGCGCGGACGTTCCGTCGAAGCGGGGCACGGATCCGTAGAGCGCGAAGCTGATCGCATCGAGGATCGTCGACTTGCCCGCACCGGTCCGGCCGGCGATCAGGTAGATGCCGACGTTCTCGAGCCGGTCGAAGTCGATCTCCTGCGGGTCGCGGAACGGGCCGAGTCCGGCGAAGGCGAGACGCCGGATCCTCACCGCAGAGCCTCGGCGTCGACCGCGGCGAGAGCGTCGAGGACCGTCTCGCGCTCGGCGTCCGACGCACCCCGCCCCCGCACGTGAGCGAGGAAGTCGTCGACGATCTCGACGTCGCTGCGCCCGCGGATCCGCTCGGCGTACGCGGTCGGTTCGGCGGCCGGAGCACTCGGCGGCCGGTGCTCGAGCGTCACGCAGCCCGGGAAGCGCGACTGCAGCCGCGCCATCGCGTCCAGGGGCCGCACCTCGTCGGTCAGCACCGCCGAGACCCAGTCGAGCTCCTTCCCGGCGAGCGAGGGGTCGACCAGCAGCTCGTCGAGCCGCCCCTCGATCACGCTGAGGCGGCGGGGGACCGGCAGCGCGGACCAGCGCACCTCCTCGAGCCCCTCGGCACCGAGCTCGACGAGCCAGCCGCCGCGGAGCTTCGCGGCCTCGCCGAAGGAGTAGTGCAGGGGCGCCCCGGAGTAGCGGACGTTCGGCAGCAGCTCGGCCCGCCCGTGGATGTGGCCGAGCGCCGCGTAGTCGGCGTCGGCGAAGTGGTCGACCGAGACGTAGTCGATGCCTCCTGCGGTGATGTCGCGCTCGACGGTGCCCGCGGGCGCTCCGACCGCGAAGCAGTGCGAGAGGACGACCCAGCGGCGCCCGGCGGCCTCGGCGGAGGCGCGGATCCGGCGCATCGCGAACGCGAGCACGTCCTCGTGCCGGCGCAGCGCCTCCTCCGGGTGCCGATGACGGTAGAGGGCCGGCTCGAGGTAGGGGATGCCGTAGACGCCGACCTCGCCGTGCTCGTCGCCGAGGACGACCGGCTCGCCGTAGGCCTCGGGATCGGTGAGGACGTGCACGCCCGACGTGCGCAGGAGGCCCGCCTGGAAGCCGAGGCGCGCGGGAGAGTCGTGGTTGCCGCTGGTGAGGACGACCTCGGCGCCGGCGCCGCGGATCGCCTCGAGCACACGCGTCAGCAGGGCGTAGTGCTCGCCGGCCGGCACCGCGGAGTCGAAGACGTCGCCCGAGACGAGCACCACGTCGACGGCCTCCTCGCGCACGGTCGCCACGAGCGCGTCGAGCACCTGCGACAGCGCGGCGACCGTGGAGTGGCCGTGGAAGGTGCGGCCGATGTGCCAGTCGGAGGTGTGGAGCAGCTTCACCGACGTCGTCCCTCCTGGCGTGCGGGGTGGCCCCCTCTCGTCCCTCCAGGCTACTGACGGCCTCCGACACGGGCCGACCGCCGGGCCGCGGGCGGGGGCACCCGCTCGGACATCTCCTGTTCACCCCGGGGTGCACAATGGGTCCTCGGCGAAGGCGGAAGGAGTCGATCGTGAAGCTTCCCCGCGTCCCCTCCCTCGGACTCGGCTCGCGCACCCGCGCCGCCGCCGAGGACACCGCTCCGATCGAGCGGCTCCTCCCGCCGCCAGCGCCGTCCCGCACGAGCACGGTCGACAACGCGATCTACCAGGACGGCCGCCGGATCGTCTCGCCGAGCAGCATCCCGGAGGCGCTCGCCGCCCTGCAGAAGCTCCCCGACGCGATGGCGTGGATCGGCCTGTACCGTCCGACCCAGTCCGAGCTCGCGGCGCTCGAGGACGAGTTCTCGATGCACCCGCTCGCCATCGAGGACGCGATCAGCGCACACCAGCGGCCCAAGCTCGAGCGCTACGGCAGCGACATGTTCGTGGTGCTGCGCGCCGCGAGCTACGCCGACCAGCGCGAGGAGGTCGATTTCGGCGAGCTGCACCTGTTCGTCGGCCCGAACTTCGTCGTCACGGTCCGCCACTCCGAGAAGCCCGATCTCTCCCTGGTGCGGCGCCGGATGGAGGCCGATCCCGAGCTGCTGCGGAAGGGCCCCGTCGCGGTCCTCTACGCGATCCTGGACGCCGTCGTCGACCAGTACTCGCCGGTCGTCGCCGGGCTCGAGAACGACATCGACGAGATCGAGGCGCAGGTCTTCGAGGGCGACCCGGCGGTGTCCCGGCGCATCTACGAGCTGAGCCAGGAGGTCCTCGACTTCCAGCGCGCGACGCGTCCGCTGACCGGCATGCTCGGCCGCCTCGTCACCGACTTCGAGGTCTTCCGCGAGGACGTGGAGCTCCGGCGCTACCTCCGCGACGTCGCCGACCACGTCGCCGTCGTCGACGAGCGCGTCGAGGGCTTCCGGACGACCCTCCGCGAGATCCTCGCGGTGAACGCGACCCTCGTCGCGCAGCGGCAGAACGAGGACATGAAGCGCCTCGCCGAAGCCGGCAACCAGCAGAACGACGAGGTCAAGCGCATCTCGGCCTGGGCGGCGATCTTCTTCGCCCCGACCATGATCTCGAGCGTCTACGGCATGAACTTCGACGTCATGCCGGAGCTGCACGTGGCGTGGGGCTACCCGGCCGCGCTGGGACTGATGGTCGCCTCGAGCGTCGTGCTGCACCGGCTGTTCAAGCGCTGGGGCTGGCTCTAGCCGACTCCGGACCCTAGTCCTCGGTCCCGGGCTCCGCGATCTTCTCCCCGTCGGCCCCGGAGGCGTCGCCGTCGGTGTGCAGATCGGTGTCGCCCGGGATGCTGAAGTCGCTCAGCGGGTCGAGGGGCTCGTCGGCGGGCGTCCTGTCGGGGGTGCTGTCGTGGCTGCTCATACCTGAACCCTACGAGCGTCCGACGAGCCGCTGCACGGCCGTCACCGGGATCGACAGCCACTCGGGACGGTTGCGCGCCTCGTAGATGGCCTCGTAGACCGCCTTGTCCAGCTCGAACGCGTCGAGGACGGCGCGGTGGGCCTCGACGGCGTCGCCCGCGCGCTCGGAGTAGCCCTCGAGGAACGCGGCCCGGCTCGCCGCGGCCCACTCCGCGCGGCTCGAACCGGGCGAGGACTGCTCGTGCGCTCCGGCCGCGTAGTCGAAGGAACGCAGCATGCCGGCCACGTCGCGCAGGGCCACGTCGGGCATCCGGCGCTCGTTCATCGGCCGCAGCGGCTCGCCCTCGAAGTCGAGGAGCACCCAGCCGCGGTCCGGCACCAGCAGGACCTGACCCAGGTGGTAGTCGCCGTGGATGCGCTGCAGCAGCGGCCACGGAGCGCTCGCCGCGGCGCGGAACACGGCGTCGATCGCCTCGGAGTCCTCGGCGATCACCGGGACCTCGGACGAGGCGATGCGGAGGCGGCGGCGCATGGTCGCGACGATGCGCTCGACGACCTCGGGGGTCGCCTCCTCGGTCTCGAGCACGTCGGCGAGGGTCGCGTGCACCTCGGCGGTCGCGAGGCCCAGCGCCCGCGCGGGGCCGGTGAAGTCGGAGTCGGCGGCGACCGCCTCGAGGGCGACCCGCCACGCGTCCTGCACGCCGGGGAGGAACTCCTGCGCGAATGCCAGGTGCCCGAAGGCGCGGCCGGACGGCTCGCCCTCGTCGTCCCACTCGCCGGTGACGTTGCCGATCACCGGAGGCACGAGCGCGCTGCCGGCGGCGTTGAGCGCCGACTGCACGGTCACGTCGGGATTGTCGCCGTGGTGCAGGGCGCGGAAGACCTTCACGATCACCGGCGTCCCGATCGAGCCGTCCTCGGCCGTGGTCGACACGATGATCGAGGTGTTCGACTGCTCGCCGCTGAGGACCTTCGACGAGGCGAAGGCGCCGATCACGGCACCGGGCTGCCGGTGGCCCTCGGCCCGGGCACCGCCCTCGGCGCCGTCCGTGTCGGAGCGGCCGCCGTCGGCGATCATCGCCAGCAGCGCCCGCGCGAAGAACGGGTCGCGCGGTGCGTCGTAGACCCAGCGCTCGCCGTCGGAGTAGACCAGCGCGTCCTCGAGGCCGGCGACCGGAGCGGAGTGGACCGTCACCGGCACCTGGTAGAGCACGGGGCTCGTCCCGGCCGTGTCGATGAACAGATGGTCGACCACCTCACCGCCGTCGGGGCGCAGCGTCCACGCGCCGCGCACCTCGAGCTCGGGGCGCCGCCCCTTGCTCGCGTACCACCTCTGGTCCGCCACCCATGCGGCGATCCGGTCGATCGACAGGCCTGCGCTCATGCTCTTCCCCTTCGTCGGCACCCCGAACCCTACGCGTCGGGGACGACACCCGGCTGGGGCTTGCGGCAGGACGCTGCGGTCCGGAGCGGCGCACCGCCGATCGGGGTCGATTGCTCGCGTCGGCCCTCAGGACAGCCCGAGCACGTCGAGCGTCCACGCGTACTCGAACGCCACCTCGCGCCAGCGCTCGTAGCGCCCGCTCACGCCGCCGTGACCCGCCGTCATCTCGATCTTGAGCAGAGCGGGTGCACCGACCTCGCGCAGCCGCGCCACCCACTTCGCCGGTTCCACGTAGAGCACGCGCGTGTCGTTCAGGCTGGTCGTCGCGAGGATCCGCGGGTACCGCACTCCCTCCCGCACGTTCTCGTAGGGGGAGTAGGACTTCATGTAGGCGTAGACCTCGGCGTCGTTCAGCGGGTCGCCCCACTCGTCCCACTCGATGACCGTCAGCGGCAGCGACGGATCGAGGATCGACGTGAGCGCGTCGACGAAAGGGACCTGCGCGAGGACACCCGCGAAGAGCTCCGGGGCGAGGTTCGCGACCGCGCCGACCAGCAGACCGCCGGCCGAGCCGCCCTGGGCGACGAGCCGCTCCGGAGTCGTGAACCTGAAGTCGACCAGGTGACGAGCGGAGTCGACGAAGTCGGTGAAGGTGGCCTTCTTGGAGAGCGTCTTGCCGTTCTCGTACCAGGAGCGGCCCATCTCGCCGCCGCCGCGCACGTGCGCGATCGCGAAGACGACTCCGCGGTCGAGCAGCGAGAGCCGGGGGATCGAGAAGCCGGGGTCGATGCTCGCCTCGTAGGAGCCGTAGCCGTAGAGGATCAGCGGAGCAGGGGCCGCGTCGGGATCCGCGGCGTCGCGGCGCCAGACCAGCGAGAGCGGGATCCGCGTGCCGTCCTGGGCCGTCGCCCACTCCCGGCGCTGTACGTACTCCTCGGGGTCGTAGTCGCCGAGCACCGGCTGCTGCTTGAGCACGGTGCGTTCGCCCGTCGCGACGTCGAGAGAGAGCACCGTCGAGGGAGTGACGAACGAGGTGTAGGCGAGCCGGAGGGACGTCTGCGCCCACTCCGGGTTGCCGGCCAGCCCCGCATCGTAGAGCGGCTCGTCGAAGACGATCTCGTCCAGGGTCGCCGCAGCTCCGCCCTCGTGCAGGAGACCCAGCCGGGTCGCTCCCTCCGACCGGTACGAGACGACCACGTGGCCCGCGAAGGCGTCGACCCCCTCGATCCGGCGGCCGGGAAGGTGCGGGACGACGACACGGCGCTGCGCGGCACGCTCGGCGGCGTCGAGGGAGAGGTCCGCCGGCTCTTCGACGATCTCGAAGTCGAGCGCGTCGTCGTTGTGCACGATCAGGAGGCGGTCGCGCCCGTCGAGGACGGCGTGCTCGACCTCGTACTCCACTCCCTCGCGCCGCGGCCAGACGGAGCGGAACTCGCCGGTCGGGTCCTGGGCGTCGAGCAGGAGGCACTCGCTGGTGATCTTGCTGCCGATCTCGATCACGAGGAAGCGGCGGCTGCGGGTGAGGCCGACGCCGATCCAGTAGCGCTCGTCGGGCTCCGAGAAGACGACGGTGTCGGCGGAGGAGTCGGTGCCGACCTCGTGCCGCCAGACCGTGTCCGGTCGCCAGGACTCGTCGACGGTCGGGTAGAAGACGAACCGCGCGTCGGCGCCGAAGGTCGCTCCGCCGCCCGTGCCCTCGACGACGTCGGCGAGGTCCTCGCCGGTCGAGAGGTCGCGGATGCGGAGGGTGTAGCGCTCGTCTCCCTCGACGTCGGTGCCGAAGAGCAGGTAGCGGCCGTCGGCGCTGATGTCGAAGCTGCCGAGCGAGAAGAAGTCGTGCCCCTCCGCCTCGGCGTTGCCGTCGAGGACGACCTGCTCGCCCGGGAGCTCGCCTCCCTCGCCGAGGGACGGCGGGGTCCAGTCGTCCGGTCCGCTGATCGGCGCGCGGCAGTGCACGGCGTACTGGCGCCCCTCGAACGAGCGCGAGAAGTACCACCAGCCGCCCTCGCGCACGGGGACCGAGAGGTCGGTCTCCTTCGTCCGCGAGCGGATCTCGTCGAACAGGCGCTCGCGCAGCGGGGCCAGGGGCTCGAGCACGGCATCGGTGTAGGCGTTCTCGGCCTCGAGGTGCGCGAGGACCTCGGGGTCCTCCTTGCGCCGCAGCCACTCGTAGTGATCGAGGACCGTGTCGCCGTGATGACGGCGTTCCAGGGGGATGCGGCGGGCGACGGGCGGGACGGGCGCAGTCATCCCCTCAGCCTAGGCCGGAGCGGCTCCTCGGCGCCCCCGGGTGCGCGGCACCGCTGCGCCGTGCGCAGAATGGACCATGCCGAGCGCGAAGAAGACGAAGAAGCCCGCTCCGACCGCGCAGCGCGCCTCGCACACCCAGACGGAGGTCGAGCGCAAGTACGACGTCGGCGCCGACACCGCGCTGCCCGATCTCGTGGGTGCCGGGCCGGTGGCCGGGAGCGTGAGCGAGACCCCGGTCGCGCTCCGTGCCGAGTACTTCGACACGTCCGGTCGCGCCCTCTCCCGCGGCCGCATCACGCTGCGCCGACGCGCGGGCGGGGCGGACGAGGGCTGGCACGTGAAGCTCCCGGGATCGGCGGGGCGCACCGAGATCCACGCGCCGCTGACCGAGTCCAGCGCGGTACCCACGGTCATCCGCTCGGCTGTTCTCGGGCATGTGGGCCGCTCGCGGCTCGAGCCGCTCGCCCTCCTCGAGACCCGGCGCGGCATCACCCGCGTCCTCGACGCGTCGGGTCGTCAGCTCGCCGAGGTCGCCGACGACCTCGTGGTGGCCGTCGACGCCCGCACCGGAGTCGAGCGGCGGTGGCGCGAGTGGGAGGTCGAGCTCGTCGACGCGTCCGGCCAGGAGGGCGAGGCCGTCCTCGACGCGATCGAGGAGCGCCTGCTGGCGGGCGGTGCCCGGCCGGCCGAGAGCGCCTCCAAGCTCGCCCGCGCCACCGGGGGCCCGATCGACGACCGCCGACCCGCCCCTCGCGACGGGGGAGAGGCGGCGCTCGCCGCGATCGCCGCGCTCCTGCGCGAGCTGCGCGCGGTCGACCCCTTCGTCCGGCTCGAGGGCGAGAACGCCCTGCACCGGATGCGCACGCTCAGCCGGCGTCTGCGCAGCGTCCTCGCCGCCTCCCGCTCGGTGCTGGACCGCACCGCGACCGACCCGATCCGCGACGAGCTGCGCTGGCTCGGCTCGGTGCTCGGTGCGGCGCGGGACGAGGAGGTGCTCGGGGCGCGGCTCCGGACCGACCTCGACGCCGCGGCCGAGCAGCTCCCGGCGGCGGCGGTCGCGCCCGGCACGATCCTCGAGGAGGTCGAGCGGAGGCACGGCGTCGCGGTGCGCCGCGTCGCGCGGACCCTGCGCGGCGGTCGCTACCTCGACCTGCTGGCCTCGCTGGACGAGCTCCTGGGCGACCCCCCGCGGCTCCCGAAGGCCGCGTCGAGAACGAAGAAGCTCGTGAAGCGGTCGCTGAAGAAGGAGCTCTCGCGACTCGAGACGGCGAGGAGCGGACCCGACCGCCACGAGGTCCGAAAGGCGGCGAAGCGGCTGCGCTACGTCGTCGAGGCCTGGCGGTCCGTCGTCCCCTCGGCGGTCGGATCGACGATCCACCGCCTCGGCAGCGCGGCCGAGGACATCGCGGACTCTCTCGGAGAGCAGCGCGACGCCCTCGCGGCACGTCGTGCGCTGGGCGAGCACGCGGCCCGGGCGACCCGTCTCGGAGAGCCCGCCGCCGCCCTCGGCGTCGCCTTCGCCGAGGAGGGCCACCGTGCCCGCGATGCGGGACAGGCGGCGGAGGAGGCGTTCGCCCGATTCGACTCCCTGTCAAGGTGAACCGGCGGTAACGCGCAGGAAACGGGCGGCGGATAATGTGAATCATGCCTTCCGTCCGTGCTCTCCCGTCACCGCTCCTGCGTCCCCGCCATTTCGACCGCGACGACGTGGTCGTCCATGCCGGTCTGTTCTCGCTGGTGAACTCGAGTACGACGCCCAAGGCAGCGTGGACCGAGGATCTGATCGCGATCGGCGAGGTCCTCGACGAGGCCGAGTTCCCGTACCGCCTCATCCGCGGCACCGATGGATCGCCGTTCCTGGCCGTCGACCGCTCGCTCGGCACCGAGCTGGCCACTCTGCTCTCCCGTGCGTTCGCGACCGAGCCCTTCTACGTGAAGACCCTCGACAAGCGTGGCACCCCGCCGCACCTGGTCGCTGAGGGGATGATCGCGCCGTACCCGCGCGCCTACGTCTTCTCACTCTTCCGCCCTCGCGTCTCTTCGACCGGATCGCTCCGCTACGGCGCCCGCAGCGGCGTGCGCCTGGAGCTGTGGAAGGTGGGCGAGGAGGAGATCACCACTCCTGCCGAGAACGCCCTCATGCGGAGCAGCCTCCCCGTCGCCGAGGCGATCGACGCGCACGTCGAGGCCTACGGCCGCACCTGGCCGACCTTCGAGGGCATGTTCGAGCCGCTCGTCAGCGACATCCGCTTCGACGTCGACATCGTCTTCTCCTGGGTCGACGGCACCGATCTCGAGTTCCAGCGCGCCCGGGCGGCCCGCATGGCCAGCTACGTCGTGGGCGAGGGCGACGACGCTCCCGCGCGCTTCCGTCAGATCGACGAGCTCAAGTACGCCCTGCGCAGCGTCTACATGTACGCGCCGTGGATCCGGCACATCTACATCGTCACCGACTCGCCGCGCCCCCGCTGGCTCGACGAGCACCCCGACGTGACCCTCGTGCGCAGCGAGGACCACTTCCGCGACCTCTCGGTGCTGCCCACCCACAACTCGCACGCCGTCGAGAGCCAGCTCCACCGCATCCCGGGCCTCGCCGAGCACTTCCTCTACTCCAACGACGACATGTTCTTCGGGCGACCGGTCGATCCGTCGATCTTCTTCTCACCCGGAGGGATCACGAAGTTCATCGAGGCCACGACGCGCATCGGCATGGGCGATTCCAACTCCACGCGCAGCGGTTTCGAGAACGCCGCGCGCGTCAACCGCCGCCTCCTGCGCGAGCGCTTCGGAGCGATGACCACCCGTCACCTCGAGCACGCGGCGACTCCGCTGCGCAAGAGCGTCATGAGCGAGCTCGAGGCCGAGTTCGAGCCCGAGTTCACCGCGACCGCCGCGAGCCGCTTCCGCTCGGCGAGCGACGTGTCGGTGACCAACTCGCTGTACCACTACTACGCGCTGATGACCGGCCGAGCGGTCGTGCAGGAGAACGCGAAGGTCAAGTACGTCGACACCACGATGCACCAGGGCCTGAAGGACATGAAGAAGCTCCTGAAGAACCGGGCCGTCGACTTCTTCTGCCTGAACGACGGCAGCTTCCCCGAGATCTCGGCGGAGGCGCGCACGAAGGCCGTCATCGGGTTCCTCGAGGAGTACTACCCGATCGCCGCCCCGTGGGAGCGCGAGGACTGACCGTGCTCTGGACCGTCGGCGGCGCGGTCGTCGGACTGCTGCTCGGGATCGCGAGCTCGCTCGTGTTCCCGGGCATCGGAGTGTGGGCCGGCGTGGGTGTCGGCCTCGCGCTCGGCGCCGCGCTGGCCTTCGCCGGCCACCTGTTCGCGCGCGACCGGGAGCGGGGCCGCTCGGAGCGCTGAGGACTCGCTTCGCGTGTTCTCCTAGGGCTTCTCCCGGAGCCGGGCGACCGCCGCGCGAATGGTGTCGACCTCGCGGAATCCGGAGAGCCGGGTCGCCTCGGCGAGAGTGAACCTCTCCTCCGCCCTCAGATAGGCCAGTGCGAGGGTGGCCCGCCCCTACCTCACTACCGCTCGGGCGGTGCGACCGTGTGCGGGGAAGGCTGTGCGCGGGTGGCGGTCCGAGACGTGCAGCTCGGCAGCGGTCACCAGGCTGCGGCAGCCGGGTGGACGTCCGCGAGCACCTCGGCGACCGTTCTCCGTCGATCGGAACTGAGCTTCGTCTTCTCCTCGTCAGAACGCGGGCAGATCGACGTCACGCGCCGGTGCGTTCTGCCCTGCGAAGAACTGTTCTGGAGGCTCCGGCGGCTCCGGTGCGGTGGTGTGGTGTCGTCCGGTGGGGCTGGTCCACTCGAGGATCCCTCCCGGTCGATGGTGGACCTGCCAGGTGGTGGTGTGGCGGAGTCGGTGGTGGTGGCGGCAGAGGTGGGCGAGGTTGTCGGCGTCGGTGGGTCCGTCGTGCTGCCATTCGACCGTGTGGTCGACGTCGCTGTCGCGGGCGGACCGGGTGCAGCCGGGGAACCGGCAGGTGACGTCGCGGTGTGCGAGGGCCCGGCGCAGGTCGGCGGGGACGCGGTAGGTGGTGCGCCCGACGGAGAGGACGGCGCCGGTCTCCGGGTGGGTGAGGATGCGGGTGAACGAGGGCGCATCGGCGGTGAGGCGCCGTGCGGTGGCGGGGTCGATGGGGCCGTAGCCGTCGAGGACACCGGGTTCGTCGGAGCGTCCGAGGAGGGTCAGGACGGGAACGGTGACGGAGACCTGCGGTCGGATCCCGTGGGGCACCCTCGTCGTCGGTGGCGAGTCGTCGGAGCCCGGCGCGGTCTCGCCGTCGAGGAGGAGGGAGGCGGCGACGTCGGCGCGCAGCTGTCCGAGAGGCCGAACCTCCTCCGGAAGATCCTGCAGGCTGCGCGCGGCGTGGTCGATCCGGTCGAACGCTCCGTGTGCTTCGGAGGCGGGTAGGTGCAGATGGAGGGTGGCCATGCCGTCGAGGTCGCTGTCGAGCCAGACGCCGCGGCGGGCGGCGCACCGCGTGTGCCGGTCGGTGAGCGACTCCGGATGGAGACGCTCGCGCAGCGACCGCAGGCGCCGCCGGAGCTGGGGAGGGGTGCACTCGCGGGCGATGACCGCTGCGGAGTCGTCGAAGCGGCCGCGCACCTCCGCGGGGAGATCCAGTGCGGCCCGGATGATGACGCGGGCGTGCTCGGGCGCGATCGCGGCCTCCCGCAGAGCCGTGAGTGTGTCCGGCAGTTCGTTCACGAGCATCCGGCTCTCCTCCACGAGGACGCCCGCCAGGGACTCCGAGACCCGCATGCCTGTCGCGAGCTCGGCGACCAGTGCCCGCATCGCGGCTTCCTCGCGGTCGACGTGCGCCTGCACGCTCGGATCCACGAGCGCATCCGGGAGCGTCATCGCCGTGCGGCGGGCGAGCTCGATCAGCTCGGCCCGCTGCGCCTCGGCTCGCGAGCGGAACGCATCGACCGCGCACGCGGCTCCGACGGCGGCGACGAGGGCGTCGTCGAAGCACTCGCGCACGCTCGGACCACCGCCTGCCGGCCTTGCTTCGACATCCAGGAGAACCATACGAGGATGACACTAGGGACCACTGACACCACGGGCGCGATCGCGCCAGGAGGCGGTGGAACGCGCCAGGGAGGGGGTCGGAGGCGGCGCTGCTGGTGGACGTGGATCTCGATACGCCCGCTGCGCGGGCTACTCGATCAGCAAGAAGGAGGGAGCTGCACGATCAGCGAGGAAGGGCCGCTCGGTCAGCGAGAAGGTCTCCCACTGCGAGGGCTCCTCGGTCCGAGCCTCGCCCTAGGCGCTGACGCCGACGCGCTCCTCGAGCGGCGGGTAGAGCGCCTCGTCGCGCGTGACGGGAGCCGCGGTGGCCGGGGCGATCTCGACGCCGGCGGCCGCGAGGATCCGCTCGGTCTCGTTCGCGGAGACGTACGAGACCTCGGTCGAGGTGCCGATCGGCACGACCGAGTGCAGCACCGTGCCGTCGTAGACGTGGATGAGGTTGAACGCCTGGGCGCCGTTGCGCGCGCGGGTGCCGCCGACCGGGACGTTGAGGTCCTGGGTGTAGCAGGTGGCCGAGGCGACCGACACCGGGATCCCCGCGAATGTGGCGGTGGAGGAGTAGTGGAGGTGCCCCGCGATGATGCTGCGGACGTCGGACCCCTCGAGGACCTCGGCCAGCGCCGGCTGGTCGCGCAGCTCCACGAGCACCGAGAGGTCGAGCACGGACGGCACCGGCGGGTGGTGCAGCGCCAGGATCGTGCCGTGCGGAGCGGGGCTCGCCAGCTCCTCGGCGAGCCAGTCGAGCTGCGCGTCCGAGATCTCGCCGTAGTGGGCGCCGGGCACGGTCGAGTCGAGCGCGATGATGCGCAGCCCGTTCACGTCGTGCACGCGGTCGACGGGCTGCGTCGTGGGGAGCTGGTCGAGCAGTCCCGAGCGGAACGCGCCGCGGTCGTCGTGGTTGCCCATCACCCAGATCACCTCGGCGCCGAGGCGGGCGGCCGCGGGCTCCACGACGGCGCGGAGCTTGGCGTACGCCTCGGGCTCGCCCTTGTCGGCGAGGTCACCGGTGATGACGATCGCCTCGGGGCGCCCGCCCGACTCCTCGAGCTCGTCGAAGAGCCGACGGAGCTGCGCCTCGCTGTCGACGTCGGAGCCGTAGAGGCCTCCGTCGCCCGCGATGAAGTGCGTGTCGCTGAGATGAAGGATGAAGTGGTTGGGCCGCGGGTACTCGGCCTGACGGACGGTCATGATCCTCGGGTTTCACGATCGGCGGGAGCTGAATCGGTTGTTCCAGCATCGACACTAGCGAAGGTACGACGCGGGATCCAGGACTGCACCCGCTGACGCCAGTCCATCATCGCGGGGTGAACGAGGGGCCAACGCGGCACGGCGCGTCATCGAACGCTTTTCCCAGGAACCGGCGCGAACCGAAGGAACGAGTGCCGGTCGGCTCAGAGCCGGTGCAGCATCCGCTCGTAGAACACGATCGCGCGCTCGAACTGGTCGACCTCGACCGACTCGTCGGCCCCGTGGATGCCGAGCTGCTGCTGAGGGCTGATCTCGAAGGGGATGAAGCGGTAGACGCCGTCGCTGATCGCGTGGAAGTGCCGCGCGTCGCTGCCGCCGGTCTGCACGTACGGCGCCACGATCGCCTCGGGGAACACCTCGCGGATCACGGAGCGCAGCACGTCGTACGGTCCGCCGTCTCCGGGCTCGCCGGTCGAGGAGACCGGGGAGGGCTCGTGCGCCACCCGCACCTCGACCTCGACCTGCGGGTCGTCGATGACGTCGCGGATCCGGGCGACCACGCCCGCGACGGTGCCGCCCGGGTTGATCCGGACGTTCGCGACCGCGCTGGCGGTCGAGGCGAGGACGTTGGCCCCGGTGCTGCCGCGGAGCTGGGTGACCGCGACGGTGGTGCGCAGCATCGCGGCCGAGCGGTTGGAGTGCGCGGCGAGAGCGCCGACCACCGCGTCCGGGTGCTCGTGGGGGTGGGAGTACCAGACGGCGTGAGCCGCGTCGGCGTGCGGAGCCGCCGCCTGCACGAGCTCGGCGATCGGCTCCGGGAGCGTGGACGGGAACGGATTCTCGGTCAGCCGGTGGATGGCTCGGGCGAGCCGCTGCGTGGCGAGGAGCCCCGGGAAGGGCGGGGGAGCGGAGGCGTGGCCACCGGCGTCGCGGCAGGTCAGCTCGAGGTTCATGATGCCGCGCTCGGTCACTCCGACGACGGCGATCGGAGTGGTCACGCCGGGCAGGATGCCGCGGCGGACGTTGCCGCCCTCGTCGAGCACGAAGCGGGGCCGCACGCCGCGGGCGGCGAGCAGGGCGACGACCGAGGGCGCGCCGTCGCCCGCCGTCTCCTCGTTGTGCGTCGAGAGGAGGTAGACGTCGCGCTCGGGACGCTCGCCGCGCAGCACCGCGGCCTCGACCGCCTCGAGCAGGGCCACGAGGGAGCCCTTGTCGTCGAGCGCGCCCCGTCCGATGACCGACGTGCGGCCGTCGGGCCGCAGGACGGTGTCGGCGGCGAACGGCGAGCTCGACCAGTCCTCCGGCGTGACGCTGACGACGTCGTAGTGGGCCATCAGCACCGCGGGGTCGCCGTCGACGGTGCCGCGCCAGCGCCAGAGCAGCGAGTGCCCGGCGACGATCTCGCGCTCCAGCGTGCCGTGCAGGGCGGGGTAGAACTGCTCGAGCAGCTCGACGAAGACGTCGAAGCGCGACCAGTCGGTCGCGGATTCGTCGGAGTGCGACACCGTGTCGACCCGCAGCAGGGCCTGGAAGCGCTCGAGCGCGGAGGTGGTCGTCACCGGGCTAGCCTACGACGGCGGTCAGCGGCCTCCGGCCCGCGCGGAGCGGAGGTGCGCGGTGACTCCACTGCCCGAGGTGTGCGTGGTCTATGTGCTGCGCGAGAGCGACGGAACCGCCGAGGTGCTGCTCGGCGAGAAGCGCCGCGGTCTGGGACTGGGCCGGGTCGTCGCTCCGGGCGGGAAGCTCGAGCCGGGGGAGTCGCCGGTCGAGGCCGCCGTGCGCGAGCTCGCCGAGGAGGTCGGGCTGCACGCCGAGCCGGGCGATCTCGTCGCGCACGGGATCCTCGACTACTCGTTCCCGCACCGGCCCGCGTGGAGCCAGCGCTCGCACGTCTTCCTCTGCCGCCGCTGGCGGGGAGAGGTGACGGAGTCGGCCGAGCTCGCCGCCGAGTTCGTCCCGCTGCGCTCCGTCCCCTACGAGCGGATGTGGGACGACGCGCGCTGGTGGCTCCCGGGCGTGCTGCTCCGGGGCGAGCGCGCGCGCTTCCGCTTCGAGTTCGGCGAGGACCTCGCGACCGTCCGCGCCACCGACGTCCCCGGGTTCATCTCCGCGGGCTGAGCTCAGACCTCGAGGACGTCGCCGGGTTCGAGCGCGTGGTACTCCCCGCCGCCCTCGCGGGTCGCCCAGCCGAGGCGGTCGTGGCCCACGCCCCGGCCGGCCTCGGACAGCACTCCCTCGTGCGTCGCGAAGGCGTGTCGCGGCGAGAGGGCCAGCACGTGGTCCATCGACTCGGCGATCTTCATCCAGGGAGCGCCGGAGGGGGCGGCCAGGATCTCCACGTCGACGCCGTCGGGCCGGGTGAAGGAGTCGCCCGCGTAGTAGAAGCGCTCGTTCACCAGCACCGCGACGTTGTCGATCACGGGGATCGAGCTGTGGATGACCGCGTGCCGCGAGCCGAAGAACCGCAGCTCGAACGGTCCGACCTCGACGCGGTCGCCGTCCGAGACGGTCTCGATGGCGAAGCCCTCGGCGGCCGCAGCGACCCCCGCCGGTCCGAAGAAGCGGATCGACGGGTTCGCCGAACGCAGGCGCTCGAGCTGCTCGGGCGTCCAGTGGTCGGGGTGCTCGTGGGTGAGGACCACGGCCACGGTCTCGGCGGTGCCCTCCACGGGGCGGGTGAAGGCTCCGGGGTCGATCACGAGGCGGGATCCCGCCTCCTCGACGAGGACGGCGGCGTGCTCGAGCTTGGTCAGTCGCATGGCTCCGAGCTAACCGCCCTCGCCGCCCGGTCGCAAGGCGGTGCCGTCAGGCGAGGCGGTGCCGTCACGCCCGGCGGGCGGCCAGGGCGCCGGCGAACGCGGCGGCGGAGGAGGGCGAGCTGTCGATCCGCCAGTCCACCTCCTTGTCGTGGTGGAACCAGACCAGGCCGACGACGTCCGGCTGGACGTTCAGGTACCCGACCAGGTCGCTGATCCACGCGGCCTTGGAGCCGCCGGCCTCGGCGGACGCCGTCTCGCCGATGATGATCGGGGTGCCGGGGGACAGCGACCGCACCTGATCCAGTCCCTCGGCGAAGAGCGCGCCTGCAGTGGTCCAGGAGCTCCAGGTCGTCGCCGTGCCCCAGTTGTAGCCGTCCAGCGCGAGGACGTCGACGGAGGCGGAGCCCGGGTAGAGCGTGTCGAGCGGCACCGATCCGGAGTAGGGCACGTTCGGGCTCCACACCCACTGCACGTTCGTCGCGCCCTGCGCCTGGAAGATCCCGTGCACGTGGTTCCAGGCGGCCGCGTAGGAGCCCGGAGCGTTCCCGTTCACGCCGTCGGACCAGGGGTACCAGTCGCCGTTCATCTCGTGCGCGTAGCGGAGCAGGACGGGCGAGCCCCAGGCGGCGAGGTCCCGCGCCCAGCTCGTGAGGTAGGCGTCGTGGTCGCCGGCGAGGATGCGGGCGGAGGAGTACGCGGGCTGGTCGACACCGCCGCCCCAGCGCCAGGGCTCCCAAGTGATCAGGCTCGTCGCCCCGCGGGCGGCGACGCTGCGCAGATCGGCGAGCGGAGCCGGCTGCCCGAAGTCCTGGTACGAGACGACGATCGACGGGCTCTCGCCCGCCAGCGTCGCCACGGCGTCGAGCTCGGCGTTCGCCGAGGCGCCACCGGGGGTGGTGACTCCGAAGCGGAGCCGGGCACTGCTGATGACGGGTGCCGCAGGAGGAGCGGTGACGGTGAAGACCGCCGTCGACGAGGCGGTGCCGGCGCGAGCCGTGATCGTGGTCGGGCCCGCCGGCGCGCTCGGGATCGCGATCGGCGCCTGGAAGACTCCGGAGCCGTTCGTCGTGATCCGGACGGACGTGCCGAGCACCGTCAGGGATCCGCTCGTCTTCTTCGGGAAGGCCGCGCCGGTGACGACGACGGTCGTCCCGACCGGACCGGACGCGGGGGAGAGGGTGATCGACGGCGGAGTCGGCGCCGCGGCCGCCGCAGGAGCGGCGAGCAGCGCCGAGAGGACCACTCCGAGCGCGGCGATCGCGGTCAGGAGTCGGGGTCGGGAGTGCGGGCGGATCGGCATCGGACGGCTCCTCGGGGACGTGCCCCCGCCGATCGGCGGTGGGGGGACCTCGAGCGTAGGAGCCGGGTGCCCTGCGTCCCGCGCCCCGGAGGGGGGCTGTCCGCGCTGAGATTCCCGCCGGTCGGGCAGGCGGCCCCCTCGATTTGCATCGATGCGGATCCGTGTGCAACACTCTTCGAGTTGCAAAAACGCGGCCCCATCGTTTAGCGGCCTAGGACGTCGCCCTCTCACGGCGGTAACGCGGGTTCAAATCCCGCTGGGGTCACCACGGCAACACCAGGAGAACCCCCGGCTCAGGCCGGGGGTTCTTCTGCGTTAACAGCGCGTCACCGCACCTGGGCCGAGCGGTTCCGGCGACGATCGTGGGCCTGCGGAACCCCGGCCGACCCCCTCCCGCGGCACGCCGCCGACGGTAGGATCGCAACCGCGAAGGGGAGCGAACCGGCCTTCCCGCTCCCTCCGATCACGCCGCACCGCGCGCGCCGGGCGGAGCGAGCGCCGGACCCCGTCCGCGTGGTCCGCCTGCGGACCCGCTCCGCCGCATCCTCTTCACCCCTGAAAGGCCCCCATGCTCGATCTGCCCGTCTGGTTCGTCGTCGGCTCCTTCATCGGCCTGACGCTGATCCTGGCCGCCGACCTGCTGATCGTCTACAAGCGGCCGCACGTGCCGAGCCTGAAGGAGTCGAGCCTCTGGGTCGCCTTCTACGTCAGCCTCGCGCTGATCTTCGCCCTGCTGATGCTGATCCTGGGCGACGGCGAGCACGCGGGCCAGTTCCTCGCGGGCTGGCTGACCGAGTACAGCCTCTCGATCGACAACCTCTTCGTGTTCGTCATCATCATGGGGCGCTTCGCGGTGCCGCCGAAGTACCAGCAGGAGGTGCTGATGGTGGGCATCATCATCGCGCTGATCCTGCGCGGCATCTTCATCCTGCTCGGCGCGCAGCTGATCGAGAGCTTCAGCTGGATCTTCTACCTCTTCGGCGCGTTCCTCGTCTACACGGCCTACAACCAGGCCTTCGGCAAGGAGGACGAGGACGAGGGCACGGACAACCTGCTCATCCGCCTGCTCCGCCGCCGCGTGAACATCTCGGACAGCTTCGACGGCTCGAAGATCCGCACCGTCATCGACGGAAAGAAGTTCTTCACGCCGATGCTGATCGTGTTCCTGGCGATCGGATCGACGGACCTGCTGTTCGCGCTCGACTCGATCCCCGCGATCTTCGGCATCACGCAGAGCCCGTTCATCGTCTTCACCGCGAACATCTTCGCCCTGATGGGCCTGCGCCAGCTCTACTTCCTGCTGGGCGGCCTGATCGACAAGCTCGAGTACCTCAAGTACGGCATCGCGTTCATCCTCGCCTTCATCGGCGTGAAGCTCGTGCTGCACGCCCTGCACGAGAACGAGCTCCCCTTCATCAACGGCGGCGAGCCCGTGCCGGTGTGGGACATCGACACCTGGACGTCCCTCGCCGTGATCATCGTGAGCATGGCGGTCGCGACGCTGGCGAGCCTCGTCAAGATGCGGCGCGAGCACGCGCACATCGAGATGCACGACGGGCACCCCGAGGTCGTGGCGGACGCCGACGCGACGCGTCCCTCCGACGAGAGGTGACGGCCGGATGACCCCCCTGGACGTCGACCTGCCCCAGGGCGTGCTTCACCTGAGCGTGACCAGCAGCACCGACGTGGGGAACGTGCGGCGCGTCAACGAGGACGCGCTGCTGGCCGACGAGCTGCTCCTGGCCGTCGCGGACGGCATGGGCGGTCACGCGCGCGGCGACCTCGCCAGCGCCACCGCCGTCGACGCCCTGCGGGCGAACACCCCCGCGGTCATCGGACAGGTGGACGCCGTCTTCGATCTCGTCGAGGCCGCGAACGCCGCGGTCCGCGGGCTCGACGTCGGAGGAGCGCTCTGCGGCACCACCCTCACCGGGCTCACCCTGGTGCGGCCCGACGGGGCGGGGCCCGCGCGCTGGGCGCTGTTCAACGTCGGCGACTCCCGCGCGTACCGCTGGGACGGGTCCGACCTCGAGCAGCTCACCGTCGACCACTCCGCCGTGCAGGAACTCGTCTCGGCGGGCCTGCTCACCCGGGAGCTCGCGGAGACGCATCCGGACCGCAACATCGTCACCCGCGCGCTCGGCGCCGACGACGAGGTCGAGACGGACGTCTGGACCCTGCCGGTCCTCCCGCGCTCGAGCTACCTGCTCTGCTCCGACGGTCTGACGAAGGAGCTCTCGGACGCCGAGATCGCCGCTCTGTTCGCGCGCCGGGACGCGGGCGCGATCGGCGCTCCCGACCTCGCCGCGGCCCTCGTCCGCGCCGCGATCGAGGCGGGCGGGCGCGACAACGTGACCGTGGTCGTGATCGACGCGGTCCTCGAGCAGCGGCGCTGAGCCGCGAGGATCCTCCGCCGCGATCGGCCGGGAGCGGCCTCGTGGCGTCCCCGGGAGCAGGGCCGCCGCGGTGCTAGTCTCTGGGGATGCTGACCGGCCGGCTCCTTCTTCTCCGCCGCGACGAGACCTCGATCTGACAGGCCTCCCTCGTCGCGGTGTCTCCCGTGGGCTGACCACCATTCCTGAGGAAGAGAAACCCGTCATGAACGACAGCTCCATCGAGTCCGGGACCGCCCGGCCGCGCACCCTCGCCGAGAAGGTCTGGGACGACCACCTCGTCGCCAAGGGCGAGGACGGCACCCCCGACCTCATCTACATCGACCTGCACCTCGTGCACGAGGTCACCAGCCCGCAGGCCTTCGACGGACTCCGCCTGGCCGGCCGCCCCGTGCGCCGCCCCGATCTGACGATCGCGACCGAGGACCACAACACCCCGACCCTCGCCATCGACAAGCCGATCGCCGATCTGACGAGCCGCACCCAGATCCACACGCTGCGCCGCAACGCCGAGGAGTTCGGCGTCCGCCTGCACTCGCTGGGCGACATCGAGCAGGGCATCGTGCACGTGGTCGGCCCGCAGCTCGGGCTGACGATGCCCGGCATCACCGTCGTCTGCGGCGACTCACACACCTCGACGCACGGCGCGTTCGGCGCGATGGCGTTCGGCATCGGCACCAGCGAGGTCGAGCACGTCATGGCCACGCAGACCCTGCCGCTCAAGCCGTTCAAGACGATGGCGATCACCGTCGAGGGCGAGCTGAAGGAGGGGGTGACGGCGAAGGACATCATCCTGGCCGTCATCGCGAAGATCGGCACCGGAGGCGGACAGGGCTACGTGCTCGAGTACCGCGGCTCCGCCATCCGCGCGCTCTCGATGGAGGGCCGGATGACGATCTGCAACATGTCGATCGAGGCCGGCGCCCGCGCGGGCATGGTCGCCCCCGACGAGACGACCTTCGCCTATCTGAAGGGCCGCCCCCACGCCCCCTCGGGTCAGGACTGGGACGAGGCGGTCGCCTACTGGCGCACGCTGCCCAGCGACGAGGGCGCCTCCTACGACGCCGAGGTCGTGCTGGACGCCGACGCGCTCGAGCCCTTCGTGACCTGGGGCACGAACCCCGGCCAGGGAGTGTCGCTGTCGCAGTCCGTCCCGGACCCGGAGGCCATCGCCGACCCGAACGAGCGCTCCAACGCCCGTCGCGCGCTGGAGTACATGGACCTCGAGGCCGGCACCCCGATGAAGGAGATCCCGGTGGACGCGGTCTTCATGGGCTCCTGCACCAACTCCCGCATCGAGGACCTGCGGGCCTTCGCCTCCGTCATCAAGGGCCGGACCAAGGCGCCGGGCGTGCGCGTCATGGTGGTGCCCGGCTCCGCCCGCGTGCGGATCGAGGCCGAGGCCGAGGGCCTGGACCGCGTGTTCACCGACTTCGGCGCGGAGTGGCGGTTCGCCGGCTGCTCGATGTGCCTGGGCATGAACCCGGATCAGCTCGCCCCGGGAGAGCGCTGCGCCTCGACGTCGAACCGCAACTTCGAGGGACGCCAGGGCAAGGGCGGACGCACGCACCTCGTGTCCCCGCTCGTCGCCGCCGCGACCGCCGTGCGCGGCACCCTCTCCAGTCCCTCCGATCTGGAGCCCGCTCGAGAACTGGTGGAGGCCTGATCATGGACAAGTTCGAGACCGTCACCGGCATCGCCGCGCCGCTGAAGCGCAGCAACGTCGACACCGACCAGATCATCCCGGCGGTGTTCCTCAAGCGCGTCACCAAGACCGGTTTCGAGGACGCGCTGTTCCACGGCTGGCGCCAGGAGGAGGACTTCGTCCTCAACCGGCCGGCGTTCCAGGGGGCGCAGATCCTCGTCGCGGGTCCCGACTTCGGCACCGGCTCCAGCCGCGAGCACGCGGTCTGGGCGCTGCGCGACTTCGGCTTCCGGGTCGTCCTGTCCTCCCGCTTCGGCGACATCTTCCGGGGCAACTCCGGCAAGCAGGGGCTGCTCGCCGCGGCGGTCGCCGAGGAGGCGATCGAGCGCCTCTGGGAGCTCATCGACGCGCAGCCGGGAATAGAACTGACCGTCGATCTGGTTGCGCGTACGGTCACCGCCGGTGGCGAGTCCTTCCCCTTCGAGGTCGACGACTACACTCGTTGGCGCCTGATCGAGGGGTTGGACGACATCGGTCTGACTCTGCGCGACGAAGCGCGCATCTCCGAATTCGAGACCCGCCGCGAGAGCTGGCGGCCCAAGACATTGCCGGTGAAATAGCGTGAACACACTTCTTCAGGATGCGAAGGCCCTCCAGGACGCGAAGGCGTCCGGGGCGCGGGTGGGGATGATGACCGAGCGGATCACGATCAACGGCGGTCGCCCGCTGAAGGGCCGCATCGAGCTCAAGGGCGCGAAGAACCTCGTCACCAAGGCCATGGTCGCGGCGCTGCTCGGCGAGACCGCCTCGACGCTGCGCGACGTCCCGGACATCAGCGACGTCCGCGTCGTGAAGGGCCTCCTCGAGGTGCACGGAGTGAAGGTGCAGCAGGGCCCCGAGGTGGGCGAGCTGATCCTCGACCCCTCGAACGTCGAGTCGGCGCACTTCGCCGACATCGACGCGCACGCCGGCTCCAGCCGCATCCCGATCCTCTTCTGCGGACCGCTCCTGCACCGCCTGGGCGAGGCGTTCATCCCCGACCTCGGCGGCTGCCGGATCGGCGACCGTCCGATCGACTACCACCTCGAGGTGCTGCGCAACTTCGGCGCCATCGTCGAGAAGCTGCCCTCCGGCATCCGGATGTCGGCCCCCGAGGGCCTGCACGGCGCCAAGGTCGCGCTGCCCTACCCCAGCGTCGGCGCCACCGAGCAGGTGCTGCTGACCGCGGTGCGCGCCTCGGGCATCACCGAGCTGTCGGGTGCGGCCATCGAGCCCGAGATCATGGATCTCATCAACATCCTGCAGAAGATGGGCGCCATCATCTCGGTCGACACCGACCGCGTGATCCGCATCGAGGGCGTGGACCGCCTCGAGGGCTACACCCACCGCGCCCTGTTCGACCGCAACGAGGCCGCCTCCTGGGCGGCCGCGGCCCTCGCGACCGACGGCGACATCTTCGTCGGCGGCGCCCGCCAGCAGGAGATGACGACGTTCCTCAACGTCTTCCGCAAGGTCGGCGGCGCGTTCGAGATCGCTGAGGACGGCATCCGCTTCTACCACCCCGGTGGCGAGCTGAAGCCGGTCATCATCGAGACCGACGTGCACCCCGGCTTCATGACCGACTGGCAGCAGCCGCTCGTCGTGGCGCTCACCAAGGCGAAGGGCGTGTCGATCGTCCACGAGACCGTCTACGAGCAGCGCTTCGGCTTCGTCGACGCCCTGGTCGAGATGGGTGCGACCATCCAGATCCACCGCGAGTGCCTCGGCGGGCAGGCGTGCCGCTTCGGCCAGCGCAACTTCATGCACTCGGCCGTCATCTCCGGTCCGTCGAAGCTGCACGGCGCGGACATCGTGGTGCCGGACCTGCGCGGCGGGTTCTCGCACCTGATCGCGGCGCTCTCGGCCGAGGGCACCTCGACGGTCTCGAACGTGGGCATCATCAGCCGCGGCTACGAGAACTTCCTGACGAAGCTCGAACTGCTCGGCGCCGACTTCTCGCTCGACGCGTAGCCGCACCGCCCGTCAGACCCTCCGGAGGAGCCCGCATCGTCGGGCTCCTCCGTCGTTCCCGGGGGTCTTGCCGAGCTCCTCGTCCTGGGCGTACGGTGTGCGCATTCTCAGGCGGAGGGGTCCGCCGGAGCCGCCGCGGACGAGGAGCGACCATGGACGATCCGGCCGTCTCCACTGAAGGGCTGGTCAAGACGTTCGGCACGACCCGAGCGATCGACGGCGTCGATCTCGAGATCCCGCGCGGCGGGGTGCACGGCTTCCTCGGCCCGAACGGTGCCGGCAAGACGACGACCATCCGCGTCCTCGCGACACTCCTGCGGCCGGACGCCGGACGCGCACTGGTGCTGGGGCACGACGTCGTCACCGAGGCGAAGGAGGTGCGGCGGAAGGTCAGCCTCACGGGCCAGTTCGCGTCGGTCGACGAGGACCTCACCGGCCGCGAGAACCTCCGGCTGATCGGGCGGCTCTTCGGCTACACCGGCTCGCGCGCGTCGCGACGGGCCGACGACCTGCTCGACGCGTTCCACCTGGGCGAGGCGGCCGACCGGCAGGTGAAGAAGTTCTCGGGCGGGATGCGGCGCCGGATCGACATCGCGGCGAGCATCGTGGTCACTCCGGAGCTGCTGTTCCTCGACGAGCCGACGACCGGGCTGGACCCGCGCAGCCGCAACGAGGTGTGGGACATCGTCCGCGCGATGGTGGCGAGCGGCACGACGGTGCTCCTGACGACCCAGTACCTCGACGAGGCCGACCGGCTCGCCGACCGCATCAGCGTCATCGACACCGGCCGGGTGATCGCCGAGGGCACGCCGGGGGAGCTGAAGGCGTCGGTCGGATCCGGGTCGCTGCACGTCCGCGTGCTCGATCCCGCGTCCCGGGGCGAGGCGCGGCGGCTCCTCGAGGCGGTGCTCGGAGTCGAGGTGCGGGAGGAGGCCGATCCGGCAGCCCTCGCGGCGCGCGTGGACGGCTCCGCCCGTGACGTCACCCGTGCCCTGACCGCGCTGGAGGGCGCCGGCATCGAGCTCGCCCAGTTCTCGCTCGGCCAGCCCTCCCTCGACGAGGTGTTCCTCGCGCTGACCGGCAGGCCGCAGACCACGAGCACGGAGGAGGCCGCATGAGTCTCGACACCGCCCGCGAGACCGCACCGGATCGCGAGGCTCTCCTCGCCGTCCTCGTGCAGGGCGAGCGGCCGACTCCGCCGGGGCCCCTCTCGACGTCCCTCACGTTCGGCTGGCGCGCGCTGCTGAAGATCAAGCACGTGCCGGAGCAGCTGTTCGACGTGACGGTGTTCCCGATCATGTTCACGCTGCTCTTCACCTTCCTCTTCGGCGGGGCGCTGGCCGGGAGCACGGTCGACTACATCCAGTTCCTGCTGCCCGGGATCCTGGTGCAGGGCGTGATCATGATCACGATGTACACGGGCACGACGCTGCGGACCGATCTGGATCGCGGGGTCTTCGACCGCTTCCGGTCGCTGCCGATCTGGCGTCCCTCCGCGCTCGTCGGCATGCTGCTCGGCGACGCGGTGCGTTTCACCATCTCGGCGGTGATCACCGTCTGCCTCGGCCTCCTGCTGGGCTTCCGACCGGGCGGAGGAGTGGTCGGCGTCGTGCTCGGAGTGCTCCTGCTGCTCGTCTTCGCGTTCGCGCTCGGCTGGATCTGGACGTTCCTCAGCCTGGTGCTGCGCACCTCCGGCTCCGTGATGGGCGTGAGCATGCTCGTGATCACGCCGATCACCTTCGGCAGCAACATCTTCGTCGACCCCGCCACGATGCCGGGCTGGCTGCAGTCCTTCGTCGAGGTCAATCCGGTCTCGCACCTGGTCACCGCCGTGCGGGCGCTGATGGCGGGAGCGGACCCGGGTGCGGAGCTCGTGCTGACGCTCGTGTGGGCGACGGGGCTCGTCGCGGTGTTCGGGACGCTGACGATGTGGCGCTACCGCGACGCTCGGTAGCGGGAGCGTCAGCCGCGACGCGAGCCCCAGACTGCGCGGGACTTCGGCCGACCGACAGCGGGGATCCGCTGCTGCAGTCGGGCGTGCAGCCGGTCAGCCGTCTCCTCAGGAGCTCGCCGCAGTCCCAGCAGCCCGGGTCCCTCGACGAGACGGAGCGTCAGGAGGCGGGCACGGGCTCCCCTCGTGACGCCGAGCACGAGGACCGAGCCGTGGCGTTCCACTCCTCGAGTGCGCGACCACGGGATGCGCGACTCGTGCTCGCCGGTGGCGATCACCAGGTGGTCCGGCTCCGGGCGGACGACGACGAACGTGCGCAGGAGCGGTGACGGAGCGTCCGGGTCCAGCCAGCGCAGCAGTCGGTGCAGGCGACGCGTCCCGACGGCGGCGACTCCGCCGGAGGCTTCGGCGCGCACGAGCACGAGCGGGCCCGCCACGTGCCGGACGATCACCGTCGCGACCAGGCCGAGCACGAGGACGAGGACGATCGCGCCGGCGACGATCGGGGTCGTGCTCAGGATCTGCTCCAGCACGGCGTCGCGAGACCCGCTGTCGACTCCGATGGCGGAGAGCACCGCCCACAGAAGCAGAGGGCCGAGGAAGGCGAGCGCCGGGAGGCTCTCGCGCAGGACCCGGCCCGCCGCCCTCACAGTGCCGGAGGCACTCGGATTCAGCGGTCGCTCGGGCACGATCGAACGCTACAGCCCCGCGGAACGGAGCACCGGCCCGGGCGCGGCGGGCGTGGGCGGGCCGCGTCGACGAGGGTCGATGGCAGGATGGGCGGGTGTCTGAACGCAGCCGTCCGTCCGTCTTCTGGTTCCTCGCGGCCGCGGTGATCCCCGCGATGACCGCCTCCGTCGACCTCCGCGTCCGCGACGGCCACAAGGTCCCGAGCACCGGCGCCTTCGTCTTCGCGCCGAATCACTACAGCGAGATCGACCCGATCATCACCGGGTGGACGCTCTGGAAGCTGGGGCGCGCGCCGCGGTTCCTCGCGAAGGCGTCGCTGTTCAAGGTCCCCGTCCTCGGGGCGCTCCTGCGCGCGTCGGGGCAGATCCCGGTCGAGCGCGCCGGGACCGTCCGCGGGAACGAGCCGCTCAAGGCGGCGAAGGCGCTCGTCGACGAGCAGCGCTCGGTGATCATCTACCCCGAGGGCTCGCTCACCCGTGACCCCGAGCTCTGGCCGATGCGCGGCAAGACCGGGGCGGTGCGCATGGCGCTGCAGTACGACCTGCCCGTGATCCCCGCGGCGCACTGGGGCACGCAGCAGCTGATGGGCCGCTACTCCAAGAAGCTCACGCTCTTCCGGCGCAAGCGCGTCGACATCCTGATCGGCGATCCCGTCGACCTGTCGGCGTTCCGCGGGCGCAGCCTCGACGCCGTCACGCTGAACGAGGCGTCGGCGGTCGTCATGGCCGCGATCACCGCACTGCTCGAGGAGCTGCGCGGCGAGACCGCGCCGGCCACCCGGTGGAACCCGTCCGAGCACAACCAGAAGGGGACGGGACGCTTTGAGTCCGAGCAGTAGGAGATCCGCTCCGATCCCGGTCCCGCGCCGTGTCGCGGTTCTGGGAGCGGGGAGCTGGGGGACCACGTTCGCCAAGATCCTGGCGGACGGAGGATCGGACGTCGTGATGTGGGCGCGCCGGAGCGAGCTCGCCCGCGAGATCACCGAGGCCAAGCGCAACAGCGACTACCTGCCCGGCATCAACCTGCCGCGCAAGATCCGCGCGACACCGCGCATCGAGGAAGCGCTCGAGGGCGCCGACCACGTCTACCTCTCGATCCCGTCGCAGTCGCTGCGCGGCAACCTCGAGGCGATCACTCCGTTCCTCACCGAGCGCACGGTGCTGATCAGCCTGATGAAGGGCGTGGAGAAGAGCACGGGACTGCGGATGAGCGAGGTGATCGCGCAGATGCTGCCGATCGATCCGAGCCGCATCGCGGTCGCCTCCGGGCCCAACCTCGCTCTCGAGATCGCGAAGGAGCAGCCGACAGCGGCGGTCATCGCCTCCGAGAGCCTCGTCACCGCTCAGGAGGTGGCCCTCGCCGCCACCAACCGCTACTTCCGCTCCTACGTGAACACCGACGTGATCGGCACCGAGTTCGGCGGCGTGCTGAAGAACCTGATCGCGGTGGCCATCGGCATCGTCGACGGGGTCGGCTACGGCGAGAACACGAAGGCGTCGATCATCACGCGCGGCCTCGCCGAGATGACCGACTTCGCGGTCGCCTACGGGGGCCGGCCGGAGACGATGTCCGGTCTCGCGGGGCTGGGCGACCTCATCGCCACCTCGAGCTCGTCGCTCTCGCGCAACAACACCGCCGGGCGGCTGCTCGGGCAGGGCTACAGCTTCACCGACGTGGTGAAGTCGATGCAGCAGACGGCGGAGGGACTCGCGTCCGTGGCCCCCGTCCTGGAGCTCGCCCGTGCGCGCGGAGTCGACATGCCCATCGTCCAGCAGGTGTCGCAGGTGCTCGCCGGTACGCTCGACCCGAAGGACATCGCGCCGCACCTGACCACGGATTCGGACGAGCCACAGGGTGAGAGGAACCTCGATGACCAGCAAGCTCCGCGTCGCCGTTCTGTTCGGGGGGCGCTCCAGCGAGCACTCGATCAGCTGCGCCACGGCGGCAGGGGTCCTGAGGGCGATCGACCGTGACCGCTTCGAGGTGATCCCGGTCGGGATCACCGTCGACGGCGCGTTCGTGCTCGAGGAGGACCGTCCCGAGAAGTTCGCGCTCGACGCGGCGGCCCTGCCCCGCGTGCACGACGACGGCAGCCGCGTGCGCTGGCCGGAGTCGGTGCTCTCGCGCGAGCTGAGCGTCACGCGGGCCGACGGCTCGACCGAGTCGCTCGGGGACGTCGACGTCGTGTTCCCGATCCTGCACGGGCCGTGGGGCGAGGACGGCACGATCCAGGGGCTCCTCGAGCTCGTGGGCCTGCCCTACGTCGGCTCGGGCGTGCTCGCCTCGGCGCTCGGCATGGACAAGCACTTCACCAAGACGGTGCTGCGCGCGGCCGGCATCGAGGTCGCGCCCTGGTACACGGTGACCGAGGCGGAGTGGCGCGCGGCCCCCGGCGACGCCGAGGCGGCGCTCGACGAGCTCGGGTTGCCCGCTTTCGTGAAGCCGGCGCGAGCCGGCTCCAGCGTCGGAGTGAGTCGGGTCGACGACCGCGCGGACCTCGCTGCGGCTCTCGACGAGGCGTTCTCGCACGACTCCCGCGTGCTCGTCGAATCGGCGATCGTGGGCCGCGAGGTCGAGATCGGCGTGCTCGGCGGTCGTCGCGGGGAGCTGCCGCGCTCCTCCGTCGCCGGCGAGATCGTGATCTCGGGCCGCGGCTTCTACGACTTCGAGGCCAAGTACCTCGGGGCGGCAGGCATCGACCTGGTCTGCCCCGCCGACCTCAGCGCCGACGAGCTCGCCGAGATGCGCGAGCTGGCGGTGCGCGGGTTCGAGGCGATCGGGGCAGAAGGACTGGCCCGCGTCGACTTCTTCCTCACCGCCGACGGCTTCGTGGTGAACGAGATCAACACGATGCCCGGATTCACGCCGATCTCGATGTTCCCGCGGATGTGGGGGGCGAGCGGCGTCGAGTACCCCGACCTCATCACGGAGCTGATCGAGCTGGCCCTCGAGCGCCGCCCGGTCGCGGTGGCGTGACGGATCCGGCCCTGGGGCTGCGCCTCGAGGCGGGACCGACCGCTCCCTTCGAGCAGATCCGGGAGCAGATCACCGCGCAGGTGGCCGACGGCGCGCTGATCGTCGGCACGCGGCTCCCGCCGGTGCGCGCCCTGGCAGAGACGCTGGGCATCGCCGCGGGGACGGTCGCGCGCGCCTACAAGGAGCTCGAGGCGGCCGGTGTCGTCGAGACGCGCGGTCGCTCCGGCACCGTCGTCGCGCGCGGAGCGGAGGGTGTGGGCCACGAGGCGCAGCTCGCGGCGGTCGCGTTCGCCGAGCGGATGCGCGCGCTCGGCGTCGCTCCGGACGAGGCACTGCGGATGGTGCGGACGGCGCTCGGCCGCTGAGCTCAGCCCTCGGGCGTCCCGGTCGTGTCGAGGGTGTCGGTCTCGGACACGTTCGTGCACTCGCCGACCTTCGGCAGGTAGGACACCGACTCGGCCAGGTCGACGACGGCCGAGGTGCCGGAGGCGCGGCTCTGGTCGACGGTGATCTCGACGGCCGGATCGCGCCCGTACGTCGTCAGCGTGTACACGTCGTCGGCCGCCTGCGACTCGTCGATGATCCAGTCGACCCCGCTGACCGAGACGCAGAGGTCGGTCGTGGGGCCGGGCACCTCGACTCCGCAGTGCAGGATGACCGCGGCCGGGGTGCCCCAGGCGCCGGTGCCCTGCGCGTTCGTCTCGCGCTCGGGCTGGCCCGCCACGACATCCGGCAGTCGGACCGAGACCTCGGCGCACTCGGCGCTCGTCGCGTCCGCGGCCGGTTCGAGCGCGACCGGGGCGGAGCAGCCGCTGAGCAGGAGCACGGCGGACAGGGCGGCGAGGGGGCAGGCGAGGCGGCGGGGGGACATCGCGAGCCAGGCTAGCGTGTCAACCATGGCACCGGATCAGAGCTCCACCGCGGCCGACGCCGCCTCCCCGCCGGCCGCCCCGTCGCTGGCCGAGCTGAGCGAGCGCGAGGTCCTGACTCGGGTGCTCGCCCGGCTGTCCGCCGGATCCGCGGGTGCCGAGACGCTGGTCGGGCCCGGCGACGACTGCGCCGTGGTGCGTGCTCCCGACGGCCGCTTCGTCGTCACCACGGACATGATGGTGCACGGCCCGGACTTCCGGCTCGCGTGGTCCACTCCGTTCGACCTCGGCTGGAAGGCGGCGGCGTCCAACCTCTCGGACGTCGCGGCGATGGGCGCCCGCCCGACGGCGCTGGTGGTCGCGATCGCCGCGCCGCAGGAGCTCGGCGTCGACGTGCTGGAGGGGATCGCCGACGGTCTGGCCGCGGGGTGCGCGGCGATGGCTCCGGGCTGCGGGGTGGTCGGGGGAGACCTCTCGGCCTCGGCGACCCTCACCCTCTCGATCACCGCGTTCGGCTCGCTCGACGACCGGGCGCCCGTGCTGCGGAGCGGAGCCCGTCCGGGTGACGTGCTGGCCGTGGCGGGGAACCTGGGCGCGGCGGGCCTCGGACTGCGGCTGCTCTTCGAGCGGGCGCAGGAGGACGGCGTGCCGTCCTCGCGACTCGCGGCGCGGCTCCGGGAGCGGCTGCCGGCGGTCCTCGACGCACAGCTGCGGCCGACCTCGCCGATCGCGGCGGGGATCGCCGCCGGCGGCTCCGCCACCGCGATGATGGACGTCTCCGACGGCGTCGTCCTCGACGCGCGGCGGATGGCGCGTGCGAGCGGAGTGGTCCTCGACCTCGATCCGGCGGCGGTCGACGCGCACGCCGCTGCACTGACCGATGTCGACGGCATCGACGCCTCGCTGGCCCGCTCGCTCGTGCTGGGCGGCGGCGAGGACCACGCGATGCTCGCCTGCTTCCCGGAGGGCGTCGCGCTCCCCGTCGGCTTCACCGTGCTCGGGCGGGTCCGCGAGGGCGCTCCCGAGGTCCGGCTCGGCGGAGCGGCTCTCGAGGACCGCGGCGGATGGGACCCCTACCTCGGCTGGGACGGCGCCGCGGGGTGACCCGCTAGTCGGCCTCGGAGCGGGAGGCCCACCAGATCGTGGTGTCCCCGTAGTCCTTGCGGCGCTCGCGCTCGAGTCCGGCGGGCCACGTCGGCTCCGGGCTGCGGGAGCTCCGCTCGACGACCACGACGGCGTGCTCGTGCAGCAGCGGCAGCACGCCCGCCAGATCGGCCGCGAGCTCCTCCTCGGTGACGTCGTAGGGCGGGTCCAGGAGCACCGTGTCGGCGAGCAGTCCTGCGGCGCGGTCGAGGAACGAGCGGACGGACGAGGTGACCACCTCGATCCGCGGGCGCGGCAGCCGTCCGGCCGCAGCCGCCGAGACGACGGCCCGGGCGTTCGCATCGATCGTCCGGGCGGCGGAGGGATCGCGCTCCACGAGCACCACGTAGGCGGCTCCGCGGCTGGCGGCCTCGAGCCCGAGTGCTCCGGATCCGGCGTAGAGGTCGAGGACCGTCGCCTCGTCGAGGGCGTCGCGCGCCTCGAGTGCCGAGAAGACGGCCTCGCGGACACGATCGCTGGTGGGACGGGTGCCGGCGCGCGGGACCTTGAGGGTGAGCGACCCGGCGTAGCCGGAGATGATCCTGGTCACCGTCCGAGGATACGGGGGCGCCCGCAGCTGGGAGACCGCCCGATCCGACCGCCCGTTACCGGTTCGAGACTGAGAGAATCGATGATCATGACGTCCCTGGATGACACCCTCGCCCCTGTCGGCGGCCCCGCGGGCCCGAGCGGGGCTCGGGCGCCGATGTCCCGCGAGGAGTTCACCGCCCACTGCGGTGCGATCCTCCGCAATCTGACCAGCGTGATCGACGGCAAGGACGCTGAGGTCTCGATGGCGCTGACCGTCTTCCTCGCCGGCGGCCATCTGCTGATGGAGGACGTGCCGGGCACCGGCAAGACCGTCCTCGCGAAGTCCCTCGCCGCCTCGGTCGGCGGCAGCGTCGCCCGCATCCAGTTCACCCCGGACCTGCTGCCCTCCGACGTCACCGGCGTCTCGGTGTACAACCAGGCGACCCGGGACTTCGAGTTCAAGCCCGGCCCGGTCTTCGCGAACATCCTCATCGGCGACGAGATCAACCGCGCCTCGCCCAAGACGCAGTCGGCCCTGCTCGAGTGCATGGAGGAGCGCCAGGTGTCGGTCGACGGCATCACGCACCTCCTCCCTCGCCCCTTCGCGGTCGTGGCGACGCAGAACCCCGTCGAGATGGAGGGGACCTACAGCCTCCCCGAGGCGCAGCGCGACCGCTTCATGGCCCGGCTCTCGCTCGGCTACCCCGACGAGCGCGCCGAGCTCGAGATGATCCGCACCCGAGACGCGGCCAGCCCGCTCGACGCTCTGCGGCCCGTCGTCACGCGCGACGAGCTCGAGCGGATAATCGACTACGTGCAGTCGGTCTACGTCGCGCCCCCCGTGCAGGAGTACGTCGTCGCGATCATGCAGGCGACGCGCATCGATCCGGAGCTGCGTCTGGGCGGGAGCCCCCGCGCGACGCTGCAGCTCATCGCCGCGGCGAAGTCGCTCGCAGCGATCAACGACCGCGACTTCGTCGTGCCGGACGACATCGACGCGCTCGCGGTGCCCGTCCTCGGCCACCGCCTGCTCCCTGCGACCCGTCTGCCGGGACGCTCCGGATCGGGCGCCTCGCACTCGGTGACCGAGATCGTGCAGCGCATTCTGGCGTCGACGCCCGTGCCCTTCAGCGGCCGTGGCGACTGAGCGCCGCGGCCTCGACGGGCCCTCTCCGCGCATCGGCTCCCTCCCCGCGCTGGGCGGGGTCGCGCTCACGCTGCGCGGCTGGGCCTTCGTCGTGCTCGGCACGGCGGCGATCGTGGCCGCGCCTCTGATGGACTTCCGCGAGCTGCTGTTCCTGGGGCTCGTGCTCCTCGGACTGCCCTTCGGGGCCGTCGTGTCGCTCGCGGTCTCGACGCCGGTCGTGCAGGTGCAGCGGCGCTTCGAGCCGCGCGTCGTGGCGGTCGGCGACGTCGTGGACGTCGACGTGGTGCTCGAGAACCGCGGCGGGCCGCTGCGCTCGGCCCGCGCCGAGGACCGGCTGACGCGGAGGGACCGCGGCGACGACTCCGGCCGCTCCGTCGCGAGCGGCGGGTTCGGACTGCCTCCCGTGGCGCGTGCAGGACAGCGGTCGAGCCGCGTCCGCGCCCGGTACCGCCTGCCCGCGGGACGACGCGGGATCCACCGCCTCGGGCCGCTGCGGATCGTGCGCAGCGAGGCCCTCGGGCTGGCTCTGCGCGAGAGCATCGTCGGCTCGGCGCAGCCGTTCGTCGTCACTCCGCGCGCGGTGCCGCTCGAGAGCGACGTGCTCGACGCGTTCGGCGCCGGCGGATCGAGCCCGGTCGCGCACGCGACAGCGGGATCGGGCACCGACGACGTCATCCCGCGCGACTACCGGCCCGGCGACGCCATGCGCCGGGTCCACTGGCGCGCGAGCGCGCGCTCCGGCGAGCTGATGGTGCGCCAGGACGAGCAGAACACCGATCCGCACGCGTGGATCCTGCTCGAGTCGCGGGCGAGCCGCGTCCTGGACCGGCCCGCCGGTGACGGCCGTCGAGCGCGCGGCGACGGCGACCGACTCGAGTGGGCGGTCTCGATGACCGCCTCGCTGGCCGTCCACCTGCTCGACCGCGGATTCGAGACCCACCTCGTCGAGACCGGCGCGGGGCCCGACGTGCAGCACTCGGAGGACGAGCGCGAGGTCGCGCACGACGTCCTGCTCCGGCTCGCGGAGCTCGTGCCGTCCGAGGAGTCGGCCGACGCCGCCGCGCGGATCGCCGGCGAGATGCGCGAGGCCGGGGGAGTGCGTCCGGTCTTCGCCGTGCTCACCCGCCTCCGCGAGGAGGACCTGGACGCGCTCTCGTCGCTCGCCTCGCACGCCCGGCCCGCCATCGCGTTCCTCGTCGAGGGGACCGCGGAGGAGGAGGCCGCGCTCTCGTCGCTGGGCTGGTACCCGGTCGCCACGACCGCGCGCACGAGCATCGAGGAGGCCTGGTCCGAGGCCCTCGCGCTGAGGGCGATCGCATGAGCCGGCGCACCGATCGCGACCCGCGGGCCGGCTCCGCTCTGCTCTCGCTCCTGCTCTGGCTCGCCCTCGTCTCGGCGGCGTCGGGCACGGGCCGACTGCTCGAGGGCATCGGCTGGCTCGTCCAGCTGACCCTCGCCGTCGGAGTCGTGCTCGCGGTGCCCGCGGGTGCGCGGGCTCTCCGCGCGCACCCCGTCGTGCCGCCCGTGCTCGGCACGCTCACGGCGGTCGTCGTCCTCACCGCGATGTTCGTGCCGGCGCGCGCACTGTTCTTCCTGCTGCCGACCCCGGCGGCGATCGCCGACGCGCAGACCCTCGCCCAGGCCGGATTCACCTCGATCGCCCAGCAGGGCCTGCCCGCCACCGCCGACAGCGGCATCGCGTTCCTCCTGGTGGGCGGCGTCGTCGTCCTCGCCTGGGCCGCCGACCTCTTCGCCTTCTCGGTGCGGCTGCCCGCGCTGACCGGGCTGTTCCTCCTCGCGCTGCTCGCGGTGCCGGCGATCATCGACCCCTCCGAGGTGTCCTGGCCGAGTCTCGTGCTGACCGCGCTGGCCTACGCGGGGGTGCTCGCCGCGGGATCGCGTCCCGAGCGCCGGGCTCCCGCCCGCCGACTGTCCGCCGCCTCCGCCCTGCCGTCGGTCGCGGTCGTCGGCGTGGTCGTCGTCTCCGCGGGGCTGCTCGCGGGCTCCGCATCCGGCTACGTCCGCACGCCGTCCTCCTCCGGGGTCTCGGGCACCCTGTTCAACGGGTCGATCGATCCCGTCGTGGCGCTGGGCGACGACCTGCGCCGGCCCAACCCGGTGACGGTGCTGCGCTACTCCACCGACTCCGATCTGCCCGTGTACCTCCGCGTGCTCACGGTCTCGGACTTCGACGGCGAGAACTGGGCGCCGAGCGGCACGGAGGCGACGGCCCCGGTCGAGGAGCCGATCGCTCCCGAGGGCCTCGCCGAGAGCGTGCCGCGCGAGACCGAGCAGGTCGAGGTCGAGGTCGAGACCCTCCGCAGCCAGTGGCTGCCCGTGCCCTACCCGGTCTCCTCCCTCGAGGGCGTCGGGGACGGCTGGCTGCAGGACGTGCAGGACGGCTCGATCCGCGGCGACGCGACCACCCGGGCCGGCGACGAGTACCGGGTCGAGGCGCTGCGCCTCGCGCCCGACCCGCAGCAGCTGCTCGCCGCACCGGCGTCGGGCGACGCTCTCGAGCGCTACCTGGCTCTCCCGGCCGACGTGCCCGACGTGGTGGGCACCACCGCGGCCGACGTCACGGCCGAGGCGGGGAACGCGTACGACCGGGCGCGCGCGCTGCAGTCGTTCTTCCGCTCCTCCGAGTTCACCTACTCCGAGGACACCCCGGCCGAGGAGGGCTACGACGGCGACGGCGTGGGCGTCCTCGAGGCGTTCCTCGAGGTGCGCGAGGGCTACTGCGTGCACTTCGCCTCGGCGATGGCGGTCATGGCGCGCGAGCTCGGGATCCCGTCCCGCCTGGCGATCGGCTACCAGCCGGGATCCGTGGTGCCCTCCTCGGGCAGCGACCTGACGGACTACCGCCTGCTCTCGTCCGATCTGCACGCCTGGCCCGAGCTGTTCTTCGAGGGCGTCGGCTGGCTGCCCTTCGAGCCCACCCCGAGCCGGGGCGCTCCGGCGTCGTACACGCTGCCCAGCGCGACGTCCTCGGCCGGCGCGACGCCCGGGGCGTCGGCCGGTGCCGCTCCCGAGCAGTCCGAGGAGGCGGAGGCGACCCCGACGCCGACCGCGTCCTCCGCCACGGCGACCCCCGGTGCGGTCGGCTCCTCGACGGCGGCGACGGCGCCCGTCGTCACCGCGTGGGTGCTCCTGCTGCTCCTCCTGCTGGTCCCGTGGCTCCTCCGCCTCGTTCAGCGCTCGCTCCGGCGGCGTGCAGCCGCGACCGGGTCGGCGGAGGCCGCCTGGGCGGAGGTGCTGGCGAGCGCCAGGGATCTCGGCGTGCCGGTCGAGGAGACCGACTCCCCGCGTGCGCAGGAGGCGCTGCTGCGCGACGCCCTCGGCGAGGACGCGGCCGCGCGGAACGACCTGTCGCTCCTCCGCGACACGGTCGAGCGGGCGCGCTACGCCCCCGTGCCCGCAGCGGAGGCGGCGGGCTGGGCCGCCGGCGCGCGGGTGGTGCGGGCGCTGCGGATCGCGGCGGGCACTCCGCGCCGCGCGTTCGCCGCGGTGCTCCCGCGCTCCGCGCTCGGCGCCTTCTCCCACGTCGGACGTCCGAGCTCCGACCTATGATCGACGGGTGATCCCGGACCCCCTCGACGCCTCCCTCGCGCCGGTGATCGGCCCGCGCACGGCCACCGCGGTCGAGAAGGCGTTCGGGTACCGCACCGTCGGCGAGCTGCTCGGCCACTACCCGCGCCGCTACGCGCAGCGCGGCGAGCTCACGGAGCTCTCGCGGCTCCCGGTCGGCGAGAGCGTCACGATCGTGGCGGAGGTGCGCGAGGTGCGGGAGCGGCCGATGCGCAACCGCCGCGGCTCGCTCCTGGAGGTCGTCATCTCGGACGGCACGGGCACGCTGTCGCTGACGTTCTTCGGGCAGCCGTGGCGGGCGGCGAAGCTCCGCCGCGGCGTGCGGGGGATCTTCGCGGGGACGGTCTCGATGTTCCGCGAGACGGTGCAGCTCACGCATCCCGACTACCGGCTCTTCGAGGACGAGGAGGCCGCGACCGCTGAGGCCGACAAGGGGTCGGCGCTGGCGAAGGACTGGGCCGAGCGCCCGATCCCGATCTACCCGGCGACGAGCGCGATCTCGAGCTGGCAGCTGCAGGCCGCGATCGGCGTGATCCTCGACGGTCTGCGCGACGTGCCCGATCCGATGCCGGAGTCGGTGCGCGCGAGTCGCTCGCTGATGCCGCTCGGCGAGGTGCTCGAGCTGATCCACCGTCCCGCGCGCGAGGGCGAGGAGAGGCGGGCGCGCGAGACGCTGCGGTTCCACGAGGCGTTCCTCCTGCAGCTCGCGCTCCTCGAGCGCCGGGCCGCCGCGAGGGCGACCCCCGCCACCCCTCGCGTGCCCGGGCCGGAAGGCTGGCTCGAGCGCTTCGACGCGGCGCTGCCGTTCTCGCTCACGGGCGACCAGCGCTCGGTCGGCGCCGAGATCGCCGCCGACCTCGCGGGCGAGAGCCCGATGTCGCGACTCGTGCAGGGCGAGGTGGGCTCGGGGAAGACCCTCGTGGCGCTGCGGGCGATGCTCGCGGCCGCCGAGAGCGGCGGGCAGGCCGCGCTGCTCGCGCCGACCGAGGTGCTCGCCGGGCAGCACCTGCGCTCGATCGTGCGGACGCTCGGGCCCGAGCTGTCCACCGCGCTCGTGCCGACCCTCCTGACGGGCGGTCTCGGAGCGGCGGAGCGGCGCGCGGCGCTCCTGCGGATCGTCTCGGGCACGGCGAAGATCGTCGTCGGCACCCACGCGCTGCTGGGCGACAAGGTCTCGTTCTACGATCTGGCGCTGGTCGTGATCGACGAGCAGCACCGCTTCGGAGTGGACCAGCGCGACGCTCTGCGGCGCAAGGGGGCGCAGCCGCCGCACGTGCTCGTGCTCACGGCCACGCCCATCCCGCGCACGGTCGCGATGACGGTGTTCGGCGATCTCGACACGTCCACGATCCGCGAGCTGCCGGCGGGGCGCCCGGGCATCACGAGCCACGTCGTGCCGCTCACCGACAAGCCGGGCCTCATCGCCCGGGCGTGGGAGCGCGCCGAGGAGGAGATCCGGCAGGGCCACCAGGTGTACCTCGTCTGCCCGGCCATCGAGCCCGGCGAGGTCGCGGAGGGCGCCGCGGCGACGGCTCCGGAGGAGGCGGCCACCCCGCTGTCGACGGTCGCGCAGACGCTCGAGGGCGTGCGGTCGCACGCCCTCCTCAAGCACCGCCGCTCGGCCGCCCTGCACGGACGGATGAGCGCGGAGGAGAAGGACGCGGTCATGCGCTCCTTCGCCGCGGGCGAGATCGACGTCCTCGTCTCGACGACCGTGATCGAGGTGGGGGTCGACGTGCCCAACGCGTCGATGATGATCGTGCTGGACGCCGAGCGCTTCGGCGTCTCGCAGCTGCACCAGCTGCGGGGGCGCATCGGGCGCGGCGGCGTACCGGGGGTGTGCCTCTTCGTCACGGCGGCGGAGGCGGGCACTACGGCCCGCGAGCGGGTCGAGGCCGTCGCCGCGACGCTCGACGGCTTCGAGCTCGCCGAGGTCGACCTCGAGCTGCGGCGGGAGGGCGACGTGCTGGGCGACTCGCAGTCCGGCGGCCGCTCCTCCCTCCGCCTGCTGCGCGTCGTGCAGGACGCGCACCTGATCGTCGAGGCCCGTGCCCTCGCCGAGCGGCTGCTCGAGGAGGACCCCTCGCTCTCGGCGCACGACCGGCTCCGCGCCGCGCTCGAGCGCCGCGTGCAGGACCGCGACCGCGAGTTCCTCGCGAAGAGCTGACCCCGGACGGGTGGCATCCGCTCCCGGGAGGGCGCCGGAGTCGGCCGGTACGCTGTCGGCATGGCCCGCATCGCCGTCGTCCCCGGCTCGTTCGACCCCGTCACCCTCGGCCACCTCGACGTCATCGAGCGCGCCGCCCGGCTGGTCGACGAGCTGCACGTGGTCGTCGTCCACAACCCGTCGAAGACCGCGCTGCTGCCCATCGCCCAGCGCGTCGCCCTGATCGAGCAGTCGATCAGGGAGGCGGGGATCGAGGGCTCGATCGTCGTCGCGTCGTGGAGCATGGGGCTGCTGGTCGACTACTGCGTCGACGTCGGCGCGAGCATCCTGGTGAAGGGAATCCGCTCGCAGGTCGACGTCGCCTACGAGACGCCGATGGCGATCGTGAACCGCAACCTCGCGCACGTCGAGACCGTCTTCCTCCTGCCCGACCCGGCGCACGCGCACGTCTCCTCCTCCCTCGTCCGGCAGGTGTCCTCGCTCGGCGGCGACGTCTCCCCGTACGTGCCTCCTGCGGTCGCGGCGTACCTCTCGGCCTGAGCGCCGCGTCGGGCGAGCGCTCGGGGCGGGGGAGAATGGAGCGATGAGTGCGACACGCGTCCAGGCCTGGGCCCTCGACGGGATCCCCGAGGTCTCGCCCGGTGACGACCTGCTCGAGCTGATCCTCGCGGCCGTCGCCGGCGCCGCCGAGGAGGACCGCCCGCGGGGCGGAGACGTGCTCGTCGTCACGAGCAAGATCGTCTCGAAGGCCGAGGGTCGCGTCGTCGCCGCCGAGGACCGCGAGGAGGCGATCACCGCCGAGACCGTGCGCGTCGTCGCCACCCGCGCTCACGCGCACGGGATCACCCGCATCGTCGAGAACCGGCTGGGCATCGTGCAGGCCGCCGCCGGCGTCGACGCCAGCAACGTCGCCGAGGGCACCGTGCTGCTGCTCCCCGTCGATCCCGACGCCTCGGCGCGGGCTCTGTGCGGGGGCCTCCGCGAGCGCCTCGGAGTCGAGGTGGGGGTCGTCGTCAGCGACACCCTCGGCCGCGCGTGGCGGGTCGGGCAGACCGACGCCGCGATCGGCGCGGCGGGACTGCACGTGATCGACGATCTGCGCGGCGCCGTCGACGCGCTCGGCCGCACCCTCGGTGTCACGATGCCCGCCGTCGCGGACGAGATCGCCGCGCTCGGCGACCTCGTGAAGGGCAAGTCGAGCGGGCGCCCGGTGGCGGTCGTGCGGGGGCTCGGGCGCTACGTGACCGGGCTGGAGGCGCCGGGCGCGCGGAGTCTCACCCGGACCGGGCCGGAGGACATGTTCCGCCTCGGAGCCGACGAGGCGTACGCCGAGGGCCGGGCGGCGGCTCGCGCGGAGCTCGGGGCGGCTCCGGAGTGACCGGCCGCTGGAGTGCCGTCGTGGTCTTCAAGGGCCGCGGCACGTCCAAGACCCGCCTCGAGCTCGAGGGGAGGGCGGCGCTCGCGGAGGCGTTCCTGCTCGACACGCTCGCGGCAGTCACCGCCGCGGAGCGCGTCGGGACGATCGTGCTCGTGACCTCGGACGAGGCCGCCGCCTCGCTCGCCCGGCACGAGACCCCCGGGCTCGTCGTCGTGCCCGATCCCGGCGCGCTGAACCCGGCGGTGACGGCCGGGATCGAGGCAGCCCTCCTCCTGGATCCCTCCGCGTCCGTCGTCGCCCTGACCGGCGACCTGCCGGCGCTCGATCCCGCGGCGCTCGACGAGGTGCTCGCGGCGGCCGCACCGCTGCCCGCCGTCGTCGCGGACCGCGCGGGAACCGGCACCACGGCGCTCCTGGTCGGGACGACGGAGCGCGTCGACCCGGCCTTCGGACCCGGATCCCTCGCCCGTCACCGGGCGGCGGGCTGCCGCGTCCTCGACGTCCCCGTCGGGTCGACCCTGCGACTCGACGTCGACACCCTCGAGGACCTGCGGGACGCGGAGGCGGTCGGAGTCGGCCCCCGGACCGCGCTCGTGCTCGCGGCGGCGGCCTGAGCTCAGTCGGCGAGCAGGCCCTGCTCGAACGCGTCCGTGAGCTCGCGGTCCAGGCGCAGCCCGACTCCGTCGACCGAGCGGATCGGCACGGCGCGGCGGGTGCTCGAGACGAGCCACGCGGAGTCGGCAGCGCCGAGGGCAGCGGCGGGCAGCTCCCGTCGCGCGGTCTCGAGTTCTCGACCGGCACCGATCGCCAGGATCCGGGCGACCGTCGTGCCGTCGAGGATGCCGGAGCCCGCAGAGGGCGTCAGCAGCGCACCTCCGGTGAGCAGCACCAGACTCGACGTCGCTCCCTCCAGGAGCAGCCCGTCGCTCGTGCGCCAGACGACGTCGTCGGCTCCGCGGCGGTGCGCCTCGCGCAGGGCGGCCCGGGTCACCGCGCCCGAGGTCGACTTGACGCCGCCGAGGAGCCACGGAGCCGACTCCTGCGCGCCGCTCGGGTAGCCGCGGTCGAGCACGACGACGGCGACCCCGTCGCGCCGGAGGGCGCTCGCGTCGGCGGTGGGCTCGGCGCGCACTGTGCAGCGGGCGGCGGAGGCGCGGTGGCTCGCGACCAGGCGCACCGACAGATCGTCGACGGCGTCGTGCTCGGCGACCGCGAGCGCCACCGCCGCTGTCCAGGCCGCCCGGGGCGGCAGGGCGAGGTCCACGGCCGCCGCGGACGCCTCCAGTCGGCTCAGGTGCTCGTCGAGACCGTGCGGGCGGCCCCGAATGACGGCGAGGGTCTCGAAGACGCCGTCGCCGCGCAGGTAGCCGGGCTCGTCGACCGCGACGAGTCCGCTCGAGGGATCGCGCAGGACGGCGGTGCCGGAGTCGTCGATCTCGACGAGGACGGGGGAGGTCATTCCCCCATCCTGGCCCGCGCGCCCGGTCAGCGCCCGTCGAGTCCTTCGCGGACGTCCTCGGGGGAGGAGAGCTCGCGGCGGAGCTCCTCTGGCCGCACGCGCGCGCTGCCGAGGACGTCCGCCGCAGCGAGCGAGGAGACGTCCAGCGCGGTGAGGGCGCCGATCTCGGCGACCGGCACCTGGAACGTCCTGAACGCCCCGGGGCCGGGGACCGCGCTCTCGCGGACGGTCTCGACGAGCTCCGACTGATCGAGGAGGTACGCGCTCGTCGCGAGGCCCTCGCCGTCCGGACTCCAGGCCGCGATCTTCCAGAACCGACGCGGGATGCCGACACCGCGGTAGACCGGATCGCCGTCGGCCAGCACGGGGCCGGTGAAGACGCTCAGTCGCGACCGCGAGGTCTGCGCGTACTCGAGCACGAAGTCCTCGAGCCCCAGCCACAGCTCCTTCGACTGGTTGAAACCGCTCGCCTGCGGGGCCGCGTTCGTGTAGCAGAAGCTGTCGTAGTTGGCCGCGCGGGCCTCGGCAGGCGCGCCCCACACCGGATCGCGGCGACGGACGAGGTGCCCGCGGTCGAGGTCGTTGCGGGCGTAGACCTCGGGACCGGTCTGCTCCGACTCCGGCACCCGGTCGTCGAGGTGCCAGTCGTCGCCGCGCCCGAGGTCGAGCAGCGCCGCCCCGTCGATGTTCACCGCGGTCGAGAGCGCGAGGCGCCGCACCGGATCCAGCAGGACCTCGAAGTGCGTGTACGCCAGCACGCGGACCGGGCGGTCGGCCGAGGGAGCCGGCGCGACGAGCGGCGCACCGAGGAACGCCGGGTCGAATCCGGTGCTCATCCGTCGACGTCCGGGGTCGCGGTCGCCGTCGGGACCGCGGTGGCCGTGGCGGTGGGCTCCGGCACCGGCGTCCCGGTCGCGGCCGGAGCCGTCGCGGTGGCGGTCGGCGTCGGCTCCTGCGTCTCGGGCGCCGGGGCGGGCACCTGGGAGCCGTTGCTGATCAGGAGCGTGATGCTCGAGTAGCGCGCGATGGCGGTGCCCGAGGCGGGGTCCGTTCCGGCGACCGTGCCGGCGGGAGCGGCCGAGTCGACGGTGGCGCCCTCCTCCACGTCGAACCCGAGGTCCTCGAGGACGTCCGTCGCGGAGTCGACCGATCGGCCGGTCACGTTCGGGATGGTCACCTGGCGGCCGTTCAGCAGGGCCGAGCTGGGGTCGGCGAAGTCGTCGCCGCCGTACTTCTCGTCGGCCCGGGTCATCACCGCGTTCCAGATGTAGTGGCGGAGGTTGGAGGCGTAGGCGCGGTTCCCGGTCTCGGTGCTGCGCACGCGCACCTGGCGCATGGAGGCGTCGCCGGTGATGTTGCCGACCCAGACCACCGTGGCGACCCTCGTCGACGCGCCGTCCATCCAGGTGTGGATCGCGTCGTCGGTCGTGCCGGTCTTGCCGATGTGCTCGATGCCGTCGTCGGGATCGGACGCGGCGGCGGTGCCGCCGGTCACCACGTCCTGCAGCGCGTCGTTCGCTACCGCGGTGAGCTCGGGGGAGAGGGCCTGCGTGCAGGTCGACACGGGCGCCTGCACGGGCGCGCCCGCCGCATCGGTGATGGTGTCGATCGCGATCGCGGTGCAGGCGGCGCCGTTGTTGGCGAAGCCGGCGAAGGCGGTCGCCATCGAGAGCGGGGCGATCTGGTCGGCCGAGCCGAGGATGGCCGACGGGAGGTACTGCAGCTGCGCACCGGACGCCGTCTTCACGCCGAAGGCGGCCGCCTGGTCGCGGATCGCGCACAGGTCCAGCTGCTGGGCCATCGCCACGTAGACGGTGTTGATGGAGCGCATCGTGCCCTGCAGCACGCTGAAGACGCCGGTCTCGTCGTCGTCGTTGCTCACCGGGAACTCGCCGTACCACTCGCCGTCGGGAGCGCACGACGCGGGGAACTCCTCGAAGGTCCGCTCGCGGCCGTTCACCGTCTCGTAGATGGTGTGACCGTTCGCGATCCACTGCGCGAGCGTGAAGACCTTGTAGGTCGATCCGACCTGGAACCCGTTCGAGCCGCCGTACGCCGTATCGGTGTTGAAGTTGATGGCCGAGAAGTTCTCGCCGTTCACCGAACCGGCCGCGTCGTAGTCCTTGTTCTGCACCATCGCGAGGATCCGACCCGTGCCGACCTCCATCGAGACCGTCGAGCTGCCGATGTTCACCTCGTCGATCGGGGTCTTCGGCACCCACTCGTTCGTCGCGGCGGTGGCGACGTCCTGCAGATCGCGGTCGAGGGTCGTGTAGATCTTGTAGCCGCCGCGCTGGAAGTTCGCCAGGCGCGTCGCCTCGTCGGCGCCGAACGCCGGATCGTTCTGGATGACCCGCGAGACGTAGTCGCAGAAGAAGGCGGCGTTCCCGGCGGTCTGGCAGCCGGTGGGCGTCTCCTTGATCGCGGGCACGACCTCCTCCGCGACCGCGGCGTCGTGGTCGGCCTGCGAGATCTTCCCCTCCTCGAGCATGCGGCCCAGCACGTAGTCGCGGCGCTCCTTGTTCGCGGGGATGTTCTCGGGCACGTCGATGCGGAGCCCGTTGGGGTTGTTGACCGTGGCGATGAGGCTCGCGGACTGCGCGAGCGTGAGAGCGGAGGCGGTGGTCGAGAAGTAGTACTCGGCCGCGGCCTGGATGCCGTACACCTGACCGCCGAAGCCGGCGATGTTGAGGTAGCCCAGCAGGATGTCGTCCTTGCTGTACTTCTTCTCGAGGTCGACGGCGAGCTTCATCTCCTTGAGCTTGCGCGCCGGAGTGGTGGCGGTGGCCTCGTCGTACGCCGCCTGCGAGGCCGCCGGGTCGCTCAGCGCCTCGGCCTGCTGGATGAGCACGTTCTTGACGTACTGCTGCGTGATCGACGAGCCGCCCTGCAGGTCGCCGCCGATCACGTTGCTCACGACGGCGCGGATGGTGCCCTGCAGGTCCACTCCGCCGTGCTCGTAGAACCGCGGGTCCTCGGTCGCGAGGGCGGCGTCCTTGACGGACTGGGCGACCTGGTCGAAGGCCACCTCCTCGCGGTTCTGCGCGTAGAAGGAGGCGAGGAGGCCGTCGGTGCCGTCGGCGTTCTTCGCGTAGATCTCGGTCTTCTGGGCGAGCTGGCCCAGCTCGAGGTACTCGGGCACCGTCTCGAACAGGCCGATCGGATTGTTCGAGGCGAGACCGGTGACGGCGAGAGCGGGGGTGACGCCGACCGTGATCAGCAGACCACCGGCGACGCTCGCCCCGACGATCCCGAGGACGCGGGCGAGCACGCCGCCGCGGGCGGTTCCTTGCGCAGACATGGCTACGAGAGTAGGCGACGAGCCTGAGGAGCGCTCGCCGGAGCGCCCGGGAGTAGCGTGAGCGGATGAGCCGGACCCGCACGTGACCGCCGCCGCACCCGCCTCGCCCGAGGAGGAGCGCCGCCGCCGGGCCGTCCTCGTCGTCGCGATCCTCGCCTCCTTCGTCGCCTTCCTCGACGGCACCGTGGTCAACGTCGCCCTGCCCGCGATCACCGACGAGCTCGGCGGCGGGCTGGCCGTCCAGCAGTGGGTGGTCGACGGCTACCTGATCACCCTCGGCGCGCTGATCCTGGTCGCGGGGTCGCTCGCGGACCGCATCGGCCGGGCCCGCAGCATGATGATCGGCCTGGTCGGCTTCGGAGTCACGTCGCTGCTCTGCGCCGTCGCCCCGACCGCGGAGGTGCTGATCGTCGCGCGGATGCTGCAGGGCGCGGCCGGCGCGATCCTCGTGCCGAGCTCGCTGGCCCTGATCATCGCCACGGTGCGCGGTGCCGCGCAGGCGACGACGATCGGCGCGTGGACCGCGTGGACCGGGACCGCCACGATCGCGGGCCCGGTGCTCGGCGGACTGCTCGTGGACGCGGGCTCCTGGCGCTACGTCTTCGCGCTCAACGTGCTCCCGATCCTCGTGACGATCGTGCTCCTGCGCCGCCTCGGGCACGTCGACACCGGCAGCAGGGTGCCGATCGACGGGGTGGGCGCGGTCCTCGGGATCGTCGGGCTCGGCGGTCCGGTCTTCGCGCTGATCGAGCAGGAGCGGCTCGGCGCCACGGATCCGCTCGTGCTGGGAGCGCTCGTCGTCGGGCTCGCGGCGCTCGTGGCGTTCGTCGTCTGGGAGCGGCGGGCACCGCATCCGATGCTGCCCCTCTCGCTGTTCGCCTCGCGCAACTTCACCGTCGGCAACGTCGCGACCGCGTTCGTCTACGGCGCGCTCTCGTTCGGATTCTTCGCCCTCGGGCTGTTCCTCCAGCAGAGCCTCGGCTTCTCGGCCACGCTCGCCGGACTCGCCACCCTGCCGCCGACGATCCTGCTGCTGCTCTTCTCGCAGGTGTCCGGATCGTTGTCGGCCCGCTTCGGACCTCGGCTGTTCATGGGGCTCGGGCCGCTCGTCGCCGGCGGCGGGTTCCTCCTGATGGTCGGGGTCCGCGAGCCGGCGGACTACCTCACCCAGCTGCTGCCGGGGATCCTGCTGTTCGGTCTCGGGCTCGCGGTCACGGTCGCTCCGCTGACGTCGACGATCCTGGGCGCAGTGGCGAGCGAGCACAGCGGAGTCGGCTCCGCCGTGAACAACGCGGTGTCGCGGATCGCGGGGCTGGTCGCGATCGCAGCGACCACCCTGGTGGTCGGCGACACGCTCGACGACGGCGGCTTCTCGCGCGCGGCGTTGGCGACGGCGGTCCTGCTGATCCTCGGCGGACTGGTCTCGCTGCTGGGGATCCGGAACCCGGCGCGCGAGCCCGCATCCGCCACGCCCGGGCCGTCGGAAAATTAGTTGTAGCTACATGGAATAGCCGGATCCTCGATACGCTTGCATGTATCGGACGGGGAGCAGCTCTCCGCATCGACCACATCCTCGAGGAGTAATCATGACCGACACGCTTTCCATCCCCGGTTACAAGGCCGGCTCCTGGGTCATCGACCCCACGCACAGCGAGGTCGCCTTCAGCGTCCGCCACCTCATGATCAGCAAGGTCAAGGGCAAGTTCGAGCGCTTCACCGCGACGTTCACCACCGGTGAGAACGCGCTCGACTCGACCGTCGAGGCCACCGCCGAGGTCGCCTCCATCAACACCAACGAGCCCAACCGCGACGGACACCTCCGCACCGGCGACTTCTTCGAGGCCGAGACCTACCCCGAGATCCACTTCGCCTCGACCGGTGTGCGCGCGAACGGCGACGACTTCCTCGTCGACGGGAACCTCACCATCAAGGGCGTCACCAAGCCCGTCACCTTCGAGGTCGAGTTCGGCGGCTTCGGCACCGACCCCTACGGCAACTACAAGGCCGGTCTGACCGCGAAGACCACCATCGACCGCACCGACTTCGGCCTCACCTACAACGCCGCGCTCGAGACCGGCGGCGTCCTCATCGGCGAGAAGGTCACCATCACCCTCGACCTTCAGGCCGCGCACCAGGCGTAGTCCGCTCCGTCCGCTCCGACGCCGTCCGCTCCCACGGGAGTCGGACGGCGTCGGCGTTCCCGGGGGAGCGCGACCGAGCGGTCAGAGCAGTCCGAGCTCCGTCAGCTGCTCGGCGATGCCGGCGCCGTCCGGCGCGTAGACCCAGTGGGTGCCGCTGGTCTCGGAGCGGTCGGCCGCCTTCGAGCGGCCACCGGCCAGCACGGCCTCACCCGTCGACAGCTGCCGGATCGCGATCGCCGCGACCTTGTCGGGGTGCTCGCTAGCGAAGTCCGAGTAGATCTCCTCGTCGTGCTGGCCGTCGTCGCCGACCAGCAGCCACTGCACGTCCGGGAACTCGGCGGCCAGGCGGCGGAGGTTCTGCTCCTTGTGCTGCTTGCCGCTGCGGAACCAGCGGTCGTGCGTCGGACCCCAGTCGGTCAGCAGCAGCGCGCCGGCGGGGTAGAGGTGGCGCGAGAGGAAGCGAGTGAGCGCCGGAGCGACGTTCCAGGCTCCCGTGGAGAGGTAGATGACGGGCGAGCCGTCGTTCTGCCGCGAGAAGCGGTCGAGGAAGACCGCCATGCCCGGCGTGGGCATCCGCGCGTGCTCGTTCAGCACGAAGGTGTTCCACGCGGCGATGAAGGGGCGGGGGAGCGCGGTGACCATGACCGTGTCGTCGATGTCCGAGACGACGCCGATGCGCGCCTCCGGCCGCACGATGAACACGGGGGCCTCGACCGGCTTCGCGTCGGCCGTGGTGAAGGTGATCGTGTGCCAGCCGGGCTCGAGCGTGATCGGGATGTCGGAGTCGACCACGCCGCCGCGGTCGGCCACGATGTCGTGCCGCTGCCCGTCGACCTCGACGGACACGACGGCTCCGCTCACGAAGACGCTCGTGAAGCTCCGCCAGCCGCGCACGCCCTCGACCGGCCGCACCTCCTCGGATCCGGGAGGGGTCGGCCGCGTGTAGAGGACACGGGCGAGCACGCGGAGCTGCCCGGTCGAGCCGTAGCCGGTGTAGGGGATCACGCGGGCGACGTAGCCGCGGCGCTTCACGCGGCGCATCCGGAAGCGGTGGATCGCGTCCTCGAGGCGTGCGGCGCGGTGCATGACCTCGGCCGCTCCCGCGCTCATGGGCTTGCTTGCAGGCGTCAGCGGCATCCGCCCAGTCTGGCAGACGGTGCCTCCCGCCGCCGAGTGCTCCCGGCGGCGCCGGTCAGAGGGGCCGGATGAGCTCGGGGCCGTTGTTCGACACGGTGCCGACCGCCGGGCCGACCTCCGCGATCCCGAGCTCCTCGGCCAGCTCCGCCGCGCCGTCGGCGGCCGCGCGCAGCAGCGAGCCGTCGGGCTCCGCCAGCGGGTCGAGCCAGTCCTCGATGAGCTCCGGCTGCAGCAGCACCGGCATCCGCTCGTGCACGTCGGTGAGGGCACCCGCCGACGGGCGGGTGAGGATCGTGGCCGACAGCAGCCACGGCGAGCCGGGTGCCGCCGCGCGCCACCACTCGTACACGCCCGCGAAGAGCACCAGGGAGTCGCCACCGGGAGAGACGAAGACCGGGGTCTTCGCGCCGTCGGCGCCGACGCGCCACTCGTACCAGCCGGAGGCGGGCACGATCGCCCGGCGGGCGGCGTAGGACTCGCGGAAGGCCGGCTTCTCGGCGACCGACTCGATCCGCGCGTTGAAGAGCGGCGCACCGGCCGACGGGTCGGCCGCGGAACGGGGCACGAGGCCCCAGCGGGCCCCGGCCAGGCGCCGCCTCGGCGGGCTGCCCTCCTCGACGCCCTTCATCGACTCGGCGACCACCGGGATCCGCTGCGTCGGCGCGATGTTCCACGACGGGCCGGGCAGGTCCTCGCCGACATCGTCGATGTCGAAGAGCGCGACGAGGTCGGCCGTGGTCTGCGAGAGGACGAAGCGTCCGCACATGGGTCCTCCTGATGAGGGCGGTCCGTCCGAGCGCGGCGTCGCCCTTCGGGGGGCGACAAACACGAGGGACATTCGGCGAAGTGACGCGGACGGCGTGTCCGCGTGCGTACGATTGTAGGAACCGTCAGCGAAGGAGCCCGCCGTGCCTCTAGGAAATCTCGTGGATCGACCCTTCGGCGAATCCCCCCAGGTCCGGAACGAGCCCGTCCAGGTCCGCAGCGCCGCGCGCCTCGCCTCGCTCCTCGATGCCGCCGCCGCGGTCGTCGACGAGGTCGGCTTCGACCGGCTGACGACCGCCATGGTCGCCGAGCGCGCCGGTGCCGCGATCGGCACCGTCTACCGCTACTTCCCCGACCGCATCGCGGTGCTGCAGGCCCTGCGCGAGCGCGCGCTCGAGCGCTTCCGCAAGAAGGTCATCACCGAGATCCGCGACACCCACCCCGACAACTGGTGGGGCGCCGTCGACTGCGCGGTCGACGCCTTCTGCGACATGCACCGCACCGAGGCGGGCTTCCGCTCGATCCGGTTCGTCGACACCATCCACGCCCCCGAGGTCGCGGGCGAGGCGTTCGAGGCCGGGTTCTTCGCGCGCCGCTTCGCCGAGATCCTCGCCTCCGAGTACGGACTGCCGGGCGGCGCCCAGCTCTCGTTCCGCCTCGAGGTCACGGTCGAGGTGGCCGACGCCCTGCTCACCCGGGCGTTCCTGATCGACCCGAACGGCGACCAGCGCTTCATCGACGAGAGCCGCGCGCTGCTGCGCAACTACCTGTCGATGCACTACGGGCCCGTCGAGGGCTGACGCGGCCCGGTCCCTTCGGCGCTTAGTCCCTCCGGGGCCGGATCGCAACACTCCGCCATCCGGTTGGCGGCCGTCTCCGAATGATGTTTTGCTGACTGCCGGGTTCCCAGGGGGCCTCGGTCCGGGACGGGCTCGGTACAGCGGAGCGAGGGCAGGCACAGGCGTGATCGAATTCCGCGGAGTGAGCAAGCAGTACCCGGACGGCACCCGGGCGGTCGACGACTTCTCGCTCGTCCTCCCGTCGCGGCGCACCACCGTCTTCGTCGGCTCGTCCGGCTGCGGCAAGACCACGATCCTCCGGATGATCAACCGCATGATCGAGCCCACCGGCGGCACGATCGAGATCGACGGCGAGGACATCTCGACGCTCCCCGCCGTGGCGCTGCGCCGGCGCATCGGCTACGTCATGCAGAACTCGGGCCTCCTGCCGCACAGGAGGGTCGTGGACAACATCGCGACCGTTCCGCGGCTGAACGGGGTCGCGAAGCGCACCGCCCACGACCGCGCGCTCGAGTTGATGGACACGGTGGGCCTGGACCGCTCTCTCGCCGCGCGCTACCCGAGCCAGCTCTCGGGCGGCCAGCAGCAGCGCGTCGGAGTCGCCCGCGGCCTCGCCGTCGACCCCAACATCCTGCTGATGGACGAGCCCTTCGGCGCCGTCGACCCGCTCGTGCGCGCCGATCTGCAGCGCGAGACCCTCCGCCTGCAGCGCGAGCTCGACAAGACCGTCGTCTTCGTCACCCACGACATCGACGAGGCGTTCCTCCTCGGCGATCAGGTCGTGATCCTCGAGAAGGGCGGCCGGATCGCGCAGAAGGGCTCGCCCGCCGAGATCCTCGCCGCCCCTGCGAGCGACTTCGTCGCCGGGTTCATCGGCGCCGACCGCGGCAAGCGCTCGCTGCACATCGAGGAGCGCGACGGCGCGCGACTCGTCGTCGACGGCGACGGGCGGGCGACCGGGGTGCTCCGGCCCGCGGACGGCGGCACCGCGTGAACTGGGTCGTCAACAACGTCGACTCGATCGTCGCGAACCTGATCGCGCACCTGGTCCTCTCGGTGCCGCCGATCCTGCTGTCGTTCGTGATCTCGGTGCCGTTCGGCTGGTTCGCCAACCGGTACCGCTGGAGTCGCGGCACGCTACTCACCGCGCTCGGGGTGCTCTACGCGATCCCGTCGCTGGCGATGTTCATCCTGCTGCCGGCCGTGCTGGGCATCCCGCTGCGCTCGACCGCGAACGTGATCATCGGCTTGACCCTCTACGGCATCGCCCTCATGGTCCGCACGACCGCGGACGCGCTCTCGGCGGTGTCGGAGGACGTGATCCAGTCGGCGACGGCGATGGGCTACTCCGCCTGGGCCCGGTTCTGGAAGGTCGAGTTCCCGCTCGCCGGCCCCGTGCTCCTCTCGGGACTGCGCGTGGTCACCGTCAGCACGGTCAGCCTCGTGACGGTCGGCGCCGTGCTCGGCATCCAGAGCCTGGGGCTGCTGTTCACCGACGGCTTCCAGCGCGGCATCACGGGAGAGATCGTCTCGGGCATCGTCCTCACCATCGCGCTGGCGCTCGCGCTCGACGCGCTCCTGGTCCTCCTCGGCCGCCTGCTGATGCCGTGGACCGCGGCCGACCGCACCCGCTCGGCGCGCAGGGCGCCGGCCGACCGGACGGCGGTGTCGGCGTGAACCTCATCCTCGACGCGTTCGCCTGGATCGGCGACCCGGAGCACTGGACCGGGATCTACGGGATCCCCACCCGCGTGGCGCAGCACCTGGGCATCAGCCTGCTCGTGCTCGTGATCGCCGCGGTGATCGCGATCCCGATCGGCTACCTCATCGGCCACACCGGCAAGGGCAAGGGCATCGCCGTCCCGGTCGCGGGCGGACTGCGCGCCCTGCCGACGCTGGGCGTCCTGGTGCTCGCGGCCATGAGCCTCGGACTCGGGCTCGGCGCGCCGCTGATCGCGCTCGTCATCCTGGCGATCCCGTCGATCCTCGCCGGCGCCTACTCCGGCCTCGAGGCGGTCGACCGGCGCACCGTCGACGCCGCCCGCTCGGTCGGCATGACGGAGTGGCAGATCCTGACGAAGGTCGAGATCCCGCTCGGGCTGCCGCTGCTGATGGGCGGCCTCCGCTCGGCGACACTGCAGATCATCGCCACCGCCACGCTCGCCGACTTCATCGGCGCCGGTGGCCTCGGCCGCTACATCTTCCAGGGCGTGAAGGCGGGGGACTACCCGCAGATGCTCGCCGGGTCGATCATCGTCATCGTGCTCACTCTGATCAGCGAGGTCGTCTACGCCGTCCTCCAGCGGGTGGCCGTCCCGCGCGGAGTGGTCCTGGGTCTCGCCGGCAGCGCCGCCGGCCGTTCGAGCATCCGCGCCTCGTCGCCCCGACGACGCGCGGTGGTGGGGAATCCCACCGAGGAGAGGAAATAGCAATGTTCACAGCACACTTCACGAAGGGCCGTGTCGCGCTGGGCGCACTCGCGGTCGGTGCCGTCGTGGCACTGGCAGGGTGTTCCTCGAGCGATCCGCTGGACGAGGGATCGGGTGCCGCCGAGGGCGGCGACACGATCGTCATCGGCTCGCAGGACTACTACTCGAACGAGATCGTCGCCGAGATCTACGCGCAGGCGCTGGAGGACGGCGGCTTCACCGTGCAGCGCGACTTCCGCATCGGCCAGCGCGAGATCTACCTCCCCGAGATCGAGAGCGGATCGATCGACGTCTTCCCCGAGTACGGCGGCAGCCTGCTCCAGGCGCTCGAGCCCGACACGACCGCGACCACGGCCGACGACGTGTACTCGGCTCTGACCGAGGCGCTGCCCGACGGCCTGCGCGCTCTGGACGCGGCCGACGCCAGCGACCAGAACTCGTACACCGTGACCCAGGCCTTCGCCGACCAGTGGGGCCTCACCGACATCGCCTCGCTCTCCTCGGTGACCGACCCGATCGTGCTGGGCGGCAACTCCGAGCTGCAGACCCGCCCCTACGGACCGGACGCGCTGCTCGAGAAGTACGGCGTCGAGACCACCTTCCAGGCGATCGAGGACAGCGGCGGATCGACCACCGTCGACGCGCTGACCAGCAACCAGATCCAGCTGGCGAACATCTACACCGCCGACCCGAACATCGAGTCGAACGACCTGCTGCCCCTCGAGGACCCGGACGGACTCTTCGTGGCCGACAACGTGGTGCCGATCGTCTCCGACAAGGTCGAGGACGACGCGGCCGAGGTCCTGAACGAGGTCAGCGCGAAGCTGACCGCCGAGGACCTGGTCTCGCTCAACTCCGAGAGCGTCAACGAGCAGAAGTCGGCCGCGTCCATCGCGACCGAGTGGCTCACCTCGGCCGGCCTGCTGGGCTGACCCGGGGCACGATGCCCTGATCGGCTCCGGCCGATCGCACCGCGCAGAGGCGCGTCACTCGTCGAGGTGGCGCGCCTCTGCTCGTGAGAGCAGCTTCTTGCCGCAGACGACGAGCAGGACGAAGAGCACGATCACGCCGACGAAGAGGTAGCCGGCCCAGTGCAGCGTGTCCGCGAGCTCGCGGTACCCGCCGGCGACGGCCGTGCCGACCCCGACGTAGGCGAAGGACCAGATGACGCACGCGGGTGCCGTCCAGGCCATGAAGGTGCGGTAGGTCATGCCGCTCATCCCCACCGTGAGGGGGATGAGCGAGTGCAGCACCGGGAGGAAGCGCGAGAGGAACACCGCGATCCCGCCGCGCCGCGCGAGGTAGCGTTCGGCGCGCAGCCAGTTCTTCTCGCCGAGGCGCCGCCCCAGGCGCGAGGCGCGGATCCGCGGCCCGAAGAAGCGGCCGAGCGCGAAGCCGACCGACTCGCCTCCGAGCGCCCCGAGGATCACCGTGAGGGCGAGCGCCAGGAACTGCAGGGGAGTGGTGACGCCGGTCGCGCTGACGATGACGACCGTGTCGCCGGGCACGATCAGCCCCGCGAGGATCGTCGTCTCGAGGAAGATGGCGAGGCCCGCCAGGAGCGTGCGCCACACGGGCGGCACCGCGACGACGAAGTCGAGGATCGCACTCAGCGCGTCGTTCATCCGGACCCGGGCCTCAGCGCACGCGCTTGAGCAGCGCCCAGAAGGTCTCGACGATCGAGCCCATGTCGACCGAGTCGTCCAGGAGCCACTGCACCTGCAGTCCGTCGGACAGGGCGATGATCATGCGCGCGGCGGTCTCGGGGTCGACGTCCTCGGCGATGAGGCCCTCGTTCTGGTCCTCGCGCACCCGTGACGCGAGCGTCTCGGTGACCGTGCGGTAGCGCTCGAGGAAGAACGGGTGCGCGGGGTGGGACTGGTCCGTCCCCTCGGCCGAGAGCGTGGCGTAGAGGTGGACGAGGCCGGGCACGTCGCTGTTGTGCCGGATGAGCCGCACCAGCTGCTCGATCGCGGCATCGCCGGTGCGCCCCAGGTCGTAGGCGGCGCTGTCGAGCTCGTCGCGCTTGCGGAGGACCTCGGCGAAGAGCTCCTCCTTCGAGTCGAAGTAGTGCAGGAGACCCGCCTGCGTGAGGCCCACCGCCTCCGAGATCTCTCGCAGCGAGGCCTTCCGGTACCCCTGGCGCGAGAACACCTCGAGTGCGGTCTGCAGGATCTCCTCGCGCTTGGCGACACCCTTGGCGTAGCTCCCCTTGCTCGGCATGGCTAAAGCGTACGGGGCGTCGCAGGGCGAGCGGTGCGCAGGCGCCGGTGCCGGCGTCAGGTGCGGCGAACGGATGTTCACCGCTCCCGTGCGGTTCGTGCAACCTGGGAATCCACCGAGATTGAATGAGCGGGCTCCTCAGGTTCGACGATCCAGCGGAGTCGCTCGCCGTCGAGAGGAGTGCGGCAGCGGCTCCGACGGCGGGGAGGGCCGTTCGCCCGTCGCCCGGCGGTGGTGTCCCTCGACGTCGAGACACTCCCTCTCGACGTCGACAGACCTCCTGCACGCGGGCGTCGAGACGGGCTCGCCGACGGCCCGCGGAAGGGTGTCGTCGGAGGGGGCCCAGGGGCCGCACATCCGCTCCAGTACTGGGATCCGAGGCCGTCCGGCCCTCGTCGCCGACCTAGGCTCGGGGCCGTGAACGAACTCCTGGATCCGCTCCTGCTGTCGAGGTGGCAGTTCGGCCTGACGACGATCTACCACTTCCTCTTCGTGCCGCTGACGATCGGCATGGCGCTCACCGTCGCGATCTTCCAGACCGCCTGGGTGCGCACCTCGAAGATCCACTACCTGCAGCTCACCAAGTTCTTCGGGAAGCTCTTCCTGATCAACTTCGCCATGGGCGTGGTCACCGGCATCGTCCAGGAGTTCCAGTTCGGCATGAACTGGAGCGACTACTCCCGTTTCGTCGGCGACGTGTTCGGCGCTCCGCTGGCCTTCGAGGGGCTGCTCGCGTTCTTCCTCGAGGCGACGTTCATCGGCCTCTGGATCTTCGGCTGGGACAAGCTGCCCGAGAAGCTCCACCTCGCGACCATCTGGCTCACCTCGCTCGGCACGACGCTCTCGGCCTACTTCATCATCGCCGCGAACGCGTTCATGCAGAATCCGGTCGGCTTCCGGATCAACGAGGCGAAGGGCCGCGCCGAGCTGACGGACATCTGGGCGCTGCTCACGAACAAGGTCGCGCTCGCCGCGTTCCCGCACACGATCTTCGCCTGCTTCATGGTCTCGGCCGCGGTCATCATCAGCGTCGCCGCCTACCACCTCTCGCGCAGCCAGCACCTCGAGACCATGCGCCCGGCGCTGAAGTTCGGCGCCTGGATGATGCTCGTCAGCGGCGGACTCACCCTCCTCACCGGAGACCAGCTCGGCCTCGCCATGGTCGACACGCAGCCGATGAAGATGGCCGCGGCCGAGGCGCTCTACCGCACCTCGACCGGCGTCGACGCCTCGTTCTCGGTCTTCACCTGGGGCACGCCCGACGGCTCCAGCGAGCTGTTCTCGATCCGCATCCCCTACCTGCTCTCCTTCCTCTCGACCCACACCTTCACCGGCACCGTCGAGGGCATCAACGACCTGCAGGCGCAGTACGAGCAGGTCTACGGCCCCGGCGACTACACGCCGATCATCTGGGTCACCTACTGGTCGTTCCGCTGGATGATGGCGCTCGGCGTCCTCGCCATCGGCGTCGCCGCCGCCGGCCTCTGGTTCACCCGCAAGGGCCGCGAGCCGAAGCAGTGGATGTGGAGGATCGCGATCTGGGCCGCTCCGCTGCCCCTCTTCGCGATGATCGTCGGCTGGGTCTTCACCGAGATGGGCCGCCAGCCGTGGCTGGTCTTCGGCCTGCTGAAGACGGCCGACGGCGTCTCTCCCGGCGTCAGCGGAGTCGAGGTGCTGATCTCGCTCCTCTCCTTCACCGCCATCTACGGCGCTCTCGCCGTCGTGGAGTTCCGGCTCATCAAGCGCGCGGCCCAGGCCGGACCCGACGACGCTCCCGAGGTCGACGAGGAGAGCGGTCGCCCGCAGCTCGTCGGCACCGTCTACTAGGAGGCACCCGTGGATCTCCCCACACTCTGGTTCTGGATCGTCGCCGCGTTCTTCATCGGCTACTTCGTCCTCGACGGCTTCGACTTCGGCGTCGGCATGTCGCTCCCGTTCCTCGGTCGCGACGACACCGACCGCCGCGTGCTGATCAACACGATCGGCCCGGTCTGGGACCTCAACGAGACCTGGGTCATCGTCGCGGGCGCGGCCATGTTCGCGGCGTTCCCGGAGTGGTACGCGACGCTCTTCAGCGGGTTCTACCTGCCGTTGCTGCTGATCCTGCTCGCGCTGATCGCGCGCGGCGTCTCGTTCGAGTACCGCCACCAGCGTCCGGAGGCGCAGTGGAAGTCGCGGTTCGACCGGATGATCGTGGTCGGCTCGGCGCTGCCCGCGTTCCTCTGGGGAGTCGCCTTCGCGAACATCGTGCAGGGCGTGCCGCTGGACGCCGACCACAACTACATCGGCACGGTCTTCGACCTGCTCAACCCGTACGCGCTCCTGGGCGGACTGACGACCCTCCTGCTGTTCTTCACCCACGGAGTGGTCTTCGTCTCGCTCAAGACGGACGGAGAGATCCGCGAGCGGGCGCGACGGCTGGCGACGAAGGCGGGGCTCGTGACCATCGTGGTCGCGGCGGTGTTCCTCGCCTGGACGAACCTGCAGTCGGGCAACGGCCCCTCGTGGCTGCTCTCCCTCGCCGCTGCCGGCGCGCTGATCCTGGCGTGGCTCGCGAACATCCGGGGAAGGGAGGGACGCGCGTTCGCGCTGCTCGCCGGCACGATCGCCCTCGCGGTGCTCGCGCTGTTCACCACGCTGTTCCCGGCGGTCATGCCCGCGTCCAACGACATCGCGAACAGCCTCACGATCGAGAACGCCTCGAGCACCCCGTATACGCTGACGGTCATGAGTTGGACCGCCCTGGTGTTCGTGCCGCTCATCGTCGGCTACCAGGCCTGGACCTACTGGATCTTCCGCAAGCGCATCACCCGGACGCAGATCCCGGTGGACGCGCACTGACGTGACCGCCCCTCGTCCGTGAAGCCCCTCGATCCGCGGCTGCTCCGCTACGCCCGCGCCGCACGCCTGTTCCTCGTGCTCGGCGGCGCCCTCGCGCTCGCCCGCACGCTGGGCACGATCGCGTTCGCGTGGCTGGTCGCGCAGCTCGTGTCGGGAGCGGTCGACGGGCGCTCGGCCCGGGAGCTCGCTCCGCTGCTCGGCGCGCTGCTCGCCGTGATCGCCGCGCGGGCGGCCCTGGCGTGGGCGACCGAGGTGAACGCGGTGCGCGGCGGAGTGGGGGCCAAGGCGCAGCTGCGCGCGGCGGTGCTCGAGGCCCTCGTGGCGCTCGGTCCGTCGGGGCGGCCGGCCGGCGGCTCCGGCGGTGTCGTCGCGCTGCTGGGCGGCGGGCTCGACGCGCTGGACGGCTACTTCGCCCGCTACCTGCCGCAGCTGATCGCGACGGCGGTCACGACTCCGATCCTCGTCGGGGTGGTGCTGCTCGCGGATCCGCTCAGCGCGCTGTTCCTGATCGTGACGCTGCCGCTCATCCCGGTCTTCATGATCCTGATCGGCTGGGCGACGCAGGCGGTGCAGAAGCGCCAGTGGGATCGGCTCCAGGCGCTCGCGTCGGGGTTCGTCGACACGGTCGGCGGACTCGCGACGCTCAAGATCTTCGGCCGGGCCGAGCGCCAGTCGGCGCGGATCCGCACGCTGACGGAGGACTACCGCGTGCACACGATGAAGGTGCTGCGGGTGACCTTCGTGAGCGGATTCGTGCTCGAGCTGGCCGGGTCTCTCTCGGTCGCCCTCGTCGCGGTCTCGATCGGCCTGCGGCTGGTCGACGGCTCGCTGGCGCTGGCGGTCGGGCTCTTCGTGCTCGTGCTGGCGCCGGACGTGTTCCTGCCGGTCCGCCAGGTCGGCGCCGAGTTCCACGCGGCGGCGGACGGCGTGCAGGCGGCGGACGAGGCGTTCGCGGTGATCGAGCGGGCGGCACTGCTGCCCGCGGTGGCCGGAGGCACGGCGACGCGCGGCGACCTCGAGGTGCGCGGCGTCTCGGTCGACGACGGCTCGGGCCGCGTGCTCGCGCGGGTCGACGCGACCTTCGCCGTCGGCACGATCACCGCGGTCACCGGAGCGAGCGGCTCGGGCAAGTCGACCCTCCTCGCGGTCCTCGCCGGGTTCGTGGCCGCCGAGGGGACCGTGCTGCTCGGCGGGGAGCCGGTCGCGCCCGCCGCCGTCCGCGACCGGATCGCCTGGGCGGGGCAGCGCGCCGATCTGCTGCCGGGCACGGTCGCCTCGAACGTCACTCTGGGCGCGCGATCGGTCGATCCCGCGCTCCTCGACCGCGCACTCCGGCTGGCCGCCGTGGACGTCGATCCGACGCGCCGCGTCGACGCGGAGGGCACCGGGCTCTCGGGGGGTCAGAGCGCGCGCGTCGCCGTCGCCCGCGCGATCCACCGGCTGCTCGAGCGCGATGGCGCGCTGCTCCTGCTCGACGAGCCGACAGCGGCGCTGGACGACGCGACGGAGCGGCGGCTCCTCGCGGGGCTCCGTGCGCTGGCCGACGAGGGCGCGACCCTGATCGTCGCCACGCACCGCCCCGCCACGATCGCCGCCGCCGACGCCGTGCTCGCGCTCTCGAGTGCCGAGGCGGTGCTCCGGTGAGGCGCGCCGACGTCCTCCGCGCCGCGATGCCGCCGGCCCGCCGCTTCCTCCCCGGACTCTCGTTCGGACTGCTCTCCTCGGCCTCGGTCGTCGCCCTGCTGGCGTGCTCGGCCTGGCTGATCGTCCGCGCGGCGGAGCAGCCGCCCATCCTCTTCCTGTCGATGGCGGTCGTCGGGGTGCGCGCCTTCGCGCTCGCGCGCGCGTTCTTCCGCTACCTCGAGCGGCTCAGCGGCCACGACGCGGCGTTCCGCGCGCTCGCGGAGCTGCGGGCGGGCGTCTACGAGCGGCTCGTCCCGGTCGCTCCCGACGGACTCGGCCGCGTGCGCCGCGGAGACCTCGTCTCGCGGGTCGTCGCGGACGTCGATGCGCAGCAGGACGTGCCGCTGCGGATCGTGCAGCCGCTCGTCGTGGCGCTCGTCGTGTCGACTCTCGCAGTGGTGGGCGTCTGGCTCCTGCTCCCGGCCGCCGGGGTCGTGCTCCTCGCGCTCCTCCTGCTGGCGTTCGGGGCGGGAGCGGTCGGCTCCGGTCTCGTGTCGGCGCGCGCCGACCGCGAGCTCGCGCCGCTGCGCGGAGAGCTGGCCGAGCGCCTCAACCTCCTCGTCACCCGTCTCGACGTGCTGATCGCGTTCGATGCGGCCGACCGGGCCGTGGCCGACGTGGCGGAGGCGGAGGAGGCGCTCACCCGTGCCGCCCGCCGCCGGGCCGCGTCGGCGGGCCTCGCCGCCGCGGTGCTCGCGCTCTGCTCGGGAGGCGCGGTGTGGGCGTCGCTGGCCCTCGGCATCCCCTCGATGGACGCCCTCGGCGGGCCGGCGCTGGGCGTCCTCGCCCTGGTGCCGCTCGCCGTCTTCGAGGTGGCCGCCGCCGCCCCGCTCGCCGTGCAGTCGGCGCGCACCGCGCGCTCGAGCGCTCAGCGCCTCGCGGACCTCGACCGCGAGGCGTCGTCACCCGCCCTCGCGGCCGACGCTGACGTCGATCCGCTCGCCCCCGACCCGCACGGATCGGATCTCGTGCTGCAGGACCTCTCGGTGTCCTGGCCCGGCTCCCCGGCCCCGGCGCTCGCGCACGTGTCGCTCGAGCTGCGAGCGGGCGAGCGGATCCTCGTGACCGGCGCGAGCGGATCCGGCAAGACCACGCTCGCGCACGCCCTCGTGCGCTTCCTCGACTACTCCGGCTCGTACCTCGTCGGCGGAGTCGAGGCGCGGACGCTCCCGCAGGCCCGGGTGCGCCGGCTGGTCGGCCTCGTCGAGCAGCAGCCCTACCTGTTCGACGACACGATCCGGCAGAACCTGCTCTTCGCGCGGCCCGCCGCCGACGAGGAGGAGCTCCTGTCGGTGCTGGACCGTGTCGGGCTCGGTGGGTGGACCGCGTCCCGCGGAGGGATCGACGCACGGGTGGGGGAGCGCGGCTCCCTCGTGTCCGGCGGGCAGGCGCAGCGCCTCGCCCTCGCGCGGGCGCTGCTGGCCGACTTCCCCGTGCTGGTGCTGGACGAGCCGACCGCCTCGGTCGACGCTCCGGTCGCGGATGCGCTGCTCGCCGATCTGCTCGCCGCGGCGCGGGGCCGCACGGTCGTCCTGATCGCGCACCGCGTGGATCCGTCGTTCGTGTTCGACCGGCGCGTCGCCGTGACCGACGGGACCGCCGTCAGCTCCTGACGCGCGCCACAGCTCGGGCGAGCATCCCGCCCTCGTCGGCCCACCGGTCGAGCACCGCGTCCATCCGCCGTCGTGCTCGGTCGTCGAGGGCGGCGCGCAGCGGGCGCACGACGTCGGCCGCGAGAGGATCGACGAGCTCGGGCACGCGCCCGTCGCGGACGAAGCCCTCGAGCCGGGTGAGGTCCGACGCGCGCAGGAGCGCGACGCGCGTCTGGAGCAGGACGACGGCCGCGAGGCGGTGCTCGAAGACGGGCGGGTCCCAGAGCTCCGAGGAGAGCGCGGTGACGTCGTCGTGCGTCAGGCCGCGGAACTTGTTCAGCGCGTCGCGGACGCCGCCGCGGACGGCGCCGACGGACGCCCCGGTCGCGTCGAGGCCGTGACCGAGCCGCTCGCGCACGTCCTGCGCCCGCCACTGATCGCCCTCGTAGGCGAGCACCTGGCGGAGGAAGTCACCGGGCCCGCTCATCGCGCCCGGGCCGGAGGAGTTCCCGGCACCTCCGCGCACGCGGTCGATCGCAGGACCCGCGTCGGGATGCCCGCGGCCGGGACGCCGCGGACGGACGTCGTCGGGGAGGAGCGTGCCACACCTCCATCCTGCCCGAGGGACGCGCGGCACGGCGGGCCCGGCACTCCGAGCCCGCCGTGTCGGGATCAGAGACCGCGGCTCGCCCAGACCGCCCGGTTCCGGCCGTCGTACTGCACGAGGTTGCCGTCGTTCTGCATGACCAGGCGGAACGGCGCCAGTGCTGGGCCCACGTTCACGAAGTAGCGCGGGGACGCCAGCCAGAACGCGTTCGGGCCCCATCCACTGACCGTGAGGGTGCCGTCCGCACCCATCACGAACCGCGACGGGGAGAGAGCGTCGCTCGCCGATCGGGTCCCGGTCCACCAGGTCGGGCCACCCGGTCCGGAGACGACGAAGTTCCCGTCGGCCTGCATCACGGAGCGCCAGGCGCCGTTGGAGGAGACCAGCGCCTCGTCCTTCCCCAGCGCCCCCGACCCCGAGAGGGTGTCGGTGGTGACCGGCGGCCGACTGGTCCAGACGACTCCTGCTGCGCCCTGCAGAACGAGCGCGCCGTCGTTCCCCAGGATCAGGACGGCGCCCGGATTGCCGCTGGTCACGGTGGTCCACCTCACCGAGCCGTCCGCTCCGTAGATCACGACGTTGCCGTCGGTCTGCATCGCGAGCCGACTGCCCGACCCGGACGTGCCCGTCGACCATCGCGGACCCCCAGGGCCGTAGACGACGAAGTTGCCGTCCGCCTGCATCACGGCCTCGAACCGGCCGTCGGGCGACGAGAGCCGTGTGCCCGACGTCAGGACGTCGCCGCCCTCGAGCCGGTCGAGTGCCGGTGCGGCGATCAGGCCGCCGACGCTGGTCGCCCAGGCAGGAGAGCCGTCCGCGCGGTAGACGACGAGATTGCCGTCGTCCTGGACCGTCAGGACGGCGCCCGGCAGTCCGCTCGTCCCCGTGAACCAGACGGGGCGGTCGTCGGCGTCGTAGACCACGACATTGCCGTCGTTCTGCATCGCGAGGTGATCGCCGCGCCCCTGGGTGCCGCTGCTCCAGATCGCGCCGGCGCCGATGCGGTAGACCACCGCGTTGCCGTCGGTCTGGAAGACGAACTCGAACACCCCGTTCGTCGAGACGAGGCGCTCGCCGCGAGCGAGTTCCTCGCCGCCCACGAGCGCGTTGACGACGGTCTCGGAGGCGCGTGCGGCTTCGGCGTCCGCCACCACGGCCGAGTCGCCCGTCGAGGGGACGGCCGGAGCGTCGTGGGAGTAGGAGAGCGGACCGGACTCCGCCGCGAGCGCGGGAGGGGCGCCGAGGAGCAGAGCCCCGCTCGCGAGGATGGCGGTGATCCTCCAGGCGTGGGTACGGACGGAAGGTGCAGGGGTCATCGACGGTCCTTCTCGGAAGACGGCGGGTGGGTCCTGCGCAGACTGCCACACGCGGCCCGCGGGGACGAGCGCTGCGCGGGAACCGGGGCGATGTCGTCGCCCGAGGGCGGCACGGTGCTCGACGTCAGGGGAGGGGGCGACGCAGTGCGTCCAGGCGACGGCGCCAGGAGTCGAGCCGGCCCGGCTCCGCGGCGAGCGCCGGTCCGCCGACCCACGAGGTCGCCAGGCGCGCGCCGTGCAGCGCGTTGACGACCCAGACCTCGCGGCCGTCGAGCGACTCCGGCTCGGTCGGCGCCTCGAGCACGTCGACGCCGAGCGCGCCCGCGAGCACCGAGATCGTGCGGGCGGTGACGCTGCGCACCCGGGGGCTCGTGGGCGGAGGGAGGACGAGGGTGTCGCCGAGCCACCACAGGACCGCGCTGGTCGCGCCGTCGAGGATCGCGCCGTCCGCGTCGAGGAGCACCGCCTCATCGGCTCCGTTCGCGATCGCCCGCTGCCGCAGCAGCGCAAGACGGGCGATGTCGGGTCCCTTCCACTCCGGCACCCGCCGCGGATCCACGGGACTCGTCCACAGCACGACCGAGCGGGTGCGCGGCGGTGCCGATCGCAGGCGCAGGTGCAGTCCGGCGGAGTCGAGCTCGACGCGGGGGAAGTGGTCGCCGGTGCGGGGGAGCGCGGCGACGGAAGCGTCGAAGAACGCGCCCGCGTCGTCCGGCCCGTCCGCCGCCCGGACGGCGTCGAGGAAGCGCTCGCGGTGCAGCTCGAGACCGCGCACGCGGCCGTCCGAGACGAGCCACGAGTCGGCGGCCAGCAGCGCCACCGTGCCGGGCTCGCGCGGGGAGGCGAGCTCCCGCCCGTTCCAGTCCCGCACCTGCTCGCCGTCCACGACGGCCTACGCTAGCCCAGTGGTCGGCGCCCTGCTCCCCGATGGCCTGCACGAGGTCGTCCTGCCGTGGGTCGACCCCGAGCGGGCGTTCCTCGCCCTCTACCGCGAGGCGGACGCCGCCTTCTGGCTCGACTCCGGCCCCGACGCGGTGGCGGGTCGCTCCTACCTCGGGTCCTGCCGCCCCTCCGACGCGATCGTCGTCGAGGCCGGCCACGACGTGTCCGCGGCACTCGCCCGGGTGGAGGCGGAATCGACCGGTCGCGACCGCGCGCTCGGTCGCTACGGCCACCTCTCCTACGAGGCGGGTGCGCCCTTCGTGTCCCTGCCCGCCGTCGGAGCGACCGAGGGCGATCCGCCCGCGCTGGTCCTGCTCCGCGGCGACCCCGTGCTCGAGTTCGACCACGCCGCCCGCACGCTGCGCGTCGTGGCGACGGCGGAGCGGCGAAGGGAGGCGGACCCCCTGGTCGCGGCCCTGGCGGCGCTCGCCGACGAGCCGCTGGGCGATCCCGCTCCCGCCGAGCCCGTGGCCTCCGTGCGGCGCCGGCACGACCGGGCCGCCTACTCCGCTCTCATCGCGCGCTGCCAGGCCGCGATCCACGCGGGCGACGCCTACCAGCTCTGCCTCACGAACGAGGTCGTCGTGGAGGGCCGGTTCGACCCGGTCGAGTGCTACCGGCGCCTGCGCCGCTCGAGCCCCAGCCACCACGGCGGGCTGATCCGCTTCGGGGGCCGGGCGCTCGTGAGCGCGTCGCCCGAGCGCTTCCTGACGCGTGACGCCGGCGGGCTCGCGGCCACGCATCCGATCAAGGGCACCCGGCCCCGCGGCCGCGACACCGCGGAGGACGAGGCCCTGCGCGCCGAGCTGTTGGCGAGCGTCAAGGAGCGCGCCGAGAACGTCATGATCGTCGATCTCGTCCGCAACGACCTCGCGCGCATCGCCGAGCCGGGCTCCGTCCGCGTCGACCGGCTGCTGGAGGTCGAGACCTACCCGCACGTGCACCAGCTCGTCAGCGAGGTGTCGGCGCTGCCCGCGGAGGGGATCGGCGTCGCCGCTCTGATCGCCGCGACGTTCCCGGCCGGCTCGATGACGGGGGCGCCGAAACGGCGGGCCGTGGAACTCCTCCGCGAGTGGGAGGGCGGACCGCGCGGTGTCTACTCCGGAGCCTTCGGCCGCCTCGGCTCTGACGGCTCGATCGACCTGGCCATGACCATCCGGAGCCTCGTGATCGAGCCCGAGCGAGCGCGCCTCGGCACCGGCGGCGGCATCACCGCACTCTCGGTGCCCGAGGAGGAGGTCGAGGAGACGCTGCTCAAGGCGCGCGCCCTGCTGGCAGTGCTCGGAGTGCCCCGCGAGGTCGCGGAGGATTCGTCGCCCGGTCGCTGAGGGCCAGTAGGGTTGTTCGTCGGACGCCGCCCCCGACGGGCGCTGCGCGTCCGATCCCACCCTGATGAAGTAGGACACACCTGTGGCAGACGAGACCTCCCAGCAGACCGGCGCGAACGACGAGGACCGCTACGACTTCCGCGCACTGCAAGAGAAGTGGCTCCCGATCTGGGAGGAGACCCGTCCGTTCTCGACGGACCTCCCCGACGACAAGCGCCCCCGCAAGTACGTGCTCGACATGTTCCCGTACCCCTCGGGCGACCTGCACATGGGCCACGCCGAGGCGTACGCGCTCGGCGACGTCATCGCGCGCTACTGGCGCCAGCAGGGCTTCAACGTGCTCCACCCGATCGGCTGGGACAGCTTCGGCCTGCCCGCCGAGAACGCCGCGATCAAGCGCGGCCTGAACCCCCGCACCTGGACCTACGACAACATCGAGCAGCAGAAGCGCTCGATGAAGCGCTACGCCGCGTCCTTCGACTGGGACCGCGTCATCCACACGTCCGACCCGGACTACTACAAGTGGAACCAGTGGCTGTTCCTGAAGATGTACGAGAAGGGCCTGGCCTACCGCAAGGACAGCTGGGTCAACTGGGACCCGGTGGACCAGACCGTCCTCGCGAACGAGCAGGTCCTCGCCGACGGCACGTCCGAGCGCTCGGGCGCCGTCGTGGTGAAGAAGAAGCTCACCCAGTGGTACTTCAAGATCACCGACTACGCCGACCGCCTGCTCGACGACCTCAACCAGCTCGAGGGCTCGTGGCCGTCGAAGGTCATCGCGATGCAGCGCAACTGGATCGGCCGCTCGATCGGCGCCGACGTCGAGTTCGAGATCGAGGGCCGCGACGAGCGCGTCACCGTGTTCACGACGCGTCCCGACACCCTCTACGGCGCGACGTTCATGGTCGTCGCCCCCGACTCCGATCTCGCGACCGAGCTGGTCGAGGGCTCCGAGCCGGAGCTGCGCGACGCGTTCCGCTCGTACCTCGAGAAGGTGCAGAAGTCGAGCGAGATCGAGCGCCTCACGGCCGACCGTCCGAAGACCGGCGTGTTCCTCGGCCGCTACGCGATCAACCCGGTGAACGGCGAGCGCCTGCCGATCTGGGCCGCCGACTACGTGCTCTCCGACTACGGCCACGGCGCGGTCATGGCCGTGCCCGCGCACGACCAGCGCGACCTCGACTTCGCCCGCGCCTTCGACCTGCCGGTCCGAGTCGTGGTCGACACCTCCGCGCCCGTCACCGGTGCGATCCCCGTGATCCCCGAGGACCCGGAGGAGCTCGCCGCTCTCGAGGCGCGCTACTCGGCCGACCCCGCGATCACCGGCGAGGCGCTGACCGGCGACGGCCGCCTGATGAACTCCGGCCCGCTCGACGGCCTCTCCAAGCGCACCGCGATCGAGCGCGTGATCAAGCTGCTCGAGGAGCGCGGCCGCGGCCGCTCGGCGAAGAACTACCGCCTCCGCGACTGGCTGATCTCGCGCCAGCGCTACTGGGGCACGCCCATCCCGATCATCCACGGCGAGAACGGCGAGCTGATCCCCGTTCCCGAGGACCAGCTGCCGGTGGTCCTGCCGCCGACCGAGGGACTCGACCTGCAGCCCAAGGGCTCGTCGCCGCTGGGCGCGGCGGAGGACTGGGTGAACGTGCCCAACCCGGTCGACGGCAGCCCCGCGCGCCGCGACCCGGACACGATGGACACGTTCGTCGACTCCTCCTGGTACTTCCTCCGCTTCCTGTCTCCGAACGACGACACGCAGGCGTTCGATCCGAAGCTCGCCGAGAAATGGGCGCCCGTCGACCAGTACGTCGGAGGCGTGACCCACGCGATCCTGCACCTGCTGTACGCGCGGTTCATCACCAAGGTGCTCTTCGACCTCGGCTACGTGTCCTTCACCGAGCCGTTCACGGCGCTGCTCAACCAGGGCATGGTGCAGATGGACGGCGCCGCGATGTCGAAGTCCAAGGGCAACATCGTGCGCCTGTCGGAGCAGCTCGACGAGTACGGCGTCGACGCCGTGCGCCTGACCATGGCGTTCGCCGGCCCGCCCGAGGACGACATCGACTGGGCCGACGTCTCGCCGTCGGGCAGCGCGAAGTTCCTCGCGCGCGCCTGGCGCCTCGCGAAGGACGTCACCTCGAAGCCCGACATCGAGTGGAAGAACGGAGACGCGGCGCTCCGCCGCCACACGCACCGCTTCCTCTCCGAGTCGCCGTCGCTGATCGAGGCGTTCAAGTTCAACGTCGTCGTCGCGCGACTGATGGAGCTCGTCAACGCGACCCGCAAGACGATCGACTCGGGTGCCGGAGGCGGCGACGCCGCGGTGCGCGAGGCCGCCGAGGTCATCGCGATGGCGCTCAACCTCTTCGCGCCCTACACGGCCGAGGACATGTGGAGCCGCCTGGGCTACCAGGGCCCCGTCGCGCACGTCGTCTGGCGCAAGGCCGACCCGACGCTGCTCGTCGAGGAGAAGGTCACCGCGATCCTCCAGGTCGACGGCAAGGTCCGCGACCGCCTCGAGGTGTCGCCCAAGATCTCGTCCGACGAGCTCGAGGAGAAGGCGCGGGCCACGGCCGGCGTCGCGCGTGCTCTCGTCGGCCGCGAGGTCGTCAAGGCGATCGTGCGGGCTCCGCGCCTGGTGAACCTGGTGACGAAGGCCGTGTAGCCCGTCCTCTCGAAGGGGCTCCTCCACAGCGGAGGAGCCCCTTCGTCGTCCACGGATCGTCGCGGTGCCGCCGCTCCGGGCCGCGTCGCGCTCCTACCGTTCTCGGATGCGGACGAGCGACGAGACGGACGACCTCGCCCTCCTGCTGCGCCCGCGGCGTCCCCGGGCGCGCTGGCGGATGGGGATGGGCGCCGCCGTCGTGCTCGTCCTCGCGGCGGCCGTGATCGCCGTGCTCCTGGCCGGGGCTCAGGCGAGCGGCAGGAGCCGCGTGCTGCCGGTGGCGTCGTCCGCCGGTACCGCGCCGCCCTCCGCGGCGGCCACGACCGGTCCGCCGACGCTCTACGTGCACGTCGCGGGGGAGGTCGTCGCTCCGGGGCTCTACCTGATGAAGGAGGGAGCACGCGTCGCGGACGCGCTCGCGGCGGCCGGAGGGCTGACCGAGGCGGCGGAGAGCGACGCGGTGAACCTCGCGCGACGGATCGTCGACGGGGAGCAGCTGATCGTGCCCGAGGTCGGTGCGGCCCCCGCGCCGGGAGCGGTTCCCGGTGCCGTCGCCGGCTCGGGCCCGATCAGCCTCAGCACGGCGACGGCCGCCCAGCTCGAGGAGCTGCCCGAGGTGGGTCCGGCGACCGCGGCGAAGATCATCGCCTACCGCGAGGCGAACGGTCCCTTCGCGTCCGTCGATCAGCTGCTCGAAGTCCCCGGGATCGGCGAGAAGACGCTCGAGGGCTTCCGCGACCAGGTGGCGCCGTGAGGGCGGCGGATCTGCGGCTGCTCCCGGTGGCGGTGCTGACCTGGACGGCGGCCGCGCTCTGCGGGCTGCTGCCCGTCTCGGTCGTGTCGGCCGCCGGTCCGGGGATTCTGCTCGCGGCCTGGGCCGCCGTCGCCCTCCTCCTCGCGCTCCTCGTCCTCCTCCCGGGTCGGCGGACGCTCCTCGCCGTCGTCGCGGTCCCGGCGGCGGGAGCGGCCCTCGCGATCACCGCGGTCGTCCTCTCGGCACCGGGGGCGCATCCGGAGCCGCTCGTCGAGGCGGCCGAACGGCGCACCCGGATCGCGCTCGAGATCCGGGTCGAGACCGCGGCGCGCCCGCTCGCGACGGGCGGCGTCTGGTTCGACGCCGTCGCGCTCTCGATCGACGCCGAGGAGATCGCCGCGCCCGTGAGGGTCTTCCTGGCGGAGCCGGGAGGGCGCGTCCCGGTCGGCTCCGAGCTCCTGCTGGAGGCACGGGCCGACGGCGGACCCCGGGACCCCGTGGGGGAGCGCACGCTCGTCACGGTGTCCGGGATCCTCGACCGGAGCGCGCCGACGGGGATCGCCGCCGTCGCGGAAGTGCTGCGCTCGAGCTTCCTCGAGCGCACGGCCGTCCTCGGCGGTGACGTGGCGGGTCTGCTGCCCGGTCTCGCGACGGGTGACACGACCGCGCTCACCGCCGACCTCGAGGAGGACATGCGAACGGCCTCCCTCACCCACCTGACCGCGGTCTCCGGCGCGAACTGCGCGGTCGTGGTCGTCGCCGGCTGGCTGCTGGCGTCGCTGCTCGGCGTGAACCGGCTCCTCCGCACCCTCAGCGCCCTGCTCGCCCTCGCCGCCTTCGTCGTCCTCGTCACCCCCGAGCCGAGCGTCGTCCGCGCGGCGACGATGGCGACCGTCGTGCTGCTGGCCCGTCTGGGGAGGCGGTCGGGAGCCGCGGTGCCGGCGCTGCTGGCGAGCGTCGTCCTGCTCGTGATCGCCGATCCGGCCATCGCGGGGAAGCTCGGCTTCGTGCTGTCGGTGCTGGCCACGGCCGGTCTGCTGCTGCTCGCGGAGCCGATCGCGCGCCGACTCGGCGAGGTGCTGCCCCGGCCCCTCGCACTCGTGCTCGCCGTGCCGACGGCCGCCCAGCTCGCCTGCCAGCCCGTCGTGCTGCTGGTGGACCCCACCGTCCCCGTCTACGGCGTCCTGGCGAACCTGCTCGCCGAACCGGCGGCTCCTCTCGCGACGGGGCTCGGACTGATCGGGTGCCTGCTCGCGCCGTGGTGGCCGTGGGGGGCCGATGCGGCCATCCGCTTCGCCGCGGTTCCGACCTGGTGGATCGCGTCGATCGCCCGCGCGGTGTCGAGCTGGCCGATGCCCCGGCTCGCCTGGTGGCCCGGGCTCGCCGGGGTGCTCGCCCTCACCGTGCTGACCGTCCTCGCGCTGCTCCTGCTGACGCGGACGCGTCGCCTCGCGGTGCTGCGCCGCGCGGTCGCGGCCGCGCTCGCCGCCCTGCTCGCGGGCACGGCGGCGGCCGGAGTGGCCACGCCGCTGCTGCGCTCCGGGTCCGTTCCCCAGGACTGGCGGGTCGCGATGTGCGATGTGGGCCAGGGCGACGCGATCCTCCTCCGGGGCGACGGGGGAGTGCTGCTGGTCGACACAGGGCCGCTCCCGGAGCGTCTCGACGCCTGCCTGTCCCTCCTCGGAGTCGACCGGATCGCCCTGCTCGTGCTGACGCACTACGACCTCGACCACGTCGGCGGGCTCGAGGCCGCCGCTCACCGGGTCGACTCCGCGCTCGTCGGTCCCTCCGCCGAGGCCGGCGACGAGCGCGACCGGGGCGTCCTCCGCGACGCCGGGGCGGAGGTGCGCGAGACGGAGCGGGGCGAGGAGGGTGCCCTGGGGTCGCTCCGCTGGCGGGTCCTCTGGCCGGAGCGGGGCAGCTCGCTGCGGGGGAACGCGGCCAGCGTGACCCTGCGCGTCGACATCGGCCCCGACTCGGTCGGCGGGCCCCTGTCGATCGCCCTGCTGGGCGACCTGGGGGCGGAGGAGCAGGGGCGCCTCGCGCGGCTGCCGATCGGACCCGTCGACGTGGTCAAGGTCGCGCACCACGGCTCGGCGGACCAGGCGCCCGCCCTCTACGACGCACTCGACGCCGGTGCCGGGCTCGTCTCGGTCGGTGCAGACAACGACTACGGGCATCCGGCGCCCTCGCTGCTGTCCCTCCTCGCCGAACGCGGGGTCGAGGCGCTGAGGTCGGACGTCGAGGGTACGGTCGTCCTGGCCTCGCGCAGCGACGGGATCGCGGTGTGGGCGAGCGGTCCGACGGCCGTCCCCGCCGCCTCGGGCGGGCACGGGCAGACCGTAGGGTGGAGGGCGCTCGATCGGGCGGGCGACGGAAGGACGACGGCATGGCAGGCAGAGCTCCCGCGCGCGCGAAGGCGGCGCCCTCGAAGGCGGCGATCCCGCAGCTCGCCTGGAACGAGACGAGGCCCGCCCCCGTCGTCCTGATCACCGGACCCGAGCAGTTCCTCGCCGATCGCGCGCTGCGCTTCCTCCGCGACTTCCTCCGCGCCGAGGATCCGAGCCTCGAGGTCAGCGACATCGACGCCGGCGGCTACGCTCCCGGTGAGCTCCTGACGCTCGCGAGCCCCTCCCTGTTCGACGAGCCGCGTCTGCTGCGCGTCTCGAACGTCGAGAAGTGCACCGACGCCTTCCTGATCGAGGCGGTGGAGTACCTGTCGTCGCCCGCAGACGGAGCGACCGTGGTGCTGCGGCACGGCGGCGGCAACCGCGGCAAGAAGCTGCTCGACGCGATCCGCTCGGGCGCGGGCGGCGGCATCGAGATCGTCTGCGCCGAGCTCAAGCGCGAGAGCGACAAGGTCGACTTCGCCGTCGCCGAGTTCCGCTCCGCCGGCCGAACAGCGACGACCGGCGCGGTCCGAGCCCTCGTGTCGGCCTTCTCGGACGACCTCGACGAGCTCGCCTCGGCGTGCCAGCAGCTGATCTCGGACGCCTCGGGCGAGATCACCGAGGCGACCGTCGCCCAGTACTACGGCGGCCGCGTCGAGACCACCGCGTTCACCGTCGCCGACGCCGCGATCGCGGGGCGGCACGGAGAAGCGCTGCTGGGCCTGCGCCACGCGCTGGCGTCCGGAGCGGACCCGGTGCCGATCGTGGCCGCCTTCGCGAGCAAGCTCCGCACCATGGCGAAGGTCGCCGGCTCCCGCGAGGGCTCCGGCCAGATCGCCTCGCGTCTCGGCCTCGCCCCCTGGCAGGTCGACCGCGCCCGCCGCGACCTGCAGGGCTGGACCGGCGACGGCCTCGGCACCGCCATCGAGACCGTTGCCGACGCCGACGCGAACGTCAAGGGCGGCGGCCGCGACCCCGTCTACGCCCTCGAGCGCATGGTCTCCGTCATCTCCGCCCGCGGCCTGCACAACTGACGGGGGGTCTCGGTACGCCCCTGCGGGGCTACTCGACCACCGGGTCCGGAGGCGGAGGCCCGGCGGCGCGCTGCTCCGTCCCCCCTCTTCTGCTGATCGAGTAGTCCGCGCAGCGGACGTATCGAGATCTCCGTCCTCCCGGAGTCGCCGGGTCTCGGTACGCCCCTGCGGGGCTACTCGACCACCGGGTACGGCGGCAGAGGCTCCGTTACGTGCTTCTCCGTCCCCTCGTGATCTGCTGATCGAGTAGTCCGCGCAGCGGACGTCTCGAGATCCCCGTCCTCCAGGACTCGTCGAGTCTCGAGACGCGCCTCCGGCGCCACCCGAAGGGTGGCCGCATCGTCCATCGAGCGCACCCCTCGACTTCCGCATCACCCCACGCCCCCGCAGGCGTACCCGACCCGCGCAGCGGGAGCCCTCCTCAACCAGCCTGCGCCCCCGCAGCGTCACCCTCGATCCGCGTGCGAGCGGATCGAGGTACGCGGAACGCAGGCCGCTCCTCCCACCGCGACCGCCTGCGAGAGCCGACCGCGCGACGAGCGACGAGGAACGAGGAGCTCGTCGACCGCGAAGCGGAAACGACGAAGGGCCCGGCCATCGGCCGGACCCTTCGTCGTTGCAGCGAAGCGCAGAACTACAGCGCCGCGACCTGCTTCGCGATGGCCGACTTGCGGTTCGCGGCCTGGTTCTTGTGGATGACGCCCTTGCTGGCGGCCTTGTCGAGCTTCTTGGCGGCGAACGCGAGGGCGGTCGCGGCCTGGGCGGCGTCGCCGGAGGCGATGGCGGTGTGCACCGAGCGGACGGCGGTCTTGAGCTGGCTCTTGACGGCCTTGTTGCGCTCGTTCGCCTTCTTGTTGGTGAGGTTGCGCTTGATCTGCGACTTGATGTTTGCCACGTGGATTACCTTTTCTCGAATGTGCGTGTGTGCAGCCGGCTACTCGTCGGAGTGCCCCTTCCGGGCGGCGCGGGCCGTCCCGGTGCGACTGGAGGTCGCCGGCTTCTGATCACTCCACACACGTGCCGGTGGTGGAGCGCAAGCCAACAAGGAACTTTAGCGCACCCGTCCTCCCGCTTCAACCGCGCCCCGCCGGGCGGAAGCGGGCAGGGGCGCGCTCGGGCGATACGGTGATCAGCGATGCCACGTCTCGCCGATCACATCCCCGCGGTGCCGCCGTCCGGCATCCGCCGCCTCTTCGAGATCGCCCTCCGTCTCGAGGGCGTCACCTTCCTCTGCGTCGGCGAGCCCGACGTGCCGACCGCTCCGCACATCATCGAGGCCGCGCGCGCCGCGTGGGCGGCCGACGACACGGATTACGGCCCCAACGGAGGCATCCCCGAGCTGCGGCGCGCGATCGTCGACAAGCTCGCCCGCGACAACGGGATCACGGCCGACGTCGAGCAGGTCTGGCTCACCGTCGGCGGCACGCAGGCGCTCTACCAGGCGATGACGCTGACGCTGCGCGCGGGCGACGAGGTCCTCGTCCCGGATCCGGGCTACACCACGTTCACCATGAATGCGCGGATGATCGAGGCCGTCCCGGTGCCGTACACGCTCCGTCCCGAGAACGGCTTCCTCCCCGACCTCGACGAGCTCGAGCGCATCGTCACCGATCGCACTCGCGTGATCATCGTGAACAGCCCGTCGAACCCGCTCGGAGTCGTGCTCCCGCGCCCGCTGCTCGAGCGCCTCCTCGACTTCGCCCGGCGGCACGACCTGTGGATCATCAGCGACGAGGTCTACGAGTACTTCACCTACGGACGCCCGCACACGAGCCTCGCGAGCATCGCGCAGGAGCTGGGCCACGACGACGACCGCGTCTTCAGCGTCTTCTCGTTCTCGAAGTCGTACGCGATGACCGGCGTGCGCGTCGGCTACCTCGTCACCCCGCCCGGGATGACCGCGACGATGGTCACCGTGCAGGAGGCGGCGATCAGCTGCGTCGCCTCTCCCGATCAGCGCGCGGCACTCGCCGCCCTGACCGGTCCGCAGGAGGCGGTGGCGGAGGCCTCCGCGCACTACCTCGCGAACCTGCGGCTCGCCACGGCGATCCTCGACGAGCGCGGTATCCGCTTCCGCGAGCCCGAGGGCGCCTTCTACCTCTGGATCGACATGTCGCACGCGACCGGCGGAGACGTCGCCTCGTGGGTCGAGGCGTTCCTCCTCGAGACGCTCGTCGCCGTCGCTCCGGGCAGCGCCTTCGGTCGCACGGGCGAGGGCTGGATCCGGATCTGCCTCGCGGCGGATCCGGCCGACATCGAGCACGGCCTGCGCACGCTGCCTGCTCCGGTCCGCCCGTGAGCGCGGAGGGGATCCTCGTGCGCCGCGTGCGCGAGGACGAGCACGCGGAGGTCTCGCGACTCCGCCTCGCCGCGTACGCCCACGACTACGCGCTGGGGGAGGAGTACGCGGCCGACGTCGCGGACGTCGCCCGGCACGACCGCGAGGGCGAGGTCTGGGTCGCCGAGGACCCCGACGGCCGGATCCTCGCGACCGTCACCACGGCGGCCCCCGGAGCGAACCTCTACTCCCTCGGCCGCCCCGGCGAGCTCGACTGGCGGCTGCTCGCGGTCGCCCCGGAGGCGCGCGGGCGCGGCCTCGGGCGCCTGCTCACCGAGTTCGTGGTGATGCTCGCGAGCGAGCGCGGCCTCGAGCGCGTCGTCATGAACAGCGGGACCGACATGGTCGCCGCGCACGCCCTCTACGAGAGCATGGGCTTCGTCCGCCTGGCCGAGCGCGAGAACCCGCCGGGCGTCGAGCCGACGCGCACCTACGGCCTCGACCTGTAGACCATCGAGGGAGCCCGTCACGGCGCCCGCCCGCCGCCGCACCCCGGCCGTGGGACAATGGCCCCACGATGTCTCCACGTGCACACCTCGGGCTCGAGCCCGCCGCGACCGATCCGGCGTCCATCCGCAACTTCTGCATCATCGCCCACATCGATCACGGCAAGTCCACCCTCGCCGATCGCATGCTCGGCATCACGGGCGTGGTCGAGGACCGTGCCATGCGCGCGCAGTACCTCGATCGGATGGACATCGAGCGCGAGCGCGGCATCACCATCAAGTCGCAGGCCGTGCGCATGCCGTGGGAGCACGAGGGCCGGACCTTCGCCCTCAACATGATCGACACCCCCGGGCACGTCGACTTCTCCTACGAGGTGAGCCGCTCGCTGGCCGCCTGCGAGGGCGCGATCCTCCTGGTCGACGCTGCGCAGGGCATCGAGGCGCAGACCCTCGCGAACCTCTACCTCGCGCTCGAGAACGACCTCACGATCATCCCGGTCCTGAACAAGATCGACCTCCCCGCCGCCGACCCGGACAAGTACGCGAAGGAGCTCGCGAGCCTCATCGGCGGCGACCCCGACGACGTGCTGCGCGTCTCGGGCAAGACGGGCATGGGCGTCGAGGCCCTCCTCGACCGCGTCACGCAGCTCATCCCGCCGCCCGTCGGCGACGCCGACGCCCCCGCGCGCGCCATGATCTTCGACTCGGTCTACGACGCCTACCGCGGAGTCGTCACCTACGTCCGCATGATCGACGGCAAGCTCTCGCCGCGCGAGAAGATCCAGATGATGTCGACCCGGGCGACGCACGAGATCCTCGAGATCGGCGTTTCCAGCCCCGAGCCGGTCGCCACGAAGGGCCTCGCGGTCGGCGAGGTGGGCTACCTGATCACCGGAGTGAAGGACGTCCGCCAGTCGAAGGTCGGCGACACGGTCACGACCGCGGCAAAGCCCGCGACGCAGGCGCTGCCCGGCTACACCGAGCCGCTCCCCATGGTCTTCTCGGGCCTCTACCCGATCGACGGCAGCGACTACCCCGACCTCCGCGAGGCCCTCGACAAGCTCAAGCTGTCGGACGCGGCGCTCGTCTACGAGCCCGAGACCTCCGTCGCGCTGGGCTTCGGCTTCCGCTGCGGCTTCCTGGGACTGCTGCACCTCGAGATCGTGACCGAGCGCCTCGACCGCGAGTTCGGCCTCGACCTCATCACCACGGCGCCCTCCGTCATCTACGAGGTGACCACGGAGGACAAGAAGACCGTCACCGTGACGAACCCGAGCGAGTTCCCCGGCGGCAAGATCGCCTCGGTCACCGAGCCGATCGTCAAGGCCGCGATCCTCGCGCCGAAGGACTACGTCGGCACGATCATGGAGCTGTGCCAGAGCCGGCGCGGCACCCTGATCGGCATGGAGTACCTCGGCGAGGACCGGGTCGAGATCCGGTACCACATGCCGCTCGGCGAGATCGTCTTCGACTTCTTCGACAACCTCAAGTCCAAGACCGCCGGCTACGCCTCGCTCGACTACGAGCCGGCCGGCGACCAGGAGGCCGACCTCGTCAAGGTCGACATCCTGCTCCAGGGCGAGCAGGTCGACGCGTTCAGCGCGATCGTGCACCGGGAGAAGGCCTACGCCTACGGGGTCCTCATGACCGGACGCCTGCGGAAGCTCATCCCGCGTCAGCAGTTCGAGGTCCCCATCCAGGCCGCGATCGGCGCCCGCATCATCGCGCGCGAGTCGATCAGCGCGATGCGCAAGGACGTCCTGGCCAAGTGCTACGGCGGTGACATCACCCGCAAGCGCAAGCTCCTCGAGAAGCAGAAGGAGGGCAAGAAGCGCATGAAGATGGTGGGCCGCGTCGAGGTGCCGCAGGAGGCGTTCATCGCCGCGCTCTCGGGCGACGTCGAGACCAAGGACAAGAAGTAGCGTTCTCCCTCCGCTTGTGTGACGTCCCCGGACGGGGGACGTTGCGGCCGCACCGGATACCCCGATAGCTTTCAGACGCCAGACGCGGCTGCAGGTCATCTGCACGGGGGGCTCGAGCGTCGATGGTCGGCCCTTCACCAATTCAACGGAGGGTGGGGACCGTGCAGCTCACGCGCGCGCAAGTCTCGAACAGGAACAGAGTGCGAGCGGCAGTAGCGCTCGCCGGAGTCGCGGCAGTGGCGGCGAGCACGCTCGCCGCGGCAGGACCGGCGGCCGCGATCAACCGGACGGTGCCGGTCTCGCCGTCGCCGTACGTGTGGTCGGACACGTACAAGTACTCGACCGCGCAGGTGGAGGCCGTGTCAGGGGACGCGACGACGCTCGACATCGTCCTGCCGTCGACCGCGAAGCCTGCGGCGTTCACCGAGTGGTCGCATCCCGCCTACGAGACCATCGGATGGGAGATCCAGGACGGCGACGGCATCCTCCTCTCGGGCGACTCCACGCTGAACGCGACGACGAACTCGATCACTCTGACCCTGGAGCAGCCACTCGGCTCCTTCGGCCTGCCCGGGGCCAAGATCTCCCTCTTCGACGCGGTAGGACCCGCCGCGGACGCCGTCGCTCCGCAGGGAGCCGCGACGAACACCGGCTTCATCCTCGACATCGACACCTTCGTGAGCGTCGCGGCACCTGGCGCGGGAGCCGACAACGTCATCGACCTGTCGACCTCCACCGCCGCCGCGAAGGTCAACGGCGGCATCTTCTGGGCGGGCGGAGGACGCCTGTCTCCCGTCGCCTCGGGTGACGCACTCGTGCTCGAATCCGGAGTCCCCGGGTTCTTCGACCTCCAGGGTGCCGGCGCGAAGGTGGGCATCGGAGCGAACCCCGACATCACCGCGCCGTTCACGGTCGACAGCGACGCGTCGGCGATCTCGGTCACGCCCCCGCAGTCCTTCTTCGACCGCTACGCCGGCCAGGTCGGCACCACGCCCGACGCCGGCCCCTCCGTCGTGATCACGGGTGTGAGCAAGGGCGACGAGCAGCCTGCAGGCTCCGTCGTGCGCGTGAAGGCCCCCCTCACCGTCGACGGCACCCCGGTCACCCCGCCGCCCGCCGGCGGGCCGACCGTCACCCGCCTCGCCGGCACCGACCGCCAGGGAACGGCCGTCGAGGTCTCCAAGTCGGTCTTCCGGACCCCCGGCGTCCCGGTCGTCTACATCGCCACCGGCTCGAACTTCCCCGACGCCCTCAGCGCCGGCCCGGCGGCGGCGAAGCAGGGCGGACCGCTCCTGCTCGTCGACACCGACTCGGTGAGCAAGGTCGTCACGGATGAGCTGACGCGCCTCGCGCCGAAGAACATCGTCGTGGTCGGCTCCGCGCTCAGCGTCAGCGACCGCCTCCTCGGCCAGCTCTCCGCCTACGCGCCGGCCGGCAAGACCGTGCGCATCGGCGGAGTGGACCGCTACGACACGTCCCGTCAGCTCATCTCGCGGGTCTTCTCGGGCGGTTCGTCCGACGCGTGGCTCGCCACGGGTGAGAAGTTCCCCGACGCCCTGAGCGCCAGCGCGGCGGCCGGCTCGTCCGACGCCCCGGTGGTCCTCGTCAACGGCGGACTGCCGTCGGCCGACGTGACGACGCAGCGGATCGTCTCGGGGCTGCGCGTGTCCGATCTGACCATCGCGGGCAGCGCGCTGTCGGTCAGCACCGGCATCGAGAACTCGCTCACCGTGGCGAAGAAGACCCGCATCGGCGGAACGGACCGCTACGACACGTCGGAGCAGCTCAACCGTGCCGCCTTCGGCAAGGCCAGGACGGCGTTCTTCGCGACCGGTGAGAAGTTCCCCGACGCCCTCGCGGGAGCGGCTGCGGCGGGCTACGCCAACGCGCCCCTGTTCGCCGTCCGGCCGGACTGCGTCCCGCAGGCCGTCCTGAACGACCTGAAGAACGCGGGAACGACGCGGGTCGTCCTGCTCGGCGGTGAGGGCACCCTGTCCGACGCCGTCGCGAAGCTCACGCCCTGCGCCTGAGTCGACTCCCCGGAGCCCGGGTCCTCTCTGCCGACGGCAGGAGGGCCCGGGCTCTTCCCGTGCATCGGGCCCACCCGGCACACTGTCGGATACGCTGGGTCGAATGGACGGACATGCCCGCGGGACGGGATCGGCGATGCTGACGGACTCGAGGACCTCACCTCTCGGCGAGGCCGCACCGGCGACGGGGGCCGCGAAGTGAGCGTCCGGCGCTCGAGCTTCGAGGGGCAGCCGCAGGTCACCTACGCGGCCGTCGGCGGCACCCTCGCCCCCGACCTCCTCGAGTACCCGCCGGACGGCTTCACAGCGGAGCGGTTCGAGGCGCGCCTGGGCTCGGGCGACGAGCGCTTCGCCATCACGACCGCGTCGCTCATGACGTGGGGCGTGCAGCGCGGCAGCGGCATCCGCGTCGAGGACATCACCAGCGGCAGCGGCGTGCAGTACACCGGCGTCAACTTCGATTCGGCCGGCACCCCCATCGACCTCACGAGCCGCCCCACGGAGGAGCGGTTCGGCCCGGACGGCACCCCCTACATCACCGCCGGCGTCACCGCCGTGCTCAAGATCGACCTCCTCGGCCGGACCTTCGACGCCCCCGTCCGCGTCGTCTACGTCGTCGACGAGCCCGATCAGGTCGGCTTCGCCTACGGCACGCTCGAGGGGCATCCCGAGAGCGGCGAGGAGTCCTTCGTGGTCGAGAAGCGGGCCGACGACTCCGTCTGGCTCGTCATCCGCGTCTTCTCGCGTCCCTCCACCCGCCTCTACCGGCTCGGCACGCCCGTGCTGCGCGCGGTGCAGAAGAGGCAGGTCAAGAAGTACCTGCGCGCCCTGCTCCCGGCGCGCGTCAGCTGACGTGGGCAGCGCCCTCCCTCTCGCCGATCCCGCTCCGCTCGACGGGCTCCTGCCCGCCTCCGTCGCCACGGGCGCGGAGCAGCGCGACCTCGGCCTGTACGTCCACGTCCCGTTCTGCCGGGTGCGCTGCGGCTACTGCGACTTCAACACCTACACCGCGACCGAGCTGCGCGGAGCGAAGCAGTCCGACTACGCCGAGCAGGCCGTCGCCGAGATGACCCTCGGCGCCGAGGTGCTCCGGCGTGCCGGGCTCCCCGAACGGCCGGCCGCCACGGTCTTCTTCGGCGGAGGGACGCCCACGCTCCTCCCGGCCGAGGACCTCGTCCGCATGCTCGACGGGTTGCGCACCCGCTTCGGCATCGCCGAGGGCGCCGAGATCACGACCGAGGCGAACCCCGACTCCGTCGACGCCGCCTACCTGCGCACGCTCGCCGACGCGGGATTCACGCGGGTCAGCTTCGGGATGCAGTCGGCCGTGCCGCACGTGCTCGCGACCCTCGAGCGCACGCACGACCCCGAGCGCGTCCCGCTGGTGGTCGAGTGGGCGCGCGAGGCGGGCCTGCAGGTGAGCCTCGACCTCATCTACGGCACGCCGGGGGAGTCGCTCGCCGACTGGGAGCGCTCGCTCGACTCCGCCCTGGCGAACCGCCCCGACCACCTCTCGGCGTATGCGCTGATCGTCGAGGACGGGACGAAGCTCGCGCGCCAGATCCGGCGGGGCGAGGTGGCGACCCCCGACGACGACCTGACGGCGGACATGTACGAGCTGGCGGATGCCCGACTCGCGAGTGCGGGCTACTCCTGGTACGAGGTGAGCAACTGGGCGATCGACGACGCGCACCGGTCGCGGCACAACCTGTCGTACTGGCTCGGGCACGACTGGTGGGGCGTCGGACCGGGCGCGCACAGCCACGTGGGCGGCGTGCGCTGGTGGAACGTGAAGCACCCGGCGGCCTACGCCGACCGGCTCCGCGCGGGATCCTCCCCGGCGGCCGGCCGGGAGACGCTCGACGGGGCGACGCGCGGAGTCGAGGACGTGCTGCTGCGCTCGCGCCTGTCGGACGGGCTGCCGATCGACTCCATCGATCCGGAGCGCCGCCGCGAGGTCGCGGGCCTCATCGCCGACCGGCTGATCGAGGGGCGCGCAGCACTGCAGGGCCGCGTGGTGCTGACGTTGCGCGGCCGTCTGCTGGCCGACGCGGTCGTGCTACGCCTGACCGACGGCTGAGCCGGCGCCTCGAGACCCGCCGTTCCCGGGGACGCGACCAGCGGGGGTGCGGTGATCTCGTGCTTGCTGGTCGAGTAGCCCGCGCAGCGGGCGTATCGAGACCGACCCCTGCAGAGGACGTGGGTCTCGATACGCCGCCCGCGGCGGCTACTCGACCAGCGAGGAGGAACGCCGCCCGCGGCGGCTGCTCGACCAGCGGGGGCGACGTCACTCCACCGGTCGAGCAGCCCGCGCAGCGGGCGTCTCGAGACCCGCGACTCCCGGACCTACTTGAAGAACGGGATGCTCAGCGGGTACGTGTAGTACTCGCCGGCGCTCGCGCGCACCGAGGCGATGATCGCGAAGACGATCACGAGGATCGGCACCACGAGGAACACGATGAAGCCGACCAGCACGAACGACAGGATCGTGCCCGCCACGTAGGCGATCAGCGTCGTGAGGTGGAAGTTCAGCGCGGTCTTCGCGTGGGCCTCCAGGAACGGCCCGCGGCCCTTGAAGACCAGGTACACGATCAGCGACGGGATGAAGCTGAAGAAGATGCCGAGGACGTGGGTGACGATCGCCCAGGTCTTCTCGTCGGCCGGGTTCAGCGGCGGCGCGGGAGTGCTGTACGCGGGGGGCGGGGGAGGGGGCGGCGTGGTCGACATGTGGGCTCCTGATTCCGACGTGATCGCGCCGGGCGACCCCCGTGCGCACGGCGTCCATCGTGGCACGTCGTGCGGCGCGCTGTCCCGCCACCGCGCGGATCGCGGTCGGACCCCTCCGCGGCCCTGCTCGCGGGTATGATTGGCACTCGGAGTTGCGGAGTGCCAAGCTCCGAGCGGCGCGACGGCGCCGCGGTGGTCCGTGCCGCGAGGCACGCGGAGCCCGGCGGGAGGTCGGTCGTATGGTGACGGAGCGCGGTCTCCAGGTCCTGCGCGTGATCGTGCAGGACTACGTGGCCCATCGCGAGCCCGTGGGCTCGAAGTCGATCGTCGAGCGGCACGCCTTCGGCGTCTCGGCTGCGACCATCCGGAACGAGATGGCGCAGCTCGAGGAGGAGGAGCTCATCGCGGCTCCGCACACCTCCTCCGGGCGCGTGCCGACCGACAAGGGCTACCGCCTCTTCGTCGATCGGCTCACCGATCTGCGCCCGCTCACCGCGGCGCAGCGGCAGGCCATCGAGACCTTCCTCGGGCAGAGCCCCGATCTCGACGAGGTGCTGGTGAAGACCGTACGGCTGCTCTCGCAGCTCACGAACAGCGTCGCCCTCGTGCAGTACCCCTCGTTCGGAGCCGCGCGGATCCGCCACGTGGAGCTCGTCGCCCTCGCGCCGCGCCGCCTGCTCTCGGTGCTCATCACCGACACCGGCCGGGTGGATCAGCGCGTCCTCGAGACCCCCGCCGACATCGACGACGAGTTCCTCGGCGAGATCCGCGCCAAGCTGAACACGGCCGTCCTGGGCCTGGGGCTCCAGGCCGCCGCCGAGACGCTGCAGTCGGCCGCCGAGCGCTTCACGCCCGAGCGGCGCGACGTCCTGGCCCCGATCCTGCAGACCCTGCTCGAGCAGGTCGGCGCCAACCGCCAGGACCGCCTGGTGATGGCCGGCGCGGCCAACCTCGTCCGCACCGAGGAGGACTTCTCGGGCAGCATCTACCCGGTGCTCGAGGCGATCGAGGAGCAGGTGGAGCTGCTGCGCCTGTTCGCCGAGATGGTCCCGGATCCGCGCGGCATCTCGGTGCGCATCGGCCGCGAGAACGCGCCCTTCGGTCTCCAGGAGACGTCCGTCCTCACCAGCGGCTACAACACCGCCGGCGGCCAGGTCTCGCGCCTGGGGGTCCTCGGACCGATCAGGATGGACTACTCCGGCAACATCGCCGCGGTGCGCGCCGTCGCCCGCTACCTCTCCCGCCTCCTCAGCGAGGACTAGCCCGCTCTTCCCGACTCGCCGGTCGCCCCGGCTCCCATCAGGTCCGCCGTGCCCGGTGCACCGACCCACGAACGAAGGACGAAGCCACCTGTGGCCGATCACTACGAAGTGCTGGGCGTCGCCCGCGACGCCTCCGCCGACGAGATCAAGAAGGCGTACCGCCGACTCGCCCGCGAGCTCCACCCCGACGTCAACCCGAGCGCCGACGCCTCCGAGCGCTTCAAGCTCGTCACGCACGCCTACGACGTCCTGAGCGACGCGCAGCAGCGCCAGCAGTACGACCGCGGACCCCAGGAGGGCTTCCCCGGCGGCGCACAGGGCTTCGGCGGATTCGGCGACATCTTCGAGACGTTCTTCGGCCAGGGTGCGCAGGGCTCGTCCCGCGGGCCCCGCTCCCGTCGCGAGCGCGGCCAGGACGCTCTGCTGCGCGTCGAGGTGTCGCTCGACGAGGTCATCTTCGGCACGCACCGCGACCTCGAGGTCGACACGGCGGTGCTCTGCGAGACCTGCCAGGGCTCGTGCTGCCAGCCCGGCACCTCGCCGGTCACCTGCGACATCTGCCACGGCTCCGGCCAGATCCAGCGCACCGTCCGCTCGCTGCTGGGCAACGTGATGACGGCCAGCCCCTGCGGCACGTGCCGCGGCTACGGCACCGTCATCGCCACCCCGTGCTCGACCTGCCAGGGCCAGGGTCGCGTGCGCGCGCGCCGCACGATCCCCGTCGACGTCCCCGCGGGCGTCGACACGGGCCTCCGCCTGCAGATGCCGGGCAGCGGCGAGGTCGGCCCGGCGGGCGGCCCCAACGGCGATCTCTACCTCGAGATCAAGGTCAAGCACCACGACGTCTTCAGCCGCAACGGCGACGACCTGCTCGCCACCCTCGAGGTGCAGATGACCGACGCGATCCTCGGCTCCACGACGACGCTCGCGGCGCTCGACGGCGACATCGAGATCGAGATCAAGCCCGGGACGCAGAGCACCGAGATCGTCACGATCAAGGGGCGCGGAGTGACGAAGCTGCGCGGCAACGGCCGCGGCGACCTGCGCGTGGGCATCCAGGTCGTCACCCCGACCAAGCTCGGGCACCGCGAGCGCGAGCTCGTGCAGGAGTTCGCGAAGCACTACAAGCCGCAGAAGCCCGCGCTGACCCACTTCCAGCAGGGCCTCTTCTCGAAGCTCCGCGACCGCTTCCTCGGCTGATCGGAGCGCGGCCGTGGCCCACCACTACATCGACGAGTCGCTCGACTCCGGCGACGTCGTCGTCGGCGGTCGACTGGCCCTGACCGGCGCGGAGGCGCGCCACGCCGCGACGGTGAGCCGGATCCGCGCCGGTGAGACGATCCGCGTCGGAGACGGGCGCGGCCGCGTCGCGACGGCCGTCGTCGAGAGCTCGGAGTCGTCGCGGGTGGTGCTCGTCGTCGAGTCCGTGGAGGAGGCGGCCCCGCCGTCGCCGAGGCTCGTGCTCGTGCAGGCCCTCGCGAAGGGCGACCGGGACGAGCTCGCCGTGCAGGCCGCGACCGAGCTGGGGGTCGACGAAGTGGTGCCGTGGCAGGCCGCCCGCTCGATCTCGCGCTGGAGCGGCCCCAAGGAGGAGAAGGGCCGCGAGCGCTGGCGCAGCATCGTCCGCGAGGCGAGCAAGCAGTCGCTCCGGGCCCGGGTGCCCGAGGTCTCGCCGCTCGCGTCGACGCGCGCGCTCGCGGACCGCGCGGCGACCGACCGCGTCCTCGTGCTGGAGCCGTCGGCCGAGGTCCGCCTGTCGGCCATCGAGCCCGACGGCCGCGATCTCGTGCTCGTCGTGGGTCCCGAGGGCGGCGTCGCTCCGGAGGAGCTGCGGCTGCTCGCGGAGGCGGGCGCCGAGGCCGTCGCGCTCGGCGACACCGTGCTGCGCACCTCCACCGCCGGCCCCGCGGCCATCGCCGTGCTCTCGGCGAGGCTGGGCCGCTGGTAGCCGGAGCGCGCGCTGACGGCGAACGGGGCCCCGTTCGAGGCCGCCCGCCGTTTAAGATGAAGGCATGAGCGAACCCACCGTCTTCACGCGCATCGTCCGGGGCGAGATTCCCGCCGACGTGGTGTTCGAGAACGAGCGGGTTCTCGCCATCACCGACATCGCGCCGAAAGCGCCGGTCCACCTCCTGATCTTCCCCAAGACCCAGGAGTACGCGACGGTCGCCGAGCTCGGCGCCGCCGACCCGGCCCTCCTCGCTGAGATGGTGCAGGTCGCGCAGACCCTGGCCGACGCACATTGCGGCGGGCAGTTCCGCCTCGTCTTCAACTCGGGCGAAGCGGCCGGCCAGACCGTGTTCCACGTCCACGCCCACGTCCTGGGCGGACATCTGACGGAAGGCTCCCTTGCCACCGGTTGACCACGCGGGCGACGAGCCCGTCTCTCCGACCACCGCCGAGTCGCTCGCGACCGGCTCGACGACACCCGGCCCGACGCGGCGCGTCGTCGCCGTCGACGGAGTCGCCATGGTGCGCCTCCTCGGACCTCAGGACCGCCTTATCCGAGCGGTCGAATCGCGATTCCCCGACGTCCAGGTGCACGTGCGCGGCAACGAGGTGACGCTCGAGGGTGAGCGCGCACCCGTCTCCGCGGCGACGCGACTGGTGGAAGAACTGGTGACCATGACAGCAGGCGGCCACGACCTCGACCCCGAGGGAGTCCGCGAGTCCGCTCGCATCCTCGAGAGCGGCGGGCCGGTCAGCCCGGCCGAGGCGTTCGGGCAGGCGATCCTGACCGCGCGCGGCAAGAGCATCCGCCCGAAGACTCTCGGGCAGCGCGAGTACGTCGACGCCGTCGACCAGAACACCATCGTGTTCGGCATCGGCCCCGCCGGAACGGGCAAGACCTACCTCGCGATGGCGAAGGCCGTCCAGGCCCTGCAGCGCAAGGAGGTCGAGCGGATCATCCTGACCCGCCCGGCGGTGGAGGCGGGGGAGCGGCTCGGCTACCTGCCCGGCTCGCTCACCGACAAGATCGACCCGTACCTGCGCCCGCTCTACGACGCCCTCAACGAGATGATGGACCCGGAGATCGTTCCCAAGCTCCTGGCCGCCGGCACGATCGAGGTCGCTCCGCTCGCCTACATGCGCGGTCGCACGCTCAACAACTCGTTCGTCGTGCTCGACGAGGCTCAGAACACCACGCCCGAGCAGATGAAGATGTTCCTCACCCGGCTGGGCTTCGGCTCGCGGATGGTCGTCACCGGCGACATCACGCAGGTCGACCTGCCCACCGGCGCCAGCGGTCTGCGGCTCGTCACGCGCGTGCTCGACGGGATCGACGACATCCACTTCTCGAGGCTGACCAGCGAGGACGTGGTGCGCCACAGCCTCGTCGGCCGCATCGTGGACGCGTACACCGAGTACGACCAGCAGAAGCAGGCGCAGCACTACGAGCGCGAGCAGGCGCGCGAGTTCGCCAACCGCGCGGAGCGGCGCGCGGGCTCGGCCCGCTCCGCCGGCGACGCGCAGCCCAAGCGCCCGCGCGGCTGACCCGCGCACCCGACCCACTCCGACGAAGAGGAACACCGCCCCCGTGAGCATCGAGATCAACAACGAGTCGAGCGTCCCCGTCGACGAGGCGGCGCTGCTGCGCCTCGCCGGCTACGCGCTCGACTCGCTGCACGTGCACCCCGACGCCGAGCTCGCGATCGTCCTGGTCGACGAGGGCGCGATGGAGCAGCTGCACGTGCAGTGGATGGACGAGCCGGGCCCGACCGACGTGCTCAGCTTCCCGATGGACGAGCTGCGCCCCGGCACCGAGGACGAGCAGACCCCGGCGGGCCTGCTCGGCGACATCGTCCTCTGCCCGCAGGTCGCGCAGACCCAGGCCGAGGCCGCGGGCCACTCCGTCCTCGACGAGCTGCTGCTGCTGACCGCGCACGGGCTCCTGCACCTGCTCGGCTTCGACCACGCGGAGGCGGAGGAGGAGCGCGAGATGTTCGGCATCCAGCGCGACATCCTCGTGGGCTTCCACATCAGCGAGCGACGCCGCTAGGCCTCGGCGTGCTGACCCTCCAGCTCCTCATCGCCGCTCTGGCGCTCGTCGCCGTCGGCGGCTGGTTCGCCGCCACCGACGCCGCTCTGGGCGTCCTCTCGCGCAGCGACGTGCTCGAGATGGCGAACCACTCCCGCAGCGCCCGCGCCCTGCGCGCCATCGCGGGCGACATGAGCGCGCACGTCAACGTGGTCAACTTCTCGCGGATCGCCGCCGAGACGACCGCCGCCGTGTTCGTCACGACGGTGCTCGTCGTGGTCGTCGACCAGCTCTGGCTCGCTCTGCTGCTGGCCATCCTGATCATGGCGGCCGTCTCGTTCGTCCTGGTGGGCTCGAGCCCGCGCAGCGTCGGTCGTGCGCACGCCCGGGCGGTCCTGGCCACGAGCGCGTCCCTGGTGCACGTCCTGCGGGTCGCGCTGGGCCCCGTGGCCCACGGACTGGTGGCCCTCGGCAACCGCGTCACTCCGGGAACGGGTCGCTCGGCGGGCTTCTCCTCCGAGGAGCAGCTGCTCAGCATGGTCGACGAGGCCACCGAGCAGTCCGTCCTCGAGCAGGACGACCGCGAGCTCATCCACTCGATCTTCGAGTTCAACGACACGCTCGTCCGCGAGGTGATGGTGCCGCGCACCGACATGGTGACGATCGAGGCGACCGCGTCGATCGGAGCCGGCATGGGGCTCCTCCTCAGCCGCGGCATCTCGCGGCTCCCCGTCATCGGCGAGGGCGTCGACGACGTGCTGGGCGTGCTCTACCTCCGCGACGTCGCCCGCCACACCTACGAGCGCCCGGACGACGACGACGTCGTCGCCGACCTCGCCCGGCCCGCGCTCTTCGTGCCGGAGTCGAAGAAGGCGGACGAGCTGCTGCGCCAGATGCAGCTCGAGTCGAACCACCTCGCGATGGTCGTCGACGAGTACGGCGGCATCGCCGGACTCGTCACGCTCGAGGACCTCATCGAGGAGCTGGTCGGCGACATCTCGGACGAGTACGACCGCGAGGTCGACCTGTTCGAGGAGATCGAGCCGGGCGTGTACCGCGTCTCGGCGCGCCTCCCGGTCGACGAGCTCGGCGAGCTCTTCGAGATCGACCTCGAGGACGACGACGTCGACTCGGTCGGCGGACTTCTCACCAAGGCCTACGGACGACTGCCGGATCGCGGAGCCAGCGCCCGGATCGGCGGTGTGATCCTCGAGGCGGAGCAGGCCGACGCCCGCCGGGGCACGATCTCGACGGTCCTGGTGCGGCGCGATCCCGACCACGATCCCGCGAACGAGTCGGGCACCGGCCCGGTGCCGATCGTGGTCGACGGCGGCGAGGACGCCGCCGAGGTCGCGCGGACCGGGGATACTCGGAGCCGGGACCCCCGCTCGCGCGACACGCGTGCGCGGGACGGACGGGCCGCCCAGGCACGTGCCGACCGGGCCCGGGCAGCGGGCACCCCCGCCGAGGACAGACAGAACGAGGACGCACGATGACCGACACCAGCCCGCCCACGACGCCCTTCCGAGCGGGATTCGTGTCGTTCGTCGGCCGCCCGAACGTCGGCAAGTCGACCCTGACGAACGCCCTCGTCGGCGAGAAGATCGCCATCACGAGCTCGAAGCCCCAGACGACCCGCCGCGCGATCCGCGGCATCGTGCACCGGCCCGACGGCCAGCTGATCGTGGTCGACACCCCGGGCATCCACCGCCCCCGCACCCTGCTGGGCGAGCGGCTCAACTCCCTCGTCACCTCCACGCTCGGCGACGTCGACGTGATCGGGATGCTCTTCCCGGCCGACGAGCCGATCGGCCCCGGCGACCGCTTCATCAACGAGCAGCTCGACGCGTTCCCGCGGGCCCGCAAGGTCGCGATCGTCTCGAAGGTCGACCTCTCGTCGAAGAAGTCGGTCGCGAAGCAGCTGCTGGCCGTCTCGGAGCTGCGGGAGTGGGACACGATCGTGCCGATCTCGGCCGTGACCGACGAGCAGCTCGACGTGCTCGCCGTGGAGCTCCTCCGCCTGATGCCCGTGTCGCCCGCCCTCTACCCCGAGGAGGCCGTGACGGACGAGGACCTCGGCTCCCGCATCGCCGAGTTCATCCGCGAGGCCGCCCTCGAGGGCGTCTCGGACGAGCTGCCGCACTCGCTCGCCGTGACCCTCGACGACATGGTCGAGCGCGAGGACGGCTCGTTCATCGACATCTACGCCAACGTCTTCGTCGAGCGCGACAGCCAGAAGGGCATCATCATCGGCAAGGGCGGCCAGCGCCTGCGCGAGGTCGGCGCCGTCTCCCGCGAGCAGATCGAGCGGCTCCTCGGCCGCCGCGTGTTCCTCTCGATCCGGGTGAAGGTCGCGAAGGAGTGGCAGCGCGACCCGAAGCTGCTGGGCCGACTGGGCTTCTGATCCCGTCGGCGCACGCCGATCAGCCGCCGGGACGACGACGCCGCCGCGCTCGACGTCTAGCGTGAGAGGCATGCGCGTGCTCCTGGACCGTCCGGCGACGCTCCCGATCGCGGGGGTGCTCCTCGCGGCCGCGCACCTGCTGGCGCTGGCGAGCGGCGTGTCGAGCGCGCATCCGTCCGCAGGCCTGCTGCTCGGTCTCGCCCTCGCACTGGCCGGCTACCTGCCCGCGCTCGCGCCGACCCTCGCCGCCTCGGGCATCCTCCTCGGCGGCGCGGTCCCGGTCGCCGGGCTGCCGCTCGACGGCGTCGTCGTCGGAGTGGTCGTTCTCTGGTCGACGGCGCGCCGCCTCGGCCCGTGGACCCGGTCGCTGACACTGGTGGGCGCCCTCCTGCTCTCCGGGATCGGCGGCATCGTCGCGTCGGCGTCGCTCCGACCGTCGATCGACGCCCCGGAGCCGTCGCCGAGCATCGACTTCCTCGTCCTGGTCGCGGTGGCCGTGCTCGTCGCCGCGGTCCTTGCGGCGGTCGCGGTGCTGTCCTTCCTCCGCGGGGTCCGCTCGCCGGTCGGCGTCGACGACCCGACCGAGCGCCTGCTGGTCCGCCTCGCCGGGCCCCAGGACGCCTTCGCGGTCGGATCAGCCGGTGCGCAGGCGCTCGTGCTGCTCGCGATCTCGGTCGTCCCGTACTCGGTGGACGTCGATTCGCTGCACCCGTTCGTGGCCGGAGTGCTGGCCGTGGCGCTCGTGCTGCACCGCCGCGCGCCCGGACTCGCCCTCGGCATCGCGTGGATCGGCGCTGTTCTGCAGATGAGCGTCCGGCTGGAGCCCGCTCCCTCCGATCTGGCGATCCTCGTGGTGCTCTTCGGTGCAGGAGCGGCCGCGTCGAAGCGGGTGCGCACGGCAGGGGCGGTCTCCGCCGTCGCCGGCTCGATGGTCGCGGTGGCGTACCTCTCGGTCGCCTTCGGGCTGGCGCAGGGATCACCCAGGGATCTGATCTCCCTCGTGGCGTCGTTCGGCGGGATCCTCGCGACGCTCGGACTCTCGTGGACGATCGGACTGCTCTCCCGGGCCGCCCGACGCGCCCGCGAGGGGCAGGCGCTCCGCGACGAGGCCGAGCGCGAGCGGGCACGGGCCCAGCGCGAGCTCGACACCGTCGAGGAGCGCAACCGCATCGCCCGCGACATGCACGACGTCGTCGCGCATTCGCTCGCGGTCGTCATCGCCCAGGCCGACGGCGCCCGCTACCTCGGCGCGGGCAGCCCCGAGCAGACCGATGCGGCGCTGCTCACCATCTCGGGAGTCGCGCGCGACGCGCTCGGCGACGTCCGTCAGCTCCTCGCGCAACTGCGGCACAGCCAGGCCGACGGCCCCCAGCCCGAGGCGCGCGACCTGCCCGCGCTGCTCGAGAGCGTGAGCGGCACGGGTGCACCGGTGCGCTCGGAGCTCGGGCTCGACCTCGAGTCCGTGCCGCGTGCGACCGGGCTGGCGCTCTACCGCATCACCCAGGAGGCGACCACGAACGCCCTCCGCCACGGCCGCCCCGGCGCTCCGCTCGACGTCGCCCTGCGCCGCGACGGCGCCGACGTCGTGCTCACGGTCCGCAACGCCCGCTGCGAGGACGCGCTCGCGACGCCGGGGGAGGGCCACGGCCTCATCGGGATGCGCGAGCGCGCCGTCCTCGCGGGCGGAGTCCTCCAGGCCGGGCCGGTGGGCGACGACTTCGTGGTCGACGCCCGACTGCCCGCTCCCGTCGTCCCGTCGCGCACCTCACCCGTCCCGCTCGTCCCGCCGCTCGCCTCCGGAGGCACCCCGTCATGACCGATCCCATCCGCATCGTCCTCGTCGACGACCAGGCGCTCTTCCGCGCCGGCATCCGCATGCTCCTGAGCTCGCAGCCCGATCTCGAGGTGGTCGGCGAGGCGTCGGACGGTGCGGAGGGCGCCGAGCTCGTCGGCCGCGTCGCACCGGACGTGGTGCTGATGGACATCCGGATGCCCGGCGTCGACGGGATCGAGTCCACCCGGCGGATCCTCGCGCGGGCCGCCGAGACGGGGACCGAGCCGCCGCGCATCCTCGTCCTCACGACCTTCGACCTCGACGAGGCGGCCGCCCGCGCCATCCGCGCCGGGGCGAGCGGCTTCCTCCTCAAGGACACCGAGCCGGGGTTCCTCCTCGCCTCCGTGCGGACGGTGCACGCCGGAACGGCCGTCGTGGCCGCCTCCGCGACCCGGGAGCTGTTCGAGCACTTCGGAGCGCCGGGCAGCGGACGCGAGACGCCCGCCGCGTTCTCGACGCTGACCGATCGCGAGCGCGAGATCTTCCACCACGCCGCGAGGGGCCTGAGCAACACCGAGATCGCGACGGCCGAGTTCCTCAGCGAGGCGACGGTGAAGACCCACATCAGCCGGACCCTCGGCAAGCTCGGGCTCCGCGACCGCGTGCAGCTCGTCGTCTACGCCTACGAGAACGGCCTCGTCGCCTGAGCCCCCGCGGGTGACCCGGGCGCCGCGCAGTGCTAGCCTGGCCGCGTGCGCTTCGGTCTGCTCCTTCTTAGCTGCCGCGACGAGTCCTAACCCCCAGGCCTCCCTCGTCGCGGAGTCCGTCGACGCCTGATCGCAGTTCCCTTCGCGAGGTCGCATCCGACACCGGATCCCCGCGAGACCGACACGGGCGCGCATCCGCGCCAGGAGACCCCATGAAGAACACGCAGAAGCCCTCGTCCATGCCGATCCACAAGTACCGGCCCTACCACGAGCAGATCACCGTCGATCTGCCCGACCGCACGTGGCCGACCAAGCGGATCACCACGGCCCCGCGCTGGTGCGCCGTCGACCTCCGCGACGGCAACCAGGCGCTGATCGACCCGATGAGCCCCGAGCGCAAGCGGATCATGTTCGACCTGCTCGTCTCGATGGGCTACAAGGAGATCGAGGTCGGCTTCCCCAGCGCCAGCCAGACCGACTTCGACTTCGTGCGCAGCCTGATCGAGGAGGGCGCGATCCCCGAGGACGTCACCATCCAGGTGCTGACCCAGGCCCGCGACCACCTCATCGAGCGCACCTACGAGTCGATCCGCGGCGCCCGCCAGGCGATCGTTCACCTCTACAACTCCACCAGCGTGCTGCAGCGGGAGGTCGTGTTCCGCAAGGACCGGCAGGGGATCATCGACATCGCCCTCGCCGGTGCGCGCAAGTGCCGCGAGATGGAGGCGTCGGTCCCCGGGACCACCGTCTACTACGAGTACTCGCCCGAGAGCTACACCGGCACCGAGCTCGAGTTCGCCCGCGAGATCTGCGACCGCGTCGTCGAGGTCTTCGAGCCGACCCCCGACCGCAAGGTCATCCTGAACCTGCCCGCCACCGTCGAGATGGCGACTCCGAACGTCTACGCCGACTCGATCGAGTGGATGAGCCGGAACCTGGCGCAGCGCGAGAACATCATCCTGTCGCTGCACCCCCACAACGACCGCGGCACCGCCGTCGCCGCCGCCGAGCTGGGCTACCTGGCCGGCGCCGACCGCATCGAGGGCTGCCTCTTCGGCAACGGGGAGCGGACCGGCAACGTCGACCTCGTCGCGCTGGGCGTCAACCTGTTCACGCAGGGCATCGACCCGCAGATCGACTTCGGCGACATGGACGGCATCAAGCGCACTGCCGAGTACTGCAACCAGCTGGCCGTGCCCGAGCGCAGCCCCTGGGCGGGCGATCTGGTCTTCACCGCGTTCAGCGGCTCGCACCAGGACGCGATCAAGAAGGGCTTCGAGGCCATGGAGGCCGAGGCCGAGCGCAGCGGTCGCGGCGTCGACGAGCTGACCTGGGCCGTTCCCTACCTGCCGGTCGACCCGAAGGACCTCGGGCGCTCCTACGAGGCGGTCATCCGCGTCAACTCGCAGTCGGGCAAGGGCGGAGTCGCGTACCTGCTCAAGACGGACCACGCGCTGGACCTGCCGCGCCGCCTCCAGATCGAGTTCTCGGGCGTCGTGCAGGCCAAGACCGACGCCGAGGGCGGCGAGGTCACGAGCGAGCAGATCTGGACGATCTTCCAGGACGAGTACCTGCCCGCTCCTGCGCACCGCGCCGACGAGAAGTGGGGCCGCTTCGAGCTGACCCGCACGAGCACCTCGAGCGACATGGGCGGCACGATCGCCCTCAACGCGGTGCTGCGCGTCGGCGACGAGGTCATCGAGGCGAACGCCTCCGGCAACGGCCCGGTCAACGCCTTCGAGTCCGTGCTGGCCCAGCACGGCGTCGAGGTGCGGGTGCTCGACTACGTCGAGCACGCTCTCAGCGCCGGCGGCGACGCGCTGGCCGCCTCCTACGTCGAGTGCTCGGTCAACGGCCGCACGCTCTGGGGCGTAGGCGTTGACGCCGACATCTCGACCGCCTCCCTGAAGGCGATCGTCTCGGCCGTGAACCGCGCCCTGCGCGAAGAGGCGCCCGCCCTCGAGCTGGCCGCCACCTTGGTCTGATCCGTCCGGCCGAGAGAACCCCGGCCTGTCGAGGGAGCCTGCACCAGCGGGTTCCCTCGACGGGTCGGGGTTCCCTCGGCTCACGGCGTGTCTAGGCGCGGCGACGCCAGTGGAGGCGGGGGACGCGGTTCAGGGCGCGCTGCTCGGGCAGGCTCCAGCCGTAGCGCACGGCGAGCAGGCGGATCAGCGTGGTGACGCCCACCGCGAGCGGCGCGGCGAAGTCGATGAGCATCCCGAAGCGCAGTCCCGCCACGAGCACGGCCGTGCCCGCGGTCGCGGCGATCGCGTAGAGCGAGCCGACGTGCATCAGCGCGATCGGCCGGTTGAGCAGCACGTCCCGGATGACCGACCCGCCGACCGCCGACACGGTCCCGACGAAGACGGCCGGCACCTCCGGCACGCCGAGCGCCAGCGCCTTCGTCGTCCCGATCGCGCCGAAGAGCCCGAGCGTCAGGGCGTCGAGGGCGGTGATCGTGCCGTCGACGCGGTTCAGCACGTGCTGGAGGAGCATCCCGACGAGCGAGGCGGCGACCGCGACGATCAGGTAGGCGTTGGTGTGCAGGGCGACGAGCGGAGTCTGCAGCAGCAGATCGCGCAGCACGCCGCCTCCCAGACCGGTCGCCGTGCCGATGATCGTCACGCCGAGCAGGTCGATGCGGCGGTCGCGGAACTCGCCCGCGAACATCGCGCCCTGGAGGCAGCCGATCGCGATCGCGAGCAGGTCGGCCCAGGCGGGGATCACGAAGAGGGTGGCGGCCACCGGCCCATCGTTCCACGCTCCGCACCCGCCTCCGGCCCGGCGGCCGGGGCGCTGTCAGTGGCGGGGAGGATAATCGGGGTCATGCCCACTTATCGTGACGAAGCCGTGGTGCTCCGCACGCACAAGTTGGGCGAGGCCGATCGCATCGTGACCCTGCTCTCGCGCGGGCACGGCAAGATCCGCGCCGTCGCGAAGGGCGTCCGCAAGACCGGCTCCAAGTTCGGCTCGCGGCTCGAGCCGTTCATGGTGGCCGATCTGCAGCTCTACGAGGGCCGCAGCCTCGACATCGTCACCCAGGCCGAGTCGATCGGCGCGTACGGCGCCCTGATCGCCGCCGACTACGACTGCTACACCGCGGCCAACGCGATGGTCGAGACGGCCGACCGGCTGACCGACTCCGACGCCTCCCTGCAGCAGTACCTGCTGCTCGTCGGGGCGCTGCGCTCGCTCTCGCGGCGCGAGCACGAGCCGGTGCTGACGCTCGACTCCTACCTCCTGCGCGCGCTGTCGATCGCGGGCTGGGCGCCGAGCTTCGAGGACTGCGCCAGGTGCGGCGCCCCCGGCCCGCACGGCGCCGTGGTCGTGCAGCTGGGCGGGGTGGTCTGCGAGGACTGCACTCCTCCCGGCGCCCCGCGCGTCGCCCCGGAGGTCGTCGTGCTGCTCGGCGCGCTGCTCTCCGGAGACTGGGTGCACGCCGAGTCCACCGAGCCCTCGACCCGATCGCGCGCGAGCGGAGTCGTCGCCGCCTACACGCAGTTCCACCTCGAACGAGGACTGAGATCCCTGGAGCACGTCACCCGATGAAGCCCTTCACGCACAAGGACGCCGAGCCCTACCGCGAGCTCGACTGGACCGGGCTCTACCCGCCGGACGTGCCGCGGAAAGCCGTGCCCGGGCACGTCGCCATCGTCATGGACGGCAACGGCCGCTGGGCGAACGGGCGCGGGCTCACCCGCATCGAGGGGCACAAGCGCGGAGAGGCGGCGCTGCTCGACGTCGTGGCGGGAGCGATCCAGATCGGCGTCAAGCACCTCAGCGTCTACGCGTTCTCGACCGAGAACTGGAAGCGCTCGCCCGAGGAGGTGCGCTTCCTGATGGGGTTCAACCGCGACGTCCTGCACCGCCGACGCGACCAGCTCAACGAGTGGGGCGTGCGCATCCGCTGGGCCGGGCGGAAGCCCCGGCTCTGGGCCTCGGTGATCAACGAGCTGCAGTTCGCCGAGAAGCTGACCGCGGGCAACGATGTTCTGACCCTCACCATGTGCGTCAACTACGGGGGCCGCACCGAGATCGCGGACGCCGTGCAGCGCCTCGCCGGCGAGGTCGCGGCGGGCAGGCTGAAGCCGTCGGGCATCACCGAGAAGACGATCGCGAAGGCGCTCTACGTGCCCGAGATGCCCGACGTCGACCTCTTCCTGCGCTCCTCCGGCGAGCAGCGGACCAGCAACTTCCTGCTCTGGCAGAGCGCGTACGCCGAGATGGTGTTCCTCGACCGCCTCTGGCCCGACTTCTCGCGGACCGACCTGTGGGAGGCGATCGAGCACTACTCCGGTCGCTCCCGCCGCTTCGGCGGTGCCGTCGACGTGCCGGGGGCGTCGACGTGATCCGCGTCGCGATCGTCGGCTACGGGCTGGCGGGCAGCGTGTTCCACGGTCCGTTCCTGGCCGCCGATCCCTCGTTCGAGGTCGTCGCGGTGGCGACGTCGAACGCGGAGCGCGCCGCGAGCGCCGCCGCCGCGCATCCCGGAGCACGGATCGTCGCCGACACCGCCGCGGCCCTCGCCGAGAGCCCTGACCTCGTGGTGCTCGCGTCTCCGCCGTCGGTGCACCGCGAGCAGGCGGTCGCCGTGCTCGAGGCGGGCGTCGCGGTCGTGATCGACAAGCCGTTCGCTCCGAGCGTCGCCGACGCCGAGGCGATCCTCGCGGCGTCGGAGGCGAGCGGCGCCCCCGTCCTCGTGTTCCAGAACCGGCGCTGGGACGCCGACTTCCTGACGCTGAGGCGGTTGCTCGACGAGGGCGCTCTCGGAGAGGTCGTGCGCTTCGAGTCGACGTTCGAGCGCTGGAGCGCGCCGAAGACCGGGCGCTGGCAGAGCGCGATCGGCCGGGAGCAGGGCGGCGGGATCCTCTTCGACCTCGGCAGCCACCTCGTCGACCAGGCGCTCGTGCTCTTCGGACCCGCGACCGTGACCGCCGCCGAGACGCGAGTGGTGCACGCGGGCGGCGCGAGCGAGGACGACGCCTTCGTCTCGCTCCTGCACCGCGGTGGGGTCCGCTCGCATCTCACCATGAGCCGGGTCGCGCGGGCGACCGGACCGCGGTTCCGCGTCCTCGGCACCGGAGCCGCCTTCTCGGTCGACGGGCTCGACCCGCAGGAGACCGCGCTGCGGCACGGGGGAGCGCGGGTCGACGATGCCGGCTTCGGCGAGGTCCCGCGCGAGGAGTGGGGAGTGCTGACGGACGACTCCGGACGCCGCCCCGTGCCTAGCCAGCGCGGCCGCTACGCGTCCTTCTACGAGGGTGTCGCGCGCACCCTGCAGGACGGCGCCCCGGCCCCCGTCGACGTGCACGAGGCCCTCGCCGTCGTCGCGGTGATCGAGCAGGCGCACGCCTTCGCCGCCCGCTGAGGATCGACGCGCCCGGCGTGGGAGCGCTCTTGGCGATCCGGCGGGGGAGGGGGATCCTCGAAGGGTGAGTACTCCAGGCCCGTCCGTGACCGCCCTGCGCGAGCGGTTCGCCGGCGCGCGCGGCTATCACAACGCCTGCACGCTCGGCCTGCCGCCGCGCGAGAGCGTCGAGGCGCTGCGTCTCGACCTCGACCGCTGGGCCGCGGGCGAGAACACCGCCGCCGGCTACGGCGACGTCGCCGAGCGCGCCCGGTCCTCCTTCGCGGGGATCGTCGGCGTCCCCGTCGAGCGCGTCGCGATCGGCTCGCAGACCTCGGCGATGGCCTCGGTCCTCGCCGGCTCGCTGCCGGACGGCGCGCGGGTGCTCTGCGTCGACGGCGACTTCTCCTCCATCGTCTTCCCGTTCCTCGCCCAGGCCCACCGCGGCGTCGTGGTGCGCTCGGTGCCGCTGGAGGCGCTGGCCGACTCCGTCGAGCCCGCCGACGACCTGGTCGTCTTCTCGGCGGTGCAGTCCAGGAGCGGGGCGCTCGCCGACCTCGACGCGGTCCTCGAAGCGGCCGCCCGATGCGGTGCGCGGACCGCGTGCGACCTGACCCAGGCGGCGGGCGTGCTGCCCGTCGACGCCTCCCGCTTCGACGCGACGCTCACCCACGCGTACAAGTGGCTGTGCTCGCCCCGCGGAGTCGCGTTCCTCACGGTCTCGCCGGAGTACGCCGCCGAGCTCGTGCCGCTGCAGGCGGGCTGGTACTCCGGAGAGGACGTCTGGTCGTCCTGCTACGGGCCGGCGATGCACCTCGCCGAGAACGCCCGCCGCTTCGACGTCTCGCCCGCCTGGCAGGCGTTCGTGGGGGCGGAGGCGTCGCTCGCCCTGCTCGGCTCGCTCGACCTCGACGAGGTGTGGCGGCACGCCTCCGGTCTCGGCGACCTGCTCTGCGAACGGCTCGATCGCGACCCCCAGCGCCGGGCGATCGTCTCGTGGCCGGACGAGGACGGCGCGGACTTGGCGCGCCTGCTCGAGGCGGGGATCAAGGTGTCGGGGCGCGGCGGACGGCTGCGGGTCGCGTTCCACGTCTGGAACGACGAGTCCGACGTGGACGAGCTGGTCCGGCTGCTGCGGGAATAGCGGCGGCCCCGCTCGGTTGTCCTCGGAGTGAGCGACTCCCAGCCCCCCATCACCGTCGACGTCTGGTCGGACATCGCGTGCCCCTGGTGCTACATCGGCAAGCGCAAGTTCGAGCGCGGGCTCGAGGCCTTCCGCCTCGCGCACCCGGAGGCACCCGCCGTGGCGATCGAGTACCGCAGCTTCGAGCTGTCGCCGGACACGCCCGAGGACTACCGCGGCGGCGAAGCGGCGTTCCTGGCCGAGCACAAGGGGATCCCCGAGGCGCAGGCGCAGCAGATGCTCGACACCGTCACCGCCATCGCGGCGAGCGTCGGCCTCGACTACCACTTCGAGACGGTGCGGCACGTCAAGACCGTCACCGCGCACCAGGCGCTGCACCACGCGAAGTCGCAGGGCCTGCAGCTCGAGCTGAAGGAACGGCTCCTGAGCGCGTACTTCGTCGAGGGCCGCGATCTCGCGGACTCAGCGGTCCTCGCGTCGCTCGCCGCCGAGGTCGGCCTCGACGAGGCCGAGACGGCACAGGTCCTCGCGGAGCAGCGCCACCTGCCCGACGTGCAGGCCGACATCGCGCAGGCCCGCGAGTACGGGATCACCGGCGTTCCGTTCTTCGTCCTCGACGGCCGCTTCGGCGTCTCGGGTGCGCAGGAGCCTCAGGCGTTCACCGAGGTGCTCGAGCACGTCCTCGAGCAGCGGGTGGGCGCGTCGTGAGCTTCGAGATGCTCGGAGCCGCCGGCGTGCCCGTCTGCGAGGACGAGGTCTGCGCCGTGCCGACCGTCGCTCCCGATCCCGCCGCCGTCAGCGCGGAGGCTCCTCGACGCTGATGTCGGCCACCTCGGCGCCGTAGGCCTCGATGAGCGCGTCGGCGTCGACGAAGGCGCTGCGCCCCGGAGTCCCGGCGCCCATCGCGATGCGCCGGCCCCGGATCCGCTCGTCGGCGACGACGGGCCAGGCGGTCGTGGAGCCGATCGGCGTGATGGTTCCGCGACGGTACCCGGTGGCCTCGAACGCCACCGACTCCTCGGGCATCCTCAGCTTGTTCACTCCGACCACCGCGCGCAGCTTCGGCCACGAGATCTGCCGCCCGCCGGGGATCAATGCGAAGAGCAGACCACCGTCGTGGCGCTTCACGACGAGCGACTTGACGATCGTGCCCGGCTCGATGCCGAGCAGCCGCGAGGCCTCCTCGAGGCTCCCGGCCTCGGGCCGCTCGACGACCTCGACGTCCAATCCACGTGCCCGGGCGTCCGCCTCGAAGCGCGTCGGCCCGTCCTCCCCAGCATCGATCGTGCTCATCGATCCGCCTCCTCTGCTCGTCTCGCCTTCCCCAACACAGGATCTGGGAGAATCGATACCGATGTCCTCCACTCTTCTGGCCCCACCGCCCGCGCGACCCGCGCCGGCGCTGCGCATCGGCCCCCTCGAACTCGACGCGCCGGTCGTCCTCGCTCCCATGGCGGGGATCACCAACACCGCGTTCCGCCGCCTCTGCCGCGAGTTCGGCGCGGGGCTCTACGTGAGCGAGATGATCACCTCCCGGGCGCTCGTCGAGCGCACGCCGGAGTCGATGCGCCTCATCCGCCACCACCCCAGCGAGGCGGTCCGCTCCATCCAGCTCTACGGAGTCGATCCGAAGACGGTCGCCGAAGCGGTCACCATGCTCGTCGCGGAGGACCGCGCCGATCACATCGACCTCAACTTCGGCTGTCCGGTCGCCAAGGTGACCAGGAAGGGCGGGGGAGCGGCGCTGCCGTGGAAGCTGCCCCTCTTCCGGCAGATCGTCGAGGGAGCGGTGAAGGCCGCCGGCGACGTGCCGCTGACCGTCAAGATGCGCAAGGGTATCGACGCCGACCACCTGACCTACCTCGAGGCCGCCCGAGCCGCCGAAGGTGCCGGAGTCGCCTCCATCGCCCTCCACGCCCGCACCGCGTCCGAGTTCTACAGCGGCCACGCCGACTGGTCGGCCATCGCGACGCTGAAAGAGGCGATCACGAGTGTCCCCGTGCTCGGCAACGGCGACATCTGGTCGGCCGAGGACGCGCTGCGGATGATGTCCGAGACCGGCTGCGACGGTGTCGTGGTCGGCCGCGGCTGCCTCGGTCGGCCGTGGCTGTTCGGCGACCTCGCCGCGGCCTTCGCCGGCTCGGAGGAGCGCTTCCGCCCGACGCTCGGCCAGGTGGCTCTCGCCTTCCGCCGCCACGCCGAGCTCATCTGCGAGTTCTTCGAGAGCGAGGAGCGCGGCTGCCGCGACATCCGCAAGCACGTCGCCTGGTACTTCAAGGGCTACCCCGTGGGCGGCGAGCTGCGCGCCCGCATGGCGTCGGCCGAGACTCTCGCCGAGCTCGACGAGCTGCTCGCGCAGCTCGACCCCGAGGAGCCCTACCCGGGCGAGGCGGCCGAGGGCCAGCGCGGCCGCGCGGGATCGCCGAAGGTCCCGTCGCTGCCCGACCGCTGGCTCGAGTCCCGCGAGCTCGACGCCGGCCAGCGCGCCGACGTGTCCGCCGCCGAAGTCCACCACAGCGGTGGATGACCGCGCGCTCTGGGGGTACTCGCTCGTCGACGTCGAGCGGTTCCTGCCGGAGGAGCACTCCACCCGCCGCTCCGACTTCGCACGTGACCGCGCGCGGCTGTTCCACTCCAGCGCCCTGCGCCGCCTCGCGGCCAAGACGCAGGTGCTCAGCCCCACGGCCGGAGTCGACTTCGCCCGCAACCGCCTGACCCACTCGCTCGAGGTGGCGCAGATCGGCCGCGAGCTCGCGACGAGCCTCGACCTCGACCCCGACGTCGTCGACACCGCCTGCCTCGCGCACGACATCGGCCATCCTCCCTTCGGCCACAACGGCGAGCGGGCGCTCAACGCCTGGGCCGACGGCATCGGCGGCTTCGAGGGCAACGCGCAGACCTTCCGCCTGCTCACCCGCCTCGAGCCGAAGGTCTTCGGCGACGACGACCGCCCCTACGGTCTGAACCTCACCCGCGCGAGCCTCGACGCCAGCTGCAAGTACCCCTGGCCCGACACGCGCTCCGTCGCGGATCCCTCCGGCCGGGCGAAGTTCGGGTTCTACGCCGACGACGCACCGGCGTTCGCCTGGATGCGCGAGGGCGCCCCCGAGGGCGTGCGCTGCATCGAGGCCGAGGTGATGGACCTCTCGGACGACATCGCCTACTCGGTGCACGACTTCGAGGACGCCGTCGTCTCGGGCTACATCGACGTCGAGGCGCTCGGCTCCCGCAGCGACCACGACGACCTCGTGGCCTCGATGCACGCCTGGGTCGGCGACGAGATCGAGCACGCCGAGCTCGTCTCCGCCTTCGACCGCCTCGACTCGCTCGACGTCTGGCTCGACTCGTGGGACGGGTCGCGCCGCGATCAGGCTCGCCTGAAGAACCTCACCAGCCAGCTCATCGGCCGCTTCGCCGCCGCCGCCACCGAGGCGACCCGCGAGGCATATTCGCACCCCGACCTCGTCCGCTTCGGCGGCCACGTCGTCGTGCCCCGCGAGCAGCAGGCCGAGATCGCGGTACTCAAGGGCATCGTCGCGACGTTCGTGATGTCGCGGAACACCCGCCAGCCCATCTACGCCCAGCAACGCGAGGTCCTCACCCGCCTCGCCGACACCCTCCTCGAGCGCGGCGAGGGCGTCCTCGAGCCCGGCTTCGCCGAGGACTGGCGCGCGAGCGACTCCGACGACGCCCGCCGCCGCGTCGTCGTCGACCAGGTCGCCAACCTCACCGACCAGAGCGCCCTCGCCTGGTTCGAGAGGTTGTGCCCCTGACGGGGCCGGTCCCTGCCCGGCCCCGCGCAGTCGGCTTCCGCGGATGCGCGCGTTCCGCAGAGCGGGTCGCGTCCGCCTAGGTCGATCCGCTCGCACGCGGATCGCCCGTTCGGCGGTGCCGATACGGGGCCGGTCCTCGCCCGGCCCCGCGCGGTCGGCTCGAGCGGATGGTCGCGTTCCGCAGAGCGGGGTGCGTTCGCGTAGGTCGATCCGCTCGCACGCGGATCGCCCGTTCCGCTGTGCCGATACGGGGCCGGTCCCCGCCCGGCCCCGCGCGGTCGGCTCTCGTGGATGGTCGCGTTCTGCAGAGCGTGTCGCGTTCGCGTAGGTCGATCCGTTGGCACGCGGATCGACCGTTCCGCTCGGTGTGGTCAGTGTGCCGGTGCGCTCCTCTCTTGCTGATCGAGTAGGGCGCGCAGCGGCCGTATCGAGATCCGCGTCCGCTCGGAGGGTGGGTCTCGATACACCCCTGCGGGGCTACTCGACCAGCAGGGGGAGGCGGAAGCCTCGTCGGAGCGGCGACGCGATGCGCAACGTCAGCTGCCAACGGGGTTCAGCCCCTGTCAGCGGTCGCACTCCTTCCTCAACTCCTGTTCTGCGCCGGAAGCGAGCTGCAGCGGCGGGTGGGCGGCCCCATTCGAGCCGAACCGGTGATCCGCGTGTCAGCGGATCGCCGTAGGCGGACGTGACCCGCTCTGCGAGACCGGCACCGTCGAAAAGCCGACCGCGAGTCGCCGGGCGAGGACCGGCGACTACGATGGTGGGGTGCCAGGACGGATTCGACAACAGGATGTCGAGGAGGTCAAGGCGCGGGTCAACATCGGCGACGTCGTCGGCGAGTACGTCACCCTGAAGTCGGCGGGTGTCGGGTCGCTCAAGGGTCTCTGCCCCTTCCACGACGAGCGCAGCCCCAGTTTCCACGTGCGCCCGCAGGCCGGGTTCTACCACTGCTTCGGCTGCCAGGAGTCGGGCGACGTCTACAGCTTCATCATGAAGATGGACCACACCTCGTTCAGCGAGACGGTCGAGCGGCTCGCCGCCCGGGTCGGCATCGTCCTCCAGTACGAGGAGGGCGGCGGTCAGGCGCCCGAGACCGGCGGTCGCGTGCGCCTCCTCGAGGCGAACAGGGCAGCGGAGGAGTACTTCCGCGAGCAGCTGGCCACTCCGGGCGCCCACGTCGGCCGCAGGTTCCTCGGCGAGCGGGGCTTCGACCGCGCCGCCGCCGACCGCTTCGGCGTCGGCTTCGCGCCCGACGGCTGGGACGGACTGACGACCGCGCTCAAGCGGCGCGGCTTCTCCGAGACCGAGCTCACCGCGGCGGGCCTGGTCAGCAGCAGCAACCGCGGAGGCGTCTACGACCGGTTCCGCGGTCGCCTCGTCTGGCCGATCCGCGACGTCACCGGGCAGACCGTCGGGTTCGGCGCCCGCCGCCTCCTCGAGGAGGACAAGGGCCCGAAGTACCTGAACACCCCCGAGACGCCCGTCTACCACAAGTCGCAGGTGCTGTACGGGCTCGACCTCGCCAAGCGCGACATCTCGCGCGGGCACCAGGTGGTGGTGGTCGAGGGCTACACCGACGTGATGGCGTGCCACCTCGCGGGAGTGACGACCGCGGTCGCCACGTGCGGCACCTCCTTCGGCGTCGACCACATCAAGGTGCTGCGCCGGGTGCTGGGCGACGACAGCGGAGTGGGCGAGGTCGTCTTCACGTTCGACCCCGACGCCGCGGGTCAGAAGGCGGCGATGCGCGCGTTCCAGGAGGAGCACCGCTTCGCCGCGCAGACGTTCGTCGCCGTCGCGCCCGAGGGCCTGGATCCGTGCGACCTGCGGCTGAACCGCGGCGACGACGCGGTCCGCCGCCTCATCGACGACAAGAAGCCGATGTTCGAGTTCGTGATCCGGCAGCTGCTGTCGCGGTACGACCTCGAGACGGTCGAGGGCCGGGTCGCCGCCCTGCGCGCGGCCGCCCCGGTGGTCGCCGAGATCCGCGATCCCGCGCTCCGGCCCGGCTACTCCCGCGAGCTCGCCCGGATGCTCGGCCTGGACATGTCCGAGGTCAACTCCGCGGTGCGCTCCGCCGGCTCCCGTCCCCGCGGCTCCCGCGAGGAGCGCCGCGAGCCCGAGCGCGAGACCGCGGCGACCGAGCCGCCCGCGGGCGCGCGCCTCGCCGACCTCCCCGTCGACGTCGTCACGCGCATCGAGCGCGAGGCGCTGATGGCGATGCTCCAGCTCCCGCAGGCGATGGGCGTCGAGCTGCTCACCCGCGCCGCGCACGCCGCCGTGACCAACGAGACGCTGCGCGTCGTGCGCGACGCGGTCGTCGCGAACCTCGAGCGCGCAGAGGACCGCGACTGGGTCGAGCACGTCGCGAACGACGTCCCCGGCCCGTTCGCCTCCCTGGTCCGCCAGCTCGCGGTGGCGCCGATCCCTGCCGCCGACGAGGCGAAGCTCGCGCGCTACGCCCGCGACGTCGCGGTCTCTCTGATCGAGCGCGACCTGCTCCGCGAGATCGCCGAGCTGCGCGGGGCTCTGCAGCGCGCCTCCGCCGACCCCGTGATGTCGCGTGCGGTGCAGGTGCGCCTCGTCGAGCTCGAGCGCGAGAAGCGCGCTCTGCGGAGCGAGTGACCAGCGGAGGAGCAATCGTCACCCTTCCAGGGGCGTGTTGCAGTCGTGTGAAGATTCCGCCGCGGCGGAGCGCTCGGGCTCGGAGAGCGCTTCCACATGTGTTACCACTGAACAACAGCACTGCGGACGCCCGGCACGGGTGCGCTGGTGCGCGCCCCGGAGAACGGGTCCGCCGCACGACCGCGCGCGCCACGAGCGCATCCGCAACAGATCCTTACCAGGAAGAGGTAGACGGACGATGACATCCGCATCCACCCGGGGCGCTCGCGCGCTCTCCGCCGCCGCAGGTTTCGCCGCGGTCGCGATCGTGCTCGCGGGCTGCTCCGCCGGCGGCTCCGACTCCGCGGGCGACAGCGCCGCAGGAGGCGCCCTGACGATCGGCACGACCGACAAGATCACGACGCTCGACCCGGCCGGCTCGTACGACAACGGCTCCTTCGCCGTGATGAACCAGGTCTACCCGTTCCTCATGAACACGCCCTACGGCAGCCCGGACGTCGAGCCCGACATCGCCGAGTCCGCCGAGTTCTCGGCGCCCACCGAGTACACCGTGACCCTCAAGGAGGGTCTGAAGTGGGCGAACGGCAACGACCTGACCTCCTCGGACGTCAAGTTCTCGTTCGACCGCCAGCTGGCGATCGCGGACGCGAACGGCCCGTCGTCGCTCCTCGCGAACCTCGACAGCGTCGCGGCTCCGGACGACACCACCGTCGTCTTCACGCTCAAGTCCGAGAACGACCAGACGTTCCCGCAGATCCTCTCGAGCCCCGCCGGCCCGATCGTCGACGAGGACGTCTTCTCGGCCGACGCGCTCACTCCGGACGACGAGATCGTCTCGGGCGACGCCTTCGCCGGTCAGTACACGATCGCGAACTACGACGTGAACAACCTCATCCAGTACAAGGCCTACGAGGGCTACGAGGGCGTGCTCGGCGCGGCCGAGACCGGCACCGTCAACGTCAAGTACTACGCCGACTCGTCGAACCTCAAGCTCGACATCCAGGAGGGCAACATCGACGTGGCGTTCCGGAGCCTCTCGGCCACCGACGTCGAGGACCTCCGCGGCAACGACGCGGTCAAGGTCGTCGACGGCCCCGGCGGCGAGATCCGCTACATCGTCTTCAACTTCGACACCCAGCCCTTCGGCGCGACGACCGCCGAGGCCGACCCGGCCAAGTCGCTCGCCGTGCGCCAGGCCGTGGCCGACCTGATCGACCGCGAGGAGATCGCCGACCAGGTCTACAAGGGCACCTACACCCCGCTCTACTCGTTCGTCCCCGAGGGGCTGACCGGAGCGACCGAGCCCCTGAAGTCGCTCTACGGTGACGGCGAGGGCGGACCGGACGCCGACAAGGCGAAGGCGACCCTCGAGGCCGCCGGCGTCACCGAGCCGGTGAACCTCAGCCTCCAGTACTCGAACGACCACTACGGCCCGTCCTCGGGCGACGAGTACGCGCTGATCAAGGACCAGCTCGAGTCCTCGGGCCTGTTCACCGTCGACCTGCAGACCACGGAGTGGGTGCAGTACTCGAAGGACCGCAGCTCGGACGTCTACCCGGCGTACCAGCTGGGCTGGTTCCCGGACTACTCGGACGCCGACAACTACCTCTCGCCGTTCTTCATCAAGGAGAACTTCCTCGCGAACCACTACGACGACGCCGAGGTCCAGGGCCTGATCGCGGAGCAGGTCTCGACGACCGATCCCGACGCCCGCACCGCGGTCATCGAGGAGATCCAGGACAAGGTCGCGGCGCAGCTGTCGACCGTCCCGTACCTCCAGGGCTCGCAGGTCGCGGTCGTCGGGAGCGACGTGAGCGGAGCAGAGGACACCCTCGACGCCTCGTTCAAGTTCCGCTACGCGGCGCTCAGCAAGGGCTGATCCACCCCTCCGAGGCCGGCGCCTCCCCGATCGGGAGGCGCCGGCCTTTCTCCACGAAAGGCATCACGTGACGACAGCCACGACGGCTGCGGCGACGACGCCCACCCGGCGATCGCGCGGCTCCGGAGGCGGACTCGGGCGCTACCTGCTCGTCCGCTTCCTGCTCATCATCCCCACCGTCTTCATCCTCGTGACGCTGGTGTTCCTGCTCATGCGCACCACGGGCGACCCGATCACGGCCGCCCTCGGCGGACGCCTGACCGCCGACCAGCTCGCCGAGCGCGTCGCGGCCGCGGGCTACGACCGGCCGCTGATCTTGCAGTACGTCGAGTACCTCGGCCAGCTGCTCACCGGCGACTTCGGCACCACGCTGAGCGACAACCGGCCGGTCACCGAAGTGCTGCTGACCTACGGAGCGGCGACCGTCGAGCTGGCGTTCTACGCGCTCCTCGTCGCGTTCCTCGTCGGCATCCCGCTCGGCATGCTGGCCGCCTACCACCGCGACCGCACGCCCGACGCGGTGCTGCGCATCTTCGCGATCCTCTGCTACGCGACTCCGGTGTTCTTCGCCGGCCTGCTGCTCAAGCTCGTCTTCGCGGTCTGGCTGAAGTGGTTCCCGGTCGCCGGGCGCGCCTCGACCAGCACGGAGCTGTCGCTGCAGTTCCTGGAGAACAAGACCGGTATCTACCTGATCGACGCGTTCCAGACCGGTGACCCGGCCGCGGTGTCCGACGTGCTCTCGCACGCGGTGCTGCCCGCCGTCGCGCTGGGCCTGCTGACCGCCGGCATCTTCCTCCGCCTCGTCCGCACCAACGTCATCGGCACCCTCGGCACCGACTACGTCGACGCGGCGCGCTCGCGCGGTGTCGGCGAGTTCCGCCTGGTCCGCACGCACGCCTACCGGCCCGCGCTCATCCCGATCATCACCGTGATCGGACTGCAGATCGCCCTGCTGCTCGGCGGCGCGGTCCTGACCGAGACCACGTTCGAGTGGAAGGGACTCGGCTTCCAGCTGGCCGAGTACCTCCAGGCGCGCGACTTCGTGGCCGTGCAGGGCATCGTCGCCCTGCTGGCGGTCATCGTGGCGCTCACCAACTTCATCGTCGACGTCATCGCGGCGCTCATCGACCCGCGAGTGAGGTACTGAGCATGAGCACCACCACCGCCTCCGCCGCGCGTCCGCGGCGCCGCCTCGTCGACCGGCTCCCCGTCGTGCACCAGCTCCGCCAGAGCGTGGGGCTGCAGCGCGGGATGCTCGTCACAGGCCTCGTCATCACCGGCGCGTTCCTCCTGGTCGCCCTCTTCGCTCCGCTGATCGCGCCCTACGGCTACTCGCAGCTGCGCTCGGACAGCGGGGCGTTCGGCGCGCAGCAGCCGCCGAGCGCCGAGCACCTGCTCGGCACCACCGTCGGCGGCTACGACGTCCTGAGCCGCGTGCTCTGGGGCGCGCAGACCGCGTTCCTCGTGATCGTCGTCGCGGTCGTGCTGTCGATCTTCGTCGGAGTGTTCCTCGGGCTGGTCTCGGGGTACCTCGGCGGCTGGCTCGACCGCGTGCTGGTCGTGATCTGCGATGCGATCTACGCCTTCCCGACCCTGCTGCTCGCCATCGTGATGTCGATCGTGATCTCGGGCGGGCAGTCGAACCTCTGGGCGGGCATCTTCGCCGCCGCCGTCTCGATCACGGTCGTCTACATCCCGCAGTACTTCCGGGTGATCCGTGCCGAGACGGTGCGGATCAAGGGCGACGCCTACGTCGAGTCCGCGAAGGTCGTCGGAGCCTCGACGAGCCGGATCATGTTCCGTCACGTCCTGCGCAACGCCACCCGCACCCTGCCGCTGATCTTCACGCTCAACTCGTCCGAGGCGATCCTGACCCTCGCCGGGCTGGGCTTCCTCGGCTTCGGCATCGAGCCGACCTCGGCGGCCGAGTGGGGCTACGACCTCAACAAGGCGCTCTCGGACGTGACGAGCGGCATCTGGTGGACCTCGGTCTTCCCGGGCCTCGCCATCGTCCTCGTCGTGCTGGGCATCACGCTCGTCGGCGAGAGCCTGAACGACCTCGCCGACCCGCGCCTGCGCGGTCGGCGCGCGGTGGCCGCCGGAGCCGGCGACGTCGCCGCGACGTCCGTCGTCCCGGGCGGCGTGCTCGCCGCGGACGGCCTGGAGACGCCGGGGCACGACCCCGTCGCCGGAGTGGAGGGGACGCGATGAGCGACCAGAGGCCGATCGTCGACATCACCGATCTCGAGGTGGCCTTCGCCAGCGACCGGGGCGCCGTGCGCGCCGTCGCCGGAGTGAGCCTGCGGGTCGAGCGCGGCGAGGTGCTCGCCATCGTCGGCGAGTCCGGCAGCGGCAAGACCGTGACGGCCAAGACGATCCTGGGCCTCCTGCCCGAGACCGCGACCGCGTCGGGGGTCGTGCTGCTCTCGAAGAAGGACGGCAGCTCCTCCACCGATGTCGTGTCCGTGCCGAAGGCGCGACTGCGCGAGATCCGCGGCACCGACGTGGCGATGGTCTTCCAGGAGCCCTCGACCGCGCTCAACCCCGTCTTCACGGTCGGCTGGCAGATCGCCGAGGGGCTGCGCGCCCACGGCAGCGTCTCGAAGAAGGAGGCGCGCGCCCGCGCGATCGACGTCCTGCGCACGGTCGGCATCCCCGAGCCGGAGAAGCGGGTCGACTACTACCCGCACCAGTTCTCGGGCGGGCAGAAGCAGCGCGTCGTGATCGCGATGGCGCTCGTGCTCGATCCGGGGCTCATCGTCGCCGACGAGCCGACCACGGCGCTCGACGTCACGGTGCAGGCCGAGATCCTCGATCTCCTCCGCCGGTGCCGCGACGACTTCGGGACCTCGATCGTGCTGATCACCCACAACATGGGCGTGGTCGCCGACCTCGCCGACCGCGTCGCGGTCATGTACCAGGGCGAGCTGGTCGAGGAGGCGCCCGTCGCCGAGCTCTTCGCCTCGCCGAAGGCCGAGTACACGAAAAAGCTGCTCGCCGCCGTGCCGCACGTCGGCCAGGGCGTCGAGCGGGCGAGGGACCGCGCCATCGAGCGGGCGAGCCTGCCCGAGGCCGAGACCCTGGTCGAGGCCGACGGGCTCCGGATCCAGTACCCGGGCCGGCTCGGCCGCTCCGGCTTCGTCGCGGTCGACGGAGTCTCGTTCCGCATCCGCGCCGGCGAGGTCCTGGGCCTCGTGGGCGAGAGCGGATCGGGCAAGACGACGATCGGGCGCGCGATCGCGGGCCTGACGACCGTCACCGGCGGATCCCTCCGCGTGCTGGGGAAGGAGATGCGCGGCATCCGCGAGCGGTCGTTCCGCCCGGTGCGCGGCGACATCGGTTTCGTCTTCCAGGACCCGGCGTCGAGCTTCAACCCGCTGCTCACCATCGCCGAGTGCGTCGCCGAGCCGCTGATCGTGCACGGGCGGTTCCCGGATGCGGGCTCCGCGAGATCGCGCGTCGACGAGCTCCTCGAGGCGGTGCAGCTGCCGAAGTCCTACGGCGACCGCTACCCGCACGAGCTCTCGGGCGGGCAGCGTCAGCGCGCGAGCCTCGCGCGCGCGCTCGCGCTCCAGCCCAAGCTGCTGATCGCCGACGAGCCCACCTCGGCGCTCGACGTCTCTGTGCAGGCCCGCGTGCTCGAGCTGTTCTCGGAGCTGCAGCGCGAGTTCGGCTTCGCCTCGCTGTTCATCAGTCACGACCTCGCCGTCGTCGACCTCCTGGCCGACCGGATCGCGGTGCTCTACCGCGGCGAGCTGGTCGAGGAGGGCACGGGCGAGGAGGTCCTCGCGACGCCGAAGCACCCCTACACGCAGCGCCTGCTCGCGTCCCTGCCCGTCCCGGACCCGGCTGAGCAGGCCGAGCGCCGCGAGCTCCTGCGCCGCATCACCCGCGCGGAGCGCGACGCGTGAGCACGGAGTCCGCGCCGATCGTCGTCGACGATCTGAGCGTCGAGTACCCGCCGCGCGGCATCAGCCGCCGCTGGACGGCCCTGCGCGGCATCAGTCTCCGCGTCGAGCCGGGGGAGGTGCTCGGGATCCTCGGCGGCAGCGGCTCGGGCAAGTCGACGCTCGCCCGGGTCCTGGGCGGCGACGGGCTGGGCGGTGACGGCGACCGGGCCCGTCCGGTGATCGTCGGAGGCGACGCGACCGTCGCGGGCCACCGGCTCCGCCACCTGCCCGCCCGCGAGATCAAGCGCTTCACGTTCGACGTGGCCTACCTGGCGCAGGACGCGGGAGCCACCCTCCGGCCCGAGCTGACCGTCTCGGAGCTCATCGCCGAGCCGATCTTCCTCCGCGATCGCCACTACGACCCGAAGAGCGCCGCCGTGCGCGTCGCGACCCTGCTCGACTCGGTGCACCTGCCGCTCTTCCTGCTCGACCGCTTCCCGTACGAGCTCTCGAGCGGCCAGCGGCAGCGCGTCGCCATCGCCCGGGCGCTCGTGCTCGGCCCGAAGGTCCTCGTCGCCGACGAGCCCACCTCGGGCATCGACGCCACCGTCCGCGAGTCGATCGTCGATCTGCTGGCCGACCTGCGCCGGAGGGAGGGGTTCGCCGCGGTCGTCGTCAGCCACGACATCGACGTGCTCAGCCGCGCGACCGACCGCATCGCCGTGCTCGTGGGCGGGGAGGTGGTCGCCTACGGCCCGCTCCTGGACGTGCTGGTCGAGTCGCGCCACCCGTACGTGCAGGAGCTCGGCGCCGCGTTCGCGGAGTACGAGCGGTTCGACGCCTCGCGCGCCCAGCGCGTCGCTCCGGCCGAGGAGGCGCTGTGACGACGCCGCGCGTGGCGGTGCTGCCGCGCACGAAGGACGTGTTCACCCGGGCGATCGAGGACGGCGGCGGCCGGGTCGTCGGACTCGACGGCAAGCCCGACGCCCTGCTCTGGCTCTCGTACGGCCGCGTGGACGAGCTCGAGGACGTCCTCGAGCAGCACCCGTCGATCCGCTGGGTCCAGCTGCCCTGGGCCGGAGTCGACGCGTTCGCGTCCACCCTGCGCAGCGCCACTCGACCGGGTCTGACCTGGACGAGTGCGAAGGGCGCCTACTCCGAGCCGGTGGCCGAGCATGCGCTCGCCCTCACCCTGGCGCTGCTGCGGTCCCTCCCCGAGCGCGCGCGGGCGACCTCGTGGGGTGCGAAGCACGCCGCGACCCTGCACCGCGCCCGCGTCGTCGTCGTCGGCGCCGGAGGCATCGCGCAGGAGCTCCTGCGGCTCCTCTCGGTCTTCGACGCGCACGTCACGGTGGTGCGGCGCCGCGCCGACCCGGTGCCGGGCGCCGAGCGCACTGTGACGGGCGACGGGCTCGCCGAGGTCGTCGCCGACGCCGACGTGCTGATCCTCGCCGCCGCCGCGACGGGTGGGACGCGGCACCTCGTCGACGCGGAGCTGCTCTCGCGTCTCGCGCCGCACGCGGTCCTCGTGAACATCGCGCGGGGGACCCTCGTCGACACGGACGCGCTCGTCGCCGCGCTGGCCGAGGGCCGGCTCGCGGGAGCCGCGCTCGACGTCACCGACCCGGAGCCGTTGCCCGACGGGCATCCCCTCTGGAGCGAGCCCCGGTGCCTCATCACTCCTCACTCCGCCGACACCCCGGAGATGACCGCGCCGCTGCTCGCCGAGCGCGTCCGGATCAACACCGCTGCCTTCGCCGCGGGGGAGGACCTGGTCGGCGTCGTCGACCCGGACGCGGGCTACTGACGGACCCCGCCGCCCGATTTGGTCTTCCCGCAGAGTTTGCTAAAGTAGTCCTGCGCTGATCGCCTCCGGGTGGTCGGATGATCCTCGATAGCTCAATTGGCAGAGCAATCGGCTGTTAACCGGTAGGTTCTTGGTTCGAGTCCAAGTCGGGGAGCGAAGGGCCTGGGACTCCACTCTCGGGCCCTTTTTCTTTGCCCTGGTGAGGGTCGCGGCTCCACGGTCCCGCGCCATCCGCGGAACGGAGGCGCGATGCGCGAGGACGTCCTCGGCCTCCTCCGTCGACGCCCCGACGTCGAGGCCCCGTCCCTCGTGGCGGTCGACGCGTCCGACCGGCTCCTCCTCGACCTGCTCGAGCAGCGCGGCCGCATCGCGGTCGTCGGAGACGCCTACGGAGCACTCGCGCTCGCCCTCGCCGCCGAGGGCGTCGCGGTGAGCGTCGTCCAGGACTCGATCACCGCCGAGCGGGCCCTCGCCGCGAACGCCGAGGCGGTGCGCGCAGCGGGCATCGAGCTCGCCGCCGTGACCGTCGCCGAGAGCGTCGAGGCCGCCGTCGGCGGGAGCGACGCAGTGCTCCTCCGGCTGCCCCGCTCTCTCGACGCCCTCGCCGCGATCGCCGCCGGCACTGCCCGAGCCGCCCCCGCTGCCCCGCTGATCGCCGCGGGCCGCATCAAGCACATGAGCCACGGCATGAACGACGTGCTGCTCGCCCGCTACGAGCGCGTCGACGTCAGCCCGGCGCGGCAGAAGTCGCGGGCCCTGCTCGCGACCGCCGCCCGTGCCGACCAGGCCCCCGCCCCCGGCCCGGAGCGCCGCCGTCTCGACGATCTCGACCTCGACGTGGTCGCCGTCCCCGGAGCCTTCGCCGGCGCCCGCCTCGACATCGGCACCCGGGCGCTGCTGGCCGCTCTCGACGTCCGGGCGCTGCCCGCGGGCACCGCCGTCGATCTCGGCTGCGGCACCGGGATCCTCGCCGCCGTGCTGGCCCGCTCCCGCCCCGACCTCGAGGTCGTCGCCACCGACACCTCGCGCGCCGCGACCGAGTCGGCCCGAGCCACCGCCGAGGCCAACGGCCTGCGCTACCGCGTCCTCCGCGATGACAACGCCTCGACGCTCGACGGCGGATCGGTCGACGTCGTCGTCTGCAACCCGCCGTTCCACTCGGACGGAGCCGTCACCGACCTCGTCGCGCGGCGCATGATCCGCGCGGCCGGCCGCCTCCTGCGCCCGGGCGGCGAGCTCTGGACCGTGTTCAACTCCCACCTCGCCCACCCGGCCGAGCTGCGCCGGTCGATCGGAGCGACGTCCGTCGTCGCCCGCGATCGCAAGTTCACCGTCACCCGTTCGGTCCGCGCCGCCGACCGCTGAGCGCAAGCCCCGTCGCGGGCTCAGCGAGCGGCCGCCGCACGCGGGTACCATCGCTCTCCGGCGTGCCCTCGCGCCGATCCCCGTCACCGCACCGGAGGCCGTCGTGCTCGAAGTCGTCCTCGTCCTGGCACTGATCGTCGCCGTCGGCGCGATCGTCCTGTGGCGCCGCTCCGCCACCGCCGAGAAGGAGCTGCGCGAGCGGCACTCCCGCGAGACGGAGCGCGTCGCGCGCCTCGAGCTGGCCGTCGGCGAGCAGGAGGCGCGCCTGCGCATCGTGGGCGAACTCGAGCAGCTCGCCGTCCGCAGCGCCTCGCTCGTCGTCGAGGAGGCCGAGAGCGTGCGGCTGACGATCGAGCGCGACCCGGCCGCCGCCGAGCGCTCCGCGGTGAGAGCGGTGCGCGCCGCCGAGTCCTCGCTCGCGCAGCTGCGGCGCATCGCGGTCGTCGCCGCCGTCGACCCGCGGGAGCTGCCCGCCACCGACGGCGCCGAGACCCTGACAGCCCTCGCCCGCGACCGCGGCCTCGCCGTCCACGAGGAGACCTTCGGCGAGCCGTTCCCGCTGCAGGACGGAGCCGAGGTGGCCGTCCTGCGCGTCCTCGAGTACGCCTTCGACCAGGCGTCGGCGACCGGTGGCACCGGCACCGAGGTCCGGATCAGCTCGCGCTGGACGTCGACCGGCCTCCGGGTCGAGATCGACGACGACCGCGAGCGGCATGGAGCCGCGCAGGCGGATGCGAGCGCCGTCGAGGCGGATCTGCACGCGCTGACCGAGCGGATCGACAGCCCCGCCCTCCTGGAGCTGCGCGAGCGCGCCGCCCTCTTCGGCGGCGACGTGACCGAGAAGCGGACGCCGGGCGTGGGCCGCTCCGTCACCGCCTCGTTCCCCGCGCTGCGCCACCACAACGGCGTGCACGGGGTCGACCTGGGCTGAGCGGAGGTCAGTCCTCGAGGTTGTCGACTCCCGGCATCCACGACGTGCCGGGAACGCCCCAGCCGCGCTTGCGGGTGATCTTCGCGACCGGCTTCCGGTACTCGTGCTCGAGGCGGTCCGTGTAGAGGATGCCGTCGAGGTGGTCGAACTCGTGCTGGAACACCCGCGCGAACCAGCCCTCCGCCTCGATCTCGAAGGGCGCGCCCTCGAGGTCGACGGCGCGCAGGATCGCCTTCTCGGAGCGGCGCAACGGGAAGCGCTCGCCGGGGAACGAGAGGCATCCCTCCGACTCCGTGTCCTCGTCGGCCTCGCCGAGGGGCACGGGCGAGACGAAGAGCTCCGGATTGATCACCACGCCGCGGCGGGGGGTGCCGTCGTCGGCGGCGTAGTCGTAGACGAAGAGGCGCAGTGCGACTCCGACCTGCGGGCCCGCGAGGCCGACGCCGGGAGCCGCCTCCATCGTCTCGAACATGTCGGCGACGAGCGTGCGGAGGGAGTCGTCGAACACGGTGACGGGGGCGGCGGGGGAGTGCAGCACGGGGTCGCCGGCGATGAGGATGGGGAGGACGGCCATGGAGCCCAGGGTATCGCGGGGGTCCTCCAGCCCCGTCCTCGGGGGTCATCCGCTGGGCTTCCCGCGTCACCCGTGCGCCGGACGGCCCGCGGAGGATATGTCGGTAGGGTCGAGCGCATGTCCGCAGATCTGACCGAGTTGACCGAGCAGTTCACGCTCGACCCGGTGCAGTTCATCGGCATCCCGATCGCGCTCGTCGGCGCGGTCTTCCTCTCTCTGGGGGCGCAGTTCCAGCACCGCGGAGTCGCGAAGGTGGAGCGGTTCTCGGGCCGCTCCGGCTCCTCCGGATTGAACGGCGGTCAGCTCTTCGCCCTGCTCTCGCGGCCCTCGTGGGTCGTCGGGACGCTCATGCTCGGCCTCGCCGTCGTGTTCCAGCTCACGAGCCTCGGCTTCTCGCCGCTCATCGTGGTGCAGCCGCTCGGCGCGGTCGCCCTGGTCATCACGGCCGTCATGAACGCGCGGGTGAGCCGGGTCCGTCTCAACAAGGCCTCGATCCGGGCGATCGTGCTGTGCGTCGGCGGCGTGGGCACGTTCGTCCTCGTCGCGGCCTTCAACGCGGTCGACAAGTCGATCCGCACGCCCCAGCTGATCACGATCCTCGTGATCCTGGGGGTCGTGCTCGTGGTGTTCGTCGTCGCGTTCCGGGTGTTCCGGCGGAAGGCGCGCGCCATCTTCTACATCCTGGGCGCCGGAGTGGTCTACGGCTTCGTCGCGACACTCGCGAAGGTCGTCCTCAACCGGATCAAGTTCGGCGAGTTCGACCCGCTCACCGTCGTCTGCATCGTCGCGCTCCTCGCCGCCAGCGCTCTCGGCGGCTACTTCGTGCAGAACGCCTACTCGTCGGGCCCTCCCGACCTCGTCGTCGCCGGTCTCACCGTCATCGATCCGCTGGTCGCCGTGGCCATCGGCATCATCGTGCTCGGCGAGGCGCAGTACGCGGCCCCCTGGGCGATCCCGCTCTTCGTGATCGCCGGAGCGGTCGCGATCTGGGGCGTCCTGCTGCTCGCGAAGCACCACCCGCAGGCCCGCTGACCCGGGCGACGCGGCCCGCCAATCCGCGGATCCCCGAGGCCCGCTGTCTACACTGGGACCGCGCCGAGGTGAGCCGAAGCCGACCGACCACTCGCCGATCGACACCCCGCCACGAGCGGACCACACCGTGAGGAACCACCCCGTGTCAGACCCCCGCGCCGCCTCAGGACCGGAGTCACCCGTGCCGAGCGAGTCATCGGACGCTCCCGACGACTCCGTCCCGCACGTCACGGAGGCGACCTCCTCGGACTCGGGCCCCCGACCGCTGAAGGTCGTGATCGGCTGCGACACGTTCGCCCCGAACGTCAACGGCGCCGCGAAGTTCGCCGAGCGCCTCGCCGCCGGCCTCGTCGCCCGCGGCCACGAGGTGCACGTCGTCGCCCCGTCGGCCGACGGCTGGAGCGGCACGCGGTTCGAGACCCACGAAGGTCAGCGGATGATCGTGCACCGCCTCCACAGCTGGCGCTGGTTCCCGCACGACTGGTTGCGCTTCGCGATGCCGTGGCGCATCAAGCAGAACAGCGCGCGGATCCTCGACGAGGTGAAGCCCGACGTCGTCCACTTCCAGTCGCACATCATCGTCGGTCGCGGACTGGGCATCGAGGCGGCCAAGCGCGGCATCCGCATCATCGGCACCAACCACTTCATGCCCGAGAACATGCTCGAGTTCACGCTGCTGCCCAAGGCCGTCCAGGCGAAGGCCGTGCAGATGGCGTGGCGCGCCGCCCGCCGCACCTTCGGCCGCGCGGAGGCCGTGACCACGCCGACCCGCAGGGCCGCCCAGTTCCTCGAGCAGTACACCGGCCTCCGCGGCGTGCACGCCATCTCCTGCGGCATCGACGCCGACAACTACACCCCCGACTTCACTCCGCGCGGCGAGAACCGCATCCTCTTCGTCGGACGCGTGACCGGCGAGAAGCACATCGACGTCCTCCTGCGCGCCGTCGCCCTGCTCGATCCGTCCCTCGACGCGCAGCTCGAGATCGTCGGCGGCGGCGACCAGATGCGCAACCTCCAGCAGCTGGCCGCGAGCCTCCAGCTGGGCGAGCGCGTCCGCTTCACCGGCTACGTCTCGGACGCCGAGCTCAAGCAGGCGTACTCGCGCGCCACCGTCTTCGCGATGCCCTCGATCGCCGAACTGCAGAGCATCGCGACGATGGAGGCGATGGCCTCGGCCCTCCCCGTCGTCGCCGCGGACGCGATGGCCCTCCCGCACCTCGTGCACGACGGCGAGAACGGCCATCTCTTCGAGCCCGGCAACGCGCAGGCCCTCGCCGACCGCCTGACCGACGTCCTGACCAGCACCCCCGAGCACCTCGAGGAGATGAAGCGCGCCTCCCTGCGCATCGTCGCCGCCCACGACATCACCCGCACGATCAGCACATTCGAGAGCCTGTATCGTGGGGAGCCGGTGGCCGATCCGACCATCGACGCAGCCTCCGCCACGGCTGGCCGAGCCTGACGGCTCTCCCGCCGGCGGGGTCCGCGGGGCGTTAGCTCAGCCGGTCAGAGCAGCGGACTCATAATCCGTCGGTCACGGGTTCAAGTCCCGTACGCCCTACCAAGTGAACACTGAGGAGTAGGGGTCTCGGGTCGGAAGCTCCAGAAGCGGAACCCCTCCAGAAACCCTCGGCTGACCCGATCCCCTCGATGGGTAGCGAGCTCGACATGGCGGCTGCCAAACTCTGGCAATGGGGAACTTCGAGGGGCTGAACCAACGACAGGCGATAGCCCTGATCGAGGAAATGGACTCGGCGAAGCACCTGCTGGCCTATGGCGAACGGACCGTTCGTTCGGCCGCGTTCGCTGACACCACCCGCGACCCGATCTTGACGATGCTGTCGATCGGTGTTGAGAAGCTGTTGAAGGTGGCAGTGGGGCTGGTGGCTTTGGACGAGAGCGGCGCCTGGCCAACGCAGACGGTCATGAAACGGGAGTTCGGTCACGGCGTTGTAAAGCTCGACGGGCTCCTTCGAGAGAAGCTGCGGGCCGGTATCGGCGACAAATCGAGCTATGCCCAAGGCTGGTTTGCTAAGGTCGAAACCGATCCCGTATGGCCGATCCTGCTCGATGCACTCGATGCTTACGGACGGTCGGGGCGCTTCTACAACCTGGACTTGCTCGCGGACGAACCCCAGTCTTGGGACAGCCCCTCAGCACAGTGGACTCTCGTAGAGAACTGCGCGATTGACGCGTCGCCAGAGCTACAGGCGCTGAGAGATGCTGGCTTCGCTGGCGATATGGCGGCTTTCAACCGGCTGACTCGCGGCACCAATACCGCCATCGCCGACAGTCTGCACCGTTGGTGGGAAGCGATCGCGGTCCTCGGTCGCCACGGATTGATGGGCGAACACAATAAGGCATTCGGCTTCGAGGTTCATCCGAATGCCGTGGGACGGCAGATTGAAGGCGACGCACAATAGCAACACCTAGTCGGTTAGAGCATCGCCCTTAGAGTCAACGGCGCCTCGGCGGCTTTGCGGCCACGGTCGGGTGAGAGGTACGAGTCGAGGCGATCCATGTCGGCGGCGTGGTCATCGAGGGAGAAGTGCAGGGACACCTTGTTAGGTGGTCGCGGTGTCGGCGTGGCCGAGGATTCGGGCGACCCGCGCCAGCGGCATCCCAGACGCGGCGAACAAGGACGCTGCGGTGTGGCGAAGGTCATGGAAGCGCAGGTCCAGCTGGCCGATGGCCTTGGCGGCGTCACGGAACCGGCGCAGGTAGAACGAGTTGTAGTGCATGCGCTTGGACCAATTGAGCCCGCCGCGGAAGTCGCCGCACCCGCCGTAGTTTCGCCCCGGCCACAGCGACGCGGTCGGCTCGGCGGCGTGTGGGCGGGTGGCCATGTATTCGCCTTGCTCATCCGGCAGTTTTCGAAGAACGCGAGCGTGGCCGAGCAGGAGCGCCAAGGCGGCCGCGTCCTCCGTGAGCAGCCTTGGTTTGCTCCGGCACGCGTGCCATAGCGGCCCAGGGGCGGGGCAGCGAACCGGGCCGCCGCCGCCCTCTCCAGAGTCTGGATAGGATCACCGCGTGCCGACTGCTTCCACCGCAACTGTTCCCGACCCTGTCCGCCACTTCTTGCGTCGCGCAGAGGTGGCAGCCCAAGTGGGCCGACTGGTCTTCTTCGTCGTGATCGCCGGCAGTCTCGTACTAGTCGGCAGCGGCATCTTTGGCGCCGTGCAGCATTCGTACCGGGCAGACGCGTCGGCGGCATCTGCCGCTTCCGCTGCCTCGCACCTGACGGAGGCAAAGCGCGATGCAAAGGGGGCGCAGTACCGGAAAGACGTCGCCTGGGAAGAACTGCAGTACGACCAGCAGAACGCCGCACAGATCTATGACGTGTCGGTCGCTCGCGGAGTAAAGAATGGGTCCATTCCGGCCCCTGCTTGGCCGGCCACTGTCGGCTATGACGCGGGCTTGAAGGCGGAACTGGACACCGCAGTCGCAGCCTCAGCGGCCGAGTATAGCCCTGTAGTCGAGGAATTCGAGGACGCAACCGAGCGCCTTGAGGACGCGACGGACGCGAGCGCAGACGCGCTTGCGACCGCAGCCGCTGATCGCGCCGTCGTAAATGGTGCATGGTCCTGGGTCGGGGTGGCCGCTTTAATTGCGGCTGTAGCTACCGTCGTGGCTGCGGGTCTGTGGTTCGTGCTCTCGAACGCGCTCGTTCGCGCTCGTGCGACAGTGGCCCTGTCCGAGCGCACGGGTTCGCGGGTCTAATTCACACGATACAAGTCTCTCCGAAAACCGCTCGACTGCACCCGGCCGAGGTTGTCCGAGCCGTACCGAGACGAGTCGCAAGTCGAGTGTCGAAGGCTGGTTTGTTCGAGCTACGGCGTGAATCTTTAGGTTCCCTGTGCGTTGCGGCAGGGTGTCTCCGTTCGGGCCGGTGAGGAGTGGGCGCCGCGCTGATGATCCGCCGGTCACGGGTTCACGTCCCGTACGCCCTACTTCCGCGCCGCGTCTGTCCGCACGGCCTCGGTGGCCCGACGGTCGCCGGCGCGGACAGCGGTGAGATTCCGCGGGCGCCCAGGAAGGCGGCTCGAGAACCTACGCGACACGCGTCGTCCAGTGCGCGTTCACGAGCGCTCGCTGCTGCGAAGATCCGAGGACTGCCCGCCAGCCAGAGGAGAACCGCGGATGCCCCTCACCTTCACAGCGATCGACTTCGAGACGGCGAACGCGCAGCGAGGCTCGGCCTGCGCTGTCGGTGTCGCTCGGGTGACCAACGGGGTGATCAGCTATCGCGCGTCGACCCTCATCCGGCCGCTGACAGGAGACGACTTCTCCCTGAGGAACACGGGTATCCACGGGCTGAGATGGGAGGACTGCGAGACCGCTCCGGACTGGGCGGCGGTCGCAGGATGGTTGGACACGGTCATCGGAGACGATCCGGTCATCGCTCACAACGCGCCCTTCGAGAAGGGAGTGATCGCAGCCGCACACAAGTTGGCGATGCTTGACGCGCCTGTTCCGGACCTCCTGTGCACGGTGGTGCTGGCGAAAGCTCATCTGGCCCTGGACTCCTACCGTCTGCCGACCGTCGCCGCACACCTCGGGGTGGTCCTCGACGACCACCACGATGCGGAAGCCGATGCTGTCGCCAGCGCTGAAGTGGCTCTCGCCCTCGGGCGCCGTCTCGGGCGTCACGATGTTCATCATCTCTGGAGTGACAGTCGGGTGCCGAAGACGTCCGCCCGCGCTGCCTACACTCGTCTCGCGGATTTCCCGGCCCCCGCCGCGGACGCCGATCCGACCGGTCCGCTGTTCGGGGAGACAGTCGTCTTCACCGGGGAGATCGACGGCATGCCGCGGAAGAAGGCTCAGGCGCTGGTCGCCGCGCACGGAGCCAGCATCGGCTCGAACGTCACGAGAAAGACGACCCTCGTGGTGATGGGCACTTTCGGTCCGGGAGAGCTCAAGCCGGGCGAGATCGTCAGTGCGAAAGTGCTGAAGGCGCGGGAACTCGCGCTAGCGGGTCAGAGGATCGAGATCCTCGATGCCCCGAGATTCGGCGAACTGCTCGCCGTCATCGGCGCGTCCGTCTAGCCACACGACATCGGGTCAGGTGCCTGAGACCCCGCGGACGCTTGGAGTGTCGAGCTTCGCAGATGCGACCGGGTGAACGCAGTCTCTCCGGACTCGAGGTCCTTCGAGTCAGCGGAAGTCGTCGTACTCGACGCCGAGTACGACAATTTCTGCGGAGTCGGGGGCCGTCAGGCGGAGGGCGACTTCTTCAGGCGGGACTTCGCGGCACGCTCGGTGAGCACCGAGAGGTAGTCGCGGACCGGGCGGTCGGCGAGGGCGTCGAGCTCGGCGCGGACGGTCGCGTCGACCTCCTCGGCCGAGTGGTCGGGGAAGCGGGCGCGCAGGCGCGCCGCAACTTCGGAAGCGATCTCGTCGAGGTTCACGTCAGCAGCCACCGGAGAATGATGCACCAGCCGGGTGAACAGCAGGTGCCGCCGTCCATGACGGGGGGCGCGGCGCGGGACCTCTCCTCTCTACCCTGGGTCGTGGAGGCGACGGAGCGTTCACCCGCACTGCAGGAGGCCTGCCGCGGGCGAGAGGGCCCGCCCGTCTCGTCCCCGCCGGCCGCGAGGGACGACGGAGGATCACCGGTGGAGCACATCGAGCTCGTGACGCGGCTGCACGATCTGGGGCGGGGCGTCCTGTCCGACGCGGTGACCCGCGCGGTGAACAGGGGGGACCTGACGGTCGCGCCGCTCCCCGTCCGGTCGGCGACCCGGATCCACACCGGTCGAGGGCGGCGGTCCGTCGACGCGACGGTCGAGACGGCCGGGGTGAACGCATGGCTGCTCGACGACGACACGGCGGTGGCGCTCGCGCGCGGCGGGATCCTGCTCCGCGACCCCGCCGACGGGGTGTTCAGCGCGCCGACGATCGCCGGGCTCGCGGAGGCCCGGGAGACGGCCGCGCTGCTCGGCTACCTGGCGGACGCCGAGGAGCTCGTGGTCGCCGTCCTCGGACCGCGGCCGGAGTCGACGGCGTGATCGCTAGCACGTCCGCCGCCCGGACGCCCGTACTGGCCGCCGACTGCCGGACATGATTCCCTGGTCCTGTGCCTGACCTCCCGATGTTCCCGCTCGGCTCCGTGCTCCTGCCGCACATGCCGCTCCCGCTCCGGCTCTTCGAGCCGCGGTACCTGCGGATGCTCGGCGACGTGCTCGAGGACGAGAGCCTGTCCTTCGGCGTGGTCCTCATCGAGCGCGGCCAGGAGGTGGGCGGTGGCGATCAGCGCTTCGCGGTCGGCACCGTGGCGCGCATCCTGAACATCGACGGCGCGGAGTCGTTCGTCACCATCGACTCGGTCGGCGAGCACCGCTTCGAGGTCGTCCGCTGGTACGAGGACGACCCGTACCCGCGCGCCGAGGTCCGCCTGCTGCCCGACCTGGAATGGGAGCCGCGTCTCGCCGAGGCGCTGACCGCCGCGGAGTCCGCGGTGCGCACGGCGCTGGCCGTGGCGAGCGAGTTCGTCGAGCAACGCTACGGCGCCGTCGTCGAGCTCGCCGAGGATCCGGCCGCGCACGCGTGGCAGCTCGCGGGCGTCGCCCCGGTGACGGAGCTCGACCGGCTGGCGTTCCTCCGGAGCGAGTCGATGGAGCAGCTGCTCGAGGCGGTGCGCGAGAGGTCGACCGAGGCGACGGAGTCGTTCCGCGCCGGCTGGGCCTGAACCGAGGCGCGCCCTGCTCAGGGCTCGAGGTCGACGCCGCGGTCCTGGGCGAGCTTGGCGAGGTCGTCGATGACGACCAGCGCCATCCGCACGGAGCGGTCGCGCCGGTACTCCTCGTCGTCCGGGTCGATCCGCGGTGCGCGGTCGAGGGTCTCCTCGATCGACTGCGAGAGCTCGCGCCAGGCGTCCTGCCTCGCTCCATCCACGAGTCCGGCGAGGTACTCGTCGTCCTCGGCACGGCGGCGGAGGGTGTCGGCGACCGCCAGCGAGAGCCGCTCGCGGTGGTCGAGATTGTCGACGTCGGCCGAGCGGTAGTCGTGCACGTGGTCGGAGCGACCGCCCACCGAGGTCGCCTCGGCGGCGATCGCGCGCAGGCGCTCGGCCGCGGCCACGGACTCGTCGGCGAGCTTCGTCAGCTCGAGCGCGGCGGCCCGCGAGTAGTGGCCTACGTCGAAGGGGACGTCGGCGGTGAGCCCGTCCATGAGCACGCGGTTCTTCACGGCCATCCGGCTCGCGTACTCGGCGAGCATCAGACCCTCCTCGGTCGCCTCCTCGACCGAGACCGGCTCGCGCGAGGGGTTCTCATCGGGGTCGTACGGCTTCATCTTGAGTCGGCGTCGACGGCGGAACCACACGCGCGTCACCTACATCCCGAGCACGGCGCTCCGCCCGCCGGAGCACCTCTTCGAGAGTACCGGTCGGGGGAGCGGCGCGGGGAGTCGCTCAGGCCTCACGCCAGTCGTCCTGCAGCAGGTGCGAGCCGGCCTGCGGGCCCATCTGCAGCATGCCGCCGTCGACCACGTACGAGGAGCCGGTGACGTAGGCGGCTCCGGGGGAGGCGAGGAACGCGATGACGGCGGCGATCTCGCGCGCGTCGCCGGGACGGCCGAGCGGGATGCCGGGACGGTCGATCGTGAAGGGATCGACGTCGTCCGCGTCGTTCATCGGGGTCGCGATCTCGCCGGGAGCGACGGCATTGACGGTGATCCCGTGCGCCCCGAGCTCGAGTGCGGCGACCTTGAGCAGCCCGCCGAGTCCGTGCTTGGCCGCGACATACGCTCCGGCTCCGACGCGGGGCTGGTGCTCGTGCACGCTGGTGACGGCGATCAGCCGTCCTCCGGTGCCCGCGTCCACCATCCGCCGCGCCGCACGCTGCAGGCAGACGAAGGCCCCGTCGAGGTTCAGCGCCACCGTGCTCCGCCAGCTCTCGACGCTCTGCTCGAGGAAGGGCTCGCCGCCTCCGCCACCCGCGTTGTTCACGAACACGTCGAGGCCGCCCAGGCGCTCGGCGAGATCGTCGATCACGTCCCCCGCCCGGTCGAGCTCTGTCGCATCGAGCTGCGCGATCTCGGCGCGGCGGCCGTGGGAGCGGACCTCCTCCGCGGTGCCGTTCGCTCCCTCCTCGTCGCTGTGCCAGGTGATGCCGACGTCCATCCCGGCCCGGGCCAGGGCGACGGCCGTCGCTCGGCCGATGCCGGAGTCCGATGCCGTCACGACGGCGCGCGTCGGCTGGAAGTCTCGAGGTCCGTGGGTCATGTCGTCTCCTGATGCCGAGTGGGTTCGTCGTCGTCACCTCGATCCGAGCATCCGGAGGAGGCCGACGGGACCGGCTTGACACGAGCGCGAGACGCGCGTCCGGCGTGGGAGGGTCCCTCCGGCCCCTCGCATCGCGTTGACTGGGCGGATGGAACACCGTCGCATCTCGGTCGTCGTCCCCGTCAAGGACGACGCCCGCCACCTCGAGCGGCTGCTCGCCCTCCTCGCCGAGCAGACCCTCGCCCCCCTCGAGGTCGTGGTCGTCGACGACGGCAGCACCGACGACAGTGCCGAAGTGGCTCGGGCGTTCGGCGCCCGGGTCGTCGTGCACGAGGGGAGCGGGATCCCCGCGAGCACGGCGTTCGGCTTCGACGCCGCCGAGGGCGACGTGCTGGCGCGGCTGGACGCCGACTCGCAGCCGGGACCGGACTGGATCGCACGGCTCGCCGGCCACTTCGCGGATCCGACGGTCGGAGCGGTGACCGGCCCGGGCCGCTTCGTCGAGCTGAGCCCCGTGCCCCGCCTGCTCGCCCGCGTGGTCTACATGGACGCGTACTTCGCCCTGATGGGCTCCGCCCTGTCCCACTGGCCGCTGTTCGGGTCGAACTGCGCGATCCGCCGCTCCGCGTGGCAGGAGATCGCGGAGGAGATGCACCGCGAGGACTCGTACGTGCACGACGACGTCGAGATCAGCGTGCACCTCGGCGTGCGCCACCGCATCGTGCTCGACCGTCACCTCGAGGTCGGCATCTCGGCGCGGCCGTTCGGCGCGGCGAGGGACATGATGCGCCGCCTCGACCGCGCGCTGCACACGCTCCGTCGGCACCCGGGTCTCGGCGACCCCGTGCTGCGTTGGACGCACCGGGTCCGTCGCTCCCGGATCGTACGGCTGCAGCGGATCGCTTCGTCGCGCCGCGCGATCGCCGCAGGAGCCGATCGCACGCGCGACTGATCAGACGGCGTCGGGGCGCCCCTCCTTCGGCATCGCCGCGACCGCCGCGAGCATGCCGATGGCGACGACCGCGAGCGCGATGCACACGAACCGCGTCCCGGCGGCCAGATCCTCGGGGGCGGGAGTGCCGTCGCCGGTCGCGGCGTTGACGATCGCGCCGAAGACCGCGACCGCGACCGCGCTGCCGATGTTGCGGGCGAAGAAGTTGGTCGAGGACACGACGCCGCGCTCGCTCCACTCGACGCTGGACTGCGCCCGGATGAGGGTCGGAGTCGCCACGAGACCCATGCCCGCACCGATCAGCACGCAGAATCCTGCGATGTGCCAGAGCGTCGAGGTGCTGCCGAGGAGGATCGTCAGCGCGGTGCCGACGACGACGAGCCCCGCTCCGATGAATCCCGTGCTGCGGAAGCCGATGCGGAGGTAGAGGCGCCCCGACAGGCTCGCCGCGACGGGCCAGCCGAGCGTCATCGCGGCGACGGCGAAGCCCGCTCCGAGCGCCGAGCTGCCGAGCACGCCCTGGGCGAAGGTCGGGAAGTAGGACGTGACGCCGAGGGTGATCGCGCCGACGGCGGCGGACACGAGACTCGTCGACAGCAGGAGGCGACGGCTGAGCACCCAGAGCGGCAGCACCGGGGCACTGGCGCGCCGCTCGATCGCGACGAACACGGCGAAGGCGAGGGCCGAGAGGGCGAACACTCCGATCCCGGCCGGCGAGAGCCACGGCCAGGCCGTCCCTCCTTCGAGCAGGCCGAGGATCAGCAGCGCGGTGCCGACGGCGAGGACGGCCGCTCCGGCGACGTCGATCGGCTGCCGCTCGCCTCTGGTCGTCTCGCGGAAGCTCCGGATGAGGAGGAACGCGGCGAGCAGGCAGAGCGGGATGTTGATCAGGAAGATCCCGCGCCAGGCGCCGAGGTCCGACAGCACACCGCCGAGGGTCGGCCCGACGACGGAGGAGATCCCCCAGACGCTCGCCAGGTAGCCCTGGGTCTTCGCGCGCTCGGCGACCGTGTAGATGTCGCCCGCGATGGTGATGCCCATGGGCTGGATCGCACCCGCGCCGAGCCCCTGCAGGGCCCGGAAGGCGATCAGCGCCGGCATGCTCCAGGCCAGCCCGCAGAGCAGGGAGCCGAGGAGGAACAGCCCGATGCCGATCAGCATGATGGGCTTGCGCCCGATCACGTCCGAGAGCTTGCCGTACAGGGGGACCGAGACGGCCTGCGCGAGCAGGTAGATCGAGAACAGCCAGGGGAACTGGGCGAATCCGCCGAGGTCGTCGACGATCGACGGCACGGCCGTCGCGAGGATCGTGGCGTCGAGGGCGACCAGTGCGGTCGAGATCATCAGCGAGAGGAGGATCGGACCGCGCTCGGAGCGCAGTCCGACGCTGGCACGGGTCGGGGCGTCGGTCACTCCTCCGACGGTATTCCATAGCCGGGGGATGGAAGGAGGACTCGACGCGCTCGGTAGACTCGTCGTATGGAACTCGTGCTCTGGCTCGTCATCGCAGGTATCACCGCCGCCGGCCTCGTCTCGGGCACTGCCGCCCTGATCGCCATGACCGTGGCGCCCTGGTCGGCCGACAAGTAGCACCGGCGCCGTCGCGCCTCACTCGTACACCCGCACGACGCTCCAGCTCGGTTCCGTCGACGCGATGACGTCGAGGACGAACGATCCGCCCGTCTCGACGTGGGTCGCCTGGAACCGCCAGCCCCCGATGCTCACGGGCGGTCGTCCGAACGTGGGCCGGAAGCCCTCGAGCGGTGCCCACCAGGCGCTCGTGCAGGTCCACACCGTCGGCCGGTCGGTCACCCGGTAGCGCCCGCCCCGCCAGTCGAGTGCGATCGGCACGCCCTCGCCGTCGGTCGAGACCAGCGCCGTCTCGTCGATCACCGCCATCCTCGCGCCCCGTTCCTCCTCGTCGGCGACCCGCCCGGATGCTCCGGTGGCGGTTGGCCGTTCGAACATGTGTTCGATAGTCTGCGAGTGTACGCCGCGGCGAAGTCACCCGCCACGGCCACGAGCGAACGGCGGGGAGGCGCGATGATCGAGTGGAGTCCACTGCAGATGCTGCGCAGCAGCGGCCCGGACGAGTGGGTCATGGTCGACGCCGTGCGCACCGGCCGAATCGGACTCGTGCGCCGGATCGAGACGGGCCCGTACCGCGAGACCTGGTTCCGTGCGGTGACCTGGGCGGCCGAGCCCGAGAAGCGGACGCTCGTCGGCTACTCCCGCGACATGGAGACCATCGCGAAGGCGCTCTGGGAGCGTCAGCCGCCGACCGCGCAGGAGAAGCCCTTCCCCGGCTACCCGGCCTCGCAGCGTCAGGGATGAGCGGTCCCGGCGCCGGGGGCGTCCGCTCGCCGGAGGAGAATGGACGGATGCTCCTCGTCCTCGCCGGTTCACCCTCGGGTGCCTGGTGGGCCGTCTCCGTCGCCGAGACGGGGGAGTCGTCGCCCGAGGGGAGCGGTCGCGGCGCCGGGGACCTCGCCCGGTTCGTCCGGGTGAACGAGTCCCGGCGTCCGCGCTGGGTGTGGGACGACACGTCGCGCTGGTATCCCGCGCTGCTCGATGCCGACGTCCGCGTGTCGCGGTGCCACGATCTGCGGCTCGGCCGCGCGATCCTCCGCCGCTCGGTCGCCGCAGCGGGCTCGCCGCTCGCACGAGCTCCCCGCGACGCGTGGGACTCGGACGCCGTCGCGCCCGCCGCCACCGACACGCTCGTCGGCTTCGAGGAGGCCGACGCCGACCCCGCCGAGCTCGACCCCGTCGTCGAGCTCGCCCGGCAGGAGGAGGCGGTCACGGCGTCCTCGCAGCCGGGCCGACTGCGCCTGCTCCTCGCGGCGGAGTCGGTCGGCGCGCTCATCGCGCGCGAGATCGCCGCCACGGGCCTGCCCTGGCGCGCCGACGTGCACGACCGCGTGCTGACGGAGGCGCTCGGTCCGCGGCCCGTCTTCGGCGGTCGCCCCGCCCGTCTCGAGGCGCTGGCCGATCGCATCCGCTCGGCTCTGGCGGCACCCGAGCTCAACCCCGACTCGCCCGCCGACCTCATCCGCTCGCTCCGCCGCGCCGGTCTGGCCGTCGAGTCGACCCGCTCGTGGGAGCTCCAGTCCCTCGAGCACCCGGTGATCCCGCCGCTCCTGGAGTACAAGAAGCTCTCGCGGCTGCTGACCGCGAACGGCTGGGCGTGGCTCGACGCCTGGGTGCACGGCGGCCGGTTCCGGCCGGAGTACGTCGTGGGAGGCGTGGTCACCGGTCGCTGGGCGACGTCGGGCGGAGGCGCGCTGCAGCTCCCGCGGCAGATCCGCGCCGCCGTGGTCGCCGACGACGGCTGGAAGCTCGTCGTGGCCGACGCCGCGCAGCTGGAGCCCCGGATCCTCGCCGCGCTGGCGGGCGACTCCGCCATGGCCGCAGCGGGGCGTGGACGCGACCTCTATCAGGGCATCGTCGACGCCGGGGTCGTCCCCGACCGTCCGCGGGCCAAGGTCGCGATGCTCGGTGCGATGTACGGAGCGACCAGCGGGGAGGCGGGGAGCCTCCTGCCGCGGCTCACCCGGGCCTACCCGCGTTCCGTCGCGCACGTCGAGGCCGCCGCCCGCGCGGGGGAGCGGGGCGAGAGCGTCTCGACCTGGCTCGGCCGCAGCTCCCCTCCGGGAGCGGTCGGAGCGAACGACGAGAGTCCCGACGCGCGCAGCGCTCAGCGGGCGCGGGACTGGGGCCGCTTCACCCGGAACTTCGTCGTGCAGGGCACCGCCGCCGAGTGGGCGCTCTGCTGGATGGGCGATCTGCGCGCCCGACTGCGCGACGGCGGCCCGGGCCTGGATCGGGCGCACCTGGTGTACTTCCTGCACGACGAGGTGATCGTGCACGCACCGGCGGACGTCGCCGAGCAGGTCGCCGGGATCGTCCGGGAGTCGGCCGCCCGCGCGGGCCGCGCCCTCTTCGGCGGAGCGGACATCGACTTCCCCGTGACCGTGGCGGTGGTCGACGCCTACGACGAGGCGAAGTGAGACGCGGGCTCAGTACCAGTGCGGCGAGCGGGAGTTCCACTTCGCCCAGGCGTTGCAGGGCGATCCGTACGAGCTCTTGATGTACGAGAGGCCCCAGTTCACCTGCGTCGCCGCGCTGGTCTGGTAGTCCGACCCGGACGAGGCCATCTTGCTCGCCGGCAGCGCCTGCGGGATCCCGTAGGCGCCGGAGGAGCGGTTCAGAGCGTTCCAGCGCCAGCCGGACTCCCCGTTCCAGAGTGGGACGAGGCACGAGTCCATCTGGTCCTGCCCCCAACCGTAGTTCCCGAGGACCGTCCGTGCGTACGCCTGCGCCTGCGAGGGGGACAGGCCGTCGGTGCGGCCCGCGTAGGTGCTGAGGGCCGCGATGGTCTCGGCGGAGCTGTTGCGCGCTCCGGTCGGGTCGTCGTTCCCGAGCTGCAGCGGCCCGCCGCCCGGAGCGGCAGGGGCGGGAGCAGCGGCAACGGGACGCGAGCCGGCGGACGGCGCGGTGCGGATCGCCTCCTGCTGAGCGGCCTCCCTGGCACGGCGCTGCTGGTCCTCGAAGACCGCCTTCTCCTGCTGCCCGGTCGCGTACTGCTCCTCGAGCGCGGCGGTCGTGTCCTTGAGCTCGGCGAGCTGGGCGTAGAGCGTCGAGCTGTACTGCTCCTGCTCGGCCACCTTCGCGTCGGCCGCCGACTGCGCCGCCTCGGCCTCGTCGAGGGCGCGGCCGGCCGCGTCGGCGAGCGCGACCCGCTCGGACCGGGCCTTCTCGGCCTGGGCGGCGAGAGCGCCGGCCTCGTTCTCGCTCGTCTCGGCCGCCGTCTGCAGCGTGCTCGTCTGGAGCGTCAGCTGGCTCATCGTGCCGATGTGGTACAGCAGCTCGTCCGACTCCTGTCCGCCGACGAGGAGGTTGAGCGTGGCGTCGGTGCCGCCGGTGCGGTAGAGCTGGGCGGCGAGCCGACCGGCCTGCTCCTTCGCGGCGTCGGCGGCGGAGCGCGCCGCATCGGCGCGGCTCTCGAGCGCGGTGACGCGCTGACCCGCTTCATCGAGGGCGGTTCGAGCGGCGTCGGCTTCGGATGCCCGGGCGATGGCGGCGTCGGTGAGCTCGGCGGCCTGATCGCGGAGATCGGCCAGGAAGGCCGTGATCCTGTCGACCTCGGCCGCCGTGGCGCCTTCGCTGTCCTTCGCGGCCTCGACGTCGGACCACGACGGGTAATCGGCCGGATCGTACGCGGCGGACGCGGTGAGCGGCGAGGCGAGGGAGGCGCAGAGGACGAGGAGAGTGCCGGTACCCGCCGCGATCAGGCGTCGACGCGTGCGCGAGGCGACGCGGAGGCCGAGAGGGGAGCGGGACATGCGCTCCAGCCTAAGCGACGGCCCCTTCGCCTGTCTCGTCCCGGGACACCGCTCTCCGGCCCCGGCGCGGACGCTCGAGCGTGAAGCCGCGGACGCCCGCCGCCGCCTCCGCTCCGGACAGCTCCTCGCGGGCCGCGTCGAGCAGGCTCCGCAGGGCGTCGTCGCGGACCCGGAGGGCGCGGGCGGCGAGGCGGCGCTGCGGGTGGTCGTCGACGGGCTCCTCGTCCTCCGGGAGCGCGACCGAGTACGCGGCCAGGACCGCATCGAGGTCGGCCTCCTCGAGGGTCGACGCGAGCAGGATGCGGTCGAGGACGTCGTCCCAGTCCTCCTGCGCCGAGGCGCCGTCGCCGTGGAGCCAGGCGGACGCCTCCGCGCGGCCGTCGTCGGTCAACGCATGCAGAGGGAGTCCGTCCTCCGTCGCTCCGGCCGGGACGACGAGACCGCGCTCGCGCAGGCGCTCGAGCGTCGAGTAGATCTGGCCCACGTTGACGCGGCGGCGGTGCGCCGCGCGATCGAGGAGCTCGGAGTGCAGCTGCAGACCGTAGGCGGGACCGAGGGTGAGGAGCGCCAGGAGACCGTCGCGGACCGACACGGGACTCCTCTCGGACGGGCCCGAGCGGGAGCGGGCACCGGACATGCCGAGTATAGGCAGGGGATCCGGGCGCGCCCCGGGCGGGCGCGGCGAGCCGCCTTGTCGGCGCGGGACGGCTGATGCATACTCTGACGTGGTGGCTCGTCCACCGCACAATCGAAGAATGCACCGCTAGTCGTACGTGGTCCGGGTCGTTGGGGAAGACGCACCGGGACGAACGGAGGACAGCATGGTGGCGCAGCAGACTCGGGGTGTGCTCTTCGTGCACTCCGCCCCTCGCGCGCTCTGCCCCCACCTCGAGTGGGGAGCCGGGCGCGCTCTCGGTCGTGCCGTGAACTTCGAGTGGATCGATCAGCCGGTCCTGCGCGGAACGCAGCGCGCCGAGTTCGCGTGGGAGGGTGCCCCCGGCACCGGCGCGAGCATCGCCTCCGCTCTGCGCGGCTGGGAGGACGTCCGCTACGAGGTCACCGAGGAGCCGTCCCCCGGAGTCGACGGCGGCCGCTGGATGCACACTCCCGGCCTCGGGATCTTCTTCGCCCAGACCGACAGCGTCGGCAACACCGTCATCCCCGAGGACCGCGTCCGCGCCGCGATGGAGACCGCCGGCGCCGACCCCATCGAGCTGCACCGCGAACTCCGCCTCGCCCTCGGCCAGGCGTGGGAGGACGAACTCGAGCCGTTCCGGTACGCGAGCGACTTCGCGCCGGTTATCTGGATGCACGGAGTCGGCTGACGCCGACTCCGTGCATCGTCGACGCCGCTCCTCGCGCGGCGTCGCGCGGTCGGCTGTGCTTGTGCCGACGCCGCTCCTCGCGCGGCGTCGCGCGGTCGGCTTCGCGACGGGGTCGCGTTCTGCAGAGCGGGGTGCGTTCGGCGACGGCGATCCGCTGGCACGCGGATCGCCGGATACGCCTCGCGGGGCTCGGCGATCCGGGTGCGGAGGCGAGCTCGGGAGTTTCGCGCGGTGGAAGCCGGCCGGGTGCCGCAGCCTCGGCTCGTGGAAAGCGCTGAGGATCGCCGGATCTCGCGAGCCGAGTGCGATTCTGCGATCCGGAGTTTGGTCCAGGAGGTCATCAGACCTTTGGGGATGGCGGGGAACGGGCCGAGCCCGTTCACACCTGGCGATCGGCCCGACGGGAGGGCCGTCGCCGCCCGGAGGTGCCAGAGCGCGTGTTCTCCATGTTTCGGCTCGTGGGATCGGGACGGGCTCGTTGGAAGCCGGTGGTCTCGCGAGCCCGACGCGATTCGGCGAGCCGGGGACGCGATCCGCGGGTCCCGGAGACGAGTGCTGATGCTCGGCACGGCGCGCGGCATGGCTGATGCCCTGTCGGCGATCCTGATGCGGGAGCCGGACGGCGGAAGCTGTGCGCCGAAGACCGATCGGGTGAGTTGTCCACCAATGCCCGGTAGGGCGGCCTGTGTGCCGTTGCTCGGTCGGGCGAGCCGCGCGCCGATGCCCGGTCGGGCGGGTCGTCTGCTGATGCCCGATAGGGCGAACTGTGCGCCGATGCCCGATATGGCGAGCCGTGTCTCGATGCCCGGTAGGGCGAGCCGTCTGCCGATCCCCGGTAGGGCGAGCACCGCGCCGATGCCCGGTAGGGCGAGCACCGCGCCGATGCCCGGAGGGCAGCGCGCAGCCCACCCGAGCGCCGCGAGGCGTATCCGGAGATCCGCGTCCCAGCGGATCTCCGTCGCCGCACCGCACCGGCCCTCGGGAACTCAGCCGCGTAGGGAGCGGACGCGCCTTCGTTGCGCTACGCGCAACGAAGCCCGCGTTCCGCTCGGTCCACGGGGCGAAGCCCCGTCAGACCGACCGGAACGCGGCCACAGCATTGTGCCCCCCGAACCCGAAGGAGTTCGAGAGGGCGACGAGGGGGCCGTCGCCGAGGGCGCGGGGGCTGGTGACGACGTCGAGGGGGATCTGGGGGTCCTGCTCGGTGAGGTTGATCGTCGGCGGGGCGGTGCGCTCGTGCAGGGCGAGGACGGTGAAGATCGCCTCGAGGGCGCCGGTGCCGCCGAGGAGGTGGCCGGTGGCGGCCTTCGTCGCCGACACGGCGATGTTCGGGAGGTGGTCGCCGAACACGCGGGCGAGGGCGCGGTACTCGGCGATGTCGCCGACGGGGGTGCTGGTCGCGTGGGCGTTGACGTGGACGACGTCGGTGCGGTCGGCGCCGGCCTGCTCGAGGGCGGCGATCATCGCCCGGGCGGCGGCGGAGCCCTCGGGGTCGGGGGCGGTGATGTGGTACGAGTCGCTGGTGACCGCGCCGCCGGCGAGCTCGGCGTAGATGCGGGCGCCGCGGGCCAGGGCGTGCTCCTCGGTCTCGAGGACGAGCGAGGCGGCTCCCTCGCCCATGACGAAGCCGTCGCGGCTCACGTCGTAGGGGCGGGAGGCGGTGGCCGGGTCGTCGTTGCGACGGGAGAGGGCCTGCATGGCGGCGAAGGCGGCGAGCGGGAGCGGGTGGATGACCGACTCCGTGCCGCCGGCGATGACGACGTCGGCGAGGCCGCGCTGGAGGTGCTCGTAGGCGTTCGCGAGAGCCTCGGTGCTCGAGGCGCAGGCCGAGACGTCGGTGCGGGCGTAGGCGCGGGAGGGGATGGACATGCTGATCGCCGCGGCGGCGGCGTTGGGCATGAGCATCGGGATGGTCATGGGCAGCACGCGGCGGGGTCCGCGCTCGCGCAGGGTGTCCCACGCGTCGAGCAGCGTCCAGAGTCCGCCGATGCCGGTGGAGTAGTCGACGCCGACGCGCAGCGGATCGACGTCGGTGATGCCCGCGTCGGCCCAGGCCTCGCGAGCGGAGATCACGGCGAAACGGGCGGAGGGATCGAGCCGCTTGAACTCGGCACGGGGCAGGACGTCCTCGGGACGGACCTTGGCCTGGCCGGCGAACGTCACGGGCAGCTCGTGCTTCGCGACCCACTCGGCCTCGATGGTGCTGATGCCGGACTCCCCCGCGAGGAGGGCGTTCCACGAGTCCCGGGCGGTCCCGCCGAGGGGCGTGGTGGCTCCGATGCCGGTGACGACGATTTTCTTGGTGCTCATGACGACGATCTCTGTTCCGTGACGGGGTGGGTGCCGGGCGCACCCCGGCCGGGCGGATGCCGGGCCGGGGTGTCCGCCTCAGGGGCGCGGAAGTGCTACTCGGACGCCTTGACGATGAAGGTGACCGCGTCGCCCACCGTCTTGAGGTTCTTGACCTCGTCGTCCGGGATCTTCACGTCGAACTTCTCCTCGGCGTTGACGACGATGGTCATCATCGAGATGGAGTCGATGTCGAGGTCGTCGGTGAACGACTTGTCCATCTCGACGGAATCGGTCGCGATGCCGGTCTCGTCGTTGACCAGCTCGGCCAGGCCGGCGAGGACTTCTTCGGTGGACAGTGCCATGGTGCTCTCCTTGAGGGGTTCGGTTCGGGTTGTCGTCGAGTGACCGTGAGTCAGTTTAGGGGTGGGGCGGTGCCCCCTAAGGGAGCACCACGACCTGCGCGCCGAACACGAGTCCGGCGCCGAACCCGATCTGCAGGGCGAGTCCGCCGCTGAGCTCGGGGTGCTCCTCGAGCAGGCGGTGGGTCGCCAGCGGGATGGACGCGGCGGAGGTGTTGCCGGTCGTCTCGATGTCGCGGGCGATCATCACGGTGTCCGGCAGCTTGAGCTGCTTGGCGAACTCGTCGATGATGCGCATGTTCGCCTGGTGCGGGATGAACGCGGCGAGATCCGAGGGCTCGACGCCCGCCTCCGCCAGCGCCTGCTTCGCGACCTTCGCCATGTCCCAGACGGCCCAGCGGAAGACGGAGGGGCCGTCCTGCCGGAGGGTGGGCCACTCGGCGCGGCCCTCGCGGTATGCGAGCATCGGGTTGTCCATGCCGACGGTGTCCCAGCGGGAGCCGTCCGATCCCCAGACGGTCTTCGAGATGCCGGCCGAGTCGCTCGGCCCGACGACCGCCGCGCCCGCGCCGTCGCCCAGGAGGAACGAGATGCTGCGGTCGGTGGGGCTGACCAGGTCCGAGAGCTTCTCGGCGCCGACGACGAGCACGTACTCGGCGAGACCCGAGCGGATGAACGAGTCGGCCTGCGCGATGCCGTAGGTGTATCCGGCGCAGGCGGCCGAGATGTCGTAGGCCGGGGCCGGGTTGGCGCCGATGCGGTCGGCGAGGAGGGCCGCGAGCGACGGGGTCTGCACCGTGTTGCTGATGGTCGAGACGAGGACGACGCCGATCTGGTCGGGGCGGATGCCGGCCTTCTCGATCGCCTCGAGGGAGGCGGTGGTCGCGAGGTCGACCGCCTGCACGTCGGCCGAGGCGCGGCGGCGCTCGATGATGCCGGTGCGCTGGCGGATCCACTCGTCGGAGGAGTTGATCGGCTCGATCAGGTCGTCGTTCGGCACGACGCGGTCGCCGCGCGCCGCTCCGATGCCGAGGATCCGGGTGTAGGCGGTGCCGCTGGACTGGGTGAGGGAAGGGGTCGTCATGGTTCTCTCCTGCTAGGCGGCGTGCTCGTCGACGAAGGCGCGGGCGGCGTCGAGGTCGTCGGGGGTCTTGACCGCGAGGGTCGGCAGCCCCTTGAGGCCGCGCTTGGCGAGGCCCACCAGGGCGCCGGCCGGGGCGAGCTCGATGAGGCCCGTGACTCCGGCCTCGGCGAACGCCGCCATGCACAGGTCCCAGCGCACCGGGGACGCGACCTGGCCCACGAGGAGGTCCAGGAAAGCCGGGCCGGACTCGACGACCGAGCCGTCGCGGTTGGTCCACAGCCGCAGGGTCGGGTCGGCCGGAGTGATGCCGGCGGCGACGTCGGCGAGCGAGTCGCGGGCGGGCGCCATGTAGCGGGTGTGGAACGCTCCGGCGACCTGGAGGGGGATGACGCGGGTGCCGGCGACCGGCTCGTCCTTCAGCGCCTGCAGGGCGTCGACGGCGCCGGCGACCACGATCTGCCCGCCGCCGTTGTAGTTGGCCGGCTCGAGGCCGAGCTCGTCGAGGCGGGCGAGGAGCGCCTGCTCGTCGCCGCCGAGGACGGCGCTCATCGCCGTCGGCTCGGCGGCTGCCGCCGCGGCCATGGCGCGGGCGCGCTCGCGGACGAAGACCAGGGCGTCGGCCTCGGAGAGGACTCCCGCTCCGGCGGCTGCGGTGATCTCGCCCACCGAGTGCCCGGCGATGCCGGCGATCCGGTCGCGGCGTCCGCCCTCGAGGAGGGCGGCGATGCTGACGAGTCCGGCGGAGACGATCAGCGGCTGGGCGACGGCCGTGTCGCGGATGGTGTCCGCGTCCGACTCGGTGCCGTGCGCCGCGAGGTCGATGCCGACGGCCTCGGAGTGGGCCGCCACCTGCTCGGCGACGGACGGGACGGCCAACCAGGGCGCGAGGAATCCGGGGGTCTGGGAGCCCTGACCCGGGGCGACGACGACGATCACGTGTCCAGTCTTCCGATCCGCGCCACACTGGGCGCCGCTTGTTCGTACGGAGAAACCACAAAGAGCTTGTGGCGGGTCTACAAGAAGCGGAGGTCAGCTGCGCGCGGGACGGCGGCGGACGGCTCCATCGGGGTCGCTCATCGACCCGAGGATGAGCGCCGACTGCAGGATGAGCGCCTCGCGGGCGCCCGTCGCGTCCCAGCCGATCACCTCGGCGACGCGCTTGAGCCGGTAGCGGACCGTGTTGGGGTGCACGAACAGCTCGCGGGCGGTGGCCTCGAGCGAGCGCCCGTTGTCGAGGTAGGCCCACAGCGTGGTGAGCAGCTCGGTCGAGTGCTTCTGCAGGGGCTTGTAGATCTGGGTGATGAGGCTCTGCCGGGCGAGCGGATCGCCGGCGAGGGCGCGCTCGGGCAGGAGGTCGTCGGCGCTGACCGGGCGCGGTGCGTTCCGCCAGGAGCGGGCGACCGCGAAGCCGGCGAGAGCGGCCCGGGCGCTGCGGGACGCCTCGACCAGCGTCGGGACCTCGTGGCCGAGCACCAGATGGCCGGTGCCGAAGCCGGGCTCGAGCGCCTCCGCGATCTCGAGGAACGCGACCGGGGGACCGGTCTCCTCCGTCGCGTTCTCGCTCGGCTCGGCGCGGCCGATCACCAGCACGAGGCGGCTGCCCTGCACTCCGATCAGCACGTCGGCGTCCATGTGCCGCGCGGTGCGCCGCAGCTGGTCGACGTCGAGCATCTTGGGCGCCGTGCCGACCAGGACCGCGACCTCGCCGTGCCCGTGCCAGCCGAGAGCGGCGATGCGGCTGGGCAGCTCGTCGTCGGCCTCTCCCGTGAGGATCGAGTCGACGACGAGGGCCTCGAGGCGCGCGTCCCAGAGTCCGCGCGCCTCGGCGGCGCGCGCGTAGACGTCGGCCGCCGCGAACGCGACCTCGCGGGAGTAGAGGAGGATCGCCTCGCGGAGGTCCTCGCTGCCGTTGCGCACCCGGTCCTCGACCACCTCGACGGTGACCTTGATCAGCTGCAGCGTCTGGGTCAGCGACACCGAGCGGAGCAGCTCTCGCGGGGCCGCGCCGAAGACGTCGGCCGCGATCCACGGGGTCGCCTGCGGATCGTCGAACCACGAGATGAACGACGTGATGCCGGCCTGGGCGACCAGGCCCACGGCCGACCGCCGACCCGGAGGCATCGCTCCGTACCAGGGGAGCGTGTCGTCGAGGCGCTTGATGGTCTGCGTCGCGAGTTCGCCGGCGATGGTGCGCAGCCACGCGAGGGTCTGCTCCTTGGTGCGCGCAGCGCCCGGCCGTGAGGCCGGGGCTGCGGGAGCAGACCCTCGCGTGGTCGACGACGACGACGCGTCGGAGGAGAGCACCGACTTGTCCGTCAGCTCTCGCCGCCCGCGTTGCCGGTGGTGCCGGCGTTCACGTCGTGCAGCCGGTACTTCTCGATCGCCTGGACCGACAGCGAGGGGTCGACCTCGCCGCGCTTGGCGAGCAGCTGCAGCGTGCGCACGACGACAGACGGGCCGTCGATCTTGAAGTGGCGACGAGCGGCCGCGCGGGTGTCCGAGAAGCCGAAGTCGTCCGCTCCGAGCGTCGCGAAGTCGCCCGGGATGAACTGGCGCAGCTGGTCGGGCACCTGGTGCGAGAAGTCGGAGACGGCGACGAAGGGTCCCTTCGCGTCGGCGAGCTTCTCGGTGACGTACGGAACCTGCTGAGCGTCCTCGGGGTGGAGGAAGTTGTGCTGCTCGGCCTTCATGCCGTCGCGGCGCAGCTCGTTCCACGAGGTGACCGACCAGACGTCGGCCGAGACGCCCCAGTCCTCCGCGAGGAGCTTCTGCGCCTCGATCGCCCACGGCACCGCGACGCCGCTGGCGAGCAGCTGCGCCTTGGGGCCGTCCCACTGGCCCCAGGACACGCGGTGGATGCCGCGGACGATGCCGTCCACATCCACGTCCTCGGGCTCGGCGGGCTGCACGATCGGCTCGTTGTACACCGTGAGGTAGTACATGACGTTCGGGTCAGAGTGCTTCCCGCCGTACATCCGCTCGAGACCGGACTGCACGATGTGCGCGATCTCGTAGCCGTACGCCGGGTCGTAGCTCACGACGGCCGGGTTGGTGGCCGCGAGGATCGGGGAGTGCCCGTCCGCGTGCTGCAGGCCCTCGCCGGTCAGCGTGGTGCGGCCGGCGGTCGCACCGATCATGAAGCCGCGGGCCATCATGTCGCCCGCCGCCCAGATCGCGTCGCCCGTGCGCTGGAACCCGAACATCGAGTAGAAGACGTAGACCGGGATGAGCGGCTCGCCCTGCGTCGAGTACGAGGTGCCGACCGCGGTGAACGCCGCCAGGGCGCCCGCCTCGTTGATGCCGACGTGCAGGATCTGACCCTGGGGGCTCTCCTTGTACGCCAGCAGCAGCTCGCGGTCGACGGAGGTGTAGTGCTGCCCGCGCGGGTTGTAGATCTTCGCGTTCGGGAAGAACGCGTCCATGCCGAAGGTGCGGGCCTCGTCCGGGATGATCGGGACGACGCGGTTGCCGAAGTCCTTCGAGCGGAGGATGTCCTTCAGGATGCGGACGAACGCCATGGTGGTGGCGATCTCCTGCGTCCCGGAGCCCTTCTTGCCGATCTTGTACGCGGAGTCGTCGGGGAGGTTGAGCTGCGTGTACTTCGAGCGGCGCTCGGGCAGGTAGCCGCCGAGCGCGCGACGACGCTCCTGCAGGTACTCGATCGCCTCGTCGTTCTGACCGGGGTGGTAGTACGGCGGGAGGTAGGGGTTCTCCTCGAGCTGCGCATCCGTGATCGGGATCCGCATGGTGTCGCGGAACCCCTTCAGGTTGTCGAGCGTCATCTTCTTCATCTGGTGGGTCGCGTTGCGGCCCTCGAAGCTGCGGCCGAGACCGTAGCCCTTGATGGTGTGGGCGAGGATGACGGTGGGCTGGCCCTTGTGCTCCGTCGCGGCCTTCATGGCCGCGTAGATCTTGCGGTAGTCGTGGCCGCCTCGGCGCAGACCCCAGATCTGCTCGTCGGAGTAGTCCTCGACCAGCTTCTTGGCACGCTCGTCGCGGCCGAAGAAGTTCTCGCGGACGTAGGCGCCGTCCTCCGTCTTGTAGGTCTGGAAGTCGCCGTCGGGCGTCTTGTTCATGAGGTCGAGCAGCGCGCCCTCGGTGTCGCGGGCGAGCAGGTCGTCCCACTCGCGGCCCCAGATGAGCTTGATGACGTTCCAGCCGGCGCCGCGGAAGTACGACTCGAGCTCCTGGACGATCTTGCCGTTGCCGCGGACGGGGCCGTCGAGGCGCTGGAGATTGCAGTTGACGATGAAGTTGAGGTTGTCGAGGCCGTCGTTCGCGGCGACCTGGAGCTGACCGCGCGACTCGACCTCGTCCATCTCGCCGTCGCCGAGGAACGCCCAGACCTGCTGGTCGGAGGCGTCCTTGATGCCGCGGTTGGTGAGGTACTTGTTGGCCTGGGCCTGGTAGATCGCGTTGATCGGCCCGAGGCCCATCGACACGGTCGGGAACTGCCAGAACTCCGGCATGAGGCGCGGGTGCGGGTAGCTCGAGAGCCCTCCGCCGCTGTGCGAGCGCTCCTGGCGGAAGCCGTCGAGCTGGTGCTCGGTCAGGCGTCCCTCGAGGTAGGCGCGGGCGTAGGGGCCGGGTGAGGCGTGACCCTGGATGAAGACCTGGTCGCCTCCTCCGGGGTGGTCCTGGCCGCGGAAGAAGTGGTTGAAGCCGACCTCGTAGAGCGACGCGCTCGACGCGTACGTCGAGATGTGGCCGCCGACGCCGATCCCGGGGCGCTGCGCGCGGTGCACGAGGATCGCGGCGTTCCACCGGATCCAGGCGCGGTAGCGGCGTTCGACGTCCTCGTCACCGGGGAACTCGGGCTCGTTCTCGGGCGCGATGGTGTTGATGTAGTCCGTGGTCGGCACCATCGGCACGCCGAGGTGCAGCTCCTTGGAGCGCTTCAGGAGGCTGAGCACGACGTCGCGTCCGCGACCCGCACCCCGCTCCTGCACGAGCGCGTCCAGCGACTCGTTCCACTCCGACGTTTCCTCGGGGTCCGAGTCCACGTGACCGACGGAATACGGGTCCTGATCGTTAACAGTCACCCTCGACCTCTCTCTGGGGGCAGATCGTGCCCGAGACATCATTCTCATGAAGCGGTGCGGATCCACGCGCGGGTGCTACGGATGACGAGCTGCGCGCAGGCACCTGGGCAAGCCTAGCGATTCCCGCCTACTGTGGCGATCCACGACGGAAGCGTTCAGCGGTCTGTGGGGTTCCACCATCCGGAGGGCCCTCCGCGGCCATCGGGGAGCCGGCTCCGATCGCCGGTTCGCCGATCCCCCTTGGTGGGGGCGCGAAGCGGGTCTAGCATTGCCCCTCGTGCTCGCGCGAATCTCGTGCGCACGGAAGGACATCGGACCGATGGCTCTCGAGAAGCTGACGCTCGCTCCCGACTTCGAACTCGCCAACCAGTACGGCGAGCGGATCCAGCTCGGCGACTTCCACGGGCGGCGCAACGTCGCCCTCGTCTTCTTCCCCCTCGCGTTCTCGGGTACCTGCACGGGGGAGTTCTGCGCTCTGCGCGAGAACCTGTCGCTCTTCGAGCACGCGGACGTCGAGGTGATCGGCATCTCCGTCGACTCCAAGCACACGCTGCGCGCCTGGGGCGAGAAGCAGGGCTACGACTTCACGCTCCTCTCGGACTTCTGGCCGCACGGCGACGTGGCGAAGCAGTACGGCGTCTTCGTCGAGAGCAAGGGCTACGCGACGCGCGCGACCTTCCTCATCGACCGGGAGGGCGTCATCCGCGACACCTTCATCACCGAGCCCGGCGAGGCGCGCTCGATCGACGCCTACCGCGCCGCGATCGAGGCCCTGCAGCCGGCGCACGCCTGACGCTTCTCGCGAGATGCCACTTCGGTACGGCTCCTGCGGCGTGTCGTGCACCGGAGTGGCATCTCGCGGAGACGCAGCCCGAGTGATCGGGTACCGGGTCAGTTCAGGATGTTGACCGCGCGGGCGATGACCAGCGCGAGCAGGACGAATCCGGTGACGCCCTCGACGGCCATCAGGAGCTTCGCCCGGCTCGAGAGCGGCATGGTGTCGGTCGGGCTGAACGCCATGGTGTTCGTCGTCGAGACATAGAGGTAGTCGACGAAGCCGGGCCGCCAGTCTGCGCGCTCGGAGGAGGTCGCCGAGACCTCCTGCACCGTGTCCCGGTAGCCGTCCTGCGGGAACGCGAAATCGGCGGCGGGCAGCCCGCTCCGCGGGAGGGTTCCGCGGGCGACGGGGCCGCCGCGGTCGAGCTCCCAGTAGAGCAGCGCGTAGGCGACCACGTTCGTCACCCAGACCTGCAGAGCGGTGAGCAGCAGGAGCGGCCCGTCCGTCGATCCGTCGACCAGCGCCGTGACCAGGGCGACGACGTTCACCTGGTTGGCGACGGCGAGGACGACCGCCAGCGAGATCGAGACGACGCGCGACCACTTCGTCTCGGTGTCGAGGCGGCGCGGGTTGACGACGAACAGCGGGACGAGGAGGACGAGGGTGAGCGCCGCCGCGGCCAGCCTGACCGCCGACGTGCGGTCGTCGTGGCCGACGACGTTGAGGGCGACGGCGACGAGGATGGCGGCGGAGGCGGGCCAGCGGCTCTCGGCGCGCCGCCTCGCCCGGTCACCGGGTGCGTCGGTCATGTGCCGAGGCTAGCGGCGCCCGACGGCCGGGGACGCGGGAGAGGGTGTCGTACGATGGGGACGCTCGTCGGCGGCCAGGCCGCGACGGGGGCCTTTAGCTCAGTTGGTAGAGCGCCACGTTTACACCGTGGATGTCATCGGTTCGAGCCCGGTAGGGCCCACTCCGGATCGCGCTCGGCGGGCCGCGCGGATCCGTTCTCAGCGCGTCTGGCGGCGCTTGTAGGGCTTGGGCTGGCCCTTGACGATCTGGGCGCGGCCGGTGCCCTTCGAGGCCTTCGCCTTGCCGCCGGCGGGGGGAGCCGCCTCGGGCTCGTCGCCCAGGGCCGCGAGCTCCGCTCGGGCGGAGGCGAGCCGTTCGCGTCCGGCCGCGGTGAGCACCGTGCGGGACGCGCCGGGCTCGAAGAGCGGACGCCCGAGGTCGAACTCGACGGCGGCGACGGAGGAGTCGAGCTTCTTCCGCGAGATGCCGAGCTTCTCGGCGGCGCGCACGAAGTGCAGCTCCTCGGCGACCGCCACGAAGTGGCGCAGCTGGCTGATCTTCATCCGGAACCCTTCGCGGCCGCGGGCACGGCCTCCTGAACCCTACGCGGTCGGGAAGGAGACGCCGACCCGTCGATCGCCGCCGATCCCTTCGCTCCGTGTTGTGTGAGAGCGCTCTCGCGTCTAGCCTGCGCTCGTGGGCGGAACCCGAACCCGCCCGCGGAGGAGGCCGACGTGGGCGCGCTCGTCTACAGCGGGATCGCCTCGGTCGACGGGTACACCCAGGACGAGGCCGGCGGCTTCACCTGGGCGGAGCCGCGTCCCGAGGTGCACCGCTTCATCAACGAGACCGAGGCGGAGGTGCGCACCTATCTCTACGGCCGGAGGATGTACGAGACCATGAGCGGCTGGGGCCCGGGATACGCCCTCGCCGAGCAGTTCGCCTTCATCCGCGACTTCCAGGAGATGTGGCGAGCGGCGGACAAGATCGTGTACTCGCGGACACTGGACGACGTCCGGACCGTGCGCACCCGGCTCGAGCGGCGCTTCGACCCCGAGGCGGTGCGCGAGCAGGTGGACGCGCTCGACCACGACGCCTCGATCGGAGGGGCCGACCTCGCCGCTCAGGCTCTGCGCGCCGGCATCGTGGACGAGATCCGCTGGTACGTGGTGCCCGTCGTGGTCGGAGGCGGGACGCGGTTCCTGCCGTCCGGGTTCCGCACGGCGCTCGATCTGCGCGAGCAGCGGCGCTTCAGCGACGGGACGCTCTTCCTCCGCTACGGCGTCCTGCGCTGAGGACGCGTCAGGCGCCGACGAGCTCGGCGATCCTGCTCGCGATCCGGGCACCCTGGGCGCGACCGGCCTCCGCCGAGGCGGCGCGCACCGCGGGGTCGAGCGAGTTGGGTCCGAAGGCCCGGATCGAGGCCTCGTCGGCGTAGACGACCTCGACCCGCGAGGACGCGAGGGCGTCGAGCTCGGCTGTCGGCACAGTGCCCACGCCGGGTGCGCCGATGCCGGGCAGCGGAGTGACGACGAGGACCCAGTCGGCTCCGGCGGCCAGGTCGGCGTTGCTCCCCGAGCGCACGCCTCCGTCCATGTAGCGCACGCCGTCGATCGTGACCGGCGGCCAGACGCCGGGGACGGCGCAGCTCGCGGCGATCGCGTCGACCAGCGGGACGCCGCTCGTGCGGTCGAAGACGACGAGGGCGCCGGTGGCGGTGTCGACGGCGGTGATGAGGAGGCGCCGATCGGGCCAGTCCGCGTCGGCGACGCGAGCGGCGATGACCTCGCGGCGCGACTCCTCCGACAGGGTCGACGTCGACAGGGCGAGCACGCCGATGCGACGGCGGGCGTCCTCGGGCGAGGTCGCGCCCTCGATCGCGGCGGCGAAGCTGGCCTGCAGGGCCTCCGAGTCGATGACGGCGCCGATCTCGGCCGACTCCTCGCGCAGCTGCGAGGCGTAGGCCTCGTCGAGGCCGACGGAGGTGCTCAGCTGGGCCGCGACGGCGGACCCCGCGGACGTGCCGAGGAACGTGGTCGAGGGGTCGAGCAGGAGCCGGGCGGCCTCGGGGGACGCGTCGGCGATTCCGCGCACGACGCCGAGCTCCCAGGCGATACCGGCCAGTCCGCCTCCGGCGAGGACGAGGGCACCAGGCATGGACGAGTTCCTTCCGCAGGGGGTCCGCGCCTGTGGTCCGGACGCGGTTCCTCCCACGCTGGCACACGGTCCTGGGCGTCGGCTCCCGCGTCCGGGGGGAGCGCTCAGGAGCGCTTGCGCTCGCGCACGATCGTCCAGACGTTCTGCCCGTCGACGCGGCGGTGCTCGAAGCTGGTCACGAGGGCCTGGATGAAGGGGATGCCGCGGCCGGCCTCCTCCCACTCGTCGGGCATGTCGCGGCGCTCGGCCACGTCGATGTCGGCCGCCTCGCCCGAGTCGCTCAGAACGGCGCGCATCTCGAGGTCGTCGACGCGGATCTCGACGCGGCAGACGACGGGCCGGGAGGAGCGCGCGTGCTGGACGACGTTCGACGTCACCTCGACGAGGGCTGTGGTGAAGGACATGCGGTCCCACGATCCCAGTCCCGGGCTCTCGGCCCAGAGCTCCTCGAGCGCCTCGTGGATCGCGGTCATGCCGTCGTCCGGGGGCGTGTGCAGGACGAAGGAGCGCTCAGGCACGGCGCGCACCGCCGGCACCGCGGACGACGTCCGCTCCGATGCGGGTGCGATGCTGCATGAGTCCTCCTGCGAGCGCGCGCGCCCTGCGGCCCGAGCGGCGGATCCGCGGGGGCGGTCCTGGACGGGCGGTCGTGCGACTCCGGTTCCGGCGCTCGTCGCCCGGGAAGTCGATCCGGGACGACGGTACAAGCAAACGGCCCGATCGGGCGACGGCGGGCCGCGCGGGAGACACCACGGCTCAGCCGCGGGAGGCGGCGATCGCGTCGGCAGCCAGGCGGGCGGAGGTCTCGCGGTCGCGGAGCCAGAGGGGCACCGAGCGCGTCCTCAGATCGGCCGCCTCGAGCGCGGAGACGGCTCCGGCATCCTCCTCGCCGACCAGCCACGCGTCGAGCAGCCCGCCCGTGGAGCGGGAGCCGTAGTGCAGGCCGACCGCCTCGGCCGAGGTCTCGACGCCGATCGCGGCGAGGCACGCGTCGGCCATCCCGCGCACCACGGCGCCGCCGATGACGGGGGACACCCCGACGACGGGGGCGGCGGTGGCGCGCAGGGCGTCGGCGATGCCCGGCACGCCGAGGATCGTGCCGATCGACACGACGGGGTTCGACGGTGCGACGAGCACCGCATCCGTGTCGGCGATCGCCTCGAGGACGCCGGGCGCGGGGCGCGCGGTCTCGACCCCCGTCTGCACGAAGCGGCTGGCGGGCACGGAGGCGCGCAGACGCACCCACCACTCCTCGAAGTGCAGCAGCCGGACGCCCTCACCGGGGATCTCGACCTCGACGTGCGTCTCGACGTCGTCGTCGGACATGGGGAGCAGGCGGACGCCGAGCGGCCAGCGCGCCGTGATCCGCTCGGTCGCCTCCGACAGGGTGAGACCGTCGCGCAGCATCGAGGTGCGGGCGATGTGCGTGCCGAGGTCGAGGTCTCCGAGGGTGAACCAGGGCCAGCCGACGCCGAACGCGGTGAGCTCGGCCGAGACCCGCTCCGACTCGCCGGCCCGGCCCCAGCCGCGCTCGGTGTCGTTCACTCCGCCCAGGGCGTAGGTGAGGGAGTCGAGATCGGGGCAGACCTTGAGGCCGGTGAGCCACATGTCGTCGCCCGTGTTCGCGACCACCGTGATCTCGGACGGGCCGCCACCCGCGGCCTCGAGGTCGCGGAGGTGCTCCCGCACGGCCGAGGTGAAGCGGGCTCCTCCGACGCCGCCGGCGAGGATCGTGATGCGCATCCGCCCACGGTACCGCCCTCGTCGAGCGGCGACGGAATCGGTGGAGCCGACTCCTTAATCCCACGGATTCCCACTCGAAACACGCGGGAAACGTCGGAGGACGACGATGAACCCCTGTCCACGGAGTCGGACGGGTCGTTGCCTTCGGGCGCTCGGCCCACCACAGTGGGACCACGGTCCCCCGACTCCGCATCCGCACGGTGCCGAGGCACCCGAGGAGTTCCGCCGTCGAAGCCCCGCTGGCGGATGGCCCCACTGTCATGGAGGTACCGATGACCATCGTCCGCGCAGCGATCACGCAGACCACCTGGACCGGCGACAAGGAGTCGATGCTCGACAAGCACGAGCAGATGGCCAGGGACGCCGCCGCCGACGGGGCGCAGATCGTCTGCTTCCAGGAGCTGTTCTACGGTCCGTACTTCGGCATCACGCAGGACAAGAAGTACTACCGCTACGCCGAGCCGGCCGACGGGCCGATCGTGCAGCGCTTCGCGGCGCTGGCGAAGGAGCTCGGGGTGGTGATGATCCTCCCGATCTACGAGGAGGAGCAGACCGGCGTCTACTACAACACCGCGGTGGTCGTCGACGCCGACGGCACGATCCTCGGGAAGTACCGCAAGCACCACATCCCGCACCTCGACCGGTTCTGGGAGAAGTTCTACTTCCGCCCGGGCAACCTCGGCTACCCGGTGTTCGACACCGCCGTCGGCAAGGTGGGCGTGCACATCTGCTACGACCGGCACTTCCCCGAGGGCTGGCGGGAGCTGGGCCTGAACGGGGCGCACATGGTCTTCAACCCCAACGCGACCAAGCCGGGGCTCTCCAACCGCCTGTGGGAGGTCGAGGGACCCGCTGCCGCCGTGGCGAACGGGTACTTCGTGCTGCAGCCCAACCGGGTGGGCCGCGAGGACAACGAGTACGGCGACCTCGCCGTCGACTTCTACGGCACGAGCCAGGTCATCGACCCGCGCGGCGAGTTCGTCGGCGAGCGCGGCTCCGGGGAGAGCGAGGAGATCCTCCTCCGGGACCTCGATCTCGACATGGTGCAGCAGATGCGCGACGACTGGCAGTTCTACCGCGACCGCCGGCCGGAGTCGTACACCAGCATCCCCAAGCCGTGACCGCGCGAACCATCCAGGAGCGACGATGAAGACCCTCATCACCAACGGCACGGTCGTGAACGCGGCCGGCACCGGCGCGGCCGACGTGCTGATCGACGGAGAGACGATCGCGGCGGTCCTCGCGCCCGGGTCGACTCTGCTCGGCTTCGATCTCGGGGCGAACGTCGACCGCGTGATCGACGCGACGGGGAAGTACGTGATCCCGGGCGGGATCGACGCGCACACGCACATGGAGATGCCCTTCGGCGGCACCTTCGCCTCGGACACCTTCGAGACGGGCACGCGGGCCGCCGCGTGGGGCGGCACGACCTCGATCGTGGACTTCGTGGTGCAGTACCCCGGCGAGAGCGTCGTCGAGCGGTATCAGGCGTGGCAGGCGAAGGCGGCGGGGGAGTGCGCGATCGACTACGGCTTCCACCAGATCCTGTCGGACGTGCAGGACTCGTCGCTGGTCGCGATGGACGAGCTGATGGACGAGGGGGTGACGAGCTTCAAGCTCTTCATGGCCTACAAGGGCGTGTTCCTGTCGGACGACGGGCAGATCCTCCGCGCGTTCCAGAAGGGCGCCTCCAACGGGGCGATGATGATGATGCACGCCGAGAACGGCGCGATCATCGACGAGCTCGTGAAGCAGTCCCTCGCGGCCGGGAACACGTCTCCGTACTTCCACGGCACGTCGCGTCCGTGGCAGGCGGAGGAGGAGGCCACGCACCGGGCGATCATGATCGCCGACCTCACCGGTGCACCCCTCTACGTCGTGCACGTGTCGGCGAAGCAGGCGGTCGAGCAGATCGCGCAGGCCCGCGACCGCGGCATGAACGTGTTCGGCGAGACCTGCCCGCAGTACCTGTACCTCTCGCTCGAGGAGCAGCTGGGCGCTCCCGGGTTCGAGGGCGCGAAGTGGGTGTGCTCCACGCCGCTGCGCTCGAAGGCGGAGGGGCACCAGCACCACATGTGGCAGTCGCTGCGTACGAACGACATCCAGATGGTGTCCACCGACCACTGCCCGTTCTGCATGAAGGGCCAGAAGGACATGGGCGTCGGGGACTTCTCGAAGATCCCCAACGGCATCGGCTCGGTGGAGCATCGGATGGACCTGATGTACCAGGGCGTCGTGTCCGGGCAGATCTCGCTCCCGCGCTGGGTCGAGCTGACGTCCACGACTCCGGCGCGGATGTTCGGGATGTACGGGAAGAAGGGCGTGATCCAGCCCGGCGCGGACGGCGACGTCGTCGTCTACGACCCGAACGGCCACACCTCGATCGGCATCGGCGAGGGGCGCAGTCACCACATGAACATGGACTACTCCGCGTGGGAGGGGTTCGAGATCGACGGGCACGTCGACACCGTGATCTCCCGCGGCAAGGTCGTCGTCGACGACGGGCAGTACGTCGGCACGAAGGGCGACGGCAAGTACATCAAGCGGGGGCTCTCGCAATATCTGATCTGACCTCTCCTCGTCCGACCGCAGCACAAAGGAACCCCATGGACTTCGGAGTCGTCCTCCAGACCAACCCGCCCGCCTCGCGCACCGTCGCCCTCGCCGTCCTGGCCGAGACCTACGGCTTCGACTACGCGTGGACGTTCGACTCGCACCTGCTCTGGCAGGAGCCCTACGTGATCTACTCGCAGATCCTCGAGAAGACGCACCGCATCACGGTCGGCCCGATGGTCACCAACCCGGCGACGCGCGACTGGACGGTCATCGCCTCCCTGCACGCGACGCTGAACGAGATGTACGGCAACCGCACCGTGTGCGGGATCGGCCGCGGCGACTCCGCGGTGCGCGTGACGGGCGGGGCGCCGACCACGCTCAAGACGCTGCGGGAGTCGATCCACGTCATCCGCGAGCTCGCCAACAGCCGCTCGGTCGAGTACAACGGCTCGACCCTGCAGTTCCCGTGGAGCCGCGGCTCCTCGCTCGAGATGTGGGTGGCCGCGTACGGCCCGCTCGCGCTGAAGCTGGCGGGCGAGGTCGGCGACGGCTTCATCCTGCAGCTGGCCGACGTCGACATCGCGCGCTGGATGATCACCACGGTCAAGGAGGCGGCCGCGAACGTGGGCCGCGACCCCGAGTCGCTGCAGTTCTGCATCGCCGCGCCGATGTACATCGGCACCGACCGCGCCCACATGTACGAGCAGTGCCGCTGGTTCGGCGGCATGGTCGGCAACCACGTCGCCGACATCGTCGGCCGCTACGGGAGCAGCGGCGCGGTGCCGCAGGCCCTCACCGACTACATCGCGGGGCGCGAGGGCTACGACTACAACGAGCACGGGCGGGCGGGAAACAGCCACACCTCGTTCGTGCCGGACGAGATCGTCGAGCGCTTCTGCGTGCTGGGCACGGCCGACGAGCACATCGCCAAGCTCGAGGCGCTCGCCGAGATCGGCGTCACGCAGTTCGCCGGCTACCTCCAGCACGACAACAAGGAGGAGACGCTGCGCGTCTACGGCGAGCGCGTGATCCCGGCTCTCGGCCCGCACATCACGGCCAAGGCATGAGGGCTCCGGCCGCGGCGCGCGGGATCCTGCTCGGCGCGGCCGGCCTGCTCCTGCTCGCTCTCGTCTGGGAGGCGTACAAGGCGCTCGGCCCCGAGACCGGCGTGGTCCTCGGAGGCGTCACCGTGCTGCCGCGCACCAGCGCGATCGCGATGCCGCACCTCTGGGAGATCGCGGCGCGCCTCGTCGAGCCGGTGACCGGAGCCCGCGGCGCTCCGGCGCTCTGGCTCGCTGTGCTGCAGGCGAGCGCCTTCTCGCTCGGGATCGCGGCCGTCGGCTGGGTCGTCGGGGTCGTCGTCGGGATGCTGCTCGCGCTGCTCATGCAGCGGTTCCGCACCGCGGAGTCGGCGGTGCTGCCCTGGATCGTGCTCAGCCAGACGGTGCCGCTCATCGCCATCGCACCCCTCGTGCGCCGCTGGGGCTCGCAGCTCGAGCTCGGCGCGTTCACCTGGGAGAACTGGATGTCGGTGGCGCTGATCGCCTCCTACCTCGCGTTCTTCCCCGTGTCGATCGGCGCGCTCCGCGGGCTCGGCTCGCCGGCCGCCCATCAGGTCGAGCTGATGCACGTTTACGGGGTGGGCTGGTGGAAGACGCTCGTGCGGCTGCGCCTGCCGGCGAGCGTGCCGTACCTGCTCCCCGCCCTGCGCCTCGGAGCGGTCAGCGCCGTCATCGGGACCGTGGTCGCCGAGGTCTCGATCGGCCTGCGCGGCGGCATCGGCCGCATGATCATCGAGTTCGCTTCCGCCGCCGGCGGAGACCCCGCCAAGCCCTGGGCGCCGATCCTGGGCGCGGTGCTCGTCGGCCTCGCGGCCGCCGGCGCCGTCGCGCTGATCGGGGTCGTCCTCCGTCCGTTCCGCAGAGGGGAGCAGCCCGCATGAGCGCTGCCGAGTCCGCCGTCGTCGTCGACGCCGTCACCAAGACGTTCAGCACGAAGAAGGGCGCGAGCGTCGTCGCGCTCGAGGACGTGTCGCTCGAGATCGCGGCGGGGGAGTTCGTCTCGCTGATCGGACCCTCCGGCTGCGGCAAGTCGACCCTGCTGCGACTGATCGCAGATCTCGACGAGCCCACGTCGGGAGCGATCTCCGTCTTCGGCAAGACCGCCCGGCGCGCGCGGCTCGACCAGGACTACGGCATCGCGTTCCAGCAGGCCGGGCTGCTGCCGTGGCGCAGCATCCGCGCGAACATCGCCCTGCCGCTCGAGCTGCACGGGGTGGGAGCGTCGGCCCGGCGCTCGCGGGTCGACGAGCTCCTCGCGCTGGTCGGGCTCGGCGACTTCGCCGACTCCTACCCCGACCAGCTCTCGGGAGGCATGCAGCAGCGCGTCGCCATCGCGCGTGCGCTCGCCGAGAGCCCGCGGCTGCTCCTGATGGACGAGCCCTTCGGAGCGCTGGACGAGATGACGCGCGAGCGGATGCAGACGGAGCTGCTGCGGATCCGCACCGAGACCGGAGCGGCCGTCGTCTTCGTCACCCACTCGATCCCGGAGGCGGTGTTCCTCTCGGACCGCGTCGTGGTGATGTCACCCCGCCCGGGGCGGATCCGCGACGTGCTCCCGGTGCGCCTGCCCGACGCCGCCTCGCGCGACGAGGGCGTGCGCGAGGACGAGTCGTTCTTCCGTGACGTCGGCGCCGTGCGCGAGCTCCTGCACGGCGAGGCCGCGGCGCTGCCGCGCGGGGTGGAGAACCGATGACGACTCCGGCGCTCGCGCGCACCGTCCTCGCGCCGCTGCTGCTCGGGCTCGCGGCCCTGATCCTGTGGCAGGTGGGCGTCACAGCGTTCGACGTGAAGCCGTTCGTGCTGCCGTCGCCGGTGTCGATCGGCGCGGAGTTCGCGCAGAACCTCGGCACGGTGGCGTCCGGCAGCCGTGTCACCGGAGGGAACGCGCTGATCGGCCTCGTCGTCGGAGCGGTCGTCGCGGTGGTCGTCGCGAGCCTGTCGGCGCTGCTGCGGGTCTTCGACGGCCTCGTCGCTCCGATCGTCGCGGCGGCCGCCGTGGTGCCGATCGTGGCGCTGGCGCCGGTGCTCTACACGATGTTCGGCGCGAGCGTCGAGACGGCGCGGCAGCTCGTCGCGGCACTCGCGGTCTTCGTGCCGGTCTACGTGAACACCCTGCGGGGGCTGCGGCAGGCGACTCCGGTGCACCGCGATCTGATGCGGGCGTACGCCGCGACGCCGTGGCAGAGCACCCTCGCGGTCACCCTCCCCGCCGCCGTTCCGTTCTTCTTCACGGGACTGCGCATCGCCTCCTCGCTCGCCGTCATCTCGGCGCTGGTCGCCGAGTACTTCGGCGGACCGGTCGGCGGGCTCGGCAAGTCGATCACGACGGCGGCCTCGGGCAGCGACTACGCGCTCGCCTACGCCTACGTGCTCGGCGCCGTGCTCGTCGGCCTCCTGTTCTACTGCGCCACCGCGGGGCTCGAGGCCTTCGCGCTCCGGCGCAGTCGCGCGCGCTGATCCCAGCCGCTCCCGGGCCCGCCCGGTGCTCCACCGTTCCACCCGGGTCCGCCCGGCGCTCCATCCGCACCACGGCACGTCGCTCCACAGCACCGCCCGCACGGGCACGTCCTGCACCACACCATCTGGAGGAACAGTGAACAGACGCACGCGCATCGCGACGACCACGACGGCGGGGCTCGCCGCCGTCGGTCTCGCGCTCACCGGATGCAGCGCATCCGGAACCGACGACGGCGGCTCGGGCGGAGGCTCGGGCGACCTCGCGCCGGTCACCCTGCAGCTGCAGTGGGTCGCACAGGCCCAGTTCGCCGGGTACTACGCCGCCCTCGACCAGGGCTACTACGAGGACGAGGGCCTGGACGTCACCATCGCCGAGGGCGGCGGCGACATCGTGCCGCAGGACGTCCTCGCCTCCGGAGACGCGGACTACGCGATCTCGTGGGTGCCGAAGGTGCTCGGCTCGATCGAGCAGGGCGCGGCGATCACCGATGTCGCGCAGATCTTCGAGCGCAGCGCCACCACGCAGATCTCGTTCAAGGACAAGGGCATCACCTCGCCCGCCGACCTGTCCGGCAAGACGGTCGGCAGCTGGGGCTACGGCAACGAGTGGGAGCTCTTCGCCGGCATGCAGCAGGACGGAGTGTCGCTCGAGGACATCTCGCTCGTGCAGCAGCAGTTCGACATGAACGGCTTCCTCGCCGGCGACATCGATGCGGCGCAGGCGATGACCTACAACGAGTACGCGCAGGTGCTCGAGAGCGTGAACCCGGAGACGGGCGAGCTGTACACGCCCGACGACCTGAACGTGATCAGCTGGAACGACGTCGGCACGGCGATGCTGCAGGACGCGATCTGGGCCGACGCCGAGAAGCTCGAGAGCGACGACGCATACGCGGAGCAGACCGTCGCGTTCGTGAAGGCCTCGATCAAGGGCTGGATCTACGCGAAGGACAACCCGGAGGAGGCGGCCGACATCGTCACCGCCGCCGGCTCGACGCTCGGCACGAGCCACCAGCTCTGGATGACCAACGAGGTCAACAAGCTGATCTGGCCCTCGACCGGAGGCATCGGCATGATCGACGAGGCCGCCTGGCAGCAGACGGTCGACATCGCCAAGGAGACGCAGAACGAGACCGGCGCGACCATCATCAGCGACGACCCGCCGGAGACGGCGTACTCGAACGAGTACGTCGAGAAGGCGCTGGCCGAGCTCGAGGAGGAGGGCGTCGACACGAGCGGCGCCGACTTCGAGCCGATCGAGGTGACGCTGCAGGAGGGCGGCGCCTGATCCGTGTTCCCCGGGCCGGGGCCGTCGTCCGCGACGGCTCCGGCCTTTCGTCGTGCGGCGGCCGTCGTCCTCGGCCGGTCCGTGACTTGAGGCTCTCCAGCCCGCTCGGCGCCGTCGCGCGTAAGATGGACCCTCGTGACTACTTTCCGAAAGACGCCGTTCACCGTGCACGTGCGCGATCTCATCGGCCGTCCGGGGGAGATGCGCGAGCACCGTCTCGCCATCGACGCTCCCGAGCAGTACGGCGAGGGGATCGTGGCGGTCCGACAGGGCGCGCCGATCGACCTCGACGTGCGCGTGGAGTCGGTGCACGAGGGGATCCTGGCCAGCGTCGAGGTGTCGGCGGAGGCCGTCGGTGAGTGCAGCCGGTGCCTCACCGACATCTCCCTGCCTGTCGATGTCGAGTTCCAGGAACTTTTCGCGTACTCTTCTGACGAAGCTTTCGACTATGAGGTTCACGACGACCACGTGGATCTTGAACCTCTGGTCAGGGATGCGGTGGTTTTGTCGCTGCCGTTCCAGCCGGTCTGCCGGCCGGATTGTCCGGGCCTCGACCCCGTCACGGGGGAGCGGCTGGCCGATTCCTCCGAGCGCGAACCGGATGCGCCGCACGACCCCAGGTGGGCCGCGCTCGCCGGGTTGAGCGAGACGGGGAACGGTGGGGCCGCAGCGCCCGGAGCTTCCGCAGACAGCGGTGCAGGCCGTCAGGCCGGCACCGAAACCGACTAGCCCCGACTCGGGACACACGTAGAGAAGAGAGAATCATGGCTGTTCCCAAGAGGAAGAAGTCCCGCGCGAACACCCACGCCCGTCGTTCGCAGTGGAAGGCCGAGGTCCCCACCCTGGTCAAGACCGTCGAGAACGGCAAGGTCGTCTACAGCCTCCCGCACCGCGCCAAGGTCGTCGAGGACTCCGCGGGCACCGCGCTGTTCCTCGAGTACAAGGGCCGCAAGGTCGCCGACGTCTGATCCGACTCCTCCGGCGGCCCGTCGCTCCGCGACGGACGTCGAGTGGTCCATGGTGAACCAGACCTCCGCATCACCCTCCAGCGACGACCGGTCGCGTCTGGAGGCCACGCTCGGCGTGAGCCTCGACGGTGAGCTCTTCGAGCTCGCCCTGACGCACCGGTCGTTCGCTTTCGAGCACGGCGGCATCCCGCACAACGAGCGCCTCGAGTTCCTCGGCGACTCGATCCTCGGGCAGGCCGTGACCGTCATGCTCTACACCGAGTACCCCGCCCTGAGCGAGGGCGACCTGGCCAAGCGCCGCGCGAGCCTCGTGTCGACGGTCGCGCTGGCCGAGATCGCCCGCGGCATCGGCCTGGGCGAGTTCCTCCGGCTCGGCCGCGGCGAGGAGCTGACCGGCGGTCGCGAGAAGGCGTCGATCCTCGCCGACACGGTCGAGGCGATCATCGGAGCCGTCTACCTCGGCACCGGCCCCGATGCCGCGCGCGACCTCGTGCTGCGCCTCATCGCTCCACTGCGTGCCGACCCGGGCCGCTTCGGCGTCTCGATGGATCCGAAGACGAGCCTGCAGGAGGCGGCCGCCGAGCACGGCGCTCCCGCTCCCCGCTACGAGATCGCCGCGACCGGCCCCGACCACAACAAGGTCTTCGTGGCGACGGTGATCGTCGGTGGTCTGGTGACCGCCCGCGGTGAGGGGACCAGCAAGAAGGCGGCCGAGATGGCCGCGGCGCTGGACGCCTGGACGCGCCTGGCCGCGCTGCCGCCCGCCTCCGGAGCCTGACGTGCCCGAGCTGCCCGAGGTCGAGGTGGTGCGCGCCGGCCTCGCCCCGGCCGTCACGGGATCGCTCGTGACCGGTGTCGAGATCGTCGACGAGCGTTCGCTGAAGCGGCACGTGCATCCGCACGGCACGTTCGAGCGGCTGCTGGTCGGGCGCCGGCTCGCGGGCGCCGTGCGCCGCGGGAAGTTCCTCTGGATGCCCGCGGGCCGCGACGAGGCGCTGCTGGTGCACCTCGGGATGAGCGGGCAGGTGCTGCTGCGCGCCGCGGACGCGCCGCCCGCCAGGCTGACGCGCATCCGGATCGGGATCGAACACCCCGAGCACGGGGAGCTCGCGCTCCACTTCGTGGATCAGCGGATCTTCGGCTCGATGGCGATCGACACGCTCGAGCCCACACCGGACGGGGCTCCGGGCGGCTACTCGGGCGACGGGCCCCTCGGCGACTGGGCCGCGCGCGTCCCCTCGCAAGTGGCGCACATCGCGCGTGATCCGCTCGACCCCTTCTTCGACCTGCCCGCCATCGTGACGGCGCTCGGGCGCCGGAACAGCGGGATCAAGCGGGCGCTGCTCGATCAGACCCTCGTCAGCGGCATCGGCAACATCTACGCGGACGAGTCGCTGTGGGCGGCGGAGCTGCATCCGGAGCGCTCGAGCGCATCGCTGAGCGAGCCGCGCATCCGCCGGTTGTTCGCGGAGGTGCGCTCGGTGCTCGAGCGCGCGCTGGCCGAGGGCGGCACGAGCTTCGACGCGCAGTACGTGAACGTGAACGGGGCGTCGGGGTACTTCTCGCACAGCCTGAACGCCTACGGGCAGACCGGGAAGCCGTGCCCGCGCTGCGGCGAGGCGATCGTGCGGGTGCCGTTCATGAACCGCTCCTCGCACCTGTGCCCGCACTGCCAGCTGCTGCCGCGGGTGGCGTAGGAGCGGAACGTCTGCTGCGAGAGGGGCACAGGCCCTGACAGCAGACAGACCGCTCTCTGAGCTGAGCTTGTGCGGGGAGTGTCAGGCCGCGGCCTTCTCGGGCGCCGGAGCGTGCTTCGCGTGCGCGACGAGGTGGCCGAAGAGCGAGGCGATCAGGGTGATCGCGGCCGCGATCGCGAGGCCGAGCCAGAGGCCGACGTTCAGGGCGAGGGCACCGACTCCGGCACCGGCTCCGATCAGCACGACGGCCGCGAGGCGGCGGAACCAGGGCTGGCCCTTGCCGCTGCCGAGCCACGAGTCCGCGGCGAGGCCGGTGATGGTCGACGTGACGACGACGGTGGTGACGTCCTTCACGGCGATGTGGCGGGCGGTCGCCGCCTGCAGACCCATGGCGAGGCCGAGGATCCCGGTGACGGTGAGCGCGAGCGGCTCCGGGTGCTCGGGGACGACGCCGAGGACGATCGCGAGGACGGCCATCAGCAGTCCGACGACGGTGAAGAGCCAGGTGGAGCGGGTGGTCCAGCCCGTCTTCACGGGGCGCAGCACGCGGCCGCCGAGCGCGGCGCCGAGCATGAAGCCGACGAGCGCGATGATCGGGCCGACGACGGGCAGGTCGTCGGCTCCCGCGAGGGCCATGCCGAGGATCACGACGTTGCCGGTCATGTTGCCGGTGAAGACGCGGTCGAGGCCGAGGTAGCCGACGGCGTCGATGATGCCGGTCGAGAAGGTCAAGGCGAGCATGAGGCCGAGGTGGACGTTGTCGGTGCGCGTGCGCAGGCGTCGGAACACGGGGGTCCTGTCGTCGGAGGGAGGGGGAGGCGCCCGCGAGACGCCACGTCGGCACGCTCGCACCGGCGTCTCTCGTGCGGGAGTGCCGTCTCGCGGGGTGGAGCAGGGGCTGAGCTCCGCCGATCCTGCCACGGATGCGCGCGAAGAGACGAAACACGGCTTCGGTACTGTCGGACGGTCGCGGGAGGCTCCCGCGCGGGAAGGCGGGCGGCGCATGCGGTTGGCGGAGTGGGCGGTGCAGCCCGGTGAGTCGATCCCGGAGGGCGTGGAGTACCTGCCCGCGAGCCCCCACTCGGTGCTCTGGGGGCGGCTGCCCTGCGCGAGCGACCGCGCAGTGCTGAGCATCGACTCCGGTACCGAGGTCGTCATCGACACCCTCAGCCACGAGGGCGTGCTGGAGGATCAGGGCCGCGATCCGGTCGCGTTCTTCGGTCGGCACGGCGTCGCTCCCGAGGGCGTGCTGCGCGACGCGATCGAGCTCGCCGCCTCCGGTCCGTTCCGCGACGCGGAGGTCGACGGTCCGCACGTCGTCACGGGTCCCATCGCCGTCCGGGGCGCGCGGCCCGGCGACCTGCTGCGGATGACCCTCCTCGAGGCCGAGCCGCGGGTGCCGTACGGAGTGATCTCGAATCGGCACGGGCGCGGCGCGCTGCCGGGGGAGTACCCGCTCGCGGCGGGGCCCTTCAGCGCCTTCGCGCACGTCGAGGACGCAGCGGACGGCGTCCGCCGCGGAGTGCTGCCGCTGGTACCGGGAGGCGAGCGCTCGGCGCGCTTCGAGCTGCACCCGTTCCTCGGGATCCTGGGCGTCGCGGTCGCGGGCGACGAGCGCCCCCACTCCGTGCCGCCCGGCCCGCACGGCGGCAACATCGACATCTCGCTGCTCACCGCAGGGACGAGCCTCTACCTGCCGGTGCAGGTGCCGGAGGCACTCGCGTACGTCGGCGACCCGCACTTCGCGCAGGGCGACGGCGAGGTCGCGCTGACGGCGATGGAGGCGAGTCTCCGCGTCCGGGTCCGGTTCGAGGTGGTGCGGCGCGCCGACGCGCTCGAGGCGTTCGGCGAGCTCGTCGGGCCGCTGGGCGAGACGAGCGAGTTCCTGGTGCCCACCGGGATGGACGCCGACCTCGACATCGCCGTGCAGAACTGCGTGCGCGCGGCCATCGCGCTGCTGCAGGCGCGCTACGGGATGGACGCGAGCCTCGCCTACGCGTATCTCAGCGCCGCGACCGACTTCAACATCTCGCAGGTCGTCGACCTCGTGAAGGGCGTGCACGCCCGCGTGCGGACGGCGGACTTCGATGTCTGACCCGCGCGTGACCTCGCTCGAGGGCGAGCTGCCGGACGGCCTCGTCGACGCGGTCCTCGCCTACGAGGCAGCGCTCGCGGCCGACGACGTGCCGGCGCTGGCGGACGCGTTCGTCCGCGCGCCGACGACGCTCCGGGGCGACGCGTCGGGGCTGCTGGTCGGCCACGACGCGATCACCGGCTTCCGCGGACGGCGCGGCGGGACTCCTCCGCGCGGCCTGGCCGAGCTGCACGTGCGGGCGGTGGACGCCGGCACCGCGCTGGTCGTCACAGTGAACACGCCGTCCCGCGGCGGGCGCGGTCTCGTCACGCAGCTGTGGTCGCTCGACGAGGGCGTCTGGCGGGTGCGCGCCGCGCAGGTGCAGGCGCCCGCGCCGGCCCTGGATGCGCGGGTCTGGCGGGTCGTCGGCGCGCCGCTGGTGCCTCCGACCGGCTCGGGCGAGCTGGACGGGCTCGAGATCGCGGTCAAGGACCTCTTCGCGATCGAGGGGCAGCGGATCGGCGCCGGCGTGCCCGCGCGCCTCGCCGAGGCCGCCATCGAGACCGGGACGGCTCCGGCCGTGGCGGACCTGCTCGAGGCGGGGGCGGCCGTCCGCGGTCTCGCGCAGACGGACGAGTTCGCGTACAGCATCGCGGGTCGCAACTCCGGCTACGGGACGCCGCCGAATCCGGCCGTGCCGGGCGCGATCCCCGGCGGCTCCTCGAGCGGACCGGCGACCGCCGTCTCGCTCGGGCAGGCCTCCGTCGGGCTCGCGACCGACACGGCGGGCTCGATCCGCGTGCCCGCCTCGTACCAAGGGCTCTGGGGACTGCGGACGACGCACGGCGCCGTGCCCGTGGCGGGGCTGCTGCCGCTGGCGCCGAGCTTCGACACCGTCGGCTGGCTGACGCGGGACGTCCTGACTCTGCAGCGCGTCGCGCGGGTCGGGCTCGCGCGAGCCGAGCAGCACGCTCCGGGCCGCGGAGTCGTCACGGCGCCGGGCCTGCTCGCGGCGGCCGATCCGGCGGTGCAGGAGGCGTTCGCGCGCCGCGTCGAGGCGCTGGTCGCCGACGGCGCGCTCGAGGAGCCCGAGAGCGTCGTCCTGCCGCCCGTGGCCGAGATGTTCGCCGACTTCCGCACCGTGCAGGCGGCGGAGGCGTGGGCCGCCGACGGCGAGTGGGTCTCGGCGCATCCGGGTGCCCTGGCTCCGGACGTGCAGGGGCGTTTCGATGCGGCGTCCCGGCTGGACGAGGCGACGGTCGCCGCCGCCCGGGAGCGCCTCGCCGTTCACCGCGCCGCCCTCGACGCGGCTCTCGGTGACCGGGTGCTGCTCCTCCCGTCCGCCTCCTCGCCCGCCCCCCCGCTGGACGCCTCGGCGGAGCGGATCGACGCGGTGCGCACCGCGACGCTGAGCATGACCTGCGTCGCGGGGATCGGCGGCTACCCGGCTCTGTCGGCGCCGCTGCTCTGGGTCGACGGCGCTCCGGTGGGACTGTGCCTGGTCGGACCGCGCGGCGCGGACCTCGCCCTCCTCGAGAGGGCGGCCGCGTTCGGCTCCCCGAAACACGGGTGAAACGTCTGTTCCGTAGAATGACCGATTGAAACAGGTCTTCCGCCTGCGTTCCCCGTCCGTGAAGAGGTGGTTCCCATTCCGACCGCGCCCGCGATCTCGACGTTCCTGCCGATCGACCCGCCCCCGCGGCTCCTGATGGGCCCCGGTCCGATCAACGCGGACCCCCGCGTGCTGCGCGCCATGTCGGCGCAGCTGGTCGGCCAGTACGACCCCTCCATGACCGCCTACATGACCGAGACGCAGGAGCTCTACCGCCGCGTCTTCGTCACGGAGAACGAGAAGACGATGCTCGTCGACGGCACCAGCCGCGCGGGCATCGAGGCCGCCCTCGTCTCGATGCTCGAGCCGGGCGACCGCGTGCTCGTGCCGGTCTTCGGCAGGTTCGGCCACCTCCTCCGCGAGATCGCCGAGCGCTGCGGCGCCGAGGTGCACGTGATCGAGGCGGAGTGGGGGCAGGTGTTCCCCGTGTCGGTGATCGCCGAGGCGATCGAGAGGGTCCGCCCGAAGGTGCTCGCGGTCGTGCACGGCGACACCTCGACCACGATGGCGCAGCCGCTCGAGGAGCTCGGCGCAATCTGCGAGAAGCACGGCGTGCTCTTCTACACCGACGTCACGGCGTCCCTCGCCGGCAACCCGTTCGGCGCCGACGAGCTGGGGCTCGACGCCGTCTCGGCGGGGCTGCAGAAGTGCCTCGGCGGTCCCTCCGGCTCGGCGCCCGTGACCTTCTCGGAGCGGGCCGTCGCCGTGATCGAGTCGCGCAAGAGCATCGAGGCGGGCATCCGCGACGAGGGCGACGCGGTCAGCGCGCACCCCGTCCGCTCCAACTACTTCGACCTCGGCATGGTCTTCGACTACTGGGGTCCGCGCCGGCTCAACCACCACACCGAGGCGACCACGATGCTCTACGGCGCGCGCGAGTGCGCCCGGATCATCGTCGAGGAGGGCCTCGAGAACACGATCGCCCGGCACCGGCTGCACGGGGCGGCGATGCTCGCCGGCGTGCAGGGCCTCGGGCTCGAGGTCTTCGGCGACGTCGCGCACAAGATGAGCAACGTCGTCGCGGTCCGGATCCCGGAGGGAGTGAACGGCGACGCGGTGCGCGGCGCGATGCTCGAGGACTTCGGCATCGAGATCGGCACGTCGTTCGGGCCGCTGCACGGCAAGGTCTGGCGCATCGGCACCATGGGCTACAACGCCCGCACCGACACGGTCCTGACCACGCTCGCCGCGCTCGAGGCGGTCCTGCGACGCGCGGGCGCCTCCGTCTCTCCGGGCGGCGGGGTGGACGGCGCCTACGGCGTCTACGGGAGCGCGGCGTGAGCGCCGTCGACGCCGCGCTGATCATGGAGCGCTGCGATCTGCTCGCGGCGGTCTCGAGCACGCGCGGGGCGATCGAGCGCGTCTACCTCTCTCCGGAGCACGCCCGTGTCAACGCGATGGCGGCCGCCTGGATGGAGGAGGCGGGCATGCGCACGTGGCAGGACGCCGCCGGCAACCAGTGCGGCCGCTACGAGGGCGCGAGTGCCGGGCAGCCCGCCCTGATGCTGGGGTCCCACCTCGACACGGTGATCGACGCGGGACGCTACGACGGGATCCTCGGCGTGATGCTCGCGATCGGAGTCGTCTCGCGCCTGAACGCCGCGGGTGTGCGTCTGCCGTTCGCGATCGAGGTCGTCGCGTTCGGCGACGAGGAGGGCACCCGCTTCGGCACTGCACTGCTCGGCTCGCGCGCCGTCGCCGGCACCTGGGACGAGCACTGGTGGGAGCTCGAGGACGCGCAGGGCACCACGCTCGTCGAGGCGTTCCACGAGTTCGGGCTCGACCCCTCCCGCATCTCCACCGCGGCCCGCGCGGCCGACGACCTGCTCGGCTACCTCGAGGCGCACATCGAGCAGGGCCCGTACCTCGAGGAGGCGGACCGCGCCCTCGGCGTCGTCTCCTCCATCGCCGGCGCCCGGCGGTTCGCCCTCACGCTCACCGGCAAGGCCGGTCATGCGGGCGGAGTGCCGTTCGACCGCCGCCGCGACGCGCTCACCGGGGCCGCGGAGGCGGTGCTGGCGGTCGAGCGGATCGCCCGCGACAACGGCTGCATCGCGACGGTCGGGCGCCTCGAGGCGTTCCCCGGCGCGGTCAACGTGATCCCGGGGCGGGTCGAGTTCAGCCTCGATCTGCGCGCCGAGTTCGACGACGTGCGCGACCGCGTCTGGGACGAGATCCAGCACGCGATGTCCGAGACGGCGCGCCGCCGACGCCTCTCTCTGACCGTCGAGGAGACGCACGGCGCCCCCGCTGTCGTCGCCTCCGATCGGCTGCAGGACGTGATCCGCGAGGGCATCCGCGCGACCGGCGACGAGGAGCCGATGGTGCTCTTCTCGAAGGCCGGTCACGACGCGATGGCGATCGCCGAGCTCACCGAGTACGCGATGCTCTTCCTCCGCTGCGAGGGAGGCGTCAGCCACCACCCGGAGGAGAACGTCACCGAGGCCGACGTGGCCGTGGCACTGGACGCCTTCGAGGCGGCGGTGCACGCCTTCGCGAGGTCGCGCGCGTGACCGGGGCCGCCCCCTCCGATGCCGAGGCGCCGCCCAGCATCGGGCACCGCATCGACGCGGGCTACGCCTCGCTCTCGCGGCAGGAGCAGCGGGCGGCCGATTTCATCCTCGACCACCTCGGCGACCTGGCGATCTACACGGCGACCGAGCTCGCGCAGCACAGCGGAGTGTCCAAGGCCACGGTGTCGCGGCTGTTCCGGCGCCTCGGGTTCTCGAACTCGCAGGAGGTGCGCGAGCACGCCCGCGCGCTGCGCAGCTCGGGAGTCCCGGTCGGCCCCGCCTCGACCGCCGGCGACCCGATCGCCGCGCACCTCGAGAGCGAACGCGCCAATCTGCAGCGGCTCGCCGCGGCGCTCGGCGACGGACGGCTCGACGCCGCCGTGCGCCTCGTCTCGGACGCCCGCGAGATCGTGGTCGTCGGGATGCGCAACAGCTACCCGGTGGCGCTGCACCTGCGCCAGCAGCTCGCCCAGGCCCGCGCCCGCGTCCGAGTGGCGCCGCAGCCCGGTCAGTCGCTCGGCGAGGAGGTGGTGGGGCTCGGCGCCGAGGACGTCGTCGTGCTGGTCGGCTTCCGCCGGCGCCCCTCCTCCTTCGCCGCGCTCCTCGACGTGCTCGCCGCGCGCGGGGTGCCGGTCGTGCTGCTCGCCGACGCCCAGGCCCGCCGGTTCGCCGACCGGGCGGCGGTCTGGCTCGAGTGCCCCGTCGACAGCGACTCGGCGTTCGACAGCTACGCCGCGGCGATGAGCGCCGTCGCACTGCTCGCCTCGGGGGTGCTCGGGGCACGTCCGCGGGACGCCCGCGAGCGGATCGCCGGGATCAGCACCGTCTATGCCGAGCTGTCCGAGATCGAGGACCGGGCATGAACGCGGTCGAGGCCGCCGACCTCCTCCGGCTGCACGCCCGGCACCCCGTGGGGCGAGTCGCCGAGGACGCGTCCGAGGACGTGCTCGGACGCGTCGAGCTGCTCACGCCGACCTGCGGCGACCGGCTCGCGCTGCGCGTCGTCCGCGTCGACGGCGGTCTGTCGCTCCGCTGGACGGGGCGGGGCTGCGAGCTGTCGCAGGGCTCCGCGTCGATGCTCGTCGACGAGCTCGACGGTCTCGGAGCGGAGGCGCTGGCCGGTCGCGTCGGCGCGCTCCTGACCTCGATGAGCCTGCGGGTCGCGGATCCGGTGCTCGGCGACGAGGCGGCCCTGCTCGCGGTGGCCGCGAATCCGGTGCGCTCGGTCTGCGCCACGCTGGCCTGGCGCGCCCTGCGCGACGCCCTCGCTCAGGCGGGGCCGTCGTGATCGCGGCCGTCGGCGAGGTCGCCGCACTCGACGGCCAGCGCCCCGTGCTCCTCCAGGTGGTCGCGCGCGCCCGAGTCGCCGTGGACCTCCGCGCGGATCGCCGCCCAGTGCGCGCGTCCTATCAGCACGGGATGACCGGGCCGGCCGTCGTGCACGGCTCGAGCGAGGGCCTCCGGACCCGGGGGAGCCGCCGCGAGGACGCGCGCGCCGACCGCGGTGGGCTCCTCCGGCAGGTCCACGAGCGTCACCAGGGCGGCCTCGCCGGTCGCGGCCGCGAGTCCCGCGCGCAGCGACGCGGACATCCCGTCGCCCCAGTCCGCGGCGACCACGATCCCGGCCTGCGGAGGAACGAGACCGCGCGCGTCGTCGGCTCCGGCCCCCAGGACCACCAGCACCCGGCCGCAGCCGACCGCCCGCAGCCGCCGCACGGCGAGCTCGACCCACGGAGTGCCGTCCGCATCCCGCCGCAGAGCCTTCGGGCCGCCCGCGCGACGCCCTGCGCCCGCCGCGAGGACGATCCCGGTGACGACGGCCGCATCCATCCCACCATCGTGCCCCACCCCGCCGCCCGACGAGGAGAGACCATGACCACTCCCGCCCCCGCCCCGCTCCGGGACGCCCTGCTCGCCTGCCTCGCCGTGCCCCGCTGGGCCGACGAGGTCGCCCACGGAGCGCCCTACGCCTCGACGGAGGAGCTCGCCGAGGCCGCTGACCGCGTCGCGCGCACGCTGACGACGGACGAGATCGACGCCGCCCTCGCCGACCACCCGCGGATCGGCGAGCGGCACGCCGCGTCGGGACGCGCCTCCGCCTTCTCGGCCGCCGAGCAGGCCGCGAGCGCGTCGAGCGACGAGGACCTCGCCGAGCGTCTGATCGCCGGCAACCGCGCGTACGAGGAGCGGTTCGACCGCGTGTTCCTGATCCGCGCGGCCGGGCGCTCGCGCGCCGAGATCGTCGCCGAGCTCGAACGGCGTCTCACCCTCGACGACGCCGTCGAGCGGGCGATCGTCGCCGATCAGCTCCGCGAGATCACGGTGCTGCGCGTGCGCGCCCTCGGCTCCGAGTCGGGGGCCGTCGTCGAGGAGGCCGCCCGATGAGCGCGCACGCCAGCCACGTCACGACCCACGTGCTCGACGCCGTGCGGGGACGGCCGGCCGAGGGGGTGCCCGTCGTGCTCGAGGCGCGCGCCGACTCCGGCTGGGAGCGTCTCGCCGAGGAGCGCACCGACGCCGACGGGCGCGTCTCCGCGTTCGGCCCGGAGTCGCTGCCCGCCGGCGTCTACCGCGTCGTCTTCGACACCGCCGCCTACTTCGGCGACACGGAGTCGTTCTACCCCGAGGTCGTCATCGCGTTCCGGCTCGCCGACGAGGGCGCGCACTACCACGTGCCGCTGCTGCTCAGCCCGTTCGCCTACTCGACGTACCGGGGGAGCTGAGCGTGCAGCTCCAGGACGTCCTCGACGCGCCGCAGCTGCGGATCCGGGCCGTGTACACGACTCCCGAGGCGCTCGCGCGGCCCGTGAACTGGACCTTCACCACCGACCTGCTCGACCCGCGCCGCTACCTCGCCCGCGACCAGCTCGTGCTGACCGGCATGATGTGGCGCCGCACCCCCGAGGACAGCGACGTGTTCGTCTCGGCGGTCGCCGCCTCCGGGGCGGTGGCGCTGCTCGCGGGCGAGGGCCTCTACGGCTTCGTGCCCGACGACGTGATCGAGGCGTGCCGCGCGCACGGAGTCGCTCTCTTCGCGGTGCCGGCGGACGTCTCGTTCGCGTCGATCACGGCGCACCTCTCGAACGCCCTGGCCGGCGACCGGGTGGCCCGCCTCACGGCGGGGCTCGCCCGCCAGCGCCAGCTGCTGACCGACGTCTACCGCGGGCAGCTGCTCGACGAGCTGATCGCGCGGACGTCGAGCGAGCTCGGCCGGCCGGTCCGCGTCCTCACCGGGACCGGGCGCGCGGCCGCCGCCGCCGAGCCGCTCGGATTGACCGAGATCGAGCGCGTGGTCCACGCCGGACTGACCGCGCGGCAGAACCCGGTCACCGTGCCGGACGCGCACGGCGGGACCCTGTCGGTCTTCGCCGTCACCGGCGCCGACGAGCACCGCGCCACGGCCTGGTTCGTCGTGGTCGCCGGCGACTGGAACGGCTGGCACCCTTCCCTGCTCGACGCCGTCACCGAGCTCACCGGAGTGGTGGGGCTCTACCGGCTGCAGCGCGACGCCGAGACGCTCGCCGACACCGCGCTCGCCGACCGGCTGCTCGAGCTCGTCGAGGAGGACAGCGAGCAGCCCGAGACGGCCGTCTACCTCCGCCAGCTGGGGCTCGGTGGGGTCGGGCGTTGCGCCGTGATCGCCGCGGGCTTCGACGACGACTCCTCCGCGGATCTCGCGCGCCGGCTGCTGACCGACGCCGCCTCGCACCTGGGTCGCGCGGTCGTGGGCCGCGACGCGGAGGGGCGCGTAGTGGCGGTGCTGCCGGTCGACGCGACCGACGCGATCCCGACCGGAGCGGATCCGCTGGCCGTCGTGACCGCCGCCCTGCGGCGCGTGGGACCGGGACTCGACGGCCAGGTCCTGCGGGTCGGCACGAGTGCGGCGACGTCGCTCGCGGCACTGGGCGGAGCACTGCGCTCGGCGCGCTACGGGATGCTGCTGCCGGGCGTCCCCGGTGACGGCTCCCGCGTGCGGATCAACGACGCGGGCGAGGTGACCTCGGCGGTGCAGCTGCTGACCGCGGTGCCGGACCACCTGCGCACGGTGTTCGTGGAGCTCGTGCTGGGCCGCCTGATCGAGCACGACGCGCGGTACAACTCCGCGCTCGTCGCGACCCTGGCGGCGTTCCTGGAGTCGGGCGGGTCGTGGGTGCGGACCGCGGAGCAGACGCACCTGCACCTGAACACGGTGCGGTACCGGATCGCGCGGGTCGAGGAGCTGACGCAGCGGGACCTGTCGAACACGTCGGACCGGGCGGACCTGTTCCTGGCGCTGCAGCTGCGCTGAGGCGCGCCTGCGGAGGGCGCGGTGTTCGATCTGCAGGGGATCCGGGGGCCGACCGACCCCGTGATGCTGAGGAAGGCGCGTTCCCGCGCGGATCCCCTGCAGATCGTGCGGATGCCTGCAGATCGTGCGGATGCCTGCAGATCGTGCGGATGCCTGCAGATGGTGCGGATGCCTGCAGATGGTGCGGATGCCTGCAGATCGTGCGGACCCCGCAGAGCGTGCTCGCGCTACTCCGGAGCCCGCACCTCGCGACCCTGCACGTGCACCGCCGCGATCGCCGGCTCGCGGATCCCCATCAGCAGCGCGAAGAGCAGCTGCGCCGTCCCCGTCTCCTCGTCGTCCGCCCGGATCCCGTGCTCGAGCACGTCCGCCAACGGCTCCCAGCGCGACGGCTCGATCCGGAGGAAGTCGGCGTCCTTGCCGACGTCGAGGTTGCCGAAGCGGTCCTCCATGTCGAGCGCTCGGGCACCCGCGAGGGTCGCCGAGAACAGCAGCTCGGCCGGGTGCAGCGCCACCGACGCGTCGCCGGGCTCGGACAGGTGCACCTTGAACGCATCGTTCGCGACGCGCGGCAGGAGCCACTCGTCACCGGCCCCCACGTCGCTCCCGAGCGCCACCGTCACTCCGCTCGCGACGGTGCGCCGCCAAGGCATCGTGCCCGAGCCGAGGAACTGCTGCGACGTCGGGCAGTGCGCGATCGAGGTGCCCGTCTCGGCCATCCGGTGCAGCTCCGCGTCCTGGCAGTGCACCGCGTGCGCGAGGATCGTGCGCCGACCCAGCAGCGACGAGCCGCCGCGCTCGGAGCCGGGGAGGAACAGCCCGTCGTAGGTGTCGAGGTAGCTGCGGGTGCCGAACGAGGCGAGCACCGCGGCGATCTCGCCGTCGCCCGGGCGGTCGTTCTCGTTCAGGTGCGTGTGCACGTACACCCCGCGGCCGCGCACGTCGTCGTACAGGTCGCCGAGGGCGCCGAGGGTCGTCGGAGTGACGGAGAGGGAGAACCGCGGCACGATCGCGACCTGCAGCAGCGCCGTCGCGGGATCGCCGGTGTCGACGGCGTGCCAGCGCTCGATCTCGTCGGCGACCAGGTCGATCGCCTCGGCCTCGCCGGTGAGCAGCGGCGCCGCGGAGTCGGGCCCGACGGTCTGCACGCCCCGTCCCGAGACCAGGCGCAGTCCCGCGTCCCGGCTGCGCTCGAAGAGGGCGTCCTGCGCATGCGGGAACGCGGATCCGAAGACCATCGCCGCGGTCGTGCCGGCGGCGATCCGGCGTCGGGTGAAGTCGCGGGCGATGCGGGCGGCGAACGCCTGATCGGCGAGCCGCGCCTCCGCCGGGAAGATCGTGCCGTCGAGCCACTCGAGCAGCTGCCCGCCGCCGTAGCCGTCGAGCGAGTAGGTCTGCGGGAAGTGCACGTGCGCGTCGACGAAGCCGGGCACGAGGATCGCGGAGGAGTCGCCCGTCACCGGCAGGGCTCGGTACGCATCGGGCAGGTCGGCGTAGCGGCCGGTCCAGGCGATGACGCCCGCGTCGTCCACGACGAGCGCGCCGTCCGGGATCGACACGAGGGACGCGCGCGCCTGCTCGAGCGCGGGCCGGCCGGCGACGTGCAGGAGGTGCCCGCGGTGGACGGCGGCGGTCACACCAGTCCCGTGTAGGCGTACCAGGCCGGTCCGGCGTCCGGCGCGTCGTCGCGCACGACACTCGCCTGGATGAGCCCGTACGGGCGGTCGTCGGCGTGGAAGACCTCGTTGTCGTTCGTCACTCCGAACGGCGAGAGGTCGTAGACGAAGTGGTGCTTGTTCGGGGCCGACAGGCGCATCTCGACGATCTGCGGGAACTGCTCCAGCACCGCCTTGCCCATCTCGAACAGCGTCTGCTGCAGCGCCAGCGAGTGCACCGTGGCGAAGCGGCTGATCATCAGGGCCTTCACGCCGGAGTAGACCGCCTCCCAGTCCATCGCGGCGAGCTCGTCCGGAGTGAGCGCGAAGCGCCACTTCGCCACCAGCGACGTGGCCATCACCCGGTCGTTCGTCGGCTGCAGCACCGTGTACGGGTCGGTCAGGAACCCGTGGAACTCCGACCCCGTCGACTTGAGGATCGTGAGGTCCTTGAAGCCGCCGGTGATCCAGATCCGCTGGTCGTCGCCGACGCCCTCGACGGTGACCGAGGCGGTGCGCACCTCCTGACCCTTCCTGACCCAGGTGTGGTCGTGCTCCTGCCCGTCGACGAGCACGCGCTCCCACGCGAACTCCTCGATCTCGACGCGCGCGCCGTGGACGGGCGCGTAGCCGTCGACGAAGTGCCGGGCGAGCTCGAGACCGTAGGCCTCGATCGAGCGCAGCCCCTTCTCCTTGGCGAAGGAGTAGGCGGTCTGCTTCTGCGTGTCGGTGGGCAGCACCGCGGACTGGTCGCCCTCGAGGTGCGCGGCCTCGAAGTCTCCGCGCAGCGCGGTCGAGACGTTGACGTCGTGGATCTCGTGACGCGGGGAGTCGCGGTAGATCCTGACGACGCGGTTCTCGGCCTTCCCGTACTGGTGGTCTCCGAGGATGATCGACATGTCCGCTCCTGTTCGCGTTCGAGGGTGGGCGGCGGCGGGTGCCCGTCTGCCAGGATGCCGCTCCGGAGCCGGGTGCCGCTTCGTCGGAGCGTTCAGCATCACGCGCTCCTCGCGGCCCAGTCTTGTGCGATCCGCCCGGATCCCGCCCCGGACCCGCGGGCGTTCACACGCCCGAAACGCGACCGGAACACGGTGATCAGGGGCGGTCGAGCAGACGGCCGACCGGTGACTCCGCACCCGCGTCGATCCGCCGGCCGCCGACCCAGGTCCCGGTGACGGCTCCGCGCACCGTCCGTCCGTCGTAGGCCGACACCTTGTTCTTGTGCGCGAGGGCCTCGACGTCGACGCGCGACTGCGCCTCCGGATCGAACGCCACCAGATCGGCGTCGGCGCCCGCCCGCAGCAGGCCCTTCTGGCCCAGGCCCGCGAACGCCGCCGTTCCCGTCGACATCCACGCGACGACCTGCTCGAGCGGGATCCCGCGCTCGCGGGCTCCGGTCCAGACGGCGCGGAAGCTGAGCTCGAGGCCCGAGATGCCGCCCCAGGCGAGGCCGAAATCGCCGTCGTGCGCGAACTTCAGCTCCTTCGTGGCGGGGGAGTGGTCGGAGGCGATGATGTCGATCGTGCCGTCGAGCAGGCCCTTCCAGAGCAGTTCGCGGTTGCGCTCGTCCCGGATGGGCGGGCAGCACTTGTACTGCGTGCCGCCGTCGGGGATCGTCTCGGCGTCGAAGGTCAGGTAGTGCGGGCAGGTCTCCGCGGTGATGCGCAGCCCCTCCGCCTTCGCCTCGCGCAGCAGCGGCAGGGCCTTCGCGGAGGAGAGGTGCAGGATGTGCGCGCGCCCGCCGGTCTCGCGGACCGCCTCGATCACGTGCAGGATCGCGCTGCTCTCGGAGGCGTCGGGTCGGGAGGCGACGAACGCGTCGTAGGAGGTGCCTCCGTCGTTCGTGTGCGCGTCGAGCTCGTCCGGGTCCTCGGCGTGCACGATCAGCAGCCCGTCGAACGCGGCGATCTCGTGCATCGCCTCGAAGAGCTGATCGGTCGAGAGGTGCGGGAACTCGTCCACACCGCTGGGCGACAGGAAGCACTTGAAGCCGAAGACGCCGGCGTCGTGCAGCTCGCGGAGGGTGCCGAGGTTGCCGGGGACCGCCCCGCCCCAGAAGCCCACGTCGACCAGCGCCTGCGGACCGGCCGCGGCGCGCTTGGCCTCGAGGCCGGCGACGGTGGTCGTCGGCGGGATCGAGTTGAGCGGCATGTCCAGGATCGTGGTGACGCCTCCGGCGGCGGCGGCGCGGGTGGCGGAGGCGAACCCCTCCCACTCGGTGCGGCCCGGCTCGTTGACGTGCACGTGCGTATCGACGATCCCCGGGATCAGCACCTGCCCGGCGGGCAGCTCGACGACCTCCCGCGCCTCCCAGGGCGCGTCGATCGCGCTGACCGCGACGATCAGCCCCTCGGCCACGGCCACGCTGGCGGGCTGGAACCCGTGCTCCGTCAGAACGGCGGAGGAGCGGATCACGAGGTCGAGGGAGGGGGAGTCCGAAGGCATGGATCGACCTTATACTCGGCATGTTTCGTGCGGACGAGCCCTCCCGGCCGACCCCGCGCCCCGGCAGCGCCGCCTCCCACCCGCTGCCCGAGGAGGCCGCCATGCTCGAGCTCGCCGTCCCGATCCTGCAGCGCGTCGACGCGGGCGAGCGGCTCGCGGTGGTGACCGTCACCCACGTGTTCGGCTCGGCTCCGCGCGCCCTCGGCTCGTCGATGGCGGTCGACGGGAGCGGAGCCGCGATCGGCTCGATCTCGGGCGGCTGCGTCGAGGCGCAGGCCTACGCGCTCGCGCAGGAGGTGCTCGGCACGGGCGCCTGGGCGGCCGACCACTTCGGCTTCGACGACGAGGCCGCGTTCTCGGCCGGCCTCTCCTGCGGCGGGCAGCTGCGGGTCTTCGGCCACGCGATCGACGCCGGCTCCGGGGCCGTGCTCGCCGAGCTGCGGGCCGCCCGTGCCGGCCGCCCCGCCGCTCTGGCGATGATCGTCGGCGGGCCGGAGGAGCTCGTCGGCCTGGTGCTGACCGGCGCCACCCGCGCGCAGGACGTGGTCGGCCCCTCCCTCGACGACGCCACGGTGCGCCGGATCCTCGCCGAGCGTGAGGCGCGGCTCCACTCCGGCCGCTCGGCCACGATCGAGATCGACTGCCGGGGTCGAGAGCTCGAGGTCACCTTCGTCGTCAGCGCCGAGAAGCCGCGCCTGCTCGTCTTCGGCGCCGTCGACTTCTCGGCCGCCCTGTGCGCCGCGGGATCGCTGCTCGGCTACCGCGTCACCGTGTGCGACGCACGCCCGGTGTTCGCGACGGCCGAGCGCTTCCCCGCCGCCGATGAGGTCGTCGTGGAGTGGCCCTCCGACTACCTCGCGCAGACGACGGTGGACGAGCGGACGGTCGTCGCGGTGCTCACCCACGACGAGAAGTTCGACATCCCTCTGCTCGAGCTCGCCCTGACGCTGCCCGTGGGCTACGTGGGCGCGATGGGGTCCCGTCGGACCCACGAGCGGCGGCTGGCCCTCCTCCGCGAGGCGGGGGTGGCCGAAGAGGCGCTCGCCCGGCTGCACTCGCCGATCGGCCTCGACATCGGCGCTTCGACACCGGAGGAGACCGCGGTGTCGATCCTGGCCGAGGTGCTGGCGACGCGGACGGGGGCGTCGGGGGCGCCGCTGCGCGCCGGCGCCGGTCCGATCCACGCCGCGACCGCCTGACCGGTCCTCCGACCGCGGGAAACCGCCGCGAAACACTCCGCTGCCATGCTCGGAGGATGCAGCGCCACATCATCACCGGAGCCCACGTCGCGACCGTCGACGCCGCGGGCACCGAGCATCCGAGCGGCCACGTCGTGGTCGACGACTCGCGGATCGTCGCCGTCGGCGCCGGGGAGGCTCCCGCGTGGGCCGTCGAGGGCCGCGCGCCGACCGGGCTCCCCGCGCAGGAGGCGATGGCGATCACCCGCGTGGACGGACGCGGCCACCTGCTGACCCCCGGCCTGATCAACACGCACCACCACCTGTACCAGTGGCTGACCCGCGGCTGGGCGCAGGACTCGATCCTCTTCGACTGGCTCGTGGCGCTCTACCCGGCCTGGTCCCGGATCGACGCGGACCTGACCCGGTCGGCCTCGCTCGGCGCGATGGGCGTGCTCGCCCGCTCCGGCTGCACGACGGTCGGCGATCACCACTACGTCTTCCCGCGCGGCTCGGGCGACATCGTCGGCGGCATCGTCGACGCGGCGTCGACCCTCGGAGTGCGGCTGCACGCGACCCGCGGGTCGATGGACCTCGGCGAGTCGCAGGGCGGGCTGCCGCCGGACTTCGCCGTCGAGACGACCGCGGCGGCGCTCGAGGCGAGCGGGGCGGCCGTCGAGCGCTACCACGACGCCTCGTTCGACTCGATGGTGCGCGTCGCGATCGCGCCGTGCTCGCCGTTCTCGGTCACTCCTGACCTGCTGCGCGAGTCGGCCGTGCTCGCCCGGCAGCTGGGCGTCCGGCTGCACACCCACGGCTCCGAGACGATCGAGGAGGACGCCTACACCCGCGAGGCGTTCGGGATGTCGCCCACCGACTACCTCGAGTCGCTCGGCTGGCTCGGCGACGACGTGTGGATGGCGCACTGCGTGCACCTCGACGACGACGCCATCGCGAAGTTCGCCGCGACCGGCACCGGGGTGGCGCACTGCCCGTCGTCGAACGGCCGACTCGCCGCGGGCATCGCCCCGGTGCCGCAGCTGCTGGCGGCCGGGGTGCCGGTCGGGCTCGGGGTCGACGGAGCCGCGTCGAACGAGTCGGGGCAGCTGGGCATCGAGATCCGCGAGGCCGTGCTGATGAACCGGCTGCGCGCGGGGGCCGATCGGATGAGCGCCCGTCAGGCGCTCTCGATCGCCACGATCGGAGGAGCGCGGGTCCTCGGCCGGCAGGACGAGATCGGCTCGATCGAGGTCGGCAAGCTCGGCGACCTCGCGCTCTGGAAGGTCGACGGGATCGAGCACGCGGGCATCGCGGATCCGGTCGCCGCCCTCGCCCTCGGCTCGCAGCCGCCGCTGTCGCTCCTGCTGGTCAACGGCCGCCCGACGGTCTCGGACGGCCGCCTCGTGAACGCCGACGAGGATGCGATCGCCCGCGAGGTCGCTCGAGCGAGCGCTGACCTCGCCTCCCGGAGCTAGCCGACGCGATTCTGTCGCTTCTTGATAGATCGTCGGCCTTTCGACCCATCGGAAAGTTGGCAGCGCTCAATTATCTGCTTCCGCAAGACCTCAACGGAACCCTACTCAGCTTCCTTAGTTTTTGCTGCTCGCATCAAATCGGACTCCAGCCACGACCAATCCGAAAGTGGTGGACTCTCGACAAGTTGTCTTACGAATGTCTTCTCACGGTTATCTAGCTCCTCTTGGCTCAGCGGAAGCCATTCGAATGGATCTCCGCCAAGAGTCATAATCGGATGGGGATCAAGTATTTGGTCGTAGCAAAGCGTGATGCAATGTCGTGAAGGCCCGCTACGGATCCCTCGATCCACGAAGTCCTGCGAAGCATTGAGTCCGTGATCCGCTACGATTAAGGCCATCCAAGGCGCATGAAATTCGTCGGCAATGGCTGCAAGTTTGCTGACCTCTAGATCAGTCATTCCTGCGTAAGACCGCTTGACCTCCATTGGAATAAGATCTCCGGATTCGAACAGAACGGTCAAGTCCGATTCGCCAAGAACATTACCGGAGCCGCTGATCTTAACGTCGATTCCGGGATGAGAGCCGGTAATAGTCCTACCTCGACGCACCATTGCACCGAAAAGACTTTCGAAATATCGAAGGGCCAAAATGTGACCCATTGCGTCGACCTCATATACTCTTCGAAGCGACTCGCTAAGTCGATAGTAAAAATTGACAGTCGAACTCACTCCAAATGGCGCGAGCATTTGACGGCTACAGCCTCGACAAACAATCGGCGGAACGAAACCCGCAACGGGTATCCATTGTTTTGCATGACAGAATTCACAACGTAACTGAAATCCTCGAACAATAAGGCCTCGCCTTTCAGCCCAAAAAACCCAGTTTTCAGCCGCTTTTGTATTGTTTCCCAACGCTTTCTTGAAGGTATCAAAACGAACCTCCGGTAGGTCGTCGACAATGGGGGCAATCATAGGCTCTTCGTCTTGAGACGGAGAATTGCTTTCTCTCAATCTCCTTTTCGCCCACGACATGCCGGTACGCGATGCCATGTTTTCAAGGGCCTTTAGTAAAGGCGCGTGCGCTATGTACTGAACTTCCCAAACCTCATTCAAAGCTGAAAGAAATACAGAAGCGATCCGGCCAGGCTCCGATTCGGCGAGATCAACCCCGCGCATTTTTCCTACCGATTTGAGGGCTAGAGCTGGCGACGGCCACTCGAACCGGATCGGTGCGAACTCTCGAGTCGAGAAGGATTGTGTAAGCCCCCCTGCGAAGAAGTCGCCGTTCAGAGCATGCTTTCGAAGGTCCGCGCCTCTTGGAAATGGTGCCTCGGGAACGCGCACCGTAACGACCAGACTGGAGAAGCGGTTCGCATCGCTCGGTAAAGCTTTACGGACTGCATCTCGTTTCGGAATGTAGTCCATCTTGCCGTCGTTCCAAGCTACCGGTTCTTCGGAATAGATGCCGGGAGCTGGGCCGAAGGAGAGGGCCTCCTCGTGTGACATTACTCCGCAATTCCGCGTCGCCGCCGCGAAGGCTTGCAGCTTCTCGGCGGACACCGAAGTGCTGGTGAGATAGACGGAGTGGATCGGTAGGCCCGACAAGGCTATTCCATGTTTCGCGAGAAGTTTGAAGATCTGTCCGGGTGAATAGTCATCCAATGGAATCCCAATTGGTACTGCGTAAGAGTTGCCCCATGCTGCCCTTAAGTTCCAAAGCAGCGCCAGATCTTCCGTCGAGTTATCCGAGCATATTACAACTATGTTGGGCCCAGCGTCATGCGCCTTCTCCCGCGGATTCGGCATGAATGAATTACCGGATCTCAGAGAAGTCGACGGCTGTGATCCATAGGCTAGGCCGAGCATGGTAGTGATTCGCGGATAAACCTCTCCCTGTTTTCCCTGCAGGCGCTCAATTAAATCGTCGAAAGAACCGGTCACGTTGGGGCGAGTGACTTGGAGGAAGTCATCGAGCTTCAAATCAGGTCGGTAACCAGCGTTCTCCAATTCTGCTTGACTGAAATGCTCCGGGAAGATTCCCAGAGCGGCCTTGTAGATGCCGTACCAAGGGTCCTGTTCGTCAAGGCGAGGTTCGACAACTGTTGCGTACTTCTTCGCTCGGCCGTATTTGATAGATGCGAAAAAGGGTGTCGTCGTAAAGTCGTGTTCTCTCTCGGGTAAGAATTTGGCCCTCTTGGCCGAATAATCATCGTACGAATCGTTCTCCCAGCCGACGATATTATCGACTTCGGCTCCGGGAATCAGCGAAGAGTACGCTAAATCGAACTGCCCGTCGGCGTCAGCTGGAATCAGCGGCGAACTGCCTCCACCCCACATCTTCCCTACCCTGGCCACTGCGTCAACGAAGGCATTCCTATCGGAGTTGAGGTAGGGAAGTGCGCGCCGGTACGGCCGTAGGCATATTGATGTAACAACAACGCCATTCAGTCGTTCTTCATCCAGTAGACCTTTAATGATGAACTCCGTCCTTCTGTGCATCGAAGCGACTGTGATTCGAAGACAGGCTGCTGATTATGGAAGTTTTCTTAGTTGATGCATATCGAAAATTGGAATACTTTTTCTTAATCCGCGCAGTTGCGACAGTTCTGAGCCCGCACATCGCCATGTCCGCTCAGCCCTGCGGGGCCTGCGCGTCCACCGTGCGGATCGGCGCCGCATCCGGGTGCAGCATCCGCCAGACGCGGTCGCGCGACACCGGCAGCGCGAACGGACGCACGCCGACCGCGTCGCGCACCGCGTTCGCGAGCGCGGGAGCCACCGGGTTGTACGGCGCCTCGCTCATCGACTTCGCCCCGAACGGCCCGAGGTCGTCCGCCGTGTCGGCGAAGAAGACCTCGGTCACGGGCACGTCCGCCATCTGCGGGATGTGGTAGTTCCGCAGGATCGCCGTCGTCACCGTGCCTTCGCCGTCGAGGATCACCTCCTCGTAGAGCGCCGAGCCGATCGCCTGCGCCGAGCCGCCCTCGACCTGGCCGCGGCACTGGTCGGGATTCAGCACGTAGCCGGCGTCGGCCGCCTGAACGGACTGCAGGATGCGCACCTCTCCCGTGGGCACGTGCACTGCGACGCGGAAGCCGTGCACGTTGAAGGCGAGCGAGCGCTTCGCTCCGTCCTCGGTGCCGGTCGCGGTGACCGGACCGCCGGCGGCGCGCACCAGCTCGTCGAAGGTCACCCGCGTGCCGTCGGGCGCGAGGAGCCCGGAGTCGTCGGGCTCGAAGTCGTCGTGCCCCGTGATCCGCTTGGCGAGCGAGCGCAGGTCGGCGAGCAGCCGCACGGCGGCCGAGTAGACGGCCTTGCCCGCCACCACCGTGCCCGCGCTCCCGAAGGCGCCGGTGTCGTAGCGCGCGGCGGCCGTGTCCGACTGCCGGATGCGCACGCGATCGGCCGAGGCGCCGAACGCGCTCGCGACGAGCTGGGTGTGCACCGTCGTCGTGCCGTTGCCGAACTCGGACGTGCCGACGCCGACCGTCAGGATCCCGTCGGCGTCGACGGTGACCGTCGCCTCCGAGAAGTGGCCGCGCGGAGGGATCGTCGCGATCATCGCGACGGCCATCCCCTCGCCGACTCGCCAGTCCTCACCCGTCGGCGCCGCGACGCCGTTCCCGCGCGCGAGCGCCTGCTCGGTCAGATCCAGGCACTGGTCGAGCCCGTACGAGGCGAAGCCGATGTCGTCGCCCTCGACGTGCGTCACGACGAGCGGATCGCCGGGGCGCACCGCGTTGATCCGCCGCAGCTCGAACGGGTCGATACCGAGCTCGCGGGCGAGCTCGTCCATCGCGGATTCGATGCCGAAGATCACCTGGCCCAGGCCGTAGCCGCGGAAGGCGCCCGACGGGATGTTGTTCGTGTAGACGGCCTGCGCGTCCACCCGCTTGCTCGGCGCGTTGTACACGGCGACCGACTCCGAGGTGCCGTGGAACATCACTCCGGGACCGTGGTTGCCGTAGGCGCCGGTGTCGGAGAGCACGTCGACGCTCAGGGCGGTCAACCGGCCGTCGCGTCGCGCGCCGAGGCGCACGCCGACCCGCATGGGGTGCCGGCACGGCGCCATGGTGAACTCGTCGGAGCGGGTGAACTCGAACTGCACCGGGCGCCCGGTCGCGAGGACCGCGAGGGCGACGACGTCCTCTGTGAGGATCTCCTGCTTGCCGCCGAAGCCCCCGCCGACGCGCGCCGTGAAGACCCGGACGCTGGAGGGATCGCGGTCGAACAGGCGCGCGATCTCGTCGCGGACGAGGAACGGGACCTGCGTCGAGGTGCGCAGCACCAGCTCGTCGCCCTCGAGCCAGCCGATGGTGCCGTGCGTCTCGAGCGCGGTGTGCGCGACGCGGGAGGTCGTCCAGGTGCCGCCGACGACGACGTCCGCCTCGGCGAAGCCCGCCTCGACGTCGCCGTACTCGCCGTGCAGCTCAGCGACGACGTTCGACTCCGGCTTCGCGATGCGCGAGGCGATCGGGTCCTTCTCGCCGTGCAGGAGGGGCGCGCCGGGTGCGCGGGCCTCCTCCGGGTCGAAGACGGCCGGCAGCACCTCGTACTCGACCTCGATCGCGCGGCAGGCGATCTCGGCCTGCGCTACCGACTCGGCGACGACCACGGCCACCCGCTGCCCGCGGAACCGCACGACGGTGTCGAGCATCCGGGTGTCGTCGGGATCGTCGAGACGCGACTCGTGCCGGGCGGTGGAGTAGAGCACGTCGGGCACGTCGTCGGCGGTCAGCACGGCGACCACGCCGGGCAGCTCCCGCGCGGCGCGGGTGTCCATCGACACGATCCGCGCGTGGGCGTGCGGGCTCTGCAGGACCTTCAGGTGCAGGAGCCCCGGGACGGCGACGTCGAGCGTGTACGGCTCCTGTCCCGAGACGATGCGCCGGCCCGCGGGGGCGCCGAGCGAGCGGCCGACCCGCGACTCGTCGGCGGTGGGCCTGCCGGTGCGGCGCACGGGGGTGAGCCCGGTCGGATGCTCGTGATCGCAGCTCGCGATCGCTTCGCCGATCGCCCGGTACCCCGTGCAGCGGCAGAGGTTGCCCTTCATCAGTCGCGGCACGTCGACGGGGTCGGCGCCCTGGATCGCGGTGGCCGTGACGACCATGCCCGCGGTGCAGAAGCCGCACTGGAACGCGCCGGAATCGACGAACGCCTGCTGCACCGGGCCCGGCTCCTCCGGGGTGCCCAGCCCGGCGGCGGTCGTGACCGAGCGCCCCTCGACGCGGTGGGCGGGGTAGAGGCAGGAGTGGAAGGGGGTCCCATCGACGAGCACCGAGCAGGCGCCGCAGTCGCCGGCGTCGCAGCCCTTCTTCACCTCGAAGTGCTCGTGGTCGCGCAGCAGGGTCCGCAGGACCTGACCGGGGCGCGGCGTCGCGTCGATCTGCTCGCCGTTCACGGTGAATCTCATGCGACGCCTCCGTCGGGCTCGGTGCGGGCGAGCTCCTCGCGGATCTCCTCCGCGAGGACGCCGACGACCGCGTGCCGCCAGTCCGCGGCTCCGTGCGGGTCGGTGAACCAGGTGCCGATCCCGTCGATCGCCGCGGCCAGCTCGGGGGCGGACGGCGCCCGGGGGAAGCTCAGCACCTCGGGCCGGATCGTCGCGGCCGTCACCGCGAGCACGAACGCGCCGTCGCGGTCGAGCCGGCCGATGACGACCGCTCCGGATCGGCCCAGCGGCGACAGCGCGATCTTGCGGTAGGCGGTACGGGCGTCCAGAGCGTGCGCCGGGAACTCGATCGATCGGATCACGTCGCCGTGCTCGAGCAGCGTCGTCATGTTCCCGGTGACGAGCTCGGCCACCGGCACGAGGTCGTCGGAGCCGTCGGCCCGCCAGACGAGCGCACAGGCGTCGAGCGCGGCCGCGAGGCTGATCATGGGCCCGGCCGGCAGTGCGTTCGCGATGTTGCCGCCGACGGTCGCGACGTTCCAGATCTTGAACGAGCCGAGCAGCGCCGTGCAGCACTGGAAGAAGAGGCGGTGCGCCGCGCGGCCCGTGTCCGGCATCGCCGCGAGCTCGGCGAAGGTGCACGTCGCGGCGACCGAGAGGCCGTCCGCGCTCGAGCGCAGCGGCTCCCAGCCGAAGCCCTGCAGGTCGAGCAGCTCGTCGAGGTGGTCGTGGGGGAGCGAGAAGACCCAGGAGCCGCCTCCGATGACCGCCGTGCGCGGCCCCATCGCGGCCAGCTCGCCGCGCTCGCGCACCACGCGCACGCGCTGGATCGTGCTGAGGTCCATGCTCCGCCTCTCGCCGGTGCCCGCGGGGTGCGCGCTCCTCCAGTGAACAGCACGCGTGTGACACCCGTGTTACCCGCGCTCGGCGCTCCACCGGCGTCCGGAGCCGCACCCTGGCGGATCCGCCAGAGGCTCAGCCCAGCGACGCCACCCACTCGGAGCTGCCGTCGACGAACGACTGCTCCTTCCAGATCGGCACGGACGCCTTGATGTCGTCGACGAGCGCCGCGCAGGCCTCGAAGGCGGCGGCGCGGTGCGCGGAGGCGACCGCGCAGGCGAGCGCGAGATCGCCGACGACCAGGTCGCCGACCCGGTGCACGGCGGCCACGCGCACCTCGGGGAAGCGCTCGGCGATGCGGCGGGCGGAGTCGGCCAGTGCGGCGGGCGCGTCCGGGTGCGCCTCGTAGGCCAGCCGGAGCACTCCGCGTCCCTCGTCGTGATCGCGGACGACGCCCGCGAAGGTCACGACCGCGCCGTGGGCGGGGGAGTCGACCGCCTGCTCGCACTCGTCGACCGTGATCGCCTCGCGGGCGATGCGGGCGAGGGCGACGCCGTCATCGGACATGGTCGCCGCCTCCCAGCTGGTCGAGGAGATGCCCGATCACCGGGTCGAGGACGTCGATGCCGTCTCGGACGCCGCCCGGCGAGCCGGGCAGGTTCACCACGACGCTGCGACCGGCGACCCCCGCCGTGCCACGGCTCAGCACCGCGGTCGGCACCTTGGCCGCTCCGCGGGCGCGGATCGCCTCGGCGAGTCCCGGCAGGGTCCGCTCGAGCAGCGGTGCGGTCTGCTCCGGAGTGACGTCGCTCGGCGCCACGCCGGTGCCTCCCGTCGTCACGATCACGTCGGCGCCGGAGGTGAGCGCGTCGCCGATCGCCTCGCCCACCGCGTCTCCGTCGGCCACCACGACCACCTCGCCGCTCCAGCCGCGGCTCTCGAACCAGGCCAGCAGCGCCGGGCCCGTGCGGTCCTCGTACACTCCGGACGCGGCGCGGGTGGAGGCCACGACCGCGACGGCGCGGCGTGTCACTCCCTGCTCCACGATCCGCTCCTCCCGCCGTCCTTCGCCAGCACCTGGATGCCGGTGATGACGGCGCCGCGGTCGACGGCCTTGATCATGTCGTAGACGGTCAGCGCCGCGACGCTGACGGCGGTGAGCGCCTCCATCTCGACACCCGTGCGCCCGCTCGTGCGCACCCGCGCCTCGATCCGCACCCGGTCCTCGAGCGTCTCGAGATCGATGTCGACCCCGTCGAGCGCGAGCGGGTGGCAGAGCGGGATCAGGGTCGAGGTGGCCTTGGCCCCCATGATCCCGGCGATGCGGGCGACCCCGAGCGCCTCGCCCTTGGGCAGCTCGCCCTGCTCCAGCAGACGCACCACCTCGGGGGTCGTGACGACGACGCCCTCGGCGACGGCGGTGCGCGAGGTGACGTCCTTCGCTCCGACGTCGACCATGTGCACGGCCCCGTCGCCTCGGACGTGGGTCAGGTTCTCAGTCATCGATCCTCCAGATCTCGACCGTGTCGCCGGTCGCGGCGTGCTCGGTCCCGACCGGGACGTGGATGAGGACGTTCGAGCGCGCGTAGGACGCGAGCAGGTGGGAGCTCGGCCCGCCGACGGGGTGCACGAGGCCCTCGTCGTCGAGGGCTCCCCGCCGGATCTGGTGCAGGTGGGCGGGCGAGTCGAGCGCGGTGCCGAGCCGGGCCCGGAGCCGCGGCCGCTCGGCCGGCGAGCGGCCCGCCAGCGAGCGGAGGACCGGGCGCAGGAACACCTCGAACGAGACGAGGGCGCTCACCGGGTTGCCGGGGAGCGAGACGATCGGCAGGTGCGCGTCCGGCGACACCGCGACCAGGCCCAGGCCCTGCGGGCCGCCCGGCTGCATGGCGACGTGCCCGAACTCGGAACCCGCGGGACCGAGAGCGTCGCGCACCACCTCGTAGGCGCCGGCACTCACTCCGCCGACCGTGATCGCCAGGTCGGCGTCGCCCGCCCGCGAGCGGAGGATCGCCAGCAGGTCCTCGGCGCGGTCGCTGTCGCAGGGAGCCACGACGGGCAGCGCGCCCGCCTCGCGGACCGCCTCGGCGAGCAGCGCGCCGTTCGCGTCGTAGATCTGGGCGGCCTCGAGCTCGGTCCCCGCGGGGCGGATCTCGTTGCCGGTCGGCACGATCAGCACCCGGATCCTGGGCAGCACCTCGACCTCGACGAGACCGAGCGAGGCGAGCAGACCGTAGTGCGCGGCGCGGAGCACGGTGCCGGCCGCCAGCGCGACGGAGCCCGCCGCGGAGTCGCTGCCCCGCGCGCGCACGAAGGTCGTCGGAGTGACGGGGGCCGCGAACGCGACGCGGGCGCCGGTCGCCGACGCGCCGGGGAAGCGCGGCGGGTCGACCCGCTCGATCGGCACGACGGCGTCGGCGCCCACCGGGAGGGGCGAGCCGGTCATGATCGGCACGGCGGTGCCCGGCGAGTGCCGCGGCGCGCTCTCGCCGGCGGGGACCGGCGCGGCGACCGGCAGCACGACCGGGGCGCCGGCGGACGCCTCGTCCAGGTCCGCCGCCCGCACGGCGTAGCCGTCCATCTGCGAGTTGTCGAAGCGGGGGAGGTCCAGCGGCGAGTGCACGGTGCGGGCGAGGACGCGCCGGTCGTAGGCACCCGGATCCGCCGCCACACTCCTCGGGTCGAGCGACAGGGCCTCGCGGGCACCGCGCGCCGCGAGCGGGGCCAGCAGAGCGCGCACCCGGGCGGCGTGGATGTCGATCGAGGTCATCGGGTCCTCTCGGCGGGTCCCCCACGAGGGGTGGGCGGGTTCCCTATCTTGCCGGGTCGCACACGGTTCCGCCGCGTAGTCTGACCGGATGAGCACCGTACTCGGGATGCCCGGCATCCGACCTCGCCAGCGGGGGGCGGAGCTCCCGGCCGACCGGCCCGAGACCCCGCTGCTCGTGGACACCCACGGACGTGCGGCCGACGACCTGCGCATCTCGTTGACCGACAAGTGCAACCTGCGCTGCACCTACTGCATGCCGGCCGAGGGACTCCCGTTCCTCCCTCCCGCCGCCCTGCTGACCCGCGATGAGATCGTGCGTCTTGCGCGCATCGCGGTGGAGCAGTTCGGCGTGCGGCAGATCCGCTTCACCGGAGGCGAGCCGCTGCTGCGCAAGGACCTGGTCGAGATCATCCGCGGCGTCGCGGCCCTCGAGCCCCGCCCCGAGATCTCGCTGACCACCAACGCCATCGGCCTCTCGGGCCGGGCGACGGCGCTCGCCGAGGCGGGCCTGGACCGCGTGAACGTCTCGCTCGACTCCATCTGCGCCGAGACCTTCGCGAAGGTGACCCGCCGCCCGTTCCTCGACCGCGTGCTCGCCGGCATCGACGCCCTGGCCCCCGCGGGCCTTGCGCAGACCAAGATCAACGCGGTGCTCCTCCCGGGGATCAACGACCACGAGGCGCCCGAGCTGCTCGCCTGGGCGCTCGCCGGAGGCCACCAGCTGCGCTTCATCGAGCAGATGGCCCTCGACGCCGACCACGGGTGGGACCGGGAGACGATGATCACGGCGGCGCGGATCCGGGAGCTGCTCTCGGAGCGCTTCGTGCTGAGCCCGCACGCGGCCCCACGCGACGGCGCGCCCGCCGAGCTGTTCGACGTGCGCGATCGCGAGGGCGGTCCGCTCCTGGGTCAGGTCGGGATCATCGCGTCCGTGACGGAGGCGTTCTGCGCCGACTGCCGCCGCACTCGCCTGACCGCCGAGGGCGGCGTGCGCAGCTGCCTCTTCTCGAACGAGGAGACCGACCTGCTCGGCCCGATGCGCGCCGGCGTCGACGACCACCACGTGGCCCAGCTCTGGCGCGGCGCGATGTGGGCTAAGCCCGCCGGGCACGAGATGAACCGCATCGGGTTCGTGCAGCCCGAGCGCACGATGAGCGCGATCGGCGGATGAGCGTGCGGGTCCGCTACTTCGCTGCGGCGAAGGCCGCGCTCGGGCGAGCCTCGGACGAGTTCGACGAGCTGCCCGACGTCGCAGCACTCGAGGCGCGCCTCGTCGAGGACTCGCCGGAGTCCGCCGCGGTGCTCGGCCGGTGCAGCTACCTGGTCGACGGAGTGTCGACGACCGACCGCGCGACTCCGCTGGCCGCGAACTCCTCGGTCGACGTGCTGCCGCCCTTCGCGGGCGGCTGAGCCTCAGACCCCCAGCGCCGCGGCCCCGCCGACCAGCGAGTCGGCGCTGATGCCGACGGCCGCCGCCCGGTCGGCCGCGATCCGCGAGCGCACGCCCGACGCGCAGTGCAGCACGAGCGGGCCGGCGGGCAGCAGCGCCGGGTCGAAGCCCGACATCGGCATCCGCACGGCACCCGGCACCGACACGGACCGGTCCTCCGAGTCCTCGCGCAGGTCGACGACCGTGAGCGGCTCGTGCGCCGCCAGCCGGGCGCGGAGTTCGTCGGCGGTGACCGCCCCGGCGACTCCGCGGGGTCGCGGCGGCTCCGGCGCCCGCCGCTCGAGCGGAAGCTCCGTCCACGACCCGTCGAGCGCGTCGTGCACCACGATCCGTCCGAACAGCGGAGTGCCGACACCCGTCACGAGCTTCACGACCTCGCTCGCCATGGCGGAGCCGATCGTCGCGCAGAGCGAGCCGAGCACGCCCACCGTCGCGCAGCTGTCGGCGGCGTCCTCGGCCTCCGGATGCAGAGCGCGCAGCGTCACTCCGCCGCCGGGAGCGTGGGACCAGAACGTGGAGAGCTGGCCGTCGAAGCCGAGCGCCGAGCCCCAGACGTGCGGCACTCCCGCGCGCGTCGTCGCGTCGGAGGCGAGGTAGCGGGAGCCGAACGTGTCGAAGCCGTCGACGACGACGTCCCAGCCGGCGACGAGCGCCTCGGCGTTGGCCGCGGTGAACGCGACCGGGTAGGCGCGGGCGTCGATCCCGGGCGAGAGCCGCCGCGCGGTCGCGACCGCCGACTCCGCCTTCGAGAGGCCGACCGAGGAGTCGTCGTGGGCGGTCTGCCGCGACAGGTTGGACGGTTCGACCACATCGGCGTCGACGACGCCGAGCCGCCCGACTCCTGCCGCGGCGAGCGCCGTGATCACCGGCGAGCCGATGCCGCCCGCGCCGAGCACGAGCACCGCCGCGTTCCGCAGGCGCCGCTGCCCGAGCTCCCCGATCGGGGAGAGCCGGATCTGCCGGGCGAAGCGCTCCTGTTCTGCGGCGGTGAGCGGGGGCCCGGGTTCGACCGGGAGCGTCACGGGGGAGAGCGGAGGAGTCACCTCCCCAGTGTGCACGCCGCGCGGCGGCGAACGCCCGCCTCCGCGGATCGGCGCTGGTCGTCCAGTACCGTGGGGAGAGTTTTCCGACAGGAGCGAGGCCGGCGGGTGCATCTGAAGAGCCTGACCCTCAAGGGGTTCAAGTCCTTCGCTCAGCCGACCACGTTCGCCTTCGAGCCGGGCGTCACGTGCGTCGTCGGTCCGAACGGCTCGGGCAAGAGCAACGTCGTCGACGCGCTCGCCTGGGTGATGGGGGAGCAGGGCGCGAAGACGCTCCGCGGCGGCAAGATGGAGGACGTCATCTTCGCCGGGACGTCCACCCGCGGTCCGCTCGGCCGGGCCGAGGTCGCGCTCACCATCGACAACACCGACGGCGCCCTGCCGATCGAGTACACCGAGGTGACGATCACCCGGACGCTCTTCCGCAACGGCGGCAGCGAGTACGCGATCAACGGGCGCTCGTGCCGCCTGCTCGACGTGCAGGAGCTGCTGAGCGACTCCGGTCTGGGCCGGGAGATGCACGTCATCGTCGGCCAGGGGCAGCTCGACGCCGTGCTGCACGCGACCCCGGAGGAGCGGCGCGGCTTCATCGAGGAGGCCGCCGGGATCCTCAAGCACCGCCGCCGCAAGGAGAAGACGCTCCGCAAGCTCGAGGCGATGCAGACGAACCTCACGCGTCTGTCGGACCTCGCGGGCGAGATCCGGCGGCAGCTGAAGCCGCTCGGCCGCCAGGCCGAGGTCGCCCGGCAGGCGCAGACCATCGCGGCGGTCGTGCGCGACGCCCGCGCGCGCCTGCTCGCCGACGACGTCGTGACCCTCCGCACCGCCCTCGACGGCTTCGCGCGCTCCGAGAGCGAGCGGCACGGCGAGCGCATCGTGCTGCAGGAGAAGCTCGAGCAGGCGACCCTGCGGATGGCGCGCATCGAGTCCGAGCGGGTGGGCGACGCCGTCGACGACGCGCGCCGTACGACGTTCGAGCTGGAGTCGGTGCAGGAGCGGCTGCGCAACCTGCAGGCGCTCGCCGGCCAGCGCCTGGCACTGCTCGACGCGGAGTCGGAGCAGCCGCAGGTGCAGCCCCGCGTCACCCCTCGGGACATCGCCGAGGCGCGGGAGGAGCTCGAGCGCTTGAGGCAGGGCGTGCTCGACGCCGAGGCGGCGTGGGCCGCCTCGCAGAAGGGCACCGTCCGCGCGCGGCAGGTGCTCGACGCGCTCGACGACGAGATCGCCGCGCAGTCCGCCCTCGTCTCGCGGCACGACCTCGAGATCTCGCAGCTCACCGGGAAGGCCGATTCGGCGGCGTCGCGACTCGCGGCCGTCCGGGGCGAGGTGCTCCGCGCGCAGAACACCCTCGACTCCGCCGTGCAGCGCCGGGATGCGGCGGAGCGCCAGCTCGACGCACTGGAGGACGAGATCGGCGAGGCGGGCGGCGGCACCGACGGGTCGCTCGACGAGAGCTACGAGCTGGCGCAGTCCGCGGTCTTCGAGGCCGAGGGCGAGATCGAGCGCCTGCGGGAGGAGCTGCACGCCCACGAGCGCGAGCGCGACGGTCTCGCGGCGCGCACCAGCGCCCTCTCGCTGGCCCTCGACGTCTCGGACGGCTCCTCCGAGCTGCTCGCCGCGCGCCTCGACGGCATCGAGGGCCGGGTCGCCGAGCGGATCCAGGTGCGGCCCGGGTACGAGGCCGCGGTCGCCGCCGCACTCGGCACCCTCGCCGACGCCGTCCTCGCCGGCACTTCCGAGCAGGCCGAGGCCGCGCTCGACGAGGCCGTCCGCCGCGACCTCGGGCGGGTCGAGCTGCTGGTGGGTAGCGCCTCGCGTCCGCCGCTCGAGCTGACCCTGCCCGACCCGGCGCTGCGCGCCCGCGACCTCGTCACCGGTCCGCCCGCCGTCCTCGCCCTGCTCGAGCAGGTCGTCGTCGTCGACGACCTCGCCGCAGCGCGCGCGGTCTGGCCCGCCCTGGCCGGACGCGCGCATCCGGTCACGGTCGTCACCCGCGACGGAGCCGCGCTCTCGGACTTCGTCGTGAGCGGCGGCTCCGGCGGGCAGCGCAGCCGGATCGAGCTCGTCTCGGAGCGCGACGCGGCCGACTCCGCCCTCGAGGAGATCGTGGGACGCATCGACCGCCTCCGCTTCGACCTCGCCGAGCAGAGCGGCGCCCTGAAGGGCGCCAAGGAGCAGTCGCGGCTCGCCCTCGCCGCCCTGCGCGAGCACGACTCCGCCCGGGCCGCGCACACCGAGCGCCTCGGCCGGGTCCGCGCGCAGCACGAGGCCGCAGTGGCCGAATCCGGCCGCGGGCAGAAGGCGCTCGCGATCGCCGCAGAGCGCGTCGGCGACGCCGAGCGCGCGGCGACCACGGCGAAGAGCGAGCTCGACACCGCGCGCTCGCGTCCGCGGCCGATCCTCGACGTGAGCGGCAGGGACGCGCTGCAGCAGGCGGTCGACGCCGCCCGCGAGCACGAGATCGAGGCGCGGCTCGGAGTCGAGACCGCCAAGGAGCGCGTGCGCGCCGAGCAGTCCCGCGGCGAGTCGCTCGAGCGTCAGCTCGCCGCTGACCGCGCCGCGGCCGACGAGGCCGCCCGCCGCGCCGTCATCCGCCGACGGCAGCACGACGCGGCGGCCGACGTGACCTCCGCGATCCCCGCGGTCCTCGCCTCCGTCGACCGCTCGGTGCAGCAGGCGCGCGCCGAGCTCGTGCAGGCCGAGGCCGCCCGCTCGCAGCAGGACGAGGAGCTGCAGGGGCTGCGCCGCCAGGAGTCGGCCCTGCGCGAGCGGCTGCAGTCGGTCACCGAGACCGTGCACGGGCTCGAGCTGCAGATCTACGAGAAGCGCCTGCAGCTCTCCGGGCTGCTCGAGCGCGCCGGCTCCGAGCTGGGACTCGTCGAGGACGTGCTGGTCGCCGAGTACGGTCCGCTGGTCGGCGTACCGGACGAGACGAGCGAGCAGGAGGACGCGCCGACGCGCCCCTTCGTGCGGGAGGAGCAGCGCCGCCGGCTCGAGAAGGCCGAGAAGCAGCTCGCGCAGCTCGGCCGCGTCAATCCGCTGGCCCTCGAGGAGTTCGCGGCGCTGGAGCAGCGGCACGCGTTCCTGACCGAGCAGCTCACCGACCTCACCGACACCCGCCGCGATCTGCTCCTCATCATCGAGGAGCTCGACGAGACCATGCAGACGGTCTTCGCCTCGGCCTTCGCCGACACCCAGGCGGCCTTCGCAGACGTGTTCCCGGTGCTGTTCCCCGGCGGCACGGGCAGCATCCGCCTGACGGACCCCGACAGCCTGCTCACGACCGGGATCGAGGTCGCCGTGCGCCCCGCGGGCAAGAAGATCGAGCGCCTGTCGCTGCTCTCGGGAGGCGAGCGCTCGCTCGCGGCGGTGGCGTTCATGGTCGCGATCTTCAAGTCGCGGCCGAGCCCGTTCTACATCATGGACGAGGTCGAGGCGGCGCTGGACGACGCGAACCTCGGCCGGCTGCTGTCGATCTTCCAGGACCTGCGGACCTCCAGCCAGCTCATCGTCATCACGCACCAGAAGCGCACCATGGAGATCGCCGACGCCCTCTACGGCGTCTCCATGCGCCAGGACGGCGTCTCGGCCGTCGTCGGCCAGCGCGTCGCGGCCCCCGCCGACTGACCGTCGCCCCGCGCACGACGACGCGCCAGCGGAGTCGGGGCCGCCGGGCGTCACTACCGTCGCGGGATGATCCCCCTGGAGCACGTCGTCCTCACCCGGTTCAGCGTCGTGTTCACGGCGGGGCAGCCGACTCCGGACGATGCGTGGCTGCGCTACCGGCTGGGCTTCTTCCGCGACGCGACGGTCGCCTCCCTCCGCTCCCAGACCTCGACGGGCTCCTCCTGGCTCGTGTTCCTCGACGATCGGGCGCCCGACTGGCTGCGGTCAGAGATGGCGGAAGTGTCCTCCGACGGGCTGTTCGACGCCGTGTACGTCCGAGGACCGTTCTCGGCCGAGGTGGTGCGCGCCGAGATCGTGCAGCGGGTGGACCCCGCTGCGGCACTCCTGACGACTCGTCTCGACAGCGACGACGCCCTCGGCCGGCGCTTCGTGGAGACCGTGCGTCGGGAGGCGAGTGCGGCGCTCGTGCAGGGGGTCGGGGAGGACGGGCTCTATCTCAACTGCACCCGCGGTCTGCAGATCGACCGCTCCGGCGCGGTCTTCCGCTACGACTACGCCTCGAACCCGTTCATCAGCCTCCTCGAACCCCCGCGGGGAGCACTCGGACCTCGGACGGTGCTCCAGGACGGACGGCACAGCTCCTCCCGCCTCCACGCCCCGGTGCGCAGCATCAGGGCCGAGCCGCTCTGGCTCCAGGTCGTGCACGGCTCGAACCTGATGAACGACATCCGCGGAGTGCGGATCGGCCCCGCCGCCGTCGACAGGTCCTTCGGGATCGACCTCGAGTACCGCCGGTCGACCGGAGCCGCGCTGCTCGCGAAGGAGTCGCTGCTCTCGCGACTCGCGCTCCTCCGGCTCTGGTGGCGATCGCCCGGGCTGGCGAGACAGTTCGCCGAGGGACGGCTGGAGTGGCTGCGCGGTACCCGGACGGCTCCTCGACGGCCTCCCCGCTCCCGTTCCCGCCGGTACCCTGGATCACATGGCTGAACGCACCTCCTGGTCGCTCGGTCGCGCACTGCGCGGCCTGTTCGAGAAGCGCACGATCGACGACCAGACGTGGGACGACCTCGAGACGGCGCTCATCACCGCCGACTTCGGCCCCGACATCACCGAGGAGATCGTCGAGGACCTCCGTGCGAAGGTCGAGCGCTACAGCACGACCGATCCGCGCGACCTCCAGCGCATGCTCCGCGAGTCGATGGAGGAGCGGCTGTCGAAGTACGACACGACCCTCAAGCTCAGCGAGCGCCCGGCCGTGATCCTCGTCGTCGGCGTGAACGGCGTCGGCAAGACCACGACCATCGGCAAGTTCGCCAAGTTCCTCCGCAACTACGACCGCAGCGTCGTGGTCGGAGCTGCCGACACGTTCCGCGCGGCCGCCGTCGATCAGCTCGCCACCTGGGCCCAGCGCGCCGATGCGCAGATCGTGCGCCCGCAGCAGGAGCGCCAGGATCCCGCGTCCGTCGCGTTCCAGACCGTGCAGTTCGCGAAGGACAACGGCATCGAGATGGTCATCATCGACACCGCCGGCCGCCTGCACACGAAGGGCGGGCTGATGGACGAGCTCGGCAAGATCAAGCGCGTCATCGAGAAGCAGGCGCCGATCTCCGAGATCCTGCTCGTGCTCGACGCGACGACCGGTCAGAACGGTCTCAGCCAGGCCGAGGCGTTCATCGAGCACGCCGGAGTGACGGGGCTCGTCATCACGAAGCTCGACGGTTCCGCGAAGGGCGGCTTCGTCCTCGCTGTGCAGGAGCGCACCGGCATCCCGATCAAGCTCGTCGGCCAGGGCGAGGGCATCGGCGACCTCACCGGCTTCACCCCGCACGTCTTCGCCCAGCAGCTCGTCGGCTGAGTCGAGCGGCGCGGGACGCGACCGGGCAGCCGACGGGGACGCTGCGGGTCAGGCGCGTCGCGCGCGGAGTGCGACCGCGAGAGGAACCGGCTCGTCGTCGAGGATGCCGATGATCAGCTCCGGCTGGATCCGGAAGTACTCGTGCACGATCACGGCGCGGAGCCCCGCGATCGCCGACCACGGCACGTCGACGAGGGCGGCACGCGCCTCGTCGGGCAGCGCGCGCACCGCCTCCCCGATCACCGCGAGGATGTCCGCGAAGCGCTCCTCGCCGATCTGCTCACAGGGGGACCATGTCACGGCGGGCCGTCGCTGCCACCGGTTCCCGGAGCAGCTGCTCGGTGACGACGTCCACCCGCACGCCGAGGATGCGACTGAGTTCCTCGCCGATGCCGGCGACGCGCAGAAGCGGGTTGCCCGCTCCGCTCTCGAGGTCCACGGAGAGGTCGACGTCGCTCCCCGGGCGCGCGTCTCCGCGTGCGACGGAGCCGAAGAGCCTCGGGTTGCTCGCCCCGTACCGAGCGAGCACCTCCGTGACGGAGTCGCGGTGAGCACCGACAGCGGCCCGCAGGCTCCTCGCGTGCTCGGTGACGGTCGACATGCCGTCAGGATACGCGGCCGCTGTCGACTCCGTCCTGCCCGTAGACGGCCTGCGCGCGGGAGGGCTTCAGAGGAGCGTTCACACCGCCTGCGAGAACCCCAGTGCCGCGTCGGCGAGGTGCCGCAGGTGCTCCGGGACCGGCCGCCCCTTCGACTCCATCGACTGCGCCCAGAGCCGGCCCGCGCGGTAGGAGGAGCGCACGAGCGGCCCCGAGAGCACGCCGAGGAACCCGATGTCCTCCGCCTCCTCCTTGATCGCCACGAACTCCTCCGGATGCACCCAGCGATCGACCGGCAGGTGCCGCGGCGTCGGCCGCAGGTACTGCGTGATCGTCAGCAGGTCGGTGCCCGCGTCGTGCAGGTCCTGCAGCGCCTGCGAGATCTCCTCGCGCTCCTCGCCCATGCCCAGGATGAGGTTCGACTTGGTGATCAGACCCGCGTCGCGCCCCTGCGTGAGCACGTCGAGCGAGCGCTCGTAGCGGAACGCGGGCCGGATCCGCTTGAAGATCCGCGGGACGGTCTCGACGTTGTGCGCGAACACCTCCGGCCGCGCCTCGAACACGCGGCCGAGGTGCTCCGGGCGCCCGGTGAAGTCGGGCACGAGGATCTCGACACCCGTGCCGGGGGACTGCGCGTGGATCTGGCGGATGGTCTCGGCGTAGAGCCAGGAGCCCTCGTCCGCGAGGTCGTCGCGCGCGACTCCGGTGACCGTGGCGTAGCGGAGATTCATCCTCGCCACCGATTCGCCCACGCGCCGCGGCTCGTCGGCGTCGTAGTCGGCGGGCTTGCCGGTGTCGATCTGGCAGAAGTCGCAGCGGCGCGTGCACTGGGCGCCGCCGATGAGGAACGTGGCCTCTCGGTCCTCCCAGCACTCGAAGATGTTGGGGCAGCCCGCCTCCTGGCAGACCGTGTGCAGCTCCTCGCTCTTCACGAGCGATTGCAGCTGCCGGTACTCCGGGCCCATGGTGGCCTTGGTCTTGATCCAGTCGGGCTTGCGCTCGATCGGAGTCTCGGCGTTGCGGATCTCGAGTCGGAGCAGCTTGCGTCCGCCCACCTCGGCGCTCATGCGGCCACCACCGCGGCCTGCTCGGCCGTGAACTCGAGCGAGCACTCGCGGAACCGCTGGTCGACCAGAGCGCGCACCGCCTCCATCGACACGGCGCTGCCCGTCTCGCGCTCGATCGTCGTCACTCCGGCGTCCGAGATGCCGCAGGCGACGATGCGGGAGTAGGGCTCGAGGCTGTTCGAGACGTTGAGCGCGAAGCCGTGCATCGTCACGCCGCCGGCGACGCGGATGCCGATGGCCGCGATCTTGTCCGCACCGAGCGGTCGCCGGATCCACACGCCCGAGCGCCCGTCGATCCGCTCGCCCGTGACCCCGAGGTCGGCGAGCACGGCGATCAGCATGCCCTCGAGGGAGCGGACGTAGGCGACCACGTCGACCGGCTCGCGCAGCCGCACGATCGGGTAGCCGACGAGCTGACCGGGCCCGTGCCAGGTGATCCGGCCGCCGCGGTCGACGTCGACGACGGGGGAGCCGTCGACCGGGCGCTCGTGCGCCTCGGTCCGCTTGCCCGCGGTGTAGACGAAGGCGTGCTCGCAGAGCACCAGCACGCCGTCGCGCCCGGCGACCACGTCGTCGTGGAGGCGGCGCTGCAGCTGCCAGCCGTCGCGGTAGTCCAGAGGAGCTGCGGAGTCGCCCGCCAGAAGTGTCTCGATCACGTCGCCACCCTAGACGTTTTCCTGCACCGAGCCCAGTTAATCGAGCCGAGCCCCCGCAGAACCGAGCACTCCGCGGCTCCGGTAGAATTCCGGGCATCATGGCTACTTTCGGCACCCTCTCCGATCGACTCGTCGAGACCTTCAAGAACCTCCGCACGAAGGGCAAGCTCTCGGCCTCGGACGTCGACGGCACCGTCCGCGAGATCCGGCGCGCGCTGCTCGACGCCGACGTGGCGCTGGACGTGGTCAAGGCCTTCACCGGGAAGGTGCGCGAGCGCGCCCTCGGCGACGAGGTCAACAAGGCGCTGAACCCGGCGCAGCAGGTCGTGCAGATCGTCAACGAGGAGCTCGTCGCGATCCTCGGCGGGCAGTCGCGCCGCCTCGAGTTCGCGAAGCGCCCGCCGACCGTCATCATGCTCGCGGGCCTCCAGGGTGCGGGCAAGACGACCCTCGCCGGCAAGCTCGGCAAGTACCTCGGCAAGGACGGGCACACCCCGCTCCTCGTCGCCGCCGACCTCCAGCGCCCCAACGCGGTGCAGCAGCTGCAGGTCGTCGGCGAGCAGGCCGGAGTCGCGGTCTACGCTCCCGAGCCCGGCAACGGGGTCGGCAATCCGGTCAAGGTCGCGCAGAACGCGATCAAGTTCGCCGTCGACAAGCAGTACGACACCGTCATCATCGACACCGCCGGCCGTCTGGGCGTCGACGCCGACATGATGAAGCAGGCGTCCGACATCCGCCGCGTCACGAACCCCGACGAGGTCCTCTTCGTCATCGACGCCATGATCGGACAGGACGCGGTCGCCACCGCGAAGGCCTTCCAGGAGGGCGTCGATTTCACCGGAGTCGTGCTGTCGAAGCTCGACGGCGATGCGCGAGGCGGCGCAGCGCTGTCCGTCGCCTCGCTGACCGGTCGGCCGATCCTCTTCGCCTCCACGGGCGAGGGCCTCGACGACTTCGAGCAGTTCCACCCCGACCGCATGGCGAGCCGGATCCTCGACCTCGGCGACGTGCTGACCCTCATCGAGCAGGCGCAGTCCGCGTTCGACGAGGACGAGGCGCGCAAGGTCGCCGAGAAGATCATGAGCGACTCGTTCACGCTCGACGACTTCCTCGGCCAGATGCAGCAGCTGCGCAACATGGGCTCGATCAAGAAGATGATCGGCATGCTCCCGGGCGCCAAGGGCATGCGCGACCAGCTCGACCAGTTCGACGAGCGCGAGATCGTGCGCACCGAGGCCATCATCCAGTCGATGACCAAGGCCGAGCGCGTGAACCCGAAGCTGCTCAACGGCTCCCGCCGGCTGCGCATCGCGCGGGGCTCGGGCATGACCGTGACCGACGTGAACCAGCTCGTGCAGCGCTTCGAGCAGGCCGCGAAGATGATGAAGACCGTGGCCAAGGGCGGCATGCCGAACGTGCCCGGCATGGGTCCCGTCCCCGGAGCCGGCTACCAGGGCCGTCCGAAGCCGCAGAAGAAGAAGACGTCGAAGTCGGGCAACCCGGCGAAGCGCGCGGCCGAGAACGCGGCCATCACCTCGGGCCCGCGTCCCGGCGACGCCGGCGGATCGGGCTTCGGTCTCGGCGGCGGCACGGGCGCGCAGGCGCAGCCGACCCCCGAGGAGCTGGAGCAGCTGCAGAAGTTCCTCGGCCGATGACGGTGGGGCGACGGGTCACCGCGGCGGCTCTCGCGGCCGCCGCTGTCCTCGGGCTCGCGGGCTGCGCCGAGACGTCCGGAGCCGACGCGATGTCGGCGCCCGCTCCCGAGGAGCTCGTCGGCCGGTGGGTCACCGGAGTCGCCTACGAGTCCCCGGACGTGCCGTTCCTCCTGATCGCCGACGACGGCACCTGGACCGGCTCGGACGGCTGCAACGGCGTGCAGGGCGAGTGGTCGATCGACGGCGAGGGCGGGCTCAGCGTCGACGCCGGGCCGAGCACGATGATCGCGTGCGACGGAGTGGCCCTGCCGACGATCTTCTCCGAGGCGTCGATGGCCGCGATCGACGGCGGACGCCTCCGCCTCTTCGACGACGCCGGCGCCACCACCGTCAAGCTCGCCCGCTCGACCTGCGACGACGCCCCGACCACCGCCCCCGACCCCGCTGGCGAGTAGCCGCCGGGCCTCCCTGCTCGAGCAGCCCACCCGTCGAGCACCCCTTGCTGATCGAGCAACCCGCGCAGCGGGCGTCCCCCCTGCTGATCGAGTAGCCCGCGCAGCGGGCGTATCGAGATCCACGTCACCCGGAGCCGGTGGGTCTCGATACGCGCCTGCGGCGCTACTCGACCAGCAAGAAGGGGCGCCTGCGCTACTCGACCAGCAGAAGGGGCGCCTGAGGCACTCCTCTCCCAGCGACGGAAGACGCGTCCCCGTCACTCCCGAGGTCTAGCGTGGAGAGCATGACAACCACCACCGCGCGCCCGGTCCGCATCGGCGTCCAGATCGCCCCTCAGCACGTGTCCTACGAGGTCATCCGCGACACCCTCGCCGAGATCGAGGACCTCGGCGTCGACATCGCCTTCAATTGGGATCACTTCTACCCGCTCTCGGGCGAGCCCGACGGCCTCCACTTCGAGGGCTGGAGCATGCTCGCCGCCTGGGCCGAGCAGACCAGCCGCATCGAGTTCGGCCCGCTCGTGACCTGCAACAGCTACCGCAACCCCGACCTGCTGGCCGACATGGCCCGTACGGTCGACCACATCAGCGCGAAGGGCGCGGAGGGCCGCTTGATCTTCGGCATCGGCTCCGGCTGGTTCGAGCGCGACTACCAGGAGTACGGCTACGAGTTCGGCACCGCCGGCTCGCGACTGGACGAGCTGTCCGAGGCCATGCCGCGCATCCGCAGCCGCTGGGAGAAGCTGAACCCCGCTCCCACCCGCGACATCCCCGTGATGATCGGTGGCGGGGGAGAGAAGAAGACCCTGCGGATCGTCGCCGAGCACGCCGACATCTGGCACAGCTTCTCGGACGTCCCGACCCTCGAGCGCAAGCTCGGAGTCCTGGGCGACTGGTGCGCGAAGGTGGAGCGCGATCTCTCCGCGATCGAGATATCGACCGGTGTGAACATCCCCGCCGAGGGCGGCGACGGCGCGTTCGCGGTCGCCGACCAGCAGTTCGACCTCGGCGCGCGCCTGTTCACCCTCGGCATCACCGGGCCCGACATCGATCTCGCGCCGGTGCGCGAGCTCCTGTCCTGGCGCGACGGCAAGAACAGCACCACCCGCTGATCGGGGAGGGGCGGGAGCTCGGCTCCCGCCCTACTCCGTGACCGTCGGCGCCGAGTCGGTCGGGACGCTCTGCCCGAGCCCGGCCTTCTCCGCCGCCAGCGCGAAGGCCTCCGCGAGGGCGAGCTGGCCGGCCTCCGTCGGGTGGATGCCGTCCTCGGCGAGCAGCCCGTCGGCGCGGAGCGGATCGGGGTACTCGAGCGCTCCGCCGCCGGCCGCGGTCACCGCGTCCACGAGCGCCTGGTCGTAGGCGGCGAGGTCGGCGGGCCGCGGATCGGGCCCCCAGACGGAGTCGACCGCGATCAGTCGCGCGGACGGGACGGCAGCGGCGATCGCCTGGACCGCCGGAGGGATCGCGGCGACGACCTCGTCGACGGACGATCCGAGATCGTTGCTGCTCGCCAGGACGACGACGGCGTCCGGATTGGTCGCGGCGATCTCCTCGGCGCGCTCCCCGATCGGGGATCCGCACGTCCCCGGCCTGACGAAGCCGCCGCCGTCGCAGCCGAGGTTGGTCACCGTCCAGCCGAACGCGTCGCCGACGAGGACGGGCCAGGCGGCTTCCGCGTCGAGTCCGTAGCCGCGCACGATGCTGTCGCCGACGAAGGTCACCTGCGCGCCGGCCGGGATCGCTCCTCCGACGACGAGCGGGTTCGGGGCCTCGGCGTCCCGAGTCGGGGCCGGAGTCGCGGTCGCGGCACCGGTCGCCGCGGGCTCCGCTGCGGACGAGCACCCGGCCAGCCCCAGCACGAGGGCCGCGACCAGCACGAGCCGCCGCGTCGCACTCATGCCCGCGGGTCCCGCAGTCCGTCGCGCAGCTCGCCGGCGAGTGCCCGCACGACGGACTTCAGGTCGCCGTCGTTCGCCGCGGCGACCGTCAGCTGCCGCTGGTAGCTGGCGCCGGCGACGAGGATCAGCTCGACGTCCGCGAGCTCGGCCGTGCAGTCCAGGCGCTCGGCGACGGGCGCGAGCGTCACGAGCAGATCGCGGATGTCGTCGGTCACGAGGCGCTCGGCCCCCGCGCTGTCCAGGATGATCTCGGCGTCGAGTCCGTACCGCGCCGCGCGCCACTTGTTCTCGCGTACGTACCAGGGCTGCATGGTCGGCAGTTCCTCGCCCTCGTCCAGGCGCGTCGACAGGTGCTCGACGAGGCACTGGATGAGCGCGGCGACCGCGCCGATCTCCTCCGCCGACGAGAGGCCGTCGCACGCGCGCATCTCGAGCGTGCCCCACTGCGGCGAGGGGCGGATGTCCCAGCGGACCTCGGTGTGGTCGTCGATGACGCCGGTGCGCATCATGTCGTCGACGTACTCCTCGTAGTTCGCCCACGCGCCGAACTGGGGAGGAAGGCCCGCCGTGGGCAGCTGCTGGAACATCAGGGCGCGGTTCGAGGCGTACCCGGTGTCCACTCCGCCCCAGAACGGGCTCGACGCCGACAGAGCCTGGAGGTGCGGGTAGTAGTCGAGCAGCGAGTTCAGGATCGCGAGCACCTTGTCGCGGTCCTCGATGCCGACGTGCACGTGGATGCCCCAGATCATCATGTTCCGGCCCCACCACTGGGTCCGGTCGATGAGCCGGTGGTAGCGCTCCTTGTCGGTGATGCTCTGGTCGTACCACTGCGCGAAGGGGTGGGTGCCGGAGCAGACGAGGTCCAGGCCCATGGGGTCCGTGATCTCGCGCACCTGCCGCAGCTGGTCCTGCAGATCGGCGACGGCGTCGCGGACGGTCGTGTGCACACCGGAGACGAGCTCGACGGTGTTGCGTAGCAGCTCGCCGGTGATCCGCGGATGCGGCTCGCCGTCCTCCCCGCGGAGGGCCTCGAGCACGACGTCGGCGACGTTGGCCAGATCGCCCGTCTGCCGGTCGACGATCGCGACCTCCCACTCGATCCCGAGCGTGGAGCGGTCGGACTGGGCGAAGCTGATCTCCATGGCGTCGTCTCCGTCGATCCGGCGTCCACCGGGTCGGGACGCACGGCTTTCATCGTCCCACGACTCGCGGAGGCGGACGTGTGGGCTGTCCGCGCGGGGTCACAGGTGGTCGTCCGGTCGCGATCCGCGGCTCCGCGGCCCCGGGAGATGCATGTCGCGCCCGCGCGCCGGGCGTTTTTCTGGCAGAATGATCCGTCGGGTCCGAGGCGGTCGACCCTCTACTCACCGCCGAAGAAACCCCCTCGAGCTTCCGGCCGGGTGTGCACCCCACGCTCACGGCTCAGTTCATCCATCATCGACCTCATCGGTCAACGACCACACAGGAGAATTGTGGCTGTCAAGATTCGTCTGAAGCGCCTCGGCAAGATCCGAGCGCCCTACTACCGCATCGTCGTCGCCGACTCGCGCACCAAGCGCGACGGCCGCGTCATCGAGGAGATCGGCAAGTACCACCCCACCGAGGAGCCCTCGTTCATCCAGGTCGACTCCGAGCGTGCGCAGTACTGGCTCGGCGTCGGCGCGCAGCCGACCGAGCAGGTCGCCGCGATCCTCAAGCTGACCGGAGACTGGGGCCGCTACAAGGGCGACGCCGACGCCGTCAGCACCGTCAAGGTGAAGGAGCCCAAGGCGCCCTTCGTCATCGACGCCAAGAAGAAGCCCGTCCTCAAGCCCAAGACCGAGGCTCCGGCCAAGGCCGCCCCGGCCGAGGACACCGCCGACGAGACCTCCACCGAGGCGTAGTCCATGCTCGCTCCTGCCGTCGAACACCTCGTCAAGGGGATCGTCGAGAACCCCGATGAGGTCCGTGTCGTGGCGACGAGCTCCCCACGCGGAGAGGTCCTCGAGGTGCGCGTGCACCCCGAGGACCTCGGCCGCGTGATCGGACGTTCCGGCCGCACCGCCAAGGCCGTCCGCACCCTGGTCGCCGCTCTCGCCGACGGCCGTCGCGTCCGCGTCGACGTCGTCGACACCGACAAGTAGAGGTGGCGACCCCCGGAACGGGCACGACGCAGCTCCGCGTCGCCCGACTCACCAAGGCCCACGGCCTCAAGGGCGCCATCAAGCTCGAGCTCTACACCGACGAGCCCGACAAGCGCTTCACGCCCGGATCCACGTTCACGTTGCAGGTGCCCCGCACCTCCGAGTGGCACGGGAAGAAGCTCGAGCTCGTCGAGCTGCGCTGGTACAACAGCCACCCCGTCGCGTTCTTCAAGGGCGTCGACGACCGCAGCGCCGCCGAGACGCTCCTGAAGGCGATCCTCTGGATCGACGAGGAGGTCCGCACGACGCCGGGCGAGGACGACTCCTGGTACGACTACCAGCTCGTCGGAATGAAGGTCGTCCGCGACGGAGCCGAGGTCGGCACCGTCCGCCGCGTCGATCACTTCCCGGCACAGGATCTGCTCATCGTGGCGACTCCCTCCGGCGAGGTCATGGTGCCGTTCGTCACCGCGATCGTGCCGTCCATCGACCCCGTTGCCGGTGTCGTCACCGTCACTCCTCCGACCGGACTCTTCGAGGAGATCGTCGAGGTGGAGCCGACGCAGGTGGATCTGACGGGCGTCGACCTGTCCGATCCCGAGCTCGCGACGATCGCCGGGACCGATTCCGGGGACGGCGATGCCGATCAGGACGCGATCGCGACCGACGCCCCCTCCTCCGAGGACGACTCGACCGACGCGACCCCCGCGGAGGACCCCCGGTCGTGAGGATCGACATCGTCACGATCTTCCCGGAGTTCTTCGGGGTGCTCGACATCAGCCTGCTCGGGCGTGCGCGCCAGAGCGGGCTGATCGAGCTCGGCGTGCACGATCTGCGCTCCTTCACCCACGACCGGCACCGCACTGTCGACGACACTCCCTACGGCGGAGGCGCCGGCATGGTCATGCGCCCGGAGCCGTGGGGCGAGGCGCTCGACACGATCCTCGAATCCGCCGGCGACGCGGATCCGCTCGTGGTCTTCCCCTCGCCGGCCGGTGAGGTCTTCACGCAGGCCACCGCTCGGCAGCTCGCCGACGAGAAGGCGCTCGTCTTCGGCTGCGGCCGCTACGAGGGCATCGACCAGCGCGTCGTCGACCACACCGCGACCCGCGCCCGCGTCCGGATGATCAGCCTCGGCGATTACGTGCTGAACGGTGGCGAGGTCGCCGTCATGGCCATGATCGAGGCCGTCGGCCGACTCGTCCCCGGCGTCGTCGGCAACCCGGCGAGCCTGGTCGAGGAGAGCCACTCCGACGGTCTGCTCGAGTACCCCAGCTACACCAAGCCCGCGTCCTGGCGCGGCCTCGACGTCCCCCCGGTGCTGCTCAGCGGCAACCACGGAGCGATCGCCGCGTGGCGCCACGAGCAGAGCGTCGAGCGCACCCGCCGCGTTCGCCCGGAGCTGCTGCCCTAGGGTCTGCCCTCGGCGCGCCGCTCGGCGAGGCGCCGCTCCCGCATCGCGAGGAACAGCGGGAACGCGAAGGCGAGCGCGACCAGCGGAGCGAGCAGCACGTAGACCCAGAGCCGCTTCATCCTGAGACGCCGTCCTTCGGCGACGATCAGGGCCACCGCCGCGATCGCGACGATCAGCAGATCGGTCGTCAGCGACGACACCGCCGGCCCGCCGTCGAACCAGGCGCCGAGGAAGTCGACGCTCTCGAGCACGGCGCGGATGTTGTGCGTCCAGGTGCCGACGAGCCCGAGGACCGCGAGGACGAGGTAGACCAGCGCCAGCGGCGTCCAGTTCTTCAGCAGTCGGTTCATCGCGGGACCTCCGGGGTGCGCGGTCGGGTGAGCACGGCGACGGCGCCGCCGAGCAGGAGGAGGGCGAGGCCGAGACCGACGGCCGCGGTGAGCGCATCCGGAGCGACGATCGACTGGCCGCGCAGCGCCTGCCAGCAGGTGATCGCGACGACACCGGCCCACCCGACGGAGGCGAGCACGAGCAGTCGGGCGCGCACGGCCGAGTAGGCGAGCAGCGGGACGCGTCGTCCGAGCAGACGCAGGCCGATCGCCAGCAGCGGCAGACCCTGCAGGGCGTGCATCCCGACGAAGTGCGGGATGCGGAGGTCGCCGCCCGTGGTGCTCCAGCCGAGCAGCGGCAGGCCCGTGCCGCCGTCCGGCACGCCGACGGCGTGCGCTCCGACGACCCCCTGGTAGTCCGAGATCTGGTCCGCGGTCGGACCGGTCATCAGGAAGGCCAGCGCCATGCCCACCAGGCCGATCACGAGTCCTGCCCGTACGGCGACCGTCAGGGCCGCATCGCCCAGGGGGGCCCGGGCCAGGAGGAGCGCCAGGACCAGGGTGGCGAGCCAGACGACCACGATCGACACGGCCATGGTCGTCCACATCACCGAGTGCAGGGGCGTGCTGACGTCGAAGTGGCTCGCGGCCCCGACGGCCGCGGCGCCGCCGATGACGACCATCTCGATCACCAGGCCCGCTGCCGCGACGGTGCCGAGGATCCGTCCGAGGCGGCGGCGGCGGGGGAGGAGTCCGATCAGCCACGCGAGGGTCAGCGCGTAGACGGCGATCGAGAGGCAGAACTTGAGCGGCTTCGCCCAGACGGGCTGCCCGGCGAGCTCGCGCGGATCGACGAGGAGCGCGACGACGCAGAACGCGGCCCCGACGGCCATCGCGATCGCGAGGGCGAGGAGGGGACGGTGCGGACGGGCGGGGGCCTCGGAGACCGGCGCCTCCTGCACGGCGGTCATCGCGATGCGCCCTCGGCCGGGCCGAACCGGCGCTGCGTCTCGCGGGCCTGGGCCACTCGGCGCAGCGACTGCAGGACCACGTCGCCGAGAGCCGACCCGACCGCCGCGATCGACGCCTGCTCGCTCACGCTCTCCCTCGCCTCGAGCTCGTCGAGGTCGGCGCGGGCGACGAGCTCGGCCGCCTCCTCGTAGCGCTCGAGCCAGTCGGGGGTCATCGCTCCGCCGGAGGCCTCCAGGGCGTCCAGCGCGCGGGCCGCCGTCGCGACCGCGGGGTGCTCGCACAGCATCGGGCCGACGAGCGAGCGGATGCGCTCCAGCGAGCCCTCCGTCGCCGGGGCCTCCGAGTCGGCGTTCGCCGAGACGACGTCCTGCGCCACCTCGAACGCGTGCGCAGGGGGTGCCCCGCTGTCGAGGACCGCTGTGATGCGCTTCGCGCCGGCGATGCCGACTCCTCCGCTCTCGATGAGACCGCGGAGCAGGCGGAGCCGCGCGACGTGGGCGTCGCCGTACTCCGCCCGCTGGGGCACCGAGGACTCGCCCGTGGCGAGGATCCCCTCCCGGATGTAGTACTTGATCGTGGCGACGCTGACGCCCGTGAGGCGAGCGAGCTCGGAGATGCGCATACGGAGAGTATGGCTATCCGATAGTGCCGCTGTCCAGCGCTGTCGCCGACGCGGTCTTCTCCGCGTCAGTCCCGGGCGGTGAGGACCAGCGCCCCGGTCTCGGTGATCGCGATCGTGTGCTCCATGTGCGCCCCGCGCGAGCCGTCGCGGCTGCGGAGGGTCCAACCGTCCTTGTCGGTGAAGATCTCGTCGGTCGTCTGCAGGAACCACGGCTCGATCGCGACGACCAGGCCCGGCCGCAGCGGGTAACCGCGCCCGGCGCGTCCGTCGTTCGGGACGTGCGGGTCCCCGTGCATCGTGCGCCCGACGCCGTGGCCGCCGAAGTCGGTGTTGATGCTCAGCCCCTCGGCGCGGGCGACCGCGGCGATCGCGGCCGAGATGTCGCCGATCTTCCCGCCCGGCTTCGCGGCGGCGATGCCGGCCTCGAGCGCGCGGGTGGTGGTGTCGATGAGGGCGAGGTCCTCGTCGCGCGGCGCGCCGACCACGACGCTGACGGCGGAGTCGGACACCCAGCCGTTCACGGACGCCGCGAAGTCGAGCGTCAGCAGATCGCCGTCGCGCAGGCGGTAGTCGAACGGAAGCCCGTGCAGCACGGCGTCGTTGACGGACGTGCAGAGCACCTTGCCGAAGGGGCTCGCGCCGAAGGAGGGGTGGTAGTCGATGTAGCAGGACTCGGCGCCCGCCCTGCGGATCATGTCGTGGGCGAGGCGGTCGAGCTCGAGCAGGTTGACGCCCACTCCGGCGGCGGCGACGGTGGCCTGCAGGACCTCGGCCACGAAGCGGCCGGCGGGTCGCATCTCCTCGATCTCGGCGGGCGTGCGCAGCTCGATCATCCTGATCCTCTCGGGGGTCGCTGAGGCGTTGCTCAGCGGTGGTGGGTACGGTCGGTGCATGCGCACGCGACGGGCTTTCGGTTCCTGGCAGTATCCGGCGGCGATCGTCCTGCCCCTGTGGATCCTCCTGGGGTACGGACTCTTCGGGGGATCGAGCGGGTGGACCGTTCTCGGCCTCGTCATCGCTCTCCCCATTCTGGCGCTCAGCCTCGCCGTCGTGGCGAGCATCGTGGCGTTTCGGGTGACTGTGCGGCCGACACGCACCCCGGCGTGGGGCGACGTCGCTGCTCTGGGCGCCTGGCACGCGTCGCTGATCGCGCTCGGGTTCTTCCCTCCGGGTGCGTGGGCGCTGGGGCTGCTCTCGGTGCTGCTCGGAGTCGTGGCGCTCGGCCACTCCGTCTGGCGCTTCCTCCACGATGCGCGGGCGACGCTCGTGGCCTTCGCCGAGGCGTCGACTGTTCAGGCCCAGGGGGGCCGGCCGGTGACGGGCGAGGGCTTCGATCCGGAGCGGCCGCAGGACGGCCAGACGATCGTCCTCTGAGCGGACCGCTTCCCCGCTTTGACGCGGATCGACGCGCCGTGACAGAATAAGCGCTTGTGCCTCGCGCAGGCTCTGCCACAGGGGAGCCGCTACGACGCGGGGCGCGCACCGACTTCCCACCCACGAAACGGTGCTCGACCTGTGGCGGGCACGGAGAGCGATAGAACATGCACATCCTCGATAACGTCGATGCGGCGTCACTCCGGACCGACATCCCCGACTTCCGTGCGGGCGACACCGTCAAGGTCCACGTCAACATCGTCGAGGGAACCCGCTCGCGCGTCCAGGTCTTCCAGGGCGTCGTCATCGGCCGCTCCAACGAGGGCGTCCGCGAGACCTTCACCGTCCGCAAGGTCAGCTTCCAGGTCGGCGTCGAGCGCACCTTCCCGGTGCACTCCCCGGTGATCGACCACATCGAGGTCGTCACCCGCGGAGACGTGCGCCGCGCGAAGCTCTACTACCTGCGGAACCTCCGCGGCAAGAAGGCCAAGATCAAGGAGAAGCGCTGACCCCCAGCGGGTCTCCGCACACTCTTCCCGAACCCCGGTCCACTTATGATGGACCGGGGTTCGACCCTTTCCGGGGGCCGGTCCTGCCGGTGAACCCGGCCCGGTGATGCTCGGTCCCGGACGAACCACAGCTAGGGGCGACGGCACGCGATGACAGACAGCACGGCCCCGGTCCGGCTCGAAGGCGACGGCGAGCACGCCCGCCACACCGCGGAGCCGGAGCGGCCCCGCAGGCGCCGCGGCCTGCTCCTCTTCCTCCGAGACGTCCTGATCATCTTCGTCGTCGCGGTGCTGGTCTCGTTCCTCGTGAAGACGTTCCTGATCCGCTCGTTCTACATCCCGTCGTCCTCGATGGAGCAGACGCTCGTCGAGAACGACCGCATCCTCGTGAACGAGCTGGTCCCCGACCTGGTGCCGATCTCGCGCGGTGACGTCGTCGTCTTCCGCGATCCAGGTGGATGGCTCTCGCCGAGCACCGAGCCGGACGTGCCGCCGTTCCAGGCCGCCGTCGACTCCGCCCTCGCGATCGTCGGCCTCACCGCTCCCGACAGCAACGATCACCTGATCAAGCGCGTCATCGGCCTGCCCGGCGACCGGATCACGTGCTGCACCCCGCTCGGCCAGGTCGAGGTCAACGGCAACCCGATCGACGAGCCCTACGTGAAGCTCCCCGACGGTGTCCAGGCCGTCTCGGCGACCCCGTTCGACGTGACCGTGCCCGAGGGCTCGCTCTGGGTCATGGGCGACAACCGCTACAACTCGGCCGACTCGCGCTACAACACCGACAAGCCCGGCAACGGCTTCGTCCCGATCGACAACGTCGTCGGCCGGGCGGTCCTGGTGACCTGGCCGGTGGAGCAGTGGGCATGGCTGGACGACTACCCGGCCGTGTTCCGCGGGGTCGAGAAGGACGCGTCGGAGTCGTCCGAGTCGTCCGAGTCCTCCTCCGAGGCCGGGCAGGGCTAGGTGGTCGTCGCCGAACCGACGCTGTCGATGGAGCGGCGCCTCTTCCGCCAGGGCTACGAGAGCATCATCGGCTGCGACGAGGTGGGCCGCGGAGCGATCGCCGGCCCCGTCTCGGTCGGTGTCGTCTCGATCGCCCGCCGCTGCGGCCGCTTCCCTGAGGGGCTGCGCGACTCGAAGCTGCTGGCTCCGGCCCGTCGTGAGGCGCTGCTGCCCGGCGTGGTGAAGTGGGTCTCGGGCTGGGCGATCGGCGAGTCCTCCGCCGACGAGATCGACGACTCCGGCATCATCGCCGGCCTCGGCCGCGCCGCGTCCCGGGGCATCGAGCGCCTCGTCGACCAGGGCGTCGACCTGGCGACGTCCGTGGTGCTGCTCGACGGCAAGCACGACTGGCTGACGCCGGCACTGGGGGAGTGGGCCGCCGAGCTGACCATCGTCACCCGCATCAAGGCCGACCGCGACTGCGCGTCCGTCTCGGCCGCCTCCGTGCTGGCGAAGGTCGGCCGCGACGGTCAGATGGTGCGCCACCACGACGAGTTCGCCGACTACGCCTGGGACAGCAACAAGGGCTACGGCAGCGCCGCGCACTGGGCGGGCCTGGACCGCGTCGGGCCGTCTCCGCTGCACCGCGTCACGTGGCTGTCCAAGCCGCGCGAGGCCGTCGCCGTCGAGGAGCCCGCGGCGTCCGGCGCTCCCGCACCCGCGTAGGATTGACGGACGATGGATGAGGACGAATTCGAGGACTACGACCGCGAGGTCGAGCTGGCACTGTACCGGGAGTACCGCGACGTCGTCTCGCAGTTCTCGTACGTCGTCGAGACCGAGCGCCGCTTCTACCTCGCGAACGAGGTCGATCTCGTGCGACGCGACACCGAGCACGACTTCTACTTCGAGCTGACCATGCGCGACGTGTGGGTCTGGGACGTCTACCGCTCCGACCGCTTCGTGAAGTCGGTCCGCGTGCTGACCTTCAAGGACGTCAACGTCGAGGAGCTCTCCCGCAAGGAGTTCGAGCTCCCCAAGGAACTCGCCCTCGACGAGTAGCGCTCCGCGCCCGTCTCACCGCGGCGCTCACTGAGGGCCTCGCGCGCCTCCCTCCTGCTGGTCGAGTAGCCGCCCTCGGCGGCGTATCGAGACCCGCTTCCTCCAGGAGCGAGCTTGCTGAAGCGTCTCCGCTGCCCCGGACTCGGAAGCAGCGCACATCCGCTGGTCGAGTAGCCGCCCCTGGCGGCGTGTCGAGACCCACCTCCCTTCGACGTGATCCCTCCACAGCCGGTCATCGAGCCTTCTCTCCCGATATCGTCCCCGGTTCTCTCCGCGTTACTCCGCCATCCGTGAGGGTTCGTGCGGGAGGTCTTGATGGACAAGGACGAGTTGGGTCGGCGGGGCGAGGAGATCGCTGCGGCGCATCTGAGGGCGCAGGGCTTCGAGCTCCTGGACCGCAACTGGCGGGTGCGGGAGGGCGAGCTCGACATCGTCGCGCGTGAGGGTGCGGCGTTGGTGGTGGTGGAGGTGAAGACGCGCTCCTCCGCGCGGTTCGGGATGCCGATCGAGGCGATCACGCGCGCGAAGGCGCAGCGGCTGCGGCGGTTGGCGTATGCGTGGGCCCGGGAGCACGATTAGCTCGCTGTCGTCAGCCTTCACCCTGATGGCGATGGGTCGCAGGATCGAGTAGGCCTTCTCGCCCTTCTTCACGTGGTAGCAAAGCTCCTGCCATCGCTTGAACGTGGCCACAGGGGACGGCGAGCAGCCCTGCATGGCAAGGAACCCGAGGTTACTCAGGCTGTAGTTGTGAAAGCAGTTGTAGCTGCTACCGAACGATCCCTCGACGGTGAGGATCGACTCCAGCAGCTCAGCGTTGGTCGGAACGTCGATGGGTGGCTGGCGCTCCGGCATCGGGCGCCCCGAATATTGGATAGCTGTGCTTCATATTAGCTCCTTTGATGTAGTCATTTCGATTACGTTGCGCGCAACTGCTTGGTTGAGGCGACAAAGTTGCATGCGGTATGCGACAATGCGGCTCTACGTATCAGAGGAGCAGCAATGACGCTGATCGGTACTGTCGCGGTAGTCCTGCTTGCCCTCGCGGGTCTTGGCATCCTGATCACCGCAATCGGATTCTCCCTATTTCTAAATGCGATCATGGCTCCGCCGCCGGTAGTACGAGGCGTGGTCGCAACACCTCCCCAAACGACGCTCACAATGAGCCAGGCAATAGCAAGAGCGATTGCTGAGCTAGGAGCGGCGGTCTCTAAGTTCTTCAGATTTGCTTTTGGAGAGCCTGCGAAGTACTTTGCATCGGCGAGAGCTGCGCGGAGCCCCGTAAAGGAACGAAAGTTTTACGGTCTCGCCTTCATCTACCTCGGTATCGACATCGCGCTTGCCACGGGCATCCTTGCCGTCATAGCGCTTCTGGCCAACCAGCTTGTGGCGACTCCTGCGTCAGACACACCGACCGAGTCCCCGTCGCTCTCGCCGACGCCCACTGAAACGCCAACCGACCCGGCTTGAGCGCGCCCCGAAGCGAACGGCGGTTGTGCGGCACCAACGATTAGTTGATGACACCATGCGCTCGTCGGGCCGCTGCCTGTCCCCAGGATTTTCTGAGATCGTTGAATATGAATATCAACGTGACATGGCAGAAACACTACGAGACCGCACCGAACGCGGACTTGTGGAAGAAGATCGCGATGCCGGTCAGCAGCAAGAACACCAGCGAGAAGTACGCGTGGCTCGGCAATGTGCCCGGTCTGCGTGAGTTCAAGTCAGAGCGCATCCCTGGGACGCTCAGCAAGTTCGAGTACGAGATCACGAACAAGAAGTACGAATCGACTCTCGACGTTGACCGCGACGCGCTTGAGGACGACCAGACCGGTCAGATCATGATCGCGCTCAGCACGATGGCGACCAAGGCTGGGAAGCACTACACCCGCCTCGTGTCGAGCGCCTTCGACCTCGCGTTCACGACTCCGATCTTCGACGGCCAGAACTTCTTCGACGCGAACCACGCTAGCGGAGGCAACTACCTCGGCACCGCGAAGGACCTGAACGTCGCGAACCTCGACGCCGCTGAGCTCCTGCTTGCAGCGATGAAGGACGACCAGGACGAGGTGCTCGGCTACCAGGGCACAGCCCTCATCGTTGGTCCAGCGCTCGTTGCTGCGGCGAACAAGCTCGTGAAGAGCAAGACGATCGTCGAGGGCGGCGCTGCCGTCGACAACCCGTACTACGGCCGCTACGAAGTGATCGTGCTGCCACACCTCGGTGCGACAAGCAAGAAGTGGGCCGTTGCCAACCTCGGAGAAGGGCTCGTGCCGTTCATTCTTCAGATCCGGGTAGCGATCAACCTGATCTCGAAGACCGACATCAACAGCGACCGCGCGTTCGACAAGGACATCTTCACTTGGGGTACACGCGCTCGTCACAACGCCGGCTACGGCAACCACCAGCTCATCGTTGGTGCGGTAGCGAGCTAGGAGGTTGACCATGGCTGACACGAACTACAGGGTCACGCTCCCGTGGAACTTTCCGTACGACCAGCCCATCCGCGCTGGCCTCACGGTGACGAAGGCCTACGGCTACGAAGGTCCGCTCACCGACGAGCAGGTCACCGAGATCACTGAGGACGGCCAGTTCGTCATCGAGGCGATCGAGGCGGCGACGCAGGAAGAGCAGGTCACGAAGCCGCTCACGAAGGCTGAGCTGCTGGCGCAGGCGGAGGCCGATGGGCTGACGCTGGACGTGACGATCGACAACAAGCGCGACGAGATCGAGGCGGCGACGCAGGACTAGGACTTGACCGGCTCAGAACTAGGAGCACCCTCATCCGGGGTGCTCTTGTCTTCCGCGCTCGTTTCGGTTTGAAGTGCCCGAAGCCGCTCCTTAAGCTCGTTCATACTTGCGCGAATTGTCGAGTCGACCTCTGGCCTCTCTACAGCGTCGCCAATCAATCGCATCACCTGCCCAACAGACTTCTCGAAGTTGCCATCGATTAGCTCGGCGTCAGCACTTTTCTTGAGCGGCTTGCTTCCGCGGTCCTTCCTGACCTGATTCCGGAAGCTATCGGTAGCTATAGTTGATTTACCAAGCAGTACCTTAATTTCTTCATTGGTAAACAATGGCAGCATCAGCTGACTTGTAATACTAATTAGGTCTTTTGTTGCTCTTGATTCGACGGTTTTGAGTGGTGCTTCAATTCGAAAAGTCTCGACAGCTTCTTTGAAAGAATTCAACCCGGGCAGCATGTGCTTAGTGTATACAGTGAGGTATTCTAAGTCATTTCTGCTCAACCGCTTGAGTGCAATCTCTCGAATCGCGCCAGCAGCAGAAAGGAGTTTTATGCTAGCACTCAGTAGATCGTCTCTCTCGCGGGATTTGATGGCCCGAGTCTCCTTGGCCTTCTCGTTGATCCTTGAGCCGATCAAAGTCAGCAATGTTCCGAGAAGTGTGAAACCGCCCGCCAATCCGGCCACGAAGAACCAGGGCGCGGTTGAAGTTGTGAAGTCCATTAATTACTCCTGTGATGCTCGTCGTCTGACTCTCCACGGTATGCCTGCAGACTCTCGGAGGGCGATCGTGAACTGAGTTAGGACCGCAATGTCAGGGCGCGCGGGAGGAAGTGGCTTAATTTCAACTTCGGCCTGAACGTCACCAAAGAGTCGACCAAATTCTAGAACCGCTGTCGCAACATTTTGCGGTGCAATCAACTGGAGGTGTATCTGGTCCCGGGTGAATTGCTTCACGGTGTCTTTCGCAACTACGAGCTTCTCACGCACCTCGGGAGACGTGATCCCGCTGCCGTCGTTGGCCTGCAATTGTCTGTTTATCTCTTCCTGAAGCGCGTAGTTAGCAGTGTACGCCGCATCCATTGATTCTATGAGGAGCCCTGCTCGTTTCAGCAGTTCCTCATCCCATCGTTGTTCGTCGGCGTGACGTGTCTTACGGCGGTCCGTGATCCACGCCGTGAAGGTGGAGATGAGCGCCCCCGCAACCAGGAGTGCAAGTGAGTTGATCGTCGATGCCCACCACGGCGCTGGCGTAATGTCTGTAACGGCCTCAAGCAAGATCGCTCTTAGGGGGCACAGGTCCAGTCAGTCGATCTCTAACGGTCTGTGCTAGCACGTCTCCGGCCTTTCTCGCCTGGGGGAAGGACACGGTGTCGCCCGGTTCGATGGCGGCAGCGTTTTGCACTGCGGAGACGTAAGAAAGGGCAGCCTCTGCCACTTCGTCGCTCGAGATAAGGCTGACCGCAATGTTGAGCGCCCACATTCGAGGTATATCCTCGACAGTGGCCTGTTCTAGCTCGTCCACGGTCTCAGCGAACACCACACTGTCCTCCCAAGCTTTCCGTTGTATAGCGTTTGCTATGATCTTTTCACCTATGAGCGTTAGTTCTCCGACGTGAATTCGGAGTGGGTCATCGAAGCGATGGTAGTCCTCACGACGTTCAGCGATACCGCGCAGTGCGTCTTCTCGCGCCTCGCGACGTCTTTCTAGAACGTAGGTGCTTACACTGCCGATTGCAGCACCCACAAGAAGTAATGCTGCCGAAATCGCAGGCTGGACCCAAGCTGGGTCGGCTGCGCCCCTGACCATTTCCACGAGTAAAGGCGAAGGGGTCGGCGAGGAGATGCCTGAAAGGAGCGGGCTCGACGGCAGAGAAGTGCTCAAGTTGATCATCAAAGACCCTACATCTCCTTCATTGTTGAGGTCGTGTCGACGCCAAGTTCCTCACGAACGACCGAGTAGAAATGCTCGATGTCACCCTCGAAGGCCGTGAGTGTCTCTGGGTGCCGAATCGGAAACTCAAGAGCTGAAAGGGTGTGTAAGAGGCCGTTGACGGCCAGGTAGACGGGTTCGGGAGCTGTGAGACGAAGCATCGCATACGCCGTCTCAAGCTGAGACGACGCTAGTGCTATCGCACCCTTTGCTTCTTCAAGCCTCATGCGTGCGCTCTTCTCATCCCTTGGATGGAAGTGACCGTCGAGCAGCAGGCGCTTGTCGTTAAAGCGCTGATGGACCAGCCCATTGAGGTGCCGAGCGAGGACGGCGACCTCGACGGTCGTCGCCTTCATTCCTGCTCTGCGGTCGAGCAGATCCTGTCGCTCGCTGTTGCGCCGAAAAGCGCGACCTTCGTCTGCTACCGCGATTCGACGTGTCACTAGGGTGGTGATCACTGTGGCGATAACAGTTACTAGACCAGTCGCGAGAATCGTCCAAATCTGTTCCATCTCGCCTCCGGTCTGTTCAGGCTTCTCGTAATGTGATTAATTGATAGTAGATGCAATTGGATTCCCACAAGAACCTCGCTCAGTCTCTCCTGGCCGCCGTGCCAGTCGATCGAGTGACAGGCACAGCCTTCAAAGTCTCGCCCAGTGACGGTCAGCTCTTCGCTCCCAACATGCCTGTGACACTAGCGCCGTACGGCAAGGACCCGAGCTACGACAACGCGGAGATCGCGCGCATCACCTCGGTAAGCGGAGACAGTGTTGTCCTCGCACGTGGGACCGAAGGTTCAGTCCCCAAGATCGTCCAGGTTGGGTGGGTCATTGCCGGCACCGTGACCGCTGGCACCCTCGAGGCGATCGAGGACGCGGTACTGACGAAGGCGGACCAGACCTACGTCGACGAGCTCGTTGATGGGCTCGACCTAAGCGGCGACGTGCGCACCGTCGTCGGCCGCACAGGCAACGTCGTCCTCTCCAAGTCCGATGTCGGCCTCAGCCTGGTCGACAACACGTCTGACGCAGCGAAGCCCGTCTCCGCGGCCGTACAGACGGCTCTGAACGCGAAGTACAACGCCGGCAACGCAGCGGACTACGTCGATGCCTTCCAAGCTGCTGCATCCGCGCCCGTTCAGTCGGTCGCGGGCAAGCAGGGCGCCGTCACCCTCGCGAAGGTTGACGTGGGGCTCGGGAGCGTCGACAACACGAGCGATGCGAGCAAGCCGGTGTCAGCAGCCACGAGCAGCGCGTTGGCGACGAAGGTCGACAAGATGGCCGGGCTCGGACTGAGTAGTAACGACTACACCGCGCCCGAGAAGACGAAGCTCGCAGGGGTCGCCGCTGGAGCGACGGCCAACGCTGCGGACGCGAGTCTCCGGGATCGCGCGACGCACACCGGCTCCCAGGCGGTGGCGACAGTAGTGGGGCTCCAGACGGCGCTGGACGCGAAGGCTCCTCTGGCCTCACCGTCGTTCACCGGAACGCCGACCGGCATGGCGAAGGCGCACGTTTGGCTCGGGAGCGTCGACAACACGTCTGATATGTCAAAACCCATCTCTTCGGCGGTTCAGAACGCGCTCGACCTCAAGCAAGACATCATCCTCATCAGTGTCAAACGGTTCGGAGCGGTAGTGGACGCCCGACTGCTCACGGACGTCGCCATGACCAGCGGATCCGCGGTGATGGCGTTCTCGTCAGCAAGCTTCAGCGCAGCGGACGTAGGCAAGGGCGTCTCCGTCTACGGAGTTCGCTCTACTGCGTGCCCGCTGCTGACAACCATCCTGTCCGGTTCAGTCCGCGACGCAGGCGACACTTTCGGCTGCCGCATCGACGTCCGTGACTGGCGCGCAGTCGACCTACGGGACTAACGACACGACCGCTCTCGCAAACGCCGCAACCGCCGCCGCCAGCAGCGGAGGGACGATCTATCTGCACAACGGCTCTTATTTCAACAACAACCCAGTGGTCTTACAGAATTGTGTATCTCTTCGGGGCGAGTCGATGACAGGTGCGTCGCTGTTCAATAACGGCGTCACGATCGCGGGTTATAGCTGCGAAGTGGCAAACCTGACCGTCGAGCTAAACGGGCGGCGAACATCCGGTGCTCGCTACAACGGAATTACGGTCCAGGGTGCGAATCACACGATCGATAACGTAACGATCCGCAATTCTACAAATTAACGTGATCGAGCTGCACAACAACAGCGCCTTTGGCGGCGGCTGCAAAAATGTCTTTATCTCGTGTGCTGACATCGCCAATCTTCTTAGCGCTAATGTCAATGGTGGAAGCATCCTCGTACTCGCAGGCTACAACAATATTCACATCGAGGGCTGTTCTCTCGGTATGAACTCGAACAACGGTAACCCAATCGAACTCTACGGCGTTGGAGATGTTGCAAACCCTTCCGCCAACACCCACTTCTACTTCCGGGACAACAACGTCATAGGCCCATTCAGTAAGTCAGGCTACTTTGTGGGCAAGAAGGTGCACATCACTGACAACGACTTTTTCTGCGACATCCAACTTGCCTCGGCTGGTGGTAACGAGAATCTAGCGGACCCAGCGCTCGCGTTCACATCTGATTCAATTGTGTTCGACGGCAATACGATAGACACAAAGACCGGGACGACAAGCTCCGCATATGTGGCGATCGTGGCAGGCGCTCACCCTTACACCGCTCACATAACCAGCGACATCGTCTTGAGTAACAATGTCTTCAAGGACGGGTTCCTGAAGATCAGTGACTCGGACGGGGATAGCGGATACGTCGAGGAGTTTGCAAGGATCAGTGTCAAGGCTAACCATTTCTGGAGCGCTTACCAATCAAACATTCAGCTCATCTGCCGCGGCAATACGATGACGATGAACAACCTGTCGATCGATGACAACACCTTTTATCAATGGAACAGCTCGAACGTGGGAGCGCGATACGCCATCCAGATCGCTTCGTTAGCCGCCGCCGCTCCAAACGGTGTTATTGCTTTTTCGCGCGCGTCGATCCGCGGCAACAAGTTTGGTCCAGGCATGTCGGGCCGAACTGTTGCGATCCGAATTCAGAACGGAAACACAACCTTCAACAGCTTCACCGGATCGATAAATGTGGACAACAACGACTTCTCGGGCGTCACGATCACGGAGGACACGCCGGGCATCTTCGTCTACAACAATCTGCGCACGATCTCGACGCAGGTCACCCAGCGCTCCGCCGCGACCACCCTCGACGCCACCCACTGCTCCATCGAGCTGAACACCGCCGCCACCCAGACGCTGCCCGCTCTCGCGACCTGCCAGGGCCGCATGTATGAGTTCGTCAACATCAACGCCGCCGCCGCGACCATCAAGGGCAGCGGAACCAAACTGATCGGCAACGTGACGACGGCCAACGCCGACACACCGCCGTCCGGCGCGGCCGTGACGCTCAAGGCGTTCCCGAGTGCGTGGAGGGTCGTCAGCTCGTAGCGCAGCCGTTCAGAAGCACCAATGGGATCGCCATAGTCGTGTCGGCCGAGCACAGACGTCCCCGTCGTGAGCGTGAAAGTACTTTTTACCTGGTGCACGCGGCACGGTTCCTGCCAGAGTACGTTCCATGACCTTTGACGGCTGGCAGGCAAGCCGCGACGCGGATCGCAAGCGTGAGAATGATCGTGTCGATGAAGCGGAACGCAGACGGGCGGCACAACGCCAGGGAATCCGCGAGGTTATCGCTGATGCAATAAAGGCGATCAGGGAAGCTGGTATCCGTCTGACGCGGATTTATGCCACTGAGTACGCAGAGTACGGCGGTCGGCAGTACGGTGGCTCACGATACTTTACCGGAGTCCTCGTTGGGAGCGGCTGGTTATTCGTCGTGATCGAGGAGGGCGATGCTGCTACCAGGACACTGTGGGTGCTTACAGAAGAAGGCAGAATGGCTCCAGTTGTGGACAACTCAGGATCTGGAGCTCCTCTTATGGAGAGCGTGCGCGCTCGAAGACGATTCTTGAGGCCCGCGTGGGCGCCGTCCGGGGAGTGGATTGCAGTGCAGGGTGAGGGGCGCTGGTCTACGCCGACGACTGCGCAATTGAAATACGGAATTATGCTGATGCTCAAGAACCGTGACTAAATAACGGGCTTTAGCAACTGTGAGCGTTTGTTTCGCATCGCCACCCAGTACGGCCCGTCGTGCGCCAACACGTCGTTCAGCGGCGGCATCAGGTCGCCCACGATCAGCCGCTCATGCATCCCCGGCTCGGGCGTCTCGTGCCACGTCACGTTCAGGTGGCTCGCCATCCAGTGAGTAACGAGTGAGTCGCCCTCCGCCGTGAGCCCAAACTTCTGCCCTGGACCGGGCGCGATCTGATCTCGTAGCTCCAGCTCGTCGACGAGCAGGGCGACGAGGGATCGCCTCAGCGTGGACATCCGCGTCGTCTTGAGGTGCATCTCCGATCCGCGTACCGCGAGCGTCGTCCTGGCGATGCCGACGTAGAGCGGCCGGCTCGTCCCGACGGCAGGGAAGCCCGTAGGCCAGTGAGGCGTCAGCGCCCCGTGTAGATCCCACCAGGCGTAGAGGCCGGAGGAGTGCACGTCTCGGAGGGCTTCGGGCGCGACGGGTGCGGCGCTGAGGAGAGCGTCACGCTGAAGGGTCCAGTCCATGGCCGGAGTCTAGGGGCCGGTACGGTAGCGGAATGGAGCAATGGTGGACCGGCGTGCTGGGATGGCTCGGCACCTTCCAAGTCGGCACGGTCGGGGAGTGGGTTGCTGGAGTAATCGCAGGCGCGGCGCTGTGGGTGACTGTCGGAACTCAACGTCGCCAGCTCGATGAGTCCGCGCGTGCCGAAGCACTTGAGCTACAGACTCGACTTCGATTCACGCTCATTGAGGAACCGGAACTGAATACTGTCTTCATTCTGACGATGCTCAACGACGGGCCTAGGAGCAAGCGGAACATCAACGTTCGGCTCGGGCCTAGTGGCGTGACAGAAGGTTGGAAACGCATAGGCTTCCGCGCTCACGTGGGAGTGGAAGATAAGGATGCCCGGATTGAGTCTGTGGCAGACGACCTTGGAGTCGGCATTTGGAGACGAATCAACCTTATCGGCGCCGGAGAAACAGTCATCGTCAAGATCTACTCGCGAGGCGACGTTGATCGCGAACTGTATGTCCTCTTCACGGACTCTAAGGGCCGACGCTGGTATCTAGACCCAAAGATCGGTGAACCCCGTCGCGCAAAGAGCATCAACGAAGAAAAGCAAGGCGAGCAGCAAGCGGTCGTTCGCTTGGAGCGTCCAGCTCGGAAGCGGCTCAACTAGTAGCTCTTGTAATCGGGTCCAACTTTGCCTATAAGTAGTTACAAGATGACTGATTCCAGCAAGATGCCCTGCAAACTCGGATCGCCCGCATGATGGGCTCCTTCGCATTCGACTCATTCAGCTTCGGGTCATACCGCCGCATCACCGCCGCGCGTGCCCTAGTAGAGCACACGCTTAGCATTACCCTGCTCCGTGACACACCCGCGCTAACCGTAATCGGGTCCTCGTGACCGAAGGCATCACATGGCAACAACCCTCAAGATCCAGTCATTCGTCGAGAGTAACATCCGAGAACGCGGCGAGCTAGCCGCTACCGCACTCGCGGGTGCGACCTCGATCTCAGTCCGAAGCGCCGAAGGTTTCGAAGTCGGCCACACCATCTATGTCGGAGCGCTCAGCCGTGAGGGCTGCGAGCGCGTCGTCGTCGCGAGCGCGACTGATCCGACCGTCCTCAGCCTGCTCACGCCCCTGACGTTGAACCAACCGCAGTTCGAGCCCGTCACGTCCGTCGTAGGCGACCTGATCCACATCTACCGCGCGGCCAACATTGACGGTTCGGTGCCGGCCGACGACTTCTTCACCGTCTTGGCCACGCGAAACATCGATCCTGACCAGCTCTCGAGCTACTACACGGACGCTGGTGGCTCCAGTGCGTTCTGGGATCGATCGACCTACTACAACGCCACTACGAACGACGAGACGGCCTTGTCCAACTCGGAACCCGTGCGCGGCGATGACTTCGGCCACTACGCGACCATCGCGGCGATCCGTAGCGAGGCAGGCTTCGGCCAGGCTCACAACCTCAGCGACCTCGACGTCGACCAGCAGCGGCGCGCTGCTGAGACCGAGATCAACACAGCACTTGCCGGTGCCTACACGGTGCCGTTCAAGCCGGTACCTGACGCCGTCCGCGTCCTGACCGTGAAGCTGGCAGCAGCGATGCTGTTGACCAACGCCTACGGAGACGGGAACCCATACGGCCAGCGGCTCAAGGACGCACGCGCCGCGACCCAGACCTTCGCGACCAGCGCCTCCGCGATCACCGATGAGGACGGCACGAGCCTGACGACCAACGAGGGGGTGTCGAGCGACTTCGGTGACGAGCCCCGCATGTTCACCGTCAGGCAGAGGTGGTAGCGATGGCTGAGATTGTCGTCACCATCCAGGGCGGCGAGGAGCTCGCAGCTCGCATCCGCAAGTTCGGCTCATCGATCCTCGACCTCTCCGACTCCATGAACGAGATCGCTGGCTACCTCGTCGGCTTCTTCTCCGGCGAGGTCTTCGTGTCTCGTGGTGGCGTCATCGGCAAGCCGTGGCAGCCGCTGAGCGATGCGAATGCGCCGGAGAAGGCACACGAGTTCTCTGGCCGAGCACCGCCAATCGCAGGCGGTGTGACGAACGAAGGCTTCCACTTCACCGCGGACCGCAAGAGTGCCGGCTTTTGTAACGAGGACTATTTTTACTCCCAGGATGACGGCGGCGAGCCGTGCTTCGCCGCCCTCACACCCATGCTTTCGACCGTTTCTCCACAGTTCCGGTTAGTGCGTCCTCCTGTTCCTGCGTTCTCGGTCAGGGTTCGTGCGGGAGGTCTTCATGGACAAGGACGAGTTGGGTCGGCGGGGCGAGGAGATCGCTGCGGCGCATCTGAGGGCGCAGGGCTTCGAGCTCCTGGACCGCAACTGGCGGGTGCGGGAGGGCGAGCTCGACATCGTCGCGCGTGAGGGTGCGGCGTTGGTGGTGGTGGAGGTGAAGACGCGCTCCTCCGCGCGGTTCGGGATGCCGATCGAGGCGATCACGCGCGCGAAGGCGCAGCGGCTGCGGCGGTTGGCGTACGCGTGGGCGCGGGAGCACGATCAGCGGGCGCGGCATCTGCGGATCGACGCGGTGGGCATCATCGCGCCGGACGGGGTTCCGGTGCAGGTGCGGCACTTCCGGGCGGTGGCGTGATGGGCATGGGTCGCACGTCCGCGGTGGGCCTGGTTGGGTTCACGGGCGCGTTGGTCGGAGTCGAGGCGCACTCCTCCGATGGCACTCCCGCGATCGGGATCATCGGGCTGCCGGACGCGGCGCTGTCGCAGGCGAAGGAGCGGGTGCGGTCGGCGGCGATCAACTCGGGCAGTGTGATCTCGGAGTACAAGATCACGGTGAACCTCTCACCCGCCGCGATGCCCAAGCACGGTTCCGCGTTCGATCTCGCGATCGGCCTGGCTGCGCTGGCGGCACTGGGCGAGGTGAACGGCGAGTCCGTCGCGTCCTTGGTGCATGTCGGCGAGCTCGGTCTGGACGGGCGGCTCCGTTCTGTTCCGGGTGTGCTGCCCGCGGTGCTCGCCGCGGCGAGGGCGGGTCGTCGCCGCGTCATGGTGCCGCTCGAGGACCGCGCCGAGGCGGAGCTCGTCGACGGCGTGGAGATCATCGCCGTCTCGTCGCTGGCTGCAGCGGCCGTGTGGCACGGAGCGGAGTGGGAGGTCCCGGTCCTCCCCGAGCCCGCCGCACACGGGCAGGCTCCGGTCGAGCCGGTGTCGCGCCTGGACTTCGCCGACGTGATCGGCAACGAGGAGGCGGCGGAGGCGATGATCGCCGCGGCCGCGGGCGGTCACCACGTGTTCCTCCTGGGTCCGCCCGGCGCGGGCAAGACGATGCTCGCGAACCGGCTCCCGGGAATCCTGCCCGACCTCGACGACGACGCCGCCCTCGAAGCCACGTGCATGCGCTCCCTCGTCGGCGCGCCCACCAGAGGCAGCCTCGTGCGCCGCCCGCCGTTCGAGAGCCCGCACCACTCCGCCTCGGCCGCCGCGATCGTCGGAGGCGGCAGCGGACGCATCCGCCCGGGCGCCGTCGCTCGCGCCACAAGAGGGGTGCTCTTCTTGGATGAAGCTCCCGAGTTCAGCGCGGTCGCGCTCGACGCGCTCCGGCAGCCGCTGGAGTCGGGGGTCATCCGCATCCACCGCGCTAACGCGGTCGCCGAGTTCCCGGCGCGCGTGCAGCTGGTCCTCGCCGCGAACCCCTGCCCGTGCGGCCGCCACGGCATCCCGGGGGAGACGTGCACGTGCGCGCCCGCCCTACGGCGCCGCTACCTCGCCCGCTTAAGTGGACCGCTGCTCGATCGGGTCGACATCCGTCTCACCGTGCGCCGCATCGGAGCCGCTCAACTCGCCGCTCGGAGGGAGGAGCAGGGCGTCACCACGGCGGACGCACGCTCGCGGGTCACCGCGGCCCGCGAACGAGCCCGCGGGAGACTCCGGCGCACACCCTGGACGACGAACGCCGAGGTTTCCGGAAGCTGGCTCCGCTCCGGTGAGCAGCGACCGACCTCCTCGGAGTCGCGGACCCTCGACAAGGCGCTGGAGCGCGGCCTCGTTACGATGCGCGGCTACGACCGCGTTCTCCGCCTGGCCTGGACTCTCGCGGACCTCGACGGCGCCGAGAGGCCGACCGCCGGCCATCTCGGACGCGCCCTCGTCCTCCGAGGTGGTGCGGCATGACCGCGAACCTGTTCGATCGCTCCGAGCTCCGCGCCGCCCGTTCCCTCCTGGCCGAGGGGGACGCCTCCGATGCCGCTGATGTGCTCGCTCGTGCGGCATGGAGCGGCCTGACCGAGCCGGGCGACGCCGTCGCGGCGACGCTCATCGAGGCCGTCGGCGCCACGGCTGCGCTCGCGCACGTCGTCTCCTCCGCGACCGCGTCCGATGTCCTCGCCGACTCCGACTGCACACCCGGCGAACTGTCCGCCCTCGCAACAGGGCTCGAGCGCTGGCGACCGCGCTTGGACCGCGCTCTGGTCCTGCGTCGCATCGACATCGCGCAGAAGCTCAAGGCCCATCTGCTCCTGCCCGGCTCGCCCGGATGGCCGGAGGCACTCGACGACCTGGGTCCGCACGCCCCGCTCATCCTCTGGTCCCGCGGTGACCCCTCCGCGTTCGCACCCGCCCACCGGCTCGCCCTGGTCGGCGCTCGAGCGGCCACCGGGTACGGCGAGCACGTCACCGCCGAACTCGCCGCAGGAGTCGCCGACCGCGGCGTCCTCGTCGTCTCCGGAGGTGCCTTCGGCATCGATGCGGTCGGCCACCGTGCGGTCCTCGGCTCCGGCGGTCGCACGGTCGCCTTTCTCGCAGGGGGACCGGACCGGCTCTACCCAACGGCGCACTCCGAGCTGCTGCACCGGATCATCGCGACTCCCGGCTGCGCGGTGGTGACGGAGGTGCCGCCGGGGACGACGCCCACGAGATGGAGGTTTCTGCAGAGGAACAGATTGATAGCGGCTTCGTCGGGAGCGACGGTCATCGTCGAGGCCGGCGCTCGTTCTGGGTCCCTCAACACCGCCGGCCACGCGGCGGCGCTCGGCCGACCCCTCGGAGCCGTCCCCGGCCCCGTCACGAGCGCGTCCTCCGCCGGCTGCCACCGCCTCCTCCGCGAGTTCGCGGCGACCTGCGTCAGCACGGCGCCGGAGGTCCTCGAGCTCCTCGGCGTGGGGGAGAGCGTCCCGGCGGATCTCGTTCCCGGACCGGCCTCCCGCCTCGTCGCCGCGCTGCGGGAGCGCGGACAGCAGGACACCGACGCGCTCGCGCAGCATCTCGGGCTCCGCGTGTCCGAGACTCTCGCGATCCTCGGCGCGCTCCTGGCGGAGGCCCACGTGCAGCGCTCCGACGACGGGAGGTGGTCGGTGACCCCCCGCTGATCACGCGGCGCGGCCGACTGCGGCCCTTCGCGCCGGCCCCGCGGCTCGCCGGACACCCGCTGTCGGTCGTCCGCCCTACGCTGAAACCAGGTCAGCGAGGGGAGCCGCATGGACGACGAGGCGACGACGACGGCGGAGCATCCGCAGCTCGGGCACTTCCGGGCGGCCGATCGGGTGATCGCGCACCTCAGCGACACGCACTTCCTCGCCGAGGGCGCTCCGCTCTACGGAGTGGTCGACACAGTGGCGCGCCTCGACCAGGCCCTCGCACGGCTCGAGGAGCGCGGCGGTCGACTCGACGCGATCGTCGTCACGGGTGACGTGGCCGATCGGGGCGAGGAGGACGCCTACCGGCGGGTGAAGGCGGCACTCGATCCGCTCGCTCAGCGCTTCGGTGCCCCGATCGTGTGGGTGATGGGCAACCACGACGAGCGGCGGGCGTTCCGACGCGTGCTCCTCGACCAGCCGCACGACGACAGCGAGGCGCCGGTCGACCAGGTCGTCGACCTGGACGGACTGCGGCTCATCGCGCTCGACAGCGCGGTTCCCGGCTTCCATCACGGCGCGCTCACCGACGAGCAGCTCGAGCGCCTCCAGCGCGAGCTCGCGACTCCGGCTCCGCTCGGCACGATCCTCGCCCTCCACCATCCGCCGCTCCCCACTCCGCTCGGTGCGATGACGGTGCTCGAGCTCCGCGGCATCGAGCGGCTCGACGAGGTCGTCCGCGGCACCGACGTCCGCGCGATCCTCGGCGGCCACCTGCACTACCCGACGGCGGCGACCTTCGCCGGTGTCCCCGTCTTCGTCGCCGGCGCGACCAGCTACACGATGGACCTCGGCGCGCCCGAACGGGAGTTGCGTGGGATCGACGGCGCCCAGAGCTTCTCGCTCGTCCACGTGCACCCCGAGACCATCGCGACCTCGCTCGTGCCCAGCGCGACCGCTCCGATCGCCACCCGCTTCGGCACCGATCTGATCGAACGGCTCGAGGAGCTCGACGAGCAGGGCCGCATCGACCTCTGGTCGCGCATGCCGGCTGTGGAGGCGTGAGGAGACGTGCGTGACGCGAGCCTCGCCGGAGCCGTCGACGACTTCCTCCGCTACGTGCTCGACGAGCGCTCGCTCTCACCCGCGACGGCGAAGGGATACCGGGGCGACCTCGCCACCCTCCTCGCCCACGCGGCGACGAAGGGCGTCGCGAGCCTCGCCGACGTCGACCTCGAGCTCCTCCGCGACTGGCTGTGGCAGCAGACGCAGACGGGAGTCTCGCGCGCCACGCTCGCCCGTCGCACCGCGGCGGTCCGCTCCTTCTCCTCCTGGGCGCAGCGCACCGAGCGCACGCCCACCGACGTCGCCGCGCGGCTCCGCACTCCGAAAGCGGGCCGCTCCCTCCCGCGCGTCCTCACGCAGGCGCAGACGGAGCAGGTGATCGACTCCGTGACGGCGCGCGGAGCGACCGACGACCCCGTCGCACTCCGCGACCTCGCGATCATCGAGCTGCTCTACGCCTCCGGCATCCGCGTCTCGGAGCTCGTCGCGATCGACATCGGCGATCTCGACCTCTCACGTCTCACCGTCCTCGTCACCGGCAAGGGCTCGAAGCAGCGCGTCGTCCCCTTCGGCGTCCCGGCGAAGGAGGCGCTCGTCGCCTATCTCGACACGGCCCGTCCCGTCCTGGCGAAGCCCGAGTCGCAGAACGCCCTCCTGCTCGGCCGACGGGGAGCGCGCCTCACGCCCCGCACGGTCTACGGAGTGGTCACCCGCCTCCTCGAGGACGGCTCCGGCCCCTCCGGCCCGCACACGCTCCGCCACTCCGCCGCCACCCACCTGCTCGACGGGGGAGCCGACCTCCGCTCGGTGCAGGAGATGCTCGGCCACGCGAGCCTGGGGACGACCCAGATCTACACGCACGTCTCGACCGAGCGCATCCGCGACGCCTACCGGCTCGCGCACCCGCGCGCCTGACGCGCTGTCGAGAGGCAGCAGCACCGCGCGGGGGATCCCGCCGAAGAAGCGCATCGGAGAGACGTACTCCCCGTCCTCCCGGACGCCCAGGTGCACGCACCGCCCGTCGCAGTGGCCTCCGCCGCCGACCGTCCCGATCACGTCCCCCGGAGCCACCACCGCGCCCGCCGACACGGTCGCCTCCACCGGCTCGACGCTCGACACCAGCCCGTCGGCGTGCTCGATGCTCACCACCCCGCGGTCCACCACCCGCCCGGCGAACGACACCGTCCCGCCGGTCGCGGCCACGACAGGCGCTCCGGCGGTCGCCTCGAGATCGATGCCCCGGTGGCCCGCCGCGTACCGGTGCTCGGGCGCCCGCCAGGGCTCGACCACGACGAATCCGGGCACCGGTGAGACCCACAGCGATCCCGGCGGCACCGCCTCAGACGAACCCAGGAGGCCGGAGAGGAGCGCCAGGAACACGCCCGGGCGCAGGAGCATCGACGTCGTCATCCGCTCACCCTGCTGCTCGACCGCCGAGTCCGGCGGCCGCCCGCGCTGACCGGGGGAGAAGCTGCGCGAGCCCCGTCCGGTGGAGGACGGTCTCGGATCGCTCGCGAATGCAACCCGTCGAGCCCGATCCGCACTCGGGAGTAACGTCGCTTCGCGTGAATCCGGCACGGGGCGCCATCAGCGCCGCCGGCCGGCAGCCAGAGCGGAGACGATCATGACCACGGGACGATCCGAGACACCGGCCCCTTCAGCAGCCAAGCTCCGGAGGAAGGTGATCGGGCTGGCCATCGCGGCCGCGGTCGGCGGCTTCCTCTTCGGCTTCGACTCCTCCGTCGTGAACGGAGCGGTCGAGGCGGTGCAGGGCGAGTTCGACCTATCGGCCGCGCTGATCGGCTTCGCCGTCGCATCGGCGCTGCTGGGCTGCGCGCTCGGCGCGTACCTCGCGGGCCGCCTCGCCGACCGCTGGGGCCGCATCAAGGTGATGCTGCTCGGCGCCGGCCTCTTCTTCGTCTCCTCCATCGGCGCCGGCGCGGCGTTCGCCGTCTGGGACCTCGTCCTGTGGCGTGTCGTCGGAGGCCTCGGCATCGGCATCGCCTCGGTGATCGCCCCCACCTACATCTCCGAGATCGCCCCGAAGGCGATCCGCGGGGCCCTCGCCTCGCTGCAGCAGCTCGCCATCACGCTCGGCATCTTCGCCGCGCTGCTCTCGGACACCCTCATCGCGAACGGCGCGGACGGCGCCGCCGAGCCGTTCTGGTTCGGAGTCGCCGCCTGGCGCTGGATGTTCATCGCCTGCGCCGTCCCCGCCGTGATCTACGGCCTGCTCGCACTCACGCTGCCGGAGTCGCCCCGCTTCCTCGCCACCCGCGGCAAGACGGAGGAGGCGCGCCGCGTCCTCGCGACCGTCACGCCCCGCGAGGAGGTCGACGACGCCCTCGCCGACATCCAGAAGCGCATCGACGAGGACGCCGAGAACGCGAAGCGCTCGAGCCTGCGCGGCCCCGCACTGGGCCTCCTGCCCGTCGTCTGGGTCGGCATCCTGCTCTCGGTGTTCCAGCAGTTCGTCGGCATCAACGTGATCTTCTACTACTCAACCTCGCTCTGGAGCGCGGTCGGCTTCGACGAGTCGAACTCGTTCGCCATCTCGGTCTTCACCTCCGTCGTGAACGTCGTCGTCACCTTCGTGGCGATCTTCCTGGTTGACAAGGTCGGCCGGAAGCCGCTGCTGCTGGTCGGATCCGCCGGCATGGCGATCTCGCTCGCGCTGATGGCGATCGCCTTCAGCCAGTCGACCATCAACGGCGAGGACGTCTCGCTGCCCGGCGCGTGGGGCCCGATCGCCCTCGTCTCGGCCAACGCCTTCGTCGTCTTCTTCGGCGCGACCTGGGGCCCGCTGGTCTGGGTCCTGCTCGGCGAGATCTTCCCGAACCGGATCCGCGCCGCCGCGCTCGGTCTCGCCGCCTCGGCGCAGTGGATCGCCAACTTCGTCATCACGGTGACGTTCCCGATCCTGTCGCAGGACGTCTCGCTGACGCTCGCCTACGGCCTCTACGCCGCGTTCGCCGCGATCTCGTTCGTCTTCGTCTTCATGTTCGTGCCCGAGACCAAGGGCCGGTCGCTGGAGGAGATGGACACCCTGCACATCCGCACCGTGATGAAGTCGGCGCGCAACTAGCAGCGCCCCTCGACACCCCGGAGGCCGCCCTCCCGCACCAGCGGGGGAGGCGGCCTCCGCGGTGCTAGGATGCTCGGAGCACCTCGCTCGTCGGGGTGACTACGCGCGCCCATTCGGCCTCCGCTCCTACCGGTCCTCCTCCGCTCACGCGGGCGAGGCGGGAGCACGCCGGGCGCCAGGGCGACGTGCCGACCGGCCGTTGCAGACAACCGAACGGGAGTTCGGCGCCGTCGTGCGCCCGGACCCCGAGACAAGGAGAACGACTCATGGCAGTCGTCACCATGCGCCAGCTGCTCGACAGCGGCGTCCACTTCGGGCACCAGACCCGTCGCTGGAACCCGAAGATGAAGCGCTTCATCCTGACCGAGCGCTCGGGCAGCTACATCATCGACCTCCAGCAGTCGCTGGCCTACATCGACAAGACCTACGACTTCGTCAAGGAGACGGTCGCCCACGGCGGCACCATCCTCTTCGTCGGCACGAAGAAGCAGGCCCAGAACGCGATCGCCGAGCAGGCGACCCGCGTCGGCCAGCCCTACGTGAACCAGCGCTGGCTCGGTGGGCTCCTCACCAACTTCCAGACGGTCTCCAAGCGCCTCGCGCGCATGAAGGAGCTCGAGGAGCTCGACTTCGACGACACCACCAAGAGCGGCTTCACCAAGAAGGAGCTCCTCATCAAGAAGCGGGAGCTCGACAAGCTGCACAAGTCGCTCGGCGGCATCCGCAACCTGTCGAAGACCCCCTCCGCGCTGTGGGTCGTCGACACCAAGAAGGAGCACCTCGCGATCGACGAGGCCAAGAAGCTGGGCATCCCGGTCATCGGCATCCTCGACACGAACTGCGACCCGGACGAGGTCCAGTACCCGATCCCGGGCAACGACGACGCGATCCGCTCGGTGAGCCTGCTCACCCGCATCGTCGCCGACGCCGCGGCCGAGGGCCTCATCCAGCGTCACCAGAAGCCCGAGGCCGAGGGCAACGTCTCCGCCGTCGAGCCGCTGGCCGAGTGGGAGAAGGAGCTTCTCCAGGGCCAGGAGCCGCAGGCCGGCGCCGAGACCGAGAAGGTCGCCGACGCCGAGGCCGCCACGGCTGACGAGGCCGTCGCCGAGGCCGAGGCGCCCGCCGCCGACGAGGCGCCCGTCGAGGCCCCCGCCGCCGACGAGGCGACCACCGAGGCTCCGGCCGACGAGACCGCCACCGCCTGACACCCCTCCTGAGCCGGAGCCGGGCGCCGCTTACCGCAGGCGCCCGGCTCCGCTCGGACAGGCACCGATCGCCACCGCGATCACCACTTCAGACAGACTGGAGTCCCGCAGTCGACCGGGAACCACCGGGTCGACCGGACGCCAGAACCACAGAGGAGTTCGCAGAACTATGGCCACTTTCAGCCTCGCTGACGTCAAGACGCTGCGCGAGCAGCTCGGCACCGGCATGGTCGACACCAAGAACGCGCTCGTCGAGGCCGACGGCGACCTGGACAAGGCGGTCGAGATCCTCCGCCTCAAGGGCGCCAAGGGCAACGCGAAGCGCGCGGACCGCTCCACCAGCGAGGGCCTCGTCGCCGCCGCTGAGAACGGCGGCGTCGCCACCCTGATCGAGCTCGCGTGCGAGACCGACTTCGTCGCCAAGGGCACGAAGTTCATCGCCCTGGCCGACTCGGTGCTCGCCGCCGTCGTCGCCGCCGGCTCCACCACCGTCGAGGAGGCCCTCGCGGCCCCCGCCGGTGACAAGACCGTCGCCGACCTCATCAACGACGAGGCCGCGATCCTCGGCGAGAAGGTCGAGCTCCGCCGCATCGCCACCGTGCAGGGCGAGAACTTCGCCATCTACCTGCACAAGACCAACAAGGACCTGCCCCCGCAGGTCGGCGTGGTCGTGGGCTACTCCGGAGACGACGCCGAGACCGCTCGCTCGATCGCGCAGCACATCTCGTTCGCCAACCCGTCCTACCTCGCGCGCGAGGACGTTCCGCAGTCGGAGGTCGACAACGAGCGCCGCATCGTCGAGGAGATCTCCCGCGGCGAGGGCAAGCCCGAGGCCGCCCTGCCGAAGATCATCGAGGGACGCGTCAACGCGTACTTCAAGCAGGTCGCGCTGCTCGACCAGGACTACGCCAAGGACAACAAGCTGTCCGTGAGCAAGGTCGTGGCCGACGCGGGTCTGACCGTCTCGGGCTTCGCCCGGTTCAAGGTCGGCGCGTAACACGCAGCAGGGGAGTCCGGGTCGTTCAGTCGACCCGGACTCCCTTCGCTCTGCCCGGGGGAGGCCCCCGGGCGTGGTCGCGGGGCGTGCTCCGCGCGGGATAGGTTTGTACGGGTCCACGGGAGGAAGACGTCCATGACGCAGACGGATGCTACGACGACGGGCAAGCGCCGCAGGGTGCTTCTGAAGCTGTCGGGGGAGGCGTTCGGGGCCGGGACTCTCGGGGTGAACCCCGACGTGATCAGCGCACTCGCTCGCGAGATCGCCGACGCCGCCACCGAGGTCGAGATCTCGGTCGTGGTCGGCGGAGGCAACTTCTTCCGCGGCGCCGAGCTCTCGCAGCGCGGCATGGACCGCGGTCGCGCCGACTACATGGGCATGCTGGGCACCGTGATGAACGCCCTCGCCCTGCAGGACTTCCTCGAGCAGGCCGGCGCCGAGACGCGCGTCCAGTCGGCCATCGCGATGACCCAGGTCGCCGAGCCCTACATCCCCCGCCGGGCGATCCGGCACATGGAGAAGGGGCGCGTCGTGATCTTCGGCGCCGGAGCGGGACTGCCGTACTTCTCCACCGACACCGTCGCCGCTCAGCGCGCGCTCGAGACGCACGCCGACGTCGTGCTCGTCGCGAAGAACGGCGTCGACGGCGTGTACGACGCCGACCCGCGCACGAACCCCGACGCGAAGAAGCTCGACACGCTGACCTACCAGGAGGCGCTCCAGCGCGGCCTGAAGGTCGTCGACTCGACCGCGTTCAGCCTCTGCATGGACAACGGGATGCCGATGCAGGTCTTCGGCATGGAGCCGTCCGGCAACGTCGCGAAGGCCATCCGGGGCGCCCGGCTCGGCACTCTCGTCTCGAACTAGACTGACCACTTCTCTCTTCTAAGGAGCCCCCGTGATCTCGGATGTACTCGCCGACGCGACGACCAAGATGGACAAGGCCGTGGAGGTCGCCAAGGAGGACTTCGCCACCGTGCGGACCGGCCGCGCGAACCCCGGCATGTTCCAGAAGGTTCTCGTGAGCTACTACGGCACCCCGACGCCTCTCTCGCAGCTGGCCTCGATGCAGAACCAGGAGGCGCGCACCCTCCTCGTGACCCCCTACGACAAGGGCTCGCTGCGCGACATCGAGCAGGCCATCCGGGACATGCCGAACCTGGGCGCCAACCCGTCGAACGACGGCAACGTCATCCGCGTCACCCTGCCCGAGCTCACCGCCGAGCGTCGCAAGGAGTTCGTGAAGATCGTCCGGACCAAGGCCGAGGACGCCAAGGTCGCGGTCCGGAACATCCGCCGCAAGGGCAAGGACGACCTCGACGCGCTGAAGGGCGAGCTGGGCGACGACGAGGTCGGGCGCGCCGAGAAGGAGCTCGAGGCCGTCACGAAGAAGCACGTCGACGCCATCGACGAGGCGCTGAAGCGCAAGGAATCCGAGCTGCTCGAGGTCTAGTGGTGGCCGACGAATCCGAGGGCTCCGAGCGCGGGGAGGAGCGCAAGCCGCACGTCCCGGGTGCCCGGGGCTCCCGGATGGTCACCCGTGACGCCCTGGTGGCGCGCGCCCAGCAGCGCAAGGCCGACGTCGAGCGCCAGCTCGAGGCGACCAGGGCGCAGCTCGAGGCGACGAACGACCGCCTGACCGCGCGCTCCGGCCGCAACCTCGTCTCGGCCACCCTGATCGGAGTGATCGGCGTCGGCGCCATGGGCGTCAGCCTCCTCCTGATCAAGGAGCTGTTCATGGTGCTCGCGGGGGCGCTGGTCGTCCTCGCGGCGCTCGAGCTCTCGAACGCCCTCCGGCACGCCGGGCGGGACATCCCGCGGATCCCGACCGGCATCGCCGCGGTGATCGTCGTGCCGGCCGCGTACTACGGCGGTATCTCCGCCGCCTGGCTCGCCGTCCTCGGCGGCTCCGCGTTCGTCGCGCTGTGGCGCCTCGGCGAGCAGTTGCTGCGCCGGACGAGCTCGACTCGCCGCGACCTGCTCCTCGACATGGGGCTCGGCGTGTTCGTCCAGGCCTACGTGACCTTCCTCGGCGCCTTCGCCGTGCGCCTCGTGGCCGAGGAGGGCGGACAGCTCTGGGCGCTCTCGTTCCTCGTGCTCGTGATCCTCGTCGACATCGGCGCCTACGCCTCCGGCCTGACCTGGGGCAAGCGCCCCATGGCGCCGCGGATCAGCCCGAAGAAGACCTGGGAGGGCTTCGCCGGCGCCGCGGTCGCGGGGATCGTCGCGGGCGTCCTCCTCGCCGTCCTCCTCCTCGGCCAGCCGTGGTGGGTCGGCGCGGTGTTCGGCGCGGTCATGCTGTTGAGCGCGACGCTCGGCGACCTCGCGGAGTCGCTCATCAAACGCGACATCGGGATCAAGGACATGAGCTCGTGGCTCCCGGGCCACGGCGGCGTGCTTGACCGGCTCGATTCGATCCTCCCGTCGGCGGCCGCGGCCTACGTCCTCTACTTCCTCTTCGCTCACTGACGGGTCGGCAGGGCTCGGCGACGCGCCGCTGCCCGCACTCGGCTCCGCTGTTGACAGAATGTCCGGGTGACCGCTCCCTTCCCGCGCGCCCGTGACAACCGCCCCGGCTACGACGTCGAGGAGGTCGACTCCTTCCTCGCCTCGGCCCGCGAGGCGTACGCCCAGCTATCGGGCGGACCGGCCGACCTCCGCGCGGCCGACCTCCGCCACACCGCGTTCTCGCTCCGCAAGGGCGGCTACTCCGCACCGCACGTCGATGCCGCGCTCGAGCGGCTGGAGGATGCGTTCGCGAGTCGCGAGCGTCAGTACGCGATCGCCGAGAAGGGCGAGGACGTCTGGCTCAGGGAGGCCCGCGCCACCGCGCAGGAGGTCGTGAACCGGCTGGCCCGTCCGCAGCGCGAGCGCTTCCAGCGACTCAGCGCGCTGACCACCGGCTACAACATCCGGCAGGTCGACGCCTTCGCCGACCGCATCTCCGGGTACTTCCGCGACGGCTCCGTCCTCAGCGTCGACGACGTCCGCACGGTCTCCTTCGCTCCTCAGCGAGGGGGCTACTCGGAGCCGCAGGTCGACTTCGTGCTCGACACCGTCATCGACGTCATGCTGGCCGTCCGCTGACCTTCCGCGCCGTTCCTGGCCCAACGGGCCCGCGTCCGTTATGCTTTCGTAATCGTGGGTCAGCTTGAATCGAACGCCGTCGCCCAGCCACCCGTCTCCCGGCCCCTGGCCGTGAAGCCCCCGGTTCCGCGTCAGGCCCCAGCACGTCGCTCCCGAGCACGCCTCCCCTTGGCGGTGCTCGCCTTCGCGGCATCCATCGGATTCGTGATGGTGTCGGTCGTCGACCCGTCCAGCGGCGCGGTCGCCTCCCCGTACTACCAGGCCCCTGCCCGCTTCGACGGCGATCCCGCCCAGCGACTCGTGGTCGCCGCTCCGGTCGAGCGCGCCGTGCAGCGCGACACCTTCGACGCGCAGGCGAAGCCGACCCCGACGCCCACGCCCACCCCGACCCCCACCGAGACCGAGGAGGCGGAGGAGGAGGGGCAGCAGTCGGAGCGCTCGGCCGCTCCCGTCGCTCGTTCGGCCGCGCCCGATCCCGGATCCGCGAAGGCGATCGCGTACGACATGGTCGTCGCTCGCGGGTGGGCCGACAGCGAGTACGACTGCCTCGTGCTCCTGTGGACCCGCGAGTCCGGCTGGAACACCTTCGCCGAGAACAAGTCGAGCGGTGCCTACGGCATCCCGCAGGCGCTCCCCGGCAGCAAGATGGCCTCCGCCGGCTCCGACTGGCAGACCAACCCGGCGACTCAGATCACCTGGGGCCTCGGCTACATCTCCGGCCGCTACGGGTCGCCGTGCGGCGCCTGGGCGCACTCCGAGGCGATGAACTGGTACTGAGGACTCGCGTCCCTCCGCCGACGGGCCCCTCACGACAGTGACGGGGCCCGTCCGCGTTCCCGGCCCCGCTCTCGATAGCCTGAGCGCGTGGACTACGCGCTGCTCGGGGTCGCCGGGATCATCACGGTCGTCACAGTCGCGCGCTTCTCGAGTCGGCTCGGCATCGCCGCACCGCTCATCCTGGTGGTCGTCGGCATCGGCGCCTCCTATCTCCCGGGAGTCCCCGAGATCGAGGTCGAGCCCGAGCTGATCCTGGCGGGCGTGCTGCCGCCGCTGCTCTACTCCGCCGCGATCCAGGTCCCGCTGACCGACTTCCGGCGGAACCTCCGGTCGATCTTCGGCCTGTCGGTGCTGCTGGTCCTCGTGACGGCGATCGCCGTCGGCGTCTTCCTCTACCTCCTCCTCCCGGATCTCGGCCTCCCCGCGGCTATCGCGCTGGGCGCCGTCGTCAGTCCGACGGACGCCGTCGCCGCGACCTCGATCGGTAAGAAGCTCGGCCTGCCACCACGCCTCGTGACGGTGCTCGAGGGCGAGAGCCTGGTGAACGACGCGTCCGCGCTCGTGCTGCTGCGGGCCGCGACCGCGGCGACGGCGGTCGTCGGAGCGAGCGTCTCGTCCGACGCGATCGACGTCGGCGAGGTCGGCGTGCTGTTCGTCTACTCCGTCGTCATGGCGGTGGCACTCGGGCTCGTGATGGGCGTCATCACCGTCTTCGTCCGCTCGAAGCTCCGCGACCCGGTGCTCGACACCGCGGTGTCGTTCGCGGTGCCGTTCCTGGCCTACATCCCGGCGGAGGAGCTGGGCGCGTCCGGCGTCCTCGCCGTCGTGGTCACAGGGATCTACACGGGGCACAACAGCGCCCGCTTCCTCAGTCCGCAGTCGCGGATCAGCGAGCGGGTGAACTGGCGCACCGCGCAATTCCTCCTCGAGAACGGGGTGTTCCTGCTGATGGGCGCCGAGATCCGGGTGATCATCGGCGAGGTCGAGCCGGGGGAGCTCGGCATCGTCGAGGCGGTCCTGCTCGGGCTGGCGACCGTGGTGCTCCTGATCGTGCTGCGGACGCTGTTCGTCTGGCCGCTGCTCGTCTGGCTGCGGAACTCCGGGCGGCGGGCGGAGCGGATCAACCGCCGGCTGGCGGTCGGAGTGATGCGGCTGCGCAACAGCGCGACGAGCGACGACCGGTTCCGACGGCGCCAGCAGCGCGCCGAGCGCCTCTACCAGCGGCGCGAGACCGATCTCGCGGCGACGACCAGTGAGGCGTTCGGCTGGCGCGGCGGAGTGATCCTGTCGTGGTCCGGGATGCGCGGCGTGGTCACGCTCGCGGCGGCCCAATCGCTTCCCGGGGAGACGCCGTACCGCGAGCAGCTGATCCTGATCGCGTTCACGGTCGCCGTCGTGACGCTCCTGCTGCAGGGGGCGACGCTGCCGGCGCTGATCCGTCTGACGGGCATCCAGGGGAGCGACCGCGACGCCGATCGGCGCGAGCTCGCGACCCTCCTCGACGAGGTCGCGGCGACCGGCATTCAGGCGCTGCCCGAGGCCGTGGCCGAGCTGCCCGAGGGGGCGGTCGGCCCGCGGGTGCTCGAGCGCGTGCGTCGCGACACGCTGACGCGCTCGCAGGTCGCGTGGGAGCAGGTGGATCGCCAGGAGGACGCTCCGCTCGGACCTCACGCCCAGTACCTGATCCTCCGGCGTGCGGTGCTGCTGGCCGAACGGGAGGCCCTGCTCGAGGCGCGGGGCCGCGGCCTGTACTCGTCACGGATCCTGCGACGCGCGCAGCTCATGCTCGACGCCGAGGAGACGCGGCTCGAGATGGACGACACCTCGCACTGACGGTCGCCGCGTCCGGAGCGGCTCCTACACTGGAGGAATGCCGCGCAGCAATCGACCTCGGGGGAGTCGGCGCGAGGGCGACGACGAACCGCGCGACCTGTCGCAGATGATGGCCGGCTGGCGCCGCACCGAGGTGCGATCCGGCCGCGACTGGAACGTGCAGCCCGTCTCGTCCGCCCGGGCCGTGAAGAACTACCTCTGCCCCGGCTGCGGCCAGACCATCGACATCGGCCTCGCGCACGTCGTCGTCTGGCGCGGCGACGGGGCCCTCGGCGACGCGGCGGACCTCGCCGGCCGCCGTCACTGGCACAACCACTGCTGGCGCATCCAAGGAGCACGATGACGAACGAGATCCGGGGTGGCGTCGTCCTCCCCGCGCGGCGCGAGGAGATCGAGCTCCACACTTCGGACGGGCTGACGCTCGTCGGCGAGCTCGCCCTGCCGCTCGACCGCGAGCCGGTCGCGACGCTCGTGACCCTGCATCCGCTGCCCACCCACGGCGGCTTCATGGACTCGCACATCCTGCGCAAGGCCGCGGCGCGGCTCCCGGCGCTGGCCGACCTCGCCGTGCTGCGCTTCAACACCCGCGGCACGTCGTCGCCGCGAGGCACGAGCGAGGGCGCCTTCGACGGAGGGACGGGCGAGCGCGCCGACGTCGCCGCGGCGATGCAGCTGGTCGCCGAGCGCGGCCTGCCGCATCCCTGGCTGGTCGGCTGGTCGTTCGGCACCGAGCTGGCGCTGAAGTGGGGGAGGGAGCACCCGATCGAGGGGGCGATCCTCCTGTCGCCACCGCTCCACCGCGCCACGGCCGATGAGGTGGCCGCCTGGGCGGCGGACGGCCGGCCCCTGGTCGCGCTGATCCCCGAGTTCGACGACTATCTGCGTCCGGAGGCGGCCGCTGAGCGGTTCGCGTCGGTCCCGCAGAGCGAGCTGGTGCCGGTCGCCGGGGGCAAGCACCTCTGGGTCGGCGAGGCGCAGACGCGCCGCGTGCTGGACGAGATCGTGCGGGTGGTCGCTCCGGCGTCGTCGCCCCTGCCGACGGAGTGGGACGGCGAGCCGGGCTGATGTCCGGGACGGACGAGGGGAGCCCGCGTCGGCGGACTCCCCTCGGTCACGTCGGGCTCGAGCGGGTCAGCGAGTAGTACCCGTGGTGCCCTCGCGGTCGCTGTCGTCCCGATCGGCGTCGTCCGGCTCGGACCCGTCCTGCTGAGCGGCGTCCTCCGTCGCGTCGTCGCCGCGCGAGTCGTCACGGCCCGAATCGCCGCTGCCGGACTCGTCGCTCACCGAGTCCTCATCCGAGTCGTCGTCCGAGTCGAGCGAGATCTCGTCGATGTGGCCGATCAGTCCGCGGAGCCCCTTCACGTACCCGGCGATGGCGTCGCGCTCGGTGCGGATCTCGTCGAGACGCCCCTCCGCCGTCGCGACGAGCTGCCGGTTGCGCTTCTCGGCGTCGGCGAGCATCTCCTGGGCGCGCTCGCGGGCCTCGGCGAGCAGGCGGTCCGACTCGTCCTGGGCGTCGCGGCGCAGTCGCGTCGTCTCGTCGAGCGCGTCGCTGCGGAGCGCGTCGGCCTCGAGCCGCTTGTCGTTCGCGCGACGGAGCGCATCGGCGAGCTGGAGGTTCGACTCGTCGAGGTATCGCTGCGTCTGCGCGACGGCCTCCTGGTGACGGAGGAGGTGGTCGCGGTCGGCCTCCTCGCGTCGGGCGGCGAGCTCGACGGTCAGGTCGATCCGCGCCTGCTCGACCTCGCGCGAGAGCGCCGCGGCCTCGTCGGCGGCGGCGCTGCGGAGCCCGGCGACCTCGGCGTCCAGCAGAGCGACGGCCTCGGCCCGGTCGTGCGCCAGGCGCGTGCGCTGATCGTCGAGCTCGCGGGCGGCATCGGCGCGGCCGGTGGTGATCTCGGCGTCGAGCGCGGCTCGGGCCGACGCGACATCGGCGTCGAGCGCGGCGCGGGCGGACGCGACCTCGGCCGCGACGGCGGCCCGCGCCTGGGCGATCTCGGCCTCGACCGCCGCGCGCAGGCGGGCGACCTCGGAGGCTACCTCGGCGCGCTGCAGCTCGGTGCTCTGCGCGAGGCGGGCGGCCTCGGCGCGGGCGATCTCGACCTCGCGGGCGGCGACGGCGCGCATCTCGGCGGCCTCCCGCTCCGCCTCCGAGCGGATGGCTGCGGCCTCGCGCTTGGCCGTCGCGCGCGTCTCGGCCGCCTCGGTGGCCACCGTGCCGCGGATCGCCGCGGCCTCGCGGACGGCGTCCTGGGTCATCACGTCGCGGTCGTCGGCGGCCTTGCCGAGCGTGGCGGCGGCCTGCGCCTCGGACTCGTTGCGGGTGCGGTCGGCGCGACGGCGAGCCTCCGTGACCAGGCGCTCGGCCTCGTCGCGCGCCTCCTGGAGGATCCGATCACCGTCGTCGCGGGTCGAGCGCCGCAGGGCGGACGCGTCGTTCTCGGCCTGGGCGATGATGCGCTCGGACTGCTCCTCGGCGACCCGGAGCGTGTGCTCGAGCTTGGCGCCGAGGCCGGCGTAGGTGGGCGCGCCGACCTGCTGCAGCTCCTTCTCCAGCTGGTCGATGCGCGAGGCGAGCCGCTTGGACTCGCGACCGCTCTCGGCGGCCTGGGTGTTGGCGTGGATCAGCTCGCGCCGCAGACCCTGGATGGCCTTGTCGACCTCGTCGCGGTCGTACCCGCGGAACGCCTGGGTGAATTCGGCCTCGTCGCTTGCCACGTCGTCTCCTCCGGAAGGGTCAGCGCCACGCTCGCGGCACTCCGGGAAGTTTAGTCAGCGGTCCGTGCCGGGCCCGGGGGCGACACCCGCTCGCGGCGCCCGCCGCGGGCACTCTCGGCGGATCTCCTGGGTCGCGCCGAGGGCATCGGCTATCGTGGACTGTCTTTATCTGTTGCCGTCGTGCCCCGGTCCGGCCGTTCCAGCCGAACCGGCTGAGGCCGCCACCCCGATCCGGCAACGCAGGAGGAGTACTTTCGTGCGGTTCGTCTTCGCCATCATCGCCACTGTCATCGCTGCCGCGCTGATAGCGCTCGGCATCGGTCAGCGGACGGTGTGGGCCCCGCCCGAGTCCCTGACCGCGAGCACCGCCCTCGAGTCGGACGCGCCGTACGCCGTGATCGACGGCAGCGTCCTCGCCTCGAACGAGGGTCGGCAGTCGATCACCGTGGAGGGCGAGGGCGACCTCGTCCTCACCTACGCGCGCACCAGCGACGTGCTCGGCTGGGTCGGCGGGTCGGAGTACGACGAGATCGGCTACGACGCGGAGACCGACGAGCTCACCGCCTCGACCGAGACCGGCACGGCGATCGACCTGGCCGCCGACGTGCTGACGGCCGACGCCGAGATCGTGGATCCCCGGGGCGCCGACCTGTGGCTCGAGCAGCTCGAGGGCGCCGGCAGCATCGACGTCGCGCTGGACGTGCCCGAGGACATCTCGCTCCTGATCGCGACCGACGGGACCGCCCCGGCCGCGGACGAGATCCGGGTCAGCTGGCCCGTCGACACCGCGACTCCGCTCGCCGGCCCGCTGCTCGCCGGCGGTGCGCTCTTCCTCCTGATCGGCCTCGGCCTCTACATCTGGGCCTTCGTGCACCTGCGCCGCCAGCACGGCCCGCGTCGCAAGGGGCCGCAGGGCAAGGTCCCGCGCGGGGTCCGGCGTCCGCGCCCCCGCGCCGGGATCCAGGCGTCGGTCGCCTCGCCCGCGCGGAGTCGCCGCCGCGGGCTGCTCGTGCTGCCCGTCGTCCTGGGCACCAGCGCCCTGCTCGCAGGCTGCAGCTCCGACTACTGGCCCGACCTCGCAGCCGGCGCCACCGCGACTCCCACCGCCACCGCGACCTCCACCGCGGGTGCCGAGCCGGTCGCCGAGATCCCGACCCCGGTCGTCACCACTCAGCAGGCGGAGGCGATCGTCGCGTCGATCGCCGACACCGCCTCGGCCGCGGATGCGGCCCGCGACGCCGCGATCCTCGCCGAGCGCTTCCAGGGCGAGGCGCTCACCGAGCGGACGACGAACTACGAGGTCGTGAACAAGGGCGGCACGATCGACGCGCCCCAGGCGATCCCGGCGTCGCCCGTCAGCGTCGTCCTCCCGCAGGACACCGACACCTGGCCGCGGGTGGTGACGGCCGTGGTCGGGGACCCCGCCGACACCACGACCGCGCCGATCGCCCTGATGATGAGCCAGGCGAGCCCGCGGGTCGACTACAAGGTCGACTACGCGATCTCGCTCGAGGCCAACGCGCGGATCCCCGACGTGGCTCCCGTCACGGTCGGCACGTCGATCGTCGCTCCGGACTCGCGCCTGATGACCCTCGCTCCCGAGACCGTCGGGGCGGCATACGCCGACATCCTCGCCACCGGCGACGCCAGCCAGTACGCCGAGCTGTTCTCGCCCGACGGCGACACCCTCCGCGGGCAGGTCGGCGTCGACAAGAAGAACGCCGATCGGGAGGCGCTGCCCGACACCGCATCGATCGAGTTCTCGAACAAGGCCGGCACGTCTCCCACGATCGCCCTGGCGACCAACGACTCGGGCGCCCTCGTCGCCGCGAGCATCGCCGAGGTGTCGACGGTCCGGCCCACCGCGGAGGGATCGACCGTCTCGACCTCCGGTGCCTCGCAGACCCTGCTCGGCACCGACAAGTCGACGACGGGGATCGAGACCACCTACGGTTATCAGTTGTTGTTCTACGTACCGCCCGTCGGATCGGAGGAGAAGATCGTGATGCTCGGATGGAGCCAGGGACTCGTCTCGGTGGTGCAGCTGCCGTGAGCGCCGTCCCGCCCCTGCCCGGAAACCTCCGCGGCGCCGTCGACCTGTCGAGTCTGGTGAACCGGCGCGCGCCCCAGGCGCCCGCTCCGGCCGCCGCTCCCGGAGGCGCGCCCGCCGGATCCGCCCCCGCGAACCCGCTGCTGCTGACCGCCGGGGACGCCGAGTTCGACCAGGTCGTCCAGCTCTCGTCGCGCGTGCCGGTGATCGTGGACCTCCGCGGCTCCTGGTCCGAGCAGAGCACGAGCATGACCGCACTGCTCGAGAAGGTCGTCGTCTCGTACGCCGGAGCGTTCGTGCTCGTCGGCGTCGACGCGGAGTCGAGCCCCCAGCTCGCCCAGGCGTTCCAGGTGCAGTCCGTCCCGACGGTCGCCGCCGTCATCGCCGGGCGCCCGGTGCCGCTGTTCAGCGGCCTGATCGCCGAGGAGCAGCTCCGCGACCTGCTCGAGCAGCTGCTCCAGCTCGCCGCGCAGAACGGAGTGACGGGGTCGGTCCCCGTCGAGGGCGTCGCGGCCGAGGACGGTGCCGAACCCGAGGCAGCTCCGCTGCCCCCGCACCACCAGGAGGCGTACGACGCGATCGACGCCGGCGACTACGACGCCGCGATCACCGAGTACGAGACCGCCATCGCGCAGAACCCGCGCGACGACCTCGCCGTCGCCGGCCTCGCCCAGGTCAAGCTGCTCAAGCGACTCCAGGGCAGGACGCTGGAGGAGGTGCGCTCGACCGCCGCCGCCGAACCGTCCAACCTCGACGCGCAGCTCGCCGTCGCCGACCTCGACGTCTCCGGCGGCCACGTCGAGGACGCCTTCGACCGGCTCCTGTCGATCTTCCCCCGGCTCGACGCCGACGGGAAGGCCGCCGTGCGCGCCCGACTGCTCGAACTGTTCGAGATCGTCGGTACGACGGACCCGCGCGTGAACAAGGCCAGGGCGCGGCTGACGGGCCTGCTGTACTGAGCACCGGAACGAGCGCGGAGCGCTCGTTCCGGTGCTCAGTACAGTGCGGGACGAGCGCAGGCGCTCGCCCCGCCGCGGTCGGCACGGTAGGTGGTCGCGTTTTCAAGAGCGGCGTGCGATCGGCTCGCTCGAAACGCTCGCACGCGTTTCTCGCCCATCGCCTTCGAGACGGGCGGCTGGTCAGTCCGCTCGGACTCGAGCGTGGTCTCCGCTGTTCGGTCGGTTGAGTAAGTCATTGCGCCTCGTTGAGCGTGCTGCGCACGACTCGGCGGAGTGAGCGTGCTGCGCACGGCTCGGCCGCGGAGGGGCGGGCGGCGGCTTACTCCGGCGACTGCGGTGTCGCCCCGGACACGTCCCCTCGGCGCGAGGTCTCTGTTCGATGCGGTGGAACGAGAACGGCGGGCGGAGGGGCGCTGGGCGCCCGCTCCGCCCGCCGGTGAGGAGGCCCTGAGGGTCAGTCGGAGGCGGGGCGCAGGTAGAGAGCGGCCAGCGGGGGGAGGACGACCTCGGCGGAGGCGGGGCGGCCGGACCACGGCTCGTCCTTGGCCTCGACGGAGCCGAAGTTGCCCACACCGGAGCCGCCGTAGATCTCGGCGTCGGTGTTGACGAGCTCCTCCCAGCGGCCGGCGACGGGCAGGCTGACCCGGTAGCCGTGCACGGGCGAGCCCGAGAAGTTCACGATCACCGCGACCGGCCGACCCTGCTTGTCCTTGCGCAGGAACGAGATGACGTTCGGAGCGGCGGAACCGCCGTCGATCCACTCGAAGCCCGCCTGATCGAAGTCGAGCTCCCACAGCGACGGCGTCTCGCGGTACACGCGGTTCAGCTGGCCGACGAGATCGAAGAGACCGCGGTGCGCGGGCTGGTCGAGGATCCACCAGTCCAGGCCACGCTCCTCCGACCACTCGGAGTACTGGCCGAACTCCTGCCCCATGAAGAGCAGCTGCTTGCCCGGGTGCGCCCACATGAAGGCGAGGTACGCCCGCAGGTTCGCGCGCTGCTGCCAGTGGTCGCCGGGCATCTTCTGGATCAGCGACCCCTTGCCGTGCACGACCTCGTCGTGGCTGATCGGCAGGACGAAGTTCTCGCTGAACGCGTAGACGAACGAGAAGGTGATCTCGCCCAGGTGGTACTGGCGCCACAGCGGATCGTTCGCCATGTAGTTCAGCGAGTCGTGCATCCAGCCCATGTTCCACTTGAGCCCGAAGCCGAGCCCGCCCGAGACGGTGGGCTGCGTGACGCCCGGCCAGCTGGTCGACTCCTCGGCGATCATCATGATGCCGGGGTAGAGCTTGTAGGCCGTCGCGTTCACCTCCTGCAGCAAGCTGATCGCCTCGAGGTGCTCGCGACCGCCGTGCTCGTTCGGCAGCCACTCGCCCTCCTTGCGGGAGTAGTCGAGGTACAGCATCGAGGCGACCGCGTCGACGCGGAGTCCGTCGACGTGGAACTCCTCGAGCCAGTAGAGCGCGTTCGCGACGAGGAAGTTGCGCACCTGCGTGTGACCGAAGTCGAAGACGTAGGTGCCCCAGTCCATCTGCTCGCCTCGGCGCCAGTCCGGGTGCTCGTAGAGCGGCTCGCCGTCGAAGCGGGCGAGCGCGAAATCGTCCTTCGGGAAGTGCCCGGGGACCCAGTCGACGATGACACCGATGCCGGCCTGGTGGAGCCGGTCGATCAGGTACTTCAGGTCATCGGCCGTGCCGAAGCGGCTGGACGCCGCGTAGTACCCCGTGACCTGGTAGCCCCAGGAGCCGCCGAACGGGTGCTCGGCGAGCGGCATGAACTCGACGTGGGTGAAGCCGAGCTCGGTCACGTACTCGATCAGCGGATCCGCCAGATCGCGGTAGCCGAGTCCGGGACGCCAGGAGCCGAGGTGCATCTCGTAGACGCTGAGCGCCTGCGTGTGCGGGTCGACCGCCGCGCGCTGCGCCATCCAGTCGCCGTCGCTCCACTGGTGGTGCGAGACCGCGATGCGCGAGGCGGTCGCCGGCGGGACCTCGGTCGAGCGGGCCATCGGGTCGGCCTTGCGGACCCAGTGGCCGTCGCGCGAGAGCAGATCGAACTTGTAGGGCGCGCCGGGCTCGAGGCCGGGGACGAAGAGCTCCCAGACACCGGTGACGCCGAGATTGCGGAGGGCGTGGCCCTCGCCGCTCCACTGGTTGAAGTCGCCGACCACGCGGACCGCCTGGGCGTGCGGCGCCCAGACCGAGAACGAGGTGCCCCAGACACCCTCGTGCTCGCGGTGGCGGGCGCCGAGCGCCTCCCACAGCCGCTCGTGGCGGCCCTCGCCGATGAGGTAGAGGTCGAAGTCGCCGACGGTCTTCGAGAACCGGTACGGGTCGTCCGTCGTCCACTCGCTGCCGTCGCCGTAGCGGGCCTCGATCGTGTACGCCTGCGGGCCGAGGATGTGGAAGCCCTGCCAGATGCCGTCGTGGAGGTGGGTCAGCTCGACGCGGGCGCCGGTCGAGAGCACCGCGACGACCTTCTCGGCGAGGGGTCGCCGGGTGCGCACCACGGTCACGGGGTCCGCGACGCCCTGCGCAGCGACCACGTGCTGGCCGAGCACGTGGTGGGGGAGCGCGTTGCTGCCGGTCGCGAGCTGCTGGAGGATCCACTCCTCGATGACGGGGAGCTCGATGCCGGAGGAGCCTTCGACGACCGGCTCGGAGGCGGTCGAGGAGCCGCCCGACGCAGCCGCGGCCTCGTCGGTCCCGGAGCCGGTGGTCGTCGCCGAGCTCGTGCCGGTCGTCACGACGGTATCGACGCGCGGGGCGAGGCCCGCCTGCTCGGCCGAGGTGGCGGTGTCGTCGCCGGGGGTGGTGCCGCTCATCGCTCGTCCGCCTTCACGCTCAGGATGTGCACCGGCTCGACGAACGAGTCCAGCCGCACGTAGTTGTCGCTCGACCAGGTCCAGACGGCCCCGGTGATCAGGTCCTCGACCTGGAACGAGTCGCCCCACTCCAGACCCAGTGCGGGCAGGTCGAGGTGCACGGTCGTCTCGCGGGCGGAGTGAGGATCCGTGTTGACCACGACGATCAGGGTGTCGGCGCTGCCGGTGCCCGTGAACTCCTTCTGCAGGTGCTTCGTGTAGACGATGATCGCCTCGTCGTCGCTGCGGTGCACCTGGAGGTTGCGGCGCTGCGCGAGTGCGGGGTGCGTCTTCCGGATCTCGTTGAGCCGGGTGATGTACGGCGCGAGCGAGCGTCCGGAGGCGTCCGCCGCCGCCCAGTCGCGCGTCTTGTACTCGAACTTCTCGTTGTCGATGTTCTCCTCGGCGCCCGGGCGCGCGACGTTCTCGACGAGCTCGTAGCCGGCGTAGACGCCCCAGAGCGGCGAGGCCGTGGCGGCGAGGGCTGCGCGCACCTTGTAGGCCGCCGGTCCGCCGTACTGCAGGTACTCGGTGAGGATGTCCGGCGTGTTGACGAAGAGGTTCGGCCGCATGTAGTCGGCCGTCTCGTGCGAGATGCTCGTGAAGAACTCCTCGAGCTCCTCCTTGGTGTTGCGCCAGGTGAAGTACGAGTACGACTGCTGGAAGCCCACCTTGCCCAGCGCCCGCATGATCGCGGGCCGCGTGAACGCCTCGGCGAGGAACACGACGTCGGGGTGCTCGGCGTTGACCTCGTGGATGATCCACTCCCAGAAGTCGAGCGGCTTCGTGTGCGGGTTGTCGACGCGGAAGATCCGGACTCCGAGCGAGATCCAGTAGCGCAGGATCCGCAGCGACTCCTGGCGGATGCCCTGGGGGTCGTTGTCGAAGTTGATCGGGTAGATGTCCTGGTACTTCTTCGGCGGGTTCTCGGCGTAGGCGATGGTGCCGTCCGGGAGGGTCGTGAACCACTCCGGGTGGCTCGTCACCCACGGGTGATCCGGCGAGGCCTGCAGCGCGAAGTCGAGGGCGAGTTCGAGGCCCGCCTCCTTCACGGCGTCGTGGAACGCGGTGAAGTCCTCGACGGTGCCGAGGTCGGGGTGGATCGCGTCGTGGCCGCCCTCGGCCGCGCCGATCGCCCACGGCGAGCCCGGGTCGGCCGGGCCGGCGTTCAGCGTGTTGTTCGGTCCCTTGCGGAACGTGCGGCCGATCGGGTGGATCGGCGGCAGGTAGAGCACGTCGAAGCCCATGGCGGCGACGGCGGGGAGGCGGTCGGCAGCAGTGCGGAAGGTGCCGCTCGTGACCGTGCCGTCCTCGTTGCGCACCGCGCCCTCGGAGCGCGGGAAGAACTCGTACCAGGCGCCGACGCCCGCGCGGGTGCGCTCGACGTGCACGACGCGCGGCTCCGAGAGGCTCGAGAGGCTCATCACCGGGCGCGCCGTGAGCGCCCCGTGGACAGCGGCGTCCTCGGCGGCCGCGAGGCGCGCCTCCGGAGCGAGCGAGGTGTCGGCGACGCTCGCCGCCGTGTCGGCCAGCAGGGTGCGCTCGGTTCCCGAGCGCGACTCGTCGCCGGCGGCCGAGCGGAGCAGCCCCGCACCTACCGCGAAGGTGACGTCGACGTCGAGGCCGGCCGGGATCTTGATCTCGGCCGTGTGCAGCCAGGTCGCCCAGTCGTCGGCGAAGGAGCGGATGCGGTAGGTCCAGTCGCCCTCGGCGTCCAGGCGGACGAGCCGGCCGTAGCGGTCGGTCCCGGTCGCGATCAGGCTCATGCGGTGCTCGGACTCGGCGCCCGAGGGCGAGGTGAGGAGCAGGTCGACGCCGATGAGGTCGTGGCCCTCGCGGAACGCGGTCGCCGCGAACGGCACCACCTCTCCGACGAAGGCCTTCGCCGGCCAGCGGTCGTCCTCGAGCCGCGGCTGCGGGTCGATGATCGGGAGGCGCTCGGCTCGGGTGCGGTATCCGCTGCCGACGGGGGCGGGTGCCGCCGGTTCCGCGACCGGCGCGGGTTCGGGGGGCGTCACCGCCTCGGGGGTCGGAGCGGGGCGCCCGCGGGCCGCTCGCCGTGCGTCTTTGCCGTGTGAGGACGTGCCGAAAGGTGTCTGAGCCACGTCACGACAGTAGCGACCCGGGCGTGCTTCGGCACGCCGCTTGCGCCCGCACTCGGGCCTGTGCAAACGGTCCCGGGCGCGCCCGCTCCCGCGCCGCGGAGGTCCGCTAGGGTGTGCGAGCGCGCGCGACCCCCGGCGCTCTGCGCCCGTGCACGCCGGGACCCGCAGAGAGTCGAGGAGTGCCGTGAAGGCCATCCGCCGCTTCACCGTCCGTTCGGTCCTGCCGCCCGAGCTCTCCGCGCTCGGCGAGCTGGCCGGCAACCTGCGCTGGGCGTGGCACGAGCCCACCCGCCGCCTGTTCGAGCGGGTCGATCCCGCGCTGTGGCGCCGCGGAGGAGCCGATCCCACGGCGCTGCTGGGCACCGTCAGCCCCGAGCGGCTCGCCGAGCTCTCCCAGGACCGCGGCTTCGTCGAGGACGCGTGGCGCCTGCGCGAGGAGCTCGAGCGCTACCGCACCGAGCCGCGCTGGTACCAGTCGCTGCCGGAGTCGGCTCCGCGCTCCCTCGCCTACTTCTCTCCCGAGTTCGGCATCGCCGCCGCCCTCCCTCAGTACTCCGGCGGCCTCGGGATCCTGGCGGGGGACCACCTCAAGGCCTCGTCCGACCTGGGCGTCCCGCTGACCGGCGTGGGTCTCTTCTACCGGTCCGGCTACTTCTCGCAGGGTCTCTCGGCCGACGGCTGGCAGATCGAGTCGTACCCCTCCCTCGACCCCGACGGACTGCCGCTGCGCGTCGTCCGGCTCGCCGACGGGTCGGCCGCGCGGATCGTGCTCGCGCTGCCGGACGGCCGGGCCCTGTACGCGCGCGTGTGGCGGGCCGAGGTGGGCCGGGTGCCCCTCCTCCTGCTCGACACCGACATCCCCGAGAACGAGGACTCCCTCCGCTCGGTCACCGACCGCCTCTACGGCGGCGGCGGTGAGGACCGGCTGCTGCAGGAGCTGCTGCTGGGCATCGGCGGAGTCCGCGCCCTCGAGCTCTGGTCCGAGGTGTCGGGCACGCCGCTCCCGGAGGTGTTCCACACCAACGAGGGGCACGCGGGCTTCCAGGGGCTCGAGCGCATCTCGGGGCTGATCGGGTCGGGGCTCGCCTTCGACGAGGCCCTGCAGGTCGTCCGCGCCTCCACCGTCTTCACGACGCACACCCCCGTGCCCGCCGGCATCGACCGCTTCGACCGCGGGCTGATCGAGGAGTACTTCTCGACCGAGCTGCTGCCGGGCGTCCAGGTCGAGGACGTGCTCGCGCTCGGCGCCGAGTCGTACGACGGCGGCTCCGAGCACGTCTTCAACATGGCCGTGATGGGACTCCGCCTCGCGCAGCGCTCGAACGGCGTCTCGCAGCTGCACGGCGAGGTGAGCCGCGGCATGTTCTCGGGCCTGTGGCCGGGATTCGACACCGCGGAGGTGCCGATCGGCTCGGTCACGAACGGCGTGCACGCGCCGACCTGGACGGATCCGGTGCTGACGGCGCTGGCCCGGGACCGCCTCGGCACGGAGGACACCACCCGGGCCGACTGGTCCTCGGGGGCCCTCAGCGACTACGACCTCTGGGCCGCCCGGCGGACGCTGCGGGAGCAGCTGGTGCGCGACGCCCGGGTGCGCGCGGCGCGGTCGTGGCGCGAGCAGAACCCCGGCGGTCTCACTCCCGGCTGGCTCGACGAGCTGCTCGACCCGGACGTCCTGACCATCGGCTTCGCGCGGCGGGTGCCGACCTACAAGCGGCTGACGCTGATGCTGCACGACCCGGAGCGGCTGCGCGCCCTGCTCACGCACCCGCAGCACCCGATCCAGATCGTGATCGCGGGGAAGTCGCACCCGGCCGACGAGGAGGGCAAGCGGCTCATCCAGCGCCTGGTCCGCTTCGCCCAGGAGGCGGACGTTCGCCGGCGGATCGTGTTCCTGCCCGACTACGACATCGCCATGGCCCAGCTGCTCTACCCGGGCACCGACGTCTGGCTGAACAATCCCCTCCGGCCGCTCGAGGCGTGCGGCACCTCCGGGATGAAGGCGGCCCTGAACGGCTCGCTGAACCTGTCGATCCTCGACGGCTGGTGGAACGAGTACTTCGACGGCGAGAACGGCTGGGCGATCCCGTCCTCCGACCGCGCCCTCGACCCCGAGGCGCGCGACACGCTCGAGGCCGACGCCCTCTACGAGCTGCTCGAGAGCGAGGTCGTGCCCCGGTTCTACGAGCGCGACCACGACGGAGTGCCGCGCCGCTGGGTCCGCTCGATCCGGCACACGCTCGCCACGCTCTCGCCCGAGCTGTCGGCCGAGCGGATGGTGCAGCAGTACGTCGAGTCCCTGTACCGTCCCGCCGCCGAGGCGCACCGGGCGGTCGCCGTCGACCACTTCGAGCCGGCGAAGGAGCTGTCGGCGTGGAAGCGCCGCGTGCGGGCCGGCTGGCCGGGGGTGGCGGTCGCCTCCGTCGAGTCGGGTGGGATCGACGCCGTCCCGCAGCGGGGCGACCGGCTGGCCGTCCGCGCGGGAGTACTGCTCGGCGAGCTCGCGCCCGAGGACGTGACGGTGCAGGTCGTCTACGGCACGACCGCACCCGACGGCTCGCTCACCGACGTGCGCAGCCAGGACTTGGAGGTCGCCGAGTCCGCGGGCGCCGTGGTCCCCGCCGATGCCGTCGGGCGGACGCCGTACGCCGGAGTGGTCGAGCTGGATCGCAGCGGCACCTTCGGCTACACGGTGCGGGTGGTGCCGAGGCATCCCCTGCTGGCGCGAGCGGCGGAGCTCGGGCTGGTCGCGGCCGCGGGCTGAGCCGTCAGCGGCCGATGGCTGCCGTGATCGCCCCGGTCGCGGCGATCAGGTCGGCCGGGGCCAGCTCGATGTCGAAGCCGCGCCGGCCGCCCGAGACGAGGACGGTGTCGTACAGCTCGGCGGTCTCGTCGAGCACGGTGCGGTGGTGCGTCTTCTGCCCGAGGGGCGAGATGCCGCCGAGCACGTAGCCGGTGCGCCGCTGGGCGAGCGCCGGATCGGCCATGGCGGCCTTCTTGCCGCCCACCGCCGCCGCCAGCTCCTTGAGGTCGAGCGATCCACTGACCGGCACGATGCCGACCACGAGCTCGCCGTCGACGTCGGCGAGCAGCGTCTTGAACACGCGGTCCGGCTCGACTCCGAGCGCCTCGGCCGCCTCGGCGCCGTATCCGCTCGTCCCCGGATCGTGCCGGTACTCGCGCGGTGTGAACGGGATGCCCGCCGCGACCAGGGCGACGGTCGCCGGGGTGCCGGGGCCGCTCCTCGCCATCAGTCGCCCGCTCCGGAGGGGGTCACCTCTGCCGAGTGGGCCGCGAAGAGCTGCATCGACGTGCCCGCGACGCGGATCATCTGGCCCGCCTCGAAGGACTCGCCGTGCTCGAGCGGCACGGGCTCGTCGCTGCTCCACAGCCTGGTGTAGCCCGTCACGCCCTCGCTCGCGGCGAGGACGACGCTCGTCTCGTGCTCGACCCCGTGCACCACGAGGAGGACGCGGTCGAGCTCCTCGGTCTCGGGGGTGGAGGTGGCGAGGTACTGCATCGTCCGGTTCTCGGCCGAGGTCCAGTCGTGCTCGGACATCCGGCGGCCGTGGACGTCGAACCAGTGCATCGTGCTCGCGCTCGGTGTCACCTCGCCCTCCCGGCCGTAGCGGGAGGGGCGCAGCGCCGGATGCTCGCGCCGGAGCCGGATCAGCGCGCGGGTGTGCTCGCGCAGCTCGAGCTGCCACTCGCTCCGGCTGTCCCAGCGGAGCCAGGTGAGGTCCGAGTCCTGGCAGTAGGCGTTGTTGTTGCCGCGCTGGCTGCGCCCGAACTCATCGCCCGCCGTGATCATCGGCACGCCGGCCGAGAGCAGGAGCGTGCCGAGCAGGTTGCGCATGGCCTTGCGGCGGGCGAGGGTGACGCCCTCGTCCGGGGTGGGCCCCTCGAAGCCGTGGTTGAAGGAGCGGTTGTTGTCCGACCCGTCGCGGTTCGACTCGCCGTTGCCGATGTTGTGCTTGACGTTGTACGAGACGAGATCGGCGAGCGTGAATCCGTCGTGCGCGGTGACGAAGTTGACGGAGGCGAGCGGGCCGCGCTCGGTGGAGAACGTGTTGGAGGACCCGGTGAGGCGGGTGGCGAAGCCGCCGATGCCGACGGGGGCCGTACCGGCGCGCCGGGCGTAGTCGATGTCCGACAGCCAGAAGTTGCGGACCCGGTCGCGGTAGCGGTCGTTCCACTCCGACCAGCCGGTGGGGAACTGACCCGTCTGCCAGCCGCCCATGCCGACGTCCCACGGCTCGGCGATCATCTTGACGTCGGCGAGCTCCGGGTCCTCGACGGCGGCGACGAGCAGCGGGTGATCGGAGCGGAAGTGGGCGTTCTCGTCGCGCCCGAGCGTCGCGGCCAGGTCGAGCCGGAAGCCGTCGATGCCGACCTCGGACGACCAGTACCGGAGGGAGTCGAGCACCATCCGCTGCGCGACGGGACGTCCGAAGTCGATCGTGTTGCCGCAGCCGGTGACGTCGACGTAGTGGCCCTCGTCGGTCTGGCGGTACCAGCTCGCGTCGTCGATGCCGCGCAGGCTCGAGCGCGGGCCGTTCGGCCCCTCCTCGGCGGTGTGGTTGTAGACGACGTCGAGGATCACCTCGAGACCGGCCTCGTGCAGGAGCTTCACCATGCCCTTGAACTCCCGCAGCACGGCGGTCGGCCCGCCGCGCTGAGCCGCGGGGGAGGCGTAGGCGGCGTGCGGGCTGAAGAAGTTGAGGGTGTTGTAGCCCCAGTAGTTGGTCAGCCCCTGGCGCAGCAGCCGCTGCTCCGACACGAAGGCGTGCACGGGCAGCAGCTCGACGGCGGTCACCCCGAGGTCCAGGAGCGACGCGACGGTCGACTCGTGCGCGAGCCCCGCGTAAGTGCCCCGCAGCTCGACGGGCAGCGCCGTGTTGAGCTTGGTGAGGCCCTTCACGTGCGCCTCGTAGACGACGGTGCGGTCCCACAGCGTGCCCGGCTTCGCCGACCCGCCCCAGTCGAAGGAGTCGTCGACGACGACCGAGCGCCACTCGTTCTCGGCGACCCGCAGCAGGCCCTTCGAGTAGGGCTCGAGCAGTGCCGTCCGCGGATCGAACCGGTGGCGCGGTCCGTCCGGACCGTCGACGCGGATCGCGTACCGGCGGCCGGGGGTCAGCAGCGCCGACCGCGCCGACCACACGTCGCCCTCGCCCCGGACCAGCGGCACCGTGCGCGCGACCCAGGCCGGGTCCTTCTCGTCGTACAGCAGGAGGTCGATGGCGCTCGCATTCGCCGACCAGACCCGCAGCTCGCCGCCCTCCCCGTCCACGGTCACACCGAGCCGGGACAGAGGGTCGCGAGAGATCATGCGACTTACAGTAGTGAAGGGCCGGAGACCTCCTCCGCGCCCGCACGCGGACGGGGGACAGCGGTGATCTACCTCGACCACGCGGCCACGACTCCGATGCGCGCCTCGGCGCTCGCCGCCTTCGTCGAGGCCTCGCAGAGCCCGGGCAACCCCTCCTCGGTGCACGGCGCCGGGCAGGAGGCGCGCCGCCGCCTCGAGGACGCGCGCCAGATCCTCGCCGAGTCGCTGGGCTGCGAGCCCGTCGAGGTGATCCTGACCGCGGGCGGCACGGAGGCGATCAACCTCGCGCTCAAGGGCCTCTACTGGCAGCGCCGTGCCGAGGATCCGGCCCGGCGGCGGATCCTGGTCCCCGGGGGAGAGCACCACGCGACGATCGACAGCGTCGAGTGGCTCGCACAGCACGAGGACGCCGCGGTCGAGTGGCTCGAGCTCGACTCCGAGGGCGTGCTGCGCCCCGAGGTGCTCGCCGCGGCGATCGCCCGCGATCCTGCCTCCGTGGCGCTGGTGTCGGCGCTGTGGGTCAACAACGAGATCGGCACCATCGCGTCGGTCGTCGAGCTCGCGACCGTCTGCGCCGAGGCGGGCGTGCCGCTGCACCTCGACGCCGTCGCCGCGTTCGGCCACGTCCCGCTCGAGATCGCGGCGGTGCGCCGCACCTCCGGCTCGGGCGGGGGAGCGGGACTCGCAGCCGTGAGCGTCTCCGGCCACAAGGTGGGCGGGCCGATCGCGACCGGCGCGCTCGTCCTCGCACGGGACGCCCGGGTCGTCCCGGTGCTGCACGGCGGCGGCCAGCAGCGCGGCGTCCGGTCCGGGACGCAGGACGTCGCGGGCGCCGCCGCGTTCGCCGCGGCCGCCGCGGAGGCGACCGCCGAGCTCTCGGCGGAGTCCGTCCGTCTCGCCGCCCTGCGCGATCGGCTCGTCGCCGGCGTGCTCGAGGCGGTCCCCGGAGCGACGCTGACCGGCCCCGCCGTCGACTCCGACCGCCGCGTCGCGAACAACGCTCACTTCGCGTTCCCCGGCGCGCAGGGCGACTCCCTCCTGCTGCTGCTCGATCTGGCGGGGATCTCGGTCTCCACCGGGTCGGCGTGCACGGCGGGCATCCCCGAGCCCTCGCACGTGGTGATGGCGCTCGGCCGGAGCGAGGACGAGGCGCGCGGAGTGCTGCGCCTGACGCTCGGCCGCACGACGACCGACTCCGACGTGGACGCGGTCCTCGCGGCGTTGCCCGGGGCCTACGCACGCGCGGCGCGAGCCGGGCTCTCCAACCGGTCCGTCCTGCCCACCGACTGAGCGGGGACTGCGCCGTCCGCACGAGCGCTCGTAGACTCGGACGGTGAAGGTTCTCGCGGCGATGAGTGGTGGAGTGGACTCGGCGGTGGCCGCGGCCCGGGCGGTGGACGCGGGGCACGACGTGGTCGGCGTGCACCTCGCGCTCAGCCGGATGCCGGGCACGCTGCGGACGGGCAGCCGCGGCTGCTGCACGATCGAGGACTCGATGGACGCGCAGCGCGCGGCGAACGTGCTCGGCATCCCCTACTACGTGTGGGACTTCTCGGAGCGCTTCAAGCTCGACGTCGTCGACGACTTCGTGGCCGAGTACTCCGCGGGCCGCACCCCGAACCCCTGCATGCGCTGCAACGAGCGGATCAAGTTCGCCGCACTGCTCGAGAAGGCGCTCGACCTCGGCTTCGACGCGGTCTGCACCGGCCACTACGCCTCCCTCGTCACCCTGCCCGACGGCGGGCGCGAGCTGCACCGGGCGAGCGACGAGGCGAAGGACCAGTCCTACGTCCTCGGCGTCCTGACCACCGATCAGCTGGCGCATTCGATGTTCCCGCTCGGGACCACGCCGTCGAAGGCCGTGGTGCGGGCCGAGGCCGCCGAGCGCGGCCTGAGCGTCGCGAACAAGCCCGACAGCTACGACATCTGCTTCATCCCCGACGGGGACACCCGCGGCTGGCTGTCCGAGCGGGTCGCTCCGGAGCCGGGGACGATCGTCGATCGAGACGGGGCGGTCGTCGGTGCGCACGAGGGCGCCCACGGCTACACGGTCGGGCAGCGCCGGGGCCTGCACCTCGGCGTGCCGGCGCCGGACGGCCGCCCCCGCTTCGTGCTCGAGGTGCGACCGAAGACCAACGAGGTCGTCGTCGGACCGCGCGACGCCCTGCGGATCGGGCGCATCGCCGGCTCCCGGTTCACGTGGGCCGGAGCGGCGCCCGAGGACGCGACGACGCCCTTCCGCTGCGACGTGCAGATCCGCGCGCACGCCGATCCCGTGCCGGCCTCGGCCGTGGTGTCGGACGTCGATGGCAGTGTCGAGCTCGTGATCACCCCCGACTCCCCGCTCGACGGCGTCGCCCCCGGGCAGACCGCGGTCGTCTACCTCGGCACGCGCGTCCTCGGCCAGTGCACGATCGACCGCACCGTGGCCGCCGATCTCGTAGCCGCCGACCTCGGAGCCGCCTACCTCGGGGGCGCCCGCTGATGGCCGCCGACGAGACCGTCGCCGCCCGGGTCGACGAGCTGCGCGAGCGGATCCGCTCCGCGAGCGAGAACTACTACGCGGCCGACGCCTCCGTCCTCTCGGACGCCGAGTACGACTCGTTGGTGCGCGAGCTGGCCGCCCTCGAGGCCGAGCACCCCGAGCTCGCCGCCGAGGACTCGCCGACCCGCACCGTCGGCGGCGTCGTCGCGGCCGGTCTCGATCCGATCGACCACGCCGAGCGGATGCTGTCGCTCGACAACGTGTTCTCGGCCGACGAGCTGCGCGAGTGGTGCGAGAAGACCGTCGCGTCGGCCGGCCGCGAGATCGCCTGGCTCACCGAGCTCAAGATCGACGGTCTCGCGATCTCCCTCCACTACGAGAACGGGCGTCTCGTCACCGCCGCCACCCGCGGCGACGGGCGGACGGGGGAGGACGTCACGGTCAACGCCGTGCGGCTGCCCGGCATCCCCGAGCAGCTCTCCGGCGAGGGCCACCCCGCCCTGGTCGAGGTGCGCGGCGAGGTGTTCATCCCGGTGAAGGCCTTCGCCGAGCTCAACGCTCTGCAGGAGCGGCTGCGCGAGGAGGCCGTCGAGGAGTCGCGCGCCCGGTGGGCGGCTCGTCCCGAGACCACCCGCAAGCCGTTCGAGGAGGAGCGGGCCCGCGACAGCGCGCTGCGCCGGTTCCCGACCTTCGCGAACCCGCGCAACGCCGCGAGCGGAGGGCTGCGCCAGCAGCTCGACAAGAAGTCCGGGCTCGATCTGCGCGCCGGGGAGGCCCGGGTGCAGTCGCTCGCGCTCTACGTGCACGGCATCGGAGCGTGGCAGGATCCGCCGGTGTCCTCGCAGTCGGACGTGTACGGCCTGCTGGCCTCGTGGGGGCTGCCGGTCAGCGCGCACAACCGGGTGTCCGCCTCCGTCGACGAGGTGGTCGCCTTCGTCGAGCAGTACGGGCGCGAGCGCCACTCCGTCGAGCACGAGATCGACGGAGTCGTCGTCAAGGTCGACGAGCTCGCCCTCCACGACGAGCTCGGTGCCACCAGCCGCGCGCCGCGCTGGGCCATCGCCTACAAGTACCCGCCGGAGGAGGTGCACACGAAGCTCCTCGACATCGTCGTGAGCGTCGGACGCACCGGACGGGCCACTCCGTTCGCCGTGATGCAGAAGGTGAAGGTCGCCGGATCCGAGGTCCGCCAGGCCACCCTGCACAACGCCGACGTGGTCAAGGTCAAGGGCGTGCTGATCGGCGACACCGTGGTGCTGCGGAAGGCCGGCGACGTGATCCCCGAGGTGCTCGGCCCGGTCGTCGAGCTGCGCGACGGCAGCGAGCGCGAGTTCGTGATGCCGACGACCTGCCCCGAATGCGGCACGACCCTCGCTCCCTCGAAGGAGGGCGACGTCGATCTGCGCTGCCCGAACGCCGAGTCGTGCCCGGCGCAGGTGCGCGGGCGCGTCGAGCACATCGGCGGTCGCGGGGCACTCGACATCGAGGCGCTCGGCGAGGTGAGCGCCGCCGCGCTGACGCAGCCGCTCGTCCCCGCGGAGCCTCCGCTCCGCACCGAGGCAGGGCTCTTCGAGCTCACCCTCGCCGATCTGTTCCCGATCGAGGTCGTCGTCCGCGACTCCGAGACCGGTCTCGAGAAGCTCGACGCCGTGGGTCGGCCCAAGGTCGTCCGGCCCTTCCAGCGCAAGCGCCAGATCGCGAAGGACGGCCCGTTCGATCCCGACGCGGGCGTGTTCGCGGGGGACGAGTCGTCCGTCCCGTCCACCAACGCCACTCGCCTGATCGAGAACATCGACAAGGCGAAGACCAAGGAGCTCTGGCGACTGCTCGTCTCGCTGAGCATCCGGCACGTCGGTCCCGTCGCGGCGCGCGCGCTCGCGGGGTACTTCGGCTCGCTCGACGCCATCCGCTCGGCCAGCCGCGACGAACTCGCGGCCGTCGACGGGGTGGGCGGCATCATCGCCGACGCCCTGCTCGACTGGTTCGAGGTCGACTGGCACCGCGAGATCGTCGATCGCTGGGCGGCCGCGGGGGTGCGCTTCTCGACTCCGGGACACCCCGGCCCCGGTGCCGCCGAGGCGGCGGGAGGAGTGCTCGCCGGGCTCACCGTCGTCGCGACGGGATCCCTCGAGGGCTACTCCCGCGAGGGCGCTCTGGAGGCGATCATGCAGGCCGGCGGCAAGGCGGGCTCGAGCGTCTCGAAGAAGACCGACTACGTGGCGGCCGGGCCCGGTGCGGGCAGCAAGCTCGGCAAGGCGGAGCAGCTCGGCGTCCGCATCATCGACGCCGCGCAGTTCCACCTGCTCGTCACCGAGGGACCCGCGGCGATCGCCCCACCCGAGGAGGACGCCGAGTCCTCCGCTCCCGGCCAGGCCGAGCCCGACGCCGCGGAGTCGTCCGACGAGTCCTGACCCGCCTCGGTGTCCGCACCACGGCTGGCCGAGCGGCGCGGAGCCGCTCGGTACACTGGACGCCGCATCCTCACGAACCACCGATGGAGACGTATGTCCGAGATCACGGCCGAGACGGTCGCCCATCTGGCCCAGCTGGCCAGGATCGACCTCACCCCGGAGGAGATCCAGACCATGACCCGGGAGCTCGGCCAGATCGTCGACTCCGTGGCCGCCGTCCAGGCCGTGGCCACCCCCGACGTGCCCGCGACCAGCCACCCCATCCCTCTCGAGAACGTCTTCCGCCCCGACGTGGTCGGCGAGACCCTCACCCGCGAGCAGGCCCTGTCCGGTGCCCCCGAGCACGACGGCAGCCGCTTCCAGGTGTCCGCGATCCTGGGGGAGGAGCAGTGAGCGCCCACGGAGCGGAGATCATCCGCCTGAGCGCCTCCGCGCTCTCCGAGAAGCTCGTCGACGGGTCGATCTCGTCGACGGAGGCGACCCGCGCCCACCTCGACCGCATCGCGTCGGTCGACTCCGCGGTGCACGCGTTCCTGCACGTGGCAGAGGAGGCCGCCGTCGGCACCGCCGCCGACATCGACCGCCGTCGCGCCGCCGGCGAGGCCCTGCACCCGCTGGCGGGGATCCCGCTGGCCGTCAAGGACGTCATCGTCACGAACGACATGCCGACCACGAGCGGGTCGAGGATCCTCGAGGGCTGGCGTCCGCCGTACGACGCGACGGTCATGACGAAGGTCCGCGCCGCCGGCCTCGTGCCGATCGGCAAGACCAACATGGACGAGTTCGCGATGGGCTCGACCACCGAGCGCTCCGCGTACGGCCCGACCCACAACCCGTGGGATCTCGACCGCATCCCCGGCGGCTCGGGCGGCGGCTCTGCCGCGGCGGTCGCGAGCTACGAGGCGCCGCTGGCCCTCGGCTCCGACACCGGCGGCTCGATCCGCCAGCCCGCGCACGTCACAGGCACCGTCGGCGTCAAGCCGACCTACGGCGGCGTCTCGCGCTACGGAGCGATCGCACTCGCCTCGAGCCTCGACCAGATCGGACCCGTCTCGCGGACCGTCCTCGACTCCGCCCTGCTGCACGACGTGATCGCCGGGCACGACCCGCGCGACTCGACGTCGCTGCGGGACACCTGGCCCTCCTTCGCCGATGCGGTCCGCCGCGCCGACGTGAAGGGCCTGCGCATCGGAGTGCTCAAGGAGCTCGACGGTGGAGAGGGCTTCCAGCCCGGCGTCCTCGCGCGCTTCCACGAGGCGCTCGCGGTGCTCGAGGGCGCCGGAGCCGAGATCGTCGAGGTGAGCGCCCCGAGCATCGAGCACGCGGTCGCCGCCTACTACCTGATCCTGCCCGCCGAGGCCTCCAGCAACCTCGCCAAGTTCGACTCCGTCCGCTTCGGCCTGCGGGTCACGCCGAAGGGCGGCGGCACCGTCGAGCAGGTCATGGCGGCCACGCGCGAGCAGGGCTTCGGCCCGGAGGTCAAGCGCCGCATCATCCTGGGCACCTACGCCCTGTCGGCCGGCTACTACGACGCCTACTACGGCAGCGCGCAGAAGGTGCGCACGCTCGTGCAGCGCGACTTCGACCGGGCCTTCGCCTCGGTCGACGTCATCGCCTCGCCGACCGCGCCGACCACCGCCTACCGTCTCGGCGAGAAGCTCGACGACCCGCTGGCGATGTACCGCGGCGACATCGCGACGATCCCGGCGAACCTCGCGGGCATCCCCGGCATCTCGGTCCCCGCGGGGCTGGCCGACGAGGACGGGCTGCCCGTCGGCATCCAGTTCCTCGCTCCCGCCCGCGAGGACGTCCGCCTCTACACCGTCGGCGGAGCGCTCGAGGCCCTGCTCGAGGAGTCGTGGGGTCACCCGCTCCTCGCGAAGGCCCCCGATCTCGCTTCCGCCGAGCAGTTCGCCTCCGAGGAAGGTGCCGTCTGATGGCCTCCGCGCACACATCCGTCCCCGAGCTCATGGACTACGACCAGGTCTTCGAGCGCTTCGAGCCGGTCCTCGGCTTCGAGGTGCACGTCGAGCTCAACACCAAGACGAAGATGTTCTCGGACGCGCCGAACGAGTTCGGCTCCGAGCCCAACACCAACGTCACCCCGGTCGACCTGGGGCTGCCGGGCTCGCTCCCGGTCGTCAACGAGCAGGCCGTGCGCTACTCGATCAGCCTCGGCCTCGCGCTGGGCTGCTCGATCGCGCCGTCGAGCCGCTTCGCCCGGAAGAACTACTTCTACCCGGACCTCGCGAAGAACTACCAGATCTCGCAGTTCGACGAGCCGATCGCCTTCGAGGGCTCGGTCGAGGTCGAGCTGGCCGACGGCACCCTGGTCGACATCCCGATCGAGCGCGCGCACATGGAGGAGGACGCGGGCAAGCTCACGCACGTGGGCGGCTCCACCGGCCGCATCCAGGGCGCCGAGTACTCGCTCGTCGACTACAACCGCGCGGGGGTCCCGCTCGTCGAGATCGTCACGAAGCCGATCTTCGGAGCCGGGAAGAACGCACCGGAGTTCGCCAAGGCGTACGTGGCGACCATCCGCGACATCGTCCTCGCCCTCGGCATCTCCGACGCGAAGATGGAGCGCGGCAACCTCCGCTGCGACGCCAACGTCTCCCTCCGCCCGTGGGGCCAGGAGAAGCTCGGCACCCGCACCGAGACCAAGAACGTCAACTCGCTCCGCTCGGTCGAGCGCGCCGTGCGCTACGAGATCCAGCGCCAGGCGGCGATCCTCGCCGCGGGCGGCACGATCACGCAGGAGACGCGCCACTGGCACGAGGACACCGGCCGCACCTCCGCCGGCCGCCCCAAGAGCGACGCCGACGACTACCGCTACTTCCCCGAGCCCGACCTGCTCCCGGTGGTGCCCGCACCCGAGCTGATCGAGGAGCTGCGCGCCGCGCTCCCCGAGAAGCCCGCTGCCCGCCGTCGGCGGCTGAAGGCCGACTGGGGCTTCACCGACCTCGAGTTCCAGGACGTCGCCAACAGCGGCCTGCTGGTCGAGATCATCGACACGGTCGCGGCCGGAGCGACGCCCCAGGCTGCCCGCAAGTGGTGGACCGGCGAGATCGCCCGACTCGCGAACGCGGCCGGGCAGGACCCGGCGGCCCTGGTCACTCCGACCCAGGTCGCCGAGCTCGCCGGTCTCGTCGAGAGCGGCACGCTGACGGATCGGCTCGCCCGCGAGGTGCTGCAGGGCGTCGTCGCCGGGGAGGGCTCGCCGCAGGAGGTCGTCGACGCCCGCGGGCTCGCCGTCGTCTCGGACGACGGTGCGCTCATCGAGGCGATCGACACCGCCCTCGCCGCGCAGCCCGACGTCCTCGCGAAGATCCGCGACGGCAAGGTGCAGGCCGCCGGTGCCGTCATCGGCGCCGTCATGAAGGCGATGAAGGGCCAGGCCGACGCCGCCCGTGTGCGCGAGCTCGTGCTGGAGCGCGCCGCCGGCTGAGCCGGTGCGCGGGGAGCGGAGGAGACGATGAGCGACCAGCCCGACGACTCCGTCCCCGCGCGGCTCGACCTGCCGAGTGGTGACTTCCTCCGTCCCCTGGTGTCGAGCGACGCCGACCTCCTCGGTGCGGCGATCGGGGAGCGCCGCGCGTGGCTCGAAGCGCTCCTCCCAGGAGGAGCCGATCCGCATGACGATGTGGAGGCCCTCCGGCTCGTCGAGGGCGCTGCCCGCGCGGGCCGGGCGCACGCGTTCGTCCTCGTCGACGACTCCTGGACCACGGTGCGAGGAGCGTTGAGCGTCGTGCCCAACGAAGGGCGCACGGCGACCGCGTCCTGGTGGGTCCTCCCGGAGCTGCGCGGATCGCGCACCGAGGAGGAGTTCGATGCGTTCGCGCGTCGCTGGCTGCTGACACGGTGGCCGTTCGATTCCGTCGAGACTCCGGACAACCACCCCGAGGACCCGGCTGCTCTGGCCGGAGCGAACATCCTCGCGGTGCTGCCCGACGCCCCGCAGCGCACGCCCCTGCCGGAGCCCGACCTCGACGCCGCGCGGCGGCTCTGGTCCGAGTACCCGGGCTCCGGACCGCATCCGCTGCCGCCGGTCGAGTCCTTCGGCGACTCCGTCGAGCTGGCCGACGAGCTGCTCGCACTGGTCGCGCGCGGAGTGAAGACCGCGACCGCGTCCCTGGTCGGCGACGATCCGGTTCCCGTGGCCGGCGATCACTGGATCGTCTGCGACGGGACCGGCGCACCGCGGCTCGTCCTGCGCGATGACGACGTCAGGATCGGACCGCTCGACTCGGTCGACGAGGCGTTCGCCTGGGCCGAGGGGGAGGGCGATCGCACCCGCGAGTCCTGGCTGTCCGGGCATCGGCGCTACTTCGCTCGCGAGGACCCGGAGTCCGAGCTCGAGGAGGTCGTGTTCGAGCGCTTCCGGGTCGTGTGGCCGCAGGCCGCCGCCGATCGCGCCGCCGCCTTCGCGACATCCGCGGCCGCGGCGCTCCCGGACTAGGCCGACTCGGGGTCCCAGCCCCCACTCTCGGGGGTTCCCCGGATGCCGCTCCCAGGAGTGCTGCGACAGAGTGGATCCATGGCCACTCTCACTCGCCCCCGTCGGGGCACGATCATCGCCGGTGTCTGCGCCGCGCTCGCCCACCGCTTCGGCTGGAGCCCGTTCCTGGTCCGTCTGCTCTTCGTGCTCTCGTGCCTGCTGCCGGGACCGCAGATCATCGCCTACATCATTCTGTGGATCGTGATCCCGAAGCAGAGGTGATTCCGCGCTCCCGTGTGGAGCGCACTCTGAGCGCACGTTCAGGAGTCCTGCGTGCGAGCGTCCTACCGTGTCGCTGAGCGACCGCTTCCACGCGGCGCCGAGGAGGAGATCATGGGATTCCTGGACCGACTGCTGGGACGCGAAGAGCCCGCCGAGAACGCACGACGCGATTCGGGACGGCCGGACGGGCAGCAGCCCGCCTACGGCACCCCGCCCGGACGCTCCGCCCGCAGCGAGGACGAGATCGCGATCGAGCGGTACCGCTATCTCCTGCGCACCGCGCCGCCCGAGGCGCTGGAGCAGGTGCACCGTGAAGCTTTCGAGCAGCTGACTCCGGAGCAGCGCCAGCAGGTCTTCCGCGAGCTGAGCGAGGGCGCGCCGGTCGGCGACGCCCCTCGGAGCGACGACCCCCAGGCGCTCGCGCAGTCCGCGACCCGCAGCGAGCTGCGTCAGCCAGGCTTCATGGAGCGGCGGTTCGCCGGCGGCGGCGCGGGCGGGATGGGCTTCGGGGGAGTCCTGGCGTCGTCGATGCTCGGCACGATCGCCGGATTCGCCATCGGCTCGGCGATCGCCGGTGCGTTCCTCCCGGACGCCGGCGGCGAGTACGCCGGCGGTGAGGGCGGCGAAGGCGATGCCGGAGCCGACGGCGGCGACGCCGGAGCGGACGCGGGAGGCGACTACGGCGGAGGCGACTACGGCGGAGGCGGGGACTTCGGCGGAGGCGACTTCGGGGGCGGCGACTTCGGCGGCGGCTTCGACATGTGACCGCACGACGGAGCCCCCGGACCGCGCGAGCGGGGACCGGGGGCTCCGTGCTGTCCGGGGCGCTCAGCTCTCGTCGAGCAGCATCGCCTTCACCTCGCGGCGCAGCACCTTGCCGATCATGTTGGTCGGCAGCTCGTCGATGACGACGATCCTCCGCGGCACCTTGTAGGGCGTGAGCGCCTCGCGGACGAGCGCGCGCGCCTCCGACTCGTCGAAGTGCGCGCCGGGCTCGAGCACGACGGCGGCCGCGACCATCTCGCCGCTGCGGGCGTCGGGGAGGCCGACGACCGCCGCGTCCCTGACCGAGGGGAGCCGGCGCAGGACCTCCTCGACCTCGGACGGAGCGACGTTGAAGCCGCCGGTGATGATGAGCTCCTTGATGCGGTCGACGAGGCTGATGAAGCCGTCCCCGTCCATCGTGGCGATGTCGCCGGTGCGGAACCAGCCGTCCGAGGTGAACGAGTCCGCGGTCTCCTGCGGCTTCCGGTGGTATCCGCGGAACACCTGCGGTCCTCGCACCACGAGCTCGCCCTGCTCGCCGAGCGCGACGTCGACGGAGGGGTCCTCCGGTTCGACGATCCGCACGTCCGTGCCGGGCAGCGGCAGGCCGACGGTGCCCGCGCGCCGCGTGGGGCCGACGGGGTTCGCCATCAGGACCGGCGAGGTCTCGGACAGGCCGTAGCCCTCGACGAGGGTGCCTCCCGTCTCCTGCTCGAAGCGGGCGACGAGCGCGGGGTCCAGCGGCATCGCCCCCGAGATGGCGATCTCGATGCCCTGCAGCGAGACTCCCTTCTCGCGGGCCCGCGCGGCGAGCCGCTCGGCGATCGGAGGAACGGCAGGCAGGAACGTCGCGGGGTGCTTGCGCACGACCTTCAGCACGAGGTCGGGGTCGAACTTGGGGAACAGCACCAGCCGCGCCCCCATGCTCATCGCGAAGGTGAGGCAGAGGGTGAGGCCGTAGGCGTGGAACATCGGCAGCACCGCGTAGACCACGCAGTCGCCGCGGCGCACCGTCGGCACCCAGGCGCGGGACTGCGCGGCGTTCGCCGTCAGATTGCGATGCGTGAGTTCGGCGCCCTTGGGAGTGCCGGTGGTCCCGCTCGTATACTGGATCACCGCGAGGTCGTCGGCTGTCGGACGCGGGTGAGCGGAGTCGATCCGGCGACGCAGCAGCGAGTCCCACTCGATCGCGCCGCGCACGCGCCCGGTGAGGGCGGCGCGGGATTCGCGCGCCTTGCGGATCGGCAGGCGGAGGGCCGCGCGCATCGGCGCGGGCATCGCCCTGGTGAGGTCGACCGCTACGACGGTCTCGACCCCGAGATCGGCGGGCAGCTCCTGGACCAGGGGCACGATGCGATCCCAGGCGATCGCGACGCGCGCGCCGTGGTCCTCGAACTGGTGCCGCAGCTCCCGCGGCGTGTAGAGCGGGTTGTGCTCGACGACCACCGCTCCCAGCCGGAGGACGGCGTAGAAGGCGACCACGTGCTGGGGGCAGTTGGGCAGGATCAGGGCGACCGGATCGCCCTCGCGGACGCCCAGTCGGCGCAGGCCCTCGGCCACGCGCTCCACATCATCCGCGAGCTGGGCGTAGCTGGTCGCACGGCCGAAGAACTCCAGCGCGACCTTCTCGGGGTACTGCGCCGCCGACTCCGTCACGATGTCGAGGAGCGAGCCCTCGGGGGGCTCGAGCTCCGTCGGCACTCCGGGTGCGTAGCTGCGGATCCAGGGACGGGGCGCGGGGCTGCTCACCCGCACCACTCTAGGCGCACGGGCCGACGCCGCCCCTCGGGCGGGCGTCGGCCACCGGCGTCAGGCTCGGGCGACCGCGTCCTCGACGGGCACGTCACCCGAGACGAGCTCCCAGGTCCGTCCGATGGACGCGGGCTGCTCGAGCACGGCGACGACCACGGCCGCGACGTCCTCGCGGGGGATGCTGCCGCGCTCGACGGTCTCGCCCAGCTCGACCCGGCCGGTGCCCTCGTCGGTCGTGAGCCCGCCCGGGCGCAGGATGGTCCAGTCGAGATCGGTCTTCCTCAGCGCCGTGTCGGCGTCGCGCTTGGCCTCGACGTAGGCGCGCCAGACCTCCTCGGTGTCCTCGGCCAGCGGCTCGTCGACGCCGATCGCGCTGATCTGGACGAAGCGGCGGATTCCGGCCGCGGCCGCGGCCTCCTGGCTGAGCACGGAGGCGCCCAGGTCGACGGTCCGCTTGCGCTCGATCCCCGAGTCGGGGCCGGCGCCGGCGGTGAAGACGAGGGCGTCGACGCCCTCGAGCAGCGCCGCGAACTCCTCGGCGCTCGAGTTCTCGAGGTCGTGGACGAGCGGCTCGCCGCCCAGTCGCACGATGTCCTCGGCGTGCTCGGGGTTCCTGATCACTCCGACGGACTCGTGCCCGGCGTCGTAGAGCAGGTGCAGGATCTGCTGACCCACCTTGCCGTGGGCTCCGATGACGGCGACTCGTGTCATGCGTGTTCCTCTCCTCGGCGGGGCGCGGAGCCCCGGTGCTTCCTCCGCCGCGGCGGCGGTGGCCCCATCCTGCCTGCGGCGGATGGGAGTGGCGTTCAGGCTGCCAGGCGGTCGTCGCGCCCGGTGACGGCGAGCAGGCGCGTCTGCAGCGGGGCGTCCTCGCCGACGGGGACCGGAGCCGCGAACAGCCCGCTCGCGCGCAGCGTCTCCTCCTGCGGCGCGAACAGCTCCCAGACGGCCGCCACGAGCTCCTCGTCGAGCGTCTCGTCGGTCCCGGTGGCGCGGGCGAGGTCCCAGGCGTGGATGGTGACGTCCGACACCTGCTCCCTGACCAGCTCGAGCGCCGTGACGGAGTCGCGACCGAGGCGCAGGACGGCCTCCGGTCGGGCGGAGGAGGCGGCTGCACGCGTGTCGGCAGTGACGCGGCTCCACTCGCTGCGCAGGTCGCTGCCGACCGGCTCGAGGCGGATCGGGGACTCGTCTCCGCCGGACAGCAGCGTGTGCGCGCGCTGCTGCTCGCGGACGACGTGCAGCACGAGCGCGCGGGTGTCCCATTCGGTGTCGGGGGTCGGCGCCGACCAGTCCACGACGGCGGCCAGGCGGCTCTCGAAGGCGGCGTGCGCGCGCTGCTGCAGGTCGAGCCAGCGGCTCATCTCGGTGGCGGTGGGGGAGGCGGGCTCGTGCGTCATGTCTTCTCCGGAGCGTCGTCGTCGGTGCTCGGGACAACCCCGATCGGCGCCGGGCCATTCCCGCAGCGGGTGAGCGCCTCCTCCTCGCTCGTCGCCGAGCGCCGTGTCGGAGGTGCGTGCGAGCATGACAGGACGGCATCGGCAGAGGGCGAGCAGGACGGCACGTGAGCAAACAGGACGGAAGCGGCCGGCAGGTCACGCTCGACCCCGTCGACGATCCGCGCGCCAGCATCCTGCACATCGACATGGACGCGTTCTTCGCCTCCGTCGAGCTGCTCGAGCGGCCCGACCTGCGCGGTCGCCCGGTGATCGTCGGGCACATCGGGTCCCGGTCCGTCGTCACCGCCGCGACCTACGAGGCCCGGCGCTACGGGGTCAACTCGGCGATGCCCATGGCCGTGGCGCTCCGCCGCTGCCCGCAGGCCGTCGTGCTCGAGCCGCACATGGACCGCTACCGCGAGGCGTCCCGGCGGGTCATGGCCATCTTCGACTCCTTCACCCCGCTCGTCGAGCGGCTGAGCATCGACGAGGCGTTCCTCGACGTGGCGGGAGCGCGCCGCCTGTCCGGCACGCCCTTCGCCATCGGCACCGCGATCCGCGAGCGCGTCCACTCCGAGCTCGGCCTCACCTGCTCCGTCGGGATCGCCAGCACGAAGTTCGTCGCCAAGCTCGCCTCCGGACGCTCCAAGCCCGATGGCCTGCTCGTCGTGCCGTCCGACGGCGTGCGCGAGTTCCTCGATCCGCTGCCCGTGAGCGCACTCTGGGGCGTCGGAGCGAGCACGGAGGAGGCGCTGCTGCGCCGCGGATTGACCACCGTCGCCGACGTCGCCGCGACCCCGCTGGCTGTGCTGATCTCCTCGCTCGGCGAGGCGACCGGCCGCCGCCTGCACGCCCTGTCGAACGGAGTGGATCCGCGCCCCGTCGACACCCGCGTCGTCGAGAAGAGCGCAGGCCACGAGATCACCTTCGCCGACGACGTCGCCGACCCCGAGCTGGTCCGTCGCGAGCTCCTGAGGCTCTGCGACAAGGTCGCGGTCCGCCTGCGTCGCGGCGGAGTGCGCTGCCGCACGGTGGCGGTCAAGGTGCGCTTCGGCGACTTCAGCACGCTCACGCGCTCCCGGACGCTGCCCGAGGCGACGGACGTGGCGCGGGTCCTCTACGAGGCGTCGTCGGCACTGCTGGAGGCGGCGAACCCGATGCGCCGACCCGTGCGCCTCATCGGCGTGCGCGGCGAGCAGCTCGTCGACGGCGACGAGGTCGCCTTCTCGCTCTGGAACGACTCCGACGACTGGCGCGACGCCGAGCTGGCGGTCGACGGGGTCGCGGCGCGCTTCGGCACCGGGGCCGTCCGACCCGCGTCGCTGCTGGCGCGCTCGGCGCCGGAGTCGGCGAAGGGCATCGACCTCAGCGACACGCTCGCTACGCGGAGCCGATCGTCAGACTGACGGGCCGGTGGTCCGATCCGTTGGGCGGCAGTACCTCGACGGTCGCGGCGGGCACGCCGTCGGCGAGGGCGTGGTCGAGGCCGACCAGCGGGAGGAGCGACGGCCACGTGGCAGGGAACCCGATGCCCGAGGTGCGCACGAGCCCGGCCTGCTCGAGCACCGGGGCGAGCAGGTGGTCGTCGGTCGCCGTGTTGAAGTCGCCCACGACGAGAGTCCTCGGGGACTCGTCCGCCGCGAGGGCATCGGCCAGACCGGCGAGAGTCGCATCGCGCTCCTCGTGGTCGCCGAGACGGAACGAGGCCAGGTGCACGACGAGGAGCCGGCTCGTCCCCACCGTCGTGCCGATGTCGACCGCGAGCGCGCGGTCCCAGCCGAGCCCCAGATCCAGCGGCTCGCCGTTCGAGAGCACCTCCCGGCTCCAGACGCCCACTGTCCCGACGACGTAGGAGTGCGGGTAGGCCTCCGACAGCTCGTCGTCGACCGCGTCGCGCGCGTCAGCGGTCAGCTCCTGCAGCGCGATCACGTCGGGCTCGGCAGAGGCGAGCTCCGCCGCGACGGCGCCGGCCTCGCCGCTGCCGCCGATGTTCTGGCTGACGACCGTGAACGAACCGGAGCGTACAGCGGCAGCAGGCACCGCGACGGGCAGGACCAGCACCCCGTAGACCATCGCGAGCACCGTCACGGCCGCACCGGCACCGCGCGAGCGCAGGGCGACGGCCGAGGCGACGAGCAGGAGCACCGCGAGTCCGGACCACGGGATCGCGGTCTCGACGACCGACAACCAGCCCGACGCCTCCGGGAGCACGCGGTGGAAGGCGAGGAACGCGGCCAGCCCCGTGCTCGTCACCGCGACCGCGGTCGAGCGGACCGGGTGTCGACGGCGGGGGCGGGAAGGCATCCTCGATCATCGCATCGGCTCCCTCGACCGGGATGGGGGAGTGCTGTGCGCGCCCGCGCGGCGGTTGTCGCCGCCGAGAGCCGCGGAGTAGCGTTCGGGCATGCCCAACATCGCCGTGTCCCTGGCCGACAAAGTCACCTCCGCGGGTACCGCGACGATCTACGGGGAGCCCGTGAGCGTCGACGGCGCCACGATGGTCCCGGTCGCCCTCCGCTGGTTCGGCTTCGGCGGGGGCAGCGGATCCGAGGACGGTCAGGAGGGCGGCGGTGGTGGCGGCGGCGGTGCGGTCGTGCCGATCGGCGCCTACATCAAGGACGACCTCGGCCTGCGCTTCCAGCCCAACATCGTGTCGGTGCTCGCTGTCGGCATCCCGTTCGTGTGGGTGACCGGCAAGGCCCTCGCACGCATCGTGCGGGCCCTGAAGAAGTAGGGGCGCTCAGCGCGTCCGGATCGGGCGCGCGGTGAACCAGGTCGTCTTGGTGCGGCCGAATCCGACGACGAGTCGCTCCGCGTCGGTCGGGCGACGCGGGTCGTACACGACGACGACGGGCTCGCCCGCCATCCACGCGTCCCCTCGACGCTGCGGCGTCTTCAGAGCGCGCCGCTCCTCGCCGTTCTCGGGCCGGTAGGCGACGAGCAGACGCCCGGCGCGCGCTCCCGGGTCGTCCGCGATCACGCGCCCGCGGACCCGCCTGCCCTGTGCCAGCAGCTCGCGGCGGAGGCGTCGTCGCCGCTGATGGACGAGCACCTGCAGCAGCAGGAGCAGCAGGACGGCGAGAACGACGACCACCGACCACAGCATGCTGTCTATGATTGCTGACGAACACGGGAGTCCGGTGCACCGGACTGAGAGGAAGGCTTTCAGCCTTCGACCGTCGAACCTGATCTGGGTCATGCCAGCGAAGGAACGTTTCGATCTCCTCTTACTACCCGTGCCCTCCATTCGCTTCCACGAAAGGGCACGTCAGTGCAGAACACCACCACCCCCTCCGCCCGCACCGCTCCGCGCCGCGATCTGCGCTGGCGCGTCGTCGACATCGTCGTGGCGAGCGTCGTCGCCGTCGCGAGCGGCATCGTCTTCTGGGCCTGGGGCCTGGCGACGAACGTCCTCGGCCTCGCGTTCGAGTTCCTCCCCGGGCTCGGCGGGATCCTCGGCGGCGGCTGGCTCTTCGCCGGCGTCCTCGGCGGTCTCATCATCCGCAAGCCCGGTGCAGCGCTCTACACCGAGCTGCTCGCCGCGGTCGTCTCCGCGCTCATCGGCACCCAGTGGGGCTACCTGGTCCTGCTCTCCGGGCTCGTGCAGGGTCTGGGAGCCGAGCTCATCCTGGCCCTGTTCCTCTACCGCAGCGGCCGCCCGATCGTCGCTCTGCTCGCCGGAGCGGGGGCCGGGCTCGCGCTCGCGATCAACGATCTGCTCCTCTGGTACGTCGGAGTCGACGGGCTCTTCGCCACGGTCTACATCGTGTCCTCGATCGTCTCCGGCATCCTTCTCGCGGGCCTGCTCCCGTGGCTCGCGGTCCGCGGACTGGCCGCCTCCGGAGCGCTCGACCGCTTCGCCTCGGGACGCGAGGGCCGGGTGATCGACGGAGCGGCCACGGGCGCCCGATGAGCGGCGCGGCGGTCTCCGCTCGCGGATGGAGTTGGCGGCACGCCGGGCGCTCCCGTTCCGCGGTCACCGGGCTCGATCTCGAGATCGCAGCCGGGGAGCGGGTGCTCCTGCTCGGCCCCTCGGGCGCGGGCAAGAGCACTCTCCTGCACGCTCTCGCCGGAGTCCTCGGCGGCGAGGAGGACGGTGCGTCGACCGGCGAGCTCGTCCTGGACGGGGACGCACCGGTCCGTCGTCGCGGAGTCGCGGGCCTCGTGCTCCAGGATCCGGACACGCAGGCGGTGCTCGCCCGCGTGGGCGACGACGTGGGCTTCGCCTGCGAGAACCTCGGTGTCCCGGCGGGCGAGATCCCGGAGCGGGTGCGGCAGGCGCTCGACGACGTCGGGCTGGATGTCGCGCTGGACCGGTCCACCTCGGCGCTCTCGGGCGGTCAGAAGCAGAGGCTCGCGCTCGCGGGTGTGCTGGCGATGCGTCCCCGACTCCTGCTGCTGGACGAGCCGACCGCGAATCTCGACCCCGACGGGGTCCGCGAGGTGCGCGACGCGGTCCAGCGCAGCACGGCGCGCAGCGGGGCGACCCTCGTCGTCGTCGAGCACCGGGTCGACGTGTGGGTCGATCTCGTCGATCGGATCGTCGTGCTCGGCTCGGACGGCGCGGTGATCGCCGACGGTGCGCCGTCGACCGTGCTCGAGGAGACGCGTGCGGTCCTCGTGGACGCCGGCGTGTGGCTGCCGGGGGAGCGCCCCGCACGCCGCCCGGGACCGGATGGCGCCGCCCCTCGAGCGCTGCGCACCGTGGATCTGGCCATCGCGCGACCGCTCTTCGGAGTCCGCCACCCGCCCCGCGTCGCGGAGGGACTGGACGTCGAGATCGGGCAGGGCCGCGTCACCGCCGTCCTCGGGCCCAACGGAGCGGGCAAGTCGACGCTCGCGCTGACCCTGGCCGGGCTCCTGGATCCGGCGGCGGGACAGGTCATCGCGTCGGACGAGGTCCGGGCCGGGGCGTCTCCGCATCCGCACCGCTGGCGCTCGAGGGAGCTCGCGGACCGGGTCGCGATGGTCTTCCAGGAGCCGGAGCACCAGTTCCTCACGGCGCGCGTGCGGCAGGAGCTGCACCTCGGCGCCCGCGACGAGTCGGAGCGCTCCCGCGCCGACGCGATGCTCGAGCGGCTCGGGCTGTCCTCGCTGGCCGACGCCAATCCGTTCACGCTGTCGGGTGGGGAGAAGCGGCGCCTCGCCGTCGCCTCCGCTCTGGTGCGCCGGCCGTCGGTCGTCGTGCTCGACGAGCCGACCTTCGGCCAGGACCGCCGCACCTGGGACGTGGTCGTGGACCTGCTGGCCGAGCTGCGGGCGGACGGGCGCGCGATCCTCACCGTCACGCACGACGAGCACCTCGTCGACGCCCTCGCCGATGGCGTCCTGCCGCTGGGCGCGGCTCAGGAGATCCGGCGATGACCCTCCTCGACGCCGTGCCCGCCCGCGGAAGGATCGCCCGGGCGAACCCCGTGGCGAAGCTGCTCGCGAGCCTCCTGATCGCGATCGTCCTGGTCCTCACCCTCGACGCGGTCTCGGCGGCGACCGCGCTCGCCCTCGAACTGCTCGTGCTGCCGTTCGCGGGGCTGAGGCTCGGCGACCTGCTCCGCCGCACGGCTCCCGTGCTGTTCGCCGCTCCGCTGGCCGGGATGACCACCGTCCTCTACGGACGCGACAGCGGGGCGGTGCTCGCCGAGTTCCTCTTCGTCAGCGTCACCGACGGCTCGGTCGCGCTGGGAGGTGCGATCACCCTCCGCGTGCTGGCCATCGGCCTCCCGAGCGTCGTGCTGATCGCGACGACCGATCCGACGGACCTCGCCGACGGACTCGCGCAGATCCTGCGCCTGCCGTCGAGGTTCGTCCTGGGCGGTCTCGCCGGCATGCGTCTCGTGGGCCTGCTCGTCGACGACTGGCGGACGCTGTCCATGGCGCGGCGTGCCCGCGGCGTGGCCGACGGCCGCGGCCCGGTCCAGGCTCTCCGCAGCCTCGCGGGTCGCACGTTCTCCCTGCTGGTGCTCGCCATCCGGCGGGGGAGCCGACTCGCGACCGCGATGGAGGCGAAGGGGTTCGGAGCGGACACGCCGCGGACCTGGGCGCGGGTGTCCCGCTTCGGCGGCGGTGACGCCCTCCTCGTGCTCGGCGGAGCCGCGATCGCGGGCATCGCCGTCAGCGCCGCCGTGCTCGCCGGCACCTGGAGCTTCGTGCTGCGTGGCTGAGCCCCTGACTCCCCGCGTCGCTCGCGCGCTGGCCCGCCGGATCGTCGATCGACGCGCTCGCACCGTGCTCGTCGACGGTCCGAGCGGATCGGGCAAGTCGACCTTCGCGGTGGACCTGCTCGCCCGTGTCCGCGCGGCCGCCGGCGCACCCGAGGCCGCACTCGTGCGGATGGACGATCTGTATCCGGGCTGGTCGGGCCTGGACCGGGCGGCCACGGAGGTCACCCGGGATCTCGTGCGCCCGCACGCCCTGCACGGGACCGGCCGCTGGCAGCCCTGGAACTGGGCGAGCGGGACGTCGGCTGGTCCGGTCGTGGTGCGCTGCCCATTGCTCGTCGTGGAGGGCTGCGGTGCCGCGACAGCCGCGAGCCGAGCGGTGGCGGATCTCACGATCTGGATCGAGACGGGCGACGTCGAGAGGCGCCGGCGCGCACTCGCTCGGGACGGAGCGCTCTTCGAGTCGCACTGGGACGAGTGGGACGAGCAGTTCCGGCGCTACCGGCTGCGCGAGCGGCCCCGCGAGGGCGCGGACGTCGTGCTCGACACCGGCTCCTGACTGGGGCTCAGGCCCAGCCGAGCTCGTGCAGCCGGTCGTCGTCGATCCCGTAGAAGTGCGCGATCTCGTGCACGAGGGTCACGTGGATCTCGTCCCGCAGCTCGTCGAGCGTCTCGCAGGCGGCGAGGTGGGGCTCGCGGAACAGCACGATGCGGTCGGGCATCTCGCCGAAGCCGTACCGCTCGCGCTCGGTGAGCGCCACTCCGTCGTAGACGCCGAGGAGATCGAGGGAGCCGTCCTCGGGACGGTCCTCGACCACGAACACCACGTTGTCGAGGCCGTCGACCATGTCGTCCGGGAGCTCATCGAGCTCGGCGATCACGAGTCGTTCGAACGCCGCTTCGTCCAGTTCGAGCATCGTCGCCTCCGGTATGGGAAAGGGCCCGGAGTCGTGACGACTCCGGGCCCTCCTGGGGTGAGTAACGGGGCTCGAACCCGCGACCTCCTAGACCACAACCAGGCGCTCTGCCAACTGAGCTATACCCACCAGGACGGTGTTCCGAGAGGGTGACCCTCCCGAAGCAACTGTACGAGACTACTACATCCGCGAGGCGAACTCGTCCACGACGGCGGCCGACACGGCCTGGACATCGGCGGTCGACGGACCCGGCTCGGCGACGAACGCGGCCCGGCGGTAGTACCGGAGCTCGCGGATGCTCTCGAGGATGTCGGCGAGGGCCCGGTGCCCGCCGTGCTTGGCGGGGGCGTTGAAGTAGATGCGCGGGTACCAGCGCCGCGCGAGCTCCTTGATGGAGGAGACGTCGACGTTGCGGTAGTGCAGGTGCCCGTCGAGGCGGGGCATGAACTTGGCGAGGAAGGCGCGGTCGGTGCCGATCGTGTTGCCGGCGAGGGGAGCGTGCTGCTCGCTCGGCACGTGCTTCAGCACGTACTCGAGGACCTGGTACTCGGCCTCGGCGACGCTGACTCCGGAGGGGATCTCCTCGAGCAGCCCCGAGGTCTCGTGCATCGTGCGGACGAAGTCGCCCATGTGCTCGAGCGCCGACGCGTCGGGCTTGATGACGATCGAGAGGCCCTCGTCGAGGGGCTCGAGATCGAAGTCCGTGACCACGACGGCGATCTCGACGAGCTCGTCGACCGAGAGGTCGAGTCCCGTCATCTCGCAGTCGATCCAGACAAGACGGTCGGGGGCGCTACTCATGCGGGGCAGTCTATCCGCGGCCACCGACGCGCCGCGGGCGGCTCGGCCGGGCCTCGTACACTCGTTCTCCGTGATGACCCTCGTCTGCTGGATGCTGATCGCCAACGCCGTCTGGAACGCGGTGGTCTGGCCGCCCTTCCTCCGTCGCGTGCGGAAGGACCCCCGAGCCCGCGATGCGGACGGGCGCGCGACGACCTTCCTCCGGGTGCACTCGATCCTGATCGGGATCTCACTGCTGCTCGCGGCCGTCTCGCTCGTCGTCGGCGTGGTCGGGCTCGTCCGGGGCTGACCGCCCGGGTCGGTCCCGCGTCGCTCCCGACCCGCCGACGCTGTCCCGGTACTCTGGACGACGGACGCCCCCGTAGCTCAGCGGATAGAGCAGGAGCCTTCTAATCTCTTGGTCGCAGGTTCGATTCCTGCCGGGGGCACGCATCTACTGGCATCTGAGACCATCAGCATTGCTCTGAAACCGGCGGGCCAACGTTTACTCGACGAAAACCAGCACGAGGACGGGACCGGCCGCCATCGAGCGCAGGCGCCCTTGCACGTAGGGCTGATGAGAAGAGGTTCCGGATGGTCGGATGGACGGGTGAGAACCGATCGATACGTTTTGGGCTAGATGACCAGCTCGAAGCGCATTTCAGGACGAGCTTGCACCGGCACTGTCGGCGTTTCATGTCGGCGATCGAATCGCTCGAACAGGCGCTAGGGAGCGTGGGCAGCCGCAGCGACGATGTTTGGGATGCAGCGCAACGAGCCTTGACCGAAGTCGGGATGATGTCGAAGGTGTTGTGGCCAGTCGACCGCAAAGACCGAGCTCGCGGTGTTCTTCTGCGGGAGTCCATCGGCGTTCCGTTGTCGTCGATGCTGTCTGACCGAGCGGTTCGCAACGCTTTGGAGCATGCCGACGAGCGCCTCCAAGATTGGTACAACAGCAGCACGCGGCGGAACTACACGACGCTGATCGGTCCTCGTTCTCTTGTGGGCGGAATGGAAGACTCGGACGTAGTTCTTCACTACGACGAAAATCACTTCCTCCATGCCTGGGGTGAATCTGTCGACATGCGCGCGCTGCACCGCGAAGTTCGGACTTTGATGGACACACTCGAGTTCCAGGAGCAAGCGAATCCTCGTAGTAGTCGCTTTAGATTGTTCCGTTAGTTCTCGGGGTGAGCTCTAGGAGCTACGTCGAGGTCGGGCATCAGTGGCGTCGCCCGCCGCGGCCGCGCAGCTGCCCCTCGGTGTCGCCCTCCCAGACGTACATGTACCGGCCGGTGGTCGGGTTCGTCACGACTTCCCCGCCGCGCCAGAGGAGCAGCCAGGGCGCTTCCTCACCGTGGTCGCGGTACGCCTCGACGGCGGAGTCGAGGTAGCCGGTCGGCCGGTGGGGGTGGTTCGGGTCGTACTTCGTTCCCATCAGACCATCGTCGGGCTGACCACCGACATCAGCGGGTCGAGCTGCGCCAGGTGAGGAACGCGCGCGCCGCGTCCGGTAGCGTGTCGCCGCCGCCGACCACGAGCTCGTCACGAGTGACGCACACGAAGGTCGGGACGCCGGCGTAGTCGACGAGGCGGATCCACCCGAGCTCCTCGCGCTTGTCGCCCATCCGCCACTCGCCGGGCGTGATCGAACGGGAGACCATGCTCATCGGGGTCCAGTGGTGCGACATCACGGTGAGGCTAGACGGCCCTACCGACACCAGCTCAGGCCTTCGCGGGCGTAGGAGAGATGGCGCGCTGCCACCGGCCCGGCATCCGGAACGCGAAACGCAACGGGGTGCGGAGGGCGAGGCGGTAGATCACGAGGCACAGGACGGCGATCACGGCGGGGCCGACGATCGGCGCGGCCGCCGCGGCTGCGGGAGACTCGAGCGCAGTCGTCCAGTCGATGAACGACGCGGCGACCATCACGATCGGGAAGTGGAGGACGTAGATCGGAAGCGTGCTCCGGCCCACCCGGCTCAGCACCCGTCGGACCGGCGCCACACGGCAGACGAGCACGACGGCCAAGAGCCCAGCGCTCAGAGCGGCAGCGTCACGCGCGACGAAGAGAACGGCGTTCGCGAGCGGCACCTCGACGACCTGCTCGAGCACGAAGAAGACTGCGAAGACCCCGCCCGACACGACTGCACGGATCGGTGTCGCCCGGCCCGCCTGCTGCTCGATCAGCGGTCGGAGGTAGACGCCGGCCGCGAAGAAGAGGAAGTAGTAGGGCACGCGGGCCCACAGCTCGAAGCCGAGGACCGCCTGCGCCGTGGTCGAGAGGACGGCCAGTGCGGCGAGAACGTAGGCGGGCCGGGCGCGGGGGAGTGAGCAGAGGATGGCGGTGTAGACGGCCAGCGCGAGGATGAACCAGAGCGGCGTGTCAGGGATGAGGAGCTGGCCGAGGAAGTCACCCGGGCTCGTGATCCTGTCGGTGTTGACGGCGAGTGGGATGAGAGAGATGAGGCCGTAGGCGACGAGCCAGACCACGTAGAGGTAGTAGGAGCTCGCGACGCGTGCGGCATTCGATCGGTCGCTCCACCCCGCGCGGACTCGGCGGGAGACGACGAAGCCCGACACGGCGAAGAGGAGCGGCATTCGGAAGGCCGCGAGTGCCGCGCCGAGCAGAGACCACCCGGTCGTGACCGGTCCGGCAGGCGCGGCCGGTTCGAAGATCACGATGATGAAGTGGAACATGACGACAGCGAGGACGCATCCGCCGCGGGCTGCGTCGATCCACGGGATCCGCTTGCTTGCTGTCTGGTTCCCGCTCATAGAGCTGAACGATAGCTGTCGGGTACCTCCCCCGCCACCAACGACGAAACGCCCCCACCCTGCCGCCGAAGCGGAGGGTGGGGGCGTTGCCGTGTTGTCAGGCCGCTCGCATGACGACCAGCGGTGCGACGTCCGTGAGGCCGCCGGGCGCGAAGGTCGAGTTGAACGGCAGCGTGAAGCCGTTCACCTCGATGCCGGTCGTGTACGTCGCCGAGGAGAGCATCGTGTCGATGTCCGTGGAACGGAAGCCGAGGAACGGCGTCCTCCCCAGCGCCGTCCCGGCTCGGATGACCGGCAGTGTGGCCGGGCCGGACGGGACGACGCCGCCGACGTAGAAGCGCTGCCCCTCACGGACGCGGAAGTTCGCGGCCAGGCTCTTCGTGCCCGTCGTCGAGCAGTCGACTGCCGTCGACGTGAAGTGTGGGACGAGCTTGTCGCCCTCGTACCGCAGCACCATGACGTAGAACGTGGCCGACGAGGAGCCCGCCGTCGTCACCGAGATCGAGACCTGGTCGACGAGCCCGGACGCAGGTGCGACCCACTCGAGGCCACGGAACCGATCCACAGCGGACGCTGCCACCAGCGTGGTGCGGGTCGAAGCGCCCGGCATGTAGAGCCGGCCGGCCAGCAGACTTCCCGACTGGTTCCCGTCCGCGCGCAGAGATTCGATCTGACCCGTGACCGACGCCACCTTGCCCGCCGTAGAGCCGTGCTGCCGCTCGAGTGCCGACAGCCGTGAGTCGACCGTCGCGGTCCGGGCTGCGACGAACGCCTGCATCGCGGCCAGCCGATCCTTCTGCGGAACGGCGAGCACGTCCGCGGCGAGCGGCAGCCAGACGCTGCTGTCCTCCGCGCCCTGCGCCTGCACCCACTCGGCCGCCTGCTCGAGCTTCTGCGGCTGCTCGTAGGCGATCTCCCCGCCGGGCGCGAGAGCGATCACGTTGCGGTACAGGTTGAGGCCCTCGGGCACCGAGTAGTTCGTGTTCCCGAACCGTCGGGCGAAGACGTGGCGGGTAGCTCCGACGAAGGTGTTGTCGAAGATGTTGAGGTCGTGCCCGCCGGGGACCGGGTCGAAGTCGTAGGACAGGATGTCCGCGGACTTGTAGTCGGCGCCCCACGAGTAGCCGGCGAAGTAGACCGTGTTGTCGTGGATGTTGACCCGCTGGTAGCCGACGAGGGTGCCGCCCTGCTCGGTGTTGAACCAGTGCTCGAACCCCTGGGCCGCGCGGACGATCGTGTTTCCGGCGACCTCGACGTCCTGCCAGCCGTTCGATCCGCCGGGGTACGACTTGCCCTGAGCGGTCCAGCCGACGTCGAACACGTCTTCGGCGTAGTTGTTGAGCACGGCGATGCGCGATCCGGAGATGTAGGCCTGCCACGCGTTGCCGGCGCGGGTGCCTGGTCCGTGCTCGGCGCCGCCGATGCGTCGGAGGACGAGCCCGACGGTCGACCAGTCGTTGCGTTCGATGGCGGAGACGCCCATGCCGCCGGCGCCGACGATCTCGAGGTTGGTGAAGGTGGTGTTCACGCCGGGTTCGATGCCGTTGCAGTTGACGGAGATGCGCAGGTCGTCGGTGATGCTGGCCGGGTTCCCGTCCGCGCGCACGTAGGCGTACGTGGCGTCGCAGGCGTACGACCAGAGGCGCTGGTTGCCGAGCTCGCCGATCGTGTACACGCTGCGGTGGCCCTTGAGCTGTCCGTCGACGTAGAGGTGTGCGACGTTGGTCGAGGGCTCGGAGGAGTTGCCGGTGATGCCGGGCGCGCCTGCGGTGATGTTCGCCTTCCACACTCCGGCGGCATGCGGTGTCCACGAGGCGGGGTCGTTCGCGATCTTGTAGAGGTCGAAGACAGGCATGCTGTCGCCCCACTGGTCGAAGACCAGCCGGGTCGTGCCGCGCAGGGCCACCGGCGTCGCAGCCTTGATCCCTCCCGGGATGTGGATGTCGCCGCGGCCGGCTGCGACCACCAGGTCACCGCGGCCGATCTTCCCTGCGGCGATCAGAGCGTTCACCGGTGCGACGGTCTTGAACGGGAAGTAGATCGACGTTCCGACGTTCGTGTCCGAACCGGCGAGTGGGTCGATGCGGTAGATGCTCACAGTGCGCTCCACTTCTTCGGCAGGACGGCCGCCAGGCCGAGCATGCTCATGCTGAGCGGCGAGCTCGCAGGCGCGGGCAGCTGGGCAGCCGGAATGCGCGCGTCGGCGTCGAGACCGGCGACACCGTTGGGCTCGCCGATCATGTCGGGCGGGATCGCTCGGAAGGTCTCGGTCATGACGTCGCTCCGATCGTGATGGTGAGGAAGCCGTCGAGGTCTCGCCTCACGGTGAACCCGCCGGACGCCGCCTGCTCGGCCGCATCCCGTGCCTGATCGCGGTAGGCGCGAGCGGCATCCCGCGCGTCGATCGCGTCCTGCGCGGACGGGAGGAACGTGAGGTCCTTCGCGCCGACCTCGCCGGACCGGACCAGGTCAGTGACCGCGACTCGCCGGTCGTCGGGGATGACGGGCGGCAGCCGGTACAGCCCCTCCTCCGACGTTGCCCCGGGGATGTCGAGCTCGGTGTGGAACCCTGCGGATCCTGGCGGGATCTCGAGGGTCACTTCGCTGACCTCTTCGTTCCCGAGCAGCCACCTTCCGCGTTCGATCCGCAGCACGGTTGGCGCTCGGGTGACGATGCGGTCCTGGTTCGGGAAGGTGACGCGCTGGGAGATCGAGTAGCGGCCGTTGCTGACCTTCTGCTTCGTCGCGTCCACGTACCCACCCGGCGGCAGGAGCAACGTGATGGTGCCCGTGTACGTCTCTGCCGGCGCGGTGATGAAGATCGCGCGCGGCGCCGAGTCCGCCCAGTTGCCGCGAGAGTCGGTCGCGCGAACGACGAACTGCAGGGTGTAGTCGTCGCCGGTGATCGCCGCGAGGAGCGTGTCGCGCGGGATGTCGACGAACCAGCCGCCGCCCGGGTTGAGCGGCTCCATCGCGACGATGAGGCGCTTGCTGTCAGCGTCCCGAACCTCGACCGAGGAGACGGGCGAGGAGGCGTCGTAGGCGCTGGCAGTGACTCGGAGGAAATCCGGCACCACCGTGCCCTCGTTCGGCTCCACGATGACGACCACGGGCGGCGTGATGTCATCGCCGACGACGGGCGCGATCGACACCTCGATGGGTTCCGACCAGGACACGTTGCCGGTCCAGTCGACGGCGCGGATCCGGTACGACAGCAGCCCGATCGCGCGGAGCCGCTCGAGGTCGATGTCGACGCCCCACAGGTCACCGCCGAGGGGGCTGGCCGCCTCGATGGGGGTCTCGCCCCAGTAGATCGATGCGGCCGCGACTCCGGACTCGGAGTCGGACACGTCGAACCGGAACGCGACCATCGGCCCGACCAGCTCGCCCGCCTGAGGCATTCCGGGGACGATGGTCGGCGCAGCGCCATCGCGGAGAGTCGATGCGGTGACGGGCGCGGACGGCTGCGAGAAGGTCCCGTCACTGCCCTTCGCGATGACGTAGCCGGTGTGCGTGCTGCCCGGCGCGGTCGCGAGCTCGTACGAGCTGCCGTCCACCTCGATCGCCGGCTGGTTGTCGATGACCAGGAGGTAGCCGTCGATGCTGCCGGTCGCACCGAACCAGGAGAACGTGATCGTCGTGTAGGTGACGGTCGGCGCTGCCATGGTCGGAGGCGTCACGGTGACGGGCGGGGTGCCCGAGACTTCGTAGACCTGCGTCCCGACGAGGAACAGGTCTCCGACTGCGGCGTCTTCGGGGATGGCGTCCACGGAGGCGAGCTTCCGCAGGGGAGGCTCGCCTCCGGAGATGTGACCGAACGCCCCCGTCGACATCGTCAGGACGAGGTCTCCGGGCGCCAGGGTGGCGGGTATCTCGTCGACGGTGTCGGCGACGACGACGGGGATGTCGGTCACGGTCAGCTCCTCACTAGGCGGCGACCCACGAGGAGCCGTTGTACTTCTTGGACGAGAAGCCGTTGCTGGTGTCGTCCCAGCGGTCGCCGGTCAGCGGCGGCTTCGGCTCGGTGGAGCCGACGGAGTGCCACGGGGGCGAGCCGATGAGGCGCAGCATGGTGAGCGTTCCGCCGTTGCCGTGGTAGGGAAGCTCGGCGGTGGACCCGTGCACGATCGGCTTCGGTCCGCGTCGGATCGACGGGGAACCCGACTTGAGGTGGATCAGTCCGGCGGGCGAGTTGTCCTGCTCGTAGACGGTGACCTTGCCGATGTGCAGGTAGTTCTGCCCGAACGAGGCGTTCGTGCCGGAGGATGCGCCCTGCACCCAGATGCCGCGAGCGAGCAGGCCCGACGAGGGCGCGCCGGATCCGCGGTAGTCGAACACGACGTCGTCGATCAGGTACTCGGCCGATGAGCCGGACCCGCGCGGCAGCGAGTTGATGCCGATCGCCGCGAAGTTCATGCCCTTCAACGTGAGGCGCCGGAGGTCCGCGTTGTGACCGGCCGTGCTCACACCGACTTGGTCGAAGCCGTTCGGTCGGAACGTCTCGGCGGCCTCGTCGATGGTGTTCTGCTCGAGCGTGGCGAACTCGATGCGGAGGTCCTCGACGACGGACGAGAACCGAGTCGAGTCCGATGGGTACGTCTCTCCGAGGTCGACACCCACCTTCTGGATCCCGATCATCGTTCCCTGACGGACGATGGACCGGGAGTGGAGCCCGTCGTACGTGTAGCCCTTCTCCGAAATCTGCACGCCCACCGCGGCGCCGATGATCGTGAAGCGCTCGATGATCGTGCCGGTCCCGCGGGAGGAGATGCCCTTCGACGGCGAGTCCTTCCGGCCGGCGGCGCCGGAGAAGTCGACGGTGATGTCCGAGAAGTGGGCGCCGTGCACGCCGGGGTGCGTGTCGTAGGGGTGCGCCCACGTGCCGGAGGCGTCGCCGTGGATCTTCGGGAAGCGGCCCTTGCCGGCCGACGCGAGGTACGAGTAGGCGTCGGCGACCGCGTAGTTCCCCATCGACCCGTAGATGTACGAGTTGGTGGTGAACAGGTGCCGGGCGTTCGTCCCGCCGATGCGGAACTTCCCCTTGTAGGAGGCGGCGCCGTACTCGTAGTTGTAGCCGTAGGCGCCCTGCTGGTCGTAGCCGTTGTCGCCCTGGGTGGCGTCGTTCGGCTGCAGGATCGTGTTCGATTCGACGTCGGCGTTCGCCATGGCGACGCCGATGACGCCCGCCTGGTAGGAGCCGCGGACGGTGTACCGCAGGCGCGCGTTGGGGCGGCCTCCGAGGATCACCGAGGGACGCCGCTGCGCCTGGTCGATCATCGCGTCGGGATCGGTCGACGTCGGGAGCGTGTCGAGGGTCATTCCCTCGATGTCGGTGACGCGCTCCTTGTAGATGTCGAGGTAGAGGTTCGCCGTGGTGAACGTGTCCTCGAAGAGGTCCTTCAGGAGGATCGCGCCTACGTCTGCGATCGTGCCCGCCGTGGGCGCAGTCGAGGACTTCGACCCGACGCGGATCTCCTCGCCCTTCGTGAAAGCGCCTGTGAGGCTCTTCAGGACCATCTTCCCGGCGGTGAGCGTGTCGGGCGCGTACGCGGCGACGTGGCCGATGGCGCCGGAGGTGACGCCGTAGATCATGTCGCCCTCGCGCGGGCCCAGGCCGCCCTTCGTGACCGGGTAGTAGACGCCGAGGAACTGCGTGCCGGACGCCTTCAGGGGGCCCTGCGAGTCGGAGGACACGGTCTTCCACGTGTACCGCTGCGATGAGGAGTAGACGCGGCCGTAGGCGCCGACCTTGATCTTCGCGAGCGTCGTCTGCGCGGTGGGGACGAGGACGGTGAGCAGCTGCTTCCCGGACGGGTTGCGCTCGAGACCCTGCACGAACGCGGACGTCACGGAGGACAGCGCGTACCGGTCGGGGAGCTCGACGGCGGATAGCACCGGGGTCGCGCCGACGGAGTCGTAGAGCGTGAACTTCCCGTACCAGCGGATGTCCTGACCGCGAGCGGAGACGCCGGACGCGCAGTTGAAGTGCCCGTTCAGCACGACGGGCAGTCCGCGCTCGGACGCGTAGTCCTGCGCGGCCTGGATGGCGGCGGACGCATCCTTGCTGAGGTCCGCGAGCGAACCGGTGGCGCCGAACTGCTGCGGCGTGACGAAGCCGTACGCAGAAGCGAGGCCCGCCCAGTCGTAGTCGGCGGTCGCGGCCGACCCCTTCATGAGGAACTGCTTGCTCGTGCCGCCGGAGGGGACGTTTCCGGTCGCGCCGCCGACGTTGCGCCAGACGCCGTCCTCGAAGAGAACCTTCGTCGTGCTGCCGGCGGTGGCGCCGGTGCCGAGCTGACTCGGCGGCACGAGGCCGTTGACCTTGTCCGCCTTGCCGCCTGCGAGGGCAGCGAGACCGGTGACCTTGGACGAGTCGACCTCGGAGATCTGCGCGCTGGTGATCGTGTTGTCGGCGATCTTCGCCCCAGTCACTGCCTTCGCCTGCAGGTGGCTGGTCTGCACGGACCCGTCGGTCAGCCCGGTGCCGGTGCCGCCCGTGCCGTCAGCTCCCTTCGGGATGCCGAAGCTGATTGTGTAGACGTTGTCGACGCTCGTCGCGGAGGCGGTGGCCTGGGTGCCGGCGGCGAGGGTGGTGACCGTGCCGATCTGGATGGTGGGAGTGGCCCCATCGTCGCCGGGTTCGCCGTCCTCGCCCTTGAGCGAGGCGATGAACTCGGCTTCCGAGCCCGTGAAGAGCCCCAAGCGGACGGCGATGTCGTAGGCGGAAGGACCCTTCAGGTCCGCGAGTGTGGTGGTGCTGACGGCCATGAGGGCTCCTTCGGAGAAGCGGGTACGCAAAAGCCCCCGCCTGTTTGGGCGGGGGCCGGAGGGGTAGTGGAGGGGTGCGCTACTCGGCGCGGTGGCGGCCGATGGACTGCAGCGCGGACGATGTGCCGGTCGGCTTCCAGAGCCCGTAGTGGATGCCCACAGCGACGAGGAACGTCGCGACGCCCGAGAACACACCGGCCGCGAGGTCGTAGCTGACGCCCGCGTTCAGCGCCGCGAGGAGCTCCGTGCCGAGGCCGGAAGCGAACGCGAGGACCGCCAGGAGGATCGCCTTCGCCGACGCCGAGGTGGCGCGGGTGGTGACGAGGCCAACGAGCAGCGGCAGGACGATGGACACGAGCAGGCTGAGCAGCTGCGGCCAGGTGGGGTCGAACATGATCACGAGGTAGTTCCTTCCGAGGTGGTGGAGAGTCGAGTGGGTGGACGGACGCGCCAGCGAGGGCGCTCGGGCGGTCCGGGCGGATTCGGGATCAGCGGCTCGAGGAGCTGGATGTGCCGGTTCTGCTCGTCGATGACTTCACCGAGGTAGTCCATGCGCTCGGCCTGCTCGCGGAGCTGCTTCTCCTGACGGTCACGGATGTCGTTCGACCGGCGGAGCTCCTCACGGAGATCGACGAGGAGCTGGTTGCCGATGCGCTCGACAATCTCCTCGCGTGAGAGACCCATCTCGTCGATCTTGCGAGCGGCCGCGGCGCGCTCTTCCTCGGCGGCTCGGACGAGCGCGGCGTCCTCGAGCTTCACCTTCCGCTTCCAGGTGCGCCACACGACGATGCCGCCGGACACGGTGACGAGTGCACCGATCGCGGAGACCGCGGTGCCCGCCACGCGGAGGATCTCGTCGAGGGTCACCGGTCGCTCACCATCGCCGCAGCGTCGCGCGCTGCCTGGCGCTTCTGCTTCTTGAGCGCGGTCTCCTTCGCCCACTTGTTGATGAGGTCGGGGAACCGCTTGATGACGACCGCGATCGGGATGATGACCCCGCCGACGACGTAGAGCCGGCCGCCGCCGACGTCGTCGCCGAACTCGGCGAACACGAGGATCAGGAGCGTGAGCTCGTAGGCGATGAGGCCACCGCCGATGAACAGCTTCGCGATCATCTCGAGCGGCCACAGCTTCGGGATGACGACCCCGACGAGGGCGACCGCGCCGAGGGCGATGAGGGCGTAGCAGAGGGCGTCGACCATCCAGGCGGGGAGGATCTCTTCGAGCGCGGGGACTGATCCGATGGCGCCGCCGACGCCGACGAGCATGAACGCGAAGTCGACGACGACGAGGTCCCAGCGGAGTGGTTCACGGGGCTGGACGGGGGTCTCCGTCATGAGTCCTCCTCTCAGAGGAGAGGAGTCAGGACGCGAGGCTCGCCGCGAGGGTGGACGGGATCGCTGCGAAGTCGTCTTTCAGCGCCTGGTCGACCTTCTCGGCGATGAGGTCGGTGAGGCCCTGCGGGTCGACGCCCTGCGCGAGGGCGAGCGTCTGCACCGCGGCCGTGAGCGCCGTGATCCGGGCGTCGACTCCGCCGAGGATGACGCGGGTGTGGTCCGCGAGGATGCCCATGGTTACCGGCTGCGGCTCGCCCTTCTCGTTGACCAGGACGGTCGAGGGGAACGGCTGGTCGCGCGAGCCGGCGGCGGCGACCTTGGCGGCCTCGGCGGCCGCCGTGACGTGGACGAAGAGGTGGTTGAGCAGGGTGCTGATGTACACCGTCTGCTTGCCCCCTCGGAGGTCGTCGATCTCGATCTTGTCGGACAGCTGCATGTCGTACTCCTCGGGGGGTGCGGTGACGGTGGTGGCCCCGCCGCCGGTGGCGACGAGGTAGAGGGCGGGGTCGACCTGGCGGCCGTTCTTGCGCAGTTCCTGGTGGCAGTGGACGAACTTGGTCCCGGTGTTGCCCATGACGCCGATCTCTTCGGCCTGCTCGACCCACTCGCCGACCTTCGCGAGGAACTCGGCGAGGTGGGCGATGAGGGTCTCCCAGTGGTCGCCGTTCTCGTCGTAGCCGTGGTCGATGACGATGCGGTTTCCGTAGGTCCCGTACCAGCCGGCGACGGTGACCGTCCCGGCGGCGGGTGCGACGATGCGGAGGTCGTCCTTCGTGGCGTTGCCGTGGCCCCAGTCGGTGCCGCCGTGGCTCTTCACATTGGCGCCGGGGACGTTCTTCGCGCCGAACGGGCTGGTCATGCGGCCTCGAGCCGCCTTGATGATGCGCATGCGCGGCTCCTCAGTTGTCGTGGGAAGAAATGGGAGGTCAGGCGAGCGCGCCCGGCGCCGAGACCCCGCGGATCCAGCGCGCTCTGACCTGCGATGACGCGAGGAGGCTGACGGTCCCGGACCCGCCGCGGAACTGCAGCGATACGCTGAGCACGCCGCCGGGGTGGTCGACGTACGCGGTCAGGTGGGTGGGGCGTGCGGAGTAGATGTGGTCCGAGCGCACCTTCTCGACGTCCGTGCCATTCACGACGAGGACCGTCTCGCCAGTGGACGCGGTGTTCACCTCCGCGGTCCCCGCGACGCCGTTCGCGCTGATCGCGTACAGCCCGCGCGCCTGGAAGTCGCGCTTGAAGCCGACGTACTCGCCCGTCCCGCCGGGGGCCACGTTGTCGGGGTTCGTGCGCGTCGCGTCGAGGTTGCCGTCCCACGCGAACAGGTCGGTGGGGAATCCGTCAGCCATGACCGTCAGCGAGATTGTCCGCATCGCCGTGAACGCGTACGAGGCCCACACCCACCCGAGCGGCACATCGAACAGCAGGCCCGCTTCCCGATTCAGGGTCGGGAACCGCAGCGGCGGCCGCTCGGGCATCTTGTCGGCCGTGAACTGCCCGGTCGTCTCGCTCGCGATCAGCGGGTACGTGACGGTGCGCGCGCTCCAGTTGAACCGCGCGACACCGAGGAACCACTGCCCCCTCCCCGATGCAGGGGTGGGGACGTCGATCGTCACGGAGTCGGCCACTCCCTCGCGCTGCACGATGACGCCGCACGCGGACAGCCCGCCCGCGGAGAGCTGCAGTCGACGGTTGCCGCCGAGCGCTGTGAGGACGAACGACTGCCGGGTGAGGACATGACCCGTGTCGCCGGCGGCGAAGAACATGCGCGCCATCTCGCGCTCGTTGATCCGGGTGACCCTGTCGCCCTGCGTGAATCCGGTGTAGGTGACCATCTACCTGCTCTTCTCTCTGCGCGCGTTCGCTGCCGCGAGGGCGTCGATCGCGTCGCTCGTCTCGCGTGCGGGGTCGTCGACGTAGCCGCCGACGGTCGGGGTGATCACGCGCCCGTCGCGTTCGGTGATCTCGAGGCGCACCTCGGTGATGTGGTCTCGGATCGGCTCACCCGCGCCGGCGACGATCGCTATGCGTTCTCCGCGGAGGAACCCGCGGACGCCGTCGCGGTAGCCGTAGTAGAAGCTCCCCGCCTCCGCGAGCTCCGCGGACACACCCGCGGTCGGGCGGCCCTCGGCGAGCGTCTTCTGCCCGGCGGTCTCGAGAGACGTGGCGAGCTCGGCGTTCGACTCCGGAGTGACGTCGGAGCGGAGCGGCGCGTACTTCGCGACCTTCTCCGACTCGTCGAGGTCCTTCGGCCACTCCGGGGTCGCACCGGTCGCAGACGTGAACGTCTCGCCGATGAAGCCCCAGTCACGCTCGAGGCCGGTCTCGTCGCGGTACTCGGCGAAGACGCGTGCGGCGTCCTCTCCGGGCCCGCCGACGATCACGCGTGTCGAGGTGGGAGCGTCGCGGGTCCAGCTGCCCGAGACGAGAATCCCGGACTGCGCATCGATGACGGGCGCGTACTCGCCGCACTCGTACACGTCGATGTTGATGAGGGGGCTGCCGGGTTCGAGCCAGATGGACAGGCCGAGGCCTGCCGCGTCGAGGATCGGGACGATCGTCTCCTCGAGCGTCGCGAACCGGCCGACGGCGGGGAGGGCGATGGTGCCACCGCGGCCGAGGTCCTCGCGGATCGCGACCGGCAGGCCGAGGCGCTGGGCCAGGTTCGCGCCGAGCAGCCACTTCACGGCGGACTCGACAGGCATCTGAGAGGCCGGCCACGCCATCACGCCCGACTGCCCCTCGACCGTGCCGCGACGCAGCGCACCGGTCACGACGGCCTGCGCGGGATCGTCGAGGGACGTCGGCACGAGCGGCCCGTCAGGGACGATCCACGCCAGCGCTTTGCTCAGCATCGCCCAGTCGTCACCGACCGTGTAGCGGACAGCCCCGCCGGCGAGCAGCTGCCCACCAACCGAAGTCACCGGGCCGGAGTGGAAATGCTTCCCGTCGAGGCGACACACCACGCGAGCGCCAGGCGCCTGCAGGAGCCCCGAGGCCGGTGCATCGTCGTCTAGGACCAGCTCGAGCGTTCCGGCCGCCAGATGACGCACCGTGCCGTCCAGAGCCTGAAAGTGGGGGACCGGTGCGACCCGGCGGCGGCTCCGGTCCCAGACGGTGATGTCGAGGCCGTAGTCGGCCGCGTCGACGATCACCCGCGGGCCTGCCGGTACTGCGGCGTCCACTCGAGACGCGCCGACCCGGTGCCCTCACGCTCAATCGACACCGTCGACGTACGGCCAGGAGCGAGACGGGCGAAACCCCAGGAGGTCAGCTCACGCCACATGTCGATCACCTCCGCGCCGGTGTCCAGCAGTGCCGTGTTCGAGTCGGAGTCGATGCGGAGCGTCTGCCCCTCAGGGATGATGAACTTCCCGCCCACGGACCGGCCGTCGATGATCGTCTCGAACCCGTTGATCGGGCCCGTCAGGATCCACCGCACCGGCGCCGGCACGTTCCCCGGGTTCCGCAGCAGCTTCACGATCGGCAGATACGCGGGCGACAGCCACCAGTCGGGCGCACCCTCCTGGCCGTGCACCTCGTCGCGGCCGAAGAAGTCCGCGTCCGGCTCGTTCGACGCGAAGTCGTACGTCTGAAGGGGGCCCCGCCAGAGCGGATCGTCGGCGATGACGTCGACAGTCGCTTCGTAGACGTGCCGGCGGTCCGGGTTCTGGACGAAGTCGAGGTCGCCGCCGTCGAAGAACAGGTCGAGGTAGCGAGGCTGCTCGCCCTTCGTTGCGACCTCGAGCGTCGCTGGCTGGTCGTAGGACCACGCCGACGCCCAGCCACGCTCGACCGAGATCAGCTCGTTCTGCTTCCCGGTGATGTTGACGTACACCGTGATCGAGCCCGGGCGCTTCCGCAGGACTGTTGAGGTGCGCTGCTGGCCAGCGCGCGTCACGCCCTGCCGTGCACGGACCACGGGTGCAGGAGCCCCGAAGAGCCCCTGCACCCCCTCGGGTGCGACCCGCACGTCCCCGGTGAGGAGGTCACGGATTACGCCGTCTGCGCCGATGAGCTTCAGGTGCATGCCGTCACCCCCTCCTCGACGTGATCAGTGCCTTCGCCCGACGTGCGGCCTGCGCCGCCTCTTCGCGTACCTGGCCGCGGATGACGCCGAGGAACTCGCCGGAATCGAGGTACAGGTCACCCCGCAGCTCACGGCTTCCGTTGGCAGGTGCGGGACCGGACAGGCGCTGGTTCGTCTGCGCGATCATGCGGTTGACGGCGCCGGTGTCGACGATCGACTCCGGCTTGCCCGCCTCTGCGACGCGCACGATGGTTCCACCCGGTGTCGGGAGGATCGTGCCGCCTGTCGCCATGTCGGGCGGGGAGCCGACGCCCTTCGCGGGGCCCCCGCCACCGCCGCCTACGACGGACTGCGCGGCGGCCAGTGCGTTCCGGACGACAGCGACCGCTGCGGCCACGGCTCTGCCTGCCGCGGACTGGATGCCGGCGATGAGGCCGCCGATCAGGGCGGCTCCGACTCCGACCAGTGCCCCGCTGAGGTTGCCCATCGCGCCGATGAGGTCACCGACGAGACGAGCCCCAGCAGCTACGGGCTTCTGCGAGAACGTCGACCAGAACGCCGTCCAGGCGGCGCCGACCTGCGCGACGAAGCGAGCGATCGCAGCGATGCCGTCGCGGGCGAATGCCGCGATCGCTGTTGCAGCGTTCGCGAACGCTTCGCGGGCGATGTCCACCAGGTTCGCGAGTACCCGCAGGGCAGGGGCGGCGACTGTGGCGATGGTGCTGATGAGGGTGATCATCGTGCCGTTGAAGCCGGTCATCTTGCCGCCGAGCTGCTCGACGCTGGCGGAGTTCCCGTTGAAGAAGTCGGTCAGGGCGGACGCGGCCGCCCCGGCCTCCCCGAACTTCTGCACCACTGGTGCGAGGAAGTCCGCCAACGGCCCGATCAGGGACGACAGCAGCGCGACCGCGTCGACGAGTCCGACAATGAGGTCGAGCGCCGCAGGACCCTTCTCGATGAGTGAGTCGAGCGCGGCGGGCAGCTTCTCGAGGATCTCCTGCAGCGCGGCCGCGAGATCGGGCAGTCGCGCGGAGATGTCGTCGAGCAGCTGCGTGATGAGCGGCAGGAGCTCGGTGAGTCCCTTGCCGAGCGTCTCACCGAGCTCGACGGCGAGAGTGCCGGCGAGAGCGCCGAGGCTACGCACGAACTCGCCGAAGGCGGCGGGGTCGAGGTTCTCGAACAGCGAGATGATGCCGTCACGGAGGCCTGCGATGAACAGCAGGAGGCCCTGACCGACGGCAGGCTGGTTGAGGAGGTCGGACACTCCGCCGAGGAGCTCGCCGAAGGCCTGCCCGCCGACCGCGAGGAACGTCGAGAGGTCCGCGGAGCGGTCGGCGAGCATCTGCCCGAAGCGGGCGAGGCCGCCGTTGACCCCGTCGAGGGCGGCGTTCGCTCCCCGGAACAGGCCGGTGAGGCCCGTCTGGAACGCAGGGGCCGAGAGAGCTTCTGCTGCGCGGGACAGGCCGCTCGCCATGGTGGCGAGGCCGTCCCCGCCGGCAGCGGTCGCCGCTCGGGAGATCGCGGCGATGATGCGCACCGTGTCCGCGAGCACGGACCCGAGGAGCTTCGCCGACTCGATCCCGGCGTCGATCCAGCCCTTGAGGCGTCCGTCTGCAGCGGCCGCGTTGACGAAGTTGTCGAAGCGGGTCGTGAGGTTCGCGATCCACTGCGCGAGGCGGGGCAGGTAGTCGGAGCCGACGAGGCCGAGGCCGACGAGCGCAGACGCGAAGGAGTCGGTGCCGGTCGCGGCGATGTCAATGGACTCGACGATCCGGTCGAACATGCGGCCGACGCGCTCGCCAGTGAGGGCGGTGCGGAACCCGTCCGCGAGGGACGCGGTCCACTTGCCGAGAGCCGTCGAAGTGCGACCCAGGCCCTCGAGCATGGACGGGAAGAGGTCCTCGGCAAGCCGCCGGATGGGAGCCTCGGCCTCGCCCCAGAAGTTGTCGCCGATGCGGGTCTTCAGCCGGTCCCAGAGCGGAACCAGGTCGTCGAGCCGATCGCCGACCTGCGACAGCGCGACCATGAGCGTCGCGATGGACACTCCGGCGCCGGCGATGAGTGCGGGCGCCAGGGCGGAGATCGCGAGGATGGACGACAGCGATGCGGCGAGGGTGGCGAGGCCACCAGCTGCAGCGATCGCCGCGGCCGCGAGAGACGCGATACTGCTGACCATGGCGGCCATGCGGGGGAGGCTGCGGTCGAGGTTCAGGATCCCCTCGCCGAGCCGCTTTCCCAAGTCGGTGAACATCCGTCCACCGGACAGGGCCGCGATCGCCGCTCCCACTTTCGCGATTGACGCCTTCGTGACCTCGAGGTTCAGCGGGACGACGCGAGGACGGGCGGCTTGCGCGATCCTGGCGTTGCTGAGCGAGGCGCCGTTGACGTCGACGCTGAGGTGGATCTCCTCGCCGGACCAACGATCGATGAACCGCTTGATCGTGCGCTCCGCCGGCCGCATGTTCGCGTCGACGTCGATCTTCAGGATGTTGCTCTTCTCGATGCGCTCGAGCGTCTTCTTCAGGTCCTCGCGGAACCGGGTTGCGTCGGGGACCACGCGGATGGTGACGCGCCCGACGGACTTCCCTCCGCGTCCTGCAGGTCCGGCCATGGCGTCTCCTCAGGGTCAGCCCGCGAGCAGGCGCATGAATCCGTCGACGTCGAAGTCGCCAATCGAGGGGACGATCGGTTCCTCTTCTGCAACTCGAGATCGGGGGAATGCGTAGTCCGGGTCCCACTCGGGCACCTTGAGTGCCGTCAAGCGGTCGAAGAGCAGCTCCAGCGCAACCCGGGTGGGCGTGCGCCCGTACTCCTCGGGATCACTGAGTACGGCCGCGCGGAACCGCGACCAGGGGTGGTTGAGGAGCCCCTGGATGTAGAGCAGCACGGTTCGCGCTGAAACGAGCCCCACCCAGACGTCGTCGACGGTGCAGCTGTAGATCTCTGCGAGGTCCGCGACGAGCTCGACCTCGTACTTGGTGAGGAGGTCGAGCAGTTCGTCTATTCCCCCACTGCGCTCGAGTATCGAGAGAGGAGGGCGGAGAGCTGGTCGTAGGAAGCTCCCTCGGCCCACTCGACGTAGGCGGCGGGGTCTTCCGCGATGGATTCGGCGAAGTCATCCACATCACTGAAGATGTCGAGCAGATCCGCCATGCGCGGATCCTTGACGTCGATGTCGAATCCGCTGTCGTCGTCGGGCATGAACGGCATGAACTTCAGCGCGATGCGCATGATGCGGCTGCGCTGGCGAGCTCTGAGCCGATGCGGCGGCCGCAGGGCGGGCATGCCCGCGAGGAGCTCGTCCTGCTCGGCGTCGCTCTCGCGCCGTTCGGCCGCCGTGGGCGCCTTGGTCTTGTGGTCCTCGGGAACTCGCGTCTGAGCCATGATCGTGCCTTCCTGTAGCGGGTGGAGCGGGTGGGGTCCTGCCTGGCCGACCCGCTCGGCAGCCAGGCAGGACGTTCAGGGGTTACGAGCGCGCGAAGGTGAACGGCAGGCTCGTGCCCGAGTCGTTCGTGACCGTGATGTTCGCGGTGCCCGCCGACCCGGCCGGGACGACAGCGTCGATGCGCGTGTCGGACTTGACCGAGAACTGGGCGATCGCGCCACCGAACTTGACGCCGGTCGCGAGGGTGAAGTTGTGGCCGATCAGCTTCACGGTGGCGCCAGCAGCGGCAGGCGTGGCCGGGTCGGTCGAGTCGACCACCGGCAGGCCGAGGCCGGTCTTGTAGAGCTTCATGATGCCCGCGCGGCCGTCGTCGGTCGCCGGGATCTTCGCGGAGTCCGCGGACCGGATCGACGCGGTAAGCGGCATCTCGAAGAAGTTCGCGGTGTCGATCGACGGAGCGTCACCGCCCGTGATCGACGAGTTCTCCGACCAGAAGCCGAGCTTCCCGGTGTTGTCCTGCATCAGCAGGAAGAACTGCTTCTCGAGGCCGTTGTTCATGCTCGGGATGACGTAGCCGCCGTCAGCATCGAGGAAGCCGCCGAACGCGAGGTCCAGGGTCGGCTTGTCGATCTGCAGCGCGTTGATGCCGAGGGCCCAGGCGACCGACGAGTAGATCGTGTCGACGTTGTCCTCGAGCCAGGTCCCGAGGGACTCGGCCTCGCCGCCCTCGCGGCCGAACGCGGCGGTGTTCGCCTTCGACGTGTGGCCGAGGCGCTCCCACCCGGCGGGGATGGCACCCGACAGGGCGAACGCGGCCAGGGGGTTGGTGGGGAACGTGGCGGAACGGTCAGCGGTGAACATCGTGCCGTAGCCGGGGATGACCAGCTTCTTGCGGTCGACCATGGTGTGCCTCCTCAGGCATGGTGAAGTGAGCCGGCACCGGGTCCCGGGCGGCGAAGCGGGTGCAGCTACAGAGAGCTGACGAGCAGCCCGAACGAGCTGCTGTACTGCGCGAGGTCGTTGTCCGGGATCAGCGGCGCCGCGACCCGCGATGGGAGGCGGATGTCGGTGACGATGTCCACGCCAGCACGCAGCTCGACACCGTCGATCTCAGCGTCGACGACACCGACCTCCGGGATCTCCCACGTGTGCACGTGGTCGTAGAGGCGGTGGGCGAACCCGCGCGCCTCGGTTTTCGTCGAGGCGAAGATCTGCACGTCGAGGACCAGTGAGTACGCCGGCCCGTTCGACTGCTGCCCGTCGCCGTCCACCGAGTAGACGCCGTACGGCAGCGCAAACGGATCTGCCGATGCCGCGTCGACCTCGTCGAGGATCGTGAGGCCCTCGATTGCCCCGTCGAGCAACTGGAACATGAGCGCGTCGACGTCAATCACTCGGTCACCTCCGGCATGTCCCTCAGGGCGTTGCGCATGATGTGCTTCCCGGGAACGTGGGTCACGCTCGCCGACGCGCGGCGCCCACCCCTAGACCGACTGATCTTGAGGATGGAATGCCCGAACTCGATCGACAGAGCGCCCTCGCCTTCCATGACGACGAGGCGGTCGGTGACGCCGTTGCGCCCCCTCGCGTCCTCGACCTGGATGCCAGCGAGAGTCGCGCCAGTGTCCCGAGCGCGGGCGGCGTTCATCTTGGCCTTGCCTGCTAGTACCGCCGCGGCGAAGTCCATTGCGGGAGCCCGTCCAGCCATGCGCGCGACCGTGATGCCGGCGCTCTTGTACACCTGCGCCATCAGCCGACCCGCAGCTTCAGGACGACCTCGCGGTGCGCGGTGCCAGGAGACATGTCGAACTCTTGGACTCCGACGAAGTCCCACCGGCGGCCGTCACTCGTGGTGACGATCGAGTGGGCGTCGCCCGGCCACAGCTCCTTCGTGTTGAGCTGCTGCGAGACGACCTCCTGCAAGCCGTACGCGCGCGACCCGTCAGCAGACATCGGGTGCAGGTTGCCCCGCACGATGACCGGATCTCCGTCGGGCTCGTACTCGTAGCCGGCGGACTTCTTGACCCGCTTCTGCAGCTGCACCGTCACCGCATGACGCGGAGTGTCGAGTAGCCCCATCAGTGGATCCTCTGGTCCAGCGACATGCGGACCGTGCCGGGGATCATGCCCGACGCGGACCCGGTGAGCCGCTCCCGGTCGCTGTCCGTGAAGAACAGCGACCCGGACGCGACATCGGCGCGCTTCCCGTAGCCGTACGACCCGTCGTTCTCCGACGTGTACCCCTCAGGGTTCCGGAGGACACGGAGCACAGCGTCAGCGATCACGCGCTTGTACCGGTTCGCGGTGAGGCGACCCGACGTGAGGCGCTCCTCAATCTTCGAGCCCCACAGCCCGTCGGCGTCGTCGACGGCGTCCGTGATCTGCGTCTCCACCTGCGCCTTGGTGAATCGGGAGCCGAGGTCGAACCCGAGGGCCCGGCTCTCGACGTCTTCGTACGACACAGTCACGGACGCCATGCGACTACTCCTCGGTGTTGTCGGAGCCGCCGGCCGCCTTGTCGCGGTCGTCGGCCTCGAGACGGGCGATCAGGTCGTCCTTCTTGCCCTCGATGTCGAGCCCGCGGTGCACGAGCTCGGCCTTCAGGTCATCGACCTTGCCGGTGTACGGCGCGACGAGGGGGACGTACTCCCCACCGACCGAAGGCGACGCCTCGGCGGCGGGGATCGGCTCCACGGTGCCCGGCAGCGTGACCCACGCCTTCGGGTTCGGGATGAGCTCGGTGAGCTCCTCCGTCTCGACCGTGCCGGCCGGGTACAGAGTCGCGCCGATGACGCCCGGAACGTGAACGTCGGTGGCCAGGATCCGGCCGGCCATCAGAGCACGTCCACCGCGAGCGTGGCGTTCGCGTTCGTGAACGTCGGGAGGACGATCGCGGACACGAGGACGTTGTGGCCCTCGGGGTCGTCGGAGTCGATGTCGGCCGCGAAGATGCCGGGTCGCTCGGAGTCGGCGATCCCGTACTTCTGGTTGATCGCCTCGGCGGGGATGCCCCACTCGGTGGTTCCGAGCGAGCCCTGGCCGTCGAGGTCGGCGGCGGTGCTGTTCGGCTCCGGGAGGAAGAGGAGCTTGTCGGCGGACACGACGCGGGTCGCGGCGCCGCCCACGCGCACCTGGTCGTCGTTGATGACGATCCGGCCGAAGCCGTAGGTGTCGAAGACGCTGCGCACCGCGTCGATCGAGATGATCGACGGCAGGTCGCTGCCGCGCCCGAGGGCCGCCTTGATGATCGACGTGTTCTTCTGGTACGCCGACAGGATCGCCGTCGACAGCATGGCGACCGCGGGCGGGTAGCCGTTCGTCGCGACGAACACGGCTCGCGCGGTGTTCAGGTCCGCGAGCGCGTCGGCGGTGATCGTCGAGTGCGGGGTCGGCACGGTGATGCTGTGCCCGCCGGCGCGGCCGAAGTCGATCGTGAAGTTGAGCTTGTTCTCGACGATCGTGATCGTGCCGGTCTCGGCGCCCTGGCCCTGCGCGAGCGCGACGCGAGCCGCGATCTGTCCGCCGAGGCGACGGGCGTAGGTGTCGAACATGTTGCCGATCGCGTCGCTCTGGCCCATGAGGCTGAGCGTGTCGAACTCGGTGACCCGCAGCTTGCGGCTGATCGGGGGGAGCTTGCCGCTCTTCGACTGCGTCCCGGGGACCGACCCGAAGGGCGCCTCGGTGTCGAACGCGCGGTAGGTGGCCGCGTCGGTCAGGCTCAGCGCGTTCACGTCGAAGTCGAACGAGAGACCGTAGTTCTCGCGCGACGGCAGCCACGCCGCGAGCTGGAAGCCGCCGAGGAGGATCTCGGCGGCCGCACGCGCCTCAGCGGTGAGCTGAGCGGCGGTGCGGAAGGTGGAGTTGTAAGGCATCGGTGCTCCTAGCTCTCGAAGACGAAGTCGCCGGAGGTGGCGCCCGTCGTCACGTCGGACGCTCCGCCGGCGCGCTGCGCGGCGACGGGGAGCGCGGGGGTGTTGATGATGGCGTGGCGGACCACGGCGACGGCGACCTTCGCGGACGTCGCACCGTTGGCGAGCAGCAGCGGCACCTCGACGGCGGTGAAGCTGTCGTAGGCGGTCTGCCGTCCGTCGGTCGCGGTCGTGTCGTACGGGCCGTACAGCCCGCCGGCGGTGATCTTCGCGATCGCGATGCCCGACTTGAGCACCTTGGTGGCGGCGTCGTAGTGGACTCCGGAGACGAACTTGGTGACGTCGAGGGTGCGGGGCAGAGCGTTGCTGAGCCCGTGGTCGGACGCGAGCCAGGTCTTGTCCGAGCCGCCCGTCGACGTCGAGGTGATGCTGAGATCCATGAGGGATTCCTTCTCTCGATGTGTAGGTGGTTACTTCTTCGCGGTGAGCGCTTCGCGCCGCTGACGCTGCATCTCCCTGATGGATCCGCTGCCGCCACCGGCCTGCTGCTGACGCTGCCGTTCGAGCGCTTCCATGACGGGGTTGCTCGGGGGGATGGGGGTGGTCTGCTTCGTGCCGAAGGTGCCCGCGAACGCCGCGAGGGCGTCCGTGTTGATCGAGCCGTCCTGGCCCGTGAAGGTCGCGACGTCGACGTGCGCGAAGGCCGTGGCGGCCTCCTCGTCGGTCTTCCCGGTGAGTCCGATGAATCGGGCGATCACCGCGTCGCGGAGGTAGCGCTGGGCGCCGAGGTTCTCGCCGTCGCGGCGAGCTTCCTCGAGCGCCTTCTCCTGGTCCGTCTGGCCCTCGGCGCGGATGCGTGCGAGCTCCTCGGAGTCGGCCTTCAGCTGGTCGTAGTCGCCGCGGGACTTGACCGTGGCCTCGTGCCGGCGGGCGTAGTGCCTCCAGTACGCCTCCCGCTGCTCGACAGTCATCTGTTCGAGCGCGGTGTCCTTCGGGAAGCCGAGGTCCGGGCCCTGGTCCTCGTTGCCGCCCTCAGGCGGGTCGATGAACCGGAGTCCGGGGTTGCGGTAGATGCGGCGCCCGAAGGCATCGAGTACGAACATGAGCGGGTGATCCTCCGTGTCGGATGGGTGCGCCGGCCGCCGTGGCAGCGGCTGGCAGGGTCACGCGGACGCGATCTGACGATCGAGAGCCGCGAGGTAGTCGCGCAGCCGCTTGCTGGCTACGAAGAGTCGGGTCCGTTCCGGGGTTCCGGTCGCGGATGCGTCGGGGTTGGCTGCGTCGTAGGCGGCCAGAGCCGCCTCAGCGCCGGTGAGAGCGTCGCTCGCGACCTCTCGAGCGCGTCGCCGTTCGTCTGCGAGTGCGTCCTCGGTCGGGGCCTTGTACGGCTTCCTACCGACGTCGCTCGGGTCTCGGAACTTGTCGCCCTGCTTCACGAGGACGGGCCCGAGTTCGCCGTGCTCCGTGACCGTGACGCGCGTGTTCAGCAGCTCCCCGGCGGAGTTGCCTCCGGCAGCCGCGTAGACCGTCTTCAGGTCCTCCGCGTTGAGCCGGAACCCGGGGTCGTCCGAGGCCGTCACGGGGAGCGTGTCGCAGTTGCAGCCCTGGTGGAGTGGCAGCAACTCGTCCGTCGAGTAGAGGTTCGCCGCGGCGACCACGCACAGGCCGCACGTGCCCGACCGCGACAGTTCCGGGTGGATCACCCGTCGGTACGCGGAGACCCGCGCCGCCGCCTCGTACACGCGCATCGCCTCGTCGCGTTCCGCGAGGCGCACATCGGTCTCGACCAGATCCGCGAGCCGCTGCTCAGCGACCTGCTGTGCTTCCTCGACCGTCGCGCCCTGCGAGAGCGCGTACCCGTACTGCTCGACCGGCCGGCGGTACACCTCGAGAGGCGACACTCCCGACCGAGGGTAGAAGTCGAGCAGCGGCGGGAGCGCCTCGGGCAGAGCGTCGACCTCGCGGAGCGCCGACTGCAGGTACGACCGCTCGAGCCGCCTGGTGCGGGTGAGCGCGGACATCATCCGAGTCGCGGTGAGTGCCGCCTGCCCGTTGAGGAGCGGCTCGCTCCGCCACTGGTCGAACGGCCCCCACGCGCCGAGGAGGAGCTTCAGGAGCTCGACGATCAGCGACTGCCGCTTCGCCGCGTGCTGCTCCGTCAGGCGGGCGAGCTTCGCGTCGGCCACGACCTACGCCACTGCCGGCTCGAGGAAGGCCTCATCCGAGTCGTCCTGCTGCGCCTGCTCGATCTCGTCCGGGGTCAGCTGGTAGATCTTCTCCCGGATCATCCGCTTCGGCATGGTGTCCTTCGCCTGCGAAGCTGCAGAGGAGCGCTCGGTCCAGGACGCCCGCTCGAATCCGGCCCAGATGGTCTTGATGCGCGCGGCGTCGCTTCGAACGTCGTCGCCGATCGCGCGGAACGCGAGCGCATGGACGAGCGCGAATGCTCCCGCGAACCGGTCTGCGAGTTCCTCGACGGCGAAGATGTTCGTCTCCCGCGCGAGTGAGGCGCCCTCCGCGCTACCCGCAGACGCGTCTGGCGCGAGGACGTAGAGCGGAGTCGCAGAGACTGCAGCGAGGTGCCGAATGTCTCGATCCTCAGCGGTCAGCACCGGAGTGATGTCGGTCGTCGCGGACTCCCACACCTTCGCGCCTGCGGGGATTCGCCAGAGCGCAGCCGGCCCGGCCTTGAAGATGCTGTTGTAGTCGATGCGCGTCCCGCGAAGCGCCTCGTCCTCGTAGTCGTCCGGGTAGAACTCAGGGAGGTCGCCCTCGATAGCACGCTGCCGGAAGGCCTGCATCGCGATGATCGTGGTGCGGTCGAGGATTGTGCCGTTGATGCGGTCGAGCGTGTCGAGGTGCGGCTCGAAGGCGCCCTTTCCGTCCCGCGCGGCGACTCGCACGATGGGTGTGTCCTGCGTGTAGGCGAGGAGGATCGGATCTCCAGCCCAGGACCAGCCACTCCCGGGCGACCACGGGGTGCCGTCTGTCGGGAACGACGACACCTTCGCGCGACGAGTGAGGAGCCGCATGTAGCCCCGGCGGTACAGGGTGATGATGTCGACACCCATCACCGGATCGTGCCCAAAGGTCGCGGCCGACTCGGTGATCCACGGTCGGGCGCGGTACTGCTCGGTGACGGTCGACCAGCCATCGGAGCCGAGGAAGAACACCTCGCCGTCGACGGTGGGGACGTCGGGGCCGGCGACGGTGACGAACGCCTCGCCGTAGTCGGCGACTGCCGACGCCAGATCGCGGAACCCGACCGTCATGTTCGATCGGTCCCACGGCACCATGGCGAGGGCGTCTCCGTTCTTGTCGCCGGCGACCGCCGTGCGGAACCCGAGCGGACGGAGCCGGTTCGTCCGGCTGCTCGCGATGAGCTCCGCCAGGTTGAGGCGGCACCGGTTCACGAACGCGAGGTACGCCTCACGGACGGGGCCAGAAGCGAAGACGGGGACCATCACGGTGCCGTCGCGGTAGGACCGGAGCTTCCCCAGTCGGGGGAGGCCGCGGCCCCACTTCGTCGCTAGACGCTGGACGACCCAGTCGTCAGAACCGGGGACGCTCGACTCGGGGAGCATGGCGACCGTCCTTTCACTTCATCGGATCGCGAACGGCACGGACGCCTGCTTCGCGGGTTGGCTCTTCGCCGCATAGTCGGCGGCCGCCTCGAACGCGAGCGCGGCAGCCACCGCGGCGTCGATCTTCTTCGGCGAGTTCTTCTTCTCCTTGCCGATGACCGTCCCGCCGCGCCGCGACCAGCGCCGCGCGTTCAGGACATGCCGGGTGAGCGCTCGGCCGAGGTCGGTCAGGTCCTCGTGCGCCATCGTCCCCAGCGCGACCGCGGTGTGCAGACGCTCGAGCGCGAGCGCCATCTGCACGTCGCGCTTCGTCCACCAGCCGACCGAGTGCTTCCCAGACGCGTGCACCCTCAACTGCGAGCCGTACTCCTTGGCCCAAGCGTCCACGTAGTCCTGCCACAGCGGCGGGTCCGCGTAGAACCCGACGACCGTGTACTTCGCGAACGCCCGGGCGACAGCAGCATCGACCGACGGCCGGTCGACCTCCCAGTCGTCGTGCCCCGGCATGTCCGGCTTCTCCTCGATCAGCAGCGGGAACAGGTACCGGTCGGACACGCGGCACGCGATCAGCGCCGTCGCATCATTCGTCCCGGAACCGTCGAACCCGAGCGTGACCACGTCGCCGCGCTTGAGCGGCTCGGGCTGCATCCGATCGACGGCGAGCCGCCCGTGACCGCGCGACTTCCACGCCTCGATCTCGATCCACGCGTTCTCACCCTCCGTCACGGAGTTCAGCCGCATCCGCCGAGTACGGGCGACCGGCCGGCGCGGGTCGTACGCCCGGTTCAGGAGCATCTCGACGGGATTCCACGCGAGCGAGTCCCCGTACGCCTCCCGGAACGCGTCAGCGAGCTTGTCCTCGTCGCGCCAGTCCTCGTGCGAGATCTCGCCGTAGCGGTGATCGAACAGCAGCCGCGACCGGCGAGCCTTGCCCTCCGCGATCGCGTCCGCGAGCTCGTACGTCGACTCCGCCACCGACTCCTCGCCAGGGCCGAACATCGTCGTCGTCTCGAGGTACCACGGCTCCGCGTCCCCGGCACGCTTGCCGAGGTTGTCCGTGACCGTCTGGTACATCGCCCGCAGCTGCGGCGTCACGTACAGGTGCGTCTCGTCGAACACGACGAACGTCTCGAGGCCGCCATCCTTCGACGCGGCGCCGGACGTTGACCGGACGATCTGCCCGCCGCCGGGGATCACGATCTTCGATAGGCCCGGCTGCACACCCCACGCGAGTAGGTCGAACAGCGGCGCGCGCGAGTCGGTCAGGTTGAAGTAGATCGTCCCGAAGGTGTTCCCGGTCTGCTCTTCCTCGGTCGCGAGGATCCGCACCATCGGCGCGGTGATCGTCCGTCCCATCGGCTCGCCGCGGGAGTAGGTGTAGACGCGGCCGAGGTACTCGTACGTCTCCCCGCCCTCAGCCCAGCCGTCGAAACGGCACGGACCGAACGCCTCGAGCAGCGACAGCTTCGCCGCGAGCCCCGACTTGTCGCAGCCCTTCGGCCGCGAGAAGAACGCCGAGTCGTACAGCCGCCGCCCGTCACCGTCGAGCGCGTACACGTCCAGAACGAACCCGTACTGCTCATCGTTCAGCTGCACCCGCTGGCCCGTCATCGCGCCCGCCCCGTGCAGGGTGAACGTCTCGAGCCACCACGTGCCCAGATGGCCGAGCGACCGCTCCCGACTGTGCCCCGGCGCCGTGATCAGCCGGCGCGGCATCAGCCGGCAGCCGACGAGACCCGCTTGCGCCGGTCAGCATCGATCGACGTAACGTTCCCCGCCGTCGGCGCGACCGTCGACCCGGGAGTCGCGCCAGGAAGGCCCGTCCCGATCTCGACACGTAGACGCGACCGGTCCTCCGGTGTCGCACCGAACTTCGATTCACGAAGCCGCAGTTCCGCAGCGAGCTCCCACCGACCCGACGTCCAGAACTCGTGATGCACCCGAGCCGTCACCAGCAGGTACTCCCAGTCCGGAGCCGTCATCATCCGCAACGCCTGCGGCGACGTCCTCCACGACGCCCACCACTTCTTCGTCTGCGGATGCCACGGCACGAGCTTCCCGTTCATCCGCAGCTGCGGCAGGTTCGGGCCCCGCTTCTTCCCGTCCGAGACGAGCTGAGTCGTCTGCTTGTCGTTCCTCGAGCGAGTGTGCGACTCGGCGGGAGCGGGACCACGTCCGGGCATCAGGGCCTCCATGTCGGTGGCGAGACGCAGCCATGACGGCACGCCTCAGAAGGTCAAACGGCGCACCCCCACAGAGCACCCTCTGAGAGCCAGTGATCGGCGTCCTGACGGGCGCAAACCGCCCCCAGGTACCCGAGGGCGCAAAACCCCTCAGACTCCTGCGCACCGCGTCCAGCAGTACGCGAAGCGGGCGCCCATTGACCCCCCAGGGGGAGGTGGGGGCCGGGGGGGGGGTGTCAGGCGGCGATGGTGGTGGGCGCGTCGAGCTCGGTGAGCATGCGGTCGCCGCGCCGTGCGTTGCAGATGGCGTGGGCGGTGCCGAGGTTGTCGGGGTCGTCGGTGCCGCCGTGTGCCTGGGGGATGAGGTGGTCAAGGGTGGGGGCGAGCGGGTCTCCGACTGTCCACGTGGGGCTGGTCGGTGTGCCACAGAGCCAGCAGGTGTACGCGTCGCGGTCGTGGATGGCGGCGGCGTGCTTGCGGTAGGGGCGGTCGTGGTACTTGGCGCGCTGCCGTTTGCGGCAGGGCCGTGAGCAGTAGAGCTTGCCCCAGTGGGGTGAGGCGACGAACAGGGTGCCGCAGTTGAGGCAGTGGCCGTAGGTGATGGGGCACTCGGTCTTGAGCACGTACGCCCGCGGCGTGAGCGGTAGCCGCGGGCGGGCGGCGAGGACGGCGATCCCTCGGGCACTGGCTGCTGCTTGCTGGCCGGCGAGGAGGTTCGCGATGTCTCGGCAGGTGCGGTCGCAGTATCGCTGCGCCTGGTAGCGGGCGGTGTAGCCGAGGCCGCAGGCTTCGCAGGTGCGGGCCTCCGCGTACCTGGTGCGCTTCGAGTCTTGCCCGGTGATGCGACGTGCCGCCCGGTAGTGGGTGACGCAGATGCCCTTGGCGTAGTGGGGGCGGGTGCAGCCGTCGTGGTCGCAGGTACGCTCGTGCATGTTGACCTCTAGCCAGGTTGGCCATGCCCCCGGACAGTTGGCGCTGTCGCGGGGGTCTCTCGTGCCCGAGTGTACTCAGCCGTGCATGCGTCGTTCTTCGTCGACGGCGATCTGCTTGGTGATGGCTTCGTGTAGGTCGGTGGTGGTGTAGCCGAGGGCGCGGGTGGTGGCCATGGTGGCGTCGACGAGGGTGTGCAGGTCGCCGCGGTTGGGGATGGTGTCGCCTGCCCAGGTGGTGACGTCGTCGGACTCGACTTTGATCTCGACCTCGGTGGCGCCGGTGACGGTGCGGATGGTCGTGGTCGCCATGGTCAGTCCTCGTCGTCGAGCGGGTCGCGGTCGGCGGTGATGTAGTCGACCAGGTGGGTCAGGACGGCCGTGTTGTCGAGGTCGACGCTGATGCCGTCCTTCCACGGGTTGTCGCGCCAGTCCTTGTCGTGCTTCCGGTGGTAGTCGATGCCGCCGATGCGCAGGCGCTCGATGAGCTGCTCGCGGGTCAGCGTGTACGCGTCGCCCTCCCGTGCGGTGAGGCGGGCGTCGGCTGCCTTCCGATCGACGGCGAGCCGGACGATCTGCTCGGGACGGTCGCCCTCGGCGACGAGGACCGGGTGTGCGAGGACTCCTCCGGCGGAGTAGCTGGGGTCGTACGTGGCGGCGAAGATGTCGGGCTTGCAGGGGTAGAACTCGCCCTGCACGCCGCGGATGATCCAGTCGCCCGAGTCCGCCGCCATCGCCCCTTCGAGCGTCTCGATGACGACGGTCCAGTCGTCGGTGCCCTTCTTGCGCGCGGCGAGCGTGGACCCGAGCGTGAGCGGATCAGCCCAGGCGAGCACGGCGCGCGCTGACTCCTCAGTGCCGTCGTGCTGCATTGCTTCTATGACGACGGGCTTCTTGCGGTGTTTCGTGGGCAGGGACATGAGCGGGTGTCCTTCGTGTAGCGGGTGGGTGTGGATCTCGTCATCACGGGCGGTGGGCGCGAGCGTGATCCGGTTGTTCGGGCCGCGCCCGACTGTCGGAATGCGCCGTCGGGCTAGAAGCTCAGGGCTTCTATATGCCCGATATCAGCTGTGGGCTGATCAGAACGGATGCGGTCCGGGCACTGCGGGGCGGTGCCAGCGCTGCTCCGTCTCGGTGAGGAGCCCGGGGTGTTGCGGTTGGGCGGCGTCCCGCTTGGCACGGCGTGCGGCGCCGGAGGCGTAGCCGGCTTCCCGGTTGGTCTTCTCGTCGTGGTGGTGGCTGCACTTCGCTGCGAGGTTCTCGGGGCGGTGGTCGGTGCGGTCTTCGAGGTGGTCGCAGTCGGTGGCGTGTGCGCCGCAGATGCGGCCGGTGTCGTAGCGGATGTGTTGGCAGCGGTGGCCGTCGCGTTCGAGGACGTGGCGGCGGATAGTGGGCCAGTCGGGTGGGAGTGTCTGCTTGCGGGTGGAGCCGCGCCAGCCGGTAGGCATCAGGTCACTGGGTCGAGGGTGTAGCCGGTGGCGCGGAGGCTGCCGAAGAGGAGCGCTGTGGTGTTGCCGACGAGCTCGGCGAGCGTCTCGGTGTGGTTGATGATGTGCGCTCGGGCGGTCGCGTGGGGCAGCTGCTTGAGGACGGTCTCGGCGTAGACGAACAGCGCCCAGTGGGTGACCTCGTGGGCGATGACGGCCAGCCAGAGGGAGTCGGCGGCGAGGTGGATCTCGATCGCGCCGTTCTCGTAGGTGGTGGTCGCGACGGCATCACCGTTGAGGTCGCCGTAGTGGTCGGCTCGCCAGTCGCGAAGCTGTTCGACGGTGGGGTGCATGAGCACAATGACCTTGTGGGGGACGTAGTCGTCGGCGTCCCACTCGTGCCGAGTGACGAGGTGTCCGCTCACCAGTCACCGCCTTGCTCGAGCGCTTGAACGATGCCGCGGAGTGCGGCGGCGGTCGCCGGGTCGACGCGGTCCTGCAGCTGAAAGCCGTAGCCGCGTGAGGGCTCGTAGATGCCGACCATGTGCTCGACGTCCTGAGGTGTCGACATCAGCCCTCCTCGTACACTGGTCGCGTTCGGGTGGGGCTAGTAGTCCACTAGCGGCCAAGGTGGCGTCGTGCTTCGGGGCGATGCGTAGGGCATGTCTGGCGCTCCAGCTGCCTATTCGAGCGGGCCTCGTGCCCGTGTCCAGGGTTCGAATCCCTGCGGCTCCACCCGAACAGTCAGCCCTTGCCCACTGGGTTGCGGCCCTGTCTCGCGCTCGGCGGGTACCCGAAGACGTCCTCGAACCATGCGGACACCACCTGATTCACGTAGCTCGCGGGGATGTACTTGATGAGGTGACGCCGGAGCGCCGTCCAGGGGTGCGGGGATCCGCGCCACTTGGCCAGCCCGGGCCCGCGTGTCCAGTACCAGCGCAGGTAGCCCCTGCTCCCGGGTCTCGGGTCGGCGACGGCGTCAGGCTTGATCGTGGCCATCGGTGTCCTCCTCGAGCTGGTGTCGGTAGAGCGGGGCGCCCATGGCGTCGTAGCCGATCGGGGTGAGGTCCATCCGGTCCTCCGTCCATGCGGAACGCCCCCGGCCTGGTGTGGTCGAGGGCGTCCATGGTGGCGCTGGTGCGGCTACCAGATGGTGCCTGCTCCGGTGAAGATCAGGAGCACGGTGAGGCAGCCGAGGATGAGGCCGATGGTCGCGGGTGCTGCGCCTCGTCCGGCTGCATGTGCCCGGTTGAGGCTGAAGATGCCGAGGATGACCGCGAGTACCGCTGGGGGCCCGCCGAGGAGCAGCCCGACGAAGAACGGGATCGGGATGAGGAACAGGCCGATGCATCCGAGGATGAGTGCTGCGATCGCCATGCCGTTGGTGGGCCGGGGCGGTGCGAGGGGTGCTCGTTGCTCGGTCCAGGCGGTGCCGTCCCAGTAGCGCTGGGTGGCGGGCTGTGTCGGGTCCGGGTACCAGCCGGGCGCGGCGTTCGTCATGTCCGGAGTCTTTCAGGGTGGGCGCACGTCCGCCACCGTCGGCGCACCGTTGCAGCCGGTTCGGTGGGGTGCCGTGCGGGTCAGAGGGGGCGGCCGAGGAGCAGGAGCTGGGCGCGCTTCCACCAGGACGCCGCGAGGACGCACGGGCCGAGGTGGATGCTGTGCCCCTCGGCGCGGCGGCAGGTCCAGCCGGGCCGGGAGTAGGCGACGCAGGGGCGCCACGCGTCGCGCATCAGGCGAGCCTGATCTGCGCGATGTCGAGGCAGGTCGAGCACACCGGGTGGCGAATGGGGTCCGACTTCGGCACCCACACGTGACCGCAGAGGGCAGTTAACTCCAGGCCGTTCGCCTTCGCCTCGTCCACCCACTCCTGCGCGGAGGGCTTCTCCATCGGGCAGTCGACCATGTGGGTCAGCTTGCTCGCGTCCTGGTCGAGGACGGTGCCGGCGTCGAGCTCGGTCGCGATGCTCATGTGCTCTCCCTCGGTGGTGGGTGGTCCCGGCCTCGGCTGCGCTCTGGACACAGTGGGCTCGGTGGTCAGCGGGCCGGGACGTTGCAGCGTTGGTGACCCAGACGCATCCCTGGGCTTCCACGCCGGGCGTGGGGCGGTGGCGCGAGTGGGCGCCGCTCGAACGACGAAACCCACCGGGCCGCTGTGCGGTGGTGGGTTTCGTGTCGATCATCAAGGTAGATGGCGAAAACGATGGTCCGTCAAGCTTTTCGGCCGGATTCGTGTCGGATTGGCTTGGAGCTTGGTTCGGAACCAGAGGAGGAGCACGTCTTCGTCGATCTCGACGCGGTGGGTTCCGAGTCGTCGGTGGGGCATTCCGTCTCTGAGCCAGTACTGGATGGCGCGGCGGGTGCGGTGCACTCGTCGTGCTGCACCGCGAACCGAGTACACCCCCTCGGTCACGTCGTGGGCGGTTCGGGTAGCGGCTCCGGGTAACCCGCGGCGCGACGGCGGATCACGGCCTTGCCTTCGCCATCCTCAAACCAGGTGTAGATGTCGCGCTTGCCCTGCTCGCCGAACTCGGCAGGCCAGAACTCGCCGCCGTCGGGGTAGAGAATCCCGTACTCCCACATGGCCGAGTCGTCTATCGCCCGAAGCACTTCTTCCGCGGCCATCAGGCATGAAACCGCAGGCCCCCAATGTTCGGCCTTCGCGCGCTCCCACTGGTCGGGATGCATCTGCTCCAGCGGCCCGGTGAACAGCAGCTTGGCGACCGCTTCGATACGCGGGTCAATGGGGGCGGTCATGCGTTGCACCCCCACCGGCATGGTTCGTCGTGCTCGTCCTGCCCCACACACCCGGCCGTCCTGGTGTCGTCCATCAGGCAGTGGCGGCAGTGGGAGTAGACATCCGGAGCTGGGGACGCTTCCTCCCGCAGTCGACGCAGTTCGGCGATCAGCGCGGTTGCATCGACGAGCGCCACGAACGTCGCCCCGCCCCTGGTGAGCGTGTGCGTGTTGAACACCTCGTCGCCGCCGGTGGATTGGTAGCGGATCTCGGTACCGTCGAGGCAGTCGCTCACCACCTCCCAGACGGCTCCGGGGATGCGGCTTTCGGGATTGGCAAAGACGGCTCCGACCGGCAGCGCGTCGAGGTCGAGCGGTTCGGTGTCAGTCATTGCTGCTCCTGGATCTCGTGGGGGTAGTGGTCGAGGACGGCGACAGTCCGTCTCCCGTTCTGGGTGTCCCATCGGACGCGGACCTTCGTCTTCAGGTGGTGGGTGACCTGCCCCACCCAGTGGACGGTGACGGTGTGCTTCCCGCCTCGGGTCGTGGTGCGGGTGACCCGGGAGCCGATGGGCGGGAAGTTCGCCAGCCGGAGGAGGACGTCGGCGTGGCACGGCTGGTCGAGGGGGCACCAGCAGGCGAGGTCCCGGCCTCCGAGCTCGGTGCGCAGTTGCTCGAGCGTGGTCGGGTCGTAGCCGGAGACGCCGATCGGGCCCAGCAGCTTCTGGAACAGCTCAACCGCATGCGCTCGAGCCTCGGTCGCCGTCTCCACGATCGTCCCGTCGCTGACCTCCCAAGGGAACTCGCGCGGCCCGGTCTTCGCGACCCGGTACGGGTTGCCCCACTTCGACGGCCGGGACACGACGACGGCGCCTGCTGGCTTTCGGTAGCCCTTCTGCCGGGACAGGCGGATCCGCTCAGGCATCGTCGCTCTCCTCGTCGTCCTCGTAGGTACCGCCGCCTGCGGGAGAAATGTCCTCGCGCCAGTCGTCCTGCCAGGACCGATCGTCACCCGCGTCGTAGTGCGAGTAGCGATGCCCGAGGTAGTCCGTGCAGTGGCTGCCGTACGGCCCGGGCTCGGCGCATGTGTCCGGTCGCGGGGCGCTCACTGTCCGGCCTCCTCGGGGGTGGGCGGGACGGGCTCCCAGACAGCGGGGATGAAGCGCTGCTGTCTGGGCGACTGGTCGGCACGCAGCTTGACGGAGCGGATGTCGCCCACAGTCGGCTCCTCCGCCGTCTATACGGTGCGCGAGGGACCGAGGAGGGCTCGCAGGTCTGCGATCTGCTGCCGGCTGAGACGGACGCACGAGCTGTTCTGTCGAGTGCCGACTCCCACGTCGAAGCCCTCGCCCCACGTCGACGGAGCGACGTACACGTGGCGGCCCATCTCATCGTCGGGACCCCGCCCGTCGAGGTCGGCGTCCTCTCGCGAAAGGGACGCGGACAGGGCGGCGATCGCGCGGCGGGCAGTGTCGGCGGAGCGCTGGTCGAAGCACGGCCAGAGGTCGGAGCACTCGATGCACTTCCCGGTGTCGAGCCGGGACTCCTTGTGGTGAGAGGCGCTCGCGGCGACGACGGCCAGGTCGTCGATGAGGGCGCGCACCCCTTCCGGGGTGAGGGGTTCGGTCATGAGCGGTTCTCCTTCGTGGTGTGGGTGATGCCGGGGTCGCCGGCCGCGATGTGGAAGCCGACGATCGCGGCCCCAGCAGTCAGGACCGCGGCGAGGACGAGCAGCGCGGGCCTCATGACGCCTCGATCGGCTCGGTGCACTGCTCGCACTTCGACTCCGGCATCCCTGCTCGGACGACGTAGCGGGTGCCGGGTCGCGCGGGGTCGAAGTGGTAGTGGCTCTCGGGCTCCGGGCCGCACGGGTACGGCTTGATCAGCTCAGGATCGACGCCGTAGACCTCGGCTCGCTCCCACACGAGCTCGCCGCTCTCCTCGGCCGCGTGCCCGACTGCCCACGCCCACGCCTCGTCGCCAGCCATGCCCTGCGCGAGCGCGTCAGCGAGGAACGCCACGTGACGCGACAGGATCAGCTCACTGGTCCGGGCGACGGACCGCGCGCTGGCCGCAGGGGTCTTGTAGTCGAACCACCCCGTGCCCTCCACCTCGAAGCCCTGGGCTCGCGCGTACAGGTAGGGCACCTCCTCCGCGAGGGGGCGGATCTGGCCTTCCTCCGCGTGCGGGTAGAGCTCGTGGGCGTACCGGCGCTTCGTGCGGCGCTCGGGCTTGGTCTGCTCGTTCTCGGTCATGCTGCGTTCCTCTCGGTGTGGCAGTAGCACTCGCACGGCGCGAGAGCATCCTTCTCGTAGTCCCACGCGTCCCCGAAGCACGACCGATGCGATCCGACCCTGCAGTCGGGGTTCACGGGGCGGGGGAAGCCGGTCATCGCGGCACATCCTTGAATCCGAGCGCCCTCTGCGCCTCGAGTAGTGCCTCCCGGGCCCCGTCGAGAGTGAGCGACAGCGTGGTCGGGATGCCGCTTGCGGTCGGCTGAGACCAGGTGAACTGTCCGACGGCGAGCAGGTTGGCGATGCGCTGCTGCTCTGCGAGAGCGAGTGTCGCGTGCGCCATGGCTGCCAGCGGAGACGCGAGGATCGTCGCGTCGGTGAGACCTTCGCGGCTCACGAGTTCGTCATAGCCCGCGAGCCATGTGGTCGCTTCTTCGATGTGGTCGGTCATGCTGCTGCTCCTTCGGTGATGACGTGCACGATGTCCTCGCCCTCCCAGGTCTGGTTGCAGCCCGACCCGGTCTCGTGGGTGGACGAGCGGACCCCGCACATCAGGTAGGGGTGGTCGGTGCCCGCGTCGTGGAGGTAGACGCGGGCGGCGCCGCAGGTGGGGCAGACGAGGCCCGGCATGCGGCGGGGGCGGGGCGGGTCCATGGGGAACTGTCCGCGGACGCGGCGGAGGAGGTCGTCGAGCTCGTCCACCCACACGCCCGCGGTGGGGAGCGCGGCGATCGCGACCGCGTGGCTCTTCTCCCAGGCGATCACCTCCCCGAGGTACGCCTCCACCTCCCGGACGCTGTCCGTCCCGGTCGGGAATCGGTACACGTCCAGGTCCCGCACCCACGCCCGGACGAGGATCCCGGGAGGAGTGACGGCGAGCTCGGTCGCGTGGTTCTTGACCATGTCGCACAGCTGCCCGTACGCGAGGTCCACCGTCTCCCGGGCGTTCTCGTTCCACGGGAGCCGCCACTCCTGCGACGCGTCGACCCGTTCGCCGGCGGCTCTCGTGATCGACGGGCGGATGAGGGTCCACCCGTGGGCGACATTCTCCGCGATGCGGGGGAGCGCTTCGAGGGCGACGTGGTAGCAGCGGTCGCACAGACGACCGACGCGGGCGGGCGCGGGGACGCAGCCGGTGCACACCTCGAGCTGGTTCACGTCCTCGACGGTCGCGTCGCAGTCGTCGAGGTGGCGGCCCCAAAGGGCGTGACCGCGGATGCAGGGGACGGTCTGCTCCTCCCGGGTGAGGAGGGCGAGCTGCTGAGCGGTGGTCATCGGGTCTCCTTCTCGTATTCGTCGAGCGCCTTGTGGGCACGCCATCGGTTCGCGAGCTCGATCTCTGCGACGAGCCAGTCGCCATCGACCACCACGGCGTCGGGCCCGTAGTGCTTGGGTGCCGCTCCTGGCTGCGGGTAGCCGAGGTAGCTGCTCGGCTTGTCGTCGGGCATGTTCGTCCACTCGCGGTCCCGGAGGCGTTTGACCTCTTGCGCCAGTACGGCGATCAGCAGGTCGGCATCCGCGGTGCCGCCCTTCTTGGCCCAGTTCAGAGCTCGGGCGAAGTTGTGGTCGTCGAGCGGTTCGGTGTTCGTCATCGGGTTCCTCTCGATGCGCGCTCACGCCAGATGAGGGCGAGGCGACGGTGACGGCGGGCGTCGAGCTGGGCGTCCAGGACTCGCTCGTTCTGGAAGACGCCGTCGCCCTGATCGGCCGTCTGCTGGTAGACGGAAGCCAGGACTTCGTGGTGATGTGCGGCGAAGAGGCAGACCCACCGTCGGAGCGTGTTCCTCATCGGGGGTTCCTCGTCTCCTTCTTGTCGCACCAGCGGCACTGGCGCTCTTCCTGGCCCTGCCAGTTCGTGTACGTGCGGGTCCACGCGTGGTAGCCGACGGCGGCGCATCCGAGCGCGAGCAGCGGGTTCCGCATTAGAACGGGGTCTCGTCCTGGTAGCTGCCGAAGGTGGTGTCCTGCCCTCGGCTGGGCGCAGGAGTGGTCGCCCAGACGTCGCCGCCGCTCTGCGCCCCTGAGAAGCCCTGAGACTGCCCACCCCCTCCGGGAGTGCCAGAACCACCCGAACGGCCGCCACGCGAACCATCACCGGCTGCCCGGGTGACCTGAGCGGTGGCGTATCGGAGCGAGGGACCGATCTCGTCGATCTCCAGCTCGATGCTGGTGCGCTTCTCGCCTTCCTTCGTCTCGTAGGAGCGCTGCTTGAGCTTCCCCGTCGCGATGACGCGGGCGCCCTTCGTGAGGGAGGCGGCGACGTGCTCGGCGAACTCGTTCCACACCGACGCGCGGAGGAACAGCGGGTCGCCGTCGACCCAGTCGTTCGACTGGCGGTCGAAGGTGCGCGGGGTGCTCGCGATGGTCAGGTTCGCGACGGCCTTGCCGTTCTGCGTGTAGCGCAGCTCGGGGTCGGACGTGATGTTGCCGATGACAGTGATGATCGTTTCGCCAGCCATGGTCAGGCTCCTTCGTCGTAGGGGATCGCGGTGGACGGGATGTCGTAGTAGGTGAGGGAGGACAGCTGCCGCAGCGGGACCGGCGCCGGCGAGGGCTCCGCGCCCTCGGCCTCGTCGGCCGCGTCGTTCAGCTCCTGCGCGAGCTGCCGCGCCTCGGCCGGAGCGAGGCCGGTGCGCTTCCGGTGCATCCGGAGCCGCACCAGCTCCTCCTCGGCGTAGACCTCGGCGGTCGTCTCGGTCTTCTGTCGTTCGATCACGAGCGGGCTCCGTTCTGGGTGGGGGTCCACGGGAACGGCGACGCCCCGCGGGAGATGTGGGAAGGCCAGTCGCGGGCGTCGCGGTCACCGCGCCAGCGGACGAGCTTGAAGTTCGACCCGGACACCCGGCCCTGCACCTTCTGCGGGGTGATGCCGAGCCCGAACTCGGGCCAGCCGAGCAGCGCCGCCGAGCCGCGCGGCCGGAGCTCGCGGTCGCCCGTCGCGCCGGACGTCGTGTGGCCGGCGTGCGCCTCCATGAGGAGGGCGACGCCGCGGTCGCGGATCGTGTCGAGCGCGGCGAGCAGCGGCGCCGCGTCGTCGTCGGAGGTGATCGCTCGCGGGACGAGGCGGTACAGCGGCCCGATCGCGAGGACGTCGGGCTGGTGCTCGTCGATGAGCGAGTGCACCTCGGAGAGGTCAGAGTCCTTCGTGAGGTCCAGGCGCGAGGTGCACCAGAGGCGGACCTTCGCGGCCGGGTTCTCCGTCGACCGCAGAGACGCCGCCTGCACGAGCCGACGGGACGAGCGGCGCCACTGCTTCTCGGTGTTCTCCGCGTCGATGACGAGTCCGCGGACGGGCGTGATCGGCGCGAACGTGAACGGGTGGATCCCGGCCGCCGCGAGAAGCACGATCTGCCGGATCAGCATCGACTTGCCACCGCCCTCGACGCCGGTGAGGACGAGGCGGTCGCCGCGCTCGAGCAGGTCGGGGACGACCCAGTCGTAATCGTCGACGCCCTGCATGACCGCCTCGAGCTGCACAGCGAGCGCGCGACTGCGGGCGGCGCCGGAGCGGATGGCCTTGAGCCCCTCGGCGGCCTTCGCGAGGGTGACGCCCGAGTCGGTGCGGCCGGCAGCCTGCTGGATGTTCTGGCCGAGCGCGAGCAGCTGCCGACGGACGGACGCCTCCCGCACCTGCGCGGCGTACCAGGAGGCGTTTGTTGCGGTCGGCACTTCACCGGCGAGCTCGTGGAGGTCGGCGGGGGTGTAGGCGGTGACGCCCCAGTCCTGTAGGCGGCCTGCGACGGTGATGACGTCGACGGGGCGGCCCTCGGCGAGGAGACGCTTCATGCCGCGGAGGAGCTCGCCGAGGTGCGGGTCGAGGAAGTCGCCGGGGGCGACGAGCGGGGTGACCTCGCGCATCACCTTGCCGTTGAGCAGCAGCGCGCCGATGACCGCGCGCTCCGCGAGCTGGACGGACTCTTCGCCGCTCATGCCGCCACCAGCTCGACATCGTGCCCGAGGGACTCGGCGACCGCGGCCATCAGGTCACGGGCTGCGGGCGGGGTGACGGCGTTGCCGGACTGCTTGACCTGCTCGCGCTTGTTACCGAGGAGGACGTAGTCGCGGGCGAACGCCATGCCGACCTTGATCTCGTGCGGCTCGAGCATCCGGAACAGGCAGTCGTCGACATCGAGCGAGACCGGGGCGGTCGGCTCGAGCAGCGACTGGTGGCCGCCCGTGGTGAGCGTGCGCATCGTCTCCGCGACCGGGGTCGACATCTCGGCGCCGCCCTGGTTGTTCCGCATGAGCAGCCCGTGGTGGTTGCCGTTCGCGGAGACCGTGTCGATCACGGCCGTCGCGGGCTTCGTCACCCCGTGGTTCCGAAGCGGCACGACCAGTGCGTTGCGATCCACGGTGGCAACGGTCCCCATCGGATCGGCTGTTGGTCGCGCTGTGCCCGTCGAGTAGTAGGGGACCAGGAGGGCGGTCTCGTTGCGGGTCGACTGGGTCCGCATGGGCAGCCCAGCCGAGGCCGCCGACTTCCCCTCGCGCCCCTCCACCGGCACCAGGAGCGAGGCGTGCAGTCCGCCACCGACGAGGGTCGGCAGGGCGGCCGAGTGCGGCTGCGACCGGGACTCGTCCGCGCCGGACACGTGGTTGATGACCAGCGGCGGCACCGCGACGCCCTTCGACACCGACGTGTGCAGAGTCCGCAGCGGCTGCTCGGTCGGCCACGCCCGGACGTACCCGGTCTGCTCGCCGTGCGCGGGGTGCTTCGGGTCCATCGAGTCGTAGGTGTTCCCTCCCGCCTCGACGACGAGCGGACGCCAGTACCGCTCGATGCCCGCCTGGATCCGCGCTCTCGTCTTCTCCGCGAGCGCCTTGTCCCGGTCGCCGATCCGCTGGCCCGGGATTGACCAGTCAATTGCGGACGATGCGGGCAGCCAGGCCGGCTCGACGACGACCGCGCACTGCGGGCACCGGTAGACGTACTGCGCCCGGTACCGGCCCCACCGCTCGGCCTTCTTGAACACCTGCACGGCGCGGATCACGCCGTGCGTCTCGCAGAGCGCCTGCGGGCGGGTCCACTTCTGCAGCTCGGGCTTCGTCTGGCCCTTCTTCCAGAACACGACGTACATGCGGTCTCGCGACTGCGGCGCCGGGAGGCCCATGGCCTGCGCGTGCATCGAGTTCAGCCACACGATGTCGTGCTCGTAGCCGAGCAGCTCCATCGCGAGCAGCCACGCCGGGAACTGCACCCACCGGTACGCGTCGACGACGTTCTCGATGATGATCGCCCGGTACTGGTGGTACTCGGCGAAGCGAGGGACGTCCCACATCGTGGCCCGCGATCGGATCGCGGCCTCGTCGGCGAGAGGCTTCTCCTCCATCCCCGGCAGCGCGGCCTGCAGGGCGCGCTGCCGCTTGATGCCCTTCGCCACCGAGTGGTTCGTGCACTCCGGCGACGCCCACAGGATGTCCGTCGTTGGGTACCGGGACGGCTCCACCTGCGAGAGGTCCGCAGAGTCGTGGTCGGTGTCGGGGTGGTTGGTCTGGTGGGACTCGATCGCGAGGTTCCAGTGGTTCGCGGCCATGCGGATGCGCACGCCGGGGATCTGGACCATGCCCGACGAGGACCCTCCTGCTCCGCAGAACAGGTCGGTGACGGTCAGCACGATGACTCTCTCTCTGCCCGGATGTGGGCGTGCTTCTTGGCGGTACGGATGAGCCGGAGGACGTTCTGCCCCCGGGCGAGGACGAGGTACGGGTCGTCTGAGTGCCAGACGATCCAGTCGCAGCGAGGACCGGGCTCGAGGGTGACGAGCACCGCGAGCCGACCCCGCGCGCCGGGGACCGGGACGCGGACCGCGCGCTCGCCGCTCGGCGGCATGTAGGTCTGCGCACGCAAGGCAGTCGAGGGCGTTGTCCCGATAAGGTCGCGAGCATGATCGATAGAGACGGCGCAGCCCTGCTCGCGCAGATAGTGGCGACAGTGCTTGTTGCGGTAGCCGTCAGCACCTTCATGACGGTCCGAGTAACCGCGGCGTACAGCCGACTTCTCTACGTGGTAGAGACTGTTCTCTCGCTCGCGCTGGTGCCTCTGCTGATAATCACGACTAACGATGCCGTCGCGGGGAACACGATTAGCGGAGGCCGCTACACCTTGGTCGTCGCCCTTTGCTACGTCAGCGCCCCGCTCTTCTTCTTCTTGACCGGCGCCAGTGTCGTCAGTCGGGCGCGCGACCGCGCAGCCAAGAATGCGACCGGCTGAACACCTCACGAGCGGACCGCCAGCCAGTCGAGGCCCTCGTCGTCATCCGAGTAGGCGCGCGGCCGGTCGGAGCGCTCGGGCAGCGCCTCGTCCTCCCAGCCCTCGCGGTTCAGCCAGGTCGCGGGGTACGGGATGAACTGCTTCTCCGGCAGGTTCGGGTCCTGAGCGAGACGACGAGCGCCGGCGATGATCTGCTCGACGTCGTGCTTCTTCGCCATCCGGAGGAACGCAGCCCGCGCCGCACCCTTGCCTGCGGCCCTCGGGTAGGCGGCCCAGAACTCGTCGAAGCGGTCGCTCGCGCTCGGCCCGGCAGGGACGAGCATGAGTACTTCCGAATGGTCTTCTTCTAGATGTTCTTCTTTGTGGCCGGATTCACCGGATACGGATGAACCGGATACGGATAACCCGGAAGCGGTCGAGTGCGGGTCGCGGAGGCGATAGTCGACCTCACCGAAGAGACCGCCCTCAGCGTGCCCCTGCGTGCGCTCGAGGTACCCGTGCTCGACGAGCTCGGCGACCGCGGCGTAGACCGCGTCTCGGCCCTCCTTGCCGACCTTCGCGAGCTGTCGGACGGACACCTTCCAGCCAGGACGGTGCGAGAGCAGCTCGGCGAGGAGTCCCTTCGCCTTGCGGGAGAGGCGCGGGTCCCGGGCCCATGCGTTCGGGATGAGGGTGAAGTGTCCCTCGAAGCCGAGGTTCGGACGTTCGATCATCGGAGTCGCCTCCTTTCTGTGGATCGTGGTTCGTGAGTGGGATAGCCGTGCTCGGCCATGAAGGCCTGCGCCTTGAGGGCGTCGATCGGGTGGAAGGCGCCGACGTCGTCGAGGCGGATCCAGCCGTGCGGGGTGAGGAGCGGGACCTCGGCGGGGAGCGGCCCGTACTGGCGGACGAGGAACCCGCGAGCGAGGGCGTCCGTCCGGCGGGACTCCATCTCGCCGTGGCAGAGGGTGGTGGCCGAGCCGTGCACGAGGCAGAGGTTCCCGGCGAGATTCGTGTCGGGCCGGCCGCTGCCGCCTGCGGCGCGGGGCCGGCGGTGCTGCAGCGAGTAGTCGCTGAGATCCACCGGGCGCCCGCACCAGCGGCAGCGGCCGGAGTCGCGGTCGATGACCAGGCGGCGCACCGCCGGTCGGACCGCGGAGGCGGTCACTTCCGGGGAACGACGGTGAGGCGGGCCGTCTCGGTGAAACCGGGGACCGGGCGCCCCTTCTCGGTCTCGAGGAACGCGACCTGGTAGGTGATCCCCGCCGCGTCCTGCCTGTCCTCGACTCGGGCGACGACGTAGACCGAGCCGCCCCGTCCGACGCGCACCCGGTCGCGCCGCCGGATCGTCTGCCCGGTCACGGCCGGTACCGTCCCGAGCCCGACATCGTCGACTCGACGAGGCGCGCCTGCGTCTGCACAGCCGACTGCCGCTTCTCCGCGAGGGACGCGAGGCCCTTCGCGTAGTCGTACGCGATCTCCGCCGCGTCGACCCGGTCCTGCAGCTCGGCCGTCTCGAGCGTGATCGCCGCGTCCCGAGCCGCCTGCGTCGACCCGGCGACCGTGCCCTTCAGCGTCGCCTTCCGCCGCTCGAGCGCCGCTTTCGACGCGCGCTTCGTCTTGTCCGCGTCGCGCACGATGACCAGCACGTCGGCGAGCACGTCGTGCACCGCGTCGAGCTCGTCGATCACGTCGTCGGGCGTCTTGATCGTGCTCGCCTGCGACAAGCGGAGCATCGGCACCCGGTCCTCGACCAGCGCCTCCGTCGCCTCCGGATCCACCAGCGCGCTCACGACTGCTGCTCCTCGTCGGCGAGCGCCGCCTCGAGCTGCTCGGTGCGGCGAGCGAACGCCTCGGCGACCGCGTCGTCCCATTCGTTCCGACGCTCGCACGCCGCCCGCAGGTCGAGCAGGTCGGCCATGTCCGTGGCGCCGCCCATCATGTCGGTCCACGGCATCGGCAGCTGAGGCTGCGCCTCCGCCTGGCTCGGTGCCGGGGGAGCGGTCTCGAGAGCGCGCTTCCGAGCCCAGAGCATGTCGCGCACCGTCTCGCCCGACTCGAGCACGTCGCCGAAGACGCCCGCCTGCTCGGCCTCCTCGTACAGCGGCCGCAGCTGAGCCATCGACGTGCACTCGATCGCCCGCTGCTGCCAGCTGTCGTCGGCGACGACCGTCGCGTCCTGCGGCTCGTCGGCCCGCCCCTGGGGTTCGGGGGCCTGCCGCTCCTGCTGTCGCGTCTGAGCGCCGTTCACCGGCGCGGAGGTGGTAGCGGGCGCCGCGTTCGTCGCCTGCGCCATCTCCTCGCCCGAGTACAGGCCCGACAGGTCGTTCGGGAACGCCTTCCGGAGCGCGAGCATCTCGGCGACCTTCGCGAGCATCAGGTCCGGCATCTTCTGCCACATCGCGCCGACGCGCTTCTCGCCCGTCTTCGCACCGCGCTCCCACACGTCCTCCATCGGGGCGTAGGACTCCCACCGGGCGACGACGGACAGCGCCTCCCGGAAGCCCGCCTTGTAGACGCCGACCCGAGCGAATGCCGGGTAGGGGCGATCGGTCGTCGGCATCCACGCGGCCGACCACGACTGGCCGTCGTTCGAGAACTCCGGCGAGGTCTGCCCCTCGTACTTCCCGGACCGCTCGGCGACCAGGCGGGCGCCGTCGATGCTGATCTGCGTCTGCCACTTCCCGCCCCGCTCGATGCAGTAGATCTGCCGAGCGAACGGGTCGAGCTGCGTCCGCTGGCACTGCAGCAGGAACGCCTCGACCACGGCGCGCGGCGCGAGCTGCGGCGGCTGGTTCCGCTTCCGCGACACCAGGCCCGCCGCGTCGACGAGCGCCTTCTCCTGCTCGGTCCACGACGCCGAGTCGCCGGACGTCGGCAGCGCCAGCACTCCAGCGCCAGCCCTCACCATGTCGGTCGTCATGCCGCCTGCTCCTTCGTCTTGGCCGGCGTGACCCGCAGGGTCGCCGCCTTCGTCGTCTCTCTCGTCGTCGTGAAGGTCGCGGCGTGCGCGGCCCATCCGGTGCGCGCGGCCTCGTACAGCTGCCACAGCGCAGGCGCCGCCTCCTTCGCGGCCGCCTCGTCCGGTGCGCTGACCGTCGAGGTCCCGCCCGGCTTGTACGTCACGAGTCCCGCGGGGGTCCGCTCGGAGAACTCCTCGCCCTTCTCCGTGCCGATCCGCAGCAGCTCCGACTTCGCGAGCTCCTTGCGGCGAGCGCCCTCGGCCTCCGTCGCGAGCGCCTCGGCGTACTGCGCCACCCACACCTCGAGCTCCGACGGCTCCGCCTGCTCCTCGGCTGCGGGCTGCTCGGCGCGGGCCCGGTCGAGGGCGTCGAGGAAGACGTCGGCCTGCTCCACGAGGAACGCGATCCGCTCCTCGTCGCGGAGGAAGATCCGCGTCCGGACCGTCTCGACCGTCGGGCCCTCGTCTGGCCAGCGCGAGTAGTCGCCGTCGTGCCGCTCCCACGCGAACACGACACGTTCGGCGCCCGTCACGTGCAGCTGCCACTGCATCTGGTCGTAGTAGCCCGTCGACCAGAACTTCGGCGGCCGCGGCCGCTGCATCATCGTGCGCACCACGTCGAGCGGGACGACCCCCGCACCGGGCGCGGGCGCCAGGTCGAACTTCGACGCCTTGCACTCCAGCAGCTCCATCGCCCCGAGGAACGACTCGCCGATCCCGTCCGGCGTCGCGATGTGCCGCTCGTTCCCGAGCGCGTGCACCAGCCACGAGTTGCCGTCGATGTGCGGCCACTCCGACTGCACCGCCGCCACGATGTGCGGCTCGCGAATGTTCCCCCACTCCATAGCCGGCGTCGCCCGGATCGACTTCGGTGCGAGCTTGTCGCGCAGGACCGCCATGCCGTCGCCGGCTGCGATCTTCGCGATCTCCGTCGCCGTCACTCCGCCGAGCCGCTTCTCGAGCCAGACCTCGCGGTCGTCCGAAGTCGCGACGCGGCGCGACATCAGCGCCTGCAGTGCGCTCACTCGGCGTCACCGCCCTCGATGTCCAGGTCGAGCTGAACGTCCGGCGCGGCCGCCATGAAGCCGCCCCGGGTGTTGCAGTACTCGCGCATCATCGCGATCGCCTTGTCCTCGTCGCCGACCGGCACGAGCTCGACCTGCTTGATGACGGCCTTCGCGACCCGCGAGCCGTCCTCCTTGATCGACAGGTCCGATCGCTCGACGCGAGCGATGACGAGCACGCCGTGCGGCGACTCCACCCGCGACCAGTCGCTCTCGAGCGCGGTCATGCCGTTCTGCTCCTCGCCCGGGAACTTGCCGGCGAGGGTGATCTTGTTCGTGGTGGTCATCGGTCCTGGTCCTTCTGGTTGGGCCACGGGAGGTGTGCTCCGGCGGCGGTCTGCTTCTTGCTGATCGGCTCGGCCTCGAGAGGACGGCCGAGGTTTCGGGAGCCCATCGCCAGCAGGGCGAGGGCGTCGGCGGCGTTGTCGTCGGACACCCGCACGTCCGGGAAGGCGGCCCGCATCGCGGCGAGCACCTCCGGCTTCTTCGCCTTCCCGGAGCCCGTCGCGTACATCGCGCGGGTCGCCTGGGAGACGGTCATCACCTGGCCGCGGCGCAGGAGCACCCGGACGATCAGGTAGTAGAGGGCGTGACGCTCGACGGCGAGGCCGCCGGTGAGCATCGGGGGAGGGGTCTCGATCACGAACAGACCCGAGGTCGGCAGCCACTCCAGCGCGCGCGCCGCGACGTACTCAATGCGGTCGGACTGCGCCCGCAGGTCCTCGCCCTGCTTCCGCGTCCTGACGACCGCAGTCACGAGACGCTCACCCTCGACGTGTCGAGCGAGCCCGCACGCCGTCAGCGACGAGTCGATGCCGGAGACGTTCATCGGCGGAACGGCGCGATCGCAACGAGCGACAGCAGGTCCCGCTCGGAGTGGAAGCACTTCTTGCACGCCCACCCCGCGACGAACTTGTCGAGCTCGAGGTCTACGGTCAGATGCTCACCGCAGAGGAGATCGACGTGTCCGCAATGGCGGCACTGGCCGGAGAAGTCAGCAGCGTTGTCGCACTTCTCGCGGCCACACGGCGTCTCGAAGTCGAGGTGCTCGACGGTCGCGACGTCGATGTCCTGGTCGACGGCGCTCATGCGGTCGCGTCGATCCACGCGAACACCGCGGCGGCGAGGAGGAACAGCGAGAGCGCCACGGTCCCGTCGATGAGCGGGATCTGCGGGAGGCCGGCGAGGGCGAGCGCAGTGTGCACGGCGAGCTTGATGACGATCAGGATCAGCACGACCGCGAGGAGCAGCAGGATGATGCGGCGGTTCTTCATGCCGCACCGCCGTGAAGCTCGATGAGGGCGCGGACTGCCTCGACGGGGACCTGCGAGTAGACGGTGCCCGTGGGGTGGTTCTCGTCCTCGACCCACTCGGACCACTCGCCCCAGGGCTCGGGCCGCTCCGAGGGGTAGCCCACCTCGACGGCCGTGTACGGCCCCTCGAAGTCCTCGTCGGCGGTGAAGAAGGGACGCGGCGAGCAGTACATCCCGTTGCCGGCCTGCACGGACAAGCGGAACCCGTCGGCGCAGTCGATGTGGCCCGAGGGCTTCCCGGTGCGTCTGTAGTCGGCGCGGATGGTGCCTTCCGCGATGATCTGGTCGAGCTGCGACATGGTGATCGGTTCCTTCCGGCGGCTTCAGGGCGCGCCGATCAGCGCCCCCCGGAGGGCGCATCGAATACGGGAGAAGGGGTGGGGCCGGTTGGTCTCCGTCAGCGACTCAGAACGTCGTGTGGACCGGCCCCGGCCAGCGGGATTGCTGGCGGTCTAGGCGGAGCGCCGGCTGGCGATCGACGTCACGTTCGACGTCGGCAGCTGAGCCGCGATCCATGCATCGACGTCTTCACGACGCCAGCGCAGGTACTTCCCGACCTTGAAGGCCGGAGGGAGCGCGTCGGGGTTCCGGTTGCGCAGTTGGTAGACGGTCGCCTCGTCGATCTGCAGCTCGCCGGCCAGGTCGGAGACGGTCAGGTGGACGGCCATCAGGCCACCGCCTGCACGTTCCGGACCTGCTCGGCGAGCGATTCGGTCGGCACGACCTCGAAGGCCTCGCCGATCCCGAGCCCGAAGGTGTCCACCATCGCGACGATGAACGCCGCGGAAGGCTGGGACCCCTCGTCGACCCTGCGGAGGGTCGCCCGGTTCACGCCCATGAGGCGCGCCTGGTGCTCCTCGGTGGGGATCTCGCGAAGCTCTCGGAGCCTCTTGAGCAATCCCGGCTTGATCCGGAGCGTGCTTGCCATTCGGTCCTCCTCGTTGCGGTTCCGCGTTGTGGTGTCGCAAGTATGCGACGCTGTGACGCACATATGCAACACCAACGGGGGGCGTTGTTGCACAAGTGTTAGTCAAGATTCCCGTGATTCCGCGGCTGAATGGCTTGCGGATGTTGCAAAGTTGCGACATGCTCGCAGTGTGAATGACGCGCTTCGGGAACACATCGAACATCTGGCCGGGACGAAGAGTCTCCGATCGGTCGCCCTCGCCGCCGGGATGCACCCGAGCACCCTCGTCCGCCAGCTCGACGGTGAAGTGAAGGTCGGGACGGTCGTCGCCATCTGCCGCGCATACGGTGCGCCGATCCTCCCCGCGTTCGTCGCCGCCGGCTTCATCACCAGCGACGAGGCAGAGCGCACCTCGACCGAGGCCGCTCTCCGCGACGCCTCCGACCGGCAGCTCGCCGAAGAGATCCTGCGCCGCGTCATCGAGGCGGAGGGGGAACACCCCGAGCTGACCGAACCGCTCGACGACGACCAGGTCGAACAAGCGGTCGAGAAGTCCAACATCCGTCGGCTGAATGTCGGAGGTCGACCCGACACTCTGACCGACGAAGAGATCGCAGAGCGCTACGGCGATCGCATCGCAGCAGACACCTCAGACCCCGAGCAGGACCTCGACCACAGGACGCCATGACGCACAGCCCAGCCGCCTATGACCCGTACGAACACGCGGAGCGGCTGGGCATCCCGGTCCTTCACGGGCGGATCCGCTCGGCGAACGGCCTCTGGATCCCCGAGGAGCGCGTCATCATCCTGAAGCGCGGGCTCCGCTCCTGGCACGAACGTCAGACCCTCGCCCACGAGCTCGGCCACGTCTGCCTCGGTCACTGCGAGACCACGCCGCGGATCGAGCGCCTCGCCGACCGGTGGGCGGCCCGGAAGCTCATCGCTCCCGACCACCTCGCCGACGTCGCCCGCATGAGCCCCGACCCTGGCGTCTGGGCTCTCGAGCTCGGCGTCACCGACCACCTCCTCGAGCTCTACCTCCGAGACCACCGCGCCGCCTAGGAGACCCGCATGCCACGTCCGCCGCTACCGATCGGCTCGAACGGGATCGTCACCGTCACCCCCGCAGCGAAGGCCAAGGGGCCATGGGTCGCCCGAACCCGGTTCCGGGACTACGACGGCGTCACTCGCACCGTCGAGCGCAAGAGCGCGCAGAGCGCAGGGAACGCGCGCGAACTACTCGCCCGCGCGCTCCTCGAGCGGCGCGCACCGGGCGGCGACGACCTCACGGCCGAGACACGCATGAAGGCCGCGGGGGAGAAGTGGTGGGCGGACGAGATCGACGGGCAGCGCGCGACGACCACCGAGCGCCGCTATCGGCAGACGCTCGCGCACATCGACCAGGGCGTCGGCGGCCTCCGGCTCCGCGAGATGACCACCGCCCGCTGCGACACGTTCCTCCGCACCCTCGCGCGCACCCGCGGCCCCGCGACCGCGAAGCAGGCGAAGAGCGTCCTCTCGGGCATCCTCGGCATGGCGGCCCGCCTCGACGCGATCCCTGCGAACCCCATCCGCGACGTCGGGGCCATCCGGCAGATCACCCCCGAGGTCCGCGCGCTCACCCTCGACGAGCTCCGCGCTTTCCGGACCGCGCTCGCGGCCGACCGGCGCAGCGTCCTCGGCGACGTCGTCGGCCCCGTCGACTTCATGGTCGGGACGGGTGCGCGCGTCGGTGAGGTGTTCGCGCTCCGCTGGGCCGACGTCGACCTCGACGCGGCGACTCCGACCGCGACGATCAACGGGACGACCCTCTGGACGAAGGGCTCCGGCATGACGATCCAGACGCACCCGAAGTCCGCGACTTCGCGCCGGCGGTTGCTGCTCCCCGACTTCGTCGTCGAGATGCTCGCGGCGCGCGACCGCGACGCCGAGCTGGTGTTCCCGTCGCTGTTCCTGACCCGGTCGACGGTCCGCGATCCGAACAACTTCCGGAAGCAGCTGCGCCGGTTCACCGAGGGCACGGACTGGGAGTGGGTGACGCCGCACACGTTCCGCAAGTCGGTCGCGACGCTCGTCGAGGACCTCGGCGAGGCGTCCCGGCAGCTCGGCCACGCGGGCACCGACATCACCGAGCGGCACTACCGCGTGCGCACGCACGAAGGCCCCGATCTCCGTGCACGCCTGCAGCTGGTGGCAGGGTGACGGAGGCCGGGGCACTCATCGTTTACTCGACGAAAACAGGGCTACGAGCGGCCATCGACGGCAAGGCAGCGCGAGTCAGCGCCGCACATTCGGCCCGGTCAGCGCCAGGAAGCGGCACTCAGTGTCAGCCATAGCAAGGCATCGGGTCGGATTCTCTTGGTCGCAGGTTCGATTCCTGCCGGGGGCACGTCGACGCCGGTATCGCCGTTGTGCAGGCGATCGGTCTTCGTCGCGCAGCGCCTCCTCACCGAGGACGAGGGCTGACGGTCCGCATCCGGCAGCCGCGCTTCGGGGTGAAGTGCAGAGCCGTGCTTCCTTTTCCGCCGATTTCCAACCCTGAATGGGTGGCAAAGTCGGCTTTTCTCGCCTAACACACTGCTCTTTTCCGGGCAACACCGGCGTGTTTTCGAGTTTTGAGCACTGTGCTCGCCTTTGGGCACCTAGTCTGGGGGTGTCCGGAATTACAACGACGTAACGAACGGAGGTACGACCATGCTGCTCCTCGCTCTTCTCGCTGGAATCGCGGTTGCGTGGACGATCATCGCGGCGCCCCTCGCCGTACTGGTCGGCCGGGTTGCGCGTGCACGTGACGCGCACATCTGAGACGTGTGATCTACACCACAGAGAAGGCCCCGACCGCATCAGCGGTCGGGGCCTTCTCGACATGAGGGGCTCGGCTCACTCGACGGGGCGGGCGGCGTGCGCCGTGCGGGCGTCGTCGGAGTGCTCGCCCTCGACCCCGGTCTGCGGCGCGGAAGTCGTCGTCTGCTCGTGCTCGACGGGCGGGAGCTCTTCGACCGGGCGCTCGCGCGAGGGCACGTCGAGGCGGTCGACGTCGTCCAGAAGCTGGCGCGTTTCGTCGTGTCCATCGTTCTCGGAGGCGGCCGGCAGGACGATCGTCGGCGTCGAGGACGGACGCTGGTAGTCGGTCGCTCCCTCCGAGGCGCCGACCACGACGGGAGCGGGGGTCGCCGCGCGCTCGGGCTCCGGCGTCGGGCGGGCGGACTGCCCTTCGGGCTGGACGGCCTTCGTCTCGGGACGCGAGGTCTCGGAGAAGCGCCAGCGCTCGAGGTCGGCGAGGAACGCCTTGCGGGCACGCCCGGGCTTGTCGCGCCAGAGCACGAGGCGGTCGCGGAACTCGCCCACGCTCGCCTGGGTCTGATAGCCGCCGGTCGCCGAGGAGTGCTTCAGATCGGCGAGCTCGTGCGCGGCCCAGTTCGCCGCGACTCCGGAGCCCTTGACGGGCAGGAGGCGCAGGTGCGTCTCGGCCTGAGCGGACGCGCGGTCGCTCAGGATGCGCTCGGTCTGGCTGAGCACGTTCCACGCGGAGGCATCGACGGCGGCGTCGATCAGGGTCGCGATCACGGCGTTCTTGCGCTCGTGATCCTGCTGCCGGATCAGCCGCGCGATGGCGGAGCGGAACACGGCGGCCGTGATGACCACTCCGATCACCACCGAGAGCAGGACGATCACCGCCAGGAACACCGCCCGGTAGCCGTCCGCCGTCTGGATCCATTGCACGAAATCGCTCCACCACTGCATGTGCCGAACGTTAGCCCGGGCGCGCGGCGACAGGCGATCGGCACGCCGACCACCGGACGATCGATGCCCTCAGGCGACGCGGAAGACCTCGATCGCGTCGTCGACGCTCCAGAACTCGCCGAGCTGCGGACCCGCGGGCATCCCGGCGCGCAGGAGGCGGGCGCGGTACTTCTCGCCCTGCGGGTCGTCGACCAGCTCGATGTGGCCGACGATCGCGCCGGACGCGGTGCTCACGCGCCAGAGCCGCCCGTTCACCCGGGTCAGCTTCGGGGGAGTGCGGGTCGCGTGCAGAGTGGACAGGGACATCGGTTCCTCCTGCTCGGATCGGGGAGCACCCACCGGCCAGGGTGCTCTCGCAGACTACGAGCGACCACCGACATCCCCGTCGGCTCCGCGGACTCAGCGCAGAGCGGTCCCGTGCACGGCGAACTCCTCGATCGCCGCCGTCTCCGACTCCGTCAGCGGACCGGCGTCGAGCGCCGCGACGTTCTGCTCGAGCTGGGCGACACTCGAGGCGCCGATGACCGCGCTCGTGACGGTGGGAACGCGCAGGACCCAGCTCAGCGCGAGCTGCGCGAGGGTCTGGCCGCGTCCCTCCGCGATCGCGTTCAGTCCGCGCGCCCGGGCGAGGTAGTCCTCGTCGATCCGGTCGGAGGAGAGGAAGCGCGAGGTCGCGGCGCGCGATCCGTCCGGGACGGTCCCGTCGAGGTAGCGGTCGGTCAGCAGCCCCTGGGCGAGCGGCGAGAACACGATGCAGCCCGTCCCCAGCTCGTCGAGGACCGGGAAGAGGCCGTCCTCGATGTGGCGGTCGAACATCGAGTACCGCGGCTGGTGGATGAGCAGCGGCACTCCGGTGGACGCGAGGGCGGCCTGGGCGGCGCGGGTCTGCTCGGGGTCGTAGTTCGAGACTCCGACGTAGAGCGCCTTGCCCTGCTGGACCGCGGAGGCAAGCGCTCCCATCGTCTCCTCGATCGGCGTCTCGGGGTCCGGCCGGTGCGAGTAGAAGACGTCGACGTAGTCGACTCCGAGGCGCTCGAGGCTCTGGTCGAGGGAGGAGAGGAGGTACTTGCGGGACCCGCCGTCGCCGTACGGTCCTGGCCACATGTCGTACCCGGCCTTGGAGGAGATCACGATCTCGTCGCGGTAGCGACGGAAGTCCTCGGCGAAGATCCGGCCGAACGCCGTCTCGGCCGCGCCGTAGGGCGGTCCGTAGTTGTTCGCGAGGTCGAAGTGGGTGATCCCCAGGTCGAACGCGCGGCGCAGGATCGCGCGCTGCGTGTCGAGGGGGCGGTCGGAGCCGAAGTTGTGCCAGAGGCCGAGGGAGAGCGCGGGAAGCTTCAGCCCGCTCCGTCCCACTCGTCGGTAGTCCATGCGGTCGTAGCGGTCGGGGGCTGCGTCGTAGCTCACTCCTGGACTCTATGCCAGCCGCCCCCGGGCGCGGAATGCCGCGGGCCCGGAGGGTGTTGACTCAGACGACGCGCCCGGCACTCCGGATGCGTCGCCGCGACAGGAAGTGAGTCACACGCACATGCGCACATTCGTACTCGCCGGGGGATGCTTCTGGTGCCTCGACGCCGTCTACCGCGTCCTCGACGGCGTGAGCGACGTCGTCTCCGGCTACACCGGCGGATCCACCGTCGATCCCGACTACGAGGACGTCTGCACGGGACGCACCGGCCACGCCGAGGCCGTCGCCGTGACGTTCGATCCCGACGTCATCCCGGAGCAGGTGATGCTCGACGTCTTCTTCACCCTCCACGACCCCCGTCAGCTCAACCGCCAGGGCAACGACGTCGGAACGCAGTACCGCTCCGCGATGTACTACTCCACCGACGAGGAGAAGGAGCTGTTCGAGGCGGCCCGCGACCGCGCCTCGGAGTGGTGGGACGGCTCGATCGTCACCGAGATCTCGCCCCTCGGCGTCTACTACCCGGCCGAGGACTACCACCAGGACTTCTTCGCGAAGAACCCGGGTCAGGGCTACTGCCTCGCTGTGGCACTTCCCAAGGTGAACAAGATCCGCAAGTCGTACTCGAAGTACATCACCGCGTCGTAGTCGTCCTCCCCAGGCGTCGATGACGCCGGTCGTCCCCAGAAGGGCCCGTCTCCACTCCGGAGGCGGGCCCTTCGTCACGACACTGTCCTCACGGCACCCGGGTGGTACCAGCCCCCTCCGCCCGGGTGCCGCTCCGGTCGCGATCGCGACCATCGACGAGAGGACACGACCATGACCGACACCCTCACCCTCATCGGAGTCATCGGCACCGATCCGCGGAGCATCGACACCGCGAACGGCAGCACGATGGCCAGCTTCCGGCTGGCCTCGGCGCAGCGCCGCTACGACCGCACCGAGCAGCGCTGGGTCGACGGATCCACGAACTGGTACACCGTGAACGCCTTCAACGGACTGGCCGGCAACGCCCTCGCCTCGCTCGCCCGCGGCGACCGGGTCATCGTCACGGGGCGGCTCGCCGTGCGCTCGTGGGAGAGCGGCGGCAAGTCCGGCACCGACGTCGCACTGACGGCCGAGGGGATCGGCCACGATCTCGCGTGGGGGACCACCCGCTACACGAAGACCGTCGCGCGAGCGGCGCCCGTGGCGGCCCCCACCGCGCCCGAGGCCTGGAGCGAGGAGCCACCCAAGGCCGTCGACGGAGCGGCCACGGGGGACTGGGGCGCGGTGACGACGCCGCTCGAGCCGTCGTTAGAATCGGTCGACACCCCGTTCTGACGAGGGTGTCCGGCGCGAGATCCGCGGCCGCCGGAAGGAGTCGAGTGAGCACACGGACCCCGGTCGACGAGCGCCTGCGCCGTGTCGCCGCCCTGCTCGCCGGCCCCGTCCTCGCCGTCGGGATGCTCGCCGGCTGCACCGCTCCCGCCGCTCCCGAGACCACCGCGTCGTCTCCCGTCGCGGAGGCGACCGCCGGTGCTCCGGCGGAGCCGGCACCGGTCGCCCTCGTCCCGGGCGGCTCCGCAGAGGAGAACCTGCCCTTCTTCGAGCAGGTGATCAGCGGACTGGTCTCCGCTGACGCCGAGGCACCCGGACTCAGCGTCGTCGACGCCCTGGTCGCGGCCGGATTCTCGAAGGAGTCGATGCAACTCACGGCCGACGAGACCTCGATCGGGCTCGACGCCGACACGGTGCTCGTCTCGGTGAAGCTCGGCGACTCCTGCCTGCTCGGCCAGTACGGGCCCAAGAGCGACGGCGTCCACGCGGTGGTCGCCGCGCCGATCGCGACCGGCGCCTGCCTGGTCGGCCGGACCGTCCCGCTCGAAGGCTGATCCCGCGTCCCCCCAGCCGGTAGCCTGGTCACGGCCCCCGGCCTCCGATCCGTCTGCGCGAACCGCGCCGCGACCGACGGAGGCCGTCATCCGGCCGCGGGTCTCCCGGTCACCGGGGAGGTCCCGCCGGAACGCGGGGCTCCGAGAACGTACGAGCGGTTGAGGGACTGAAGTGGCTGAATACATTTACTCGATGGTGCGCGCCCGCAAGGCGGTCGGCGACAAGCTGATCCTGGACGACGTCACCATGTCGTTCCTGCCCGGCGCCAAGATCGGCGTGGTCGGCCCGAACGGCGCCGGCAAGTCGACGATCCTGAAGATCATGGCCGGGCTCGACACCCCGAGCAACGGCGAGGCGCGGCTGAGCCCGGGCTACTCCGTCGGCATCCTGATGCAGGAGCCCGAGCTCGACGAGACCAAGACCGTGCTCGAGAACGTCCAGGAGGGCGTGGGCGAGATCAAGGGCAAGATCGACCGCTTCAACGAGATCTCCCTCGCGATGGCCGACCCCGACGCCGACTTCGACTCGCTGCTCGCCGAGATGGGCACCCTGCAGGAGGCCATCGACGCCGCCGACGCGTGGGATCTCGACTCCCAGCTCGAGCAGGCGATGGACGCTCTGCGGACGCCCCCGGGCGACTCGCTCGTGACGAACCTGTCGGGCGGTGAGAAGCGCCGCGTGGCGCTGACCAAGCTCCTCCTGCAGAAGCCCGACCTGCTGCTGCTCGACGAGCCCACCAACCACCTCGACGCCGAGAGCGTGCTCTGGCTCGAGCAGTTCCTCTCGAAGTACCCCGGCGCCGTCCTCGCCGTCACCCACGACCGGTACTTCCTCGACAACGTCGCGGAGTGGATCGCCGAGGTCGACCGCGGACACCTCTACCCCTACGAGGGCAACTACTCGACCTACCTCGAGAAGAAGCGCGCGCGGCTGGAGGTCCAGGGCAAGAAGGACGCCAAGCTCGCCAAGCGCCTGACCACCGAGCTCGAGTGGGTGCGCAGCAACGCGAAGGGCCGCCAGGCCAAGTCGAAGGCCCGCCTCGCCCGGTACGAGGAGATGGCCGCCGAGGCCGAGAAGACGCGCGTGCTCGACTTCGAGGAGATCGTGATCCCCGTGGGCCCGCGCCTCGGAGCCCAGGTCATCGATGCGAAGAAGCTGCACAAGTCGTTCGGCGAGCGCGTGCTCATCGAGGACCTCAGCTTCACGCTCCCGCGCAACGGCATCGTCGGAGTCATCGGCCCGAACGGCGTCGGCAAGACCACGCTGTTCAAGACGATCGTCGGCTTCGAGCCGCTCGACGGCGGCGACCTCAAGATCGGCGAGACCGTCGACATCTCCTACGTCGACCAGAGCCGCGGCGGCATCGACCCGAACAAGAACCTCTGGGAGGTCGTCTCGGACGGGCACGACTACATCCAGGTCGGGAAGACCGAGATCCCGTCGCGCGCGTACGTCTCGCAGTTCGGCTTCAAGGGCCCGGACCAGCAGAAGAAGGCGGGTGTGCTCTCCGGTGGAGAGCGGAACCGCCTCAACCTCGCGCTGACGCTCAAGCAGGGCGGCAACCTGCTGCTGCTCGACGAGCCCACCAACGACCTGGACGTCGAGACCCTCGGGAGCCTCGAGAACGCGCTGCTCGAGTTCCCCGGCTGCGCCGTCGTGATCACCCACGACCGGTGGTTCCTCGACCGGATCGCGACGCACATCCTGTCCTACGAGGGCACCGAGGAGGACCCGGCGAACTGGTACTGGTTCGAGGGCAACTTCGAGGCGTACGAGGAGAACAAGATCGAGCGCCTCGGTCCCGACGCGGCGAAGCCGCACCGCTCCGCCTACCGCAAGCTGACGCGCGACTGATGCGCCTGCACGTCGCCATCCCGCTGCGCTGGTCGGACTTCGACGCCTACGCGCACGTCAACAACGCCGAGATGCTGCGTCTGCTCGAGGAGGCGCGCATCCAGGCGTTCTGGCGGCCGGACTCTCCCGGCGCAGCGGGGATGGCGACGGCGGTGCTGGACGCCCGACCGGGCGCCCCGACGATCAGCCTGATCGCGCGGCAGGAGATCGAGTACCTCGCTCCGATCCCGTACATGCGGGCGCCGATCGACATCGAGATGTGGATCGGGCGGATCGGCGGCGCCAGCCTCGAGATCTGCTACGAGCTGTACTCGCCCGCCGGCGTCGAGCCGCGCATCCTGTACACGAAGGCGGCGACCACGCTCGTCATGGTCACCGCCGCCACGGGCCGTCCCGAGCGGATCCCCGACGAGCTCCGCGAGGTGTGGGCTCCGTACGTCGACGAACCGGTGCGCTTCGCGAAGCGAGGCTGACCGAGCGCGTCCCGCTCAGTGCAGCGGGACGCGCACCATGCCCTCCTGCGCGACACTGGCGACCAGCAGTCCGTCGCGCGAGTAGATGCGACCGAGCGAGAGTCCGCGGCCGCCCGAGGCGCTCGGAGCCTCCTGGACGTAGAGCAGCCACTCGTCGACGCGTGCCGGGCGGTGCCACCACATCGCGTGGTCGAGGCTGGCGATCCGGAGCCCGGGCGTCGTCCACGCGGCACCGTGCCGGCGCAGCGTCGACTCCAGGATCGTGTAGTCGCTCGCGTACGCGAGAGCTGCGCGGTGCAGCATCGGATCGTCGGGCAGGGTGCCGAGGGAGCGCATCCAGACGCTCTGATGCGCCCGGCGGTCGGGATCGGCACGGAGGTAGACCGGCTGCTCCACGTGCCGCACGTCGAACGGCCGCTGCGTCGCCCAGAAGCTGCCGACCGGGTGGTCGACACCGGCGAGGATCTCGGCGGTGCTGGGCAGCGACTCCGGATCGGGCACGCCCTCCGGCATCGGAGTCTGGTGGTCCAGGCCCTCGTCCTCCGTCTGGAACGACGCGATCATCGACAGGATCGGCGCGCCGTTCTGGTACGCCTGGGTGCGCCGGGTGCAGAACGACCGGCCGTCGTGGATCCGATCGACCGAGAACGTGATCGGCAGCTCCACGTCGCCCGGGCGGAGGAAGTAGCCGTGCATCGAGTGGACGCTGCGGCCCTCGACCGTGCGGCCCGCCGCGATCAGCGACTGCGCGAGCACCTGGCCGCCGAACACGCGACCTTCCGGCATCCACTGCGACGGTCCCGTGAAGATGTCCTCGCTGGTCCGCGCCCCCGTGTCGGTCAGATCGAGCGCGGTGAGGAACGAGGACAGGGGATCGGACACGGTACCTCCGGGATGTCGGCCGATCGGTCGAGCGGCTCGGGGTAAGTTTATCGATGCGATGAATGCGTCCTTCTCCCTCGCGGATCCGCCCAGCCTCTCGGATCTGCGGGTCTTCCTCGGCCGGTCCGCCCGCGTCGACGACGGGGCGGTCCGACTGGTCGCCGACGACCACGTCCTGGCCACCTACACCGCGATCCTGCAGCCGCGCGGGATCCTCGACCGCTCCGCGACCGTGCTCGGACTCCGCGTCTTCGCGCTCGATCAGCCGGCCGCGTTCGACCGGGTGATCCCGATCCGCGCGCTCAACGACCGCCTGGCCCGCCTGCAGTGGGAGCCGGGAGGAGCCGACGGCAAGCCCGTCGTGCTCCCCGACGGTGACGACGCGACAGCCGGCGCCTGGGCGGGCATCGCGCCTCCGCGCGGCGGCTGGGCCCGACGCGAGCCGGTGGACCCCGCCTTCCTCGAGAAGGTCGCCCGCGACGGGATCGACGAGATCGCGGCGGCCGTCGGCTCGGCGACCGGGGAGCAGATCGTCGGACGGGTGCGCTCCTCCGTCTGGGGCCGGCCCCTCGACGGTCTCGAGGACGTGCCCGCCGGAGCCGCCTTCGCCCTCTTCGCGCTCGGCTTCCTCGGAGCGGACGACCCGGTCGCCCTCCTCGAGAGCGGTCCGTGGCGCCGCCTCACGTCGAGGCGGGGCCACGTCCTCGTCCGCACCCCCGCCTGACTACTCCTCGAAGGTGTTGACCATGGCGTGCGCGGCGCGCTCGAGGTAGTCCCAGAGCAGAGCGTCGTCCGCGGGTGCCAGCTCGAGCTCGTCGACGGCGACGCGCATGTGCTGCAGCCAGTGATCGCGGGCCGCGGTATTGACGCGGAACGGCTGGTGGCGCATCCGCAGCCTCGGGTGCCCGCGCTCCTGGCTGTAGGTGCCCGGGCCGCCCCAGTACTGCTCGAGGAAGCCCGTCAGCCGCTGGATCGCACCCTCGAGGTCGTCCTCGGGGTACATCGGCCAGAGCACCTCGTCCTCCCGCACGCCCTCGTAGAAGCGCCGCACGAGCCGTTCGAACGTCGGGCGGCCGCCGATGTGCTCCCAGAAGCTCCGGAGCGGCGGGGTGCCGCCGATCTGCAGTCCGCTCACGAGCGGGGTCCTTCCGTCGGGGGAGTCGGGTCGCCGTCGCGCGGACGGGAGCGGAGGGCCCGGGGGAGCCGCACGGGCTTCCCGTGCTCGGTGGTGACGGTCGGGGACGGCGTGGTGCGCGGCGGCTTGGCTCCTCCGACGCTGGTCGCCCCCTCGAACCCGCTCAGCACGACCGCGTTGAGCGAGGGCAGCTTGACGTCGAGCGCATCGAGGGCCCGCTTCAGACGCAGACGGAGCTCGCGGGCGACGTCGTCCTTGGCGGTCGTGCGGGTCTTGATCACCAGGCGCACGACGAGCGCGTCGTCGGCGATCGACTCCAGGCCCCACAGCTCGGGCTTGTCGATGATGCGGGCCCGCCAGCGGCTGCTGCCGGCCAGCTCAGTCGCGGTGGCGAGGACGGTGCTCTGCACCTGCTCGAGGTCGGTCTCGTACGGCACCGCGAGGTCGATGATGACCCGCGACCAGCCCTGCGACATGTTGCCGACCCGCGTGATCTCTCCGTTGCGCACGAACCACAGCGTGCCGTTGACGTCGCGGATCTGGGTGATGCGGACGCCGACCGCTTCGACGACCCCCGTCGCCTGCCCGGTGTCGACGACGTCGCCGACGCCCAGCTGGTCCTCCGCGACCATGAACAGGCCGTTCAGCACGTCCTTGACGATGTTCTGGGCGCCGAAACCGAGGCCGGCGCCGAGTGCCGCGGTCAGCAGGGCGAAGGAGCCGATCAAGGTGCTGTCGATCGTGTTGACGATCATCACGAGCGCGATGACCACGATCAGGATCGAGCTGATGTTGTTCAGGATCGACCCGAGGGTGCGGGTGCGCTGGACCACGCGGACGGCGGCGAGCGGTGAGGCCGCGATCGACTGGGTGTCCTCGACGCGCTGGCGCCGCTTGACGCCCGAGACGATCTGGTCGACCACCCGGCCGACGACGAAGTGCGCGATGACCCGGGCGATCAGCGCGCCGAGCACGATCGCGAGGACCCAGACGCTCTTCCAGAACACCGGGGTGTCGAAGAACGAGATGGTGGCGGAGACGGGATTCGGGGTGGAGGTCTCGAAGAGCAGCATGACCCCTCCAGGCTACGGGACGCCCTCCTCCCCGTCCGGTGTGCGCGCACCGCTCCTGGGTGCCGCGCGGGGTGTATAGATTCGGGAGGAGGGCCGCGAGGCGGTCCGCCACCGAGGGAAGGACCTCCCGTTGCTGCACTCGACCCGGACGCCCGCCGACAAGCGCCGACTCCTCCGCGAACGCCTCGCCACGGGCGAGCTGCTGCAGCTGCCGGGCGCGTTCACCCCGCTCTCGGCGCGGCTGATCGAGGCGAAGGGCTTCGACGGCGTGTACGTCTCAGGCGCCGTGCTCTCGGCCGAGCTGGGGCTGCCGGACATCGGCCTCACCACGCTCTCGGAGGTCGCGGGTCGCGGTCAGCAGATCGCGCGCATGACCGACCTGCCGGTCCTCGTCGACGCCGACACCGGCTTCGGCGAGCCCCTGAACGTCGCGCGCACCGTGCAGATGCTGGAGGACGCGGGAGTGGCGGCCCTGCACATCGAGGACCAGGTCAACCCGAAGCGGTGCGGGCACCTCGACGGCAAGGCCGTGGTCGACGAGAGCACCTCGGTGCGCCGCATCGCCGCGGCGGTCGACGCGCGCCGCGATCCCGACCTCCTCGTCATGGCGCGGACCGACATCCGGGCCCTCGAGGGTCTGCAGGCGGCGATCGACCGCGCGAAGCGGCTGGTAGACGCGGGAGCGGACGCGATCTTCCCCGAGGCGATGCGCGACCTGAGCGAGTTCGAGGCGGTGCGCGCCGCGGTCGACGTGCCGGTGCTCGCCAACATGACCGAGTTCGGCAAGAGCGAGCTGTTCACGACGCAGCAGCTGGCGGACGTCGGCGTGAACATCGTCATCTACCCCGTGTCGCTCCTGCGCATCGCGATGGGCGCGGCGATGCGCGCGCTCGACGGTCTGAAGGCCGAGGGCTCGCTCCGCTCCGAGGTGCCCGGCATGCAGACCCGTGCCGAGCTCTACGAGCTGCTCGACTACGAGTCCTACGGCCGTTTCGACGAGGGCGTCTTCGACTTCAGCCTGGCCGACCACTACGGCGCCTGAGCGCCCGCACTCCCCGGTGCGGCGCCGCACCGGGTCCGTCTCGCGAAGGAGCGATGCATGAGCACGACGAGTCAGGACATCAGGAAGGGCCTCGCGGGGGTCGTCGTCGACACCACGTCGATCTCGAAGGTCGACCCGGAGTCGAACTCCCTGCTGTACCGCGGGTACCCGGTGCAGGAGCTCGCGTCGCGGTGCTCGTTCGAGGACGTGGCCTGGCTGCTGTGGCACGGGGAGCTCCCGACGGCGGAGGAGGCGGCGGCGTTGTCCGACATCGAGCGCGCCCACCGCGCCCTGGACCCCGCCGTGCGGGCCGTGATCGATCTCCTGCCGCTGACGGCCCATCCGATGGACGTCGTCCGGACCGCCGTCAGCGTCCTCGGCGCCCTCGATCCGGAGCCGGGAGCGGACGCGCCGGGGGAGGTGCTCGCGCGCTCGGTGCGAATCTGGGCCGCACTGCCCGCCGTCGTCTCCTTCGCGCAGCGACGTCGGCGCGGCCAGGAGCCGATCGCGCCGCGGGACGACCTCGACTACTCCGAGAACTTCCTCTGGACGACCTTCGGCGAGGTGCCCGACCCGGTCGTCGTCGACGCCTTCCGCGTCTCGCTGATCCTGTACGCCGAGCACTCGTTCAACGCCTCGACCTTCACCGCGCGGGTCGTCACCTCCACGCTGTCCGATGTCTACTCAGCGGTCACGGCGGCAGTCGGCGCCCTCAAGGGGCCGCTGCACGGAGGCGCGAACGAGGCGGTCCTGCACGTCTTCGACGAGATCGGCCTCGGCCCCGACGCACCTGCGCGCTCCCGGGAGTGGCTGGCCGATGCGCTGGCCGCCAAGCGGAAGATCATGGGCTTCGGTCATCGGGTCTACAAGTCGGGGGACTCGCGCGTGCCGACGATGGACGCCGCGATGCGCCGTCTGGCCGAGCACGCGGGCCGTCCGGACGTCGTGGAGCTGTCGGACGCGCTGGCCGAGGCCATGGCGGAGCGCACGGGCATCCTGCCCAACCTCGACTACCCCTCCGGACCGGCCTACCGGCTGATGGGCTTCGACACCGAGGTCTTCACTCCGCTGTTCGTCGCGGCGCGGGTCGTGGGCTGGACGGCGCACGTGATCGAGCAGCGCTCCGCGAACGCGCTCATCCGACCCCTGTCGCAGTACGACGGCGTCGCTCGACGATCGGTGCCCGAGCGCTAGGGTCGCTCGCCGATCGGCGCCCGAGCGGTAGGGACGAAAAAGGGGCGCCGGATCGCTCCGACGCCCCTCCGGGACCGATCAGCGGGTCGATCAGCGCCCGTCGCGCTCCTGGGCGCGCAGGGCGCGCTCCACACCCGCCAGGTTCTCGACGACGAGACGGCGCAGTGCCGGCACCTCGGGGTTCGCCTCGAGCCACTCCCGCGTCGCCGCGACGATCTCGGGTGTCGGGGTGGCAGCCGGGTAGAAGCCGACGACGAGGTACTCGGCGATCTTGTAGCTCTTCGAGTCCCACAGCTCGCGCAGAGCGTCGAAGTAGACCGGCACCATCGCGTCGAGCAGCTGCGGGTCGCTCGTGCGCTGGAAGCCGAGGCCCGTCGAGCGCACGATCGTGTTCGGCGCGGAGTCGTCGGCCGTGACCGACTCCCAGGCCGCGCGCTTCGCCTCGGCGGTCGGGATCGCGGCGCGGGCCTGCGCCGCCGACTGCTGACCGGTGGCCGTGGTGTCGGCGGCGAGAGCGGAGTCGATCTCCTCCGTGCCGGCCCGCCCGCCCGCGACGAGCGCGATCAGCAGCTCCCAGGAGAGGTCGGTGTCGATCTCGAGGCCCTCGAGCGAGGTCGAGCCGCTGCGCAGCGCCTCGAGCGCGTCGAGGTGCTCGGGCGTCGACGCGACGGCGGCGAAGAACTTCACGAACTGGAACTGCGCGTCGCTGCCGGCCTCCGCCTCCTCGGCCAGGGTGCGGAGCCGGTCGCCGACCTGAGCGACGGTCTCGGAGCGGTGCTCCGGAGCGACGTACTGGGTCGCGGTCGTGACCAGCTGGCCCAGCACCGTGCGGAGCGTGGTCGACTCGGTCTCGGTGGCGATGTTGCCCAGCACGAGGCGGACGAAGTCGCGGGGAGCCGACTCGGCGTCCCGCGTCGCATCCCAGGCCGAGCCCCAGACGAGCGAACGCGCCAGGGGGCTCTCGATGCTCGCGAGGTGCTCGATCGCGACGTCGAGCGAGGCGTCGTCGAGCCGGATCTTGGCGTACGCCAGGTCGTCGTCGTTGAGCAGCACGAGGGCCGGGCGGGTGCGGCCGATCAGCTCGGGCACCTCGGTCCGCTCGCCGTCGACGTCGAGCTCGAGCCGGTCGATCCGCACGAGGCGGTCGCCCTCGAAGTCGTAGAGGCCGATCGCGAGGCGGTGCGGACGGATCGTCGGGTACTCCTCGACGGCGCTCTGCAGGATCGCGAAGGAGGCGATCGAGCCGGACTCGTCGACCGCGATCTCGGGACGCAGGGTGTTCACTCCGGCCGTCTCGAGCCACTGCGCGGACCACTCGGTCAGGTCGCGGCCGCTCGTCGCCTCCAGCTCGACGAGCAGGTCGCGCAGCTCGGTGTTCGAGAACGCGTGCTTCACGAAGTACTCGTGGACGCCCGCGAGGAACTCCTCCTCGCCGACCCAGGCCACCAGCTGCTTGAGCACCGAGGCGCCCTTGGCGTAGGTGATGCCGTCGAAGTTGACCTGGACGTCCTCGAGGTCGTTGATCGTCGCGACGATCGGATGCGTCGAGGGCAGCTGGTCCTGGCGGTACGCCCAGCTCTTCTCCATCGCGGCGAAGGTCGTCCAGGCCTCGGTCCACTCGGTCGCCTCGGCGGTGGCCAGGGTGGACGCGTACTCGGCGAAGGACTCGTTCAGCCAGAGGTCGTTCCACCACTTCATGGTCACCAGGTCGCCGAACCACATGTGCGCGAGCTCGTGCAGGATCGTGACGACCCGGCGCTCCTTGATCGCGTCGGTGACCTTGGAACGGAACACGTAGGTCTCGGTGAAGGTGACCGCTCCCGCGTTCTCCATCGCGCCGGCGTTGAACTCGGGGACGAAGAGCTGGTCGTACTTGTCGAACGGGTACGGGACGCCGAACTTCTCCTCGTAGAACGCGAAGCCCTGCTTGGTCTTCTCGAAGACGTAGTCGGCGTCGAGATGGGGAGCGAGCGAGGCGCGGGCGAAGACGCCCAGGGGCACGGTGCGGCCGTCGGAGGAGACGAGCGAGTCGCGCTCGACCACGTACGGTCCCGCGATGAGGGCCGTGATGTAGGAGGAGATGCGCGGCGTGGGCTCGAAGCTCCAGGTCGCGACGCCCTCGCCGGCCGGCACCGGCTCCGGGGTCGGCTGGTTGGAGACGACCTGCCAGGCGGCGGGCGCGGTGACGGTGAAGCGGAACTCCGCCTTGAGGTCGGGCTGCTCGAACACCGCGAACACGCGGCGGGAGTCCGGCACCTCGAACTGCGAGTACAGGTAGACCTCGCCGTCGACGGGGTCGACGAAGCGGTGCAGGCCCTCGCCGGTGTTGGTGTACATCGCGTCGGCGACGACGGTCAGCTCGTTCCGGGCGGCGAGGGAGTCGAGGCGGATCCGCACGCCGTCGGCGACCTCGGCCGCGTCGAGCTCGACGCCGTTCAGCACGACCGAGTGGACGGTCCGCGTGATCGCGTCGAGGAAGGTCGACGCACCCTCCACCGCGGTGAAGCGCACGGTCGTCGTGCTGAGGAACGTCTCCGGCCCCTGCGTGAGGTCGAGGCTGATGTCGTAGTCGATGACCTGGATCAGCGAGGCGCGCTCCTGCGCTTCGCTCCGGGTGAGGTTTTCTCCTGGCACGGGTGCTCCATCCGTTCGTCTCGGGCGCGGCCGCCGGGCGCCGGGGTGCGGGCGCCGACGATCAAGCCTAGGGCCGTGGCGCCCGGTGGCACCCGGGCGGCGCTCAGGCGCACGGAGGGTGCGGACGGCGGCGTAACGTGAGGGCATGACCTCCGTGGATTTCTGGTTCGACCCCTCCTGCCCCTGGGCCTGGATGACCTCCCGCTTCGTCGACGAGGTGACGCCCGCCCGCGACCTCGACGTCACCTGGCGCATCATGAGCCTCGCCGTCCTCAACGAGGACAAGGACGTCGACGAGTCCTACCGCAGCTTCCTCCCGCGGGCGCTGCGCTACACGCGCCTCGTCGCGGCCGTCGGCGAGCGCGAGGGCCGCGAGAAGGTCAAGCCGCTCTACGACGCTCTCGGCACCCGGATCCACGTCGGTGGCCGCACGGACGTCGACACGATCATCGCCGAGTCGCTCGCCGAGATCGGAGTTCCGGCCGAGCTGGCCGCCTACGCCGACTCGGAGGAGTACGACGCCCCGATGCGCGCCTCGCACTTCGAGGGGATCGACCGCGTCGGCCAGGACGTCGGCACCCCCGTCATCGCGATCGGCGACGTCGCCTTCTTCGGCCCCGTCCTCTCGCCCACTCCGCGCGGCGAGCAGGCGCTGACCCTGTGGGACGGCATCGTCGCCGCCGCCTCGTACGACGGATTCTTCGAGCTCAAGCGCTCGCGGACCCGCGACCCCCAGTTCGACTGAGGGCGACCGCCCTCCGCGGGCGGTACTCTGACTCCCGGCCCGCTCGAGCGGGCATCGATTCGGCACTCTCAAAGGACGAGCGCGTGCGCATCCACATCGCAACGGACCACGCCGGGCTGGACTTCAGCCGGCACCTGATCGAGCACCTCGGTGCGGCGGGCCACGAGGTCGTCGACCACGGTCCGACCTCCTACGACCCGCTCGACGACTACCCGTCGTTCTGCATCAACGCGGCAGCGGCGGTCGTTCGCGACCAGGAGGCCGGCGTGCAGGCGCTCGGAGTCGTCTTCGGCGGCTCCGGGAACGGCGAGCAGATCGCGGCGAACAAGGTGGCGGGCGTCCGCGCCGCCCTGGTCTGGAACCTCAGCACCGCGGTCCTCGCCCGCCAGCACAACGACGCCAACGTGATCTCGATCGGCGCCCGCCAGCACACGGTCGACGAGGCGACGGGATTCATCGACGCGTTCGTCGCCGAGCCCTTCACCTTCGAGGAGCGGCACGTGCGCCGCATCGCGCAGCTCGCCGAGTACGAGGCCACCGGCGACATCGCCGGCCGAGCCGTCGACTCGACCGCGAAGAGCCGCTAGGTGCCGGAGGGGCACTCCGTCCACCGCATCGCGCTGCAGTTCGAGCGCGACGTGGTCGGGCACGCGGTGGCCGTCAGCAGTCCGCAGGGACGGTTCGCGGAGGGCGCCGCGGTGCTCGACGGGCGGACCGTCCTCGAGTCGACCGCGGTCGGCAAGCACCTGCTGCTGCGCTTCGAGGGCGATCTGTTCCTGCACGTGCATCTCGGCCTCTACGGGGCGTGGGACTTCCTCGGGCACGTCTCTCCGCTCTTCCCCGACGGGAAGGCGGGCAGCAGCATCGGTGCCCCGCGGCGGCGGCGCGCGGTCCGGCTCTCCGAGACGGAGCACGAGACCGACAGCGACCTCGACGAGTTCCCGCCCCCGCCGATCGGCGCCGTGCGCGTGCGCCTGCAGACGGAGGAGACGGTCGCCGACCTGCGCGGACCGACGGCGTGCGAGGTGATGGACCCGTCGCAGGTCGAGGCCCTGCTGGCGCGGCTCGGCCCCGATCCGGCCGCCGACGACTCCGATGCCGCGCGCGAGCGCTTCGTGACGCGGCTGCGCAAGACGGCCACTCCGGTCGGACTGGTGCTGATGGACCAGTCGGTCGTCAGCGGCATCGGCAACATCTACCGGGCCGAGCTGCTCTACCGCGCGGCGCTGGACCCGCACACGCCCGGCAAGCAGGTGCCGCTCGAGCTCGCGAACGAGCTGTGGGCCGACTGGGCGCTCCTGCTCGAGGACGGCATCCGCACCGGCATGATGATCACCCGGCGCGGGCTGACCGCCTCCGAGCGGTCGAAGGCCGTCCGCAGCCGCGCCGAGCGCAACTACGTCTACAAGCGCGAGGGCCTGCCCTGCCGCGTCTGCGGCACGAACGTCCTCCTCGAGGAGATCGGCGCGCGCAAGCTCTACTGGTGCCCGGTGTGCCAGTCGTGATCGAGGCCGGACGACGATGAGCGGATCGCTGCTGCTGCGCGGCGCGAGGCTGCTGGGCGCCGATGCTCCGGTCGACCTGGTGGTGCGGGACGGGGTGATCGACTCCGTCGGCGCCGCGGCCGGACCGGTCGACCACGTCCGCGACCTCGACGGCCGGTGGCTGCTGCCCGGACTGTGGGACGAGCACGTGCACTTCTCGCAGTGGGCGATGACCGCTCCGCGCCTGGACGTCTCGTCGGCCGTCTCGGCTGCCGAGGTCGTGGCGGCGGTCCGCGACCGGCTCGCCGTCTCGCCCGCGGGAGCGACGACCACGCTCGTCGGCTTCGGCTACCGCGACGGCCTGTGGCCCGAGCCGCCGACCACCGGGCAGCTCGACGCCGTCGCGCCCGAGCGGCCCGTGGTGCTCGTCGGCGGCGACCTGCACTCGGTCTGGCTCAACTCCGCGGCGCTCCGGCGCTACTCCGTGCCGTGGACGGACGATCTCCTGCGCGAGGACCCGTGCTTCGAGCTCGTCACGGCGCTCGGCGCCATGACCGACGACGAGCTCGACCTGCTCGTCGACACGGCGGCCCGGCAGGCGGCCGCGCGCGGGGTCGTCGGAGTCGTCGATCTCGAGATGCGCTGGAACGTCGGCGACTGGACCCGCCGCGTCGCTCACGGCACGCGGTCCCTCCGGGTGGACGCCGGGGTGTACCGGGACGACCTGGACCGCGCGATCCGCGAGGGGCTGCGCAGCGGGGACGAGCTCGCCGGGGGAGAGGGCCTGCTCCGGATGGGCCCGCTCAAGGTGCTGATCGACGGCTCCCTCAACACGCGGACCGCCTTCTGCGAGCACCCGTACGAGGGTGCCGGCGCGGGGCGCGGGGTCCTCACCGTCGATCCGGTCGAGCTCGACGAGCTGCTCGCCCGCGCGGCGGCGGCCGGGATCCGGTCGACCGTGCACGCCATCGGCGACGCGGCCGCCACGGTCGCGCTCGACGCCCTCGCGCGGGTGGGCGGCGGCCGGATCGAGCACGCGCAGCTGCTCTCGGACGCCGACATCCCGCGGTTCGCCGGCCTGGGAGTCGTGGCCGGCGTGCAGCCCGAGCACGCTCTCGACGACCGCGACGTCGCCGACCGCTACTGGGCGGGACGGACCGGCCGCGCCTTCGCGCTCCGCTCGCTGATCGACTCCGGAGCGACGGTCGTGCTGGGATCGGACGCCCCCGTCGCGCCGCTGGACCCGTGGGTCGCGATGGCGGCGGCCGTGGCCCGGGCTCGCCTCGGCGATGAGCCCTGGCACCCCGAGCAGCGCCTCGATGCTCGGGAGGCGATCACCGCCTCGACGAGGTCGCGACGGCTGCGGCCGATGGCGGGCGACCCCGCCGACCTCGTCGTCGTCGAGCGCGACCCGCTCACCGCGGGTCCGGACCGGCTGCGGACCATGCCCGTGGCGCTGACGCTCCTCGCGGGCCGCGTCACCCACGAGGCCTGACGCCGGTCCCGGCCGACCGGGCAGACGGAAGGCCCACCGGATCCGAGGATCGGGCGGGCCTTCCGGGTGCGTCCGGGGGCGGGTGCTCAGCTCTCGCTGACGTGCGCGAAGAGGAACCAGCGGTCCTTCTCGAGGCCGCGGCCGATCTCGATGGCGACGTCCTGGCTGCTGGCGTCGATCTCGGCGAGCTCGGCGATCGCGGTGTTCACCGTGGCGATCGCGACGTCCATCTGGGTGATGATCTCGACGATGGCGTTCTCGGAGCGCTGGAACCCGGGGGTGAGGGGCTGGGTCCGCGTCGCCGAGGCGACGGTCTGGATGCGGGCGTCGACGGGGAGGCCGAGGGCGACGACGCGCTCGGCGGCGAGGTCGGCCCACTCGATCGAGTGCGCGACGATCGTGTCGAGGAGCTCGTGCACGCCGATGAAGTTGGCGCCGCGCACGTGCCAGTGCGCCTGCTTGCCGTTGACGGCCAGCGCGGTCATCTCGACGACGACGGGGCTGAGGAACTGAGCGACTCCGGATGCGACATCCGGGTTCGACGAGGTGAGCGACGTGACGGATGCAGTGGACATCGATCGGGTCCTTTCGAGAGGGGGTGACTGATCGTCAACTGTACGCCGCAGCCCCGTAGCCGCAAGGAAGCGGAGGCTCCGCTAAGCGCCGCTGAGGTGAGGCTGTCCTCCTCCGCGAGGGCCGCAGGAGCGACGGAGACGGGGGTCCGCCCCCGGGTGCCGAGAGGGCGCCGCCGATACGCTCGGACCGGCGTCCCCCTCCCGCGGCGGGCGTGAAGGAGGGCCGTGATGAGCGCTGCGTCGTCACCGCTGGCCGAGGCGACCCGCGCCTACCTCCGCCTCTGGCGCGGGGTGCCGCGTGAGGCGCTCGCGCTGGTCGTCGCGGTGCCGTTCGCGGTCGTCGGAGCGACGACGGTCGGCCTCGCGCTCGTCGCCGCGCTCGGGCTCATCGGGGTGCTGATCGGGGTCGTCCTGGTCCCGGTCGCCCTGATCGTCGCGCGCTTCTTCGCGCGCGGCACCCGGTGGCTCGACCTGCTCGCCGGTCGCCCGGACATCCCCGAGCCCCGAGCGCGCCGGGCGCCCGCCGGTGTGGCCCCCGCCACCTTCGCGCTCTACGGTCCCGTGATCGACGGCCACTACTGGCTGGCTCTGCTGCACACGCTGATCGTGGCTCCGCTGCTCTCGACGGTGCTCGGGGCCGTGCTGGTGCTGTGGCTCTGGGCGGGGGCGGGGACCCTCGTGACGGCGCTCGACGGCACGGGAGGCGGCTCAGCGACCGCCGCGCGCTGGGTGGCCGACCGCGTGAGCTCACTGCTCGGCGTGCCCGAGCCGCCGGAGATCCTCGTCGTCCTGGCCGCAGTCGCCGTCGTGGTGCTGTTCGTCTCGACCCTGCCGTTCGCGACGCGCGGCCTCACCCTCGCCCGCTACCTGGTCGACAGGCTGCTGCTGGGCCCGTGGAGCTCGGAGGCGCTGCAGCGCGAGGTCGAGGAGTTGAGCGCCTCTCGCGGAGCCGCCGTCGCCGCCGAGGACCGCGAGCTGCGCCGGCTGGAGCGGGACATCCACGACGGACCGCAGCAGCGGCTCCTCCGGGTGCAGATGGACCTCGCGTCGGCGGAACGCCGTATCGGCGCGGATCCGGAGGGAGCGACGGCCCTGATCGCGCAGGCCCGCGAGCACGTCGGCGCGGCGCTGGACGAGCTGCGCGCCCTGTCGCGCGGCGTCGCCCCGCCGATCCTGCAGGACCGCGGGTTCGAGGCGGCCGTGCACTCGATCGCCGCGCTAAGCCCCGTTCCGGTGGACGTCGTCGTCGACCATCCGATCCGGGGGGTGCCGCCGGAGGTCGAGCGGAGCGTCTACTTCGTCGTGGCGGAGCTGCTCGCGAACGCATCGAAGCACGCGAGGGCCCGGCGCATCCGGGTCCACCTCGACGTGCGCGATCCGGGCGCGTCCGGGGAGAGCTGGCTCGACGTCTGGGTGATCGACGACGGAGTCGGCGGGGCGGCCGCGATCCCCGGCCACGGACTCGAGGGGGTCGAGGGGAGGCTCCGAGGTCTCCGCGGAGTCCTCCGCCTGGACTCACCCGCGGGAGGACCGACGATCGTCGGCGTCCACGTGCCGTTCCGCCCGCTCCCCGCCGATGCCCCCCGCTCTAGGCTGACGGAGTGAGCTCCGCACCCGTGATCCGCGTCGCCCTCGCCGAGGACTCGGTACTCCTCCGGGAGGGCCTCGTCCGACTGTTCGAGGACGCGGGGTTCGCCGTGGCCGGAGCGTTCGGCGACGCCGAGGGACTCGTGGCCCTCCTCGAGCGCGAGCCCGCGGCGGTCGACGTCGCCGTGCTCGACGTCCGCATGCCGCCGACCTTCCGCGACGAGGGGGTGCGTGCGGCCCTCCGGATCCGCGCCGCGCACCCGTCCGTCGCGGTCCTCCTGCTGAGCCAGTACGTCGAGGTGACCTACGCGCACGAGCTGCTCGGATCCGGCGAGGGCGGGATGGGCTACCTCCTGAAGGACCGGGTCGCCTCCGTCGACGAGTTGCGTGACGCGGTCGAGAGGGTGGCGGCCGGAGGGACCGTGCTCGACCCGCAGGTCGTGGCGTCGCTCCTGCAGCGCCAGCGCGATCCGCTCGCCTCGCTGACCCCGCGGGAGCGGGAGGTGCTCGAGGCGATGGCGGAGGGGCGCACGAACGCGGGCATCGCGGCGTCGCTCTTCATCGGGGTCGGTGCGGTCGAGAAGAACGTGACCGCGATCTTCCAGAAGCTCGGTCTCGAGGACTCGGGATCGGACCACCGGCGCGTCCTCGCCGTGCTCGCCTGGCTGCGCTCTGCCCGCTGAGGTCCCGCTCGCCGGGCGACGGTGCGAGGATGCGGGACGAGCGTCCCGGAACGACGAGAGGAAGACGACGATGTCGAACGATCAGCAGGGGCCGCGCCTCCTCGGGCTCGGCGAGGGGCGATCGCCCCGCCTCGCCCGCACCGCCTGGGCGGCGCCCGGCGCCGTCCTCGTCGGCGACGTCGCCGTGGGGGAGCGCGCGAGCGTCTGGTACGGGGCGGTGCTGCGGGCCGAGAGCGCGTCGATCCGACTCGGCGAGGGCAGCAACCTGCAGGACGGCGTGATCGTGCACGTCGACGCCGGGTTCGGTGCGACGATCGGCGCCGGGGTCTCGGTGGGGCACAACGCCGTGCTGCACGGCTGCACGCTCGAGGACGACGTGCTGGTCGGGATGAACGCGACGGTGCTGAACGGCGCCGTCATCGGGACCGGCTCCCTCGTGGCGGCGGGTGCCGTCGTGCTGGAGGGCACCGTCGTCCCGCCCGGGTCACTCGTGGCCGGAGTGCCGGCGAAGGTGCGTCGCGAGCTGACGGAGGAGGAGCGCGCCGGCATCCGCAGGAACGCCGAGTCGTACCGAGCGCTGACCGAGCTGCACCGCGGAGCGTCGGACGCGACGGCCTGACGCGGCCGATGCGGTTCCGAAGACCGGGCCGTTCAGAAGAGGGGCTGACGAGAATCGAACTCGCATCATCTGTTTGGAAGACAGAGGCTTTACCACTAAGCTACAGCCCCGGATCCGCGGCGCGAGGCTGCGGAGCGAGTGTGCGCCCGTCTCTCGATCGGGCACCATGACACTGTAGTACATCCCGCGGCCGAGGCGGACACGTCCTCGCGGCACTGCTCGCGGCGCGCGGTCGGTACCTCGTTCCTGCCGGGCGAGTCGTGGTGGAGTACACTTGCGAAGGCCATTTCGGCGTGTCGCGAGAGCGGACGTGCGGAGAGGGCTCGACGAGAGTCTCACAGCACGGTGCCCCGGCCCGCGCATCCGGGGCGTAGCTCAGCTTGGCTAGAGCGCCCGCTTTGGGAGCGGGAGGTCGCAGGTTCGAATCCTGTCGCCCCGACCACGATTCTCATCGTGACGACCTCGACCCGTGACGACCGTTTGCACGGCGCCGACACCAACCAGCACAGGAGATCCCCTCACGTGAAGACCACGGTAGAAAAGCTGAGCCCGACCCGCGTCAAGCTCGCGATTTCGGTCACCCCCGACGAGCTCGGCCCCAGCATCACGCACGCGTACGGCCACATCGCCGAGCAGATCAACGTCCCCGGCTTCCGCAAGGGCAAGGTCCCGCCGGCGATCGTCGACCAGCGCGTCGGCAAGGCGGCCGTGCTCGAGCACGCCGTCAACGAGGGCCTCGACGGCTTCTACCGCGAGGCCGTGCGCGAGTCCGAGGTGCGCCCCCTGGGCCGCCCGCAGGCCGACATCGTCGCCTGGCCGAGCGACAAGGACTTCACCGGCGATCTCGAGCTCGCGATCGAGGTCGACGTCCGTCCCGAGGTCGACGTGCCCGACTACGACGGCATCGAGCTGACGGTCGACGCGGCCGAGGTCACCGACGCCGACGTCGACGCGGAGCTCGACCGCCTGCGCAGCCGCTTCGGCACGCTCGTCACGGTCGACCGTCCTGCGAAGACGGGCGACTTCGCCCAGATCGACCTGATCGCGACCATCGACGGCGTCGAGGTCGACACCGCCAACGCGATCTCCTACGAGCTCGGCTCGGGCGAGCTCATCGAGGGCATCGACGAGGCGCTCGACTCCCTCACCGCCGGTGAGAGCACCACCTTCACCGCTCCGCTGCTCGGCGGCGACCACGCCGGCGAGCAGGCCGAGATCGCCGTCACCCTGACCGCCGTCAAGGAGCGCGAGCTCCCCGACGCCGACGACGACTTCGCGCAGATCGCCAGCGAGTTCGACACGATCGCCGAGCTCCGCGAGTCGCTCAAGGAGCAGGCCGCTCAGCAGAAGACCTTCGGCCAGGGCGGCCAGGCGCGCGAGAAGCTCGTCGACGCCCTCCTCGCCCTCGTCGAGGTGCCGGTCCCCGCGTCGCTCGTCGAGGACGAGGTGCGCCGCCACCTCGAGGGCGAGAACCGCCTCGAGGACGACGAGCACCGCGCCGAGGTCACCGAGGCGAGCGAGAAGACCTTCAAGACCCAGATCCTCCTCGACCACGTCGTCGAGCAGGAGAAGGTCCAGGTCAGCCAGGACGAGCTCACGCAGTACCTGATCCAGGGCGCTGCGCAGTACGGCATGGAGCCGAACGAGTTCATCAAGATCCTGTCCGAGAACAACCAGATCGGTCAGATGGTCGGCGAGGTCGCCCGCAACAAGGCGCTCGCGATCGTCCTCGGCAAGGCGAAGGTCGTCGACACCGACGGCAAGGCCGTCGACCTGACCGCGTTCACCGCCGTTCCCGGCGAGGACGACGAGTCGTCGACCGACGAGACCGCTCCCGCGGTCGAGGACGCCGCCGCCGACGCCCCGGTCGAGGCGCCCGCAGAGGCCGGCGACGCTCCTGCCGAGACGACCGAGGCTCCGGCCGAGGCCGCAGCGGAGGAGCCCGCCCCGGCTCCGAAGAAGAAGCGCGCCCCCGCCAAGAAGAAGGTCGCCGCTCCCGCCGAGGAGACCCCGGCCGCCGAGTAGCACTCGCGCAGACGACCACAGGAGCCGCCCCCGATCCGTCGGGGGCGGCTCCTGTCGTTCCGGCGCAGGCGCGCCGCCGGTCCGCCCCCGGCGAACACCGGCCGCTCCCGCTCCGCCCCGGGCGAACACGGCCGGATCGGCGGGGGAGCGTCCGATAGATTCGCCTCCGAAGCGACAACTGAAACGGAGCAATACATGGCCGACATGGTTATGCCCAACAGTGTTTTCGACCGCCTGCTCAAGGACCGGATCATCTGGCTCGGTTCCGAGGTGCGCGACGAGAACGCGAACGAGATCGCCGCGAAGCTCCTCCTCCTCGCGGCCGAGGACGCAGAGAAGGACATCTTCCTGTACATCAACTCGCCCGGCGGCTCCATCACCGCCGGCATGGCGATCTACGACACGATGCAGTTCGTCCCGAACGACATCGTGACCGTGGGCATCGGGATGGCGGCCTCGATGGGCCAGCTCCTCCTCACCGCCGGCACGCAGGGCAAGCGGTACATCACGCCGAACGCCCGCGTCCTGCTGCACCAGCCGCACGGCGGCTTCGGCGGCACCGCGTCCGACATCCAGACCCAGGCGCAGCTCATCCTCGACATGAAGAAGCGCCTCGCCGAGATCACCGCGAAGGCGACCGGCAAGACCGTCGAGCAGGTCAACGAGGACGGCGACCGCGACCGCTGGTTCAGCGCCGAGGAGGCCCTGGCCTACGGATTCGTCGACCACATCCGCTCCTCCGCGACCGACGTCGCCGGCGGCGGCGGAACCGCCACCGAGTGAGCCTTCCAGACGCGCCGAGAGATCAGGAACAGACAATGAACGCACCCACCTTCGGCGGAACGGCCTTCGGCTCCGGAGCCGCGCCGTCCTCGCGCTACATCCTCCCCACCTTCGAGGAGCGCACGGCCTACGGCTACAAGCGCCAGGACCCCTACGCCAAGCTCTTCGAGGACCGCATCATCTTCCTCGGCGTGCAGGTCGACGACGCCTCGGCGGACGACATCATGGCTCAGCTCCTCGTGCTCGAGAGCCAGGACCCCGACCGCGACATCGTCATGTACATCAACTCGCCCGGTGGATCCTTCACCGCGATGACGGCGATCTACGACACGATGCAGTACATCCGACCGCACATCCAGACGGTCGTCCTCGGGCAGGCGGCGTCCGCCGCCGCCGTGCTGACCGCCGCGGGCACGCCGGGCAAGCGCCTCGCGCTCCCCAACGCGCGCATCCTCATCCACCAGCCCGCCGTCCAGCAGGGCGGTGGCCAGGCCTCGGACATCGAGATCCAGGCGGCCGAGATCATGCGCATGCGCGAGTGGCTCGAGGAGACGCTGTCGAAGCACTCCAACCGCTCGATCGAGCAGGTCAAGAAGGACATCGACCGCGACAAGATCCTCGGCGCGGACGACGCGCTCGAGTACGGGCTGATCGACCAGATCCTGACCAGCCGCAAGAGCCTCCCGGCTCTCACGGCCTGATCGACCCTCGGAAGGGCCGGCGCGGAGAGATCCGCGACCGGCCCTTCCGCACACCCGGGGTCCCGCCCGGGCGTCCGTAGCAAACCGTCACGACGGGCGCAACGGCCGCGAATCCCGGCCCGCCTGCCGAGCCCTCGCGATGCAGAGGCTAGGCTCGGAACCAGTTCCTCGGTCCCCGCACGACCGACGCACGACACGACCGACGCACGACAAGGAAGTGGGGCATCCCCGTGGCACGTATTGGCGAAAGCGCCGACCTGCTGAAGTGCTCGTTCTGCGGCAAGAGCCAGAAGCAGGTCCAGCAGCTCATCGCCGGTCCCGGCGTCTACATCTGCGACGAGTGCGTCGAGCTGTGCAACGAGATCATCGAGGAGCGGCTCTCGGAGTCGAGCGAGGAGACGAGCCACGAGTTCGACCTCCCGAAGCCCAAGGAGATCTTCGGCTTCCTCGAGGAGTACGTGATCGGCCAGGAGCAGGCCAAGCGAGCCCTCGCCGTCGCGGTCTACAACCACTACAAGCGGGTGCGCGTGCGCAACACGATCACCGCGGCCGATGCGATCCACGACGAGATCGAGATCGCCAAGAGCAACATCCTGCTGATCGGCCCGACCGGCTGCGGCAAGACCTACCTCGCGCAGACGCTCGCGAAGCGGCTCAACGTGCCCTTCGCAGTCGCCGACGCCACGGCCCTCACCGAGGCGGGCTACGTCGGCGAGGACGTCGAGAACATCCTGCTGAAGCTCATCCAGGCTGCCGACTACGACGTCAAGCGCGCCGAGACCGGCATCATCTACATCGACGAGGTCGACAAGATCGCGCGCAAGGCCGAGAACCCGTCGATCACGCGCGACGTCTCGGGCGAGGGCGTCCAGCAGGCCCTGCTGAAGATCCTCGAGGGCACGGTCGCCTCCGTGCCGCCGCAGGGCGGTCGCAAGCACCCGCATCAGGAGTTCATCCAGATCGACACGACGAACGTGCTGTTCATCGTCGCGGGAGCGTTCGCCGGACTCGAGGACATCATCTCGTCGCGCGCCGGCAAGCGCGGCATCGGGTTCGGTGCCCCGCTGCACAGCAAGGGCGACGAGATCAACATCTTCAGCGAGGTCCTCCCGGAGGATCTGCACAAGTTCGGGCTCATCCCCGAGTTCATCGGCCGCCTCCCGGTCGTCACCACGGTGACGCAGCTCGACCAGGATGCGCTGATGCAGATCCTGACCGAGCCGCGCAACGCGCTCGTCAAGCAGTACCAGCGCATGTTCGAGCTCGACGGCGTCGAGCTGGAGTTCGACCGCGGCGCCCTCGAGGCGATCGCCGACCTCGCCGTGCTGCGGCAGACGGGCGCTCGCGGGCTCCGCGCGATCCTCGAGGAGGTGCTCGGGCCGATCATGTTCGAGGTGCCGTCGTCCGACGAGGTCGCCCGGGTCGTCGTCACCCGCGCCGCCGTGCTCGACAACGCCGCGCCGACGATCGTGCCGCACGCGCCGCGCCGCCAGGAGAAGAGCGCCTGACCCCCTCCGCCCCCGTCGCGCCAGTTCACCAGGATTGGCCCGGCGGGGGCGTCGTCGTGCCCGCTCCGGTTCCCTAGCCTGGCGGAGCGGGTCGTGGACGCGCCGCCCGGCCGGTCCGGGCGTCCGCGAACGGAGGAGCCGTCATCGTCCAGCCCCTGCTCGCCGGGATCGTCGCCGCCCTCACCGGCTTCTCGAGCTCCTTCGCGATCGTCCTCGCCGGCGTCGTCGCCGTCGGCGCGACCGATCGCCAGGCTGCGTCAGGACTCCTGGCGGTCTGCGTGCTGCAGGGTCTGCTGTGCATCCTGCTGAGCATCCGCTACCGCGTTCCGATGACCTTCGCGTGGAGCACCCCCGGAGCCGCACTGCTCGCGGCGACGGCGGCGCTCCCCGGCGGCTTCGACCGCGCGGTGGGCGCGTTCCTGGTGGCGTCGCTCCTCCTGGTGATCACGGGGCTCTGGCCGGCGCTGGGGCGGCTGGTGTCGCGCATCCCGCGACCGCTCGCCAACGGAATGCTCGCGGGGATCCTGTTCCCTCTCGTGCTCGCGCCCGTCCGGGCGGCGGTCGAGATCCCGGCGCTGGCTCTGCCGGTGATCCTGGTCTGGCTCGTGCTCGTGCGGCTGCTCCCGCGCTGGGCCGTGCCGGCCGCGATCGGCCTGGCGATCGTGCTGCTGCTGGTCACCGACGGCGCGGCCCTCGCCGGTGCACCGCTGCTGCCGGCGCCCGAGTTCGTCGCTCCGGTCTTCGAGATCGGCGCGATCGTCGGCATCGGACTCCCGCTCTACGTGGTGACGATGGCGGGGCAGAACATCCCAGGCATCGCCGTGCTGTCGAGCTTCGGCTTCGCGCCGCACTCCCGGCCGGCGATCGTCTCCTCGGGAGCGCTCTCGGGCGTCGCCGCCGTCTTCGGCGGAGTGCCGATCAACCTCGCGGCGCTGAGCGCGGCGCTGACCGCGGGACCGGAGGCGTCCCCCCTGCCGGAGCGCCGGTGGATCGCGTCGGTCTCGGCGGGCGCGTCCTACCTCGTCCTCGGCCTCGTGGCCGGCGCCGCGACGGCGCTGGTCTCCTCCGCGAGCCCGCTGCTCATCGAGGCCGTCGCCGGGCTGGCGCTGCTCGGAGTGTTCGTCGCGGCGGTCCAGGCTGCCGTCGACGAGCCGCGGCTGCGCCTGCCCGCCGCGGCGACCCTCCTCGTCACCGCGTCCGGCACCACCGTCGCGGGGATCGGATCCGCTTTCTGGGGGCTGGTCGTCGGGCTCGTCGTGCTGGCGTGGCTCGTGCCGCGCCGGTCCGCCGCGTGAGAGCTCAGCCGCGGGGGAGCAGTCCCCGTCGTCGCAGCAGCGGCTCGGTGCGGGCGTCGCGACCGCGGAACCCGCGGTAGGCGTCGAGCGGATCGCGCGAGCCGCCGATCCCGAGGATCGTCCGGCGGAAGCGCTCGCCCGCCGCGCGATCCAGACCGCCGTTCTCCTCGAACCACTCGACGGTGTCGGCGTCGAGGATCTCGCTCCAGATGTAGGAGTAGTAGCCCGCGGAGTAGCCGCCAGAGAACACGTGCGCGAAGTAGGTGCTGCCGTACCGCGGCGGGATCGCGTCGAGCAGCAGGCCGGCGCGGCGCAGCGCGTCGTCCTCGAAGTCGCGCACGTCGACGCGCTCGACCGGATGGGCGCGCTCGTGCCAGGCGAGGTCCAGGAGCGCCGAGGCGAGGTACTCCGCCGTGGCGAAGCCCTCACCCCAGAGGGCGGACTCCTCGAGCCGCCGCACGAGCTCGGCGCTCAGCGGCTCACCGGTCTCGACGTGGCGCGCGTAGGAGGACAGGAGCTCCGGTCGGCGCACCCACATCTCGTTCACCTGACTCGGGAACTCGACGAAGTCGCGGTAGACGCTCGTGCCGCCGAACCGCGGATACCGCACCGAGGCGAGGAGGCCGTGGAGGGCGTGCCCGAACTCGTGGAAGAGCGTGTCGACCTCGTCCAGAGCGAGCAGTGCAGGCTCGCCCTCGCCGGGCGCCGAGATGTTCAGGGTGTTGACGACGACGGCGGAGTCGCCGAGGAGGCTCGTGCGCGTCGACAGCGAGTTCATCCAGGCGCCGCCCCGCTTCGAGTCGCGGGTGAAGGGGTCGAAGAGGAAGAGCCCGAGCGCGGAGCCGTCCTCCTCGTGCACCTCGAAGACGCGGACGTGCTCGCTGTGGCCGACGAGGTCCGTCCGCTCCTCGAATCGCAGACCGTAGAGTCCCGCCGCCGCGGCGAAGACGCCCTCGTGCAGCACCCGCTCCAGCTCGAAGTAGGGCCGCAGCGCGCTCGAGTCGACGTCGTAGGACGCGGAGCGCACCCGCTCCTCGTAGTACGCGCGATCCCAGGCCTCGAGGACGAACCGCGGTGCACCCGCGGCGTCCTGCTCCGCGTCGGCGAACGCCTGCATCCTGGCGAGCTCCTCGGACGCGTTCCGGGCGGCGGGCTCGGCGAGCTCCTCCAGCAGAGTCCGCACCCGCTCCGGGGAGCCGGCCGTCTGCCCCGAGATCACGAACTCGGCGTGCGAGGTCGCCCCGAGCAGAGCGGCGCGCTCCGCCCTCAGCGCGACGGTGTCCTGCAGAACCTCGCGGTTGTCGTGCTCGCCGCCCTCGCCCGCCCGGCCGACGGAGGCCCGCAGGATGCGCTCGCGCACCCAGCGATCGCGCAGACGGGCGAGCCACGGGTGGCCGGAGAAGAGCGGCAGCGTGACGAGGACGCCCTCGAGACCGCGTTCCCCGGCGGCCCGCTGAGCAGCGGACACCTCGGAGTCGTCGAGCCCGTCGAGTGCCGAGGCGTCGTCGAACGCGACGGCGCGCGCGTTGGTCTCGGCGAGCAGGTTCTTCTGGAAGAGCGTGGTGAGGGTCGAGAGCCGCTCGTTCAGCTCGCCGAGACGGGCCTTCCCGTCGTCGTCGAGGAGCGCTCCTGCGCGGGCGAACCGCGTGAGCACCCGTTCGAGCAGGTAGGCCGTCTCGTCGTCGAGGTCGAGTCGATCCCTCTGCTCGCCGAGGACGCGGAGCCGCTCGTAGAGCCGCGGGTCGAGGGTGATCGCGTCGTCGTGCGCCGACAGCAGGGGAGCGAGCTCCTGCTCCAGCGCATCGGTCTGCGCCGTGCGATCGGACGCGCAGACGGTGAAGAAGACCGCGCTCACCCGGCGCAGGGCGCGACCGGAGCGCTCGAGCGCCACGAGCGTGTTCTCGATGCTCGGCGCCGCCTCCGTGGAGACGATGACGTCGATCTCGGTGCGGTGCCGGCGCAGCGCCTCCTCGAAGGCGGGCCGGTAGGCGTCCGGGTCGACCGCCGCGAAGTCGGGCAGACCGTGGGGGAGGGTGCTGGGCTCGAGGAGGACGGCGACGGAGTCGATCATCCTGCGAGCCTAGGCCGCACCCGGCGGGCTCAGCCCCAGTCGTCGTCCTCGCCCTCGACGCCGCCCTGCGGCTGCGTGATGTAGGCCGCGTCCTCGTCGGGACGGTAGGTGACCGTCGTACCGTCGTCGAGCTCGAGGACTGGCTTGCCCTCGAGCCAGGTGAGCTGCCAGCGCCAGTCCGCCGTCTCGGTGCCCGCCTCGGCGAGCTCGTGCTCGACGTCGCGGACCGCGGTGACGACGATCTCCGGGAGGGTGGTCGGCGGCCGGCCGCCGAGGTTCCAGCGTGTTCCGAGCTGCATGGTGCGTCCTCTCGTCGGTGCTCGGGAGGCGGGCCGGTCGGGCCCGCCTCCCGGCGCGTCCTAGACCTCGGTCTCGAGCTCGATCTCCACCGACAGTGTCGCACCCTCGGCGAAGTCGAGGGCGGCGATCCGGCCCACTGCGGCGATGTCACCCGCGGCGAGGCGGAGCGAGGCGATCAGGTCGGCGGGAGCCGTGACGACGGCCGCGCGGGCCGGCGTCTTCTGCGAGGCCTTCGCATCCGTCTTCGCGCGGCGGACCGCCGTGAGCACGGTGCTGGCGGCGGCGAGGACCGAGGCGTCCCCACCGAGACCGGTCTGCTCGGGCCACGGCTGCGTGTGGATCGAGGCGTCGTGCGACCACGACCACGTCTCCTCGGTGGCGAAGGGGATGAACGGAGCGAAGAGGCGCAGCAGCGCATCGAGCGCGAGGTGGAGTGCGGCGGCCGCCGAGGCGCCGTCCTCGCCGTACGCTCGCTCCTTGACGAGCTCGAGGTAGTCGTCGCAGAAGGTCCAGAAGAACGCCTCGGTGCTCTCGAGCGCCCGCGCGTGGTCGTAGTTCTCGAGGGCGGTCGTCGCCTCGGCCACCACGGCGTCGAGCGTCGCGAGCATGCTCAGATCGAGCGGATCGGTCACCTCGGCGCCCTCGGCCTGCGCGAAGCCGTGGATGAACTTCGCCGCGTTCAGGACCTTGATCGCGAGACGCCGGCCGATCTTGATCTGGGTCGGGTTCTGCGGATCGAACGCCGCGTCGGTCCCGAGCCGCGACGAGGCCGCCCAATAGCGCACCGCGTCCGAGCCGTGCTGCTCGAGCATGCCCGCCGGGGTGACGACGTTGCCCTTCGACTTCGACATCTTCTTGCGGTCCGGATCGACGATGAAGCCCGAGATCGTCGCGTTGCCCCAGGGCGCGCGCGAGTCCTCGAGCTGCGAGCGCAGCAGGGTCGAGAAGAGCCAGGTGCGGATGATGTCCTGGCCCTGGGGGCGGAGGTCGTACGGAGCCACGAGCTGCCAGAGCTCGTCGTCGCGCTCCCAGCCGCCCGCGAGCTGCGGGGTGAGCGAGGAGGTGGCCCAGGTGTCCATGACGTCGAGCTCGCCCTGGAAGCCGCCGGGCACGCCGCGCTGGTCCTCGGAGTAGCCGGGGGCGGGGTCCGAGGACGGATCGACGGGCAGCGCCGACTCCTCGGGAACGAGCGGGCGGTCGAAGACGGGGTTGCCGTCGCCGTCCAGCGGGTACCAGACGGGGATCGGCACGCCGAAGAAGCGCTGGCGCGAGACGAGCCAGTCGCCCGAGAGGCCGTTGACCCAGTTCTCGTAGCGCACGCGCATGAACTCGGGCACGAAGCGGACGTCGCGGCCGAGCTCCAGCAGGCGCTCCTTGAGCGCGGCGTCGCGAGCGCCGTTCACCAGGTACCACTGGCGGGTCGAGACGATCTCGAGCGGCTTGTCGCCCTTCTCGAAGAACTTCACGGGGTGGGTGATGGGACGCGGCTCGCCAGTCATCTCCCCTGACTCGGTGAGGAGCGCGACGACGGCCTGCTTGGCCGAGAACACCGTCTTGCCGGCGAGCTGCGCGTACGCCTCGCGGCCCGCGTCGCTCGTGATCGCCTGCGGCGCCTCCGAGACGATGCGGCCGTCGAAGCCGATGATCGCGCGGTTGGGCAGGTCGAGCTCGCGCCACCAGACCACATCGGTGACGTCGCCGAAGGTGCAGATCATGGCGATGCCCGAGCCCTTGTCCTTCTGCGCGAGGTGGTGCGCGAGCACGGGCACCTCGACGTCGAAGAGCGGGGTGCGGACGGTCGTGCCGAAGAGCGGCTGGTACCGCTCGTCGTCGGGGTGCGCGACGAGTGCGACGCAGGCGGGCAGCAGCTCCGGGCGGGTCGTCTCGATGAAGACGTCCTCCGCGCCCTCGCGGTGGAACGCGATCCGGTGGTACGCCCCGGGCTGCTCCTTGTCCTCGAGCTCGGCCTGGGCGACCGCGGTGCGGAAGGTGATGTCCCACAGGGTCGGCGCCTGGGCCTGGTAGGCCTCGCCGCGGGCGAGATTCCGGAGGAACGCGCGCTGCGAGGCGGCCTGCGACTCCGCGCCGATGGTGCGGTAGGTCTGCGACCAGTCGACGGAGAGGCCGAGGCTGCGCCAGAGGTCCTCGAACTGCTTCTCGTCCTCGAGGGTGAGGCGCTCGCACAGCTCGATGAAGTTGCGGCGCGAGATCGGCTTCTGGTCGGCCGCCTTGCTGCTCTTGTTGTCGCCGCCCTCGAACGGAGGAGTGAAGTCGGCCTCGTAGGGCAGCGTCGGGTCGCAGCGGACGCCGTAGTAGTTCTGCACGCGGCGCTCCGTCGGCAGGCCGTTGTCGTCCCAGCCCATCGGGTAGAAGACCTTGCGGCCGCGCATGCGCTGGAACCGCGCGACGACGTCGGTGTGCGTGTACGAGAAGACGTGCCCGATGTGCAGCGAGCCCGACGCGGTGGGCGGGGGCGTGTCGATCGAGTAGACGTCGGCGCGGGTGAGACCGGTGCGGTCGAACCGGTACGTGCCGTCGGTCTGCCAGACGAGGCCCCACTTGCTCTCGAGCCCCTCGAGGGCGGGCTTCGCGGGGAGTTGCGCGGCGAAGGTCATGATTCTCCGGTTCGATATGGGCGGCACCGTGTCGGTGGTGATGATGCCTGGATGGCGGCTCCGGAGCGGATCGCTCACCGGCCGCGCCGATCCTATCGCGGAGCCGCGGTGCGGCCGTCGGGAGCGGCCCGGCCGACGACCGGGGCGAATCCGGCGCAGACCGGGGCGAGCGCCTCGTCGAGGTAGGGCACGAGCTCGCCGCGGGTGGGCCCCGCCGCTGCCCACGCCTGCACCGCGGCGACGGCCGCTCCGACGCTGGCGTAGGCGATCGCCCGGGAGAGATGGGTCGGGAGCGGTCGCGCGGCCCGCTGCTCCACGAAGGCGGCCACGATCGCCGCCTGGCGCGCGAGCCGCGACAGGGCCGACGCCTGCAGCTCGTGCACGCTGCCGATCAGCGCGCTCTGGGTGAGCGCCCAGGGCACGGAGGAGGGACCGAAGCCGGCGCCGACCGCCAGCAGCGCGTCGCGCAGCGCGTCCATCGCCGGCCGCTCCGGCGCCGTCGCCCCGAGTGCGGCGGGCAGCTCGGCCAGCCGGTCGTCGACGAGGACCCAGAAGACGTCGCTCTTGGACTCGAAGTAGTTGAAGAACGTGTTGCGCGAGACGCCGGCGCGCTGGGCGATCTGCTCGACGGTCGTGCCCGCGTAGCTCTGCTCCAGGAACAGGTCCAGCGCGGCGTCCTCGAGCATCGAGCGCGACGAGGCGCGCGGCCGTCCCCTGCTCGTCGCTCCCGCCATGTGCGCTCCTGCTCCTCCCGCCCCCGACGCGCTACGATAGCCCTCAACGACTTCGACCCGGCCATCACCGGCGAGTCTCCGGAAGAACGGCGTCGGCTCCGGCCCCCGCCCAGTAGAACCGGACGGGTGCGGCCCGTGACAGCCGGTCGAGTGGGGACGTCTCCGAGGCAGCGCCGAGGGAGGTCCCAAGCGAGGTGGTACCGCGACCCCGGCCCGGGCTGACAGATCCGGGCGGGCCGTCCTCGTGCAGCCCAGCATCACTGCCAGGAGAACGCACGTGACCTATCCCTTGACCCCTCCCACTTCCGGCGACTCCGGATCCGCCTTCGGCCGCGGGGTGACCCCGTCGCCGCGCTTCCCCGAGATCGAGGAGGCCGTCCTCGCGCACTGGAAGGCCGACGACACCTTCCAGGAGTCGATCCGCTCGCGCGAGGGCTCTCCCGAGTGGGTGTTCTACGACGGACCGCCCTTCGCCAACGGCCTGCCGCACTACGGGCACCTGCTGACCGGGTACGCGAAGGACCTCTTCCCGCGCTTCCAGACCATGCGCGGCAAGCAGGTGCACCGCCGCTTCGGCTGGGACACCCACGGTCTGCCCGCCGAGCTCGAGGCCGAGCGGCAGCTGGGCATCACCGACAAGTCCCAGATCGAGGAGATGGGCATCGCCGCGTTCAACGCCGCGGCGAAGGAGTCGGTGCTGCGCTACACGGGCGAGTGGCAGGACTACGTCACCCGCCAGGCGCGCTGGGTCGACTTCGAGAACGACTACAAGACGCTCGACCCCTCCTTCATGGAGTCGGTCATCTGGGCGTTCAAGCAGCTCTACGACGAGGGCCTCGCCTACGAGGGCTACCGGGTGCTGCCCTACTGCTGGCGCGACCAGACCCCGCTCTCGAACCACGAGCTGCGGATGGACGACGACGTCTACAAGATGCGCCAGGACCAGACGGTGACGGTCACGTTCCCGCTGGTCGGCGAGACGGCGGAGGCGCTGAACCTGACCGCCGTGCGCGCGCTCGCCTGGACGACGACTCCCTGGACCCTGCCGACCAACGCCGCGCTGGCCGTCGGCCCCGACATCGAGTACGCCGTGCTCGCCGCGGGCCCGAACGGCGCCGCCGACGGGAAGGGCGAGCCGGAGGAGCGCGAGCTCTCGGCCGAGTACCTCCTCGCCATCGACCAGGTCGGCGCGTACGCGAAGGACCTGGGCTACGACGACGCCGAGTCCGCGCGCGCCGCCGTCTCGCGCACCCTCCGCGGTCGCGAGCTCGAGGGCGTCAGCTACGACCGCCTCTGGGACCACTACGCCGACACCGAGACCTGGGGCACGCAGAACGCGTGGCGCATCCTGGTCGCCGACTACGTGACGACGAGCGAGGGCACGGGCATCGTGCACCAGGCCCCCGCCTACGGCGAGGACGACCAGAAGGTCTGCGAGGCCGCGGGCATCCCGGTCATCATCTCCGTCGACGACGGCGGCCGCTTCCTCCCGCAGATCGCCGAGGTGGCCGGCCTGCAGGTGTTCGAGGCGAACAAGCCCCTCACGCAGCTGCTCAAGGCGCAGCACCGGCTCCTCCGCCAGGCCAGCTACGAGCACTCGTACCCGCACTGCTGGCGCTGCCGGAACCCGCTGATCTACAAGGCGGTCTCGAGCTGGTTCGTGCGCGTCACCGCGTTCCGCGACCGCATGGAGGAGCTCAACCAGGAGATCACCTGGGTCCCCGAGAACGTGAAGGACGGCCAGTTCGGCAAGTGGCTCTCGGGCGCGCGCGACTGGTCGATCAGCCGGAACCGCTACTTCGGCTCGCCGATCCCGGTGTGGAAGAGCGACGACCCCGACTACCCGCGCATGGACGTGTACGGCTCGCTCGACGAGCTCGAGCGCGACTTCGGCGTGCGCCCGGAGGACCTGCACCGCCCCTTCATCGACGAGCTCACACGGCCGAACCCCGACGACCCGACCGGGCGCTCGACGATGCGCCGCATCACCGACGTCCTCGACGTCTGGTTCGACTCGGGCTCCATGCCGTTCGCGCAGGTGCACTACCCGTTCGAGAACGCGGACTGGTTCGACTCGCACAACCCCGCCGACTTCATCGTCGAGTACATCGGGCAGACGCGCGGCTGGTTCTACACGCTGCACGTGCTCTCGACCGCGCTCTTCGACCGGCCGGCGTTCCGCAACGTCGTCAGTCACGGCATCGTCCTCGGCAACGACGGCCAGAAGATGTCGAAGTCGCTGCGCAACTACCCAGACGTCGCCGAGGTCTTCGACCGCGACGGATCCGACGCGATGCGCTGGTTCCTGATGTCGAGCCCGGTGCTGCGCGGCGGCAACCTGGTCGTCACCGAGGAGGGGATCCGCGAGGGCGTGCGCCAGGTGCTGCTGCCGCTCTGGAACACCTGGTACTTCTTCTCGCTCTACGCCAACGCCTCCGGCGAGGACGGCTACGAGGCGCGCCGCCGCACCGACTCCGAGGACGTCCTCGACCGGTACCTGCTCGCCAAGACCCACGACCTGATCGAGACCGTCACCGGGCACCTCGAGGCGCTCGACTCGACCCTCGCCGCGGCCGCGCTGCGCGACTTCGCCGACGTCCTCACCAACTGGTACGTGCGCCGCTCCCGCGACCGCTTCTGGCAGGGTGCCGACTCGGACGGCCGGGGCGCGGAGGCGTTCGACACGCTGTACACCGTCCTCGAGACCGTGACACGCGTCGCCGCTCCGCTGCTCCCGCTGATCTCGGAGGAGATCTGGCGGGGACTGACCGGCGGGCGCAGCGTGCACCTGACCGACTGGCCCACCGCCGACGAGTTCCCGGTCGACGAGGCCCTCGTCCATGCGATGGACGCCGTGCGCGGCATCTCGTCGACGGCGCTCTCGCTCCGCAAGCAGGCGGGACTGCGCGTGCGCCTGCCGCTCGCGCGCCTCACCGTGGTCGTCGCGGACGCCGACGAGCTCGCGCCGTTCGAGGCGATCCTGCGCGACGAGCTGAACGTGAAGGAGGTGACCCTCGTGCCGCTCGTCGAGACGAGCGCGTCCGACTACGGAGTCACCTCCCGCCTGGCCGTCAACGCCCGTGCCGCCGGACCGCGGCTCGGACGCGGCGTGCAGACGGTCATCAAGGCCGCGAAGGCGGGCGACTGGAGCGAGGTCGACGGAGTCGTGACCGCGGGCGGCGTCGAGCTGGCCGGGGGGGAGTACGAGCTCACGCTCGAGGTCGGGGGAGCGGGCGCCGACGATCGCGCCATCGCGCTCCTCCCGCGCGGAGGGTTCGTCCTCCTCGACACCGCCACCACGCCCGAGCTCGAGGCCGAGGGGCTCGCCCGCGATCTCATCCGCGCCGTGCAGGACGCCCGCAAGGGAGCCGGTCTCGACGTGAGCGACCGCATCGTGCTCGACGTGATGCTCGACGAGGTCAGCCTCGGCGCGCTCGAGCCGCACGCGACCTGGATCGCCGAGGAGACCCTCGCGACCGGGTTCGCCTTCACCCCGCTGACCATCGCCCTCGAGGGCGGCGAGGGGGCCGTCGCCTTCGGTCCCGCCGGCACCGCCATCATCCGCGTCGAGAAGGTCGAGGCCGCCGATGTCTGATCCCCTCGAGAACGACGCCGACCGGGCGGCGGCCGACGCCGTCTACGCGACCCTGCTCGAGCGCCTGGGCGAGTCGAACGTCCGCCCGAGGCTCGCCCCGACGCGACGCGCCGTCGAGATACTCGGCGACCCGCAGCGGGCCTACCCGGTGATCCAGGTGGCCGGCACGAACGGCAAGACCTCCACGAGCCGGATGATCGAGAGCCTCCTGCGGGCCCACGGCCTGCGCGTCGGGCTGTTCACGAGCCCGCACCTCGAGCGCTTCAACGAGCGCATCGTCATCGACGGCGAGCCCATCTCCGACGAGAGCCTCGTCGCGAACTGGCAGGACGTCGAGCCCTACATCCGCATGACCGACGCCGAGCTCGCCGAGCAGGACGAGCCGCCGCTCTCCTTCTTCGAGGTCATCACCGTGCTCGCGTACGCGGCCTTCGCCGACGCGCCGGTCGACGTGGCCGTCATCGAGGTCGGGATGGGCGGCGAGTGGGACTCGACGAACGTCGCCGACGCGCAGGTGGCCGTCTTCACGCCGATCGCGCTCGACCACACGGACCGCCTCGGCTCGACGATCGACGAGATCGCGCGCACCAAGTCGGGCATCGTGAAGCCACTGGCCGCCGTGGTGTCGGCGAAGCAGACCCCCGAAGCGGAGGCGGTGCTGCGGCACGCGGCCGAGGCCACCGAGTCCTCCATCGCCTTCGAGGGCTCGGAGTTCGACGTCACCTCGACCACCGTCGCCGTCGGCGGCCAACTGGTCTCGGTCCGCGGTCTCGCGACCTCCTACGACCAGCTCCTGCTGCCCTTCTTCGGCGACCACCAGGCCGAGAACGCCGCCGTCGCCATCGCCGCGGTCGAGACGTTCATCGGAGGCGGCACTCAGGAGCTGACCGGCGACGTCCTCGACGAGGGGCTCGCGGCCGCGACCTCCCCGGGGCGTCTCCAGGTGGTCGGCAACTCCCCGCGCACCCTCGTCGACGCCGCGCACAACCCGCACGGCGCCGCCTCGCTCGCTGCAGCGCTCGGCCGCTACTTCGACTTCGACCGCGTCACCGCGGTCGTCGGCGTCCTCGCCGAGAAGGACGCCGAGGGCATCCTCCGCGCGCTCCTGCCGGTCGTGGACGAGCTCATCGTGACCCGCGCGCCGAGCGATCGCACCCTCGCGGCCGACGACCTCGCGGCACTCGCGCGCACCGTGTTCCCGGAGGAGTCGGTGCACGTCGCCGAGGACGCGGCGGGAGCGCTGACCGCGGGTCGCCTGCTCGCGGCGCGCACCGACAAGGGCGCCCTCGTGATCACAGGGTCGATCACTCTCGTCGGGCGCGCGATCGCCGTCGCCCGCGACGAGAACTGGCAGGGCTCGTGAGAGCCGGGCGCCCGCGCCGGGCGAGGACCGTCCGCGAGAGCCTCGCGTCGATCGTCCTCGGCTTCGAGGTCGTCATCGTGTTCCTCGCGACCCTCGTGGGCTTCGGCCTGAAGGTCGCCGATCCGGTGGTGGTGCTGGTCGGCGGGGGAGTGCTCTGCCTCGCGATGCTGGCGACGCTCCGCCTCCTCGACCGCCCGCTCGGCATACGGATCGGCTGGGTGCTGCAGTTCGTTATCGTTGCCTCGGGTCTGCTCGTCCCGATCATGTTCGTCATCGGCGCGGCCTTCGTCGCCCTCTGGACGTACTGCATCGTGACCGGCACCCGCCTCGACTCCCAGGCCGGCCCTCCGGCGGCCGGGACCACCGACCCCACCGAAGGAGACCGCTGAACCATGGCCATCCAGGAGACCCTCGTCCTCGTCAAGCCCGACGGAGTCGCGCGCAACCTCACCGGCGAGATCCTCCGCCGCATCGAGGCGAAGGGCTACTCGCTCGTCGACATCAAGCTCGTGGAGGCCGACCGCGACCTCCTCGGCGCCCACTACGCCGAGCACGAGGGCAAGCCGTTCTACGAGCCGCTCGTGGAGTTCATGGAGAGCGGTCCGATCGTCGCGATCCGCATCGCCGGCGACCGCGTCATCGAGGGCTTCCGCTCCCTCGCCGGAACGACCGACCCGACGACCGCGGCGCCCGGCACGATCCGCGGCGATCTCGGCCGCGACTGGGGCCTGAAGGTGCAGCAGAACCTCGTCCACGGCTCCGACTCCGTTGAATCCGCGGAGCGCGAACTCGCGCTCTGGTTCTCCTGAGTTCGTCGCTCCGCGGTAGCCCGCGGAGCCGCGGTCGGCTCGTGTAGGCGGTCCGATCTGCAGAGCGTCGCGCCTCCGGCGACGGGAAAGCGCTCGAACGCGCTTTCCCGGATACGCCTCGCGATGCTCGGCGATCCGGTGAAGGGCACCTCGGGACGTTCCCGGGGTGCCCCGTCACCGGGTTAGTCGTCACCCCGTCGGTGTCTCGAACGGTGCGCCAGCTCCCTGCTGATCGAGTAGCCCGCGGAGCGGGCGTATCGAGATCCACGTGCTCCAGGAGGAGTGCTGCCGTCAGCGCCCGAGCAGCCTCACAGGTACGAGAGCACGTCCAGGCGGAGCTGCGCGATCACCGCGATCGCGAGGTAGCAGAGCAGCGTGATGAACGGGATCCAGCCGTAGGCGGCTCCCGCGAAGCGCCGCACCGCGGCCGGGACCGGGAACACGCCCTCGCGCAGGTTCCGCAGGGTCACGAGCCAGAAGCCAGGGATCACGACCGCCCAGGTGAGCATGCACCACGGGCAGAGCGTGCCGAGGAGGAAGACGCTCTGCGTGATCAGCCAGATCACGAAGCCCAGGGCGAAGACGAAGCCCAGGTTGAAGACCGCCCAGAACCAGCGGTCGAAGCGCGCCCCGGCGAGCAGTCCGAATCCGACCACGATCGGCGCGATCCACGCCGCCACGCCGATCAGCGGATTGGGGAAGCCGAAGACCGCTCCCTGAGGCGAGTCCAGATTGGCGCTGCACTGCACCAGGATGCTGAAGTCGCACCCCAGTCCCGTCGACGGATCGGTCAGCGCCGCGAACTTGTCGAGCGTCAGCGCGAAGGCCGCGATCCACCCCGTGATCCCCAGGACGACCAGCAGTGCGGCGAACAGGATCGGGCGTCGGGGGGCGGGGGCGTCGGACACCGGGGGATTATCGCACGGGCCGAATCGGCGCCTCTGGGAATGCGTGCGATAATCGGAGCCGTCGGTCCGGAAGATCCCGCGCCGGCACCAGAAGGTTTACCGGGCGAACACCGGGCCACAGGAGATCGACCGCGTTCCGCGAATGGACGCGACGGGTCACCCGCTCCACCACGACGCGACCGACGGTCGCAGCGAGACGGAGCACGTGTCGGATAGTCAGTTCCGAGAACGAAGCTGCACCCGGAGTCCTGCGCCACGTGAGCGACCGGATCGGGGGAGCGGAAGGATTCGCGACGGGCCCCACGCGGCCCCTCGCACGAGGAGAGATCCGGGTAGGAAGGCGCGGCGGACGACCCGGCCGAGGAGTGCACCAGGAATGGTGGAAGACAAGAATTCGAGCGGATCCGATCCGGACCGCGACGAGCCCCGCAGCGGGGCCAAGAAGATCAGCCGCCTCTTCGGTGGCCGCCGGGCGACCCGGCGGACCGAGTCGAGCGCGCCAGCGACAGGGGGAACGATCATCGATACCGACGAGACCGACACGACCGCGCAGGAGACGCCGACCGAGGACGTGAGCGAGGCTCAGAGCCCCACGTCCTCCGTCGCGTTCTTCAACGCCCTTCCCGAGACGGCGCCCGGCCAGGAGGACGCGCGACCCGCCCGTCCCGCACTGCCGAGCACGTCGCTCCTGTTCCAGGCGCCCGAGCTGCCCGACTACGTCGAGCTCGCGCCGCTTCCCCCGCGCGGCGCCCCGCTGGGTCTGCGCGAGGAGCGCGAGGCGCCCGCGGAGGAGCAGGGCTCCGTCCGCCGCCGCTCGCGCCGCCGCACCGGCGAGAGCGACCGCGGCGGGTCGGACGACCCCGAGAACACCGTCGTCCGGGTCCGTCAGCCGCGGGAGCCCCGCGAGCAGCGCGAGCCCGAGCTGATCACCGAGCCTCAGCGCATCAAGGGCTCCACTCGTCTCGAGGCCAAGAAGCAGCGCCGCCGCGACGGCCGCGACGCCGGCCGCCGACGCACGGTGGTCACCGAGTCAGAGTTCCTCGCCCGCCGCGAGGCCGTCGATCGCGTGATGGTGGTCCGCTCGAAGCAGGACAGCATCCGCATCGGCGTCCTGGAGGACGGCGTCCTGGCCGAGCACTACGTCGCCCGCTCGCAGGAGGCGTCCCTCATCGGCAACGTCTACCTCGGTCGCGTGCAGAACGTCCTCCCGAGCATGGAGGCGGCGTTCGTCGACATCGGTCGCGGACGCAACGCGGTCCTCTACTCCGGCGAGGTCGATTGGGACGCCGCGGCGAACCCCGGCGGCCCCCGTCGCATCGAGCTCGCCCTCAAGCCCGGCGACCGCGTCCTCGTGCAGGTCACGAAGGACCCCGTCGGCCACAAGGGCGCCCGCCTGACGAGCCAGATCTCGCTCCCGGGCCGCTACCTCGTCTACGTGCCCAACGGCTCGATGAACGGCATCTCCCGCAAGCTCCCCGACACCGAGCGCGCCCGCCTGAAGAAGATCCTCAAGGAGGTCCTCCCCGAGAACGTCGGCGTCATCGTGCGCACGGCGGCCGAGGGAGCCACCGAGGAGCAGTTGACCGTCGACGTCGAGCGCCTCACCGCGCAGTGGACGGCGCTCAGCGAGAAGGCCGCGACCGGCCAGGCGCCGGCTCTCCTGCACAGCGAGCCCGACCTGCTGATCAAGATCGTCCGCGACGTCTTCAACGAGGACTTCGAGAAGATGGTCATCGCCGGCGAGGACGCCCGCGAGACCATCGAGCTCTACCTCAGCCAGGTCGCCCCCGACCTGCTCGAGCGCGTCGAGGTGTACTCGGGCGAGCAGGACGCGTTCGACGAGTTCCGCATCACCGAGCAGATCGAGAAGGCTCTCGAGCGCAAGGTGTGGCTGCCCAGCGGCGGCTCGCTCGTCATCGACCGCACCGAGGCGATGACCGTCGTCGACGTCAACACCGGCAAGTTCGTCGGCTCGGGCGGCAACCTCGAGGAGACCGTCACCAAGAACAACCTCGAGGCCGCGGAGGAGATCGTCCGCCAGCTGCGCCTGCGCGACATCGGCGGCATCATCGTGGTCGACTTCATCGACATGGTGCTCGAGTCCAACCGCGACCTCGTGCTGCGCCGCCTGGTCGAGTGCCTCAGCCGCGACCGCACCAAGCACCAGGTCGCCGAGGTCACCTCGCTCGGCCTCGTGCAGATGACCCGCAAGAAGCTCGGCCTGGGCCTCCTCGAGACCTTCAGCGAGAACTGCGAGGTGTGCGCGGGCCGCGGAGTCATCGTGCAGCACGACCCGGTCGTCAAGCACCGCTCCACCGCCGCCCCGCAGCAGGAGCGCCGCCGCGGCGGCCGCTCGGGCGACAGCGCGTCCGGAGGCTCACCCCGCCAGAACGGCTCCAGCGGCTCGTCCGCCGCGAACGGCCAGAACGGCTCCGGAGCGAAGAGCGTCAGCACGCACGCCATCACCGACGACGCGAAGAACGCCCTCGCTCAGATCGCGGCGAGCACCATCCACCCCGCGAACGTGCGCCAGGCCGCCGAGGAGGCCGCCGCGCTCGTCGACGAGGCGTCCGCCGAGTCCGCCCGCACCGAGCCCGTCGAGACCGTCGAGACCGGGGACTCGGAGCAGGCCGAGCAGACCGCACCGCGCGAGCAGTCGCGTCGCGGCGAGCGTCCCGCCCGGGGTGAGCGCCGCCGCCGGGGCCGCGACCGCGAGCCGCGCCAGGAGAGCGCGGGCGATGAGACGGTCGAGGCGCCGGCGGAGCAGTCCGCTCCGCCCGCCGTCGAGGCGCCGGTCGTGCCGATCCTCGACATACCGATCCCGCCCGCTCCCGCGACCACCGGTCGTCGGGTGCGCAGCGAGGTCGCCGAGCACCTGCTCGACTCCGTCCTCGATGCACTCCCGGCCCCCAAGCAGCCGGGTCAGGGCCGCGCCAAGAGCCGCCGGGTGACCACCGCCGCTCTCACGGGCGTCGCGGTCATCCCGGAGCAGACCCCGCGCCGCGCCGAGCAGCAGTAGCGACCGCGCGAGCGATCAGTGGGGCCCGGTGCCCGGCGAGAGCCGGCGCCGGGCCCTCTCCGTCTCCCGGTCCCGGCCCTTCACGCGCAGACCGCTGCTCCGGAGCCGCTCCACCAGTTCGCGTGCGCCGACGGGGATCGCGCCCGCGGCGAGCAGCTCGGCACGGCGCTCCTCGGGGACGTCGTAGTGGTCGAGGTCGAAGCTGCGCTCGGGGACTCCGGTGCGCCGCGCGAACGCGTGCAGCTCCTCCAACGACTCGTCGCTGACCAGGTGCGCCCAGAGCGTGTCGTGGGCCGGCCACCGCGCCGCGTCGAGAAGGATCGCCATCCGTCGATCGTAGGCGGCGCGCCTGCCGCCCCGGCCCGCCGCCGTCCACTATCGTGACGGGGTCGTCGGAACGGGCGCGCCGTGCCGAGAGGCCGTGCGGCCGTGCGATGCCCGCTCTCCGGAGCGGGCGTTTGACCGTCGAGCTCCCATCCCGTACTCTTGACCGTTGGTGTGGCGCGATCCATGTGCTCACGCAGATTTCCGTCGTCGCCCGTCTCCTCACGGAGAGCGGGACGCGGTACCGGTTCCCTCGTTCGGTGTGGGAGACGGGAAAGAAACGGGGCCCCGCCCCTTCCATACAAGCCCCGGATGGCGCCGTCTCACGACAGCGCCCGTCCAGACGAGAAACAGGTACGAGAAGTGGTTTACGCAGTTGTGCGCGCCGGCGGTCGGCAGGAGAAGGTCGAGGTCGGCACCATCGTGACGATGGACCGCGTCAAGGCCGACGAGAACGGCACCGTGCAGCTGGCTGCCGTGCTCCTCGTCGACGGAGACTCGATCACCTCGGACGCCTCGGCGCTCGAGAAGGTCTCGGTCACCGCGGAGGTGCTCGAAGAGCTCCGCGGCCCGAAGATCGTCATCCAGAAGTTCAAGAACAAGACCGGCTACAAGAAGCGCCAGGGGCACCGTCAGGAGCTCACGCGCGTGAAGGTCACTGGCATCAAGTAACCGCTGACCGCGGAGCGAGCCATCGCACCGCGGATGTTCAGCACGGGGCTGCGGCCCCCCGGTCTCGAGGAGATGAGAAATGGCACACAAGAAGGGCGCGAGCTCCACTCGCAACGGTCGTGACTCGAACGCGCAGCGTCTCGGCGTCAAGCGCTTCGGCGGTCAGGTCGTGAACGCAGGCGAGATCATCGTCCGCCAGCGCGGCACCCACTTCCACCCCGGCGCCAACGTCGGGCGCGGCGGCGACGACACCCTGTTCGCCCTGTCGGCCGGCGCGGTCGAGTTCGGCACCAAGGGCGGCCGCAAGGTCGTCAACATCGTGGCGGCCGCCCAGTAGGGTCGGTCTCCTCGGCCGAGCAGGCACAGGACGCAAGGGGCGGGCTTCGGCTCGCCCCTTGCGCGTTGCAGCGGCCCGCCGGCCTCCGGCGCACGGGAACCCCGGCGCCCCCACTCCCGATCGGACGGACAGAACAACCATGGTCACCTTCGTCGACAACGTCACGCTGCACCTGCGTGCCGGCCACGGCGGGAACGGCTGCGTCTCCGTCCGCCGCGAGAAGTTCAAGCCGCTCGCCGGCCCCGACGGCGGGAACGGCGGTCACGGCGGCGACATCGTCCTCGTCGCCGACCCGCAGGTCACGACACTCCTCGCCTACCACCGCCACCCGCACCAGTCCTCCGAGAACGGCGGGCCCGGGATGGGCGACCACCGAGCCGGAGGCAACGGCGAGCTCCTCGAGCTGACCGTCCCGGTCGGCACCGTCGTGAAGTCGCCCGACGGCGAGCAGCTCATCGACATGGACGAGCCGGGTCTCCGCTTCGTCATCGCTCCTGGCGGTCAGGGCGGTCTGGGCAACGCGTCGCTCGCCACCACGAAGCGCAAGGCCCCCGGGTTCGCGCTGCTCGGCACCCCGGGCTGGGAGGGCGACGTCGTCCTCGAGCTCAAGACCGTCGCCGACGTCGCACTCGTCGGGTTCCCCTCCGCGGGCAAGTCGAGCCTCGTCGCCGCCATCTCGGCCGCGAAGCCGAAGATCGCCGACTACCCCTTCACCACGCTCGCCCCGAACCTCGGCGTCGTGCAGGCGGGGGAGTCGCGCTACACCGTCGCCGACGTCCCCGGCCTGATCGAGGGCGCGAGCGAGGGCAAGGGGCTCGGCCTCGAATTCCTCCGGCATGTCGAGCGCTGCACGGCGCTCGTGCACGTCCTGGACTGCGCCACTCTCGAGCCGGGTCGCGACCCGCTGACCGACCTCGACGTCATCCTGGGCGAGCTCGCGGCCTACCCCGTCGGCGACGGCCAGGTCCCGCTGCTGGAGCGTCCTCAGCTGATCGCCCTCAACAAGGTCGACGTGCCCGAGGCTCAGGAGCTCGCCGCGTTCGTGCGCAACGACCTCGAAGCGCGCGGCTACCGCGTCTTCGAGATCTCGACCGTCAGCCACAAGGGCCTCCGCCAGCTGACCTTCGCCCTGGCCGAGATCGTCGAGCAGCACCGCGCCGAGCTCGCTGCGGCACCCCAGGTGGAGCGGATCACCATCCGTCCGCGGGCCGTCGACGAGAAGGACTTCGAGATCCGCGTCGAGGGCGGCTCCTACGGCAACATCTACCGGGTGCTGGGCACGAAGCCTGTGCGCTGGGTCGCGCAGACCGACTTCACCAACGACGAGGCCGTCGGCTTCCTCGCCGACCGGCTCGCGAAGCTGGGCGTCGAGAACGGCCTGTTCGCGGCGGGAGCCGTCGCCGGCTCCACCGTCGTCATCGGCCGGGGCGACGGAGTCGTCTTCGACTGGGAGCCGACCCTCACCTCCACGGCGGAGCTCCTCACCGCGCCCCGCGGCACCGATGTGCGGCTCGAGGACAACCGCCGCAAGACGCGCAACGAGCGCCGCGACGAGTACTTCGAGCGGATGGACGCCAAGGCGGAGGCCCGCGCGGAGCTCGAGCGCGAGCGCCTGGGCGGCGTGTGGCGCGTCTCGGACGAGGACGATGCCGTCGACACCGTCGAAGCGGACCGCGAGGACTGACCTCCGGAGCCCGGCGCCCGCGGAGGTGCCGGGCTCCGTCCGTCGTCCGCAACGGAGCACTACACTGTCCGGATGCCGCAGACGACCCTCGACAGCACCGCTCTGACGGAGCGGTTCGCCGCCTCCCGCACCGCCTCCCGATCCCTCCGGAGTGCGACGACCGAGCTGAAGAACCGCGCGCTCCTCGCGATCGCCGACGCCGTCCGCTCGGGCGCCGACCGCATCGTGCCGGCGAACGACCTCGATCTCGCGAACGGGCGGGAGAACGGGATGAGCACCGGTCTGCAGGACCGCCTCCGCCTCGACGAGGCGCGACTGGGCTCCCTGGCCGACGCCGTCGTCGCCGTCGCCGGTCTCGTCGACCCGGTGGGGCAGACCGTCCGGGGGTCGAACCTGCCCAACGGCGCCTCGCTCACGCAGGTGCGCGTCCCGTTCGGCGTCGTCGGAGCGATCTACGAGGCGCGCCCGAACGTGACGATCGACATCGCCGCGCTCGCGCTCAAGAGCGGCAACGCGGTGATCCTGCGCGGCGGGTCCGCCGCCGAGAACACGAACCGGGTGCTGGTCGAGCTGCTGCAGGAGGCGATCGCCTCCGTCGGACTGCCGCGCGAGCTGGTGCAGACCGTCGACGACCACGGCCGCGAGGGCGCGAAGGCGCTCATGCGCGCCCGGGGCTACGTCGACGTCCTCGTCCCGCGGGGGAGCGCAGGGCTCATCGAGTCCGTCGTCACCGAGTCCACCGTGCCGGTGATCGAGACCGGGGCGGGAGTGGTGCACGTCTTCCTCGACGCCTCGGCCGACGAGCAGTGGGCGGTCGACATCGTGCACAACGCCAAGACGCAGCGTCCGAGCACCTGCAACGCCCTCGAGACCCTGCTGGTGCACCGCGACGCGGCGGAGCGCCTGCTGCCGCCGGTCCTCGGCCGGCTCGAGCGCGCGGGCGTCACGGTCCACGGCGACGACCGCGTCCGCGCCGTGCACCCCTCCGCGGTCGCGGCGACGGAGGAGGACTGGTCGGCCGAGTACTACTCGCTCGACATCGCCGTCGCGATCGTCGACGACCTCGACGCGGCGATGGACCACATCGCGCGCTACTCCACGCACCACACCGAGTCGATCGTGACCAACGACCTCGCGAACGCCGAGCGGTTCCTCGCCGAGGTCGACTCGGCCGTCGTCATGGTGAACGCGTCGACCCGCTTCACCGACGGAGGCGAGTTCGGCTTCGGGGCCGAGGTCGGCATCTCCACGCAGAAGCTGCACGCGCGCGGGCCGATGGGGCTGCCCGAGCTGACGAGCACCAAATGGCTGCTGCGCGGTGCCGGGCAGGTCCGCGCCTAGTCCCGACAGCGGCCGGGTAGACTCGACAGCGCCCGCGCGGGCACCACGACCTTCAAGGAGCACCGAATGTCCCTGGCCACGACCGTCCTGGCAGAAGCATCGACGCACGTCGAGCTGCCGTTCCCCGCGATCGTGTTCGGCCTCATCGCCGCCGTCGCGTTCGTCGGCCTCGGCTTCGTGACCTGGAGCTACCGCGACGTGTCGAACCGCCACGCGCACAAGACCTCCGGATCGGCCGACCAGCACGGACACGGCCACTAGGCCGGAGGCTCCGCGATCGTGACGTCCGCCGCGAGCGGCGATCCCCGGCGTCCGCGTATCGGCGTGATGGGCGGAACGTTCGACCCCATCCATCACGGGCACCTCGTCGCGGCGTCCGAGGTCGCGCAGTCGTTCGACCTCGACGAGGTCGTCTTCGTCCCCACCGGGCAGCCCTGGCACAAGAAGACGGTGACCTCCGCCGAGCACCGCTACCTGATGACGGTCATCGCGACCGCCTCGAACCCGAGCTTCACCGTGAGCCGTGTCGACGTCGACCGGATCGGCACCACCTACACGATCGACACCCTGCGCGACATCCACGCCGCGCATCCCGATGCCGAGCTCTTCTTCATCACCGGAGCCGACGCGGTCGCGCAGATCCTGAGCTGGAAGGACTACGACGAGCTCTGGGAGCTCGCGCACTTCGTCGCTGTCAGCAGGCCCGGCCACGTCCTGAACGTTTCGGGATTGCCGGCACAGGACGTATCCTTGTTGGAGATTCCGGCGCTCGCGATTTCCTCGACTGACTGTCGGAGCCGCGTGAACCGGGGTCGTCCGGTCTGGTACCTGGTTCCCGACGGTGTCGTCCAGTACATCTCGAAGCACCATCTGTATCGGAGTACGTCATGACAGTCCAGCCCGAGGAGAAGCCGCTCACCCGGCGCGAGATCCGCGAGCGCGAACGCCGCGAGGCGGGGCTCGCCGCGGCGCCCACGACCTCGCGACGCGCCGCCACCGCCTCGGTGACCGCGGCGGGAGACATGCCCGTGCTCACGCCGGTCCAGACCCTCCGCATCGAGGCGCCCCAGGCGTCTCCCGCCCGGGAGCCGGACCTGCGGACGTCCGCTCTCGAGGTCGTGCTGCCGGAGGGCGTCGAGCGTTCCAGCCTCACGCGCCGCGAGCTCCGCGCGCTGCACGCGCAGCAGCAAGCCGCGAAGGTCGCCGCCTCGCCGACGACCGCTTCCGCGCCCGGAGTGGCGACGACGCAGCCGGACGAGCCGGCCTCGGTCGACGACGCCGTCGGGCGCGCCTCCGAGCTCCCCTCCTCCGAGTCCGACTCGGGCGACTCCGACTCGGGCGACTCCGACTCGGGCGACTCCGACGAGCGGGCGCAGCAGGACGACGACGCGACCCGTGACTCCGGGACCGTCGAGCCCAAGCTCAACACCGCCCTCTTCGCGACCGTGGGCACGCTCGACCTCGGCGACGAGAAGGCGACGGAGATCACGGGCAGCTTCCACCCGCCGATCGAGCACCTCGCGATCACGGAGGAGCTCGACAGCAAGTCGAAGGAGGAGGTCGACGCCTCGTTCGACGAGCTCATCGCCCGCGGGGTCTCCTCCACCGGAGCGGTGACGACGACCAACGCCCTGATCCTCCCCACGACCGGTGCCGGCGACGTCGTCGAGGGGCGCTCGGACACCGGCGAGGTCCTCGTGACCGGCACCTTCGAGCTTCCGCGGAGCCTCGGGTCGACGGGCCAGCACCCGAACCTGTACGACTCGCCCGACGTCGACCGCTACGTCGACCGGATCGACCGCGAGCAGCCCGCCGCCGACTCCGAGCCGGTCCGTGCGTCCAGCGCCGTCTCGACCCACGCCGCCGGTACCGCGATGATCGCCCCGCAGAAGAAGCGCGGCATCAGCGCTCCCGTCGTCCTCGCGATCACGGCGGCCGTCCTCCTCGTCGCCTCGATCGCGCTGTTCATCGGCGGCTTCGTCCTCAACATCTTCTGATCCGCTCTCCCCGACAATGAAGGCTTTATGACTGCGACCGATTCCGCCCGCGCACTGCTCGACATCGCGGCCACCGCCGCCGACTCCAAGGGCGGGGAGGATCTGGTCGCGCTCGACGTGTCGGGCCCGCTGCCGCTGGTCGACATCTTCCTGCTCGTGACCGGGCGCTCCGAGCGCAACGTGGTCGCCATCGCCAACGAGGTCGAGGACCGCCTGATCGCCTCGGGCAGGAAGCCGCTGCGCCGTGAGGGCCGCTCCGAGGGGCGCTGGATCCTGCTCGACTTCGGCGACCTCGTCGTCCACGTCTTCCACGAGGAGGACCGGATGTACTACTCGCTCGAGCGCCTGTGGAAGGACTGCCCGACCGTGCCCTTCACCGTCGACCAGCCCGTGCCCGCCGACTCCTCGGCTCCCTCGCACTGACGAACACGCCCGGTGGCAGGGCTCGATTTCGTCTGACGCACTTCGTGTTGTAGATTATTCGAGTTGCTTCCGCCGGGCGGAGGGAACGGAACAGGCAAGACGAACGGGTCCGTGGCGCAGCTGGTAGCGCACCTGCATGGCATGCAGGGGGTCAGGGGTTCGAATCCCCTCGGATCCACCGAGACAGAAGAGCCGCCCCTCGGGGCGGCTCTTCTGCGTTGAGGGCGCACATGCTCTCCGGGTGAGCGTCGGCCGTGCGGAATCCGGAAACCCGCCCGACACGTCCGACCGGTACGGTGAGAGGGTCCGCCTCCGCCGAGCCGGATCGACCGGCCGCCGCGGAGCGAGCGGCCTCTGCAGGAAGAGAAGCCATGTCCCCCCACGACGACGCCGCGGGTCGCGCATCCTCCACCTCCTCCTCCCTCCGGCGGCGGACCATCGTCGGCGGGGCGCTCTCCGGTGCTCTCGCGCTGGGAGCCGCGACGCTTCCCGCCACGGCCGCCTCCGCAGCTCCGATCCGCGGTCTGCCCGGCGAGATCAGCCGCAAGATCAACGTGCCGACGCAGAACAAGCGCGTGCTCTACGACAACCTCGTCGTCTCCATCGGCGGCGACTCGGCACGGATCTTCATCCCGCAGAGCGTGAAGCCGAACCAGACGACCCCGGTGCCGGTCATCTGGTTCATCCACTCGGCGCAGGCCGACCACAACTCGCTGAACAGCGTCTTCAAGTACCCCGCCGAGCTGGCGGTCGAGAAGGGCGCGATCGCGATCTGCCAGACCCTCGGCGGCACGCTCTGGACGAACGACACGGCGCAGGGCCATCAGCGCAACGGCTACGCCTACCTGTCCGGCCTGTTCCCGATCCGAGCGAGCTACATGTGGTCGCTGTCGGCCGGCGGAGCGCTCGCCTGCGAGAACTACGGCTCCAAGGTCATCCCCGGCATCAACGGCCTCTACCTCGTCAACGGCGTCTACGACCTCCGCGACATCCACGACCGCTCGCTCCGCGGCCGGATCTCGATCGGCGACGCCTTCGGCAGCACCGCGCAGATCGACGCGCACAACCCCAAGCGCCTGCCCTCCTCCGCGTGGGCCGGGACGAACATCCGCGTGGTCGTCTCCGATGCCGACCACGTCGACACGAGCGTCCCGCCGACGCTGCACGGCCTCGCTCTCGTCGCCAAGGCGAAGTCGACGGCCAAGGAGGCGAGCGTGCGGTACCACACGCTCGGCCACAACCCGCCGTCGTGGGCCAATCAAGACGGCATCGACGCCATCTTCCGCTGGCACGCCGCGCTCGGGACGACCACCCCGCCCACGACGACGCCCGTGGCCGTCCCGGCCCCGGTGGCCCGATGGGACTTCGCGCAGACATCCGGCCCCTTCACCGCCTCCAACGGCGCGTTCCCGCTCTCGCAGATCGGATCGACCGCGGCGGCGACGATCGCGACCCCCTTCGGCCGCGGGCTCGCCCTCAAGGGCTCCTCGGCCCTCGCGGTGCCGAAGGCCTCGGTCGGCGCGCTCAACCGTGGCGCGGGCTCCGGCAAGGTCACCGTCGCCGCGTGGGTGCGGCAGAACGACCCGAACACCGGCTGCGTCGCCGGCGTGTGGAGCGACTCCGCGGGCGCGGCGGGCCGCTCCTACGGCCTCTTCTACGACGTGAGCAGCTACGGTGGCGCGGATCGCGCCTGCTTCTACGTCTCCCGCTCGGGAGGAGCCACGCCGGGCTACCCGTATCCGCGCGACTACTCCGCGACGAAGACGCTCATGACTCCCGGGGTCTGGCAGCTCCACGTCGGCACCTACGACGGCGCCGTCGCGACCAGCTACCTCAACGGTGTCGCCTCCGCGTACCCGTCGTTCACCGACTCCACCGGGGCGACCTACGCGCGGAACCCCTACCCCTTCAGCTCCGGCCTCAACCCCCTGCCGGCCGACTTCACCGTCGGCGCGAGCCGGACCGGCGGCGTGCTCGGCAACTTCGCGATCGCGGACGTGGCGCGGCTGCGGGTCTGGGACGTCGCCCTGACGGCCGCGCAGGTCAAGGCGATCTACACCCAGGAGTCGGCCCTCCTCTGAGCCGTCCGGCCGACCGGCAGGACCGCTGCAGTGGCGGTCCTGCCGGTCGCCACGAACGGGGGACAGGCGGGTCGACCACCCTCCACCAGACTGACTGCATGCCGACTCCGACCGCTCCGCGCGGCCTCATCACGCAGTTCTCCCTCGTCGACGCCCTGCTCGCCGGTCTCTTCGACGGAGTCGTGACGCGCGCCGAAGTCGACGCCGCCGGCGACTTCGGTCTGGGCTGCGGCGACCGGATGGACGGCGAGCTGGTGATCCTCGACGGCGTCCACCGGCTGTTCCGCGGCGACGGCTCGGTCGCGGTGCTCGCACCGGACGACCGCGTGGCCTTCGCCGAGGTCTCCCGCTTCGAGGCCGATGTCGCGGTCCCTCTGCACGGCGTGCCGTCGCTGGACGGCCTGCTGGTGGCCGTCCGGAGCCTCGTCGCGAGCCACAACGTCTTCCTCGGCCTCCGCGTCCGGGGGAGCTTCGACCGCCTGACCCTGCGTCAGCCGATCGCGCAGGTGAAGCCGTACCTCCGTCTCGCCGACGCGATGCACGACCAGCGCGAGCTGCACCTCGACCGCGTCGAGGGCACACTGCTCGGCTTCGTCGCGCCGAAGGCGTTCCAGGGCATCAGCGTGGCCGGTCTGCACACCCACTTCGTCGACGTCACCGGCACACTCGGCGGCCACGTCCTCGCCGTCTCGGGTCTCGCCGGCACGCTCGAGGTCGAGCAGTACGGCGGCATCACCGTGCGGCTGCCGGAGTCGGAGGACTACCTCGCCGCGGACCTCGACGAGGACGCGGCGGTCTCGGACGCCGCCATCCGCGCGGTCGAGTCCGATCACGCCCGCTGACCGCCGCGCCTACCCTGGACCCATGCCCTCCCTTCGCGACGTCCACGCCGTCATCGATCGTCTCTGGCCCGAGGCCGCCGCCGAGAGCTGGGACGCGCCCGGCCTCGTGACCGGTGACCCCGACTCCTCCGTGGAGCGGATCCTGCTCACGGTCGACGTCGTGTCCGACACCGTGCGCGAGGCGGTCCGCGGCGGCTACCAGCTGCTCGTCGCGCACCACCCGCTCCTCCTGCGCGGCGTGACCTCGATCGCCGAGGACGGCTACAAGGGGAGGCTGCTCGCCGACCTGATCCGCGGCGGCTGCGCCCTGGTCTCGGCGCACACGAACGCCGACATCGTCGCCGACGGGGTGTCGGACGTGATCGCGACCCGTCTCGGCCTGACGGGAGCCACGCCGATCGTGCCCGGCGCCGATCCGTCGGTGGGGCTGGGACGCGTGGGCGATCTGCCCGAGGAGGTGACTCTCGGCCGGCTCGCGGCGGCCGTGGCCGATCTGCTGCCCGCCACCGCCGGGGGAGTGCGCGCCGCCGGAGGGTACGAGACGGCCGTGCGCCGCGTGTCGCTCTGCGGCGGAGCCGGTGACTCCCTCCTGGACGCCCCCGCCGTGCGGACGAGCGACGTCTACATCACGGCCGACCTCCGGCACCACCCGGCGTCGGAGGCGCGCGAGAAGGCCCTCCACGGCACCGGCCCGGCACTCATCGACGTCTCGCACTGGGCGAGCGAGTGGCTCTGGCTCGACGTCGCCGCCGCCGCTCTCCGCGAGGCACTGCCGACCGTCGCGGTCGACGTCAGCGAGACACGCACCGATCCGTGGGATTTCGCGATCGTCCACTGAGCACGGCGCGACACGCGAGAATGGACCCGGCACGACCTCCTGTGCCGGGAACGAGGACCGCGACGTGAAAGCCAGCCCCGCCGACCAGCGCGAGCTACTGACCCTGCAGACTCTCGACACGCGAGGCGCGCAGCTGCGCCACGCGATCGCCACGCTGCCGCAGATCGCGAAGATCCAGGCCCTGCAGGCGCGCAACAACGAGACCCGCCGAACCCTCGCCGAGCGTCTCGGTCGTCTCGAGGACGTCCGCACCGAGCTGGGCCGGATCGAGTCCGACGTCGGCGTGGTCGAGAAGCGGCTCGCCCGCGACCGCCACCGCCTGCAGACCGCCTCGTCGGCGAAGGACATCGCCGCCCTCGAGGGCGAGATCACTTCGCTGGTGAAGCGGCGCGGCGACCTCGAGGACATCGAGCTGACCCTGATGGAGCGCATCGAGGGCATCGACGCCGAGGTCGCCGCCGCTCAGGCTGAGCGCGACGAGGTCGTCGCCGCACTCGACACCCTCGCCGAGGAGAAGGACGCCCAGGCCGAGAAGCTGGCGGGCAAGCAGGACGCGCTCGCCCGCGACCGCGCCGCGCTCGTCGAGAAGATCCCCGTCGACCTCGTCGAGCTCTACGAGACGCAGCGCGCCCGCTACGGGGTCGGAGCCGCCCTCCTGCGCGGCAAGGTGTCCGAGGGCAGCGGAGTCGCTCTGACCGAGTCCGATCTGTCGTGGATCCGCGCGAGCGCTCCCGACGACGTCGTGCTCTGCCCGGACAGCGGCTGCATCCTCGTCCGAGGGGACGAGTCGACGCTCGCCTGAGCCCGGCCTACACTGGACGGGCGAACGGGTCGGCAAGACGGCCGCGTCGCCGGAGCGAGAGCGCCGGCGCCGAGGAACGTCCGGGCTCCGCAGAGCAGGGCGGTGGGCAACACCCACCCGGGGCGACCCGCGAGACAGTGCCACAGAGAACAGACCGCCACGGGCTCCGGCCCGCGGTAAGGGTGAAACGGTGGTGTAAGAGACCACCAGGGGCCGGAGTGATCCGGTCCGCTCGGTAAACCTCGCCCGGAGCAAGGTCAGACAGAGGACGATGCGGCTGCTCGTCGGGTCCTCGGGTAGACCGCTGGAGGGTCGCGGCGACGCGACTCCGAGAGAGATGGCCGTCCAGCGCCCGCCGAGAGGCGCGGCGTGAACAGAACCCGGCGTATCAGCCGGCCCCTTCGCACGAAGACCCCGCAGCATCCGGTGCTGCGGGGTCTTCGACGTTCGAGGCGGGACGCTCAGGAGTGGACGCCGCCTCCGGCGAGTGCGGCAGCCCCGAGGATCCCCGCGTTGTTGCGGAGTTCTGCGGGCACGATGGGGGTCCGGAGGTCCAGCAGCGGCAGGAACTCCTTGTAGTGCTTCGAGATGCCGCCGCCGACGATGAAGAGGTCGGGCCAGAGAAGCGCCTCGAGGTGGGAGTAGTAGCGCTGGAGCCGCTTCGCCCAGTGCTTGTAGTCGAGGTCCTCGCGCTCCTTGGCGGCGAAGGACGCCTTCTTCTCGTAGTCGCCGCCGTGGATCTCGAGGTGGCCCAGTTCGGCGTTGGGGATGAGCACGCCGTTGTAGATCTGAGCGGTGCCGATGCCGGTGCCGAGGGTGGTCATCAGCACGAGACCCGGCTTGTCCTTCGCCGCGCCGAACCGCGCCTCGGCGTAGCCGGCAGCGTCGGCGTCGTTCACGAAGAAGATGTCGCGGCCGATCGCGTCCTCGAACAGCTTCTCGGCCTCGAGGCCGATCCACTCGTCCGAGACGTTGGCCGCGGACATCGTCCTTCCGTGCACGACGGCGGCCGGGAAGCAGATGCCCACCGGGGTGTCGGCGGCCACGTCCGGAAGGGCGTCGATGATCTGCGTGACGACGGCGATGATGTCCTTCGGCCGTCCGCCCTCGGGGGTCGCGAGCTTCACGCGCTCGCTGAGGAGGGCGCCTGCATCGAGGTCGACGAACGCGCCCTTGATCCCGGTCCCACCGATGTCGATGCCGATGGCCGTCGTCGATGAAGTCATACCGGTCATGCTAGCGAAGCGCGCCCGACGGCTCCCCGGCGACCGAGCGTAGGATCGGCGCCATGGCTGACGGCGACGAGACCTCCTGGTGGTACAACTCCAAGACCGGTGCGGTGGAGCAGGGGTACCAGTCCCCGTCCGTCGACCGCGTCGGACCCTTCTCCTCCCGCGAGGAGGCGGCGGCGGCTCCGGAGCGACTCCGCGAGAACAGCCGGAAGTGGGCCGAGGAGGAGGCCGCGGAGGACCGCTGAGCCCGGCTACTCGTAGCTGTGCTCGGGGCCGGGGTACTCCCCGGACTCGACGTCCTCGCGGTAGGCGGTGACGGCCCCGGTGAGCACGCCCCGCAGATCGGCGTACTGCTTGACGAAGCGGGGGACTCGGCCGGTGGTGAAGCCGGCGAAGTCCGTCCAGACGAGCAGCTGACCGTCCACGTGCGGTCCGGCACCCACTCCGATCGTCGGGATGCGGAGCTCCTCGGTGACCCGGCGGGCCGCCTCGCTCGGCACCATCTCGAGCACGACCGCGAACGCGCCGGCCTCCTCCACCGCGCGAGCGTCGGCGAGCAGCTGCTCGAGGCCCTCGCCTCGCCCCTGCACGATGTGGCCGCCCAGTCCGTGCTCGCTCTGCGGAGTGAAGCCGATGTGCGCCATCACCGGGATGCCCGCGTCGACGATCCGGCGGATCTGCTCGGCCGAGCGCACCCCGCCCTCGAGCTTGACCGCGTGGGCGTGCGTCTCCTTCATGAAGCGGAACGCCGTGTGCAGTGCGTCGTCCGGGCCCGACTCGTAGGAGCCGAACGGCATGTCGGCGACGACGAAGGCCCGCTCCACCGCTCCGGCGACCGCACGCGCGAAGGGGATCAGCTCGTCGACCGTGACCGGGAGGGTCGTGTCGTAGCCGAGCACGTTGTTGCCGGCGGAGTCGCCCACCAGGAGGAAGTCGATGCCCGCCTCGTCGAAGATCCGTGCGGTGAGCTGGTCGTAGCTCGTCAGACCCGTGATCCGGACACCGGAGTCCTTCGCGTTCTGGAAGTGGCGGGTTCGAACGCGTTTCACGGGCTGCGCTGACATGCGCGCCAGTCTACCGGCGGGGCGGCGCACGGCCCGGGCCCCTGCGCACCGCCCCGCGGACGGTGAGCGGAGCCACTAGCCTTAGAGCCGAGCAGGAAGGGCCTTGATGGACAAGCAAAGGGACTTCGTTCTTCGCACCATTGAAGAGCGAGGGATCAAATTCGTTCGCCTCTGGTTCACGGACGTCGTCGGCACTCTGAAGTCGGTCGCGATCGCGCCGGCGGAGGTCGAGGGGGCGTTCGCCGAGGGCCTCGGTTTCGACGGATCGGCCATCGAGGGTCTGACCCGCTCGTTCGAGGCCGACGTGCTCGCGCACCCGGATCCGTCGACCTTCCAGATCCTCCCGTGGCGCGGCGAGATCGATCCGACCGCGCGCATGTTCTGCGACATCACGACTCCCGACGGCCAGCCCGCCGTCGCCGACCCGCGCAACGTGCTGAAGCGGACGCTCGCCAAGGCCGCCGAGCGAGGGTTCACGTTCTACACGCACCCCGAGATCGAGTTCTACCTGTTGAAGTCGTCGACCTTCGGCGCGGAGGGCCCCGAGCCCGTCGACTCCGCCGGCTACTTCGACAACGTCCCCGGTGGCACCGCGCACGACTTCCGCCGCCGGTCGGTGCGGATGCTCGAGGACCTCGGGATCTCGGTCGAGTTCAGCCACCACGAGGCGGGGCCCGGCCAGAACGAGATCGACCTGCGCTACGCGGACGCCCTCACGACCGCCGACAACATCATGACGTTCCGCACGGTCATCAAGGAGGTGGCGATCGAGCAGGGCGTTTACGCGACCTTCATGCCCAAGCCCCTCTCCGGCCACCCCGGATCGGGCATGCACACCCACCTCTCGCTCTTCGAGGGCGACGTCAACGTGTTCTACGAGCAGGGCGCGCAGTACCAGCTGTCGAAGCTGGGGCGTCAGTTCATCGCGGGACTGCTCAAGCACGCCCCCGAGATCACGGCGGTCACCAACCAGTTCGTGAACTCCTACAAGCGGCTCTGGGGCGGCGACGAGGCCCCCAGCTACGTCTCGTGGGGCCACAACAACCGCTCCGCTCTCGTGCGCGTGCCGCTGTACAAGCCGAACAAGGGCCAGTCCTCGCGCATCGAGTACCGCGCTCTCGACTCGGCCGCCAACCCCTACCTCGCCTACTCGCTGCTGCTGGCCGCGGGACTCAAGGGCATCGAGGAGGGCTACGAGCTCCCCGCCGAGGCCGAGGACAACGTCTGGTCGCTCACCGACGCCGAGCGCCGCGCCCTCGGCTACAGCCCGCTGCCGGCGAGCCTCGACCGCGCCATCTCGCTGATGGAGGAGTCGGAGCTTGTCGCCGAGACGCTCGGCGAGCAGGTGTTCAACTTCGTGCTGCTCAACAAGCGGAAGGACTGGGCCGAGTACCGCGCCCAGGTCACTCCGTACGAGCTGCGCAGCAACCTCGAGATGCTCTGATCCGCTCGTCGCATGGCTCGCGAACGCACGCTCAGTGACATCGCGCGCCTCGGTTTCGCCGAGCTCGGCGAGACCGGGGCGCGGATCGCGGAGGCGGAGCGGCTCGCCGGGCGGTCCCTGGGCTCCGTCGTTCCGGCGTTCGCGTCGGTCGCGGACCCGGATGCGGCGCTCCAGGCGCTGATCGATCTGCTGCGCAGCCACCGCGATCGGATGGACGCCGTCCTCGCGGACGACGACGCCCTCGTCCGGCTCCTGAAGGTCACGGGGGCGTCCTCGGGCATCGCCGACTTCCTGCAGCGGCGTCCCGACGAGCTGCGGAGCCTCCTCGATCCGGTCCTCACCCTGCCCGGCCGTGCCGAGCTCCGCGACGACCTCCTCGAGTCCGTGGGCGCCGTCGACGGTTTCGCGGCGGTCGGCGAGGAGGCCGGCTGGGTCGCGCTCCGCGTCCGCTACCGGCGACTCCTGACCCGCATCGCCGTGCACGACCTGTCGCAGGCCGATCCGGTCGCCGCGATCGACCGGGTGACCCGGGCCCTCGCCGACCTCGCGGGCGCGGCCCTGGAGGCCTCTCTCGCCGTGGCCCGGGCCGATCTCGTCGCCGGAGTCGGTCCGGGCCGCTTCACGCGCGACGAGGTCGCCGCGACCCGCCTCGCGGTCATCGGGATGGGCAAGGCCGGGGCGCACGAGCTCAACTACGTCAGTGACGTCGACGTCATCTTCGTCGCCGAGGGCGACCCCGAGCACGAGCTGTCGAACGCGCGGGCGATCGACATCGCGACCCGGCTGGCCGTCCTCCTCATGCGCGGCGCTTCTGCGTTGGCGGTCGAGCCCGAGCTCTGGGAGGTCGACCCGAACCTGCGGCCCGAGGGCAAGCAGGGCGCTCTGGTGCGCACGCTCGAGTCGCACGTCACGTACTACGACCGCTGGGCGAAGAGCTGGGAGTTCCAGGCCCTGCTGAAAGCCCGTCCGCTCGCGGGCGACGTCGGGCTCGGTCAGGCCTACGTCGACGCGGTCGCTCCGAAGGTCTGGACGAGCGCCTCGCGCGAGAACTTCGTCGAGTCGGTGCAGCGGATGCGCGAGCGCGTCACCGAGCACATCCCGCAGAACGACGTGCACTACCAGCTCAAGCTCGGCCCGGGTGGTCTGCGCGACATCGAGTTCACCGTCCAGCTCCTGCAGCTCGTGCACGGGCAGACGGACGACGAGATCCACATGCCCGGCACGCTCCTCGCACTCGGTGCACTTGCCGACCGCGGGTACATCGGACGCTCCGCCGCCGACGAGTTCTCGAAGGACTACCGAGCGCTCCGCCTGCTCGAGCACCGCCTCCAGCTCCGCCGGCTGCGCCGCACGCACCTCATGCCCCGCGACGAGCACGAGCTGCGGACGCTGGCGCGCTCGAGCGGTCTCGCGCGGTCCGCCGAGGAGCTCCTCGTCCTCTGGAACGGCATCAAGCACCGCGTCCGGGGCCTGCACGAGCGCCTCTTCTACCGCCCGCTGCTCTCGGCCGTCGCGTCGCTCCCGGACGGCGGGGCCGAGCTCTCGACCGTGCAGGCGGAGGCGCGACTCGCCGCCATCGGCTTCACCGACGCCCGGGGTGCGCTCGGCCACATCGCCGCGATGACCTCCGGAGTCTCGCGCCGCGCGAGCATCCAGCGGCACCTGGTCCCGGTGATGCTGCAGTGGTTCGCCGACGGCGCCGATCCGGACTACGGGCTGCTCGCCTTCCGGCGACTGAGCGACACCCTCGGCGGCACGCCCTGGTTCCTGCGCATGCTGCGCGACTCCTCCGGTGCCGCGAAGCGACTCACCACGGTGCTGTCCGGCTCCCGCTACGTCGGCGAGCTGCTCGACCGCATCCCGGAGTCCGCCGCCTGGCTGGAGGACGACGACGACCTCCGTCCGCGCAGCGCCGCCCAGCTGGCCGAGGAGGTCCGCGCGGTCCTGGCCCGTCACGATACTCCGGAGGCCGTCGCGGGCGTCCTGCGCGCCATGCGCCGACGTGAGGTCCTGCGGACGGCCGTCGGCGGCGTCCTCGGCCTGAGCACCATCGAGCAGATCGCGCAGAGCCTCACCGACATCATCTCGGCGCTGCTGACCGGTGTGCTGGCGTCGGTGCGCCGCGCGAGCGCCGACCGCCCGGGCGCCGACCTCGAGTTCGCCGTCATCGGGATGGGCCGCTACGGGGGAGCGGAGCTCGGCTTCGGCTCGGACGCCGACGTCGTGTACGTGCAGCGCCCCGGCACGGGGGAGCCGCGCGACGCCCAGCTCTATGCGCAGTTCCTCGTCTCAGAACTCGTCCGCCTCACCGAGGACTCACGGCTGCCCTTGGACCTCGACGCGGATCTGAGGCCGGAGGGGAAGAACGGCCTGCTCGTGCGCTCGCTCGACTCCTACCGCGCCTACTACGCGCGCTGGTCACTGACGTGGGAGGCGCAGGCGCTCCTCCGAGCCCGCGGGGTCGCCGGCGACGAGGCGCTGATCCGCGACTTCGCCGCCCTCGCGGACGGCATCCGCTACCCGTCCGCGATCTCGGACCGCGACATCCGCGAGGTGAAGCGGATCAAGGCGCGCGTCGAGAACGAGCGCCTGCCGCAGGGCGCCGACCCGAAGCGCCACCTCAAGCTGGGCCGCGGCTCGCTGAGCGACGTCGAGTGGCTCGTGCAGCTCCTCCAGCTGCAGCACGCGCACGCGATCCCGGAGCTGCGCACGACGTCGACCCTGACGGCTCTGCGCGTGGCCGAGGAGGCGGAGCTGCTGTCGGCGAGCGACGCCGAGCGGCTCCGCGCCGCCTGGCTGCTCTCCTCCCGGGTGCGCTCGGCGATGACGCTCTGGTCGAACCGGACGAGCGACGTGCTCCCGACCGACAGGATGCAGCTCGAGGGCGTCGCCCGACTCCTCGAGTACCCGGCCGGCTCCGCCACGCAGCTCGAGGACGACTACCTCGGGGTCACCCGGCGCGCCCGCGCGGTCTTCGAGCGTCGCTTCTACGGGCCCGCCGACGGCGAGCCGACCACCCGCTGAGCCGCTCCGGGAACGGCGGAGGGCCGCCCTCCCGAAGGAGAGCGGCCCTCTGCGATCCGAAGTGGATCGTGCCGAGTCGGCTCAGACGCCGTAGTACAGCTCGAACTTTACGCCCGTGATTGGCTGGGGTGGTGCAGGGTAGGGATCCGCGTCATGCCGCCGATTTCGCGGTGGTACGGAGTTGTCTCTGAGAGGCCCGAATCGGGACTCTTGCGGACTGACTGCGGACTGAGGGTGTGGATCCGCTCCACCCCCTCAGGGGTACGCGCTGAATGCGCACCCTACGGCGCGATGGTCTGGTGCCCGCACTCCTGGCACCGCCAGACGGACTGGCCCTTCGCGGCGTCGGTCTTGCGCTGCAGCATGGTGCGCTGATCGCAGACGGGGCACTGGCGGCGTTCTCGTGAAGGGCTCATGCATCGAGCCTAAGAACGAGCGCCGACATCGCCGCTAGACGCTCCTCTCACGCGTCGGCCCCGCCGACCGTCCGAGAGTGCCTAGACGCTGCGGAGGGCCGGGAGCGGCTAGAACACCGGCTCTCATCTCGTCCCGAGGAGTGCAATGTCGGTCGACCGCGCTCGTCCCGTCGGCGGTGTCCCGCATCATGGTGAGGTGCTGCATGCCTTCCTCGACGAGTCGTACTTCAAGAACGACGTCCACATCGTTGGCGCCCTCGTTCTGACATCGGACCAGATCCACGTCGTCGACACCGCTTTGAACGACATCATCTGGGAGACGAGCAGGGTCCACCCCCAGGTACCGCTCGACATCGAGTTCCACGGCCAGAACCTGTTCCAGCGCCACCAGGACTGGACCTGCCTCCGGAACCCGGTGGACCAACCGAAGCTCGCATTCGCGATCTATCGCCGAGCACTGTCCAGGATTGTGCAGGCGGGTGGCATCTGGATCATCGGTGGAATCCAACAGATCGACCGCCTTGCGAGACGCGGCTACCCCGAACCATGGCCGCCCCACCAGATCGCCCTGCAGTTCACGCTCGAGCGAGTCCACGACTACGCAGCCAGCGTCGGAGAGCAGGTCCGAATCGTCTGCGACGAGGTCCCTGACCAGGCGCACCACGAACAACGCATGCAGCAGTTCCGCCTCGCCGGCCGCACGCCGGGATGGGAGCCCAGAACGCTCTCCACGATCGAGCCCGACTGGACCTGGACTGACAGCAGACACCACCGCTCGCTGCAGGCGATCGACATGCTCACGTACGTCTACCTCCGCAAGCGCTTCGTCCCGGGAGGAGACGAGCGGGTGAAAGCTGAGGTCGTGAAGATGCGCGACATCATCCATCCGCACCTTCACCGCGAAAAGATCTGGACCCCTTAAGCACTGAAGGCCCCGCTCAGCGGGGCCCCAGGCGGATAGCGTTCCCGAAGGCCCGCCATGCGTAACAGTCTGCCACGGCCCCGCGGGATCCGCGAGGCATGAGCTCCCAAGCCGAGGTGACGGCACCGGTCTTCAGTCTCCAGTGCATCAAGGTCATCGACTTCTACATCGACGAGAAGAACCGAAGTCGCTGTGCGCCTCCGCGCGATCATCGAACTTGGGTTCGCGACGATCTCCGTGCGCAGGAGGCGTCAGCGAGTCGAGCGAGCGTGTGTGCGTCAGCCGTTGTTGAACCAGCCCTTCCCTCGGTCCTTTCGGTCGGAGAGCCGGCTGATGTCGAGTGCGGCCCGCAGGTCTCTCGAAAGGGCGTCCGCGTCGTGCTTCCTGCCATGGTGACGGAGGTACGCGATCGCCCGCTCGCCGACGGCCACGGCCGCGTCGAGCTGCCGCTGCAGGCGGTCCTCGACCGTTTCGCGCTTCGTTCCGTCCGGCTCGTAGCCGCACCAGTCCCGAAGCTGTGCGACCACGGGCTGCGTCTCCTCGCGATACGTCTTGCGGTAGTGCTCCGCCGGGACCTTCACGAACTCGCCGGGGTGAGTCAGCGACTCGACCGTGTCCCCTTGCGCGCACTGCTCGAGCGCTTGCTCTTCCAGCTGCGCGACGAACGCGAGGACCTTGGCGGGTCGGGAGCGGGCCACGGCCATCGCCATCCGGTAGACGCCCTCGATCGACAGGTGCAGTCCGTCGGTATCACGGTAGTGAGGCAGCCCCTCAGTGATCTCGGACGCAGATACTCCGGTCATTCGCTCGAATTCCGCTTCGTCGCGGATCACGCCGACAGGACTGCGCTCTTCGGCGACGTGAGCCGGCATGCCGCTCATCGCAATCGCGAGCGTGAGGTCCTCGTCACCGGTGGTGCGACGTGTGTAGATCGAGTCCTCGAGCTTCTCGCGCTCGAGGAACGCGGCGAGCTCCGGCCACGGCGCGATCAGAGTCCGGCGAGTCACCCACCGCTGCAGCCCTTCGAAACGATCGTCAACGAGCTCGATCTTCACCTTCGGCGCGCCGGCGTTGGTCCCGAGCGTGAGGATGCGCGCCTCGACGGGAGCCTTCCTCGCCGTCTCTCTGTAGGCCCAGACCTGTCCACGTTCCACGGGTGAGCGTTGCGTGCGCTGGGTCAGAATCCGAACGAGTCGTCGAACTGCTGCTCGAGGTTGTCTCCTGCTGACTTCTCGGCGGCTGCGTCGATCTCGGCTTGCGTGGCTTCGGCGGGAACTTCGATGTCGATCTTCTTCTCATCACTCATGCGGACAAGCTAGCCACCGGTTGCGCACCTGTCCACGGTCAGTGGCGGCGTCCGCCGCGACCTCGCAGCTGCCCCTCCGTGTCGCCCTCCCAGACGTACATGTACCGGCCGGTAGTCGGGTCGGTGACGACTTCCCCGCCGCGCCAGAGGAGCAGCCAAGGTGCTTCCTCGCCGTGATCGCGGTACGCCTGGGTGGCAGTGTCGATGTAGCCGCGGGGGCGGGCGGGGTGGTTCGGATCGAAGTACGTTCCCATGCGATCAGGATGTGGCTGACGTCTGACACCAGGTTGAGCTTGACGAGCATCGTCGAAGTCCTCGGGATCCGCGTCAAAGTGAAATCACCGCCAGCAAAGTCCTCAACGAGGACGGGTTGCCCACGTCCTTCGCGAGCGGCAGGACTGACGCACCATCCCGATCGCGACCCAACGCGCTAGAGGCCTTCAGCTGCAAAATGGACGGGCCAGGGCGGAAGCTCTCCAAGGCGAACGATCAGAGCATAGGTACCGGGTCTTGGGACTCCTACCCCGACCGTCGGCAGGGACGAGGACAGAATCACGGGCACTGTCGCTTCTTCTGGAGGTGCCCCCGTAAACGTGGCCCTCAGGCTGAAGGGGCTGTAGAGCTCGGGGCCGTCATCTGTGGTGACAAGGTCCACTTGCAGGTCGACGTGCGCGTCGTCTCCGGGCTCGCGCTCGATTGCTAGATAGAGATCCGAGCCCAGCGACGTCGGGAAGATTTCTCGCTGCACGAACGACACGCCGCCACCGAGGATGTAGCTGAGGTTTTCTGCAATGTCGATACCCCGCACCAAGAAGGCGCCCACAATCCTCATCGGAGGACCTCGACGTTGGGGGATCGTCGCTGGTGTACTAGAACCGTTTCGCCGGGCGTGTCTTCGGTTACGAGACTGATGAACTGATCGCTGCCTGTCCTCCACGTCTCTGCTTGGTACGCCGCGCCGAGCTCCACCGCTCCCGTCTTAATGTCCCAGTCGACGACGTACGAGTTGCGAAGCGGCCTCAGCACCGAATCAGTGAAGACCCAGGGGTTGCTGAACAGCTTGCTGGGACGCTTGTTGGAAAGCACGCTGGAGCTCCAGCTGCTGGCCTCCACACGATGCTCCCCAGACACCGTGTGGTGGATTCGCGCCCCTACCGCCAGCGCGTACCGGCGGATGGTTGCGAGCGTAGGGTTGGAGTCGTAGCGCTCGAAGGTGGAGACCGTCGACTGGCTGACCCCCATGCGCTCAGCGACCACAGCCTGCGAAAGTTTGTGCTCGCGACGCATCCCGATCAGGTCTTCGAGGAGCCGCTGGTGACTCTCTACGAGGTCGTCTGCGCGAGCTTGGATGGCTTCGAGCGGTTCGTCGGTCATGGATCAGACTCTATATTCGCTCCCTGGAGGTCACAACTCGATCCCCCAGCGGCTCGCTTCACCTTGGTGGTAGCTGTGCTTCGCGCGCGCGATTGCTGCGTCCTGCAGCTCGCGGGTGCGCTCGGTGATCGCCTTCTCCTCGATGTGGTGGCCGATGAAATGCGCGGGGGCTCCCGCGGGCTCAGAGTGGTACATCCGAACGAGAATCTTTCGGTGGCGCTGCTTGCTCTGCGCGTCCACCTCGGTAACCGAGATGCCCTGCCACCGGAGTTCGTAGAGTGGCGGCGGGTTCCTGACGTCCACTGGCTTGACTTGCTGGCGAGGCTTCAGCCCGCCCTTCGCAGCCAGCTCAACGCGCTTGCGGAATTCGCTACGCGCCATCGCGGCGTTGTATGGGTTCCAGCGCCGGGACGGCCCATCGATCGCCCTGAGGAAGATTTCAGTGGCAGCATCCAACGCGTCGCCGACGCACGGCCCCGAGCTGTCAAACCAGTGGAATGTGTGCGGCGTACCGCTGCTACACCGCGACGGCGCATTGAACGTCGGCATTGGCACATCCTATGCGGGGGACCCGCTCCCGAAGCAGTTGCGAGGCGGCGTAGGGTCAGCCGGCCATGCTCATCGAGGGTGTGCGACGCAGGCGGACGCCTCAGCCGGCGACAAAGCGACTCTCAGCGCGGTCGATCAATCTCTCAAGTTCGTCGAGCCAAGGGTGAAGGTCTGCGCGAAGATCGAACCCATCGGGCGCGTCGTCCATGCTCTGCTCGATCTTCAACGCTTCCGGGCTGGCCGTGAACACGATCGTTTTGCTGCCGTCGGGGAGCCGAACATGCCACCCGGATCGTCCGAGCTGATCGCCGACGAAGCGCGACTCCGCCCCTGCTGGAGCATCCCTCATCAAATCAGCGGTGCGGACTATCGCGCCGGAGACTCTGATGAATGAATCACCGAGAGTGCCCTGCTTCTCAAGTCGATTCCGCAGCTCGACAAACCACTTCGCCTTCGGGTCGAGCCGCATTTCCTTCATCTGATCGTCGTACCAGGCCCTGAAGTCCTCGCCGAACAAGTCCTTGCTCTGCAGATTCTGCAGAACGAACGTGACGCTTCTGCCGTTGGAAATGGCGTTGTGCAGGCCCACAGATACGCGCTCGGCCCCTGCCTGGAAATCGGCGGCTCCATCTCGCGCAAAGGCGAGAACTTGCCGAGCTGAAGCAATGACAGACGAAGCGTCGGGATGCAGGGTCACGACGTCGAACGGTAGCGACGGCGAACGATAGCCGCAATGGCGCGCATGAGAGAACGTCCCCGCCTTCCGCCAGCCGCTAGTATCCGGCCATGATCACTGTTGCCGGGTCCTCGCCGCCGAGTGAGCAGCGGACCGAACTGAACGGTCACTCGTGCCCCCAGTGTCAGCACGCGGCCTTCGGCGTAGCTCCGCTCGCGATTGAGCGGGCGTTTTATTCGCTGCTGCGCATGCCTGCGCCTTCCGCGCGATGCGCGACGCTCAATGACGATCTGACGGTGCTCATGGACGAAGTCGAGTGTCTGTGCCGGGATGCTTTCCACGCCGTGGAGATCACCTCCCGCGACCTGAAGTCACGCCCGCGCGAGTAGGCCCGAACGCAAGAATGGCCCCCTCGCCGCTCCCGAAGGAGAAGCGAGGGGGCCATTCTTGTCTGGTTAGACGGGCGCGAGCACCATCGAGTCGAGCGACAGTCCGGCGAGGTTGCCGCCCGAACCGACGCCGGCGAAGCCGGAGCCGACGATGGGGCTGGTATCGATGTAGCTGGCGCTGGTAACGCCGTTCACGATGACGGTGATTGTGGCGGTACCAGCGCCGCTCTTGACACGAATGCCGATGCGATCGCCTACAGCTGCGGTCAGGCCCGCCGCCAGCGACGTGCTGACCGCGGCGACGCGCTTCACGAGTTGCATCGTGATCGTCGCCGGGGGCGCGCCGGCGACTGTGGGCGCCGCCGCAACCGTTGCGGACAGTCGGTACCCGTCCGGCGCAGGCGAGACGGCCAGAGCCGCGCGCCGGACGTCGAGCAGGAAGTTCGCCTGCGCGACGGGCGCAGTCGCGACGACGAAGGACAGCTCGTAGTCGGCGACCGGTGACGCCACCGCGACCGCGGCAGCTGTCGTAGCCAGCGGTACGAGTCGCTCCGACGCGATGCCCCAGACCCCGCTCGTGCCCTGCCAGAGGAGCCGCGAGCCGCCGAGGGCGACGTCGGTCGAGCGGCCGACGATGTTCGCGGTGTCCGATCCGGAGAAGGAGTCCGACGTGAGCGGAAGCCGGAGGACGGGCGCCTCCGGGTCGGGATTGGTGATGACGCCAGCGGCGCGGGATGCGGTGACCATGTCGTGCTCCTCAGTGGATGATCGGGCCGCCGGAGACCTTCAGGATGAAGGCGGCGAGGTCGGCCGAGATGAAGCGGGCGGGGGTGTTGTGTCCGACGTCGCCGGTGTTGAGCAGCTGCACGTCGTTCGTGGTCGCGAGCTTCGTGGCGAGCTTGTCGGCGTGCGCGGTCTTCGGGACGACGGTGTCGCCCGTGGAGCAGACGATGCGCACGGGAACTCCTCGCCAGGCGGAAGCGGGCTGCAGCGCCGGGTCGTACCCGGCGGTCTTCGCCGTGTAGTCGGATCCGTCGGCCGCGAGCCCGTACGCGGCGGTGACCTCGTCCTTCCGGCCCCCGTCGTACCGCTGGCGCAGGTCGTAGGTCGGATCGACCAGGTACAGGCCTGTCACGTTCGGGACGTCCCCGCGGATGAGCGCGTTCTGCGCAGCGATCCCGCCCATGCTGTTGCCGACGAGGATGACGTGGGAGATCGGCGCGATCTCGAGCGCCTTCCGGTAGAGCTCGGCGGCGTCGCTCATCGCGGCCGCCGACCCGTACGAGTCGCCGTGGAAGGCGCTGCGCGCGTAGATCACTCCGGCGGTGTTCTGGATGCCTGCCCATCCCGCGCGGACGTCGAGGCCGGTGTAGGCCCCGACGCCCTCGAAGACGATCACGAGCGGCAGCGGCGTGGCGTCGGTCCGCGACGTCGGGAACGTGAGCCTCGACGGCTGTTCCGTGGACGATGTGAAGTTGTACGGGTTCGCCGGCAGCGCGACACCGTCCGCGTACCGGCCGGCGCCTCGTGCGATCGACGAGAGCAGCGGGGCGAGGGCTGCGTGCGCTCCGACCGCGAGGTCCGACTTCACGGTCAGCCCCACCGGGGAGAAGACCCCTTGTAGGAATGGCACCAGGAGCGGAGCGAGACGCGGCGCCTGCCGCTTCAGGACGAAGTCGGCGACTCCTCCGTCGCTCGAGCGGACGGTGAGGTCAGTCGGCACTCCGTTCGCGTCGGTGACGCTGTAGAGCAGACCGGGTCCTGTCCCGTCGCCGAGGTTGAAGATCCGCAGCATCGCGCGAAGGAACTTCTCGGCGATCGCCGACGGCCCCCCCGTGCTGCGCCGAGCCGAGAGCCAGGTGAGCACTCCCGTCTTGTCGGTGATCGCGACGAGCAGGTCCTCCTCCGTGTCGAGGTACTCGCGGAAGACCCCGGGGTCGGTCTTCCCGACGACGTCGAGATCGTCGATCTTCTCCTCGACCCTGATGTCGACGGCTTCCGACACGATCGTCGAGGTCGCCGGATCTGCGAGGGCCGCTGCGGTCGCCGGAGCGACGCGAGCGTCGATCGCCGATTGAGTGAGCGACCCCTCCTTCTCGATGTTCGCGGCCATCGTGCCGTCTGCGACGGGCTCGAGCTCGCCGAGCCTGGTCATGGTGGTCATGCGGGACTGCCTTTCAGGTAGAGGACAGCTCGGTCGCCCGAGAGGTCGAAGTACACGGGGTAGTCGCGATCCGGAGGTCCGTACCCCCATGCCGTGACGCCCGGAGGCGCTGGCGCGTCGAGGAGGTCCCCGATGGGGCCGCCCTCGTCGGGCACGCGCAGCTTGAACGGCAGGCACTCGTAGGCGGAGGCTTGCCCTGCCACGAGTCGCGAGAGCTCAACGGTCAGCCACACCTCCGGACTGATGGTCGTCGTCGAGAACACCTCGACGGCGAAGGTGCCGCCAGCCTCGACCTGAACCTCGATGGGACGCTTCGACAGCAGGCGACTGTGCCACACGCCCGGACCCGAGGGGACGAAGCGCAGCGACACTTCGTCATCGCCGAGCGGCTCGTTCGTGAGGTCGGTGAGCGTGCCGTAGACGAGTGCCATGGGAAGGTCCTCCGGGACGTAGGGGGTCGGGACAGGTCCCGTCCCGGGGTCCGGCTCGGGGTCAGTGCCCGGGTCGGGGTCGGTGCCGGGGTCCGGGTCGGTGCCGGGGTCCGGGTCGGGATCGGTCCCCGGGTCGGGGTCCGGGTCCGTCCCGGGATCGGGGTCGGGTTCCGGGTCCGTCGGCGCCACGGCGAGGTACGCGGTCGGCGTCCACAGCAGCAGGCCCTCGAGCGCCGCCTCGTAGATCGCGTCGTGGCCGTCGTGACTCGGGTGGAGCATGTCTCCGAGCCGGAGGCTGTAGACGTTCGGCGGATACCAGCGGTCGACGATCGAGCCGGGGATGCCGCCGAACGTGCCGTCGCGTCCGAACTCGTCGAACACGTCCTCCTGCAGCTGCCGGAAGACGTCGAACGCACCCATGTCCGGCTGCGGCGACGGGTACAGCAGGAGCCCGAAGGTCGTCGCCTTCGCGGGCGGCAGCATCAGCGTGAAGGGCATGTCCCGCACGTCGTCCTGCCACACGTGCAGCGAGTCCACGATCAGCGGATCGCCCGGCGCGCCGGTGTGCGTGATGACCACCTTGTGCGGCCCCGGGGCGAGGTCGCGGAAGTGGATCGGCTGCACCGAGTTCTTCGTCTTGTCGGTCCCGGTGAGGCCCTGCGCTGCGGTCGATCGTGCGACGGGCTCGCCGTCGTCGAGTGCCCACGTGTACGCCGACCCGGCGAGGTTCCCGCCGTCGTAGTCGGTGTAGCCGAGCATCGCCAGCGTCGCGCCCGTGCCCGTGAACCGCAGCGTCTCCGTCGACCCGGGGGTCGTGGACTTCCGGGTGGAGCCGGAGTACTGGTTCTCCGACTGGCCCCACGTTCCGGTCTCGCCGGCGGCGCCGGGCAGCACCTTCAATTTCGAGCGGGTGATGCCGAGGATCAGCGACGTCGCGTTCTTGAAGCCGCGCTTGCCGGCCTCGCTGTTCCAGAAGTGGCCGACGTCGTTGCCGCCGGCCGCCTGGATGACGAGCCGGTAGACGTCCGCCAGGAACGCCGAGGTGCCCGCGGTGAGCAGCGCGAGCGCGACGTCGACACGGGTCCGGCCGCCGTTGTGCTGGTTGACGGACGTAGTCCCGAGGCGGCGCGCGAGCTGGTTGGTCCAGAGGTCGAACGCCGTGTAGTCGGGGGTGTTGATCGCGTCGTCCGCGACGACGATGCCCTCGGAGGACCCGATGTTCAGGATCTTCGTCGTGCCGATCGCCGTCTCCCACAGCTGCTCGGGGTCGTCCGGCAGGTTCGGGAGCCCCGGGATGGTGGGGTTCCCGGGCTCCTCGGGCTCGGTCGGGGTCTCCGGGTCCTCGGGGTCGACCGGCGGCCCGACTTCTCCCGCGAGGGTGCGGAAGGTGACGGGCGCGGACGGCGCGCTCTCGGCGGTGTCGGTCTCGAGGGTGGTGAGCGCGAGCACGTACTCCGTCGCCGGGGTGAGCTCGCGCAGCAGCAGCGGCGACTCCTCCGCTGCGACCGCCGGCTCTCCGTTCAGGGAGACCCGGAAGCCGAGCGGAGCGTCCCCGGTCCAGGTCACGAGCGCATCTGTGGCGGAGATGGCGGTGACCTGGACGGCGGCCGGGACCGGCAGCGGCGGGGGCGGCGGGACCGGCAGGCCGTCTCCGACTCCGAAGGGCGACGTTCCGAATGGCTGGGTTCCGAATCCAGCCATCTGCTACACCCAGCTCGAGGTCGGGATCGCCTTGCGGGTGACCCCTGCGTAGCCGGCGGCGTCCGTCTTGAGCAGCGGGATCTTCGTGTCGCCGGTCAGGTTCCGGATCTCCCCGGAGCCTCGGATGATCGTCTTGCCGCTGATCGGGTTCACCCAAGCCGACGGCGTGGTCGTCGCCGACTTCTTCTGCACGACGTCGACGTCGCCCGGGAGGACGAGCGTCGTGATCCCGGCGGTCGCATGGCCGGCGACGCGGATGAGGTCCACGCCGGCGGGCGCCTCCGAGTAGTCGGCGAAGGTGTCCCCGATGAAACCGATCGAGTACGGGATCGGCTTCGTCGGCTTGGGGCCGGGGTCGCCGTCCTTCCAGTAGCCGCCGGGCGCGAGGTCGACCATCGCGAGGGTGTTGTAGCCGAAGATCGGGTCGATGACCCACGTGTCGACGCCGGTGAGGCGCATGCCGACGGTCTTGTAGCGCGAGTCCTTCTTGCCGCGCATCTCGCAGCCGACGTAGATGACGGAGTGGTGCACGGACTCCGCAGCGAGGCCCTGCCGGAAGCCGACCTCCTCGTAGTCGAGCGCACGGCAGAAGAGGTAGCTCGTCCTCGAGTGGACCGGGGTGAGCGGCCAGACCGCGGTCGAGTCCGGGTTGGGGTTCCCCTGGGGGACGGTGAATCCTGCGGTCGCGTCGTTGAAGCCGTTGCGGCCGCCGATGGTCGTGCAGTGGACGAACCACGTGTTCGAGCCGCGCGTCTGACCGGCCGAGCCGCCCGCGTCCTTCTCGCCGAGGGTGAGCACGTTGGTCCAGGTGCAGCCCTTGAAGAAGACGCTGTCGCAGCCGTGGTGCGTGTCGCCGCCCGGCCCGTACGTGTTGAAGGTGAGGTGGTTCTCGACGGAGACGAAGCGCTGGATGCCGTGACGCAGCGTGTCGTCCGCCGCCGAGAGGAACATCGAGTTCCCGGTGGGGTTGGTGGTGAAGCCGTGCCGGACGTTGTGCGAGACGCATCCGAGGACCGAGAAGTTCTGCGTGGTCCCCTCGACCTCGACGTGGTAGCCGAAGCCGCCCTCGGTGGTCGCGTCGTTGGGCAGCGCCTCGGCGACCGAGTTGGCGATCGTCCCGCCGAATCCGGACGCGATGCGGTAGCCGTTCCGGTAGCCGTTCTTGAAGACGTCGCCGACGTGGTGCTCGTACACGGCGCCGCGGATGTCGACCGCCGCGCCGCGGACCTTGTCGACGCCGTTCGGGTCGCCGATCGTGTCGAACGTGAGGTTCTCGGTCCGGCTGATCAGGTTCGAGAAGTAGTCGCCGACGGGGAACAGGGGGCGGGGGGTGTAGCCGCCCTGAGAGCCGCCGAGCTTGCGCAGCGTGACCTCGACGGCGACCTTCGACCAGTCGTAGAGAGTCGTGCCCTTCGAGACGACCTGGCCGGCGGCCGCGATCTTCCCGACGATGGTCGTTCCGCGGAGGAGGTTCTCGCCCACCTGGAACGAGCTGACGGTGCCATTCGATGCGACACCCGGCACGACGCGCCGCGTCGAGATCCGCATGTTCTTCGAGCCGTTGAGGTCCTCGCCCGCGGCCTCGAGCTTCATCGTCGCGCCGGAGGTCTGGCCCTTGACGACGTCGTTCTCGGCGAGCGTGGCGGATCCGCCGCTGATGAGGTACGTGACGCCGAGGATCGGAATCGCCTCGGCCATGACGGCCTTGCCCGCGGCGAGCGGCGTGTCACCGCTCGAGAGCAGGTCGTGCACGACGGAGCCGGGGAGGCTCCACGAGAAGAAGCCGGAGGTCGCGGTACTCGTCTCAGACTTCTTCGCGCCAGAGGCGACGATCTGCCAGGCCATGTCCGCGGCGAACTTGGGGATGTCGGCCTGCGGGACGTCGAAGAAGTTGACGCCGTGGCGGTTCGACGCGCCGACCGACTTCGTGGCGAAGCCGCTGACCACGACGCCGGCAGACGGCGCGATGATCTGGCGGAGGATCGTGCCGCCCTCACCGATGAATCCTCCGCCGCCCACGGAGACGACGTGCATGTTCCGGTCATCGAAGTTGCCGGTCTTCGTCGTGTCCTTGAGCTTGTAGACCGCCGGGACGATGACGCCCTTCTTCTGCGCGTGCGCCGCGGCCGCGAGCGGGCCGATGTCGTTCTCCCACGGCGCCGCCGGGTCCCACTTCTTGAGGCCCCACTTCGGGTCGGCGGCGTTGAGGTAGCCGACGGACTGCTCCGCGACACCGCCCGCCATCAGCTCGAGGACCGTCTGGCGGAGGGAGTCGTACGCCTCGCGCCAGTTGGTGCTGTTCAGCGCGGGCGTCGGCATCGGTTCGGTGTAGGCCACGGCGGGTCTCCAATCAGGGGTCGGCGATCACGCCGGGCATGCGAAAGCCCCCGCCGGGAGTGGCGGGGGCCGGGGTGGAGCTCAGAGCGGGTGGTGCTATTCGGCGCGGTGGTCGGGTCCGGGCCGCACGTCGAGCCCGGTGAGGATCAGCTGGCCCGCCTCGTTCACGGCGACTCCGCGCGCTGCTCGGGTGGAGGGTGCGTTGGGGACGACGGCGATGCCGATCGCGAGGAAGGCTGCGATGATCGCGCCGGCCCAGTCGTCGAAGGTGATCGCCGCCCACTGGTTCCATCCGACGAGTACGGAGAACGGGACGACGAGCGCCTGCAGCCCGGCGAGGCCGAACGCGGCCGCCGTCTTGATGGCGGTGCCCGTCAGGAAGAAGACGGGGAGGAGGGTGATCGCCTGGATGAGCAGCTGCAGCCCCTCGACGGGGACGATGCCGCCGCCGAGCGATGCGCGGATGGATGCGAAGAGGGTGACGGCGATCACGAGGATCGCCTTCGTCGCCTCCTGCGGAGTCTTGGGGATGAGGGCCACGGTGGGCTCGGAGTTGGTCACGGGGTCTCCTTGAGTGGTGTGGGGGTGGTGCTGGCGGGCAGGGCCTCGATGGCGGGCCAGGGTGGGATCTCGGTGGCGCCGAGCTCGGCGAGGAGGCGGCGCAGGTGTCCGGCGTGCTCTTCGATGCGACGGCGGTTGCGGTCGGAGATCTCGGCGCGCTGGTACTCGCGGTCGCGCTGCGCGACCAGGTCGTTCTTGCGGTGGGACTCGCGGGCGGACATGCCGTTGCGGATCTTGAGGTAGATGGAGACGCCGCGGGAGCTGAATGCTCCGATGCCGCCGGCGCCGAGGATGGCGACGATGAGAGGGACGAGGTTGTCGTCGGTCAGCACTCGTTGCCCCCTACTCGTGCCGCGGTGCGACGTTCTGCGTTCGCCTCCGCAGTGCGTCGGTCAGTCGGTCGGTGAGGTCTTGGTGGCTGGGGTCCGTGCCGAAGATCTGCAGCTCGACGTAGCGGCGCAGCAGACCGAGGAAGGCGGCGAGGACGAGGACTGTGGCGACGGCCGCGGTGACGGACTCGAGCGCTGTGCTGCCGAGGATCACGACGTAGATCGCGACTCCGAACATGCCGGCGGGCCCGGCGGGCACCTCGAGCACCCAGAAGCGCGTGATGCGGCCGAGGGCGCCGAGCCCGCCTCCGACCAGGAGCAGCGACGCCCAGACGCCGATGAGCCACTCGAAGCCGCGCAGCTCCGTGGTGACGCTGTCGGGGGTGAACGCGAGCGCATAGATCCCGCCCGTCAGCACGGCGAGGTACGCGACGATGTCGATCCACCGGATGATCGCCTCCGCGCGCCGGCGGCGGCTCTCCGGGATGGGGTTCCGGTCCATCGGCTCAGGACGCCAGGCTCGCGGCGAGCGTGGACGGGATGGCCGCGAAGTCGTCCTTGAGGGCCTGGTCGACCTTCTCGGCGATCAGGTCCGTCAGCGCCTGCGGGTCGACGCCCTGCGCGAGGGCGAGCGTCTGCACGGCGGCGGTGAGCGCGGTGATGCGCGCGTCGACTCCGCCGAGGATGACGCGGGTGTGGTCGGCGAGGATGCCCATGGTCACGGGCTGCGGCTCGCCCTTCTCGTTGACCATGACGGTCGAGGGGAACGGCTGGTCGCGCGAGCCGGCGGCGGCGACCTTCGCGGCCTCGGCGGCCGCGGTGACGTGGACGAAGAGGTGGTTGAGCAGGGTGCTGATGTAGACCTTCTGCTTGCCCCCTCGGAGGTCGTCGATCTCGATGATGTCGGACAGCTGCATGTCGTACTCCTCAGGGGGTGCGGTGACGGTGGTGGCCCCGCCGCCGGTGGCGGCGAGGTAGAGGGCGGGGTCGACCTGGCGGCCGTTCTTGCGGAGCTCCTGGTGGCAGTGGACGTACTTCGTGCCCGTGTTGCCCATGACGCCGATCTCTTCGGCCTGCGCGACCTGGTCGCCGACCTTCGCGAGGAACTCGGCGAGGTGGGCGATGAGGGTCTCCCAGTGGTCGCCGTTCTCGTCGTAGCCGTGGTCGATGACGATGCGGTTCCCGTAGGTCCCGTACCAGCCGGCGACGGTGACCGTCCCGGCGGCGGGTGCGACGATGCGGAGGTCGTCCTTGGTCGCGTTGCCGTGGCCCCAGTCGGTGCCGCCGTGCGTCTTCACGTTCGCGCCCGGGACGTTCTTCGCGCCGAAGGGGCTGGTCATGCGGCCGCGGGCCGCCTTGATGATGCGCATGCGCGTCTCCTAGAGGTCGAGGGTCACGTGGCAGACCGGAACAGGCGCCCGGTCGCAGGGTCGACCTGCAAGTCGCCGGAGCCTGTGTCGGTGCGAGACAGGCGGTCGCTGGCACTCGCGCCGACGTTGCCGGCGCCGTTCGCGCTGCGGAAGAAGCGGCCGTCGACGGTGATCGAGAGATTCCCGCCGCCCGGGTCCCCGGGGTCGTTCGGGTTCTCACCCGGGGCCTCGCCGTCGTCGCCTGAGTCGGGCCAGTCGCCGGCGAGCGCCGCGCGGATCGCTGGCTCCGGGTCCATCAGCCCGTCGGTGATGCCCTGCCAGATGCCGTCGCTCGTGCCGTAGGTGTCGTGGGAGTGGGAGCCGGACCAGAGGGAGCCTGTGAAGTCGCCGCTCTTGGCGGCGTAGCCGATGACGTCGCCGGGGTCGACGTGCTGACCGACGGCGACGGTGATGCCCCAGAGGTGCGCCCAGGCGGTGCGCTTGTCGGAGTCGTCGATGCGGATGCCGACGACGGGGCCGAGGCCGCCGGTGCTGCTGACGACGTAGACGGTGCCGGACGCCCAGACGGGGATGGCCTGGCGGGGCGCGGCGGCGATGTCGAGGCCGCGGTGTCCGAACGATGAGTAGTAGGGGCCCTGCTCGCGGAAGCGGTTGCGGAAGTTGGATGGGTCGTAGAACGCCCGCCAGTTCGCCGTTGCCATCAGCTGTCAGGCAGGTTCCGGAAGTAGATCCCGTCGCTCTTGAGCTCGATCCACGGGCCGGCCGCGCCCGCGGGTGACACGATCTGGATGCCGTCGTTGGTCATCGTGATCGTTCCGCCGCCGCCGCCGATCTGCAGGCCGTTCTCGTTGAGCTGCACGTAGGTCGCCCAGGCGCGGAGTTCGACGGGGACGCCGAACGCGACGAGCTTGCCCTTGCCGTCCTCGAAGAGGACCCGCATGGAGTAGTTCGCGTCGCCCTCCTGCGAGACGATGACGCTGCCACCGCCCTTGACGTGCATGGTGCCGGTGACGTCGACCTTGCCCTGCAGCTGCACGGGACCGTCCCAGTCGATCGTCCCGTCGCCGTTCAGGGTGCCGGTGACGTTGAGGGTGCCGTAGACCTTCTGCGAGCCCTGACCGGCACCATCCCCGTCCGCCTTGCCGACGACGAGCCCCTCGGGGGAGGTGATCTCGAGAGCGCCGCGCGACACGGACGAGAAGCCGATCGGGGCCTGCGACTGCAGGGAGCGGATCGCGTCCCAGAGGCGCTCAAGTTCGCCGCGGTCGATGTCGGACACCTTCATGGGCTACCTCCGCTGCACGGTGAGGGGGACGGCTTCGGTGAGGTCCCAGCGGTACGCGATGACGTGGTGCTGGTGCCCGCCCGCCGGGGAGTCAGGGATGATCGGGTCGCGCTGCACGTGGATCGCGATCGTCGATCCGAGGCGCAGCTCGGCGAGGCCAGGCAGGCCGGGACTCGTCGGGGTCGCGCGCATCGTGTACGCCCACTGCTCGACGGGCTCGCGGGTCGTCGCGAGGTCGGAGGTGGCGTGCTGGTTGAGGACCGCCTGGTCGTCGATGTCCTTGTAGGAGTCGGCGCGGTCGCGGATCAGCGCGGTCGACCCGGGTCGGCTGTAAGCGAACCCGACGCGCATGGACTCCTCCGACCCCTTCCCGACTGCCATGGAGCCGGTGCGGAGGTCCTGGCCGTTCAGGCGGTAGAGGACGCCGGTGAGGGCGCTCTCGGGTGCGTCGATGTCGAACTCGAACGCGCCGCCGCTCAGGCGAGGCGTGCCGGCGCGGACGACCCACTCGATGCCGCCGTCGGGACGGTAGCGGGGCTCGAAGTCGACGTCCGGGCCGTCCTCGAGGTTCTGGATCTCCGTGAATGCCTTCTCCGCGGACCACATCTCGTAGAACCACCAGGTGCGGTCGATCGGCCCGGGGCCGTCGTCGGGGAGGACGATGGGCAGGTCCCAGTTGCCGCCGCGCCCCTGCGTCGAGGCGGAGAGGATCGCGCGGAGCGTCGCGGCGTGGCTGCGGGCGATGACCGAGCGGGTGCCGTTGCGGTAGCTGGTCTCGTCGACCGGGTACAGGTAGCGGTTGGAGAGGAAGTCGCGGACGCACACCGACCGCAACGCGAGGGTGCGCGCGGCGCGGTCCCACGGTTCGACGTCGCGGATGTAGCCGGCGTACTTCGCGACACCGTTCCACGCGGCGACGATGATGCGGTCCCAGAGGGGGAAGACCAGCGGCTTCCAGTCGACGCCCGCCTCGAGGTGGAAGCCGTGCGAGCCCTGCCCGACACCGTTCAGGACCCGGTCACCGGACGACGAGGTCGGTCGCACGTCGGCGAGCCGGTCGCCGGTATGGCCGTTGTGGATGCTGTGCGTCCAGACCACGGCTGCCTCCTAGATGTAGGTGTCCGTCAGATAGGTGCGCAGCACGGCGAGGTTTGTCGCGGAGTGCTTGAACCGCTGGCCTGGCGCGATCGTCCACTGGTCAGGCCGCGGCATCCCCCCGAGGACGACCGTGCCGTCGCTGCGCAGCGTCGAGTCGCGCAGGTCGATCGAGTGCACCTCGCCGACCGCGCACGGGCGGGTCACGGTGATGCTGCGACCCTCAGGGCCGTTGATCGTGTATCCCGCGGGGAGCACACCCTCGACCTCGAAGCGCGGGATCGCCGGGAAGTTCCCGCGGTGGAACGCGGCGGTCTGCTCGAACTCACGCTCCTCGCCGTACTTGCGCGGGTCGGGGTAGCGGAGCTGGATCTGCCACCGCGCGAGGCAGCTGTCCTCGCCGAGGACCTCGAAGCGAGGCACCGCGGTCGCGAGCTTCCCGCGCGCCCACTGGGTCCCCTTCTCGCGTTCGACGGAGACGATCTTCGACGCGCCCGAGGAGACGATGCCGGTGAGGTGCTCGCCGAGGCGCGCGGTCTCCCCGGGTGTGGGTGCGACTGCCCAGCCGGAGAACGACGTCACGCGGGCGCCGAGGTACGACGGGAGGTCGTACTCGCCGTGCTGCCCGTCGCGGTTGACGGACGTGAAGCGGACGTCGACGTCGCCGTCCCAGCCGGTAAAGCCGCCGGGCTCGAGGAAGAAGCCCTCCCTGAGCCCGACACCGCTCCCTTGGATGCGGAGCCCGTTGACGGTGATGGTCATCATCAGCGGACACTCCTCAGCGCGTAGGTCAGCTGGTCTTTCGCGACGCGCGCGATCTCGGCAGCGGAGGTGCCGTCGCCGCCGTGGATGTTCTGCGTCACGTTCGGACCGCCGGGACCGCCCGACCCGGGCTCGAGGTCGGCCTGGTCGACAGCGCTCGTGCGCGCGAGCGCGTCCGAGTAGGCGACGGTCGGCGCGAGAGTGCCGCTCTCGGGGACCGAGAGCAGTGCGTCCATGCGGTCGTCGACGACGCCCTGGCTCGCTTCGAGGCCGCCGGCGAACTGGTCGCCGATGGCCTCGCCTGCGGTGCGGAGCCCGGTCCAGCCGGAGCCGGAGAACGGGCCGCGCTTCGCGGGGGAGTGGGGGAAGAAGTCGGCGACTCCGCCCATCAGGTCGCCGACGACGTCGCCGATGTTCGCGGCGGCGCTGACGAGACCGTCGACGAACATCTGCCAGACGGCGCCGCCCGCGTCCAGGAGCCACTGGCCGAGCGCGTCGAAAGCGGCGCCGATCATGTCGGGCAGGCCTTCGAAGAACGCGACCAGGTCGTCGCCGGCGGTGCCCGCGCCGGTCACGAGCTCGACGAAGAACGAGATCGCCTGGACGATCCAGCCGATGACCGCGGCGAGGACGGAGATCACGATGCCGAGGGCCCACGCGAGCCCGTCGACGAGCGGTCCGATGAGGGCGAGGATCGGCACGAGGAGCGCGGTGAGGAGCGCGATCAGTGGAGTGAGCAGCGCGCCGACGAGCTGAATGATCGGCTCGAGGAGCGGCAGCAGGGCCGCGACGAGACCGAGCAGGGGCTCGAGCAGCGGTAGGACCGCGAGGAGCAGCTGGCCGATGAACCCGGCGAGGAGCGCCACGAGGGGGGCGACGGTGAGAAGCACCTGGCCGAGGGTCTCGCCGAGGGTGGTCGCGATCGAGAGGACGATCGGGATCAGCATGACGAGTGCGGCGCCGAGCTGTCCCACGAGCATCTCGACGAGCGGACCGAGGATCGCGAGCAGCGGCGGCAGGATCGTCGTGAGGAGCTGGGCGAACACGGTCACGAGCTGCGCGAGGACCGTCGCGATGACGGGGATCACGGGCAGCAGTGCCGAGAAGGCGCCGGTGAGGGCGCCGATGAGGACCTCGGCGATGGGCTGCAGGATCGTCATCAGGGTCGAGAGGACCGTGACGAGCAGCCCGCCGACGCTCGCGGCGAGCCCGCCGAACGCGGACATCAGCGCGGGGAGGATCGGCTGGATGGCCTGCAGGATCAGCGACAGCGGCGAGAACGACGTCCACAGGTCGAGGACGGTTCCGGCGAGCGGGCCGATCGCGCCGAAGAGGTCGATCGCGCCGTCGCGGACTCCGAGGAGGAGACCGACGATCGGCGCGTCTTCCTCGACGTCGAACGCCTTGCGGAAGCCGGAGGTGAAGTCGCCGCCGACGACGAGGTCGTAGATGCCGACGATGCCGCCGCGGAGGTCCTGCAGGAACGTGACCAGGCCGGTCTCGTCCTCGGTCTGCAGCGCCGCGGCGAGGCCGCCGTCCGCTTCGCCGTTGCGGATGATCGAGAAGAGGTCGGTGGCTACCTCGATGCCCTGCTCGAAGCCGGACGCGATCTTCGGCCCGAGCTCGATCGACTTGTCGGCGAGGTAGCCCATGCCGTTGCCGGCGAGGTTGAAGACGGCGGTGCCGAGCGGCTCGAGCGCGAGGAGGCCGTTGTTCTTGACGATCTGCCAGGACTCGCCGAAGTCGGCGGTCGCCTTGCCGACGCCGAGGATCGTGTCCTCGGTGGTGCCCGCGGCGCCCATGAGGTCGTCGAGGTTGATCTTCCCGGACTGGATGGCGCCGACGAACTGAGCGGCGCCCTTCGTGCCGAAGACCTTCCCGGCGAGGTCGAGGGCGCCCGCGGTGTTGCCGGTGTCGACGAACGACTGGATCTCGCCGGTGACGCGCTTGAACGCGGCCTGCGGCTCCTCGCCGTCCTTCGCGAGGGTGACCATGCCCTTCGACATGGATCCGAGCACGGCGGTCGCGTTCAGGCCCGCCTTGTCGAGCGTGCCCATGAGGGCGACGGACTCGCCGAACCCGAAGCCCATGTTCTGCAGCGCGGGCGCGACGGTCTGCACGCCGGAGGCGAGCTCGTTCATGCCGACGCCGGTGGCCTGCGACACCCGGAACAGGTCGTCCATGCCGCCCTCGACGGCGGCGCCCTCGATGCGGAACGCGGAGAAGGCGGCCGTCGTCTGCTGGACGTCGACTTCCTCGTCGAGAATGCGGCCGGCCTCGAGGTACTGCTTCGCGACGGTCTGCAGCGTGTCGCCGGAGAGACCGAGACGGGTGTTGAGGTCGGAGACGGTGGAGCCCGCGGCCTCGAAGCTGGTCGGGATCGACGTCGCGACGCGCTTCGCGTCCTCCTCGAGCCCAGCGAGTGCTTCGCCGGTCGCGCCGGTGCCGACCCGGATCGTGTCGGAGACCTCGTCGAAGACGGAGCCCGCCTTGTAGAACCCGGCGAACGCGGCGCCGAGAGTCGCGCCGACGGCGGCGACCGGCAGGGCGCCCTTGAGCGCCCCGCCGAATCGGTTCCCCGCCTCCTTGCCGCCGGCGTCTCCGGCGATCCCCGCTTCCTTCGTGATCGCGGCCGCAATGACGCCCTGAGCGCCTTGCATCGACGGAACGAGTGCAAGGTAGGCGGTGGCGAGTTCGACGGTGTCAGCCACGTTCACCGCCTCTCAGGGGGTCAGGGGGTCCGCGGTGTGTAGCCGAGGAGCCGGTCCATCGCCTCGAGCGAGAGGACGGTGGTGCCGATGCGGCGGTGCGACTTCGGCCGGGGGATCGGCTTGGGCTTGCCGCCCTTGCCGCCGCCGCGCTGCCAGTTGCCCGCGCCGAGGCGATCGGCGACGACGGCGAGCAGCTGCACGGTCATGTCCCACTCGGCGACCTCGCCGTGCACGGACCGGTAGTAGGCCGAGCCGCGGGGCGAGTGGCGCATGATCGCGCGCAGGTCGAGCCACGAGAGCTCCGGGGTGCCGAGCAGGTCGATGGATCGGCCGGCCATGTAGAGGTCGTAGCGGAGGGCCTCCCCGTGCTCGGCTAGCTGGCGGTGGAGGCCGACGATTCCCCCGGCGTGATCCCGGAGGCCTCCGCCCACGCCTCGTAGAGCGCGGTGAGCTGCTCGAGCGACTCGAACTTCTCGAACGTGTCGGGGAGGTAGTGCTCCATCAGCAGCCGGACGATGTCGGCCTTCGCGCTGCCGTTGATCTGCAGGACCAGCGCGGGCTTCACGAACTGCAGCTTCGGGAGCGAGTGGGTGGTCTTGGTGTCGCCGGGCATCTTGAACTCGAAGCGGTTCTGCTTGATCGACGCCTTGGACGCGGGGACGGTGAACATGGGGACCTCCGTGGGATGGGTGGGACCGCGGGTGTGGAAGCCGACCGGGCAGGGTCCCGTCTGCCCGGTCGGCGATCGTGGGGCGAGGGTCAGGCGGCGACCTTGATGCCGTCGTCGGAGAGCTCGCGGTAGAAGCCGCCGAGCTCGTCGTCGAAGTAGGCGGTGAGAGTCACCTGTCGCAGCGCGGCGCCGGACGTGTTGTAGGAGGTGTCGCCGGTCGCGGTGACCTGCGCGTCCGGGACCTCGATGGAGATGACGGCGTCGCCGTCGGCCATGTCGAAGATCCACGCGAGGCGGGGCGACTCCTTGCCGGAGACGGTGACGATCATCTGCTCGCCGTGCTCGGCGGTCGCGGGGGTGACTACGACCGCGTCGTCGCCGTAGATCGCCTTCGCGGCGTCAGCGTTGAGGTACTCGAGGAACGCGAACGAGAACTCGACCTCGAAGCCGGTCTGCGTGCGCTTCACGACGAGGCCCGACCACTCCTTGATGGTCGTCACGTCGCGGTTCTCGGTCTTCGAGAGACCGTCCTCGGACACGTACCCGTTGGCGGAGTAGCCGGCGGGGACGCCGCTCTTCGGGTCGGTGCGTCCGGTGGTGCCGGCGGGGGCGGTGAGGACGCCTCCGGTGACCTTGGACTTGCCGGAGATCACCTTGCCTGCGGTGTTCGTCATGGGTGGCCCCTTTCTGGGCAGCACGAGGTGACCGTCCGGAGACGGTCGAGGGGGTGGGTGGGACCGTTCCGCGCCGGGTGGCGGGGAGTCAGAGGGCTGTGCGGCGGGCGGCGATCGCGTAGGTCGCGGTCGCGCGCGCGACTTCGGGCAGCAGCGGGTCGGGGAGGAAGTCGGGCGTGGATTCGACGTCGACGCGGCGGACAGTGACCTCGCCGATGCGACCAGCGCGGCCCGCAGCAAGGAGGATCGCGTCGTTCTGCAGCGCGAGCTTCATGGCGGCGTCCTCGGTGGAGGCGTAGGCCTCGACGGTGACTCGATGGACGACGGTGACGAGGTCCTCATCGAAGCCGCCGACGGGGCGGACGCGGGTGAAGATCTTCGGCCGCGGCGAGGGGATGCGGCCGTAGGCGGGGGCGCCGGTGCGCGCGGAGTGCGTGTCGAGGTGCTGGTAGACGGCGGCGCGGGTGTCGGGTGCGACGAGGATCTCGGGCTCGGCCACGGTCACCTCCCGGCGTCGAGCGCGCGGGTGAGCGCGCGGTCCTCGGCTTCGGCCTTCCGCCCCTCGCGGGAGGTGGTGATGACGTAGGCACCGGCACGGTTGCGGCCGACGGCCTCGAGAACGGTGAAGTCCTCGTCGGAACCGGCGGCGGCGCGGATCGCGTCGGCGCGGCGCTTGAGCTCGGCCTGCACCTCGGGGCCCTTGAGGATCGCGGCGGCACCCGCGGAGTTCATCTCGACGCGAACCTTCCCGGCCATCAGCCCTCCCATCGCTGGATCGTGAGCTGCGTGTGAGTGAGCGCGCCGGTGGGTGAGGGGATGGTGAGAACGTCGCCGAGGACCTCGTACTCGATGCCGCGGTACTTGACGTGGTCGTCTGCGCGGATGTCGGCGTCCGGGGGAGCAGCGACGGTCCAGCCGGTAAAGACGGCGGCGCGGCCGTCGGTGTTCTCGGCGGAGCGTGCGGGCTCGAGCCAGCAGCCGGAGATGGTCGTCTCGGTCGGGTTGTCGCGGTCGGCGACCTCGACGCCGCCGTCGGTGACGCGCGGGTAGCGGATCCGGGTGATGGTCTCGCGAGCGAAGCTGGGGAGCATCAGTACCTCGCGATCGCGTAGGCGTCGACAGTGGCCTGCTCGTTCTCGAGGATCACGTTGCCGCCCGCGACGCCGGGGGCGGTCGCGGAGTTGACGATGGAGGCGCTGAGCGTCTGCTCGCGGACGACTCCGGTGCGCGCTGTGAGCGCGCGGGAGGCCATCTGCATGCAGAGCGTCTCGAGGTCGGCAGGCACGGCGGAGAAGCCGTGGCGGAATGTGGCCACGACGGCGCCCGGAGTGGTGGACCAGGTGCGTCCGTGGATCTGCCCGTCGACGGTTTCGTCGTCGTCCTGCGCGACGTCGTAGCTGAGGCGGGAGACGGGGATGGAGACGCCGCTGTCGACGATCGAGACGAGCTCGAGCAGGTGCAGCGTGGGCAGCCATGCCGTGCCGTCGCGGCGGATGCGCAGTGTGCGCGTGTCCTCGCGTGTGGTGGCGATGTGCCAGCCAGCGCGGTTGCGGATCTTCTTCGTCGCGGAGGCGAGCTCGCGACGGACGTCCGGGTCGTCTGCGGCGAACACTCCTTGCCCGCGGGCGACGAGGTCGGCCGGGAGGACGAAGAGCGTCCCGCCCGCTTCCTCCTCCTGGCCGGCCACTACTTCGTCTCGACCTTGGGGCGGCTGGTCTTCTTCGGCGCCGCGGCGGGCTCGGGCGCTGTGACCGGCTTGGTCTCGACCTCGGAGAGCCAAGAGACCGTGGTGGTCACGGGGCCGCCTGTGTCGTGCTCGACGACGACGGGCTGGTCGAGGTGGGCGACGGAGGTGGTTCCCGGGGGAATGTGCGCGACAGCGCCGGTCGAGCGGTTGTCGGCGGGGAGCTCGGTGACGACGGGCGCGCCGTCGAAGGGCGCCGCGCCGGTGCTCTTGGGGACGGTGACTTCGGGGGCAACGGTGAGGGCCACGGTGGTCTCCTTCGGTGAGGTGTGAGGGGTGGGGCGCCGGCGAGTGGCCGGCGCCCCGTGGGTGGCGAGGTCAGCCGTTGAGGGCGGTGACCAGGCCGAAGGCGCCCGGGCGGTAGACCGCGAGGGCGAGGCGCTCCTCGGCGCGGAGCGCGGTGAGGTTCTTCTGGAAGTAGTCGGCGTGCGAGTTGCTCGCCTCGACGGTGATGCCGCCCTTCCGGAAGATCTGGCCGCCCTGCGCGAAGGCGCCGACGAGCGCGGTGCTCGCGGCGATCGCGGGGGTGCTGACGACGCGCTTGCCCCAGAGCGACGGGGTCGCCTCGGTGACGAACGGGCCCTGCGAGTAGTACGCGCCCTGCGCGTTCTTCGAGAGGGCGATGCCCTCCCAGCCGAGCGGGTCGATGACGACCGCGTCGGGCTCGAGGAACTGCGTGGTGCGGATGCGCGTGATCTGGCGGTAGATCGCGTCCATCGCGTTGTCGTCCGCAGCCGACGGCGCCGCACCGCGAGCGATCGGCGTCGCGAGGCCGGGGCGGTTGAGCAGGCCGACGAGGTTCGCGCCGGTGCCGTCACCCGAGAGCAGCTGCGCCTCCTCGGCGAGCTTGACGAACAGGATCAGGCGGGCGTCGATGTACGAGCGCGCCTGCGCCCAGTCCTCGAGCATCTCGTCGGAGATGGGCAGGAAGGTCGCGATCTTGTGCAGGACCTCGTCGACCTTCGTGAACGCGAGGGTCGACTCGGGCTTCACGCCGCCCTCGGGCACGGCGGCCGCGCCGTTGGTGACGACGGACTCGACGAGGTAGCGGATCAGCGGCGAGGTGGTCGTGCCGCCCGGGAACAGGTCGGAGATCGTGAGCGTGCGGAAGCGCTGCTCGACGACACCGGCCTGGACGGCGGGCTGGTTGGTGACCTGGTAACCACCGGCCGGGGCGCCGGCGGTGCCCTGCAGCAGGGGCGCCTTCACCTCGACATCGCTGGTGGTCCAGTTGCCCTTGAGGCCGCGCTCGATCAGGCTCTTGTAGCCCTGCGAGTTGACGAACTGGTGGCCGATCGACTCGGCGACCGCGGACTTGCGGTCCTCGGAGCTGGCGTCGTCGAGTGAGCCGCCGGCACCGGCGAAGCGCTTGCGCGCGCCGTCGATGTACTCGAGCTCCTGGACCTCGGTGGTCCACTTCTTGATGTCCGCCTCGAGCGGGTCGAGCGCGGCCTTCTGGTCCGCGAACGACTTGTAGGTCCCGTCGGTGTTCTCGGCGACGGCGAGCGCCTTCTGGGAGAGCTCGCGGACCTTGTCCTGGGCGTCCTTCAGCTTGGTCATGGGTTACTCCTCCGGAGTGGTGATGGTGGCGAGTGCGAGCCGCGCGCGGATGCTGGCGGCCTTGTTGGCGAGGTACTCGGCTTCATCGCCGGAGGAGGACGAGGGGGCGCCGGCGGCGGGCTCGGTCGAGCCGGCGGCGGGGGCCTTCTGTTCTCCGTCGGGGGATGCTTTCGCCTCTGATTCCTCAGGGTCCGGCGTGAGAACTTCCGTCACGCCCGCGGCCGTGCGCTCACCGGTGAGGGTGATCGTCGTGCCGTCGTCGGTGTAGCTCTGTCGCCAGAGCTGGGTCTCGTAGGTGTCTCGGTCCTCGGACTCGAAGACAAGCTCGCCCGCGCCGTCGCCGGCCGGGATCGTGCCGCGCAGCCATGCCCACGAGCCGGGGTAGGCGGCGCGCAGCGCGGCGCGGGCGCGGTCCTGGATCGCCTCGAGGCTGCCCGCGATGCTCTTCGTCTCGCGGTGCCCGAACGCCTTGCCCTCGGGCTTGGCGGCGCCGAGCGCGAGAGCGGCGTCGAGGATCGCCTGGATGAGCTCGGAGTCGGCCGCGCTGTTGCGCGCGCCAGCCTTCGCCGCGATCGACTTCGACGTCAGCACGAGCGCCTCGCGGTTGGACGGCACGGCGACGAAGGCGCCGTTGAGCAGCTCGCGGGTGGACTTGGCGTCGGGCCCCTTGCCCTCCTTCGTCGACATGAACGCGACGGAGGTGGTGCGGATGTGCTGCTCGTTGACGAGGGTGCGGACCTCCTGCGCGCGGGCGAGCGAGCTGTAGGTGCCGCGCACGATGAGGTTGCCCGTCTCCTCGTCGAGCTCCGGCTTGCCGGATCCGACCGTGGTCGCGACGGACATGCCGTGGTCCTGGTCGAAGGTGATGTGCTCGGGCAGCGGCTGCTTCCACTCTCCGGGGAGGAGGGTGTCGCCGTCGCGGTCGAGGGTGGGCGCGGAGAGGATCACCTCGAACTCGCCGGGGAACGCGTCGTCCGGTCCGGTGTTGGTGATCGTGGCGTCCTTGCGGATGACGTTCATGAGGCTCCTCAGGTGACGTTGATGGTGATGCCGCACATGCAGCCGGCGACCTCGTCCGCGCCGCCCGCGGGATCGCCGGGTGCGTTCATGCCGTTCGAGAACAGCTCGTCGATGCCGACGGTCTCGCCGTCCATCGCGGCGTGAGCCGAGCGGGGGTTCCCGGACTCGGTGTTCCAGGTCTTCGTGACCTGCTTGTCGAGCTGCTGCCCCGCCTGCTGCCCGGCGACGATCGCCGCGAAGCCCATGACGCTGGCGACGCGCGAGGTCGCGATCTCGGTCGCGCGTGTCGACGTCTGCCCCTCATCGAAGAGCCGGCCGAGCGTGTCGGCCGGGTCGTCGTCGTCCTCGAGGCTGTCGAGTGCGGCGTCGATCTGGTCGGCCGTCGTGCGGTTGATGCGCTTCGCGGAGTCCGTGGCGTCGGAGTCGATCCAGCCCTGCACGGTGCTCGGGTCGTAGGTCGCGCCGAGAGACGCGGCGGTGGCGCCGCCGGCGACCTTCGCGGTCGCCGTGGACAGCGAGCCGAGGATCTCGGCGAGCGGCTCGTCCCAGTCGGCCGGGTCGAAGACGCCGGACGCCTTCGACGAGGCCGCCGAGACGACCGAGTCGCGTTGGATCTCGAAGAAGCTCTCGAGCTGGTCGACGTGCTCGGTGACGAGCTTGTCGCGCGCCGCGGTCTTCTTCGCCTTGACGCGGCCGCGGCGCCCGGCTGCCGATCGGGCCTCGCGGGTGTGCTCGATGGCGCGTTGCACCGGAGTGGGGATCAGGGTCCCGTCCGTCGCGACCTGCTGGCCGCCGGGCTGACGAGGCTGCTGCGCCGCGACCGCCGAGAGGGGCAGGAGCGCGGCGTTCGCGAACAGCTGGTCGGCCTCGTCGCCCGCGCGGGGCAGGCCGAACATCGGCCGCGCCTCCGACGGCTTCACGACGCCGGTCTGGATGAGGCTGGTGACGGCGGTGGCGCGCGTCTCGAAGTCCCCGCGGAGGACCTCGTCCATGTTGAACTTCGTGAAGACGTCCCGGTCGGGGTAGAAGTCGGGGACGAGCTGGCTGTCGACGACCGACTCGAACTTCTCGAACCGCGGCGCCATCGTGTCGCGGTACATCGACCGCAGCTGCTCGGTGATGTTCGAGAAGGTCGCCTTGTCGAGGATGTGCACGACCGGCGGCGGGACGTCGTAGGCCGAGCACACCTCCTCGCGGTTGAGCTTGCGGCCCTCGATGTACTGCATCTCCTCGGCGGAGAGCTGCACGGTGGTCGGCTCCATCGCCTCCTCGACGACGAGCACGCGGCCCATGTTGTCGGCGCCGGAGAGGTCGCCCTCGATCTGCTTGCGCAGGCGGGTAACCGCGGCGTCGGAGAGGTTCTTGGGGTGCTTGAGCACGAGCGAGGGGCGGGCGCCGTTGCGCCACCAGGCGGCGTTCGCGCGGCGGGACGCGTCCTCGTTGAGGAGCGTCATGCGCAGGCCCTCGAGGTTCGAGAGGCCGCGCCGGATGTTGTCGGGGTTGTAGTTCTTGAACACGACGACGTCTGCGGCCGGCCACTCGATCGGCTGACCGGACGCGTTCACCGCGGACCCGTACCGGTAGATCAGCTCGCCGCGCTCGTTGCGGTGCGCAGTGATGTTCGTCGGGTGGACCGGGTGCAGCTCGCGCACGCGTCCGTCGGTGCCGCGCAGCTTGAGCCAGAACGCCTCGCCGTAGATGTCGTACGTCGACGACGTCCACTCCCACAGATCGAAGCCGGACATGTGCTCGTTCGGCGACGCGAGCAGCGCGGAGAGGTTCCCGGCCTCGGGCTCCTGCTCGGTGCCCTCGAGCTGGCGCTTCACGTCGAAGGGGTTGCGAGCGGTCGCCATGGCCAGCTTGCGGATGACGATGCCAACCCAGAGCTGCTCGCTGTAGATCTTCCCGAAGGCGGTCATCTGGCCCAGGCCGGCACCGCTGGCGTAGTAGCTGCCCTGGTTGAACATCGGAGTCAGGTCGCCGAGCGCGGAGGTCGGCACGGAGACGAGGGCGCCGTTGGAGATGATCACTCGGGCCTCCTCGTCACTTCGTCTGCTGCATGTAGGCGATGCCCAGCCGGGGCAGCCAGAGGCGACCCTCGACGGGGACCCGGTCGCCGTTGGGCGCGAGCGCGAAAGCGTTCGCGAGGATCACGTGCGTGTCGTCGGCCTCGACGAGGACCCCGTCGAAGGTCTCCTCGCTGAGGAGGGTGACGACGATGCTCGAGCGCAGCTGGCTCCGGATAAGCCGGTCGGGGTGGGCCATGGTGTGCTCCTCGCAGGTCAGAGCGCGATCAGGCCGCGCTCCTCGTAGACAGATGGGCCGGCGGTCGGGTGCGCTCGCATGAGCCAGTGGGCGCCGATGACGCCCATGAGTGGCGAGGCGTCGCCGGGCGAGTTGACGCGGTCGGGGACGTAGACGTCGCCGAGCTTCTTGACGACGGCCGGGCCGGCGGCGACGTCGAGGACCGGCTGGTCGCGGTGCCACGCCTTGCAGTTGTGCACGGCGTTGAGGAGCATGCCGGTGCCGATGCCGAGGTCAGGGCCCTGCCACTCGGTGAGTTCGAAGCCGGCGGCCTCGAGCTCGGGGATCAGCGAGGACGCGGGGGCTCCCCGGCTCTGCAGCGTGATGCCGCCGATCGGGAACTTGCGGTCCGGTGAGGTCAGCCAGGGCACGAGCCAGTCGGTGCCCGGCCGGGACTTCATCACGCCGACGTGCGCGTCGCCGTCATCACGCTCGGCGGCGAAGGCGATGTGCGTCCACTCGAGATTGTGCGAGACCTCGATGCAGAGGTAGACCGGCGTCTCGGGACTCGCGCGCTTCGACAGCGGATCACGCTGTCTCGCCCACGTACCGATGTGGAACGGGCCGCCGCTGCTGTCGTCGGGGAACCGATTCATCACCTCGGCGAGGAACACCGGAGCGGGGTCGGTGCTGTAGTCGCCCGCGAGCGTGTCCGCCTCGATGGTGTAGCCAAGGGACGGATTGCCGTACGCCCACGTCGCCGGATCGTCCGCAGGAGCCCCGTCAGGCGGGGACCACCAGAAGAGCCCGATCGACGTCGACGCGTCCCCCGCCTCGATCGCGTCCATCGCCTGCTTGTGCAGGTGCCGCTGCACGACGGCGTCGAGGGCGCCCGTGTTGCCGGCCGCGAGGATCTGAGCTCGGCGCCGCGCGTTCGTCGTCTTCGACAGGGCGGACCAGGAGGAGAACGTCTTGTGCTTCAGGATCTCGTCGATGAAGACGAAGTCGAACGTGAGCCCTCGGCCGCCGTTGTCGGCGGAGTCGACCCAGTAGGACTGCTCGCCGGTGAGCTCGAACCACAGCTCGCCGTTCGTGCCGGACTCGCGCGCGAACTCCTGCTTCAGCCGAGGCACCGCGGCGATGATCTTCTTCGCCTGCTTCCACGGCTTCTTCGCCGTCGCCAGCTTCTGCGCGACGCCGAGCACCTGGGCGTCACCGTCCATGAACATCCGGAAGAGGATCATGATCGCGGCGACGAAGGTCTTACCGTTCTGGCGCGCGACCCACAGCAGGAGCAGCTTGAAGCGGTAGGAGCCGTTCGGGTTCAGCTCGAGCGCGTGGATCAGGAACCAGCGTTCCCACGGCAGTAGCGGCGGGACGAGCTCCTCGTCCTTCGTCCCGACGACCTGGTCGTGCAGGTACTCCGCGAACTTGATCGCCGCGAAGCCGGCCGACGTCTGCGGCGTCAGCTTCCGCCGAGGCGGCGTGAAGACGCGCGGGATCTCGTGACCGAGGACCGGCTTGCCGCTACGAGCTCCTCCGGTCACTCTGTGTACCTCCGCTATAGAAGTCCCGACGCATCTCGTCGAGCGGGTCCACCTCGCGAGCGCGGGAGGCGTCGCGCAGCTGCGACCGCATGTCGACGTAGAGCTTCATCAGCCCGGCGCGCTGCGGGACGTTCGCGGGCTCGTCCAGGTCGCGTGCCAGGAGCAGCAGCGCCGACGCGAAGTCGAGCGCCGACTCGGGGACATCGAGGCGCGCGATCAGCTGCTGAGCCGCCTCGGTCAGTGTCGCCGGGACTGGTCCAGCAGGCGGCGAGTGTGGGACAGATGTCCCACCTCGTGTCCCACTCTGTGTCCCACCATTCGGACGTTTCGGCGCATCGATCTCCGTGACCGTCGCAAGCTGCCCCGTGCCCTTGTTCGCCGCGCGCTGCTTGGCCTTCCGCTCTCGATCGCGGACTCGTCGCTGCTCCGGAGTCATCGGCATGAGAGCCACCTCCTCGAGGTGGAACGGGCGGGACAGGTGGGACAACAGTGCTGGGAGGGGGACAGATCACTGCCGGTGGAGGTCTTCGTGCAATTGAGCCAGAGATTTTCGAGGCCCTGCCCCCGAGTCGCGTCACCAGACTTCGGACGGATCACCGAGCCCGGGCCGCTGATCTCCGGCGCCCTTGTTCTTGTTGCAGCGTGCGTGGCTCGGCTGCCCGTTCGCGGGATCGTCGGCCAGCTCGGGGTAGGCGATGCGCGACTTCTTGTGGTCGTAGGCGAAGGACTGCGGGTCTCGCCAGTCGAGCGTCGTGTCGATCGGTTCGCCGCAGATGGCGCACGGCAGGTTGTGCTCGCGCGTCATCTTCTTGAGGTCGGCGCGGTTCTTCCGGTGGGCGGCGGTGGTGCGGCCGGGGATGCCTGCTGCCACGCATGCCTCCAAGGGGCTTTCATACGGCTACCTGAAGGACAGCGGACGTGCGCCCCTACGATTGCGTCGTGTCTGAAACGTTGATCCTCGGCTTGTTCTCTACCGTCTTCACCGCCATCTGCGTGCTGCTCAAGGGGGTGCTCGACGAAAAAGCAAGAGCCAAGGAGCGGAGTGAGCAGTTGGCCGACCGGCAGGCCGAGCGGAAAGTTGCTGAAGACACTGCTGCGGAGGAGGTTCGGCAGCGCGCCGAGGAACGCCGCGAGACAAACAACGAGCTAGAGAAACTGCGGACCGTCGCGCGCGCGGAACGGGAGCGCGCCGAGGTTTACGCCGATGGCAAAGCAGTGGCGAACGACCTCCTGAGAGCCCTTACCGATCTGCAGAGCGCATGGCGGCCGGATACGTCGAGGTCCGGAACCTATGACTACGAGCCGGAAATTTCTGCTCGGATCAGGAATTACGGTCTCCTGGTCCCCAATGCGGACGTACGCGAGACCGTCGAGCAAGCGATGGACGTGATTGACCACGTGTGGGTGGCAGATCAACTCGGGGAGCTCGAAGCGAAGAAGGAACAACGACGGGTCCTGAAGGCTCTCATGCGCGAGGTCGCTGCCTTCATCCGTCGGGACAGCCAAGATCCGACTCTTCTCGCTGACCTGAAGACGACGAACAAGTTGATCGCCGAGACGGTGACGGAGCTTGACGAGCCTTCCTGAGCGCCGAATGTGTTGACGCGCTCGCCACCGTCAATGACCCTGCGACCGGTTCGGCGAGGTGAAGCGCGGGTCGTGGGGCTCTACGTTGAGCGAATGGACTGGAAGCTCATCCTCAACACCGCCGCGATCCTTCTCTTTGTCGCTGCTGCCGTCGTCGAGCTCATCGCGTTGAGCGAGCCAACTCCGTCGATGGAGAAGGTAGAGAACGAGATCGGCGTGCGAGTCAAAATGGCGGACCCCAAAACGGCGAAGAAGTTCCGCAAGCTCACGGCGTGGGCGCTTTTGCTGACCACCGCAGGCGGCCTCGTCTCGTTCTTCGCTCCCGGCCTCTGGGAGTGAAGGGGTGGTCCCGGCCTCGGCTGCTCGGCAGTCAAGGGGCTCGGTGGTCAGCGGGCCGGGACGGGGTGGTGGAGTAGGCGCGTGGCGACGCCTCGTTCTTAGGCCGCAGTGCAGCGTCAGTCTCGCTGGGCTTTCAGGAGCCGCCCTGCTTCAACTTGCTGACCTCGCGCGCACCTCTGGGGACATGCCCTTGTACCGCGCTGCGGTCTCCACCGAGTTGTTGGGGGCGGGTGTCGCGCCGCTGTCGTGGCGACTCTGTGGCGGCACCCGCCCGGGTACGACGAAACCCACCAGGCCGCGATGCGGTGGTGGGTTTCGTGGTAATCATCAAGGTAGATGGTCGTACACCGTGGGTGTCAAATCCTTTCTCGAAAATCGGGCATTTTTCTGACGAATCAGGGTCTCGCGCCACCACGAGGTCAGGTCGTCTTCGTCGATCTCGACCTCATGGGTGCCTATGCGGCGATGGGGCAGGCCGAGTCTCATCCATCTCTGGATCGTTGAGCGGTGACGGTGGACCCGTCGTGCTGCACCGCGGACCGAGTACGGAGGGCCAATCGCCATCGGGCCTCCTAACGGTCGATCTCGCCGAGGGGACGCCCGACGACGGTTGTGATGTTGCGCGTCCCCTGGTGGCGGTGAAGCCGCGGCGACAGCGGTTGGTCCGGGTCGCGCCCTTCGAGCACCCAGAACGACTCCTCGAGGAATTGTTCGTCCGTGTCGCTAGCGCCCTCGTAGACGATGATGCGTCGGTCGCCGTCCCGTTCGCGGATTTCCCCGACGAGCAGGAACCGCCCACTGACGTCTCTCTGTATCGACGGGATCTTGAGGGGCTCGAGGAAGGTCATGACCTCTTCCGAAGACCGATCTTCGGCAGGCCGAGCATCTCGTGCCGGCGCTCAGGCTGGTCCGCGTTGAGGCGGTCAACGTTGTCGGCTTCGAGAAGAAGCCAGCCGGCGAGAGCTCGAGCTTGCTCAGCCGTGACGGTCTCCTCCTCGAGCCCGAGGTACAGGTGCCAGTTACCGTCCTCCTTCGAGACGTCGCGCATGTCGAGAACCGGCCGAGGTCCCCACTCGCCATCGTTCTCGGCTTCGTACGAAGGCCGCGCCAGTGGGAAGCGAGCGTGGCGGGTGGCAGAGTGCGAGTCCTTGATGGGGTCGGCGTCCTGATGGCCCGAGCCGAGGGTGTCGTAGACGTCGAGGCGGCCGTTGCAGTGGGGGAAGGCGCAGGGCTCGCCTTGGCGTGCTTCGAGTTCGGGAGTAATCATGGGGTCGTTCCTCTCGTGAGCTTCTTGCTGTCGCTCTTCAGTGGCTGCGGTGTCTGGGTCTCGGAGACCTCAGCCGGTCGGTGGTCTTTCCGTCATCTCGGAGAGAGAATCGGACGGTCGCTTCCGGCAGGAAGTGACCCTGGTAGTTGAATCACTGGTCTTTCACTGGTCTTTCACTAGTAGTACGCAACCGTTGCCGGTTGAAAGCGAAATGGTTGCCGGTTCGTACACGCAACCGTTGCCGGTGGTTGCGAAATGGTTGCCGGTTGTCGAAGGGGCTAGCCGCAACGGTTGCCGGTTCAGCAGTGAAGGCGCATCCACTCCGGGTCGCTATCGCGGAACCGTTGGGGTACGTCGAAGACGTAGACGTTCCGGAACCACTTCCCCGATCGGGAGCGTCGCTTCTCGATAGTGAAGGCTCCCGCCGTTGCCAGCGTCGCCGTGTGCGACTGCACCGTACGGACCGAGCATCCGATGACATCTGCGATGGTGTCGTGAGACGGGAAGGCAAAGCCTTCCTCCACGTTCTCCATCTCCGCGATGTACACCAGCACGAACTTCTCGATCGGGTGGAGTCGACGCATCTGACCGTCGACGCGGATGGACTGAACTGCGTAGGCCCAGTTGCGGGCCGAGAGGCTCATCCATCGCCGTCCCGCGATTCGGGTGCGCGGAGCTCAGCAAGAGAAACCGCTGCACTCAGCGCGCGCGCCAACCCCGCCGCCTGCTCAAGGGTGAGGTCCTCACCGCCTTTCCAAGCGCCGAGCCACACGGTTGTCGCACCACCGGGAGTCTGCATCAGCTGGACGTCGACCGACTCGACTCGCGTCGCCATGCTCTGGTGGACCTCGTCGTCGTGGCGGTCACACCATGCGGGGTGCGAATGCCCGGTCAGCACGGCGGCTCCATCTCGTCGGCCCAGTCGTCGGGCACGGGCTGCTCGGCCCGGTGAGCGGCAGCGATGAGCTCGACGGCCAGCCGCACGGCCTCCGCGGGGTAGAGGGGCACCGAGACGCCCGGGAGTTTCAGATCGACGACGGGCTGCTCGAGAAACTTGCCCGGCTCGACGGTGACGGTGCCGCCGGCGTGACGGACGTCGACGGCGGTCACCGGGACACCGCTGGCAGCGCGTTCAGGCGGCGTGCCTCGTCGGCGGCGGTGCTGAGCGCCAGCGCGAGCGCCGCGGCCGTGTCCCCGGTGTACTCGTCGCCGACCAACAACTCGATGCGCCACTCGGACTCCGCGTCGATGCGGAACACCTCGACCCGCCACTGTTCCTCGGGGTCCTCGAGGATGAGCGCGCGGTGGACGTGCCACGGGTCACAATCGCAGTCGAGCGCGTGCACGCCGAGGTAGTCCAGGCAGCCGGGCTCCCGGCACTGCACGAGAGGACCGCCGGAAGGCGTGGACGAGAGCGTAACGACTCTCCGGCCGTCGGCGAGCTCGTTCCACGGGAGCCGCGCGTACATGCCAGCGCGGACCTGCTGCAGGGTGTGCTGCATCTGGCGAAGGTCGCCGAGCGTGGATCCTGCGTACATGCGGATGGTGAACGCCCGCAACAACTCGTCCTCGACCAGGGCCCCGGCGAACCGGTACCCGTCGGATTCGTACACGGGGCGGGTCAACAACCGGACGGACGTCGACCACCCCTCGAAGCGGGACGCGTAGTCCACCTCGAGCGGGCTGACCGGAGTGCGATCGTCGATGACGGTCGCGCGACTTGACGAGGGGACGGGGGCGGGCGGTACGGTTACTGCGGACATGATGCTTCCTCTTCCTGGCGGTTGGGGTGGGCGTCTTCGGGTCGGAGAGCCAGTGATGATGGCGCTCCGGCCCTTTTTCGTTGCTGACGGGTGTCGGGGTGAGTGGGTGGCGCTGGGGCCTCAGATCGGCTCACAGCTGCCGGCCCTTCGCGGGGTATTCCTCCCGGCTGCGCATCCGCTTGAGGGTCTCGGCGAGATCTCGGACGAGCGCCGGGAGGAGCCGTAATAACAAGGCGGCCGTGATGGATTTGTTCCGGGTCAGTGCCACTGCGAAGAGGGCCGTCGACCCCTCGATCAGGAGCTGCGCGCGGACCTCGCTGAGCTTCGCGTCGGCCACTACGAGGCCTCCTCGAACGCGGCGGCGATGAACGCCTCGACGTCGGCCTCTCGGAACATGCGGCGACCGCCGATGAGTCCCGACTTCGGGGCGGAGTTGCGATGGATCATCCATCGGAGCTGCGCTTCTGTCTTCCTCAGGCGCTCGGCCGTCTCGGCCAGGGTGAGCAGGACCACCAGGGGTCCGGCTTCGGTGCGATCTACCATGCGCTATTCCTCTCAACGCTGTGTTGTGCTGAACGAAACACATCGTTGCACGACAACCGCCGACCGCGCAACCCAGTGTTGAGAGCGCCGCTACATGGTGGTGTAGCGTTGGCGACCATGGACTTACAGTGGGAACGCAACTTCCGCGAGCAGATGCGACGACGGCGCGAAGCGCTCGGAGAGTCGCAATCGTCCTTCGCCCGGATCCTCTCTGCGCGAGGCCTGCAGTTCCATCAGCCGACCGTGCAGCGCGTCGAGGACGGGTCCCGCGCCGTCCGTCTGGACGAGGCGCACGTGATCGCGGCGGTCCTCGGAACGACCGTCGCCACGATGGTGGCCTCGTCCAGCGACACGACGGTCGACGCGACGATGGCGGTCGATCGGATTCGTCGGCAGGCCGCCGAGCTCGAAGAGGCGGTCCGTTACCACTACAGCGACTGGGCCGAGGACTGGGCTCCGGTGCTGGAAGCGCTGGAGAGCTCGCTCGACCTGAGCGGGGCGACTCCCGCTCCGATCGCCAGGTGGCTCGGCGCGTGGGTCGCGCGCGCTGCGGCCCTGCACGCCGAGCTGCGCACGCTGCACGACAGCGCGTCAGCGTTCGATGCGGAGTGGGAGCCCGGCTCGTTCGTGGACAACTACTGGTCGGAACAGGCCGAGACGCTGCTCACGGACAAGCGATGGTCGGACGTGCCGGAAGACGAGCGGCCGGGAGCCCTCGCAGCCCTGTCGACTCAGGAGCTTGACGATTACCTCCGGGTGCGCGTTGCAGAGGAGGTTGAGCTCGATGGCGAGCATCGCGAAGCGCACTGACGGCACCTGGCGCGCCCGCTACCGAGACGCCGACGGCAAGGAGCACGCCCGGCACTTCCCGTTCAAGAACAACCCGAAGAAGCCCGCGGAGTCCGCGCAGCACTGGCTCGATTCGGTGACGGCCTCCGTCGTCCGCGGCGACTACCTCGACCCCGAGACGGCGCGCATGACGGTGGGGGAGTGGTGCGACCGCTGGCTCGCCGGCTACGCGACGAAGCGCCCGTCGACCGTCCGGCAGGCGCGTACGCACCTGAAGCACATTCGCGCCGCGTTCGGCTCGCGCCCTCTGGCGAGCGTGCGCCCGTCTGAAGTGAAGATGTGGACCGCGGCACTGAAGGAGCAGGGCCTCGCGGACTCGACGGTCTACGCCCTGCACGCTCGCCTCTCGCACCTGTTCTCCGATGCTGTGCACGACGGGCTGGTGCCGCGCTCCCCGGTCTCGAGACGCACGTCTCCGGGCGCAGGGAAGCAACGCCCGTACGTGGCGACAACCGAGCAGATCTGGGCTCTCTACGACGCCATGCCCGAGGGGATGAAGCCGGTGATCCTGCTCGGCGCGTTCGCCGGCCTGCGGATCGCCGAGATCGCCGCGCTGCGCACCGTCGACGTCGACTTCATGCGCGGCATCATCACCCCCGCGATCCAGTACCCGGCGGAGCCGCTCAAGACGGAGATGTCGCGCACCCCGATCCCGATCCCTACTGAGCTCGCGCTCGAGCTGAACAGGGTACCGGCGAAGTGGGGGAGCAGCACGCTCGTCGTCGGCGCCTACGGCCGTCCCGTCGCGCCGTACACGATCGAGACGGCGTTCCGGGCCGCGCGGGACACGATCGACGGCCTGCCCGAGGGCTTCCGGATTCACGACTGCCGGCACTACTTCGCGTCGCTGCTGATCGCGTCAGGGCTCGACGTGAAGGTCGTGCAGGCCCGCCTCCGGCACGCGTCCGCGAAGACCACGCTCGACACCTACGGGCACATGTGGCCAGACAAAGACGAGTCCGCACGAGCGGCCGTTGCACATGTGCTGGCCGCTCGTGCGGACTCGTTGCGGACTGACCCCGCTACTTCCGCGGGTTCTAGCTACACCCCGTAGTACAGCTCGAACTCGAAGGGGTGCGGGCGCTGCGCGAGCGGCTTGATCTCCTTCTCGCGCTTGTACTCGATCCAGGTGTCGATGAGCTCCTGGGTGAACACGCCGCCCTGCAGCAGGAAGTCGTGGTCGGCCTCGAGGGCGTCGAGAGCCTCGCCGAGGGTCGCGGGGACCTGCGGGATGAGCTTCGCCTCCTCGGGGGGCAGCTCGTAGAGGTCCTTGTCGACCGGCTCGTGCGGCTCGATGCGGTTCTTGATGCCGTCGAGGCCCGCCATCAGCTGCGCGGCGAAGGCGAGGTACGGGTTGCCCGAGGCGTCGGGCGCACGGAACTCGATGCGCTTGGCCTTGGGGTTGGTGCCCGTGATCGGGATGCGGATCGACGCGGAGCGGTTGCCGGCCGAGTAGACCAGGTTGACCGGCGCCTCGAAGCCCGGGATCAGGCGGTGGTAGGAGTTCACCGTCGGGTTCGTGAACGCGAGCACGGCGGGGGCGTGCTTGAGCAGGCCTCCGATGTACCAGCGGGCGAGGTCGGAGAGTCCGCCGTAGCCGTTCTCGTCGTAGAAGAGCGGCGTGCCGTCGTTCCACAGCGACTGGTGGGTGTGCATGCCCGAGCCGTTGTCGCCGAAGAGGGGCTTCGGCATGAACGTGGCGGTCTTGCCCCACTGCTCGGCCGTGTTCTTGACGATGTACTTGAACTTCAGGATGTCGTCGGCCGCGTGCACCATGGTGTCGAAGCGGTAGTTGATCTCGGCCTGTCCGCCGGTGCCCACCTCGTGGTGCGAGCGCTCGAGGATGAGGCCGGCGTCGATCAGCTTGAGGCAGATGTCGTCGCGCAGGTCGGCCTGCTTGTCGACGGGGCTCACGGGGAAGTAGCCGCCCTTGTAGGGCGTCTTGTTGCCGAGGTTGCCGCCCTCTTCGACGCGGCCCGAGTTCCAGGCGCCCTCGACGGAGTCGACGGAGTGGAACGCCGAGTTCTGCGTGATCTCGTAGCGGACGTCGTCGAAGATGTAGAACTCGGCCTCGGGGGCGAAGAACGCGGTGTCGGCGATGCCGGTCGAGGCGAGGTACTTCTCGGCCTTCTTGGCCACCTGGCGCGGGTCCTTCGAGTAGATCTCGCCGTTGCGCGGGTTGTAGATGTCGAAGACGAGGATCAGGGTGCGCTCGACGCGGAACGGGTCCACGTAGGCGGTCGTCACATCGGGGATCAGCTGCATGTCCGACTCGTGGATGTTCGCGAATCCACGGATCGAGGACCCGTCGAAGAGCTGGCCGACCGAGAAGAACTCCTCGTCGACGGTCGAGGCGGGGATGTTGAAGTGCTGCTGGACACCGGGGAGATCGGTGAACCGGATGTCGAGGAACTTGACGTCCGTGTCCTTGATGAACTTGAGCACCTCGGAAGAATCTTTGAACATGCAGAAGTCTCCTATGGCATAACGGGTTACTGCTGAGCGCAGCCGTCCCAGGCTAGTCACGGGGTGTGTCCCTGGAGTGTCCCCCTTGTTTCGAGCATGTTACGTGAGTCTGACTCATCCTGGCTCCGCAGGCCGGCCGTGGTGCTCAGGGGGCGCCGATACGATGGATCCATGCCCGGACCGGAACGCAGGACCTTCGCCGATGTGCCCCCGAGCCACTGGCCGGGGGAGCGGCTCGGCCTGCCCCGTGAGGGCCGGATGTCGATCGCGCGACCGGGTCGCCGCTTCGCCGCGCTGGCGGTCGACTTCGCGATCGCGGCGCTGATCTCGCTGGCGTTCTTCTCCTACGACCGCTGGGCGAGCCTGATCCTGTTCGTGGTCCTGCAGGCGGTCTTCATCCCGACCATCGGCGGTGGCATCGGGCACCGCCTGCTCCGGATGCGCGTCGTCCGACTCGGCGGCGGCTGGGTGGGGGCGTGGCGCCCGCTGGTGCGCTCGCTGCTCCTGGCCGTGCTCGTTCCCGCGCTGGTCTGGGACTCCGACCAGCGCGGCTTCCACGACAAGGTCGCGGGAACGGTGCTCGTCCGCTACTGAGCGGTCGACGCCGAGCGGTCGACGCCGAGCGGTCGACGCCGAGCGGTCGACGCCGAGCGGTCGGCGCCGCGCTCAGCGCGAGCGCTGCGGGCGCACCTTGAAGGGGTCGACGCCCTTCGGGATCGGCAGCGACGTGTTCAGCGAGGCCAGCCGGTTCTTCACCGCGAGGACCTCGGCCTTGGTGAGGGCCTTCTTCGTCTTCGCGAGGGTTCGCGGGATGCGGTGCAGCGGAACCGAGTCGGCGTCGGGGCCGACGTGGACGAACGTGACCGGCACGTTCGGGAGGATCCGGGTCACCTTGCGGCGCTCGTCGTCGAGCATGCGCTTCGTCCGGCCGGAGGGGCCCTCGGCGATGAGCACGACACCGCCGCGGCCGACGGCGCGGTACACGGCGTCCTGGGTCTTCCCGTTCACGGCGACGGGCATCTCGGTCCCGGTCCACGTGCCGCGGAGGCCGCTGCGGAGCACCGCTCCCACGGCGCCGGGCTGGCCTGCGATCTGACCGTAGGCCGCGCGCTCGGCGCGACGGGAGAGCACGGCGAGTCCGGCCACCATGCCGGCGAGCACGCCGACGAGCACCCAGAGCGCGATGACGAAGCCGTTGCCTCCGCCCAGCAGGATCCCGAGGAGGACGCCGAGGAGCACGGGCAGCAGCGTCGCGAGCAGGATGATCCAGACCGCGCTGCTGTCGTAGCGGCGGGTCATCTGGAACACCTGCCACATCTGCTTGAGACGTCCGGGTTCCTTGACCGCCTTCGTCGACGGTTCCGTGCTGCGTGCCATGTGCTCAAGGATACCGAGCCGCCCCGGCCGCAGGGACCGTTCCCCCTCGATCAGCGAGAGGCTCCTCCCCGGCGGCCGCTGTGCCCGGTCGTCCCCAGATCAGGATCGGCGGCCCTTGGCGGGCGGTGCGTCGGTCGATCCTCGGGGGATGGGATCGGAGACGGGGCGGGTGCAGGAGGAGCGAGGACGACGGGTCGCGGGATACGAGGTCGTGGGCCCGTCGGCGCGCGGGCACCTCGTGCGCGGGCCCGAGGGGGAGGGCCTCGAGGCGCGCCTCTGCTCCGTCGACGACGCCGCCGTCGCCCTGCGGAACGGGGTGGCCCTGCTGCCCGAGCACGGGCACCGCGAGACCCTGGTCGACCTCTGCGTGGACGACGGGGTCGTGGTCCTGCTGACGCGACCGGCGGTCGTGGAGACGCTCGCCCGGGTCCTGGAGCGAGGGCACCGGCTGCCGGCGGGCGCCGCGGTGACCGTCCTCGCTCCGATCGCGCAGGCGCTGCGGGACGCCGCGGACCACGGCGTCGTCCTGTCGATCGGCACCGGATCCGTCGGCCTGACGGCGGAAGGGAGGCCCGTCCTCCTGCTGGGAGAGGCGGGGGCCGAATCCACGCCGGCGTCGGCCTTCCGCGCGGTGCTGCTCGCGGCCGCTCCGGAGTCGAGTCCTCCGGAGGACGCCGATCTCGCTGGACTCGAAGCGCACCTCTACCGCTGGGCGGCGCCCGCTCCTCTCGGAGAGCTGCTCACGGCGCCGGCGGTCCCGGCCGCGTCCGAAGGTCCGGAGCCGGGGCCGACCGGCTCGCCCAGCGCTCGCACGCGCATCGCCGGGATCACCGCGACGTGGCGACTCCGATTGCGGCGTCGCTCCGCGGCGGCCGGAGCCTCAGCACTCGCCCGGCACCGGCGCGTGCACCCGCTCGACGGCTGGAGGAGTCGGGCCGTCGCGATGGCGACCGCGCGTCGCGGTCCGCTGCTCGCTGCGGCAGCGGTCGTCGTAGGTGCTCTCGTCGCCGGACTCGTCGCGGGGAACGAGCAGGACGTCAGCGCGCCGCGCGAGCGAGCCACGTCGGCCGCTCCGACCGGAAATGTCTCAGGGGTCCCGCCCCGACCTCCCTCCGCCGACCTCCCGGCCGCCGAAGCGGCGACCGCGCTGCTCCGGAGCTTCGCGTCCTGCTCCGGAGCGACGGATCGGAGCTGCATCGACAGCCTGAGCGCTGAGGATTCACCGCTGCGCTCGGACGGCGGACCGGATTTCGTGGCGGCACTCGGAACGGTCGACCACGCCGCTCTGACGGACGAGCAAGGGGCGTCCGCTCTCCTCTCGATCGATGCGACGGCCGAGGCGGGGGAGACGACAGCGGCCTCCGTCCTGATCATCAGGACGGAGGCCGGCTGGCTCCTGCGCGAGGTGTTCACCGAGGAGGGCGGCTAGGCCGTCCCCTCAGCGGACGAGTCCGCTCAGATGCCGAGGTCGTTCTCGAACGAGCCCTCCTCGAGGCGCTCCTTGATCGCGACCAGGAAGCGCGCCGCGTCGGCACCGTCGACCGTGCGGTGGTCGTACGAGAGCGCGAGGTACACGGTCGAGCGGATCGCGATGACGTCCTGACCGTCGACCTGCAGCACGGCGGGCTTCTTGGTCACGATGCCGGTCCCGAGGATCGCGGTCTGCGGAAGGAAGACCACCGGGGTGTCGAAGAGCGCGCCGCGCGATCCGGTGTTGGTCAGCGTGAAGGTGCCGCCGGCCAGCTCGTCGGGCTTGAGCTTGTTGTTGCGGGTGCGCTCGGCGAGGTCCCCGATGGTGGAGGCGATCTGCGCGAGGTTCAGGTCGGACGCGTTCTTCAGGACCGGGGTCAGCAGGCCGCGCTCGGTGTCGACCGCGATGCTGATGTTCTCGTGGTCCGGGTAGACGATCGAGTCGCCGTCGAGGGTGGAGTTGATGACCGGGTAGGCCTTCAGCGCCTCGGCGGCCGCCAGCGCGAAGAACGGGAGGAAGGACAGCTTGGCGCCGGTCTTCTCCTGGAAGCTCTTCTTCACCGAGTCGCGGAAGCGGGCGACGTTCGTCACGTCGACCTCGACCACCGAGGTGAGCTGAGCGGTCGACTGCATCGACTCGACGGCGCGCTGGGCGAGGACCTTGCGCAGGCGCGACAGCGACTGCGTCGTTCCGCGCAGCGGCGAGGTCTCGAGCGGGGTGCGAGCGGCCTTCGCCGCGGCGGCGGCGGGAGCCGAGACCGGGGCGGGAGCCGACTTCGCGGCCTCGACGGCGTCGAGCACGTCCTGCTTGCGGATGCGGCCGCCGACACCGGTGCCGGTGAGCGACGCGAGGTCGATGCCGTGCTCGCTCGCGAGCTTGCGCACGAGCGGGGTCACGTAGCCGGGGTCCGAGTCGGTGGGCTCGGGGGTCGCGGCCTGGGCGGGCGCGGCGGCCGCGGGCGCCGGTGCGGGAACGGAGGGAGCCGGTGCGGCGGCCTCGGGGGCGGCGGGCTTCTCGGCGGCGGGGGCCGGCTCGGGCTCGGCGGGGGCCGGAGCCTCCTCCTCGCTGTCGGAGTCGACCGACGGGGTCGCCACGTCGGTGGGCTCGGTCTCGGCGGCTTCGACCTCCGGAGCCTCCTCGGCGGCGGGGGCCTCGGGCTCGGCGGGCGCCGCGGACGCGGAACCGTCGCCGATCCGGACCAGCTCGGCGCCGACCTCGACGGTCTCGTCCTCCTGGACGAGGATCTCCTCGATGACACCGGCGACGGGCGACGGGATCTCGGTGTCGACCTTGTCGGTCGACACCTCGAGCAGGGGCTCGTCGACCTCGACGCGATCCCCGACGTTCTTCAGCCAGCGGGTGACCGTTCCTTCCGTGACACTCTCTCCGAGTGCCGGGAGGCTGACGGATTCGCTCATGATCCTGTCTCCTTAAGACGTGTGCGTACAGTGTTCAGCTTAGTGATGCGGGAGCGGCGGGTCGCCGCCCCGCGGTGGTGCTAGAGGGCGTGCAGGGGCTTCCCGGCCAGCGCGAGATGCGCCTCGCCGAGCGCCTCGTTCTGGGTCGGATGCGCGTGCACGAAGGGTGCGACGTCCTCCGGGTGCGCCTCCCAGTTCACGATGAGCTGGGCCTCGCCGATCAGCTCGCCGACCCGGGCGCCGACCATGTGCACGCCGACGACCGGTCCGTCCACGACGCGGACGACCTTCACCGATCCGCTGGTGCCCAGGATCGTGCTGCGCGCGTTGCCGCCGAGGCCGTAGTCGTACGCGGCGACGCGCTCGGCTCCGTACTCCGCCACGGCGCCCGCCTCGGTCAGCCCGATGGAGGCCACCTCGGGATCGCTGTAGGTCACCTTCGGCACGTTGAGGTCGCTCACGACCTGCGGGGCGAGACCGGCGATCTCCTCGGCGACGAAGATCCCCTGCTGGAAGCTGCGGTGCGCGAGCTGCAGTCCGGGGACGATGTCGCCGACGGCGTAGACGCCCGGGACCGAGGTCCGCAGGCGCTCGTCCGTGACGACGAAGCCGCGATCGAGCGCGACTCCGGCCTCTTCGAGCCCGATGCCGGCCGTGACCGGACCCCGGCCGACGGCGACGAGCAGCAGCTCGCCCTCGACGACGGTGCCGTTCTCGAGCGAGACGCTCACTCCGGTGTCGGACTGGGAGACGGAGGAGACCCGCGAGCCGAGCTCGAACGCGATGCCGCGCTTGCGGAACGCACGCTCGAGCTGTCGGCTCGCGCTCTCGTCCTCGTTCGGCACGAGGTGGGGGAGCGCCTCCACGATGGTGACCTCGGCGCCGAAGGAGCGCCACACGCTCGCGAACTCGACGCCGATGACTCCGCCGCCCAGCACGACGACGCGAGCCGGCACGTGATCGAGCTCGAGCGCCTCGTCGCTGGTGAGGATCCGGCCGCCGATCGTGATGCCCGGGAGCGTCCGCGACGCGGAGCCGGTCGCGACGACGATCGAGCGTCCGTGGAGGACGTGCTCGCCCACCGTCACGGTGCTCGGACCGGAGAGTCGGCCGTCGCCCTCGACCACGGTGATGCCCCGCGAGGAGATGAGGCTCTGCAGTCCCTTGTACTTGCCGGCGACGACGCCGCGGCGGTACTCCGTCACCTGCTCGACGTCGATGCCGTCGAAACTTGCGCGGACGCCGTACTTCTGCGCGTCCTTGGCGCCGTCCGCCAGCTCCGCGGCGTGCAGGAGGGCCTTGGTGGGGACGCAGCCCCGGTGGAGGCAGGTGCCGCCGAGCTTGTCGCGCTCGACGAGAGCGACGTTCATCCCCAGCTGAGTGGCCCGCAGCGCCGCGGCGTACCCGCCGCTGCCCCCGCCGAGCACGACCAGGTCGTAGCTCTCTTCCGACACCCGGTGACTCCCTTGCGACGTGCGATCCCCGGTCGCTCCGTACCGGTCGCGACGCGGAGCGCAGCGCGGGAGGAGGAGGGGACGAGGCGGGATCTCCCGCCCCGTCGACCCTACTACGCGCTCGCGAAGCCCTCGGCCAGCGCGACGAGCGCCCGCACGGAGACCCCGGTCGGCCCGGCGCCCGTGAAGCCGTAGGCGCTGCCCGAGTTGTTCGCCGGACCGGCGATGTCGAGGTGGGCCCACGGGATCGTGGTGGCGTCTTCGCCCTCGCCGCGCGTGCCGACGAACTCGCGGAGGAAGTGCCCGGCGATGAGCATGCCCCCGGCGGTGCTGCCGATCTTCACGTTGGCGAGGTCGGCGACGTCGGAGTTGAGCAGTGGCCGCAGCTCCGGCGGGAACGGCATCTGCCAGAACGGCTCGCCCGCAGCGGTGGCCGTGCCGATCACGCGGGCCACCAGCTCGTCGTCGCCCATCACTCCCGTGTAGCGGTTGCCGAGGGCGACCATCGCCGCACCCGTGAGGGTGGCGACGTCGATGATCGCGTCGGGCTGCTCCTCGCTCGCGGCGACGATGCCGTCGGCGAGCACGAGGCGTCCCTCCGCGTCGGTGTTCAGGACCTCGACGGTCGTGCCGCCGCGGATGGTCAGCACGTCGTTGGGGCGGATCGCGCTGCCCGAGGGCAGGTTCTCGGCGATGCAGAGCCAGGCCGTCACCCGCACGGGCAGGGCCAGCTCGGCGACGGCGCGGGCGACCGCCCAGACGGTCGCCGCACCGGTCATGTCGTACTTCATCCCGACCATCGACGCCGGCGGCTTGAGCGAGAGTCCGCCGCTGTCGAACGTGATGCCCTTGCCCACGAGCGCGAGGTGGGCGGTCGCCCCCTCGGGCGAGTAGGCGACCTTGACCAGGCGCGGGGGCCGGGTCGATCCGCTGCCGACCCCGAGGATCCCGCCGAAGCCGTCCTCGGCCAGGGCCGCCTCGTCCCAGACGGTGACCTCGAGGGGCAGGCCGGCCGCTCCGTCCTGCACCGCCTCGGCGAGGGTCTGCGGGTAGAGGTGCGACGGAGGGGTGTTGACGAGGTCCTTGACGGCGGCGACCGCGCGGCCCAGCACGAGGGCGCGCTCGAGGAGCGCCGGGTCCGACTCGGCATCGGTCGTGACGACCACCACGGACTCGACCGGTGTCTTCACCGTCTCGGCCGTGGTGCCGCGGAAGGCCGAGAAGGAGTAGGCGCCGAGCGCGGCTCCCTCGGCGACGGCGGCGAGTGCCTCCGGCGTGCTCGTGGGAAGGGCGAGGGCCACGGAGGCGGTCCCCGCGAGGGTGCGCACGGCGAGGCCGGCGGCGGTGCGCAGGACCGTGGGGGAGGGGTCGTCCGAGCCGAGGCCGACCAGCACGAGGACGCCCGCGGGACCGGCCGACGGGACCCGGAGGACCGACTCGACGGATCCGGTCGCACCCAGCGACGGAAGGGCCCTGACCACGTCCTCGAAGCCGTCCGCGCCGACGATCCGGGGGCCGTCCGGCCCCGGAGCGACGCCGAGGACGAGGGCGTCGGTGTCGATGTCGGAGGCGGGCGCGGTCGTGTACTCGAGAGAGGAGAGGGGCATGGCGGCCATGCTAGGCCGTGTTCCCGAGCACTGTTCGCTCAGGGCTCAGCGCCGCTCGCCGGCCCCTGCTGGGCGCCGTCTACAGTGGAAGGCATGCTGGATCCGGAAGACCTGTTCGAGATCGAGGGCGACCTCGCCGACGTGCCGCGCGGGCTCCACCTCGTCGCCGGACTGACCGGCTTCACCGACGCCGGGGGCGCCGTCGGCCAGCTGAACGAGTACCTCCTCGACACGCTCCAGCACCGGGCGATCGTGGCGTTCGACCAGGATCAGCTCCTCGACTACCGCGCGCGGCGCCCCATCATCACGTTCGACCAGGACCACCTGACCGACTACCGCCCGGCGACGCTGCGCCTCTCGCTCGCACATGACGAGCTGCACCAGCCGTTCCTCCTCCTCACCGGTTTCGAGCCCGACTTCCAGTGGGAGCGGTTCACCCGCGCGGTGGTCGGCCTCATCGACCGCCTCGAGGTCGCCGGGACCACCTGGGTGCACGCGATCCCGATGCCCGTGCCGCACACGCGGCCGGTGGGCGTCACCGTCAGCGGCAACCGCGAGGACCTCGTCGAGGCGATGTCGGTCTGGCGCCCGCACACGCAGATCCCCTCGAACGTCCTGCACCTGCTCGAGTACCGCCTCTACGAGCTCGGGATGCCCGCCGTCGGCTTCGCACTGCTCATCCCGCACTACCTCTCGGACACCGAGTACCCGCAGGCCGCCGTGGCCGCGCTCGAGAGCATCTCGGCGTCGACCGGCCTCATCTTCCCGACCGACCGGCTGCGCGAGAGCGGGCGGGAGTTCCTCGCGAAGGTCGACGAGCAGGTGGGCGGCAACGACGAGCTGCAGAAGCTGGTCGCGGCGCTGGAGTCCCGTCACGACACCTACATGGAGGGCACGAGCCTCCGTTCGCCCCTGACGGACGAGGACGGAGCGGTTCCGAGTGCGGACGCGCTGGCCGCGGAGCTCGAGAAGTTCCTGGCCATCCGCCGCCCGGGCGACGAGGCCTCGGGCGCCTAGCCCTGCCCCCCGGTGGGGGCGCGCGGGCTTGATAGGCTCGGGCGAGTGCGATCTCGTCGAGCGTGGTTCGTCTTCGGAGCCGGTGCCTTCGCCTACCTGGTGGCGGTCCTCGACCGCACCACGCTGGGCGTCGCAGGGGTCGACGCGGCTGAGCGCTTCGACATCACCGCCGCGGTGCTGTCCTCGCTCGCCGTCGTCCAGCTGATCGTCTACGCGGGGATGCAGATCCCCGTCGGCATCCTGATCGACCGGTACGGGCCTCGGACGCTCATCCTCTCGGGCACGGCGCTCATGATGGTCGGCCAGGTGGTGCTGGCACTCGCCCCGTCGATCGGAGTCGCGATCGTCGGCCGGATCCTGGTCGGCGCGGGCGACGCCGCGATCTTCACGTCCGTCATCCGCCTCACCGTCGCCTGGTTCAGCGGTCCGATCGTGCCCCAGCTGTCGCAGTGGATCGGGAACATCGGCCAGGTGGGCCAGATCCTCTCCGCCCTCCCGTTCGCGGCGGTCCTGCACTCGGCGGGATGGACGCCCGCCTTCCTCTCGGCGGCGGGCCTGGGTGCGGTCGCCTTCCTCGGCGTGCTCCTCCTCGTCAGCGATCTTCCGCCCCGGACCGAGCCGATCGTCCTGACACCGCCGACGCTGCGGGCGACGATCGCGCAGCTCGGGGTGAGCCTGCGGAGGCCGGGGACCCAGCTCGGCTTCTGGTCGCACTTCGTGACGCAGTCCTCCGGGACGGTCTTCACCCTCCTCTGGGGATACCCCTTCCTCGTCTACGCCATCGGCCTGCCGCCCGCGGTCGCGGCCCCGACGCTGACCATCGTGGTGATCGCCGGCATCGTGGTGGGGCCGATCCTGGGCGTGCTCACGGCGCGGCATCCGATGCGCCGGAGCAACCTGGTGCTGGGGATCGTCTCGACCATGGCGCTCGCCTGGACCGTCGTGCTGCTCTGGCCGGGAGTGCCGCCGTACTGGCTCGTCGTGCTCCTCCTGGTCGTGATCGGCGCGGGCGGGCCCGGATCGATGATCGGCTTCGACTTCGCCCGCACCTTCAACCCGTCGCGGAGTCTCGGTGCCGCGAACGGAGTCGTGAACGTCGGCGGGTTCCTGGCGAGCTTCACGATGATGTTCGCCATCGGGCTCATCCTGGACGCGCTCGCCGGGCCCGGAGCGGACTCCGCCTCGCTGTACTCCCTGGAGAGCTTCCGTCTCGCGTGGTGCGTGCAGTACGTCGTGGTCGGGCTCGGCGTGCTCGGTCTGATCAGCGCCCGTCGGCGCACCCGCCGTCGCCTGGCGGAGGACGAGGGAATAACGGTGGCCCCTCTCTGGGTTGCATTGAATGACCGTCTGCGCCGAGGACGATCCGGCCGCTGACGAAGCGCGCCGGCCCTTCCTCCGGCGGGGATCGCGGGTCGACGGGATCGGCGCCGGCGGCTCGCGGCCGATCGATCCGGGCCTTCCACGGCTCCGCGCGCGACCGCACTACTCAGGCGTGCAATAATTGTCAATAGGACCCGTTCGGGTCGAGGAGCACCAGGCCCACGTCGGGCGTGCGACGTCCTCGACTTGACATGGGTCCTCGTAATGCCCACCGACGGACGGCGCTCTCCGGAGCCGCCCGCGACCGGGACGCAACGGATGGAGAGGTGCCGCCATGGCCACCAGAGCTACCAAGACCGCAACGCTCGACGCCGTCGACGACGACGTGACGACGACCAAGAAGCCCGCAGCACGCAAGCCCGCCGCGGCGAAGGCCCCGCGCAAGACCGCGGCGACGAAGGCCGCCGCCCCCGCTGAGGACGAGGAGCCGACCGAGGCCGTCGAGCCCGAGGAGGCCGACGACGACGACACCGAGGTGGTCGTCGTCGAGGACACCGAGACCGAGGCCAAGGACGACGCCGAGACCCCCGACGCTCCCGTCGCACCGGTCGCCGCACCGGAGGCACCGCTGCCCAGCGGTGCGCTGGTGCTCTCGTTCGGCGGAGACGACGACGAGGTCCCCGTCTACTCGACGGCGATCACCGGAGCGACCGCCGACCCGGTCAAGGACTACCTCAAGCAGATCGGCAAGGTCGCGCTCCTGAACGCGGCCGAGGAGGTCGAGCTCGCGATGCGCATCGAGGCGGGTCTCTTCGCCGAGGACAAGCTGGCGAACTCGACCGACCTCAGCCCCGAGCTCGTCCGCGAGCTGCGCTGGGTCGCGAAGGACGGACAGCGCGCGAAGAGCCACCTGCTCGGAGCGAACCTCCGCCTGGTGGTCAGCCTCGCGAAGCGCTACACCGGCCGCGGCATGCAGTTCCTGGACCTGATCCAGGAGGGCAACCTCGGTCTGATCCGCGCCGTCGAGAAGTTCGACTACACCAAGGGCTTCAAGTTCTCGACCTACGCGACGTGGTGGATCCGCCAGGCGATCACCCGCGCGATGGCCGACCAGGCCCGTACCATCCGCATCCCGGTGCACATGGTCGAGGTCATCAACAAGCTGGCCCGCGTGCAGCGTCAGATGCTCCAGGACCTGGGTCGCGAGCCCACGCCCGAGGAGCTGTCGCGCGAGCTCGACATGACCCCCGAGAAGGTCATCGAGGTGCAGAAGTACGGCCGCGAGCCGATCTCGCTGCACACGCCCCTGGGCGAGGACGGCGACAGCGAGTTCGGCGACCTCATCGAGGACACCGAGGCCGTCGTCCCCGCCGACGCCGTGGGCTTCACGATGCTGCAGAAGCAGCTCGAGTCGCTCCTGGACTCCCTCTCCGAGCGCGAGGCGGGCGTGATCCGCATGCGCTTCGGCCTCGGCGACGGGATGCCCAAGACCCTCGACCAGATCGGCGACACCTTCGGCGTGACGCGCGAGCGCATCCGCCAGATCGAGTCCAAGACGATGGCGAAGCTGCGCCACCCGTCCCGGTCGCAGTCGCTCCGCGACTACCTCGAGTAGACCGGTGATCCGCTACGCGCCGGCGGTCCTCCTCGGGAGGGCCGCCCGGTTCGCGGCGCGCGTCCGGAAGCCCGGCGGGGGATCCGCCGTGCCCGGACTCGTCGTGAACCGCGTCGCGCCCGGATTCCTGCCCGCGGTCCTCGACGGGTTCCCGGAGGGACTCGTCGTGGTCAGCGGTTCCGCCGGCAAGTCCACGACGACGAAGATGCTGGTCGCCGTCCTGCGCGCCCACGGGCTGCGCGTCTTCACGAACCCCTCGACCGCCAACATCGCGCAGGGGCTCACCTCCGCTCTGCTCGAGCGGACGGACCTGCGGGGCCGGATCGACGCGGACATCGCCGTCCTCGAGATGGACGAGGGTCACGGCGCCCGCCTCGCTCCGCGCATGCGCCCCCGCGTGGTCGCCCTCACCAACGTGGTCGTCGATCAGATCGACCGCTTCTTCGACCCCGCGATGGTCGCCCGGATGCTCGCCACCATCTCCGAGCGCGCCACCGGTCACGTGATCCTCAACGCCGACGATCGGCATGTCGCCGCCCTCGCCGCGGCCCTGCCGGACGAGCGCGTGCGCTGGTACGGCGTCTCCGCGGACGTCCGCGGCGAGGCTCCCGGCGGGCTGGGATACGCGGCCGAGGCCGAGTCCGGCACGGATCGCGCCACGACCGTCGTCTCGGCGACGAGCGGAGCGGCCGCCTCGATCGACAGCGACGGCGAGCGACTCGACGTCCGACTCCCGGCGCGCGGAGTGCACTACGCCGTCGACGCCGCGGCCGCCGTCTCCGCCGCCCGCGCGGTGCTCGGGGAGCGCTTCATCGCGGCCACCGCGTCCACCGCACTGTCGTCGATCGACCCCGTGTTCGGACGGGGGGAGGTCGTCGTCGTGCGCGGACAGGAGGTCGAGTTCGTCCTGGTGCAGAACCCGGCGAGCTACCGACTGAACATCGCGGAGATCCCGTCGGGGACCGAGCAGATCATGCTCGCTATCGGCTCCGACGTGCGCGATCCGTCCTACTTCTGGCCGGTGGACACCTCCGGACTCGGCCGCGTCAGCGCCGTCTCGGGGTCCAAGGCCCACGAGGCGGCGCTGCACCTGCAGTACGACGGCGTCGAGATCGACTCCGTCGACGACGATCTCGGACGCGCGCTCGACCGCTTCCTCGCGCTGCCCGCGCCCTCCGTGGGCCGGAAGACGATCGTGTTCTCAGCCGATTCGATGCGCCGCACGCGGGCCCACCTCCAGCTCACCTCCAACCGCGAGGAGACCTCGTGACCGTCCTGCGGATCGGCGTGCTCGCCCCCGACGTCCTCGACAGCAACGGGGACGCCGCGAACGCGCGCGTGCTCGTCGCCCGTGCACGCTGGGCGGGGCTGGAGGCCGAGCTGGTCGGCCTGCACCACCGCGACGACTTCCGCGAGCGGCCGGACGTCCTGGTGGCCGGCACCGGCGCGGATCAGGATCTCCCGGGAGTGCTCGACGTTCTCCGCGACGTCGACGCCACCGTCCGCGGCTGGGCCGACTCCGGAACCGAGTTCGTCGCGATCGGCGCGGGCTGGGAGCTCCTCGCCGAGTCCTTCAGCACGCTGGAAGGTGTCGTGAGCGGGATCGGGGTCTTCCCGGGCCGGAGCGTTCCCGCTGCGGAGCGGGTGACCGACGACCTCGTCCTCGACAGCGCCTCCGGGGTGCTCGTCGGGTTCGAGAACCACGTCCGGCGCTTCGAGGGCATCGATCCGGGCTCGGTGCTCGGGCGGGTGCTGCACGGAGTGGGCGACGGGAACGGCGTCGAGGGGTACCTCGCCGGATCGCTGCTCGGCAGCCATCTGCACGGGCCCCTGCTCGCGAAGAACCCGGTCCTGGCGGACAGGATCCTCCACCGGGTCGCGGAGCGGCACGGCCTCGACTACGAGGCTGACGACCCGCGGCTGCGTCAGGCAGACGACACAGCACGAGCCGCCCGCGAGGTCATCGCGAAGCGGCTCGGTGTCGGACGGTAGGACGCGCTCAGCGCCCTGACGGCCGATCGGGGGCGGATGCCCGGACGATCAGGGGCGCTGCTCCTCGAAGAGCCGCGCGGACTCGTCGTGCCAGCTCTGAGCGATGCTGGAGAGCTTCTCCTGGTACTTCTTGCCGTGGTGCGCGCAGAACAGCAGTTCTCCGTTGTTCACGACGACGCGGATGTACGCCTGGGCGCCGCAGCTGTCGCAGCGGTCGGCGGCGGAGAGCTGGTGGGCACCCGCGAGCTCGTCCACGCCATTAGGGGTTGCGGTGGTCGACATGACTTGGCCTCCTGCACTCGGTCTTCGATCTCTGCTTGATGGAACCCATCCAAGCACGCGATTGTTTCCGCGCAGAGACGATCGAGGGGCATTTCGCTCTGCGCGTAGGGGCGCCCGAGCACTGGCGCTCGGCCCCTCGGAGTGCCGCGTCGCGTCGGGGCGGGACGACCCCGCGAAAGTAAACTGGAGGAATGGCCTCCACCGACTACTCCGCCCGTCACCTCTCCGTGCTGGAGGGCCTCGAGGCGGTCCGGAAGCGGCCGGGCATGTACATCGGCTCGACCGATTCGCGCGGCCTCATGCACTGCCTGTGGGAGATCATCGACAACTCCGTCGACGAGGCCCTGGGCGGGCACGGAAGCGAGATCAGCGTCGTGCTGCACGCCGACGACAGCGTCGAGGTGCGCGACCGCGCGCGGGGCATCCCGGTCGACATCGAGCCCAAGACGGGGCTGTCCGGCGTCGAGGTCGTGTTCACGAAGCTCCACGCGGGCGGCAAGTTCGGCTCCGGCTCCTATGCGGCGTCCGGCGGCCTGCACGGCGTCGGCGCGTCCGTCGTCAACGCGCTGTCCGAGCGACTCGACGTCGAGGTCGACCGCAACGGCCGTACCTACCGGATGTCCTTCCACCGCGGCGAGCCCGGGCGGTTCGCCGATGCGGGGGAGCCGACTCCGGACGCCCCGTTCACGCCCTTCGAGAACGGCTCGGAGCTGACCGTCGTCGGCAAGGTGGCGAAGGGCGTCACCGGCACGCGTGTGCGCTACTGGGCCGATCGGCAGATCTTCACCAAGGGCGCCGCGTTCCAGACGGAGGACCTGGTGACCCGGGCGCGGCAGACGGCGTTCCTGGTGCCGGGGCTCACGATCGACATCGTCGACGACCGCGCCGAGGAGCGGCGCGCCGAGATGTTCCGCTACGACGGCGGCATCTCGGAGTTCGTCGAGTTCCTCGCCCCCGATTCCGCGGTGACCGACGTGCTCCGGCTCACGGGCACCGGCACCTTCACCGAGAGCGTCCCCGTGCTCACCCCCGGCGGTGCGATGGTCTCGACCGAGGTCGAGCGCACCTGCGAGGTCGACATCGCGCTGCGCTGGGGAACGGGCTACGAGACGGTGATGCGCAGCTTCGTCAACATCATCGCCACTCCCAAGGGCGGCACGCACCAGACCGGCTTCGAGCAGGGACTGCTGAAGCTGCTCCGCTCGCAGGTCGAGGCGAACGCCCGCCGACTCAAGGCGGGCTCCGACAAGGTCGAGAAGGACGACGTCCTGGCCGGCCTGACCGCGGTGCTGACCGTACGCCTGCCCGAGCCGCAGTTCGAGGGGCAGACGAAGGAGATCCTCGGGACGCCGGCCGTGCGCGCGATCGTCGCCCAGACGGTCGGATCGACGCTGGGCGCGGTGTTCTCCTCGTCCAAGCGCGAGGACAAGACGCAGATGTCGCAGCTGCTCGAGAAGGTCGTCGCCGAGATGAAGTCGCGCATCTCGGCCCGCGCGCACAAGGAGACGCAGCGCCGCAAGAACGCGCTGGAGTCCTCCTCGCTTCCCGCGAAGCTCGTCGACTGCCGCAGCAACGACGTCGAGAACAGCGAGCTGTTCATCGTCGAGGGCGACTCGGCGCTCGGCACGGCCAAACTGGCCCGCAACAGCGAGTACCAGGCGCTGCTGCCCATCCGCGGCAAGATCCTCAACGTGCAGAAGGCCAGCGTCGCCGACATGCTCTCGAACACGGAGTGCGCGTCCATGATCCAGGTCATCGGAGCCGGCTCGGGCCGCTCCTTCGACCTCTCGGTCGCGCGCTACGGGAAGATCATCCTGATGAGCGACGCCGATGTCGACGGCGCCCACATCCGGACCCTGCTGCTGACGCTCTTCTTCCGCTACATGCGTCCGCTCGTGGAGGCGGGGCGCGTGTTCGCCGCCGTGCCCCCGCTGCACCGGGTGGTCGTCATGAACGCGGGCAAGAAGCCGAACGAGACGATCTACACCTACTCCGAGAAGGAGCTGCAGGGCGTCCTGGCCGGTCTCGCCAAGGCCGGACGCCGGTTCCAGGACCCCATCCAGCGCTACAAGGGCCTCGGGGAGATGGACGCGGACCAGCTCGCGACCACCACGATGGATCGGGCGCGCCGGACGCTGCGACGCGTCCGCGTCTCGGACGCCGAGAACGCGGGCCGCGTCTTCGAGCTGCTGATGGGCAACGAGGTCGCGCCGCGGAAGGACTTCATCGTCCGGGGGTCCGAGACGCTCTCGCGAGACCGCATCGACGTCTGACCCGCGCAGGGGCCGCCCTTCGAGAGGGCAGCGCCCCGGTTCGGGCGAGCCCACACGTCAGAGCAGCTCGGGGGCCGCGCCGATCGTCGCGATCGGGACGGCGACGGGCACACCCGAGCCGTCGCGCTTCATCCCGGACTCGGGCAGCGCGGCGACCGAGCCGTCGGCCTCGAGGGCGTGGGCGGGGCCGGGGCCGACCCAGGCGACTCCGAGCGCCGTCTCGCCCTTGAGGAAGCGCTGCGCGCGCACACCGCCCGTCGCGCGGCCCTTCGGCGGGAACTCCGAGAACGGCGAGACCTTCGCGCTGCCGGCGTCGGTGCCGGTCAGCGCCCAGCTGTCGACGGCGACGGTCGCGACGACGGCGTCCTCGTGATCGTCCGCCGAGACGACCGAGAAGTGCACCACCTCGTCCGTCTCGCCGAGCTTCACGCCCGCCATGCCCGCCGCGGTCCGGCCCTGGGGGCGCACAGCGGAGGCGGAGAAGCGCAGCAACTGGGCCTCGCCGGTGACGAAGACGAGCTCGTCGTCGTCGGCGGCGGGTGCCGCTCCGACCACCGCGTCCTTCGGACGGAGTGCGATGAGCTCGACGTCGGGCCGGTTCTGCAGCTCGGCGACCGAGACGCGCTTGACGACTCCCTGGAGGGTTCCGAGGGCGATAGGCCGGGTGTCGTCGAGCGCGACGAGGGCGAGGACGCGCTCGTTCTTGGCCAGGCCGGTCAGGTAGTCGGCCATCCGGACGCCCGCTCCGAGCTGCACGGACGACGACGGGACGGACGGGACGTCGACGGGGGAGAAGCGCAGGAGGCGTCCGGCGGACGTGACGGCGCCGATCTCGCTCCGGCTGGTCGTGTCGAGGGTGCTCAGCACGGCGTCGTGCTTGCTGCGGCGCGTCGCGCGGACGGGCTGCGCGGCCGCCTCCGGATCGCGGTCGACGCGGACCATGCGGCCCGTGGTGCTGAGGTGGATGCGGCACGGGACGTCGGCGATCTCGAGTACGGCCGCGGTCTTGCGACCGGTCGTCGCGACGGACGGCCGCGCCTCGGTCAGCAGGGTGCGGCGGGGGGTGCCGAGGCGCTGGGCGACGTCGTCGAGCTCGTCCGAGACGAGCGCCTCGATCCGGGCGCGGCTGCCCAGGAGCTCTTCGAGCTCGGCGATCTCGGCGAGAAGGGTGTCGCGCTCGGTCTCGAGTTCGATGCGCGAGAACTTCGTCAGACGGCGCAACTGGAGCTCGAGGATGTAGTCGGCCTGGATCGTGCTGAGATCGAACACCTCGATGAGGCGCGCCCGCGCGGCCGCGGTGTCGTCGCTGCCGCGGATGAGCTGGATGACCTCGTCGATGTCGAGGATCGCGACGAGGAGTCCCTCCACGAGGTGCAGCCGCTCCTGACGCTTGCGGAGGCGGTACCGCGAGCGTCGCGTCACGACCGTCACGCGGTGGCCGACGTAGACCTGCAGGAGCTCCTTGAGCCCGAGGGTGCGGGGCTGGCCGTCGACGAGCGCGACGTTGTTGATCGCGAACGCGTCCTCCAGCGGGGTGTAGCGGTAGAGCTGCTCGAGCACCGCCTCCGGGCTGAAGCCGGTCTTGATCCCGATGACGAGTCGGAGTCCGTTGTCGCGGTCGGTGAGGTCGGTGACGTCGGCGATGCCGCTCAGCTTCTTGTTCTGGACGCCGTCCTTGATCTTGTCGATGACCTTCTCGGCGCCGACGAGGTACGGGAGCTCCGTCACCACGAGCCCGGACTTGCGGGCGGTGATGCTCTCGACCGAGACGCGGGCGCGGGTCTTGAAGCTGCCCCGCCCGGTGGCGTAGGCGTCCCGCACACCCGCGAGACCGACAATGGTACCCCCGCTCGGGAAGTCGGGACCGGGCACGAAGGACATCAGATCCTCGAGCGAGGCATCGGGGTGCGCGATGAGGTGCCGCGCCGCGCCGATGACCTCGATGAGGTTGTGCGGGGCCATGTTCGTGGCCATGCCGACCGCGATGCCGCTCGCACCGTTGACCAGGAGGTTCGGGAACGCGGCCGGCAGCACCTCCGGCTGCTGGTGCGAGTTGTCGTAATTGGGGACGAAGTCGACGACGTCCTCGCCGAGGTGCTCCGTCATCGCCAGGGCGGCGGGAGCGAGACGCGCCTCGGTGTAGCGGGCGGCCGCCGGACCGTCGTCGAGGGAGCCGAAGTTGCCGTGCCCGTCGACCAGCGGGACCCGGAGGGTGAACGGCTGCGCGAGGCGCACGAGGGAGTCGTAGATCGAGGCGTCGCCGTGCGGGTGCAGCTTGCCCATCACCTCGCCGGTCACGCGGGCCGACTTCACGTGGCCGTGATCGGGACGCAGACCCATCTCGCTCATCATGTAGAGGATCCGGCGCTGCACGGGCTTCAGACCGTCGCGAGCATCGGGAAGGGCGCGCGAGTAGATGACCGAGTAGGCGTACTCGAGGAACGAGCCCTCCATCTCGGTGGAGACGTCGACGTCCTCGATGCGCTCGACCAGCGAGGAGTGCGCGGGCTGGGAGGGGGTTGCGGCGTTCATGACTCACTTCGACGGCGGACGCGGGCGCGGCACCGGAGCGGCACCTCTCGCGCTCCGAGGGCGGTGCGCCCACCTCCGCAGACGAGCGGACGGGGCGACGACCGGGATCACGGGGGTGTCGGGCGGACCCCGGTGACGCCGACCCGCACGGGCCTCGGCCCCGCGGGGCTCGCCGCACGCGAGGAGCACTGTGCGAAACTGAGCGCGATGACCCACATGCTACCCGCCGCCCCCCTCGGGCGGCGGAGCCTCGCCGACGTCCTCCCCGGTGCCCTCGACGCGGTGCTCGGTGTGCCGGGCGTGTTCGGCGCCCCGAGGGTCGACCGCGTCGTCGTCGTCCTGGTGGACGGGCTGGGGGCGTCGAGCCTGAAGCAGCGTGCCGGCCACGCCCGCACCCTCGCGCCCGCGCTGACGCGCGCGACGACCATCCCCTCCGGGTTCCCGACGACCACCGCCGCAGCACTCGCCAGTCTCACGACGGGGACGCGGCCCGGAGAGCACGGCATGGTGGGGTACCGGGTGCTCGACCGCTCGGCCGACCGCCTCGTCAACCAGCTCTCGGGGTGGGACGCGGGCATGGTCCCGGAGCTGTGGCAGCCGCGTCCGACGGTTTTCGAGCGGGCGACCGCGGAGCACGTCGCCGCGAGCGTCATCGGCCCGTCGCGGTACGCCAGGTCGGGCCTGACCCGCGCGATCCTCCGCGGGGCCGAGTACCGGTCGGCCGGCAGCATCGCCGAGCGCTTCGCGGCCGCGCGCGATCTGCTCGACGGCGGTGGGCGCCGCCTCGTCTACCTGTACGTGCCTGAGCTCGACATGACCGCGCACGCCCGCGGCTGGGAGTCGCCGGAGTGGACCGCCGCCCTCGAGCTCCTCGACGGCGAGGTCTCGTCGTTCGTCCGCGGCCTGGGGCCGCGCGAGGCCGCGCTGCTCACGGCCGATCACGGCGTCCTCGACGTCCCCGCCTCCTCCCACGTCCTCGTCGGAGGACCGCTTCTGGAGGGGGTGCGCCACCTCGCCGGCGAGCCCCGCTGCCTCCAGCTGCACCTGGAGGCGGACGCCGATCTCAGGGCCGTGCTCGAGCGCTGGCGGGCTGCCGAGGGCGACAGAGCGTGGATCGCCTCCCGCGACGAGGTCGCCGCCAGCGGCTGGTTCGGCGAGGTCGGCCCCGCCGCCGCCGACCGGATGGGCGACGTGTTCGTCGCAGCCCGGAAGGCGATCGCCTACTACGACGCCGAGGACGCCTCCGGCCGCTCCATGATCGGCCAGCACGGCTCGCTCACCCCCGAGGAGACCCAGGTGCCGCTGATCGGCTTCGGAGCCCTCGCGGGCGTCTGACGGGATCCGGCGAGCCGCGCCTCAGTCCTCGCTGCGGGCTCCGAAGACGATCTCGTCCCAGCTCGGCATCGACGCCCGACCCCGGCGGAAGCCGCCGCGGGCGCTCGACGGGGCCTGCTCCTTGGCCGGAGCGGGAGCGGCGGCGGGCGGTGCCGGGCGCTCGGGCTCGGGGGCCTTCTCGACGACCGGCGCCTCCTGCACGGGCTCCTCGCGCACGCGCAGCGACGATGCGTGATCGCGCTCGCCCCGACGACGCCGCAGCGCATCGAGCAGATCGGCGGTGTCGTTGAGGTTCCGCTCACGCTGCTCGGTCGTGGTCGACACGCGGGGGAGGGTCGACACCACGCGGGGCGTCTCGGCGAGGGCCGGCTGCGGCTCCGTGTCGGAGGGGCGGACAGCGGTCGGCCGCGCATGCGGCAGGGCCGACGGGCGTCCGGTCGCGGGGTGCTCGCCGCGGGAGCTCCTCGAGGAGTCGCCCGATCGGGAGAAGGCGTCGGTGTCGAAGCGCGTCGCGAGCTCGTCCACGGCGGCAGGGATGACGGCGCGCAGGCGGGGGATGAGGGTCGGCCGGATCTCACCCTGCTGGGAGAGGGTCGTGGCCTCGGGCGTCAGCGGAGAGAGCAGCGCCTTCCGCGGGTCGAAGCGCCAGCGCGCGTCGTGGTCGATCTCGTCCGAGCGGAACAGGAGCTTGACGACCCAGCCGTCCTCCTCCTTCCAGCTCGACCACTGCTCGCCCTCGGCGCCCAGGGAGGCGAGGCGCTCCCGGATGACGTCGCCGAACGGCGTGCCCTCCTCGAGGGGATCCGGGTCGGCGCTCGTGTAGACGCGCACGGAGAGTGCGGAGGCGACGACGTGCTCGCGCTCGGCGGTCACGGGGCCCTCGAAGCGCTGCACGTGCTCGAGCGAAGCGCCGGTGAGCTCGGCGACCTCCTCGGGGGAGAGCCCCGAGCGGATGTGGGCCTGGATCTCGCGGGGCGAGACGCGCGTCTCGCGCGGCGGCAGGGAGTGCACGCGCGGGCGGAGCTGGCTCTGCAGCGTCTCGTCGATCCGCACCGAGAACCGTTCGCCTCCGTCGGAGACGAGGACGAGCGATCCGCTCTCGACGCCGATCACCTTCAGTTCCATCATCGTGCGGGACCTCCTTCTGGACGCGAACGGGGCAAGGATGACACGGGTTGCGCCCGATGCCCGGGAATACCGCGGGCGGGTCGAAAGTTGGGCCGGACGAGGGCGCTGACAGGCGGTGTCAACCACGGATCCATTTGGTTTGCGAATCGATACGTCTTGATGCACACTGTCCCCGCCGATTTGTTGAACAGCTGAATATAAGAAGTGGATGGGAATGGCTACGGACTACGACGCCCCCCGCAAGACCGATGACGACTCCGAGTCGATCGAGGCCCTGAAGGAGCGAGTCCCCGACAAGATGTCCGGAGTCGTCGACGTCGATGACGCCGACAACCCGGGCGGATTCGAACTGCCCGGAGCCGATCTCTCCGACCTCGATCTGGACGTCGTGGTCCTTCCGCCCCAGGCGGACGAATTCACGTGCGTGAGCTGCTTCCTCGTGAAGCACCGCTCTCAGATCGACCACGAGGAGAAGCTGGGACCGATCTGCCTGGAGTGCGCCGCTTAGGCCTCTCCACGCTCCGAAGGACGACCTCTCCGTCGCCGTGATCCCCGGATCGCGGCGACGATGTCGTTCGGGCGGCGACTCGACAGCAGCCAGTACGGCGTCGGGTCCTCAGGGTCCTCGATCGGCACCCGCACCACGTCGCGCACCCACCCGCGGATCACGAGGTACGCCCGCGCGTCCAGCCGCGGCCCCCGCTCCGCGAACGCCTGCTGCCCCGCGTGGGTCGTCGGCTCGCCCACGAGCTCCAGCGGGATGTGCGCCCGCCCGGCCCGGAGCTCCCCGTCGACGACCTCGATCACGGGCGAGAGCGCGAGCAGGGCGCCGATCGTCCCTCCGTACAGCACGAGTGCGACGACGACGCCGACGACCGGATCGATCGGCGCGAAGACCAGGATGCTGGCGGGGATCACGAGGGCTGTGGAGACGAAGAGCCACGGCGCGGGCCAGAGCCTCTCCCGGTAGGACTGCATGTCCCTATTGCACCAGACAACTGGTCTACCCTCGTCACGTGAACGAATCCGTCGACGTCCCGATCCGCGCGGACAGCATCCCCGGCTACGCGCACCCCGGAGACGCCGGAGCAGATCTGCGAGCGAGCGAGGACGTGGTCCTCGCCCCCGGTCGGCGGGCCAGCGTCGGCACCGGAGTGGCCATCGCCCTCCCGGACGGCCACGTCGGCTTCGTCGTCCCGCGCAGCGGGCTGGCCTTCAATCACGGCATCACCATCGTCAACGCCCCCGGCACCATCGACGCCGGCTACCGGGGCGAGATCCGCGTCGCGCTCCTCAACACCGATGCGGAGCAGGCCTACCGCGTCTCGGCGGGCGACCGGATCGCGCAGCTCGTGATCGTCCCCGTCGTCCGCGCGCGCTTCACCCCGGTCGACGAGCTGCCCGACTCCGTCCGCGGACTCGGCGGCTTCGGATCGACCGGCTACGACGCCTCCACGACCAGCACTCCGAAGGAGAACGCATGAGCGACATCCAGGCAGCGACCGGCTCGGACGCGCCCGCCGAGACCGTCGAGCAGGACTTCGAGAAGTCCGCTCCCGAGGATCGCGCGGAGGCGGGGCCCCTCGACGAGCGCGAGGCCAACCCGGTCCGTCCCTACATCGACCTCGGCGGAGTGAAGGTGCTCCCGCGCGAGGGCATGCACATCCGCCTCGAGGTCGAGGAGGGGACGAAGCGGGTCATCGCCGTCGGCCTCGACTACGCCGGCTCGACCCTGCAGGTGCAGCCGTTCGCCGCACCGCGCTCGTCCGGACTGTGGCACGAGATCCGCGGTCAGATCGCCGACCAGGTCGCCAAGCAGGGCGGTCGCACCGCCGAGCGGGAGGGCGTCTTCGGACCCGAGCTCGTCGCGCAGCTCCCGATCGCAGGAGGGGAGTCGCGCGTCGCCCGCTTCGTCGGCGTCGACGGTCCCCGCTGGTTCCTGCGCGGAGTGATCGCCGGCGCGGGTGCGGTGAACCAGGAGGCGGCCGCCGCGGTGGAGGACCTGTTCCGCAGCATCGTCGTCGTCCGCGGCTCCGGCCCCATGCCTCCCCGCGACCTGATCCCGCTCAAGGTCCCCACCGGCGGGCAGACCCAGCAGAGCGCGAGCTGACCAGCATGGAGCAGAGCCCGTCCGAGCAGCGGCCGGGGGAGCCCGAGGCTCCCCGACCCGAGGTGGGCGAGGCGATCGCGCAGGCGGCGCGGCGCTCGGCCCTCGGCGCCGTCGCCGACGGCGAGCCGTTCGACGGCCGCGCGCTGCTGCGCTCGATGGGCGGGGTGCGCGGGATCCTCGAGGCCGTCGTGCCCGGAGTCGCCTTCGTCCTCCTCTTCACGATCACCGGCGAGCTCGTGCTCTCGCTCGTCGCGTCGGTCGGCCTGGCGGTCGCCTTCACCGTCGCCAGGATCCTCGGTCGGACACCCGTGATCCAGGCCGTGGGCGGACTGCTCGGCGTCGTCGTGTCGGCGGTGCTCGCGCTGGTCACCGGACGCGCGGTCGACAACTTCGTGCCGGGGCTGATCACCAACCTGGTCTACGGCGCGGTCTTCCTGGTGTCCGTGCTCGTGCGGTGGCCGCTGATCGGAGTGGCCGCCGGCTACCTGATGGGCGAGGGCACCGCGTGGCGGGACGACAAGCGCAAGCGCCGCCTCTTCGCCGCGCTGACGCTCGCCTGGGCCGGACTGTTCCTGCTCCGCCTCGCGGTGCAGTACCCGCTGTTCCTCGCCGAGGACACGACCGCGCTCGGCACCTGGAAGCTCGTGCTCGGCCTTCCGCTCTACGCGCCGCTGCTCGTGCTCACTGTGCTCGCCGTGCGCGCCGAGTACCGCGGCGCTCGGGAGCGCGCGGACGAGGGAACCGCCGCGCCGCGTGCGTGACGGCCGCGTCGTGCACGTAGAATTGTCTCGACGTCGAGATAAATAGCTCCCGTTCGCCGCGCGCTCCGATGCGCCGTGCAGCGGGTGCGACGACGCACCGGTGTTAGGTCCTCCTTGGTGGAGGCCGCTCTGCGCGGTCGCCAAGATGGACTCGGATATGTGGGTCCGCCCGTCGGCGGGATCCACGTCAGCGAAGGAGAGGGCGACGTGTCCGCGGTAGACAGCTTTGGATCGAAAGACACCCTGAAGGTCGGTCAGACCGACTACGAGGTGTTCCGCATCGACCGGGTCCCCGGTCACGAGAAGCTCCCGTTCAGCCTCAAGGTGCTGCTCGAGAACCTCCTCCGCACGGAGGACGGCGCCAACATCACCGCCGACCACATCCGCGCCCTCGGCGAGTGGGTCCCGGAGTCGGAGCCCGACACCGAGATCCAGTTCACGCCGGCGCGCGTGGTCATGCAGGACTTCACCGGCGTGCCCTGCATCGTCGACCTCGCCACCATGCGCGAGGCCGTCGCGGCCCTCGGCGGCGACCCGGACAAGATCAACCCGCTCGCTCCGGCCGAGATGGTCATCGACCACTCCGTCATCGCCGACCTGTTCGGCACCGAGGACGCCCTCGAGCGCAACGTCGAGCTCGAGTACGAGCGCAACGGCGAGCGGTACCAGTTCCTCCGCTGGGGCCAGACCGCCTTCGACGACTTCAAGGTCGTCCCGCCCGGAACCGGCATCGTCCACCAGGTCAACATCGAGTACCTCGCTCGGGTCACCATGACCCGTGAGATCGGCGGAGTCCTGCGCGCCTACCCCGACACCTGCGTCGGCACCGACTCGCACACCACCATGGTCAACGGCCTCGGCGTGCTGGGCTGGGGCGTCGGCGGCATCGAGGCCGAGGCGGCCATGCTCGGCCAGCCCGTCTCGATGCTCATCCCGAAGGTCGTCGGCTTCAAGCTGTCGGGCGCGATCCCCACGGGCGTGACTGCGACCGACGTCGTGCTCACGATCACCGAGATGCTGCGCAAGCACGGCGTCGTCGGCAAGTTCGTCGAGTTCTACGGAGCCGGCGTCGCCGAGGTCCCCCTCGCGAACCGCGCGACCATCGGCAACATGAGCCCCGAGTTCGGCTCGACCGCCGCGATGTTCCCGATCGACGACGTGACCCTCGACTACCTGCGTCTCACCGGCCGCAGCGACGAGCAGATCGCCCTCGTGGAGCAGTACTCGAAGCTGCAGAAGCTCTGGCACGACGCCGACGTGGAGCCCGTCTTCAGCGAGTACCTCGAGCTCGACCTCAGCACCGTCGTCCCGTCGATCGCCGGCCCGAAGCGCCCCCAGGACCGCATCGAGCTGACCTCGGCCAAGACGCAGTTCGAGTCGGACCTCAACAACTACGCCGACGTCTCGCACGACATCGTCGACCTGACGATCGCGGAGTCGTTCCCCGCGTCGGATCCGGGCGAGCTCCAGCCGCAGGACGCGCACAGCTCGCACGAGCACGTGCACCGCTCGCACGCTCCGAGCACGGCGTCCAAGCCCACCACCGTGGAGCTGGGCGACCGCGGAGAGACCTTCACGATCGACCACGGCGCCGTCGCGATCGCCGCGATCACGTCGTGCACCAACACGTCGAACCCCTCCGTGATGCTGGCCGCGGGCCTGCTCGCCCGGAACGCCGCGCAGAAGGGCCTCAAGGCCAAGCCGTGGGTCAAGACGACCCTCGCGCCCGGCTCGAAGGTCGTCACCGACTACTACGAGAAGGCCGGCCTGACCGAGTCGCTCGAGGCGCTCGGCTTCTACACCGTCGGCTACGGCTGCACGACCTGCATCGGCAACTCCGGTCCGCTGCTCGAGGAGATCTCGGCCGCGGTCCAGGACAACGACCTCGCCGTGACCGCGGTGCTCTCGGGCAACCGCAACTTCGAGGGCCGCATCAACCCCGACGTCAAGATGAACTACCTGGCGAGCCCGCCGCTGGTCATCGCGTACGCCCTCGCCGGGTCGATGAACTTCGACTTCGAGGTCGACGCGCTGGGCACCGACGCCGACGGCAACGACGTGTTCCTCAAGGACATCTGGCCCGACGCCGCCGAGGTGCAGGCGACGATCGACTCGTCGATCGACAAGTCGATGTTCGACACGCAGTACAGCGGCGTGTTCGACGGCGACGAGCGCTGGCGCTCGCTCCAGACCCCCGAGGGCGCGACCTTCGAGTGGGACCAGGAGTCGACCTACGTGCGGAAGCCCCCGTACTTCGACGGCATGACGATGGAGACGACTCCGGTCACCGACATCGCCTCGGCCCGCGTGCTCGCGAAGCTCGGCGACTCCGTCACGACGGACCACATCAGCCCCGCGGGCTCGATCAAGGCCGACAGCCCCGCCGGCCAGTACCTGGCCGAGCACAACGTCGACCGGAAGGACTACAACTCCTACGGATCGCGTCGCGGCAACCACGAGGTCATGATCCGCGGCACGTTCGCGAACATCCGACTGAAGAACCAGCTGCTGGACGGCGTGGAGGGCGGCTACACCCGCGACTTCACGCAGCCCGACGCTCCGCAGTCGTTCATCTACGACGCGTCGCAGAACTACCAGGCCGAGGGCACGCCGCTCGTCATCCTGGGCGGCAAGGAGTACGGCTCCGGATCCTCGCGCGACTGGGCGGCGAAGGGCACGAGCCTCCTGGGCGTCAAGGCGGTCATCGTCGAGAGCTTCGAGCGGATCCACCGCTCGAACCTGATCGGCATGGGCGTCATCCCGCTGCAGTTCCCGGCCGGCGAGACCTGGGCCTCGCTCGGGCTGGACGGCACCGAGTCGATCAGCATCTCGGGCATCGAGGCGCTGAACGAGGGCGTCACGCCCAAGACGGTGCACGTCGTCGCCGAGCCGACCGCCCACTCGTCCGAGGGCAAGCAGACGATCGAGTTCGACGCGGTCGTCCGCATCGACACCCCCGGCGAGGCCGACTACTACCGCAACGGCGGGATCCTGCAGTACGTCCTCCGCTCGCTCGTCTAGCGCCGACACGGTTGTGCGCCTCCCCGCAAGGGGGAGGCGCACAGCCGTTCCCGGGGGCCGCGTGCGTAGACTCGGGAGACGTCCACTCCCTCTCATCGACCCCGGAAGGCGGCGCGAATGGCTGTTCTCGAGACCATCGGCGGACCGCGCGACCTCGATCGCCTGACCCGCACCGAGCTCGAGGCCCTGGCGCAGGAGATCCGGGACTTCCTGGTGCGCGAGGTCTCGAAGACCGGCGGGCACCTCGGTCCGAACCTCGGGGTCGTCGAGACCACGATCGCGATCCACCGCGTCTTCGATTCGCCGCGCGACGCGATCATCTTCGACACGGGGCACCAGTCGTACGTCCACAAACTGCTGACCGGACGGCAGGACTTCTCGGGCCTGCGTCAGCGCGGCGGCCTCGCCGGCTACCCGCAGCGCTCGGAGTCGCCGCACGACATCGTCGAGAGCTCGCACGCCTCGAGCTCGCTCTCGTGGGCCGACGGCATCTCACGCGCCTTCACGATGACAGGTCAGACCGATCGCCACGTCGTCGCCGTTGTGGGCGACGGCGCCCTCACCGGCGGTATGACCTGGGAGGCGCTGAACAACATCAGCGACGACAACGCGCGCGGTCTCGTCATCGTCGTCAACGACAACGGCCGCTCGTACGCGCCGACGATCGGCGGCATGGCGCGCTTCCTCAACGGAGTGCGGACGAAGCGCAGCTACCGCACCCTGCACCGGGGCTCGCGAGCCGTGTCGGAGCGCCTGGGCAGCCCTGCCGCGGCCGTCTACCGCGGCGTGCGCGGGGGCCTCCACGGCTTCCTCAGCCGATTCATCAACAACGAGGCGCTGTACTCCAACCTCGACATCAAGTACCTCGGCCCGATCGACGGGCACGACGTGACCGCGATGGAGGAGGCGCTGCAGCAGGCCAAGGACTACGGCCAGCCCGTCATCGTCCACGCGATCACCCAGAAGGGCAAGGGGTTCGGCCCGGCGGTCAAGGACCTCGCCGACCAGTTCCACGCGGTCGGCCAGATCGACCCCGAGACCGGCGAGCCTCTCGCGGCTCCGGGAGCCCAGTCGTGGACCTCGGTGTTCGCCGACGAGATCGTCGCCCTCGCCGACGAGGACGCGACGATCGTCGGCATCACCGCCGCGATGCTCCGGCCGGTCGGGCTGCACAAGATGGCCGAGAAGCACCCGGACCGCGTCTTCGACGTCGGCATCGCGGAGCAGCACGCGGTCACCTCCGCGGCGGGGCTCGCCTTCGGCGGTCTCCACCCCGTCGTCGCCCTCTACGCGACCTTCGTCAACCGCGCCTTCGACCAGGTGCTGATGGATGTGGCGCTGCACCGCGCCGGAGTGACGTTCGTGCTCGACCGCGCCGGGGTGACGGGGCCGGACGGTCCGAGCCATCACGGCATGTGGGATCTCGCGATCCTGCAGGTCGTGCCGAACATCCGGCTGTCGGCGCCGCGCGATTCCGTCCGCCTCCGCGAGGAGCTGCGCGAGGCTGTCGGCGTCACCGATGCCCCGACCGTCGTGCGCTTCTCGAAGGGCAACGTCGGCGAGGAGATCGAGGCCCTCGAGCGCCTCTCCGACGGCGTCGACGTGCTCTCGCGCGCCGAGCGCCAGGACGTGCTGGTCGTCACCGTCGGCCCCATGGCGACGATGGGTCTGGACGTCGCGCGCCGCCTCGCGGCGCAGGGCATCGGCGCCACGGTCGTCGACCCGCGCTGGGTCGTCCCCGTGCCCGCCAGCATCATCGAGCTCGCCCGCGACCACCGGCTCGTCATCTCGATCGAGGACGGCGTCCGCGTGGGCGGCATCGGCACCCGCATCCGCCAGGACCTGCGGGAGGCCGGTGTCGACACCGCGGTGACCGAGCTCGGCCTGCCGGATCAGTTCCTCGACCATGCGAAGCGCGAGGAGATCCTGGAGGACGTGGGGCTCACCCCGCAGCACATCGCGCGCGACGTCGTGGCCCAGGTCCTCGGCAGCAAGATCCCCGTGGCGCGCCCGCTGCCCGAAGAGGCCGAGGCGCACGACGAGGCCCGCACCGATTGACGAGGCCTGTCGCAGGACCGATCAGAACCGGTAGACGAGCTCGATCGCTCCGCCCGAGAACGGTGTGGTGCCGACGAGCTCGAACGGCTCGGTGCGGCGCATCGGCAGCAGCGGCCGACCGCTCCCGAGCAGGACGGGCATGATCGTGACCAGGATCTCGTCCAGCGCTCCGATCTCGGCGAGGCCGGCTGCGACGCCGCCTCCGCCGACGACCCAGACGTCGCGACCGCCGGCGGAGTCGCGGATCGCGGGGAGCAGCTCGGCGAGGTCACCGGACGCGAAGCGCACCTCGCCGCCCTCGGGCTGCGGTCGGTCGGCGGAGGTCAGCACCCAGGCGGGGAGCTCGTACGGCCAGGCGCCCTCGCGACGGACGAACTCGTAGGTCGTCGAGCCCATCACCACCGCGCCGACCGTCTCGAGGAACCGGTCGTAGTGCTCCTGGAAGGCCTCGAAGCCGAACTGGAGGAGCCAGTCGAGGCCGTCGTCGGAGTCGGCGATGAAGCCGTCGAGGGAGGAGGCGACGTAATAGACGATGCGGGTCATGCGGGGAGGCTAGACCGGACGTCCGACACGGGACGACGTCTCGGGTCCGGTGCGGGCCGCAGGACCTCAGCCGGACAGGAACGGAGGCGGCTCACGGGAACCGGCGGCTCCTGCGAGCCGAACCGATTCCCGTGAGCCGGAGGTCGTTCTGCCCGCCGCCAGCGCGACCGTCAGTCGACTCCGCGGATCACCGGGTGGTGGAAGGTGTCGCCGAAGGCCCGCTCGCTCGCGCCCACCCGATCGAGGTAGGGCGTCAGTCCGCCCATCTGGAACGGGTAGCCGGCGCCCAGGATCAGGCAGAGGTCGATGTCCTCGGCGCCGTGGACGACGTCGTCGTCGAGCATCCGCTTCACCTCGTCCGCGAGACCCGTCTCGACCCGCAGACGCAGCTCCTCGGCGGTCATCGGGTCCGTCCCTCCTGCGACGATCGCCACCGCGCGCTTGTCGACGCCCTTCACCCGGCCCTTCGAGTCGCGCTCGAAGACGTGGCCGAGCTCGGCCAGGCGGTGCAGGTTCTCGCTGTCGAAGAAGCGGTCGGGGAACGCGGCGTGGTGCGTGTCGAGCACGTGCGCCCCGACCTTCAGCCCGACGAGCTCGAGCAGCTCGAACGGAGTCATCGGCAGCCCGAACGGAGCGAGCGACTGCTCGACCACCTCGAACGGCGTGCCGGTGTCGACGGCGTGCATCGCCTCTCCGAGGACCTTCGCGAGAACGCGGTTCACGACGAAGCCCGGGGTGTCGCGCGTGATGACGGCGTTCTTCTTGAGCTTCGCCGCCGTCACCATCGCGGTCGACAGCGTCTCCTCGTCGGTGAGAGGAGTCCGGACGACCTCGACGAGCGGCATGACCGCGACCGGGTTGAAGAAGTGGAAGCCGACGAGCCGCTCGGGGTGCTCGAGATGCTCGCCGATCCGCTCGACCGACAACGACGAGGTGTTGGTCGCCAGCACGGCGGTGGGGGAGACGTACCGCTCGATGTCGGCGAAGACGTCCTGCTTCACCGACAGCTCCTCGAAGACGGCCTCGATCACCCAGTCGGCGTCGGCGAAATCGGCGCGATCGGTCGTGCCGGTGATGAGACTCCGGAGCCGGTTCGCCTCGTCGGGGGAGACCCGGCCCTTCGCGAGCAGAGCGTCGATCTCGCCGACGATGCCCGCCACTCCGCGGTCGACCCGCTCCTGGTCGAGGTCGGTGATGACGACGGGCACCTGCAGCCGTCGGACGAAGAGGAGGGCGAACTGCGTGGCCATCAGCCCCGCGCCGACGACGCCGACCTTCGTGACCGGCTTCGCGAGCGCCTTGTCGGGAGCACCGGCAGGACGCTTGGCGCGCTTCTGCACGAGGTCGAAGGCGTAGATGCTCGCGCGGAACTGGTCTCCCGAGATCAGATCGGCGAGGGCCTCGTCCTCGGCGGCGAACCCCTCCTCGCGCGTCGCGCTCTTCGCGCCCTTGAGGAGCTCGAGTGCTCGGTACGGCGAGGCCGCGACGGTCCCGATGCGCGACTCGAGCTGCTTCCGGGCGATGCCGACGGCGACGTCCCACTTCACCATCCGCTCGAGTCGCCCGGGAGCGTTCGGGCGCGAGACGACGACCGTGCCGCCGAGCACGCCGTCGGCCCAGCGCAGCGAGTCCTCGAGGAACGAGGCGGACGGGAAGAGCGCATCCGCGATGCCCAGGTCGAGGACCTCGCGGGCCTTGAGCGTCCGATTGTTCTTGAGCGGGTTCTCGACCACGACCTTGAGCGCGTTCTCGATGCCGATCAGGTTCGGCAGGAGCCAGCTGCCGCCCCAGCCCGGGATGATGCCGAGGAACACCTCGGGCAGCCCGAGAGCCGGGATGGAGGCGTCGACGGTGCGGTAGTCGGCGTTGAGCGCGATCTCGGTGCCGCCGCCGAGCGCCAGTCCGTTGATGAACACGAAGGACGGGACGCCGAGCTCCGAGAGCATGCCGAGCGTGCGATGGCCGAGCCGCGCCAGCTGGCGGCCGATCTCGCGGCTCGGGATGCTCCCGACCTTGCTCAGGTCGGCGCCCGCGGCGAGGATGAACGGCTTGCCCGTCACCGCGACGCCCTGGATCGCGCCGGCGGCCGCCCGCTCCTTCTGCGCGATCAGCACGTCGGCGAGCTCGAAGAGCGATGCCGGACCGAACGTGTTCGGCCGCGTGTGATCGCGGTCGTTGTCGAGGGTGATGAGCGCGAGCACGCGGCCGCCTGCCAGCGTCACGTCGCGGACGTAGGAGTGGGTGACGACCTCTCCGTCGGAGAGTTCGGCGAGGTCCTCGAAACCGTCGAGCATGATCAGCGTCCCTTTCGTCGTGCGCGCTTGCCGTCGAAGTGCGGGTTCTCCCAGATGACGGTCCCGCCCTGGCCCAGCCCCACGCACATGGCGGTGAGGCCGTAGCGCACCTCAGGGTGCGCCTCGAACTGCCGGGCGAGCTGGATCATCAGCCGCACCCCCGAGGAGGCCAGGGGATGACCGACGGCGATAGCTCCGCCGTACTCGTTCACGCGCGGATCGTCGTCGTCGATGCCGAAGTGGTCGAGGAAGGACAGCACCTGCACGGCGAAGGCCTCGTTCAGCTCGAAGAGGCCGATGTCCTCGATGGTCAGGCCCGCCTTGCGCAGCGCCTTCTCGGTGCTCGGGACCGGTCCGATCCCCATGATCTCGGGCTCGACTCCGGCGAAGGCGAAGCTGACGAGACGCATCTTCGTCGACAGGCCGAGCTCCTTCGCGGCGTCGGCGCTCGCGAGGAGGGAGACGGTCGCGCCGTCGTTGAGCCCGGAGGAGTTGCCGGCGGTCACCCGCCCGTGCGGGCGGAACGGCGTCCGCAGTCCGGCGAGCCCCTCGAGCGTGGTCTCGGGGCGCGGAGCCTCGTCGGCGGTCGCGAGTCCCCATCCCGCGGCGCTGCGGGTCGCGACGGGGATCAGGTCGGGCTGGATGTCACCGGCGGCGTAGGCCGCGGCGAGCTTCTGCTGACTGCGCAGCGCGTAGCGGTCGGAGCGCTCCTTGGTGAGCTGGGGGAAGCGGTCGTGGATCCGCTCGGCCGTCTTGCCCATGTTCAGCGCCTCGTCGCCCACGAGCCGCTCCGAGAGGAAGCGCGGGTTCGGATCGGCGTTGAAGCCCATGGGGTGTCGCCCCATGTGCTCGACGCCTCCGGCGAGCACGACGTCGTACGCACCGAAGGCGATGCCCCCGGCCGTCGTCGTCACGGAGGTCATCGCACCCGCGCACATCCGGTCGATCGCGAAGCCGGGGACGGTGCGGGGGAGCCCCGCGAGGAGGGCAGTGGTTCGCCCCAGGGTGAGGCCCTGATCGCCCTGCTGCGTCGTCGCCGCGATCGCGACCTCGTCGACGCGGTCCTTCGGCAGCGACGGGTTCCGCTCCAGCAGGCCGATCATGGCCTTCACGACCAGGTCGTCTGCCCGCGTCTGCCAGTACACGCCCTTCTCGCCCGCACGTCCGAACGGAGTACGCACTCCATCGACGAACACGACTTCGGATCTCTCGGCCACAATGCCTCCCTGGAACTCACGGTCGCCCCGATCGTAGGAAGAGCACGGTCGCAGCCGGAATCCTTTGCCGCTTCCTACGAAGCGTTTTCCGTGCTGTCCTCGGTCGCTTGGGCGGCTTCCACAAACGCTGTCACCAGCGGACCGGAGGTCGCGTCGACCTGCCAGGCGCGCGCTCCACCGCGGCGGAGCTCGGCGGCGACGGTCTCGGGAGTGAGCGGCTCCGGCGGGTTCCAGGCGAGGCGGCGCAGCAGCTCCGGGGTGAGCAGGTTCTCGACGGGGAGCGAGAGCAGCTCCGCGATCTCGATGACCACCGCGCGCGCCGACTTGAGCCGCAGATCCGCGGGCGGATTGCGGTCGCCCCAGGCCCGCGGCGGGGGCAGCGTCTCGACGGCGGGCCGCGTCGCCGAGGGGAGGTCCTCGGTCGTCATGCCGCGCTGGATGGCCGTCCACCAGCGGTCGACCTCGCCGCGGCTCGCGCGCCCGGTGAAGTCGCGGCGACCCGAGAGCTGGCCGAGGCTGGTGGGGATGTTGCGGGACACGGCGACGATCGAGGAGTCGGGGATGAGCCGGCCCGGGGCGATGTCCCGCTCGCGCGCGAACGCGTCGCGGGCCAGCCAGAGCTCGCGCGCGACGGCGAGGGCGCGCAGACCGCGGAGGGAGTGCATGCCCGAGAGCCTGCGCCACGGATCCGGGAGCGCCGCCTTGGGCTGCCGAGCGAGCGTCGCCTCGAACTCCTCGCGCGCGATCCTGGTCTTCCGCGCCTCGATGAGCATCTCCTCCATCCGGTCGCGCAGGTCGACGAGGAGCTCGACGTCCTTCGCGGCGTAGACGAGCCAGCTCTGCGGGAGGGGGCGGGTCGACCAGTCGGCCGCGGAGTGCTCCTTGGCCAGGTGGATGCCGAGGAGATCCTCCACCACCGCGCCGAGGCCCACCTTCGGGAGCCCGAGCAGGCGCGCGGCGAGCTCGGTGTCGAAGATGCGGGTCGGGTCGAGTCCGACCTCGCGCAGGCAGGCGAGATCCTGGCTGGCCGCGTGCAGCACCCACTCCTCGTCGCCGATGACGTCCTGCAGGGCGTCCATCCGCCCGATCGCCGGAGGATCGAAGAGGAACGCTCCCGCACCGCGTCGGTAGACCTGGATCAGGTACGCGCGCTGGGAGTAGGTGAAGCCGGACGCGCGCTCCGCGTCGACCGCGACCGGCCCCTCGCCCGCGGCGAGGGCGTCGACGGCGGCGAGGAACTCGTCGGGAGTGGAGAGGACACGGTAATCAGTCACGGTTGTTCCGTCGGAAGGCGAGTGAGGTCACACCGTCGCTCGATACGGGCGGGAGACCCGCGAGCATGCACAACAGCTCCCCCCAGCCTTCCACGTGTGCGGCGAGCTGCGCATCATCGGGGCTCCAGGAGGCGCGGATCTCGATCTGCGCTCCGTCTCCCTGGGCGGCGAGCTCGCCGAATCCGGTGGAGAGGACCTTCGTCGCCGTGCCCGAGGCGGCGTGGTAGGCGGCTCCGCGGGCGTCGAGGGCGTCGATGAGCCACGACCACGCGACCTCGGCCAGGAAGGGGTCGGTGCCGATCTCGACCTCGAGCGGCGCCTGGGCGAAGCAGACGACGCGGAAGGCGCCGCCCCACTGCTCGGGCTCCTCGGGGTCGTGCAGCAGGATGAAGCGGCCCGTCCCCAGCTCGGAGTCGCGTCCGTGCGCGTGCGGCGACACGTCGCCCGAGAGCGCCAGTGCGTACGGCGCGAGCCCGGTGGGGGACGGGATCTCGGACACGGTGAGCTCGGAACGGGTCGAGACCGCGCGGATCGCCTCCGTCGCGGCCCGGAACTCCTCCGGAGGCTGAGACGGCGCTGGGAAGTCGGGCACGTTCCGAAGACTAGAGTTCCGGCATGCCCGATGCCCGCAGGCACGCCGCGGAGGGCGGTCGGCGCACCGGCGCCCTCCTGCTCGCCCTCCTCGCCCTCCCCGCTCTCGCCTCCGCCGTCGCGCTCGGCACCTCCGCCCTCGTCACCGCCTTCGTGCGCGGAGTGGTCATCCCGCCCTCGCGACGGAGCGAGGACGCCCGCGTGCTCGACGTGCGTCCCGCCGCCCGCGAGATCGTCCTCGCCGCCGACGCCGACACGACCGTGCACGGCGGCTTCAGCCTCTGGTTCGACGGCGGCCGCGGTCATGCGCGCATCGGTCGCGTGCTCGCGACGGGGCAGGGGCGCGTGGTGCGGGAGCTCGGCACCGTGGACCGGGGGACCCTGCGGCCGGGGGCTCGGGGCCGCATCAACGGCTGGCTGCTCCTCTCCCCTCGGGAGACGGGGCTGCCCTTCAGCTCCGAGCAGGTGCCGACGCAGTACGGGCCCGCACCCGCCTGGCTCTTCCCGGCGGGTGACGGCGGCACGTGGGCGATCCACGTGCACGGCCGGGCGACGCACCGCGAGGAGACCCTGCGCGGTGTGGCCGTGTTCCATCGGGCCGGGCTGAGCTCGCTGGTCGTCTCGTACCGCAACGACGGCGACGCTCCGGCGAGTCCGGACGGCCGCTACGGGCTGGGCGACACGGAGTGGCGGGACGTCGACGCGGCGATCCGCTTCGCGCACCGGCGAGGTGCCCGCTCCGTCGTGCTGGTCGGCTGGTCGATGGGCGGGGCGATCTCGCTGCAGACCGCGCTGCGCTCCTCCCTGCGCCACCTGATCGCCGGGGTGGTCCTGGACTCGCCCGTGATCGACTGGCGCGAGACGCTGCGCGGTCAGGCGCGGCTCCGGCGACTCCCTCCCGTGATCGCCGCTCTGGCGCTGACAGCGATGCAGCTCCCGTGGTCGACGGCCGTCACGGGGCAGAGCGAGCTGATACCGCTCCAGGACCTGGACCTCGTGGCGCGTGCCGCTGAGCTCACGACTCCGGTGCTGCTGCTGCACAGCGTCGACGACGACTTCGTGCCGAGCGCACCCTCCGAGGCACTCGCCGCCGCGCGGCCCCACCTCGTCGAGCTCGTGCTGGTGCACGGCGCCCGGCACACCCGGATCTGGAACGACGATCCCGAGCGCTGGGAGCGCGCCGTCGAGCAGTGGCTCGACCGGCGGGGGATCAGCGGATCCGCGTCCAGCGCGCGTACGTGAACCCGGCGTCGTCGACCGCGAGCCGCTCGAGCGCGTAGCCCTCGTCGACCGCCACACCCGTCGTCGCGACGGGAAGCCCGGGGAGGACGACGCGCGGAGCGGTCGTCAGGCAGATCTCGTCGACGAGCCCGGCCGCCAGGAACTGACCCGACAGCGAGGCTCCGCCCTCGCAGACGACGCGCTCGAGCCCGAGGTCGGCGAGGGCGGCGAGCATCTCCGCCGGGCTCATCCGACCGTCGACGGCGGGGACGCGCACCACCTCGACCCCGGGCGGCAGGGGCCCGGTGGCGGCGAGCGACTCCGGGACGAGCAGCAGCACGCGGGCGCCGTCCTGCAGACGCAGCCGGTGGCCGGCGAGGTCGCCGCGCGACGAGACGACGGCAAGCGGGACGCGCCGGGGGACCCGGTAGCCCTCGGCCCGCACGCTCGCGGCGCCCACGAGGACCACCTGCGCCTGCGCCCGGATCACACCGAGGATCGTGCGGTCGACGCGGTTGGTGAGGGTCTCGCTCGTGCCGTCCGAGCCGATGCTCGACCCGTTGACGCTCGCGATCATGTTGAGGCGGACGCGGACCGCGTCCGCCGGCCGATAGGCGTCCTCGATCGCGGCCCTCGCGCCGTCGTCCTCCAGCCGCACCGCGGGTCCGCCGGGGACGAGCGGCTGCAGGATCACGCGGCGGCGTGCGCGCGGATCTGGCGCTTCGTGCGGCCGAGCAGCGCGCTCATCCCTCGCAGACGTAGCGGCGAGACCGCCTCCGAGAGTCCGATCGTCTGCGGGAAGTCGTCGGGCACGGCGAGGACCTGCTCCGGGGTCAGCCCGTCGAGGCCCTGCGCGAGGATCGAGGCGAAGCCTCGGGTCGTCGGCGCCTCGCGCGGCGCGGTCGCGTGCAGGTGGATCACGTCGCCCGCGAACTCGACGACGATGAAGACGGGGGACTGGCACTCCTCGACCCGCTCGAACAGGTCGGGGTGGTCGCGGTAGCGCTCGGGCAGCTCGGGCAGCTCGTTCGAGAACTCGAGGAGGAGCTGGAGTCGCTCCGGCTTCTCGAGGGCGAGGAACTCGTCGCGGATCTCGCGGAGGGCGTCGGGCAGCAGGTCGTCGGTCGGCACCGTGTCGGAAGTCATCGTGTCGATTCTCTCACCGCGTGAGGCCCCGACCGTGGAACGGTCGGGGCCTCACGGACGGTCAGCGGGCGGCCGGGGCCTCGCCGGGCTCGGAGCCCTTGACGATCGGGACGCGCACGGCGCTGCCCCACTCGGTCCACGAGCCGTCGTAGTTGCGCACGCCCTCGAAGCCGAGGAGGTGGGTGAGGACGAACCACGTGTGCGAGGAGCGCTCGCCGATGCGGCAGTAGGCGATGACGGTGTCGCCCTCGGCGAGGCCCGCACCGTCGCGGTAGATGCCGTTCAGCTCCTCCAGCGGACGGAAGGTGCCGTCCTCGGCGGCCGCCTTGCCCCACGGCACGTTCTTCGCGCTCGGGATGTGGCCGGCGCGCAGCGTCCCCTCCTCCGGGTAGGCGGGTGCCGTGGTGCGCTCGCCCGAGAACTCCTCGGCCGAGCGGACGTCGATCAGCGGGTTGCCGAAGTGCGCGAGCACGTCCTCCTTGAAGGCGCGGATGTCACCGTCGCGGCGCTCGACGACGGGGTACTCGACCGCCTCCGGCGTCGAGGCGTCGGTGGTCAGGGGGCGGCCGTCGGCGATCCACTTGTCGCGGCCGCCGTCGAGCAGGCGGACGTCCTCGTGACCGAAGAGCGTGAAGACCCACAGGGCGTAGGCCGCCCACCAGTTGTTCTTGTCGCCGTAGATGACGACCGTGGTGTCGCGGGTGATGCCCTTGGCGCCGACCAGGGCGGCGAAGGCCGCTCCGTCGATGTAGTCGCGCTCGACCGGGTCGTTGAGATCGGTGTGCCAGTCGACCTTCACGGAGCCGGGGATGTGCCCGGTCTCGTAGAGGAGGACGTCCTCGTCGGACTCGACGACGACGAGGCCGGGGGTGCCCAGCCGTTGCTCCAGCCACTCACCGCTGACGAGTCGTTCGGGGTGCGCGTAGGCGGCGAACTTCGGCGACGGATCGAGTTCAACGGACAAGGAGGACCTCCAGGGTGGTGCGCGGAGCGCGGGCGTGAATCCAGGAGCGGGCTACGCTGGAGCCCGCCCTTCAGCGACAGTACGCGCCCCCGAGCGCGGGTGCACGGAAGGGGCCGTAAGAGTTCGACACAGAGCCGTCCGGGTCCTCCACGGAGTCCCGCGGCCCGTGCCGCACGGTTCGATGCAGAGTCAGACAGAGCGGCCGGAACCGTCCGGACGCACGATGCGAGGTGCGCGTGATCCCCGACGACGTCCGTTCGACGAGCAGCCTCACGACTCGCTCGCCCCAGATCAGCGGGCACGAGATCGCGTCGACCCTCGTGCCGCCGCGCCAGTTCGAGGGCGCGACCTTCGAGAGCTACCGCCCCGACCCGGAGTACCCGTCCCAGGCGGAGGCGGTCGAGGCGCTGCGCGCGTTCGCCGCCGGCGGCGGCTCCCGCGGGGGCGGCGGCGGGTTCTTCGGCTTCGGCCGGAAGAAGGCCCCGGAGGTGAAGCCGGGCGTGTACCTCGACGGAGGGTTCGGCGTCGGCAAGACGCACCTCCTCGCCGCGATCTGGCACGCGGTGCCGGGCCGCACCTACTTCGGCACGTTCATCGAGTACACCGCCCTCGTCGGCGCGCTCGGGTACGCGGCGACGGTGTCGCTCCTGAAGGGCTCCGCCCTCCTCTGCATCGACGAGTTCGAGCTCGACGACCCGGGTGACACGATGCTGATGACCCGCCTGCTGGGCGAGCTCGTCGCCTCCGGCACCCGGATCGCGGCGACCTCGAACACCCCGCCGAACGCACTCGGCGAGGGCCGGTTCGCGGCCGCCGACTTCCTCCGCGAGATCCACGCGATGGCGGAGCACTTCCAGACGATGCGGATCGACGGCACGGACTACCGCCGTCGCGACATCGAGGGCCACGCCGTCACCCGGACCGACGCCGAGATCGCCGAGGCCCTCGCGCAGGCGCCGACCGACGCCGTCGTCACCGACGACTCCTTCCGCGCGGCCGTGGACCACCTCGGCTCCGTGCACCCCTCGCGCTACATCAAGGTGATCGACGGAGTGGACGCGATCGTGCTGCGCGACGTCGTGGCGCTGACCGACCAGACCGACGCGCTGCGCCTCGTCGCCTTCATCGACCGCGTCTACGACGCGCAGATCCCGGTGCTCGCCTCGGGCGTGCCGCTCGACGAGGTCTTCGGGGGCGACATGCTCAGCGGCGGCTACCGCAAGAAGTACCTCCGCTCGATGTCCCGGCTCATCGCGCTGACGAGCATGGCGGCGTTCGCGGCGCCGTCTTCGTAGGATCCGAGCCCCATCGGAGGGTCCGAGTCGTTCCGCAGAGCGCTCCGGCAGGTCCGTGTAACGCGTTGTTCACACGAATCGCTTCCCTGTAACGCGCCCGAAACGCGGCGCCCCTCGGAACGAAACGTCGCACGGCCAGACTGTCCGCGTACTCAAGCGACTCGACTCCGCTGACGCCCAGGCGTTCTCCGGGTCGCTCCTGCGCACCCGAAGAAAGGTTTCAGAATGGATCAAGGCAACACCGCCTTCCTTCTCATCGCCGCGGCACTCGTGCTGCTGATGACGCCGGGACTGGCGTTCTTCTACGGCGGTCTCGTCCGGGCGAAGAGCGTCATCAGCATGATGATGCTCAGCTTCGGAGCGATGGGGCTGATCGGAGTCCTCTGGGTCCTCTACGGCTACGCCATCGCGTTCGGCAACGGCCCCGCTGGCCCCGCCGGCACCGACACCTTCTTCGGGATCGACGGCTTCCTCGGCATCGACGTCGCGCAGATCGGCCTGCAGGGCCTCTACAACGACGCGCTCGGCGAGCAGACCGCGGCCTACCCGACGATCGCGTTCGCGGCGTTCCAGGCCACGTTCGCCATCATCACGGTCGCGCTCATCTCGGGTGCGATCGCCGACCGCGCGAAGTTCGGCGCCTGGATGGTCTTCGCCGGCGTCTGGGCGACCCTGGTGTACTTCCCGGTCGCCTCCTGGGTCTTCAACTTCACCCTCGGTGACGAGGGGGTCGTGGACGGCGGCTGGATCGCCTACAACGTCGGAGCGATCGACTTCGCCGGTGGCACCGCGGTGCACATCAACGCCGGTGCGGCGGCCCTGGCCCTCGCCCTGGTCCTGGGCAAGCGCGTCAACTTCACCAAGGGCGCGCACCAGCCGCACAACCCGCCGTTCGTGCTGCTCGGCGCGGGTCTCCTCTGGTTCGGCTGGTTCGGCTTCAACGCCGGCTCCGAGCTGGCCGCCGACGGCATCGCCGCGATCGCGTTCCTGAACACCATCGCCGCTCCGGCCGCCGCGATCCTCGGCTGGCTCGTCGTCGAGAAGATCAAGGACGGCAAGCCCACCTCGATCGGCGCCGCCTCCGGTGCCGTCGCGGGTCTCGTCGCGATCACCCCCGCGTGCGCCAGCCTGTCGCCGTTCTGGGCGATCGTCCTGGGCATCATCACCGGAGCCGTCTGCGCCCTGGCGATCGACCTGAAGTACCGCCTCGGCTACGACGACTCGCTCGACGTGGTCGGCGTCCACCTTGTCGGCGGTCTCATCGGAACGCTCTACATCGGCTTCTTCGGCACCGATGTCGGACTGTTCCTCGGCGGCGGAGCCGCTCAGCTCGGCGCGCAGGCCCTCGCGGCGTTCACGGTCCTCGCCTACTCCTTCCTGATGACCCTCCTGATCGGCTTCGTGATCCAGAAGACCATCGGGTTCCGCGTCAAGAACGAGGACGAGGTCGCCGGCATCGACACCGCGATCCACGGCGAGGCGGGCTACGTCCTCGCGGACTGACCCCTCCCACCCGCACCGCACCGCACGGGGTGCCGCTCTTCCGAGAGCGGCACCCCGTCGCTGTTCCCGCGCCGCGCCGGGGATCCGGGCTAGGGTTCCCGGGTGCCCTCCTCGCGCTCGGTCGTGTCCCTGCTCCTCCGACTCCTCGGCCGCACCGTCGCGCCGCGGGCCGACGCGCAGCCGCCGGCGCAGCGTCCGTTCCTGACGCCGACGGCGTCGACTCCGGGAGCGAGCGGAGTCGGCCGGACGGTCGAGATCGACCCGGCCCGCCTGCGCGGAGTGCACGCCGGCTACGCGCCGACCGCCGACGGCGACCCCGACCCGGGGGAGATCGTCTGGACCTGGGTCCCCTACGAGGAGGACGACGGGCGTGGCAAGGACCGCCCGGTGCTCGTCCTCGCGGTCGAGAAGGCCGGGACCGTCCTCGCGGTGCGCCTGAGCTCGAAGCAGCACGACGGCTACCTGCCGGTCGGCACGGGGGACTGGGACGCCGAGGGGCGGCCGAGCTGGGTCGACCCGGAGCGGGTGTTCCGCATCCACCCCGCCGGCATGCGTCGCGAGGGCGCGGTGCTCGAGCGCTCGCGGTTCGACCCGATCGCGAAGGCCGTCTCGGCGCGCTACGGCTGGCGCTGACGGCGCCCGCCCGTTCCGGACGGGGCCACGGGGGCTCAGGCCAGAGGATCGATCGGCACGAAGTCCGGGAACTTCGCCGCGCGGCCGTCGCCGGAGGAGGTGCCGGTCAGGCGCCTGCGCACCCACGGGGCCACGTGCTCGCGGTAGTACTGCGCGGATCCCTGCCGGGCGGCCGGCTCCGACGGGATGTCCCGCCAGGCGGCGGGCGGGGTCAGCCCGAGGGCCGAGAGGACCTTGGACGCGACGCGGTGGTGCCCGCGCGTGCCCATGTGCAGCCGGTCCTCCGACCACATCTCGGGACGCTGGAAGGCGGAGTCGTTCCAGTTGTCGGCGACGACGATGTCGTCGCGTCCGCCGATGCGGTCCAGGACCGCGGCGGTGAGAGCGTCGCCACGGCGCTTGATCATGCGCCCCAGCGGCAGTCGGGCGGAGGGGTCGGCGCCGGCCAGGGCGATCAGCACCACGCCCTCCTCGTCGCAGCGGCGGAGCACGTGCGCGTACGAATCGGCGATCCTGTCGATGTCGGCGCGGGGGCGGAGCATGTCGTTGCCGCCGCCGTTGAAGGACAGGTGGGTCGGCTTCAGGGCGAGGGCGGGCTCGAGCTGCTCCTCGACGATGGGCGCGATGAGCCGGCCCCGGATCGCGAGGTTGGCGTAGCCGATCCGCTCGCCGGTCGCCTCGGCCCAGCCCTGCGCGGCCAGGTCGGCCCAGCCGCGGGTGGTCCCGTCGGGCAGCTCGTCGCCGACGCCCTCGGTGAAGGAGTCGCCGATCGCGACGTAGCGGACGGCGGTCATCGGTGTACTCCCCGGCACTGCATCGTCCCACGGTAGCGGGCGGGACGGAGCCCGACCTCGGGGATGGACCGTCAGCCCTCCCAGCCGAGGAGCCAGGTGATGCCGTACCGGTCGCGGACCTGACCGTCGGTCGCTCCCCACGGCTTCGCCCCGAGCGGATCGACAACGGCGCCGCCCTCGGCGAGCCCCTCGAACCAGCGCTGGAGCACCTCCGGTTCCGCGGCTCCGAGGAGCGCGAAGAGGACGCCCTCGAGGTGGAGCGACTCCTCGCCGGTCGCCGCGTCGGACGCGGCGAGCGCCACCGGGCCGGTGAGCACGCCGTGGGCGATCGCCTCGCCGGGGCCGTCGGTGCGGCCGAACTGCGCGAAGGTGTGCAGGGCGAGCTCGCCGCCGAAGACGTCGCGGTAGAAGCCGAGGGCGGACCGGGCTGTGCCGGGGAACGCGAGGTAGGGCAGCGGCGCAGTCATGCGGGCCACCCTAGAGCGCCGTGCCCGCCCTCGGGAAGCGGCCCGGCACTCAGATGCCGCGGCCGAAGACGTGGAGGTCGAGGTCGGCGCTCAGCCGATCGCTGACCCGGCGGCCGCGGACGCTGGTGCCGTCGCGGTCCAGGGGCGGGCTCACGACGGCCGCGCCCAGCCGACCGGGGACCGAGAGGACCAGTGCGCCCGACACGCTCGACTTCGAGGGGATCCCGACCGCGCGCATCCAGCGGCCGGAGCCGTCGTAGACCCCGCAGGTGGCCATCACCGAGAGCACGTCGCGCGCGACCGAGGGAGGGACGACGCGCTCGCCCGTGACGGGGTTCACTCCGCCGAGGGCGAGAGTCGCGCCCATGACCGCGAGCGCGCGGGTGTCGACGAGCACGGCGCAGGCGCGCGCGTAGGCCGAGACCGCGTCGTCGGCTCCGACGTGCAGCGTGCCCTCGGCGCGCATGAGGTGCGCGAGGGCGTGGTTGCGATCGCCGAGCAGGTGCTCGTTGCGGGCGACGGAGCCGTCGATCTCCAGGGGGCGGCCGGCGAACGCCGACAGACCGCGGAGGATGCGCTCGCTCCGCTCGTCGGCGCCGTCGCCGTCGACGAGGGAGGCGGTGAGCAGCGCGCCCGCGTTCACCATCGGGTTCGGCGGCCGGCCCGTGCCGCTCTCGAGCTTGACGGCGTCGAACGCCTCGCCGGTCGGCTCGATGCCGACCCGCTCGAGTGCGTCACCGCCGGTGTCGAGCAGCGCCAGGGCGAACAGGAACGGCTTCACGGCCGACTGGATGCTGAAGGGCACGTCCGCCTCCTCGCTGGAACGCACGGAGCCGTCGGGCAGCACGAGGGCGAGGGCGAGCAGGTGCGGGTCGGCGGCGGCGAGCTCGGGGATGCTGTCGTCGACGGCGCCGACCTCGTCCCCGTCGTCGGCGAGGACCCGGCGGCGCAGCGCGTCGAGGTCGTAGGTGCGGGGATCGGCGGGGGAGCTCATCCGACCAGCGTGACACGCGCACCTCGACGCAGCGCCTGAGGGCGACCGGCGGTCACCGGGTGGATACCCTGGCCGGATGAGCACTCCGCGCCCCCTCGAGCAGTCCGCGAAACTCCGGAACGTCCTCTACGAGATCCGCGGGAAGGCCCTCGTCGAGGCGTCGCGACTCGAGAGCGAGGGGCACCGCATCCTCAAGCTCAACACCGGCAACCCGGCCGGCTTCGACTTCGAGGCGCCGCACCAGATCGTGCGCGACATGATCGCCGCGGTTCCGAACGCCCACGGCTACAGCGACAGCCGCGGGATCCTCTCGGCACGCCAGGCCGTCACCTACCGCTACGAGGAGATCCCGGGCTTCCCGCCGGTCGATCCCGAGTGGGTGTTCCTGGGCAACGGCGTGTCGGAGCTCATCACGATGACTCTGCAGGCCCTGCTCGACGACGGCGACGAGGTGCTGATCCCGGCGCCCGACTACCCGCTCTGGACGGCGATGACGAGCCTCGCCGGCGGCACGGCGGTGCACTACCGCTGCGCGGAGGAGGACGCCTGGCAGCCGGACCTCGAGGACATCCGCTCGAAGATCACGCCGAAGACCAAGGCGATCGTCGTGATCAACCCCAACAACCCGACCGGGGCGGTCTACAGCCGCGCGGTGCTGGAGGGGATCGTCGCCGTCGCCCGCGAGCACTCGCTGCTGCTGCTCGCCGACGAGATCTACGACCGCATCCTCTACGACGACGCGGTGCACATCCCGCTCGCGTCGCTCGCACCGAACCTGCTCTGCCTGACGTTCAACGGGCTGTCGAAGACGTACCGGGTGGCCGGCTACCGCTCCGGATGGATGGCGGTCACGGGGCCGCGGGCGCACGCGGAGGGGTTCCTCGAGGGCATCACCCTGCTCGCGTCGACGCGGCTGTGCCCGAACGTGCCCGGGCAGTACGCGATCCAGGCGGCGCTGTCGGGCGTGCAGTCGATCGAGGCGCTCGTGGCGCCGGAGGGGCGGCTGCACCGCCAGCGGGACGCCGCGTGGTCGGGGCTCGAGCGGATCCCGGGCGTCTCGTGCGAACTGCCGCGCGGTGCGCTCTACGCGTTCCCGCGGCTGGACCCCGAGGTGCACGACATCCGCGACGACGGGAGGCTCGTCTACGACCTGCTGATCGCGGAGCACATCCTGCTCGTGCCGGGGACGGGGTTCAACTGGCCGACGCCCGACCACCTCCGCATCGTCACCCTCCCCGAGGAGCGGGTGATCTCGGAGGCGATCGAGCGGCTCGGCAACTTCCTCTCGTCGTACCGGCAGTAGTCCCACGCCGGGCGGGTCAACCCAGGAGTGCGCGCAGGTCCTCCACCGTCCGGCCCTCGAGGGTCGGCCAGAGCACGCGATCGGCGCCCTCGGCGAGCGCCACCTGGTGCGGGACCCCGACGGCCGCGGCACCCGAGGCGACGGCGGCGGCGAGACCCGTCAGGGAGTCCTCGACGGCCGCGCAGTCCTCGATCGCGACTGCGAGGCGGCGGGCGGCGAGCAGGTAGGGCTCGGGATCCGGCTTCCCGTGGACGACGTCGTCGCCCGTGACGATCTCGGCGAAGGAGACCACCTCGGCCAGCCTCTCGGCGACGATCGAGGCGAGTCGCCACGACGAGGTGGTCACGATCGCCTGCGGGATCCCCGCGGCCGTGACGGAGCGGAGCAGTTCGTGCGCTCCGGGTCGCCACGCGATGCCCGCGCGCAGGGCGGCCGCGACGTCGCCCTCGAGCGCGTCCTCGATCGCGGCGTCGTCGAGGTCCACCCCCGCCGCGCGGAGGGCGACGGCGGTCTGCTCCAGGGTCGATCCGACGAGCGCGAGCGCGTCGGCGTCGCTCCAGACTCCGCCGGAGCGCTCGACCAGGGCGTACTGGGCGGCGATCCAGGCGGGCTCGGAGTCGACGAGGGTGCCGTCCATGTCCCAGAGGACGGCGGCGAGCACCCGGCTCACTGCGCGGCCTCCCCGCGGGAGCGGCGCGTACTCAGCACGGGGGAGAGGACGACCGCCAGGACCGCCGCGAGCGGGACGACGGCCAGGCCGGCGCGCAGGCCCGCGCTGTCGGCGATCAATCCGACGAGCGGCGGCGACAGGAGGAAGCCGAGCCGCATGAGCCACGAGACGAGAGTCACTCCGGTGCCGGCGCGCAACCCCGGGATCTCATCGGCCTCGTGCATCGCGGCGGGGACGGTCGTCGCGAGACCGAAGCCGGCGGCGGCGAAGCCGAGGATCGTGCCGGGGACCGAGGGGAGCAGGAGAGCGAGACCCATCCCGATCCCGGCGATCGCTCCTCCGGTGCGCACCACGGCACGCTGACCGAAGCGGTCGACCAGGCGGTCGCCGAGGATCCGGCCGACGAACTGGGCGCCGACGAGGGCCACGAAGCCGTACGCGGCGACCGGGGCGCTCGCTCCGAGATCGGCGGACAGGTAGAGGGCCGCCCAGGTCGATCCCGCGTCCTCGACGAGCGTGCCCGCGATCGCCACGCCGACCAGCGCGGCGAGGACGAGGGCGACCCGCGCGCCGACGCGGGCCCGCGGAGTGCGGTCGCCGGCCACGGGAGCCGGTCGGGCCTCGTCGTCGCGACCAGGGAGGCAGAACCGCAGCGCGACCAGCGCCACGATCGCGAAGAGGGTTCCCGAGAGCACGAGATGGAGGGAGCGGGGGACACCCAGCGCGAGGGCGCCGGCCGCCATCGAGCCGCCGAGCACCGCTCCGATCGACCACACCGCGTGGAAGGAGTTGATGATGGAGCGGCCGTAGCGGCGCTGGACCCGCAGCCCGTGGGTGTTCTGCGCCACGTCGGTGATCGCATCGGTCGCACCGGCCAGGAGGAGTGCCGCGGCGAAGGCGAGCAGGGTCGGCGAGAAGCCGGCGACCATCGTGCCGATCGCGGTCAGGACCGTGCCGGCCACGGCCGCGCGGCCGCTCCCGAAACGCCGGATCACGGAGGCGGAGGCGAGGCCGGCGAGGACCGCGCCGGTCGGGAACGCCGCGATCGCGACTCCGTACGCCGCGTTGTCGAGCAGGAGGTCGGACTTGATCTCGGGGAGTCGGGGCACGAGGTTGGCGAACAGCGCGCCGTTGGTGAGGAACAGGGCCGCGACGGCACCGCGGGCGCGGCGGGCCTCCCTGGTCGGAGGAGCGGAGTCGGGAGCAGGCATGCGTACGAACGTACACGTCATGTGTACGATCGTGCACATGGAGTGCTTCGCAGAAGACGATCGGACGGACCGGCGGACGCCTGCCGGCTCTCCGCGTGCGGTCGGCGATCCGGAGGCCGACCGGTGACCGGGGAGGACCGGGTGCGCGCGGTCCGGCGCACCGATCCGCATCGGCGAGATCGGATCATCGACGCCTGCCTCGACGTGATCGCGGAGGTCGGCGTCTCCGGGACGTCCCACCGGCGCGTGGCCGCGGCCGCCGATGTCCCGCTCGGCTCGATGACCTACCACTTCGCCGGGATGGACGAGCTGCTGCACGCCGCGTTCGCGCGCTTCTCCGACTCGGTGGCGGCCCAGGCGCAGCGCCGGATGGACGGCGCCTCGACGCGGGACGAGGCGCGGCAGGCACTGGTCGACCTGGTCGTGCACGATGTCTTCGGCAGCCAGCGCGAACTCGTGCTGACGCACGAGCTGTACACGCTCGCCTCCCGGCAGCCCGAGTTCCGCGCTCTGACCCACCGCTGGATGGCGCGGACCCGCGCGGCGCTCGAGCAGCACTTCGATCCCGCGACCGCGCGGATGCTCGACGCGCTGATGGAGGGGCTGACGATCCACCGGGCGCTCGACGACGAACCGGCGGACGACGCCCTGGTGGCGGAGGCGGTGCGCCGGCTCCTTGCCTGACGCCGTCAGGGACGCCGCTGAGCTTCCCTTCGGCGCGGGGCACGTCGGTGACGCTGGTCGATCCCCTCCGTCGTCCTCAGCACGGCTCCTCCGATCCTGCGGCACCGGAGTAGCATCGGCCCGTTCCCGCCGACGAGAGGACCGCCATGACCCCGAGCGACGAGATCGACGCGCTGATCGCCCGCACCCCCGACTGGCGCGGGGAGGTGCTCGCGGAGCTGCGCCGAGTCGTCCTCGCCGCCGAGCCCGGCATCGTCGAGGAGTGGAAGTGGATGGGATCGCCCGTGTGGGAGCTCGACGGGATCCTTTGCGTCGGCGACGTCTTCACGGCGAAGGTCAAGCTCGGCTTCCTCTACGGGGCCTCGCTGCCCGATCCGCACGGGATCTTCAACGGCGAGCTGGGCGGCAACCAGCGCCGCTCGGTCGAGTTCGGCGAGGGCGACACGGTCGACGCGGAGGCGCTCGCCGAGCTCGTCCGCGAGGCCGTGGCGCTCAATGGGAGGAAGGTCGCCGAGCGCGCGGCCGCGAAGGTCGCGAAGCGGGAGGCTGCCAAGGCCGCCCGGGCGGCCGCGAACGGCTGATCCGGCCGCGCACGTTCGGTCGCCGCCGAGCCCGGATCAGGCCCGGGCGGCCTTCACGTAGGCGACGAGCGCGTTCGCGTGCCCGTGGCCGAGTCCGTGCTCCGACTTCAGCCACGCCACGACCTGCATGTGGGGCTCGGAGTCGAGGCGCTCGTCGACGAGATCGAGCCACTCCTGCACCGGTCGACCGTAGGTCTTCTCGATGCTGGGGAAGTAGGAGGCGGGGCCCTTCGGCTTCGAGCCGTCGGCGGGCGGTTCCGGAGCGAGAACGCGGTCGGTCATGGCGACACCCTAGCCAGCGCCCGCCCGCGGCACGAGTGCCCGCGCGAGGGGGCACCGCTCCGTAGGCTCGGAGCGTGACGGTGGAGCGGACGGACGTGCTCGTGGTCGGCGGCGGGCCCGTCGGGGTGTTCCTCGGCGCGCTGCTCGCGCAGGCGGACGTCGGCGTGCAGGTGTGGGAGAAGCGGGCGTCGGTGCCTGCGGGATCGCGCGCGATCGGCATCCATCCGCCGTCCCTCGACGCGTTCGAGGTGATCGGAGCGGCGGGGCCCGTCCTCGCGGAAGCGGCGCTCGTGACGCACGGCGTCGCGCGCAGCCGGGGCCAAGATCTGGGCGTGCTGTCGTTCGCTCGCGCGTCGCGGACGCATCCCTACGTCGCGACCCTCGATCAGCACCGGACGGAGACGATCCTCCGGGGACGGCTCGAGGCCCTCGACCCGACGGCCCTGCGGACGGGGATCGAGGTGAGCGGCCTGCACCGTCGCGGGACGCAGGTCGAGGTGACGGGCACCGGCCGGCACGGCGAGGCGATCGAGCTGCACGCCTCCTTCGTCGTCGGGGCGGACGGCGCCCGGAGCGCTGTGCGGGAGCTGCTCGGCATCAGCGTCTCCGGCCGCGACTACTCCGATCGTTACGTGATGGGCGACTTCGCCGACCCCGAGGTGGCCTCGCTGGCGTCCTCCGCTCTCGTCGACGTCGGTCCGGAGGGCGTCGTGGAGTCCTTCCCCCTGCCCGGCGGTCGGCGGCGCTACGTCGCGCTCAGCGGACCGGACGCCTCGCTCGGTGCCCCCGCCTGGCGCCCCGACGCGGCTCCGGACACGACGGCGGCGGCCGCGCTCGCCGCGGTCGTCCGCGCGCGCACGGGAGCACCTGTCGACGCGGCGACCTGCACGATGCTCAGCGGCTTCCGGGTCCGCCGGCGCGAGGCGGGCCTCGTCGGGATGGGGCGCGTGGTGCTCGTCGGCGACGCTGCGCACGAGATCAGCCCGATCGGCGGCCAGGGGATGAACCTGGGCTGGCTCGATGCGGCGGAACTCGCTCCGCTCCTGGTGCACGGCGTCCGCTCGGGAACGGCCGGCCCGTGGTCCGCCTTCGCCCGTCGACGGATGCGCGTGGCGCGCCGGGCCGCCCGACAAGCCGAGCTGAACATGGCGCTCGGTCGGCCGCTGGGAGCCGTCGCCCATCGAGGTCGCACGGCCCTCCTGCGCACGCTGCTCGCGCTGCCGACGTCCGATCTTCTGGCGCGCGTCTACGCGATGCGCTGGTCCTGATCCGGGTCAGGCCACGAGACGGGCGCCCGAGAGCCCCAGCTCGACGACGAGCACGAGCGACGCCGCGATCACCAGGCGGAAGAGCAGACGCGTCGGGGGTCCGGTCAGCACGAGGCGGATCCCGACGGCGGCGAGCGCGATCACGGCGAGGGCCCCGGCGACGGCCAGCGCGATGCCCGGCCCGCGCACCGCCTCCGCACCCCCGATCTGACCGAGAAGAACCAGGAGCGCGGCGACGACGAGGGAGCCGAAGGCGACGACGCCCGAGAGCCGGAGTCCCAGTCGGTGCGGGAACCCGCGGACGCCGGTGGCCTCGTCGTCGACCAGGTCCGGCAGCACGTTGGTGCAGTGGATCGCGACGCCGAACACGGCTCCGGTCGCGATCGCCCAGACGGCCGGGAGGGGACCGCCGCCGGCCGCGACGGCGACGACGGGGAGGAGGCCGAACGCGACGACGAAGGGGAGCACCGAGACGGCTGTGCGCTTGAGTCCGGCGTCGTACGCCCAGCCGGCCGCGACCAGCACGATGTGGGCGATCGCCGAGACCGGGCCGAGCAGGAGCGAGAGCACGACCGAGACGGCGGCGGTGACGATCGCGGCGGTCCGCACGGCGCGGACGCTGATCGCTCCGACGGCCGCCGGCTTGTCGATGCGACCGACCGCGCGGTCGCGGTCGACGTCGATCCAGTCGTTCGCGAGCCCGATCGAGAGCTGCCCCGCGAGCACGGCCAGCGCGACGAGCACCACCACGGGGAGGGGTCGACCCGCCGCGGCGGCGAGCACCGTGGCGAGGACCGTGACGGTGACGGTGGGCCCGGGGTGCGACGAAGCCAGGAGGAGGCGCACCCGGGACGTCATCGCCCCAGCCTACGGGCCGCTGCCGTCGTTCAGCCGACCGTGACCGCCGCGCTGGAGGGCCTGCGACCGTGCCGCATCCAGACGAAGAACCCGAGCAGCGTGAACGCTCCGTAGACGACGTACATGAGGCCGGAGGCGTAGTACCCGGCCGAGAAGAGCAGGGGCACGCCCACGACATCGACGGCGACCCAGATCAGCCAGAACTCGACCCACCCCTTCGCCATGCCGTAGGTCGCGAGCAGCGACCCGGTGAAGATCCACGCGTCGCTCCACACCGGCTCGTACGAGCCCAGGGCGCGGAACAGCGGAGTGAGCACCGCGGTGCCGCCGACCATCCCGAGCACCAGGAGCGCGCGGGTCCGCCAGGACGCCCACCGCGGCTCGATCACGGTCGGCGACGACTCCGGGCGGTGCGTCCACCGGTACCAGCCGTAGACGCTCACGATCATGAACATGACCTGCCGTCCGGCCTGTCCGAGCAGGTTCACGGGGTTCGGAGTGCCGAAGAGGGCGCCCATGAAGACCGTGAAGAGCAGGGCGTTGCCGACGAGCCCGACCGGCCAGGCCCAGACCTTCCGCCGCATGCCGCCCAGAGCACTCGCGAGCCCGAAAGCGTTGCCGATGACCTCGCGCCACAGCACCCTCTGGTCGCCCAGGACGATCTGCGCATCGAACAGCCAGTGCACGAGCTCCACGTGATCCTCCTCAGCCCCCTCGTGCAGCAACGGAGGAGGGCCGCGCATTCCCGAGGTCAGAACAGCGAGTAGACCACGTCGAAGCAGACCGCCGCGGCCGCCGTGACCGCGAGTGACGCGAGCACGACCAGCGGGCCGGGCCTGCGACGCAGGACGGCGAGCAGGAGGAACCCGACGCCGAGCACGATCTCGAGCCACCAGTAGACCGGGCTCGTGGTGTCGGCGACGGCGCCCAGCGCCCAGATCCCCTCGCCGATCAGGACCCCCGAGAGCGGAGCGACAGCCGGCACCCGCCAGGCGGTCGTGCCGTGCAGAGTGAGCGCCGCGGCGGCTCCGAGGATCGGGCCGGCGGGGACGGCGAGCAGCCAGAACGGATCGGAGAACGGCGGCGACCAGCCGAAGCCGCGCCAGCCGGTGACCAGGTCGTAGCCCTCGAGCATCGCGAGGAACGAGACGAGGCCGACGACCGCGCCGGGCACGGGACGCACCCGCGTGAGCCGCACGAGGGCGAACACCAGCATCGACCAGCCACCGGACGAGTTGGCGAACGAGTTCAGCGCGGGCGGGAGGACGGTCTGCAGGAGGCTCGTCGCCCCTCCCAGCAGCAGTCCGCCGACGAGGGCGAGGGCGAGGGCGGACAGCAGGGAGGATCGCGAGGCGGAGGGCACGCTCCGATCCTGTCGGGCCGCGCGGCCGAGCGGATCGGGGAGAACCCTGATTCCACACCGGCCCGTGCCGGGACGGGCTCAGTCGGCCCGCACCGACACGTTCTCGCCGAGCGGCGTCCAGTCCTCGAAGGAGGAGTCCTCCGGCCCGCCGCCGTCGGGATGGAGCTGCACCGTCCAGGCGCCCGGACCCGACGACACGGTCCCTCCGCCCGTCGTGCAGGCGCTGCTCGACTGAGCGCCGGCGTCGACGATCACGCACTGATCGCCGCGTTCGACGGAGGAGCCGAGGTACACCTCCAGGCCCTCGACCGAGCCCGCGTAGCGCGCCGACTCCGGATCGATCCCGTCGGTGACGACTCCGAGATCCGGCAGTACATCGGTGTCGGTGCGCTCGCGACCGAAGTCCGAGAACGCGATCGGTCCCGCGCATCCCGAGAGCAGCGGCACCGCCGCGAGCACGACCGCGAGCGCGGCGATCCGTCGTCCGTCCCTGGTCCTGCTCCGCGCCATCGAGGCCCCCTTCGCGCTGCGGTCCGCCCACCCTAGCGGGGGAGCGCGATGCCGGGGCCACGAGGGCTCAGGCCGAGCTCTCCCGCACGATCAGGCGCGGCGCGGCCATGTACTCCTCGGCCGCCGTGGTCCCGCCCGCGATCCGGTAGACGAGCCGCTCGACCGCGGTGCGCGCCATGAAGGCGTGGTCGGGATCGATCGTGGTCAGCCTCGGCACCGTGTACTCGCCCTCGAGGATCGCGTCGAAGGCGGCGACCCTGACCTGTCCCGGCACCGGGATCCCTCGATCCGCGAGACCCCGGAGGACCCCGATCCCGACGGTGTCGGTGATGCAGAACACCCCGTCGAAGGGGACGCCGCGGTCGAGGAAGTCGCGGATGCCCCGGGCACCGCCGGCCATCGTGAACTCGCCGACCTCGATGTGCAGCGCCGGGTCGACCGCGAGTCCGGCCTCCTCGTGCGCGCGACGATAGCCCTCGAGGCGCAGACTCGAGACGTCGACCTCGTCGGGTGCCGGATCGTCGACCATCACGATCCGGCGGCAGCCCTTCTCGATCAGATGGGCGACGGCCATCCGGGCCCCGTCCACGTTCGCCATGGCCACGTGATCGACCGGCCCCTCGAAGATGCGCTCGCCGAGGATCACGAGCGGATGATCGACGCGCAGCAGCTCCGTGTCGGCCGCGCCGAGCCCGACGGTGCTCAGGATGATGCCGTCGTACAGCCGCTTCCGGGAGGACGCGAGCGCCCCGAGCTCGTTCTCGCGCTGGGCGCCGGTCTGCTCGATCACGACGCGGAGGTCGTGCTTCTCGGCGGCGGCGATGATCTCGGCAGCGAGCCGGCCGTAGTACGGCCGGTCGATCTCGGGCACCGCGAGTCCGATGGTGCCGGTGCGTCCCGTCCGCAGGTTCCGCGCGGCGACGTTCACCCGGTAGTCGAGCCGCGTGATCACGTCGAGCACCTTCTCGCGCGTGGTCTCGCGGACGTGCGGGTGGTCGTTCAGCACGTGCGACACGGTCATCGCCGAGACCCCGGCCTCTTTCGCCACGTCGTGGATGGTCACCATGACGCACCTCCTCCCCTCGAGCTTCCCACGGGTGCAGGCCCGATCCCGGCACGGGAGCGGAGCCGTGCCGCTTCGTCGTCGGTGAGCGCGAGGAGCGACCCGTGGCGCGCGTCGTCGGGTAGACGCGCGCCACGGACCGGTTCGAACCCTCCGGTCCCGGGTCGGGCGGAGGAGAAGACGCGGTACCCGCGCAGGCCGAACTCATCGATCAGCAGCCAGGTCGTGGTCCCGTCGGGGGAGCGGATGACCGCGGGACCTTCGCCGCGGGCGAGCTCGGGGCGGCCAATCCCCGTCCGCACGGTCTCGAAGCGGCCGTCCAGGGACACTCCGCGCGCGAGCGTGATCGAGGTCGCGTCGGCTCCCGTCGGCGTCTCGACCGTGAAGCGGAGCCACCCGTCGCCGTCGGGGAGGAACGTCGCGTCGATGACGTCGCGACCGGTGTCCAGGGCGATCCTCGCAGAGGAGAAGCGCACGAAGTCCTCCGTCTCGACAACGAGGATCCTCTGGTGGACGGCGGTGCCGCGATCCTGCCCGGGCGGGAAGAGCGCGCTCGAGAAGAAGACCTGCCAGCAGCCGCGCTCCTCGCTCCGGTACGCCTTCGGCGCCCACGCGTTGCCCGCCTCCTCCGGAGCGACGGCTCGCAGCTGGGGATCGCCCCAGTCGACGAGATCCGACGACTCCCACACCAGGATCGACCGGCTGCCGTGCCGCACCGCCCGGTGCCAGTCGTCGACGTCCTCCGTGCGCAGGTCCGTGGCGAGCAGCACGACCCGTCCCGAGGCGGTATCCCGCACGAGGAACGGGTCCCTGGCTCCGCCCTCGCCCACGTCCGAGCGCAGAGGCCCGCCCGGCAGTGCATGGAAGACGAGCGGAGTCGCGTCCGCGCTCACGGCGAACCGCACGGCCTCCCCACCGGGTCCCGGGAGGAAGTAGGCGAGGAGGTACCCGGTCACCCCTTCACGCTGCCGGACACCAGACCGCCCACGATGTGCTTTTGCATCAGGACGAAGAAGACCACCATCGGCAGCAGCACGACGACGCTCAGCGTGAGGAACGCGGGCCAGTTCACTCCGAACTGCCCGACCGCCTTGTACACCTGCAGCACGAGCGTCTGCTTCTCGGACGAGCTGATGAAGACGTTCGGGGTGATGAAGTCGTTCCACACCCACATCGTCTGGAAGACGCCCACGGTGATGAGGATCGGCCGGATCAGGGGGAGCACGATGCGCCAGTAGATCTGCCACGGACCCGCCCCGTCGATCCGCGCGGCCTCGAAGATCTCGAGCGGGAGCGACTTCATGTACCCCTGGATCAGGAAGTAGCAGAAGATCGACCCCGCGGCGTAGAGCAGGATCAGCCCCTCCAGGCTGTCGACCAGACCGGCGCTCGCCAGGAGGCGGTAGAGCGGGATCAGCGTCGCCTGACCGGGCACCAGGAACGCGATGATCAGCACGACCGACACGATCCGGGTGAGGAGCGTGGTGCGCAGCAGCATCGCGTAGGCCGCCATCGAGCCCACGAGGAGCATGAGCGCCACCGACACGACCGTCACGTAGAACGTGTTCGCGAAGGCCCCGACGATCGGGACGGAAACGAACACGTCGGCGTAGTTGCCGAAGTCGAGGCGGGTCGGCAGGGCGAACGGAGCGTTCGACACCTCCTGCTGCGTCTTCAGCGTGCTGACGACGATGTAGTAGAAGGGTGCGCCGACCAGCGCGGCCAGCGCGATCATGCCGATGCTGGTCAGGGCGCCCGCCACTCCGCGACGGCGCTGAGCGCGCGTGGGACGCGGGCGTCGGCGGGGGACGGGGGGATCGGCGACCGGCGGCGCCGGGGGCAGGGAGACCGCGGTGGTGGTCATGAGGTCCTCTCCTCGAATCGGCGCGAGATGAGCAGCTGCACGGCGACGATCGAGCCGACGACGAGCAGGAACACGACGGCGAGGGCCGAGGCCTTGCCGAACTGCGCCTGGCCGACTCCGTTCTGGATGATCGACTGCGTGATCGTGTAAGTCGAGAACCCCGGCCCGCCCTTGGTCAGGGTGAAGGGCAGGTCGTAGACCTTCAGCCCGCCCGTCATGAGGAGCAGCGTGCTCACCGTCACCGCGGGGGCGAGCAGGGGAAGCGTGATCGAGAAGAAGCGCCGCGGGGCCGACGCCCCGTCGATGCGGGCGACCTCGTAGTAGTCCTCGGGGATCGACTGCAGGTAGGCGAGGTAGAGGATCGCGTGCCAGCCGGTGCTCGACCAGACCCCCACGACGATGACCGAGAGCTGGGCGAGGGCGCCGTTCGAGAGCCACGGCACCGGACCGAGCCCCGCGACGGTCTCGAGCACCCGGTTGATAGCTCCGGAGCCCAGCGGCGACAGGATCAGGCCCCAGACGAGGCCGAGGATCGCGATGCTGGGGATGGCCGGGAAGAAGAGGACGGCTCGGACCGCTCCGCGACCGGCGAAGGGGCGGTTGAGGACGAGGGCCAGAGGGATCGCCAGCGCGGTGACGAGGACCGTGGTCCCGAGGCTGTAGGTCAGCGTGAAGAGGAGCCCGGCCAGCATCGCCGGGTCGCGGACGATGCTGGCGTAGTTCGCGAGTCCGACGAACTCGGAGTCGACGGAGTAGCCGTCGAAGTCGGTCAGGCTGAAGTAGAACGACTGGGCGAGCGGCACGGCGAAGAGCAGGACGAAGACGAGCACGATCGGCACGAGGAACAGGCTCGTGCTGACGGTCTCGCGACGCCGGAGCGGATCGATGCGGGCGCGCCGGACGACGGCGGCGCTTCGGCGCGGTGCGGTGAGGGCTGACATGGTTCTCCGTTCCCGGAGGGCCGGCCCGGCCGGAGCCGGGCCGAGCCCTCAGCCCTGCGACTCGAGTCGCGCCTGCAGCGCCGCCGAGACGTCCTCGGGGGAGGCCTGCCCCTGCACGAGCAGCTGGATCTGGGCGACCGCCTCGGTGCTCAGCGCGTCCTGCTCGCGCGGCCAGGCGATCGAGGGGAGGTAGAAGCGCCCCTCCTGCAGGCCGGCGAGGTTCGGCTCGAGCGCCGGATCGACGACCGGCGTGTAGTTGGCGGTGGTCGTCAGCGCGGAGGTCCCCTCCTGGTAGATCCGGACGCCCTCCTCGCTGCCGAGGAAGCTCAGGAACGCCTCCGCCTCGGCCTCGTGGTCGGTCTTCGCGTTGATCGCGAAGCCGGGGGACGCGGCTCCGGCCCAGAAGCCGGCACCGTCGAGAGTGGGGAAGGGAGCGAACTCGACGTCGAGGTCCGGGGCCTTCTCGCGGACGGCGGGCAGGTTCCACGGTCCGGCAGCGATCATCGCGACGCGTCCGTTCGCGAACTCGTCCACGATCTGGTCGCCGGTCAGGCTGACCACGTCCTGGCTCATCAGCCCGCTGGTGAGCAGCTCGCTCCAGGCGGCGAGCGGCTCGTCCCAGAGGTCGCCGAACTCGGCGCTCCCGTCGAAGATCGCCTCGTCGACCGCGCCGCCCTGCTCGGCGTCGACCGAGCCGACCATCGCCGACAGGCCCATCGGGATCTGCGTGGCGGCGTCGTAGTACGGCACGACCCCGGTGTCCTTCACGCTCGACAGCGCGTCGAGGAAGCCGTCCCAGTCGGTCGGCACCTCCGTGACGCCCGCCGCGTCCAGCAGTGCCCGGTTGTAGAGGATCCCTCCGGCCCAGGAGGAGGTCGACATGCCGTACGCCTTGCCGTCGCTGCTGTACGTCTCGGTGTTGTACGGCGACATCTCGGCCATGAACGGCTCATCGGTCAGGTCCTTCACGAAGCCGCCGTCGATGAGGTTCGTCTTGTTCTCGGCGGCGATCAGGAACACGTCCGCCGCGTTGTTCCCCGCGAGGCGGGTCTGCAGGGTCGAGACGTACTCGGCGACCGGAGGAGCGTTCGAGAACTCGACCGAGATCTCCGGGTTCGCCGCCTCGAAGGCCTCGATGACCGGGGTCATCGTCGCCTCGTTGTCCCAGGAGAAGAAGCTGAGCTCGGTCTTCCCGGAGTCGGCGCCGGCGGACCCGCAGGCGGTCAGGGAGAAGGCGCTCGCCGCGGCGACGGCGAGGGCGGCCGTGCGGAGGGCGACGGCGTGGGGGCGATGCGACATTGCATTCCTCGTTCTGTGGTGGGTGGGTGGGTGGGATCAGGAGAGAGGGAGTCGGAGGTGGGCGTGCCGGGGGACGACGGGCACGAGTCGGTCGCCGTCGTGGTGGAGAAGGTCGAAGACGATCTCGCGGTGCACCCCGTCTCCGCCCGGCACGGCGAAGCGGTGGTAGGCGATGACCCAGTCGTCCGTGCCGGGGACGCGGCAGATCGAGTGGTGGCCGGTCGCGAGGATGCCCTCGGCGGTGTTCTTCTCGAGCAGAACGCCGCCGTCGGTCCAGGGGCCGAAGGGGCTGCGGCCGACCGCCCAGCGCACGCGGTAGTCCTCCTCCCTGGTGTCGTTCTCGGACCAGGTGAGGAAGTAGGCGTCGCCGCGCCGGTGCAGGTGCGCCGCCTCCCGGAACCCGGTCGGCACCCACGAGTGCACCGCGTCCTCGTCGAACGACATCAGGTCGTCGCCCAGGCGCACCAGGTGGGCGACGGAGTTGCCCCAGAGCAGGTAGACCGCACCGTCGTCGTCGACGAACACCGATGGATCGATGGCGGTGCCGGGGAAGCGGCCGGCGGGGACGAGGGGGGTGCCGAGGTCGGCGTAGGGGCCCGCGGCGTCGGTGGCGCGGGCCGCTCCGATGCTGTTGCCCGCCGTGAAGTAGAGGTAGTGGGTGCCGTCCCGCTCGAGAGCGGCGGGCGCCCAGGCGAAGGAGTCGGCCCAGACGACGTCGCGCCCGAGGCGGAGGATCTCGCCCTCGTCCGTCCAGTCGACCAGGTCGGGGGAGGAGTAGCACCGGAAGGCCCGGGCGCCCCAGTCCTGGATGCCGTCGGTCGTCGGGAACAGGTGCCATCTGCCTCCGGAGACGACGAGCGACGGATCGGCGAGGAACCGCTCCAGAGGCGAGGGGGAGGGAGCCCTCGTGCCGGTGTCGTGCATCGCACTCCTTCGTGCTCGCGCTCCTGTATCGATACAGGGTTGATCATGTATCGATAAAGTACGTCGCGCTCGAAGCCGTGTCAAGAGAGCGGAGGAGTGGACTCATCGCCGGGGCGACGACTCCGGCGTCCGGATCACGCTGCGCCGGCGATGCCCGCGACGACCAGGCCCGCGCCGCCGAGAGCCGCGACGACGAGGGTGACCCGTCGCACCGCTGCGCCCGACACTCGGGGCGCGACGAGCATCGCCGCGATCGTCCCGATGACGAGCCCAGCCGCCGCCCAGCCCGCTCCCGACAGATCAGCCGGGGACGGGCCGAGCACCAGCAGCGTCAGCAGGTTGAGGGGGAGCGCGAACGCCTGGAGGGTCGCGCTCGCGACGACGGGTGTCCAGCGGCGCTGGGCGGCGAAGAGGGCGACGGGCGGACCGCCGGCGCCCGCCAGCACGGTGAAGACTCCGCTGAGCGCCCCGGCGAGGACCGCGCCCCGCGCGCCGTCGAGGAACGGGAGTGCACGTCCGCCTGCCACGAGCGCCGTCGCGAGCAGGATCACCACTCCCGCGACGACGGCGAGGGCCGCGGGCCGGACGGCGTCCAGCAGGAGTGCCGCCGGCACGACCAGCAGTGCCGCGGGCACGAGGAGGCGCAGCGCCTCCGCCGGACGCACGTGCCGGAACGATCGGAGGAGGACGACGGCGTTGAGGACGATCGAGAGCGCCAGAACGGTGCGGACGCCGCGGTCGTGGCCGATCGCGAGCACGAGCAGGGGAGAGGCGACCAGCGCGAAACCGACTCCCGACAGCACCTGGCACACCGCGCCGACGGCGACCACGAGCAGGACGAGCGCGCTCAACGCCTCCACGGACGGCTCCCTCTCCGGATCCGAACGGCGGCAGGAGCGACGTGGGTGATCAACGGCTCGCGTCCTGCGCGCGAGGTCGGCGGAGGCGCAGGGCGGTCCGGACGACGATCACCGCGACGATCACGAGCCAGACCCAGAGGTTCGCGGGAGCTCCGAGCAGAGACCGGTGCGCCGTCTCGCACCGCGACGCCGACGGCTCGACGGCGTCGTAGCAGGTGGAGACGGTCGAGAGCGGCGCGAGGACGAGGGTCGCCAGGAGCACGAGACCGATGGCCGTCAGGAGGATCAGCGGTCGCGACATGTCCCGATCCGATCAGATCGCGCGGCCGCAGGAGGCGCGACTCGCCCGGAGCGCACGAAGGCCCGCCGATCGGTGACCGGCGGGCCTTCGCAGGAAGGGTGGCGCGGCCCGCCCTACCTGACCTTCTTGATCGGGAAGATGACCAGCGCTCCGATGATCGCGGCGACCGCGCAGACGGAGAACCAGAGTGCGTAGTTGTTGCCCGACGGGTCGCTGACGTAGACGAGGATGCCGCCGATGAGCGGCGCGATCGTCTGGGGGAGGGCGTTGGCGATGTTGAACACGCCGAGGTCCTTGCCCGAGTTCTCGGGGTCGGGGAGGACGTCCACGACGAGGGCGAGGTCGACGCCGACGTAGATGCCGTAGGCGATGCCGAGCAGCGCCTCGAGGATGTAGAAGGTGGGGACGTCCTGCACGAAGATCAGCGCGAAGGTCCCGATCGCGAACAGCGCGGTGGAGCTCCAGACGAAGACCTTGCGCCGTCCGATCCGGTCCGACAGCCAGCCGGCGAAGTAGCTGGCTCCGACCAGGGTGGCGGTGTAGATGAGCACGCTCGTCGTGATGACGCCGGGGATGTCCTCGGCGTCGACGCCGATGTGGTTGAGGAGGTAGAAGAATCGGAACGTCGTGAAGCCGAAGCTCGCGAAGGTGATGAGGAAGCGGGACCACCAGGCGAGCGCGTAGTCGGGGTTCTTGCGCGGGCTGACCCAGAAGGTCTCGGCCCAGTCGCGGAGGGTCGCACGCGGCGGAGCGGCGGGCAGGCGGCGGTCGGGGAGGACGACGGCGAAGACGACCATGACGATGATGGCGAGGACCGAGGGGCCGACGAAGAGGATGAGGAGCTGGTCCTGGAACGCCTGCGCGACGTAGGTGCCGCCGAGGACGCCGACGTTCTGCGCGATGCCGAGGGCCGCGGTGATCTTGCCGCGCTGGAACTTGGGCACCTGGTCGGCGATCGTCGCGATGAAGGGCGCGAGCGTCATGTTGGCGCCGAGCTGGGCGAGCGACCAGCCGACCGTGGCGAGAAGGAGGCTGGGCGCCAGCGCCATGATCACGAAGGCCACGGTCATGATGACGGTGCCGGCGACGATCCAGACGCGACGACGGCCGAAGCGGCTCGTCGTGCGGTCCGAGAGCCGACCGAAGGCGACGTTGGCGATCGTGGCGAACAGGGCACCGAATCCGCCCAGCACCGCTGCGGCTCCGGTCGCACCGTTCGCGTCGATGACGCCCGCGTCGACGAACGACTGGATCTTGATTCCGATGCCGACGATCGCCGGCCCCAGCAGGGCGATGAAGAACACCAGCTGCGCCGCGAGCAGCCAGAAGATGTAGCTCCCCTTGGCGGGCTCGGTCGGCTCCGGGAAGCCCTGGTCGCGCCTGACCGTCGCGGTCGCCGTCGTCATTCCGGACGGCATACCCGCCGCGGATCCACTCGCAGTTGTCATCTCTGAGTCCTCTCACCGTTGAGTCGACGGGTCTCCACAGCCTCTGCCGAAAACCGAACGTCGTTTGGGAACTGAGTATGCACGGGGCGGATCGACGCCGCAAGAGATCGGACGCAGAAATTCCGACCGATGTATGGTTTTCACGTCGCGGCAGGGACGCCCGACGGATCGGAGCAGAACCACGACCCCGACCGCCCGCCGCGACCCCGCCGATGGCGTGCCCGCCACGTGAGGACACGCCGGTGAGCACCCGGCCGCCGCGTGTCGGGGAGACTGTCGGAATGGCAGCAGAGCGCAGCATCCGCCACGGGCGGCTCCGGCGACGGTCGGGACGGCGGACCGCGCTGGTCGCGGTGGCGGCGGGACTGGCCGTCCTCGGCGTCAGCGCGACCTCGCTGGTGGCCATCGCGGCCGCGAGCATCAGTCGCAACGTCACCGGCAACGCCGTCGACCTCGGCGTCGAGGCCGACGGCACCGGAGGCCTGCGGCTCGGCGCGATCGAGGGCGGCTTCAGCGTCCTGATCGTCGGCACCGACAACGACGCCGCGCAGGGCGAGCAGTTCGGCGTCCGCGACGCCACGCTCAACGACGTCAACATCCTCCTGCACGTCTCGGAGGACCACGGCAGCGCGACGGTGATCAGCTTCCCGCGCGACCTGATCCTCGACCGCCCCGAGTGCACCGACCCCGAGACGGGAGTCGTCTCACCGGCCGAGACCGCCGCCTCGCTCAACCGTGCGTTCGGCGCCGGGGGACTGGCCTGCGTCAACGACACCCTGCAGGCGTTCACCGGCCTCTCCGTGCCCTACGCCGGCTGGGTCTCGTTCAACGGCGTCATCGAGATGAGCAACGCGGTCGGGGGAGTGCCGATCTGCCTCGCCGGTTCGATCCGGGACACCGACTCCGGCCTCGACCTGCCCGCAGGCGTGTCGACCGTCTCCGGAGAGACGGCGCTCGCGTTCCTGCGCACCCGCAAGGGCGTCGGCGACGGCAGCGATCTTGGGCGCATCTCCTCCCAGCAGCAGTACCTCGCCTCGCTGATGCGCACCGTCCGCTCGGCCGACACGCTCTCGAACCCGCCCGTGCTCTACGGGCTCGCCCAGGCGGCCTCCTCGAACCTGCACCTCTCGACGACGATGACGAACCCGAGCACGATGATCTCCCTCGCGCTCGCCCTCAAGGACATCGACCTCGAGCGGATGGTGTTCGTGCAGTACCCCGCGCTCGACGACCCGGACTACCCGGGGAAGGTCGTCCCGGATCCGGTGCTCGGCGCCGAGCTGATGGCACGGGTCCTGGCGGACGAGCCCGTCGTGCTCGCCCCGGCTCCGGGAGACCCGGTCGAGCCCGCGCCGCCCGCCGTCGAGCCCACGGCCGGCGCACAGGAGCCTGCTCCGCCGCAGGAGCCCGCGGCGGTCGCCGCTCCGGGCCAGACGGCCGCGGAGGAGACCTGCGCGGTCCCCTCCGGCTGAGCCCGGGGCCTCCGATCCGAGGCCTCGGGGATCGTCAGCGCGCGTCGAGCCGCTGCGCCACGTCGGCCGGGAACCCGCCCGTCGAGACGGGGCTCCAGCGCGTCGGAGTGACGCGCAGGAGGGACTTGTCCTGCAGTGCCATCGCCGCGCGGTACTCGTCCCAGTCGGGGTGCTCGCCCGCGATGCAGCGGTAGTAGTCGACCAGTCCGTCCGCGGCCTCGGGCATGTGGAGGACCTCGCCGTCGCCGTCGACCTGGATCCAGGCTCCGTCCCACTCGTCGGACAGCACCAGCACCGACACGGCGGACCGGCGTTCGATGTTCCGGGTCTTCGCGCGGCCCGGATACGTGGAGACGACGATCCGGCCCTCCTCGTCGACCCCGCCGGACACCGGCGACATCTGCGGCCTGCCGTCGCCCCGGGTGGTCGCGACGATCATCCGGTGCCGGGGCCGCACGAAGGCGAGCATCCCGGCACGGTCGACGGCGGTGTTCGTGGAGATCGTCCTGGCCATGCCTCCACGGTAGGCCACCGACGTGATGCGGCTCGCGGTGCGGAGTCAGCCGCCGCGGCGCCCGGACAGGAGCGCGTGGAGCAGCGGCACGATCGACACGATCATGAGCGCGGATCCGAGACCGCCGTCGTCGCTCCGCACCACCGCGCCCGCGATGAGCAGCCCTGTGAACAGGACGGCCGACACCACCCGGCGCACGGTCGCGTCGAGCCGGTTCAGCCGACGCTCGACGCTCGGCACCGTCACCGCGAGAGTGCCGTCCTCGAGGGTCGAGGCGAGCGACTCCAACCGGCGGGGGAGCCGCCAGAGCAGACCGAGGTTCTCGACCGCCTGCCGGCCCAGATCCTGCGCCACGTTGCCGCGCTCCTCCCGGATCAGCCGCTGCGCGTACGGCTCGACCGAGTCCCACAGGTTGAAGGACGGGTCGAGCGCACTGCAGACGCCGGAGGTGAGTGACATCGCCCGGATGATCAGCAGGAAGTTCTCGGGCAGCTGGAACGGCAGCGAGCGGACGACGTCGCCGAACTGCTCGGCGAACTGGCGGAACTCGCGCGGGTCGACTTCACGCAGCTCCGCGAAGCCCATCCCGCCGAAGCGCGCGAACAGCTGCGTCATCGCCTTCTCGAGCTCGCGGGAGTCGGCGGAGGGCAGCAGAACGCCGAGGTCGCGCGCCGCATCGACGAGGCCCTTGCCGTCGCGCGAGGCGGCCGCGATGAGCATCGTGCGCAGCCCCGCCCGAGTCGTCGGCGGGACCTCGCCCATCATCCCGAAGTCGATGAAGGTGAGCCGCCAGGGCAGCTCGGCGCCGGGGGTCGGAGTGACGAACACGTTCCCCGGGTGCGGATCCGCGTGGAACCAGCCGGTCGTGAACAACTGGTCGAACATCACCGCGGCGAACACCGGAGCGACGTCGCGCGGGTCGATGCCGGCCGCGCGCAACCCGTCGGCGTCGGTGATCTTGATCGCGGTGACGTCCTGCAGGGTGAGGACCTTGCGGGTCGAGCGCTCCCAGACGACGTCCGGCACGCCGATCCGCGGGTCGCCGGCGAAGTCCGCGGCGAAGCGGACGGAGTTGGCGGCCTCCTGCAGGTAGTCGATCTCCTCGAGGCTGGTCGCTGCGAACTCCTCGACGAGCGCGGGGGCGTCGACGCGGTCGGAGACGAGGCGGACGTGGGTGAGCCAGCGCCCGACCCGGCGGAGCGCGGCGAGGTCGACGTCGACGATCGCGTCGATCCCGGGTCGCTGCACCTTCAGGATCGCGGTGGTGTGACCGGTGTCGGCTGAGTCGAGCGGCGACAGGAGCGCCCGATGGGCCTGGCCGAGCGACGCCGCCGCCACGGGCGACTCGTCGACTCCGGCGTACGCGCGCTCCAGTGACATGCCGAGCTCGGCCTCGGCGAGGGCGCGGATGCGGGGGAAGGGGACGGGCGGGACCTCGTCCTGCAGTCCCTCGAGCTCCCGCGTGATCTCGGGCGGCAGGACGTCCAGGCGCGACGACATGAACTGCCCGACCTTGATCATCAGACCGCCCAGCTCGACCGCGAGCACGTGGAAGCTGCGGGCGAACCGCCGCATCCGGTGCGGTCGCGTGCGCAGGGCGATCACGTTCAGCCCCAGCCGGGGGAGGACCAGATCGAACCACCAGGTCACCGCGAGGTGCCAGGCGGCGAAGCGCAGGATGCGGCGGTAGCGCCGCCGCTCACTGCTCGCTCGGCGGCCCGGGTCCCCAGGACCCGGGCTGTCCGACGGCACCCGGGTCAGTCCTGCGCGAGGATCGCGTACAGGCGGCGGCGCACGTCCTCGAGTTCGGTCACGGCCTGGCGGATCTGGGCGGGGGTTCCCGAGCGCTGCACCTGCGCGGCGGCCTGCGCCAGCGCGATACCCGCCTTGGGCAGGGCGCCGGCCTCGACGCCGTCGGTCTCGGCGAAGGGGGAGGAGGCTCCGGACGCGGCGACCTGGGCGTGGCCCGCCTCCGTGAGGGAGTAGGTCTTGCGGCCGTTCGACTCGTCGGCCGAGATCAGTCCCTCGTCGGCGAGGAGCTGGAGGGTGGGGTAGACGGAGCCGGGGCTCGGCTTCCAGCTGCCTCCGCTGCGCTCCTCGATCTCGTGGATGATCTGGTAGCCGTGCATGGGCTGCTCCGCGAGGAGCGCCAGGACGGCCGCGCGGACGTCGCCGCGCCCGACCCGGGTGCCGACCCGCTTCTCGAAGCCGGCGCGCGCCTGCTCCATCGCCTGCCAGATGCTGTCGATCGGGTTGCCGGCGCCGAACGCACCGGTCGAGGAAGAGCTGTTCATGATGACCTCCGTTTTTCCGAACGATACTCAGCGACATGTACGCCGACTGTGAGCGACATGATCGGTGCGCAGTCCGACGCGAAGCTCGGGGGGACTCCCGGGCGACGTCGGATCAGAGGGTGCCGCTGTCCGGGACCGGTCGGCGGACCGTGAACTCGAGCGCGAGCTTCGGCGCCGTGCGCGTGTCGTAGACGACCGTGAGGTAGCGCTTCCCGATCCGGGCGCCGAGGGCCGTGAGGAACGGCGCCGCCTCGAGGAGTCGGCCGCGGTGCGGTTCCCGATCGACCGTCACGCAGGTCGTCTCGAGGAGGTCGGAGTGGTGGAGACGGCCGGTCGACGTGTTCCTGGGGGAGCGGACCGCGACGTGGCGGGGATCGCGGGCGCGGAGGACGTCGTTCGCGTGGGCGGCGAGCCGGGTCTCGAGGGCGTCCTTCCGGTCGCCCGGGCCCGCCTTCGCCGTGCGGACCGCGTCCCACAGGGTCGGATAGCGGATCTGCCGGATCTGCTCGACCATCCAGAGCGGCAGGCTCGACGACTCGGCCCTCTCGATGGCGGCGACCTGCTGCGGAGTGAGGTCGACGAAGTTCGACGGATGCGACCGGTTCAATGGATGCCGGTAGTAGGAGTACGAGAGCGAGATGCCGTCGACCCTCGCTCGATCACTGAGGGTCGCCGCGGCGAGCTCGGAGAGGTGCGGCTGGGCGGCGAATCCGAAGACGGGCCCGTCGAGGGACCGCAGGGTCGCCTCCACCCCGGACGGCTCCAGCGGATCTCGGGTCGTCACGGTGGCGGTCGTCATGGATGGGCTGCTCCTGGAGGCGTCGGCTGCGGCGGAGAACGGTGCGTCGAACCCTCAGCGGAAGGACCACGTCCCTCCGAACCACTATCTTTATCGTAAAGTTACTTTACGACGAAGGTTTCTCTCTGCACAAGCCGTCGTCGGCCTCGCGAGGATGCCGATTCGTCGCGAGAGCAGCCTCGTTCGCGCGGACGACGGAGTGTCGAGATCGGCATCGCCGCCGGGACCGGTCCGAGTGCGTCGTCCGTTGCCGTCGGAACGGAGGGGTGGCTCGGGTCCTGGCATCGGTTCGGACTGACATAATGTGCATTATCGGATATTGAACGAAAGGCGCCTGGCGCCGGTTTCCCGTGCCGACGGATCGTCGCCGACCCGACGCCTGCGGCGACTACGCGCCGACGAAGTCCGTGATGTCGCCCACCAGGCGCGTGTTCTCCGCCGGGATCGGCTCGACGGCCGCCAGAGCGACCTCGGCGGCGAACTCTCCGACGTTGTAGAGCTTGCCGGCCGACTCGCGGCGCGAGCTGATCGCTCCGGGGTTCGAGCGCTCGAGCAGCGTCGCCGTGATGGTGCCCTCGATCATGTCGCCCGACACCACGACGAACTCGATGCCGCGCTCGGCGAGCTCGGGGATGCGGTCGCGCAGGGCGTCCTCACCCGCGCGCTTGGACAGCGCGACGGGCTCGTACTCGGGCATCGTCGGCGTCGAGCGGATGAAGTGGGCCTGGTGGCTCGTCACGAAGACGATGCGCGAGCCCTCGCCGAGCAGCGGCAGCGCCGCCTCGAGGGTCGCCACCTGGGAGTCGCGGTTCAGGACCATCGCGTAGTCCTCGCCCATGTTGCTCTCCATGCCGCCGGACGCGTTCAGGACCAGCACGTCCAGTCCCCCGAGCTCGTCCTGGATGCGGGCGAAGAGGTCGGTGCGCGACTGAGCGTCGGTGAGATCCGCTCCGACCGCGAAGGCCGAGCCGCCCGCGGCGACGATCTGGTCGACGAGCTTGTTCGCCCGCGGCGCCTTGGAGCGGTAGTTGACGACCACACGGGCGCCCGCCTCGGCGAAGTAGCGGATCGTGTCCGCGCCGATGCCGCGGGAGGAGCCGGTGACGAGGACGCGCTTGCCGTCGAGCGAGCCGGGAGCGAGGGGGTTGGACACGAGGAGATCCTCCAGGACGCCGATGCGAAGACCGGGGCGGGCACGATGACGGGCCGGGGCCCCGACAGGCGATCCTACCGAAACCGTCCGCCCCGCGCCCCTCGACCCGGCCGCCGACCCTCCCAGCCCGCTTCCGGGGGGCCTTGTTACGGTGGAACCGCTCATCCGGGGAAGGAGCAACCAGCATGGACGCTGTCCTCCAGTACGCGTGGATCCTCTGGCTCGCGCTGATCCTGATCTTCGTGATCGTCGAGATGATCACTCTCGAGTTCACGTTCCTGATGCTCGCCGTCGGCAGCATCGGCGGACTCCTGACCGGCCTCGTCGGAGCGCCCTTCTGGGTGCAGGTCCCGGTCGCCGCGGTCCTCGCGGTGCTGCTGCTGCTGACCGTCCGTCCGCCCCTGCTCCGCCTGCTCCGACGCGGCGGTGATCCGGCTCCGATCGGCGCCGACGCCCTGCTCGGACTCGCGGGCAGCGTCGTGATCGCGGGCGACGGCCCCGGTCAGGTCAAGCTGGCCAACGGCGAGACCTGGACGGTACGCCTGTCGCCGCTCGTCGAATCACGTCCACTCGGTCTCGGCGAACGTGTCGTCGTCACCGCCATCGACGGCGCGACCGCTGTCGTCGTCCCCGCCGAAAGGAGCTCCTCGTGACCACCTCCGCACTCGTGACGACCATCGTCGTCGCGGTGATCGTCGTCTTCGCCCTGGTCGTCCTGTTCAAATCCATCAGGATCGTCCCGCAGGCCACCGCGGGGGTCGTCGAGCGGCTCGGCAAGTACCACCGCACGCTGCTGCCGGGCCTCAATCTCGTCATCCCCTTCATCGACCGCGTGCGCCCCTCGGTCGATCTGCGCGAGCAGGTCGTCTCGTTCCCGCCCCAGCCGGTGATCACCGAGGACAACCTCGTCGTCTCGATCGACACGGTCGTCTACTTCCAGGTCACCGATGCCCGCGCGGCCACCTACGAGATCGCGAACTACCTCGGCGCCGTCGAGCAGCTCACGACGACAACACTCCGCAACGTGGTCGGTGGTCTGAACCTCGAGGAGGCGCTCACCTCCCGCGACAACATCAACGGACAGCTGCGCATCGTCCTCGACGAAGCCACCACCAAGTGGGGCATCCGCGTCGGCCGCGTCGAGCTCAAGGCGATCGACCCGCCCGCCTCCATCCAGGACTCGATGGAGAAGCAGATGCGCGCCGAGCGAGACCGCCGCGCCGTCATCCTCACCGCCGAGGGCACCAAGCAGTCGCAGATCCTGAACGCGGAGGGGCACCGCCAGGCGGCCATCCTCGCTGCTGAGGGAGACGCGAAGGCCGCGATCCTGCGCGCCGAAGGCGAGGCGAAGGCCATCACGACGGTGTTCGAGGCGATCCACCAGGGCCGTCCGGACAAGGAGCTGCTCGCGTACCAGTACCTGCAGACGCTCCCCAAGCTCGCCGACGGCAGCGCCAACAAGCTCTGGATCGTGCCGAGCGAGCTGACCGAGGCGCTGAAGGGCATCGGTGCCGCGTTCGGCCCGAAGGGCCAGGACCCCGAGCGTCCGCAGGACACCGCGGTCACTCCCCCGGCACCGCGCTTCTAGGGTCCGCGCACCGTGAGCGACAGGCGGCCGCCGTTCCTCCGGGGACGGCGGCCGCGCGTCATCGCCCACCGCGGGTTCGGGCCGGATCGGATCGGCAACACCCTGGGCGCGTTCGAGCGGGCACTGGAAGCCGGCGCCGACCTGCTCGAGACCGACGTCCGAGCCTCTCTCGACGGAGTCGCCGTCCTCGTCCACGACGAGGTCGTCCGCGATGCCGAAGGTCGGCCCCACCGGATCGGCGCCGAGCGCTGGGAGGATCTCGCGCGTCTCGTCCTCCCCGGCGGAGAGGCGCTGCTGAGCCTCGAGGACGCACTGCGGCTGCTGCCCGACGCCCTCCTGAACATCGACGTGAAGGCCCGCGCCGCGGTGGTCCCCACTGCACGTGCCGTCGACCGGCAGGGTGCGGGCGACCGCGTGCTGATCACCTCCTTCTCGGAGTCCCGCCGCGCCTCGACCGTGCGACTGCTCCCCGGAGTCGCCACATCGGCGTCCGCCCCCCGCTTCCTGGCGGCGCTGATCGGAGCGCACCTCCGTCTCCCCGCGCTCGTGCAGCTCGCGCTGCACGGGATGGACGCGCTCCAGGTCCCGGAGTCGGCGGTCGGCCTGCGCGTCACCACTCCCCCGATCCTCGCGCGCCTGCGGGTCACCGGGGTCGAGATCCATCTGTGGACCATCAACGACGCGCAGCGGATGACCCGCCTGCTCGCCCTGGGCGTCGACGGACTCGTCACCGACCGGACGGACCTCGCGCGCCGCGCCGTCGATGACCGGAAATCCCCTCTCACCTGAAGGTTCTCTGGCAAAGGAGACGACCGCAAGACCACCTCCAGGTACGCGGTCGACACTTGTCGGAGCACAGCGAGAGGAGACCACACAATGGCAGATCGAAGCTTGCGAGGAATGAGACTGGGTTCTCAGAGCCTGCAGAGCGAGGAGGGTGTCGTCTTCTCACCGCGATCGACGCACACCTACCACTGCACGAACTGCGGCCACGACACCGACATGGTGTTCTCGGCCGACGCCGAGGCGCCGGAGACCTGGGAGTGCCGCGCGTGCGGTCACGAGGCCACCCTCCTGGTGGACTCGAAGCCCGTCGTCGTCGACCGCGGTGAGCAGAAGGCGCCCCGTACCCACTGGGACATGCTGCTCGAGCGCCGCACCCGCGCGGAGCTGGAGGAGCTGCTCGAGGAGCGGCTCGCCTATCTGCGTGCCCGTCGAGGCGAGCACAAGATCGGCGCTTAGCGCCGGTCTGCGTCCCGGGGCCGGGGAGCGCGCGTCCGCAGGACGAACGAGACCAGGCCCGTGAGACCTGCGGCGAGGACGTACCAGCCGAGGTTCCGGGACCACACCAGAGCCGGGGTCGTGGTGGAGGCGAGGGGGACCTCGTCCACCATGGCACCCGGCTCGAACCATGTCAGGGAGTCGAGCGTCGAGCCGTCGGGTGCGATGATCGCGCTCGTGCCGACCGTCGAGATGTTCACCACGCTCCGGCCGGTCTCGATCGCCCTCAACCGCGCGATCGCGAGCTGCTGGACGCTCTCGTCCGTGCGCCCGAAGTCGGCGTTGTTCGTCTGGGCGAGGATGATCTCGGCGTCGCCGTCGATCATCGCATTCGTCAGGGCGTCGTCCGAGATGTCGAAGCAGATCGCGATGCCCGCCAGCACGCCGTCGATGTCGAACACGTTCGGCCGGGTGCCGATCGAGTAGTCCCGGCTCACCAGATCGACGAGGTCCGGAGCGAACATCCGCCAGAACGCCCGATCCGGCATGTACTCGGCGAACGGCACCGGATGCACCTTGTCGTAGACCTGAGTCGCGCCCTGCCCCGCCTTCCACAGCAGCGAGCTGTTGTAGAAGACGTCCTCCTCGGGGTTGGTGATCGTGCCGACGATGAATGGAGCGTCCATGGTGCGGCTGAGGTAGTCGAGCACCGCGGCCGACTGGGCGTTGCGCGTCGGATCGATGTCGACGCCGTTCTCGGGCCAGACGACCATGTCGACGTCCTCGTCGAGCACGGGAAGAGTCGCGGAAGTGTGGTCCTCGAGGATCTGCCCGCGATAGCTCTCCGAGAAGAGGCCCGCGTCGGAGTCGCCCTGGATCGCCGCGATACGGGTCGTCCCGTCGGTCGGCGCCGGCCACGCGGGGAACACCAGGGCGCCGATCGCGAAGCCGGCGACCGTCGCGACTCGGGCGGTGCCGGGGACCGAGACCTCACGGACGGCCTGCGCCAGGAGCGCCGCGAGGAACGCCACCACGAAGCTCAGCCCGGTGAATCCGATCCAGGCGGCGAGATCGGCCAGCGGGCCCGTCGACTGCGAGAGCGCGAGCCTCCCCCAGGCGAAGCCGCCGTACGGCCAGACGCTCGTGATCGTCTCGCGGCCCGCCCAGAGTGCGGCGAGCAGGGCCGGGATGCCGACCATGCGCCCGAGCGGTCCGGTCCAGACGAAGTGGCCGCGGGTGGACACGAGCGCCATCAGACCGGCGGAGAGGGCGAAGAAGATCGCCTGGAGTCCCGCCAGGGCCGCCCACGGGACGGGCCCGAGGTACAGCGTCAGCCACTCGATGTGGACGCCCCAGAACACGCCGCCGCCGACGAGGCCCACCAGCGCACCGCTCCAGAAGCCGCGACCGGCGAGCGCGAACAGGATCGCCGCGGCGCCCACGATCGCGAGCGGCCAGACGTCGGTGTCCGGGAACCCGCGGTCCAGGACCGCTCCCCCGAGCGCGGCGAGGATCAGCGCGAGCCACAGCGGTGCCGTGCGCCCCGGAGGCGCAGGAGTCGCTCCGGTCATGCGACCGCGGAGTAGGCGACGATGCCCCGGCGCACGAGGTCGAGTGCCGTGCGGGCGGCGCGGCCGACCTTGCCGTCGGCGACCACCGAGAGCTGATCGAGGAGGTCGATGGTCTGCTTCGCCCACCGGACGAAGTCTCCGGCCGCCATGTCGGCTTCGCGCAGGACGGCGTCCAAGGGCATCCCGCGGGCCCACATGTTCATCGCGAGCGCGAGGCTCGTCGAGATCGGGTTGCTGCCGGGAAGCCGGTGGTCGCGCTCGACGTCGTCGAGTCGCGCCCAGAGCAGCTGCGTCTTCTCGAGCGCCTCGGGGAAGCCTCCGCGCGGCAGGAACTTCTCGTTGAGCGTCCCCTCCTCGCGCCGCGGCTCGAAGACGAGGCAGCAGGCCATCGCCGCGAGGCCGGCCGGGTCGAGCTCCGTCCACGCCTGCTTCCGGAGGCACTCCGCGACGAGCAGATCGCGCTCCCCGTAGATGCGGCGCAGGGTCCGCCCGTTCGGCGTGAGCGAGAGCTCGCCCGCGTCGTCGCGCCGGAAGTAGCCCAGCTCGAGGAGGACCTCGGTGATGCGGTCGAAGACCTTGGCCACCGCTCCGGTGCGCGAGCGGATCTGGCGCTCGATCTCGTCGGTCTCCCGGCGGAGCTTCCACCACCGCTCGGCCCAGCGCGCGTGCTGCTCCCGATCGGTGCAGGCGTGGCAGGGGTGCGCCTTCATCCGGCGACGGAGCGAGGTCAGCTGCCCCTGCCTCTTCTCGCGCTCGGCGTGCGAGGCGGACTCCCCCCGGATCGCGCCGCGGCGCTCGAGCTCGCTGATCTCGCGCCGGATGGCGGCGTACTGCTCGAAGTCGCCCAGGTGGCACTGCATCGCCGTGACGTAGCCGTCGAGCGACTCCTCCTGCTGGCGCACCCGTCGCGCGAGGTCGACGACGGAGCGGTCGGCCTGGAACTGGGCGAACGAGGACTCGAGGATCTCGCGCGTGCGCGTCCGGCCGAACTGCTCGATGAGGTTGCAGGCCATGTTGTAGCTCGGCCGGAAGCTCGAGTTCAGCGGGTACGTCCGGCGCGAGGCCAGCGACGCCACCGCCTGCGGATTCATCCCGCCGCGCCACTGGATGACGGAGTGGCCCTCGACGTCGATGCCGCGCCGGCCCGCGCGACCGGTCAGCTGGGTGTACTCCCCCGGAGTGATGGGGACGCGGGCCTCGCCGTTGAACTTCTCGAGCTTCTCGAGCACGACCGTGCGGGCGGGCATGTTGATGCCGAGCGCGAGGGTCTCGGTGGCGAAGACGACGCGCACGAGCTTGCGCAGGAACAGCTCCTCGACGACCTCCTTGAAGGCGGGGAGCATGCCCGCGTGGTGGGCGGCGACCCCGCGCTGCAGTCCGTCGAGCCACTCCCAGTAGCCCAGGACGGCGAGGTCCTCGTCGCGGATGGTGCGGCAGCGCTCCTCCACGATGGCGCGGATCTCGTCGCGCTCGTGCCGCTCGGTGAGCCGGACCCCCGAGCGCAGCACCTGGCGCACCGCCTGGTCGCAGCCTGCCCGGCTGAAGACGAAGAAGATGGCGGGGAGGAGGTTCTTGCCCTCGAGGATCTCCACGACCTCGGAGCGCTGGACGAGATCGTCGGCCGGACGGGTGTCCTGGAACCGACCACGACCCCGGCCGCGCGGGCCTCCCCTGCCGCCGCGCTCGACGCGCGTCCCGCCCTGAGCGAGACGCGCCAGCTCGGGGTTGACCCGGTTCGTCGCTGCCCGGCCCGAGGAGTCGAACAGGTCGAGCAGCTTGCCGCCGACGAGCACGTGCTGATCCAGCGGCACCGGGCGCTCCTCCGACACGATGACCTCGGTCTCGCCCCGGACGGTCTGCAGCCAGTCGCCGAACTCCTCGGCGTTCGACACCGTCGCGCTGAGCGAGACGAGGCGGACACGCTGCGGCAGGTGGATGATGACCTCCTCCCACACCGCCCCGCGGAAGCGGTCGGCGAGGTAGTGCACCTCGTCCATCACCACGTACGCGAGATCGCGCAGCAGATCCGAGTCGGCGTAGAGCATGTTCCGGAGGACCTCGGTCGTCATGACGACGATGCGGGCCCGGGCGTTGACGTTCGAGTCGCCGGTCAGGAGGCCCACCTCGGACGCGCCGTAGTCCTCGACGAACTCCTGGAACTTCTGGTTGCTGAGCGCCTTCATCGGCGTCGTGTAGAAGACCTTGGCGGTCGGGTCCTGCATGGCGAGGTGGATCGCGAACTCGGCGACGGCGGTCTTCCCCGCACCCGTGGGGGCCGCGACCAGGACGCTCCGACCGTCGTCGAGAGCGCTGCACGCCTCGTACTGGAACGGATCGAGGTCGAACGCGAGGGTCGAGCGGAACGACTCGACCCTCGCGTGGCCCTGGCGGGTGCGGAACGCGGCGAACCGCTCCGACGGGGACTGATCGCTCACGCGGGCAGGTCGGAGGCGGTGCCGTCGAACACCGGCTGGCGCTTCGCGACGCGACGGTCGTGGAGGATCGCGATGCCGCACGCGAGGAAGAACAGCACGATGATCGGGATCGCGAGCAGGAACATCGAGATCGGGTCCGCCGCGGGAGTCGCGATCGCGGTGAAGAAGACGATCACCATGATCGCGATGCGCCACGACTTCAGGATCAGCATGCCGGGCAGGATCCCGAGGAAGTTCAGCAGCACCAGGAACACCGGCAGCACGAACGCGATGCCGACCATCAGGACGAGCTTGAGCACGAAGTCGTAGTAGTACTTCGCATCGATGAAGCTCGCCGCGTTGTCCCCGGTGAAGCCGGTGAGCAGCTCGACGATGTGCGGGAAGACGAACCAGCCCGCCGCGCATCCGGCGAAGAAGAGCGGAATGGCGGTCAGGATGAACCCGAGCCCGTACCGCATCTCCTTCTTGGTGAGACCGGGGACGAGGAACGCCCAGATCTGGTAGAGCCACACCGGGCTCGCAATCACGATGCCGACCGTCATGGCGATCTGGAGGCGCAGATCGAAGGCGCCCGCGATCGTCGGGAAGTTGAGGATCGCCTCTTTGCCCTGGGTCGACGCCACCTCGAGGATGGGCGCCTTGAGCGACTCGAAGACCCACTCCGAGACGAACCATCCGGCGATGCAACCGAGAACGATCGCGATCGCCGACTTGAAGAGCCGGTTGCGGAGCTCGATCAGGTGAGCGCCGAGGGACATGCGCCCCTCGGGATCCTTCCCCGATCGCTTCGTCCGTGGCTTCTTCGCTGCCACGGACGTCATTACTTGAGCGGTGACTCGGGCGGCGTGGTCGTGCCGGTGCCGGTGGTCGAGCCGGTGGTGGTACCGGTGGACGACGCGGGACCCTCGGTGGAGCGCTCGGAGCCGTCCTCCTCCTTCATGGTCTTGACCTCGCTCTTGAAGATGCGCATCGACTGGCCGACGCTGCGCGCGAGCTGCGGGAGCTTGGGCGCACCGAAGAGCAGGAGGATCACGGCGAGGATGATGAGGAGGTGCCACCCCTGGAGGCCAGCGAACATTGCAGACTCACTTTGCTTGTCGGTTGCGGTGTATCAGGAGCTTACCCCGTTCGACTCGCGCCGACCGGCGATCCTCGGTCCTGTCACGGCGGGAGTCGCGACGCGACTCGTGGGCCCGTCGCACCGCGTCGCGATCGGCGAAGAGCGACGACGGGGGCCGGTCGACGACCGGATCGCCGCCCTCGGGCTGGATCGCGTCGAGCTTCGCGGTGAGCTCGTCGAGCTGCCCGAGCAGAGCGCGACCCCTGCGCCAGTACGACACCAAGAAGAGCGCGAGCACCGCCAGCGCGGCGATCGCGAGCACCGCCCAGATCAGGATCCACGACCACCAGGTCACGACTCCTCCTCCCCGTTGGCCCGCAGAGCTGCGAGAGTCCACTGGGCGACGGCGACGCGAGCGGCGGGCGGAGCGACGACGGTCACGAGGCCGGGCAGAGAGGCGACCAGGCGGGTGAGGCCCTCCAGGTGCGCGACGCGGATCCGGACGAGCACTCCCTGCTCCGCCTCATCGGCGGGAACCGGCGGGAACTCGGCGTCCACGGCGTAGTCGCCGAGGAGCGGGACGGAGCTCGGCGCGACGCGGAGATCGACGAGCAGATCGGAGTCGGACGCCTCGAAGAGGCGGTCCGGCAGCGTGACCTCGTTGCGGCGGCGCAGGATCGGCGATCCGGTGTCGGCGAGACCGCGCATCCGATCGACGCGGAACGTGCGCACGCCCTCGCGGAGGTGGCACCAGCCGCGGAGGTACCAGTCGCGGTCGACGGACTCGAGGAGGAAGGGGTCGACCAGTCGCGACTCCGTCTCGCCGCGGGCGTTGCGGTAGTCGAAGGCGAGCTGGGTCCCCGAGGCCAGAGCGGTCCGGATCACCTCGAGCCCGGCATCGGCTCCGGTGCCGCGCGCGACGGCCACCGCGCTCGGCGCCGAGGAGGCTCCGCGCGACAGCTTGCCCATCAGGGCGGCGATGCGGTCGTTGCCCTGGTTCTCGGGCAGGGCGGCGAGGTACTGCATGCCGGCGATGAGCGCGGCCGCCTCCCGCGCCGAGAAGCGGGGCGAGTCGTCGATGGCGACCTGCTGGGTCAGGACGACGTGGTCGTTCTCCTCGAAGTCGTCCCAGCTGATGTCGAACAGGTCGTTCGCCTGGTACTGGGCCGTCTCTCCCGGGATGCCCGACACGGCGATGAGGCGGACGGCGCGCCGCACCTCCTCCGGGGCGATGTCGAAGTGCTCGGCGACCTCGCCGACGCTGACCCGGCCGCGGTCGAGCAGGTACGGGACGAGGGAGAGCAGGACCGCGAGGCGGTCGCGGGCCTGGAGCGTGCGGGGCCTAGCCATCGTGACTCCCTCCGGGGTCGGACTGCAGGCGGTGGTCGGACAGGGAGCGGCGCAGGCGGCGGACCACCGCGTCGCGCAGCTCGAGCGGCTCGAGGACGACGACCTCCGGACCGTAGCCCGCGAGCTCGTCCGCCAGGATGTCGGCGTCCGTGAAGTGGAGGCGGAGCAGGTGCTCGCCCTCCCCCGCCGTCTCGGCACGGCGGCCGAGGCGCAGCGCCGCGTCGGAGTCGGGCGCCACCCGCAGGAGAGCGCTGTTGCGGCGCAGCACGTCGTCGAGCTGGGCGAGCGCCGCGACCGCGTGGTCCCCCTCCTCCGGTGCGAACGTGCGGCCCGTCGACGCGACCGGCCCGACGATGCGGGAGAGGAGGAAGGTGCGCGTCCCCTCCGCACCCTCGTCCCAGGCGTGCAGGTGCCAGCGGCCCTGGTGGTTGACGAGGGCCCGCGGCCGGACGATGCGGACACGCGGCTCGGCGGCGCCGGGCTTGAGGTAGGGGAAGCGGACGACCTGACCGCGGTCGAGCGCGGTGCTCAGCGGCTCGAAGGAGGCCTCGCGGACCCGGATGGACGGGCTGATCCCGATCACCGGGTCGACCGACTCCACGCCGATCGAGCGGAGCTTGATCAGCGCCCGGCGGGACTCGGCCGAGAGGGTGCCCTCCCGCCACACCGCGCCGGCGAGGCGGAGCAGGGCGACCTCCTCCGGATCGAAGGAGATGTCGGCGGGGAGGTCGTAGCTGCGCTTCGCGATGCGGTAGCGCACGGTCTGCGTGTTGCCCGGGTCCCCCGGGGCGTCGACCGTCTCGATCGGGATGCCGAGTTCGCGCAGATCGTCCTTGTCGCGCTCGAACTGCCGCTCAAGCGAGGAGCGATCGCCGCGGTCGGACCGCTGGCGGTAGCCCTGCACGGTCGAGAGGACGTCCGCCTTGGTCAGTCCGTTCTCGGCGGCCACGAGGGCGAGCACGAGGTTGAACAGACGCTCCTCGGCCGGGATGCGGCTCGAGGGAGAAGCATCGGCGGGCACGCCCTCCAGTCTAGGGCGCAATTGGTCCCATCGATCTCGAGGATCATCCTCGCAGCCGCGTGCCAAAGGCTTTTGTTAGGACTCCAGTTAGATACTGCAAAAATCTCAGGGCCCGAGGAGCTATCGCTACCCACCTACGTGTGACCGTCGACCTGCAACGCCAAATTCGCTTGAACCGATCCATTTCCGTAACGAGATGACGTCAATTTAGGCGCCGGCAGTCCCGGAGGACCAGATGGCACGATTTCCTTCCCAGAGTGGCTTATTGTAAAGTACCAAGTTGCCATCCGCCTGCATCACAAGATTATGAACGCCGTATTGGTTTGCCGTTCCTGTGGACCACCAGACTCGCTGAGTCCACGGAGGAAGATTATAAATGACGACATTGCCGTCACCCTGAAATTTGAGTGTCTTCGACGAAGATGACGATGAATTGGACGACCAGACTGCCCGAGATCCCTTGTAGACTACGAAATTACCGTCGCCTTGAAACACTGCTTTGAATGACCCTTGCGTAAGGCAGAACGTTCCTGCTCTGAAGTCACGTTCCTAGTGAAAAACGTTTCCGTAGCTGTATGAACTTTGGGAACCGCAACTGATCGGCGGTTCGGAAGCGGCTTGAGCTGGCGCCGCGAGGAAGAGGTTAGTTCCCGCGACCAGACCGATGGCCAGGCCCCCTGCCAACAACCGATCCCGCACTTTTCCCCGCATAACAACATCCCCCTCTTAGCCAAGAATATCAATGACAAAGATGAGTGTAGATCCAGCTGGAATCTTCGGATTGTCAGTGTCGCCATATCCTTCGTCCGGTGGCACGATCGCGATGACCTGCGAGCCGACGGGCTGGTCGATGAGGGCCTCGGCGAAGCCGGGGATCACTCCGCCCTGGGTCGTGGAGCCGTCGGCCGCGGTGAAGACGACCGGCGCGCCCTTCTCCCAGCTGGAGTCGAAGGTCTCGCCCGTGCTCCAGAGCCAGCCGGTGTAGGCGACGACGACCTGGTCGCCCTCCTCGACGACCTCGCCGTCGCCCTTCTTCAGCTGCGCGATCTCGAGCTCGGTCGGAGCGTCGCCCGAGGGCTTCGCCAGCCCCGGCTGACCGTTCTCGTCGAGAGTCACGGTCGGGAAGCCGCTGGGAGCGGGCTGCTGCTCGCCGTTCGCGCGGGCGAGCGAGGCGCTCTGCACGTCGGCGACCAGGACGAGGGTGTCCTCGGGCGAGATGCCGAGCTGGGCCGAGGACTCGCCGAAGCCGTCCTCCGGGGCGATCGCGATCGCGACGCGAGAGCCGACCTGCGTGCAGAGCAGGCCGTCGTTCAGGCCCACCAGGCCGGAGCCGCCCACGGCGAAGCGTGCGGTGCTCTCGCCGTCGTACGGGGAGGCCTCGAGCACGCTGCCGTCGGCGCCGTTGACGAGCGTGTAGTCGATCGTGACCAGCTGGCCCTTCTCCAGCGGGTCGCCCGAGCCCTCGATCAGGGTGCTGACCTGCGAGGTCGAGACCTTCAGCGGGCTCGGCACCGTCACGTCGGGCTGCGAGCCGAAGTCGCCGCTCGCCTCGACCGCCGACGACGAGTCGCCCGAGGAGAAGGGGGCGTCGCAGTCGGCCGTCGGCGAGGACGCGGAGCATCCCGCGAGAGCGGCGACGATGCCGATGCTGGCGATGAGCGCGGTGGTGCGGCGCACGGGTCCTCTATTCGACGGGTGGAGCGGGGGCCCGGGTGCGGGGCCATCGGGACGGCGGCCCGGAGGCCGGAATCAGCTTAGACGATGCCCTCGTCGCCCTCGGAGCCGTCCGAGGGCTCCTCGGCGCCGAAGCCTCGCGCCCGCGACAGCTCTGCGCTGGTCGCCGATTCGCGGACCCGCTTGCGGAGGCTCTTGGGGCTGACCGCCCGCTCGCCGAGTGCGCCGGGCGTCCAGGCCTCGACGTCCTCGTCGCTGAAGTCGGTCTTGGACGGGCGGCGCTTGAGCTCGGGGAGCACGGTGTCCGGAGCGAGCCGGCGCGCGGTGATCAGGAAGCCGGTGTGCCCGATCATGCGGTGGTCCGGGCGCACGGCCAGGCCCTCCACGTGCCAGCCGCGCACCATCGTCTCGTTGGAGGACGGGTTGGTGAAGAGACCGGACGCGCGGATCGCCTCGGCCGTCCGCGAGAGCTGCGTCACGGTCGCGACGTAGCAGAGGAGCACTCCGCCGGGGGTGAGCGCCTCGGCGGCGACGTCGAGGCACTCCCACGGCGCGAGCATGTCGAGGACCACGCGGTCGGCCTCGCCTGCCGGCACCGCTCCGGGCAGCTCGTCGACGAGGTCGCCGACGGTGACGGTCCAGTTGTCGGGCGTGTAGCCGAGGAACGTCTCGACGTTGGCGCGGGCGACGTCGGCGAACTCGTCGCGGCGCTCGAACGAGGCCAGGCGGCCGGTCGGTCCGACCGCGCGCAGGAGCCACAGCGAGAGGGCCCCCGAGCCCACGCCCGCCTCGACGACGCGCGCACCGGGGAACACGTCCGCGAGCGCGAGGATCTGCGCGGCGTCCTTGGGGTAGACGATCGCCGCTCCGCGCGGCATCGACATCACGAAGTCGGCCAGGAGCGGTCGGAGGGCCAGGTGCTCCACCCCGACGGTGTTGACGACCACGGAGCCGTCGGGCAGGCCGATGATCGTGTCGTGCTCGATCCCTCCGCGGTGCGTGTGGAAGACCTTGCCCGGGATGAGCGTGATGGTGTTCATCCGCCCCTTCGGCCCGGTCAGCTGGACGCGATCGCCCGCGCGGAAGGGTCCGGAATGCTGCAGTGCCTCACCGGTCATCGGAGGGCCTCCGTCTCGGTCGTGAGCGGTCGGTCGCCGCTGTGCTCGGAGGACACCAGCGCGAGGTCCGCGAGGGTGCGGCCCGCGAGGGTGGGCCAGAGGGAGTAGGGAGCGTCGGAGTCGAGCTCGAGCTGGTGGGGCACGCCGATCGCGGCGGCGCCGGAGGCGACTGCGGCGGCGAGGCCCGCGTGCGAGTCCTCGATCGCCACGCACGCGCCGACGGGCACGCCGAGGGTCCGCGCGGCGAGCAGGTACGCCTCGGGGTCGGGCTTGCTCCGCTCCACCATGTCGCCGCTGACGACGGCGTCGAACGCCGGGAAGGGCAGGCGGTCGACGACGGCGTGCGCCATCCGTCCGATGGACATCGTCACCAGGGCCTGGGGCACGCCCGCGTCTCGCACCGCGGCGAGGAGCTCGAGCGCCCCGGGCCGCCAGGGGATCTCGACGGCCAGCTGCGCGACGACCTCGTCGGTCATCCGGTCGATGATCTGCTCGACGCTCAGGTCGACGCCCTTGCCCTGCAGGATGCGGGCAGAGGCGGGCAGCCCCGATCCGACGAGGCTCATCGCGTCCTCGTGGGTCCAGACACCGCCGTAGGACGCGACGAGCGCGTGCTCGGAGGCCATCCAGTACGGCTCGGTGTCGACGAGCGTGCCGTCCATGTCCCAGAGGACCGCGGCCGGGGCGTCGAGGGTCGGGCGCGCGGCGGAGGAGTCGGAAGTCACGAGCGACCATCGTACCGGCAGCCCTGCATGAGCCGTCCGTACGCGGACAGCGGAAAGCACCGGCGTCGCGCGGGCGCGGGCGGGGCGGGTCCTATCCTTGTGCAACGGGTGCCCGCGGACCGCGCAGGCCCGGACCTCGAGCCGAACGCGGAGATCGTGCCTATGAACGTGATCAAGGGAAACGTCCTCGTCGTGGCCTTCGAAGGCTGGAACGACGCGGGGGACGCCGCGAGCGGGGCGGTCCGCCTCGTCAAGGACGACGGCGACTACGTGCCCCTGTTCGCGGTCGACGCCGAGCAGTACTACGACTTCCAGTACACCCGTCCGATGCTCTCGATCGGCGAGGACGGCCGGCGCACGCTCGCGTGGCCCGGCACCCAGATCTTCGGACCGGCCGACACCTCCGTCCACGCCGAGAGCGCGCTCTACGTGATGATCGGCACCGAGCCGTCGCGGAGCTGGAAGAGCTTCGCCGCGGAGGTCGTCGACGCGATGCTCGCCATCGACATCTCGGCCGTCGTGTTCCTCGGCGCGATGCTCGCCGACGTCCCGCACACCCGGCCGATCTCGATCTTCGCCTCGAGCGAGAACGCCGAGCTGCGCTCCGAGCTCGAGCTCGAGCGCTCGAGCTACGAGGGCCCCGTCGGCATCCTCAGCGTGATCGGCGACGCGGCGCAGAAGGTCGGGATCCCCGCCGTCTCGATCTGGGCCTCGGTCCCCCACTACGTGCACAACGCGCCCTCGCCCAAGGCGATGCTGGCGCTGCTCGAGAAGCTCGAGGAGGTCGTCGGCCTGGGCATCCCCCGCGGCGACCTCGTCGAGGAGGCCGAGGAGTGGGAGCGCGGGATCGACGCGCTCGCGGCCGACGACGAGGAGATGGCCGCCTACATCGCCCAGCTCGAGCAGGCGCGCGACACGGTCGACTCGCCCGAGGCGAGCGGCGAGGCCATCGCGCAGGAGTTCGAGCGCTACCTCCGTCGCCGTGGCGACGGCCGCTCGGGCGAGGAGCCCTGGCGGGCGTGACCTGCTGAGCCGCGCGTCGCCGCAGCTCCTGCCGGGAATCAGCCCAGGCGGATCCCGAGCAGGGCGTCGACGGTGTCGCGCAGCAGCGCGGGGTCGTCGACCCCGGTCGCGGCGACGGCGTCCAGGAGTGCGATCGCGCCCGGAGCGTCCATGTCCTCGCGGAGGACGGCGCGGAGCCGCTCGAGCACCTCGAGAGCCGAGGCGGTCCCGGTCGCCGCGAGCGACGCCTCCCAGCGGCCGAGACGCTCGACGGCCGCGGGCAGATCCTCCGGCAGCCACTCCCAGTCGGAGCGGTAGTGGTGCGCGAGGAGCGCGAGGCGGATCGCCCGCGGATCCGCGCCCTGGGCGCGCAGTCGCGACACCAGCACGAGGTTGCCGAGCGACTTGCTCATTTTCTCGCCCTCGTAGCCGACCATGCCGGCGTGCGCGTAGGCACGGGCGAGCGGACGGCCGGACAGCGAGGCGGCGTGACCGGCGCTGAACTCGTGGTGCGGGAAGACGAGGTCGCTCCCGCCGCCCTGCAGCGTGAAGTCGGGGCCGAGCCGATCGAGCGCGATGACCGAGCACTCGATGTGCCAGCCGGGGCGGCCTCGACCGACGGCGGAGTCCCAGGCGGGCTCCCCCGGACGCTCGGCGCGCCAGAGCAGCGGGTCGAGCGGGTGCCGCTTGCCGGCCCGCTCCGGATCGCCGCCGCGGAGTGCGAACAGCTCGGCCATGGCGGCGGAGTCGAGTCGGCTCTCGCTGCCGAGGTGCCAGACGGCGCTCTCCGCCGCGGCGACGTCGTAGTAGAGGTCCGCGGCGCCCTCGGTCTCAGCGTCGGGCGCGGGGACGCGGTAGGCCACTCCGTCGCGCTCGAGACGGGCGACCGCGTCGGCGATCGGCTCGACGCTCTCGGTGACGCCGATGTAGTGCGCCGGCGGCAGGATGCGCAGCGCGGCCATGTCCCCGCGGAACAGCTCCACCTGCTCCTCGGCGAGGTGCCGCCAGTCGACGCCGGTCGCCGTCGCGCGCTCGAGGAGCGGGTCGTCGACGTCGGTGATGTTCTGCGCGTAGTCGACCTCGACACCCGCGTCGCGCCAGAGCCGCTGCACGGTGTCGAAGGCGAGATAGGTCGACGCGTGACCGAGATGGGTGGCGTCGTACGGCGTGATGCCGCAGACGTAGAGGCGGGCGGTCCCCTCCGGGGCCGCGAGCTCGACGAGCCCGCCGGTCGAGGTGTCGTGGATCCGGGGCACGGGTCCGGCTCCCGGCAGAGCGGGGAGGTCCGGGGAGGTCCAGGCGCGCATCTAGGCGGCGATGAGCCCGGTGCTGAGCGCGACCATCAGGACGCCGCCGAGCAGGATCCGGTAGATCACGAACGGGAGGAAGCTGCGGCGCGAGATGTAGCCCATGAAGAACGCGATAACGACGAAGCCGACGACGAACGCGACCACCGTCGCCACGAGCGTCTCGACTCCGCCGACCTGGATCTGGTTCGGCAGGACCTCGGGATCGGTGAGGCTCTTGTAGAGCTGGTAGAGCCCGCTGCCGAACACGGCGGGGATGGCCAGGAGGAACGAGTAGCGGGCCGCTGCGGCGCGCTCGTAGCCCATGAAGAGACCGGCGGTGATGGTGCCGCCCGAGCGCGAGACGCCCGGGATGAGGGCCAGCGCCTGGGCGCCGCCGTAGATGAGTCCGTCGCGGCCGTTCAGATCGCGCAGGCGGCGCTTCTTCGCTCCGACGTGGTCGGCGATGCCGAGCAGGATGCCGAAGAGGATGAGCGTCGTGGCGACCACCCAGAGCGAGCGGAGCGTCGTCTCGATCGCGTCCTGGAAGATCAGGCCGAGGACGATGATCGGGAGGCTGCCGATGATGATCAGCCAGCCCATCCGGGCGTTCGGATCGGAGCGGGGCACGCGGCCCACGAGCGACCGGCACCAGTTGCCGACGATCTTCACGATGTCGCGCCAGAAGTAGATGATCACCGCGGTCTCGGTGCCCAGCTGCGTGATCGCGGTGAACGCCGCACCCGTGTCGCGGCCGCCCAGGCCCGGCAGCAGCTCGCTGACGATGCGGAGGTGGGCGCTGGAGGAGATGGGGAGGAATTCGGTCAGACCCTGGACGAGTCCCAGGATCAGCGCTTCGAGCAGGCCCATGCGTCACTTTCGAGGAGGGCTGGGGCGTCGTCGGCCAGCAGGCGGTCGGTGGCGGTCGGAAGGCCGGCCTCAGGATCGCAGGAGCAGATCGGTCAGGACCTTCCTGCCAAACACTAGTGCGTCGAGCGGAACCCGCTCATCGACCCCGTGGAACAGCGCGGGGAAGTCGAGGGACCCCGGCAGCTGCAGCGGCGCGAAGCCGTAGCCCGTGATGCCGAGGGTCGAGAGGGCCTTGTTGTCGGTCCCTCCGGAGAGCAGGTAGGGCAGCACCTCGGCCTCGGGGTCGAACCGCCGGAGCGACGCCGCCATGCTGTCGACCAGGGGGCCTGCGAACGGGACCTCGAGGCCGATGTCGCGGTGCTGGACCTCGATCTCGATGTGCTCGCCGGCGAGCTCGCGGATGCGCTCGAGCACCGCGTCCTCCTCGCCGGGGAGCACGCGGACGTCGACGACGGCCTCGGCGAACTCGGGGATGACGTTGGCCTTGTATCCGGCGGAGAGCATCGAGGGGTTCGCTGTGGTGCGCAGCGTGGCCGCGATGAAGCGCGAGGCGGTGCCCGTGGCGATGGCGAGCTCCTCCGGAGTGCTGCGCTGGGGATCGCGGCCGAGGATGCGGGCGACCTCGCCGAGGAGCTCGCGCGTGGTGTCGGTGAGGCGGGTGGGCCACTCCTCGCTGCCGATGCGCGCGATCGCCTCGGCCAGGCGCGTGACCGCGTTCTCGCGGTTGATCTGCGAGCCGTGTCCGGCGGTGCCGCGGGCGCGGAGCTTGAGCCAGAGCAGCGCCTTCTCTCCGGTCTGCACGAGGTAGGCGCGCGTGCCGTCGAGGTCGATGGAGTAGCCGCCGACCTCGCTGATCGCCTCGGTCGCCCCGTCGAACAGCTCGGGACGGGTCTTCACGAGGTGCCCGGAGCCGCGCACGCCGCCCGCCTCCTCGTCGGCGAAGAACGCGACGACGAGATCACGGGAGGGTCGACGGCCGGAGCGGAGGACGTCGCCGAGCGACGCCAGGATCATCGCGTCCATGTTCTTCATGTCGACGGCGCCGCGACCCCAGAGCATGCCGTCCTTGATCACCCCGCCGAAGGGGTCCACGCTCCAGTCCTCGGCGATCGCCGGGACCACGTCGAGATGCCCGTGCACGACGAGGGCGCCGCGCTCGCGGTCCTCCCCCGCGACCCGGGCGACGACGCTCGTGCGTCCCGGGTCCGAGTCGACGAGCTCCGGCTCGAGGCCGAGGTCGCGCAGGTACGACGCGACGTACTCGGCGGCCTCCCGCTCGGGCTCCGCCCGGCCCTCGCCGTAGTTGCTCGTGTCGAAGCGGATGAGGTCGCGCGCGATCAGCGCGGTCTCGTCGAGCTCCTGGTCGGGGACGGAGGAGTGGGGGGCGCTGGTCATGCCCCCACGCTACCGGCGGGCCGCGGTCATGGACCGCTCCGAAACCGTGCTAATGTCTTCTTCGGCCGCGGAAACGCAGGCCGGAGACAACACTCGTCCGGGTGGCGGAAATGGCAGACGCGCTAGCTTGAGGTGCTAGTGCCCGTATAGGGCGTGGGGGTTCAAGTCCCCCCTCGGACACAGATCGAGAACGACGCATCGGAACCCCTGTTCCTCTTCGGAGGAGCGGGGGTTCTCGCATGTCCGAAGGCGATCGGGTCGGTTCGGGCGGTCGGTTCTGCCGTCGATCAGGCTGGCGGGCGGGCTCGGATCACGCCGGGGGTATCGTGCGGGCAGCCCACTCGCGGATCGCGCGGTCGAACCGCTCCGGGTCCAGGTTGTACTCCCCTCCGTGCACCGTGCCGGGGAACGCGGCGACCTCGACGAACCGCTTGTTCGCCGTGGCGAAGCGCTCTGTCAGTGCGAAGGGCACCTCGGGATCGCCGACGGAGTGCACGACGAGGGTCGGCACGGACACCAGCGGACCGGCGCCCCAGTCGAGGGCGTCGAGGTCGATCGGAGCGGGGAGCCCGACGATCCTGCTGAGGACCCGATCGCCGAGGGCCCACTCCGCGAGCCGCCCCGCCCCACGGGGCAGACCGGCGCGAGCTGCACCGTGACGGATGGCTCCGCGCCAGGTGGTCGCGGGGCAGACGAGGACGAGGCCGGCGATGCGGGCGCGATGCGCCGAACGCTCATGGAGCAGGAGCGCGATCTGCGCGCCGAGCGACCAGCCGACGAGGACGATCGACCGGGCGCCCTGCGCGACGGCGTGATCCAGGGCCGCCTCCACATCGGCCCACTCGGCCTGCCCGAGCATCGACGCGCCCCGCGGAGTGCCGGGTCCGTCGCCGTCGCCGCGGAAGGAGGGGACGATCGAGGTGAAGCCGAGCTGCCGAGCGACGGGGACGGAGCGCAGCGACGTGATGCGCGTGGTGCGGATGCCGTGGATGTGCACGACCCAGACGTCGGCCTCGGGACCCGCGCCCGGGAAGACCCAGGCGGGGGCCGTTCCTCCGGGGACGGCGAGGTCGACGGAGCCGACCTCGACCCCGAGCTGCTGCGGCGCGGCGAACACGTGACCGGTCCACCGGACGGGCCCCGGGCTGATCGCGGCGCCCCAGGAGCCGAGGACCTCGCGCTCGACCAGGCGTCCCGAGTCGCGGGTGCCGAGGACGGCGCCGACGCGCACGTGCCCGTCGCGCGACGGGGACCAGATCCCGAAGGACCCGGGACGGGTCGTCGCGTCGTCGGCGTCGAGGACGACGGACTCGGCCGACGCCGAACGGAGACGCACGAACCTCGGCCGACCGCCGAGCACGACGCGGCGGGCGAGCAGCACCCCGACCGCGGCGACCACGGCTCCGACCGCCCCTGCCGCGACGACGACGGTCGCGGCGGCGCGCTCCCCCGGCACCGGGCTCAGACGGCGGCCGCGCGCGCGGACGTCCAGCCAAGGGCGGGCGCGATCGACTCGGCGACGGTCTGCAGGAGCCGCGCGTTGTACTCGACGCCCAGCTGGTTCGGCACTGTGAGCAGGAGGGTGTCCGCCTCCTGCACGGCGGCGTCGGCGGCGAGCTCCGAGGCGATGAGGTCGGGCTCACCGGTGTAGCTGCGGCCGAAGCGCGCCGGCACGCCCTCGAGGGACGCGACCTGGTCCGCTCCCCCGCGGCCGCCGAAGTAGAGGCGGTCGAGCTCGCTCGTGATCGGGAGGACGCTGCGCGAGACCGAGACGCGCGGCTCCCGCTGCCAGCCGGCCTCGGCCCAGGCCGAGCGGTACTCGCGGATCTGCCGGGCCTGGAGCTCGTCGAAGGGGATGCCCTCCTCCTCGAGCAGGAGGGTCGAGGACTGCAGGTTCATGCCCTGCTCGGCGGCCCAGCGCGCCGTGGCGAAGCTGCCGGCGCCCCACCAGATGCGGTCCTCGAGTCCGGGCGAGCGCGGCTCGATCGGGAGCGGGAGCGACTGCCGCGTCATCGCCGGGTCGGACTGCGCCACGGGAGCACCGGACAGCGCCTCGCGGAAGAGCTGCACCTTGTGCCGGGCGAGGTCGGCGTCGGTCATTCCTTCCGGGGGCACGAAGCCGAACGCCTCGGAGCCGCGCAGAGCGGTCTCGGGCGATCCCCGGCTCACGCCGAGCTCGAGCCTGCCGCCCGAGATGAGGTCGGTCGCCGCCGCCTCTTCGGCCATGTAGAGGGGGTTCTCGTAGCGCATGTCGATCACGCCCGTGCCGATCTCGATGCGGCGGGTGCGAGCGGCGATCGCTGCCAGCAGCGGGAAGGGCGAGGCGAGCTGCGTCGCGAAGTGGTGCACGCGCACGTAGGCGCCGTCGAGGCCGATCTCCTCCGCCGCCTCGGCGAGCTCGATGGTCTGGAGGAGCACGTCGCGTGCGGTGTGGGTCATCGACCCCGGCACCGACTGGTAGTGGCCGAAGGAGAGGAAGCCGATGCGCGAGACCATGCCTGCTTCAGCGCCCGCGGACGGCTCGGTATTCCCCGGGCCGGATCTCAGAGCGCGTCGAAGTCGGCCGAGATCGACGCGGCGATCTCGATGTCCTCGGGCTTCAGGGCGAGCGGCTCCTCATGGGAGGCGAAGGCGGCGGCGCGGCTCATCGTGCCGTAGCCGCCTCCTCCGCCCGAGGTGTGCGGCCGCAGACCGGGCTCGAACAGGGTGAGCACGCGGGGCTGGCCGAGCCCGAGGGCGGAGGCGTACGCGGCGGCGCGCTCCTGCGCGTCGCGGACGGCCGCCACGCGGACCTCGCGCTCCACGCTCGCCCGTCGGGCGGCGGTCAGATCCCAGTCGACTCCCGAGACCACGACGCCCGGCAGTCCGGACACCGACGACACCCATCGGCCGAGTGCGTCGAAATCCCGGTACTTGACCCGCACGCTCGCCGCGGCGATGTGGAAGACCTCGGCCACGTCCGAGTCCTTGAGGAATCGGCGGACGGTCGAGACCGACACCTGGTCGGCCGACCACCACGTGGCCGCTCCGGACTGCTGCTCGGCGCGGGCCTGATCGCGCACGGTGGCGTGCAGCGACGAGACCTCGGCGAGCACCGCCGAGCGGGACCGCGACTCGCGGCGGATCTCGAGGCGGACGGTCCCCCGCTCAGCGGGGTGGAAGTGCTGCGCGGTGCCGGCGACGGTGAGGGTGACCATGCCCTCATGGTGCCCCATCCGCCTCCGCCGCGCTCCTCCGCCGCCCTCCGGCGTGCTGCCGCGTCACCCGCGCGCCTCGAGCGACCTCCGGATCGTGTCGGCGAGGGCGCGCTCGACGGAGAGGTTGCTGAGGATCTGCTCGCGGTAGCCGCCCCGGGCGGGCGGGACAGGGCGTCCCGAGACCGGGTCGGCGGATCCGCGGAGGGCGCGCTCGCCGTCGGCGATCGACTGCTCGAGCAGCTCGAGGCGCCGTACGAGACGGTCGGATTGGAAGCCCTCGGCGGTGATCCGCTCGTCGGGGGCGGTGGGGAAGGGCGAGGTGGTCGCGCTCATGGTGGTCCGATCCTTCGGGGCGCCCGGAATCGGCGCCGTCACCAGGGAGACACGGGAGAGGCCCTTCCATGACGCGGTGGCGCGGAATCAAGGTCGGGCGTGGCGCGAAGCGTCGCCTCCGGATCAGTCGCGGAAGACCGACAGGTGCTGGTTCTCGACGATCGCGAGGGTGCGGACGAGGCGGGTGTAGCGCTCGACGAGCTCCCCCTCCTCGGCGCCCTGGCCCAGCAGGGCCGAGATGCTCTCGGCGGGGAACAGTCCGACGATCTCCATCGCGACCGCCCGGGCGTGCTCGAACGACAGCGCGCGGGCGTACTCGAGGGCGCGGGCGAGCTGGGGGCGCTCGCCGTCGGCCGGCCGGGCGTCCGCTCCGCTCGCCGCGGCGTGCGCCAGGACGGCCACGAACACGCGGGCGATCTCGTCGACGCGCAGGGCCCGCACGAGCGTGAGCAGGCGGGAGGAGACGCGCGTCACTCCGCGGGCCAGGAGCTCGCCGCTCAGGGCGCGCACCTCGATGACGTCGCCGCCCGTGAACTCCCCCGACACCCGCTTGATCCCGGAGGCGAAGAGGCTCGACCCGGAGTGGACGCTCCGCTCGGCCTCGAGGTTGATCTCGACCCGCCCGCGCGCCGTGGCGACGCCCGAGATCCAGCGCTGCTCCACTGCGGGGTGCGCGTGCACCGCGCGGACGAGCGTGCCGGGGCCGGGGCTCTCGAGGGCGCGCAGGATGACCTCGGGGGTCCGCGCGCCGGCGATCCTCGTCGAGACGCCGTTGTGCGCGGCGAGCTCAGCCGCCTTGAGCTTCGAGCGGATCCCTCCGCGTCCGGTGCCGCCCTTCTGCACGCCGATGCCGCGCAGCTCGGCAATGCCGAGCTCGTCGAGGTGCACGCCCTCGGCGATGCTGCCGGCGAAGACGCCGGGCACGTCGGTGAGCAGCAGGAGGAGGTCGGCGCCCAGGAGCATCGCGAGGCCGCCGGCGACCCCGTCGTTGTCGGAGCCCGCCGAGTCGATGGTGTCGTTGCCGTTGACGATCGGCACCACTCCGGCGTCGAGCGCGTGGCGGATCGCCTCGGCCACGTGCGACATCTGCCGAGGGGAGGCCAGGTCGGACTCGCCGATCAGGATCTGGGCGACGAGCGACCCGGACAGCTCGGCGACCGAGCGGTAGAAGCCCATGAGCACGGTCTGGCCCACCGCGGCGGCGAGCCTCGAGCTGATCGGCTCGTCCTGCGAGCGGGCGAAGAGGGCGCGGCCGGAGGAGACGGCGCCGGAGGAGACGAGGACCACGTCCCAGCCGAGACCGCGGGCCGTGAAGGCGCTCTCGAGGGCACTGGCCAGGAGCACGGGGTCGGGTCCGGACTGCTTGGTGACGGAGCTCGAGCCCATCTTGACCACGAGGGTGCGCCTGCGCGGTGCGACCGCCTCGTCGGAGGAGGGAGCGGCGGCGGAGTCGGGCAGTGCGTCGGGCATGGCCCCCATGGTAGAGCTGAGCACTCCCTCCCCGGTTACCGAGCGGTGGTCGGTAATCGGGTAGCGTGCCCGGTGGAGCCGACGAGGGCTCCCCCTCGGAAGGACCTCCCATGACAGCGTCGTCGACCTCCTCGCCCACCGGCTCGCCCGTGGACCGCCGCTACCTCGATCCGCTCCGGCCCGTCGAGGAGCGGGTGCGGATCCTGCTCGGGCAGATGACCCTCGAGGAGAAGGCGGGCCTGCTCTTCCAGACGATGATCGTGCTGGGCGAGGGCGGGGCGCTCGCCGGAGCGGACGACGCCTTCGGGCTCCCCTCCACCTCCGACATGGTGCTCGAGCGGAGGATGACCCACTTCAACCTCCTGGGCGGGGCGCAGGCGTCTGCGCGCGAGATCGCGGAGTGGCACAACCGGCTGCAGGAGCTCGCCGCCTCGACCCGCCTCGGCATTCCCGTGACCGTGTCCACCGATCCGCGCCACTCCTTCACCGACAACCCCGGCACGGGATCGTCCGCCGCGGCGTTCTCGCAGTGGCCGGAGCCGCTCGGACTGGGAGCGATCGGGGACGAGGCCCTCGTCGAGCGCTTCAGCGACATCGCGCGGCGGGAGTACCTCGCCGTCGGGCTGCGGGTGGCGCTGCATCCGCAGGTCGACCTGGCGACGGAGTCGCGCTGGGCACGGCAGGTCGGCACGTTCGGCGAGGACGCCGACCTCACGGGGCGACTGGGCGCGGCCTACATCCGCGGGTTCCAGGGCGCCGCGCTCGGCCCCGAGTCCGTCGCGACGATGACCAAGCACTTCCCGGGCGGCGGCCCGCAGAAGGACGGCGAGGATCCGCACTTCGCCTACGGACGCGAGCAGGTGTACCCGGGCGGCAACGCCGAGTACCACCTGCGGCCGTTCGAGAAGGCCTTCGAGGCCGGGACGAGCCAGATCATGCCCTATTACGGGATGCCGGTCGGCACGGAGCACGAGGAGGTCGGCTTCGGCTTCAACCGCTCGGTGATCACGGGGCTGCTGCGGGAGCGGTTCGGGTTCGACGGCGTCGTGTGCACCGACTGGGGGCTGCTCACGGACGCCGACATCCTCGGCGACCGGCACCCGGCCCGCGCCTGGGGCGTCGAGCACCTCACCGTGCCGGAGCGGATGGCGAAGGCACTGGACGCGGGCGTCGACCAGTTCGGCGGCGAGGCGATCCCGGAGGTGCTCGTCCAGCTGGTGCGCGACGGGGTGGTCGAGGAGGAGCGCCTGGACGTCTCGGTACGGCGGCTGCTGCGGGAGAAGTTCGTGCTGGGGCTGTTCGACGCGCGCTCGGTCGACCCGCTCCGGGCGGAGGAGGTGGTCGGGTCGACGGAGTTCCGCGCCGCGGGCGAGGACGCCCAGCGCGCGGCCGTCACGGTGCTCGCGCACGACGACGTCCTGCCGGTGCGGCGCGGCGTGCGGCTGTACGTCGAGGGGGTCTCCCCCGAGGCGGCCGCCGGGTACGGCGAGGTGGTGGAGTCGCCGGGGGAGGCGGAGCTCGCCGTGATCCGCCTGCAGGCGCCCTTCGAGCAGCGGACGACGGCGTTCGAGGGCTTCTTCCACGCGGGGTCGCTGGAGTTCCCGGACGAGGTGGTCGCGCACGTGCTGGACGTCGCGGGGCGGGTGCCGACGATCGTGGTCGTGTTCCTGGACCGGCCGGCCGTCCTGACTCCGTTCGTGGGATCGACCGCGGCGCTGCTCGCCGAGTTCGGGGCGTCGGACGAGGCGGTGCTGGACGTACTGGTCGGCGGATCGGCTCCCCGGGGGAGGCTGCCGATGGACCTGCCGCGCTCGATGGCGGCGGCCGCGGCGCGGCGGCCCGATGTGCCGTTCGACACCGTGGATCCGCTGTTCCGCTTCGGTCACGGACTGCGGATCGGCACGGCGGAGTAGCCGCTCGGGAGGGGTGGAGACTCCTCCCCAGGGCTGCGATGACGGTGCTGCGGCGTAGTCTCCGAGGACCGCATCGGGGATGTCGGTGGCGATTGACATACTCGAACACATGTTCGAATATGGGCAGATGACAGCCTCCTCCCCCACCCTCTCCGAGGGGACGGCCGAGGCTGCGGAGCCGCTGCTGCGCCAGCTCGCGTCGGTGAAGGAGCTGCAGTCGCGGATCCGCGACATGCAGGCCACCACGCTCGAGACGAAGAGCCTGGCAACGCTGCCGGCGTTCACCTCGGTGCTGCCGGGAGGCGCGCTGAAGCAGGGCGCCGCCTACTCGGTCGAGGGGTCCCTGAGCCTCGCGATGGGGCTGCTCGCGGGCCCGTCCTCCGAGGGGGCGTGGTGCGGGGTCGTCGGCGTGCCCGAGTTCGGCGCCGAGGCGGCGGCCGGCATCGGGATCGACCTCGAGCGGCTGGTGCTCGTGCCCGCTCCGGCGGAGCACTGGCTCACCGTCACCGCCGCGCTCGTCGACGTCCTCACCGTCGTGCTCACCCGGCCGCCCGCCTCCGTCTCCTCGGCCGACGTCTCCCGGCTCGGCGCCCGGCTCCGCCAGCGCGGAGCGGCACTCGTCGTGCTCGGCGAGTGGCCGCAGGCCGAGGCGCGGCTCAGCATCCGCAGCAGCCGCTGGGAGGGGCTGGGGGCCGGTCACGGCTATCTGCGCTCCCGGGAGGCCCTCGTCGACGTCGTCGGTCGCGCGGGGACCCGCGTGCGGACCGTGCGGATGAGCATGCCCGGCTCCGACCAGGCCTTCGGAGTGCACCACGAGCACTCGCGCCTGCGCGAACGGGCGGTGTGAGGTGGCGACCGCACCCGAGCTGCGCCGCACGATCCTCGTGTGGTGCCCGGACTGGCCGCTGCTCGCCGCGGCGGGCGACGCCGGCCTGCCCGCGGAGGCGCCGCTGGCGCTCACCGAGAAGAGCCGCGTCTTCGCCTGCTCCCCGACCGCGCGCGCCGAGGGGGTGCGACGGGGCATGCGGATCCGCGAGGCGCAGTCGCGCTGCACCGGGCTCACCGTGCTGCCCTACGACCCGGTGCTCGACCACCGGGCGTTCGAGCCGCTCGTGCAGGCGCTGGAGGAGATCACCCCGGGTGTGCAGCTGATCCGGCCGGGTCTCTGCGCGATCCGCGCCAGAGGCCCCCGCCGCTACTACGGGAGCGAGCGGTCGGCGGCCGAGGCGGTGCTGCGGCGACTGGCCGAGCTCGGGGTCGACCGGGCCCGCATCGGCATCGCCGACGGGCTCTTCGCCTCCGAGCTCGCCGCCAAGCACTCGGGCGAGGACGTCGCGATCGTGCCCGCGGGGACGACCGCGGCGTTCCTCGCGCCGCTCCCCCTCGAGGCGCTCGGCACCGAGGCGGTCGGAGCCGCCGCGACGCGCTCGAAGCCGGTCCGCGGCGAGGACCTGGTGACCCTCCTGCGCCGGCTGGGCGTGCGGACGCTGGGCGCCTTCGCCGCGCTGCCGGCCGAGGACGTCGCCGCCCGGTTCGGACCGGACGGGGCCCGGTCCCACCTCCTGGCCCGCGGGGCCGAGACCGAGGCGGTCGTGCCGCGCCTGCCTCCCGAGCGGCTCGACCGGTCGCTCGAGTTCGAGCCCCCGCTCGACCGCATCGACCAGGCCGCCTTCGCCTTCCGGATCCCCGCGGAGGAGTTCGTCGCGGGGCTCACCCGGGCGCAGCTGGTGGCCACCGCGATCCGCATCGACGTCACCAGCGACCGGGGCGAGCTCTCCTCGCGCAGCTGGCTGCATCCGCGCTGGTTCACCCCGGGCGACGTGCTCGACCGCGTGCGCTGGCAGCTGCAGGGCAGCGGGGCGATCGACACGGGCCTGGGCTCCCCGATCGCGCGCATCGCCGTGGAACCGGAGGCGGTGGACGCGATCGGGAACCACGAGCAGGGCCTCTGGGGCACCGCCCCCGAGGAGCGGGTCCACCACGGTCTCAGCCGCGTGCAGAGCATGCTCGGGCACGAGGCGGTCGTGACGGCGTCGATCGGCGGCGGCCGGGCGCTCCGCGATCGGCAGCACCTCGTCCCCTGGGGTGATCGCGAGCCGGGCGACGCCCGGCCCAAAGGACTGCCGTGGCCGGGATCGCTCCCGCCGCCCCACCCGCCCACGGTGTTCACCGAGCCGGTGGCGGCACTCGTGCGGGGTCCGCGCGGGGAGCCCGTGTCGGTGGACGACCGCGGGTCCCTCGTCTCGGTCCCCGCCTACTTCACTCCCGGCACCTCGCAGGCCCGGCTCGAACCGGTGGCCGGCTGGGCGGGACCGTGGCCCGTCGACGAGCGCTGGTGGGACGCGAGGACCGCCACCCGCTACGACCGCTTCCAGGTGGTCGACGCGGCCGGGACCGCCTGGCTCCTGGTCTGCCGCGACGGGGAATGGGCCGCCGAGGCCCGGTACGACTGACCCCCGCACCTCCCTCCCGCACCACGATCACGATGACGAAGGAGCCCCGCATGGGCTGGAACAACCCGCCGATCCCCTGGTCGGAGTTCGAACGGCGCCTCTCCACCGGCCGCCGGGCCGACGGCACGGTGGTCCGGGGCGACGGAGGGGACAGCCCCGCCTGGTCGCACAAGCGGCCGGCCTACTCCGCGGGCGACGACGTGCGCTCCCCCGACCTGAAGGTGCCCTACGCCGAGCTGCACGCGCACTCCAACTTCAGCTTCCTCGACGGCGCCAACCGCCCCGAGCAGATGGTCGAGGAGGCGGTGCGCCTGGGCATCGACACCCTCGCCCTAACCGATCACGACGGCCTCTACGGGATCGTCCGGATGGCCGAGGCGGCGCAGGGCCACCCCGTCCGGACCGCCTTCGGGGCCGAGCTCTCGCTCGGGCTCCGCACCCCGCAGAACGGCATCGCCGATCCCGAGGGCTCGCACCTGCTCGTCCTCGCCCGCCGCGAGGAGGGCTACCACCGACTGGCCCGCGCCCTGACCACCGCCCAGCTCGCGGGAGCCGAGAAGGGCAAGCCGAGCTACGACCTCGAGGAGCTCGCCCGCGCGGCGGACGGGCACTGGATCGTGCTCACCGGCTGCCGCAAGGGTGCGGTGCGCCAGGCGCTGATCGCCGAGGGCGAGGCGGCGGCCGAGGCCGAGGTGCGCGAGCTCGTGCGCCTCTTCGGGGCGGCGAACGTGCTCGTCGAGCTCTACGACCACGGAGATCCGCTCGCCTCCCTGCACAACGACGCCCTGGCGGTCATCGCCGAGCGGCTGCGGCTGCGGGTCGTGGCCACCGGGAACGTGCACTACGCCCGACCCGAGGACCGCCCTCTGCAGACCGCGCTGTCCGCGGTCCGCGCCCGGCGCAGCCTCGAGGAGATGGACGGCTGGCTCCCCGCGGCGGCGGGCGCCCACCTGCGCTCCGGAGCCGAGATGGCCGAGAGGTTCGCGCGCTACCCCGGCTCCGTCGAGAACACCGTCCGCGTCGCGGACGAGATCGCCTTCGAACTCGGGAAGGTCCGCCCCCGTCTCCCCCGCCAGGACGTCCCGGAGGGGCACACCCCCATGAGCTGGCTCCGCGAGCTCGTGCACCGGGCCGTCCCGCAGAAGTACCCGGGAGCCGACTCCGACGTGCTCGAGCGGCTCGAGAAGGAGCTCGCGGTCATCGAGGCGAAGGACTTCCCCGGCTACTTCCTGATCGTGCACGACATCGTGCACTTCGCGAAGGGGCAGGGGATCCTCTGCCAGGGCCGGGGATCCGCCGCCAACTCGGCGGTCTGCTACGTCCTGGGCATCACCGCGGTCGACTCGATCTTCTACGACCTCCCGTTCGAGCGGTTCCTCTCGAGCATCCGCGACGAGGAGCCCGACATCGACGTCGACTTCGACTCGGAGCGGCGCGAGGAGGTCATCCAGCACGTCTACGAGAAGTACGGGCGCCTGAACGCCGCGCAGGTGGCCAACGTGATCACCTACCGGCCCAAGTTCGCGGTCCGGGACATGGCGAAGGCCCTCGGCTACAGCCCCGGGCAGCAGGACGGCTGGTCGAAGCAGGTCGAGGCGTGGGGGGCCATCACCGAGAGCACCGACCACGACATCCCCGACGACGTCGTGGCCCTCGCCACCCGCGTCCTCGGCGCACCCCGGCACCTCGGCATCCACTCCGGCGGCATGGTCCTCACCGACCGCCCCGTGGGCGAGGTCTGCCCGATCGAGCCGGCACGGATGGAGAAGCGGACCGTCCTGCAGTGGGACAAGGACGACTGCGCCTGGATGGGCCTGGTGAAGTTCGACCTGCTCGGGCTCGGGATGCTCGCCGCCCTGCAGTACACCTTCGACCTCGTCGCCGAGCACGTCGGCGAGCAGTGGGACCTCTCCACGATCCCCCGGGAGGAGAAGGGCGTCTACGACCAGCTCTGCCGGGCCGACTCCATCGGTGTGTTCCAGGTCGAGAGCCGCGCCCAGATGGGCACCCTGCCGCGCCTGCAGCCGCGCCGCTTCTACGACCTGGTGATCGAGGTCGCGCTGATCCGACCGGGCCCCATCCAGGGAGGCGCGGTGCACCCCTACATCCGCCGCAAGCTCGGCGAGGAGCCGGTCACCTACCAGCACCCCCTGCTCGTCACCCCGCTCAAGCGGACCCTGGGCGTCCCGCTGTTCCAGGAGCAGCTGATGCAGGTCGCGGTCGCGGTCGGCGACTGCAACGCCGAGGACGCCGATCTCCTCCGGCGCGCGATGGGCTCCAAGAGGGGGACGGAGAAGATCGAGACGCTGCGCGAGCGGCTCTACCAGGGCATGGCGCGCAACGGCATCACGGGCGAGGTCGCGGACGACATCTACACGCGGATCCAGGCCTTCGCCAACTTCGGCTTCGCCGAGAGCCACGCGATCAGCTTCGCCCTGCTCGTCTACGCGAGCGCCTGGCTGCGGCTGCACTACCCGGCGGCGTTCACCGCGGCGCTGCTCCGCGCCCAGCCCATGGGCTTCTACGCCCCGCACACCCTCGTGGCCGATGCGCGCCGGCACGGGGTGCGCGTCGAGTCTCCCGACGTCAACCGCTCGCTGCCCCACCCCGGCCTCGAGGCCGCACAGGACGCGCCTCCCCGGCGTCGGGGCGGGGCCGGCTACGGGAGCGAGGAGTGCCTGGCCGTCCACCAGCCGCCGACCGGTCTCTTCGACCGCACGGAGCCCTTCCACACCGACGACCACCGCCGCGACGCGGGCTTCGTGATCCGCCTCGGGCTCTCGGGGGTGAAGGGGATCGGCGACGCGCTCGCCCAGCACATCGTGGCCGAGCGCGAGCGAGGCGGCGCCTACGCGAGCATGTCCGACCTCTCGCGACGGGTCGGGCTGAACGCGACCCAGCTCGAAGCGCTCGGCGCCGCGGGGGCCTTCGACTCCCTCGGGCTCGACCGCCGCCAGGCGCTGTGGGAGGCGGGCACCGCCGCCGCCGACCGCGAGGAGTTCCTGCCCGGATCCGTCGTCGCCGTGCAGCCTCCGCTGCTGCCGATGCTCTCGGCGCAGGAGCGCGTCGTCTTCGACTTCTGGGCCACCGGGATCTCCCCCGACGACCACCCGCTCCGGCACCTCCGCGCCGATCTCCGAGCGCGCGGCGCGCGGTCCACGGCCGACCTGCCGGGCACCTCCTCCGGCACCCGGATCGAGGTGGCCGGCGTGGTGATCCACCGCCAGCGTCCCTCCACAGCCGGCGGAGTGACCTTCATGAACCTCGAGGACGAGCACGGGATCCTCAACGTGATCTGCTCCGTCGGAGTATGGAACCGCTACCGGCGGATCGCCCGCGAGGCGCCCGCCCTCCTCGTGCGGGGCATCCTCGAGCGCTCCGAGGAGGGCGTCACCAACCTCCTCGCCGACCGCTTCGAACCCCTCTCGGTCGGCGCCCGCACGACCTCCCGCAACTTCCGATGACCACGGCCACCCGGCGACGACCGCTCCCGCGATCGCACGCTCCACGAGAAAGCGATCCCATGACGACCACCCACTCCGCCGGTCCGCTCCCGCACCTGGACGCGCCGCTGCTCGACGACCGCGATCTGCGCGATCGCGTCACCTCCCTCATCGGCCCGGCCTACCGGCGCGCGCTCTGGCCGATCCTGCTCGACCGGGCCGGATTCCAGCTGCCGATCCTCTACCCCGTCGACGGGCTGCCCGTGCATCCCGACGAGGAGCGCACCGAGCGGATCGTCGCGACGCTCGCCAAGGCCGTCGCCCACCACGAGGTCGGCTCCCTCGCCTTCGCGCTCGAGCGTCCCGGCCGGGCCTTCCTCGGCGAGACCGACCGGGTGCTCGCCCGCTACCTCGCCGCGGCGTGCCACCGGCGAGCGATCCCCCTGCGCGCGCTGCTGCTGGTGCACGACGAGGGCGTGCGCGTCGTCGCCGAGGCCGAGTACACGGCCTCGATCCGCTGACCGGGGAGCACCCCGTCGGGAACCACCGGGGGAACGACGGAGGGACGACCCGCCGAGGCGAGCCGTCCCTCTCCGAGCGATCGGGGTCAGTCCGTGGTCGTGAGCGTGATCAGCAGCGACGAGGCGCCGAGATCGACCTCGGTGTCACCGGGCTGCACGGCGTACTCGCCGACGCCGAGCAGCGACTCCGCCACCTCGGGCAGGGGCACCCGGGCCGCCGCCTCGCCCACGTTGATCGCGATGGTCACCCGACCGCGTCCGAGCGTCAGCCAGCGCTGCTCCTCGTCGAACTCGACGACGAGCGAGCCGAAGCGCGGATCGGTCAGCTCGGGGAAGCGGCGGCGCAGCGCCGCGAGCTCCCGGTACACGCCGAGGATCCGGGCGTGGCGCCCCTCCTCCGCCTCGGACCAGTCCAGGCGCGAGCGGGTGAACGTCTCGGGGTCCTGCGGGTCGGGCACGACCTCGGGGTCCCAGCCCATCTTCGCGAACTCCTCGATCCGGCCCTTCGCCGTCGCCTCGCCCAGGTCCTTCTCGGGGTGCGAGGTGAAGAACTGCCACGGGGTGGACGCGGCCCACTCCTCGCCCATGAAGAGCATCGGGGTGAACGGGCCGAGCAGGGTCAGCGCCGCGGCGATCGCCAGACGCCCCTCGTCGAGAGTGGCCGTCAGACGGTCGCCGATGGCGCGGTTGCCGATCTGATCGTGGTTCTGGCTGCAGACCACGAGACGCCAGGCGGGCATCCGCTCGGTGTCGATCGGACGACCGTGGTGACGTCCCCGGAACGTCGAGAGCGTGCCGTCGTGGAAGAACCCGCGCGTGAGCACCTTCTCGAGAGCGCCGAGCGGAGCGAAGTCCTCGTAGTACCCGGTGGTCTCCCCGGTCAGTGCGACGTGGACCGCGTGGTGGAAGTCGTCGCTCCACTGCGCGTCGAGACCGTAGCCGCCCGCCTCGCGCGGGGTGATCAGCGTCGGGTCGTTGAGGTCGGACTCGGCGATCAGGGTGAGCGGTCGGCCGACCTGAGCCGAGAGCACCGCGACCTCCGACGCCAGCTCCTCGAGCACGTGCACCGCGCGCTCGTCCGAGAGGGCGTGGACCGCGTCCAGACGCAACGCGTCGACGTGGTAGTCGCGCAGCCACATCAGGGCGTTGTCGATGATGTAGCCGCGGACGACGTCCGAGCCCTCGCCGTCGAGGTTCACCGAGCTGCCCCAGGTGTTGGCCTTCTCGTTCTTGAGGTACGGGCCGAACTCCGGCAGGTAGTTCCCGCTCGGGCCGAGGTGGTTGTAGACCACGTCCTGCACGATCCCCATGCCAGCCCGGTGCGCGGCGTCCACGAAGCGCTGGTACGCCTCCGGTCCGCCGTACGGCTCGTGCACGGCGTACCAGAGCACTCCGTCGTAGCCCCAGTTGTGCGTGCCGTTCACCGCGTTCACCGGCAGGATCTCGATGAAGTCGACCCCCAGCGAGCGCAGGTGGTCGAGCTTCCCGGCTGCGGCGTCCAGCGTGCCCTCCGGGGTGAAGGTGCCGATGTGCAGCTCGTAGATCACCGAGCCAGCCAGCTGGCGCCCGGTCCAGGCCCCGTCCTGCCAGGCGTACGCGCTCGGGTCGAAGGTGCGCGACAGCTCGTGCACGCCCTCGGGCTGACGGCGCGAGCGCGGGTCAGGGAAGGGTCCGGAGCCGTCGACGCGGTAGCCGTAGTCGACCTCGCCCGACGGGACGGAGCCGGAGACCCGCCACCACCCCTCCGACCCGGCGGGCGTCATCGGGACGGAGTCCCCGCCGCCGAGCACCAGCTCGACGGCGGAGACCGTGGGCGCCCAGACGTCGAAGCGGTCGGGTCCGGCGGTGGCGAGGGCGTAGCGGTAGGGAGTCGTGCTGATCACGGAGATCTCCTGACGGTGTCGTGCGAGCGGGAACGGAGCCGGCCGGGCCGCGGGGGCCCGGCCGGACGGTCAGACGACCGGGACGAGCAGGGCGACGGGGAGGCCGCCGCCGAGGATCTCCGCGACGGGGGTGACCCCACCGGCGAAGGTCCGTCCGGTGAGCAGATCCTCGACCGGGTGGCCCGGCAGCACGACGACGGTGCCGCCCCAGCCGCCGGCCTCGGCCAGCCGGTGCGGGAGCCGCGTCGCGACCGTCAGGGCGCCGCCCCGGTCGAAGGCGACGGCGTGCTCGGCCGCCTCGCCGATCGCCGAGACCGGCGCGTAGCGGGTGAACAGCTCCGGCCGGTCGCGGCGCAGCCGCAGCGCGCGCGAGGTGACGAGCAGCTTGGCGGCCCCCTCCTCGTCGATCGGCGGCAGCCAGCCGCCGTCGATCCGCTCGAGCAGCGCGCGGCGCTCGGCGAAGTCGACCGGGCGGCGGTTGTCGGGGTCCACGAGCGAGGTCTCCCACAGCTCGCTGCCCTGGTAGACGTCGGGGATCCCGGGGGCGGTCAGCTGCACGAGCTTCGCCGAGAGGCTGTTCGACCAGCCGATCCCCTTCACCCGGGCGACGGTCCCCTCGATCAGGCTCCGCACGCGGGAGTCGTCGAAGGCGGCGTCTACGGCGGCGTGCATCCGCTCCTCGAACGCCTCGTCGGGCGCGGTCCACTTCGTCGAGCTGCCGGCTTCGCGCGACGCCTTCTCGGCGTAGGCGTGCAGGCGCTCCCGCGACGCGGGCCAGGATCCGACGATCGCCTCCCAGAGGAGGTGCTCGACGGGACCGTCGCCGAAGCCGACGAGCGAGTGCAGCGAGCGCAGAGTCTCGGCCCAGACCTCGGGCTCCTCCGCCAGCGCGGTGATCCTGGCGCGGGTGTCCTCCCCGCGCTTCGTGTCGTGCGTCGAGAGGGTCGTGAGCGAGGCGGGGAACGAGGACTGCCGCACGCCCTGCCGGCGGTGGAACTCCTCGAGGTCGATCGCGAACTCGTCCGGGTCGGCCCCGACCTCGTTGAGCGACGTGAGCCGGCTGTAGCGGTAGAACGCCGTGTCCTCGACGCCCTTCGCCATCACCATGCCGGAGGTCTGCTGGAACCGGACGGAGACGGCGGTGCCGGTCTCGCCGAGCAGCGCGGCGACCCGGTCGATCGTGCCGGCGATCTCGGGGCGGCGCCGCACCGCGTCGAGGCGGGCGTGCTCCAGGTGCTCGGCGCCGTAGGGCAGGTAGCTGCGATAGACCGGGAAGGTCGCGAGCAGCTCGGCGAGAGCGTCGTCCGCCCCGTCCACCGAGGGGATCAGCCGTGCGAGGCGGAGCACCTCGGAGCGGAGGATCCCGTCGGCGATGCCGCGCTTCGTGTCGTGGATGAGGTCGGCCCAGACGACCGGCGATCCGCCGTGGCCGAGTTCGGCGTCCAGTCCTTCGAGCACGCTCCGCGCCTCCGGGTCCACGAGGATCCGGTCGATGTCCGCGAGGGCGTCGTAGCCGGTGGTCCCGACGGTCGCCCAGTGCGCGGGCAGCGCCTCGTCGCCCTCGAGGATCTTCTCGACCCAGACCGGTGCCCCGCCGATGGCGCGGGCGAGGTCGTCGAGGTACCCGCCCGGGTCGGCGAGTCCGTCGGGGTGGTCCACCCGGAGGCCGTCCGCGAGCCCCTCGGTGAACCAGCGCACGATCTCGGCGTGCGAGGCGTCGAACACCTCGGGACGCTCGACCGTGATGGCGGCGAGGGTGTTCACCGCGAAGAAGCGGCGGTAGTTCAGCTCGGCGTCCGCGCGCCGCCAGTTGACGAGCTCGTAGCTCTGCCGCGCGTGCACCGTGCGTCCGGAGTCGCCGGGCTGCGCCGTCCCCGGAGCGATCGGCAGGCGGTTCTCGTAGTAGTGCAGCTCGTCGCCGACGACCTCGAGCGCGTCGAGCTCGCTGTCGCTGTCGCCCTCGCTCGCGCCGTCGCCCAGGATCGGCACGCGCAGCTTCCCGCCGCCCGCCTCCCAGTCGACGTCGAACGCGGACGCGTAGCGGGAGGACGTCCCGTTCTTCAGGAGATCCCACCACCACGAGTTCTCACTCGGCGTCGCGACGCCCATGTGGTTCGGCACGATGTCGATGAGCACGCCCAGGCCCTCGGCCTTCGCCGCAGCGGAGGCGTGGGCCAGGCCCTCGCCGCCGCCGCGGGCCGGGTCGACCTGCGAGTGGTCGACGACGTCGTAGCCGTGGTCGGAGCCCGGCTCCGCCGTCAGCAGCGGCGAGAAGTAGAGCCAGTCGGCGCCCAGGGAGCGCACGTAGTCGGCGACCTGCGCCCCCTCGTCGAGATCGAAGCCGGAGCGGATCTGGAGTCGGTAGGTCGAAGCGGGCAGTCGCACGTCAGGCTCCTGTCGAAGAGGCGGTCGCGGAGTCGGTCGACTCCGAGTGGGGGCTGGTGGAGGCGATGATCGGGATCGCGGAGGTCGCGGCCAGCGAGGCCAGCGAGGCGGCCACCGAGTGGTCCACCTCCGGCTCCGGGGCGCTGTGCTCCTGGAGGATCACGAGCGACTTGGCCTGGACGGTCAGCATCGCGCCGGCCGGACGCGGGATCGAGTCCGCCTCGGCGCCCGCGGTGTCCACGAGCACGCTCCACAGCGCGGCGTACTCGTCGCTGGGCACCGAGAACTCCACGTCGACGTCGTCGGCGTTGAAGTAGAGGAGGAAGCTGTCGTCCGTCACGGGCAGTCCGCGCTCGTCGCGCTCGCGGATCCCGTTGCCGTTGAGGTAGATGCCGACCGAGCGGCCCAGGCCCGAGTCCCAGTCCTCCGGCGACATCTCCGTGCCGTCGGCCTTGAACCAGACGATGTCGGGCAGGGGCTCCTCCGAGCCGCGGACGACGGGCCGGCCGTCGAAGAAGCGGCCGCGGCGGAACGTGGGGTGCTCGGCGCGCAGGCGGATCAGCGCGGCCGTGAACTCCAGCAGCGGGCGATCCGCGGTCGACCAGTCGATCCAGGTCAGCTCGCTGTCCTGGGCGTAGGTGTTGTTGTTGCCGTTCTGCGAGCGGCCCAGCTCGTCGCCGTGCAGGATCATCGGCACGCCCTGCGAGATGAGCATGGTGGCGAGGAAGTTGCGCTGCTGCCGGGCGCGGAGGCCCAGGACCTTCGGGTCGTCCGTCGGCCCCTCGACTCCGTGGTTCCAAGAGCGGTTGTGCGACTCCCCGTCGTTGTTGTCCTCGCCGTTGGCGTCGTTGTGCTTCTCGTTGTACGAGACGAGGTCGCGCAGGGTGAACCCGTCGTGGGCCGTCACGAAGTTGATCGAGGCGACCGGGCGGCGACCGGAGCGCGCGTAGAGGTCGGCCGATCCGGTCAGCCGTGAGGCGAACTCGCCCAGCGTCGACGGCTCGCCGCGCCAGAAGTCGCGGACCGTGTCGCGGTACTTGCCGTTCCACTCCGTCCACTGCGGCGGGAAGTTGCCGACCTGGTAGCCGCCGGGTCCGACGTCCCACGGCTCGGCGATGAGCTTGACCTGCGAGACGACCGGATCCTGCTGCACGAGCTCGAAGAAGGTCGAGAGCCGATCGACGTCGTAGAACTCGCGGGCGAGCGCCGAGGCGAGGTCGAAGCGGAAGCCGTCGACGCGCATCTCGGTCACCCAGTAGCGCAGCGAGTCCATGATCAGCTGCAGCGAGTGGGGGTGCCGGACGTTGAGGGTGTTCCCGGTCCCGGTGTAGTCCATGTAGTAGCGCTTGTCGTCGTCGACGAGGCGGTAGTACGCCTCGTTGTCGATGCCGCGGAACGAGAGCGACGGGCCGAGGTGGTTCCCCTCGGCGGTGTGGTTGTAGACCACGTCGAGGATGACCTCGATGCCGGCCGCGTGCAGCGCCCGCACCATGCTCTTGAACTCCTGGACCTGCTGGCCCTGGTCGCCCGTGGACGAGTAGGTGTTCTGCGGCGCGAAGAAGCCGATCGTGTTGTAGCCCCAGTAGTTCGAGAGGCCCTTCTCGATCAGGGTCGAATCGTTGACGAACTGGTGCACCGGCATCAGCTCGATCGCCGTGATGCCCAGGTGCTTGAGGTGCGCGATGACCGCGGGGTGCGCGACGCCCGCGTACGTGCCGCGCAGCTCCTCCGGGATGTCGGGGTGGCTCTTCGTGAGCCCCTTCACGTGCGCCTCGTAGATGACCGTGCGGTCGTAGGAGATGCGCGGACGGCGGTCCCCCGCCCAGTCGAAGAACGGGTTGATGACGACGCCCATCATCATGTGCGGCGCCGAGTCCTCGTCGTTCGTCGAGTCCGGGTCGCCGAAGGTGTACGAGAAGAGCGACTGGTCCCAGTCGATCTCGCCCGAGACGGCCTTCGCGTAGGGGTCGAGCAGCAGCTTGTTCGGGTTGCAGCGCTGCCCTGCGGCCGGGTCGTACGGGCCGTGGATGCGGTAGCCGTACTTCTGGCCGGGCTGCACCTGCGGCAGGTAGCAGTGCCAGACGTAGGCGTCCGATTCGAGCACGTCGACGCGCGTCTCGGTGCCGTCGTCGTCGAACAGGCAGAGCTCGACGCGCTCGGCGACCTCGCTGAAGAGAGCGAAGTTCGTGCCGCTTCCGTCGAAAGTGGCGCCCAAGGGGTAGGCGGTTCCGGGCCAGGTCTCCACGAGACTCCTCTGGGGTGTGGTCTCGGGCGATCCGGATGAGGCCGTCGTTCGGTCCGCGGATGCCCGACGTCGGGGGTGATGGTCCATCACCTTCGCGACGGACCGACTGCCCACCTTAGCGAGGGGCTCCTCCCGCTCACCCGGGAGCCGCTCGTCGGCGGGGGTCACCGGGCGCCGTCCTCGAGTGCAGCGAGCGAGCGCATCGCGACGAGCGGGAGGAGCGGCGGGGTCACGTCTCGAACAGTACGGGCGGCGCCGATCCCGCCGGAGGGGCTGGCGCCGCGCCGGGCCGATCGGCTATCGCCCCGTCGCGCTCAGTGCGAGCCGATCCTCCGCCGCAGCAGGTCGATCCGCGCCTGCAGCTGGGTGACGCTGGCCTGGGCGACGGCCGGCCCGCCGCAGAGCCGCCGCAGCTCGGTGTGCACCTGGCCGTGGGTCTCCCCCGTGTTGCGCGCCCACAGCCCGACGAGCGAGTTCAGGAGGCTCCGCTGCTCCTTCAGGGTGCGGTAGAGCGGCGCGGGGATCTCGCTCTCCTTCGCCTCCGGAGCTGCCGCGGCGCCCGGGCGGGTGCCGGCGCGCTTCGCCTGCCGCTGCTGCCGGTGCTGCAGGAGCTCGCGCACCTGGTCGGGCTCGAGGAGGCCGGGGAGGCCGATGAAGTCGAGCTCCTCCTCGCTCTCGACCTCGACCTCCATGCCGAACTCGGCGCCCTCGTAGACGACCCGGTCGAAGGTCGCGGCGGAGCCGAGCGACTCGAACCGCCCCTCCTCGAGCAGATCGGAGGACGCCTTCTCCTGCCGCTCGGCGTCGGCCATCAGGTCGGCCTCGGGGTACTCCTCGTCGTCCGAGCTCTTCCGGTCGAGCGCGTGGTCGCGCTGCTGCTCCATCGAGCTCGCGAGCGCGAGCAGCCCCGGCACGTTCGGGAGGAAGATCGACGCGGTCTCGCCGCGGCGCCGGGCCCGCACGAAGCGGCCGATCGCCTGCGCGAAGAACAGCGGAGTCGACGCCGACGTCGCGTAGACGCCCACGGCCAGCCGCGGCACGTCCACGCCCTCCGACACCATCCGCACGGCGACCATCCACCGGCTGGTGTCCTTCGAGAACTCCTCGATCCGGTCGCTCGCCTCCTTCTCGTCCGAGAGGACGACGGTGACGGGCTCACCGCTGATCTCGCGCAGCATCGCGGCATAGGCGCGGGCGGCGTAGTGGTCGGTCGCGATCACCAGCCCGCCGGCGTCGGGGATCGCGCGGCGCACCTCGCTGAGGCGCGTGTTGGCGGCGCGCAGCACCGACGGGATCCAGTCGCCCTTGGGGTCCAGCGCCGTGCGCCACGCCTGAGAGGTGATGTCCTTCGTGTTGCCCTCGCCGAGCCGCGCCTCCATCTCGTCGCCGGCCTTCGACTTCCAGCGCATCTGACCCGCGTACACCATGAAGAGCACCGGACGGACGACGCCGTCGGCCAGGGCGCGGCCGTACCCGTAGGCGTAGTCGGTCAGCGAGGTGCGGATGCCCTCCTCGTCGGGCAGGTAGCTGACGAACGGGATCGGCGCCGTGTCCGAGCGGAACGGCGTCCCGGTCAGCGACAGGCGCCGCACGGCGGGCTCGAAGGCCTCGCGGATCGCGTCGCCCCAGCTGAGCGCGTCGCCGCCGTGGTGCACCTCGTCGAGGATCACGAGCGAGCGCCCCGAGAGGGTGAGCTCGCGGTGGAGCTCCGGGCGCACCGCGATCTGCGCGTAGGTGACGGCGACGCCGTGGTAGTGCCGGGCGTGGCGCCCCATCCGGTTCGTGAAGGTGGGGTCCAGGCGGATGCCGACGCGGTGCGCGGCCTCGGCCCACTGGCGCTTGAGGTGCTCGGTCGGAGCGACCACGGTGATGCGGTCGACGGTGCGGTTGTGCAGCAGCTCGGCCGCGAGCCGGAGGGCGAAGGTCGTCTTGCCCGCGCCGGGGGTCGCAGCGGCGAGGAAGTCGCGCGGCTCGGTCTGGAAGTACGCCTCGAGCGCCTCCGCCTGCCAGGCCCGCAGCTTGTTCGCCGTGCCCCAGGGAGCGCGGCCCGGGAACGACGGGGACAGGTGCTCCGCAGCGGAGGTGCCGACCTGATGACCGAAGCTCGAGGGACTGTTCACGTGCGCCAACGGTAGCCGACGCCACCGACGCGGGGGCCGGGTCCGCGCGATCGGGCGCCGCACCGGGCGTGGCCTGGGCGTGTCGCGATCGTCCGCGCGACGGATCCGGCTCACCGCGTCGCGGAGCAGAATGGAGGGATGGTCGAGCAGCGTCATCCGTGGTCCCGCTACGTCGCCCTGGGCGACTCGTTCACCGAGGGGATCGGCGATCCCGAGCCCGCCAGCCCCGGCGGTCACCGCGGATGGGCCGACCGCGTCGCCGAGGTGCTGGGCAGCCAGGTCGACGACTTCGCCTACGCGAACCTGGCCGTCCGCGGGAAGCTGCTCCAGCAGATCCTCGACGAGCAGGTCGAGCCGGCGCTGGAGCTGCGCCCGGACCTCATCACGATCTCCGCGGGCGGCAACGACGTCATCCGCCCGGGCACCGACCCGGACGACATCGCCGCGCGCTTCGAGTCGGGCCTGGCGCGGCTGCGCGCGGACGACGCTACGGTCGTGCTCTTCACCGGTGTCGACGTCGGCTTCTCCCCCGTGTTCGGGCGCATCCGCGGCAAGGTCGCGATCTACAACGAGAACCTGCGCGCGCTCGCCAAGCGCTACGACTGCATCGTCGCCGACCAGTGGTCGCTGCAGGAGATCCAGGACGTGCGGATGTGGGCGCCCGACCGCCTGCACCTCAACCCGCACGGGCACCACGAGGTCGCCCGCATGGTTCTCGAGGCGCTCGCCGTCGAGAACTCGCTCCGGCCGCTCGCTCCGGAGCCGCTGCCCACGCCGACCTGGCGCGCGGCGCGCACCGAGGACGTGAAGTGGGCGCGCGAGTACCTCGTGCCGTGGGTGCTGCGGCGCGTGCGCCACCAGTCCTCGGGCGACTTCATCACGGCCAAGCGCCCGTCCGCGGAGCCCTACCGTGCCGACGCCGAGCGCGCGCAGCCCGCCCCCTCCGCACCGGGCACCGCGGCGCCGGGCAACGCGACGCCCGAGGAGGTCGCCGCCGACATCGCGACGGCCGGCGTCCGCATCGTCGTCGAGGGCGACTGAGCGCCGGCCGAGCAGTCCCGACTAGCCGAGCAGTTCCGCCGGGTGCGAGGCGCGCCAGCCGAACCCCGGATCCTCGATCGACCCGTCGGCGACCAGGGGCAGCTCGTAGGGCGTGCCGTTGACGCTCACAGTCGCGGTCCCGACGCCCGAGCCGTCGGCCACCGTCTCGAGCGGATCGAGCTCGACCGTCGTCGAGGTCGTGACCGCTCCCCAGGTCAGCACCGACCGCGCCTCGGGGGTCTCGGCCACGGCCGACTCGCCCCAGAGGCTCGTGAAGGAGCCGAAGTCCTGCCCCTCGGTCGTCAGCGGTACCGTGCGGAACCCCGCCTCGACGCTCGGCAGCAGGGTCAGGATGTCCGAGGCGAGCTGCGGATGCGTCCGCGCGCCCACGACGACGCCGACGAGCGTCACCGGCTCGCCCTCGACGACGGTGTCCACCGAGAACAGGAGGCACGATCCCGCCTCGTCCGTCGTCCCCGTCTTGATCCCGTCCACTCCCCCGCGCCCGAGGAGCGTGTTGGTGTTCTGCACCACGCCCACCCCGGGGACGTCGGCGCGGGGCAGGGCGACGATCGGCGCCAGCACCGGATCAGCGACGAGCAGCTGGCCCAGGCGCACCATGTCGGAGGTGGTGCTCACGGTGTCGGGCGAGAGCCCGCTCGTGTCGGTGACGACCGTGCGCGTCAGCCCCTGCTGGTCGAGCCAGGTGCGCGCGGCGGCGAGGTACGCCTCCTCCGAGCCGAAGGCCCAGATCGCGAGGGACTTCGAGTAGTTGTTCGCGGACGGCAGCATCAGCACCGTCAGCGCCTCGCGCTGCGTCAGCTCGAGGCCCGCGGAGACGGGCGCGACGGAGCCGTTCTCGGCCAGCGAGTCACTGTAGTAGCCGACGTCGGCACTCGTGAAGGTGATGTCCGCGCCGTCGGTCCCGTCGGCGATCGGCCGCGCGGCGAGGATCACCAGCGCCGTCACGACCTTCGCGATGCTCCCGGTGGGCACGGGCTCGGTCGAGCCGTAGCTCGCGAGCACGCCGTCCTGCTCGGCGTCGTCGAATCCGACCGCCCCGATCGCCCCGGAGCCGTACGCCGGCCAGGCGAGCACCGGAGCCTCCGTCGTCGCCCCGGGCGTCTGCGCCACGAGGGCGGTCGCGACGGGCAGCTCGGCGCTCGCCGCGGTCGCGGAGTAGGCGCCGCCCGCGCCGACCAGGACGACGGCGAGCGCGCCCCCGATGATCGCGCCGACGCGGCGCCGACGGGGCGGAGGGCCGGCAGGCTGCTCCGGCAGGACCGCTCCGAGCACGTCGATCGGCGAGTCGTCGGGTCGCGTCGGGGAGCTCACTCCGTCATCGTAGGCGCGGTGTCCGCCCGATCCTCGGAGGGTGCGGCCGCGCGCGTCAGCGCCCAGAGCGCCACCGCTCCGGCGGACGCCACGTTCAGCGAGTCGACCCCGTGCAGCATCGGGATCGTGACCACCGTGTCCGCCGCGTCGAGAGCGGCCCGGCTCAACCCGTCCCCTTCTGCTCCGAGCACGATCGCCACGCGCTCGGGGCGCCGGGCGGCGTAGACGTCCAGCGGCACCGCGTCCGGCGCCAGAGCGAGTGCCGCGATCGAGAACCCGGAGGCGAGCAGCTCGTCCCGCGCCGGCCCCCACTCCGGCGTCCTGGTCCACGGCACCTGCAGCACCGTGCCCATGCTGACCCGCACGCTGCGGCGGTAGAGCGGATCCGCGCACCGCGGCGTCACGAGGACGGCGTCCGCCCCCATCCCGGCGGCCGCGCGGAACACCGCGCCGACGTTCGTGTGGTCGACGAGGTCCTCGAGGATCACGACGAGGCGGGCGTCCGCGAGGAGCTCCGTCACGGTGGGCAGCACGGGCCGGTGCATCGAGGCCAGCGCCCCGCGGTGCAGGTGGAACCCGGTCAGCTCCTCGATGGTCTCGTCGGGCGCCACGAACACCGGGACCTCGGGGAAGCGCTCGAGCACGTCCGCCGCGTCGCCCAGCCGCTTCTCCTGCACCAGGACCGAGCGCGGGCGGTGCCCGGCGTCGAGGGCCCGGCCGATCACCTTGGCCGACTCCGCGATGTAGAGCCCGCCCTCCGGCTCCAGCACCCGCCGCAGGGCGACGTCCGTCAGCCGGTGGTAGTCGGCGAGGAGGGGATGGTCGAGGTCAGCGATGTGCACGATCGGCATCCCGGCACCCTAGGGCCGATCGACGGGGATCGCCGGCGCTCGCGACGGCGATCCCCTCTTCACAGCCCTCGGGCACCGCGGCGCTCTAGACTTCGAGACGGGCCCGCCGCGCACGCGGAGGGATCACCGACGGGAGGCGCGGATGGAGTCGAGTCCGACACCGGTCGAGGACGGCACCCGTGCCGACGCGATCGAGCAGGCCGTCGAACTCCTCAGCGGGCGGCGCATCGCCGCCGTCACCGGCGCGGGCGTCAGCACCGACTCCGGCATCCCGGACTACCGCGGAGCCGGCGCGCCGGTGCGCACCCCGATGACCTACTCGCAGTTCGTCGCCGACCCCGACTACCGCAAGCGGTACTGGGCCGGCAGCCAGATCGGCTGGCGGCGCTTCACGAGCACGCTCCCCAACGACGGGCACCGCGCCCTGGCCCGACTCGAGGAGCGGGGCGTCCTGACCGGAGTCGTCACCCAGAACGTCGACGGGCTGCACGTCCGCGCCGGATCCCGGCGCGTCGTCGACCTGCACGGGTCCGCCGACCGCGTCCGATGCATGACCTGCGGGCAGTACTTCGCCCGTGACGCCGTGGCCGACCGGATCGCCGAGGCGAACCCCTGGCTCGACGACCCGGACGTCTCCTCCCTCAACCCCGACGGCGACGCCGAGGTGCACGACGTCTCGGCGATGACCGTGCCCGACTGCACCGTCTGCGGCGGGATCCTCAAGCCCGACATCGTGTTCTTCGGCGAGTTCATCCCCACCGAGCGGTTCCAGGAGGCGCGCGCCATCGTCGCCGGCGCCGACGCCCTCCTCGTGGCCGGCTCCTCCCTCGTCGTCAACTCCGGCATCCGCTTCCTCGAGATCGCGCGCCGCGGCAAGATGCCGATCGTCATCGTCAATCGCGGCACGACCAAGGGCGACGGCCGCGCCGCGATCAAGATCGACGGCGGCACGAGCGAGGTCCTGCGGATCCTCGCCGACCGCCTCCCCGCCCGCTGACCCGGGCGTCCTCCCCTCCCCGCACCTCGAGAGGCTCCCGTGACCCAGCTCACCCTCGTCCGCCACGGCCAGACCGACTGGAACGCGGCGCGCCGCATCCAGGGAGCGAGCGACATCCCGCTGAACGACACCGGCCGTTCGCAGGCGCGGGCGGCCGCGCGGATCCTCGGCGAGCGGGAGTGGGACGCGGTCGTCGCGAGTCCGCTGCAGCGCGCCTACGAGACGGGTGCCGTCATCGCCCGGGGTCTGGGCCTCGACGAGCCGCTCGTCGTGCCCGGGCTGGCCGAGCGCGCCTACGGCGAGGCCGAGGGCATGACCGGGGACGACCTCCGCGCCCTCTTCCCCGGCGGCATCGAGGGTGAGCGCATCCCCGGCTGCGAGACCCGCGCCGAGGTCGTCGCGCGGGCGACGGAGGCGCTGCTCGAGGTCGCCGAGCGCTTCCCCGACCAGCGGGTGATCGTGGCGACGCACGGCGCCGTCATCGGCAGCCTTCTCCGCTCGCTCAGCGAGGACGCGCTGCTGCCGCAGGGGATCACCGTCGGCAACGGGTCGCGCCACGACTTCGCGATCGTCGACGGCGCCCTGCGGATCGTCGCGTTCGACGACTCCGGTGACGTGGTGGTCGTGGACGCCGATCTCGACGACGTCCTCAGCCCCACCGCTCCCTAGGGCCTGTCGAGCGAGGTCAGCAGCTCGTAGAGCACCCGGGCGGAGTCGCGCCACGAGTACGCCGCCGCGCGCTCGCGCGACCGCTCCGAACGCTCCGTCCACACCGCCGCATCCTCGAGCGAGCGGACTCCGCGCGCCACGTCTTTCGCACTGCCCGGATCCACCAGGACCGCCGCGTCCCCGCCGATCTCGCGGAAGATCGGGATGTCGCTGACGACGACGGGGGTGCCGAGCGCCATCGCCTCGACCAGCGGGATCCCGAAGCCCTCGTCGCGGCTCGCGCTGACGAGGGCGGTCGCGCGCGCGAGCACCGACCGGTAGGTGGCGTCGTCCGCGCCCTGGTGGAACACCAGCTTCGCCGTCGGGGCGAGCGAGCGCAGCGTCTCGACCGTCTCGTCGCTCGCCCGGCTCATCAGGTGCAGCTCGTAGTCGGGAAGCAGCCGCATCGCGCGGGCCAGCGTCTCGACGTTCTTGTAGGGCATGTAGGAGCCCATGTACACGAGCGAGCGGGCGTCGGAGCGGTCGGGCAGCGACGCGGCCAGCGCGGTGCTCGCCTCGTCCGGGTCGCCCGCCGCGTTCGGCACCACCACGATCGGGCGGGTCGTCAGGCGGTGCTCCCGGATCAGCTCGCGAGTGGTCTCCGACACCGTCACCACGGCGTCGGCCCGCTGCAGCAGTCGGCGCTGCGGCCACCAGGACAGGTGGTAGAGCCGCCACAGCCCGCGGACGGGCAGCGGCAGATCGCGCGGGGGCGTGCGATGGCGGTAGTAGATGAGGTCGTGCACGGTCAGCACGAGGCGGTAGCGGCGACCGAGCGACCCCATGGTCTGCATCGGCGAGAAGACCACGTCCGGCTTCAACCGGTTCACGAGGAGCGCCACGAACGGCTCGAACGGACCGGTCGGCGACGTGACCTTCTCCCACGGCAGGTCGGGCAGCAGCGCGAGCTGGCGTCGGTCGCTGATCAGCATCGTCACGTCGTGCAGAACCGAGAGCTCGCGCACGAGCTCGGAGGTGTAGCGGCTGATGCCGTCGTGGCGCTCGAGCCGGGTGTAGCGGCAGTCGACGACGATCCTCATCGGTCGATCCCCTCCTCGAGGGCGCGGCGGAGCACCGCGGCGGCCTCGTCCGGCGTCTCGTAGTGGATGAGGTGGCCGACCCCGTCGATCACGTGCAGCCGGGCGTGCGGGAGCGCCGCGAGCAGGCGGTGCTGCGCGGCGAGCGGCGTGATGTCGTCCTGCGCCGCCGCGATCAGCAGCGTCGGCACCGTGAGGCGCGCCGCGTACTCGCTCACGTCGTGCGAGACCGAGGCGCGGAACGCCTCGAGCACCGTGTCGCGCGACGCGAACGCGCTGAAGTAGCGGTCGTGCTGGTCGTGCACGAAGCGCCGCAGACCGGCGTCCTTCGTCTTCACCATCGTCAGGCTCATCACGCGCACGATCCACGGATCGCGCAACAGCCGGTACCCGAGAGTCCGCGGCAGCACCGCTCCGAGCCGGTAGTAGAGCACCGCGAGCCGTGTCAGCACTCCCCGAGGGCCGGCGAGGGCCGGAGCCGCGATCGGATTGACGAGCACGAGCAGCGGAGTCTGCAGCCCCGATGCGACGGCCGCCGCGGCCACGATCGAGCCGAAGGAGTGACCGAGCACCACGGCCTCGCCGCGGAGCCCGAGCACGTCCAGGAACTCCCCCAGCCAGGCCGCGTAGCCCTCCACGTCGTGCGCGTGCGCCGTCATGGGCGGGGACGCGCCGAATCCCGGCAGGTCCGGAGCGATGACGCGGACGTCCGCCCCTCCCCCGAGCAGACGGGCGATCACCGGCTCCAGACCGTGGTGCTCGCCGCGGAAGCCGTGCACGAGCACGATCACCGTCGCCGCGTCGTCCGAGCCGTAGCTCCAGTAGGCGGTGGACGCCCCCGGGACGGCCGCGGAGGCCTCCCGGATCGGGAGTCGTCCGAGGTCGGCGGCGTAGGGCGAAGCGACGGTCATCTCGGTCCCCATCGTAGGCAAGACCGCCCGAACTTCTCGCCGCAACGCCTTGCGTGGCCGCGATCCGAGCCGGGAGCATGAGGACGCGCTCGCTTCGCGACGCACCGCCCCGTCCTCCGTGACGGTCATCCGCTCAGGCAGCAGCAGAAGGAGCACCGTGAGCTTCACGTCGCCGATCCAACTCCCCGGACTCGCCCTCGATCCCCAGTGGTACCGCCGTGCGGTGTTCTACGAGGTCATGATCCGGTCGTACTACGACTCGAACGGGGACGGCGCCGGGGACATCAACGGACTGGCCTCCAAGCTCGACTACCTGCAGTGGCTCGGCATCGACGCGCTCTGGCTGCCGCCCTTCTACATGTCGCCGCTGCGCGACGGCGGCTACGACGTCTCGGACTTCAAGGCGATCCTCCCCGAGTTCGGCACGATGGAGGACTTCCGCGACCTGGTGCGCAAGGCGCACGAGCGCAACATGCGCATCGTCATGGACTTCCCGCTCAACCACACGAGCGACCAGCACGAGTGGTTCCAGCAGTCGCGGTCGGACCCCGAGGGCCCGTACGGCGACTTCTACGTCTGGAACGACACCGACGACCGCTACCCCGACATCCGCATTATCTTCGTCGACACCGAGGACTCGAACTGGGCGTTCGACTCCGAGCGCCGGCAGTTCTACTTCCACCGCTTCTTCTCGCACCAGCCGGACCTCAACTTCGAGAACCCGGCCGTCCGCGAGGCGATCCACGACGTGGTGAAGTTCTGGCTCGACCTCGGCGTCGACGGCATCCGGCTGGACGCGATCCCCTACCTCTACGAGTCCGACGAGGGCAACGGCGAGGGCGAGCCGCCCACCCACGACTTCATCAAGAACCTCCGGCAGATGGTCGACCGCGACTACCCCGGCCGCATCCTGATCGCGGAGGCGAACCAGTGGCCGCGCGAGGTCGCCGCGTTCTTCGGCACCGAGGAGGAGCCGGAGTGCCACATGGCCTTCGACTTCCCGGTCATGCCGCGTATCTTCTACTCCCTCCGCGCGCAGACGGCGAACGAGCTGAAGAAGGTCCTCTCCGAGACCTTCGACATCCCCACCGGAGCCGCGTGGGGCGTGTTCCTGCGCAACCACGACGAGCTCACGCTCGAGATGGTCTCGGAGGAGTACCGCCAGGCGATGTACGGCTGGTACGCCTACGACCCGCGGATGCGCTCCAACATCGGCATCCGGCGTCGCCTCGCCCCGCTGCTCGACAACTCCCGCGCCGAGCTCGAGCTGATCAACGCCCTGCTCTTCTCGCTCGCGGGCAGTCCGTTCCTCTACTACGGCGACGAGATCGGGATGGGCGACAACATCTGGCTGAACGACCGCGACGCCTCCCGCACGCCGATGCAGTGGACCCCCGACCGCAACGCCGGCTTCTCGGCCGCCGACCCCGGCAAGCTCGTCCAGCCGATCGTGCAATCGCTCGTCTACCACTACAACCAGGTGAACGTGGAGGCTCAGCTCGCGCAGTCCCGCTCGCTCCTGCACTGGATGCGGAACGTGCTGCACGTACGCCGTGGCCACCCGGCCTTCGGCCTCGGCTCGATGCGCGTGCTCGAGACGGACCACGAGTCGGTGCTCGCCTTCGTGCGCGACTACGCCGGGTCCGGCTCCGCCATGGGCGACCAGCCCGAGGAGGTGCTCTGCGTCTTCAGCTTCAACCACAACCCGGTGTCGGTGACCATCACCGACCCCGAGAACCCCGGCTCCGCGCTGAGCGACCTGTTCGGCGGCGGACGCTTCCCCGGCTTCTCGGCGGACGGCACCCTCACGATGACCCTCGGCACGCAGGGCTTCTTCTGGCTGCACGTCGCGAAGGCGGACCACGACCGATGAACCACTCGTGAGCACGCCGCGGGGCCTCCGACCGATGTCGGAGGCCCCGTTTAGGCTGTCCGCGTGAGCATCACCGCAACGACCGAGCCGACCCTGTTCGACGACGGCGCGTTCGAGGCCCTCCCGTCCGACGAGGCTCGCGCCGCTCCGGCACCCGCCGAGCTCGCGCCCGCCGAGGGCGCGCCCTGGTTCGACCTCCTCGCCGTCTTCGATCTCGAGACCACGGGCATCGACGTCCGCACGAGCCGCATCGTGACCGCGCACGTCGGAGTGATCGGAGCCGACGGAGAAGCGATCGAGGGCACCACGTGGCTCGCCGATCCGGGAGTCGAGATCCCCGCGGGGGCCAGCGCCGTGCACGGCATCAGCACCGAGCACGCGCGCGAGCACGGCCGCCCGGCGGGCGAGGTCGTCGCCGAGGTGTCCGAGGCGCTCCGCTCCCTGCTCGCCCGCGGTATCCCGGTCGTCGTCTACAACGCCCCCTACGACCTCTCGCTGCTCGCCCACGAGGCGCGACGCTGGGGTGTGCCGGTCCTGATCGATCCGAGCCCGGTCGTCGATCCCCTCGTCATCGACAAGGCCGTCGACCGCTACCGCAAGGGCAAGCGCACCCTCACCCTCGCCGCCGAGCACTACGGAGTGAGCCTCACCGACGCCCACGACGCCGGAGCCGACGCCGTCGCGGCGGGCAGGGTCGCCCAGGCGCTCGGCCGCGCCTTCGCCGACGAGCTCGGAGTGGGCGCCGACGCCCTGCACGCGCTGCAGATCGACTGGTGCCGCGACCAGGCCGAGTCGTTCCAGGAGTACATGCGCCGCGTCCGCGACGAGGCCTTCGTCGCCGACGGCGCCTGGCCCGTACGCCACTGACGCCGCGCCAGCGCCGGGTTGGGTTCAGCAGGACCTAGGTGAGCGTGCGCCCCTCCCGCAGCAGCGCCACGTACTCGCGGATCCGGCGCTCGCGCGACTCCGGCCGCTTCAACTGCTTCAGGCGGAAGAGGAACGCGAAGCGCTTCTGCCCGCCCAGGGTCGCGAAGAACGCCGCCGCCTCCGGGTCGGCCTCCAGGGCCGCCAGCAGGTCCGGAGGCACCTCCGCCCCCTTCTGCCGGTACGCCGCGTCCCAGCGGCCGTCCGCCTTGGCGCGCTCGATCTCCGCGAGTCCGGCGGGGCGCATCCGGCCCTCTTCGACCAGCCGGACGACGTGCTCGCGGTTCACCTGCGACCACGGACTGGCCCGGCGACGCGGGGTGAAGGCCTGCAGCGTGAACTGCTCGTCGAACGCGCTGGCCTGCCCGTCGATCCAGCCGTGGCAGAGCGCCACGTCGAGGGCCTCGGCGTAGGTAAGGCCGGGATCGACCGCCGCCTTCTTGCGCAGCTTCAGACGCACCCCGCCGGGATCCGGGGAGTCCGACAGGTACGCCTCCCACTCCTCCGCGGTGACGACGGGGAGGATCGGCTTGTCGGCGAAGGACACCATGCCCGGACGCTACCGCACCGGCGTCGCCAGGGACACGACGAAGGGCCCCCGACCGTGAGGTCGAGGGCCCTTCGAGGAGCGGCTACTTGCCGAAGTTCTTGTAGCGGCTGTTGAACTTCTCGACGCGGCCGGCCGAGTCCATGATGCGCTGCTTGCCCGTGTAGAACGGGTGCGAGGCCGACGAGATCTCGACGTCGATGACCGGGTAGGTGACGCCGTCGAGCTCGATGGTCTTGCTGCTCTTCGCCGTCGAACGGGTGAGGAAGGTCTCACCGGAGGCGAGGTCGCGGAAGACGATCGGCGCGTACTCGGGGTGGATGTCGGTCTTCATGGCGTGTCCTGTCGTTGGTGGTCCTGAACCGCACCTGTCGTCGACGGGAACGGGTGGAAGGGTGGTGGGCGCACCGCGAACGGGCCCGAACCAGCTATCGAGTGTAGCAGATCGTGCGGCCGTCGACGAGGGGATCCGCGGCGCGGCGGACCCGGTCGATCAGCGGCGGGCGCGAGCCGAGTACCGGCCGTCCTCGCGAGTGAGGGCGATGTCGAGTCCGAACGTCTCGGAGAGCGTCTGCTCGGTCAGAGCCTCGGCCAGCGGCCCGGCGGCGACGGCCTTCCCGTCGCGCAGCAGGAGCGCGTGGGTGAAGCCGTCGGGGATCTCCTCGACGTGGTGGGTGACCATCACGATCGCGGGCGACGCCGGGTCCTTCGCGAAACCGCTGAGGAGCGCGACGAGCTCCTCGCGGGCGCCGAGGTCGAGGCTCGCGGCCGGCTCGTCGAGCAGGAGGAGCTCGGGGTCCGTCATGATCGCACGCGCTATCTGCACCCGCTTCTGCTCGCCGTCCGAGAGCGTCCCGAACGTGCGGTCCGCGAGGTGGTCGAGCTTCCACTCGGCGAGCACGCGGCGGGCGCGGCGCTCGTCGACGGCGTCGTACGACTCGTTCCAGCGACCGGTCACCGAGTAGGCGGCGGTCATCACGACGTCCAGGACCGATTCGTCCACCGGCAGGCGGCGGGCCATCGCGGTCGAGGCGTAGCCGATGCGCGGGCGCAGCTCGAAGACGTCGACGCGGCCGAGGGTCTCGTCGAGGATCCCGGCGGTACCGGTCGAGGGGTAGTTCTGCGCCGCGGCGATCTGCAGGATCGACGTCTTGCCCGCGCCGTTGGGTCCGAGGACGACCCAGCGGTCCTCCTCGGCGACGGCCCACTCGATGTGATCGAGGATCCGCTTGCCGTTCCGGACGAAGGAGACATCGGAGAACGAGACGACGCTGGGCATGCGTCCCATCCTAAAGGGCGAGCGCGGAGGGATCAGACGAGCGAGTCGTAGATCGCCCGGGTGTCCCGCGCGATCTGCGTCCAGCTGAAATCGCTCTGCGCCCGCTCGCGGCCCGCCGCTCCCATGCGCTTGGCCGCCTCGGGATCCGCGACCACCTCGGCGAGAGCCGCCGCGAGGTCCGCGACGTAGCGGTCGGGGTCGACCGGGGTGCCGGTGCCGTCGGTGACCTGCTCGATCGGGACCAGGCGGCCCGTCACTCCGTCCACGACGACCTCGGGGATGCCGCCGGTGGCCGTGCCGACGACCGCGGCGCCGCACGCCATGGCCTCGAGGTTCACGATGCCGAGCGGCTCGTAGATCGACGGGCAGACGAAGGTCGTCGCCGCCGTCAGCACCGCGGAGAGCTCGTGACGAGGGAGGTGGCGGTCGATCCAGACGACGCCGGTCCGCTCCTCCTGCAGCCCGCGCACCAGCGCGGTGACCTCCGCCATGATCTCGGGGGTGTCGGGAGCACCCGCGCACAGCACGAGCTGCACCTCGGGAGGGAGCGTCGCCGCCGCGCGCAGGAGGTACGGGAGCCCCTTCTGCCGCGTGATGCGGCCGACGAAGACCACCGACGGGCGGGAGGGGTCGATGCCGAGGCTCTCGAGGACCGCCTCGTCCTCGACGGGGTGCCACGCGTCGAGATCGATGCCGTTGTAGACCACGTGCACCTTCGCCGGGTCCAGCGCCGGGTAGGAGCGGAGGATGTCGGCGCGCATGCCGCCGGAGACCGCGATCACGGCGTCCGCGGTCTCGTACGCCTCGCGCTCGATCCAGCTCGAGACGCGGTAGCCGCCGCCGAGCTGCTCGGCCTTCCAGGGGCGCAGCGGCTCGAGGCTGTGCGCCGAGACCACGTGCGGGACACCGTGGAGCAGCTGGGCGAGACGGCCCGCCGCGTTCGCGTACCAGGTGTGCGAGTGCACGAGATCGGCTCCCGCCGCGTCCTGCGCGATCTGCAGGTCGACGCCGAGGGTCTGGAGTGCTCCATTGGCCTGGGCGAGTTCGGCGGGGACCGGGTACGCGAACGCTCCCGGCTCGTCCCGGGGAGCTCCGAAGCAGCGGACCACGACCTCGATGTCGTGGCGCAGCGCCTTGGTGAGCTCGGCGACATGGACGCCGGCTCCTCCGTACACCTCGGGCGGGTATTCCTTGGTCAGCAGATCGACTCGCACACCCCGAACCGTAGTACAGCCGATTCCCCGGCGACAGCAGGGGTCTTCGGCGGGGCCCCACCCCCTACTGTTGAGCCATGCAGTCAAAGAAGATCTTCGGCATCGTCCTCGCCGGCGGCGAGGGCAAGCGGCTCATGCCCCTCACGGCCGATCGCGCCAAGCCCGCGGTCCCGTTCGGCGGCCAGTACCGCCTGATCGACTTCGCGCTGTCGAACCTCATCAACTCGGGGCTCACGCAGATCGTCGTGCTGACGCAGTACAAGTCGCACTCGCTCGACCGCCACGTCTCGCAGACCTGGCGCCTCTCGGGTCTGCTCAACTCCTACGTCGCCTCCGTGCCCGCGCAGCAGCGTCTGGGCAAGCGCTGGTTCAGCGGCTCCGCCGACGCGATCCTGCAGAGCCTCAACCTGATCCGCGACGAGAAGCCCGACATCGTCGTCGTGGTCGGCGCCGATCACGTGTACCGCATGGACTTCTCGCAGATGATCGACGCCCACATCAAGTCGGGTGCGAAGGCCACGGTCGCGGCGATCCGCCAGCCGATCGAGCTGGCCGACCAGTTCGGAGTCATCCAGCTCGCGGGCGACGAGGCGGGCGACGGCGTCGTCCCCACCAAGATCGCCGAGTTCCTCGAGAAGCCCAAGGACGCGGTCGGCCTGGCCGACTCGCCCCACGAGGTGCTCGCCTCGATGGGCAACTACGTCTTCGACGCCGACGCGCTGATCGACGCGGTCATCCGCGACGGAGAACTGTCGACCTCCGACCACGACATGGGCGGCGACATCATCCCCGACTTCGTCGCGCGCGGCGAGGCGGGCGTCTACGATCTCAAGCTCAACGAGGTCCCCGGATCGACCGATCGCGACCGCTACTACTGGCGCGACGTCGGCACCATCGACTCCTTCTTCGAGGCGCACCAGGACCTCATCTCGGCGCTGCCCGTCTTCAACCTCTACAACCAGCAGTGGCCGATCTTCTCGTCGCAGCTCAACTCGCCCCCCGCGAAGATCGTGCGGGACGGCAAGGGCAACATGGGCTCGACCGTCGACTCGGTCGTCTCGCTCGGCACCGTCATCTCGGGCGCGCACATCGAGCGCAGCGTCGTGGGTCCGTGGACCGTCATCGAGTCGAACGCGACCGTGACCGACTCGGTGGTCTTCGACAAGGTCCGCATCGGACCGGACGCGCTGGTCGTCCGCGCTATCCTCGACAAGGACGTCGTCGTCGAGCCCGGCGCGCGGGTCGGCGTGGATCACGATCACGACCGCGAGCGCGGGTTCACCGTCACCGACTCGGGGATCACCGTGGTCGGCAAGGGCGTCGTCGTCCGCCCGTAGCACCCCAACGGGCCGAGAGCACTGCGCTTCCGCGCGTCCGGCGTCACCGGCGCGCGGCCCGACCGATCGGACCGTCATGAGTGAGCGTCCTGCGACGCCTGCCCGCTTCCTCGTCGTCCTCGACGCCGATTCGACCCTGCTGCAGGACGAGGTGATCGAGCTCCTCGCGGCCCACGCGGGCTCCGAGGACCTCGTCGCCGCGGTGACCGAGCGCGCGATGCGCGGCGAGATCGACTTCGGCGAGAGCCTGCGGGAGCGGGTGGCGACCCTCGCGGGCGTCCCCGACTCCGTCTGCGAGAGCGTCCGGGCAGGGCTGCGCGTCACTCCCGGCGTGCAGGAGCTCATCGCGGGCGTGCATGACGCGGGCGGACGCATCGGAGTGGTGTCCGGCGGATTCCACGAAGTGCTCGATCCCGTCGCGCGCGAGCTGGGTCTCGACTACGCGCGGGCGAACCGCCTGGCCTCGCACTCCGGTGTGCTGACCGGCGCGGTCAGCGGCCCGGTCATCGACGCGCACGCGAAGGCCGCGGCGCTCCTCGAGTGGGCCGCCGACGCCGGTGTCCCCGCGCAGCGCACCGTCGCCATCGGAGACGGAGCGAACGACCTCGAGATGATGGCGGTCGCCGCACTGGCGGTCGCCTTCAACGCGAAGCCCCTCGTGCGGGAGCGCGCCGATCTCGTCGTCGACGGCATCGATCTCAGCCAGCTCCTCCCGGTGCTCGGTCTGCGCGGCTGACCCCGGTCAGTCCCCCGAGAGCGCGACCAGCCCTGCGCAGGCGAGGGCGAGCGTCCAGCTGACGAGGGAGCCGACGAGGAAGTACTCGGCCTTCGTCCCGCTGTCGCCGTCGCGCGAGATCTCGGGGAAGCGCACGATCCCCTTCGCCGCGAACACCGCTCCCGCGAGGCCGACCGCGCCGGTCAGGGTGAGCCCCGCGACCAGCACGCGCTCCAGCGGGCCGATCGCGCGTCCGCCGCGCAGGTCCGGCAGCGGCGCGGTCTCCGCGGGCGGGCGGAGGAATCGAGCGCGCAGCGACAGGGAACGGCGGGGCTCCGGATGCGGCGCGAGCTCCCGGTGCAGGGCCGCGCGGACGATCACGTTGCCGGTCTCGAGCAGGAGCAGTCCTGCTCCGACGGCGAGGAGCACCTGCTCCAGCGGCCAGCCCGAGGCGGTGCCGTCGAGTCGCGACCACGCGTTCACCAGGGGTCCCTCGGATGCGGCTCCCGCTCTGTCGACCAGGGTGAGCACGAGGACCGCGGCCGCCAGACCGACGACGGCGCGCAGTCCTCCCGGCGGTCGGCGTCCCGCTTCCGTCGTCGTGACCGGGAGCCAGAGCGCCGAGAGGATCACGACGACGACGACTCCGATGACCGGTGCGCCGAGCCCCACGGCGGAGGCGACTGCGGCGACGACGTCGACGACGATGATCGCGATCGCCACCGATCGGAGGCCCAGGTGGGTGCGCAGCACGTCGGCGGCGCCGACGAGGCCGAGCAGCAGGGCGGTCAGCACGCGTCCTCGAAGAGCCTCGCGCCGGTGAGGAGCGCGCCCGCGCTCGCGCGACGCAGCGCCTGCGACACCGCGGACTGCGAGATCGACTCCTGCTCCGCCAGCGTCTTCTGCGGCGTTCCCCGCGCTGCCCCGAGCACGAGTCGGCGGTCCCGCGCGCTCAAGGGCCCGATCAGCGCGTCCCGGGCGAGGAGGTAGGCGTTCACCGCGGCCTCCTCGGCCCCCGGCTCGTCGGAGCCCACGAACCAGGCCCGCGCACTCGGGACGGCGCCGTCCTCGAGCTCGTGGGCGCGGTCGATCGCGGTGCGGGCGCGCCACCACGCCGAGCCGTCCTGCAGGCCGCCCGCGACTCCCGAACCGATCACCCTGATCTCCCCCCGGCCGAGACCGACTCGGCAGTCGACCCCGGCGGGCAGGGACAGGCGCGCGTGCAGGGTGGCCGTGAGGGCGGCGGCGAGCGACGGGTAGACGCCCTGGAATTCGTCGCCCACCGTCGGGTGCAGCGGCTCGATCGCGGGGACGACTCCATCGACGGAGGCGAAGCCGGTCTCGATCTCGTGCTGCGCCACATCGCGGCGCTCGAGTCTGCGCGAACCGACCAGATCGATCAGAACGGCGACGACCGGCGCTTCTCTCATCCGATAAGCCTACAGCTGATATCCGGCGGATATAAGCCCACAGCTGAAGCGATCAGTGCCCCATCCCGAGGCCGCCGTCGACCGGGACCACCGCACCGGAGATGTAGGCGGCCTCGTCGCCGGCGAGCCAGCGGGTGACCTTCGCCACCTCGGCGGCGGTCCCGTACCGGCCGAGCGGGATGCTCTTGCGGTACTCCGCCTGCTGCTCCGCCGGCAGCTCCGCCGTCATGTCGGTCTCGATGAAGCCCGGAGCGACGACGTTCGCGGTGATGTTGCGCGCCCCGAGCTCGCGGGTGAGCGAGCGGGCGAAGCCGACGAGGGCGGCCTTCGACGACGAGTAGTTGATCTGACCCGGTCCGCCGTAGAGGCCCACGACGCTCGAGATCAGGATGACGCGCCCGAACTTCTGCTTGAGCATGCCCTTCGAGGCGCGCTTCACCACACGGAACGCCCCGGTCAGGTTGGTGTCGATGACCGACGTGAAGTCGTCCTCGGTCATGCGCAAGAGGAGGGTGTCGCGGGTGATCCCCGCGTTCGCCACGACGACCTCGACGGGACCGAGCTCGGCCTCCACCTGGGTGAAGGCGGCATCGATGGACGCGGAGTCGGTGACGTCGGCCACGACGGTGAGCGATCCGGCCGGACCCGATCCGGACCGAGCCGTGACGGCGACCCGGTGCCCCGCGGCGACGAACTCCTCGGCGATGGCGAAGCCGATGCCTCGGTTGCCTCCGGTGACGAGGACGGTGCGGGGCGTGGTCATGGTGTCCCTCCTGCCGACGCGCGGACGGCGCCGGACGACCCGTACATCCTACGGGCGCGCGGCGCAACACATCGGGAGATCCCGTCCGCCCAGCCTCCGCGACTCCCCCGCGACGTAGGGTTGTACAGCTGTGAAACCCCGCGAATCGCTCACCTCCCTCCCGCCGTCGCCGACCGCGGAACGTCGCTCCCGCGCGATCAAGTACTCCATCGCGATGGGCATCCGCATGATCTGCGTGATCTGCCTGATCTTCGCGCAGGGGTGGTGGCTCGCGTTCTTCGCCATCGGCGCCATCGTCCTCCCCTACTTCGCCGTGGTGCTCGCGAACGTCGGCGGAGTCGGCGAGAGCGGGAACGTGCAGCGCCCCGGTGCGATCGTCCTGTCGCGCCCCGTGCCGCCGCCCGCATCCGCCCCCGAGTCCGGCTCCTCGACCGACGACCGGGCCGAGGGCGGCGGAGCGACGACGGATCGACCGTGATCCCGCTCGGCACAGCGCCCGAGAAGCACACCTGCTCGAGAGCGGGCTGCACGAGCATCGCGACCTGGGCCGTAGAGTGGCGGAATCCGCGGATCCACGCGGAGGACCGGCGCAAGACCTGGCTCGCCTGCGGTGAGCACCTCGAGTTCCTCCGCGAGTTCCTCGCCGCACGGGAGTTCCCGCTCGAGGTGAGACCGCTTCAGACCATCGACCGGGGGACCTCGCGTTGACCGACTCCACGCCGCGTCCCTCCTGGCGCTTCGTGCTCTCGCGCCGCTGGTTCGGCTACCTCGCCCTCGCGGTGGTCTTCGCCGTCGCCTGCGTGCTGTTGTCGCGCTGGCAGGTGGCGCGCCTGGACGAGGCCGCCTCGACGAACCGGCTCGTCACGGCCAACTGGACGGCCGACCCCGTGGCTCTCGACGACCTGATCGGCGAGGACGGCGCGTGGGACGACGCGCTCGAGTTCCGGCCGGTCGAGGTCACGGGCGTCTACGAGACGCAGGACGAGACGCTCGTCCGCAACCGGCCCTACAACGGCAATCCCGGATTCGAGGTGCTCACACCGCTCCGACTCGCGGACGGCAGCCTGTTCATCGTGGACCGCGGTTGGGTCCCGGTCGGATCCGAGCAGGACTCCCCCGATGCCGTGCCCGCCCCTCCGGAGGGAGAGGTCACGGTGACGGCCAGGATCAAGCCGAGCGAGGGCCGCATCGAGGGGCGCTCCGCTCCCGCCGGTCAGATCGCGACCATCCAGCTCGACGACCTGCGTGCGCAGCTGGGAGAGCCGGTGCGCACGAGCGCCTACGGCCTGCTGGTCTCGGAATCCCCCGCACCCGTCGACGCTCCTCCTCTCGCGGCGCTGAAGCCGGTGGCCGACGAAGGCCTGCACATCAGCTACGCGATCCAGTGGGTGCTGTTCGCGCTGATGGGCTTCGGAGGACTGGGCTGGGCCGTGCGGCACGAGTTCCGGCTGCTCAACGCCGACGATCCCGAGGTCATCGCCGCGGAGGAACGGCGCGAGCAGCGCCGGCTGAAGCGCGGTCGCAGCGACTCCGAGATCGAGGACGAGCTGCTCGACGCCCACCGCTGAGCCGCCGCGCCCGGCGGGGACGGACCGCGATCAGGTCGGAGTGATCAGGCCAGGGTGATCAGGTCGAGGTAGTCCGCGGTCCAGTGGTCCTCGGTGCCCTCGGGCATGATGAGCACCCGCTCGGGGTTCAGCGCCTCGACGGCGCCCTCGTCGTGGCTGACCAGGACCACCGCGCCCTCGTAGTGCGCGAGCGCGTCGAGGATCTCGTCGCGGCTCGCCGGGTCGAGGTTGTTGGTCGGCTCGTCCAGGAGCAGCACGTTCGCCCCGGAGACGACGATCATCGCGAGGGCCAGACGGGTCTTCTCGCCACCCGAGAGCACTCCGGCCGGCTTGTGCGAGTCGTCGCCGGTGAACAGGAACGAGCCCAGGACGCGGCGCGCCTCGGTCTCGGTGAGGTTCGGGCTGCTCGACACCATGTTCTCGAGCACCGAGCGCTTGACGTCGATCGTCTCGTGCTCCTGGGCGTAGTAGCCGATCCGCAGACCGTGGCCGGGCTCGATCGACCCGGTGTCCGGCGCGTCCACCCCGCCGAGGATCCGCAGCAGGGTCGTCTTGCCTGCGCCGTTCAGACCCAGGATGACCACCTTGGATCCGCGATCGATCGCGAGGTCGACGGCGGTGAAGATCTCGAGCGAGCCGTAGCTCTTCGACAGGTTCTCGGCCTGCAGCGGGGTGCGGCCGCAGGGCATCGGCGTCGGGAAGCGCAGCTTGGCGACGCGGTCGACGGCGCGCACCTCCTCGAGGCCGCTCATCATCTTCTCGGCGCGCGCCACCATCTGGTGCGCGGCCGCCGCCTTGGAGGCCTTCGCTCCGAAGCGCGCCGCCTGCAGCTGCAGGGCGCCCGCCTTCTTCTCGACGTTCGCGCGCTCCTTCTTGCGGCGCTCCTCGTCGGCAGCGCGCTGGCGCTGGTAGTTCTTCCAGTTCATGTTGTAGACGTCGATGACCTGGCGGTTCGCATCCAGGTAGAAGACGCGGTTGACCGTCTCGCCGACCAGCTCGATGTCGTGACTGATGACGATGAATCCGCCGCGGTAGTTCTTCAGGAACTCGCGGAGCCACACCACCGAATCCGCGTCGAGGTGGTTGGTCGGCTCGTCCAGGATCAAGGTGCTGGCATCCGAGAACAGGATGCGCGCGAGCTCGATGCGCCGGCGCTGACCGCCCGAGAGCGTCTTCAGCGGCTGATCGAGGATCCGGTCCGGCAGGTTCAGGTTGCTCGCGATCGAGGCCGCCTCGGCCTCCGCGGCGTAACCGCCGAGCGCGAGGAAGCGGTCGGTCAGGTTGCCGTACTTCTTCATCCCCGCCGCACTGATCGCCGGGTCGCTGCTCGACATCGCCTCGGTCGCCTCCGACATGCCCACCACGAGGGAGCCCAGACCGCGGGCGTCGAGGATGCGCGTGCGCGCCAGCTCCTCCGGGTCGCCCGAGCGCGGGTCCTGCGGGAGGTAGCCGATCTCACCGCCGCGATCGACCGTGCCCTTGGCGGCGATGAGGTCGCCGGCCAGCACCTTGGTCAGCGTCGTCTTCCCCGCCCCGTTGCGGCCGACGAGGCCCACCTTGTCGCCGTCGCCCACCCGGAAGGAGACGTTCTCCATCAGGAGTCGGGCGCCGACTCGGAGTTCGAGATCGTGGACGCTCAGCACAGTGCTGTCCGTTCTCGCCAAGAAATGGCGGTCGCTTCGGGAGGTGTGGGGCAAGGGGCCGCGATGCGGCAGCCCTCTAGTATATTTCCTGAGCCGCGGGGCCGGTTCACGTCCGCTGTCCGCGGACGCGTCCGGACCCCTGCGCTCGGCCACCTGCAGGCTCGACCCCGTCGAGCTCGTCCTTCGTCGCCACCGGGCGCCACGGTCTTTGGAGACACTCATGTCCAGCTACTCGCTCGCCCCGTCGCGGCCGGTCCTCGCGGACCGACTGTTCGCGCGCTCGATCGTCACCGATCTCGTCCTGGTGGTCGCCGCCGCGGCCTTCACCGCCGGGATGGCCCAGCTCTACATCCCGATGTGGCCCGTGCCGATCACCGGCCAGACCTTCGCCGTGCTCCTCGCGGGAACCACGCTGGGCGCGCTCCGCGGCGCGCTCGCGATGAGCGTCTACGCGCTGGTCGGCGTGCTCGGCGCCCCGGTCTTCACCGAGGGCTCGAGCGGCTGGGCCGTCCTCGCCGGCCCGACCGGTGGTTACATCGTCGGTTTCGTCCTCGCTTCGATCGTCACCGGATGGCTGGCGCAGCGTCAGTGGGACCGCCGCGTCGTCGGCACCCTGGTCACCTTCCTCGCGGGCACCGCGACGATCTACCTGGTCGGACTCCCCTGGCTCGCGACCGCGCTCGGCTCGCTCGGCTACCCCGCCGATCTCGGCTCCGTCCTCACCGCCGGTCTCGTCCCGTTCCTGATCGGCGACGCCCTCAAGATCGTGCTCGCCGCCGCACTGCTCCCCACGACCTGGGCTCTGCTCCGCCGCCGCTCGAACTGAGCCCGCACGACGGTACGGCGAAGGGCCGGGAGGATGATCCTCCCGGCCCTTCGCCGTACCGGTCTCAGATCGAGAAGCCGAGAGCGCGCATCATGTCGCGGCCGTCGTCGGTGATCCGCTCGGGACCCCACGGCGGCATCCAGACCCAGTTGATCCGGAACGCCTCGACGATGCCGTCGAGCGACTCGGCGGTCTGCTCCTCGAGCACGTCGGTCAGCGGACAGCCCGCCGAGGTGAGCGTCATGTGGATGACGAGAGCGTCGTTCTCGTCGTCCCACCCGAGGTCGTAGATCAGGCCCAGATCGACGACGTTGATCCCGAGCTCGGGATCCATGACGTCCTTGAGCGCCTCCTCGACCTGGTCGAAGAGCTTCGGCTCGAGCGTCGTGACGGCCATGATCAGGCCGTCGCCGTCGTGAGGAAGCGGTCGTAGCCCTCGTCCTCGAGTCGGGTGGCGAGCTCCTTGCCGCCCTGCTCGGCGACGCGGCCGGCGACGAAGACGTGCACGAAGTCGGGCTCGATGTAGCGCAGGATGCGCGTGTAGTGCGTGATCAGCAGCACGCCCAGTCCCGTGTTGGCGTGGGCGCGGTTCACGCCCTCCGAGACGATCTTGAGCGCGTCGACGTCGAGGCCGGAGTCGGTCTCGTCGAGCACGGCGAACTGCGGGGCGAGCAGCTCGAGCTGGAGGATCTCGTTGCGCTTCTTCTCGCCGCCCGAGAAGCCCTCGTTGACGTTGCGCGCCGCGAAGGAGGGGTCCATCCGCAGGTTGCCCATGGCCGCCTTGACGTCCTTGGTCCAGGTGCGGATCGCCGGAGCCTCGCCCGCGATCGCGGTCTTGGCGGTGCGGAGGAAGTTGGTGTTCGTCACTCCGGGGATCTCGACCGGGTACTGCATGGCGAGGAAGAGGCCGGCGCGAGCGCGCTCGTCCACGGACATGTCCAGGACTTCGACGCCGTCGAGGGTGATCGAGCCGCCGTCGACGTGGTACTTGGGGTGGCCCGCGATCGTGTAGGCGAGGGTCGACTTGCCGGACCCGTTCGGGCCCATGATCGCGTGGATCTCACCCTGGTTGATGGTGAGATCGACACCGCGGAGGATCTGCTTGGTCCCCTGCTCGGTCTCGACACTGACGTGGAGATCGCTGATCTGGAGAACGGACATTCAGACTTCCTTCGTGACGGTCGGGTCGATGTAGACGTCGCCGTCGATGATCTCGACGACGAAGACGGGGACCGGCTCGTAGGCCGGCAGGTTGAGGGGCGTCCCGGTGCGGAGGGAGAACTGCGAGCCGTGGGCCCAGCACTCGAGGCTGTCGCCCTCGACGAAGCCCTCAGAGAGGGAGATCTCGCCGTGCGTGCAGGTGTCGCCGATGGCGTGGATCTCGCCGGCCGAGTCCTGGACGACGGCGATGGCGACTCCGTCGACCTCGACGCGCATGGCCTGGTTCGGGACCAGCTCGGAGACCGAGCAGATCATCGCGGCGTTGCTCATGCGGACACCGCCGAGTTGCCGGAACCGGTCTGGCCGGCGCTGCCCGCCAGCTCGGCCTCGATCGCCAGCTGCAGGCGGTCCTCCAGCTCGGCGACCTTGATCTGCTGCACGATCTCGCTGAGGAAGCCGCGGACGACCAGGCGGCGCGCCTCGTCCTCTCGGATGCCGCGCGACTGCAGGTAGAAGAGCTGCTCGTCGTCGAACCGGCCGGTCGCCGAGGCGTGGCCCGCTCCGGCGATGTCGCCGGTCTCGATCTCGAGGTTCGGGATGGAGTCGGCACGGGTGCCGTCGGAGAGGACCAGGTTGCGGTTCTGCTCGTAGCTGTCGGTGCCGGTCGCGCTGTTGCGGATCAGGACGTCGCCGATCCAGACCGTGCGAGCGCCCTGGCCCTGCAGCGCGCCCTTGTAGGTCACACGGCTGCGGGTGTCGGGGGCATCGTGGTCGACGTACACCTGCTGCTCGAGGTGCTGGCCGCCGTCGGCGAAGTAGAGCCCGAAGAGCTCGCCGTCGGCACCGCGCTCGACGAGGTGTGCGGAGGGGTTGACCCGGACGATCGAGCCGCCGAGGGTGACGACGATGTGCTTGACCTTCGCGTCGCGGCCGACGCGGATGAAGTGGTTCGCCAGATGGCGCGCCTCGTCGTCCCACTCCTGCACGGACACGACGGTGAGCTGGGCTCCCTCGCCGACAAGGATCTCGACGTTCTCGGCGAGCGTCGCCGGGCCGTCGTTCTGGAGGACGACGACGCCGCGCGCGTACGGCGCCGCCTCGATGATCGTGTGAGCGGCGCGAGGAGTGGACCCGAGATCCGAGCGGACCAGGGTCGCCACCTTCTCGTCCTCGCCCGCGATGCGCACGACGAGGGCCTGCTCGAAGCTCGACCAGGCGTTGGCGGCCGCGCGGTCCTCGGGCAGTCCGGTGGTGCCGATCCGCTGGTCGTCGCGGCCGACCCACGAGACGTCCACGCCGTCGACCGCGGCGTATTCGAACGCGGTCGGCGAGCCGTCGAGCGGTCCGTCGATGAGATCGGCGAGGCGGGCGACGGGGGTCAGCTTCCAGGCGATCTCGCGCCCGGTGACGGCCTCGAAGGCGTCGACGTCGACCGACGCGAAGCGCTCCGAGCGCGTCTGCACGGGCGTGAAGGCCCCGTCGGAGTGGGCGCTGATGCCCAGGCGCTCGGCAGCGGCAGCGCCGTCGATCTCGGGGGTCGCGGCGCTCGTGGGGACCGTCATCAGGCGGTGGTTCCTTTCGATGGGTGCGGGGCGCCCCGTCCGGGCGCCCCTTCGAGGGGGGAGGCGGGCGTCAACCGACGCTGCCCTCCATCCCCATCTCGATGAGCTTGTTCAGCTCGAGGGCGTACTCCATGGGCAGCTCGCGGGCGATCGGCTCGATGAAGCCGCGGACGATCATGGCCATGGCCTCGTCCTCCGGCAGGCCGCGCGACATCAGGTAGAAGAGCTGCTCCTCGCTGACCTTCGACACGGTCGCCTCGTGGCCGAGCTGCACGTCGTCGACTCGGATGTCGATCGCCGGGTAGGTGTCCGAGCGCGAGATGGTGTCGACGAGCAGTGCGTCGCAGCGCACGGTGTTGGCCGAGTGGTGCGCGTTGGCGTCGACCCGGACCTCTCCGCGGTACCCCGCTCGACCGCCACCGCGGGCGATCGACTTCGAGACGATCGACGACTGCGTGTAAGGCGCCATGTGGACCATCTTCGCGCCGGCGTCCTGGTGCTGCCCGGGCCCCGCGAACGCGACCGAGAGGGTCTCGCCCTTGGCGTGCTCGCCGACCAGGAAGATCGACGGGTACTTCATCGTGACCTTGGATCCGATGTTGCCGTCGATCCACTCCATCGTCGCGCCTTCGTGCGCGATCGCGCGCTTGGTGACGAGGTTGTAGACGTTGTTCGACCAGTTCTGGATCGTCGTGTAGCGCACGCGGGCGTTCTTCTTGACGATGATCTCGACCACGGCCGAGTGCAGCGAGTCCGACTTGTAGATCGGCGCGGTGCAGCCCTCGATGTAGTGCACGTAGCTGTCCTCGTCGGCGATGATCAGCGTCCGCTCGAACTGGCCCATGTTCTCGGTGTTGATGCGGAAGTACGCCTGGAGCGGGATGTCGACGTGCACGCCCTTGGGGACGTACACGAACGAACCGCCCGACCACACGGCGGTGTTCAGGGCCGCGAACTTGTTGTCGCCCGCGGGGATGACGGTGCCGAAGTACTCCTCGAAGATCTCGGGGTGCTCGCGCAGCGCGGTGTCGGTGTCCATGAAGATGACGCCCTGCTCCTCCAGATCCTCGCGGATCTGGTGGTAGACGACCTCGGACTCGTACTGCGCCGCGACGCCGCCGACGAGGCGCTGGCGCTCCGCCTCCGGGATCCCGAGCTTCTCGTACGTGTTCTTGATGTCGTCGGGGAGGTCGTCCCAGGTCTGCGCCTGCTTCTCGGTCGAGCGGACGAAGTACTTGATGTTGTCGAAGTCGATCGCCGACAGGTCGGCGCCCCACGTCGGCATGGGCTTGCGCTCGAACAGCTTCAGCGCCTTCATGCGGCGGTCGCGCATCCAGGCGGGCTCGTTCTTGAGCGCGGAGATGTCGGAGACGACCTCGGGCGAGATCCCGCGGCGCGCGGACGCCCCCGCGGAGTCGGAGTCGGCCCAGCCGAACTCGTAGACGCCGAGGCTCTCGAGCTCGGGGCGGTCGATCAGGATGTCTGACATGTGTACCTCGTTTCCTACCCACTGCTAACCGGTCGGGTTCCGGAGTCATTCCCCGTGGGGCGACCCGGAGCACATTCCGGCTGGTCGCGATCGTGGACGATGCGCGGGGGCGGTTGATGTGCGTGCCTGAGATGTCCTAAGAGAAGTGCTGCGGCGCGTCATCGGGCCGGTGGTCCCTGTCGACGCCGTGTCCGCGCGGATGCCGGGGTCTCACGTCGTACCTGAACCAACTACTCATTCTACAGAGGCGCGCCCGGATGGGAACCCGCTCACCTGGGTGTCGGCCGGGTGCGACGTCCCGCGCCACCAGACGATGGTGGCCATACCGGTGTCGGTGGTCCGTGATGATCTTCGGGCATGCCGAACGACGACTCGATCCCACTGCTCCCCCGCCTCCTGCTCGCCTCCGCAGGCCTCGGGCTCCCGCCCGCGGAGGCCGCGCTCCACCGCCGCCTGGGCACCGCGCTCGCGCGAGACCTGCCCGTCCGGGCGCTGCCGCTCGCCCTGCTGCGACTCCGTGGGCACCTGCGGCGGCCGTCGCGAGGAGGCGCCGGTCGATGAGCCGCGGGGACCCGTCGGGAGCACGGCCGGCGGTGTCAGTGGACGGGCTCGAGCTCCTCCGCCGCCCGGCGGCGCTGAGCACGGACGGTGAACAGCCGGGGGTTCACGTCGAGGAGCACGCGCACGGTGCCCACCCAGACGAGCGCCGAACCCAGCAGGTGCACGGCGACCAGGGCCTCCGGGAGAGCGAGGAGGGACTGCGCGACCCCGACGAGCGCCTGCAACACGACCACGGCGATGTAGGTCGCCGCCCGTCGGCGCGCGAGCTCCGCACCGGCGACCCGGCGCAGGAGCGCGAACAGGACGATGCCGAGCGCGAGCGACGCCGTGCCGAGCACGCCGTGCACCACGGTGACGCTCTCCCAGTGGAAGCGCATCCGGGGCACCTCCGCGGAGTCGCCTGCATGAGGACCGGTGCCGGTCACGAGCGTGCCGACGAGGATCACCAGCAGGGTGACCACGACGAGGGCGATGCTGACGGCGCGGGTGAGCGCGTCCGGCTCGAAGTCCGTGGACTGCGACCGGTGGGCGCGGTGCCACGTCAGCGACGTCGTGGTGAGCAGGGCGATGGCCAGGACGAAGTGCCCCGCGACGATGTAGGGGTTCAGACCCGAGTGCACGGTCGCTCCGCCCGCGAGGGCGTTCGCGACGACCAGCCAGAACTGCGACCAGGCCAGTCGCGTCATCGTCCGGTCGCGCGGCTTCTGGAGTCGCGCCGCAGTGATCGCCCAGCCGACGGCGATGATCAGCACGCCGGTGAAGGCTCTGTTGGTGAACTCGATGAAACCGTGGATCCCGAGCTCCGGGGTCGATGTGAGGGATCCCGCGTCGCAGGCCGGCCAGGTCGGGCAGCCGAGGCCCGATCCGGTCAGTCGCACCACTCCCCCGAAGAAGATGATCAGGATGCTCGCGACGAGTGCCGCGGTCGTGCCCCAGCGCAGGGCCCGCGGCGAGAGCGTGACCCGCTCGGCGAGGAACGAGAAGGGGGTCACCATCAGAACGGCAGCAGGGGATCGATGCCGACGGCGAGGAACAGCAGGGTGAGGTACCCGATCGAGCCGTGGAACACGCGCATCGGCGAGACGTGCTCGTGACGGATCGCGAGGTTGTAGAGGCGGTGGGTCTCGGCGATGAACCAGACGCCGCTCGCGAGCGCGACGACGGTGTACACCGCGCCCATCCCGGCCACGGGGATCAGCAGGAGCGAGCAGGCCACCGTCGCCCAGGCGTACAGGATGACCTGCAGCCCGACGACCGTGCGGCCGCGGACCACCGCGAGCATCGGCACTCCGGCGGCCTGGTAGTCGTCGCGGTACTTCATCGACAGGGGCCAGTAGTGCGGCGGAGTCCACAGGAAGATGACCGAGAAGAGGATCACGGGCGCCCAGTCGAGCGAGTTCGTGACGGCGGCCCAGCCGATGAGCACGGGCATGCACCCGGCGATGCCGCCCCAGACGATGTTCTGCGGGGTGCGGCGCTTGAGGAAGAGCGTGTAGAAGACCACGTAGATGAGGATCGCCGCGAGCGAGAGCCCGGCGGCCAGCCAGTTCGCCGTCAGCCCGAGCCAGACGATCGACAGCACACCGATCGTCGTGGCGAACACCAGCGCGGCCCGGTCCGAGATCTCGCCCGTCACGAGCGGGCGGTTCTTCGTCCGGTTCATGATGCGGTCGATGTCGCGGTCGAAGTAGCAGTTGAAGGCGCCGGCCGACCCGGCGCTCAGCGCTCCGCCGATGAGGACGTTGAGCACGAGCCAGAGGTTCGGGATGCCGCCCTGGGCGAGGATCATCGTCGGGGCCGTCACCACGAGGAGGAGCTCGATCACGCGGGGCTTCGTCAGCGAGACGAAGGCCTTCACCTTGCGAGACAGGGTCGCCCCGGGCGATCCGCCCCGTTCGATCGCGGTGGTCTCTACGGCTACGTCCATTGCTCCTCTAACGTTCGACAATCCCGAACGAGTGTAATGCGCGCAGGCTGGACCCGGGCCCGGTCCATCGGTTCCGTCACACCGCTCCCGCCGCGTGCACGCTTGCCCAAACGACTCCCTACATATGCATCCCGCAACCCCCGTCGGCGAGCGCACCCCCCTCCGTATACTCGGGACTGCTCGCCAGAGCGCCCGGCACGCACCCGAGCCCGCCCCGACCGATCGGTCGCCGCGAGGCCCAGAGGGTCGCCGCCGGAGCATCGTGCCGAAGTCGTCGCGCGGCGTGCTCCACCATGCGAGAGGGCGGACGGTCTGCGTCTGCCCCACGTCTCGAGAAGGGTCAGTACCAAGTGTCAGAACTGCAATGGGAATCCATTGACGAGAAGGCAGTCGACACGGCGAGGGTCCTCGCCGCGGATGCCGTGGAGAAGGTCGGCAACGGTCATCCCGGGACCGCCATGAGCCTCGCTCCGGCCGCGTACCTCCTCTTCCAGAAGGTCATGCGCCGCGACCCCTCCGACAGCACCTGGATCGGCCGCGACCGCTTCATCCTGTCGGTCGGCCACTCCTCGCTGACCCAGTACGTCCAGTTCTACCTGGGCGGCTACGGCCTCGAGCTCGACGACCTGAAGGCGCTGCGCACCTGGGGCTCCAAGACCCCCGGGCACCCCGAGTACGGCCACACGGACGGCGTCGAGATCACGACCGGCCCGCTCGGCCAGGGCCTCGCCTCTGCCGTCGGCTTCGCCTACGCCTCGCGCTTCGAGCGCGACCTGTTCGACCCCGAGGCCGCCGCGGGCACCTCGCCGTTCGACCACTTCGTCTACGTGATCGCCGGCGACGGCGACCTGCAGGAGGGCGTCACCAGCGAGGCCTCCTCGCTCGCCGGCCACCAGCAGCTCGGCAACCTGGTCGTCATCTACGACTCCAACCAGATCTCGATCGAGGACGACACCAACATCGCCTTCACCGAGGACGTCAAGGCCCGCTACGAGGCGTACGACTGGCAGGTCCAGATCGTCGACTGGAAGAAGACCGGCGAGTACCACGAGGACGTCGCCGAGCTCCACGCCGCGATCGAGGCAGCCAAGGGCGAGACCGACAAGCCGTCGCTCATCATCCTGCGCACCATCATCGGCTGGCCCTCGCCGAAGAAGCAGAACACCGGCAAGATCCACGGCTCCGCCCTCGGCGCCGATGAGCTCCGCGGCCTCAAGGAGGTGCTCGGCTTCGACCCCGAGAAGACCTTCGACGTCGCCGACGAGGTCATCGAGCACACTCGCAAGGCCGTCGAGCGCGGCCAGGCGCAGCACGCCGAGTGGACCGAGCAGTTCGACGCGTGGGCCGCGGCCAACCCCGAGAAGAAGGCCCTGCTGGACCGCGTCCTGAGCGGCGACCTCCCCGAGGGCGTCGAGGACGTGCTCCCCGTGTTCGAGCCCGGCAAGGAGGTGTCGACCCGCGCCGCGTCCGGCAAGGTCATCAACGCCCTCGCCGGAGTGATCCCGGAGCTGTGGGGCGGCTCGGCCGATCTCGCCGAGTCGAACAACACCACCATCGAGGGCGCCGGCTCGTTCGTGCCGTCCGAGTTCTCGACCCACGAGTGGACGGGGAAGAAGGGCGGCCGCGTGCTGCACTTCGGCATCCGCGAGCACGCCATGGGCTCGATCCTCAACGGCATCGTCCTGCACGGGAACACCCGCCCCTTCGGCGGCACCTTCCTGATCTTCTCCGACTACATGCGCCCGGCGGTCCGTCTCGCCGCGCTCATGAAGGCGCCGGCCATCTACGTCTGGACCCACGACTCCGTGGCGCTCGGCGAGGACGGCCCGACGCACCAGCCGGTCGAGCAGCTCGCGTCCCTCCGCGCGATCCCGGGACTGGACATCGTCCGCCCCGGCGACGCGAACGAGGTCGCCTACGCCTGGAAGACGATCCTCGAGCGCCGCGAGGGCCCCGCGGGCCTCGCGCTGACCCGTCAGAACATCCCGGTGTTCGAGCGCGGCGAGGGCGAGGCCGAGGGCGAGACCTTCGCTCACGCCTCGAACGTCGCCAAGGGCGCGTACGTGCTCGCCGAGGCGCCCGGCGGCACGCCGGACGTCATCCTCATCGCGACCGGGTCCGAGCTCCAGATCGCCGTCGAGACGCGCGAGAAGCTGAAGGCCGAGGGCGTGAACGCCCGCGTCGTCTCGGCTCCGTCGCTCGAGTGGTTCGAGGAGCAGGACGCGGCCTACCGCGAGAAGGTCCTGCCCTCCGCTGTGAAGGCCCGCGTCTCCATCGAGGCCGGACTGAGCCTCGGCTGGCAGAAGTACGTCGGCGACGCCGGCCGCTCGGTCTCGATCGAGCACTTCGGCGCGTCGGCCGACTACAAGACCCTGTTCCGCGAGTTCGGGATCACCACGGAGGCGGCACTCGCCGCCGCCAAGGAGTCGCTCGCAGCCTCCTGAGCCGAAGGCCGCGTCCACACGGACGCGGCCTTCGCCGTCGGGGCTCCGGCTCCACGCCCGCATCACCTCCGAACGAAGAAGAGAAGAAGAGACATGACCGAGAACACCCCCACCGCAGACCTCTCCGCCGCCGGCGTCAGCATCTGGCTCGACGACCTCTCCCGCACGCGCATCTCCTCGGGCGGGCTCCAGAAGCTCATCGACGAGAAGAACGTCGTCGGAGTCACGACGAACCCGACGATCTTCGCGGCCGCCCTGGCCAACGGCGAGTCGTACGACGCCCAGGTGCGCGAGCTCGCCGCCTCCGGCACCTCCGTCACCGACGCCGTCTTCGAGATCACCACCGACGACGTCGCCGCCGCGTCGGACGTCTTCCGTCCGATCTACGACGCCACCAACGGCTACGACGGCCGCGTGTCGATCGAGGTCGAGCCCGGCCTGGCGCACGACGCGCAGGGCACCATCGAGCAGGCTAAGGCCCTGTGGGCCAAGGTCGACCGCCCGAACGCCATGATCAAGATCCCCGCGACCGTCGAGGGCCTCGAGGCCATCACCGAGGTCATCGGCTCGGGCATCTCGGTCAACGTCACGCTGATCTTCTCGCTCGCCCGCTACCGCGCCGTCATCAACGCGTACCTCGCCGGCCTCGAGAAGGCCAAGGACGCCGGCATCGACCTGTCGACCATCCACTCCGTCGCCTCGTTCTTCGTCTCGCGCGTCGACACCGAGATCGACAAGCGCCTCGAGGCCGTCGGCACCGACGAGGCGAAGGCGCTCAAGAGCAAGTCGGGCGTGGCCAACGCCCAGCTCGCCTACGAGGTCTTCGTCGAGGCGTTCGCGACCGAGCGCGCCCTGCTCCTGCAGGAGTCCGGCGCCAATCGCCAGCGTCCGCTGTGGGCCTCGACCGGGGTGAAGTCGACCGATCTCCCCGACACGCTCTACGTCACCGAGCTCGTCGCGGCCGGCGTCGTCAACACGATGCCCGAGAAGACCCTCGAGGCGACCTTCGACCACGGCGTCATCACCGGCGACACGGTCACGGGCGCCTACGCCGACGCGAACGCCGTCCTCGACGCCGTCGCGGCGCAGGGCGTCTCGTACGCCGAGGTCACCGAGCTGCTCGAGAAGGAGGGCGTGGAGAAGTTCATCGTCTCCTGGAACGAGCTGCTCGACACCGTCACCGCGGCTCTCGAGGGTGCGAAGGCGCAGGCCTGATCATGGCGATCCAGATCCACGTCAGCGGAGACGCCGAGAAGGCCGTCGACCGCGTCGTCCCCGATCTCGTCGCCGACGAGGTCGCCTCGGGCATCACCGCGCAGGTCCCCACGCTGTGGGGCGCCGCCGCGGAGGAGGAGTCGGCCAAGCGCCTCGGCTGGACCGAGTCGACGTCGGTGTCGCGCCCGCTGATCCCCGAGATCCTGGCGCTCCGCGAGGAGTTCGCCTCGAAGGGCATCGATCACATCGTGCTCGGCGGGATGGGCGGATCGTCGCTCGCCCCCGAGGTCATCACGCGCACGGCCGGCGTCGAGCTGACCGTCCTCGACTCGACCGCTCCCGGTCAGGTGCTGGCGGCCCTCCGGGACCGCCTCTCCTCGACCGCCGTCGTGATCTCGTCGAAGTCGGGCTCGACCGTCGAGACCGCGAGCCAGAAGAAGGCCTACGAGAAGGCGTTCACCGAGGCGGGCATCGACCCCCTCGAGCGCATCGTCATCGTGACCGACCCCGGCTCGCCACTGGACACGTCCTCACGCGAGGCCGGCTACCGCGTGTTCAACGCCGACCCGAACATCGGCGGCCGCTTCTCGGCGCTCTCCGCGTTCGGCCTGGTCCCCTCCGGACTCGCCGGCGCCGACATCGAGGCCCTCCTCGACGAGGCCGCGGAGGCCTCGCTCGGTCTCGCCGTCGACTCCCCCGAGAACCCGGGGCTCGTGCTCGGAGCGGCGATCGCCGCCACCAGCCCGCGCCGCGACAAGCTCGCGATCGTCGCCGACGGCACCCACATCGTGGGCTTCGCCGACTGGGCGGAGCAGCTGATCGCCGAGTCCACCGGCAAGGACGGCACCGGGATCCTGCCGGTCGTCCTCGGCACGCTCGCCCCCGAGCTGTCGGAGGACCTGCCCGACGTGCAGGTCGTCCGCCTGGTCGACGACGCGAGCGCGCTGCACCTGTTCCCGCGCGACCGCCACGAGGGCGAGATCCTGCTCTCGGGCTCGCTCGGCGCGCAGATGCTGACCTGGGAGTACGCGGTCGCCGTCGCAGGACGGCTGCTCGGCATCAACCCGTTCGACCAGCCCGATGTCGAGTCCGCGAAGATCGCGACCCGCGCCCTGCTCGAGAAGCGTCCCGAGCCCGAGGCGCCGGCCTTCACCGACGCCGGCATCGAGGTCACGGGCAGCCCCGTGGTCACCGAGGGCGTCTCGACCGTCGCCGAGGCCGTCGACCGCCTCCTCGCCCAGCTCGGCGAGGGCGGCTACGTGGCCATCCAGGCCTACGTCGACCGCCTCGCCGTGCCGCAGCTGGAGGGCGTCCGCGATCTCCTCGCCGCGCAGGCCCAGCGGCCCGTCACCTTCGGGTGGGGTCCCCGCTTCCTGCACTCGACCGGTCAGTACCACAAGGGCGGCGCCCCGACCGGCGTCTTCCTGCAGATCACCGAGCGCGCTACCGCCGATCTCGAGATCCCGGACAGCCCGTTCACCTTCGGGCAGCTGATCCTCGCGCAGGCGGCCGGCGACGCGAGCGTGCTCGCCGAGCACGGCCGACCGGTGCTGACGCTGACGCTGACCGATCCCGAGGCCGACCTCGAAGCCCTCTTCGAGGCCCTCAACAGCTGATCCGACGGGCACGCCGCTCCGCCCCACCGGGGCGGGCGGCGTGCCCGCGATCGGTCCCACCCACTCCTCATCGAGAGCAGTGCGCCGGAGAAGCCGGCACACAGAAGGACACTGCACATGTCTGTGGACATCACCCCCGAGTTCAACCCCCTGCGGTTGAGCTTCGACCGGCGGTTGAACCGGATCGCGGGGCCCAGCGGCCTCGTCATCTTCGGCGTCACCGGCGATCTCTCGCGCAAGAAGCTGATGCCGGCGGTCTACGACCTCGCCAACCGCGGACTGCTGCCCCCCGGATTCGCGCTCGTCGGCTTCGCCCGGCGCGACTGGGACGACCAGGACTTCGAGCAGGTGGTGCACGACTCCGTCAAGAAGTACGCGCGCACCGAGTTCCACGAGGAGGTCTGGGCGCAGCTCGCGCAGGGCATCCGCTTCGTGCAGGGCGAGTTCGACGACCCCGAGGCGTTCACCCGCCTGAAGACCACCGTCGACGAGCTCGATCGCGAGCGCGGCACGATGGGCAACTTCGCCTTCTACCTCTCCATCCCCCCGAAGTCCTTCCCGCAGGTCACCGAGCAGCTGCGCAACTCCGGTCTCGCGGAGCAGAAGGAGGGCCAGTGGCGGCGCGTCGTCATCGAGAAGCCCTTCGGCAGCGACCTCACGACGGCCCGTGAGCTGAACGCCGTCGTCGAGTCGGTCTTCCCGCCCGACTCGGTGTTCCGCATCGACCACTACCTCGGCAAGGAGACGGTCCAGAACATCCTGGCGCTGCGCTTCGCCAACATGATGTACGAGCCGCTCTGGAACTCGAACTACGTCGACCACGTGCAGATCACGATGGCCGAGGACATCGGAGTGGGCGGCCGCGCCGGCTACTACGACGGCATCGGGGCCGCGCGCGACGTGATCCAGAACCACCTCCTCCAGCTCCTCGCCCTCACGGCGATGGAGGAGCCGATCTCGTTCGACGCCGCCGACCTGCGCGCCGAGAAGGAGAAGGTCCTCGCAGCGGTCCGCCTCCCGAAGGACCTCTCCACGGCCACCGCCCGCGGGCAGTACGCCGGCGGCTGGCAGGGTGGCGAGAAGGTCCTCGGCTTCCTCGAGGAGGACGGCATGAGCCCCACCTCGACGACCGAGACGTTCGCGGCCATGCGCCTGGACATCGGCACGCGCCGCTGGGCGGGTGTCCCGTTCTACCTGCGCGCAGGCAAGCGCCTCGGTCGTCGCGTCACCGAGATCGCGGTCGTCTTCAAACGGGCTCCGCAGCAGCTCTTCGCAGAGAGCCAGACGACCTCGCTCGGTCAGAACGCACTCGTCATCCGCGTGCAGCCGGATGAGGGCGTCACCATGCGCTTCGGCTCGAAGGTCCCGGGCGCCGGCATGCAGGTGCGCGACGTGACGATGGACTTCGGCTACGGCCACGCGTTCACCGAGGCGAGCCCCGAGGCCTACGAGCGTCTGATCCTCGACGTCCTCCTGGGCGAGCCCCCGCTGTTCCCCCGCCACGAGGAGGTCGAGCTCTCCTGGAAGATCCTCGACCCGATCGAGGAGTTCTGGGAGACCCAGGGCCAGCCCGAGCAGTACCGCCCCGGAACCTGGGGCCCCGAATCCGCCGACGAGCTCCTCGCCCGCGACGGCCGTACCTGGAGGCGTCCATGATCGTCGATCTGCCCGACACCACGACCAGCGAGGTCTCCAAGACCCTGGTCAAGATCCGCGAGGAGGGCGGCGCCGTCGCTCTCGGACGCGTGCTGACCCTCATCATCGCGACCTCCCGGGGTCACGAGGAGGAGGCGATCGACGCGGCGAACGACGCCTCGCGCGAGCACCCGATGCGCGTCATCGTCGTCTCCAAGGACGACGGGCTCACCACGGTCCCCGTGGACGCCACCCCGCGCGTCGACGCCCAGATCCGGGTCGGCGGCGACGCCGGCGCGAGCGAGGTCGTCGTGCTCCGCCCCTTCGGCGACGCGGCGAACGACGAGGAGAGCCTGGTCACGGGCCTCCTCCTGCCCGACGCCCCCGTGGTCGCCTGGTGGCCGAACAGTGCGCCCGAGAGCGCCTCGAAGTCGCCCATCGGCCGCATCGCGCAGCGGCGCATCACCGACGCCTCGGCGCAGTCGAACCCGGCGGAGGCATTGCACCACCTCGCCTCCACCTACGCCCCCGGCGACACCGACTTCGCCTGGACGCGGCTGACCCTCTGGCGCGCGCAGCTCGCCGCGGTCCTCGACCAGCCGCCGTACGAGCCGATCACGGCCGTCGAGGTGTCGGGCGCTCCCGACTCGCCGTCGACGATCCTGCTCGCCGCGTGGCTCCAGCTCGAACTCGACATCCCGGTCGATCACGAGCTGACCATCAGCGCGACCGGGTCGAGCGGCATCCACGGCGTCAAGCTGATCCGCGCGTCGGGGACCATCGAGCTGGAGCGCTCGTTCCCCAACGTGGCGACGCTGACGCAGCCGGAGCAGCCCGTCCACGACATCTCGCTCCCCCGCCGCAGCCTCCGCGACTGCCTGGCCGAGGAGCTGCGCAGGCTCGACCCGGATGACCTGTACGGTGAAGTCATCTCGCGCGGCGTCGACATGCTCACCGAGCAGACCGGGGCCCGCAGCGCTTCCTGACACGGAGCCGACCATCCGCCGATCGGCATTCGAACCCGAAGGAGACCTCTCATGACCACCGAACGTCGAGTGCTCGTCCACCGCGACAAGCAGACCCTCGCCGGGTCGGTCGCCGCCCGCTTCATCACGAAGACGATCGACATCCTCGACGATCTGGGGTCCGCCAACGTGATCCTGACCGGCGGGACCATGGGGGCGGCGACGCTCGCCGAGATCGCCACGTCGTCCGCCTCCGGCAACGTCGACTGGTCGAGGGTCCACTTCTGGTGGGGGGACGAGCGCTGGGTTCCCCGCGGCCACGAGGACCGCAACGACGTCCAGGCGGGTGATCTGTTCACCCGCCTCGACGTCCCCGCCGAGAACGTGCACGCATTCCCGGCATCTGACGACGGGATCGACCTGGACGCGGCCGCGACCCTCTACGACGCGGAGCTGCGCGCTCACGCGACGGAGGGTCGCGACTACCCCCGGTTCGACATCACGTTCCTCGGAGTGGGTCCCGACGGTCACATCGCGTCGCTGTTCCCCGAGCGCTCGGCGATCCGCTCCACCGAGGCCGGGGTGCTCCCGGTGCGCAACTCCCCCAAGCCGCCTCCGGAGCGCCTCACCCTGACCCTCCCGCTCATCAACCAGTCCGACCGGATCTGGATGGTGCTCGCGGGAGCGGACAAGGCGTCTGCTCTCGGTCTCGCGCTCGCCGGTGCCAACACGAACGAAGTGCCGGTCGCCGGAGCCTTCGGCCGCAAGCGCACGGTCTTCTTCGTCGACCAGGAGGCCGCGGCCGAGGTTCCGGAGTCTCTCATCGCGCCCAGCTACTGAGCGCGCCCGGTCCCTCCGGGCCCACCACGGCGAAAGGCCCGATCCTCAGCGGATCGGGCCTTTCCTCGTTCCTGCGGGAGCAGGATCAGGACGGAGTCGCGGTGCCGCGACGGGCGCGCAACTGCTGCAGCGCCTCCTCGAGGAGCTGGGCCGCCTCGGCCTCGGTGCGACGCTCCTTCACGTAGGCGAGGTGTGTCTTGTAGGGCTCGGTCTTCGCGACCTGCGGGGGGTTCGCACGGTCGCGTCCCGCGGGAAGACCGGACTGGGGTGAGTCGATCACCTCGGGGATCTCGTCCTCGGGGAGGGCCGCCGAGAAGTGGCGCACCGTCTCGTTACCGAGAGCGTCCCAGTAGGACACCGCCACTCGCTCCGCGTGGAAGCCCCGGTCCTGCTCGCCCATGGGTCCCGCGCCGACGCGCGAACCGCGGATTGCACTGCCGCCTGATGCCATTCCGTGTACCCCTATGCTCCGGTGTCGAACTTGGTGATGAGACCGAGCACCACGATGCACGCCAGCCAGACGAGGCCGAGGATCACGGTGATGCGGTTGAGATTGCGCTCCGCGACACCCGAGGCGCCGAGGTTGGAGGTGACTCCACCGCCGAACATGTCGGACAGTCCGCCGCCGCGCCCCTTGTGGAGCAGGATCAGCATGGTGAGCAGGAGGCTCGTGATGCCCAGGATGACCTGGAGCACGACCTGGAGGATGTCCACGCGGTACCTTTCGAAGTTCCGGCGCATTGCGCGCCCCGACGAGTATAACGGCGCCTGCGAATCCGCGCGGAATGCGTCCACCCGTGTTCGGCTCGCTGTATACGGCGTCGTGCGACTGCTGGAGTGGGCGGAGGGGGTGGCCTCGTCGCGGCGCCCTCCCGCGCCCCTGCGGGGCGCCCGCCAGACCCGAGCCGGTCGCCGCGACGAGACCACCCCCTCCGCCCGCGTGCCGCGAGGCACCCCACCAGCAGTAACGGCGAACGACCTGGAACAGAGAATGGGATGGGATCGGCTCCGTCAGGTCGGTCCATCGGACGACGGCCCTCGCGCCGCGAGGCCGACCGGCGATCCACGTGCCAGCGAATCGCCGTGGCCGAACATACGACGCTCTGCGGAACGCAACCACCTCGAACAACCGACTGCGCCACGCCGCGTAGGAGCGGCGTCGACGACGGAAAGGCGGCGGGCCCGATGGGCCCCGTCCGGACGATCGATCGGACGACGGCCCTCGCGCAGCGAGGCCGACCGGCGATTCGCGTGCGAGCGAATCGTCGTGGCCGGACGCAGGACGCTCTGCAGAACGCGACCACTTCGATCAACCGACTGCGCCACGCCGCGCAGGGAGCGGCGTGGACGACGGAAAGGGGCGGGCCCGATGGGCCCGCCCCTCTTGTCGCAGAAACTCAGACCCCGACGTGGTTGCGGAAGCGCGCGATCGCGGCGAACTCCTCGACCTGGAGGCTCGCGCCTCCGACGAGGGCGCCGTCGACGTCGGGCTCGCGCATGAAGCCGGCGATGTTGCCGGACTTCACCGAACCGCCGTAGAGGATCCGGGTCTTCGCCGCGGTCTCGGCTCCGAGGATCTCGGAGACGACGCCGCGCAGCGCCTTGCAGACCTGCTGGGCCTGCTCGGGCGTCGCAGCCTGTCCGGAGCCGATGGCCCAGACGGGCTCGTACGCGACGACCAGGTCGGCGTCTGCGGGGAGGCCGGTGAGGGCCTCCTTCAGCTGAGCGACCGGGACCGCGGACGGTCCGTGCTTCTCGAGGTCCTCGGCGGTCTCTCCGACGCAGACGATCGGCGGCACGCCGTGCTTGACGGCCGCGGCCGTCTTCGCGGCGATGTCCGCGTCCGTCTCGCCGTGGAGCGTGCGACGCTCCGAGTGGCCGACGATCACGTAGTCGCAGTCGAGCTGCTTGAGGAACTGCCCCGAGATCTCACCGGTGTAGGCCCCGCTGTCGAACTTCGACAGGTCCTGCGCGCCGTACTTGAGCGGCAGCTTGTCGGAGTCGACGAGGATCTGCACCGGGCGCAGGTCGGTGAACGGCGGGAACACCGCGACCTCGACACCGTCGAAGTCGTGGTCCGCGTCCTTGAGGCTCCACGCGAGCTTCTGGACGAACGCGATGGCCTGGAGGTGGTCCAGGTTCATCTTCCAGTTGCCGGCGATGAGCGGGGTGCGGGTGTCTACTGCCATCCGAGGACCTCCAGTCCGGGGAGGCGCTTGCCTTCGAGGAATTCGAGGCTCGCTCCGCCTCCCGTCGAGATGTGGCCGAACTGCTCGTCCTCGAATCCGAGGGCGCGCACTGCGGCTGCCGAGTCGCCGCCGCCGACGACGCTGAGTCCGTCGACCTCGGTGAGGGCCTGGGCGACGGCCTTCGTGCCGGCCGCGAACGGCTCGATCTCGAAGACGCCCATCGGCCCGTTCCAGAACACGGTCTTCGAGGCCGCGACGATCCTGGCGAACCGCTTCGCGGTGTCCGGTCCGATGTCGAGGCCCAGACCGGAGGCGCCCCACGGGGTACCCTCGATCGCGTCGGCCGACGCCGTCTCGTACTCCGCGTCGGCGCCGAACTTCGAGGCGACGACCACGTCCGTGGGCAGCACGATCTCGACGCCCAGCTCCTCCGCCTTCGCGAGGTAGCCGAGCACGGTGTCGATCTGGTCGGCCTCGAGCAGGCTGGAGCCGACCTCGTGGCCCTGGGCCTTGAGGAAGGTGAACAGCATGCCTCCGCCGATGAGGATCGAGTCGACCCGCGGGAGGAGGTGGTCGATCACGCCGAGCTTGTCCGACACCTTCGAGCCGCCGAGGACGACCGTGTAGGGGCGCTCGGGCTTCTCGGTGAGCCGGTCGAGCACCTCGAGCTCGGCTGCGATGAGCGTGCCGGCAGCGCTGGGGAGCAGCTGCGCGAGCTCGTAGACGCTGGCCTGCTTGCGGTGCACGACGCCGAACCCGTCCGAGACGAAGGCGTCGCCGAAGGCGGCCAGCTTCTCGGCGAAGGAGCGGCGCTCGGCCTCGTCCTTGCTCGTCTCCCCCGCGTTGAAGCGGAGGTTCTCGAGCACGACGACCTCGCCCGCGGCGAGGCCCTCGACGGCCGAGGCCGCGGAGTCGCCGACGGTGTCCTCGGCGAACGACACCGGAGCGTCGAGGAGCTCGCCCAGCCGCTCGGCCACCGGCGCGAGGCTGTACTTCGGGTTCGGCTCCCCGTCGGGGCGCCCGAGGTGGCTCACGACCACGACTCGGGCACCCTCGGAGACGAGCCGCTGGAGAGTGGGCAGCGAGGCGCGCACGCGGCCGTCGTCCGTGATCGTTCCGTCCTTCAGGGGGACGTTCAGATCGCAGCGGACGACGACGCGCTTGCCGGCCAGGGAGCCCAGTGAGTCCAGGGTGCGGAACGTCACTGCGTCAGGCCCTAGAGCTTGCCGGCGACGAACTCGGTGACGTCGACGAGGCGGTTGGAGTAGCCCCACTCGTTGTCGTACCAGGACGCGACCTTGACCTGGCTGCCGATGACCTTCGTGAGGCCGGCGTCGAAGATCGAGGAGTGCGGGTCGGTCACGATGTCGCTCGAGACGATCGGGTCCTCGGTGTACTTCAGGATGCCCTTGAGGTCGCCCTCGGCAGCGGCCTTGTAGGCGGCGTTGATCTCCTCGACCGTGGCGGGCTTCGAGAGCTCGACGGTGAGGTCGGTGATCGAGCCGGTCGGGACCGGGACGCGGAGGGCGTAGCCGTCGAGCTTGCCGACGAGCTCCGGGATGACCAGGCCGAGAGCCTTGGCGGCACCGGTCGAGGTCGGGATGATGTTGACGGCGGCGGCGCGGGCGCGGCGGAGGTCGCTGTGCGGGCCGTCCTGCAGGTTCTGGTCGGCGGTGTACGCGTGGACCGTGGTCATGAGGCCGCGCTCGATGCCGAAGTTGTCGAGCAGCACCTTGGCGAGCGGCGCGAGGCAGTTCGTGGTGCAGGAGGCGTTGGAGATGATGTCGTGGGTCGCGGGGTCGTAGGTGCTCTCGTTGACGCCGAGGACCAGGGTCGCGACATCGCTGCCGGTGGCGGGAGCCGAGACGATGACCTTCTTGGCGCCCGCGGTGATGTGCTTGCGCGCGTCCTCCGACTTGGTGAAGCGACCGGTCGACTCGATGACGACGTCGACTCCCAGCTCGCCCCACGGGAGGTTGGCGGGGTCGCGCTCCTCGAGCACGATGATGGGCTTGCCGTTGACGACGATCTTGTCGCCGTCGAGCTCCACGGTGGCGTCCAGACGGCCGGTGATGGAGTCGTACTTCAGGAGGTGCGCGAGCGCCTTGTTGTCGGTGAGGTCGTTGACCGCGACGATCTCGAGGTCGCTGCCCTTGGCGAGGGCCGCACGGAAGAAGTTACGGCCGATACGGCCGAAGCCGTTGATGCCGATCTTTACGGACACAGATTTCTCCTGGTGAGGAAGGGCACCCGGACGGTGCAGTGGAGGGTTGGAACGCTGCGAGAAGGCGCCCCGGGCCGGGCCCGGGACGCCGACATCGCTACGACAGTAGCAGCAGGCCGGAAGTCTTCTCGCGGGCCTTCTCGAAGCGCGCGGACACGTCCGCCCAGTTCACGATGTTCCAGAAAGCCTTGACGTAATCGGCCTTCACGTTGACGTAGTCGAGGTAGAAGGCGTGCTCCCACATGTCCAGGAGCAGCACCGGCACGGTGGCGGCGGCGAGGTTGCCCTGGTGGTCGTAGAGCTGCTCGATGATGAGCTTCTCGCCCAGCGAGTCCCAGGCGAGGATCGACCAGCCGGACCCCTGGATGCCGAGGGCCGAGGCGGTGAAGTGCGCGCGGAACTTGTCGAAGGACCCGAAGGAGTCGTCGATCGCCGCGGCGAGCTCTCCGGCGGGCTTGTCGCCTCCGTCGGGAGAGAGGTTGTTCCAGAAGACCGTGTGGTTCACGTGACCGGCGAGGTTGAACGCGAGGTCCTTCTGCAGCTTGTTCACGTTCGCGAGGTTGTCGCTGTCGCGAGCGTCCTGGAGCGCGGCGAGGGCGGTGTTGGCGCCCGTCACGTAGGTGGCGTGGTGCTTGTCGTGGTGGAGCTCCATGATCCGCCCACTGATGTTCGGCTCGAGGGCCGAGTAGTCGTAGGGCAGTTCGGCGAGCGTGTAGTCAGCCATTCGCAATCTCCTGTTCGTGATCGTCGATCTCGAGAGGTCGGCCGGCCTCGATCCGTCTCCTCACGGGGAGGAGGACGGGCGCCGGCGGCGACCTGAGCGACCCACCCAGTCTAGTGACGAGGGCCCTTCGCACTCGGAGTCCCTCCGCCGTTCAACCAGGAGACACTCAGCGTTCGCGCACCGGTCTCAGCCGGTCACAGGTCCTGGAGCTCCGGGGGGAGGTTCGCGTCGGTGCCCGGGATGTCGAGCTCCGAGGCGCGCTTGTCGGCCATCGCCAGGAGGCGCCGGATGCGTCCGGCGACGGCGTCCTTGGTCATGGGCGGATCGGCGTGGTGACCCAGCTCGTCCAGGCTCGCGTCGCGGTGGGACAGGCGGAGACGACCCGCGTAGCGCAGGTGCTCGGGGATGTCGTCGCCGAGGATCTCCATCGCGCGCTCGACGCGGGCGCAGGCGGCGACGGCGGCCTGCGCCGAGCGGCGGAGGTTCGCGTCGTCGAAGTTGACGAGCCGGTTCGCCGTCGCCCTGACCTCGCGGCGCTGGCGCAGCTCCTCCCAGCTGGCGACCGTCGCGGTCGCTCCCATGAGGGTCAGCATCGCGCTGATGCTCTCCCCGTCGCGGACGACCACGCGGTGCACGCCGCGGACCTCGCGCGACTTCGCCTGCACGCCGAGGCGGCCGGCCGCTCCGACGATCGCCATGGCGGCCTCGTTCCCGGGGCAGACGATCTCGAGCGCGGCGGAGCGTCCGGGATCGGTGAGCGTGCCCTGCGCGAGGAAGGCCCCGCGCCAGACCGCCGCGAGCTCCTCGCGGGATCCGGTGGTCAGGCGGTTGGGCAGCCCGCGCACGGGGCGCCCGCGCTGGTCGAGCAGTCCGGTCTGGCGGGCGAGGGTGTCTCCGCCCTCGACCACGCGCACCAGCCAGCTGGTCGTTCGGCGCGAGCCGCCGGCCGAGACGATGCTGCCCTCACTGCGGACCCCGTAGAGCTCGGCGAGGTCGCGGCGGACGCGGGTCGCGAGAGGCGCGGAGTCGAGCTCCACCTCCACCGCGAGCCGGTTCGAGATGATGTGCAGTCCTCCGGAGAAGCGGAGGACGGTCGCCAGTTCAGCGGCGCGGACGGTGTTCTTGCGCGAGACGATCGCGACCAGTTCGCCCTTGACGTCTGCGGTGAGGGCCACGGAGTCTTCCTTACGTCGGGTGCGCGGCGGAGCGCGCGGGGATCATTCTCGGCCGAGGTCGCGGTGCGCCACGTTGACGGCGACTCCGGGGAGCTCGGCCAGCCGGGCCGCGACGCGGCCGGCGATGGCGACAGAGCGGTGCTTCCCGCCCGTGCATCCGACCGCGATGGTCGCGTGACGCTTGTTCTCGCGCTGGTAGCCGTCGAGGACCGGGCGGAGCGCGCGCGAGTAGGAGTCGATGAACTCCTCCGCGCCCTGCTGGGCCAGCACGTATTCTCGCACCTCTTCGTCGAGCCCCGTGTGCGGTCGCAGCTCGGGGATCCAGTAGGGGTTGGGGAGGAAGCGCGCGTCGGCGACCATGTCGGCGTCGGTGGGCAGTCCGTACTTGAAGCCGAAGCTCATCACCGTGACCTGCAGGCCGGCGCGACCCGCCTCGGCGAAGCGCTCGGTGATCGAGGTCGCCAGCTGGTGGATGTTGAGGTCGGAGGTGTCGATGACGATGTCGGCCGACTCCCGCAGCTGCGCCAGCCGCGTCCGCTCGGCCGAGATGCCGTCGAGGAGCGTGCCGCGGCCCTGCAGCGGGTGCGGGCGGCGGACCTGCTCGAAGCGGCGGACGAGCGCCGCATCCGTCGCCTCGAGGAACACGACCCGCAGATCGACCCCGGCTCGCAGCTCCCGGACGATCTCGCCGAGGTCGGCGAAGAAGTCGCGCCCGCGGACGTCGACGACCGCGGCGATCTTGGGCAGGGTGTCGCCCGCGCGCTGAGCGAGGTCGACGAGCGGCCGGAGCATCTGCGGCGGCAGGTTGTCGACGACGTACCAGCCCAGGTCCTCCAGGGCGTTCGCGGCCGTCGATCGGCCTGCGCCGGACATCCCCGTGACGATCAGCACGTCCTGCTGCTCGCTCTCCGTGCTCATGGTGTCTCCGTGCTCGTGTGTGAAGTGTCGGGCCCCGGTGGACGGGCGCCCGGAGGTCCAGCCTAGGGTGTGCGCCCTGCGAGGCCGCCCCTCAGGGGTGGAGGTGGGAGTGGATCGCGGCAGCCAGGGTGGGGCCGATGCCCTTGACCTCGGCGATCTCGGCATCGCTCGCGTCGCGCAGTCGAGCGACCGAGCCGAAGTGCTTCAGCAAGTCGCGGACGCGGGTGCCGCCGAGGCCCGGGACCTCGCTCAGCTGCGAGGAGATGTCGCGCTTGCGGCGCTGCCGCTGGTGCGTGATGGCGAAGCGGTGGGCCTCATCGCGGATCCTCTGGAAGAGGAAGAGCGCGTCGCTGTTGCGCGGGAGGATCACGGGGAAGTCGGAGTCGGGGAGCCAGATCTCCTCCAGCCGCTTCGCGATGCCGCACAGCGTGATGCCCGTGACTCCGGACTCGTCGAGCGCCCGCTGGGCGGCGGCGACCTGCGGCTGACCGCCGTCGACGATCAGCAGGTTCGGCGGGTAGGCGAACTTGCGCCGCTTCGCCTCCCCCGTCTCGGGATCGACGGCGGCCGGCTCGACCGGCTCCTTCAGGTAGGCGAGACGGCGCGTGAGCACCTGGTGCAGCGACTCCGTGTCGTCCGTCGAGTCGGCGATGGAGAAGCGGCGGTACTGGTCCTTCCGGGCCAGCCCGTCCTCGAACACGACCATCGAGGCGACGATGTTCGTACCGCTGAGGTGCGAGACGTCGTAGCACTCCATCCGCAGCGGCGCCTCCTCCATGCCGAGGGCGTCGCGGATGTCCTCCAGCGCCTGGGTGCGCGCGGTGAAGTCGGCGGAGCGCCGGGTCTTGTAGAGCATGAGCGAGTGACCGGCGTTCTGCGTCGCCGTCTCGAGCAGCGCGGCCTTGTCGCCGCGCTGGGCGGCACGGAGCTTGACGTTCGCGCCGCGCAGGCCGCTCAGCCACTCCTCGAGCGCCTCGTGATCCTCGGGCAGCTCGGGCACGACGACCTCGCGCGGAGGGATGTCGCCCGTCTCGTACGCGGCCTGGAGCGCGGTGTCGACGAGCTCGGCGGTGCTCATGTCGAGCTCCTTGTCGACCACCCAGCCGCGCTCGCCGCGGATCCGCCCACCGCGCACGCGGAACTGCTGGACCGAGGCCGCGAGCTCGTCGTGGACGATCGCGTAGAGGTCGACGTCGACGTTGTCCTTCAGCACGACGGCGCTCTTGGCGAGCACGGCGTCGAGTGCGGCGGCCTGGTCGCGCAGCTTCGCCGCGCGCTCGTACTGGAAATCGGCTGCGGCCTCGCGCATCTCCTTCTCGAGCTCGCCGATCATCCGGCGGTCGTGGCTCCCCATGAAGGCGACGAAGCGATCGACCATCGCGCGGTGCTCGGCGAAGGTGACCCGGTGCGAGCACGGTCCGCCGCAGCGACCGATCTGCGAGGCGAAGCAGGGCTTGCCGCTCTGCATCGCGCGCTTGTAGTTCGAGTCGTTGCAGGTCCTGATCGGGAACGCCTTGATCATCAGGTCGATCGTCTCGTGGATCGCCCAGATCTTGGGGTAGGGCCCGAAGTAACGGGCGCCGCGGATCTTGGCGTTGCGCGTCACCATCACCCGGGGCGCCTCGTCGCCGAGGGTCACCGCCATGTAGGGGTAGGACTTGTCGTCGCGGAACTTGACGTTGAAGGGCGGGTCGAACTCGTTGATCCAGGTGAACTCGAGCTGCAGCGCCTCGACGTCCGTGCCGACGACGGTCCACTCGACGCCGGACGCCGAGGTGACCATCCGCCGGGTGCGCTCGTGGAGCGACGGGAGCGGCGCGAAGTAGTTGCTCAGCCGGGCGCGGAGGTTCTTGGCCTTGCCCACGTAGAGCACCCGGCCCCGGGCGTCCTTGAAGCGGTAGACGCCCGGGAGGGTCGGGATCTCGCCGGCCTTGGGCCGGTAGTCGACGGTCTGCGTCATGCCTCGGTCTGTCCGTCCGCCCCGGTCACTCGAGGATCTCGGCGAGGAACGAGCCGGTGCGGCTCTCGGATACCTTCGCGACCTTCTCGGGAGTGCCGATGGCGACGACCTGGCCGCCGCCCGCACCGCCCTCGGGTCCCATGTCGATCAGCCAGTCGGCCGACTTGATGACATCCAGGTTGTGCTCGATCGTGATGACCGTGTTGCCCTTGTCGACGAGGCCGTTCAGCACGAGGAGGAGCTTGCGGACGTCCTCGAAGTGCAGACCGGTGGTCGGCTCGTCGAGCACGTAGACGCTCCGCCCGTTGGAGCGGCGCTGCAGCTCGGTGGCGAGCTTCACGCGCTGGGCCTCGCCGCCCGAGAGGGTGGTGGCACTCTGTCCGAGCCGGACGTAGCCGAGACCGACGTCGACCAGGGTCTTCAGGAAGCGGTGGATCGCCGTGATCGGCTCGAAGAACTCGGCCGCCTCGGCGATCGGCATGTCGAGGACCTCGGCGATGTTCTTGCCCTTGTAGTGCACCGTGAGGGTGTCGCGGTTGTACCGCGCTCCCCCGCACACCTCGCAGGAGACGTAGACGTCCGGCAGGAAGTTCATCTCGATCTTGATCGTGCCGTCGCCCGAGCACGCCTCGCAGCGGCCGCCCTTGACGTTGAAGCTGAACCGGCCCGGCAGGTATCCGCGGGCCTTCGCCTCGGTCGTCTCGGCGAAGAGGTTGCGGATGCGGTCGAAGACGCCCGTGTAGGTCGCCGGGTTGGAGCGCGGGGTGCGGCCGATCGGGTTCTGGTCGACGTGCACGACCTTGTCGAGGTTCTCGAGCCCGGTGACGCGGGTGTGCTTGCCCGGCACCTTGCGGGCGCCGTTGAGCTGGTTGGCGAGCACCCGGTAGAGGATGTCGTTCACCAGCGTGCTCTTGCCCGAGCCCGAGACGCCGGTCACCGCGACGAAGGCGCCGAGCGGGAACTCGACGTCGACCTTCTGCAGATTGTTCGCCGAGGCGCCGACCACCTTGATGACGCGCTTGCGGTCGATCTTGCGGCGCTTCTTCGGCACCTCGATCGACTTGCGCCCCGAGACGTAGTCGCCCGTGAGCGAGTGGGTGTTCTCGAGCAGCTCCTCGTAGGACCCGGAGTGCACGACCTTGCCGCCGTTCACGCCCGCGCCGGGGCCGATGTCGACGATCCAGTCGGCGGTGCGGATGGTGTCCTCGTCGTGCTCGACCACGATCAGGGTGTTGCCGAGGTCGCGCAGCTTGATCAGGGTGTCGATGAGGCGGCGGTTGTCGCGCTGGTGCAGGCCGATGCTCGGCTCGTCGAGGACATAGAGCACGCCGGTCAGTCCGGAGCCGATCTGCGTCGCGAGACGGATGCGCTGGGCCTCACCGCCCGAGAGTGATCCCGCGGCGCGCGAGAGGTTGAGGTAGTTCAGCCCGACCTCGATCAGGAAGTCGAGGCGGGCCTTGATCTCGCGGAGCACCTGCGCGGCGATGTGCGCCTCGCGATCGGTCAGCTCCAGCTTGCCCATGAACACCTGCGCGTCGCCGAGGCTGAGGTCGGCGACGTCGGCGATGCTCGCCCCGTGCACGAGGACGGCGAGCACCTCGGGCTTCAGCCGCGAGCCCTTGCAGACGGGGCAGGCCACCTCGCGGAGGAACTCGGCCCAGCGCGAGCGCTGCACGTCGGTCTCGGCTTGGACGTACTGGCGCTCGATGTAGGGCACGACGCCCTCGAACCCGGAGGTGTAGCTCATCTCGCGGCCGTAGCGGTTCTTCCACTTGACCTTGACCTCGAAGTTGTCGCCGTGGAGCACGGCCTGCTGCACCTCGGAGCTGAGGCGCTTCCACGGGGTGGACAGCGAGAAGCCGAGGTCGCGGGAGAGGCCGTCCAGGAGCTTCTCGTAGTACTGGAAGAGGCCCTTGCCCTGGGTGGTCCACGGGATGATGACGCCCTCGGCGATGCTGAGGTCGGGGTCGCCGAGCAGGAGCTCGTCATCGACCGACATGCGCGTGCCGAGGCCGGAGCACTCGGGGCAGGCGCCGAACGGCGCGTTGAACGAGAAGGTGCGCGGCTCGATCTCGGTCAGCGAGATCGGGTGGTTGTTGGGGCAGGACAGCTTCTCGGAGTAGGTGGTCCAGGCGCCGTCGCCCTCGCCGTCGACGAAGTTGATCTGCACGATGCCGTCGGTGAGGCGGAGCGCCGTCTCGAGCGAGTCGGTCAGGCGTCCGAGGATGTCGGGCCCCGCGACGAGGCGGTCCACGACCACCGAGATGTCGTGCTTGAACTGCTTCTTGAGCGTCGGCGGCTCGCTCAGCTGGATCAGCTTGCCGTCGACCATGGCGCGGGAGTAGCCGCCCGCGGTCAGCTCCTTGAAGAGGTCGACGAACTCGCCCTTCTTCTGCGAGACGACGGGGCTGAGGATCTGGTAGCGCGTGCCGGCGTCGAGCTCCATCAGCTGATCGGCGATCTGCTGGACGGTCTGGGCCGAGATCTTCTCGCCGCAGACGGGGCAGTGCGGGACTCCGATGCGCGCCCAGAGCAGGCGCATGTAGTCGAAGATCTCGGTGATCGTGCCGACGGTCGACCGCGGGTTGCGGTTGGTCGACTTCTGGTCGATCGACACGGCGGGGCTGAGGCCCTCGATGAAGTCGACGTCGGGTCGGTCGACCTGCCCGAGGAACTGGCGGGCGTAGGCCGAGAGCGACTCGACGTAGCGGCGCTGCCCCTCCGCGAAGATCGTGTCGAACGCGAGCGAGGACTTGCCCGACCCGGACAGGCCCGTGAACACGACCATGGAGTCGCGCGGGATCTCGAGATCGACGTCCTGCAGGTTGTGCACCCGGGCGCCGCTCACCACCAGCTTCGAGACTGAGTCGTCGAGCTGGGAGACGAACCGGTGGGGGTGGTGGGAGTGCTCGGAGGGAGCGGGAGCAGGGTCTTTGACAGCGTTCGAGATCGACACCTCGAAAGTGTATGCGGAGCCACCGACATCGCCGGCGGGCGTTCGCTGGGCGCTGATCCGGCCCCTCCGAGCTTGCGGATCAGGTCAGGTGACCGGCCTTCTCCATCTGCCGCAGCTCCCTCTTGAGCTCGGACACCTCGTCGCGCAGGCGCGCTGCGAGCTCGAACTTGAGCTCGCCCGCCGCCTGCAGCATCTGCCCGTTGAGGTCGCCGATGATCGCCTCGAGGTCGTTGCCGCCGTTGGCGGCGAGACCCTGACGGCGCAGGTTCGGAGTGGGGCTCTTCTTCTTCGCGTCGCGACCCGCGAGCAGCTTCGCCGTGTCGGCGCCCTCCCTGGCGAGCACCTCGGTGATGTCGGCGATCTTCTTCCGCAGCGGGGTCGGATCGATGCCGTGCTCGAGGTTGTAGGCCACCTGCTTCTCGCGGCGGCGATCGGTCTCGTCGATCGCGAGCCGCATCGAGTCCGTCACCTTGTCGGCGTACATGTGCACCTCGCCGGACACGTTGCGGGCCGCGCGGCCGATGGTCTGGATGAGCGAGGTGGACGAGCGGAGGAAGCCCTCCTTGTCGGCGTCGAGGATCGCGACCAGCGAGACCTCGGGGAGATCGAGGCCCTCGCGGAGCAGGTTGATGCCGACGAGGACGTCGTAGACGCCGGCGCGGAGCTCGGACAGCAGCTCCACCCGGCGGAGGGTGTCGACGTCGGAGTGCAGGTAGCGCACCCGCACGCCCGCCTCGGTGAGGAAGTCGGTGAGCTCCTCGGCCATCCTCTTGGTCAGGGTCGTGACCAGGATCCGCTCGTCGCGCTCGGTGCGGCGCTTGATCTCCTCGAGGAGGTCGTCGATCTGGCCCTTGGTCGGCTTGACGACGATCTCGGGATCGATGAGTCCGGTGGGGCGGATGATCTGCTCGACGATGCCGTCGGCGATGCCCATCTCGTAGCGGCCCGGGGTCGCCGACAGGTAGACCGTCTGGCCCACGCGCTCCTTGAACTCCTCCCACTTCAGCGGGCGGTTGTCCATCGCGGACGGGAGGCGGAAGCCGTGCTCGACGAGGGTTCGCTTGCGCGAGGCGTCGCCCTCGTACATCGCGCCGATCTGCGGCACGGTGACGTGCGACTCGTCGATGACCACGAGGAAGTCGTCCGGGAAGTAGTCGAGCAGGCAGTGCGGAGCCTCGCCGGACTCGCGGCCGTCGATGTGGCGCGAGTAGTTCTCGATGCCGGAGCAGAAGCCGATCTGCTGCATCATCTCCAGGTCGAAGGTGGTGCGCATCCGCAGGCGCTGCGCCTCGAGCAGCTTGTTCTGCTTCTCGAGGTCGGAGAGGCGCACCTCGAGCTCCTGCTGGATCGTGTCGATCGCCCGGTGCATGACGTCCTGGCTGGCGACGTAGTGCGAGCCGGGGAACACCGAGACGGAGTCGAGCTTGCGGACGATGTCGCCGGTGAGCGGGTGCAGCGTGTACAGCGCCTCGATCTCGTCGCCGAACATCTCGATGCGGATCGCGAGCTCCTCGTACATCGGGATGATCTCGATCGTGTCGCCGCGGACGCGGAAGGTCCCGCGGGCGAAGTCGACGTCGTTGCGCGCGTACTGCATCGACACGAACTTGCGGATCAACCGGTCGCGGTCCACACGCTGCCCCACCTGCAGGGCGACCATCGCCTCGAGGTACTGCTCGGGCTGGCCCAGACCGTAGATGCACGAGACCGTCGACACCACGATGACATCGCGCCGGCTGAGCAGCGAGTTGGTGGTGGAGTGCCGCAGGCGCTCGACCTCGGCGTTGACCGAGCTGTCCTTCTCGATGAAGGTGTCGGTCTGCGGGACGTAGGCCTCGGGCTGGTAGTAGTCGTAGTACGAGACGAAGTACTCGACGGCGTTGTTCGGGAACAGCTCGCGGAACTCGTTCGCGAGCTGCGCGGCCAGGGTCTTGTTGTGCGCCAGCACGAGAGTGGGCCGCTGCACCGCCTCCACCAGCCAGGCGGTCGTCGCGGACTTGCCGGTGCCGGTCGCGCCGAGGAGCACCACGTCGGTCTCGCCGGCGGTGATGCGGGCGCTCAGATCGGCGATGGCGCGGGGCTGATCGCCGCTCGGCTTGTATTCGCTGACGACCTCGAACGGGTGCACGGCACGGGTGGGCTCCATGACTCGAAGCGTAGCCGCGACCACCGACACCGGAGGCGGCGTGCGCTGGCGGCGAACGGTCCCGCTTCAGCCCTTGCCAGCGACCATCAGCGTCCCCGGCTCAGCTCAGCCCACAGCGCGTCCGCCCGGGCCAGCGTCTGCTCGAGCGTTCCGCTCGAGTCCAGGACGCGGTCGGCCAGAGCCAGCCGCTCCTCGTCGCTCGCCTGGGAGGTGACGCGGGCGCGCGCCTCCGTCTCGCTGAGGCCCCTGAGGGTGACGAGCCTCTCGATGCGGACGTCCTGCGGGGCGTGCACAACCACGACCTCGTCGAACTCGCCGACGCCGCGCCCCTCGGCGAGCAGCGGCACGTCGTACACGACGACCGCGTGCGGGTCGGCTTCGGCGGCCGCGGCGAAGAGCCGCTGCGACCGGGTCGTGACCGCGGGATGCGTGATCGCATTGAGGTCCGCGCGCGCCTGAGCGTCCGAGAAGATCAGTGCTCCGAGCGCGGCGCGGTCGAGGGTGCCGTCCTTCCGGAGCATCGAGGCGCCGAAGCGCTCGGCGATCGCGCCGAGGGCGGGCTCGCCCGGCTCGACGACCTCGCGGGCGAGGCGGTCCGCGTCGACGACGACCGCCCCGTGCTCGGCGAGACGGCGGGCGACGGTCGACTTCCCCGAGGCGATGCCTCCGGTCAGGGCTACGAGATGCACGCCGCCACCCTACCCAGCGCCCCCGGGAACGCCGAACGGCCGGCCCCCGAGGGGACCGGCCGTTCGTGGTGTGCACTCGATCAGTTGTTCGAGGACAGCTTCTCGCGCAGTGCGGCGAGCGACTCGTCGTCGGCGAGGGTGCCGCCGGTGGTCGACTCGTTGGTGAAGCCGCCGCCGACCGAGACGCCCTCGGAGACGGTGGCCGCCTCCTCCTGCGACTTGGCGACCTGGGCCTTGTGGGCCTCCCAGCGAGCCTGAGCAGCGGCGTACTCCTGCTCCCAGGCCTCGCGCTGGGACTCGAAGCCCTCGCGCCACTCGTTGGTCTCCGGGTCGAAGCCCTCGGGGTACTTGTAGTTCCCCTGGTCGTCGTACTCGGTGGCCATGCCGTAGAGGGCCGGGTCGAACTCGGTGCCCTCGGGGTCGACGTTCTCGTTCGCCTGCTTGAGCGAGAGCGAGATGCGACGGCGGTCGAGGTCGATGTCGATGACCTTGACGAACACCTCTTCACCGACGGACACGACCTGCTCCGCGAGCTCGACGTGCTTGCCCGACAGCTCGGAGATGTGGACGAGGCCCTCGATGCCGTCCGCGACGCGGACGAACGCACCGAACGGCACCAGCTTCGTGACCTTGCCCGGGGCGACCTGACCGATCGCGTGGGTGCGGGCGAAGACCTGCCACGGGTCCTCCTGGGTCGCCTTGAGCGAGAGCGACACGCGCTCGCGGTCGAGGTCGACCTCGAGGATCTCGACGGTGACCTCCTGGCCCACCTCGACGACCTCGGAGGCGTGCTCGATGTGCTTCCAGGAGAGCTCGGAGACGTGGACGAGACCGTCGACTCCGCCGAGGTCGACGAACGCACCGAAGTTGACGATCGAGGACACGACGCCCTTGCGGACCTGACCCTTGTGCAGGTTGTTCAGGAACGTGGTGCGGCTCTCGGACTGGGTCTGCTCGAGGAGCGCACGGCGCGACAGGACCACGTTGTTGCGGTTCTTGTCGAGCTCGAGGATCTTCGCCTCGATCTCCTGGCCGAGGTACGGGGTGAGGTCGCGGACGCGGCGCAGCTCGATGAGCGAGGCCGGGAGGAAGCCGCGGAGGCCGATGTCGACGATGAGCCCGCCCTTGACGACCTCGATGACCGAACCGGTGACGACACCGTCGGACTCCTTGATCTTCTCGACGTCGCCCCACGCGCGCTCGTACTGCGCACGCTTCTTCGAGAGGATCAGGCGACCCTCCTTGTCCTCCTTCTGCAGGACGAGGGCTTCGACGCTGTCGCCCACGTTGACGACCTCGGAGGGGTCGACGTCGTGCTTGATGGAGAGTTCGCGCGAGGGGATGACGCCCTCGGTCTTGTAGCCGACGTCGAGGAGGACCTCGTCGCGGTCGATCTTCACGACGGTGCCTTCGATGAGGTCTCCGTCGTTGAAGAACTTCAGAGTCTTTTCGACCGCGGCAAGAAAGTCTTCAGCAGACCCGATGTCGTTGATCGCGACCTGCTTGGCTGCCTTTTCGGTCGTTGCGGTTGTCATTAAGGGATGCTCCAGGATGGATGGGTATCGGGCGGCGGGCACCGGCGCGACTGGCGACGCGACCGAGTGGTGACCACCGCGGTGTGTGAGGGGATGTGCCGTCGGCCGGAGGCGGCTCCGAACGCCACCGGGCCGTGACCCGGGGCCTCTTCGCTCGCCGTGGCACGGCGGCGCCACAAACGTGACGGTCAAGACTATCGAACCCGGGAGCGCAGTGGCAATCGTCCGCGGTTCCGCTCGGAGCGATCCGGGAGACGGAGCGGTGCCGCGTCAGGAGGCGAGACTCGCGCGGAGCGTGTCGAGGCCCACTCCCCCGAGGTCGAGGGCCCGCCGGTGGAACGCCGCGAGCGAGAAGGACGCCCCCTCGCGGGCCGCCGCGTCGTCGCGCAGCTGCTCCCAGATCCGCTGGCCGACCTTGTAGGACGGCGCCTGCCCCGGCCAGCCGAGGTAGCGGTTGACCTCGAAGCGGATGAAGGCGTCGTCCATGTTCACGTTCCGTCTCATGAAGGCGAGGGCGGAGTCCGCGGACCAGATCTCGTCCGTCCCCGGCATCCGCTTGCCCAGGTGCACGCCGATGTCGAGCACGACGCGCGCGGCGCGCATCCGCTGGCCGTCGAGCATGCCGAGACGGTCGGCCGGGTCGTCGAGGTAGCCGAAGCCCTCCATCAGCCGCTCGGCGTAGAGGGCCCAGCCCTCGGCGTGGCCCGAGCTCCCGGCCAGCTGGCGACGCCAGGTGTTCAGGCTCGCCCGGTTGTACACGGCCTGGCCCACCTGCAGGTGGTGTCCGGGGACGCCCTCGTGGTAGACGGTGGTCAGCTCGCGCCAGGTCGCGAACTCGGTCACGCCGTCGGGGACGGACCACCACATGCGTCCAGGGCGGGCGAAGTCGTCGCTGGGGCCGGTGTAGTAGATCCCGCCCTCGTGGGTGGGCGCGATCAGGCACTCGAGCGCGAGGAGCTCGTCCGGGATGTCGAACGCCGTGCCGGCCAGCTCGCGGACGGCGCGATCGCTGGTCTCCTGCATCCAGCGCTGCAGAGCCTCGACACCGTGCAGCGTGCGGGAGGGATCGGCCTCGAGGTGCGCGATCGCCTCGGCGACCGAGGCGCCGGGGAGGATCTCGCGGGCGACGGCCTCCTGCTCCGCCGTCATCCGGGCGAGCTCCTCGATCCCCCACTCGTAGGTCTCGTCCAGGTCGACCGCCGCGCCGAGGAAGCGGCGCGACTGCAGCGCGTAGTGCTCGCGACCGACGGCGTCCTGCTCGGTCGCGGCGGGTGCGAGCTCGCTGCGGAGGAAGCGCTCGAGCTCGCCGTAGGCGGCGGCGGCGCGCCTCGCACCGTCCTCGAGCCGACCGGCGAGCGAGGCGGGCAGGGAACCCTCTGCCGGCGCCGCGTCAGCGGCGAGCTCGGCGAAGAAGCCGCGGGGTGCCGCGATCTTCGCGGCCTGCTCCGCGACGAGGCCGACCTGGCGTCGCGCGGGGACCACTCCCCTGCGGATGCCCTCGCGGAGGGTCTCGGCGTACCCGGTGAGCGCAGCCGGCAGTGCGTGGAGCCGCTCGGCGACGTCCTCCCAGTCGCCGACCGCGGCGGTCGGCATCAGGTCGAAGACGTCGCGCAACTCCTGCGCGGGCGACGCGATGACGTTCAGATCGCGGAACGGGAGGCCGGCCTCGTGCGCGTCGAGGGTCAGGCGGAGCTCGGCGCCGAGATCGGCGACCGTGACGCGGTCGACGTCGTCCACCGGCTCCGCGGCCTCGAGATCGGCCAGCGCCGCAGCGGTCGCGCTGCGCGCACGCTCGAGACCGACCGGGGACAGATCGGCGAGCCCGCCGCCGGGCCGGCCGAGCCAGGTCCCGACGGTGGGATCGAGCTCGACGAGGGTGTCGACCCAGCGCTCGGCGACCTGGTCGACGGACGTGGGCTCGCGGGGGGTGACGGTCATGCTGCGAGCCTAGCCACGACCACGGCGCGACCGACGGGACGGGTCAGTGCGCGGCCGCGTCCCAGTTCGCTCCGTGACCGACCTGGACCTCGAGCGGCACCGAGAGGTCGACGGCGTGCGCCATCCGCGCCCGCACGACGCTCTCGAGCGCCTCCTCCTCGCCGGGGGCGACGTCGAAGATCAGCTCGTCGTGCACTTGGAGGAGCATGCGCGAGCCCAGGCCCTGCTCGTCGATGTCGGACTGCACGCCGATCATCGCGATCTTCATGATGTCGGCGGCGGAGCCCTGGATCGGCGAGTTCAGCGCCGCGCGCTCGGCGTTGTCGCGCAGCACCCGGTTGGCGCTCTGCAGATCCGGGAAGGGACGGCGCCGGCCGAAGATCGTCTCGGTGTACCCGGTCTCGCGAGCCTGCTCGACGACGCTGCGGAGGTAGTCGCGGACCGCCCCGAAGCGGACGAAGTAGTCGGTCATCAGCTGCTTGGCCTCGGCGCTCGAGATCCGGAGCTGCTTCGACAGGCCGAAGGCGCTGAGTCCGTATGCGAGCCCGTAGGACATCGCCTTCACCTTGTTGCGCATCGCCGAGGTGACGTCGCCCGGCTCGACACCGAAGATGCGCGAGCCGACGAAGCGGTGCAGGTCCTCGCCGCTGTGGAACGCCTCGATGAGCCCGGCGTCGCCCGAGAGGTGCGCCATGATCCGCATCTCGATCTGCGAGTAGTCGGCGGTGAGCAGGGTGCTCGCCTCGTCGCTGTGCACGAAGGCGGTGCGGATGCGGCGGCCCACCTCGCTGCGCACGGGGATGTTCTGCAGGTTGGGATCGTTCGAGGAGATGCGACCGGTGGCGGTCCCCGTCTGGTCGTAGCTGGTGTGGATCCGCCGGTCGGGCGTCATCGACTTCTCGAGCGTCTCGATGATCTGCTTGAGCTTGGTCGCGTCGCGGTGCTCGAGCAGGAGGCCGAGGAACGGGTGCGGGTGCGACTCCTGCAGATCGGCGAGAGCGGAGGCGTCGGTCGTGTAGCCCGTCTTGGTCGCGCGGGTCTTCGGCATCGCGAGCTCCTCGAAGAGGACCTGCTGGAGCTGCTTCGGCGAGCCGAGGTTCATCTCGTGGCCGATCTCGGCGAACGCGCGGCTCGCGAGGTCGGCGGAGGTGGTGGTCAGCTCGCTCCGGAGGCGCGCGAGCACCTCGGGGTCGATCGCCACGCCCGTGAGCTCGACCGTCGCGAGGACCTGCACGATCGGCAGCTCGATGTCGACGAGGACCGACAGCATGCCCTCGCCGAGCAGCTCGGTGAGAGCTCCGACGAGGCGGAACGCGTACCAGGCCTCGGTCGCCGGGCTCATGGGCTCGACCGTCGGCACCAGCTGGTTCGGATCGCCCTGCGCCATCGTCTCGTCGAGGTACTGCGACACCTGCCCGGGCAGCGTCGCCGCGTGCCCGGTGGGCTGCAGGAGCCATGCCGCGATACGGGTGTCGAAGGCGAGGCCGGCGACCGGCAGACCGGCGGTGCGCAGCGCCTTCACCTGCGGCTTCGCGTCGGCGAAGTACTTGGGAGCGTCGCTCGCCAGCCACTGCTCGAGACCTGTGTAGTCGGGGCGGTCGGCCGCCCAGGGGACGTACGCCGACTCCTTCTCGACCGACAGACCGATGCCCTCGAGGCCGTCGGGGCCGACCTGCGCCTGGACGGCGACGGGGGTCGTGCCCTTGCCGGAGACGGTGGCGAGCCAGTGCGCGAGCTCCTCGTCGACCATCGTCCGCACCGCGGGGGCCGCGGTCGTGACGGTGTCGCCCGCGAGCGCGGCGGCCGCGCCCTCGACGCCCTCGTCGGCGGCGATCGTGAGCACGCGCTCCTGGAGCGTCTTGAACTCCAGGCGCGAGAAGATCTCGCGGACGGCGTCCGGGTCGATGGGCTGCCGGGCGAGGTCGGTGGGGCCCAGCGGGAGCTCGACGTCGGTGACGAGCCGGTTGAGGCGGCGGTTGCGGAGCGCGTTCTCCTTCTGCTCGCGCAGCTTCTCTCCGACGACGCCCTTGATCTCGTCGGCGTGGGCGATGATGTCGGCCACCGTGCCGTACTGGTTGACCCACTTGGCCGCGGTCTTGGGCCCGACCTTGTCGACCCCGGGCAGGTTGTCGCTCGTCTCGCCGACCAGGGCCGCGATCTCGGGGTACTGGTGCGGCTCGACTCCGTACTTCTCGAACACCTTGTCGCGGTCGTAGCGCGTGAGCTGCGAGACCCCCTGAGTGGAGGGGTAGAGAAGGGTGACGTCGGGGGTGACGAGCTGGATCGTGTCGCGATCGCCCGAGACGACGAGCACCCGGTAGCCGGCCTCGGCGCCCTGCTTGGCGAGGGTGGCGAGGATGTCGTCGGCCTCGAAGTCCTCCTTCGAGACGGTGCGGATGTTCATGGCGTGCAGCGCCTGCTCGAGCAGCGGCACCTGGCCCTTGAACTCCGGCGGCGTCTCGCCGCGCGTCCCCTTGTACTCGGGGTACTCGCGGGTGCGGAACGAGTACCGGGAGATGTCGAACGCGACGCCCAGGTGCGTGGGCTTCTCGTTCTTCAGCAGCAGGATCAGCATTGACAGGAAGCCGTGGATGGCGTTCGTGTGCTGGCCGTCACGGGTCTGGAAACTGTCGACCGGGAGCGCGTAGAACGCCCGGAACGCCAGGGAATGGCCGTCGACGAGCAGGAGGGTAGGCTGTTCCGGATCTGACACACGGCAAGACTACACAGCGCCTCCGACACCGGATCAGGACGGTTCCGAGCCGCTCGTCGGGCGCCTCGCAGGACGCGACGACGAGGAGATCCGTGACCGACTCAGCCCCCCTCGACAGCCCCTGGGTCCGTCCTCCGGCGCTCGACCTCGTGGCCGGCATCGGTCGCGGCATGGGCGAGCTCGCCGAGCGGATGGGCATCGTCTGGCACGAGCTGTCCCCGCACCACTCGGTCGCCTCGATGCCGGTGGAGGGCAACCGCCAGCCGGTCGGGATCCTGCACGGCGGCGCCCACGTCGTCCTCGCGGAGTCGATGGGCTCGATCGCCGCGAACATCCATGCCGGCGAGGGCCGGATCGCCATGGGGATCGAGCTGAACGCGAGCCACAGCCGCTCCGTCCGTTCCGGCTTCGTGATCGCCACGTGCGACGCGATCCACCTCGGGGGCACGCTGGCGACCCACGAGATCGTGGTGCGCGACGAGGCCGGACGCCGCCTCTCGACGGTGCGGATCACCAACATCCTGCGGTGAGGCGACCGGCCCGGGCGCGAACGCAAGCCCCGGTCGCTGGGAAGCTCGGAGCCTAGGCTCGCAGCGTGACCTTCCGCGATCTCCTCAAGAGCCTCCCGTCCATGCCCTCCGAGCTCCCCGCGTTCGACGTCGACGCGGCTCCCGAGGAGCCGCTCGAGCTGTTCGGGCAGTGGCTCGAGGAGGCCGCCGCCGCCGGGCAGCTCCTCCCCCACGGCGCGACCCTCTCGACGGCCGACGCCGACGGAGTCGTCGGGGCGCGGATCCTCGTGCTGCGGAACGCGGACGAGCAGGGCTGGGCGTTCTCGACCCACGCCACGAGCCCGAAGGGCCGCGCGATGGAGGAGAACCCGCACGCCGCGCTGACCTTCTTCTGGCCGGTCCAGGGGCGCCAGGTGCGCGTGGAGGGCCGCGTCGAGCGCGGCTCCGCCACCGAGTCGGCCGAGGACTTCCGCCGCCGCTCGGAGGCCGGGCGGACCGCACTGCTGGTCGGTCGCCAGAGCGAGCCGATGGCCTCCGCCGCCGTCTTCGGCCTCGTCACGCTCCAGACCAGCGTGGCCGTGAGCTGCTCTCCCGCGACGCTCGACCGCGAGTGGGCCGTCTACCGGGTCGTCCCCGAGCGCATCGAGTTCTGGCAGGCTTCCAGCGCACCCGAGCAGGACCACGTCCGGCTCGAGTACCGCCCGGGAACGACGGAGGCGGGCGACTCCCCGTGGGAGCGCACCCGCCTCTGGCCGTGATCGGGGACGTCGCCCCGGCGGCTACTTCTTCGGGCTCAGCTGCTCGATGATCGCCTGGGCGACATCGTGCATCGTGAGCCGACGGTCCATGGACGCCTTCTGGATCCAGCGGAACGCCTCGGGCTCGGTGAGGCCCATCTTCTCGTTGAGGAGCCCCTTGGCCCGGTCGACGAGCTTGCGGGTCTCGAAGCGCTCGACCATGTCGGCGACCTCGGCCTCGAGGGTCAGGATCTGTGCGTAGCGCGAGAGGGCGATCTCGATCGCGGGCAGCAGGTCGTTCGGCGTGAACGGCTTGACCACGTAGGCCAGCGCGCCGGCCTCGCTCGCACGCTCGACGAGCTCCTTCTGGCTGAACGCCGTGAGGAGGACGACGGGGGCGATGTGCGCCTTCGAGAGGCGCTCGGCCGCGGAGATGCCATCGAGCTGGGGCATCTTCACGTCCATGATCACCAGGTCGGGGCGGAGCTCGGTGGCGAGGGCCACAGCGGTCTCGCCGTCGCCCGCCTCGCCCACGACCTCGAAGCCGTTGTCGCGGAGGATCTCCACGATGTCGAGGCGGATGAGCGATTCGTCTTCGGCGACGACGACCCGACGGGGTGCGGTCGGCGCGGTTTCCTGGTCTGTCACGCGGACGAGCCTACGGTATTCTCGACGGGCTCGTGATGAGCCGGTGTGGCGGAATGGCAGACGCGGGGCACTCAAAATGCTCTGTCCGAGAGGGCTTGTGGGTTCGAGTCCCACCACCGGTACCGATGCGGTCGGAGCGGCCCGACCCGACCCGGCGGGTCCGCTAGCGTCGACGGATGAGCGGATGGACCTCGACCTGGCCCCTGTTCGATCTCGTGCTGCGGACGCCGCGGCTGGAGCTGCACCCGGTGCGCGACAGCGATCTGCCGGGACTCGCGGAGGCCGCCGCCGCCGGGATCCACGAGCCGGGACGGTCGCCCTTCCCGGCGCCCTGGGCCGAGGCGCCCGCTGAGGAGCTGCCCATGCAGCTCGCCCGCTACCACTGGTCGCTGCGGGCCGCGACGACGCACGACTCCTGGCGCGTCGCGTTCGCGATCCTCGAGGACGGCGTCGTGATCGGCTGCCAGGACCTGCTCGCCGACCGCTTCCGCGCGACCCGCTCCGTCTCCTCCGGATCCTGGCTCACCCGCCCGGCGCAGGGGCGCGGACTCGGGCGCGAGATGCGGGCCGCCGTGCTGATGCTGGCGTTCGACCACCTGGCCGCCGAGGTGGCCGAGAGCAGTGCCCTGGCCTGGAACGACGCCTCGATCCGCGTCTCCTCCGCGCTCGGCTACGAGCCCAACGGGACGAGCCGGACCGTGGGAGCGGACGGCGCGGGCGTCGAGGAGACCCGGTTCCGCGTCACTCCGGACACCTTCGTGAGGCCCTCGTGGAGCCTCGACGTCGGCGGCGTGGAGGACGCGCGCCGCGTCCTGCTCGGCCCTCCGGCGGACTAGAACCCCGTGAGGCTCCGCCGCAGGCCGCCGCCCGGATGCTCGCGGCGCAGGATCCCCCGCCGCCGCAGGATCGGGACCAGCTCGTCGAGCATCCGGTGCAGCGTCACGGGATGGAAGTCGCCGGAGAAGGCGATGCCGTCGTTGTCGGCGTCGTCGCCCAGCTCCTGGACGAAGTCGGCGACCTCCTCCGCCGTGCCCACGAGCCCGGCCCGGTCGGCGACGAGTCCGAGCCGCGCCTTCGCCGTGAGCAGCTCCCGCAGGGGCGCATCCGAGTCCGCCGAGCCGTAGAGGCCGGCGATGCTGCCGCGCGAGACGTGCCCGCCGAAGACGGAGGGATCGATCGCCCGATCGAGGTCGAGCGCGGTGAGGTCGGTCTCGAGATCGCTGGACCAGGCGGAGGCGATCGCGAGGAGCGCGGCCTCGTCCGGGTGCGCCGACGCAGCGACGAGGCGCTCCGCCTCCTCCCGACTCGACACGACGATCGGCTTCACGACGAAGAGGACCGTGAGGTCGTCCGGATCGCGGCCCTGCGACGCGGCCGCCGCCCGCGCCTTCTCGCGGTAGGCGCGCACGGTGGCGACGTCGAGCGAGGCGAGGGCGAGCTGGACGTCGGACTGCGCTCCCGCGAAGTCGATGCCGCGCGGCGAGCCTCCGGGAGACACGATGACCGGCTCCCCCGTGTCGAACGGCAGCGCGTTCAGCGGACCGTCGAAGGTGTAGTGCTCGCCGCGGTGGCGGACCGGGCGCAATCGGGTGCCGTCCGCGAACACGCCGGTCGCCGCGTCCTGGATCAGAGCGCCGTCGTCCCAGCTGCGCCAGAGCTCGCGGATCGAGTCGAGCCACTCGTGCGCGCGGTCGTAGGCCCCGTCGTGCGGCAGCGGCTCGAGCCCGAAGTGCCGGCTGCTGCCGACGTCGGTGACCACGTTGAGCCCGAGCCTGCCCTCGCTCAGGTGCTGCAGCGTCGCGAACTGGCGCGCCGCCTGGTACGGGCTCCAGGCCATCGGATTCACGGTGGGCGCGACACCGAGGTGCCGCGTCGCCTCGAAGAGGTACGGAGCGAGCAGGAGCGGGTCGTGCTTGGGCCCGCCGTAGGCGCGGCGCACGCGCAGATCGAGAGTGTCGGCGCTGCCGAGCGAGAGGGCGTCCTCGATGATCACGAGGTCGAAGCCCGCCTGCTCGAGCTCGCGGGCGCTCTGCCGGTAGAGGTCGGGCCCGGTCCAGCGCCGGTCCCAGTCCCAGTTCGGCTGCCCCCAGGCCTGCGGACCGAAGCCGCGCGAGAGGAACCAGGCGAAGTGCTGCAGCCTGCTCACGAGGCCACCGCCAGGACGAGCGGGGAGGCGGAGGCGAGGAGTCCGGTCTCGAGGTCGGCGAGGAGGTCCTCGACGTCCTCGATGCCGATGGAGAGGCGGAGCAGGCCCGGGCCGATCCCGGCGGCCGCGCGCTCCGCCTCCGTCCGACCCGTGTGCGTCGTGCTCGCCGGGTGCAGGACCAGAGAGCGGACGTCGCCGAGGTGCGTCATGCGGGTGAAGAGGGCGAGGGCGTCGGTGAAGCGGCGCGCCGCCTCCGCTCCCCCGCGCAGCGTGAACGAGAAGACCGAGCCCTGCCCGCGCGGGAGGTAGCGCTGCGCGAGTGCGTGCGACGGGCTCGAGGCCAGCCCGCTGTAGTCGACGCTCTCGATCTCGGGACGGCCCTCGAGCCAGCGCGCGACGACGAGTGCACTGCGCGACTGGTGGCGCACGCGGAGCGAGAGCGTCTCGAGTCCCTGCTCGAGCAGGAACGCCGTCAGCGGGGAGACGGTCGGGCCCATGCGGCCGGCGACCACGTCCCTGGCGTAGGCGAGGAAGGCCCGGTCGGGAGCGGCCGACGTCGCCGCGAGGTGCGGGAACGCGCCGGACCGGGCGCTCCAGTCGAACCGGCCGGCGTCGACGATCGCTCCCGCGATGACGGCGCCGTGCCCCGCCAGGAACTTGCTGGCCGAGTGGACGACGACGTCGGCCCCGTGCTCGATCGGGCGCAGGAGGTACGGGGTCGCGAACGTGTTGTCCACGACGAGCGGGACGCCCGCGCGGTGCGCGACATCGGCCACGAGGCGGAGGTCGACGACGTCGTTCCGCGGGTTGGGGATCGACTCGACGAGGACGACCCGGGTCCGCGGAGTGATGGCGTCCTCCCACGCGAGCGGATCGTCGGCGTCCTCGACGAAGGTGGTCGTGATGCCCAGGCGCGCGAGGTTCTCGAGCAGGAGGTTCCTGGTGCCCTCGTAGAGGCTCGCGGCGGCCACGACGTGGTCGCCGGCCGAGGCGAGGGCGAGGAGGGCGACCGAGACCGCGGCCTGCCCGCTGCCGACGAGGAGCGCCTCCGCACCGCCCTCGAGCGCGGCGAGACGGCGCTCGACCGCATCGGTCGTCGGGTTGCCGACGCGGGTGTAGGTGTATCCGTCCGCTCCCGCGAACCGGTCGCGCGCCTCGTCGAACGAGTCGAAGCTGAAGCCGGCGGTGAGGTAGATCGGGGTGCGCCTGGCGTGCAGCGCGTCCTCTGCCGCCCCCTCGTGCAGCTGGCGGGTCGAGAACCCCCAGTCGTGCGTCCGCTCGCTCATCCTGCTCCGCCTCCCGTCCCCGCCCCGCGGCGGTGCCCCACGATGGCATGCGACACAGCGGAGGGTCGCGGACGTTACCCGGCGTGACGTGCAGCACGCGGGACGGGCCGGAGCCGGTGCCGGGCCTCCTTCAGCAGAGGCGGTGACGACCGGACCGGATCACCAGAACGTCGTGCCCGGCGCGCCCTTGAAGGGTCCGACGACGCGGGAGGTGATCCAGCCTCCGTAGAAGTCGCCCGGCTGGGGCTGCACCGTCTCGCCGTCGACCGTGCACGAGCCCATCCGCCCCGGGTACACGGCGACGGTGTCCTGCAGCACCTCGAAGCCGGGCATCGGCTCGGGGTAGGTCCAGCCCGCGCTCTCGGCGATCGATCCGCCGCCGCGGACGCTCAGGTACGAGGCCGCGCCCTTGAACTCGCAGACGCTGCGCCCCGGAGCCGGCTCGAGCGCGCCGTCCGCGAACGCGGAGCGGGGCAGGTAGTAGACGGGCGGGTGGCTGGTCTCGAGGACCCGGAAGGAGGCGCTGGTGTCGGCGACGACCACCCCGCCGAGCCGCACGACGACGTGCTCGGAGCTCGCCTCGACCCGTGGCGGCCTCGGGTAGTCCCAGACGGATTCCTGGCCCTCGGCGGGCGGCACGCGCTTCATCCCTCCACGCTACGCGCCAGCGCCGAGCGGTCCATCGCCTCCCAGCCGATGCCCGGCGGCTCCGCGTCCCGCGACCGCGGATCACCGCCCCGGCGGCACGCCGACCCGTCGGTCGCGTAACGTCGTCCTTGCGCCGGACCCCCCGAGACCGTGCGCAGAAGGATCCAGCGTGCCCACCGAATGCATCCACGGCCTCGACATCGCGCTCTGCGACGTCTGCTCCCCCGCCAAGGCTCCCGAGCCCGCGGCCGGGCGCACGCGCACCCCGGCGCGCGTCCCCGGGACCTCCCGCGCGGCCACCGCGCGAGCGGCGGCGCGAGGAACGGCCCGCGAGAAGCCCCTGCCCAAGGTCGACATCGCCGCCCAGCGGATCTACCACGTCACGCACATCGACAACCTCGCCGCCATCGTGGCCGCCGGAGCGATCCTGGCCGACGAGCACCTCCCCGAGCGTCCCGCCATGGACGTCAGCGCGGAGACCACGCGCGAGCACCGCCGCGCCGTCCAGGTCCGCGACGGAGCGAGCGTCGCCGGCTTCGTCCCCTTCTTCCTCTCGCCCGACGCGGCCCTCTGGGCCGATCTGCGCGGCGAGCGGGTGCTGCCGCACTGGTCGCCCCGCGCCCACGACACGACGGCGTCGCAGTACGTCGTCCTCGTCGGATCGCTGGCCTCGGCACCGGTCCTGAGCGACGGCGACGCGTCCCACGTCCTGACCCGCTTCACCGAGGGCGACGCCCTCGTCCGCACCTTCGCCCGCCTGCTCGTCGACGAGCCCGCGCTGCGCAGCGCCGAGGCACTCGTGCCGGAGCGGTTCCCACTCGAGGAGATCGCCGTGGTCGGCGTGCCCTCGGTCACCACTCGCAATAAGGTGAAGGCGCTCTTCGAGGGCAGCTCCGCCTCACCGCGCGTCGCGGTCTACCCGCCCTGGTTCCACCCGGTCGCGGCCGAGGAGGAGTGAGCGCGGATCACGTCCCGCTCTGCAGATCGAGGCGCTCCGAGAGGTAGCGCTCGATCGGCATGAGACCCTGCTCGCCGAGGCCCGGTGCCCAGCGGACCAGGACGTCCGCGCCCCGCAGGGCGAGCGGCTCCGGATCGGCGCTCAAACCATCGGCGTCCAGCGCGAGCCTCCGCCAGCCGTAGTTGACGATCTCGCCCTCGCGGAACGGTCCGTCGAAGGCGGCGCGGCGGATCTCGCGGCGCGCTTCCTGCGACTCCGACTGGTTGTTCGCGTGCAGCGGCGCCACCGCGCGGGTGACCGATCCGACGGCGTACAGCGAACCGGTCCTCTCCAGGAGCAGGACGCCGAGTCGCCAGGCCCTGGTGACCGGAGCCATGACGGGAGCGCGGCGGAAGCCGAGGATCGCCCGGGGCCGGCGCAGCTCGGCGAGAGCCTGATCGGCGACGCCCCGGCTCTCGAGCTCGGCGACCATCGAGGCGAGCACCTCCCCGAGGCGCTCGGCGGCCCGCGCCGCGTCGGTCGAGTGCGTCATGGGCCTCCTCCGGTCCGTTCCGGCCAGCCTAGAACGGGTGGCAGAGCGGATCCGAATCGGCGGGCCGGGCGGACGGGCCCGGATACGATCGCCTGACGACACCGAGGGAGGACGAGCGATGCGCGTCATCATGATGGGACCGCCCGGCGTGGGCAAGGGCACCCAGGCGGCGATCCTGGCCGGGACGCTCGGCGTTCCGGCGATCTCGACCGGCGAGCTCTTCCGCGCCCACGTGGCCGACGGCACGGACCTCGGACGGCGCCTGCGCACGATCGTGGAGGCGGGCCGCTACGTCCCCGACGAGATCACGAACGCGCTCGTCGCGGAGCGGCTCGACGAATCGGACGCGCAGGACGGCTTCATCCTCGACGGGTACCCGCGGACGCTCGCGCAGGTCGCGGAGCTCGACCGGATGCTCCGGGAGCGCGACGTGGAACTGGCGCGGGCGGTACTGCTCGTGGCGGACACCGAGGTGGTGGTGGACCGGCTGCTCTCGCGCGCCGTGCAGCAGAAGAGGGCCGACGACGACGCCGAGGTGATCCGTCACCGGATCTCGGTGTACGAGCAGGAGACCGCTCCGCTCGAGGAGGTCTACGCGGAGGCGGGGATCCTCGTCCGCGTCGACGGCAGCGCCGGACAGGACGAGGTCGCCCGACGGGTGGCCGCGGCGTGCCGGTCGGAGTGACCGGGCACGCCGCGACGGCGGCTCAGATCGCCGAGGCGAGGACCTCGTCGAGCTTGGCCGAGGCCTCCTCGTCGGAGCCCTTGAGCGCGAGCGACAGCTCGGAGACCAGGATCTGACGGGCCTTCAGCAGCATGCGCTTCTCGCCGGCCGACACTCCGCCGGCCTGCTCGCGGCGCCACAGGTCGCGGACGACCTCGCTGACGCGGTACACGCTGCCGCTGGCCATCTTCTCCTGGTTGGCCTTGAAGCGGCGGGACCAGTTGCTGGCCTCCTCCGCGACGTCGCTGCGCAGGACGTCGTAGACCGCCTGGACTCCGGCGTCGTCGATGATCTCGCGCACGCCGACCAGCTCGGCGTTCTCGACGGGCAGGGTGATCGTGAGCTCGCTGGTGTGCACGTTCATGGTCATGAACGTCTTCTCGACGCCCTTGACCGAGCGCTTCTCGAGCCCGGTGATCGTCACCGCTCCGTGGTGCGGGTAGACCAGGGTCTCGCCGACCTCGAATGTCATCATGTCGTGCCTTTCATCGTGGGGCCTGTGGTGGGAGGGATCGGGGATCCGAGCGGCGCATCGGCCAGCCACGGAGGAAGGAGGGCGACGAGCTGCTCGACCAGCTCCTCGTCAGTGCCGTCGATCGAGCCGGCGAGCCAAGCTCCGACGACGGCGAGGACGCCGCCCGCGGCGAAGGTCGCGGTGAGCTCCGGGTCGACGGACGCCGGGACGCCGGCACGGGCCAGGACCTCGCGGTGCAGGCCCAGCACCGTGTCGAGCACGGCGTCGTCCGAGGCGACGCGCGCCGACGCGCGGGCGCGGAGCCGGGCGTGGAAGGCGTGCCGGTCGACGAGGCGCTCGACGAGCCGCGCGTAGCCGCGCCGCAGCGCGGTGGCTCCGGTGCGGTCCTCCGCGTCCCCCTCGGCGACCTCGGCGACGACGAGGTCCTCGCGCAGCAGAGCGGAGGCGACCGCGGCCGCGTCGTCGAAGTGCGCGTAGAAGGAGCTGCGGCTGATGCCGGCCTCGCGGACGATGTCGCTGACGGCGATGCCCTCCGTCCGCTGCTCGGCGTCGTGCATCACGAGCCGCTCGACCGCATCGAAGACGCGGCGACGCGTCCGGCGGGCCCGGGGATCGGCCGACGTAGGGCCGTGGGGTGCGCCCGCTCCGTGCAGGGAGGCGACGCGAGCGGAAGTCATCGGTGACAGTCTACCACTTCCCGGACAGGTGTTCGGGAGTGGGGACCACGTGGTGCTGCCGTCAGCGGCGGTGCGCCTCCTCGAGTCGGCCGAGTCGGGTCCTCGCCGCCCGCTCGCTGGGCGAGAGACGACCGAGGTGGAGCTCCAGGCCCCGCATCAGGAGCCGGTTGGCCGTGATCGCCGGCCACCAGGGGCGGCGGAGCCCGAGCAGCCGGCGGACCTCCGGACGGAGGGAGGCGACGGCACCGGCGAAGAGCAGCGGGTAGACGACGCCGGCCTCGCCGGGGAGGCGGATGTCGCGGAGGAACCCGACCGCCTCGCGGACCCGCTCGTCCGGCTTGAGCTCCGCCGCGAAGCCCGCGAGCTGCTCCCGGAGCTCGACGACGCTCTCGGGCGGGTTCGGCACTCCGAGCAGGCGGCCCGACTCCGCCCACTCGCGCACGTAGGCGTCGGGACCGCCCGGAATCGGACGACCCCAGATCTCGTGGGTACTGAGAAAGGCGTCGGTGAAGGCGTCGTGCACCCAGAGCAGCAGGTGCGGATCCTGCGCCGAGTAGGGGCGCTCGGCGCCGGCCGCGTCCTCGTAGGTCCCGGTGATCCGCTCGTGCACGCCGGTCACCCAGCGGGCGGCCCCGGTGGCGGCGGCGCGGTCGCCGAAGCTCGTCGTCAGCACCCAGCGGACGGTGTTGTCCAGACGCCCCATCGGATCCTCGCGATACGTCGAATGGTCGTGGACCCCGGCCATCGCGCCCGCGTGCAGGGTCTGCATCAGGAGCGCCCTGACACCGGCGATCATCGTCGGCATCGCTCCGTTGACCGCCCACACCGCACTGCCGGGACCGAAGAGTCCCGGGCCCTCGCCCTGCTCGAGTGCGACGACCCAGTCGGGGCGGGGACGGGGGCGGCGGCGGCTCATCCGGCCAGTGTGCGCTCGCCCCCTGTACCGCGGCTGTCTGTCACCCTTTCGGCCTAACGCGCCTCGCTACTCGGCCAGCAGCTCGCGCACGTCGTCGGCCGTCAGCGCCTGCGAGAACAGCTCCCCGTCGTCCAGGACGGCGGCGCCGAGGCGGGCCTTGCGCTCCTTCAGCCGCACGATCTTCTCCTCGATCGTGTCGAGGGCGACCAGACGGTAGACGTTGACCCGGCGCTGCTGCCCGATGCGGTGCGCCCGGTCGACGGCCTGGGCCTCGGCCGCCGGGTTCCACCAGGGGTCGAGGATGAAGACGTGGTCCGCCTCCGTGAGGGTGAGGCCGGTGCCGCCCGCCTTCAGGCTGATGAGGAACACCGGCGCGTCGCCGGAGCGGAAGGACTCGACGACTCCGGCCCGGTCGCGCGTCGATCCGTCGAGCTGCACGAACGGGACCCCGCGCGCCCGCAGTCGCTCCGCCGCCCGCTCCAGGTACGAGGTGAACGTGCTGAAGACGAGCGCGCGCCGTCCCTCGGCCAGCACGTCGTCGAGCTGCTCCACCAGAGCGTCGAGCTTGGCCGAGGGCACGTGCCGGTAGGAGGGATCGACCAGGGAGGCGTCGAGCGCCAGCATCCGCAGGAGGGTGAGCGAGCGGAAGACGGTGAACCGCTGCCGGTCGAGGTCCTCGACCAGGCCCAGCAGCTTCCTCCGCTCGCGCTGCAGATAGCCGTCGTAGAGCACGCGGTGCGCGGGAGCGAGGGTCACCTCGATCGTCTGCTCCTGCTTCTCGGGCAGCTCGGGCGCGACCGCCTCCTTCGTCCGGCGCAGGAGGAACGGGCGCACGCGTCGGCGGAGGCGCTCGAGCCGGCGGCGGGCTCCCTCCTCCTGCGAGACGGTCCGCCCCTCGGACAGGTCGGGCGACGCGATGCCCAGCGGCGCTTCCGCGTGCTGGATCGGCCGCGTGTACTCCTCCTGGAACCGGCGCAGCGGGGGCAGGAGGCCGGGCGCCGTCAGCGCGAGGATCGCCCAGAGCTCGTCGAGCGAGTTCTCGAGCGGAGTGCCGGTCAGCGCGAGCACGATCGGCGCGCCGAGCGAGCGAGCCGCCCGGTGGGTCTGCGAGGCGGGGTTCTTGACGAACTGGGCCTCGTCGAGGACCAGGGCGGACCAGCTCCGACCGGCCCACTCCTCCGCGGCCAGGCGCAGGACGGCGTAGCTCGTGACGACGAGATCGGCCTCGTCCGGTATCCCCGCGACACCGGTCCTCGCGCTCGAGACCGTGTGCACCCGCAGCCCGGGGGCGAAGCGCGCCGCCTCGGAGGCCCACCCGGGCACCACCGAGGTCGGAGCGACCACGAGGAACGGCGCGCACCGCTCCCCCGACGCGCGCGCCTGCTCGACCGCCTCCAGCATCATCGCGAGGGCCTGCAGGGTCTTGCCGAGCCCCATGTCGTCGGCGAGGATCCCGCCGAGACCGTGCCGTCGGCGATGGGCGAGCCACGAGTACCCCTCCTGCTGGTAAGGCCGGAGCTCGGCGCGGAGGCCCTCGGGAGCGGCGACGTCTCCCGGAACCCCGGCCGCCAGCGCCTGCTGCAGGACCTGCCGCCACGCGTCCGAGGCGACGCTGTCGTCGGCGAGCTCCTCCAGCTCCTCCCACAGCGCCGTCTGGTGCCGGCCGAGCCGCGGACCCGTCTCCCACTCGTCGAGCTGATCGGCGCGGTTCAGCAGCTCGCGCAGTCGATCGAGCCCCGGATGGGCGAGCGAGAGGTAGGAGTGGTCGACGAGCCGGATGCGGTCGCCTCCGGCTGAGAGCGCGCGGAACAGTGGGAGGAAGGGCACGCTCACGTCGCCGATCCTGACGACGACGGCCAGGTCGAACCAGTCGGCGTCCGCGGTGTCGACGGCGGTCACCGTGAGGGTGAGATCGCCGTTCAGGAGGCGGTAGTCGGGCGGGACGCCCTCGCGCTCCACCCGCACCCCGCCGACCTCCTCGAGACGCGGCAGGTGCTCGACGACGAACACCGCGGCGTCCGCTCCGCGCAGGAGGACACCGGCCTCGAGATCGGGGACGACCGGGGACCCGGCCTCCGCGAGCACGGCGGTCGCGCGCCGCAGGATCGCCGCCTCGAGGAACCCCGTGCCCTCGCCGTCGATCTCGCTCGAGCGATCGGCGCTGCGCCGCCAGCGCCAGCTCACCCGCACTGCGCGGCGGGGCTCGAAGGACACCGTGCAGACCAGCCTCGGCGGCTCCGGCTCGTCGATCTCGACGCCCGGTCCGCTCGGCCGGACGGCGACCCGGCCCCTCAGAGCGGGAAGATGGTCGTGGAGGAACTCGTCGACGTCCTCCGCGGGCACACTCGTCGCCTCCGGATGCCGGAGCAGTCGCAACTCCTCGTCCTCCAGCGCAGCCGCGGCCGGCGCGAGGAGCAGTGCGGACGGATCCCCGCCCTCGACGAGGTAGACGCCGTGGCGCGCGACCGGTCGGACCTCGTCGAGCTGCCGGTCCTCCTCGCCGAGGCGGAGGACCGGTCTCAGCTCGAGCGCTCCGGACCGATCGGTCGCGAGGAGGGCGATGTGCGCAGCGGGGCCGAGGCGCACCGCGCGGCGGTCCGGCGCCAGGAGGGGGATCCCGAGGGCGGGGGCCTGCTCGAGCAGGCGCCAGAGCAGCGGGCTCTCGTAGTCGTCGAGGTGGATCCAGTCGGGGTCCTGCCCGAGGTGCACCGTCCGCGTCGCGCGGTGCAGGGCGGCGAACTCCGCGAACCAGCGCTGGTGGGCCGGATCGAGCGAGAGGCGGTGCGTCTGGAAGTTCAGCGACTTCCAGGTGAGCGTCGAGCGGTTCCAGGCCCCGCCGCGCCCCGGGACGACGGGCCGCGTGGCGAGCCGGTGGTCGTCGCGGGCGGCGGGGTCGTAGTCCTTCGCGCCGACGCGCTCGCTCGTCGGCGCCCGCCACGGATCGTCGGCGCGTCGCACGAGACGGCGCAGCTCGAACTGCAGCCCGATGGGAGTGAGCGGCCCGGCCACGACGGCCGGCCGCTCCTCCGAGCCGCTGAGCTCGCCGAGACGGGCGCGCCAGGCGGACGGGAGCGGTTCGGGAGGCACGGCCCCATGCTCCCACGGCCCTCCGACACGCTCGCCGGTCCCCCGCAGGACCGCTGCGGCGAGGAGAATCGGCGCATGACCACGAGCGACTCCCCCACCCCCGTCCGCCTCGAGATCGGGAGCGATGAGCTCCGCGTCTCCGTCACCACGGCTGGAGCCGAGCTCACGTCGCTCCGCGATGCCGGAGGACTCGAGTACCTCTGGCAGGCGGGCCCGGAGTGGCGGCGGCACGCGCCCGTCCTGTTCCCGATCATCGGCCGCCTGCCCGACGACACCCTCCACCACGACGGCGTCTCCTACCCGATGGGGCAGCACGGCTTCGCCCGCGATCGGTCCTTCGAGCTCGCGGGCGCCTCGGGCGACGAGGCCGTGTTCCGGCTCCGCAGCGACGCCGCGACCCGCGAGGTCTTCCCGTTCGACTGGACCCTGCTCGTCGCCTACGCGGTCACCGGATCGACGCTGCGGATCACGCAGACCGTCGAGAACCGCGGAACCGGTCCGCTAGGCGCGTCGGTGGGAAACCACCCCGCGTTCGCGCTGCCGCTCCCCGGCGGGAACGGCGAGCACCGCATCCGCTTCGCCGAGGAGGAGCCCGAGGGCTTCCGCCGCGCGCCGGGGAACCTGCTCGCCGAGCCGCGCTTCCCCTCGCCGCTCGAGGACGGCGCCCTCGTCGTCGACGACGCCTGGTTCGAGAAGGACGCGGTGATCTTCGACACTCCGAAGCGCCGCGTGATGACCCTCGAGGCCGATGGAGCCCGCTCGATCACCGTCGACGCGGGCGACTTCGACGTCGTCGGCATCTGGAAGCCGGTCGGCGCACCGTTCGTCTGCATCGAGCCCTGGCGCAGCATCCCCACGCCGGCGGGCTGGGACGGCGACATCGTCGACAAGCCCGGGCAGTTCGTGCTGGCACCGGGCGCGCAGCGGGCCTTCTCCTACAGCATCGCGCTCAGCTGAAGGTCCTCGCGCTGCAGCTGCGCGTCGAGGAGCTCGAAGCGGCGGATGATCAGCCCCTCGCGGGTGGCCCACGGGCAGATCACGAGCTTCTCGACGCCGAGCGCGTCCATGGCCGCCTCGGCGACCAGGGCGCCGGCGAGCAGCTGCGGCGCGCGGAGGGAGGAGACGCCGGGCAGCGCGGAGCGGTCGGCCGCGCTGATCGCCGCCAGTCGCGAGCTCCAGAGCCGGAGGTCGACGAGGTGCAGCTCGCGGCGCACCAGGGGGCCCGCTGCGCTCGGAGCGGCGCCGGTGATCCGCGCCAGCGAGCGGAACGTCTTCGAGGTGCCGGCCACCAGGTCGGGACGGCCCAGCGCGAGGAACGCGCGGGCGGGATCGGCGAGCAGGTCGCGCGCGTGCCGTCGTGCGGCCTTGACGCTCACGGCCGACGGAGGATCGCCCTGCAGCAGGTCGCGCGTCACCCGCCCCGCGCCCAGCGGCACCGAGACGGCCAGCTCCGGCACCTCGTCCACTCCCATCGACAGCTCGAAGGAGCCGCCGCCGATGTCGAGATCGAGGATCGAGCCCGCGCCCCAGCCGAACCAGCGACGGACGGCCAGGAAGGTGGCGGACGCCTCGGCCTCTCCGCCGAGCTCCTGGAGGTGCACGCCGGTCTCCTCGCGGACGCGGGCGAGGACCTCGGCGCCGTTGCCCGCCTCGCGGATCGCCGAGGTCGCGAAGGCGAGGACGTCCTCCGCGCGATGCTCGCGAGCGACGTCGCGCGCCTCCGTGACGAACGAGATCAGCTCGCGCTGACCCTCCTCGGTGATGTCCCCTGCAGCGTCGAGGTAGGCGACCAGCGCGAGGCTGCGCTTGTGTGAGCGGTACGGGACGGGGCGGGCTCCGGGATGAGCGTCGACGAGGAGCAGGTGGACCGTGTTGGAGCCGATGTCGAGCACGCCGAGTCGCATGCGCCCACGCTAGCGCGGCCCCGCCCGCGCTCCGGACACGCAGGAGTCGTCCACGACCGAGGTCCGGAGCTGCTGCGGCCTGACGAGCCGTTCCCTTCGCGCGGCGAGATCAGCAGGACGACCGCGTGAGCGGAGTCCGACAGCGGGAGGACGTGGGTCTCGATACGCCGCTGCGCGGCTACTCGACCAGCAAGGGTGGCGTCCGCCCCTGGTCCACGCGCAGCGCGGCTCATCGACCAGCCGGGAGGACGTGGGTCTCGATACGCCGCTGCGCGGCTACTCGACCAGCAAGGGTGCGCAGGCTCCTGGTCCCGCAGTGCCGCGGACGACCACCCTCACCCCTCCCAGGGTCACCGGCGATCCGCGTGCGAGCGGATCGTCGTACCCGGAACGCGACCCGCTCCCTGGTGCGCGACCCCATGCGAATGCCGACCGCGCGACGATCGACGAGGAACGAGGAGAACGTCGAAGGGCCCGGTCGCACAGCGACCGGGCCCTTCAGGAACTCAGTGGTCCCAGTTCTCCACCGGCTCGACCGAGCTGGAGGAGCCGACGACGTGCACGCGCATGTCGTTGGTGGTGCCGGCGCGTCCGGGGGGCGAGCCGGAGACGACGACGACCGTCTCGCCGGGCTTCGCGAGGCCCTTGTTGAGCAGCACGGCGTCGACCTGCGCGAACATCGCGTCGGTGTGGTTGACGCGCGGCGTGACGAAGGACTGGACGCCCCAGTTGAGCGCCATCCGTCGGCGGACGGCGGGCTCCGGGGTGAAGCCGATGATCGGGATGCCGTGGCGTAGGCGGGTCATGCGGCGCACGGAGTCGCCCGACTCGGTGAACACGCAGAGGAACTTCGCCTCGACGAACTCGGCGACCTCGGCGGCGGCGAGGGTGACCGAGCCGCCCTGAGTGCGCGGCTTGCTGCCGAGCGGGGGGATCCGCTCGAGGCCGTGCTCCTCGGTCGACTCGACGATGCGCGCCATGGTCTGAACGGTCACGACCGGCCAGGCCCCGACGCTGGTCTCGCCCGAGAGCATGACCGCGTCGGCGCCGTCGAGGATCGCGTTCGCAACGTCGGACGCCTCGGCGCGGGTGGGGCGGGGGCTCTCGATCATCGACTCGAGCATCTGCGTCGCGACGATGACGGGCTTGGCCCAGCGGCGGGCCAGCTCGACGGCGTGCTTCTGGACGATCGGCACCGCCTCCAGGGGCAGCTCGACACCGAGGTCGCCGCGGGCGACCATGATGCCGTCGAAGACGTCGATGATCTCCTGTAGGTTGTCGACCGCCTGCGGCTTCTCGATCTTGGCGATGACGGGGGCCTTGCGACCCTCCTCCGCCATGATCTCGTGCACGCGGGTGATGTCGCTCGCGTTGCGCACGAAGGAGAGCGCGATGATGTCGGCGCCCAGGCGGATCGCCCAGCGCAGGTCGTCCTCGTCCTTCTGCGACAGCGCGGGGACGTTCACGGCGACACCGGGCAGGTTGATGCCCTTGTTGTTCGAGACGTTGCCGGGGACGACGACCTCGGTGACGACGCGGGGTCCCTCGACGGCCGTGACGCGGACCGCGACCTTGCCGTCGTCGATGAGGAGCATGTCGCCGGGGTTCACGTCGTCGGGCAGGCCCTTGAACGTGGTGCCCGAGAGCTCCTTGGTGCCCAGGACGTCCTCGGTCGTGATGGTGAAGACGTCGCCCTCGGCGAGGGCGTACGGGCCGCCCTCGAACTTGCCGAGGCGGATCTTCGGGCCCTGGAGGTCGACCAGGATCGCGACTGCGCGGCCGGCGTCGTCGGCCGCCTTGCGGACGATGCGGTAGATGCCCTCGTGGACGTCGTAGCTGCCGTGGCTGAGGTTCATGCGGGCCACGTCCACGCCGGCGTCGATGATCGCACGAATGGTCTCGTACGACGACGTTGCCGGGCCGAGGGTGGCGACGATTTTCGCTCGTCTCATTGAGGGGGTGCTCCGTTGTTCTGCGCCCGGAGGCGCGTCGTTAGCGGGGAGGGTGAGCAGGGATTGCCAGCGCGAGACTATCGCCTCGGCGGGACTAGAGGGTGAAGCCGCGGTCGTTCGGGCCGACGGGCGCGGGGAGCTGCGTGGTGCCCTCGAGGTAGCGGTCGACCTCGGCCGCGACGGAGCGGCCCTCGGCGATCGCCCACACGATGAGGGACTGGCCGCGACCGGCGTCTCCGGCGACGAACACGCCGGGCGCGGTCGTCTCGAAGTTCGCGCCGCGGTCGACGTTGCCCCGGTCCGTGAACGGGACCGACAGCTGACCGGCGAGGCGGTCCGACTCCGGGCCGGTGAAGCCCAGGGCCAGCAGGACCAGGTCGGCCGGGATCTCGCGCTCGGTGCCGCTCTTGGGGACGCGGCGGCCGTCGAGGTACTCGGTCTCGGCCACGCGCACGGCACGGACCTCGCCGACCTCGTTGGAGAGGAACTCTACGGTGGAGGCGAGGAACATCCGCTCGCCGCCCTCCTCGTGGGCGCTCGAGACCTCGAACACGGTCGGGTCCATCGGCCAGGGCTGGCTGTCCGGACGCTCCGACGGCGGCTGCTTGCCGATCGCCAGGTTGGTGACCGAGGCGGCCTTCTGACGGTGCGCCGTGCCGATGCAGTCGGCTCCGGTGTCGCCGCCGCCGAGGACCACGACGTGCTTGCCCTCGGCGCTGATCTGCTCGAACACGGTGTCCCCCGCGAGCACGCGGTTGGACTGCACGAGGTACTCCATGGCGAAGTGCACGCCCGAGAGGTCGCGACCCGGGATCGGCAGGTCGCGCGGCACGAGGGCGCCGGTCGCGACCACCACGGCGTCGTAGCGCGCCCGCAGGTCGTCCCAGGTGATGTCGGAGCCGATGTCGACGCCCGCGCGGAAGCGGGTGCCCTCGGCCTTCATCTGGTTCAGTCGCAGCTCGAGGTGCTTCTTCTCCATCTTGAAGTCCGGGATGCCGTAGCGCAGGAGGCCGCCGATGCGGTCGTCGCGCTCGTACACCGCGACGGTGTGCCCGGCGCGGGTGAGCTGCTGCGCGGCCGCGAGGCCCGCGGGACCGGAGCCGACGACCGCGACGGTCTTGCCGGTGAGGCGCTCGGGCGGGTGCGGCTGCACCCAGTCGTTGCCGAAGGCCTGATCGATGATCGAGACCTCGATCTGCTTGATCGTGACCGCGGGCTGGTTGATGCCGAGCACGCAGGACGACTCGCACGGAGCCGGGCAGAGCCGGCCCGTGAACTCGGGGAAGTTGTTCGTCGCGTGCAGGCGCTCGATGGCCTGGCGGCCCTCGCCGCGCCACATCAGGTCGTTCCACTCCGGGATCAGGTTCCCGAGCGGGCAGCCCTTGTGGCAGAACGGGATGCCGCAGTCCATGCAGCGTCCGGCCTGGCGACGCAGCACGGCGGAGTCGCCCTGCTCGTACACCTCTTTCCAGTCCATCAGCCGCACGGACACCGGGCGCCGCTTGGGCAGCTCCCGGTCCTGCACCTTCAGGAACCCCTTGGGATCAGCCACCGGTCACCTCCAGAATCCGTCCCCAGACGACGTCGCCGTCGGGGTCGAGCCCCTCTTCGACAGCGGATGCGCGCGTCGCGAGCACCGCGGCGAAGTCGCGGGGCAGTACCTTGACGAAACGCGAGACGGTTCCGTCGAAATCGTCGAGCATGCCCTGGGCCAGGGTGGACTCGGTCTCGGCGACGTGTCGCTCGAGCAGGTCGCGGAGCATCTCGACGTCGGCGCTGTCGAGCGCCGAGAGCGTGAGCTCCCCGGAGGCGAGCGCGTCGCGGTTGACGAGCTCGCGCTTCAGGCCGTGCACGTAGGCCGTGCCGCCGGACATGCCGGCGCCGAGGTTGCGCCCGGTCTCGCCGAGGATCACGGCGAGTCCGCCGGTCATGTACTCGAGAGCGTGGTCGCCCACTCCCTCGACGACCGCGGTCGCTCCGGAGTTGCGGACCAGGAAGCGCTCGCCGACCATGCCGCGGATGAACATCGTGCCCTGGGTCGCCCCGTAGCCGATGACGTTGCCCGCGATCACGTTGGTCGACGCGTCGAAGGTGCTGCGGCGGTCGGGCCGCACCACGATCTGACCACCCGAGAGACCCTTGCCGACGTAGTCGTTCGAGTCGCCCTCGAGCCGCAGGGTGATGCCCGCGGGCAGGAAGGCGCCGAGCGACTGCCCGGCCGAGCCGCGCAGCGACACGACGATGGAGTCGGCCGGAAGCCCGTTCTCGCCGAAGCGGACGGTGACCTCATGGCCGAGCATCGTGCCGACGGCGCGCTCGGTGTTCTTGATCTCGCGCTCGATCGCGACGGTGCCGCGGTGGTCGAGCACGTTCGCCGCGAGCCGGATGAGCTCGTTGTCGAAGTGCTTCTCGAGCTCGTGCTCCTGCGCGCGTCCGTGGCGGCGCGGCTCCTCGGCCGTGAAGACAGGGCCGACCAGGATCGGCGTGAGGTCGAGACCGCTCGCCTTCCAGTGCTCGATCGCCTGGTTGACGTCGAGCAGCTCGCGGTGGCCGACGATCTCGTCGATGCTCCGGTAGCCGAGCTGCGAGAGGTACTCGCGCACCTCCTGGGCGATGAACTCGAAGAAGTTGACGACGAACTCGGGCTTGCCCGAGAAGCGCTTGCGCAGCTCCGGGTTCTGCGTGGCGACGCCGACGGGGCAGGTGTCGAGGTGGCAGACGCGCATCATGATGCAGCCCTCGACGATCAGCGGAGCGGTGGCGAAGCCGAACTCCTCCGCTCCCAGCAGCGCGCCGATCACGACGTCGCGTCCGGTCTTCATCTGTCCGTCGACCTGCACCACGACGCGGTCGCGCATGCCGTTGAGCATGAGGGTCTGCTGCGTCTCGGCCAGGCCGAGCTCCCACGGGGTTCCCGCGTGCTTGAGCGAGTTGACCGGGCTCGCGCCCGTTCCGCCGTCGTGACCCGAGACCAGGATGACGTCGGCCAGGGCCTTCGCCGTGCCCGCAGCGACCGCGCCGATGCCGGACTGGCTGACCAGCTTGGCGTGGATGCGGGCCGAGGGGTTCGCGCGCTTGAGGTCGAAGATCAGCTGCTTGAGGTCCTCGATCGAGTAGATGTCGTGGTGCGGCGGCGGCGAGATGAGGCCGACACCGGCGGTCGCGTGACGGGTGCGCGCGATCCACGGGTACACCTTGGTCGGCGGCAGCTGACCGCCCTCGCCGGGCTTGGCGCCCTGGGCGAGCTTGATCTGGATGTCGTCGGCGTGGGTGAGGTACATGCTCGTGACGCCGAAGCGCCCGGAGGCGACCTGCTTGATGGCGGAGCGGCGCTCGGGGTCGAGCAGTCGCTCCGTGTCCTCACCGCCCTCGCCCGTGTTCGACTTGGCGCCGAGGCGGTTCATCGCGATCGCGAGCGTCTCGTGCGCCTCGGGCGAGATGGAGCCGTAGCTCATCGCTCCCGTCGAGAAGCGCTTGACGATCGACTCGACCGGCTCGACCTCGTCGATCGGCACCGGCGTGCGGCCCTCGGTGTCGAGAGTGAACATGCCGCGCAGGGTCATGAGCGAGCTCGCCTGGTCGTCGACCATCTTCGTGTACTCGCGGAACACGTCGTAGCGGCGGTTGCGCGTGGAGTGCTGCAGGCGGAAGACGGTGTCGGGGTTGAAGAGGTGCGGAGCACCGTCGCGGCGCCACTGGTACTCGCCGCCGACCGCCAGGCGCTCGTGCGCGACGACCGCGCCGTCCTCCGGGTACGCGGCGCGGTGGCGCGCGGCGTTCTCCTCGGCGACGACGTCGATCCCGATGCCGCCGAGCTTCGAGACGGTGCCGGTGAAGTACTGGTCGACGAAGGCCTGGCTGAGGCCGACGGCCTCGAAGGTCTGCGCTCCCGCGTAGCTCGACACGGTCGAGATGCCCATCTTGGACATGATCTTGAGGACGCCCTTGCCGAGCGCCTTGATCACGTTCTTCACGGCCTTCTCGGGCGAGATGTCCGAGAGCATGCCGCTGCGGACGAGCTGCTCGCAGGTCTCCATCGCGAGGTACGGGTTGACCGCGGAGGCGCCGTAGCCGATCAGCGTCGCGACGTGGTGCACCTCGCGGACGTCGCCGGCCTCCACGACCAGCCCGACGCGCATCCGGTTCTCGGTGCGGATCAGGTGGTGGTGCACGGCGGCGAGCATCAGCAGCGACGGGATCGGAGCGAGGTCCTTCGTGGAGTCGCGGTCCGAGAGCACGAGGAACTGCGCTCCGGCGGCGATCGCCTCGTCGGCTTCGCTGCACATCTCGTCGATGCGGTCCTGCATGGCGCGCGGCCCGGCATCGACGCGGTAGAGGCCGCGGATCGTCGTCGTGATGTGGCTGAGCGGACGCGGCGCGATGTGCTGGATCTTGGCCAGCTCGTCGTTGTCGATCACCGGGAAGTCGAGGACGACCTGGCGGGCGTGCTCGGCTCCGGCCGACAGCAGGTTGCGCTCCGGGCCGAGCCCGAGGCGCAACGACGTGACGACCTCCTCGCGGATGGAGTCGAGCGGCGGGTTGGTGACCTGCGCGAACGCCTGGGTGAAGTAGTCGAACAGCAGTCGGGGGCGCTTGGACAGCACGGCGACGGGCGTGTCCGAGCCCATCGCTCCGAGCGGTTCGGCGCCGGCCTTCGCCATGGGCAGCAGGAGGAGGCGGACCTCCTCCTCGGTGTAGCCGAACGTGCGCTGACGGCGGTTCACGGACGCCGGCGTGTGCACGATGTGCTCGCGCTCGGGCAGGTCCTTGAGGTTGATCCGGCCCTTGTCGAGCCACTCCTCGAAGGGGCCGGACTCGGCGAGCTGGCCCTTGATCTCCTCGTCCTCGACGATGCGGCCCTGCTCCGTGTCGACCAGGAACATGCGTCCGGGCTGCAGGCGTCCCTTGCGGACCACCTTCGCGGGGTCGATGTCGAGCACGCCGATCTCGCTCGCGAGCACGACGAGACCGTCGTCGGTGACGACGTAGCGGCCCGGACGCAGCCCGTTGCGGTCGAGCGTGGCGCCGACGAGCTCGCCGTCGGTGAAGACGATCGCGGCGGGACCGTCCCACGGCTCCATGAGCATCGAGTGGTACTCGTAGAACGCACGGCGCTTCTGGTCGATCGCGGTGGCCTGGTTCTCCCACGCCTCCGGCACCATCATCATGATCGCGTGCGGCAGCGAGCGGCCGGCGAGGTTGAGGAGCTCCACGGTCTCGTCGAACGAGGCGGAGTCGCTGCGGCCGGGAGAGACGATCGGGAACAGCGGCGAGAGGTCGCCCAGCTCCTTGCTCTTCAGCTGGGACTGGCGGGCGCGCATCCAGTTGCGGTTGCCCTGCACGGTGTTGATCTCGCCGTTGTGCGCGATCATCCGGAACGGCTGCGCGAGCGGCCACGACGGGAACGTGTTCGTCGAGTACCGCGAGTGCACGAGGGCGAGCTTCGAGGTGAAGCGCTCGTCCTGCAGGTCGGGGTAGAACGGCTCCAGCTGGAGGGTCGTGACCATGCCCTTGTAGACGAGCGTGCGGCTCGACAGCGACATGAAGTACACCTCGAGCTCGCGCTCGACGCGCTTGCGGAGGCGGAAGGTCAGCCGGTCCAGGCGCACGGAGGAGAACGGCGTGCCGGTCTCGTCGGTCAGGTCGCTCCGGACGTAGAGCTGCTCGATCGCGGGCATCGCGGCGCGCGCGAGCGTGCCGATCTCGTCCGGCTGCACCGGGACGGAGCGCCAGCCGACGACCGTCAGGTTCTCCTCGCGGGCGATCTCGGCGATCGTCGACTTCACCCGCTCGCGCTCGAAGACGTCGACCGGGAGGAACGCGTTGCCGACGGCGTACTGCCCGAGCGGGGGCAGCTCGAACGTCGCGACCGCGCGGAGGAAGTCGTCCGGGATCTGCGTGATGATGCCGGCGCCGTCGCCGGTGCCCGCATCGGAGCCGACCGCGCCGCGATGCTCGAGATTGCGCAGGGCGTCGAGCGCGGCGTCGATGATGTCGTGCCCGGCGGTGCCGCGCATGGTGGCGACCATCGCGAGTCCGCACGCGTCCTTCTCGGCGCTGGGGTCGTACATCCCCTGGGCGGGCGGAGTGCCGAGAAACGGCACGACGGGGACGCGGGGCGAGGGCTGGGCGGGTGCCATGTCAGGAACCGTCCTCACGAGAGTTGTGGCGGATGGGGACGTCGCTGGCCCGCAGGGTGGTGATGGAGGGTCGGCTCCCCGATCGGGAGGGCCGTGTCGTGGGGGTCACGCGCCGTCGGCGTGACCGCACGGACGACACGCGGCAGCGCTTGTGGCTGAGCCGTGGAGTGCGATCGTGCGGTTGTCGGGCATCGGACGGGAGGCCGCGGAGTTCCGCGGCCTCCGTCAGGTGCGGGAGACCGTCTTCGTGTCGGCGTCGTCGCCGGAAGCAGTGCTGGTGGGTGCGTGCGAGTCGGACTCGACGTCCTCGAATTCTACCCCAGCCGCTTCGGGCTTCCACTCCTTGCCGGGCCGGTACGGGGACGGCTCGTCGCCGGTGTGCTCGCGACCCTGGACGATGACGATCGCGAGGCCGATCACGACGGCGATCAGGGCGGCCCACACGTTGGTGCGGAGCCCCAGGAACACCTCGCTCGGGTCGATGCGGATCGACTCGAACCAGATGCGGCCGATGCCGTACCAGACGAGGTAGACGCCGAAGACGTCGCCCCACTGGAGCCGGAAGCGGCGCTCGGCGACGAGGATGACGCCGATGCCGACGACGTTCCAGAGGATCTCGTAGAGGAACGTGGGGTGGAACAGGGTGTCGGCGGGGAGTCCGACGGGGAAGGCGGGGTTGGAGGACGGGACCTCGAGCCCCCACGGCAGAGTGGTCGGGAGTCCGTAGAGCTCGACGTTGAACCAGTTGCCCAGGCGGCCGAGGGCCTGCGCGGCGAGCATGCCGGGCGCGAGGGCGTCGGCGAAGGTCCAGAAGCGGATCCCGGTCCAGCGGCAGCCGATCCAGGCGCCGACCGCGCCTCCGATCAGACCGCCGAAGATGGCGTTGCCGCCCTCCCAGATGTAGAGGGTGCGCAGCAGATCGGCGCCCTCGAAGAAGTAGTCGCCGGGGTGGGTGAGCACGTGGTAAACGCGAGCACCGACGATGCCGAGCGGGACGGCCCAGATGATGATGTCGAGCACGACCCACGGCTCGGCACCGCGGCGGTTGAGGCGCGCGTTCGTCATGATCGTGGCGACCACGATGCCGGCGAGGATGCACAGCGCGTAGGTGTGGATCGAGAAGGTCCGCTCGAAGAGCGTGAAGTCGTACTGACTCCACGCCTCGGGCGGGCTCGGGATGCTCAGCGGTACGGACACCGGTACGTCGACCTTTCGAACGGAGGGGCTCCCCGGGCACGACGACGTCGCGCCCCGACGGGCATCCCGATTGTAGTGGGAGGCGTCAGGCGCGCGGACGCGTTCCGGCTGCCAGACCGCGTGCCGTCTCGGCCACCGCGTCGACTCCCCCGGAGGCGAGCGCGCGGACCAGCGCCGACCCGACGATCGCACCGTCGGCGTAGGCGAGGATCTCGGCGACCTGCTCCCCCGTCGAGATGCCCAGGCCCACGCACGCGCTGTCGGAGCCCGCGCTGCGCAGGCGGTCGACGAGCGTGCGCGCGGCGGTGTCGACGTCGGTGCGGGCGCCGGTGATGCCCATGGTGGACACCGCGTAGACGAAGCCGCGGCTCGAGGAGACCGCCTGGCGCAGGCGCTCATCGGTGGAGGACGGGGCAGCGAGGAAGACGCGGTCGAGACCGAGGCGTTCGGAGACGGCGATCCACTCGGCGCCCTCGTCCGGGATGAGGTCGGGCGTGATGAGGCCCGATCCGCCCGCTTCCGCGAGGTCGGTCGCGAACCGCTCGACCCCGTACTGCAGCACGGGGTTGTAGTAGGTCATCACGAGGACAGGCACGTCGACCCGGGCGCGGATCTCGCGCACGGCCTCGAAGCCGTGGCGCAGCTTAAAGCCGCCGGCGATCGCGGTCTGGGTCGCCTCCTGGATCACCGGGCCGTCCATCACCGGGTCGGAGTAGGGCAGGCCCAGCTCGATCGCGTCGACGCCGTTCTCGGCCATGGCGACCGCGGCGTCGATGCTCGTCGCGAGGTCGGGGAAGCCGACCGGGAGGTAGCCGATCAGGGCGCCCGCCGCCTCCGTGTTGCGGCGGCGGACGGTCTCGGCGACGCTCGGTCCCACTCCGCTCACGACTGCACCGCTCCCTGGTCCATCAGGCCGAAGTAGTGCGCGGCCGTGGTCATGTCCTTGTCGCCGCGTCCCGAGAGGTTGACGAGGATCGTCGCCTCGGGGCCGAGCTCGCGACCCAGTTCGAGCGTGCCGGCGAGGGCGTGCGCGGACTCGATCGCGGGGATGATGCCCTCGGTGCGGCTGAGGAGCTTGAGCGCGTCCATCGCGGCGCCGTCGGTGACCGCGCGGTAGTCGGCGCGCCCGATGCTCGCTAGCCAGGCGTGCTCCGGGCCCACGCCCGGGTAGTCGAGACCGGCCGAGATCGAGTGCGACTCGACGGTCTGCCCGTCCTCGTCCTGGAGGAGGAAGCTGCGCGCGCCGTGCAGGACGCCGGGACGCCCCTTGCTGATCGTGGCCGCGTGGCGCGGGGTGTCGATCCCGTCGCCGCCGGCCTCGAAGCCGACGAGGCGGACCTCGGGGTCGTCGAGGAAGGCGTGGAAGATGCCCATGGCGTTGGAGCCGCCGCCGACGCAGGCCGTGACGGCCGTGGGGAGCGAGCCGGTCAGCTCGAGGACCTGCTCGCGCGCCTCCTCGCCGATGATCTTCTGGAAGTCGCGCACGAGCGCCGGGAACGGGTGCGGGCCCGCGACGGTGCCGAAGATGTAGTTCGTCGTCTCGACGTTCGTCACCCAGTCGCGCATGGCGTCGTTGATCGCGTCCTTGAGGGTGCGCGAGCCGGTCTTCACCGAGACGACCTCGGCGCCCAGGAGGCGCATGCGGGCGACGTTCAGCGCCTGGCGCTCGGTGTCGACCTCGCCCATGTACACGACGCAGTCGAGGCCGAAGAGGGCCGCGGCGGTCGCGGTGGCGACGCCGTGCTGTCCCGCGCCGGTCTCGGCGATGACGCGCGACTTGCCGATGCGCTTGGTGAGCAGCGCCTGGCCGAGCACGTTGTTGATCTTGTGCGAGCCGGTGTGGTTCAGGTCCTCGCGCTTGAGGATGATGCGCGCACCGCCCGCGTGCGCGGCGAAGCGCGGCACCTCGGTGATGATCGAGGGGCGCCCGGTGTAGCTGCGGTGCAGCTCCATGAGCTCCGCGTGGAACTCCGGGTCGACCTTGGTGCGCTCGTACTCGGCGCTCAGCTCGTCGAGCGCCTCCACGAGGGATTCGGGGACGTAGCGACCGCCGAAGTCGCCGAAGTAGGGGCCGAGTTCGTCTCGGAGGGCCATGGCAGTACCGCCAGTCGGTGTCAGTGCGCCAGGAAGCTGGCGAGGGTGGAAACGGGGTCGCCGCCGGTGACGAGGGCCTCCCCGACGAGGACGACGTCGGCGCCGGAGCGCCTGTAGTGGGCCACGTCGTCGGCGGAGAGGACCGCCGATTCGGCGACCTTCACCGCGTCGGCGGGGAAGCGCTCGGAGAGGCGGCCGAAGAGGTCGCGGTCGAGCTGGAAGGTGGACAGGTCGCGGGCGTTCACGCCGATGAGGCGGGCGCCGAGGTCGGAGGCGCGCTCGAGCTCGTCGGCCGAGTGGGTCTCGACGAGCGGGGTCATGCCGAGCTCGAGGACGAGCGCGTGCAGCTCGCGCAGCACGCTCTGCTCGAGGGCGGCGACGATGAGCAGCACGAGGTCGGCCCCCGCGGCGCGCGCCTCGAGCACCTGGTAGGGCTCGGCGATGAAGTCCTTGCGCAGGACGGGGATCGACACCCGGGCGCGCACCGCCTCGAGGTCGTCGAGCGACCCCTTGAAGCGGCGCTGCTCGGTGAGGACGCTGATCGCGCTCGCTCCCCCCTGCTCGTACTGCGCGGCGAGGGCGGCGGGATCGGGGATCTCGGCGAGGGCGCCGCGCGAGGGGCTCGAGCGCTTGACCTCGGCGATGACGCGGACGCGCTCGGCCGGAGCCAGCGCCGCCAGCGCGTCGATCGCGGGAGCGCGCAGGGCTGCGCGCCGCTCGACCTCGGCGAGGGGGACGGTCTCGCGGCGCGTCGCCGCGTCGGCCAGGGCGCCGGCGGTCAGATCGGTCAGCACCTAGGCGCGCGCCTTCGGGTTGGCCTTGGAGCCGTTCACTCCGTAGCCGGCCTTGGCCATGCCCATGCCCACGAGGAGGCCGACGATCACGAGACCGGCGGAGAGCCAGACGACGAGCGGGACGTCGAACCAGAAGGCGATCGTGCCGACGGTGAACCCGACCAGCATGATGACGACGGCCGTCCATGCGGCCGGCGAGTGGCCGTGGCTGTCTTCGTCGTGCTCGGTGCTCATGGTTCTCCTCCTGGACGGGCATCGGGACCACAGCAGTCTAGCGGTTCGCGCCCGAGGCCCCCCGCGCCGGGGAGGCGGGTCGCGGGCTCCCTGTCAGCGCCGGGACGTGGGGTCGTCGCCGCGGGAGAGCTCGTCCCAGGAGACGACCGGATCGATCGTGCCGTCGTCCGTCTCGACGCTCGAGGCGCCGTGCCCGTAGCCGTCGGCGGGCTCGAAGCGCGACACGCGCTTCTTCTTCCGCGCGTCCGGCCAGCGGCGGACCGTGGCGAGGACCAGGACGCCCAGCAGGGCGGTCAGGGCGCCGGCGATCACCGCGAGGACGGGCCAGGCGGTCGAGCTCCAGGAGTCGACGAGCGCCGCCACCGACCGTTCGCCCGCGATGCCGGTCGCCTCCGTCACTGCGGCCGAGCCGGCACGCACCGGGTCGCCGAGCGCGGTCGTGGACGCCAGCACGACGGAGCCGCCGAGCAGCACCTGCAGGAGTCCGAGCACGATGCGGAAGGCGGGGCCGGCGATCGCGAGGGCGGCCGCCAGCGCGAGTCCCGCCAGCGCGAGAGCCGAGAGCGCAGGTGCGGCCACGGTGCCCGAGACGTCCAGCGCTCCGGAGTCGTCCGCGAGCTCCAGCGCGAACCACGGCTGCGTCGAGGAGGTCAACTCGAGCGCCGCGAGCAGGACGATCCCGAGGATGACCGAGTACTTGAGCCTGCGCCCGCTCACCGGCTCACGCCTCCGCGGAGGCGACCGGGTCGAGCGGATCGACGTCGAAGCAGGAGTGCTCGCCGGTGTGGCAGGCGGCGCCGATCTGCTCCACCTGCACCAGCAGGGTGTCGGCGTCGCAGTCGAGGGCGGCTCCGCGGACGTACTGGGCGTGCCCGGAGGTGTCGCCCTTCCGCCAGTACTCCTGCCGGGAGCGCGACCAGAAGGTGACGCGGCCCTCGGTCAGGGTGCGGCGCAGCGCCTCCCTGTCCATCCACCCCATCATCAGCACCTCGCGGGTGTCGTGCTGCTGGATGATCGCGGGCAGCAGTCCGGTCGCGTCGAAGGAGGCACGGTCGAGGACGGCGTCGAGCTCGGTCTCGGTCATCGTCTGATCTCCAGGCCTGCGCCGTCGAGGGCGCGCTTCACATCGCCGATCGTCATCTCGCGGTTGTGGAACACCGAGGCCGCCAGCACGGCGTCGGCGCCCGCCTCGATCGCCGGAGCGAAGTGCTCGATCGCACCGGCGCCTCCGGAGGCGATGACCGGGACCGAGCTGACCTCGCGCATCGCGGCGACGAGCTCGAGGTCGAAGCCCTGCTTCGTGCCGTCGGCGTCGATCGAGTTGACGAGCAGCTCGCCCGCCCCGCGCTCGACGGCCTCGGCCGCCCAGGCGAGCGCGTCGACCGTGGTCTCGCGGCGACCGCCGTGGGTCGTGACGACGAAGCCGGACGGCGTGGCGTCGCTCCGCTTGACGTCGAGCGAGAGGACGAGCACCTGCGCGCCGAACACGTCGGCGATCTCGCCGACGAGCGCCGGGCGGGCGAGGGCGGCGGAGTTGACGCCCACCTTGTCGGCGCCGTGGGCGAGCAGGCGCGACACGTCGTCGACGGCGCGCACCCCTCCTCCGACGGTCAGCGGGATGAAGACCTGCTCGGCCGTCGCGCGGACCACGTCGTAGGTGGTGGAGCGGTCGTCGACGGTCGCGGTGACGTCGAGGAAGGTGAGCTCGTCGGCACCCTGCTCGAAGTAGAGCCGGGCGAGCTCGACCGGGTCGCCGGCATCGCGGAGGTTCTGGAAGTTGACGCCCTTGACGACGCGCCCGGCGGCGACGTCGAGGCACGGGATGACGCGGACGGCGAGGCTCATCGCTGCCGTCCTAGAGGCGCGCGGCGTGGATCGACGTGACCAGGATCGCGCGGGCGCCGAGGTCGTAGAGGCGGTCCATGACCTGGTTCATGTCGGCGCGGGGAACCATGACGCGGACGGCGACCCACTCCGCGTCGTGCAGCGGCGAGACCGTCGGCGACTCGAAGCCGGGAGCGATCGCTGTGGCCTGCTCGAGGAGCGCGACCGGGCAGTCGTAGTCGAGCAGCACGTACTCGCGGGCGACCAGGACGCCCTGCAGCCGGCGGAGCAGGACGGGGATGCCCTCCGGCTCCCCCGCGGCCGACACGAGGACCGCCGTGGAGTCGAGGATGACCGGTCCGAAGATCTCGAGGCCCGCCTTGCGGAGGGTGGTGCCGGTCTCGACGACGTCGGCGATCACATCGGCGACGCCCAGCTGGATCGCCGACTCGACCGCTCCGTCGAGGCGGATGAGGGACACCTCGACGCCGTGCTCGCGGAGGAAGGAGCCGACGAGGCCGGGGTAGCTCGTGGCGACGCGCAGTCCGTCGATCTCGGAGAGCTCGGTGTAGCGGCCGGCCGGACCGGCGAAGCGGAAGGTCGAGTTCGCGAAGCCCAGGCTCGCGATCTCGCGGGCCTCGGAGCCCGAGTCGATGAGCAGGTCGCGGCCCGTCACTCCGACGTCGAGGGCGCCGGAGCCGACGTACGTCGCGATGTCGCGCGGACGGAGGTAGAAGAACTCGACGCCGTTGCGCTCGTCGACGACGTGCAGCTCCTTCGGGTCGCGGCGGCCGACGTAGCCGGCCTCGGCCAGCATCTGGCCGGCGGTCTCGGAGAGCGAACCCTTGTTGGGCACGGCGACGCGCAGCAGCGCGGGCGGGGTGGTGGTCACGGCAGGACGTCCTCTGGAGCTCGAGGGTGATTCGGTGAGCGGCGGTCTCGTCGACGACTCTGCGGTCGCGGACGCGCCTCGATGTGCGTGGGAGCGCGCGGCGACGGAGCGTCGGCGCACTCCGGCGATCGGAGGGAGGCTCACAGATGTCGGTAGACGTCGGCCGTCGTCAGGCCCTTCGCCAGCATCAGCACCTGGAGGTGGTAGAGCAGCTGCGAGATCTCCTCCGCGGTGCGCTCGTCGCCCTCGTACTCGGCGGCCATCCAGACCTCGGCGGCCTCCTCGACGATCTTCTTGCCGATGAAGTGCACACCGGCGTCGAGCTCGCGGACCGTGCCCGAGCCCTCGGGTCGCGCGGCGGCCTTCTCGCCCAGCTCAGCGAAGAGGTCGTCGAAAGTTTTCACCGGGGAAGTCTATACGCGCGGCGCCCCGGGGCAGGATCAGTGGCGGTGCAGGATCGACGACGCGGTGTCGCGGAGGGCGGCGATCGCCTTCTCGGGGTCGTCGGCGCCGAAGACGGCCGAGCCGGCCACGAAGGTGTCGGCGCCCGCCTCGGCGGCGATCTCGATGGTGCCCGGGGCGATCCCGCCGTCGACCTGCAGCCAGACGTCGAGTCCGGAGTCGCGGACGGCGCGACGGAGCGCGTGCAGCTTGGGCATCGTCTCCGCCATGAAGGACTGGCCGCCGAAGCCGGGCTCGACCGTCATCACGAGCACCTGGTCGAACTCGGGCAGCAGCTCGAGGTACTCCTCGACGGCCGTTCCGGGCTTGAGCGCGATCCCGGCGCGCGAGCCGATGTCGCGGAGCCGCCGGGCCAGGGCCACCGCGTCGCGCGCCGCCTCGGCGTGGAAGGTGACCGAGAACGCGCCCGTCTCGGCGTACCCGGGCGCCCAGCGGTCCGGGTCGTCGATCATCAGGTGCACGTCGAGCGGCCGCGGCGACACCTCCTGGAGGCGCTGCACCATGGGGAGCCCGAACGTGAGGTTCGGGACGAAGTGGTTGTCCATCACGTCGACGTGCACGAGGTCGGCCGAGGCGATCCGCTGCAGCTCGGCCTCGAAGTTGACGAAGTCGGCGGAGAGGATGCTGGGGTTGATCCGTGCAGGCATGCCGACCAGCCTAGGAGATCGACTCGGACGACTCGGCTCGCCGCAGCAGCTGGATGAACATGGCGTCGGTGCCGTGCCGGTGCGGCCAGAGCTGGACGTGGCGCGCTCCCTCCGGCAGGTCGAGCTCGTCGAGGGTGACGCCGCGGAGGACCTGGGGAGTGTCCATCAGCTCGAGCCCGTCGCCGTAGCGCTCCTGGGCGAGCGCCAGGACCCGCCGCGTCTCGCCGAGGTGCGGCGAGCACGTGACGTAGGCGAGCACGCCGCCCGGGGCGAGGGCCAGGAGCGCCGAGTCGAGGAGCTCGCCCTGGAGGGACGCGAGCGGCTCGACGTCCGCCGCGGTCTTGCGCCAGCGCGCCTCCGGTCGTCGGCGCAGGGCCCCGAGGCCGGTGCACGGGGCGTCGAGGAGGATCCGGTCGAACGCGCCGGGCTGCTCGGCGCCGAGATCGCGTCCGTCGCCCGTGCGCACCTCGACGTCCGGGTCGACCGCGGCGAGGGCCTGCCGGACGAGGCCGGCCCGGCCGGGCACGACCTCGTTGGCGAGCAGCGAGGCCCCGCCGAGGCGCGCCTCCGCCGCGAGCAGAGCGGCCTTGCCGCCGGGGCCGGCGCAGAGGTCGAGCCAGCGCTCCCCCTGGCGGACCGGTCGGACGCGCGACAGCGCCAGCGCCGCGAGCTGCGATCCCTCGTCCTGCACTCGCACCCGCCCCTCCCGCACGGCGCCGACGGCCTCGGGATCGCCGCCGGTGCTGACGAGGCCGACGGGCGACCAGCGGTCCTCCGCGGCGTCGGGGAGCTCGGATGCCTCAGCGAGACCCGGGAGCGCGACGAGGTTCACCCGCGGAGCCGCGTTGTCGGCCGCGAGGAGCGCGTCGAGCTCCTCGGCCCGCCCCTCCGCAGCCAGGGCGCGGCGCAGCGCCTTGACGATCCAGAGCGGATGCGAGCTCAGCGCGGCGATGCTGTCGTCGGTCGAGACGGCGGCGGCCGAGACGCGCTCCCGCCACTCCTCCGACGTGCCTCGCGAGACCGTCCGGAGCACGGCGTTGGCGAAGGCCACGGCTCCTCGGGAGCCGTCGGCGGCCACGAGCGCGACGCTCTCGTTCACCGCGGCGTGCGGAGCGACCCGGGTGCTGAGCAGCTGGTGCACTCCGAGGCGGAGCGCGTCGAGGACGGGCGCGTCGACGGACTCGATCGGGCGGCCCGCCGCCAGCACGATCACCCGGTCGTAGTAGCCGGACATCCGCAGGGTGCCGTAGCAGAGCTCGGTCGCGAGGCCCGCGTCGGCGGGCGAGAGCTCCGCGGCGCGGATCCGGCCGGGGAGGACGAGGTTGGCGTAGGCGTCCGACCCGCTGACGGCGCGCAGCACGTCGTAGGCGACGCGGCGGGCGGGGGCGGCCTCGCGGCGGGCGCTCATCGCAGCACCGTGCTCTCGCGCAGGCCCCTGGCCCAGTCGGCGGCGGCCATGGGCCTCTTGCCCGCGGGCTGCACGGTCACGAGCTCGACGGCTCCGTCGCCGGTGCCGACCAGCGCGCGGCCCTGCTCGACGAGCACCCGGCCGGGCTCGAGGGTGGGGGCCTCCTGGACCGCGCGAGCCGCGAGCACCTTCAGCCGCGCGTCGCCGACGGCCGCGGAGGCGCCGGGCTCCGGGGTCGTGCCGCGGATCAGCGCGAGGACGCGGGCGCTCGGCGCGGACCAGTCCAGGCGGCCGTCCGCCACGTCGAGCTTGGGAGCGAGCGTCACCTCGCCGGACTGCGGGACGGCCCGGGCGGTGCCCGCCGCGATCGCCTCGACGACCTCGACCGTCAACGCGGCGCCGGAGTCGGCGAGCACCTGGAGGAGCTCGCCCGCCGTGCGGTCGCGCACCTCCTCGGACACCTCGGCGAAGACATCGCCGGCGTCGAGCTCCGCGACCAGCTGGAACACGCTCGCGCCGATCGTCCCCTCCCCCGCCATCAGCGCGCGCTGCACCGGTGCCGCTCCGCGCCAGCGCGGCAGGAGCGAGAAGTGCAGGTTGATCCAGCCGTGCACCGGCACGGCGAGCAGCCGGGCGCGGACGAGCCCGCCGTAGGCGACGATCACGCCGAGGTCGGGAGCCAGCGCCTCGAGACGGTCGGTGACGGCCTCGTCGAGGCGGTTCGCCTTCAGGACGGGGAGGCCGAGCTCCTCCGCGACGACCGCGACCGGCGAGGGAGTCAGCACGCGCTTGCGCCCGACGGGTGCGTCCTGGCGGGTGACGACGGCCACGATCTCGTGACCGGAGGCGGCGAGGGCGCGCAGGGTCGGGACGGCGGGAGCCGGGGTGCCGGCGAAGACGAGGCGCACGAGGGGCTCCTGGGTGGCGGTGGTGCGGGTGGGACTAGAGGATGTCGGGATCGTCGAGGCGGACCCGCAGCTTCGGGGCCGGGCGGAAGCGGCCGGGGGTGGTCGGCGGTCGGCGGCGACGGGTGGCGTTCCGCACGACAGCGGATCGGAGCCGGGCGGCGACCTCCGCACCGCGAGCGTAGTCGAAGCGCACGATGGCCCGGACGGAGCCGTCCTCCAGCCCGACCGGGCCGAGGACCTCGTGCCGGTCGCTCTCGTCCAGCGCGTCGAGCGCCTCCTCGACCGCGTGGGCGTCGCCGCTGACGGTGGCCAGACGCACTGCGGGCGGGAAGCGGAGGGCGCGCCGCTCCAGCAGCTCGGCCCGGAGGTACTCGGCCTGGCGCCAGGTGGCCAGGGCGGTCGCGATCCGTCCGCCGACTCCGACGAGCAGGACCGGGGCGCCGGGCCGGGCCAGGGCGGCGGCGTTGGACCAGGTGCGCAGGGCGTCGTCGGCGACGCGCAGGCTCTCGCGCGCCAGCATCCGCTCGCCGTCGAGGAGGAGGACGGCGTGGTAGCCGCCGTCCACCCGGGGCTCGGCTCCCCGAGTCGCGACGACGAGCGCGGGCTCGTCGGGCAGGGTCAGGACCGGGCGCTGGCCGTCGGCGACGACGACCTTCGCTCCCGGGAACGCGCGGCCGAGCTCCTCCGCCGTGCGCCCGGCGCCGAGGGTCACCAGCCGGAGCGCCGTGGCCTCGCAGACCGAGCAGTGCCACTCGGCGGCGATCAGGCCGCACCACCCGCAGCTCGGCCGGGCGCCCGCGGCGTGCACGGCGAGTGGACCCTGGCAGCGGTTGCAGCGGGCGACCGTGCGGCAGCGGGCGCAGGCGACGACGGGCGCGTAGCCCGGGCGCGCGACCTGGACGAGGACGGGGCCCGAGTCGAGTCCGAGGCGCGCCTGCCGCCAGGCCGACGACGGGATGCGGGCCGCGGCGTCGTGCTCGTCGGCCGACGACTGCTGGGCGGTCGGCACGACGTGCGGCCGCTTGGCAGGGCGCGGTTCGACCTCGACCGCGAAGCCGATCTCGACGAGGCGCTCGACCTCGACGGTGCGGGTGTGCCCGAGGAGAACGAGTCCGGCTCCGCTCTGCTCCTGGCGTACGAGGGCGACGTCGCGGGCGTGCGCGTACGGGGCGAGCGGCTCGGCGAAGAGCGGGTCGCCGTCGTCCCACAGCGCGATCAGGCGCGGCGCCCGCGAGGGTGCGTAGAGGACGGAGCGGTTGCCGACGATCACCCGCGGCCCCGGACCGAGGCAGCGGAGGAACGCGCCGTAGCGCTCCGCTCCCTTCTGCCGGGCGTCGAGCCGCACGACGAGCTCCGCGGGCAGCAGATCCGCCAGCGCGAGCTCGAGCTGCTCCTGATCGCGGTAGTCCGGCACCGCCAGGATCGCGTCGCCGCCCGCGACCACGGTGTTGCGCGCGAGTTCGGCGAGCGTGAGAGCCCAGCCGCCGACCCACGTTCCCGTCGAGAGCTGCACCGGCGCAGGAACCGCGCCCACGGCGAGGCGACCGCCGACGGCCAGGGAGTCGAACGCGTCGGCGGCGTACCCCGCGACGGGAGCCGCTGCCACCGGCACCGGGACCACGACCGGCTCCGCCCCGAGGTGCGTGCGCTCCACCCGGACGTGCCGGCGCGGCACGGCCAGGCGAAGCACGTCGCTCGCGCCGCCGGCGGCCCGGTCGGCCACGCGGCGCGCCAGCGCCCACACCTCGGGCGTGAGGACCACGACCGGGGAGACCAGCTCCTCGATGTCGCTGAGGGTCCCGACGTGCTCGGACCCCTGGCCGACCTCGACCACGAAGGCGTCGGCGATGCGCCCGCCGGTGCGCAGCGGCACGCGGACCCGTACGCCGGGCCGGACGTCCGCGAGCATCGACTCGGGGACGGCGTAGTCGAGGAGGCGGTCGAGCTGGGGCAGCGGGGAGTCCAGGAGGACGCGCGCGACGACGTCCGACGCGCCGGAGGAGGTCTCCACCGCCTGCGCCGCGCCCGCTACGAGAGGCCCGCGGCGGAGCGGAGGTCGTCGACGCGGTCGAGGCGCTCCCAGGTGAAGTCGGGGAGCTCGCGGCCGAAGTGCCCGTAGACCGAGGTCTGCGAGTAGATCGGGCGGAGCAGGTCGAGCGCGTGGATGATCGCGGCGGGACGCAGATCGAAGACGGAGCGGATCGCCTCCGTGATCTGCTCGTCGGGGATCGTGCCGGTGCCGAACGACTCGACGTAGAGGCCGACGGGGGCGGCCTTGCCGATCGCGTAGGCGACCTGCACCTCGAGGCGCCGGGCGAGACCCGCCGCGACGGCGTTCTTGGCGACCCAGCGCATCGCGTAGGCCGCCGAGCGGTCGACCTTCGACGGGTCCTTGCCCGAGAACGCGCCGCCGCCGTGCCGCGAGGCTCCGCCGTACGTGTCGACGATGATCTTGCGGCCCGTGAGCCCGGCGTCGCCCTGCGGGCCGCCGATCTCGAAGCGTCCGGTCGGGTTGATCAGCAGGCGGACGGCGGAGGAGTCGAGGTCGACCGTCTCGAGGACCGGTCGGATCACGTGCGCCTCGATGTCGGCGTGGATCGTCTCGGTGCTCACGTGCTCGGCGTGCTGCGTCGAGAGCACCACCGTGTCGATCGAGCGCGGGGTCGTGCCGTCGTAGCCGATCGTGACCTGGGTCTTGCCGTCGGGGCGGAGGTAGTCGAGCTCGCCCGACTTGCGGACGGCCGCGAGGCGCTCGGCGAGCCGGTGCGAGAGCCAGCTCGGCAGGGGCATGTACTCGGGGGTCTCGTCGGTCGCGAAGCCGAACATCAGACCCTGGTCGCCGGCGCCCTGACGGTCGAACGCGTCGTCGTCGGAGGAGTCGGTGCGCACCTCGAGCGCGGTGTCGACGCCCGCGGCGATCTCGGGCGACTGCTGCCCGATCGAGACGGAGACCCCGCAGGAGCGGCCGTCGAATCCCTTCTCGGAGGAGTCGTAGCCGATCTCGACGATCGTGTCGCGCACGATCTTGGGGATCTCGACGTAGCCGGTGGTCGAGACCTCACCGGCCACGTGCACGAGGCCGGTGGTGACGAGCGTCTCGACGGCGACCCGGCTCTTCGGGTCCTCGCGCAGCAGCGCGTCGAGGATGCGGTCCGAGATCTGGTCGCAGATCTTGTCGGGGTGCCCCTCGGTGACGGACTCGGAGGTGAACAGGCGGAGCGATCCGGAGGAGGTCATGCGGGGGGTCTCATTTCGTTCCGGGGGCAGTGGCCGGGGCGTCGAGCGCGCCCACGGAGAGCGGGACCACCGGCGACGGCAGCGGGGCGTGGAGTCGTGCGGACACGGATCGCCGAGCTCAGGGGTGTTCCGCGCCCGACCGGCGGAGGTGCCGCGCTCGGACCTCGTCCGCGCACGCACGGGACCGCCTGAGAGCAGCCGCCGTCGGCTAGCGCGCGACCACGTCGAGGACGCGGTCGGCCACCGACGCCTTCGTGCCGGAAGCCTCGATCACTATATCCCCGGCCCGATCGAGGACGACGACGGCGTTGCTCTCGCTCTGGAAACCCTCGGTCCAGCCGACCCTGTTGAGGACGAGCAGGTCGCAGCCCTTGCGCGCGATCTTGGCGCGTCCGAGGGCCAGCATCGCCTCGCGATCCGGCTCCGTCTCGGCGGCGAAGCCGACCACGAGCTGGTTCCCCGCCTTCGCCGCCGCGATCTCGGCGAGGATGTCCGGGTTCTTGACGAGCTCGAGGACGAGACGATCGCCCTGCTGCTCCTTCTTGATCTTCGACTCCGAGACGTCGGCAGGACGGTAGTCGGCCACGGCCGCGGCCATGATGACGATGTCCGCGTCGGCGGCGGCCGCGAGTGCCGCCTCCCGCAGCTCGAGCGCCGTGCCGACGGCGACGACCTCGACCCCGCGGGGGGCCTCGACGTCGAGATTGGCGGCGAGCACGGTGACGCTCGCTCCCCTGGCCGCGGCGGCGAGGGCGAGGGCGACGCCCTGGCGACCGCTCGAGCGGTTGCCCACGAAACGGACCGGGTCCATCGGCTCGCGGGTGCCGCCGGCGGTCACGAGGACGCGGAGCCCCTCGAGGTCGCGCTTCGCGCCGACCGCGCGCCGGTGGACGGCGAGGGCCTCGGCGACGATCGTCGCGGGCTCCTCCATCCGACCCGGCCCGGAATCGGACCCGGTCAGCTGGCCGGAGGCGGGGCCGACGACGTGGACCCCGCGCGAGCGGAGGGTCTCGACATTCGCGACCGTGGCCGGATTCGCCCACATCTCGGTGTGCATCGCCGGGGCGACGACGAGCGGAGCGGTGCTCGCGAGGACGGTGTTGCCGAGGAGGTCGTCGGCGAGCCCGGTCGCGAGCTTGGCGAGGGTGTGCGCCGTCGCCGGGGCGATCACGATGAGATCGGCCGCCTGGCCGATCGCCACGTGCCGGACCTCGGCGACGCCCTCGTAGAGCTCGGTGTGCACGGCGTTCCGCGAGATCGCCTCGAGCGTCGGCTTCCCGACGAAGCGGAGAGCGGCCTCGGTGGCCACGACGTGGACGTCGTGCCCCTCGAGGACCAGGGCGCGCACCACTCCGACCGCCTTGTAGGCGGCGATGCCGCCGGTGATCCCGACGACGACGTTCAACCGCCGAGCGGTCTTCTGCGAGGAGCGCACCCGGAGGGGGCCGGACTACTCGGCGAGGGGCTGGGCGACGAGCTTGTCCTCGTTGATCTCGTGGAGAGCGACCGACAGCGGCTTGTCGTCGATGGTCGAGTCGACCAGCGGGCCGACGTTGTCGAACAGGCTGCCCTCGTGGAGGTCGGCGTAGTAGTCGTTGATCTGACGCGCGCGCTTGGAGGCGAAGATCACCAGCGCGTACTTCGAGTCGACCTTCGAGAGGAGCTCGTCGATGGGCGGGTCGATGATGCCGAGGTTGTTGGCCATGGTGTCTCCTTGTTGGCTTGTCAGCTTGTCAGCGCTGCGGGGCGCGTGAGCGCCGATCTGCGGCTCCGGAGGCGCTCGACGCCGCGGCACCGGAGGGCGGAGCCCAGTCGGCGATCGGGGCGTCGGCCCGGAGGTGGTCGGTGGCCCGGACGTCAGCGGCCCGGGTCGGCGGGCGCGCCGTCGGAACGAGGCGACATCAATTCTACGACCTCGCGGGCCGCTTCGGGCACGGTGCTGTTCACAACGGCGAAATCGAACTCGTCCTGCGCGGCCAGCTCGATGCGCGCGGTCGCCAGCCGGCGCTGCTGCTCCTCCGGGCTCTCGGTGCCGCGGCCGACCAGTCGGCGCACGAGCTCGTCCCAGCTCGGCGGGAGGAGGAAGACGAGTCGGGCGTCCGGCATGCGCTCGCGCACCTGCCGCGCGCCCTGGATGTCGATCTCGAGCATGACCTGGCGCCCCTGCGCGAGGGCGGCGTCGATCGGCCCGCGTGGAGTGCCGTAGCGGTAGGCGTTGTGGACGGTCGCGTACTCGAGGAACTCCCCCGCCTCGACCATCCGGTCGAACTCGGCGTCGTCGACGAAGTAGTAGCTGACGCCGTCGATCTCGCCCGGGCGCGGCGCGCGGGTCGTCGCCGAGACCGACAGCAGCACCTCGGGGTAGTTCTCGCGGATGTAGGTGGACACGGTGCCCTTGCCGACCGCCGTCGGTCCGGCGAGGACGACGAGGCGGGTGCGCTCCCCGCGACGCTGACGCGCCTCGCGCTGCTCGAGGAAGGAGTGGAGTCCCTCCACCTGGCGGCGGCCGAGGCCGCCCAGGCGCTTGGACGGAGCGATCTGCAGCTGCTCCATCACGCGCGGGGTCTTGACCACGCCGAGGGCTGGCACCGAGCGCAGGAGCTCGCTCACGCGCATCCGCCCCTCGACGCCGGTCGGGTCGCTCTGCGCGGCCGCGAGCACGGCCGTCGCCGGACGCTCGCCGGAGGCGACGTCCTTCTTCACGCCGGCACGAGCGCGCCGGGCGGCGATGGCCGCGGCGGAGGCGGCACGGCGGTCGACCTCGGGAGGCGACGGCCGGCGGGGGGCGGCGACGGTCCCGGGATCGGCGGGGGCGGCTTCAGCGGACAAGGGTCTCCTGGATGTCTCGGGCGCGGCGGTCGATCTCGGCGGCGATCCCGTCGGGACCGGCGCCGAGCACGCTGCGCGACTCGCTCACGAGGGTCGTCGCCGCGAGGGCCCCGAACAGCCGGGGCGCGTCCGCGACGCCGGCGCCCTGGTGGCCGAAGCCGGGTGCCAGCACCGGGAGCCCCGGGGTGAGCGCCGTGTCGGTCCGGATGCCGTAGTCGCCCAGGGCGACCGTGGCCCCCAGGACGACGCCGACCGAGCCGATCGGGGAGCGCGCGTGGTGCGCGTTCCAGGATGCCACGTCCGCCAGCACGGCGCTGGCCAGGGGGGATCCCGCGTGCTCGCCGTCCTGCACGAGCGCGCGCTGCACGGGTCCGGCCTCCGGATTGGAGGTGGCGGCGAGGACGAAGACGCCCTTCCCCGCCTCCTCGGCGAGCTCGAGCATGCCGTCGAGGGAGCCGAGCCCCTGATAGGCGGAGGCGGTCATCGCATCCGCTTCGAGAGGCGAGCCCGGGCGGAGCCACGCCTCGGCGTAGGCGGTGACGCTCGTGCCGATGTCGCCGCGCTTGACGTCGGCGATCACGAGGAGCCCGGCCGCGCGCGCGTCGGCGAGGACTCGCTCGAGCGCGAGGTAGCCCGCCGATCCGTGGCGCTCGAAGAACGCGACCTGCGGCTTCACCACGCCCACGCGCCCCGCAGCGGCCTCGACGACCCGGCGGCCGAACGACTCCAGCCCCGTCGCGTCGTCGCCGAGCCCCCACGCGTCCAGCAGGAACGCGTGGGGGTCGATGCCGACGCAGAGCTGTCCGTGCTCGTCGAAGGCGCGCTCGAGGCGCGCCCCGAACGACTCGGTCACGCCAGGCGCTCCGCCCGACGCAGCGCGTAGTCCTGCAGGCTCGTGACCTCGAAGGGCTCGTCGGCCACATCGAGCGAGGCGACGGCGGCCGCCAGCTGGGCGATGGTGGTGAAGAGCGGCTTGTCGGCGGCGACCGCGGCGGCGCGGATCTCGTACCCGTCGGCGCGGGAGGCGCCTCCGCTGGGCGTGTTGATCACGACGTCGACCTCGTCGCGGCTGACCAGCTCGACGATCGACGGCGAGTCGCCGACGGCCTCCTCGCTGTACTTGCGGACGATGCGGGTCGGGATGCCGTTGCGGTTCAGCACCTCCGCGGTGCCCTCGGTCGCGAGGATCTCGAAGCCGAGCTGGCGCAGGCGCAGCGCCGGCAGCACGATGGCCCGCTTGTCGCGGTCGGCGACCGAGATGAAGACGGTGCCGGAGGAGGGCATGCCGCCGTAGGCCGCGTCCTGGCTCTTCTTGAAGGCCCGGGGGAAGTCGCGGTCGATGCCCATGACCTCGCCGGTCGAGCGCATCTCGGGGCCGAGGAGGGAATCGACGATCTGGCCCTCCTTCGTGCGGAACCGCTTGAAGGGCAGGACCGCCTCCTTGACCGCGATCGGCGAGTCCATCGGCACATCGGAGCCGTCGCGCTCGGGCAGCAGACCCTCGGCCTTGAGCTCGGCGATCGTCTCGCCGACCATCAGCCGCGACGCCGCCTTGGCGAGCGGGATGCCGAGCGCCTTCGACACGAACGGCACGGTGCGCGAGGCGCGCGGGTTCGCCTCGAGGACGTAGAGCACGCCCTGGCCGATCGCGAACTGCACGTTGAGGAGTCCGCGGACACCGACGCCCTGCGCGATGGCGAGCGTCGCGTCGCGGACCTCGTCGATCTGCCGGCGGCCGAGGGTCACGGGTGGGAGGGTGCACGCGGAGTCGCCGGAGTGGATCCCGGCCTCCTCGATGTGCTCCATCACGCCGCCGATGTAGAGCTGCTCGCCGTCGTAGAGCGCGTCGACGTCGATCTCGATCGCGTCGTCGAGGAAGCGGTCGACGAGCAGCGGGTGCGTCGCGTCGATGATGCCCTGGTCGGCCATCCGCTCGAAGTAGTCCTCGAGCTGCGCGGCGCCGTACACGATCTCCATGCCGCGGCCGCCGAGGACGAACGACGGGCGGACGAGGACGGGGAAGCCGATGCCGGTCGCGACGCCGAGCGCGCCCTCGAGGTCGATCGCCGTGCCGTTGCGCGGAGCGAGCAGACCGGCCTCGTCGAGGATGCGGGAGAACGCGCCGCGCTCCTCCGCGAGATCGATCGCCGCGGGAGTCGTGCCGAGGATCGGGACCCCCGCCTCCTCGAGGCCCTTCGCCAGACCCAGGGCGGTCTGGCCGCCGAGCTGGACGACGACGCCGACGAGCTCGCCGGACTGCGACTCCGCGTGGATCACCTCGAGGACGTCCTCGAGGGTCAGCGGCTCGAAGTACAGGCGGTCCGAGGTGTCGTAGTCGGTCGAGACCGTCTCGGGGTTGCAGTTGATCATGATCGTCTCGTAGCCGGCCTCCGAGAGGGCGAACGAGGCGTGCACGCACGAGTAGTCGAACTCGACGCCCTGGCCGATGCGGTTCGGGCCGGAGCCGAGGATGACCACCTTGCGGCGGTCGGCCGCGACGACCTCGGTCTCCTCGTCGTAGGAGGAGTAGTGGTACGGCGTGAGCGCGGGGAACTCCCCCGCGCACGTGTCGACGGTCTTGTAGACGGGGCGGACGGCCAGCTCGTAACGGGTGGCGCGCACCTCCGCCTCCTCGAGGCCGCGGAGCTCCGCGATCTGCAGGTCCGAGAATCCGTGGTCCTTCGCGAGGCGCAGCAGCCCGGCGTCCAGCGACGGGTGCTCGCGCACCAGGTCGGCGATCTCGTTGATCAGCACGATCTGGTCGAGGAACCAGGGGTCGATCTTGGTGGATTCGAACGCCTGCTCGACGCTCGCGCCCAGCCGCAGCGCCTGCTGCACCGTGACGATCCGGCCGTCGGTCGGAGTCCTCGCGATCTCGAGGAGCTCCTCGACCGAATGCTGCTGCTCGCCCCAGTGGAAGGAGGAGCCGCGCTTCTCGAGCGAGCGGAGCGCCTTCTGCAGGGCCTGGGCGTAGTTGCGGCCGATCGCCATTGCCTCGCCGACCGACTTCATGGTGGTCGTCAGCGTCTTGTCGGCCGCCGGGAACTTCTCGAACGCGAAGCGCGGGACCTTGACCACGACGTAGTCGAGCGTGGGCTCGAAGCTCGCCGGGGTGACCTTCGTGATGTCGTTCGGGATCTCGTCGAGACGGTAGCCGATGGCCAGCTTCGCCGCGATCTTGGCGATGGGGAAGCCTGTCGCCTTGGAGGCGAGCGCCGACGAGCGCGAGACGCGCGGGTTCATCTCGATGACGATGATCCGGCCGTCGGCGGGGTCGACCGCGAACTGGATGTTGCAGCCGCCGGTGTCGACTCCGACGTCGCGGATGATCCGGATGCCGATGTCGCGCAGCTTCTGGTACTCGCGGTCGGTCAGCGTGAGCGCGGGGGCGACGGTGATCGAGTCGCCGGTGTGGACGCCGACCGGGTCGACGTTCTCGATCGAGCAGACGACGACCGTGTTGTCGGCGGTGTCGCGCATGAGCTCGAGCTCGTACTCCTTCCAGCCGAGGATCGACTCCTCGAGGAGCACCTCGGTGGTGGGGCTCTGGTGCAGCCCGTCGCCGACCATGCGCACGAGCTCCTCGCGGGTGTACGCGAAGCCGGAGCCGAGACCGCCCATGGTGAAGGAGGGACGGATCACGAGCGGGTAGCCGAGGTCCTCGGCGAACTCGATCGCCTCCTCGACGGTGTGCGCGATGTAGGACTTCGCCACGTCGGCGCCCGCATCCAGCACGAGCTGCTTGAAGATCTGGCGGTCCTCGCCGCGGTTGATCGCCTCGAAGCTCGCGCCGATCAGCTCGACGTCGTACTTCTCGAGGATCCCGAGGTCGTGCAGCTGGATCGCCGCGTTGAGAGCGGTCTGGCCGCCGAGGGTCGGCAGGATCGCGTCCGGCTTCTCCTTGGCGATGATCGCCTCGATCGCCTGCGGGGTGATCGGCTCGACGTAGGTGGCGTCGGCGAAGTCGGGGTCGGTCATGATCGTCGCCGGGTTGGAGTTGACGAGGATCACGCGCACCCCCTCGGCGCGCAGGACGCGGCAGGCCTGGGTGCCCGAGTAGTCGAACTCGACCGCCTGGCCGATCACGATCGGGCCGGAGCCGATGACGAGGACGCTGTTGATGTCTTCCCTGCGCGGCATTACTTCTGCTCTCCGGTGGTGCTGGTCGAAAGGATGTCGTTCGCGGGCTCGGCGCCGCCCTGCTCGGTCGTGCGCTGCACGACCATGGCGCGGAAGCGGTCGAAGAGGTAGTTCGAGTCGTGCGGTCCGGCGGCCGCCTCGGGGTGGTACTGCACCGAGAAGGCGGGGATGTCGAGGCAGCGCAGGCCCTCCACGACGGAGTCGTTCAGGCTGTAGTGGCTGACCTCGACGCGGCCGAAGCCCTCGGGCGAGTCGAGCTCGCCCTCGATGGGCGCGTCCACCGCGAAGCCGTGGTTCTGCGCGGTGATCTCGACGCGGCCGGTCAGCTTGTCGAGCACCGGCTGGTTGATGCCGCGGTGGCCGAAGGGCAGCTTGTACGTGCCGAAGCCGAGCGCCCGGCCCAGGAGCTGGTTGCCGAAGCAGATGCCGAAGAACGGCAGGTCGGCGCGCAGCGTCGTGCGCAGCAGGTCGACGTGGCGGTCGGAGGCCTCCGGGTCGCCCGGTCCGTTCGAGAAGAACAGGGCGGACGGGTCGAGCGCGAGGACCTCGTCGGCGGTGACCGACTCCGGGAGCACGTGGACGTCGAAGCCGCGCTCCGACAGGTAGTGCACGGTCGAGGTCTTCACTCCGAGGTCGATGACCGCGACGGAGCCCACGCGCTCGCCCTGGGCGGGCACCGTGTACTGCTCGGTCGTCGAGACGGCGGAGGAGAGGTTCATCCCCTCCATCTGCGCGCCGCCGAGGACCAGCGCGAGCTGCTCCTCCTCCCCCAGGGCGAGGTCGTCGCCCGAGAAGACGCCGGCGCGCATCGAGCCGGCCGAGCGGATGTGGCGCGTGATCGCGCGGGTGTCGACACCCGAGATCCCGACGATGCCGTCGGACTCGAGGTCGTCGTCGAGCGACCGCTGGGCGCGGAAGTTCGAGACGACACGGGAGGGATCGCGGACGACGTAGCCGGCGACCCAGATGCGCCGCGACTCCTTGTCCTCGTCGTTGGTCCCGGTGTTGCCGATGTGCGGTGCGGTCTGCACCACGATCTGCCCGGCGTACGACGGGTCGGTCAGGGTCTCCTGGTAGCCGGTCATGCCGGTCGCGAAGACGATCTCGCCGAGGGTGCGCCCGCGCGCGCCGTAGGCCTGACCCGGGAATCGTCGCCCGTCCTCGAGGACGAGGACGGCGGTGGGTTCGGTGCTGAGGCGTGACGTTGGCACGGACTAGGAGCCCTTCTGGGTCGGGGAGGAGTCGCCGTCGGCGGCTCCCGGGGTGGAGGGGGAGGAGGAGGGGCCGGCGAGCCGGCGGATCTCGGCGACGAGGTGCCGACGCAGGGGCGGCTCGGCGACGCGGAGGTAGGAGTCGACCGTCTCGGCACCGCGCGGCGACCACGAGAGGACGAGCAGGCCGCCCTCCTCGACGGCGCGGTCGATGGCGTAGCTGCCCTCGCCCGCCCCGCGCAGCAGGGCCGCCGGGATCACGGTCTCGCGCTCGCCGACCGGCGCGAGGACCACGCCGCGCTCGTGGAGTCGCAGCGTCGCCTTTCCGCGGAAGCCGAGGCCCGGCAGCACCACGCGCTCGAGCGGCTGCTCGAAGCGGGTCGTGGCGACGTAGGGCAGCTCGACCGACTCGAGCTCGGCGCCCAGCGACTCGGCCGGCACGGCCTCCGGTGCGAGGTCGGCGGAGCGGCGGCGGCGCGCTCGCCACGAGAGCATCATCCCGGCGAACACCAGGACGACGACCGCGGCGATGACGATCGTGATGACGGTCCTATCCACGGGCGGACCTCGCGGCGGCGGCGACCTCGACGGCGTCGACGAGCTGGCCGTCGAGCACCGTGGGGTAGCCGTCGTGGAACGTGGCGACGACGCGACCGGGCAGCTCTCGGCCGAGGTAGGGCGAATTCGCGCTGCGGCCGCGCAGGTCGGCCGTGGAGAAGCGGCGGCGCGCCGCCGGGTCGTAGAGCACGACGTTCGCCGGCGCGCCGACCGCGAGACCGCGGTCGTAGCCGTCGAGCCGGCCGATGCGCGCCGGAGCGGCGGAGAGGACGCGCGCGATGTCCGACCAGGTCATCCGGCCGTCGTCGACGACCGCGGCGTGGACGACCGAGAGCGCGCTCTCGAGACCGACCATGCCGAACGCGGCGGCGTCCCACTCGCAGTCCTTCGACTCCACGGGGTGCGGGGCGTGGTCGGTCGCGACGATGTCGATCGTGCCGTCGGCGAGGGCCTCGCGGAGGGCCACGACGTCCTCGTCGCGGCGCAGCGGCGGGTTCACCTTGAAGCGCGCGTCGTAGCCGCCGCCCCCGTCCTGCCCCGCGATCAGCTGCTCGGTCAGGAGCAGGTGGTGGGGAGTGACCTCGGCGGTCACGTCGATCCCGCGCGCCTTCGCCCAGCGGATCACGTCGACCGAGCCGGCGGTCGAGACGTGGCAGACGTGCAAGCGGGAGCCGACGTGCTCGGCCAGCAGGACGTCGCGGGCGATGATCGCCTCCTCCGCCACTGCGGGCCACCCGGTGAGTCCGAGCGCGCTCGAGACGGCTCCCTCGTTCATCTGCGCGCCGATGGTGAGCCGCGGCTCCTGAGCGTGCTGCGCGACGACTCCGTCGAAGGCCTTCACGTACTCGAGCGCGCGGCGCATCAGCAGCGCGTCCGAGACGCACTTCCCGTCGTCCGAGAAGACCCGCACGGCGGCACGGCTGCGGGCCATCGCGCCGAGCTCGGCGAGGGACTCCCCCGCGAGGCCCACGGTGACGGCTCCGATCGGCCGCACCGTCGCGTAGCCGGCGTCCTCGCCCAGGCTCTGCACCTGCTCGACGACCCCGGCCGTGTCCTGCACCGGGGAGGTGTTGGCCATGGCGAAGACGGCGGTGAAGCCTCCTGCGGCGGCCGCGCGCGATCCGGTGAGCACGGTCTCGCTCTGCTCGAAGCCGGGCTCGCGGAGGTGGGTGTGCAGGTCGACCAGGCCGGGCAGCGCCAGCAGGCCGTCGGCGTCGACGACGCGGGCCCCGCTCGAGTCGAGGTCGGCTCCGATGTCGACCACGACTCCGCCGTCGATCAGGATGTCGGCGGTGCTCTCGTCGGCGAGGGTCGCCCCCGAGATCAGGATCCGCCCGTGTCCGCGGGTGCTGGTCAGTGGCGTGCTCATCAGTGGATCTCCCGTTCGCCGGACAGCAGCAGGTAGAGCGCGGCCATCCGGACCGAGACTCCGTTGGTGACCTGTTCGAGCACCGTGGAGCGGCTCGAATCGGCGGCGGCCGAGGAGATCTCGACGCCCCTGTTCATGGGTCCGGGGTGCATGACGATGGTATCGGGGCCCAACCGGGCGAGGCGCTCGTCGTCGAGACCCCAGATGCGCGCGTACTCGCGGCCGTTGGGGAAGAAGCCGCTCGACATCCGCTCGAGCTGGATGCGCAGCAGCATCACGACGTCGGGCAGGCCCGAGTCGAGGGCGTCGTCGAGGTCGAAGCGGATGGTCGCGGGCCAGCCGGCGGTGTCGACCGGCACCAGGGTGGGCGGGGCGACGAGGGTCACCTCGGCGCCGAGCGCCGTCAGCAGCCAGACGTTCGACCGCGCGACCCGCGAGTGCAGGATGTCGCCGACGATCGTCACCGCGACTCCGTCGAGGCCCTTGCCGCGGGAGGCCGACGGGCCGTGCAGGCGCCGGCGGATGGTGAAGGCGTCGAGCAGCGCCTGCGTGGGGTGCTCGTGCGTGCCGTCGCCGGCGTTCAGGATCGACGCGTCGATCCAGCCGCTCGCCGCGAGCACGGCCGGGGCGCCCGAGGCGCTGTGCCGCACGACGACTCCGTCGGCGCCCATCGCGGCGAGGGTCTGCGCGGTGTCCTTGAGGCTCTCGCCCTTCGAGACGCTCGAGCCCTTGGCGCTGAAGTTGATCACGTCGGCCGAGAGCCGCTTGGCGGCCGCCTCGAACGAGATCCGGGTGCGGGTGGAGTCCTCGAAGAAGAGGTTGACGACCGTCTTCCCGCGCAGAGTCGGCAGCTTCTTGACCTCCCGGTTCTGCACGTCGGCCATGTCCTCGGCGATGTCGAGGAGGCCGATCGCGGAGGAGCGGTCGAGGTCGCGGGTCGAGAGGAGGTGCTTCACGCGTCGCTCCGTCCGTCGGATCCACCGTCGCGGGCGGACTCGATGGCGACGAGGTCCTCTCCGTCCGTCTCGACCAGGCGCACGTTGATCCTCTCGCTGAGGCTGCTCGGAAGGTTCTTGCCCACGAAGTCGGCCCGGATGGGGAGCTCGCGGTGGCCGCGGTCGACCAGGGCGGCGAGGCGGACGGCGCGCGGGCGGCCGATGTCGCTCAGGGCGTCCAGCGCGGCGCGGATGGTCCGCCCCGAGAAGAGCACGTCGTCGACGAGCACGACGGTGCGCCCGTCGATGCTCGCGGGGACGGTCGTCCTCGCGGGGGTGCGCACGGGGTGGCGGGAGAGGTCGTCCCGGTACATCGTCACGTCGAGGGCGCCGGCGAAGACGGGGGCGGCGTCGGGCTCGATGCGGGCGATGGCATCGGCGATCCGCCGGGCGAGGACCACGCCGCGCGTGGGGATCCCGAGGATCACCAGCGACTGCGCTCCCCGGTTCGACTCGAGGATCTCGTGGGCGATGCGCGTCAGAGCACGCGAGATGTCAGCGCCGTTGAGCACGATTCGTGCCGTCACACCGACCTCCTTCCCCGTCTCTCCGGACGGCCTTAAAGGAAATGTCCCCCCGAGTATAGAGGTCGCTCGACCGGTCGCGGCCCCGTTCCCGCCGAGGACCGGCACCGGCGGCGGAGCGGCGGCACACCACCACGGGTCCCCCTTTCGGGAGGCGGATCCGGGGAAAGAGAACGCCCGTTCCCGCCCCGTCCCCGATAGCCTGTAACCGGTGACGACGGCGCGCCGCCCCCCCTCCCGTCGCTGGTTCCGCCCATCCCCCTCCCGCGGAACGCCCCCGGCGCACTCCCCCGAGCGACCCGCTCACGTCCCGGCCGCTGTGCCCGCCGGAAGTAAGGATCCCCGCATGACCACGTCCTCCTTCGGCGCAGCCCCGCTCTCACGCCGCACCGTCCTCGCCGGATCGATCGCGGGGATCGGCGCGACGATCGTGCTGGCCTCCCCCGCCGCCGCGGCGCCGAACTACTCGGTGATCCCCAAGCTCCTCGGCGAGATCTCGCGCACGGACACGGTCCTCTCGCGCGTGGGCCGCACCCCCTACGAGGTCATCGACGTCTCGATCGGCGGCGACCGGACCCGGCTCTTCGTGCCGCACACCGCCGCGCCGAGCCTCACCTCCGCGAAGACCGTCCTCTGGTACTACCACGCCAACGGGAGCAGCTACGCGGCGCTCTCGGGCGCCTTCCAGTACGCGGCCGACCAGGCCGTCGACCGCGGCTTCGTCTGCATCTGCCCGAACTACGGCGGCAGCGAGTGGACCGGGCCCAAGGCGATCGCTGCTCACGGCAACGCCGTGAAGTGGGTCACCGCGCAGTGGAAGGTCGGAGCCAGCTTCCTCCGCTCCAACTCCGGTGGCGGCACCCTGCTGAGCTGGGCGTACGGCAACCGGCTCGTGCCGAACATCCGCGGTGCCTACATCGCCAGCGGCACCTTCGACATGGCCGACATCGCCGAGCGCGATCCGCTGCGCGTCCTGCCCGCTTACGACAACGACCTCTCCACCGTCCCGGCCACGAACCCGGCACTGCTGCCGCAGTCGGTCTGGGCCGGGACGCGGCTGCGGATCAGCGGCTCGGACGACGACATCATCGTCCCGTTCGCGAAGCACGGCCTCGCGCTGCACGAGAAGGCGCTGCCGGTCGCGAAGGAGACGAGCGTCCTCCGCCACTCCGGCGAGGGCGCTCCCTACGGTCACGTGGTGCCGAGCGCGACCAACAAGGACATGCTCGATCTGTTCGACCGCTGGCTGGCCGAGGGGCCCGTCGACGAGACGCCGAACCCGCCGCAGCCGACGGCACCCGGGGCGGGCACCTACCAGAACGGGTCGGAGTCCATCGTCACCGAGGGCTCCTGGTCGACGCTCTCCGCCTCGGCGGACAACGGCGGCAGCATCGCCTACTCCACCAGCACGGGAGCCTCGGCGACGCTCACCTTCACCGGCACCGCCGTGAGCTGGGTCAGCCGTCGCACGAGCTCCTCCGGCATCAACGAGGTCTACATCGACGGCGCCCTCGTCGCCTCGGTCGACCGCTACAGCTCGTCCACCGCGTACGCCCGGACGGTGTGGACCAGCGGCCCCCTCGCCGCCGGGACGCACACCATCACGATCAAGCGCGGTAGCACGAGGAACCCGTCCTCGAGCGGATCGAACATCATCCTCGACGCGTTCGTCGTCGAGAACACCCCCGTCACGACCCCTCCGACTCCGACGGCGGCCGGACCCGGCACCTACCAGAACGGCGACGCGGCGATCGTCACCGAGGGGAACTGGTCGTCGCTGTCGTCCTCCGCGGACAACGGCGGCAGCATCTCGTACTCGACCAGCGTCGGCGCCTCGGCGGCACTGACGTTCTCGGGGACGAAGGTCAGCTGGGTGAGCCGGCGCACGTCGTCCTCCGGGACCAACGAGGTCTACCTCGACGGCGCGCTCGTCACGACCGTCGACCGCTACAGCGCGTCGACGAAGTACAACCAGACCGTGTGGACGAGCGACGCGCTCCCCGCCGGCACGCACACGATCACGATCAAGCGCGGCAGCACCAGGAACGCGGCCTCGAGCGGCTCGAACCTGATCCTCGACGCGATCGTCGTCTCCTGAGACGCGACCGGGCGGCCCGTTCCCCTGAGGGGACGGACCGCCCGGTCGGCGGTGCAGTGCTCGGACGCGAGGGTCAGGCGGGAGTGCGCGACTCCGCCACCGACGCCAGCAGGCCGTTGATGAAGCCCGCGGAGTCGTCGGTCGAGAGCACCGTGGCGGCCTCGACGGCCTCCGAGATCGCGACGCCGTCGGGCACCTGGTCGTTGTGCAGGATCTCCCACACGCCGATCCGGAGGATCGCGCGGTCGACGAGGGGCATCCGCGCGAGCGTCCAGCCCTTCGAGAGGCGCTCGATCAGCGCGTCGATCTCGGCGGCGTGGTCGATGACGCCGTCGACGATCTCCCGCGCGTAGAGCCAGGAGGCTTCACGGGCGGGCTCGTGGACCGCCCGCTCCGCCTCGGCCCGCAGGGAGTCGGCGAGGGAGATCTGCCGGACGTCGGCGTTGTAGATGATGTCGAGGGCGCGCTTGCGCGCCTTCGTGCGTGCACTCACGGACGGCCCGGCTCAGCTGACGCGGCCGAGGTAGTCGCCCGTGCGGGTGTCGACCTTGACCTTGGTGCCCTGCTCGAGGAACAGCGGGACCTGGATCTGGTAGCCGGTCTCGACCGTGGCGGGCTTGGTGCCGCCGGTCGAGCGGTCGCCCTGCAGGCCCGGCTCGGTGTACGTGATCTCGAGCACCACGGAGGCGGGCAGGTCGATGTAGAGCGGGTCGCCGTCGTGCAGCGCCAGGGTGACGTTCTGGTTCTCGAGCATGAAGTTGGCCGCGTCGCCGACGACCGCCTCGGGCACGGTGATCTGGTCGTAGTCCGACGTGTCCATGAACACGAAGTCCTGGCCGTCGCGGTAGAGGTACTGGAAGTCGCGGCGGTCGACGTTCGCCGTGTCGATCTTCGCGCCCGCGTTGAACGTCTTGTCGACGACCTTGCCGGTGAGGACGTTCTTCATCTTGGTGCGGACGAACGCGCCGCCCTTGCCCGGCTTGACGTGCTGGAAGTCGATGACGTTCCAGAGCTGACCGTCGATGTTGAGGACGGTGCCGTTCTTGATGTCGGTGGTAGAGGCCATGCGAAGGGGGATCCGTTTCGGTGGAAGTCTGCTGCCGGTGGGCCCGACTCCGGGCGCGGCGATATCGGCCGGTACGGCTGACCCGTCGAGTGTAGTCGATGGGCACGGCGCGGCCGAGGGAGCCTGGACGGCCGGTGCGAATCCGCACCCGGTCCTCGCGGAGGGTGGAGGGTGGGAGGACGTCACGAGAGGAGACCCGCCATGGCGGACGTCACGACACCCTTCGACTCCGGCACGGTCGACGCCGCGTTCACCGCGGTCCCGATCGTCATCGCCGCGATGGTCGTCCTCATGGTCGTGCTGATCGTCGTGAACCTGCGACGCGCGAAGAAGCTCGGAGTGAATCCGCTCACTCTCCAGACCGATCTCGCGGCGAAGCTCGCGAAGGACGGCTTCGGCGGCGGCCGACCGCTCAGCGAGCGCCTCGCCGAGATCGACCGGCTGCACGCCGACGGCACTCTCAGCGACGAGGAGCACGCCTCGGCGAGGCGAGCGGCGCTCGAGGGCCGCACCTGACCGGAGCGGCCGCGCGAGCCTAGGAGCCGATCTCCTGGTAGGCGGCGAACAGCAGCGACGTCTCGGGCCCCTGCAGGATGCTCGGGCGTGCGATGTCGTCGAGCACCACGAAGCGGAGGATGCCCGCCCGGGACTTCTTGTCGCGCTGCATCGCCGCGAGGAGCGTCTCCCAGCGGCCCAGCGGGTAGCTGGTCGGCAGCGTGAGCGACTCGAGGACGCTGCGGTGGCGGTCGACCGCCGCGTCGCTCAGCGACCCCGTGAGCCGCGAGAGCTCGGCCGCGAAGACCATCCCGACCGAGACCGCCGCGCCGTGCCGCCACTGGTAGCGCTCGGCGTGCTCGATCGCGTGGCCGAGGGTGTGGCCGTAGTTCAGGATCTCGCGCAGTCCCTGCTCGGTGAAGTCCTCGCCGACGACGCGGGCTTTGATTCCGATCGAGAGCTCGACGAGGCGTCGGAACTCCTCGGACGTCGGATCCGTCGCCAGGTCGACATCGGACTCGATGATGTCGAGGATCTGCGGCTCGGCGATGAGGCCGTACTTCACGATCTCGCCGAAGCCCGCGAGGATCTCGTTCCGCGGGAGGCTCGAGAGCACGTCGAGATCGGCGACCACGGCGCGCGGCGCGTGGAAGGCGCCCACGAGGTTCTTGCCCTCGGCCGTGTTGATCCCGGTCTTGCCGCCGACGGCGGCGTCGACCATCCCCAGCACCGTGGTCGGCACCTGCACGACGCCGACACCGCGGAGCCAGGTCGCCGCGACGAAGCCGGCGAGGTCGGTGATCGATCCTCCGCCGAAGCCGACGACGACATCGGTGCGGGTGAAGTCCGACTGGCCCATGACCTGCCAGCAGAAGGCCGCGACCTCGACGCGCTTGGCCGCCTCCGCGTCGGGGACCTCCGCCAGGAGCACCTCGTAGCGCTCGAGCAGGCTCTCGCGGATCTCGGCGGCCAGGACCGCGAGCGTCGGCGGGTGCACGATGAGCACCTTGGCTGCGCGCGGGCCGATGGCGTCGGCGAGGCCGTCGAGGAGCCCCCGGCCGACGGTGATGTCGTAGCCGGTGGCGCCTGTCACGGTGATGGCGGTGGAGCCGTCGTTCATGGGAGTCTTCCGCTCGGGCGGCCGGAGGCGGCCGCCGGGTCGTCTGCACGGCCGCCGGCGGCGGTCGCGTCGTGTCGGGAGTCGTTCTCGCTCGCGCGCACCCACTCGGCGATCTCCGCGGCGATCGCGGTGATCGGCCGGCGGGAGGTGTCGACCGTGAGGTCCGCCAGCGCGTCGTAGATCGGACGGCGCTGCTCGTGCAGGCGCGTCCAGTCCGCGACTCCGCCGCGCACGAGCGGTCTGCTGCCCGAGCCGAGGCGGTCGCGGACGGCTTCGGCGGTCGTGGTCAGCAGGACCACGGGCACGTCGGCCAGGTCGGCCCGCGTGAGCGGATCGAGCACTGCTCCCCCGCCCAGGCTCAGCACGACGTCGCGGCGCACCGCGCGAGCGACGACGAGCCGCTCCTCCCGCCGGAAGGCCGCTTCACCGTGGGCGTCGAAGTAGGCCGCGATCGGGCCGTGAGCGGCGACGAAGTCGGCGTCGGAGTCGACGAACGGCGCGGCGAGGGACTTCGCGACCCGCTTCCCGATGGTCGTCTTCCCGGCCCCCATGGGACCGATGAACACCACTCGGGCGCGGGCCGCGCCGGTATCGTGTCCGGCCATCAGCGCTCTCGCCGGGCGGCGGGGGCGGGCATCAGGAGGCTCCGAGGGCCGGGTTGCTCGCCGTGGCGGTGCGCAGCTCCTCGGGGATCGCGTCGAGGTAGCCGCGCAGGTTGCGGCGCGTCTCGCCGATGCTGTCGCCGCCGAACTTCTCGAGCACGGCGTTCGCGAGCACCAGGGCGACCATCGCCTCGGCGACCACGCCCGAGGCGGGCACCGCGCAGACGTCGGACCGCTGGTGGTGCGCGCCGGCGGCCTCACCGGTGGCCACGTCGACCGTGCGCAGGGCGTGCGGGACGGTGGCGATGGGCTTCATGCCGGCGCGGACGCGGAGGACCGTGCCGGTGCTCATCCCGCCCTCGGTGCCGCCCGCACGGTCACTGGAGCGCGAGATGCCGGCGGCGTCCTGGAACAGCTCGTCGTGAGCCTCGGAGCCGCGGCGGGTCGTCGTGAGGAAGCCGTCGCCGACCTCGACTCCCTTGATGGCCTGGATGCCCATGAGCGCGGCGGCGAGCTGGGAGTCGAGGCGGCGGTCCCAGTGGACGTAGGAGCCCAGGCCCGGCGGGAGGCCGTAGGCGAGGACCTCGACGACGCCGCCGAGCGTGTCGCCGTCGTCGTGCGCCCGGTCGACCTCGGCCACCATCAGCGCGCTCGTGGCCGCGTCGTGGCAGCGGAGCGGATCCGCGTCCAGCGCGTCGACGTCGGCCGCGGACGGCAGCGGCGAGCCCTCGGGGACGCGCACGGGGCCGATCGCGAGGGTGTGGCTGACGAGCTCGATGCCGAGCTCGCCGAGGAAGCGGCGGGCGATCGCGCCCAGGCTCACGCGCGCCGCGGTCTCGCGGGCGGAGGCGCGCTCGAGGACGTTGCGCGACTCGGCGAAGCCGTACTTCTGCATGCCGACGAGGTCGGCGTGGCCGGGCCGCGGGCGCGTCAGTGCGGCTCCGCGCCCCTTGGGCAGGGTCTCGGGATCGCGCGGCTCGGCCGACATCACGTCGACCCACCGCGGCCACTCCGTGTTGCCGATGCGCAGGGCGATCGGGCTGCCCATGGTGGCGCCGTGACGGATGCCGGAGGAGACGGTGAGCTCGTCCTGCTCGAAGTTCATCCGCGCGCCGCGGCCGTAGCCGAGCTTGCGCCGAGCGAGATCGCTGCGGATGTCCTCGAGTGAGACGGGGACCCCCGCGGGGAGTCCTTCGAGGACGGCGATGAGTTCGGGACCGTGGGATTCCCCGGCCGTGAGCCAACGGAGCATCCTCCGATTCTCGCACACGGGGCCGGAGCGCACCGCCGGGCCACGGGCTCGCGCTCGCTGCTCGGCCGGTCAGTCCCCGTCGTCCACAGTGGCGCGCATGGCCGCGAGGACCTCGTCCTCGCGGGGCAGCGACGCGGCCGGATCCCCGGCCGTGAAGATCCGGACCTGGACCAGAGCCTGGTGCAGCAGCATCCCGAGCCCGGAGACGACGGGAGAGCCTCCGGCCCGCCAGCGGACGGCGAGGGGGCTCGGCCACGGCGAGTAGGCGACGTCGAAGAGCGTCGAGGCGGCGACGACGGCGTCGGGCACCGTGAGCGCTCCGGACGCGCCGCCGGGGAGCGTCGAGACGACGAGCGGATGCGGCTCCCCCGACTCCCAGTCGTCGAACGAGCGGATGTCGAGCTCCGTGCCCAGGGCCGCCGCCACCCGGCGCAGAGGCTCGGCGCGCTGCGGTGACCGTGCGGTCACGGTGATGCGGGTCGCCCCCCGCTCGGCCGCGGCGGCGATCGCCGAGGCGGCCGTCGCTCCCGCGCCGAGGATCTCGACGCGATCGGAGGCGGGGACCCCCGCCTCGCCCAGCGCCCGGACGATCCCGGCGACGTCGGTGTTGAAGCCCCTCCGCCGGACGACGCCGGCCCCGCGCTCGAGCAGCACGGTGTTCACCGCGCCGGTCGCGCGGGCGACCCGGTCCTCCTCGTCCAGCAACGGCCGCACCGCGTGCTTCAGCGGCATCGTCAGCGAGAGCCCGTGCCACCGGGCGACCGGATCGGCGAGCACGGCCGCGAGCGTCGCCTCCGTCGTCTCGAGGGCCGTGTAGCTCCAGTCGAGCCCCAGCACGCGGTACGCGGCCGCGTGCAGGGCCGGTGACTTCGAGTGCGCGATCGGCGATCCGAGGACCGCCAGGCGCGCGCCCGCCGTCACTGGTACTCCGGGTTCGCCCGCATCCACGCCTGCCACTGGTCGACCGCGGCGTTGTGCTCGGCGTCGGTGGTCGAGTAGACCGTCTCCCCCGTCTCGAGGTTCACCGTGACGAAGTACATCCAGGTGCCCTCGGCGGGACGCAGGACGGCCTCGATCGCGACGTCGCCGGGGTTCGAGATCGGAGCGGGCGGCAGGCCGTCGCGCTGGTAGGTGTTGTAGACGTTGTTCACGTCGGCGCGCTCGGCGTCGGTCGTCGACACGCGGTCCGTCGCTCCGGTGCCGTAGGCCACGGTCGCGTCGGACTGCAGCCGCCAACCCTGGTCGAGGCGGTTCTGGAAGACGCGCGCGACCTTCGGGAAGTCGTCGGCGATCCGAGCCTCGCGCTGCACGAGCGACGCGAACACGACGACCCGGTAGCGGTCCTCCGGCGCGACCTGCGCCTCGTCCAGCGCCTGGAACATCCGCGTCACGAGCGTCTGCAGGATGTCGTGGGCGGGGGTGCTCGGATCGATGTCGTACGTCGCCGGGAAGAGGAAGCCCTCGAGGCTGGTCGCCTCGGCGGGCAGCCCGTAGGAGCCGAAGTCCGCAGCCGCCGCCTGGAGCTCCTCCAGAGGGACCCCCGTGCCGTCCGCGATCAGCGGGAGGGCGCCCGCGAGAGCCGTCCCCTCCGGGATGACGAAAGTGTTGGCCAGGCGCGTCGACTCGGAGTCGAGCAGGGCGGCCAGGGCCGACTTCGCGCTCATCTCGGCCTTGAGCGAGTAGGCGCCGGGCTGGAACACGGGCTCCGGGCTCGTGGAGACCAGGAGCTCGTAGAAGGGCGCGTACGACTTGATGACCCCGTCCGCGACGAGGTTGCTCGCGATGTCGCTGCCGCCGTCGCCCTGGTGGATCGTGAACACGACCTCGCTCGTGCCGGTGCCCGCGTAGTCGGCCACCTCGGGCTCGGCGAAGAGCGCCCGGACCGGCTCGACGAACATCGTCACGGCGACGGCGACGAGCGCCACGAAGACGCCGAACGCGAGGAGTCCGCCGATCAGCCCGCGACGGCTGCGGCGCGCGCGGGTCGCTCCGCCGGAGCGCTCCCGGCGACGTCGGGTCGACGCACGCGCGTCGGGGTGGGCTGGCTCCACCGCGTCGCCGCGGTCGCGGGCGACGGGCACGTCGGGGCCGGAGAAGAGGCGGTCGAGCTGATCCGCGCCGGACGACGTCGTCTCGGCCTCAGTCGAACCGGGGAGCGGTCCGCGATTCGGAGGGAGCTGACTCGGCTGATCGGCGCCGCGGGCGTCGCGGCGGCTCGGGGGGACGTCGGTCACGGGTGGGTCGTCCTTCGTTCGGTTCGAGCGGGGAGCCGGCGGGGAGACCGCTGGAGCGCTCGGAATCGATGGCGTGCTGCAGGATCACCACGGCGGCGACCTGGTCGATCACGGCGCGGGAGCCGCGGGTGTCGCGTCCGGAGCGGTGGAGGGCGCTCTGCGCCGTCACCGTCGACAGACGCTCGTCGACGAGCCGGACGGGTGCGCTCGGCACCGCCGCGGCCAGACGCGCGGCGAACGCGCGCGCGTCGTCGGTGGAGGCCGTCTCGGCCCCCGAGAGCGACAGGGGCAGTCCGACGGTGATGCCGACCGCTCCGTGCTCCTCGGCGATCGCCGCGAGGCGCGCGATGTCCGCGTCCCCCTCGGCGTCCTTCTCGCGGGCGACGGTCTCGACCGGCACCGCGAGCAGACCGTCGGCGTCGCAGCGGGCGACACCGATGCGGGCGCGGCCCACGTCGATGCCGAGCCGGACGCCGAACCGGTCCATGCTCAGCGGGTCGCTTCCGCGACCACGGCCTCGAGGGCCGCGCCGATCGCCGAGACGTCCGAGCCTCCGCCCTGGGCCAGGTCCGGCTTGCCGCCGCCGCCGCCGCCGAGCACGCCCGCGGCCAGCTTGGCGAGCACGCCCGCCTTGGCACCGGAGTCGCGCGCGGCCTGGTTGGTCGCGACGATCACGGCGGGCTTGCCGGAGACGTCGGCCGCGAGGGCCACGACGGCCGGCTCGGAGCCGAGGCGCTCGCGCACCGAGGTCACCAGCGAGCGGAGCTCGTCGCTCGAGCCCGCCGTGCCGACGTTCTCGGCGACGACGGTGACGCCGTTCATCCGGCGCTGGTTCGCGACGATCGCGGGGACGCGGTCGGCGAGGGCCTTCGCCTCGAAGGCGGCGATCCTCTTCTCGGCGGCCTTGAGGCTCGCGACGAGGTCGGCGATCCGCTCGGGCAGCTGCTCGCGCGGCGTCTTCAGCGACGACGAGATCGTGCTGACGAGCGCGCGCTCGGCGGCCAGGTCCTGGAACGCCTCCCGGCCCACGAGCGACTCGACCCGGCGGTTCGTGGATCCGACGGACGACTCGCTGACGAGGCTGATCAGCCCGATCTCGGAGGAGCTCCCCACGTGGGTGCCCGCGCAGAGCTCCCGCGACCAGGGGCCGCCGATGTCGACGACGCGCACGACGTCGCCGTACTTCTCGCCGAAGAGGGCCATCGCGCCGAGCGCCTTGGCCTCGTCGAGGGGCAGCTCGCGGGTGACGACCTCGAGGTTGTCGCGGATGGCGGTGTTCGCGATGTCCTCGATCTCGCTGCGGGTGTCGAGCGACAGCGCCTGGTTCCAGGAGAAGTCGAGACGGAGGTAGCCGGCCTTGTTGTAGGAGCCGGACTGGTGCGCCTGCGGGCCGAGGACCTGGCGGAGGGCCGCGTGGATCAGGTGCGTGCCGGAGTGCGCCTGCGTCGCTCCGCGCCTCCAGTCGCGGTCGACGACCGACGTGGCGGCGTCGCCGACCCCGACCTCGCCGCTCGCGACCTGGACGGTGTGGCTGATGAGCCCCTTGACGGGCTTCTGCACGTCGAGGACCTCGAGGTCGAAGCCGTTGCCGACGATGCGGCCGGCGTCGGCCTCCTGCCCGCCGGACTCGGCGTAGAGCGAGGTCGCCTCGAGGATCACCTCGGCGATGTCGCCCGCCGACGCCTTCGTCACGGACTGACCGGCCACGACGAGGCCGACGATGCGGGACTCGGTGTCGAGCACGTCGTAGCCGGTGAAGAGCGTCTCGCCGTGCGCGCGGAACGCGGCGTAGACCGAGAGGTCGGCGAGGGCCGACTTCTTCGACTTCGCATCGGCCTTGGCCCGGGCGCGCTGCGCGGACATCAGCGAGTCGAACGCCTCGCGGTCGACGCTCAGCCCCGACTCCTCGGCGATCTCGAGGGTGAGGTCGATCGGGAAGCCGAAGGTGTCGTGCAGGAGGAACGCCGTGTCGCCCGGGAGCGTCTCCGCCTCGGCCTTCCTGGTCTTGAGCACCGCGAGATCCAGGATCTCGGTACCCGCGGCGAGGGTGCGCAGGAACGCCTCCTCCTCGCCGAACGCGCTCGTCGACAGGCGCTCGTACTCCGTCTGCACCTCGGGATAGGCGGCGGCCATCGCGTCGCGCGAGGCCGCGAACAGCTCGGGGAAGACGGCGGTGTCCACGCCGAGCAGGCGCATCGCGCGCACCGTGCGGCGCATCAGGCGTCGCAGGATGTAGCCGCGCCCCTCGTTCGACGGAGTGACCCCGTCGGACAGCAGCATCAGCGAGGAGCGCACGTGGTCGGCGATGACGCGCATGCGCACGTCGTCGTCGTGGTCGGCGCCGTAGCGGCGGCCCGAGATCTCGGCCGCGCGGTCGAGGACCGGGCGGACCTGGTCGATCTCGTACATGTTCTCGACGCCCTGCTTGAGGAACGCGACGCGCTCGAGCCCCATGCCGGTGTCGATGTTCTTGCGCGGCAGCTCGCCCAGGATGTCGAAGTCGACCTTGCTCGTGCCCTCGCCGCGCAGGTACTGCATGAAGACGAGGTTCCAGATCTCGACGTAGCGGTCGTCGTCGGTGGCGGGGCCGCCGTCGATGCCGTACGCGGGTCCGCGGTCGAAGAAGATCTCGGAGCAGGGACCGGCCGGACCGGGCTGGCCGGTGGACCAGTAGTTGGTGTCCTTGTCCAGGCGCTGGATCCGCTCGTCGGGCAGACCCGCGATCTTCTTCCACAGCGCGATGGCCTCGTCGTCGTCCTTGTAGACGGTGACCCACAGGTCCTTCTCGTCGAAGCCCAGGCCGCCGTCGCCCTCGGCGCCGGTCAGGAGCTCCCAGGCGTAGCCGATCGCCCCCTCCTTGAAGTAGTCGCCGAAGGAGAAGTTGCCGTTCATCTGGAAGAACGTGCCGTGACGCGGGGTCTTGCCGACCTCTTCGATGTCGTTGGTGCGGATGCACTTCTGCACGCTGGTCGCGCGCGGGTACGGCGCGGGGACCACTCCGGTCAGGTACGGCACGAAGGGCACCATGCCGGCGACGGTGAAGAGGAGGCTCGGGTCCTCGCTGACGAGCGAGGCGGACGGCACCACGGTGTGACCGCGGCTTCCGAAGAAGTCGAGCCAGCGGGTGCGGATTTCGGCGGTCTGCATGGGTTCCGTTACGTGTTCGGTCGGTGTCGACGCGGGAGTGGCCGGACGGCCGGGAGTGCGGGCGGGATCAGCCCTCGCCGATGGCGGCCTTCAGCTCGGCCTCCCGCTGGTGGTAGCCCTCGGAGACGGCGTCTCCGAGCTCCTTCGCCTTCCGGTTGATGTCCTCGAAGAGGCGGGCGCCGGCGGTGGTGCGGGCGATCTGGTGCGCCAGCGCGAAGCCGAGGCCGATCCCGACGACGACCAGGACGAGGTTCTTCACGGTGGTTCCTTCCGCGGCGGTGGGTGGCGGGCGGCGCGGCGGTGCGCGGCGACCGGATCGATTCTAGGGCGCGAGCCTGCGGCTATCGGGAGGAGGACCTGCGGGTGGGCTTCGAGCGCTTCGCCGCGGTCCGCCCGGCGGCCTCGCCGACCTTGTCGGCCGTCCGTCCGGCCACCAGCACCGCGCGGACGCCCGCCGTGAAGCCGGCGAGCTTGATCAGCGGCCCGCCGATGGTCGCCGCGGTGAGGGCGACGAGGGCGTTCACGTTGCCGGTCACCTCCGCCACGTCCTTGGTGATCGTGTCGACGCGGGCGAGCTGCTGGTTGGCCTCGCGGAGCGTGGAGGCCGACTCGTCGAGGATCGGGGTGAGACCGTCGCTGGCCTGCTTGATCGCCTCGCTGGTGCTGTCGAACACGCGTCCCAGCTTCCACAGCGGGATCGCGGCGATCGCGACCAGGATCGCGAACACTCCTGCGGCGATGAGTCCTGCGATGTCTCCACCGGACACGGTGACCTCCGTTCGGCGCCGCCCGATTGCGGCACTCCAGCCTAGCGACGAGGCGCGGCCGGGTCGGCAGGAGCACCGGCCGGGCGTGCGCTCCGGCCGATGCGCCCCCGGGACGGCAGAAGGCCCCGGCGGTGAGCCGGGGCCTTCTGGGACGTCGGTCGAGCGACCGGGTCAGGAGTGGATCAGCGGGCGGCGTAGTACTCGACGACCAGCTGGACCTCGCAGGTCACGGGGACCTCGGCGCGCTTCGGACGGCGCAGCAGCGTCGCCTGGAGCTTGTCGATCTCGACCTCGAGGTAGCCCGGGGTCTTGGGGAGCACGTCGACGTGTCCACCGGCGGCGGCGACCTGGAAGGGCTCGGTGCCCTCGGAGCGCTGCTTGACGTGGATGACCTGGCCCGGCTTCACGCGGAAGGAGGGACGGTCGACGGTCTTGCCGTCGACGAGGATGTGACGGTGGGTCACGAACTGGCGGGCCTGCGCCGTGGTACGGGCGAAGCCGGAGCGCAGGACGAGGGCGTCGAGGCGCATCTCGAGGAGCTCGACCAGGTTCTCACCGGTCAGGCCCTGGGTGCGGCGGGCCTCGCCGAAGGCGATGCGGAGCTGCTTCTCGCGGATGCCGTACTGGGCGCGCAGACGCTGCTTCTCACGCAGGCGGACCGCGTAGTCGGAGTCGGCCTTGCGCTTCGAGCGGCCGTGCTCACCGGGAGCGTAGGGACGCTTCTCGAGGTAGCGGGCGGCCTTCGGGGTCAGCGGGATGCCGAGGGCGCGCGAGAGGCGCGTCTTCGAGCGTGAACGGGAGGTGGTCGACACTGTGGTCCTTCCAAGGTCTGAGAGGTTCGGTCGCAGCTCTCGCCGACGTGCTCCGGGTGGAGCGCGGGCGCCGTGGTCGTGTCCGCTCGCGGGTGCGTGCGGAAGGGTGACCGCGGTGACGAGCTGCGCGATTCAGAGGGATGCGCTGCTCCGCTCGGCTACAGAGCGGTGGGCAACCGGAGAAGGCTATCACGGAGGAGCCGCGTTCCTCAGCCCTGCGCGGTCTCCGCCCCGATCGGCTTCGGCGCCGATCGGCCTCCACTCGGTTGCTCAGGAGCCCCGGATGATCCTCATCAGCTTCGACAGCCGAGCCGAGACGTCCCGCTCGTTGCCGTGCTCGGTCGGCACGTAGTACCGGGCGCCGTCGAGCGAGTCCGGCAGGTACTGCTGCTGCAGGACGCCCAGGTCGGCGTCGTGCGGATAGCGGTAGCCCTTCCCGTGGCCGAGCCGCTTGGCGCCCGGGTAGTGCGCGTCGCGCAGGTGCGGCGGCACCCGGCCCGCCTTGCCCGCGCGCACGTCGGCGATGGCCGCGTCGAGCGCGGTGTAGGACGCGTTCGACTTGGGAGCGGTCGCGAGGTGCACGACGGCCTGGGCGAGGGGGATCCGCCCCTCCGGCATGCCGATGAGCTGGACGGCGTCGGCGGCCGCCACGGCGATGACCAGCGCCTGCGGGTCGGCCATGCCGATGTCCTCGGAGGCCGAGACGATGATGCGCCGGGCGATGAACCGCGGATCCTCCCCCGCCTCGATCATCCGGGCGAGGTAGTGCAGTGCCGCATCGACGTCGGAGCCGCGGATCGACTTGATGAACGCGCTGATGACGTCGTAGTGCTCGTCGCCGTTGCGGTCGTAGCGCAGCAGCGCCCGGTCGACCGCGCGGGCGACGACCTCGGTCGTGATGAGCGGGAGCTCGGGCTCCGGGGCCGGGGCGTCGTCCTCGACGGGAACGTCGTCGTCCTCGTCGTCCTCCTCGTCGGAGTCGGACGCGCGCGCGGCCCTGTCCGCCTCCCTCGCGTCGGAGCGCGCGGACGTCGCCGCCGCCTCGAGCGCGGTCAGCGCACGGCGCGCGTCGCCCGAGGCCAGCCGGACGATGCTCGCCCGGGCCTCGGGATCGAGGGCGACGGTGCCACGCAGCCCGCGCTCGTCGACGAGGGCGCGATCGACCAGGATCCCGAGGTCGTCGTCGCTCAGCGGCTCGAGGGTGAGCAGGAGCGAGCGCGACAGCAGGGGCGCGATCACCGAGAACGACGGGTTCTCGGTCGTCGCGGCGATCAGGATGACCCAGCCGTTCTCGACCCCCGGCAGCAGCGCGTCCTGCTGCGCCTTGGTGAAGCGGTGGATCTCGTCGAGGAACAGGACCGTCGAGGTGCCGTACAGATCGCGCGTGGAGAGCGCCTCCTCCATCACCTGCCGCACGTCCTTCACTCCGGCCGTGACCGCCGACAGCTCGACGAACCGCCGCCCGCTCGAGTGCGCCACGGCCTGCGCGAGCGTCGTCTTGCCGGTGCCCGGCGGCCCCCACAGGATGACCGACACGGCGCCGCGCTCCCCCGTGGTGTCGGCGGCGAGGGCGACGAGGGGCGAGCCCCGCGTCAGCAGGTGGCGCTGCCCGGCGACCTCGTCGAGGCTGCGCGGGCGCATCCGCACGGCGAGCGGAGTCGCCCCCGAGCGGAGTCCTGCCTGCTGCATGGTCATGCGCACCAGCGTAACCAGGGGCTCCGACACGGGCACCGGCGCGGGCGGAGCGCCGTGTGGAGTCGCCGCGCCGATTCTCGTAGGCTCCTCTCGGTCTGCGCCTGCGCGCGGAGCGCCGCGCCGCCGGGGCGCGACCGGAGACGTCGGAGGAACACGTGGCCCAGGGAAAGTCGAACGATCGCGAGGCGCGCACCCGGCTCCGGGCCTACCAGGCCCGCCAGGCCCTCCACCGCACGCGGGCGGAGCGCCGCCGACGCGACAACGTGATCGCCGCCGTGGCCGGAGTCGTCGTGATCGCCCTCGCCGTCCTCGCCCAGGTCCTCTACTTCTCCGGCGGACCGGGCACCCCCGTCGCCGAGCCGTCCTCGAGCACGAGTGCGACCCCGACCCCCACCGCCACCGGCGAGAACACCGGCGATGTGCCCTCGGCCGACATCGCCGAGGGCCGCGACTGGACCGGTGAGATGACGATCAACACGGACGCACTGGGGATCACGCTCGCCGGCGCTGCGGCCCCGCAGGCCGTCTCCTCCTTCCTCTCCCTCGCGCAGTCGGGCTTCTACGACGGCGTCTCCTGCCACCGCCTGACCACCGAGGGCCTGTTCGTCCTCCAGTGCGGCGACCCCGACGGGGACGGCACCGGCGGACCGGGCTACAGCTACGGCCCCGTCGAGAACGCCCCGGAGGACGGGCTCTACCCCGCGGGGACCATCGCGATGGCGCGGCAGTCGGGCAACGGCTACAGCCAGGGGAGCCAGTTCTTCGTCGTCTACGAGGACACGACCCTCCCCGCCGACGCGGCCGGCGGCTACACCGTGATCGGGCAGGTGACCTCCGGGCTCGACGCCCTCGTGGCCGACGTCGTTGCGAAGGGCACAGCCGACGGATCCACCGACGGCGCTCCCGCCGAGCCGGTCGCGATCACCTCCGTCACGCTCCAGTAGACGCGCTGAGGCCGGCCGCCGCCCACGCGGGCAGGAGCCGGGGGCGCCCCCGTGCAATAGGCTGATCGTCACTGCCCGTTCGCGGCCGAGCGCGGTACCCGGCCTACCGGCCGTCGAGCCCGATCGGCCACCCGACGCGACGGACATCGAACAGCACGACATCGAACAGCAAGGTGAGGCTCCGAGCGATGAGTGACCAGCAGCCGTGGGGACGAGTCGACGACGACGGGACGGTCTACGTCCGAGTCGGAGACGGGGAGCGCGAGGTCGGCCAGTACCCCGACGCCACCCCCGAGGAGGCGCTCGCCTACTACGAGCGCAAGTACACCGAGCTGGCCGGGCAGGTCTCCCTGCTCGAGCAGCGGGCGAAGCGCGGAGCACCCGCCGCGGACGTCGCCCGGACCGTGCAGTCGCTGACCGCGGCGATCGCCGAGGCGCACGCCGTCGGCGATCTCGAGGCCCTGCGGGCCCGCGTCAGCGCACTGAGCGGATCGGTCGAGGACCTCACCGAGCAGCAGGCCGCCGAGTCGAAGGCCGTGCTGGCCGAGGCGCTCGCGTACCGCGAGGCGATCGTGGCCGAGGCCGAGGCCCTCGCGGCCGTCGACCCCGCCAAGACGCAGTGGAAGCAGGCGAGCGCCGCGATCGACGAGCTGTTCGCCCGCTGGCAGAGCCACCAGCAGCAGGGTCCCCGGCTGCCCAAGAACGAGGCCAACGAGCTCTGGCGCCGCTTCCGCGGTGCCCGCACCACGATCGAGCAGAACCGCAAGGCGTTCTTCGCCGACCTCGACTCCGCGCACCGCGAGGCGAAGGCGGCGAAGCAGTCGCTGATCGACCAGGCCGAGGCGCTCGTGCCGCGCGGCGCCGACGCGATCCCGGAGTACCGCACCCTCCTCGAGAGCTGGCGGGTCGCCGGACGCGCCGGCAAGCGGTTCGACGACGCGCTCTGGGCCCGCTTCAAGGCGGCCGGCGATGCGATCTACGGCGCGAAGGCCGAGATCGTCGCGCAGGAGAGCGTCGAGTACACCGAGAACCTCGACCGCAAGCTCGCCCTCCTCGAGGAGGCCGAGCCGCTCCTGCAGGAGCAGGACCGCGAGAAGGCCAAGCGCGCGCTCCTCTCCATCCAGGAGCGATGGGACGAGGTCGGCCGCGTTCCCCGCGAGCAGGTCCGCACGATCGAGGACCGGCTCCGCAAGGTCGAGGCGCACGTGCGCAAGCTCGACGAGGAGCATTGGAACCGCAGCAACCCCGAGCGGAAGGCGCGCTCCGAGGGTCTCGCCTCGCAGCTCACCTCGGCGATCCAGAAGCTGCAGGACGAGCTCGACGAGGCGAAGGCCCGCGGCGACCGCGCGGCCATCGCCCAGGCGCAGGAGGCGCTCGACGCCCGCAAGGTGTGGCTGGACGCCCTGGGCTGATCGGAGGGTCCTCCCTCCCCTGCGCCGATCCCTCCACAGATCGCCGTGAACGCCTCCGGAGGGGAGGCGCGTCGTCCACTCTCGAGGGATGACGCGCCTCCCCTCCGTTCTGCTCCCCGGCCATCTCCCGCTCGCCGAGCTGTGCGCGGCCCGCCTCGACGGCGAGCTCCGTGCCCTCGACGAGGGATTCGTGCTGTGCGATCTGCCGACCGGAGCAGCGGAGCGGGGGGCCGCGCTCCTCGCGGTCCTGCCCCGCGGCACGGTCGCCGACCGCTCGAGCGCCGCCTGGGTGCACGGAGCGACGACCGAGCCACCCGCGCTGCACAGCGCCTCGATCGACCGCGAGCACCGCCTCCGGCCACAGCCCCGTGCCCGCGTGCGCTTCCACGAGGTCCGGCTGCCCGCCGCGGACGTCGTCTCGATCGGCGGCTGCCCGGTCACGACTCCGGTGCGCACTCTGATCGACCTGACCCGCGTCCCGGACGCCTGCGACGACTCCCTGCTCCGGTCGCTCGCGCTGACGACCGGCACCGCTCTGGAGGACGTCCTCGCCGCGCTCGAAGCGGCGGGAAGCGCCGTGGCAGGACGCCGCATCGCCGAGCGCCGGCTGGCGGCCGCGCTGGGCGCGCGGCCGCCGTCAGGGCCTCTCAGCCCGCGTTGACCCGGTACACGTCGTAGACGGCGTCGATGCGCCGGACGGCGTTCAGCACGCGGTCGAGGTGAGTGGTGTCGCCCATCTCGAAGACGAAGCGGCTGATCGCGAGCCGGTCGCTGGAGGTCGACACCGTCGCCGAGAGGATGTTCACGTGGTGCTCCGAGAGCACGCGCGTCACATCGCTCAGCAGACCGGAGCGGTCCAGCGCCTCGACCTGGATCTGCACCAGGAAGATGCTCTTGGAGGACGGCGCCCACTCCACGTCCACGATCCGCTCGGGCTCCTTCAGGAGCTCCTGCACGTTGTGGCAGTTGGCCTGGTGGACCGAGACCCCGGCTCCGCGCGTGACGAAGCCGACGATCTGATCGCCCGGGACCGGGGTGCAGCACTTCGCGAGCTTGACCAGGATGTCCGGCGCGCCCTTGACCAGGACGCCCGACTCGCTGCTGCGGCTCCGCGGTCGCGGGGAGCGCGGGAGCGTGACCTCGTTCTCGTCCGACTCCGGATCGCCCTGGATCGACGCGACGACCTTCTCGAGCACCGACTGCGTCGACACGTGCCCCTCGCCGACGGCCGCGTAGAGCGCCTCCACGTCGTTGTAGCGCAGCTGGCTCGCCACCTCGGTGAAGGTGTCCTGGCTCATCAGCTTCTGCAGCGGCAGGTTCTGCTTGCGCATCGCGCGGGCGATGGAGTCCTTGCCCTGCTCGATCGCCTCGTCGCGGCGCTCCTTCGTGAACCACTGGCGGATCTTGTTGCGGGCCCGCGGGCTCTGCACGAAGTTCAGCCAGTCCTGGCTCGGGCCGCTGTCGGGGTTCTTCGAGGTGAACACCTCGACGACGTCGCCGGTGGTCAGCGAGGACTCGAGCGGCACCAGACGGCCGTTGACCTTGGCGCCCATCGTGCGGTGGCCGACCTCGGTGTGCACGGCGTAGGCGAAGTCGACCGGGGTCGCTCCGGTGGGCAGGCCGATGACCCGGCCCTTCGGAGTGAAGACGTAGACCTCCTTCGCGCCGATCTCGAAGCGGAGGGAGTCGAGGAACTCGTTCGGGTCGGTCGTCTCGGACTGCCAGTCCGAGAGGTGCGCCAGCCAGGCGAGGTCGGTGTCGTTCGAGCCGGACGTGGGCACCTTGCCCGTCGCCATCTGCTCCTTGTACTTCCAGTGCGCCGCGATGCCGAACTCGGCGTGCTGATGCATCTCGTTGGTGCGGATCTGGATCTCGACGGCCCGGCCCTTGGGGCCGACGACCGTCGTGTGCAGCGACTGGTAGAGGTTGAACTTCGGGGTCGCGATGTAGTCCTTGAACCGGCCCGGCATCGGCGTCCAGCGCGCGTGGATCGACCCCAGCACGGCGTAGCAGTCGCGGACCGAGTTCACGAGCACGCGGATGCCGACCAGGTCGTAGATCTCGTCGAACTCGCGGCCTCGGACGACCATCTTCTGATAGATCGAGTAGTACTGCTTCGGACGCCCGACGACGCGCCCGCGGATCTTGCCGGCCCGCAGATCCTCGCCGATCAGGTCGATGACGCTCTGCACGAACTCCTCGCGCTGAGGCGTCCTGCGCTTCACGAGGCTCTCGATCTCGTTGTAGATCTTGGGGTAGAGCACCGCGAACGAGAGGTCCTCGAGCTCCCACTTGATCGCCTGGATGCCGAGGCGGTGCGCGAGGGGCGCGTAGATCTCGAGCGTCTCGGTCGCCTTGCGGGCGGCGGACTCGGCGGGCACGAAGCCCCAGGTCCGCGCGTTGTGCAGGCGGTCGGCGAGCTTGATGATCAGGACGCGGATGTCCTTCGACATCGCCACGATCATCTTGCGGACGGTCTCGGCCTGGGCGCTGTCGCCGTACTTGACCTTGTCGAGCTTGGTGACGCCGTCGACCAGCATCGCGACCTCGTCGCCGAAGTCGGCGCGGAGCTCGTCGAGCTTGTAGTCGGTGTCCTCGACCGTGTCGTGCAGGAGGGCCGCGGCGATGGTCTTCGAGCCGATGCCGAGATCGGCCAGGATCTGCGCGACCGCGAGCGGGTGCGTGATGTAGGGCTCGCCGCTCCGGCGCTTCTGCCCCGAGTGGGCGCGCTCGGCGACCGAGTACGCGCGCTCGATGAGGGCGATGTCGCTCTTGGGGTGGTGCATCCGCACCGTGCGCACGAGGGTGTCGACCGCACCCGAGGGCTGCGCGCGCGAGAAGATCCGGGGGACCAGTCTGCGCAGGGCAGCGGTCGACGACGTGGTCGTGGTTTCCGTCACGCGGGCATCTCCATCGCCCCATTATCGCGCCTGCGGAACGTGCCGCCGACCGATCCGCCCGGGGCGAACCCCGGAGCCGTCAGTCGATGCGTCCGGGGCGGCCCTCGTCGTCGACGACGTCTCCCCCGGCGGCCGCCCACGCGGTCATCCCGGCGTCGACGTTGGCCGCCTCGTAGCCCGCGCCCTCGAGGGCCTGCACGACCATCGCGGAGCGGACCCCGGAGTGGCAGACGACCAGGATCGGCGCCTCCGCGGGCAGCTCGTCCTGGCGTGCACCGATCTGGTTCATCGGGATGTGGTGCGCGGCGGCGGCGTGGCCGAGCGCCCACTCGTGCGGCTCCCGGACGTCCAGGAGCCACACCTCGTCGCGCGCGACGAGTCCGACGGCGTCGGCCGCGGAGACCTGCGAGAACTCGGCCATCGCTGCTCCTACGCGCTCTGCTCGACGGCGGGCGTGCCCGCCTTCAGGCGCGCCGCCTCGACGCGCTTGTCGTTGCGGGCGACGTCGACCTCCCGGCCGCGCAGCTGCGCGTAGAGGGGCGCCGCGACGAAGATCGTCGAGTACGTGCCGACGACGATGCCGATCAGCAGGGCGAGCGAGATGTCGCGGAGCGTCCCGGCTCCGAGCACGAACGCGCCGATCACGAGGATCGCGCCGACGGGCAGCGCCGCCACGATCGACGTGTTGATCGAGCGGACCAGGGTCTGGTTCTCGGCGAGGTTCACCGTCTCGGCGAACGTCTTCGTCGTGCTGCCCAGCGCCTCGGCCGTGTTCTCGCGGATCTTGTCGAACACCACCACGGTGTCGTAGAGCGAGTAGCCGAGGATCGTCAGGAGGCCGATGACCGCGGCGGGCGACACCTCCGTGCCGGTGATGCCGTAGACGCCGGCGACGATCACGAGGTCGTGCACGAGGGCGACGATCGCGGCGAGCGACATCTTCCAGGTGCGGAAGTAGGCCCACATGGCCAGCGAGGCGAGCACCACGAAGATGATCAGACCGCGCAGGGCCTGCTGCGTGATGTCGTTGCCCCACGATGCTCCGATGAAGGAGGACGTGACCTGGTCGTTCGGGACGTCGTACGCCTCGGCGAGGGAGTTGCGGACCGCGGTCGACTCGTCCGTCGAGAGCTGATCGGTCTGCACGCGGATCGAGTCGTCGCCGACGACCGAGACGCGCGGAACGGTCTCGGGCGAGACCGCGGTGACCGCGTCGGTCGCCGTCGCCTGGTCGAGGCTCGACGGCGAGGAGACCGTGAACTCGGAGCCGCCGGTGAACTCGATGCTGAAGTTGAAGCCGCCGCGGGCGACCGTGCCGAGCACCGTGATCAGGATCAGGACGAGCGAGATCAGGTACCAGGTGCGGCGCCGTCCGACGAAGTCGATCGAGCGCTTGCCGGTGTAGAGGTCGTTGCCGAACTGCGAGAAGCTGGCCATCACGCGTCCTTGGTCGAGTCGGAGGAGCCGGGAGTGCGCGCCGCCTCGGCGGCCTTGCGCTCGGCGATGGTCTGGCGCTTCGCGGCCTCGCGGGCGGCGGAGGAGCCCTTGCCGGCGACGACGGCGTCCTGCGGACGGAACGCCGCACGGCCCCGGTAGACGGCGCCCAGGGCCCGGGGGTCGAGCCCGGAGAGCTTGTGCCCGTCCGAGAAGAACCGTGTCGTGGCGAGCAGCTGCAGCATCGGGTGCGTGAAGAGGATCACGACCACGAGGTCGATCAGCGTCGTGATGCCGAGGGTGAAGGCGAAGCCGCGGACGCTGCCGACGGCGAGGATGAACAGCACCACCGCTGCGAGCAGATTCACCATGTCGGAGGCGAAGATGGTGCGCAGCGCACGCCGCCAGCCGGCCTCGACCGCCGACTCCAGGCCGCGACCGTCGCGGAGCTCGTCGCGGATGCGCTCGAAGTAGACGATGAAGGAGTCGGCCGTGATGCCGATCGCGACGATCAGACCCGCGACTCCCGCGAGCGAGAGGCGCAGTCCCTCCCGCCACGAGAGGAGCGTCACGACGAGGTAGGTGACGACCGCGGCGACGATCAGCGACGCGATCGTGACCGCTCCGAGCACCCGGTACTGGGCGAGCGAGTAGACGACGACGAGGATCAGGCCGATCAGGCCCGCGAGCAGACCGCTCGCGAGCTGAGCCGTGCCGAGCGTGGCCGAGATGCTGTCCGAGCTCTGCACCTGGAAGCCGATCGGCAGGGCGCCGTACTTGAGCTGGTCCGCGAGCGTCTTCGACGACTCCTGGGTGAAGGAGCCCGTGATCTGCGCGTTGCCGTCGGTGATCGCGGCGTTGGTGGACGGCGCCGAGATGACGCGTCCGTCGAGCACGATCGCGAACTGGTTCTGCGCGCCCTGCAGGGCGACGAGGCGGGTCGTGACGTCCGAGAAGGCGGTGGTGCCGGCGTCGTCGAACGAGAGGTTCACTGCCCAGGTGCCGGTGCTGGCTCCCGACTGCGTCGTGACGAGGCCGTTCGAGGCGTCGGCGATGTCCTCGCCGGTCACCTCGACCGGGCCGAGGATGTACTTGACCGTCCCGGTGTCGTCGCAGGTGATCAGCGGCTGGTCCGCGGGGGCGAGGTTCGGATCCTGGCTGTTGAGGAACGCACAGTCGAACGCGGTGTACTGCGCCTCGAGCGCAGGAGTGATGTACGCGAGGTCGCTGGCGTCGGTCGGCTCCGCGGTGGGCTCGGTCGAGAGCGCGGGGTCGACCGGCGTGGGCGTCGGCGAGGACGTGGCGTCGCCTCCGACCGCGCTGTTCGTGGCCTGGCTGCCGACGAGGACGGGGCGGAAGTCGAGCTTCGCCGACGCCTCGATGCGCTGCAGCGTCTCGTCGTCGGGAGTTCCCGGGATGGAGACGACGATGTTGCTCGAGCCCTGGGTCGTGATCTCGGCCTCGGAGACGCCGGACGCGTCGATGCGCTGGCGGATGATCGAGACCGCCTGAGTCAGCTGCTCCGACGAGACCGTGTCACCGTCGTTCAGCTGCGGCTGGAGCACGATCTGCGTGCCGCCCTCGAGGTCGAGGGCGAGCTTCGGAGTCCAGGACCCGCCGCCCCAGAGGACGGCGGCGGTGTTCAGACCGACGAGAGCGAGGATCAGGACACCGAGCCAGCTCAGAGAGCGCCGGGCCTTCCGGACGGGGGTTGATGCGGCCACCCAGGGCTCAGCTTTCTCTTCGGTCGGCGATGACGTGCCGGGACGGACCCGGAGGAACGAGGGGCGGGCCGGGCGCTCGTGCGCCCGTGCCCGCCGAGGAGACTACTGCGCGTCGGGCTTGCGGTCGCGCTCGATCGGGTCGACCAGCGGGTCGGCCTGGTGCGCGGCGTCGCGCTCGCCGAACGCGGGGGCGGTGCCGTCGACGGCGACGGTCTCGTCCTCGTCGGCCGCGACCTCGTTCTCGCTCGGGTCGATCAGGCGCGCGATGGCCTGGCGGTGGATCGTCAGCAGCGTGCCGGGCGTCGACTCGATGACGATCTTGTTGGCGTCGTCGTCGATCGAGACGACGGTGCCGAAGAGGCCGGAGCCGGTCATCAGCTCGACCCCCGGGACCAGGTTGTTCTTCATGTTCTCCGCGTCGCGCTGGCGCTTCTTGTTGTTGCGGAACATGAAGATGATCATCACGGCGAGCAGCAGGACGAGCAGGATGATCGTCGGATCCATGGGTGAGCCTTCCGGAGTGGGTGGCGACTCCGCGCGGCGTCTCAGCCGGGTGCGCGGGATCGAGCGGCCCGTCGGGCCTTGAAGATTATAGGTCATCCCCGAAGAGCGACTGCTGGGACCCGGCGGCCCCGCGCGGGTCGAGCCCGAAATGCCGCCAGGCCGCGGGAGTGGCGACGCGGCCGCGCGGAGTGCGGGTCAGCAGGCCGATCCGCACGAGGAAGGGCTCGACCACCGCCTCGACCGTCTCGGCCTCCTCCCCCACCGAGACGGCGAGGGTGTTGAGCCCGACGGGCCCGCCGTCGAACCGGGTCAGCACGATCTCCATGACGGCGCGGTCGAGGCGGTCGAGGCCGAGCGCATCGACGTCGTAGAGATCGAGCGCGGCCCGGACGGCCGTCACGTCGGCGCGGCCGCCGTGCACGAGGGCGAAGTCGCGCACGCGCCGCAGCAGACGGTTCGCGATGCGGGGCGTGCCCCGGCAGCGACCGGCGATCTCGGCGATCGCGTCCGAGTCGATGTCGAGCTCGAGCAGCCGGGCGGCGCGGGCGAGGACCTGGCGCAGCTCGTCCTCGGCGTAGAACTCGAGGTGCGCGGTGAAGCCGAAGCGGTCGCGGAGGGGGTTCGGGAGCAGGCCCGACCGGGTGGTGGCTCCGACGAGCGTGAAGGGGGCCAGGTCGAGCGGGACCGACGTCGCTCCGGCGCCCTTGCCGACCATGATGTCGATCCGGAAGTCCTCCATCGCGAGGTAGAGCATCTCCTCGGCGGAGCGCGCCATGCGGTGGATCTCGTCGATGAAGAGGATCTCGCCGGGCAGGAGCGACGACAGGACGGCGGCGAGATCGCCGGCGTGCTGGATCGCCGGACCGCTCGAGAGGCGCAGCGGCGACGAGCTCTCCTCCGCGACGATCATCGCGAGCGTGGTCTTGCCGAGGCCCGGAGGACCGGCGAGCAGGATGTGGTCGGGCGTCCGCGCCTGCATCGCCGCGGCCTTCAGCAGGAGCTCGAGCTGCCCGCGGACCTTGCGCTGCCCGACGAACTCGCTCAGGCTCTTGGGCCGCAGGGCGCCCTCGAAGGCGATCTCGGCCTCGGAGACGACCTCGGGGCCGAGCAGTCCGTCGCCGCTCACGAGCGGGCCGCCGGGCCGAGTCGGGCGAGTGCGAGGCGCAGGAGCGCTTGCACGTTCGCGGCGTCGGACGCCTGGGCGTCGAGGAGGATCTCGTCGACCACCTCGGCCGCGATGCGCTCGGGCCAGCCGAGGCCGACGAGCGCCGACAGCACGCTCTGCGCGGCGGTCGCTGCCGGCCCCGAGCCGCGGGCGGCGCGCGGGCGGACCGCGAGCTTGCCCGCGAGCGACAGGATGATGAGTTTCGCCGTCTTCGGGCCGACGCCCGAGACCTTGCGGAACACGGCGTCGTCCTCGTCGGCGACGGCCTGGGCGATGCGCTCGGGCTCGACGGCCCCGAGGACCCCCAGAGCCGACTTCGGCCCGACTCCGGTCACCGCGATGAGGAGCTCGAAGATCTCGAGCTGCTCCTCGTCCGGGAAGCCGTAGAGGGTGAGCGAGTCCTCGCGGACGATGAGCGTGGTCGTGACCGTCGTCTCGTCGCCGACGCGCATCTCGAGCGCGTGCTGCGGAGTCACGTTGACCGCGTAGCCGACGCCGTGGACGTCGATCACGGCGAGACTCCCGCGGGCGGAGAGGACGGTGCCGCGGAGGGAGGAGATCACCGCGTCAGTCTAGATGCTCGAACAGGCGTTCGAGTGGAGGCCTCCGCGGCGCGCCACGCACGCTGCGCCGGCGTCTCCCCTTCCGTCGCGGACGACGGTCCGGCGGCGAGCGGAGCCCGCCACGCGTGGCAGACCGCGAGGGCCAGCGCATCGGCCGCGTCGGCCGGAGTCGGAGGCGCGTCCAGGCGGAGTACGCGCTGGATCATCGCGGTGACCTGCCGCTTGTCGGCGGCTCCGTAGCCTGTGACCGCGGCCTTCACCTCGCTCGGCGTGTGCATGCCGACCGGGAGGGAGCGGCGGGCCGCCGCGACGAGCGCCACTCCGCTGATCTGGGCTATGCCCATGACGGTGCGCACGTTGTTCTGCGCGAAGACGCGTTCGATCGCGACGGCGTCCGGGCGGTGCTCGTCGAGGAGCGCCTCGATGCCGTCGCCCAGCGCCAGCAGGCGCCGCTCGAGCGGGTCGTCGACGGGAGTGCGCAGCACGCTGACGTGCACCAGAGTGGCCCGCCGATCGCGGGCGACGTCGACGATGCCGACGCCGCACCGGGTGAGCCCCGGATCGATCCCGAGGACGCGCATCAGCGCGCGCCTCCCCGTCGACCCGGGGTCACCGGGTCACTCCTCGTTCTCGAGCTCGGCGCGCACCTCGGCGGTGATGTCGAGGTTCGTGTAGACGTTCTGCACGTCGTCCGAGTCCTCGAGCGCGTCGATCAGCCGGAACACCTTGCGGGCGGTCTCGGCGTCGGCCTCGACCTGGAGCGACGCGACGAACTCGACATCTGCGGAGTCGTAGTCGATGCCCGCCTCCTGCAGCGCCGACCGGGCCGGCACGAGCTCGCTCGGCTCGACACGGACCTCGAAGCTCTCGCCGTGGTCGAGGACGTCGTCGACGCCGAAGTCGAGGACCGCGCCGAGGACGTCGTCCTCGGTGACGCTCTCGCCGTGGGGCACGCTGATGACGCCCTTGCGCGCGAAGTTGTAGGCCACGCTGCCCGGGTCCGCCATGGTGCCGCCGTTGCGGGTCATGGCGGTGCGGACGTCGGCCGCCGCGCGGTTCTTGTTGTCGGTGAGGCACTCGACGAGCAGGGCGATGCCGTTCGGGCCGTACGCCTCGTACATGATCGTCGTGTAGTCGATGACCTCGCCGGTGAGGCCGGCGCCGCGCTTGATCGCGCGGTCGATGTTGTCGTTCGGGACCGACGTCTTCTTCGCCTTCTGCACGGCGTCGACGAGCGTCGGGTTGCCGGAGAGGTCGGCTCCGCCGATCTTGGCGGCGACCTCGATGTTCTTGATCAGCTTGGCGAACGACTTCGCGCGACGCGAGTCCTTGATCGCCTTCTGGTGCTTGGTCGTGGCCCACTTGGAATGCCCGGACACGGTGCTCCCTCGGAAAATCGTCGTAATGCGACCCCCGCAGGCGCCGCTGATAGCTGGATCAGTCTAATCCGGAGCCGGCTGTGCTGATTCGGAGCCGGTCCCTGCCCGGCTCCGCGCAGTCGGCTTCCGAGGGTGGTCGCGCAGGAAGAGCGTCCTGCGTCCGGCTACGCTGATCCGCTCGCACGCGGATCGCCGGTTCGCCTCGACCTGGAGAGAGCCGGCCCCCGCCAATTACGGCGCCCACTCGGAGCCGGTCCTCGCCCGGCTCCACGCAGTCGGCAGCGCTTCTCCGGAGCCGGTCCCCGCCCGGCTCCAGGCGGTCCACAGCGCTTCTCGGAGCCGGTCCCCGCCCGGCTCCACGCGGTCGGCTTCCCGAGGCGGTCCCGCAGGTGGAGCGTCCTGCGTCCGGCTACGCCGATCCGCTCGCACGCGGATCGGCGGTTCGCCTCACGCGGTGATCGGGCTGCCGCTCGCAGGACAGGGTCCGATGCGGGCGTCGGGGCCAGGACGCTCCCGCAGGATCGGGAAGGTGGGTCTCGATACGGCGCTGCGCGCCTACTCGACCAGCAGTGGGGGGTGCGGCCCTGAAGCAGCGGCGGTGGGATGCCGGACGGACGGACGCGGCGTCGGCTCCCGCACGATCGGTGAGGGTGTGCCTCCCTTGAAAGAAATTCCCAGTCTCCTTGCCGGTCGAGTAGCCCCGAAGGGGCGTATCGAGACCCGCGTCCTCCAGAAGATCCGCCGTTTCCTCGCCCTGCACTGGCACCGAAGGCGCCCCCTCCGCTCGATACGGCGCTGCGTGCCTGCTCGACCAACAGGAGCCAGTGTCCCGACTGGCAGGGGCCGGATCGGCGACCACCCGCGAGCCGAACCGGCGATTCGCGTGCCAGCGAATCGCCGTAGGCGTTCGCAGGACGCTCCACCCGCGCAACCACCTCGAGAAGCCGACTGCGCCGAGCCGGGCAGGGACCGGCTCGGACGCGGTTGCTGAAGCAGCCGGCTGCGCCGGCTACTTCAGCAACCGCGAGAGAACACGGTCCGCGAGGGGCTTCCCGTTGGTCTGGCAGGTGGGGCAGTACTGGAGGGTGGAGTCGGCGAAGATCACCTGGCGGATCGTGTCGCCGCAGACGGGGCAGGCCTCGCCGGTCCGGCCGTGCACGCGCATGCCGAGCTTCTTCTCCTTCTTGAGGTCGGCGGCGTGCAGCCCCTCGGCACGGCCGAGCGCCTCCTCGAGGGTGTAGCGCAGCGCCGAGTAGAGGCGGTCGAGCTCCTCGGCGGTGAGGGTAGCGGGCTTGAACGGCGACATGCGGGCGACGTGCAGGATCTCGTCGGAGTAGGCGTTGCCGATGCCGGCGATCCGCGACTGGTCGCGCAGCACGCCCTTCAGCTGGGCGCGACCGGCGGTCGCCAGGATCGCACCGAGGATCTCGCGGGTGAAGGCGGGGTCCAGCGGATCGGGTCCGAGTCGGGCCACGCGGTCGACGTCGCGCGGGTCGGCGACGATCGAGAGGGCGAGGCTCTTCTTCGTGCCGGCCTCGGTCACGTCGATCCCGGAGCCGTCCTCGAGGACGAAGCGGGCGGCGAGCGGTCCGCGGCCGGGCTTCACGGGAGCCGTCGGCCGCTCGGGGCGCCAGCGCACCCAGCCCGCGCGGGCCAGATGCAGGAGCACGTGCGCGTCGCCCACCGCGAAGTCGAGGAACTTGCCGTGCCGCTCGACTCCGTGCACCGGCTGCCCGGCAAGGGAGGACGGAGGGATCGCGACGGTCTTGAGCGCCGAGATCGCGAACACGTCGAGCCGTTCGAGGACGTGACCGCCGAGCCGCCCGTCGAGATCGCGCGCGAGCGCCTGCACTTCGGGAAGTTCGGGCATGGCCCTACACTGCCGCGCACCACCGACGCGGTCCACCCCCGCGCGACGGTCAGGCTCCGAAGCGCGTCGCCGCGACCTTCCGCAGGAACAGCTCGTGGAAGCGGTAGTCCCCCGTGATCTCCGGGTGGAACGACGTGCCCATCAGGTTGCCCTGCTCGACCGCGACGACCCGGCCGTCCGCGATCGCGGCGAGGGCGGTCGCCCGCTCCCCCAGCTCCTCCACGATGGGCGCGCGGATGAAGACCGCGTGCACGGGAGGGTCGCCGATCACCGGCACGTCGAGGTCGGTCTCGAAGGAGTCGAGCTGGTTGCCGAAGGCGTTGCGGCGCACGGTCACGTCGAGGCCGCCGAAGCTGTGCTGGCCCTCGATCCGGTCGAGCACGCGGTCGGCGAGCATGATCAGGCCGGCGCAGGTGCCGTAGACGGGCAGGCCCGCCTCGATCGCCTCGCCGATCGGCTCCGCGAGTCCGAAGAGCCGCGAGAGCTTGTCCATCACCGTCGACTCGCCGCCGGGGATGACGAGGCCGGCGACCGAGGCGAGCTCGGCTGGGCGGCGCACGAGCACCACCTCCGCGCCGAGCTCGCGCAGCACAGCCGCGTGCTCGCGGAAGTCGCCCTGGAGCGCCAGGACGCCGACCCGGAGCCCCTCGAGGGACTCGCGGGTCTCGCCCTCCCCCGCGACGCGGGGCCCGGTGCTACCAGCCACGCTCGGAGAGGCGGTGCGGCGCGGGGACGTCGGACACGTTGATGCCGACCATCGCCTCGCCGAGTCCGCGGGACGCCTCCGCGATGACCTTCGCGTCGTCGTAGAAGGTGGTCGCCTTGACGATCGCCGCGGCGCGCTTGGCCGGGTCGCCCGACTTGAAGATGCCGGAACCGACGAAGACGCCGTCGGCGCCGAGCTGCATCATGAGCGCCGCGTCGGCCGGAGTGGCCACGCCGCCGGCCGTGAACAGCACGACCGGGAGCTTGCCGGTCTGCGCGATCTCGGCGACGAGGTCGTAGGGCGCCTGCAGCTCCTTGGCCGCGACGTACAGCTCGTCCTTGGTCATCGCCTTGAGGCGGTTCACCTCGGCCGAGATGGTGCGGATGTGCTTGGTGGCCTCGGAGACGTCGCCGGTGCCGGCCTCCCCCTTGGAGCGGATCATGGCCGCGCCCTCGGTGATGCGGCGCAGCGCCTCGCCGAGGTTCGTCGCTCCGCAGACGAAGGGGACGGTGAACCTCCACTTGTCGATGTGGTTCACGTAGTCGGCCGGCGAGAGGACCTCGGACTCGTCGATGTAGTCGACGCCGAGCTCCGAGAGCACCTGCGCCTCGACGAAGTGGCCGATGCGGGCCTTCGCCATGACGGGGATCGAGACGGAGGAGACGATCGCGTCGATCAGGTCGGGGTCGCTCATCCGCGCGACGCCGCCCTGGGAGCGGATGTCGGCCGGGACGCGCTCGAGCGCCATGACGGCGACGGCGCCGGCGTCCTCGGCGATGCGGGCCTGCTCGGCCGTGACGACGTCCATGATCACGCCGCCCTTGAGCATCTCGGCGAGACCGCGCTTGACGCGGCTCGAGCCGAACTGCTCGGACGCGGCGGAGGAGGAGGGAGTGGTGGTGTCGGTCATGATCGCGGGTCCTGTTTCTCTGCTGTGTCTCCAGCCGGAGGCTGGGCTCTGTCGCCCGCCGACGGCTGGGCTCTGTCTGGGGCCGACGGCCGGGCGGCGTCTCGCGTCGGAGGCGCTGCCGCACGTGCCGCCGACAGCGCCGTCCAGTCTACCGAGGTCCGCCTGCGCGGACCCCGCCTACTCGGCGGGCCAGGCGGCGGCGATGCTCGCGCGGACGTCGCCCAGGAGCTGCGGCAGCGCCTTCGTCCGGGCGATGATCGGGAAGAAGTTCGCGTCGGTCGCCCAGCGCGGAACCACGTGCTGGTGCAGATGCGCGGCGATACCGGCTCCGGCGACCGCGCCCTGGTTCATCCCCAGGTTGAAGCCGTCGTTGTTCGACACCTCGCGGATCACGCGCATCGCGGTCTGCGTGAGGGCGCCGATCTCGGCCACTTCTTCCGGGGTGGCCTCGTCGTACAGCGGGATGTGGCGGTACGGGCAGACGAGGAGGTGGCCGGAGTTGTACGGGAAGAGGTTGAGCAGCACGTACGCGTGCTCGCCGCGGGCGACGATCAGCGCCTCCTCGTCGCTCAGCGTGGGCGCGACGCAGAACGGGCAGTCGTCGGCTCCGGGCTGCCCCTTCTGGATGTAGACCATGCGGTGCGGGGTCCACAGGCGCTGGAACTCGTCGGGGACGCCCGCGAGGTGCGCGGACCCCTCCGCTCCCTCGGGGACGAGCTCGTCCACGCTCACACCTGCGCCTTCGACGCGATCGCCTCGCGGATGCGCGCCACGGCGTCGGCGACGGGGATGCCGTTCTCCTGGGTGCCGTCGCGGAAGCGGAAGCTGACCGCGCCGGCGTCGCGGTCCTTCTCGCCGACGATGATCTGGAACGGCACCTTCTGCAGCGTGGCGTTGCGGATCTTCTTCTGCATCCGGTCGCTGGAGTAGTCGATCTCGGCGCGGACGCCGGCACGCTTGAGCTCGCCCACGACCTCCTCGAGGTAGGGCAGGTACTCGTCCGCGATCGGGATGCCGACGACCTGCACGGGCGAGAGCCAGACGGGGAACGCCCCGGCGTAGTGCTCGGTGAGGATCGCGAAGAAGCGCTCGATCGAGCCGAACAGCGCCCGGTGGATCATCACGGGGCGCTTCTTGGTGCCGTCGGACGCGGTGTACTCCAGCTCGAAGCGCTCGGGCTGGTTGAAATCGAGCTGGATCGTCGACATCTGCCAGGTGCGGCCGATCGCGTCGCGCGCCTGCACCGAGATCTTCGGACCGTAGAACGCGGCTCCGCCCGGATCCGGGACCAGCTCGAGACCCGACTCCACCGCGACCGCGCGGAGCGACTCGATGGCCGCCTCCCACTGCTCGGGGGCGCCGACGAACTTCGGGTTGCCCTCCTCGTTGGTGGAGAGCTCAAGGTAGAAGTCGTTGAGGCCGTAGTCGCGGAGGACCTGGAGGACGAACTCGAGGTTGCGGGTGAGCTCCGCCGCCACGTCCTCCTGCGTCACGTAGATGTGCGCGTCGTCCTGGGTGAGCCCGCGCACGCGGGTGAGGCCCTGCAGGGTCCCGCTCTTCTCGTAGCGGTAGACGGTGCCGAACTCGGCCAGGCGCAGGGGCAGCTCGCGGTAGCTGCGGCCGCGCGAGCGGAAGATCAGGTTGTGGAACGGGCAGTTCATGGGCTTGAGGTAGTAGTCCTGGCCCTGGCGGGTGACGTTGCCGTCCTCGTCCTGCAGCTCGTCGAGGTGCATCGGGGGGAACATGCCCTCGGAGTACCACTGCAGGTGCCCGCTGGTGGTGAAGAGGTCGCCCTTGGTGATGTGCGGCGTGTAGACGAGCTCGTAGTCGTGCGCGAGCAGCTGCTCCCGCATGTACTGCTCGATCTCGTAGCGGATGATGCCGCCCTTGGGGTGGAACACCGCGAGACCGGAGCCGATCTCGTCCGGGAACGAGAACAGGTCGAGCTCGTGCCCGAGCTTGCGGTGATCGCGGCGCGCGGCCTCCTCGAGGCGGGCCTGGTGCGCGCGCAGCTCGTCCTTCGTCGGCCAGGCCGTGCCGTAGACACGCTGCAGCTGGGGGTTCTTCTCGGAGCCGCGCCAGTAGGCGGCGGCGTTGCGGGTGAGCGCGTAGCCGTTGCCGATCATGCGGGTGTTGGGCAGGTGCGGACCGCGGCAGAGGTCCTTCCAGACCGTCTCGCCCGAGCGCGGGTCGACGTTGTCGTAGATCGTCAGCTCGGCGCCGCCGACCTCGACGGACTCCTCGTCACCACCGCCGCCCTTGATGCCGATGAGCTCCAGCTTGTAGGGCTCGCCGGACAGCTCGGCGCGGGCCTCGTCCTCGGTCACGACACGGCGCACGAAGCGCTGCCCCTGGCGGACGATGCGGTCCATCGCCTTCTCGAGCGCCTTCATCGCCTCGGGCGTGAAGGGCTCCTCGACGTCGAAGTCGTAGTAGAAGCCGTCGGTGACGGGCGGGCCGATGCCCAGCTTCGCCTCCGGGTTGATCTGCTGCACCGCCTGGGCGAGCACGTGAGCCGCCGAGTGGCGGAGGATGTTCAGCCCGTCCGGCGAGGAGATCAGGACCGGCTCGATGCGGTCGCCCGGCACGACGTCGGCGGCCAGGTCCTTCAGCTCGCCGTTGACCCGGATCGCCACGACGGCTCGGTCGGAGAAGTGCGTGAAGCCCGTCCCGGCCTCGGTCACCACCGCGACGGACTCGTTCTCGGACGGATTCGACGGTTCGTTCGACACGCGCGGACACTCCTCAGGGCTTCGCCAACCCCTCGACTTTAGTCGCCCGCGTGCGCCGGGACGTTCCGGAGCCGGCTGCGGCAGCGACGGACGGACGTCAGCCGAGCACGGCCCGGACGCGCTCGTCCAGACCGCGGAGGGCGTCGACGAGCTCGCCGCGGTCGGCCCCGTCGAGCAGCAGGTCGTTCTGCACGAGGTGGCGCACGAGGACGGCCTCGACCCCCTCGGGGAGGGCGTCCGAGACGAGAGCGCCCTCGAGGACGGCGAGGACCGCCACCACCGCGAGGGCGTCGTCGACGGAGAGCGGCAGCGCGCTGCGGTCCGTGTCCATGCATCCGATCCCGGACGCAGGTCGCGTGCGTCCGTCTGGGTCCCCTCCACCTTGGCAAAACCCTCGGCGGAGAGAGCCGGAGAACGCCCGGCGGCTTCGTTTCCCGTACAGGCCCGCGGACGGGAGGACTCCGCTCCCTCGGGCTCGGCTCCGCGCTGGTACGGTGTGCGAGACCTGCCCGGCACGCTGTACCGGTACACTGTGCCGGCGTCGGGGTGGGACGCGGACAGGCCGATCAGGAGGAGGATCCGATGAACCGACGCGAGGAGATCCTCCGGGCGGCCCGGGCGCTCGCCGCCGAGCACGGAGTCGCGGCGCTGAGCGTCCGCGGCGTCGCGGCGCGCGCGGGCATCGGGGCCAGCACGCTGCGCCACCACTTCCCCACGCAGCGTGCTCTCTACGACGCGGTGGTCGCGGAGCTCTTCGACCCCGGTCTCGGCGATCTGCGGATCGACGACCGGCGCGTGGATCCGCTCGAGAGACTGCTGGAGTGCGTCGGGCAGTTCCTCCCGGCCGAGGACGCCCCTCCCGCCCTGGGCGGCTGGTTCGCGCTCCACGCGGCGTCCGCCGGTCCGGGCTCGACGGAGCAGGGCCGCGCTCTGGTCGCCGCCCTCGACGCGAGCAGCCGCGCGAGCACGGTGCGCTGGATCGATCTGCTCGCCGAGGAGGGCGTGCTGCGGCGCGGTCCGCTCGAGCAGCACGTGGAGCTGATCCTCGCGCTCGTCGACGGACTGCGGCTGCGGATGCTCGTGCCCGGGAGCGGGACCACTCCGGGCCGAGCGCTCGGCCTCCTGGCGGCGACCCTCGAGCGGGCCGTGATCCGCGACTGATCGTCAGTCCGGGGCGCGGAGCCGTGTCGCCAGCGCGTCGAGCTCCCGACCGAGCACGTCGGACTCCTGCGCGGCGAGTGCGCGGGCCAGCGCGTCCCGCTGCCGATCGTCGAGGGCGTCCGCCGCGACGAGCCCTTCCAGCATCGAGCCGAGATCGGCGAGTGCCGCCGCGTCCCGTCGATCGAGCCCGTCCATCACGCCTCCTCGCGCCCGGGACAGTCTGCGCGCGGACCACCGGGGAGCGCTCCCCCCGGTGCACGTTCGGTACAGCGCCGCTGGCAACCCTCTTGTCGATGATCCGGATCCGGCGTGGGCTGGACTCCTCCCACCGCCGCCGTGCGGCTTCTCGACGAAAGGCGCAGCCATGCTCTCCGACTCACCCATCGGCCCCGTCCTCCTCTCCCAGGACCTCGCTGCTTCGCGCGCGTTCTACGCCGACGCCCTCGGCCTGGAGGTGCTGGAGGAGTCCGACTCCGCCATCGCCTACTCGACGGGAGGGACGCGCCTGACGGTCACCGCCAGTACGACGGGCTCGGAGGACGAGCAGACGAAGGCGGCCTGGCGCGTCGAGGACCTCCGCGCCGAGCTCGACGCCCTCGCGGCGCGCGGAGTGACGCCGGAGGACTACGACAGCGACGAACTGCGCACCGTCGACGGCGTCGCCGATCGCGGCAGCGTCTGGGCTGCCTGGATCCTCGACCCCGACGGCAACGCGCTGGGCATCGAGCAGCCGAAGGACTGATCGTCGAGGCGATCAGCCAGCCCTAGAATCGCCCCATGTCCGACGACTCCCCCCGCACTCCCGCGCCCGGATGGTACCCGCACCCCGCCGACATCGGCTCGGAGCTCTACTGGGACGGCTCGGCCTGGACCGACCGGTCACGCCCCTCCGCACCGCAGGCCCCGCTGTACGGCACGCCGAGCGCCCCCCAGGCCGGTTCGCCCGGAACGGCGTACGGCACCCCTCCGGCAGCGCCTTATGGCTCGGACCCGGCGGTCCCGTCCGCACCGTACGGAGCGGACCCGTACTCAGCCGCCCCGTACGGAGCGAACCCGTACGCCGCGAACCCGTACGACTCCACCGCCGCCTCCGGCCGCAACCCGATGGCCGTTGCGAGCCTCGTGATGGGGATCCTCAGCCTCGTGTTCAACGTGCTGTTCGTCCCCTCGATCCTCGCCATCGTCTTCGCGGTCCGCGGCCGGGCCGCGGCGACGGTCACCGGGATCGGACGGGGCATGGCGACCGCCGGTCTGATCACGGGCATCGTGGGCATCGCCGTCGGCGGCCTCATGTTCCTCGTCAACATCGCCGGGTTCCTCGCCGGCCTCGGCAGCTGAGCCGGGTGCGCCGCCCCGACCCCTCCTCGATGCGCCGATGACGCCGCGTCGGAGCGCCCCCTGGCTCTTCGTCGTCGCCGTCTCGCTCGTCGCCCTGGTCCTCCGCGGCCCGATCGTGGCGGTCGCCCCGGTGATCGACGCCGTCCGCCACGACCTGGCCCTGTCCTCCGGTCAGGCCGGGATCCTCACGAGCATCCCCGTGCTCTGCTTCTCTCTGGCGACCCCCCTCGCCCTCCTCGTCATCCGGCGCGCCGGACCGGACGCCGCCGTGACGGCGACGGTCCTCGGCGTCGCCCTGGGTACCGTCGTCCGCTCGGCCGGCGACACCGTCGCGGTCGTCGCGGGGACGATCCTCATCGGCGTCTTCATCACGATCGGCAATGTCGTCGTCCCGGTCGTCATCCGGCGCGACGTCCCTGCCCGGCGGGTCGACCTCACCACGGGCGTCTACACGGCGGCGCTCAACATCGGCTCGACGATCACCTCCCTCGGCACGGCGCCTCTGGCGAACGCGCTCGGCTGGCGCGGGGCCCTGCTGGCCTGGCTCCTCCTGTCGGCACTCGCACTGCTGGGCTGGCTCGCCGTCGCGGGCCCCTCCGGCGCGTTCCGGCCCGTCCCCCGGCCGGTGCCGCCCGCCGGCCTCGCCGCCGCTCCCCCGCGCGTCTTCCGCAGCGCCACGGTGCTCGCGCTCGCGGTCTGCTTCTCGAGCCAGGCGTTCTCCTACTACGGCGTGACCGCGTGGCTGCCGAGCCTCCTCGTCGACCGCAACGGCTTCTCGGTCGAGACCGCCGGAGCGAGCTCCTCCGTCTTCCAGGTCGCCGCCGTCGTGGGTGCGCTCGGCGTCCCGCTGCTCGTCCGCCGGCTCGCGCCGCTGGGCAGCATCGCGCTCGTCGGCTCACTCTGGTGCACGGTCCCCGCCGGCCTGCTGCTCGCGCCCGACCTCTGGGCGCTGTGGTGCGCTCTGGGCGGCATCGCGCAGGGCGGCGGATTCACGGTGGTGTTCGTCCTCGTAGTCCGGCTCTCGCAGTCCGACGCCCACGCCTCCCGGCTCTCGGCGACCGTCCAGGGCATCGGCTACGCGGTCGCCGCGACGGCGCCCACCGTCCTCGGCGTCGCGCACGACACGAGCGGCGGGTGGGACGCTCCCCTGCTCGTCGTCCTCGCGTCGACGACGTCGTTCCTCGTCTTCGGAACGATCGCCGCCGCGAGGCAGCGGCGGGCCCCGCGACTCCCGGTCGGCTGAGCGCCGCCTGACAGCGCGGGGCATCGCCGTCAAGGGCCACCGCCGGATCGCCGAGCGCCGTAGCGTGGCCGCATGGCCGAGAAGAGCACGACCCGCGAGAAGAGCGCGCCCGCACCCGACGACAGGCGCAAGCCCGACGAGCTGAGCGACCTGACGAAGCGGTCGTGGGGCTACGTGCTGAAGAAGACGATGCGCGAGTTCGGCGCCGACCAGTGCACCGACCTCGCCGCAGCACTCACGTACTACGCCGTCCTCGCACTCTTCCCGGCGCTGCTGGCGATCGTCTCGGTCCTCGGCCTCTTCGGCCAGGCGCAGGCCACCACCGACACCGTGCTCGAGCTGGTCGGGAACCTCGCCTCGGCGCAGGTCGTCGACGTCCTCCGCGAGCCCATCCAGTCGCTGACGAGCTCTCCGGCCGCGGGAGTCGCGTTCGTCACCGGTATCGTCGGGGCCCTGTGGTCCGCTTCGGGCTATGTCGGCGCGTTCGGCCGCGCCATGAACCGCGTCTACGAGATCGACGAGGGACGTCCGTTCTGGAAGCTGCGCCCGACGATGCTCGGTGTGACGCTCGCCACGGTCGTACTGATCGTCGTCGCCGCGCTGATCCTCGTGCTCAGCGGCCCCGTGGCCGAGGCCGTGGGCGACGTGGTCGGCCTCGGCTCCTCCGCTCTGCTGGTCTGGAACATCGCGAAGTGGCCCGTGCTGCTCGTGATCGCGATCGTGATCGTCGCGATCCTCTACTACTGGGCGCCGAACATCCGTCAGCCGAAGTTCCGCTGGATCGGAGCGGGCTCGGTCCTCGCCCTGCTGATCTGGCTCGTCGCCTCGATCGGCTTCGGCTTCTACGTCGCCAACTTCTCGAACTACGACAAGACCTACGGCTCGCTCGGCGCGGTGATCGTCTTCCTCCTCTGGATCTGGATCACCAACATCGCGCTGCTCTTCGGAGCGGAGTTCGATGCCGAGCTCGAGCGCGGTCGTGAGCTGCAGGCGGGCATCGAGGCGGAGGAGACCATCCAGCTCCCGCCGCGCGACACCGCCGCCAGCGAGAAGAAGGCCGCCGTGCACGAGCAGGACCTGCGCGACGGCCGGTGGCTGCGACTCGCGTCCGAGAACAAGGAGTCGGCGCAGGACGAGAAGAAGGACGACTCCGCGAAGTGAGCCGCGGGTCTCAGGACTCCGCGGCCCAGAGCGCGCGGTAGGCGGCGGCGCGCTCCTCGTCCGGCGCGATGCCGTACTCCTCGAGCAGGAGGCCGGTGAATCCGTCTCCGTAGTTCCAGTCGAGGCTCATCGCCGCGACGGCGAGGTCGGCCCAGCGGTCGCCCACTCCGAGGTCGCCGACGTCCACCGTGCCGCTCCAGGAGCCGTCGTCGTCGATCATCGTATTCGGGGCGCAAGCGTCGCCGTGCACGAGCACGGGCTGTTCGGACTCCGGTGCCGCCCCGCGGTGGAACCAGGAGTCGCGGCGGAGCTCCTCCGGCAGATCACCGGCGGGGACGGCGTGCAACGCCCGGAGGTTCTGCGCGATCGCCCGCACCGCCGTCTCGGGCCGCGCCAGCCAGAGCGGGTCGACGGCGCTGCACCCAGAGACCGGCGCCGTGAGCAGCCACTGGCCGCCGTCCTCGTCCCCCTCGTCGAGCACGCGGGGCGACGGGTGATGGCCCTCCAGCCAGCGCAGCCGCGCCGATTCGCGCCGCAGGTCGATGCCGGTGCCCGCGGGATTCCACTTGAGGTACCCGGTCGGAACGCGGAAGGTCAGCCCGCCGGCCTGGTTGCGCCACGCGAGCTCCGGACCGCCACCGCCGAGCCGTCGGGCTATCGCAGGGATCGCCGCCCCCTCGAGCGAGTACTGCCGCGAGAGGTCCGGACCGGTCATCCCGACAGCCTAGGCACCGCGCGAGCCCTGTGGTCCGACCACATGCTACGGTGTGGTCAGACCACACGAGGAGGAGCGGGATGAGCGACACCGGCGAACGCGCGTGGGAGGCCGTCCTCGCCCACGTCGAGGGCCTCCTGCTCACCGGAGCGCTCGCGCCTGGCGACCGCCTCCCGGGCGAGCGCGCCCTCGCCCTCGAGCTCGGAGTCGGCCGGTCCTCGGTCCGCGAGGCCGTCCGCGTCCTCGAGGTGATGGGGCTGGTGCGCACCCGCTCCGGCTCCGGGCCGGCGGCGGGCGCCGTGATCGTGGCGCGGCCGACCGGAGGGATGAGCGCACTGCTGCGCCTCCAGGTCGCCGCGAGCGGGTTCGCGGTGGAGGACGTCGTCCGCACCCGGCTCGTGCTCGAGACCGCCGTCGTCGACGACCTGGCCCGCACCCCCCGCCCGGCTCTGGGCGAGAGCCGCGAGCTCCTCGATGCGATGGACGCCGAGGTGCTCGACCACGACGCGTTCCTCGCCCTCGACGCGCAGTTCCACCTCTCCCTCGCCGAGGCCTCCGGGAACGCGGTGATCGCGGCGATGACCGCGGGCCTGCGCGACGCGGTCGAGAGCTACGTGATCACCGCCGCGCGCACCCTGCCCGACTGGCCGCGGACCCGGGATCGACTCCGCTCGGAGCACCGCGCCCTGGTCGCCGCGATCGCGGCCGCCGACCCCGACCGCGCCCGCGCGCTCGTCGAGGCCCACATCTCCGGCTACTACGCCGAGACCCACCTGACACCCACCGGAGCGGAGAAGGACTGACCATGGTCGACCGACGAATCCCGAAGGTGCGCGACCTCGCGCCCCTCATGCAGTTCAAGAAGCCCGAGCTCGACCTCAAGAAGGCCCGGCTCGACAAGGCGCTGACGATCCACGACCTCCAGCGCATCGCGAAGCGCCGGACGCCCAAGGCGGCGTTCGACTACACGGAGGGAGCCGCCGAGGCCGAGATCTCGCTGGGCCGTGCGCGCCAGGCGTTCGAGGACATCCAGTTCAACCCGGCGATCCTGCGCGACGTCTCGGAGGTCAGCACCGGCTGGGACGTCCTCGGCGCTCCCGTCTCGCTCCCCTTCGGCATCGCGCCGACCGGCTTCACCAGGATGATGCAGACCGAGGGCGAGATCGCCGGCGCGCGCAACGCGGCCAAGTGGGGCATCCCCTTCTCGCTCTCCACCATGGGCACCACCGCCATCGAGGACGTGAAGGCCGCGAACCCCGACGGCCGCAACTGGTTCCAGCTGTACATGTGGAAGGACCGCGACCGCTCGATGGCGCTCGTGGAGCGCGCGGCCGCGTCAGGCTTCGACACGCTCCTGGTGACGGTCGACGTCCCCGTCGCGGGTGCGCGCCTCCGTGACAAGCGCAACGGCTTCTCGATCCCGCCGCAGCTGACGCTGGGCACCGTGGTGAACGCGATGCCGCGCCCGTGGTGGTGGGTCGACTTCCTCACGACCGAGCCGCTGTCGTTCGCGTCGCTCGACCGCTGGTCCGGCACCGTCGGCGAGCTGCTCGACACCATGTTCGATCCCACCGTCGGATTCGAGGACCTCGCCTGGATCCGCGACCAGTGGCCCGGGAAGATCGTCGTCAAGGGCGTCCAGACGGTCGACGACGCACGTCGCGTGGCCGAGCTCGGCGTCGACGGCGTCGTCCTCTCGAACCACGGCGGCCGCCAGCTCGATCGCGCTCCGATCCCCTTCCACCTCCTCCCGGACGTAGTGCGCGAGGTCGGCACGGGCAGCACGTCCGGCATGGAGATCCACCTCGACACCGGAATCATGTCCGGCGCCGACATCGTGGCCTCGATCGCCCTCGGCGCGCGCTTCACCCTCGTCGGCCGCGCCTACCTGTACGGCCTGATGGCCGGCGGCGAGGCGGGCGTGAACCGGATGATCGAGATCCTGTCCGAGCAGATCACGCGCACCATGCGCCTGCTGGGCGTGAACTCGCTCGAGGAGCTGAACCCCTCGCACGTCACGCAGCTCGAGCGTCTGGTGCCGCGCGCGGTCTCTCCGCAGTTCGTCCTCGCCGACTGAGGCTCCGTCGGGGCGTCCGGCCGGCGCCCCGACCTCAGCGTGCGCGCAGGTAGCGCAGCAGCAGGGTGTCACCGGAGGCGAGGACGTGCGCGAGGCGCTGCACCCTCGCCTCCGCCTCGCCCCGGGCGATCCGGCCGGCGTCGCCGGCCTCGAGCGTCGGGCTGACGGTGAGGTCGAGCTCGTCGACCACGTCGTGCGCGAGGAGGGTACCCAGGAACCTCGGTCCGCCCTCGCAGTGGATCCTGGCGAGACCGCGATCGGCGAGGGCGTCGCGCATCCGCACCGCGTCCAGGTCCTCCTCGCCGCAGACCAGCACGTCCGCCACCTCGGCGAGCTCCTCGCGCCGACGGGCGGGAGACGCTCCGGTGGTGACCACGACCGGGCTCACCGGGGCCTCGGTGAAGATCCGCGAGGCCGGGTCCAGGTCCAGCGAGCCCGAGACGATCGCGAACACCGGATGCGCGGGGCGCCCCTCGGCGGAGCGCGCCGCGGCCGACTCCTCCCCCAGCACCATCGGCCCGTAGCCCTCGGTGCGGACCGTGCCCGCCGCGACCAGCACCACGTCGGCGAGACGACGGAGGAGGTCGAAGACCCGCTCGTCCGCGTCCCCGCCCAGCGCGCCCGAGACGCCCTCCCGGGTGACCGCTCCGTCGATGCTCGAGACGAAATTCCCCCGCAGCCACGGCTCGGAGGTCTCGGCCGAGTAGAGCGCGAGGAGCGCGTCGTCGTCGAGCGCCGCGAGCGGGGACGGGTGCAGGCGGTCGATCGCGGCGCTCATGCGACGGGCTCCTCCTCGATGTTGTGACGGAGGTGGGCGGGTGCCCGCCAGCCGAGAACGGCCTCGGTCAATCGGACCGCGTCGACGGCCTGGCGCACGTCGTGCATGCGCACGATGCGCGCACCGTTGAGGATGCAGATCACCGCCGCTGCGAGGGATCCCTCGAGCCGCTCGCCCTGCGGGCGGTCGAGCGTCTCGCCGATGAAGTCCTTGTTCGACACCGCCGCGAGCACCGGGAGTCCCAGCGCCGCGATCTCGCCCAGGCGACGGGTGAGCTCCAGGGTGTGCAAGGTGTTCTTGTTGAGGTCGTGACCGGGGTCGAGGATGATGCGCTCGTCCGGGACGCCGCCCGCGACCGCCCGGTCCCGCCTCTCGCGCAGGTGGGCGATCACCGAGGCCACGACGTCGTCGTACTCGGGCCGCACGGGCTCGCTCCGCGGTGCGCCCAGGCTGTGCGTGATCACGAGCTGCGCGTCGGACGACGCGACGACGGCGAGCATGTCCGGGTCGTGCAGCCCGCTGGTGTCGTTGACGACGGAGGCGCCCTCGGCGATGCTCAGCCGGGCCACCTCGGCTCGCGTCGTGTCGACCGAGACGACCACGTCGCTCCGCTCGTGGATGCCGGCGACGACGGGCACCACCCGGTCGATCTCCTCCTGCAGCGAGACGGCCGGGCCCCGGCCGAACGGCACTCCCCCGATGTCGACCCAGTCGGCGCCCTGCTCGGCCGCCCGCACCGAGGCGGCCACCGCTCGATCCAGCGCGAAGGTCGAACCCTTGTCGTAGAAGGAGTCGGGGGTGCGGTTCACGACCGCCATCACGGCGACCTGCCGCTCGAAGTCGAACTCGCGTCCGCCGATGGTGCGGGTCATGCTCCAGCCGTCCCTCTCGGTGCAAGCGCCGACGGATCACCGGCGCGGCCGTCGCCCACCCTAGACGAGACGACTCGGAGGCGGCTGCGGCCCCTCCGGCGGCGTCAGCGGTGCGTTCGGCGCAGGCTCGAGCAGTCGCTGGAACAGCACGTGGTCCTGCCACTCGCCCGCGATCCGGAGGTAGCGGCGGGCGATGCCGATGCGCTCGAAGCCGTTGCGCTCGAGCACCGTCTGCGAGCCGACGTTGTGGAGGAGGGTCCCCGCCTGGACGCGGTGCAGGCCCAGCTCGCCGCCGGCGATCCCCATCGCCTCGCCGACCGCGCGGGTCATCACGCCGCGCCCCTCGAGGCGGGCGTCGAGCCAGTAGCCCATCTCGGCGCTCTCGAAGGCGCCGCGGAGGATGTTCGACAGGGTGATCCGTCCGACGATCTCCTCGCCCTGCACGAGGACGAGCGGCAGCACGCTGCCGGAGCGATGGGCGAACAGCGAGTCGGCGATGGCGTCCGTCTGCCCGCCCGCCTCGAAGAACCGGGTCGAGCGCAGCGGCTCCCACGGAGCGAGGTGGCGGCGGTTCCGACGGTAGGCCGCTGAGAGCGCCGGTCCGTCCTCTCGGGCGACGAGGCGGAGCACCGTGCTCTCGTCGAGGCGGATCGGAGCGGGCACGTCCCGAGGGTAGCCCGCGCGGCCGCCCGCGCAGAACCTCGAGGCGAGCCGGAGGCGGGGGCCGCCGTTAACGACGGAACCCCGGCCGAGGGCCGGGGTTCCAGGTGGTGGGCGATACTGGGATCGAACCAGTGACCTCTTCCGTGTCAGGGAAGCGCGCTACCGCTGCGCCAATCGCCCGTTGCTCCAGGAGGAGCGCCTCGTTCGTCGGAACGATCGAGGTGGATACGGGATTCGAACCCGTGTATACGGCTTTGCAGGCCGCTGCCTCGCCTCTCGGCCAATCCACCGTGTATTGGGTTCGGTGTCGGCGGCCCGCGAGGCGAGCCGACCGGTTGGAGAAGACCCGGAGGCCCCCTCAGAAACATCGGCCCGGAGGCCGATATTCGAGCGGATGACGAGATTCGAACTCGCGACCCTCACCTTGGCAAGGTGATGCGCTACCGCTGCGCCACATCCGCATGTTGGTCGTATTCAGTTGTACTACTTCGGAGCCACGTCTTGCCGGACGCTTCCCGTCTTCGCCTCCCCGGCGCTTTCGCTGCCCGGCTCGACCTAGAAGACTTTATAGGACGGCCGCGGGAGAAACCAAATCGAGCGGACGCGGATCCGGGCCGTGTCGACGACTTGCCCGTCTTTCCGCCGGAAACCGCCCCGACACGCCCCGTTCACCCGGGCGTGGCGCGCCGCCGTGGTGCTCCGCGCGCTCCGGGATCCGCTAACATCGTCTCTCGGGTCGTTCACAAGACGGCCTCCTGGGCGATTGGCGCAGTTGGTAGCGCGCTTCCTTCACACGGAAGAGGTCATCGGTTCGAGTCCGGTATCGCCCACCCTCACCCCCGGCCCGTGCAGCAGCGCGGTACCGGGGGTTTTCTCGTGCCCCTCCCGGGCATCGCCGTCCCGCTCCGATCCGACCACGAGGTGCCACCCGCCGTGATGGGCCGCTCCCACGCCGTCTCCGGCGCTCTCGCCTGGTCGGTGGCCACCTCCGTGCCGGCGATCGCCGGTCCGCTCGGAGTCGCGGATCTGCCGCTCGACATCCGTCTCGTCGGTCTCGGGGTCGCCGCGGGATGGGCGCTCGCCCCCGATGCCGACCACGCCCGTGCGACTATCTCCCGCTCCGCACCGGGCGCGTCGATCCTGACGGCCACCGCCGGGCGCATCAGCGGCGGGCACCGCCACGGCATGCACTCGCTGCTCGCCGTCGCCGTGGTCTGGTACCTCGTGCCGGTCCTGACGGCGGTGCGCTTCCCGCTCCCTCCGCTGGGCACCGTGTCCCTCGCGGCGCTGCTGACGCTCCCCGCGCTCGCCTTCGCGGCGAAGGCCACCAGGACCGCCCGGTCCTGGCCGCTCGCCTGGGCCGTCGCAGCGGTGGTCACCGGGCTCCTGATCGGCCTCGCCGACGGCAGCTGGGCGTGGCTGCGCGTGGCGGCCACCCTGGGCTACTTCGTGCACATCGCCGGCGACGCGCTGACCACCGAGGGGATCAACTGGCTCTGGCCGCTGCGGATCCGGGCGCCCCGGGCGGTCCGCCGCATCCCGGTGCTGCGACGCCTCTGGACCTCCGGCGGGTACGCCGCGCTGCCGGTCCTCGGCTCGGCCGGCTCGTGGCGCGAGACGATCCTCTACTGGCTGATGTCCGCCGCGACGACGGTGCTGACCGCCGCGCTGCTCGTCTCGGAGCTCCTGCCCGCCTGACGCGTCAGAAGACCTTCCCCGGGTTCATGATCCCCAGCGGGTCGAACACCGCCTTGATCCCCCGCTGCAGGGCCGTCGAGTCCTCCCCCAGCTCCTCCTCGAGCCAGCGCCGCTTGAGGAGCCCCACGCCGTGCTCGCCGGTCAGGGTGCCTCCGAGCGACACCGCCGTGCGGAAGAGCTCGGCGGCCGCCTCCCAGACCTCCTCTCCGACCTCGTGCGCACCCGCGGGCAGCACGAAGTTCGGATGCAGGTTGCCGTCGCCCGCGTGGGCGACCGTGGGGATCGACAGTCCGGTCCGCTCCTCGATGCCCCTGATCGCCGCGAACATCGCGGGCAGCGCCGAGCGGGGCACGCAGACGTCCTCGATCAGGACCTCGCCCTCGGCCTCCAGCGCGGGGTGGAACGCTCGGCGCACCGCGAGCAGCGCCTCCCCGGCGGCCCGGTCCTCCGTGGACTCCGCGTCGCCGCCCGCGCGCACGACGATCCCGAGGATCCGCCGAGCCTCGTCGCGGGCTCCCCCGTCGTCGGTCTGCACGAGGAGGTAGGCCGCACCGCGGTCGAGCACCGTGCCCGTGTAGCGGCCGATCGCAGCGAGCGCCGCCTCGTCCATCAGCTCCATGACCGCCGGTCGGAGCCGCGCCGCGGTCACGGCCGCGGCGGCCGCTGCGGCGGCGACCACGCTCGGAAAGTACGCGCCGATCGTCACGACGGGCCCCTGCGGGAGGGGACGCAGCTTCACCGTCGCCTCGACGATCACGCCGAGCGTCCCCTCCGACCCGGTCAGCAGCGCGGTGAGGTCGTAGCCGGTCACGCCCTTGACGCTGCGCCGCCCGGTGCGCACCAGCCGCCCGTCCGGCAGCACCACCGCCAGGCCCAGCACGGCCTCCCGCGTCACTCCGTACTTCGCGCAGAGCAGGCCGCCGGCGTTGGTGGCGATGTTGCCGCCGATGCTCGAGATCGCCTTGCTCGCGGGATCGGGCGAGAAGATCAGCCCGTCGGCGGCGACGGCGTCCGAGAGCGCCTGGTTGATCACTCCCGGCTCCACGACGGCCAGCTCGTCCTCGAGCGAGGTCTCGAGGATCCGGTCCATGCGCGCGGTCGAGAGCACGATCGCGCCGCTCGTGGCGACGGCCCCGGCGGCCAGCCCGGTGCCGGCTCCCCGCGGGACGACCGGCACGCGGTGCGCGGTCGCGAGGCGCAGTACGGCCTGGACGTCCTCGACGGAGCGCGCGAGCACCAGGGCGAGCGCGCGCTCCCCCGTGGCGAAGCCCGACTTGTCGGTGTGCACCGCCTCGAAGTCCGGTCCGGCGACGACGAGCGCCTCGCCGACGGCGTCCTGCAGTCCGCGCAGGATCTCGGTGCTGTCCATGGTCCACTCCGTGCGTCGCGGTCGATCCTCTCGATCCTTCCACGCGGGAGGGGCAGGATGGCGGGATGACCAGGTGCCCGCGATGACCGCCCCGACGAGCGCGGGCCTCCTCCTGCACCGCACCGGCCCGGAGGGTCTCGAGGTGTTCCTCGGACGGATGGGCGGACCGCTGTGGACGAGGCGTCCGCGCGCGTGGTCGATCCCGAAGGGCCTGTACACGGAGGAGGAGGCGCCGCTGGACGCGGCGAGGCGCGAGTTCGAGGAGGAGATCGGCGTTCCCGCTCCCGACCTCGACTACCGGCGCCTCGGCGCGTTCCGGCAGTCCTCCGGCAAGATCGTCACGGTGTTCGCGGGCGGTGGGGGCGACGACGTGCGCTTCGTCACGAGCAACACCTTCGAGCTCGAGTGGCCGCGAGGTTCGGGCGTCGTCCGCGAGTACCCCGAGATCGAGACGGCTCGCTGGATGAGCGCGGCCGAGGCGCGGGGCGGGATCGTCGCCGGTCAGCTGCCGATCCTCGACGCGCTCGAGGCGGGGCTCTCGAGCGGCTCGCCGTCGTCGTAGCCGGCCGCCGGCGCGCCGGCCCGGCAGAAGCCGCACCGGCCCCAGGAGTCGCGCCCGGCCGCGTCTCAGTCGGCGGTCGCGTAGACCCGGAGCGCCAGCCGCACGATCCGCACCGACGCCTCCTCGTAGCCGTCGCGCCGGCCGTCGAAGACCTCGGTCTCGCCGTCGTGCGCCCAGCCCGGGTCCTCCCCGCCCGGTCGACGCACCGAGATCGTCAGCCGGTCGGTCGAGTACGACTCCACGACGGGAGCTCGCCAGCCGGGCACCCGCCCGACGATCGGAGTCGCGGTGCGGCCGAGCACGAGCGAGATCGCGCCCCGGGTGCGCGGCCGACGACCCGAGTGCAGGATGCGCACGTCCAGCTGCCCGTCGTCGAGGCGTCGACGCGCGAGGGGGGTCGCCGTCCGCGGGTGCTCCTGATTGACGCCGACGAAGTAGGACCACACGAGCTCGCTCCGCCCCTCGCGCCGCAACTCGAACGGGTCGGTGCCGCGCACCACCCGCAGAGCGGCGAGCACCGCCGAGACGGGCTTGCCGAGCACCTTCTCGTGCTTCTCGCGCGCGGCGACGAACTCCGGGTAGACGCCGACCGAGACCGTGTTCAGCACCGTCACCGGCTCGGAGTCGCCCGCGACGACCTCCGCCACGTCCACGTCCCGTCTCTCGCCGTGCGCGGCCGCGTCGAGGGCGTCCTCGATCGTCAGCAGCCCCAGCGCCTTGGCGAAGTGGTTCATGGTGCCGCCGGGCAGCACCAGCAGCGTCATCCCCTCGGCCCTCGCGAGCGCGGCGCCGACCGACATCGTCCCGTCGCCGCCGTAGACGCCGAGGACCTCCGGGGGCGCATCACCCGCCCGCGCCGCGCGCACGACGTCGGCGAGCTCCTCCCCGTCCTCCAGGCGGTGGACCCGGGCCTTCGGGAAGCGCTCGAGGATCATCGGCTCCGGATCGGGCCGGTGGGAGTCGCGACCCGCACCCGGGTTCAGCACCACGAGCAGTGACGCGCCGTCGCCGAGGGGGCGGGTGTCGACCGGCGGCAGCGTCGCGCGCTCCGAGACCGGGACGTGCCGCGGAGTGGCCGGCACCAGCACTCGCCCCAGCGTCGCGACCACCGCGCCGAGCGCGGCACCGCCCAGCACGTCCGACAGCCAGTGCACGCCCACGTGCAGTCGCGAGAAGGCCACCGCGGCGGCCAGCGGAGCGACCGCCGCGCCGACCTTCGGGTTCTCGAGAGCCACGCCCGCGGCGAAGGCGGCGGCGCTCGCCGCATGGCCGGAGGGGAACGACGGGGACGTGGGCACGCGGGCGAGCCTGCGCCCCACGGGTACATCGACGACCAGCGGGCGGTCGCCGCCGAAGAGGCGCTTGCCGATCAGGTTCGCCGCCGCACTCGCCGCGCTCAGCGAGAGCACGCCGCGCGCCGCCTCCCGCGGGCGCCCGGCGGCCAGCAGCACCGCACCGAGAGCGAACCACAGCACGCCGTGATCAGCCGCACGGGAGAGTCCGACGAGCGCGCCGTCGAGAGCCGGGGAGGCGCGTCGAGCGTTCAACCGCCGCGCTGCGCGGGCGTCCGCGCGGCGGACCGCCCGCGGCACCGCCGTGAGGCGGCGGAGGAGGACGATCGGGGGTCGGGTTCCGCGCAGGGCCATGGCCACAGCCTAGGAGCCGCGACCTGACGGAGCGCCGGTGCGTCAGACCTCGCCGAAGCCCGACTCGACGAGGTCGCCGAGTCGTCGCACGGCCTCGTCGGCCTGGGAGCCCGTCGCCGAGATCACGACCTCGTCCCCCCGGTTCAAGCCCAGCGACATCACACCGAGCAGGCTGGTCGCGTCCTTGCCGTTCGCGTCGATCCGCGCATCGAACGCGCTCGCCAGCGTGACGAACTCGGCGGCCGGCCGCGCGTGCAGCCCGTTCGGGTTGATCAGCACGACGCTGCGCCGGACCTGCGCCGCCGCGAGCTGCTCCTGGGGGGCGGACCCCGCGCCTCCCCGAGCCGACTCCGCGGCCAGCACGACGTCGTCGAGCGAAGCCCCCGTCTCGGCCGCCACCGCCGCCGCCACCGCGCCCTCGACGAGCGGAGCGTCGACCAGGCGCGCGCGGTCCCTCGCGTCGTCGTCCAGGAACTCCAGCGCCGTCTCGGCCGTCATGATCGCGGATCCGAGGTCGCAGAGGACCACGGCGCCCTCGCCCGAGTCCGCCTCGGCGAGAGCCGCCGTGATCCGGTCGAAGCTGGTGCCGATCCCGCCGTCGTCCGTGCCACCCGCGGCGATGAGCGCGACGGAGGGCGCCATCTGCGCTGCGAGCTCCGCCAGTCCCTCCGCGAGGCGTGCGCTGTGCGAGACGAGGACGAGCCCGACGCTCATGCCGCCGCCTCGGCCGCCGCGCGCAGCAGCAGCACGGTCGACACGCTCCCCGGGTCGCGGTGCCCGATGGCCCGCTCCCCCAGGTAGCTGGCCCTGCCCTTGCGGGCGACGAGCGGATCGGTCGACTCCGCTCCGGCCTGCGCCGCGTCCGCCGCCGCGCTCAGCACCGCGCCCGGCGCGGCACCCGCCGAGACGGCGGCCTCCGCGGCCTCCACGGCCGGGATCCACGCGTCGACCATCGTCTTGTCCCCAGCCTCCGCCTTCCCCCGGAGCACGATCCCGTCGCGCGCGGCGGTCAGCAGCGCCACCAGCGCAGGCCCGTCCAGCTGCTCGAGACCGGCGACCGCTCCCGAGGCCTTGAGGAACGCCGTGCCGAAGAGCGGACCGGAGGCGCCGCCCACCGTCGAGATCAGCGTCGTCGCGACCAGCTTGAGCACCTCGGCGGGGGTCGCCCCGCCGCCGACGGCGTCCAGCTTCGCGACCACCGCCTGGAATCCGCGGTCCATGTTCTCGCCGTGATCGCCGTCGCCGATCGCCCGGTCGAGCGTGATCAGCTCCACGCGGTGCTGCGCGATCGACTCCGCCGCCGCGCGCACCCACGCGAGTGCCCACTCGGCGTCCAGCGCCGTCCGTCCGTCCTGCATCGTTCCCTCTCCTGCGACCGCTCCCGCGGCCGTCGTGTCGTGTGCGGCCCGAGCGCCGTCCTCGTCGATCAGCGTCCCCAGCGCAGCGCGGCCGTCTCGACAGGGGCGTCCCAGAGCTCGGTCATCGCCGCATCCAGCTTCAGCACGCTCAGCGAGAACCCCTGCATCTCGAGCGAGGTGACGTAGTTGCCGACGAGGCTGCGCGTCACCTCGATGCCCTTCTCCGCGAGCACCTCCGCGGCCCGGCGGTACGCGATGTAGAGCTCGATCTGCGGCGTGCCGCCCATGCCGTTCACGAACAGCAGCACGCTGTCACCGGAGGAGAAGGGCAGGTCCTCGAGGATCGGGCCGAGGATGCGGTCCACGATCCGGTCCGCCGGCTCGAGCGCGATCTTCTCGCGGCCCGGCTCGCCGTGGATGCCGATCCCGATCTCGATCTCGTCCTCGCCGAGCTCGAAGCTCGGCTCTCCCGCATGCGGCACGATGCACGGCGAGAGAGCGACTCCCATCGACCGCACGTTCGCGTTCACGGCCTCGGCGATCGCTGCGACCTCGTCGAGGGAGTCGCCGCGCTCGGCTGCCGCGCCGGCGATCTTCTCGACGAGGACGGTGCCCGCCACCCCGCGGCGCCCGGCCGTGTAGAGCGAGTCCTTGACCGCCACGTCGTCGTCGATGACGACCGAGCGGACCTCGACGCCCTCCGCCGCCGCGAGATCGGCGGCGGTCTCGAAGTTCAGCACGTCGCCGGTGTAGTTCTTCACGAGGTGCAGCACGCCCGCACCGCCGTCGACCGCCTGCGTCGCCGCGACGATCGGATCGGGAGTGGGCGAGGTGAAGACGGCGCCGGGCACCGCGGCGTCGAGCATCCCGTGCCCGACGAATCCGGCGTGCAGCGGCTCGTGGCCGCTGCCCCCGCCGCTGACGATGCCGACCTTCCCCGCTCGCGGCGCGCCGACGCGCACGACCAACAGCGGGTCCGCCTGGACCCGGACGAGATCGGCGTGGGCGAGGCCGAAACCGGCCACGGACTCGGCGACGACGTTCTTGGGGTCGTTGATGAGCTTCTTCATCGAGGTCTCCTCCAGGGTCCGACCACCACTCGCGGACCGGGGCGATCCGGCTCGGGGTGGATCGCGGTCCGCTCCGTCGCGGACAGCGCTCCCACGTTACGCCCTGGCGCCGTGTCCGGGCAGGGCCGGTCCGCGCCCTCGCGTCGGTCCCGGCGCAGCGTCAGTCCTGCCGTCGCGTCTCCGCGACCCAGGCGTCGAGCTTGGCCGTGGCGGCACCGGAGTCGACCGCATCGGCCGCCCGCCCCATGGCGCTCCGGAAGCGGTCGAGGATCGCGGTCTGGATGAGGGACGGGTCGCGCGCGAGATCGAACGCGATGAGACCGGCCGCCGCGTTCAGCAGCACGATGTCGCGCACGGGCCCGCCGTCGCCCGCGAGCACCGACCGGACCACCTGGGCGTTGTACGCGGCGTCCTTCCCGCGGAGCTGGTCGATGCTCGCGCGGCGCAGGCCCAGATCGCGGGGATCGAGGTCGTGCTCGACGACGAGCCCGCGCGACACCTCCCAGATGTGGCTGTGCCCCGTGGTCGTCAGCTCGTCGAGCCCGTCGTCGCCGCGGAACACCAGCGCGGTCGCCCCGCGGGTCTGGAACACGCCGACGAACAGCGGCACGCGGTCGAGGTGCGCCACGCCGACGGCCGACGCCTCGGGGCGCGCCGGATTGCACAGCGGCCCGAGGAAGTTGAAGACCGTCGGGATCCCGAGCTCGGCCCGCACCGGACCCGCGTGCCGGAAGCCGGGGTGGAACATCGCCGCGAAGACGAACGCGATGCCGGTGCGCCGGAACGCCTCGGCCACGCGCTCGGCCGACAGGCTCAGGTCGACGCCGAGGGCGCCGAGCACGTCGGAGGAGCCGGAGGACGACGAGGCCGCCCGGTTCCCGTGCTTGATCACCGGAGTGCCGGCGGCCGCCGCGATGATCGACGCGGTCGAGGAGATGTTGACGGTGCCGAAGCGGTCGCCGCCCGTCCCGACGATGTCCAGCGCCATCGGATCCACGTCCAGCGGGACCGCGTGCTCGAGGATCGCGTCGCGGAAGCCGACGATCTCGTCGACCGTCTCGCCCTTCGCCCTCAGCGCCACCAGGAGCCCCGCCAGCTGCGCCGGAGTGGCCTCGCCCCGCATCACCTGCTCCATCGCCCAGGTCGCCTCCGAGACGCTGAGATCGGAGGATTCGAGGAGAGCGCTGAGAATCCGCGGCCAGGACAGGGTTTCCGACATGGCACTCAGATTATCCGGGTACGAACGGCATACGGGAAGTGCGAATCACCCCTCCGGGCATCGTCCATAATGGTCTGTGTGACGAGCAGCACTCTTACCCCCACGGCCACCGCGCCCGTAGTGAACCGACCCAACCCGGTCGCGGTCGGAACGATCGTCTGGCTGGGCAGCGAGGTCATGTTCTTCGCGGGCCTGTTCGCGATCTACTTCACCCTCCGCAGCACCTCCCCGGAGCTGTGGGAGGCCGAGACGAGCATCCTCAACGTGCCGTTCGCGAGCGTCAACACGGTGATCCTCGTCGCCTCGTCGTTCACGTGCCAGTTCGGCGTGTTCGCGGCCGAGCGGCTCCAGGCGCGCTCCACCGGGCTCAGCCCGTTCAAGTGGGGCATGGTCGAGTGGTTCTTCCTCACCTACGCGCTCGGCGCGATCTTCGTCTGCGGCCAGGTCTTCGAGTACGCGACCCTCGTCTCCGAGGGTGTGAGCCTGTCGAGCAACGCCTACGGCTCCGCGTTCTACATCACGACCGGCTTCCACGCCCTGCACGTCACCGGCGGGCTCATCGCCTTCCTCCTCGTCATCGGCCGCGCGTTCGCGGTCAAGAACTTCGGTCACAAGGAGGCGACGAGCGCCATCGTCGTCTCGTACTACTGGCACTTCGTCGACGTCGTCTGGGTCGGCCTCTTCGTGGTCATCTACTTCCTCAAGTGATGGGTGCCGCCCCGATGAACTCCTCCACCCCCGATCCCCGCAGGAAGGTTGCCTCGATGGCCTCCCCGAAGACGAAGAGCCGCGCCAAGAAGGGTCGCCGACACCCCCTGGCCACGCTGGCCCTGATCGCCATCGGCCTCGGACTCACCGGAGGCACCTACGCAGCCGTCGGCGTCGCCACGTCGGCCTCCGCCGAGACGTCCGCCAACAGCCAGCAGACGATCGACGAGGGCTCGAAGCTCTTCGCCGCGAACTGCGCGACCTGCCACGGCCTCGCCGCCGCGGGCACCGACAACGCGCCGTCGCTCATCGGCGTGGGCGCCGCCTCGGTCGACTTCCAGGTCGGCACCGGCCGCATGCCGATGCAGATGCACGGCCCGCAGGCGCTCGAGAAGCCCGTCCAGTTCACCGACGAGCAGGTCGCCGAGCTGGCTGCATACGTCGCGTCCCTGGCGCCCGGCCCGGCCATCCCCACCGGCGAGGTCCTCGACGGCCAGGGCGACACCGCCAACGGCGCCGAGCTCTTCCGCATCAACTGCGCGATGTGCCACAACGTCGCCGGAGCCGGCGGCGCGCTGACCGAGGGCAAGTTCGCTCCCCCGCTGGGCGGCGTCACCGAGGCGCACATCTACGAGGCGATGGTCACCGGCCCGCAGAACATGCCGGTCTTCAACGATCTGAACATCTCGCCCGAGGACAAGCGGGACATCATCTCGTACCTCAAGTACATCGAGGCCAACCCGTCCCCGGGCGGATTCGCGCTCGGCTCCCTCGGGCCGGTCGCGGAGGGCCTCTTCCTCTGGATCTTCGGCCTCGGCGCCATCGTCGCGCTCACGGTGTGGATCACCGCCCGATCGAACTAGTGAACATCCGCGCCCTGACGGGCGTGACAACCCCCACGGCTCCGACCGGAGCCGATAGGCGTGAAAAGGAGAACCATGGCAGAGCACGATGAGGGTGGCACGGACCTCGCCACCTCGTCGGCCACCGGGCACGGTTCGGCTCCGGCCGGCACCGCGGTCGTCACACGGGGCCGGGTCCAGGACCCGGGACTCCCGCCGCACCGCCCCCGGATGACCGATCTCGACCCCAAGGTCGAGAAGCGTGCCGAGCGCACGGTGTACACGCTCTTCTACCTCTCCTTCGCGGGATCCCTGTTCGCGGTCGCCGCGTACATGGCCTTCCCCATCACGGAGGAGATCGAGTCCGTCCGCCTGAACACGCTGTTCATCGGCCTGGGCATGTCCCTCGCCCTGCTCGCGATCGGCATCGCCGCCGTCCACTGGGGCAAGCAGCTGATGTCCGACCACGAGGGCATCGACATCCGCCACCCGGTCCGCTCGTCGGAGGACACCCGGGCCCGCGCCCTCGAGATCTTCGACCAGTCCGACAAGGAGTCCGGCTTCGGCCGCCGCTCCGTCATCCGGAACAGCCTGATCGCCTCGCTGGTCGTCTTCCCGCTGCCGGCGGTCATCCTGTTCCGCGGCCTCGGCCCGCAGGACCAGAACCCCGTCGCCCTCCTCAAGACCACCATGTGGAAGGAGGGCACCCGGCTCACGCTGGACCCCTCCGGTGCCCCGATCCTCGCATCGGACGTCACCCTGGGCTCCGCCTTCCACGTCATCCCCGAAGGCCTCGAGCAGGTCGAAGGCAAGCTCGAGGAGAAGGCCAAGGCCTCCGTCCTCCTGATGCGCCTGAAGCCCGAGGACCTCGTCGTCAGCGAGGGTCGAGAGACCTGGAACTACGACGGAATCGTCGCCTATTCGAAGATCTGCACGCACGTCGGCTGCCCTGTGGCGCTGTACGAGCAGCAGACCCACCACCTGCTGTGCCCGTGCCACCAGTCGCAGTTCGACATCAAGCACGAGGCTGCCGTCATCTTCGGCCCGGCGAAGCGCCCGCTTCCGCAGCTGCCCATCACCGTCGACGACGAGGGCTATCTGGTCGCGCAGAGCGACTTCACGGAGCCCGTCGGACCGTCCTTCTGGGAGCGATGACTCACATGTCCACCACCACACCGTCACGACCCTCGTCGTCGCCCCAGGGCAACGACGACGGCGGCATCCTCGGCAGCGGCAAGCTGCAGAAGGGCTATGTCGGAGCAGCGTCGAACTACATCGACGAGCGGACGAGCATCTCGGCCGTCGTCAAGGAGTTCGGCCGCAAGATCTTCCCCGACCACTGGTCCTTCCTCCTCGGCGAGGTCGCGCTCTACAGCTTCGTCATCATCCTGCTGTCGGGCACCTTCCTCACGTTCTTCTTCCAGGCGTCCATGGTCGAGACACACTACGAGGGCAGCTACCTGCCGATGAAGGGCATCGAGATGTCCGCGGCGATGGCCTCGTCGCTCGACATCTCCTTCGACATCCGCGGCGGCCTGCTGATGCGCCAGATCCACCACTGGGCGGCGCTGCTGTTCGTGGCCTCGATCGGCCTCCACATGCTGCGCATCTTCTTCACCGGCGCGTTCCGCAAGCCGCGCGAGCTCAACTGGGTCATCGGCTTCGTCCTCTTCATCCTCGCGATGGCCGAGGGCTTCACCGGCTACTCCCTCCCCGACGACCTGCTGTCGGGCAACGGCCTCCGCATCATCGACGGGATGGTCAAGGGCATCCCGGTCGTCGGCACCTGGATCTCGTTCCTGCTCTTCGGCGGCGAGTTCCCGGGCACCGACATCGTCGGCCGCCTGTACACCCTGCACATCCTGCTGCTGCCGGCCCTGGTGCTCGCGTTCATCGCCCTGCACCTCGTGTTCGTGGTCGTCCACAAGCACACCCAGTTCCCCGGTGCGGGCAAGACCGAGCAGAACGTCGTCGGCTACCCGGTGCTCCCGGTCTACGCCGCGAAGGCCGGTGGATTCTTCTTCATCGTCTTCGGTGTCGTCGTCCTCATCGCGTCGCTGTTCACGATCAACCCGATCTGGAACTACGGCCCCTACGACCCCTCGCCCGTGTCCGCCGGCACCCAGCCCGACTGGTACATCGGCTTCGCGGACGGTGCGCTGCGCCTCGTCCCGCCGGGACTCGAGTGGGCCATCCCGGGCCTCGGCACGCTGTCGTTCAACATCCTCATCCCGCTCGTCGGCCTGGGTCTGTTCATCGTCGCGGTCATGCTCTACCCGTTCCTCGAGGCGTGGATCACGGGTGACAAGCGCGAGCACCACCTGCTCGACCGCCCGCGCAACGCCGCGACCCGCACGGCGATCGGTGCCGCCGGAGTCACGTTCTACGCGGTCCTCTGGGCTGCTGCGTCCTCCGACATCATCGCCACGCACTTCCACCTCACGATGGAAGGCGTCATTCACGCCCTGCAGTTCTGCCTGATCGTCGGCCCCTTCGTCGCGTACTTCATCACGAAGCGCATCTGCCTCGCCCTGCAGAAGAAGGACCGCGAGATCGCCCTGCACGGCTTCGAGTCCGGCCGCATCGTCCGCCTCCCCGGCGGCGAGTTCATCGAGGTGCACCAGCAGCTCGACGAGTACGAGCGCTGGAAGCTGGTCAGCCAGGACGAGTACGAGCCGCTGATGATCCGCCCGAACTCGCGTGGACGCATCACCGCCCCGCAGCGCGTGCGTGCCGGTCTCTCCCGCTGGTTCTTCGAGGACCGCATCACCCCCGTCACCCAGAAGGAGCTCGAGAGCTCGCACAGCGAGCACTGACCTCCCTCCCCCGAAGGGCCCGGACGATCCGTCGTCCGGGCCCTTCGTCGTTCCCGGGCGAACTCCGCGCTTCTCCCCCGTTGCCGTCCGCCGCGAGTCGCGATGACACCTGCGCCTGTGGTTCGTCGTCATCACTGCAGTCGGATCGGCTCTCAGGGCCGGGCAGGTGATCGTCGGGACGGAGTCGCCGTGGCGGTGGTACTCGGCCGGTCGTATGACGGCCCGGTGAGGGCGCCAGGTGGTGGTTGTCGATGCTGCGATCCACCGGCGCCGACGCCGTGAGCGGAGGCGCACGAGCCGGGAGCCGGAGAGCGGCCTGGCGTCGACGAGCCGCAGCCCGGACTGGGCGGCCCGGAGCGGACGGAGGAGCCGTCTCAGGCGAGTCCGGCTCCGGACGAGCACGATCAGCTCGTCGACGAGGCCCTCGCGCAGCAGCGGGTTCCAGGCCGTCGCGCGGCCGACCATCAGTAGATTCCGGCTACGGCGGCGTCACGCGGCACCATGAGGGTGGTCGATGCCCAGGGGGCATCCGCACCGGCGGCCGGCGAGTCACTCACGACCAGGGAAGCCTGGAGTCAGCGTCCTTGCTCGCGAGTGGATGAAAGCCGGAGGGACGGCCCACCAACCCTTCTGAAGGGTCCATTTGCCTCCGCCGAACATGATTCCCACGCGGCCGACACGGTGTGGCGCGCTCGATGCTCCGGGCGGTGTCGAACGAGCTCTGGCCGTCGGCTCTCGTCGATCCGGGGCGCGGAATGAGGATCCGACGTCGACAGGGCGCGCGCGAGGGCGCTCACCCGGTGACCGCTCGTCCACGTCTCCGCCGTGCCACCGCTCACCGTCGTGGCCACCGCCGTCCGCGTTCCTGCCTTCCGAGCCCCAGGTGGCGCTGACAGGTCCAGGAAGCCGTGGAGGCGGCCGTCGGGCTCACTCACGGCCCCACAGTTGAGGGCCCACGGCGCCGCGGCGACCACACGGTCGGACCCTGACCGTTCCTCCGTCGACGGCGAACTGCTCGCTGACATGACGCGGAACGTGTCGCCGAGCATCCCGTGCACCTCCGTCGCCGCTCGACCGCGCAGCGGGCCCTGCCGGGCAGCGGGCCCTGCCGGGCACAGCGAAAGGGCCAGGTGCCGGGAGCTGTCGCTCCCGTGCACCCGGCCCTCAGCCGATGCCCTCCGCCTAGCGGGCGAAGTATCCGCGGTAGTACTCGTAGACCCAGCCCGTGATCGCGATCAGGAAGATGCCGGCCGCGATGTAGGTGATCCAGATGCCGACGGCGAGGCCGAGGAACGCCAGAGCCGCGGCACCGCCGAGGATCAGCGGCCACCAGCTCCAGGGGCTGAAGAAGCCGAGCTCCGGGTCCCCGTCGTCGATGTCGGCGTCGAGGCGGTCCTCGGGCAGTTCGGCACCCTGCGCCTTGTGCACGCGACCGACGTAGAACGCGATGAACGCGCCCAGCACAGCTGAGAGGGTGATGCCGACGGTCCCGACCCACTCCACCTGCTCGGTGTCGATGAGCGACCAGACGGTGTACGCGACGGCCGCGAGGAGGAAGAAGCCGGACAGGAGCCAGAACAGATTGACGTTGGCGCGCATGGCCCTACTTCACCGTGCCTTCGGACTTGTCGTACGTGGGGGCGTCCGGAGCGTCCTTCGCCGGACCGATTCCGACGGGGATGCCGGCCTCGGGGTGGTTCAGGTCGAAGGCCGGAGCCTCGCTGCGGATGCGCGGGATGGACGTGAAGTTGTGGCGGGGCGGCGGGCAGGAGGTCGCCCACTCGAGCGAGCGCGAGAAGCCCCACGGGTCGTTCACGGTGACCTTCGGCGCCTTGCGGGCCGTGATGTACACGTTGAGGAAGAACGGGATCAGCGAGACCGCGAGGATCATCGCTCCGATCGTCGACAGCTGGTTCATCCAGGTGAAGCCGTCCTCGGGGAGGTAGCTCGCGTAGCGGCGGGGCATGCCCACGACGCCGAGCCAGTGCTGGATGAGGAACGTGGTGTGGAAGCCGATGAACAGCAGCCAGAAGTGCCACTTGCCCAGGGTCTCGTTCAGCATCTTGCCGGTCCACTTGGGCCACCAGAAGTAGAAGCCCGAGAACATCGCGAACACGACGGTGCCGAACACGACGTAGTGGAAGTGGGCGACCACGAAGTACGAGTCGGACACGTGGAAGTCGAGCGGCGGGGACGCCAGGATGACGCCGGTGAGGCCACCGAAGGTGAAGGTGATCAGGAAGCCGATCGCCCAGATCATCGGGGTCTCGAACGTGACCGATCCGCGCCACATGGTGCCGATCCAGTTGAAGATCTTCACGCCGGTCGGGACCGCGATGAGCATCGTCATCAGCGAGAAGAACGGCAGGAGCACCGACCCGGTGACGTACATGTGGTGCGCCCAGACCGTCACGGACAGCGCCGCGATGGCGATCGTCGCGTAGATCAGCGTCTTGTAGCCGAAGATCGGCTTGCGGCTGAAGACCGGGAAGACCTCGGACACGATGCCGAAGAACGGCAGCGCGATGATGTACACCTCGGGGTGGCCGAAGAACCAGAACAGGTGCTGCCAGAGCAGGACGCCGCCGTTGGCCGCGTCGTAGATGTGGGCGTCGAAGACGCGGTCGGCACCGAGGGCGAACATCGCCGCGGCGAGGACCGGGAAGGCCAGCAGCACGAGGATCGACGTCACGAGGATGTTCCAGGTGAAGATCGGCATGCGGAACATGGTCATGCCCGGAGCGCGCATCGTGATGATCGTGGTGATGAAGTTCACCGCGCCGAGGATCGTGCCGAAGCCGGACAGGCCCAGGCCGAAGACCCAGAGATTGCCGCCCAACCCTGGCGAGAACGTCGTGCTCGACAACGGCGCGTAGGCGAACCATCCGAACGAGGCGGCGCCCTGCGGGGTGACGAAGCCGGCGACCGCGATGAGCGAGCCGAAGCTGTAGAGCCAGTAGGCGAAGGCGTTCAGTCGCGGGAAGGCGACGTCGGGGGCACCGATCTGCAGCGGCATCAGGACGTTGGCGAAGCCGGCGAACAGCGGCGTCGCGAACATCAGCAGCATGATCGTGCCGTGCATGGTGAACAGCTGGTTGTACTGCTCGCGCGTCTCGACGACGGCCAGGCCCGGCTGGAAGAGCTGGGCACGGATCACCAGCGCCATCACTCCTGCTATGCAGAAGTAGATGAACGACGTGATCAGGTACATGTACCCGATGACTTTGTGATCGGTGGACGTCATCCAGCGAACGAGGACGTTCGCCTTGCGCTCGACGGGCGGGGTGCCGAAGGTGCGGGACGACGGGGCGGGTGCGGTGGCGGTGCTCATGCTCCCCTACTCCTCGTTCTCGGTGCGGACCGGCGCACCGGTTCCGGGAAGGTTGCTGTTGCGGTCGTACTCCGCGCCGAGCTGGCCGGTCTGGCCCGCGTCGCGCAGCGACTGGATGTAGTCGTCGTACGTGTCTCGGTCGACGACCTCGACGTTGAAGAGCATCGCGGAGTGGTACTCGCCGCAGAGCTCGGCGCACTTGCCGGCGTACGTGCCCTCCTTGAGCGGCGTGACGTACATGTAGTTCGTCTTGCCCGGGATCATGTCCTTCTTGTAGAGGAAGTCGACGACCCAGAAGGAGTGGATGACATCGCGGGCGTCGAGCTGGATCTTGATCTTCTCGCCGACGGGCAGGTAGAGGGTGGGCACCTCGGACTCGACGAGCGAGCCGTTGGCGTCGCCGTCGGAGGACTCGTACTGGCCCTGGATGCCGGCGGAGTACACGTCCTCGTCGACGTAGTTGAAGTCCCACGCCCACTGCTTGCCGTAGACCTGGATGGTCTCGTCGGGGTTCTCGTAGGGCTCCTCGATCGCCGCCTGATCGCGGGCGGTGAAGGCGAAGAAGCCGATCACCAGGATCAGCGGCACGATCGTGTAGAAGATCTCGATCGGCATGTTGTAGCGCAGCTGCACCGGGAGGCCCGTCTGGCCCTTGCGGCGCCGGTACACGACGACGGCCCAGATCGTGAGCCCCCACGTGACGACGCCGACGGCGAGGAGGACGATCCAGGAGGTGACCCAGAGCCCGATGACCCGGTCGACGTGGTTCGTCGTGCCGGGTTCGGTGGGGAGCCAGCCCTGGAGCTGCTCCTGCGTGCAGCCCGCGAGAACGAGGGCGAGGGCTCCTGCAACGGGGGCAGCGACCCATCTGCGGAGACGGCGATTGAAGCGCACCGGTGACCTTTCGGAAGACTGGGGACCAGTTCACACGAAACTGTATTAGACCGGCTCCAGCCTACCTTCCCCGTCGGGACCGGAGTGCACCGCCGTCCGCTCTTGACCTCCGCGGCCGAGGGTGCGAAGAACGACGGACGGCGCCCGACCGCCCGCTTCTGCGAGCCGTCGGACGCCGTCCGGGAGGTGCTGGAGCGGCGTGTCGCCGCCGCCGATCAGTGGAAGCTGTCGCCGCAGGCGCAGCTGCCGCCCGCGTTGGGGTTGTCGATGGTGAAGCCCTGCTTCTGGATGGTGTCCTCGAAGTCGATCGAGGCGCCGTCGAGGTACGGGACGCTCATCTTGTCGACGACGAGGCCGACGCCCTCGAACTCGACCGCCGCATCGCCGTCGAGGGTGCGCTCGTCGAAGTAGAGCTGGTAGATGAGACCCGAGCAGCCACCGGGCTGGACGGCGACGCGCAGGCGCAGGTCGTCGCGGCCCTCCTGCTCGAGGAGGCTCTTGACCTTCGCGGCGGCGACGGGGGTCATCGAGACGCCGTGCGCGGTCTTCTGGTCGACGGTCGATGTCGTGTCGGACATGTCACTCCTCGAGGGGGTCGGTGCGGTGATGACGGCGTGGCGTCGGGGGGACGGCGTGCTGCCGTCGGTGATGCCACACGATTCTACGGTGGCAACTGCTCCGCGGAGCCGGGTATTCCGGATCCGTGCGGCCGCGTCAGCCGCGGTGGGCCGCCGCGCGCAGCAGGAAGAGCGCCTCCGTCTGCGCGGCCCGCTTGAAGACGCCGAGGTGGAGGGACTCGTTGGGGCTGTGCGCGCGCGAGTCGGGGTCCTCCACGCCGGTCACCAGGATCTGGGCGGCCGGGAACTCCCGGACGAGGTCGGCGATGAAGGGGATGCTGCCTCCCGCGCTCGTCTCCAGCGCGTCGCGGCCCCAGGCGTCCGCCATCGCCTGCTTGACGAGGCCCACGGCCCAGCCCGAGGTGTCGACGAGGAAGGGCTCCCCCGTGTCGACGTCGTCGATCTCGAGGTGGGCGCCGAACGGAGCATGGCCGCGCAGGTGGCGCTCGAGCGCGGCGAAGCCCTCGGGCGCCTCCTGCCCGGGCGCGATGCGCGCGCTGATCTTCACCCGGACGGAGGGGCTCAGCGTGTTGGAGGCGTCCACCACGCTCGGAGCGTCGATCCCCGTGACCGTGATCGAGGGCTTGGACCAGATGCGCGACAGGAACGGGCCGGAGCCGATCGGCGAGACTCCGTCGAGCAGGCCGGCGTCGCGGCGGAGGTCGCCCTCGCTGATCTCGGGGACGGCGCCGTCGTGCTCGCGCAGACCGTCGACGGCGACCGAGCCGTCCTCGTTCCACAGGGTGGAGAGCAGGCGCACCGTCGCGAGCATCGCATCCGGGACCGCTCCGCCGAGCATCCCGGAGTGGGAGGCGTGGTCGAGGGTCCGGACGGTGAGCGTGAAGGTGACGTTTCCACGCAGGCCCACGGTCAGCGACGGAGTGTCCACGTCCCAGTTGTCGCTGTCGGCGACGACGATGACGTCGGCGCGCAGGGCGTCGTGGTGCTCGCGGAGGAAGGTCGGGAACGACCGCGAGCCGAACTCCTCCTCGCCCTCGATGAAGAGCACGAGGCCGAGGTCGTGGTCGTCACCCGCCACCTGGCGCAGCGCGCGGACGGCGGCGAGGTGGGACACCACTCCGGCCTTGTCGTCGGCCGCGCCCCGGCCGTAGAGGCGGTCGCCGCGCACGGTCGGCTCGAACGGAGGGGTCTCCCACGAGGTCTCGGCGCCCTGCGGCTGGACGTCGTGGTGCGCGTAGAGGAGGACCGTGGGAGCGCCGTTGCGCGCGGCACGGGTGGCGAGGACGGCCGGCTGCCCGAGGACTCCCGAGTCGCCGATCGTCGACCGGCGGATCGAGACGTCCTCGAAGGCCCCGGTCTCGCGGACGAGCTCGGCGATCGCCTCGGCGCTCGCGGCCACCCGGGTGGCGTCGAAGCCGTCCCACGAGACGGAGGGGATGCGCACGAGGCGCCCGAGCTCCGCGAGCGAGCGCGGCAGGTCGTCGCGGACGGCGGCCAGGACCGCCTCCTCGGCTGCTGGGAGAGTGGACGTCGGAGTCGGAGCGTCGTGGGCCATGCAGGTAATCTTAAGAGACCCTCGATTCCAAGGACGTTCACCGTGGCCAAGCACCCGATCGCAACCGACACGCCCGACGACGCCGACTCGGCCCCGTCGACCGGCAAGGGGCGGCCGACGCCGACCCGGCGCGAGCGCGAGCTCGCCAACCAGCGTCCGCTCGTGACGACCGATCGCAAGCAGGCCGCGCGCGACGCCCGCGAGAAGGCCGCCGTGGCGCGCGAGCAGGCCCGGATCGGCCTCGCCGCCGGTGACCAGCGCTACCTGCCGCTGCGCGACAAGGGCCCGCAGCGCAAGTTCGTGCGCGACTGGGTCGACGCGCGCTTCAGCCTCGGCGAGTTCCTCATCCCCGTGATGGTCGTCGTCCTGCTGCTGAGCTTCTTCCCGCAGCCCGAGCTCCAGTACGTCACGCTCATCGTTCTCTGGGCGTTCTTCCTCGTCGCCGTGCTCGACTGCGTGCTGCTCGGCATGCGCATGCGGAAGAAGCTCGGGGAGCGCTACGGAGCCGACAAGGTCGAGAAGGGCATCCGCTGGTACGCCGCGATGCGCGCCCTCCAGCTCCGCGTCATGCGCCTCCCCAAGCCCCAGGTGAAGCGCGGGCAGTTCCCGGAGTGAGCGCGCTGCGCTCGCTCCGGGAACTGGTGCTCGCCTGCTCGGCCTCCGGCCTCGCCGCGGTCGGCTGAGTGGGCGGTCGCGTTCCGAGGAGCGTCCTGCGTCCGACTAGGTCGATCCGCTGCCACGCGGATCGACCGTTCGTCTTCTCGCGCCCGGGCGGTGAGGTGACTCGTCCTCGAGACGGGGAGTGACGACGGAGCGACGAGCTTCGTGGCGGTCGTCGCTCCCTCCAACCGGGATGCCGTCGATTTCCTGATCTCCACCGTCTCCAACGGCGACATGATGGAGTCGTCGGGCGGCTGCCCTCTGCTCTCCTCGCAGCACCTCCGACATCCGTCGACGTCGGGAAGTCGAGCTCACGGTCGAGGTCCGAGAGCAGAGCTCTGCGGAGCACGAGACGCGTCCGACCGATAACCTCTGTTCGGTCTTCGGCGAGGAGATCTTGCGGAGGCGAACGGGTGATTCGCGTGTCAGCGAATCGCCCTAGCCGAGCGCAAGACGCTCTGCAGGACGCGACCGCCTCGGGAGGCCGACTGCGCCGAGCCGGGCAGGGACCGGCTCGGGATCAGCACCGCGGGCAGGGACCGGCTCGGGATCAGCGCAGCGCGCGATTCACCTTCGCAGCCCACAGGGGGCCCTCGTAGATGAAGGCGGTGTAGCCCTGGACGAGGGTGGCGCCGGCGGCGAGACGCTCCTGCACGTCGGCGGCGGTCTCGACGCCTCCGACCGAGACGACGCAGAACTCCGCGGGGACGACGGCGCGGATCACGCGGAGGACGGCGAGCGAGCGGGCGGCGAGCGGGACTCCCGAGAGCCCCCCGGCACCGGCGGCGTCGACGACGGAGGCGGCCGTCCCGAGGCCCTCGCGGGAGAGGGTCGTGTTCGTGGCGATGACGCCGTCGAGCCCGAGGCGCACGGCGAGCTCGGCGACGCGCACGACCTCGTCGTCGGAGAGGTCGGGGGCGATCTTCACGAGCAGCGGAGTCGTGTCGGCCGCGTCCTTCACTGCGGCGAGCAGGGGCTCCAGCTTGTCGATCTCCTGCAGCCCGCGCAGGCCGGGGGTGTTCGGAGAACTCACGTTGACGACCAGGTAGTCGGCGAGAGGCGCCAGCATCCGGGCGCTGATCAGGTAGTCCTCGATCGCGTCGTCGACGTCGACCGCGCGGCTCTTGCCGATGTTGACGCCGATGACCGGACGCCCGCGGACCCCGCGGAGTCGGGCCAATCGACCCGCGGCCGCCCGCGCCCCGAGGTTGTTGAAGCCCATCCGGTTGATGACGGCGCGGTCCGCGACGAGGCGGAAGAGGCGCGGTCTGTCGTTGCCGGGCTGGGGGCGGGCCGTGATCGTGCCCACCTCCACGTGCCCGAAGCCCAGCGCGCCCAGCCCCAGGACGGCCGTGGCGTTCTTGTCGAAGCCGGCGGCGACTCCGAACGGCGTCGCGAAGCGCAGCCCGAGGGTCTCGACCGAGGTGTCGTGCTTCGGCAACGTGAACCGGCGCGCGAGGGGCGCGACGAGGGCGAGGCCGCGGATGACCGGGAAGGCGAGGTGATGCGCGCGCTCCGGATCGATGCGCCGCAGGACCGTGCGGAACAGGAGCGGGTAGACGGCAGCCATCAGAGCTCCTCGACGTCACGCGCAGGCCCGCTGCGCTCGGCGCGCAGGAGGGTGATGGCCGAGTCGAAGTCGTCGAGCGAGTCGAAGGCCTGGTACACGCTCGCGAAGCGCAGGTACGCGACCTCGTCGAGCTCGCGCAGCGGCGCGAGGATCGCGAGGCCGATGTCGTTCGCGTCGATCTGCGAGGCGCCGGTGGAGCGGATGCTCTCCTCCACCCGCTGGGCGAGCACCGCGAGATCGGAATCGGTGACGGGGCGGCCCTGGCAGGCCTTCCGCACACCGCTGACGATCTTCTCGCGGCTGAACGGCTCGACCACTCCGCTGCGCTTGATCACGACGAGGCTGGCGGTCTCGGTGGTCGAGAAGCGGCGACCGCACGAGGGGCACTGGCGCCGGCGTCGGATCGAGAGGCCGTCGTCGCTGGTACGCGAGTCGATCACCCGGGAGTCGGGGTGCCGGCAGAACGGGCAGAACATCGCGGAGTGCCTCTCGGGTCAGGCGAAGCGCGCGTCGACGGCGTCGCCGTGCGCGGGGAGCGCCTCGGCGTCGCTGAGCGCGCGGATGTGCGGGGCGACGCGAGCGAGGGCGCCGCGGTCGTAGCTGATGAGCTGCTGCGGGCGCAGGAACGTGTAGGCGCCCAGACCGGAGGAGAACCGCGCCTGGCCCATCGTGGGCAGCACGTGGTTGGAGCCGGCCAGGTAGTCGCCGAGGCTGACCGGCGCCGTGGGGCCGAGGAAGATCGCGCCCGCGTCGTGGATGAGCGCGGCGGTCGCCTCGGGGTCGCTCGTGTGCAGCTCGAGGTGCTCGGGGCCGTAGGCGTCGCTGAAGGCGCAGGCGGTCTCGAGGTCGTCCACGATGACGAGTGCCGACTGGGGACCGTCGAGCGCGATCGCCACGCGCGCGGAGTGGTGGGTCGTCGCGGCCTGACGCTCGACCTCCGCGCCGACCGCGCGGGCCAGCTCGGCGTCGTCCGTGACCAGCACGGCCGAGGCCGCCTCGTCGTGCTCGGCCTGGCTGACCAGGTCGGCGGCGATCAGCCGGGCATCGCCGGTGGAGTCGGCGATGACGAGGATCTCCGTCGGGCCGGCCTCGGAGTCGATCCCGACCTGGCCGAGCACCTGGCGCTTCGCGGTCGTGACCCAGATGTTGCCGGGGCCGGTGATCATGCCGACGGGCTCGAGGCCGATCGACTCGACACCGTAGGCCAGGGCGGCGACGGCGCCCGCGCCGCCTGCGGCGTAGACCTCGTCGACGCCGAGGAGACCCGCTGCCGCCAGGATCGTCGGGTGGACGGCGCCGCCGAACGCCTTTTGCGGCGGGGAGACGATCGCGATGGACTCGACGCCTGCGGCCTGAGCCGGGACGACGTTCATCACGACGCTCGAGGGGTACACGGCCTTGCCGCCGGGGACGTAGAGGCCCGCGCGGGCGACCGGCGTCCAGCGCTGGACGACAGTGGCGCCGTCGTCGAGGACGGTGGTCCGCTCGGGCGGGATCTGCGCGGCGCTCGCGCTCCGCACCCGGGCGATCGCCTCGTCGAGGGCCGAGCGGATGGCCGGATCGAGGTCGCGGACGGCGGCGGCGATGTGCTCGGCCGGCACCCGCAGGTGCGGCTGACGGACTCCGTCGAGTCGCTCGGACTGGTCGAGGAGCGCCTCCGCGCCGCGGGCTCGGACGTCGGCGATGAGCTCGGCGACGATCGGTCCGACGTCGGCGGAGGTACCCGGGTTGCGCGGCACGAGGGCGAGCAGCTCGGCGGCGGAGGGACGACGGCCGCGGAGGTCGAGAGTCTGGATCATGGCCGCCCCAGTCTACCGGCCGCCCCCGCCGCCCTCCGGCGCTGCGGCGCCGCTCCACTCGGGCTGCGGCCGGTCGCCCGGCACATCGCGCCGATCATCAGCCGGGAGCGAGCACGGCACTGTCGTCTCGACCCGCAGAGAGAGGGCAGCTCGGATCCGCTCGGCGGGTGCAAGGGTCTCGATACGCCGCTCCGCGGCTACTCGACCAGCAGGGGCGGCGGCGAGCCGTCCGTGTGGGGAGCTGCAAGGAGCGCGCCGCCGCGGGCGCGCCTCCCCACCTCGCAGCACCCCCGAGGCGAACCGGTGATCCGCGTCCCAGCGGATCGCCTTAGCCGGACGCACCCCGCTCCACCCGACGCACCCCGTCGCGAAGCCGACCGCGCGACGCCGGGCAGGGACCGGCGTCGACTTCAATACAGGCAGTTGGGCCCCAGCAGGGACTTCAGCTCTCCGAACAGGTCGGGGGTGATCCGGACAGGGAACGGCACTTCGAAGACGCGGGCCGTGTCGCCCTTGATGAGCTTCAGCCGCACCTCGGTCGAGCCGGAGTGGCGGATGAGCACGTCGCTGAGCTGCGAGACGGTGTCGGTCGTCGCGCGGGACTCGGGCAGGGAGACGGTCAGCGGCCCGGAGTCGCCGTCCTGGTTCATCTCGGGGGCGAAGAGGCTGAAGGCGTGCAGGTTCATGCCGTCGTCGCGCATGCTGACGCGGCCGCGGACGACCACGATGGAGTCGTTGGTGAGCGCGGGAGCGAACTCCTGGTACGCCTTGCCCATGAACATGCAGGTGATCTCGCCGCCGAAGTCCTCGACCTGGATCATCCCGTACTGGTTGCCCGAGGTCTTCGCCATGCGGTGCTGGACGCTCGTGACGAGCCCGGCGACGACGACCGTCTCGCCGTCGCCGATGGTCTCCGACACGAGGAGATCGGCGATGGTCGTGCTGTAGTGCTTGGCCAGTTCCGTCTCGAGGCCCGCGAGCGGGTGGTCCGACACGTAGAGGCCGAGCATGTCCCGCTCGAAGGCGAGCTTGTCGCGCTTGGCCCACTCGGGCCGCTCGGGCACCTGGACCGCCGCCTGCGGTTCGTCCCAGAGGCTGTCGAAGTCGAAGCCGACCTGTCCGTTGGCCTCGTTCCGCTTCTCGCCGACGGCCGCCTCGACGGCGTCCTCGTGGATCTCGACGAGGGCACGGCGTGTGGATCCGAGCGAGTCGAACGCGCCGGCCTTGATCAGCGACTCGATGGTGCGCTTGTTGGTCGCCTGCATCGGCACCTTGCGGAGGAAGTCGTGGAACGTCTCGAAGCGCCCCTTCTCCTCCCGTGCCGCGCGGATGCCCTCGACGACGTTCGTGCCGACGTTGCGGACGGCGCCCAGGCCGAAGCGGATGTCGGTCCCGACCGCGGTGAAGAAGCCGATGGACTCGTTGACGTCCGGCGGCAGCACCTTGATGCCCATCCGGCGGCACTCGTTGAGGTACGCCGCCATCTTGTCCTTGGAGTCGCCGACGCTCGTCAGCAGCGCCGCCATGTACTCCGCGGGGTAGTGCGCCTTGAGGTAGGCCGTCCAGTACGAGACGACGCCGTAGGCGGCCGAGTGCGCCTTGTTGAAGGCGTAGTCCGAGAACGGCAGCAGGATGTCCCAGAGCGTCTTGACGGCCTCCATGGAGTACCCGTTGGCGATCATGCCGCCCGAGAAGCCCTCGAACTGCTTGTCCAGCTCGGACTTCTTCTTCTTGCCCATCGCGCGCCGCAGAAGGTCGGCCTGCGCGAGCGTGAAGCCCGCGAGCTTCTGCGCGATCGACATGACCTGCTCCTGGTACACGATCAGTCCGTAGGTGCCGCCGAGCACCTCCGCGAGCGGTTCCTCGAGCTCGGGGTGGATCGGAGTGATCGGCTGGACGCCGTTCTTGCGCAGCGCGTAGTTCGTGTGGGAGTCGGCGCCCATCGGACCAGGACGGTAGAGCGCCAGCACGGCCGAGATGTCCTCGAAGTTGTCGGGCTTCATCAGCCGCAGGAGCCCGCGCATGGGGCCGCCGTCGAGCTGGAACACGCCGAGGGTGTCGCCGCGGGCGAGGAGCTCGTAGGCCGCGGGGTCGTCGAGCTCGAGGTCCTCGAGCACGAGGTCCTGCCCGCGGTTGGCCCGGATGTTGTCGAGCGCGTCGTCGATGATCGTGAGGTTGCGCAGCCCCAGGAAGTCCATCTTGATGAGGCCCAGGGACTCGCACGCGGGGTAGTCGAACTGCGTGACGATCTGGCCGTCCTGCTCCCGCTTCATGATCGGGATGATGTCGAGCAGCGGATCGCTCGACATGATGACGCCCGCGGCGTGCACGCCCCACTGCCGCTTCAGGTTCTCGAGTCCGAGCGCGGTGTCGAAGACGAGCTTCGCCTGGGGGTCCTCGGCGATCACGTTCCGGACGTCGACCGCTTCCTTGTAGCGGGCGTGCGCGGGATCGTTGATGCCGCTGAGGGGGATGTCCTTGCCCATGATCGCGGGCGGCATCGCCTTGGTCAGCTTCTCCCCCATGCCGAACGGGAAGCCCAGCACGCGCGAGGCGTCCTTGAGCGCCTGCTTCGCCTTGATGGTGCCGTAGGTGACGATCTGCGCGACGCGCTCGTCGCCGTACTTGTCGGTCACGTACCGGATGACCTCGCCGCGGCGACGGTCGTCGAAGTCGACGTCGAAGTCGGGCATGGAGACGCGGTCGGGGTTCAGGAACCGCTCGAAGATCAGGCCGTGGCGCAACGGATCGAGGTCGGTGATCTTCATCGCGTACGCGGCCATCGAGCCGGCGCCGGATCCTCGGCCGGGACCCACGCGGATCCCGTTGCGCTTGGACCAGTTGATGAAGTCGGCGACGACGAGGAAGTAGCCGGGGAAACCCATCTGCAGGATGACCTGCGTCTCGTAGTCGGCCCGGGCGCGGACCTCGTCGGAGATGCCGTCGGGGTAGCGCTCGCGCAGTCCCGCCTCGACCTCCTTGACGAACCAGGTGTCCTCGGTCTCCCCCTCCGGAACCGGGAAGCGCGGCATGTAGTTCGCGCTCGTGTCGAACTGCACATCGCAGCGCTCCGCGATGAGGAGCGTGTTGTCGCACGCCTCCGGGTGGTCGCGGAAGACCTGCCGCATCTCGCGGGGCGACTTGAGGTAGAACTCGTCGGCGTCGAACTTGAAGCGCTTGGGGTCGTCGAGGGTGGTGCCCGACTGCACGCAGAGCAGCGCCGCGTGCGAGGTCGCGTCGTGCGCGTGCGTGTAGTGGAGGTCGTTCGTGGCGACGAGCGGCAGGTCGAGGTCCTTGGCGAGCCGGATCACGTCGCCGATGACCCGGCGCTCGATGTCGAGGCCGTGGTCCATGATCTCGGCAAAGAAGTTCTCCTTGCCGAAGATGTCGCGGTAGTCCGCCGCCGCCTGCCGGGCCTCCTTGTACTGCCCCAGCCGCAGGCGCGTCTGCACCTCGCCGCTCGGGCAGCCGGTCGTGCCGATGAGGCCCTCGGAGTACTGCGAGAGGATCTCGCGGTCCATGCGGGGCTTGAAGTAGTAGCCCTCGATCGATGCCCGCGAGGACAGCCGGAAGAGGTTGTGCATCCCCGTCGTCGTCGAGCTCAGCAGCGTCATGTGGGTGTAGGCGCCGGAGCCGGACACGTCGTCGCCGCCGCCGTCGCCCCAGCGGATCCGCGTCTTGTCCGAGCGGTGCGTGCCGGGGGTGAGGTACGCCTCGGTGCCGATGATCGGCTTGATGCCCGCTGCCGTCGCCGTGCGCCAGAAGTCGAAGGCGCCGAACACGTTGCCGTGGTCGGTCACGGCGATCGCGGGCATGCCCTCCTCGACCGCCGCGTCGATGAGCGGCTTCACCCGCGCGGCACCGTCGAGCATCGAGTACTCGCTGTGCACGTGGAGGTGGACGAAGGAATCGTTACTCGGCAAGGATGCGCCTCCGACGGACTGCGAGCGAGGGGACCGGGGACCCGGGGAGGGTCGTGACCGACCGCGGTGGAAAAGTCTAACCGCGCGGAGGCGGCCCGACGGCGGGTGCCGCGGATCACTCCCCGCGCAGCACCGAGAGCGCGTGCGCGAGGTCGTCGGGATAGGACGCCTGGAACTCGACCCACTCCCCCGAACCCGGGTGTGCGAAGCCCAGGCGCACCGCGTCGAGCCACTGCCGGGTGAGTCCGAGCCGGGCCGACAGAGTGGGATCGGCCCCGTACATCGCGTCGCCGACGCACGGATGGCGCTGGGCGGCCATGTGCACCCGGATCTGGTGGGTGCGGCCGGTCTCGAGGTGGATCTCGAGCAGCGAGGCGAACGGGAAGGCCTCGATGGTCTCGTAGTGGGTCACGGACGGCTTGCCGTCGGCCCGCACCGCGAACTTCCAGTCCGAGGAGGGGTGGCGTCCGAGCGGAGCGTCGATCGTGCCGGCGAGCGGGTCCGGGTGGCCCTGGACCACAGCGTGGTACACCTTCTCGACCGTGCGGTCGTGGAACGCGCGCTTGAGGTGGGTGTAGGCCCGCTCCGACTTCGCGACGACCATGAGGCCGCTGGTGCCGGCGTCGAGGCGGTGGACGATGCCCGCACGCTCGGCCGCTCCCGACGTGGACACCGTGAAACCGGCTGCCGCGAGAGCGCCGAGGACCGTGGGGCCCTCCCAGCCGACCGCGGGATGCGCCGCGACTCCGACCGGCTTGTCGATGACGACGATGTCGTCGTCGTCGTGCACGATGCCGAGATCGGGCACGGCGATCGGGACGATTCGCGGCTCCTCGCGGGGTGACCACTCGACCGTCAGCCAGGAGCCGGCGACGACCCGGTCGCTCTTGTCGAGGACGCGGCCGTCGGCCGTCACTCCCCCGGCCTCCGCGACGTCGGCGGCGAAGGTGCGCGAGAAGCCCAGGAGTTTGGCGACGGCGGCGTCGGTGCGCAGGCCGTCGAGCCCGTCGGGGACGGGCAAGGAGCGGGACTGCACCATCAGGCGCCGGTCCTCGGCTCGCCGTGCGGCGCGTCGGCGTCGTCGGCCGATCGCGCGGCGTCGGACGACTCCTCGGCCGCGGCGGCCTCACTCGCCTTCGTCGTGCGCGTGCCGTCGAGGTTCACGCCACGCAGACTCAGGATCACGAAGATCGCCATCGCCGAGCAGATGGCGATGTCGGCGATGTTGTAGATCGCCGGGAGCAGCCACGGCGTGTAGAGGAAGTCGACGACGTGTCCGAGGCCGAAGGACGGCTCGCGGAAGAGACGGTCGAACAGGTTGCCGAGCGTGCCGCCGAGCAGCAGCCCGAAGAACAGCGCCCAGGCGGCCGAGCGGATGCGCCGGGCGAACCAGATCACCGCGACGACCACGCACGCGGCGATGATCGAGAAGATCCAGGTCGAGCCGCTCGCGAGCGAGAACGCCGCCCCCGGGTTCTTCACGTAGTGGAGGATCAGGACGTCGCCCAGGACGTGGACGTCCTCGCCGAGCGTGAGGGTCGTCGTGACCAGGTGCTTCGCGATCTGGTCGATCGCGAACACCGCGAGCGCAACGAGGCCGAGGGTGACGAGCACCCTCGGCCTGACGTTCGCTGCGGTGGTGCTACGCCCCAAAGCCGGGGAACGAGGACGACTCCGCCGGAACCGGCTGGACGTCGAGCTCGCGGAGCTGACCCTCGATGTAGCTCTTCAGCTTCTGGCGGTACTCGCGCTCGAAGGTGCGGAGCTCGTCGATGCGGTGCTCCACGGTCGCGCGCTCCTCGTCGAGCTTCGCGAGCTGCTGGCGCTGCTTCGCCTCGGCCTCGGCGACGAGACGGGCGGCGGTCGCCCGACCCTCGGCGACGAGAGCATCGCGCTTCTCGGCGCCCTCGCGGACGTGCTCCTCGTGGAGACGGCGGGCGAGCTGCAGAAGTCCGCTGGAGGACTCGGCCTCGTCGACCGGAACCGACTGCGACGCGCTGGGAGCGGCGACGGGCGCGGGCGCCGGAGTGGGCTCGGGCTCGGGCTCCGGCTCGGGAGCCGGGGTCTCGTCGACGACGGGAGCGGGGGACGTCACCGGCGCGGCGTCGCGCGGTGCGTCGGAGCCGCCGGAGGCGAGGCTCTGGCGCAGCTCCTCGTTCTCCTGGTTCAGGCGGCGGAGCTCCACGACGACCTCGTCGAGGAAGTCGTCGACCTCGTCCTGGTCGTAGCCCTCGCGGAACTTCGTCGGCTGGAACCGCTTATTGACAACATCTTCGGGAGTGAGCGCCATGGCTTTCCACCTTCGATTTCAAGTAGGTACACGTTTATCGACGTTCGACTAAAGCTAGCAACTTCGTGAACGCGGCGCAGTGCGAGCACCGCGGAGAACGTCAGGACGCCCCCACGATACAGGGAGCGGAAGTGATCCCGGCACCGCCCGGTGCGTCCCTCGGCTGAGGGATCACCGGGAGCGGCCGGAGTCGGATCAGGCGGCGCGGAGCCAGGTCGCGATGTACATGCCCACGATCACGCAGAGCATGGTGAGGCTCCAGCCGAAGTCGAGGGCGATCGGACCGATCGACACGGGCTTGATGAGCCGCCGGAAGAAGGAGATGGGCGGGTCCGTGACCGTGTAGACGGTCTCGGCGGCGACGAGACCGGCGCCGCGCGGACGCCAGTCCCGGCGGATGACCCGCACCAGATCGAGCACGAACCTCGCCCACATGGCGAAGAAGTACAGGAGCAGGACGAAGTAGAGGACGCTCCCGAGGAGCGAGACGACGGAGGTCACCGCTGGCCAGGGCTCCCCGGGGTCAGGACTTCGCGAAGAACGACGCGTCGGCGTCGCTCTCGGCGGAGGCCGAGTCGCCGGCGACCGTGATGTGCGACGGCGAGAGCAGGAAGACCTTGCTCGTCACGCGCTCGATCCGGCCGTACAGGCCCTGCGAGAGGCCGCTCGCGAAGTCGATGAGACGACGGGCGTCCGCATCGCTCATCTGCGAGAGATTGATGATCACGGGGATGCCGTCGCGGAAGTTCTCCGCGATGACCTGCGCGTCACGGTACTGCTTGGGGTGGACGGTGAGGATCTCGTTCATCTCGGCGTGGGCCGTCGCCTTCGGAGTCTGGGGGGTGGGCTTGCGGAGCGGGGTGACCGTCGCGCGGGGCTGCTGCGGAGCGGTCTGCTCGACCGGCGGGACGGGCTGGACGGGCGAGACCGGGGCGCGGTGGGCCGTGGTCGGAGCCGCCTCGACGGTGTCGGCGCGCTCGTACTCGACCTCTTCATCGGCGAGTCCGAGGTAGACCATCGTCTTCTTCAGCGGGTTGGCCATCTGTGTCCTCCGTGTCGTGTCTGCTCCCACTAGTGGGTCAGGTCGAGGTTAAGGGCGGGCGGGTCGATTGCCGGTGATTGCCGACCCGATTCGCAGGTGTGTCGCGCCCTCCGCGATCGCCACGGCGAAGTCGTGCGACATGCCGGCCGAGACGGCGGAGGCCGACGGATCGATGGCGCGCACGCGCTCCGAGAGCACGCGGAGTCGCGCGAACGCGGGTCGGGGGTCCTCGCCGAGCGGAGCGACCGCCATGACGCCCCGGAAGCGCAGGTGCGCGGCGCTCGCGAGGGCCTCGGCGAGGTGCTCGACGTCGTCGGGTGCCGCGCCTCCGCGGTCCGGGTCGTCGGTGAGGTTGATCTGCAGGAAGACGTCGAGAGCGTCCTCACCCGCGTCCAGGAGCGGAACCAGGGCGAGGCGGTCGACGGAGTGGACCGCCGACGCGTACCGACGCGCCTGCCGGGCCTTCTTGCTCTGCAGCTGCCCGATGAAGTGCCAGCGCGCGGGGGTGCCGGCGAGCTCGGCCGCCTTCTCCTGCGCCTCCTGGTGCCGGTTCTCGCCGAAGTCGACGACGCCCAGCTCGAGCAGATCGCGGATCAGCGCGACGGGATGGAACTTGGTCACGACGATGGTGGTGATGTCACCGGGATCGCGACCGGCCGAGCGGGCCGCATCGGCGACCCGCTCGGAGACCGAGGACCAGCGCGCGGCCAGCTCGGGATCGGTCACAGCCGACTACTTGAGGAAGTCGGGGATGTCGAGGTCGCTGTCGTCGTCGTCGAACGACGGGTCGGCGACCGGTGCCGGAGCCGCGACGGGCGCGCTCGACCAGATCGATCCGGCGGCGGGGGCGGCCGCGGCCACGGGGACCGGCTCGGACGACTCCGACGCCGCGCTCTGCTGCGTGCGGGGCTGAGCGAGGGCCGCGGGACCCTGCCCGCCCGGCTCTCCGCCGTCGAAGCCGGCCGCGATGACCGTGACGCGCACCTCGTCGCCGAGGGTGTCGTCGATGACGGCACCGAAGATGATGTTCGCCTCGGCGTGCACCGCCTCCTGGACCAGTCGGGCGGCGTCGTTGATCTCGAAGATGCCGAGGTTCGATCCGCCCTGGATCGAGAGCAGCACGCCGTGCGCGCCGTCGATGCTCGCCTCGAGCAGCGGGGACGCGACCGCGAGTTCGGCGGCCTTGATCGCGCGGTCCGCCCCGCGCGAGGATCCGATGCCCATGAGCGCGGATCCGGCGCCCTGCATGACCGACTTGACGTCGGCGAAGTCGAGGTTGATCAGGCCCGGAGTGGTGATGAGGTCGGTGATGCCCTGCACACCGGCGAGGAGGACCTGGTCGGCGGTGGCGAACGCCTCGAGCATCGAGATGCCGCGGTCGCTGATCTCGAGCAGGCGGTCGTTCGGGACGACGATGAGGGTGTCGACCTCGTTCTTGAGCGTCGCGACACCCGCCTCGGCCTGGGTCTGGCGACGACGTCCCTCGAAGCCGAAGGGCTTGGTCACGACGCCGATCGTCAGGGCGCCGATCGACTTGGCGATGCGCGCGACGACGGGCGCGCCGCCGGTGCCGGTGCCGCCGCCCTCTCCGGCGGTCACGAAGACCATGTCGGCGCCCGCGAGCACCTCCTCGATCTCCTCGGCGTGGTCCTCGGCGGCGCGGCGGCCGACCTCGGGGTCGGCGCCCGCGCCGAGTCCACGGGTGAGCTCGCGTCCGACGTCGAGCTTGACGTCGGCGTCGCTGAGGAGGAGCGCCTGTGCATCGGTGTTGATGGCGATGAACTCGACGCCGCGAAGGCCGAGCTCGATCATGCGGTTGACGGCGTTGACGCCGCCGCCGCCGATGCCGACGACCTTGATCACGGCGAGGTAGTTCTGGTGTGAAGTCACGTGTCCGGCCTCCGGGCTGAACCTTAAACCTGTAGTTGAGGCTTAAAGTTATGCTGAGTATGCATTTGGGGTGTGGGATCGACGGTAGGCGGAGTCCGCTCCCGCTCGCGACAGACACGCCCGCATTCGGCAAAGAGCCGAGCGGATCCGTCCGAGCCGGGGCTCAGCGTCGGCCGACGACGGCAGCGGCGGGCGAGGACACGTCGTACGACGACACCTCCGCCGGGTCCGTGGCCGCCATGAGCTTCTCGAGGACGATCGCCTTCTGCGCCGAGCGGTCGGGCCCACCCCACATCACGACCGCTCCGTCGCCCAGGGTGAGCGTGACGTCGTCGCCCGTGGTGGCGGTCACCGCGGCGACCCGCCCGTCGAGGGACGCCGGGAGCGTGAGCAGCACCCGGGCCAGCGAGTGGAACGCCGTCCCCGTCGCTCCGCCCGACGGCGTGGTGAGGGTCGGATAGCCGGCCGGGGCCGTGTCGGAGGTCTCGATGACGACGCCCGCCGAATCGACGAGGTCGAACCGGTCCCCGTTCTGCAGGACGCCGACGGGAGTCCGCTCGACGACGGACACGACCAGTGTGCTCGGCGGGCGGGTCTGGAGGGAGTAGCTCTGGATGAGCGGGTAGCCGCCGATCACGTCGCCGACGGCGTCGCGGTCGACGAGGGTCAGTGGGACCCCGATCTGATCCGACAGCGAGTCCTCGAGCGCGACCGCGTCGATGCGCGCGGTGCCGGTGATCTCGATGGTCCTGACCGCCATCAGCGGGGAGTACGCCGCGACCGCGACGACGATCGCGAGGAGCACCAGGGATCCGGCGACGACCAGCGCGGTCAGGCGGCGGCGGCGGGCGCGCCGGGTGAAGCGGCGCACCTCGCCGCGCTCGAACCGGCGCCGGGTGCGTGCGGCTCGCGCGACGGCGCGCTGCTCGGCGCCGGGCATCCGGAGCCCGGCGACGGCCGAGCGCGCGGAGGCCGCAGTCCGGGAGGCGGTGCGCCGCGCAGAGGCGGGAGCGGAGGACGCACCGGAACCGGATGACGCTCGTTCCGTCGCTCGTTCCTCAGCCGGCGTCGACGAGGCGGAACGAGTAGCCGGGACGATGCGGATCGGCTCGGTCGGCTCTCCGCTGGACTCCGGCACGGACTCCCGCTCGCGCGGCTCCGGGTGCACGGGCGGCGCCGGGCGGCGCCCCTCGGGCCGCTTCACGCCCGTCGCCCCGGTCGATCCGATCCGGTCATCGACCGACCGCGGCGTCCTCGCTCGCTCCGAGCGACTCGAGCAGCTGCGGGATGATCCGGTAGACGTCGCCGCAGCCCAGCGTGATGACGAAGTCGCCCTCGCGCGCGAGCCGTGCGGTCTGCTCCGCGGCCTCCTGCCAGTCGGCGAGGAAGGACACGTGCGACGGGTCGGCGAACTTGCCGCTGACGAGCGCGCCGGTGACGCCGGGCTCCGGGTCCTCGCGAGCGCCGTAGACGTCCAGCACGATCGTCTCGTCGGCGTAGCGCTCAAGCGTCTCGGCGAACTCCTTCGCGAAGAGTCGGGTCCTGCTGTACAGGTGCGGCTGATGCACCGCGATGATGCGCCCCTCCCCCACGACGGTCCGTGCGGCCGACAGTGCGGCCGCGACCTCGGTGGGGTGGTGGGCGTAGTCGTCGTAGACGCTGACGCCGCGGACCGCACCGTGCAGCTCGAACCGGCGCTCGGTCCCTCCGAAGGCCGACACCGCCTCGAGCGAGGCGGCGGGATCGAAGCCGAGGCCCACCAGCACGGCGAACGCGCCGGCCGCGTTGACGGCGTTGTGGCGGCCCGGGATGCGCAGGCGGGCGGAGTAGCGGCGGCCCTCGAACTCGACGGTGAAGCCCACCGGGCCCACGAGCTCCAGGTCGACGACCCGCACATCGGCGCCCTCCGCCTCGCCGAAGGTGAGGACCCGCTTGCCCTCGAGCTTCTCGGAGACCTTCACCGCGCCGGGGTCGTCGGAGGAGATGACGACGAGTTCGCCCGCGTTCGACGCGAAGGTGACGAACGCGTCCTCGAACGCCTGCAGCGAGCCGTAGTGGTCGAGGTGGTCGGGATCGACGTTGGTGATCAGCGTCACCGCGGTGTCGTAGAGCAGGAAGCTGCCGTCCGACTCGTCCGCCTCGACGACGAAGAGGTCGCTCGACCCCGCCGCCGAGGAGGTGCCCAGGCTCTCGATGATGCCGCCGTTCACGAAGCTCGGATCGGCGTCGAGACCCAGCAGACCGGTCACGATCATGCCGGTCGAAGTGGTCTTGCCGTGCGCGCCGGCCACCGCGACGAGGCGATGCCCGCGGACGAGCCAGGCGAGCGCCTGCGAGCGGTGCAGGACGGGCAGGCCCCGCTCCTTCGCGAGCACGTACTCCGGGTTGTCCGGCCAGAGGGCGGAGGTGACAACGACGGCCTCCGCGTCGCCCAGGTTCTGCGCGTCGTGACCGATGGCGACCGGGATGCCGAGCTCGCGGAGCTGCTCGATCGGGTGCGACTCGCGCACGTCCGATCCGGTGACCCGGTGCCCGGCGTGGTGGAAGAGGCGCGCGATACCGCTCATGCCCGATCCGCCGATGCCGATGAAGTGCACCGATCCGAGTTCGTCGGGGACGGTGATGCCGAGGTCGGGCTTGATCACGGAGGTCTCGCTTTCGGGTCTTCGGCGGCCGGGAGTCGCTGCGGCGAGGGGGCCGGGGCGTGGCGCCGGATCAGTGTAGACGGTGCTGCGGAAGCGTTCGGGGAGCCGCGCGGAGGGGTGTCATCGGCGTGCCGCGAGGGCCGAGTCGACGAGGTCGACGAGCCGCTCCGAGCCGTCGCGGACGCCGACCGTGGCGGCACGGCGGCCCATGGTCTCGAGCCGGGCGGGGTCCTGCAGCAGCGGGACGAGCCCGCCCTGCACCCAGCCGGGGAGGAAGGCGGCGTCCTCGACCAGGAGCGCTCCCCCGGCCTCGACGACGCCCCGGGCGTTGAAGCGCTGCTCGCCGTTGCCGACGGGGTAGGGGACGTAGACCGCGGGCAGGCCGAGCGCGCTCAGCTCGCTGACGGTCGCCGCTCCTGCTCGAGAGACGGCCACGTCGGCGGCCGAGAGGGCGAGGTCCATCCGGTCGCAGTACGGGAGGAGGTGGTAGCCGGGAAGACCCGGATCGGAGATCTCGGCGCGGTCGCCGGTGATGTGCAGGATCTGGACGCCGGTGGCGAGGATCACCGCGGCCGACGCGTGCACCGTGGCGTTGATCCGCCGGGCGCCAAGCGAGCCGCCCGTCACGAGCAGAGTGGGGCGCGCCGCGTCCAGCCCGAACGCCGCGATCGCCTCGTCGCGCCGGGCGGAGCGGTCGAGGTCCGCGATCTCGCGGCGCAGCGGCATGCCGACCACGGTCGCGTGCGGCAGCGGAGTGCCCTCGAACGCGACACCGACGAAGCGGGTGCCGCGGGCGCCGAGCCGGTTCGCGAGGCCCGGGCGGGCGTTCGCCTCGTGCACGACGTACGGCAAGCGGGCGCGGCGGGCGGCGAGGTAGGCGGGAGCCGCCGCGTAGCCGCCGTAGCCGACCACGACGTCGATCCGTCGGTCGCGGATCGTGCGCACGACGCCGTCGATCGCGGCCTTGAGCGCGCCGGGGAAGCGCAGGACCGCGGCGTCCGGCCGCCGCGGGAAGGGCAGCCGGGGGATCACCGACAGCTCGTAGCCGCGGAGCGGGACGAGGCGGGCCTCGAGTCCCTCCGCGGTGCCGAGCACCAGGACCTCGGCGTCCGCGTCGCGTGCGCGGATCTCGTCGGCGGTCGCGAGCAGCGGATTCACGTGGCCGGCGGTGCCTCCGCCGGCGAGCAGGTAGCGGGTCACTTCGCAGCGGCCTTCCGCGAGCGGCGGGGCGCACCGAGGTGCGGCAGTCCGGTCGTCTGGTTGCGGGAGAACGAGAGCACGACCCCGATGGCGAGCAGTGAGCTGAGCAGGGCGGTTCCTCCGGAGGAGATGAGCGGGAGCGGGACACCCAGGACCGGGAGGACCCCGAGCACCACTCCGATGTTCACGAACGCCTGGCCGATCAACCAGACCATGACGGCCGCCGTGGTCACGCGCACGAAGGGGTCGGTGGCGGCGTGGATGATGCGGAAGAAGGCGACGGACAGCACCACGAACAGCGCCAGCACGACGATCGCGCCGATCAGGCCGAGCTCCTCGCCGATGATCGCGAAGATGTAGTCGTTGTCGGCAGCCGGCAGCCACGACCACTTGGCCTTCGAGTTCCCGAGCCCGACGCCGAAGACGCCGCCGGAGGCCATCGCCCAGGTGCCGTGCAGGGGCTGCCAGCAGGACGTCTCGTACTGCCCGGGCCCCGAGCAGTTGCCGAGGAAGGAGAAGATGCGGGTGCGGCGGTTCTCGGTCGAGATCGCGAAGAGGACGGCTCCGGCCGCGCCGATGAGCACGATCGGCGTGAGCACCCGCATCGGCATCCCGGCGTAGAACAGCGCGGCGAGCACGATGCCCGCCATGATCACGACGGTTCCGAGGTCCCCTCCCGCGAGCACCAGCATGATCGCGGATCCGGCGACGAGCAGGACCGGGACGAGCGCGCTCTTCCACTCCGTCACCGCTCGGAAGCGCCGAGCGAGCAGCAGACCGAGCCAGAGGGCGAGGCCGAGCTTGAGGATCTCGGAGGGCTGCAGCGTGAAGGCGCCCAGCTTCAGCCAGTTCTTGTTGCCGCCTGTACCCACTCCGAGCGGGGAGACGAGGACGAGCAGCTGCAGGACGCAGCCCGCGCCGAGCAGCCACGGCGTCGACCGCTTGAGCAGGGTGAGCGGGACGCGCGAGACGAGGAGCATCAACGGGATCCCGGCCAGCGCGAAAACGCCCTGGCGGAGGAACCCTCCGAACGAGTCGGCGCTCGACCGGAACGAGGTCACCGAGGAGGAGGAGAGGACCATGGTCAGCCCGAACAGCACCAGGAACAGCGTGGTGCCGAACAGGAGGTAGAAGTTCGGCGACTCCGAGGCGAAGACCTTCGCGAGGACGACGCGCGCGGTGCGCACCCCTCCACGCTCCTTCGCGGACCGGCCGCTCTCGGGCTTCGCGCCCTGCGGACCCCTGCCGGCGTCAGTGCGGGAGCGGCCCGTCGTCGGAGCGGTCATCGGCCCCTCCTCCCAGATACGTCTCGACGGCCGCAGCGAACGAGCGGCCCCGCGCCGCGTAGTCGCGGAACTGGTCCATGGATGCTGCGGCGGGTGCGAGCAGGACGACGTCGCCCTCCAGGGCGAGCACCGCGGCGGCCTCGACGGCCGTCTGCATCACCGCCCCAGTGTCATCCGGGACCACCTCGGTGACGGGGAGTTCGGGCGCGTGTCGCCGGAATGCCTCGAGGACCGCGACGCGGTCGACTCCGATCACCACGGCGCCCCGGAGTCGATCGACATGGGCGGCGACGAGGGCGTCGACGTCGACGCCCTTGAGCAGGCCGCCGACCAGCCAGACGACCGACGGGTAGGCGCGGAGCGACGCGTCGGCGGCGTGCGGGTTGGTGGCCTTCGAGTCGTCGATCCACGTCACTCCGGAGCGCTCGGCGACGACCTGGATGCGGTGCGCGTCGAGCTCGAAGACCGCCAGGGCGCGGCGGATCGCCCCCGGCTCGATGCCGCAGGCCCGCGACAGGGCGGCGGCGGCGAGGACGTTCTGCACGATGTGCGGGGCGGCGAGGTGGCGGGCGGCCAGTTCGTCGACCGTCGCGATCTCGATCGCGCTGCTGTGCCGGTCCTCCAGGAACGCGCGGTCGCAGAGGATCCCGTCGACGATGCCGAAGTCGCTCGGCCCGGGCACGCCGAGTCCGAAGCCGATCGCCCGAGCGCCCTCGATCACCTCGGCGTCGAGCACCATCTGCTCGGTGGCGGAGTCGGCGCGGTTGTACACGCAGGCCACCCGCGTGTTCGCGTAGACCTTGGCCTTCGCGTCGCGGTACGCCTCGAACGAGCCGTGCCAGTCGAGGTGGTCCTCGGCGATGTTGAGGCAGGTGGAGGCGATCGGCTCGATCGCGCCGAGGTAGTGCAGCTGGTAGCTCGAGAGCTCGACGACGAGCACGTCGAAGCCCTGCGGATCGCGCACCGCGTCGAGGACCGGGACGCCGATGTTCCCGCAGGGCGCGGCTCGCAGCCCTCCGGCGACGAGCATCGTCGCGGTCAGCTGGACCGTGGTGGTCTTGCCGTTCGTACCGGTGACGAGCACCCAGTCGGCCGGGGTGCCGTCGGCGCGCACGACCTTGTCGCGCACGCGCCAGGCGAGCTCGACGTCGCCCCACACCGCGGTGCCTCTCGAGGCGGTCCACTCGAGGATCGGATGCGTCGGCCGGAAGCCGGGCGAGACGATCACGAGCTCCGGGTCGAACGCGACGAGCTCGTCTGGCACGGTGTCGAGGCTCTCGGCGCGGTGGAGGCGGGCGCCGATCACCTCGAGCAGTCGCTCGCGCTCCTCGTCCGCGCGGTCGGCGAGGACCAGGACCTCCGCCCCGAGCTCGGTCAGGGTGTCGGCGACGGAGAAGCCCGTGACTCCGAGCCCCAGGACCGCGACGCGGAGCCCGCGCCAGTCGGAGTGCCAGCTGCGGAGGGAGTCGAGACGGTCGGCGCGTGCGGAGTCGGTCATGCCAGGGAGAGCCATTCGAGGTAGAAGAGCCCGACACCGGCGGCCACGAGGATGCCGGCGATGATCCAGAAGCGGACCACGACGGTGATCTCGGCCCACCCCTTGAGCTCGAAGTGGTGGTGGAGCGGGCTCATCAGGAAGATGCGCTTGCCCCGGGTCAGCTTGAAGTAGATCCGCTGCACGATCACCGATCCGGTGACGATGACGAAGAGCCCGCCGATGAGGATGACGAGCAGCTCGGTGCGGGTCAGGATCGCCAGCGCGGCGAGGGCGCCGCCGAGGCCCAGCGAGCCGGTGTCACCCATGAAGATCTGCGCCGGCGAGGTGTTCCACCAGAGGAACCCGACGAGCGCCCCCGAGATGGCCGCGGCGATGATCGCGAGGTCGAACGGATCGCTCACCGTGTAGCACTTGTCGGCGACCTCGGGATTGAGCTGCGCGTCGAAGCACCACTGGTTGGACTGCCAGAAGCCGATGATGACGTAGGAGCCGATGGCGAGGATCGAGGATCCCGTCGCAAGTCCGTCGAGACCGTCGGCGACGTTCACGCCGTTCGACGTGCTCGTGACGATGACGCAGATCCACAGCACGAACAGACCGATGCCGATCCAGCCGAGCGAGGCGAAGTCGAACGGCAGGTCCCGGATGAACGAGATCGACGTCGACGCGGGAGTCAGCCCGTTCTGGTCGCGCACCATGATCGCGATCACCGCGAAGCCCGCGGCGACGATCACCTGGCCCGCGATCTTCGCCCAGCCGCCGAGACCCAGGCTCCGCTGGTTGCGGGTCTTGAGGAAGTCGTCGAGGAAGCCGACGAGGCCGAGGCCGACCATCATGAACAGCACGAGCAGCGCCGAGGGCGCCACGGCGCGGTTCCCGAACAGCATGCCGAGGAAGTACCCCGCCACGGTCGCGATGATGATGACGATCCCGCCCATCGTGGCGGTGCCGTGCTTCACGTGGTGCGACTTCGGTCCGTCCTCGCGGATGAACTGGCCCCACTGCAGCCGGTGGAAGAGCCGGATGAACAGCGGCGTCAGGAGGAGGGTGAACGCGCCGGAGAAGGCGCCGGCCAGAAGGAGTGCTCTCATCGGTGTCGCTCTCCCAGTCGGTCGCCGAGGAATCGCAGCCCGGCCGAGTTCGAGGACTTCACCAGGACGGTGTCGCCGCTCTGCAGGTAGTCCTCGAGGTACGCGTACGCGTCGTCGGCCGTGTCGACGAAGACGGACTCGCCGCTCCACGACCCCTCGCGCTCGGCCGCGATGTGGATGCGCCGCGCTCCGGCGCCCACGACCACGATCTGCGAGAGGTTCAGGCGGACGGCGTGCAGACCGATGCGGTCGTGCTCCTCGTCGGCCCACTCCCCCAGCTCGCTCATCTCGCCGAGGACCGCGACCGTGCGGCCTCCGGGCTTCGCGATCTGCGCCAGCGTGCGCAGCGCTGCCGCGGTGGAGTCCGGGCTCGCGTTGTAGGCGTCGTTGACGACCACGACGTCCGACCCGCCGAGCACCTGCATCCGCCAGCGCTCGGCGAGCGTGACGGTCGAGAGCGCCTCGACGATCGCCGGCAGCGGGACGCCGACCGAGAGCGCGGCGGCCGTCGCGGCGAGGGCGTTCATGACGTGGTGCTCGCCCAGCACGCGCAGCAGCAGCTCGGCGCGGCCGGCCTCGCGGCCCTCGCCCTCGCGCACGACGATCGTGAACCGGGTGCCCTCCGCGGAGGGCTCGACGTCGACGGCGCGAACGTCGGCCTGCTCGCCGCGGCCGAACCAGAGCACGCGGGCGGCCGTGCGATCGGCCATCGTGGCCACACGCCCGTCGTCGGAGTTGAGGACCGCGACGTCGTCGGCGGTGAGATCGGCGACCATCTCGGTCTTCGCCTCGAGGGTGCGCTCGATGCCGCCGAACTCGCCGGCGTGCGCGAGGCCCACCGCGAGGACGACCCCGACGTCCGGCTTCGCCATGCGGACCAGGCGCCGGATCTCGCCGACGGCGCTGGCGCCCATCTCGGCGACCAGGAACCGCGTCGACTCCGACACCTGCAGCATCGTGATCGGCGCACCGACCTCGTTGTTGAACGAGCCGCGCGGGGCGACGGTCTCGCCGACGCGGTGGAGGATCGTGCGGAGGAGGTTCTTCGTCGTCGTCTTGCCGTTGGACCCGGTCACGCCGACGACGGTCAGCCCGCCGAGCGCACGGACGCGCCGGACGACCTCCGTCGCGAGGGCGCCGAGCGCCTGCACGGAGTCGTCGACGAGCACCTGCGGCACGTCGAGATCGAGCGGGCGCTCCACGATCAGGAGAGCGGCGCCGTTCTGCACGGCGGCCGGCGCGAAGAGGTGCCCGTCGGTGTGCTCCCCGCGCTTGGCGACGAAGATCCCGCCGGGGCGGATCTCGCGGGAGTCGGTCTCGGTGGCGCCGTCGACGAGCGTCGACGCCGTCGAGGAGGGGCCGGCGAGGTGCAGGCGTCCGGAGACGGCCTCGGCGACCTCGGTGAGGGTCATGGCGATCATCTAGAGCCAGCCCGCCTCACGCAGAGCCAGACGGACGTCGTCCCTGGCCGAATACGGCATGTGCACTCCTGCAACCTCCTGGTAGTCCTCGTGGCCGGGTCCGGCGTAGAGGATCGAATCCCCCTCGCGCGCGAGCGCGACGGCGGCGCGCACGGCGGCGCGCGGGTCGGGGATCTCGTGGATCTCCCGGTCGGGTGACGCCTCCCTCGCCGCACGGAGGAGGACGTCGCGGATCGCGGCGGGGTCCTCCCAGCGGGGGTGGAAGTCGGTGACGACGACGACGTCCGACAGCCTGGCGGCGATCGCGCCCATGTCGGCGCGCTTGGTCGGATCGCGGTCGCCGTCGGCCCCGAACACCATGATCAGGCGACCGGGCGTCAGTGCCCGCAACGCCTCGAGAGCGTTCTGGAACGCATCGGGAGTGTGGCCGTAGTCGACGTAGACGCGCGGACCGCGCTCGCCCGAGACCCGCTCGGCGCGACCCGGGATGTAGACGTCGAGGACGCCCTCCTCGAGGGCGTGGGCGATGGCTCCGAGGTCGAAGCCGGACTCGACCAGCATCACGATCGCGAGGGCGGCGTTGGCGGCCATGTACCAGCCGATGAGCGGCACGGTCACCTCGACCGAGCGGTGCTCGGGCCCGTCGAGCCGGAAGGTCGTCTGCTCGGTCGTCCCCGCGACGACGGTCATCGTCCAGTCCGCGGGGACGTCGGGGGCGACTCCGACCGCCGGGGAGCTCGCGAGGGTCGCGACGGGGATGCGCGAGCGCTCGGCCAGCTCCCGGCCCCAGGTGCTGTCGACGGTCACCACGCCGCGACGTGCACGGTCGGGTTGGAAGAGATCCGCCTTGGCCTCGAAGTAGTGGGCCATGTCGGAGTAGTCGTCGAGGTGGTCGTGGCTCAGGTTCGTGAAGCCGACGACGTCGAAGACGACGCCGTCGATGCGGTGCCGGGTCAGCGCCTGAGCGGACACCTCGATCGACACGGCGCGGACGGCCGACTCGCGCATCCGAGCCAGGAGCGCGTGCAGCTCACTGGCCTCGGGGGTGGTCAGGGAGCTCGGCACGGCGACGTCGCCGATGCGGCGCTCGGCCGTCGAGCTGAGACCGGACACGACTCCGAGACGGCGCAGGAGGGCGTCGAGCAGGTAGACGACGCTCGTCTTGCCGTTCGTGCCGGTGACGCCGAACAGGGTGGGCACGTCCTCGCGGGTGCGGTGGATCCAGGAGGCGACGTCGCCGAGGGCGGCGCGCGGATCGGGGGTGACGAGGACGGGCAGTCCGCTCGCCGCGGCGAGGGCCGCGCCCTCCTGGTCGGTCAGCACGGCCACGGCGCCCGAGGCGGCGGCGTCGGAGGCGAACGCGGCGCCGTGCACACTCCGGCCGGCGACGCCGACGTAGAGGTCGCCGGACTCGACCTGACGCGAGTCGAGCGTCACTCCGCTCACCTCGACGCCCTCCGTGCCCGGAACGGCGCGGAGCGAGAACTCGGACACCAGCTGCGAGAGCGACCTCGGGACCGGATGCTCGGGTCGGAGGGAGGACTGCGGGCGAGTGACGTGCAATGCCCGCTCTTTCTCTCGTGGTGGTGCGATCACCACGTCGTGGGGTAGCTCACGGCGGGGACCGTCGACGGCTCCACCCGGTTGGTCTTCAGCACCTGGGTCATGACCTGCTGGAAGACCGGGGCGGTCGCCTGGGACGTGTTCATCTTAACCGGATCGGCGATGGTGACCGTCACGACGTACTTCGGGTCCTCTGCGGGAGCGAGCCCCGCGAGGGAGACCGTGTAGCTCGAGGAGTAGCCGCCATCGCCGTCCGGCTGCTGAGCCGTTCCGGTCTTCGTCGCGATGTTGTAGCCGTCGACGTGGATGTAGTCGGCGAGCCAGCCGTCGGTGTAGTGGGTCTGCAGCATGTCGACGACGTCGTGCGCGGCTCCGGCCGAGACGACCTGCGTGCCCGTCGCGTCCGGGACGTCGACGACGGTCCCGTCGGCCGTGGTGCAGCCGGCCACCAGCTGCGCCGGGAGGCGCACTCCGTCGTTCCCGAGGGTCTGGTAGATGCCCGCGACCTGGATCGCCGTGGCGGAGACGCCCTGGCCGAACATGGTCGTGTAGTTGGTCTGGCCGTCCCAGTCCTGGTAGTCGCTGAGCAGGCCGCCGGACTCGCCGGGGAACCCGACCGCGGTCGGAGCGTCGAGCCCGAACTTCAGCATGTAGTCGTAGCGCTGCTGAGCCGACAGCTTCGAGCCGATCGTCGCGATGCCCACGTTCGACGAGTCCTTGAGGATCCCGGTCAGCGTGTAGTTCGTCGGCGTGTGCGCGAAGTCGTCGCTGAACGAGACGCCGTTCTTCTCGAAGGTGTCGGGCGTCACCACGTGGGTCGTCGGCGTCGCGAGCCCCTGGTCGATCAGCATCGCGGCCGTCATGGGCTTGAACGTCGATCCGGGCTCGAACGGGCTCTGGAACGCGCGGGATCCGCGATCGGCCGCGGCGCTGGCCGTGACGTCGTTGGGGTCGACGGTCGGGGTCTCGGCGACGGTGAGCAGCTTGCCGGTCTCGACCTCCTGCACGACGACGATCCCGTAGCTGCCGCCGACCTCGGCGACCCGCTGCGACAGCACCTGCTGCGCGTAGTACTGCAGATCGGAGTCGATGGTCAGCTGCACCTGCCCGCCGTCGACGGCGGGCGTCTCGGCGACGGTGCTGCCCGGGATCCGGACGTAGTCGGCGCTGCGCTCGAAGCTCTCGGAGCCGTTCTTGCCCGCGAGGCAGGAGTTCTCGGTGTACTCCACGCCCTCCTGAGCCGCGCCGTCGGCGCCGACGTAGCCGATCAGGTTGCCGGCCACCGCGCCGTTGGGGTAGGTCCGCCCCTGCTGCGTCTCGAAGTAGAGCCACGGGATGTCGAGCGCGACCAGCTTCTGGTAGGCCTCGAGGTCCAGGCCCTCGGCCAGCACGAGGTAGTTGGCCTTCGCGTTCTCGGCCAGCTCGGCGTCGACGAGGCCCGTCACCTGCTCCACGCTCTGGCCGGTGATCGCACCGATCTCGGCGGCGGCCTGCTCGATGCTGACCACGACCTCCCGACCGTCCGGCATCTCGCGGGGGAACTCAGCGACGTTGCGCGGCGACGTGGTCAGCCGGTAGCGGGTCGTCGTGTCCGCGAGGACCGCGCCCGCACGATCGACGATCGCGCCGCGGGTGCCGTAGGTGACGCTCCTGCTCGACTGGCTCTCGGCGGCCGCGTCGGTCAGCTCGTTCGCGCGGACGATCTGGATGTCGACGAGCTTGCCGATGAACAGGCCCACGACCGCGGCGATCACGAGGAACGTGACGGCGGTGCGGCGTCGGCTGGAGCGGTTCTGTCTCACTGCGGCGGTGTCCTTCTGCGTCCGGGCGGGGTGGAGCCGTTCGTCGTGTGCTGGTCGGAGCGGCCGGGAGGCCTGGCCGGTCAGTGCGTGATCGGGGCGGGCAGCTCGCCCTGCAACGGTACGGCCGAGGCCGCTCCGGCGGCGGACGACGCGCTCGCGGCGGCGGGAGCGGCCTCCGCGCCGGCGGGGAGGATCAGGGCGTTCGGCACGAGCGCGGCGGCGCCCGCGGTGCCGACCTCGCTGGCGGAGGCGGAGGCGGGGTCGCCCAGCACGGCGCCGTCCGACAGGCGGAGGTAGACGGGAGCGGTGTTCGCGACCATGCCGAGACCCTGCGCGGCGGTCGCGAGGTTCTGCGGCGAGCTCAGCGTGTCGACCGCGTCCTGCTTCTCGGCGTTGCTGCGGGTGAGCGTCTTCTGCTCGGTCTGCAGCGCCGCGATCTGGTACGCGCCCTGCGACAGGCCCACGCTGACGAGGAGCTGCACCACGATGATCGCGAACAGGCCCGCCACGGCGACGATCCCGTAGACGAGCTTGGGGCGCGGTGCGCTCGCTGCGGCCGGGACCGCCTCGATGCGGGGCCTCTCGGACGGTTCACCCGGACGGGCCGGGCGGGTGTGCTCGATGACGGCGGGGTCGATGACGGCGGTGGCGCTCACGCGGTCCTCCTGATCCTCTCGGCCGCGCGCAGACGCACGGGTGTTGCTCGGGGGTTTCGGGCCTTCTCCTCGTCGGACGCCAGTTCGGCGCCGCGGAGGACGAGTCGGAACTCGGGTCGGTGCTCGGGCAGCTCCATCGGCAGCCCCGCGGGGGCCGTCGAGGACGAAGCGGCCTGGAGTGCGCGCTTGACGATGCGGTCCTCGAGCGACTGGTAGGCCTCCACGACGATCCGGCCGCCGACGGCGACGCGGTCGAGTGCGGCGGGGATCGCGCGCTCGAGGACCGACAGCTCCTGGTTGACCTCGATGCGCAGCGCCTGGAAGACGCGCTTGGCGGGGTGGCCGTTGCGCTGGATCGCTACCGGCGTCGCGGCCTGGATGATCTCGACCAGTCGGCCGGAGCGCACGATCGGCGCCTCCCGACGCGCCTCCACGATGCGCTTGGCGTACCGCTGGGCGAGGCGCTCCTCGCCGTACTCGTGGAAGATGCGGCGGAGCGCGCCCTCGTCGTACTCGGCCAGGATCGTCTCGGCCGTGAGCGGCGCCGTGGCGTCCATCCGCATGTCCAGCGGCGCGTCCTTGGAGTAGGAGAAGCCCCGCTCCGTCTCGTCGAGCTGCAGCGAGGAGACGCCGAGGTCGAAGAGCGCCCCGTCGATCTCGTCGATCCCCAGCTCGTCGAGCACGTCGGGCAGCTCGTCGTAGACGGCGTGCACGAGGTCGATCCGCGAGGAGTGCGCGGAGAGCCGCTCCCCCGCCAGCGCCAGCGCCTCGGGGTCGCGGTCGAGACCGACGAGGTGGAGGCCGGGGAAGCGCTCGAGCAGCGCGAGCGAGTGGCCGCCCATGCCCAGGGTCGCATCCACCAGCACGGCGCCGTCGCGCTCGATCGCCGGAGCGAGGAGCTCGACGCAGCGCTCGAGGAGCACGGGCAGGTGGCGCTCCTCGGTCGGGCGCACCTGCTTCTTCTCGGTGTCGTCTGCCATGGCGGTCCCGCCGTCCTGTTCCTGCTGCCCGATCCCCATCCATCTCACGACCGGACACCGGGGAAGGTGCGTCCGGGCGCCGAGTGGCTGGGAGTCGCGCGGCAGGAGCTAGAACAGTCCGGGGATCACCTCCTCCTGGGTGTCGGAGAAGACGGACTCCTGCTCGGTCAGGTACGCGTCCCAGGCGTCCTGCGCCCAGATCTCGGCACGGTTGCCCGCGCCGATGACGGTGAGGTCGCGGTCCAGGCCCGCGTAGGCGCGCAGCGGCGCCGGCAGCGTGACGCGGTTCTGCTTGTCGGGCGTCTCGGCGCTCGCGCCCGAGAGGAACACGCGGAGGAAATCGCGGGCCTGCTTGCTGGTGACCGGCGCCTGGCGGATCTTCTCGTGCATCGTCTCGAACTCGCTCTGGCTGAAGACGTAGAGGCACCGCTCCTGACCGCGCGTGACGACGACTCCGGAGGAGAGCTCGTCGCGGAACTTGGCGGGGAGGATCACGCGGCCCTTCTCGTCGAGCTTGGGGGAATAGGTGCCGAGGAACACGGACGTCCCCCCACTTCTTCCGGCCCGGATGGTGTGTCCTCCACAGTACTCCACTTCCCCCCACCCACAACCCCGCGGCGCGCGGCGACGCACCGGTTTCTCCCCGGTCATCCGCGGGATCGCGCGGCGGAGCACGGGTGGAGCGGAGTGGAGGGACTCAGCGCTCAGAGGGAGGGTCCGGGCATGAAAAAAGGGCCGATCCGTGAGGATCGACCCTGTGGGTGGTGCGGAGTGGGTGTCAGCCGCGACCGTCGCCGCGGTTGTCCCATCGATCGTTCAGACGATCCATGAAGGTGGAGTTCGGACGCGCTCCGGTGGACCGGGGCTTCGCGGGACGGGCCGCGCCGGGCAGTCCGGGCTCCTCGACTCCCCCGGCGGCCGGGCGCATGGCCACGACGACTCCGGCGAGCATGACGGCGAAGCCGCCGACGCCGACGAGCGGGACCTGGACGATGACGCCGGTCACGAGGATCGCGAGACCGAGGAGCGAGAGGAGGATGCCGAGCACGAGGGCCCGGTAGTTGGTGCCGCCGCGCCCCTTGCTGACCGCCGCCACGAAATCGGCGTCGTTCTGATAGAGGTTGCGCTCCATCTCGTCGAGGAGCCGTTGCTCGTGCTCGGAAAGCGGCATCTTGACCCCTTCGAGGGTGCGGCGCCGATCCTCTCGGGAGCGACACCAGGTTGGCGACACGGTGTGGTCGACGGGGCGGGTGGCGCTTCAGTGTAGACCGAGCCCGGCACAGGCGCTAGGCGGCGTCGATGCATAGGCTGGTCGGGTGAACAACAGCACTCGTCTGGTCGATCGCGTCCAGCTCCGAATCGATGGATTCCTCGCCGGGCGCACGCCAATTCTGCGCTCGATCGGAGAGGACGTGTCCGCCCTCGGCGACCTTTCGCGGGACTTTCTCAGCGGCGGGAAGCGGTTCCGCGCGCGCTTCTGCGAGGCCGGCTGGACGGCCGTCTCGGCGGTCCCCAGCGAGGCCCATCCGAGCGGTTCCGACCCCGTCGCGAGCGTGGGCGCCGGGCTCGAGCTGTTCCACGCCGCGGCCCTGGTCCACGACGACGTGATCGACAACTCCGACACCCGCCGGGGCGCCCCCTCGGCGCACCGCCGCTTCACCGGGATGCACTCGGCCGGCGGCTGGGCCGGCTCGGGCGACGAGTTCGGCCGCTCCTCCGCGATCCTGCTCGGAGACCTGCTCCTGGTGTGGTCGGACGAGATCTTCGCCGACGCGGAATGGGCCCTGGAGGACCGCACCAGCGCCGGGCGCGCGAGGACCGAGTTCAATCTGATGCGCACCGAGGTCACGCTGGGCCAGTACCTCGACATCCTCGAGGAGAGCGCGTGGGCCGGTCACGACGAGCACGAGCACCTCGCCCGGGCTGAGCGCGTCGTCGTCTACAAGAGCGCGAAGTACAGCATCGAGGCGCCGCTCGCGATCGGCGGCTCCCTCGGTGGAGGCGACGACGCCCAGATCGACGCCCTCCGGCGTTTCGGTCTCCCGCTGGGCATCGCGTTCCAGCTGCGCGACGACGTCCTCGGCGTCTTCGGGGACCCGGCCCTCACCGGCAAGCCCGCGGGCGACGACCTGCGCGAGGGGAAGCGGACGATGCTGCTCGGCCTCGCCCGCGCGGGCTCCTCCGCCTCGGCGCGCGACGCTCTCGACGCCGTCGTGGGTCGCAGTGACGCCGGCGTCGAGGACATCGCCCGCGCGCAGACGATCGTCGCCGAGAGCGGAGCCCTGGACCGGCTCGAGGAGCGGATCGGCCGCGACGTCGAAACGGCGCTGGCGGTGCTGCCCGGATCGCCGCTGCGCGAGGAGGGACTCGACGAGCTGCGGGACCTCGCGGCCCGGGTCAGCGTCCGGACCGCCTGAGCCGGGAGGCGCTCACGGCGCCGCCGAGCGGATCAGGCCAGGGCCTGGGCCACGCGGCGCACCTCGGCCTTGCGGCCGGCCTGCAGGGCGAGGACCGGGCTCGTGCCCAGGCTCTCCTCGTCGGCGAGCAGCCACTCGACGGCCTCGTCGTCGGAGAACCCGGAGTCGGACAGCAGGATCGCGGTCCCGCGGATCTCGGACATCGGCTCCCCGTCGCGGAGGAACACGGACGGCACGACGAGCTTGCCGTCGCGGCGCGTGGCGAGCAGGTGGCGCTCCTCGAGCATCCGGCGGATGCGGCTGACGCCGAGGCCGGTGCGCTCGACGAGGTCGGGAACGGTCAGCCACTCGATCTCGGAGGCGGTCGAGGACGGGGCGGGGGCGGACGAGTCGGTCACCCCTCAAGAGTGCCACGCCCCGCGCCTCCGAGCACGCCCGTCCGGGTCGCGCGGGGCGCCGCTCCCGCGTTGCACACGGGTTCGCCGGACGGTCTTGCCTAGACTCGTCGCGTGACCACCAGCCAGCTCGACCCCCTCCTCGGCCGTCTCGTCGACGGCCGCTACGAGGTGCGCTCGAGGATCGCCCGCGGAGGCATGGCCACGGTCTACCTCGCGACCGATCAGCGCCTCGAGCGTCGCGTGGCCATCAAGGTGATGCACGGCCACCTCTCCGACGACGCGACCTTCAAGAACCGCTTCGTGCAGGAGGCCCGCTCGGCCGCTCGACTGGCGCACCCCAACGTCGTGAGCGTCTTCGACCAGGGGCAGGACTCGGACATGGCGTACCTCGTCATGGAGTACCTGCCGGGAATCACCCTGCGGGATCTGCTCAAGGAGCGGGGGCGCCTCACCGCCCAGCAGGTCGTCGACATCATGCACTCGGTGCTGTCGGGCCTCGCCGCGGCGCACCGTGCGGGCATCCTGCACCGCGACCTCAAGCCCGAGAACGTGCTGCTGGCTGACGACGGCCGGATCAAGATCGGCGACTTCGGGCTCGCCAGGGCCGCGTCGGCGAACACCGCGTCGGGGCAGGCGCTGCTCGGCACGATCGCCTACCTCTCCCCCGAGCTCGTCACCCGCGGCACGGCCGACACCCGCAGCGACATCTACGCCATCGGCATCATGATCTACGAGATGCTCACCGGCGAGCAGCCCTTCACCGGCGAGCAGCCGATGCAGATCGCCTACCAGCACGCCAACGACTCGGTGCCCTACCCGAGTGCGAAGGTCGCCTCCGTCCCGACGTCGCTCGACGAGCTCGTGCTCTGGGCGACGGAGCGCGATCCGGACATGCGTCCGCGCGACGCCGGAGTGATGCTCGCGCAGCTGCTCGAGGCCGAGCGGCTGATGGGCATCACGCCGACCGACCGCCGGGTCGCCGACACCCAGGCCGTCACCCCTCTGCCCGAGGCAGCCCCGCCGCCCGCGACGACCGCGCTCTTCGATGCGGCGATTCAGGGCCAGACGACGGTCCTCGACGGACCCGGGAGCGAGGCCGAGGTCGTCGAGGACGACGACGAGACCGCCGTCGCCCGGCTTGCCGCGAAGCGGAGGGTCCGGCGCCGACGAGGCGTGCTCCTGGTCGTCGCCGTGATCCTCCTCGCCCTCCTCGGCGGCGGCACCGCCTACTGGTTCGGCGAGGGCCCCGGCGCGCTGCGCACCATCCCGAGCGTCGTCGGCCTCCCGCAGGACGACGCCGTCGAACTGCTCGAGTCCAGCGGACTGCGGGCGGAGCAGGAGCAGGCGCCCGACCTGACCGTTCCTCCGGGCACGGTGATGAGCTCGAACCCGGCGCCGGACCAGGCCATCCACAAGGACTCCGTCGTGACGCTCGTGGTCTCCAGCGGCCCCCGGCAGCTCGAGGTCCCGGCTCTCATCGGTCTCTCGGAGGAGGAGGCGATCGCGGCGATCACCGCAGCCCCGTTCGCCCTTGGCGACACGACCCGCGTGTTCGACGGGGACGTCGACGAGGGACGGGTCATCTCGGCCGCCCTCCCCGACGGCTCGCCGCTCCCGCCCGTCCTCGCCGAGCAGTCGACGATCGCCCTGACCGTCAGCCTCGGGTCGATCCCGAACGTCGTCGGGATGACCCTCGAGGAGGCGACCGCGGCGGCGAAGGACGCCGGCCTCGCCCTCGACCGCAACGGCGAGGACTGGAGTGACACCGTGCCCGCCGGCGTCGTCCTCATCCAGGCGAACCCGGAGGCTCCGGCCACCACCGGCGGCACGATCTCGGTCGTCGTCTCCAAGGGCCCGGAGCCGGTCGCCGTGCCGAACGTCGTCGGTCTGACCCGCGACGAGGCCAAGGCGGCCCTCGACGCCGTCGACCTGACGTGGAGCTACTCCCTCTCGACCCTCGGCGCGCTCATCGACGCCGCCCCGAACGAGATCACGAGGGTCACCGCGCAGTCGGACCCCGCCGGCGAGGCCGTGCAGCGCGGCACCTCCATCCAGCTGTCGATCACCATCACGACGTGATCACTGTGCGATGGGGTCCTCGCCCCCATCGCCGCGGTCGGCTTCACAACGGGTCGCGAACCGGAGAGCGGGTCGCGTGCGGCTAGCGCGGATCGCTCGCACGCGATCCACCCGTTCGCCTCGAGGAGGGGGACGATTCGGATGCCTGGGAGTCCATCGGACTCGGACCCCTGGTGATCGAGTAGCCCTCGGAGAGGGCGTATCGAGATCCACGACCTCCAACAGTGTCGGTCTCGATACGCCGCTGCTCGGCAGAGGCTCGCTGATCGAGTAGCCCTCGCAGATGGCGTATCGAGATCCACGACCTTCAGAAGGGCGGGTCTCGATACGCCGCTCCGCGGCAGACGCTCGTTGATCGAGTAGCCCTCACAGAGGGCGTATCGAGATCCACGACCTTCAACAGTGTGGGTTTCGATACGCCGCTGCGCGGCTACTCGACCAGCGGGCTTCTGGTGATCGAGTAGCGCGCGCGGCGGGCGCATCGAGATCCACGGCCTCCAGGAGGAGGACCGCCTCGCCGAGGTGGCGCTCAGACGGCGGAGCCGCGGAGTTCCTCCGCCACGAGGAAGGCGAGCTCGAGGGACTGCATGTGGTTGAGGCGGGGATCGCAGACCGACTCGTAGCGGGTCGCGAGGGTGGCCTCGTCGATCTGCTCCGAGCCGCCGAGGCACTCGGTGACGTCGTCGCCGGTGAGCTCCACATGGATGCCGCCCGGGTGGGTGCCCGCGGCGCGGTGCGCCTCGAAGAAGCCCTTGACCTCGTCGACCACGTCGTCGAAGCGACGGGTCTTGTAGCCGGTGGGCGTCGTCAGACCGTTGCCGTGCATCGGGTCGGTGACCCAGAGCGGCAGGGCGTCGCTCGACTTGACCGCCTCCAGCAGCGGGGGCAGGGCGTCGCGGATCTTGCCCGCTCCCATCCGCGTGATGAAGGTGAGGCGACCGGGCTCGCGATCCGGGTCGAGCTTGTCGATCAGCTCGAGCATCGTCTCGGGGCTCGTCGAGGGGCCGAGCTTCACGCCGATCGGATTGCGCACGCGCGACAGGAAGTCGACGTGGGCGCCGTCGAGCTCGCGGGTGCGCTCGCCGATCCAGATGAAGTGGCTGGACGTGTTGTACGGGGTGCCGGTACGCGAGTCGATCCGCGTCATCGGGCGCTCGTAGTCCATCAGCAGGCCCTCGTGGCCCGTGTAGAACTCGGTGCGCTTCATGCCCTCGAAGTCGGCTCCGCACGCGACCATGAACTTCACGGCACGGTCGATCTCGCGGGCGAGCTGCTCGTAGCGCTGGTTCTGCGGGTTCTCGGTGAAGCCCTTGTTCCAGTAGTGCACGAGCCGCAGATCGGCGAAGCCGCCCTGCGTGAAGGCCCGGATCAGGTTCAGGGTCGACGCGGCCGTGTGGTACCCCTGCACGATCCTGCGCGGGTCGGCGGTGCGCGACTCCGGAGTGAAGTCGTAGCCGTTCACGATGTCGCCGCGGTAGGCGGGCAGCGTGACGTCGCCGCGGGTCTCGAGATCGCTCGAGCGGGGCTTCGCGAACTGCCCGGCCATGCGGCCCATCTTGATGACCGGCATGCTCGCACCGTAGGTCAGGACGACGGCCATCTGCAGCACGGTCTTGACGCGGTTGCGGATCTGGTCGGCCGTGGCACCGGCGAAGGTCTCGGCGCAGTCGCCGCCCTGGAGCAGGAACGCCTCGCCGCGCGCCGCGGCGCCGAGGCGCTCGCGGAGCTGGTCGACCTCGCCCGCGAAGACGAGCGGAGGCAGCGCGGCGATCTCGGCGGACGCGGCGCGGACCGCCTCGGCGTCGGGCCACTGCGGCTGCTGCTTGATCTCGAGCTCGCGCCAATAGTCCAGGCCGGCGACCACGGAGGGGGCGGCGAGGACGTACGGTTCGTTCGGATCGATGACCACGGGGGTTCCTGGTTCTGACGGGCGCCGGGAGGCGCGCGAGCGGGTACCGCCCGGTCGGACGGCAGCGGTTGACGAGCTTATCGCCTCGCGGGACGCCTCCGAGGAGGAGGCCTCCGCGCACAGCCGGCGGTCAGCGGACGAGCGCGGCGCGCTTCTCCTTGACCGACGTCGCGTAGACGTCGAGGTACTCCTGGCCGCTCAGGGCGAGGAGCTCGTACATGATCTCGTCGGTGATCGAGCGGAGGATGAAGCGGTCGCCCTCCATGCCCTCGAAGCGGCTGAAGTCGAGCGGCTCGCCGAAGACGATGCCGATCCGGCCGAGCTTGGGCAGGCGGCTGCCGATCGGCATGATCCGCGCCGTGTCGACCATCGCGACGGGCACGACGGGCACGCGCGCCTCGAGGACCATCCGCGCGACGCCGGTGCGTCCGCGGTACATCCGGCCGTCGGGGCTGCGGGTGCCCTCCGGATAGATGCCGAGCGCCTCCCCGCGCGCGAGGACCCGGAGCCCGGTGTTGAGGGACGCCTCGGAGGCCTTCCCGCCGGAGCGGTCGATGGGCAGCATCCCCGTGGCGGTGAAGAACAGGCGCGTCGCCCAGCCCTTCAGGCCCTTGCCGGTGAAGTAGTCGCTCTTGGCGAGGAAGACCATGTTGCGGTCGATCACGAGCGGCAGGAACACCGAGTCGATGAACGAGAGGTGGTTGCTCGCGAGGATCACTCCGCCGGTCTGGGGCACCCGGTCGGCGTTCACGACCCACGGACGGAAGATCGTCTTCAGGAGCGGTCCCGCCACGATGTGCTTCATGAACCAGTAGAACATCGTGCGGCTCCTCAGCGAGTGCAGGGTCGGGGGTGGGGCGGGTGGAGCGGGGTCAGAGGGAGTTCGCGTGCAGGCGGGCGAGATCCGCCGCACCGACGACTCCGGCGTCGTTGACGAGCTCCGCGATGCGGAACTCGGGCTCGGGGTGGTAGCCGCGCGCCGGCAGATTGTCGAGGTACGCCTGACGGATCGGGTCGAGCAGCAGGTCGCCGGCCTGCGCCACTCCCCCGCCGATCACGAAGAGCTGAGGGTCGAGGACCGCGCTCAGGCTGGCCGCGGCCTCGCCCAGCCAGTGGCCGAGCTGGCGGAGCGCCGCGAGGGCGCCGAGGTCGCCCGCGACGATGAGGTCGGAGATGATGTGGCCGTTGAGCTCGCCGCCGTTCCGGCTGCGGGCGTCCGCGATGCCCTGTCCGATGCCGCCGGCGTCGGCCAGCTCGCCCGCGAAGCGCTGCAGGGCGCGACCGGAGCCGTACTGCTCGATGCAGCCGCGGGCGCCGCAGCCGCACGGCAGCCCGCCGGGGACGACGCGCATGTGCCCGACCTCCGCGGCCGCGCCGAAGCCGCCGCGCAGCAGGCGGTCGTTGATGACGATCGCTCCGCCGACGCCCGTGCCGATGGTGAGCATGACCATGTCGCTGACCAGGCGGCCGGAGCCGTAGCGGAACTCGGCCCAGCCCGCGGCGTTCGCGTCGTTCTCGATGATGATCGGCAGATCGATCCGCGCCGAGAGCTTCTCGCGGAAGGGCTCGTTGCGCCAGTTGATGTTGGGGGCGTAGTAGACGATCGACTGGGAGGCGTCGATGAAGCCGGCGGCGGCCACTCCGACCGCGGCGACATCGCCGGACGCGAGGCCTTCGCGCAGGCGCTGGACCATCTCGACGACGACGTCGACGATCAGCTCGGGGTGCCCGGCGGGAGTCGGCTGGCGGTCCTCGCGGAGGATCGCGCCGAACTCGTCGACCAGCGCCCCTGCGATCTTCGTGCCGCCGATGTCGATCCCGATCGCGTGCACGCGAACCGCCTTCCCTCCGCCGTCGGCGCATCCGCGCCGGTGGAGCCGCCTTCTCCGGCGACTGGATCGAGTGTAGTGACCGCGGACAGCGCGCAGGCTCAGGCGGGCCGGGCACCGGAGGAGCCCGCATCGCGACCACCGGCCGGATCGTTACCCTGAACGGATCCACAGTTTCGATCCCGCCGATAGAGTGGGCTCGACGTTCGTTCAGGTGCCGAAGGAGTTGCCGTGGAACAGTTCGATTCACCCGCCGTGGTGGCCGCCGATCCTCAGGCGAACGCCGCCGATCTGCTGCTCGACAGGGTTCGCGAGACCCCCGACCGCGTGCTGTTCGCCCTGCCCGAGGGCGGAGGCTGGCGCGACGTCACCGCGCAGGAGTTCCTCGACCAGGTGACGGCTCTCGCGAAGGGCCTCGTCGCCGCGGGCATCGAGCCCGGCGAGAAGATCGGGCTGATCTGCAAGACGCGCTACGAGTGGACGCTGATCGACTTCGCCGTCTGGTTCGCCGGCGCGATCCTCGTCCCGGTCTACGAGACCTCCTCGCCCGCCCAGGTGCAGTGGAACCTGACCGACTCCGGTGCCCACGCCGTGATCGTCGAGACGGCTGATCACTTCGCGCGGCTCGACGAGATCCGCGCCGACGTCCCGGACGTCCGCATCGCCTGGCAGATCGGGCTCGGCGACCTCGACAAGCTTGCCGCGCGCGGAGTCGACGTGCCGGACGCCGAGATCGAGCGCCGCCGCTCGCTCGCCACCGGCTCCGACATCGCCACGATCATCTACACCTCGGGATCGACCGGGCGGCCCAAGGGCTGCATCATCCGGCACTCGAACTTCGTCGAGCTCAGCCGCAACTCCGCCGTCGCTCTCACGGAGCTGATCCACCAGCCGGGCGCCTCGACGCTCCTCTTCATCACCACCGCGCACGTGTTCGCCCGCTTCATCTCGGTCCTCTGCGTGCACGGCGGCGTGAAGGTCGGCCACCAGGCCGACACCAAGCAGCTCCTCCCCTCGCTCGCGTCGTTCAAGCCGACGTTCCTGCTCGCGGTGCCCCGAGTGTTCGAGAAGGTCTACAACTCGGCGGAGCAGAAGGCCGAGGCCGGAGGGAAGGGGAAGATCTTCCGCCGCGCCGCGGATGTCGCCGTCGCGCACTCCATCGCCGTAGAGGCCGGGTCGGTGCCCCTGGCGCTCAAGCTGCAGTACCTGCTGTTCGACCGCCTGGTCTACTCGAAGCTGCGGGCGGCGATGGGCGGGAACGTGAAGTACGCCGTGTCGGGCTCGGCGCCGCTCGGCGACCGGCTCGGGCACTTCTTCCACAGCCTCGGGATCAAGATCCTCGAGGGCTACGGCCTGACCGAGACGACCGCGCCCGCGAGTGTGAACCGCACCGAGCTGTTCAAGATCGGCACCGTCGGACCGGCGATGCCGGGGGCGTCCATCCGGATCGCGGCGGACGGCGAGATCCAGGTGCGGGGCATCTGCGTCTTCGGCGGGTACTGGAACAACGAGCAGGCGACGGCGGAGTCGTTCGACGGCGAGTGGTTCCGCACGGGCGACCTCGGCTCGCTCGACGAGGACGGGTACCTGCGCGTCACCGGCCGCAAGAAGGAGATCATAGTCACGGCCGGCGGCAAGAACGTCGCGCCAGCGGCGCTCGAGGACCCGATCCGGGCGAATCCGCTGGTCGGCCAGGTCGTGGTGGTCGGGGACCAGCGGCCGTTCATCGCTGCGCTCGTCACGCTCGACAGCGAGATGCTGCCGACGTGGCTCGGCAACAACGGGCAGGATCCGACGCTCTCCCTCGACGACGCGGCCGTCAACCCGGCGGTCCTCGCCGAGATCCAGCGCGCCGTCGACCACGCCAACGGGTCCGTCTCGCGCGCGGAGTCGATCCGCAAGTTCGTGATCCTGCCGACCGAGTTCACCGAGGCGAGCGGCCACCTGACGCCGAAGATGAGCATCAAGCGCGCCGTGATCCTCTCGGACTACGCCGACACGATCTCCGCGCTCTACTCCGCCGCCCCGGCCACGGAGGGCATCAGCCTCCGCTGAGTGGCGGTGCCGCCCGGTGCTCGGGCGGCGGCGGTTCTGCGGCCGACGAGTGGTCGGGCGCGGGACCACCGCTGAGGGTGACGGTCAGCGCCGATGGCGGACGGCGCCCACTCCTGCCAGAGGTTCTGCGCGTGTCGCCTCCAGTACAGCGACGTGGATCTCGATACGCCCGCTCCGCGGGCTACTCGATCAGCAGGCAGGCGGCAGGGCCGAGCGCGCGCTCCCTTCAGAACGGACCCGCAACGGCGGGTCCGGGGGCTATGCAGAGGGTCGAGCCGTATCCGGGAAAGCGCGTGTCAGCGTTTTCCCGTCGGCGAACGCAGGACGCTCTACGGAACGCGCCCATCCACCCGAGCCGACCGCGAGGAGCCGGGCAAGGACCGGCTCCCCAAAAGGCACAGCCGTATCCGGGAAAGCGCGTGTCAGCGCTTTCCCGTCGGCGAACGCAGGACGCTCTGCGGAACGCGCCCCTCCGCGCGAGCCGACCGCGGGACGCCCGGCAAGGACGGGCGTCCGAATCGACTCAGAACCAGGGGGACTCGCGGACGTCCTTCATCGCGGCGCGGCGGTGCTCCTTGGAGAGCCGGTCGAGGTAGAGGCGGCCGTCGAGGTGGTCGCACTCGTGCTGCAGGGCCTGCGCCATCAGGCCGTCCCCCTCGAGGACGATCTCGTTGCCGTCGACGTCGGTTCCGCGGACCTTGGCGTACGGGTAGCGGATCGCCGGGTACCAGAGGTTGGGCACCGAGAGGCAGCCCTCGTCGACCGGTTGCGGCTCGCCGGTCAGCTCGACGATCTCGGGGTTCAGGATGTACCCGATGACGCCGTCCACGTTGTAGCTGAAGGCGCGGAGGTTCACGCCGATCTGAGGGGCGGCGACGCCGGCGCGTCCCGGAGGGCGGACGCTGTCGACGAGGTCCTCGACCAGTCCGCGGATCCCGTCGTCGATCGCCTCGATCGGTGCCGACGGGGTCTTCAGGACGGGATCTCCGAAGATCCGGATCTGGCGTTCGGTCATGTGGTGCGCTCCCTCAGGGCCTCCTCCGCTTTCAGGAGGGCGTTCTCGACGACTTCGCTCGCTGCCGGGTGCGGCCAGTACTGGCTGCGGGCGAGTCCGTGGATGCCGCGTCCGACGCTGGCGGCTTGGACGAGCGGCTGAATGAGGATACTCGCCTGCGGGCCCATCAGGTGCGCACCGAGCAGGGCTCCATCGAGCCCGACGACCAGGATGCAGACGCTGGAGTCGTCCTCGAGCGCCCAGCCGAAGGCGGTGGAGCCGTACTCCTGGCTGACCGAGATCGCGGCGACGCCGGCGTCCTCCGCGTCGGCCAGCGTCATGCCGAAGTGGGCGATCTGGGGGTGGGCGAAGATCGCTCCGGGCACGGGCGAGAGCGTGTTCCGCTGAGGGTCGTCCGGGTGCAGGAGGTTGTGGGCGACGATCCGCGCCTCGTGGTTCGCGACGTGCTTGAGCTGCCACTGGGAGGAGACGTCTCCGAGTGCGTAGAGGCCGGGGACGGGCGCGCCGCCCGAGAGGACCCGCTGCTCGAGGTCGACCGCGACCCGTCCGTCCGGATGCAGGTCGATCCCGACGGAGGCGGCGGCGAGGGTGTCGCTGTTGGGGTCGCGTCCGAGGGCGACGAGCAGGACGTCCGTCTCGACGCTCGACCCGTCGCTGAACGTGACGACGAGCCCGCCGTCGCCCGCGTCGACCTGCTCGGCGGTGACGCCGGTGCGGACGTCCCAGCGGCCGCGGGCGATCGCGGTGAACCGCCGCGCGATGTCCTCGTCGAGCGAGCGGAGGAGGCGGTCGCTCCGGACGGCGACGGTGACCGCGGTGCCGAAGGCGGAGAAGACGTGGGCGAACTCGACGGCGACGGCTCCGCCTCCCAGGATCACCATCCGCTCGGGGAGCTCGTCGAGGCGCATGATCGAGGACGAGTCGTGGATGCGCGCATCGGGCGCGTACGCCGCCAGCAGAGGGCGGGGCCGGGAGCCGGCGGCGATGACGACGCGGGGCGCGCTGATCCGGGTGCCGCTCGCGCTCACGAGCACGTGCGGCCGGGAGCCGTCGCCGAGCGACTCGAAGCCGAAGCTCTCGCGCAGCACGGTGACGTTCGGGGAGCGCTCGTCCCGGTACTCCAGTCCGGCCCGGCTGATCGTGTCGGTGCGGCCGAAGACGCGGTCGCGGACGGCCGCCCACTCGGGCCGCGCGACGGCTCCTCGCACGCCGATGGGCGCTCCCTGGTCGACGTCGGAGACCACGTCGGCCACGTGCACGAACATCTTGGTCGGGATGCAGCCCGCGTTGAGGCAGGTGCCGCCGAACCACTCCCCGTCGTCGAGGAGCGCCACGCGGGAGTCGTCGTACTCGGGACCGACGATCGAGTTGCCGGATCCGGCCCCGATGACGATCAGATCGAACTGCTCGGCGGCGTCGACCGCCGCCTCAGGCACGCCGGACCGGCATGCCCTCGACGACGAGCGCGGCCAGCAGTCGCGCTGCGTCCTTCGTGGCCGGACGCAGGTGCTCCCACTTCACGACCGAGCCGGCGGCCAGCACCGGGTCGTACGGGATGCGGACGATGTCGCGCACCCGCGAGCGGAAGTGCGACTCGATCTCCTCGAGCTTCACGAGGCTCGTCCCCTGCGTGGCGGTGTTCAGGGCGACGACGGCGTTCTTCACGAGAGCGCCGTGGCCGTTCGCATCGAGCCAGGTGAGGGTCTCGGAGGCGAGGCGCGCCTCGTCGATGCTCCCGCCCGACACGATGACGACCGTGTCGGCACGCTGCAGCGTCGGACGCATCACGGAGTGGACGATGCCGGTTCCGCAGTCGGTGAGCATGATCGAGTAGAACCGCTCCACGAGGTCCGCGACCACGTTGTAGTCGTCCTCGTCGAACGCCTCGGACAGCATCGGGTCGGTGTCGGAGGCGAGGACGTCCAGTCGGGTCTCGTCGCGCGACACCATCGTCGAGAAGTCGGTGAAGCCGGTGACTCCGGACGCCCGGTTGACGACGTCGCGGACGGTGGCCCGGGTCTGCTTCGGGACGCGCTCGGCGAGAGTGCCCCGGTCGGGATTGGCGTCGACCGCGATGATGCGATCCTCGCGGGCGTCGGCCAACGCCATGCCGAGGAGGGTCGTGACGGTCGTCTTGCCGACGCCGCCCTTGCGGGTCATCACCGGCACGAAGCGGGTGCCGCCCTCGAACTGGCGGCTGATCCGCTCCCCCATCGCCTTCCAGGCCTGCTCCTTCGCGGAGTCGCCGAGGTTCACCGTGTGGAACGTCACGGCGTAGACGAAGCGGTTCCAGCCGGAGGTCGGCGCGGGACGCGTACGCCGGTTCACCTCGAGGAGGCGGTCGGCCGTCAGCATCGACGACGATTCGGGGCCGGAGGCGGAACCGGGGGCGGATCCAGGACCGGACGACGCCTCGGACTCGGCCCGGAGACGGTCGCGCCGCGTGGCGCTGCGGGTCTGCTCGGCGGCGGAGGACTCGGCGGAGTCCGTGGCGGGAGTCTCTCCCCGGCGGCGGGGACGCTCGCCCGGCTCCTCGGGAAGCACGGAGACCTCGTCGCGCGAGGCGGACCCGGCGGACACGGGTCCGACGCCCGAGGCGGGGTCCGGCTCCGGAGGCGCGACATGCGAGGAGCGGGACGGACGGGCCGAGGGGATGCCGAGCGTGCCGACATCGACGGAGTCGTCCTCGACGGGCGCCGGCGCGGTGGACCGCCGCCGAAGCGGCGGGTCGACCCGCACGCCGTCGGGGATCCGGGTCGGAGCAGTGTCGCTCTCGCGGGGCACGTACTGCGTCGAGTCCCTCACCGCGTCGAGCGCGGTGCGGGGCACGGGGCCGGTGTCGGGCTGTTCGTCGTTGCGCTCATCCATGCGAACGAGCCTCCTTCCGCTTGCGGTCAGTGTACCGGCGGCCCGTTCGGGGGCGCCGGGCCTTGGAGCCCCCGGGCTCCGACTGCTAGGACGCCTCGACGACGACCAGCAGATCGCCCGCGTCGACCTGCTGCGTCACCGGGACGGCGAGCCGTCGGACGGTGCCCGCGACCGGAGTCGTGATGGCCGCCTCCATCTTCATCGCCTCGATCGTCGCGATCGCGGCTCCCGCCGCCACGACGTCGCCCACGGCGACCTTGAGCGTCACGACCCCCGCGAACGGAGCGGCGACCTGACCGGGGACGGTCCGGTCCGCCTTCTCGGCACTCGTCGTGTCGACCGCGACGGTCGTGTCGCGGACGAACACCGGCCGCAGCTGCCCGTTCAGGGTGGTCATCACCGTTCGCATGCCCTTGTCGTCCACGTCGCCGATCGCCTCGAGCCCGACGTAGAGGCGGACACCGCGCGCGATCTCGACCACGTGCTCCTCGCCCTGCCGCAGGCCGTAGAGGTAGTCGGCCGTGTCGAGGGCCGAGACGTCGCCGTACGACTCGCGCACGTCGAGGAACTGCTGGGCGGGGCCGGGGAACAGCAGCCGGTTCAGCGTGGCGCGCCGGGCGTCCGCGTCCTCGCCGAGCAGCACCGCGCGGTCCTCGGGCGAGAGGTCGGCCACTCCGATGCGCACGTCGCGCCCCTCGAGCACCCGGGTGCGGAACGGCTCGGGCCAGCCGCCGGGCAGCTCGCCGAGCTCGCCCGCCATGAAGCCGACGACGGAGTCGGGGATGTCGTAGGCCTGCGGGTTCTCGGCGAAGTCGGCGGGGTCGGCGTCGACCGCGGCGAGGTGGAGGGCGAGGTCGCCGACGACCTTGGAGGACGGCGTGACCTTGGGGACCCGTCCGAGGATCCCGTTCGCGGCGGCGTAGAGGTCCTCGACGACCTCGAAGCGGTCGGCGAGGCCGAGCGCGATCGCCTGCTGCCGCAGGTTCGAGAGCTGACCGCCGGGGATCTCGTGGCGGTACACCCGCCCGGTCGGTCCGGGCAGGCCGGACTCGAACGGGCGGTAGAGGCGGCGGACCGCCTCCCAGTAGGGCTCGAGATCCGAGACGGCGTCGAGGTCGAGCCCGGTGTCGCGGGGCGTGTGCGCGAGGGCGGCGACCAGGGCCGAGAGCGAGGGCTGGCTCGTGGTGCCCGCCATCGGCGCGGACGCGGCGTCGACGGCGTCGGCACCCGCCTCCGCCGCGGCGAGCAGGGTGGCGAGCTGACCGCCGGGAGTGTCGTGGGTGTGCACGTGCACCGGCAGGTCGAACCTCCCGCGCAGCGCCTCGACGAGGCGGGCGGCGGCGTACGGGCGCAGCAGCCCCGCCATGTCCTTGATCGCGAGCACGTGGGCCCCCGCGTCGACGATCTGCTCGGCGAGCCGGAGGTAGTAGTCGAGGGTGTAGAGGTCCTCGGCCGGATCGAGCAGGTCGCCGGTGTAGCAGACGGCCACCTCGGCGACCGTGGTGCCCGTCGCGAGCACGGCGTCGATGGCGGGCCGCATCTGCGAGACGTCGTTGAGCGCGTCGAAGATGCGGAAGACGTCGACGCCGGTGGCGGCGGCCTCGCGGACGAACGCGTCGGTCACCTCCGTCGGATAGGGCGTGTAGCCGACGGTGTTGCGGCCCCGGAGCAGCATCTGGATCGCGACGTTCGGCAGGGCCGAGCGGAGGGCCGCGAGCCGCTCCCACGGGTCCTCGCCGAGGAAGCGGAGCGCGACGTCGTAGGTCGCGCCTCCCCAGGCCTCGACCGACAGCAGCTGCGCAGTGAGCCGGGCGACGGAGGGGGCGACGGCCACGAGGTCGCGGGAGCGGACCCGCGTCGCGAGGAGCGACTGGTGCGCGTCGCGGAAGGTCGTGTCCGTGACCGCGAGGGCGGTCTGCGCACGCAGGGCGTCGGCGAACCCCTTCGGGCCGAGCTCCAGCAGGCGCTGCCTGGACCCGGCGGGAGCAGGAGCCGCGAGGTCGACGGCCGGCAGCTTGTCGACGGGCCGCAGTCCCGGCGGTCGGGCGCCGTGCGGCTGGTTCACCGTGACCTCGGCGAGCCAGGTCAGCAGCTTCGTGCCCCGGTCGCGGGACTCGCGGCCGGCGAGCAGCCCCGGCCTCTCGTCGATGAACGATGTGCTGAGGTCTCCCGCGGCGAACGACGCATCGTCCAGCACGGCCTGCAGGAACGGGATGTTCGTCGAGACGCCGCGGATCCGGAACTCGGCGAGAGCGCGCTTGGCGCGGGCCACCGCCGCCGGGAAGTCGCGACCGCGGCAGGTGAGCTTCGCGAGCATCGAGTCGAAGTGCGGGCTGATCTGAGCACCCGGGTTGATCGTGCCGCCGTCGAGGCGGATCCCGCCGCCGCCCGGCGAGCGGTACGTGGTGATCTTGCCGGTGTCCGGACGGAAGCCGGCCGCCGGGTCCTCGGTGGTGATGCGGCACTGCAGCGCCGCCCCGTGCAGTCGCAGCTCGCTCTGGGTCAGCCCCAGCTCGGCGAGGGTCGCCCCGGCGGCGATCCGCATCTGCGAGGCGACGAGGTCGACGTCGGTGACCTCCTCCGTCACCGTGTGCTCGACCTGGATGCGCGGGTTCATCTCGATGAACACGTGCTCGCCCGCCCGCTCCCCCGCGGTGTCCAGGAGGAACTCGACCGTGCCCGCGTTGACGTACCCGATCGACCGGGCGAAGGCGATGGCGTCGCGGTGCATCGCCTGCCGGGTCGTCTCGTCGAGGTTCGGCGCGGGCGCGATCTCGACGACCTTCTGGTGCCGGCGCTGCACCGAGCAGTCGCGCTCGAACAGGTGGACCGTCTCTCCGTCGGCGTCGGCGAGGATCTGCACCTCGATGTGCCGGGGCCGGACGACCGCCTGCTCGAGGAACATCGTCGGATCGCCGAACGCGCTGTCGGCCTCCCGCATGGCGGCCTCGAGGGCCGCGCGGAGGTCCTCCGGAGCGTCGACGCGCCGCATGCCGCGACCTCCTCCTCCCGCGACCGCCTTGGCGAAGATCGGGAAGCCGATCTCCGCGGCGCCCGCGAGCAGCTCGTCGAGATCGCGCGACGCCGGGGTGGAGCGCAGCACCGGCACGCCGGCGGCCCGCGCGTGCTCCTTCGCCGTGACCTTGTTGCCCGCCATCTCGAGGACCCGGGCCGGAGGACCGATGAACGCGATGCCGGCGTCGGCCGCCGCTCGGGCGAGCTCGGGGTTCTCGGAGAGGAACCCGTAGCCGGGGTAGATCGCGTCGGCACCGCACTCGAGGGCGACCCGGATGATCTCGGCCACATCGAGGTAGGCCCGGACCGGATGCCCCTTCTCGCCGATCTGGTAGGCCTCGTCGGCCTTCAGCCGGTGCATCGAGTTCCGGTCCTCGTACGGGAACACGGCGACGGTGCGCGCCCCGAGCTCGTACGCGGCACGGAACGCCCGGATCGCGATCTCTCCGCGATTGGCCACAAGGATCTTCGAGAACACGGCAGTCCTTCGGGTCGGTCCTCCGCGGGCGACGGGGAGCCGGGAGTGCGACGTCGCGCCCCCGTATCCGCATCCCGGGCCGGGTGGCGCGCAGGGAACGGTTAGGTTCTCCCACCCTAGTGAAAGTAAAGTAACCAGCCATGCATGTACTCAGCGTGAGCTCCCTCAAGGGCGGCGTCGGCAAGACCACGGTGACCCTCGGCCTCGCGTCCGCAGCGTTCTCGAAGGGTCTGCGAACGCTCGTCGTCGACCTCGACCCCCAGTCCGACGTCTCCACCGGCATGGACATCAATGTCGCCGGCCACCTCAACATCGCCGACGTGCTCACGTCGCCGAAGGAGAAGATCGTCCGCTCGGCGATCGCCCCCTCCGGCTGGACGAAGGAGCACCACGGCACGATCGACGTGCTCATCGGCAGCCCGTCGGCGATCAACTTCGACGGACCGCACCCGAGCATCCGCGACATCTGGAAGCTCGAGGAGGCGCTCGCGAGCGTCGAGGCCGACTACGACCTCGTGCTGATCGACTGCGCCCCGTCGCTGAACGCGCTGACCCGCACCGCGTGGGCGGCGAGCGACCGCGTCGCCGTCGTCACCGAGCCCGGGCTCTTCTCCGTCGCGGCGGCCGACCGCGCCCTGCGCGCGATCGAGGAGATCCGGCGCGGTCTCAGCCCGCGCCTGCAGCCCCTCGGCATCATCGTGAACCGCGCGCGCGTCCAGTCGCTCGAGCACCAGTTCCGGATCAAGGAGCTGCGGGACATGTTCGGCCCGCTGGTGCTCAGCCCCCAGCTCCCGGAGCGCACCTCGCTGCAGCAGGCGCAGGGCGCGGCGAAGCCCGTCCACGTCTGGCCGGGCGAGAGCGCGCAGGAGATGGCGCACAACTTCGACCTGCTGCTCGACCGGGTCATCCGCACCGGCCGCATCGGCGAGCAGGTGCCGGCGGGGAAGTAGGCGCGACCTCTTCTCGACCACGGCGTCGCAGCTCGGGCTGCGGCGCCGTCGTCGTCGTCGGGCGGAGTGGTCGGCGCGGCGACAGCGGTTCCTGGCGGTGGGCGGATCTCGATACGCCCGCTGCGCGGGCTACTCGATCAGCAGAGGCCGCGGAACCACGGATCAGCGGGGGCAGGCGGGTGACCGGAGCGGCGGTCAGCCGACCTTGCGGGAGGCGCGGCGCTGGGCGAGCTCGTCCAGGGGGTCGACGGACTGGCTGCCGAGGTCGACGAGGCTCGATTCGACCTCGCGGAGGACCTTGCCGACGGCGATGCCGAAGACGCCCTGACCGCGGCTGAGGAGGTCGATGACCTCGTCGTTGGAGGTGCAGAGGTAGACGCTCGCTCCGTCGCTCATGAGCGTCGTCTGGGCGAGGTCGTCCACCCCGGACTCGCGCAGCTGCGTGACCGCGGTGCGGATCTGCTGGAGGGAGATGCCGGTGTCGAGCAGTCGCTTGACGAGCTTGAGCACGAGGATGTCGCGGAAGCCGTAGAGACGCTGCGTGCCGGACCCCGAGGCGCCGCGCACGGTGGGCTCGACGAGCTCGGTGCGGGCCCAGTAGTCGAGCTGGCGGTAAGTGATGCCGGCAGCACGGGCTGCGACCGCTCCGCGGTAGCCCGCGCTGGCGTCGAGATCGGGGAGTCCGTCGGTGAACAGGACGAGGTCGCGCTGGCCGCTGACGTCGCGGCGGACTTCTCTCATCCCGTGGCCTTCCGGATCCGAACGCCGGATCGTCCGAACGCGCTCCCTACGGTACTCACCCGGGGGTGCCGAGTAAACGACATCGGCTCGACGGCCGCGGCGTGTCGTCGCGGCCGCGGGATCACGAGCGGGCGATCCGCGTGAGGGCGCTGCGGACCATGGCGCTCCGGATCGTTCCGAGCTGCGCCGCGAGCCCGATGGCGTTCTCGGTCGCGCTCGCGGAGCCGGACACGTCGCCCCGGCGGGCGCTCGACGCGACGACGCTCTCGATGAGCGACATCTCGCGCTCCACCGCGACCCGCAGCGGGCGGAGGTGGCGCGGCTCGATGCCCGATCGCGAGAGCTCGACGAGCGCCTTGAGGGTCGTCACCGCCTCCTCGCCGTAGAACTCGCCACCGCGGACGAGTCCCGCGCCGATCGCCTCCTGGAGGAGCGCGCCGCTCGCTCCGGACTCCTGCGCGAGCTGCTCGCGGGTGAGCCGGGACGCCGGGGCGAGCAGGGAGGCGGGCGCCCCGCCCACGCCGCTCGGGAGCACCGGCTCGCGGCCGGCGTCGACGTCGTCGAGGTAGCCGCGGATGACCTTCAACGGCAGGTAGTGATCGCGTTGCAGCGCGAGGATCATGCGGAGCCGCTCGACGTCCGCTCCGGAGAACTTGCGGTACCCGGAGTCGGTGCGAGCGGGTGACACGAGCCCCTGCTCCTCGAGGAAGCGGAGCTTGGACGGGGTCACGTCGGGAAACTCGGTCGTGAGGCGGGACAGGACCTGTCCGATGCTCAGCAGAGCGGCCGGACCGGACGGGAGGGCCCGGGCGGTGGAGCGCCCCACGGTCTACGCGTCCGGTGCGGCGACGAGGTCGGCGCGGGACGCGTAGAAGGTGAGCCGGAACTTGCCGACCTGCACCTCGGAGCCGTCGGTCAGGAGTGCGGACTCGATGCGCACGCCGTCGAAGTAGGTGCCGTTGAGCGAGCCGAGGTCGCGGACCTCGAAGCCCGTGCCGCGGCGGACGAACTCCGCATGGCGGCGCGAGACGGTGACGTCGTCGAGGAAGATCCCGGCGTCGGGGTGCCGGCCGACCGTCGTCGAGTCGGTGTCGAGGAGGAAGCGCGCTCCTGTGTTCGGACCGCGGCGCACGACCAGCAGGGCGGATCCGGACGGCAGCGCGCCGACCGCCTCGGCCTCGTCGCGGGAGGCGCGGTTGTCGAGCGCAGCGAGCTGCGCACCGATGTCGTCGGTGAACGTGAGCGTCGTGTCCGTCGAGGGCTCGACGGGCTCGGACTTCAGCGGTTCGGTGGATGATGCTCCACGCACGGGCTCGGCCAAGACGTACCTCCTATCCGTTCAGCGTATCGGAATCCGGGGGCCCGCCGGACCCGGAGTTCTGCGACCGGACCCCCCGGACGAGACCGGCCGTCTGCACCGCGTAGACGATCCCGGCCCACCAGTAGAGGAAGGCGCCCCAGAGCGCGAAGGCCCAGGCGATGGGCAGCGAGGCCGGCGCGAGAGCCGGGAACGCCTGTCCGAGCATGATCAGGGGCAGGGCGTAGAAGAGGCAGAACGTCGCGAACTTGCCGAGGTGGTGCACCGGGAGCGGCCCGTAGCCGGTGTTCGCCAGGATCACGGCCAGGACGACGAGCATGAGATCCCGCGCGACCAGCACGGCGACCAGCCACCACGGCACGAGTTCGCGGAACGCGAGGCCGAGCACCGTGGCGAAGATGTAGAGCCGGTCGGCGGCCGGATCGAGGATGCGCCCGAGGCGCGTCATCTGGTCGAAGCGGCGCGCGATCCAGCCGTCGAGGTAGTCGGTGAGGCTGGAGACCACCAGGGTGAGCAGCGCCAGAGCGTCCTCCCCCTCGATCACGAGGACGAGGAACACGGGGACGAGCGCCAGGCGCACCATGCTCAGGACGTTCGGGACCGTCCAGATCCGGTCCTCCCCCGCGCGCGCCATGCGCTCAGCCTACGGGCGGGCCCCGCGCGCCGGGTCAGCGCTTGTCGCGCCAGACCCGCTCGAACGGGAGACGCCAGGCGTGCGGCGCGATCAGCTGGTGGATCGCGTTCGGGCCCCAGGAGCCGGGGGCGTAGAGGCGCACGGGCGGCGGATCCTGCAGGAGCGGCGCCGAGACCTCCCAGAGGCGCTCGATGCCCTCGGCGGTGGTGAAGAGCGTGTGGTCGCCGCGCATCGCGTCGAGGATCAGCCGCTCGTACGCCTCGAGGGCGTCGCCGGCGCGATCGGTCTCCTGCAGCGCGAACTGCATGCTGAGCTTGTCCAGGCGCATGCCCGGGCCGGGCCGCTTGCCGTAGAAGGACAGCGAGACCTTGGAGGCGTCGGCGAGATCGAAGGTGAGGTGGTCGGGGCCGTGGGCGCCGACTCCGGAGCCCTGCGGGAACATGCTCTTCGGAGGCTCCCGGAAGGCGATCGAGATGATGCGCTGCCCCTCCGCCATGCGCTTGCCCGTGCGGAGGTAGAACGGCACGCCAGCCCAGCGCCAGTTGTCGATCTCGCACTTGAGCGCGACGAAGGTGTCGGTCTCGGAGTCGGGGGCGACGCCGGGCTCCTCGCGGTAGCCGATGTACTGGCCGCGCACCACGTTCTCGGGGTTCAGCGGCCGCATCGAGCGGAAGACCTTGTTCTTCTCCTCGCTGATCGCCTGCGGCTCGAGGGCGGTCGGCGGCTCCATCGCCATGAACGCGAGGACCTGGAACAGGTGCGTGACCACCATGTCCTTGTAGGCGCCGGTGGACTCGTAGAACTCGGCGCGACGGTCGAGCGTCAGCTTCTCGGGGATGTCGATCTGGACGTGGTCGATGAAGTTGCGGTTCCAGATCGGCTCGAAGAGGCCGTTGGCGAAGCGGAAGGCGAGGATGTTCTGCGCCGGCTCCTTGCCGAGGAAGTGGTCGATCCGGAAGATCTGCTCCTCGTCGAACGTCTCGTGCAGCTCGGCGTTGAGGACGACGGCGCTCTCGAGGTCGACGCCGAAGGGCTTCTCCATGATGATGCGGGAGCGCTCGACGAGGCCCGCCTCGGCGAGCATCCGCACGACCGACAGCGCGGCCTTGGGCGGCACGCTGAGGTAGTGGAGGCGGCTGACGTCCGGGCCCAGCTCCTTCTCGGCAGACTTCACGGCCCCGGCCAGGGCGGCTGGGCCCGCCGACTGCGGCACGTAGCAGAGCTTCGACGCGAACTCGTCCCACTGCGCGCGGGTGAGCGAGCGGCTGCCGAACTCGTCGTACGCGAGCTTCGCGAAGGCGCGGAACGACTCGTCGTCGTGCTCCTCGAGCGAGGTCCCGACGATGCGCACGTCGGGCGCGAGCGAGGACAGCGCCAGATGCGCCATGCCGGGGATGAGCTTGCGCCGCGCGAGATCGCCGACCGCCCCGAAGAGCACGACGACGTGAGGAGCGGCCTGCTCTGTCTGGACGGCGGGAGCGGAGGGTGCGGGTGTCACGGTCACACCTCCGATCATTCCATTGCGAAACGAGACCCGGGCGTCATCTCCCGGATACGAGGCGCCGCTAATGTCTGTCAGGTGCCTCCGATCTCCGACGCGCCAGCCGCGACCGCAGCACCCGCCCCCACCTCCGCCGACGGCACCGTCGCGCCGCCCCTGGACGACCGCATCCGTGCGGACGTCCACCTCCTGGGCGAGCTCCTCGGTCAGGTCCTCCGCGAATCCGGGGACCCGACGCTCTACACCGACGTCGAGCGCCTGCGCGCGCTGACGATCAGCGCGTACGACGGCGGGCGACCCGAGGACCTCGCCGATGCGGAGGAGTTCGTCGCGTCGCTCTCGGCCGAGCGCGCCGAGGAGGTGGCGCGCGCCTTCACCTGCTACTTCCACCTCGTCAACGTGGCGGAGGAGTTCCACCGCGTGCGCGTACTGCGCAGGCGCGAGGCCGATGCCGGCGCGCAGTCGCCCGAGGACTCGATCACCGCGTCGGTGGCGACGCTCACCGCCGAGCTCGGCGAGGAGGAGGCGTTCGAGCGCCTCTCGCGCCTCGAGTTCCGCCCCGTGCTCACCGCGCACCCCACCGAGGCCCGCCGCCGGGCCGTCGCCTCGACCATCCGGCGCATCAGCGCGCTGCTCGAGCAGCGCGACGACCCGCGCACGGGCGGCGTGGTGCTGCTCGAGAACCGCCGGCGCCTGCTCGCCGACGTCGACACGCTCTGGCGCACCGCGCCGCTACGCGAGTCGAAGCCGTCGCCGCTCGACGAGGTGCGCACCGCGATGAGCGTCTTCGACGAGTCGCTGTTCTCGGTCCTCCCCCGCGTCTACCGCCGTCTGGACGACGCCCTCCAGGGCGAGGCGTCGGGCACCCGCGCGCCGATCGCCCCCGCCTTCGTGCGGCTGGGCACCTGGATCGGCGGCGACCGCGACGGCAACCCGTTCGTCACCGCCGCGACGACCCTCGAGGCCGTCGGGATCGCCTCCGAGCACGTGCTGATGGGGCTCGAGCGGGTCGCGCGCCGCGTGGGCCGCGCCCTCACGCTCGACGCGTCGACCACTCCGCCGTCGGACGAGGTGCTGGCGCTCTGGGACGCGTGCACGGGCCGCGCGCCTGAGCTCGCCGAGGACATCGCCGACCGCTCCCCCAACGAGACGCACCGGCGCGTGCTGCTGTTCGCGGCCGAGCGCCTGGCGGCGACGCGCTCCGGCGGCGCACTCGCGTACTCCTCCGCCGCCGAGCTGATGGGCGACCTGCGGACGCTGCAGGAGTCGCTCCTCGCCGCCGGCGACGCCCGCTCGGCCTACGGCGACCTGCAGAACATGATCTGGCAGGTCGAGACGTTCGGCTTCCACCTGGCCGAGATCGAGGTGCGCCAGCACTCGAAGGTGCACCGCGAGACGATCGCGGCGATCCGGGCCGGCGGTGCACTCGACGAGCGCAGCGAGGAGGTGCTCTCGGTGTTCCGCGCGATCGCGACCGTGCAGGAGCGCTTCGGCGTCGCCGCCGCGCGCCGCTACATCGTCTCGTTCACCCAGTCCTCGGACGACCTGCGGACCGTGTTCGAGCTCGCGGACGCGGCGACGGAGGGGCACCCGCCGGTCATCGACGCGATCCCGCTCTTCGAGACCTTCGCCGACCTCGACGCGTCGACCGACATCCTCGCCGAGATGATCCGGCTGCCCCAGGTGCGCAAGCGGCTCGACGAGACCGGGAACCGCCTCGAGGTGATGCTGGGCTACTCCGACTCGTCGAAGGACGTCGGACCCGTCTCGGCGACGCTGGCGCTCTACGACGCCCAGGCGCGCATCGCGAAGTGGGCGGCCGACGAGGGAATCGTGCTCACGCTGTTCCACGGCCGCGGAGGCGCACTGGGACGCGGCGGCGGACCCGCCAACCGCGCGGTGCTCGCGCAGCCGCCGGGATCGGTCGACGGCCGCTTCAAGCTGACGGAGCAGGGCGAGGTCATCTTCGCGCGCTACGGCAACCCGGACATCGCGACCCGGCACATCGAGCAGGTCGCCGGCGCGACCCTCCTCGCCTCCTCCCCCTCGGTCGGCGAGCGCAACGCCGCGGCGGCCGACCGCTTCCGCGAGGTCGCCGAGACGATGGACCGCGAGTCGCGCAAGCGCTTCTTCGAACTGGTGAAGGCCGACGGCTTCGCGCCCTGGTTCGCCCGGGTCACCCCGCAGGAGGAGGTGGGCCTGCTCGCGCTCGGCTCGCGTCCCGCGCGCCGCGGCCTCTCGGTCGAGTCGCTCGAGGACCTGCGTGCTATCCCGTGGGTGTTCGCGTGGACGCAGGCGCGCGTCAACCTGACCGGCTGGTTCGGGCTCGGCAGCGCACTGGAGGCCGTGGGCGACCTCGAGCTGCTCCGCTCGGCGTACGCCTCGTGGCCGCTGTTCACGACGATGATCGACAACGTCGAGATGTCGCTGGCGAAGACCGACGAGGGCATCGCGCGCCGCTACCTGGCGCTCGACTCGCGCGACGACCTGGCGGCACTCGTCCTCGACGAGATGGAGGCGACCCGGCGCTGGGTGCTCTCGATCACGGGCGAGGAGAGCCTGCTCACCGGACACCGCGTGCTGGGCCGGGCGGTGCGGCTGCGCACTCCGTACGTCAACGCGCTCTCGCTGCTGCAGCTGCGGGCGCTCCGCGCGCTGCGCACGGATCCGGGCGGCTCGGGGACGGAGCAGAACCAGCGCCTGCTGCTGCTCGCGGTCAACGGCGTGGCCGCGGGCCTGCAGAACACGGGCTGATCCGGACGCGTCCCGGAACGACGGAACCCCCACGACCACGTGGTCGGCGGGGGTTCCGTCGTTCGAGCGTCAGATCTGGGCGCCGTCGGCGAACTGCTCGGGGCCGGCGGCCTCCTGAGCGGCCTTCGCCTCGTCGTACTGGCGGCGCACCTCGACCATGTCGAGACCGCGCACCTGCTCGATGAGGTTGTCGAGCGCCGGGGCGGGCAGCGCGCCGGGCTGCGCCATCAGCGGGATGCCGTCGCGGTAGACGACGAGGGTCGGGATGGAGGAGATGCCGTAGCTCGCGGCGAGCTGCTGCTGGTCCTCCGTGTCGACCTTCGCGAAGGTGATGTCGGCGTTCTTGTCGCTCGACGCCTCGAAGACCGGGGCGAACTGGCGGCACGGGCCGCACCAGGCCGCCCAGAAGTCGATGAGGACGATGCCGTCGGAGACGGTCTGGTCGTGGGAGTCGAGGGTCATCGTGGTCGTAGCCATGCCCTCTCCAACCCGGGCGGCCGCCCGGCTATTCCCCGAGCGGATCGCGGGGTGCGAGGAGGTCGAGCAGGGTGCGGGGGCCGAGGGCGGCGGCTCCGAGGGCGCTCACGCGGGCGATCAACTCGCGGTCGGCGGTGACCACGGCGGCGGGGGCGTCGAGCGCGCGCACCAGGGCGACGATCGCGTCGTCGCCCGAGCCGTCCGCCGACTCGATCCGGAGGCGCCGTGGCGGGACGGCGGCGAGGGCGGCCGTGGTGTCGGCGTCGCGGGCCGCGCCCTCGAGGACCACGGCGATCCGCGGCCAGACGCGATCGACGGCGACTCCGAGCACTGCGCCGGGCAGACCCGCGACTGCCAGAGCGGCCAGGCCGTCGAGGAGTCGCTCCGCGGCTCCCGCGCGGTCGCGCCACCAGCCGTCGGGCCGGGAGCCGACGACGTTCGCGGCGTCGACGACCAGCACGGGCAGCGCCGCGTCGAGAGCGCGCAGCCCGCTCCAGGAGGCGCCGAAGCCGGGGTGCAGCGGCAGCGAATCGACGTCGTCGGGAGCGACCCACCGCAGCTCGGTGCTCTCGGCGTCGGCGATGCGCGGCTCGAAGTGCTCGAGCGCGTGCGCGAGGACGGTGGTGTAGCTCCAGGGTCCGACGGTGACGACGCTGGCGGCATCGGGTACGACGAGCTCGGGCGGGACGCCCGCCTCCTCCACCGATTCGCGCAGGGCGGCCTCGAAGGCCGACTCCTCGGGGTGGCGGGCCCCTCCGGGGAGTCCCCAGGTGCCGCCGAAGTGGCTCCAGGCGACGCGGTGCTGCAGCAGCACCCGACCGTCGGGGTCCCGCAGGAGCAGACCGGCCGCGCCGAAACGGCCCCAGAACCGGCGCCCGTCCCCGACCTCGACCCAGCCGTCTCCGAGCGACGCGTCGAAGGGGTGGCGCGGAAGCGCGGCGTCGCCGCCGCTGTCGCTGCCCGTCATGCCCTCCAGCCTGACACACCGCGCCGGGACGACCGGACGGTGCGACTCCCCGTGGCTGGCAGAATCGGACGATGCGCCGCTCAGGAGTCCTCCGTCTCGCGACGGCGCTCTGGCTCGCGGTCATCGCGCTGATCACGCTGACCCCTGCGCCGTACCCGGCCGGGGAGCCGTCGACGCTCGTCCGCTCGATCATCGCCTTCCTCGGCTCGACTCCGCTGACCTCGTGGTTCGACTACGACGTCGCCGAGTTCACCGCGAACGTGCTCATGCTCGTGCCGCTCGGGGCGCTGCTGGCCGCGCAGCTGCCTCCGCGCCGCCGTCTGCTCGCCGCCCTGATCGGGCTCGGCGTCTCGGTGCTCGTCGAGACGATCCAGCTGCTCTGGCTGCCGTCGCGCGTCTCGGACGTCCGCGACCTCGTCTCGAACGGACTCGGCTCGCTCCTGGGCGCGCTGCTGACGATCGCGCTGCTCCGCTCCTCCGCTCGCCGCTCCCTCCGGAAGGACCGCACCGCCCATGCCCGCTGACACCCTCGTCCTGCTCGATCGCCCGTCCGAGGCGTCACCGGGCCACGGCCTCGCCGCGGCGGCGGTCGTCGATCCGACCGGCGTCGGCGGGATCGACGTCACCGATCTCGGCTTCACCCGGGGCGACGGCGTCTTCGAGACGATCAATCTCGTCGACGGGCGGCTGCAGGCGCTCGACGCCCACCTCCACCGCTTCGCGGCCTCGGCCCGGATGCTGGAGCTGCCGGAGCCCGACGGCGCCGCGTGGCGGCACGCGATCGCCACGGCGGTCGCCTCGCATCCGCGGGTGCCGGAGGCGATGGTGAAGACGATCCTGACGCGCGGGCTCGAGGGCGACGGACGGCCGACGGGCGTGGTGTTCGTCCAGACGAGTCCGGACTTCGGCCCCGCGCGGCGGGACGGAGTGCGGATCGTGCTGCTGGACCGGGGGCTGCGCTCGGACGTGCGGGAGACCTCGCCCTGGCTGCTCGCGGGGGCGAAGACGCTCTCGTACGCGGTCAACCGCGCGGCGTCGCGCGAGGCGGTGCGGCGCGGGGCGGACGACGCGCTCTTCGTCTCGAGCGACGGGTTCCTGCTGGAGGGGCCGACCTCGAACCTCGTGCTGCTCACGGGCGGCGCGCTGCTCACTCCGCCGCCGAGCCTGGGCCTGCTGCCCGGGACGACGCAGGCCGACCTGTTCGCGCTGGCGGACGGACTCGGTCTGCAGACCGCCTACCGGGCCCTGCGCCGCGAGGACTTGGGCGCCGCGGACGCCGCCTGGCTGGTCTCGAGCGCGCGGAACGCGGCTCCCATCCGCGCCGTCGACGGGAGCGAGCGCCGCGTCGACGCCGAGCTCTCGGCCCGGATCAACGCGGCGCTGCTCGCGCGCTGACGCGGCGCCCGGAAGCGCCACGTACTAGGAGAGGTCGGTCACGTCCGTCGCCTCGCGGCTGATCAGCCCGCCCCGGACGCGGACGGCGGCGGGGTCGAGGTCGACGCCCTCGCGCTGGTCGGCGGCCTCGTCGTTGATGACGGCCGACACCAGCCCGCGCCAGTCGGTGCCCTCGGCGACGGCGTCCTCGGAGCCGAGGCGGCTCGAGACGAAGACGGCCTCCGCCTCCTCGCCCGCGTGCGAGATCACGGCGAGCTTCCCGACGGCGCGGCCGTCGGGGTGGCGGACCTGCCACTCCTCGTGGCCGGACGGGACGAGCGCGTACTCGGCGCCCGCGTGCTCGAACGCGGTGTCGCGCAGCTCCGACGGCAGTCCGCTGTGCGGGGGCGCGCCGCGGGTCGGCACGCCGGTGCCGCCCTCGGAGGAGCGCGCGCTCGTCGTGCTCATGCCGACATCGCCCGGGGTGCCGGCGGCCGTGCTCGTGGCGGTCGCCTCGGCGACAGAAGCGTCCTCCTGTCCGGTGTAGGTGCTGCCGTTGGGGTTCGAGCCGGTGTTGCCGTGGTCGGTGCTCATGAGGAGACCTCCTTGTCGGGCGGTCCTGGGGACCGCGGGGTGTGCGGGTCCGCCGAGCGGCCCGGAGGGACCACCCGGCTCCCGGGTTCGTAGACTGGACGGATGCAGATCCCGGTCACCGGCGCCGTGCGCGTGGACGCCTGGCTGTGGGCGGTCCGCGTGTACAAGACGCGATCGGCCGCGACCTCAGCGGCCCGCGCGGGCCACATCCGCGTCAACGGCGAGCGGGCGAAGGCGGCGCAGACCGTGAAGGTCGGCGACGAGGTCCGCGCCCGCATCGCCGGATTCGACCGGCGTTTGATCGTGCGCGGGCTGATCGTGAAGCGGGTCGGCGCGCCGATCGCGGCGGAGTGCGCGGAGGATCTCACTCCGCCGCCCCCGCCGCGCGAATCGGCGCCCGCGATCATCGAGCGCGACCGGGGTGCCGGCCGGCCGACCAAACGCGACCGTCGCGAGATCGAGCGGCTGCGCGGCTTCTGAGCACGACGGGGTCGCTCACGGCGCGAGGGCGCGCAGGCGCTCGAGGAGGCCGTCGGCCGCCTCGTCGAGGAAGCGCTGCTGCAGCTCGTCGCCGACCTGGACCAGCGCGATGTCCGTGAACCCGGCCTCGATGTAGGGCAGGAAGCTCTCGGCGAGCTCGTCGAGGTCGGGTCCGCAGGCGATCTGCTCGGCCACGTCCTCGGGGCGCACGAACTTCGACGCTCCGGAGAAGCCGGCCGGGGTCGGCAGGTCGGCGTTCACGGCCCAGCCGCCGGCGAACCAGCGGAACTGCTCGTGCGCGAGGGCGATGCCCTGCTCCTTGTCCGGGGCCCAGCAGATCGGGATCTGCCCGATCGTGCGCGACGGCGCGGCGTCGGCACCGCGGACGGCCGTCCACTGCGAGATCAGCTCGGCGTCGGGCTCGGTGGTGATCAGGTGGTCGCCGAGCGGCGCGAAGCGCTCGATCGACTTCTCGCCCGAGACGGCGAGGCCGATCTCGACGGGCTTGTCCGGCAGGTCCCAGATGCGCGCGGAGTCGACGCGGAAGTACTCGCCCTCCCACGTCACCAGCTCGCCGGTGTGCAGCGCGCGGATGATCTGCACAGCCTCCTCGAGCATGTCCTGGCGGACCGAGACGGCCGGCCAGCCCTCGCCGACGACGTGCTCGTTCAGGTTCTCCCCCGATCCCAGACCGAGGGTGAAGCGGTCGTCCGAGAGGATCGCGAGAGTCGCGGCCTTCTGGGCGACGACGGCCGGGTGGTACCGGATCGTCGGAGCCGTGACGTAGGTGGTGAGGTCGATCGTGGACGTCGCCTGCGCGACCGCGCCCAGGAGGGTCCAGGCGTAGGAGGCGTGCCCCTGCTCGGTCAGCCAGGGCGAGTAGTGATCGCTCGAGACGGCGAACTCGAAGCCGTGCCTCTCGGCGTCGACGGCATAGCCGACCAGTTGCTTGGGTCCGCTCTGCTCGGTCATCAGGGTGTATCCGAATCGCACCATGGTCGCTCCTCGTTCCGCTCGACGTCGCGTGCCCCGGGGCACGGTCCCATGGTGCGCGGCGACCGGGGCGGCTGCTAACCCCTTGCACGGGCGACCCGCGGCGGCTAGCGGGAGCGGTCAGACGAAGCGGACGCGGTTCTGCACGCGGGTGCGGACCTCGAAGGACTCGCCGTAGCCGCCGAGGCGGTCGTCGGTGCCCGAGCGCAGCAGCTGCGGGAGGAGCGAGCGCCGGATCAGTACCGCGCCCTGGTGCCGGCCGCGCTCGACCTGCTCGTAGGGCTGCTCGAGGCCGTCGTCGGGCACGACGACGACGCTCGCCGAGAACCGCACGCCGAGCTCGCGGCCCAGGCGCCTCGCCGCCTTCGAGAGCGACGCGATCGGCTTCTCGTCGTCGGCGACTCCGGCGCCCTCGACCTCGCCCTTGCGCAGGCGCACCTGGTCGCCCCAGTCGGCCGAGGTCAGGGCGAGCAGCCCGGACGGGCCGAGGACGACGTGGTCGATCTTGAGCCCGCCGTCGCCGACGGCCACGTCGTTCCAGATCGTGTAGGCGATGCCCAGCGAGGCGACGAGCGAGGCGGTGGCCTCCTCTGCCTGCGCCTTCGCGAGCCAGCGCCGCACCTCGCGCGGCGCGGAGCGGACGATCGCCGGATCGAACGGGTCGTCGATGTCGACGCCGCGGCCGAGCCACTCCCGCACGAGGCGCAGGTAGTACTCGCGGGCGGCTCCGCCCGGGTGGCCGTACGAGCGGGCGCGGACGGCGGAGGCGGTCTGCGGCCGGGGCGACCCGGTGTAGGGCGACTGCGGGGACTGCGCGCCCGGGGCCGGAGCGCCGCGGTCGTAGTCGGTGCGGGCGGAGGCGCTGCCGATCCGCTCCCAGGCGAGCTGGACCGCGTGGAACGAGGCGGCGTCGCCTCCGGTGTCGGGGTGGGTCTCGCGGAGCAGGCGGCGGTAGGCCTTCCGCAGCTCGTCGTCGGACGCGGTGGCGGGGACGCCGAGGACCTCGTAGGGCGTGCGGGCGGCGTGGCTGTCGGGCATGGTCTTCCGGAGGGGTCGAGGAGCGGTGCGAGCCCTCGAGCATATCGGCGGCGGCCGGGCGGCCGATGGGAGCGCGCAGGGCGTGCGCTCGGAAGCCGGCGGCGTCGGGAGCGCCCGGGAAGGCGCTCCCGGACGGCTCAGCCCTCGGCGAGCATCTCGCGCACCAGCGGGATCACGCGGGTGCCGTACAGCTCGAGGTTGTGCATGATCGCCGCGTGCGGCAGGGTGCCGGCGCTGTACTTGAGGTCGAAGCGGTCGATGCCCAGGGCGCCGACGGTGTTCGCGATCTTGCGGGCCACGGTCTCGGGCGAGCCGACGTGCAGCGCGCCGTCGGGGCCGGCCTCCTCCGCGAAGCGCTCGGGGGTGAGCGGAGACCAGCCGCGCTCGCGGCCGATGGCGTCGGCCATGCCCTTGTAGTGCGGGAAGTAGAGCTCGCGCGCCTCCTCGTCGGTGTCGGCGACGAAGCCGGGCGAGTGCACGGCGACCGGGAGGCGCGGCTGCTCGAGCTGGTCGAGGGCGCGGCCGAAGAGGTCGACGTAGGGGCGGAAGCGGGCCGGCGAGCCGCCGATGATCGCCAGCACCAGCGGGAAGCCGAACCGGGCGGCGCGGACGACCGATTCCGGGCTGCCGCCGACGCCGATCCAGGTGCGCAGGCGCCCGTTCTCGACGGAGGGGAACACGCTCTGCTCGGTGAGCGCGGCGCGGGTGCGGCCCTCCCAGGTCACCGGTCCGCCCTCGAGGAGGGCGTGGAAGAGCTCCAGCTTCTCCTCGAAGAGGAGCTCGTACTGCGAGAGGTCGAGGCCGAAGAGGGGGAAGGACTCGGTGAAGGAGCCGCGGCCGAGGATGACCTCCGCGCGTCCGTTCGAGACTCCGTCGAGGGTCGCGAAGCGCTGGAAGACGCGGACGGGGTCGTCGGAGGAGAGGACGGTGACGGCGGATCCGAGGTGGATGCGCTCGGTTCGGCCCGCGATCGCGGCCAGGACCACGTCGGGAGCGCTCACCGCGAAGTCGGCGCGGTGGTGCTCGCCCACTCCGAAGAAGTCGATGCCGACCGCGTCGGCGAGCACGCCCTCCTCGACGACGTCGCGCAGGACCTGGCCGTGCGGGAGCAGGGCGCCGTCGGCGCCGCGGGTGACGTCGCCGAACGTGTCGACGCCGAACTTCACTTCATGCATACTCATGGACTTCTGCAACCTCCCGAGGTCGTGGGCTATTCCTGCGGCGGATCCGGGACGATCCCGGCCGCGACGACGGGCTCGCGATAGGCGCGGCCGAGGGACTCCGTGGTGTCGTGCGCGTTCAGACCGCTCGGATTGGGCAGGACCCAGAGCGGGACGCCCGCGATCCCCTCCTCCTGACGCCCCTGCTTCGCCGAGCGCCGACCGAACGCCGCGCGGTACGCGGTGATGCCGACCATCGCGACGGCGGAGGGACGCACCCGCTCGACGGTGGCGACCAGCCGCCGCGCCCCGGCGCGCAGCTCCTCGTCGCTCAGCTCGTCGGCGCGCGAGGTGGCCCGCGCTGCGAGGTTCGTGATGCCGATCCCGCGATCGATCAGCAGGCGACGGTCCTCGTCGCTCATCCCCTCCGACACGCGCATCGGCCGCTCGAGGATCCCGGCCGCGAGCAGGGCCGGGTAGAAGCGGTTGCCGGGATGCGCGAAGTGCGCTCCCGTCGCCGCCGTCCAGAGGCCGGGGTTGATGCCGACGAAGAGCAGGCGGACGTCGGGGCCCAGCAGATCCTCGACGGTGCGGTCGCGGAAGGACGCGAGCTGGGCGCGGGTGAAGGGCACGACTCCATCCTCCCCCGGACGCCCCGCCGCAAGGAGTCGCCGACGCCCGACGGGGGTGGAAGCATGGAGCCATGACGAACGCATCCCAGGACCACCCGATCCAGCACGGCAGCGACGACGCGGTGCTCGACGAGAAGCTGCGGGGGATCCTGCTGCAGGTCGCCGGCGATCTGCAGCTGCGGCCCGACGAGGACCCGGAGGCGCTGCTGCGCCAGCGCCTGCGCGACACCCGTATCGAGCTGTCGGAGGAGAGCATCCCCGGGCTCGCGAAGCGGATCCCCGGGCTGACCGATCGCAGCAACGGCGAGATGAACCCCGGAGCGCACTGACCTACTCCGGGACCGCCGGGCCCTTGCGGTGGTGGTCGAACACGATGCTGGTGCGGGTCGACGCGACCGCGGGGTGAGCCGACAGGTTCGAGACCACGAAGTCGCGCACGTCGTTCGAGTCGCGGACGGCGACGTGGATGATGAAGTCCTCGGAGCCGCCGAGGAAGAAGAGCTGCACGACCTCGGGCAGCGCCCGGATCTCGTCGGCGAACCGGGTGATCGCCTGGCGCTGACCGACCCGGATGCTCACGCTGATCAGCGCCTGCAGCGTGAGTCCGAGGGCGGCCGGGTCGAGCTCGGCGGTGAAGCCCGTGATGATGCCGCGCTCGACGAGCGACCGCACGCGCGAGACGCAGGTGGACGGCGCGATGCCCGCCTGCTCGGCGAGGCGGCTGTTCGGCGTCCGCGCATCCGCTCGCAGGAGCCGCACCAGTGCGCGATCGACCGGATCGAGGTCGCCGAGATCGTGCAGATCCTTCGGTCTCATCGCCGCCACCTCTCCTCGTACCGCCGATCGTGCGGAACTGCGCGCGTTCTTCGACGATCCTGCGGAACGTCACCCGTCGGAAACACGATCTTCGCACGATAGGAGCGACGTCGGCGCACGATCGGCGTCCACCGCCCAGCGTCGGGCGCTGCACCTCGGGCGCCCGCGAATCGAGGAGCAGCCATGCGCATCGGGATCCCCAGCGAGATCAAGAACAACGAGAGCCGCGTCGCCGCGACGCCCGCCGGCGTCCACGAGCTCGTCCGGCGCGGGCACGACGTGCTCGTGCAGTCGGGCGCGGGCCTGGGCTCCCGCCTCACGGACGAGGACTTCGCCGCAGCCGGAGCACGGCTCGCCGCGGACGCCGACGAGGTCTGGGGCGAGGCCGACCTCGTCCTGAAGGTGAAGGAGCCGATCGAGGCGGAGTACCCGCGGATGCGCGCAGGCCAGGTGCTCTTCACCTACCTCCACCTCGCCGCGTCCCGCCCGTGCACCGACGCGCTGCTCGCCTCCGGGACCACGGCGATCGCCTACGAGACGGTGCAGCTGCCGAACCGTCAGCTGCCGCTGCTCTCGCCGATGAGCGAGGTCGCGGGGCGCCTGTCGATCACCGTCGGCGCGTACCACCTGATGAGCGCGGCGGGCGGGCGCGGCACCCTGCTGGGCGGCGTTCCCGGCACGCCGAAGGCGAAGGTCGTCGTGATCGGCGGAGGAGTCGCCGGCGAGCATGCGGCGGCGAACGCAGTTGGGATGGGGGCGGACGTGACGATCGTCGACCTCTCGCTCCCCCGGCTGCGCGAGCTCGAGAACCGTTTCGGCGGAGCGATCCAGACGCGGGCGTCGTCGACGTACGAGATCGCGGCGCAGGTCGCCGACGCCGACCTGGTGGTCGGCTCGGTGCTGATCCCCGGCGCGCGGGCGCCGAAGCTCGTCACCGACGAGATGGTGGCGACGATGAAGGCGGGCTCGGTGCTCGTGGACATCGCCATCGACCAAGGGGGCTGCTTCGAGGGCTCGCGGCCGACCACCCACGACGACCCGGTGTTCGCCGTGCACGACAGCGTCTACTACTGCGTCGCAAACATGCCCGGCGCGGTTCCCGAGACCTCGACGCGGGCGCTGACCAACGCCACGCTGCCCTACGTCGTCGCGCTCGCGGACCAGGGCTGGGAGGCGGCGCTGCGGAGAGACCCCGCCCTCGCGCGGGGACTCAGCACCCACGACGGGCGGGTCGTGAACGCGGCCGTCGCCGAGGCGTTCGACCTGCCGGTCACGCGGGTCGAGGACCTGCTCGGAGGCCGGAGCTCCGACTGAGGACCCAGATGAGCGCACCCGCCGCGAGCACCGCGGCGATCAGGCCGAGGACGTGCGCGATCAGGGACGGCAGCCCGTTCCCGGGCAGCAGGAAGCCGTAGGGGACCCAGCCGTCGGTCCGCCCGCGGACGAGCACCACGACCAGCCAGACCAGCGGGTAGGGCAGGACCAGCGGGAGCCTGCGCCACGGCAGAGGCGGCCGGTCGGCGACGAGGGCCCAGTCGAGGACGGCGAGCACCGGCAGGACGACGTGCAGCAGCGCGCTGACCCACGGCGGTGCGGATCCCGTGCCCGGCACGAGGGTGTTGTAGACGACTCCGACGACGACGAGGTAGGCGGTGGCGATCCCCCGGACGAGGCTCGACGACTCGGAGGGCGCGCGGTCGAGCAGCGCCACTGCCCCCGAGACGAGCAGCACGACGCTCAGGATCAGGCTGGTCTGGTTCGTGAAGTAGCCGAAGTAGTCGACGGGACTCGCGTCGCCCACCGCCACTCTCAGGCCGTAGGCGTAGCCGAGCACCGCGAGCACGACCACCGACACGAGCAGGCGGGCTACGGCCACGGCGGGCGGAGTCGCGGGGACCGCCCTACGCACGCGGATCGTCCTCGCCGCTCCCCCGGCTCAGCCACCCCGGTCCGGTCGGATCGGGGGCGGGCGGCGGGGTCGGAGCCGGTGGCCGGATGAGCAGCTGGACCTGCTTGACGACGCCCAGGACGACTCCGGTGCCGAACAACGGCACGCCGAGCAGGAGCACGAGCCACAGCGGAGCGTGCCGGCGGCTGCCGCCGATCTCGGCGGTGAGATCCCAGCCGGCATCGGAGGCCAGCACGACGATCCCCGCGACGAAGAGGCCGCTGACGAGCGCCAGCGCCCACGGGTGCTCCTGCAGGTACTCCTGTGCTCGGCCTGACCGAGGTGTGCTCACGTGCGCGCCTCGGTCCGCACGCGCTTCAGCCGCTCGGGCGCATCGGTCGCGGGGACCCACTCGCACCGGAAGCGCCCGAAGTAGCCGAAGAGCACGCCCAACGCGCTGTTGCGCACCCCTGAATCGGCGTCGATGACCGTCTCGACGCAGATCGCCCGTTCCCCCATGCAGCGAGCGTAGCCGCGCACCTTGACGCTCGACCCCTATCTTCCTATTCTTCGGAGCATGCCCAGACGCAGACCGGGGACGGTCCTCCCCCTCGAGCTCGACCTCCTCGAGGCGCTGCTCGCCGCCGCCGAGCCCGTGCACGGCTTCGCTCTCGCGGCCTCGATCGCCGAGCGGGACGGTGCGGCGCTGACCGCCCACGGCACGCTGTACAAGGCGCTCGGGCGGATGCAGGAGCGCGGCCTGGTGACGTCGTCGTGGGAGGACAAGGCCGAGGCGACCGCGCAGGGGCGGCCGCCCCGGCGCTGCTACGAGGTCACCGGCGAGGGGCGGGCCGTCGCGCACGCCGCGGCGGCGGCGTCCCGAGTCGCGCCGTCGTCGCCCCTCCTCGCGGGAGGGACGGCGTGACCCGCCGTTCCGCGGCCGTCCGCCGCTCGACGCTCTCGGCTCTGCGGTGGTGCCGCTTCTACACCCGCGGACTCGACACTCTGGCCGCGTCGGATCGTGCCGACGAGATCGCCTCCGATCTGCACGAGCACGCCCTGTGGGCGGAGGAGCGTGGGGAGAGCCCCGCGCGGACCGCTCGTGCGATCCGCTCCCGGGTCCTGCGGGGAGCGGGCGCCGATCTGCTCTGGCGGCGTGCGCGGCTCCGCGAGGGCAGTGCGGAGGCCCTGTTCGACGGGCGCGTCGGCTCGCTCTCGGCGGGACTGCAGGCGGTCGCACTGCTGCTCGTGCTCGCGTCCGTCCTCGTCGGCGGGTGGGCGAGCATCCGGGTGACGACCGAGAGCACGGTGCCGCTCCCGACCCTGCTGCCCGTTCCCGTCGCGACGCTGATCGCGGCGGTCGGGCTCCTGCTGCTCGCAGGCAGGAGGACGAGGATCGCGGGGGCGCTCCTGGGCGCGGTGGGCGTCAGCGTGCTGCCCACGGTCGCGGTCGACGCGCTCTGGTACGTCAGCGCGACGGTACCGGTGCTCGTGTCCACCGTCCCCGCGCTCGATCTCGGCCTGCTCCTGCTCGGCAACGCGCAGGGGCTGATCCTTCTCGCCGCCGTCCTCTGCTGGTCGATCGAGCGTCGTCGCCCCGAAGGGGCGGTGGCGGCGTGAGCCGGCAGCAGGGCGGGACCCGGTTCCGTGCGGCCGTCGCTCTCACCGTGGCCGGGGTGCTCCTGACCGTCGGGATCGGGACCGCGCTGATCGTCGGGGCGAGCGCGTCGGTGCGGCAGTACGAGGCGCTCGCGGCCGTTCCCGGCGACGTCCGGTCCGACGAGTCGCTCCCCCGCGAGCCGCGCGAGCCCGCGGAGCAGCCGACTCCGACCGCCGCGCCCGACGGAGCACGCTACGACCAGTGGGGCGTGCGCCTGTACGGCGATGCGGACTCGGCCGCGGTCATCGAGTACCCAGCGGCGCTCACGGGCGACGAGCTCGGGCACATGCGCTCCTGGGTCGACATGCAGTTCCTCGTCGCGGAGTGCATGACGGAGTCGGGACACGACTACACCTTCCAGCTCCCGTGGGAGCGATCGCCCGAGAGCCACGGCTCCGGGCTGCCCGAGGCGGGCGGTGCCGCGTGGATCGCGCTCTACGGCGACGACGCCGACGGGCCCTACGACTGGACACGGGCGGGCTGCCACGGCGCCGTCGTGCACGCGATGGGCAACGACGGTGCGCACTGAGCCCGTGATCCGCGCATGAACGGGACACCTCTCCTCTGCGGCGGCGACGAGGAGCGGCCCGCCGATGCGAGGACGCGTCACGGGGCGGCCGGCGGACCCGGGAACCGGTCCGCGTGGATCGTGCTCGGTATCCTCCTCCTCGTCGTCGGCACGGTCTCGAACGTCGCGGCGGGCATGGTCTGGGATCCGGACGAGGAGTGCGCGGTGGGCGGCCACGGCGGACTGGCGGAGCAGCGCTCCCTGCCGACCGCGATCCTCTGCACGGACGGGGTCGACCTCGTGCCTCCGGGAGCCGCGGTGCTCACACTGCTCTGCCTCGGGCTCGGCGCCGCAGCGCTCCTCCTGGCGCTGCGACCGGATCGCCGGTGAGCCGCGGATCGGTCGTGTCCTCTTCCGGACGTGTCCTCTAGAGGTTCTTGCGGGGGGCGCAGGACGGTCACGACACTGGGGGCACCCCGGTCGGCGAAGGCCGGTCACTCGCGCAGTGCTCCGCGAGTGGCCGGCGGTGACGGCTACTCGCTCGCGGGTGCGGCACCGCTGTCCGCGGTCCACGCCGTGCCCAGGGCGAACAGGGTCGAGACTCCGTGGTGCTCCATCGCCGCCGCGACGCGTCGGCGCCCCGTGCGGGGGTTGATCCCCAGGCGGTGGGACGCGGTCTCGAGGGTGATCCCCGTCCGCATGAGGCGCAGCAGCGACGTCCACGACTCCTCGACGGCGGCGACCGGGACGGCCTGCCGCCACAGCTCCTCGAAGTACGCGCTGACCAGGCCCGCGAGGGCGGCGTGCCGCACGCCCACGACGCTGGTCGGCCGCGTCTCGCCCCACTCGAACGGCACCGCCAGGTGCTCGCCGTCGACCCAGAACCAGCTGGGCGGGTTCTCGAGCAGGCGGTACTCGACTCCTGCCTTCTCGTAGGCCTCGATGCGGGCGAGGACGCGCGGGTCGCTCACGCACGAGGCCGGCATGATGACCCGGACGCGGTCCTTCGCCGCCAGGGCCTGCCCGAAGCGGATCGCGCGCTCGGTGGGCGGATCGAGGAAGCGCTCGACGTCGGGCAGGACGGCGATGAGCGTTCCGGAGTCGCGGCGGACGAGGTCGAACCAGAGATCCTCGGACGCGTGCCGTCCGTGCCGGAGCAGGGTGGGCACGAGATCGGCCGACGCCTCGCCGACCGACCAGGCGCCCATCAGCCCGGGCAGTCCGGCCATGACGCGCTCGATGCCCTCGACCGACTCCTCCGTGGCGCGGCGGACGGCGTCGGTGTGCCGGGCGATGCTCGCGGCCGCCCACTCCGCGGGAGGGACGTACGCGAGGAGGTCGTCCTGTCCCCCGAGCAGGCCGCGCTCGCGCAGCCGATGGACACCCGAGCGCACGAGATCGGGGGCGAGCTGGGTGAGCTCGGCCGCCTCGACGATCGTGGCCGGGCGTCCGCGGTGCAGCGCCGCGAGCAGGTTCTCGTCGTCCATGGATCTCCCGTGATCTCTTCCCCGGGGACGACAGTTCCGTGTCGCGGTCCTGTGTGCAAGTCCGAATCGCTCTGCGGCCGGAGCGCCGCCCTGATCGGGGGCCCGGGAGTGCCGGGAAAGGCGTCAGCTCAGGCCGAGGCGCTCCACGATCTCGGCGATCTCCTCCTCCGGGGCGTTCCCGACGTCGACCGTGATGTGCCGCTCGTCGTCACCGAGGGGCTCGAGCAGGCCGAACTGCGAATCGAGCAGCGTCGTCGGCATGAAGTGGTCGAGCCGGGAGGCGAGGCGCCCGGCGACGACCTCGTTCGATCCGGCGAGGTGCACGAAGACGAGGTCGTCGCGCCGCAGGATGTCGCGGTAGGCGCGGCGCAGTGCCGAGCAGGTGACGACGACGGGGCGGCCGCTCGTGATCCGCTCGTCGACCACCCGGGCGATCTCGGCGAGCCAGGGAGCGCGGTCGGAGTCGTCGAGCGGGATGCCCGCCGCCATCTTCTCGACGTTAGCGCGCGGGTGCAGATCGTCGCCCTCGAGGAAGCTCCAGTGCAGGAAGCCGGCGAGCAGGGCGGCGACGGTCGACTTCCCGCTGCCGGAGACGCCCATGACGACGATCGCGCGGACGGGGGCGGTGGTCGGGTGCTGCATCAGAGTCCTCCTACGAACAGGCCGATCACGAGGACGCCGGCGAGCCCGGTCACCGAGACCAGGCACTCCATCACCGTCCACGTCTTCAGTGTCTGGCCGATGCTGAGCCCGAGGTACTCCTTGACGAGCCAGAACCCGGCGTCGTTCACATGCGAGAGGAACACCGAGCCTGCCCCGATCGCGAGCACCATGAGGGCGACCATCGGTCCGTCCATCGTCTCGGTCAGCGGCTGGAGGATTCCTGCGGCCGTCACCGTCGCGACGGTCGCGGAGCCGGTGGCGATGCGGATCACCACCGCGACGAGCCAGGCGAGGAGGAGCGCGGACGCTCCGCTGCCCTCCGCCAGCTGGGCCACGACGCTGCCGATGCCGGTGTCGACGAGGACCTGCTTGAATCCGCCGCCCGCGCCGACGATCAGGAGGATGCCCGCGATGGGCGGGAGGGAGCTGGAGAGCGAGTCCTGGAGCTCGGAGCGGTTCATCCGGCCGCCGCGGCCCAGCAGCACCAGACCGGCGAGCAGGGCGATGCCGAGGGCGATGGTCGGGGTGCCGAGGAAGTCGAGGACCGCCTTCCACGCCGCCTCGGACTGGGGAGCGGCGATGTCGGCGACGGCCTTGCCGAGCATGAGCACGACGGGGAGCAGGATGCTCGCGACCGCGGCGACGAAGCCCGGGCGGTGCTCGCGGGCGTCGCCGGCGCCCTCGCCGAAGAGCGGCGGAGTCTCGACGGGCGCCCACTTCGCGGCCAGGCGGCCGAAGAGAGGACCGGCGACGACCACGGTCGGGATCGCGACGAGCACGCCGAAGGCGAGCGTGACTCCGAGGTTCGCGCCGAGCGCGTCGATCGCGACCAGCGGACCGGGGTGTGGCGGCACCAGGCCGTGCATGACCGAGAGACCCGCGAGGGTGGGGATCGCGATCTTCATCAGCGGCAGTCCGCTCCGGCGCGCGACCAGGATCACGACGGGGATGAGGAGGACGAGGCCGACCTCGAAGAACATGGGCAGGCCGATCAACGCTCCGACGAAGCCCATCATCCAGGGCAGCGCGCGGGTGCTCGAGCGGGCGATGAGGGTGTCGACGATGCGGTCGGCTCCGCCGGAGTCGGCGAGGAGCTTGCCGTACATGGCGCCGAGTCCGATCAGGATTCCGACGCCTCCCATCGTGTTGCCGAAGCCGAGCGCGAAGCTGGCGACGGCGTCCGCGGGCGCCATCGCGGCGACGAGGCCGGTGGTCAGCGCACCGATGAGCAGCGAGACGAAGGGGTGCAGCTTCAGCCAGGTGATCAGGACGACGATCACGGCGATGCCGAGGATCGCGGCGAGGATCAGCTGCCCCTGCGGGGCGGTGGTGGCGACCTCCTCCCCCGCGGCGCGGAGGAGGGAGGGGAGGGTCGGTGTCATGAGCATCCTTGATCGGTCCGACGGCTCGCGGACATGCCTCGCGGGGGGCGATATGTCCGACATAACCGGTGTTCTCGACGAGTATGTCCGATGAATGGCGCGGAGTCGAGCGTCGGCTTGGGAGGATGGGCGCATGACCGCGACGCCGCCGCCCTCCCTGCACCACTCGGTGCTCGACGAGCTCGGCTCGCAGATCGTGCGCGGGGAGCTCGCCCCGGGGACCGCGTTCAGCGCCGACGAGCGGGCAGAGCGCCGCGGAGTGTCCCGCTCGGTGATGCGCGAGGCGGTGAGAGTCCTCGAGTCGCTCGGCCTGGTCACCTCACGCCGCCGGGCGGGGACCCGGGTGCAGCCGCCGGAGTCGTGGAACGCCCTCGATCCGCGCGTCGTCGCGTGGAGCCTGGACGGGCCGGACCGCCAGCGGCAGCTCCACCAGCTCAGCGAGCTGCGCCTGGGCGTCGAGCCGCTGGCCGCTCGGCTTGCCGCGGCGAACGCGACGGCGGAGCAGCGCGAGGCGCTGACGGACGCCGTGCGCGTGATGTCGACGCACTCGGGATCGGCCGACCAGGGCGCGTACCTGGCGGCCGACACGGTGTTCCACCGCACCCTGCTGTCGGCATCGGGCAATCGGATGCTCGCGCAGCTCGCCGACCTGGTCGCGGAGGTGCTGGCGGGGCGCACGCGGAACGCGCTGATGCCGCGGGAGGCCGACAGCGAGGCGCTGCGGCTGCACCGGTCGGTCGCGGTGGCGGTGTCGGAGGGGGACGGAGCGGCGGCGGAGGCGGCGATGCGCTCGATCGTGGAGGAGTCGGACAGGGCTGTGCAGGAGTCCTGAGGGGGTCCCGGGCGCCGGCGTTGGAGCGGAACCGGCGCTTGGCGCATCCGCTGGCGTGAAGCGCTCGTCGTGCTTCGCGAACGTGAGGGGATGTCAGTACTCGCTGGTTCTGTACTCGTATGACGGGAACAGAAGTAGTGGAGGTGCTCGCGCTGGTGCGGGAGCGCGGGGATCGGGCGGGTGAGTTGGCGCGGTCGGCGGCGCCGGTGCTGCTGGCGGCGGCGGTGGAGCTGCATGCGGCGTACCGAGCGGCGGTGTCGTGTCCGGAGGCGTTCGCGCGGGGTGTGCCGCGGGGCGGGTCGGCGGATCTGGTGGAGCGCTCGGTCCGGGCGGAGCTCGCGGTGGGGTGCGGGGTGTCGGAGCGGGTGGTGTCCCGCGATCTGGAGGACGCGCGGCTGCTGATCGAGGACCTCCCGCGCACCCGGGAGGCGCTCGCGGGCGCAAGGCTGCGGTGGGAGGCAGGCCGGATCATCTGCGCGACCGCCGCCAGCCTGCCGCCGGAATCGCGGGCGGTGTTCGATGAGCGGGCGTGCGAGCTGGCGCTCGTGCTGACGCCCACGCAGCTGCGGCGCCGGGTCGCACGGCTCCGCGACGAGCTGCACGTCGAGCCGCTCGCCGACCGGCATGCGCGGGCTCGGGAGGATCGCGCGGTCTGGCTGGTCCCGAACGCGGACGGCATGGCGCTGCTGTGCGCACTGCTCCCCGCCCCGGTCGCCATCGGAGCCTACGCACGGCTGGACCGCATCGCCCGCTGCCTCCGCGACAGCGCAGACGACGACGGAAGGGACGACGACGGGAGGATCGGCCCGACGGACGAGGTGAGCGCAGCGACCAAGGCCTGCGGCGAGCAGCGCACGCTCGCGCAGTTGCGCGCCGATGCGCTCGCGGATCTGCTCTGCGACGGCGACGTGTTCGGGACGACCCCGCCCCGCGACGGCGAGGCGTCCGACAAAGCGGCCGCCCCTGCGACGTTCGTGCCCGGCGTACGGGCCGAAGTCCGGTTGACCCTCACCGCGAGCACCGCCACCGGCCGCGACGACGCCCCCGCCGACCTCGACGAGTACGGCCTCATCCCCGCCCACGTCGCCCGCGAACTCGCCGGAGCGGCCACGACGATCACCCGCGTCCTCACCGACCCCGTCACCGGCACGGTCGTCTCGGTGGGCCGCACCCACCGTCTTCCCCCACCGCGGATGCGGCTCGCGCTCCAGCTGCGCGACCGGACGTGCCGCTTCCCCGGCTGCACCCGCCCTGCATCCCGCGCCGAAGCGGATCACTCCGTCGAATGGCGGCACGGCGGGGAGACGAGCCTCGAGAACCTCGCCTCCCTCTGCACCGCCCACCACCACGTCCGCCACGGCGACCGCTGGACCTACGTCCTCCACCCCGACGGCACCACCGAGTGGACGACTCCCACCGGGCGCCGCATCACCACACGACCGGGCGACCTCCTCCCGGACCCGCCGCGACGCCGGCCGGCTCCGCTGGTCAAGGCGACATGCACGGCATGACGGAGGAGCAGTCGACGAGAGCGCCCGACGGGCGGCGCTGGTTCCGCACGCCGCCTCCGGGGTTGCCGTGGAGCGTGGCGGAGCGCACAGTGGAGGCATGGTCGAGGGCTACTCCTCCGCGCAGGTGCGGGCCGCGGAAGCGCCGCACCTGGCGCGGCGCGAACCGCTCATGCAGAGGGCGGCGGACGGACTCGCCCGCGAGATCCGCGCGCTGCTGGCCGGGCGGCGAGACCGCCGCGGTCCGGGGACCGTGCTGGTGCTGGTCGGGCCGGGGAACAACGGCGGCGACGCCCTCTACGCGGCGGCCGAGGTCGCCTCCTCCGGTGTCGACGTGCTGCTCGTGCTGACCGCCGACCGCTGGCACCAGCGGGGGCTGGCCGTGGCGCTCGACGAGGGCTGCGACCGCGTCCCGGCGGACGACGTGCGGGCGCTGCTCGCCGCGATCGCGCGCGCGGACGTCGTGGTCGACGGGATCCTCGGGATCGGCACGCGGCATCCGGCCCTCTCAGGACGGCCCCGCTCGATCGTCGAGACGGTCATCGACGCTCTGGCCGACCGCGAGGAGCGTCCGGTGGTCGTCGCAGTCGACCTGCCGAGCGGTATCGGGCCCGACGACGGCAGCGTCCCCGATCCGACCGTGCTGCACGCGGACGTGACCGTCACGTTCGGGGCGATCAAGGCCGGGCTGCTCCTGCCGCCCGGCGACGCGTACGTGGGGCGGATCCGGCTCGTGGACATCGGGCTCGGGCCGGACCTGGCCGGGGTCGAACCGCTCGTCCGGGAGTGACGCCGGCGCGGGCAGCGGGTTCCGGCTCCATCAGCGGGTGAGGAGGTGCGACTTCTCGGGGTGCTCCTCGAACCACTGGCCGACGTACCAGCAGAGCGGCACGATGCGCCGAGCGCTCGAGGTCTCGATGTCGTCGACCGCGAACGCCACCAGCTCGCCGGCGAGGCCGCGGCCGCGGAACGGCGGAGAAGTGAAGGAGCGCACGAGCGAGACCGCCTCGTCGTTCTCGCGGTAGTCGAGGACGCCGACCAGCGCGCCGTCCTGATGCAGCTCGTAGCGGGACGCGTCGTCCGCGCGCCGGAAGTCCTGGGCCATGCCTTCAGCGTAGGACGGAGGCGGGCGCCACGGGACGGATGCCGAGAACCGGAGCGTCAGGACTCGTCGCCGAGCAGATCACCGTCGACGTAGAACCAGCGGCCGTCCTCCCGGACGAAGCGGCTGCGCTCGTGCACGAGGCCGACGCCCTCCGATGATCGGTACGACGCGCGGAACTCGACGAGTCCGTCGACGTCGCCCTCCCCTCCGCGGGCCGTGTCGACGATCTGGAGGCGGCGCCAGCGGACGTCGTCGTCGAGGTCGACGCGCGGCGGCCGCGTCGAGGGGTGCCAGCTGGCGAGCAGGTACGGGGCGCTCCCGAGCACGTTGGCGCTGTAGCGGCTGCGCATCAACCGCTCGGCGGTGGGCGACGGGGTCTCGCCGAGGTGGGCGGGGCGGCAGCAGTCGGCGTAGTGGCGGCGGCTTCCGCACGGGCAGGCGTCGGCGGGGTGCATCCGGACAGTGTCGCAGGTGCGGTGCCGCCGGTGCCGAGCCTGCCGAGCCGGGAGGTGTGCATTCCCTCCACGTCCGCCCGCGCGACTTGAGACCGGCTGCGGATCTCGGAATCGTGGCCGTCTCATCGACCACGGACGGAAAGGAACGACCGATGCTCACGCTCACCGACAACGCCAGCACTGTCGTCAAGACCATCACGGGACAGACCGAGACCCCCGTCGAGGGTGGCCTGCGCATCAGCGGGACCGACCTCGACGCCCAGAACTTCGCCGTCGCCGTCGCGCCGGCACCCGAGACGACCGATGCCGTCGTCGAGCAGGACGGGGCGCGCGTGTTCCTGGACGTCGCCGCCTCCGTCGCCCTCGGCGACAAGGTGCTCGACGCGCAGGTCGACGAGAGCGGCACCGTCAGCTTCGGGCTCGCCGCCCAGGGCTGACCTGCTCCGACGGCGGTCACGCCAGGACGTCCGAGAGGCCGCCTCCCCGCTCACGGGAGGCGGCCTCTCGTCGATCCGGAGCCCGATCGGGCGGGCGGTGTCAGGACAGGATGTCGCGCGTCGTGAACCGGCCGGCGGCCAGCGCGCCGAACACCGCGACGTAGGCGAGCTGCAGCAGCGCGTTCTCGCCGAAGGAGCCCCACGCGATGGGGTCGCGCAGCAGATCCGCGAAGTCGAACCAGCGATCCGTGAACAGGAACGGGTGCAGCGCGTCGAGCTGCGAGAGCGATCCGACGATCTGCGCCGCGATCGACACGACCACGGTCGCGGCCATCGCTCCGACGGGGACGTCGGTCAGCGTCGAGATGAAGAGCCCGATCGCGGCGAGCCCGACGAGCGAGAGTGCCACGTAGACCGCGATCGCCAGGGCGCGGCCGATCGCATCGACCAGCGGCACGGTGCTGCCCGACAGCAGGGTGACCGGTCCGACCGGGAAGAGCGCGAAGCCGATGAGGATGCCCGCCACCATCACCGTGAGGGCCGCGGCGAGGCAGAACGCGAGCGCGGCCGCGAACTTCACGGTGAGGAGCCGAAGTCGGCCGACGGGAGTGACGAGCAGGTAGCGGAGGGTGCCGAGCGACGCCTCGCCCGCGATCGCGTCTCCGGCGACCACTCCGATGGTCAAGGGGAGGAACAGCGGCACCGCCACCGTGATCGCGGCGAAGCCGGTGAAGAGGCCGTTGCCGCCGATCGCGCCCACGAAGGACGGACCGCCGCCCTCGCCGGAGAGGCGGACGGCGACGGCCAGCAGGACGGGGATCGCGGCCAGTGCGGCCAGCAGCGCCCAGGTGCGGCGACGGCGGAAGAGCAGCGTGAGCTCCGAGAGCAGGAGGGCTCCCACTCCCCCGCGGGTGCGGGACGCCTCCGCGGCGATCGTCTCAGCGCTCGACATCGAAGCCCTCCCCCGTCAGCTCGACGAAGCGCTCCTCGAGTGACGGCCGGCGCACGGCGAACCCGCGCACGCGGACCTCGGCTCGGACCAGTCCGGCGACGACCGACTCCGCGGCGACCCCGGGAGGCATCGCGGCGACGACGAGCGGCGGATCGCTCGGGTGGTCGGCGGGGGCGACGCGGGGGGCGAGCCCCTGCTCGACGAGGCTGCGCTGCGCGCGCTCCGGATCGGGGGTGACGAGCTCGAGGGTGGCCGCGTCGCCGCGGAGCTCGTCCAGACCGCCCTGCGCGACCAGGCGTCCCGTGCGCATGACGGCGGCGTGGGTGCAGAGCTGCTCGATCTCGGCGAGGAGGTGGCTGGAGACGAGCACGGTCGTGCCGTCGGCGTTGAGACTCCGCACGAGGGAGCGGACCTCGCGGGTGCCCTGGGGATCGAGCCCGTTCGTGGGCTCGTCGAGGACGATCAGGTCGCGCGGCGAGAGCAGGGCGACGGCGATGCCCAGTCGCTGCTTCATCCCGAGCGAGTAGGAGCCGACCTTCTTGCGAGCGGCGGCGCTGAGGCCGACCCGGGCGAGCGCCTCCTCGACGCGGAGCCGCCGAGTGCGGGAGGACGTGCCGGCCTCGGCGGCGTCGAACCGGCGGAGGTTCGCGGCCCCCGAGAGGAACGGGTAGAAGCCCGGTCCCTCGACGAGGGCGCCCACGCGCGGAAGGACCTCGGCCGAGCGGCGGGGCATGCTCTCACCGAGCACCGTGATGCTGCCCTCCGTGGGCGCGGCGAGGGCGAGCAGCATCCTGATGGTCGTCGTCTTGCCCGAACCGTTGGGTCCGAGGAACCCGAAGACCGCCCCGCGCGGGACGGCGAGGTCGAGCCCTGAGACGGCCTCCTGGCGCCCGAAGCGCTTGGTGAGGCCGCTCGTCTCGACCGCGAGGGCGGTCGCGGTCACCGACCGGCCGCGTCGACCAGGACGTCGACCGGCACGGAGCCGGCGAGGACGCGGCCGTCGTCGGTGAGGAGCACCGACACCAGCGCGGCTTCGAGGGCGCGACCGCCGTCGACGCGGGTGGTGACGGCGTCGAGGGAGGCGAGTGCCTCGGAGTCGCCCGCGGGCAGCTCAACGACTGTGGCCCAGCCGGTGCCGGTGGTCACGACATCGGACGACTGCGCAGAGGAGGACTCTGCATCGAAGGACTCTGCATCGGACGACTCCGCGCCGGGCTCGATCGAGAGGTCGTGCTCCGGGGCCGCCTTCTCGACGACCTCGGCTCCCTCGGGCGCGGTGAAGGCGAACATGGCGGCATCCGGGGCGTCGAAGTCGATGCTGGAGTAGGCGACGCTGAACGCGGGTGCGGTGCCGCCGCGCGCGGTCACGGCGACTCCGAGCGGGAGGCCGGTCTCTCCGTCGATCGAGACGGTGACCGAGCCGACGAGCGTCGAGCCCTCGCGCGGAGTGAGGACGAGCTCGTACGCGTCGCGGCCGGCGACCTCGACGTCGGAGCCGACGGCCACCGCGGTGGTCGGATCGATGCTCGCGAGCAGATCCTCCGCGATGCTCGAGGGCGTGGGGACCTCGCCCGACGGCACGGTGTCCGGTGCGGCCGCCCCGGACTCCGGAGGCAGGAAGTGGGTGGCCGTGTTCTCGGCGGAGTCGTAGACCCAGACGCCCTCGCCCTTCGTCGCGACCACGTCGCGCTCGGCGAGCCGGTCGAGGACCTGCAGGCGGGCACCCTGCTCGGCGTCGACGAAGACGCGGGCCTCGTGAGAGCCGGTGGCGAGCTCCATCAGGGCGCCGGCCGGGGAGGCGTCGGAGCCCGACGAGCCCGGCGCGGAGCCGCCGAGGGCGGAGAGGTCTGGCAGGCCGAGGTCGGAGGACTGCTCGATCTCACCCGAGAACGCGGTGACCTCGTTCTCGGCGGCGAAGGTCAGGAGCTCGGAGGCGGTCTTCTCGGGCAGGTCTCCTGCGGCGCTCGCGGAGAGGGGCAGGGCGACGGCCGCCGCGACGACGACCAGGGGGACGGCCGCAGCGGGCGCCCAGCGCTTCCATGTGGTGCTCATACCCCGGGAGGGTACGCGGCGAACCACCGAACCGGCTGCGAGTCGCGCGACGTCCGAGGGGTCAGGAGACGCGCTGAGCCGAGACGACGACGTTGTCGACGTAGTGCCCGTAGGAGTCGTCGAACACCCCTCCACACGTGATCAGCCGCAGCTGCGCGGTGGGGGTCGGGCCGTAGACGTCCTCGGTCGGGAAGTCCTCCTTGGGCACGCTCACCGAGCCGGTCACCTCGAAGGTGCGGGTGCTGCCGTCCGAGAGCACGACGTCGACCGTGTCGCCGGGGACCAGCGCGGAGAGGTCGAGGAAGACTCCGGGGCCGATCCGCGAATCGACGTGGCCGGCGATGACCGCGGGCCCGATGTCACCCGGGACGACTCCGTCCCGGTACCAGCCCGCCCGGTCGACGGCGACGGGCGGCTGGATCCAGCCGGTCCCGTCCCGCGTCAGCGACTCCAGCGACGAGTCGACGCCGATCGCGGGGATGACCACGCGCTCGGGCACGACCGCCGAGCGGGCCGGAGCCGCGGCGGCGACCGGGTCCTGCAGGGCCGCCGCCGCGCCGGCGCCGGGGGTCGACCGCGCGGTCGTGGAAGCCGTCGCCGGAGCGGAGGCGGCGGGTCCGCCCTCATTGGCGGGCTCCGCCGCCGAGCAGCCGGCCAGCGCGAGCAGGGCCGCGAGGACGATCGCCGCGCGGGGACCGCGCCGCATCAGCTCGCGCGTCCGCCGACGCTCGAGCGCCGGGCGATCAGGGCGACCGCTCCGGCGATGAGGCCGTACACCGCCAGGACGGAGACCACTCCGAGGGCCCCGGAGACGATCGGAGCCGCACCGGTCGACGCGACGTGCACGGCGGTCGCTCCTCCGCCGGTCTGGATGCCTCCGGTGGGCAGATCGCCCACGGCGGCGGAGTCGAGCACGGGAGAGAGCACGAGGCCTGCGTTCGCGTCGTCGAGGACGAAGAGCGAGGCGACGGATCCGGGAGCGAGGTCGAGATCGGAGGTGGCGGAGACGGAGCCGGCCGAGACGTCGAGGCCGGACGGGCCCGCCGGCACGCTCGTGTAGGACGAGGCCGTGCCCTGCGCCGCGCCGGTCGCGAGCGGGATGCCTGCCGCGGTGGAGACGTCGACCCGGGACGCGGTGGTCGAGGCCTGGATCACGCGGACGCGGGCCTGCCCGTCGGCGGGCGGGGTGAGGTCGTCGGTGAACACGGTCGTGCTCAGGACGGCGTTGCGCCCGAGGGCCGCGACCGTGAGCGGTGTGCCGCCGGTGACGTCGACCGCCTGCTCGATCACGGGCGCGGTCCCCTCCGGAGCGTCCGAGGGGACCATCGAGACGACGTACGTCCCGGTGTCGAGAGTCCAGTACGGCGAGACCGCCCCGTAGGCGACGTCGTCGAGTTCGAACGCGGCTCCGCCTCCCGAGAGCGACGTCAGGGTCACGTCGACCGCCTTCGTGTCGGGCGAGAGGTGCGCGACCCGCACCCATCCCGTCTCCTGCTCGGCCGCCGAGGCGGGCGCGGCGCCGAGTGCGGCCAACGCGGACGCGGCGGCGAGGACGACCGCGGCGCGCGAGACGCGGCGGGGACGGGAGGAGCGGGTGGTCGGGAGCATGGCGGGTCCTTCGGGTGGAGGGGGACGTTCAGGGGGCGCCCGGGAGCAGCCCGGACGGCTCGTCGAGGTCGAGGGTCACGAGCAGGCCGGCGTCGGTGGACTCGACGGAGGTGGGGACGAAGTCGCCCGTCTGGCTGTCGAGCCACGCCCTGGCGGACGCGGTGGCGGCGGCGTCTCCGGGGAGGTCGGCGCCGTTGAAGCCCGAGAGCAGCATCTGGTGGCGCACCCCGTCGGGCTCGCCGGCTGCGGCCGGGAAGTCGGCGACCGACAGCGGCGAGGCGGCGAGCTGCTGACCGAGCAGGAGGAGCAGACGGGAGTCGACCCGTCCCGCCTCGAGGAGCTCGCGGGCGGCCGGAGTCGCGGCGAGGGCGGGGTTCGTCGCCAGCTGCCCGCCGGCCGACGCGCGCGCCGCCGTGAGGACGGCGTCGTCGGCGGAGGCCTGATCCGCGCCGTCGGCGAGCACCTGGCGCACCTCGACCGCGGAGTCTCCGCTGCCGAAGCTCACGACCGCCTCGGAGTTCTCGAGCGCGGTCGCGGTCTCGCCGGACGCATCCGCGAGCAGCGCGGGGGTGGCGAGGACGTACTCGACCACGCGCCAGGCGGAGTCCGGCGCGGCGGCGGCGAGTGTCGACTCCGCGACGATCGTGTCGGCGGGGAACCCGGCGGCGGTGACGTCGGACACGAGGTCGTCCTCGACGAGCAGCACGGAGTCGGGGTCGACCGTGGAGGCGATCCAGGCGATCGCCTCCACGGTGGCGGCGGGGTCGCCGGCCGTCCCGGCGGTGCCCACGGCGTCGCCGTCGTCGGGGAGGAGGAGCGGGACGGCGACGAGGGCGCCGCCGATCACGAGGACGCCTGCCGCGATGCCGGCGCCGATCAGGAGGCGGCGGCGGCGGGGGCGGACGGGGACGACGGTGCCTTCGTCGTCGGAGTCCTGCTCCCTGCCGTGCCAGCGGTGCTCGGAGGCGGGCACGGGAGCGGGGAGGGCGGAGCGGTCGCCGCGATCGACGGGAGGCGCCGCGGGCGCGGCGCGCGGAGCGGAAGGCGCCGCGATCGGCAGGATGGGAGGTGCTGGGGGCGGGGGTGCGACGGGGGTCGCGGGCTCGGTCTCGGGCTCGGGCTCGGGCTCGGGCTCGAAGATCTCGATACCGATCGTCGTGTCGTCACCCGGAGACGTCTCGACCGGCGCGACCTCGGCCGGCTCGTCGTCGACCAGTTCGTCGTCGATCGGCTCGGCCTCGGTCGGCTCGTCGTCGATCGGCTCGGCCTCGGTCGGCTCGTCTTCGATCGGCTCGGCCTCGGTCGGCTCGTCTTCGATCGGCTCGGCCTCGGTCGGCTCGTCTTCGACCAGCTCGGCCTCAACCAGCTCGGCCTCAACCAGTTCGGCGTCGATCGGCTCGGCCTCGGCTGGCTCGGCCTCGACCGGATCGGCGTCGATCGGCTCGGCCACGATCGGGTCAGGAGACATCGGCTGCGCGTCGGAGGGCGCCTCCGACACGGGCTCGTGCACGGGCTCGTCTTGGGGAACCGACGCGACCGCGGGCGCAGAGGCGGCGGGCGGCTTCGGCGCGAATCGCGACTCCGGCCGGTGCGTCAGCGCCCCGAAGGGCGGAACCGGGACCGCCATGACGGGCGGCTCCGGCTCGGGCTCGGGCTCGGTGAGCGGTCCCGGCGGGGGTTCGATCGGCGCAGTCGGCTCCGGTTCGATCGGAGGAGCGGGCTCAGGCTCCGCGGGAGGGGTGGGCTCCTCGACTGGCTCGACGTCGGGCGACGTCTCCGGCTCGACGACCGGCGCGCGCTGGGGCTCGACGACCGGCGGAACGACCGACTCGGCGTCCGGATCGGTGTCCGGATCGGTGTCCGGCTCCTCGGCGGCGACAGCAGGCTCGGCGTCGGGAACCACGAAGGGTGCGAACGACTCCGCACCGGGACGTCGAGCGAGGGTGCGGTCGAGATCGGGCTCCTCGGGTGCGGCGTCAGTATCTACCTCGCGGGGTGGGGCCTCGGTCCCGGCTGCAGCGGACCGCGCGGCGGCGAGGTCGAGTTCGCGGGCGCGGCTCAGCACCGGAACGGCACTCCTGGGCAGGGTGTCGTCGGAGAGCGGCGACGCGGCCGTCTCGTCGGCGACCTCCTCCGTCTCGACGGGCTCCTCCGACGCGAAGATCGGCTCCGGATCGGCGGGGATCACCTTCCGCGTCGGCACCATGGTGATCGGCGGCGCCGCCTCCTCGCGGCCGCCGGTCAGGGACTGGACCTTCGAGAGCAGTCGCCGGGCCGCGGACGTCGGGCGCGCCATCAGCGCACGCTCCGTCCGGGCACGCTCGCGCGTCTGATGGTCATGACTCCTCTTCGGAGCCCTCGGCCCGATCGGATCGGTCCGTCGTGCGGTCGGGAAGCGCGCGCCCACGTGTGCATGCGCCCAGTCTCGCGGTGCAGTGGCGCAGAACGAAAGCCGAGTGGCGCGCGGGTGGCGGTGTCGGACGCGCCCGAAGGGGGTGCGCCGAGCCGGGGCGCCCGGGATGATCGCAGGATGGACCTCCCGTTCCCCCTCCCGATCGCCCCCATGCTCGCCAAGGCGGTGGCCGCCGTCCCCGCGCAGGACAGCGTCGCGGGCGGCTTCTCCTACGAGCCCAAGTGGGACGGCTTCCGCGCGATCGTCTCGGTCTCCGACGGCGTCGTCGAGATCGGCAGCCGCGGCTCCAAGCCGCTCACCCGCTACTTCCCCGAGCTCGTCGAGGCGCTCGGACGCCTCCTCCCCGACGGCTGCGTCGTCGACGGCGAGATCGTGCTGGCGACCGGGCCCGACGGCGCGCAGCGGCTCGACTGGGACCTCCTCTCGCAGCGGATCCATCCGGCCGCGAGCCGGGTCGCCACGCTCGCCGCCGAGACCCCGGCGATGCTCGTCGCCTTCGATCTGCTCGCCGTCGCCGGGCGCTCGCTGCTGGAGGAGGCGTACTCGGCCCGCCGCGCGGCGCTCGCCGACCTGTTCGAGGGCGTGCCGCATCCGCTGCACCTCGGGCGCAGCACCGACGACGAGGCCCTCGCCCGCGACTGGCTCGAGCGGTTCGAGGGAGCGGGCCTGGACGGAGTGATCGCGAAGCCGCTCGCGGCCCCGTACTCCCCCGGCAAGCGCACGGTGCTCAAGATCAAGCACCACCGGACGGCCGACGTCGTCGCGATCGGCTACCGCGAGCACACCTCGAAGCCCGGCGTCGGCTCCCTGCTGCTGGGCCTCTACGACGACGACGGCCAGCTACGGCAGGTGGGCGGCGCCTCCGCCTTCTCGGACGCGCGCCGGATCGAGCTCGTCGACGAGCTCGCGGACGCCGTGGAGCGCGACGAGTCGGGCGACCCCGTGCGCGGCGACGGCGAGCGGAGCCGTTTCTCGGGCGCCAAGGACACGTCCTTCGTCCGGCTGCGACCGATCCGCGTGCTCGAGGTGCGCTACGACCAGCGCGAGGGCGACCGGTTCCGGCACACGGTGCAGTTCGAGCGCTGGCGCCCGGATCGCGAGGCGCGCTCGTGCACGTTCGAGCAGCTGGAGCAGCCGGTCGCCTACGACCTGCAGGACGTCCTGGGCTGAGGGGCGGTCAGCCGACCGGCTTCTTCGCGCGGCTCGGCTGCACGCGCGGCGGCTCCCCCGGCATCTTCGGGAAGTCGGGCGGGAAGGGCAGCTCGCCGAGCCCCTCCGACACGTCCCGCTCCCACCAGCCGAGCAGGGTCTCGAGCGTGCCCGCGGTCTCGTGCATCCGCGCCCACGGGTCGCCCGTGGAGCGGAGGCGGTCCGGTACCGTGCGGATCGTGAAGGCGGCGGGGTCGACGCCGTCGAGCTCCTCCCACTCCACGGGGCACGACACCGGCGCGTGCGGCAGAGGACGCGGACTGTAAGCGCCGGCGATGGTGCGGTCGCGGTTCGCCTGGTTGAAGTCGACGAAGAGGCGCTCGCCGCGCTCCTCCTTCCACCATGCCGTGGTGACGTCCTCGGGCATCCGCCGCTCGAGCTCCCGGGCGGCGGCGATGACCGCGTGGCGCACCACGAGGAACTCGTGCTCGGGCACGATCGGCGCGAACACGTGGAGCCCGCGATTGCCGGAGGTCTTCACGAACGCCTCCAGCCCCGCCTCGCGGAGCACCTCGCGCAGGACGTGCGCGGCCCGCACCGCCTCGGCGACGCCGGTGCCGGGCTGCGGGTCGAGGTCGATGCGCAGCTGGTCGGGGTGGTCGGAGTCCTCCGCCCGCGAGGCCCACGGGTGGAAGACGAGCGTGTTCATCTGCGCGGCCCAGACCGCGACGGCGGGCTCGTCGATCACGAGCTGCGGATGCACGCGTCCGCTGGGGTAGGTCACCGGCACCGATCGGACGTACTCCGGTGCGCCCTTGGGCGGGTTCTTGGAGAAGAACTGCTCGCCGTCGATCCCGGAGGAGAAGCGCTGCAGCGAGATCGGGCGGTCGCCATTGGCCGCGACGAACGCGTCGCCGACGGCGATGAGGTACTCGGCGACCTCGCGCTTGGTGATCCCCGGCGCGGGGTAGAGCACCCGGTCGGGGCTCGAGAGCCGCACCTCGCGATCGCCGTGAGGTCCGGGGACGGTGAGGACGACGGCGTCACGGGGCATGCCCACACGCTAGCCCGCGGTGCCTCCGGGCGACAGGGGCCCTCCGCGGCGCCGTCGGAGCCGGATCGGGCCCTTCGCGCGCGACGGATCGACGACCTGCCCGCCCTGCACTATCTCGATCTCGCCGCGGTCGACGAGCCGGCGCGCCGCGCGGCGCACGGGCTCCATCAGGGGCCGCCAGTCCTCGCCGCCGACCTTCCGCGCGACCTCCGACGGGCAGGCGGTCGAGGACGCCGCCCGGGCGAGCAGGACGGTGCGGATCTCGTCCTCCAACCGCGCCTCCTCCGGGCCGACTCCCCGGCGACGGCAGGCGTCGGAGCAGTACTTGACGTCCTCCCAGTCGCGCGCCCACTTCGCGCGCCACTGGATCTCGCGGCCGCAGGAGGCGCAGACCTTGCTCTCGGGGCGGGCGGAGGACTCGCGGACACGGTGGGCCATCCTCCGAGTCTGCGCGGGCATCCGGTCTTCTGCCACCGGTTGCGGGATGCCGAGGGGACCTGCAGGCGCCGGTGTCATACTCCGCAATGCGGCCGAGGTCCCGGGGTCTGTACGACAGGCTGGAGGGACCGTGCTGCGGCACGAAGGCGGGCCGTCCCGGTCGCCGCGCCGCACCCCGAACGATCAGGAGTCTCCGATGAGCCGTGAGAACCTCGCCACCACCTCCGACGCCGACGCCGGCGCGCACCACCGCGCGGCCTTCGCCGGCCTGTCCCCGGAGGAGTTCAAGCTCGCGTTCCGCAACCACGCCGCGGGCGTCGCGCTGATCACGGCCGACCCGGGCACCGGCCCGGTCGCCCTGACCGCGACCTCGGTGTTCTCGGTCAGCGCCGAGCCTCCGCTCTTCGTCTTCTCGCTGTCGGCGGCCTCCTCGAGCACGCCCGCGATCCGCGCCTCCGAGACGCTCGTCGTGCACCTGCTCGGCGCGCAGCAGCTCGACCTCGCGCGGCTGGGCTCGACGAGCGGGATCGACCGCTTCGCCGACACGTCGCTCTGGTCGCGGCTGCCGACGGGCGAGCCCTACTTCCCGGCCGCCGCGGCGTGGATCCGCGGCACCGTCATCAACCGGATGGAGGCGGGCTCGTCCACGATCGTGGCCGTGCACGCCCTCGAGGCGCACGTTCCCGAGGACTCGGACGCCACGGCGCCGCTGGTCTACCACAACCGCACCTGGCACCACCTCGGCGAGCACTCGCGGCTCGGCTGACCTGCTCGAACGACGGAGCGGCCGTCCTCGGGATCCGAGGGCGGCCGCTCCGTCGTTCTGCGCGGCTCAGGCGTCGCCGACGGCGACAGGGCGGCCCGGCGTGTTGGACCACTGCGACCAGGAGCCCGGGAACACCTGCGGGGCGAAGCCCGCGAGCGTGAGGGCGACCGCATCGGCTGCGGCCGTCACTCCGGAACCGCAGTAGACGCCGACGGGCGCGTCGCCGGTGACGCCCAGGGACTCGAAGCGGGCGCGGAGCTCGTCGCCCGGCAGGAAGCGGCCGGAGTCGTCGACGTTCGCGGTCGCCGGAGCGTTGCGGGCGCCGGGGATGTGCCCCGCCCGCGGGTCGATCGGCTCGACGTCCCCGCGGAACCGCTCGGGTGCACGGGCGTCCAGCAGCACGCCGTGCCCGGGCAGGGCGGCGGCGGCGTCGATGTCGAGTACGGGCAGCGCGCCGTAGCGCAGCTCCACGTCCCCCTCCGGATGCTCGACCGGCCCGGTCGCGAGCGGGCGGCCCGAGCCGGTCCACGCGCGGAGCGAGCCGTCGAGCAGGCGCACGTCCGCCACGCCGGCGTAGCGCAGCAGCCACCAGGCACGGGCCGACGACAGGTTCTTGAGGTCGTCGTAGACGACGACGGACTGCCCCTGCCGCAGGCCCCAGCGGCGCGCCGCCTCCTGCAGCCGCTCGACGGAGGGCAGAGGGTGCCGTCCCTGCTCCGGTGCACCGTGCTCCGCCAGCTCGTGGTCGAGGTCGACGTAGACCGCGCCGGGCAGGTGGCCCTCCAGGTACGCCGGGCGCCCGTCGGGGCGGTCCAGCCGCCAGCGCACGTCCAGGACGAAGGGCGGCTCGGGCGAGGCGAGGGCCGCCTCGAGCTCGTCGGGGGCGACGAGGACGTCGCTCCGGGCGGGGGTGTCAGTCATGACGGTCCTTTCGAGGGGGCGCTCACAGCGCTGTTCCGGGATTCAGGATGCCCTGCGGATCGAAGGCCCGCTGCACCGCTCGCTGGAGGGCGACGACCTCGGGTCCGAGTTCGCGGCGGGCCCACTCGCGTTTGAGGGCGCCCACGCCGTGCTCGCCGCTGACGGTGCCGCCGAGCTCGAGAGCGAGGGCGAAGACCGCCTCCGCGGCGGCGTCGGCCTGCAGGCGGGCGGTGTCGGAGTCGTCGCGCACGCGGATGATCGGGTGCAGGTTGCCGTCGCCCGCGTGGGCGAAGACGTAGACGTCGGCACCGGTGTCCTCGGCGATCGCGTGCACCCGCCGGATCGCCTCGGCGAGCCGGGACCGCGGCACGGCGATGTCCTCGATGAGGACCCGGCCGCGCGCCTCGATCGCGGGGAGGGCGTCGCGGCGAGCGGAGGCGAGCGCGAGTCCCTCCGCGGGGTCGAGCGTCGTCTCGACGCTGAGGGCGGTCTCGGCGAGGACGGTGCGGACCGCCTCGATCTCGTCGGCCGCGCCGAAGCCGTTGGTCTGCACCAGGAGGAACGCGCCGCCGCGGAGGGCCAGCGCGGTGCCGCGGAGGGCGTCGATCGCCCCCAGCGTGCGGTCGTCGACCAGTTCGAGGACGCTCGGGCGCAGGCCCGCACGGGCGAGGGCGGTGGCGGCCTCGGCTCCGGTCGCGACGTCGGCGAAGTAGGCCGCGGCGGTGGCGACGGACCGGGGCCGCGGGAGGAGCCGCAGCGTGGCGCCGACGACGACGCCGAGACTCCCCTCCGAGCCCACGACGAGTGCCGTGAGGTCGAGACCGACGACGCCCTTCAGGGTGTCGCGCCCGAGGTGCACGAGCGATCCGTCGGCGAGCACGACGTCGAGGGCGAGGACCGCGTCGCGGGTGACCCCGTACTTGGCTCCGCGGAGGCCGCCGGCGTTCGTCGCGATGTTGCCGCCGACGGTCGAGATCTCCACGCTGCCGGGGTCCGGGGCGTAGAGGAGGCCGTGCTCGGCGGCGGCCCGGTCGAGATCGGCCGTGATCACGCCGGGCTCGACCCGCGCGACCTGGTCGACGGGGTCGATCGAGAGGATGCGGTCCAGTCCCGAGACGTCGAGGATCAGCGAGCCCTCCCCGGCGCTGGCGGCTCCCGCGAGCCCGGAGGCGGCTCCCCGCGTCACGACGGGGATCCCCTCCGCGGACGCCCGGGCGAGGGTCGCGCGCACCTCGTCGACCGAGCGGGCACGGACGACCTCCGCCGGGACTCCGCCCGGGGACCAGCCCGAGCGGTCGGCGCGGAGGGAGGGGAGATCGGGCGCGAGGGCGCTCACGCGTCGAGCCGCTCGACGATCGGCGCGGCACCCGCCGAGGCCCTGACCCGCTCGAGGAAGAGCACGACGGTCGCGGCGACGGAGCGGTGCGAGACGTCGTTCAGGACGTCGTGCCGGCCGCCCGCGACCAGATGGATCTCGGCGTGCGGGGCGGTGCGGTGCACGGCGACCGCCTCCTCCACGGGGCTGACCGGGTCGGCTTCGCCGTGCAGGGCGAGCAGCGGCACCGCGACGGCGCTCGCCGCCACCGCGAGCAGCTCGGGCGGCAGGACAGCGGTGGCGACGGAGCCGGTCTCGCGGGCGAGGACGCCGGCGTGGGCCGGGCAGGCGGTGCGATCGGCGACGGCCGCTCCCTCGGGGCGGACCGGGAGGCCCGCGACCACGACGGCGTCGACCGCGGTGGTGGCCGCGATCTCGAGCGCGATCGCCGCGCCTGCGTCGGAGCCGACGAGCACGACGGGGGCGACGAGGGACGGATCGGCGAGGAGCGCCCGCGCGGCATCGGCGACGCCGTCGGCCGTCGCCTCGCCGAGCACGCGGACCCGGTAGGCATCCCGTGCGAGGCGGGAGCCGAAGCGCTCGTAGACGGCCGGGGTCTCGCCCCGGCCTGCGAGCACGACGAGCGTGCCGCGCGGGGCGATCCCGTCGGGCTCGTCGAAGGCGAGGGGAGCGGGTGCGAGGGAGGGGGCGGTCATGCGGGAACTCTCTCTGAGGGAACGTTGTGGGGATGCAGGAGCTCGGCCAGCGCGAGCGGCGCGCGGGCCGCCTCCGCTCCGCGTCGGCCGAGGAGGGACTGGAGGCGCTCGTTCACGGGCGCGGGCACGCCGGTGCGCCGCGAGAGCAGCACGATCTCGCCGTTCAGCAGGTCGACCTCGCTCCCGGCGCCGCGGGCGAAGCTCTGCCAGGTCGAGAGGCGCCCGGGGACGTGCCCGGGGACCGGATCGACGACGAGGCGCGTGCCGTCGTCCTCGGCGATCGCGCGGCCGTCGGCGAGCAGCACGGCCCGCGCCTCCGCGGCGAGCGCCGTGCGCGCCTGCGCCCTCTCGACGTCCGTGCCGGCGAAGAGGTCGAGGCCGTTCGCCGTGTTGACGACGAGCTTCCGGGCCTTCCAGCCGCTGATGTCGCCGACGGCGCGGGCGGCGAATCCGGCTCGGCGGAGGATCGCGGCGTACTCCTCGGCGCGCGGGTCCTCCGCGTCCGGGTACCGGCCGATCCAGAGCACCCCTACGGTCGGGAAGGACGGCGAGACGACCTCGCCGGGCTCGAGGAAGCTCGCGGCGATGCCGATCGAGACGCCGAAGACGTCGCGGTAGCGGCGCAGCGCCGCGTCCTCGGCCGCGAGCCCGTTCTGCAGGGTGAGGACGGGCAGGTCGGCGCCCGCTCCCCCGTCGACCAGCGGTGTCCAGGCCCACTCGGCGAGCGCCGCCTCGGCGTCCTGCGCCTTGACCGCGAGCACGAGCACGTCGCCGCGGGTCGGCGCGACGTCCTCCGGCCCCGCGGCCACCGGAACGGCGACCATCTCGTCGCCCGCCGGCCGGCGCACGGTGAGCCCGCTCCTGCGCAGCACGCGGAGCTGCTCCCCCCGGGCCACGAGGACGACGGGGTGCCCGGAGAGATGGAGCTGCGCGGCGAGGACGGAGCCGACGGCGCCCGCTCCGATCACCACGAAGCGCCCGCTCATGCGACGGCTCCCGCGACGGACGTGCCCGGCACGGCGGCCAGGAGCGCCCGGGTGTACTCCGCCTGTGGCGAGCCGAAGACCTGCGCGGTCGTCCCCGCCTCCTCGATGCGCCCACGGTTCAGCACGACGACCTCGTGCGAGACCTCGGCGACGACCGCGAGATCGTGCGAGACGAACAGGTACGCCACTCCGAGGTCCTGCTGCAGCTCGACGAGCAGGTCGAGGATCTGCGCCTGCACCGACACGTCGAGCGCCGAGACCGGCTCGTCGAGGAGCACGAGGTCCGGCCCGAGCGAGAGAGCCCGGGCGAGAGCTACGCGCTGGCGCTGGCCGCCGGACAGCTCGACCGGCAGTCGGGAGAGGGACGACTCCGGCAGCCCGACGCGCTCGAGGAGCTCGCGGGCCCGCTGCAGCCGCGAGGAGCGGTCCCCGAGGCGGAACGAGACCAGCGGTTCGATCACCGACTCGAGCACCGTGAAGCGGGGGTCGAGCGCGGCGAACGGGTTCTGGTGCACGAGCTGGATCCGGCGGCGCAGCGGCCGCCACTCCCGCTCGCGCGCCCGGGTCACGTCGACGCCCTCGACGAGCACGCGTCCGCTCGTCGGCGCGACGAGTCCGAGCGCGATCCGCAGGGCGGTCGTCTTCCCCGATCCGGACTCCCCCACCAGGGCGAGGGTCTGCCCGGCGCGGATCGAGAACGACACGTCGTCCAGCGCGCGGAGGTCGGCACGGCGGCCCGGCAGGGCGAACTCGTGCACCACGTTCTCGATCCGGAGCACCTCCGGAGCGGGCTCCACCCGCGTGAAGCGCGGCACGATCGCGCCGCCGTGTCCGAGGCCCGGGGCGGCGGCGATCAGCGCCCGGGTGTACTCCTCGCGGGGAGCGACGAGGATCCGGGCGGGTGCCCCCTCCTCGACCACGCGGCCCGAGCGCATCACGAGCACCCGGTCGGCCCGGTCGGCGGCGACGGCGAGATCGTGGGTGATGATCAGGAGCGAGATGCCCTGCTCCCGGACCAGCGACTGCAGGTGGTCGAGGATCCGCTTCTGCACCGTGACGTCGAGCGCCGAGGTGGGCTCGTCGGCGATGATCAGCCGCGGCTTCCCGGCGAGGGCGATCGCGATGAGCGCCCGCTGGCGCAGTCCGCCCGAGAGCTCGTGCGGGTACTGCCGGGAGCGCAGCTCCGGGTCGTCGATGCCGGCCTCGGCGAGCGCCGCCAGCACCTCCGCGTCGACGGAGCGGCGGTCGACTCCCCGCAGGCGCACCGATTCGGCGACCTGCGCGCCGATGCGCATCGTCGGGTTCAGCCCGACCATCGGGTCCTGCGGCACGAGGGCGACGACCCGTCCGCGGAGTCGGCGCAGCTCCTTCTCGGACGCGGCGGTCACGTCGGAGCCGTCGATCGTGATCGATCCGCCCGTCACGCGGCCGTTCGCCGGGAGCAGGCCCAGCACGGCGTTCGCGGTCGTGGACTTGCCGGAGCCGGACTCGCCGACCACCGCCACGATCTCGCCCGGGGCGATCTCGAGCGAGACGTCGTGCACCACGGGCCGGCCGTCGTACGAGACCGAGAGGCTCTCGAGCCGCACCAGCGCGCTCATCGCTGCACCTCCTCGATCGTCTTGGCGACGTGGTTGAGCGAGAACACCAGCAGTCCGACGAAGAGACCGGGCAGCAGGGACAGCCACGGGCTCGTCACCAGGTAGTTGCGGCCGGTCGAGATGAGCGTGCCCCACTCGGCCGCGGGCGGAGCTGCACCGAAGCCGAGGAAGCTCAGCGCCGCGACCGCGATGATCGCCGTGCCGAGATCCAGGACGGCGAGGACGGCGACCGGACCCCAGGAGTTGGGCAGCACGTGCCGCACCAGCACCCGCAGGCGCGTGGCTCCGCCGGTGCGCGCCGCCTCGACGTAGGGCAGCGTCTTCACCCGGAGCACCTCCGCCCGCGTCGTCCGGGCGAATCCCGGCAGGATCCCGATCCCGACCGCGAGCGCGACCGGCAGTGTCCCGAATCCGATCGCCGTGACGATCGCGAGCGCGAGCAGCAGGCCCGGGACGGCGAGCAGGACGTCGACGATCCGCATGATCACGGCGTCCACGACTCCCCCGGAATAGCCGGAGACGACGCCGAGCGTCAGACCGCCGACGAGGGCGATGGCCAGGGCGATCACGGTCGCCTGGATCGTGAGCGCTCCGCCGTGCAGGACGCGCGCGAACAGGTCGCGGCCGAGCTCGTCGGTGCCGAAGAGGTGCGCGGCGCTCGGCGCCTGGAGCTTGTCGATCGGAGCGGTCGCGTACGGATCGTACGAGGTGAACAACGCGGGAGCGATCGCCGACACCAGCACGAAGACGGCGAAGGCGAGGGCGATCAGGAAGCCCGGTCGGCGCAGGAGCAGGCGGAGCGTCCGCCGCCGCCGCGCCCCGCGCCCGTGCGCGGTCGCGACGGGAGTCACGACGGGCGGCGCGGCCTCGACGGAGGTGTCGGGACGGGTGAGTTCGAGCGTCACGGTCGAGCCGCCTTCGGGGTGTAGGTGATGCGCGGATCCAGGAGCGGGTAGAGCAGGTCGACCAGGAGGTTCACGCCCACGAAGACCGCGGCGGCGAGCACCACGATCGCCTGGACCACCGGCACGTCCTGGGTGAGCACCGACTCCTGGGCGAGAGTGCCGATGCCCTGCCGGGCGAAGATCGTCTCGGCCACGATCGCCCCCGTCACGGTGTTGCCGGCGAGGACGCCGAGGATCGTCAGCGTCGGGAGCGAGGCGTTGCGGAACGCGTGCCGCCACTGCACCGCCGCCCGACCGAGCCCCTTCGCCCGCGCGGTCGTGATGTACGACTGCGCCTGCACATCCGCGAAGCTGCGGATCAGCACCTGGGCGAGCATCGCCGAGGTCGGGATCGCCATCGTGACCGCCGGCAGGATCAGACTCGCCGGCGTCGCGCTGCCCGTGGACGGCAGCAGGTGCAGCGTGAAGGCGAAGAACTGGATGAGCAGCAGCCCGATCCAGAAGCCCGGGAACGCCACTCCCGCCGAGGGGAGCCTCCCCAGCACGGTCTTGAGGGGCCGCCACTGCACGAGCGCCGCGAGGTACGCGAGCGCCGTGCCGCCGACCAGGGCGAGGCCGATCGCCAGAGCGCTGAGCTGCAGCGTGCCCGGCAGCTTCGCGGCGATCAGGTCGGTGACCGGGATCCCCTTCGTGATCGACGTGCCGAAGTCGCCCCGCAGCGCGCTGCCGAGCATGCCCGCGTACTGCTGCCAGACCGGCTGGTCGAGGCCGTAGCGGGCCTGCGCCTCGGCGAGCTGCTGCGGCGAGAGCGAGTCGAGCTCGACGTTGTTGGCCGACAGGAGGAGCGCCAGCGGATCGCTCGGCAGCAGCCACAGCACGGCGAAGGTCACCGTGTACGCGGCCCAGAGCACGAGGACCGCCTGAGCGACCCTCCCGAGGACGTACCGGCCGAGGCCGGAGGAGGCGGAGCGCGAGCCCGGCCTCCCCCCGACCGCGGCGGGCGGAGCCTCGAGGGTCGTCACCGCTGGATCCAGGCGTCGGCGAAGTCGCCGAACGACTCCGAGGTGAAGCGGAAGCCGTGCACGCTGGACGAGACGCCCGCCAGCTGCACCCGCTCGGCGAACGGGAACACGAGCGCGTCGTCGATCAGGTAGTCCTGCAGCTCGGCGTAGACCGCGGCACGGGCGGTCGGGTCGACCGTCTGCACGCCCTCGTCGAGCAGTGCCTGCACCTCGGCGGCCTGCTCCGGAGCGAAGTTGTTGACCGCCTGCGCCTTCGACCCCGCGACGCGCGAGTCGACGATCCACTGGATCACTCCGGGATCGGCCCGGGTGTAGTAGGTCGAGATCAGGTCGTACTGCCCGCTGCCGAGCACGTCGGCGCGCTGGGCGTTGGTGATCACGTTCAGCTCGAGATCGATGCCGACCTGCTTCAGCTGGTCCTGGATCAGCTGATCCCCCGCGCCGAACTGCGCGACGATCGGGACCGACAGCGTCAGCCTGCGGCCGTCCTTCGACCGGTACCCGTCGTCGCCGAGCTCCCAGCCGGCCTCGTCGAGCAGCTCGCCCGCGCCCTCGGCGTCGAACGCCAGAGCGTCCGACTCGTCGACCCAGTAGGGCGTGGTCGTGTTGTAGACGCTCGTCACCGCCGGGTAGTCGGCACCGAACACCGTCGTCGCGTAGGTCTCGCGGTCGATCGCCTTCTGCACCGCCTGCCGCACCCGCTCGTCCGAGAGGATCCGCCCCTCGGCGACGTTGGGGTAGTAGTTGCTCGCGGGCCCCGGCAGCGCGCGGCTCTCGACCGTGTCGCCGCCGCCCGTGATCACGGCCTGGTCGTTCTCGGTGATCGGGTTGCGCGGCCAGGCGACGTCGATCTCGTCGCTGGTGAGCTGTCCGACACGCACGCTGTCCTCGGCGACGTAGGTGACGTCGATCCCGTCCAGGTGCGCCTCCCCCGTGTTCTCGCGCAGCGCCGAGCCCCAGGCGTACCCGTCGCGCTTGTCGAGCGTGATGCCCGTGCCCGGCGTGTAGTCGGTGAGCGTGAACGGGCCCGAGCCGACGACGTTCCCGAGGCAGCGCTCCTCGGAGGTCGCCGCGTACGAGGAGGCCGCGAGGATCGCCAGGTTGGTGGTCGAGGTGCCCTGCAGGAACGACGCGTTCGGTGCGGCGAAACGCACGGTCACGGTATCGGCGTCGACGACGTCGGTGCCGGCGTACCCCGCGAGGTAGACGCCTCCGTAGGCGGAGGGCAGCTCGGCGAGCGTCGCCTGCGCGCTGTCGAAGGCGGTCTTGACGCTGTCGGCGGTGAACGCGGTGCCGTCCGAGAAGGTCACGTCGCTCCGCAGGTCGAAGGTGTACTCGGTTCCGGAGTCGTCCACCGTCCAGTCGGTCGCGAGCCAGGGCCGGATCTCGCCGGTCTCGGGGTCCTGGTCCGTGAGGGAGTCGGCGACGTTGCGGATCACCGTGCGGTGCTCGATCCAGTAGGTCTGGAAGGGGTCGACGCACGAGAACGCCGCGTTGTCGGGGAAGAACGCGAGCCGGAGGCGGCCGCCGTCGACCGGGGCGGAGTCGCCCGAGCCGGTGCCCGCGTCGGAGGCGCCGGAGCAGGCGGTGAGGGCGAGCGCGGAGGCGAGGGCCAGCGCTGCGGCGGACGCCGCGCGGGATCGTCGGAAGGGTGCGGTCATGTCGGTGTCTCCAGAGAAGGGTGGTGCGGGAGGGAGGGCCGGTGCGCGGCGGTCAGCGCACGGCGGCCGCGAGGCTGCGGGTGCCGAGGATCACGAGGGCGGCGTCGTCCTGCGGAGGGTGCACGCGCGAGGCGAGCACGTCGCGCAGGTGCCGCTCGAGCGGGTGGTGCCGGGTGAGGCCGGGGTTGCCGAGGGCGGCGACCGCGGTCTCGACCGCCGTGACCGCGGACCTGGTGGCGAGGAGCTTGCCGGCGAGGACGCGCTCGGCGGCCTGCGGGTCCCCCGCGTCGACGCGAGCGGCGAGCGAGAGGAGCACCTCCTCCGCCTGCACGAGCTGCGCCTGGATCTCCCCCGCGACGGAGCGGATCCGCTCGGTGGTCGCGATGGGCCGCCCGAGGGAGGTCGGAACCCGCTCGTTCGCGAAGCGCACGAAGAAGCTCTGCGCAGCGCGGCCGACCCCGACGTAGAGCGCGGCGACCGCGAGGCCGAAGCCTCCGGCCGCCCCCGACTCGGGAGGCAGCTGCGAGCGCGGGGTGCCGCGGAAGTGCTCGATCGGGATCCGCACACGGTCGTAGACGACGTCGTGGGTGCTCGAGGCGCGCTGGCCGAGGTGGTCCCAGGTCCGCTCGATCCTGACGCCGGCGGCGTCGCCGGGCACGATCGCGTGGCCGAGCTCCGGCTCCCCCGACGGACCCTGCGGGTCGACCGCCCAGACGAGGTGGTACGCCAGGCCCTCGGAGCCGGTGGCGAAGCCCTTGCGCCCCTCCAGCACCCAGTGGTCGCCGTCGCGGCGGATCGTGGTGGCGGGCAGTCCGCCGCGGGCCGGCGCGCCCCACTCCGGCTCGGCCCGCACCGCGTTCAGCAGCACGGGGCGCTCGCGCGAGTCGTGGAGGACCGAGCGGTAGAGCTCCTCCGGCCAGATCCCGGAGCGGTCCTGCGCCGCGTGCTGCAGCGCGGTCATCGCCGAGATGAGCGCGACGGCCGGGTCGCCGGCGCCCAGCGCGCCGAACACGCGCACCAGATCGACGGTCGAGGCGGGGGTGCCGCCGTAGCGGGTGCCGACGGCGAGGGTCAGCAGTCCTGCGTCGTGGACGGCCCGGATCCCCTCCCACGGGAACTCGGCGGTGCGGTCGTAGTGCTCGGCCGTCTCGGCGAGGCGCGCGGTGACGCGGGCGAGGGCGCGGTCCGACAGGTCCGGCGCGTCGATCAGGGGCGCGGTCAGGAGGGTCATGCGGACACCTCCGCGAGCTCGCGCTCGGCCTCGAGCGGCGGTTGCGCGACGACCTCGCCGCGGCGCCCGGTGGCGTCGCGGTGCGCGAGCTCCTGCCGCACGAGCGGGATGAGGTACCGGCCGTAGTCGATCGCGTCGTCGAGGTTGTCGTACCCGCGGATCGAGATCAGGTCGGCGCCCAGGTCGACGTAGTCGAGGATCGCCGCCGCGACCGTCTCGGGCGTGCCGACGAGCGCCGTCGAGGCGCCCTGCGCTCCGGTAGCCGTCGCGGTCGGGGTCCAGAGCGCGCGGTCGTGCAGATCCTTGCGCTTCGCGATGTCGAGCAGGCGCTGGGACCCCACGTTCGCCGGACCGGTGGAGCCGGGAGTCTGGACCCACAGCCCCTTCTCTCCCTTGCGTGGGGTCCCGGTCGTCGCCGAGCGCCCCTGCAGGATCCCGAGGATGCGGTGCGCCTTCTCCCAGGCGAGCTCCTCGGTCGGCGCGATGATCGGGCGGAACGTGACCCAGGTGCGCGGCGCGTCCGCACGCCCGGCCGCGAGGGCCGCGTCCGCGATCCGGTCGATCTGCTGCTGGGTGTCTGCCAGGGGCTCGCCCCACAGGCCGAAGATGTCGGCGAGAGCCCCGCCCTGCCGGTAGGCCTCGTCGCTCGATCCGCCGACCGAGACCGGGATGTCCCCGCGCACCGGGCGCACCCGGGAGACGAAGTCCTCGAACCGGTAGTAGCGGCCGTCGTGGTCGAACGGCTCGGTCGCCGACCAGACGCGGCGCAGGATCCGGATGTACTCCTCCTGTCGCGCGTAGCGCTCCGCCTTGCCGAGGCGGTCGCCCTCGCGGGCCTGCTCGTGGTCGCTCCCCCCGGCGATGAAATGCACGACGGCGCGGCCGCCCGACAGCTGGTCGAGGGTGGCGAGCGCCTTGGCCGCGACGGTCGGGTACACCGTGTTCGGGCGCAGGGCCACGATCGGCTTCAGGTGCTCGGTGGACTGCGTCACCGCCGCGGCGATCGTGAACGGATCGTGCCCGGCCGAGCCGTACGGGACGAGGGTGTAGTCGAAGCCGCCCTCCTCGAGGATCCGGGAGTAGCGGCGCAGATGGGCGACGTCGACCGCGCTCTCGGTGAGGCCGTTGACCTCGTTCGAGCGGTTGACGTTGATGGCGGAGATGAACTCGACGACCACGGTGGGTCCTTTCGGAGGGTGCGTGCGGGCACGGCGGAGAGACCTCGCTGCGGAGGTCGGAGGCGCCCGGGAGCGGGGCGCGGAGGGATTCGGGCCGGACCGGAGGTCGCGACTCGACAGGTGCGACGGAGCGAGCGCGCGAGGCGCCGCGCGTCGGACGGAGCGGCTGGAGCGGAACGCCCGGAGGGGCGCGTCAGCAGCGGTGCGTCAGACGGAGGCCGGACAGGAACATCCGCGCACCGGCGCGAAGGTGTTCCCGTCCTGGCGCATTCGCGCGGGGATCTCTCCGTCGACTCCGCGGGGCGTCACACGGCGGGCGCCGAGGGGCGCGGCCGGGGCGAGAGCACGGGAGGACGTCATGGGCTCGACGCTACGGGGAGCCGTGTCGGGGCGTCCAACGATGATTCCGGATGCGTTCCGATCGGCACTCCCGATCGTTGGTAACTTCCCGACTTGTTCGCGTGCCCCCGGCGTGGGAGCCCTCACACGCGGGCCTCGGCGGGCACCGGCGTCGGTCTCGAGCGGACCGCTCCGAAGACCTCGGCGAGCGCCGCGAGCGCGGTCTCCTCGATGTCCGGGGCCAGGCCGCGGCGCGAGACGAGCCGGAGGTTGACCGATCCGAGTGCGGGCAGATCGCGGCGCACCTCGAGCCCCTCGGCGAGCGTGCCCGTGTGGGCGGTGGGCAGAGCGGCGACTCCGATGCCGGCGCGCGCCGCGGCGATCACGCCCTCGAGCCCGGCCGACTCGGCGACCACGTGCACCTCGTGCCCGAACGCTCCGAGCTGCTGGAGGGCCCTCCGGCGCATCCCGCAGGGTTCGGAGTAGGCGACGAGCGGCAGAGGGACGCCCTCCGGGGCCTCCCACCCGGGCGCCGCGTACCAGTCCAGCGGCAGCGTGGCCACCTGGCGGCCCGGGAGGTCGCCGCCGACTCCGAGGATCAGCGCGAGGTCCACGACTCCGCGGGCCACCGCCCCCGCCAGCTGGGTCGAGCGGTCGAGCGTGAAGCTCACCGGGCGGTCGTCGAAGGCGCGGCGCAGCGTCCCGAGCAGTCGCGGGAGCAGCTGCTCGGCGGCCGGCTCGGTGAGCCCCAGCGCAAGCGGGTTCTCGGTCGCGGCGTCGAGCGTCTCGAGCGCGTCGTCGTGGACGGCGAGGATCCGCCGAGCCTGCACGAGCAGGCGCTCGCCGGCCGGGGTGAAGCGCGCCTTCCGCCCGGCCTTCTCGATGAAGGTCCGCTCGAGGCGGCGCTCGAGGGTGCGCACGTGCTGCGACACCGTGGGCTGGCTGATGTGCAGGGCGACCGCCGCGCGGCCGAAGCCGCCGCAGTCGGCGATCGCCACGAGCGTGCGCAGGTGGACGATGTCGAGGGTCTCCGGCATGCTGCGAGGCTAGACAGGCGCTCGCCGCGGAGCGACCCGGAGCGCAACACGGCGACACGGCGACGCCCTCCCCCGCGGGGCCGGAGCCGGGCGGAGGAGGGCGTGCGGGGTCGATCAGTGCGCGAGCACGGGCTCCCCGGTCGGGTCCGCCGCCACCCCGGAGCGACGGCGGAAGAGCAGCACCGACAGCACGGCGCCGAGGGCGAAGAAGCCGGCGCCCCATCCGTACGCCACGGCGTAGCTCTGCACCGCGGCCTCGGCGGCGACCGCCGCGGTGACCGGCGAGTTCGCGGCCAGGTAGTCGGTGACCGCGGTGGCGGCGAGCGTGTTCAGCAGGGCGGTGCCGATCGATCCGCCGACCTGCTGGCTCGTGTTGACCATCGCGGAGGCGACGCCGGCGAAGCGCGGATCGACTCCGCGCGTCGCCGTCTGCATCGACCCGGGCATGATCGAGCCCATCGCGAACCCGAGCACCATGAGCGCCGGCAGCACGTCGGCCGCGTAGGCGCTGTCGAGGTCCAGGCGGGTGAGCAGGAGCATGCCGACCACTCCGAGCACCATGCCGAACGGCACCATGATCTTCGGGCCGAAGCGCGGCAGCAGCAGGTTGGTCGAGAGCTGGGCCGCGAGGACGAGCATGCCGATCATCGGGAGGAACGACAGCCCGGTGCGGATCGGCGAGTAGCCCAGCGAGACCTGCAGGTAGTAGGTGACGAAGAGGAAGATGCCGAACATCCCGGCGCCCGCGATCAGCACCGAGAGGTAGGCGGCGCCGCGGTCGCGGTCGATCACGATCGGCAGCGGCAGGAGCGGGTGCTCGGTCGTGCGCTGGCGCTGCACGAAGGCGGCCAGCAGCACCACCGCCGCGGCGAGGGGCACCCACGTCATCGGCGAGTCCCAGCCGTCGGTCTCGGCGTTCGCGAAGCCGAAGACCAGGCCGAACAGGGCACCCGAGACCAGCAGGGTGCCGGGCACGTCGAGGCGGGGCCGCGGACCGGTGCGGTCGATCGGCGGCACGAAGACGATCGCGCCGATGACGGCGACGACCGCGATCACGACGTTGATGTAGAGGTTCCAGCGCCAGTCGAAGCTCTCGGTGAGCACGCCGCCCAGGAGGAGTCCGACCGCGCCGCCGGCGCCGGCGATCGCACCGAAGACGCCGAACGCGCGCGCCCGCTCCTTCGGCACGGTGAACGTCGTGGTGAGCACCGCGAGGGCGGTGGGAGCGAGGAGCGCGCCGAACACTCCCTGCAGCGCGCGGGCCGCGATCAGCAGCTCGAAGGTGCCGGCGGCCCCGCCGAGAGCGGAGGCGATCGCGAAGCCGATCAGGCCGATCACGAACGTGCGCTTGCGCCCGAGCAGGTCCGAGAGGCGGCCGCCGAGCAGGAGGAGGCTGCCGAAGGCGAGCGAGTAGGCGGTGACGACCCACTGGCGGTCGCCGTCCGAGAAGCCGAGATCGGCCTGCGCGGCGGGGAGGGCGATGTTCACGACGGTCGAGTCGAGGACGACCATCAGCTGGGCGAGGCCGACGGCCACGAGGGTCCACCAGCGGCGGTTCGAGAGGGCCGCGGCCGCGGAGGCGGCGGGCACCGGCAGGGAGGAGGTCTGCGTCATGAAGGAGAACATATACGAGACCGGGCGGTTCCGATACTGAGAAGTCTCGAAACTTTCCGGTTCCGCAATCCGCAGCATCCTGACCTACCCTGGAGCGACGAGCCGCCCGGACGGACGGCCGCCCACATCAGACAGGAGACGCTGCGATGACGCCGCCCCCTCCCCCCGCCGTCGGCATCGACGCCCCCGCCCGCCCCGGACGCCGCCGCGACCCGAGCCGCGACGGCGAGATCCTCGCAGCCGCGCTCGACGTGCTCGCCGAGACCGGCTACGACGGCATGACGATCGACATGGTCGCCGCCCGCGCCCGCGCCGGCAAGGCGACGCTCTACCGCCGCTGGGACTCCAAGGCCGAGCTCGTCGTCGACGCCCTCGCCTGCCTCAAGGGCGCCGACCTCGCACCGGACCGCCTCCCCGACACCGGCACCCTGCGCGGCGACCTCGTCGCCCTCATCCGGCCGCAGACCATCGAGGACGCCGAGCGCAAGCTCCGCATCATGGCCGGCGTCGTCGCCATGATCTCGAAGTCGCCCGAGCTCTCGGACGCCGTCCGCGCCGCGATCATCGAGCCGCGGGCCGAGGCGAACCGGATCCTGATGCGCCGGGCGATCGACCGCGGCGAGATCCCCTCGGACGTCGACGTCGAGACCCTCTCGCTCGTCACGCCCTCGATGGTCGCCTACCGCGTCCTGCTGCTGCGCATCCCGGTCGACCGCGCGTTCCTCCTGTCGCTGATCGACGGGATCGTGCTGCCGGCGGTGGGGCTGAGGACCTAGGACCGCGACCAGCCGTTCCACTTCGCCCAGGAGTGCGGTGCGAACGACGATGCGGGGTAATCCGACGCAGGACCGGTAACGGCCCGCCACCTGGAGGAGGCGAGCCGCTACCGACGGCGATCCCGGTCAGTAGTTGTACGACTCGCAGGCCGTGCCGTCGTTGTCCCCGTCCAGGCGTCCCGGATCCCCGTACGCCCTGTAACGGAGGAACCACGCCTGAGCAGCGGGTTGCGAGGCAAAATCCCCGCAGTTGACGATGTCACCGGGGTTCCCGTCAGGTGCAGGTGCAGGTGCAGGTGCAGGTCCCGGAGCCGGGGCCGGAGCCGGAGCCGGACGGTTGCTCTGCCACAGCGGCCGGCCCGACGACGAGTAGACGACGAGGTTCCCGTCGTTCTGCATGACCATGCGAGCGCCCGCGTTCCCGCTCGTGGCCGACTGCCAGACCGGTCGGTTCGCGGGGCTGTAGACGACGGCGTTGCCGTCCGCCTGCATCACGAGGCGGCTCCCCGCCGCGGAGGTGCCGGTGAACCAGCGGACCGCGCCGCGGCTGTAGACGACGAGATTTCCGTCCGCCTGCATCGCGGCCTCGCTGCCGCCGTCCGCCGAGCGCAGACCGCGGCCGGACGCGAGCTCGTTGCCGGAGGTGAGGACGTCGGCGATCACAGGAGCGGGGGGCGCCGGAGGCGCGGGCGGCACGTACGTCGACCAGAGCGGACGACCCGCGGTGGAGTAGATCACCAGGTTCCCGTCGTTCTGCATCACCAGGCGGGCCCCGGCGTTGCCGCTCGTGCCCGACTGCCAGCGGACTCCTCCCGCCGCGGCGTAGACCACGGCGTTGCCGTCCCTCTGCATCACGAGGCGGTTCCCGGGACCCGAGATGCCCGAGTTCCAGTTCACACCGCCTCGCCCGTAGACGACGAAGTTGCCGTCGGCCTGCATGACCGCCTGGGAGCCCCCGTCACCGGAGGTGAGCCGCTGGTCCGAGCGCAGCTCGCCGCCGCCCTGGAGCGTGTCTCCGACCACGGCAGGCGGCGGCGCCTGGTATCCCGTCGCCCAGGCGGGCGAGCCGTCGGCACGGTAGATCACGAGGTTGCCGTCGCTCTGCATGACCAGGCGGGCTCCCGGGTTGCCGCCGGTGCCCGAATTCCAGACCGCGGAGTTCGAGGAGGAGTAGACGACGAGGTTGCCGTCCGCCTGCAGGACGATCCGCGACCCGGCGACGGAGGTGCCCGTGTACCAGACCGGACGGTTCGAAGCGTCGTAGACGACGGCGTTGCCGTCCGTCTGCATCACGAAGAGGAAGGCACCGTTGGCGGAGACGAGCGACTCCCCCGCGGCCAGGGCTCCGTCGGCGACGAGTCGATCACCGGGCACCGCCGGCGGTCGAGGGGGCGTGGGGGCGGGAGGTCGAGTGGGAACCGGAGCCGGCGCGGGTGTCCGCGTCGGCGCGACGGTCGGAGTGGGAGACGCCGTCGGAGCGACGGTCGGCTCGGCCGTCGCGGTCGGCTCCGCAGTGGGCTCCGGCACTTCGGTGGGCTCGCCCGTCGGCTCGGAGGTGGGTGCGACGACGGCGGGGAGTGCCGAGGCGGTGGGCGCCAGGGAGGCGATCCCTCCGATCGCGACGAGACAGGACAAGGTGATCGCGGTGACGCGAGGGTGGTGCGGCTGGGGCACTGGCGGGCCTTTCGGGCGGAGGAGGGAGCGGAGGCTCGTCGTCGAGCCGTCCTGGGCGGAGCCTGGCATGCACAGGCGGAGCCCGTCCACTCGACCGCGGGGAAACGCTCAGCGCCGATGCGTCACTCCACGAGGGCGGCGAGTTGCGCCGCGACCGCTCCCCAGCCCTCCGCGAAGCCGAGGCGCTCGTGCTCGTCGCGCGTCGCCGGGTCCTTGTGCATCACGTGCGCCCTGTACAGCGTGCCGTCGGGGTGGTCCTCGAGCGTCACCAGCGCCGTGATGAAGGGCGTGGCGGACGGGCGCCAGCCCTCGACCAGGGCGGTCGTGAACACGAGCCGCTCCTCCGGATCGACGGCGAGGTAGCAGCCGGAGAGGTGCGGCGCGAACTCCCCGCCGTCGCTCATCGAGGTCTCCAGCCCGCCGCCCGGCCGCACGTCCATCGCGTCGACGCGGCACCGCATCGGGGCCGGGATCCACCACTGCGCGAACAGCTCGGGGGTGGTCCACGCCGCCCAGACCGACGAGCGGGGGGCGCGGATCACGCGCGAGATCTCGAGGTCGAGATCGGGGTCGAAGGCGGTCATGATGCTGTCCTCTCGTCGGACGGTCGCGGCGTCGCCGGACGGCGGCGCTCGGGGTCGGCCTGCCCGGAGGCCACCCGCTCGAGGCGGTCGGTGCGCTGCTCCCACTCCGAGCGCTGCTCGGCGAGCCAGTCCTCCACCGCGGCGAAGGCCGCCGGCTCGAGTCGGCAGGTGCGCACGCGCCCCTGCTTCGCGGTGCGGATCCAGCCGCCCTGCTCGAGCACGCGCAGGTGCTTGAGGAACGAGGTGAGCGCCATCGGGAAGGGCTCCGCCAGCTCGCCGACGGTCGCCGGACCTCGGCGGAGGCGGCTCACGACGGCCCTCCGGGTCGGATCCGCGAGCGCGCGGAACGCCGTGTCGAGCACGTCGCCATGGTGAGCCATACGGCTCAGTATGCCATCGGCGGCACGAGAGGGGGCGCGGACCCTCCTAAAATCGGAGCCATGTCGAAAGTGTTGAGCAGTCTGCCCGTGGGCGAGCGTGTCGGAATCGCATTCTCGGGAGGCCTCGACACATCCGTCGCTGTCGCCTGGATGCGCGAGAAGGGCGCGGTGCCCTGCACCTACACCGCCGACATCGGCCAGTACGACGAGCCCGACATCGACAGCGTCCCGTCGCGCGCCGCGCAGTACGGCGCCGAGATCTCGCGCCTCGTCGACGCGAAGAGCGCCCTCGTCGAGGAGGGCCTCGTCGCCCTGCAGTGCGGCGCGTTCCACATCCGCTCCGGCGGCAAGACCTACTTCAACACCACTCCGCTCGGCCGCGCCGTCACCGGCACCCTCCTGGTGCGCGCGATGCGTGAGGACGGCGTGGACATCTGGGGCGACGGCTCCACCTACAAGGGCAACGACATCGAGCGGTTCTACCGCTACGGCCTGCTCGCGAACCCCCGCCTGCGCATCTACAAGCCGTGGCTCGACGTGCAGTTCGTCAACGAGCTCGGCGGCCGCACCGAGATGTCGGAGTGGCTCGTCGCCCGCGGATTCCCGTACCGCGACGCCACCGAGAAGGCGTACAGCACCGACGCGAACATCTGGGGTGCCACCCACGAGGCCAAGCGGCTCGAGGAGCTGAGCTCCGGCATCGAGCTCGTCGAGCCGATCATGGGAGTCGCCTCCTGGCGCGAGGACGTCGAGATCGCCTCCGAGGTCGTCACGGTGCGCTTCGAGGCCGGCCGCCCGGTCGCGATCAACGGCACCGAGTTCTCGGACCCGGTGGCGCTCGTGCTCGAGGCGAACGCCATCGGCGGCCGCCACGGACTCGGCAGCTCGGACCAGATCGAGAACCGCATCATCGAGGCGAAGAGCCGCGGCATCTACGAGGCCCCGGGCATGGCCCTCCTCCACCTCGCCTACGAGCGCCTGCTCAACGCGATCCACAACGAGGACACGATCGCGCAGTACCACTCCGAGGGGCGCCGCCTCGGCCGCCTGATGTACGAGGGACGCTGGCTCGACCCGCAGTCGCTCATGCTGCGCGAGTCGATCCAGCGCTGGGTCGGCTCCGCCGTCACCGGCGAGGTCACCGTGCGCCTGCGCCGCGGCGACGACTACACGATCCTCGACACCGCCGGGCCCGCGCTGAGCTACCACCCCGACAAGCTCTCGATGGAGCGCGTCGGCGACGCCGCGTTCGGCCCCGAGGACCGCATCGGCCAGCTGACCATGCGCAACCTCGACATCGCCGACTCGCGCTCGCGCCTCGAGCAGTACGCCGCCGCAGGTCTCGTGGGAGGCCCGACCGCCGAGCTCGTCGGCCACCTCGAGATCGGCGAGGGCGAGGCCATCACCGAGGGCGGCGGATCGGCCGCGGCCGATGCCCTCGGCCGCGCGACCGACCTCGCCTCCGAGGGCGCGGCGTTCGACGCCGGCACCGACTGACGCGACACCGCACGACGGGAACCCCCTGGCGCCTCTCCGGAGCGTGCCGGGGGGTTCCTCCGTTCCGGGGCGCCGCCCCTGGTCAGGAGGCGGGGCCGCGCACCAGGGCGAGCGCAGCGTCCACCGTCGCCACCGACTGAGCGGAGTCGACCCGGGCGAGCACCAGCGCGGCGACCAGCAGCGACACGAGCACGTCGGCCTGGCCCGAGCGTCGCGCGGAGGAGGCGTGCGGCCAGCGCGCGTCGGCGCCGGCGCGCATCGCCCGCAGCAGCTCCGCCCGGTAGTCCGCGATCACCTCGCGCACTGCCTCGTCCCGCGCGATCGGCGCGCCTGCGGCGTTCAGCAGGAGGCAGCCGCTGCGGGCGGAGATCGTCCGCGCATCGCTGAGCGCGGCCCGGAGCCCCGTGAAGTACCCCTCCAGCGCGTCCGGAGCGACGACGTCGGCCCGCAACGGCGCGAGCCGCGGTCGCACCACCTCGTCGAGGTAGCTCTGCACGGCCGCATCGAAGAGCCCTCGCTTGCTGCCGAACGCGTGGTAGAGGCTGGAGCGGCGCAGGCCGGTCGCCGCCTCGAGCTCGGGGACGGACGCCTCCTCGAAGCCGCGCTCCCAGAACACCGATCGCGCGGCGCGCACGACCTCGTCGGTGTCGAACCCCTGCGTGCGTCCCACGGAAGCCCTCTTTCTGTATCGGTCGTTCCATTATGCACCGCGCGGGCCTATAGTGGATCGAACGTTACACAATCAGGAGGTCTCGTCGTGATCGTCATCGGACTCGTGCTCGCGGCCCTCGCCGCTCTGCTGCACGTCTACATCTTCGTGCTGGAGTCGCTGCTCTGGACGACCCCGCGGGCCCGCTCCACCTTCGGCACCTCCGAGGACGAGGCGCGCGCCACGAAGGAGCTCGCCTTCAACCAGGGCTTCTACAACCTGTTCCTCGCGATCACGACGATCGTCGGCCTGGTCGTCCTCGCGTCCGGAGCGACCGCCGTCGGCGCCGCTCTCGTCTTCACCGGCACGGGCTCGATGGTCGCCGCGGCGCTCGTCCTCCTCCTCTCCTCCCCCGCCAAGCGCCGCGCGGCGCTCACCCAGATGGCACCCGGACTGCTCGCGATCCTCGTGCTCGCGATCGGCCTCGCCGCCTGACCCCGCCGCCCGCGCCCGACCTCCTCCGGAAGGCTCCATGACCACCGCCACCAGCACCCAGATCCAGCTCGTCCGCCGTCCCGAGGGCTGGCCCGTCGCCGACGACTTCCGCACCGTCCGGGTGTCGTACGACGCGCCGGCCGCCGGCGAGATCCGCGTCGAGAACGCCTTCGTCTCCGTCGACCCGTACATGCGCGGCCGGATGAACGACGTGAAGAGCTACACGCCGCCCTACGCCCTCGGCGAGACCATGACCGGAGGCGCTATCGGCCGGGTCAGCGTCTCCTCCGACCCCGCGTTCCCGGTGGGCGCGGTCGTGCTCCACCAGCTCGGCTGGCGCGACGTCGTCCAGGCCCCCTCCTCCGCGTTCCGCGTCGTCCCCGAGATGCCCGGCGCCCCTCTCTCACTGCGGCTCGGGATCCTCGGCATGACCGGCCTCACCGCGTTCGTCGGACTGACCGCGATCGCCGGGATGAAGGAGGGCGACACCGTCTTCGTCTCGGGCGCCGCGGGAGCGGTCGGCTCGGCCGCCGGGCAGATCGCCCGCCTCCTCGGAGCGGGCCGGGTCGTCGGCTCGGCCGGATCGGCCGAGAAGGTCGCGCTCCTCACCGGGAAGTACGGCTACGACGCCGCCTTCGACTACCACGCCGGCCCCGTGCGCGAGCAGCTCGCCGAGGTCGCCCCCGACGGCATCGACGTCTACTTCGACAACGTCGGCGGCGATCACCTCGAAGCCGCTCTCGACGCCTTCCGCGACGGCGGCCGCGCCGCGCTCTGCGGAGCGATTGCGGGCTACAACAGCACCGAGAAGCCGACCGGGCCGGACAACATGGCGAACATCATCACCCGGGGGCTGACCCTCCGCGGGTTCACCCTGTCGGGCTACCTCGACCGCGCACCCGAGTTCGACCGGCTGATGTCCGGCTGGTTCCAGGAGGGACGGATCGCCTACGACGAGACGGTCGTGGACGGGATCGAGAACAGCGTCGGGGCGTTCCTCTCGATGATGCGCGGCGGCAACACGGGGAAGATGGTCGTCCGGGTCTGACGTCCGACGGGGTGCGCTGTCGCGGGGATGCCGCGGCGCCGCGCCGGTGGCAGACTCGGCGCATGTCGTCCCTGCTCAGCCGTCCGAGCGCCGCGGCGCTCGCGCTCCCCGTGCTCCTGGCCTCCGTGCTCCTGGTCGCCGGATGCGCGGGGCGAGCCGACGTGGCGGCGTCGCGGACCCCGCTCCCGACGCCGGTGAGCTCCTCGACCGCGGAGTCGCCGACTCCGACTCCTGCCGTCAGCGCGACCGCGGTTCCCACTGCAAGCCCCGCGCCGACCGAGTCGGTGCCGGAGGCGGTCCCCTCGGAGCCGGCGCCGACGACGGCCGTCCCCGTCGAGCCGGCACCTGCGCCGGTACCGGCTGCAGTCGAGCGCTGCCACGGGAGCGACCTCGCACTCGAGTACGTCCCCGACCCGGAGGCGTCCGGCGCGGGCAGCAGCGCCTTCGACCTCGTGTTCATCAACGTCTCCGCCGCTCCCTGCGCCCTGGCCGGCATCCCGGGCGTGTACCCGACCGACGCCGACGGCGTGCGCATCGGAGCGGTCGCCTCGTCGTACGGGCCGAACCCGGCCGAGCCCTTCACGGTGCAACCGGGCGGCCGCGCCGACGTCCGCGTGCTCTGGCACGCGCCGGGCGCCTACGGCTGCCCCTCCGCCCGGTCGAGCCGGATCGTCGCGGAGGTGGTGGACGACGTGGATCCCGCGGTCGCCGCGCCGGCGGAGATCGAGGTCTGCACCGACGGCACGGTGATGCTCGAGGCGTCGACGTACACGCTGCTCGGCTGACGCTCCAGGAGCCGGCGCGGACGTCCCGTGCCGCCCTGCTGCTTCCGGAGCCGCTCCGCGACCCCTTGACCGGGACTCCGCGACCCGCGACTCTCACTAGCACGCTCGCTCCCCATCACCAGGAGGTCCCCATGAAGGTCGGCTCGCTCGTTCTCCGTCTCGCCGTCGGCGGTCTGTTCGTCGGACACGGACTGCAGAAGCTCCGCGGCTCGTTCGGCGGTCCGGGTCTGGAGGGCACCTCCCAGATGATGGAGAGCCTCGAGATGCACCCGCCCCGCCGGAACGCGCTCGCGGCCGCGGTCACCGAGACGGCCGGCGGAGCCGCCCTCGCCCTCGGAGCGGCCACGCCGCTCGCCGCGGCCGGTCTCGTCGCGACCATGGTCACGGCCGTCCGCAAGGTGCACTGGAGCAACGGCCTCTGGAACGCGGGCGGCGGGTGGGAGTTCAACGGCCTGCTCGTCGCGGCGACGGCGGCGATCGTCGCCGACGGTCCGGGCCCGCTCTCCTTCGACGCGCTGGTCGGGAAGAAGAAGTGGGGTGCCGGATGGGCGCTGTTCGCGCTCGTCGCGGGCGCCGCCGCCTCCACCGCCGCCATCGAGGCGGGACGCCGCGCTGTCAGCACCTCGGAGGAGCCCGGAGCGACGAGCGACTCGTCCACCACTCCCGACTCCCCCACCTCGGCGGCCGACGGCACCGCCTGACCCGACCTGGGTCGACGTCGGGCGATAGCGTCGGAGCTGTGACCGATCCGCTGCCGCCCGCCGCCACCCATCCGTCCCGCTCGGTCGACGTCGACGCCTGGCAGCGCGCCGCCGACCGTCTGCACTGCGACGGCGACGACGTCGTCGAGCGGATGCGCGTGCTCGCCGCCCGGTATCCCGGGACGGACGGCCGCGGCCGCTTCGAGCTGGCCGGCGCCCTCGACAGCGCCGGCCACGAGGCGGAGGCCGCCGCCCAGTACGAGGAGGCGCTCACCCTCGGTCTCGACGAGGAGCGGCAGGCGCAGCTGAGCATCCAGTACGCCTCGACGCTGCGGAACCTCGGCCGCCACGACGAGGCCGTCGCCCTGCTGAGCGCGGCCGCGCCGCACCCGTCGGTGGGAGCCGCCCGCGAGGTTTTCCTCGCGCTCGCCCTGCACAGCGCGGGCCGACCCGAGGAGGCGCTCCGCACCGCCCTCGAGGCGCTCGTGCCGGCGCTGCCCCGCTACCGCCGCTCGGTCTCCGCGTACGCGGCGGCGCTGACGGACTGATCCGTCACCCTTCCCGATCCGTCACTCCTGGAGCAGGGCGTCGATCTGGCCCATCGCCTGCCGCATGCCCTCCTCCATGCCCATCTGGACCATCTGCTCGAGCTGCTCGATCGACTCGAACGACGAGCGGACCGTCATCCGGGTCCGTCCGCCCGCCTCCTCGAGGGTGACGACCGCATGGGTCGTCCCGTACGAGTCGTCCGGATTCCCCTCGTCGTCGGCGAAGCCGTCGTCGAACTCGAAGCGCACCGGCTCGTCGACCGCGGTCACGAGCCACCAGCCGCGTGCCTTCTCGCCATCGGGCCCGGTCATCACGTAACTGCTCCGGCTTCCGACGACGGCGTCGTGCCGCTCGAACGTCGCGGGCCAGGTCGGCGGCCCCCACCAGCGCTCGAGCTGGCGGGGGTCGGACCAGATCCGCCAGACGCGGTCGATGCCGGCGTCGAACTCCGCGGTGAGAGTCAGGGTCAGGTTCTCGACGTCCTTCACGGACTCCAGCACGGTCATGGTGCGCTCCTTCTCGATTCTCCGGACGGCTGCGGATCCTCCTCGGCGAGGAGATCGGCGATGCGGTCGGCACGTCCGCGCCACAGCTCCTCGTAGGCGTCGAGGAGACGGGCCGCTGTGCGCAGCCCCGCCACCTCTCCCCGCACGAGCTGCTCTCTGCCCCGCCGCCGCTTGCTCACGAGCGACGCGCGCTCGAGCACGGCCACGTGCTTCTGGACGGCGGCGAACGACATCTCGTACTGCGAGGCGAGCGCCGTGACGGACTGCTCACCCTGCAGCACTCGCGCGACGATGTCGCGCCGGGTGCTGTCGGCGAGCGCCTGGAATAGGCGGTCCACCTCGGTGCTGCTTCCCGTATCTACAACCATAGGGTTGTAGATTAGCTCGGTCGGCCCGCCGGGGGAAGGGTCACGTCCTCCTCGCCTGCACCGGATCGGTCACGGGAGGGCCGCGGCCGACACGAGCCTCCGCGACGTGCTCTCGAGAACCCAGTCCGGTACGGAGCGCGCCGAGAACAGCGACTCGTAGAGCAGCGCCATCGAGTAGTCGGGGTCGAGCCTCCTGGCCTCCGCCAGGTGGGCCGCGGCGAGCGAGGCCGCTCCGCGTGCCCACCAGCACCACGCCAGCACGGTCAGCACCGGCGCACGGGCCTCCACGGGCGCGAGGGCCGCCGTCCGCGCGAGTGCTCGCGTCGCGAGCGCGAGCCGCGCGGGATCCGGCCCCGGGCCCACTCCCATCAGGAGCTCCACCTCCGCCAGGTCGTCGTCGCCCGGGAGTCGCAGGGCGTCGTGCCGCTCGACGAGCGCCTCCATCGTCTCGCCCGTGAGCGCCTGCTCCGCCTGCTCGCGGATCATCCTGACTAGGGCCGGAGCCGCACCGATCGGCCCGAGGGCGATCTGGAGCGCCAGCTGGTCGCGTAGCGGAGGCGACTGCAGGAACTGCACGATGCGCCCCTCCCGGCGGGCGACCGACGGACCGGCCAGCCACCGCTCGATGACCGGAGTGAGACCCGCGATCTGCCCGACCGGACCGTGCGCGAGGACCGCCGCGACCACGGCGCGATCGTCCTCCTCGACCACCGGCAGCACGGCCTGCTCCGCCACATCGAGCGGCTCGTCCGCGACCGCGCGCGAGAACAGGCCCGATTCGCTGCCGTGGATCTCGTCGAGCCGACGCGGCGAGCGCCGTTCGGCCGCGATCGTGTAGCGGCCCCAGCCGTCGGAGGCGACGCAGGCGACCCCGACGATGCCGTGCCGGGTGCGCTCGAGCCGTCGGACCACCGCTCGCCCCAGGGCCGCGAGCGGGATGCCGCGCTCCTCGGCGTAGCTCCGCTCCGAGTAGACGACGACGAGCACCGCGTCGGCCTCGGGCACCGCGGTGAAGGCCTGGATGCAGGCCCCGGCGAGGGCGGCGGTCTCGGACTCCCCGAGCCGCCCCGGCAGCGCAACCCGGAAGCCTCCGACCGCGCGTCGTCCGAGGAACGGCACGATGACGAGCGAGTCCTTCGGGTGCACTCCGACGAGGGACGGGATCACCGACAGGAGGTCGGCGAAGCCCGGGGCGCGGATGAGCTCGGGGCCGGGGTGCGGGTCGAGGGGAACGGAGGTGCGGTCGTGATCTGCCATGCGCCACACCGTCCTCTCCAGCGCACCGTCACGCAGGCTGAGGAGGATGATCCGTGGACAGCGGCCGCGATGCCCACTCTGGGGAGGAGGCGCCCGGCGCTCCCGGCACTGGGACGAGTTCGTCCACTTCGCCGACCCCGACGGCGACACCTGGGCTCTGCAGCAGATCGTCATCCCCGGCTGAGGGACCGGGCCCGGCGGCGGCTCAGAACTCGATGCGGTCGAGCTCCCGCCCGAGGTACGGCGCCAGCGTCCGGGCGTAGGTCTCGGTCAGGTGCCCCATGTCGCGGTACACCTTCACTCCGCCGATCACGAACGGGCAGATCTCCTCGTCGCAGAAGTAGCGGGTGAGGTCGACCGCGTTCGCCCCCTCCCAGCCCTCGGCCGCGGCGGCCATGAGCTCCCGCTCGGCGAACGCCTCGTTCGTCGGGACCCCGCAGACGTCGGCGGTGCCCGGGCGCTCGCTGCACGCCAGATCGTGCACCGTCTCGACGACGGGGTTGTCGCGGATCGCGACGACCTCGGTCCCCCGGGCGATCAGGGGAGCCCACGACTGGCGGAACCCGTCGATGCCCGCCTGCTCGTCGGGTTCGCCGGACGAGTCGATGAACACCGACTTCTTCGCGGAGTACGCCGTGACCATCAGGTCGTAGGGTTCCTGCGCCGCCAGTTCCTCCTGCAGCTTCTCGACCCAGGTCGCGCACGACGAGCGGGACACGGACGAGTCGTCGCGGCGCGACGCGGTCGTGAAGACGCAGCCCGTCTTGTAGTAGGTGTGCAGATCCCAGCCGCGCTCCTCCGCGACCCCCCGCAGCGCCGGGAAGAACGACGCGGCGTGGGAGTTCCCGATCAGCAGGACCCGGCGGCCGTCGGGATCGCCGAACCGGCACTCCTTCAGCTCGACGCCCGCGTTGTTGGTGCTGCACTCCCTGGTGTTGATCTCGGAGCCGTCCTCGGACGCGTCGAAGGCGGGCACGCTCGTCGTCCAGGAGCGGGCCTGCTCGCAGGCCGACGCGTTCTCGATCGCCGCGGCACCGAAGCAGCCGTCGGTGGAAGCGGGGATCGCGCTCGCGCGGGCGAGATCGGCGCTGATCGCTGCACTCGTGGCCGCGATCGCCCCTCCGCCGGCGAGGACCGCGACCAGCATCATCGCCGTCGGAGCGAGCGCCCGCCAGCGCGACCCGGTCGGTGCCCGCCGATGCAGCGGATCCTCGAGGACGTGCTTCGACAGAGTCGCCAGCACCACCGCCGCCGCCACGATGGAGAGTCCGGCGAGCAGCCCGGGCTCCTGCCCCGAGATCTCCTCCCAGAACACGAGCAGCGGCCAGTGCCACAGGTAGAGCCCGTAGCTGACGCCGCCGAGCCAGACCAGCGGCCGCAGAGCGAGCAGCCGCGCGACGCCGAACGTCGGAGCGGGGCCCGTCCCCGCGATCAGGACGAGGACCGCCGAGAGGGTCGGCCAGAGGGCGGCCACTCCCGGGAACGCGCTCGACACCTGCAGGACGATGCCGCACGAGATCACGCCGACGAGGCCCAGCCACCCCGCGACCACCCGGATCGCCGTCGGCAGCGTCCGCCCGGTCAGCACGAGAGCGCTGAGTGATCCGAGCCCGAACTCCCACGTCCGCGCGAGCACGCTGTAGTAGGCCGACGGCTGGTCCCGCTGCACCAGCAGCACGGAGTAGGCGAAGGAGACGATGCTCACGACGGCGACCACGACGAGCAGCACCCGGAGCAGCTCCACCCGACGCCGCAGGACGACGACGACCGCTGTTGCGGCGAACGCGAGGAGCAGCCACACCAGGTAGAACTGCCCCTGCACCGACATCGCCCAGAAGTTCTGCACCGGCGAGTGGAAGTTGTCCTGCGCGAGGTAGTCCACTCCTGCTCGGTCCAGGACCACGTTCTCGACGTAGAGCGCCGACCCGAGCACCTCGGTGAAGGTCTGCTTCAACTGGGAGGGCCGCAGGAGGAACGGGCTCACCGCCGCGACCACCACGAGCACCACGGCCGCCGCGGGGAAGAGTCGCGACGCGAGCCGCGAGACGAACACGACGGGGCGGACGCGCCCGTACCGGCGGACCTGCCCCATCAGCGTCACCGTGGTCAGGAACCCGGCGACGACGAAGAAGACGTCGACACCTCCCGAGACGCGGCCCAGCCAGATGTGGAACGACGCGACCAGGAGCGAGGCGACGGCGCGCAGGCCCTCGATCTCGGGCCGGTAGCCCGCGGAGTCGGACTTCTTCGAGACCGCGGGGGCCGACCGGCCGCCGGGCGTCGCACGGTCCGAGGGAGGGGCGATCGGCATGGGCGGGAGGATCCTTCGAATGGCGGAGGGGCGGGGCGGGCCGCAGCGTCCGGCGTTCGGTCGCCGGGGCGGATTCGTTCCCGTTCGGGACATCCGTGTCCGAAGAAGGGGCTGGAGCCGTGACTCGACGTCGTTCGCGGACAATCTAGCGGCGCTCCTCCGCTAGCACAAAGTTGAAGGACACGTAGTCCCCTGGCGCATCGCTGGCGCATCGCTGGCGGGTCAACGGATCCGACGCACGATCGAGACGATCCCGCTCCTGCCGACACTGTCACAGTGAGAGCAGGCGGAGGAGGCCCGATGATCACCGAGACGACCACCGACGCCGAGCTGGTCCGGCGGGCCGCCGCGGGCAGCGAGGCGGCCTTCCGCACGCTCTACCGCGCCTACGTCCGCCCCGTCTACTGGCTCGCGCACGGCGTCCTCCACGATCCCGCCGAGGCGGAGGAGATCACGCAGGAGACCTTCGTCGTCGCGTGGAGCAAGCTCGACGGCCTCGACCTGATCGGCGACTCTCTCCTCCCCTGGCTCGTCACGATCTGCCGTTTCCAGGCGGCGAACCGGGTCCGCGCGCTGCGACGCGAGCGCGACCGCACCGCGCCGACGGAGGAGGAACCCGCCTCCCCCCACGACCTCGAGCAGCAGGTGGTCACCGCCGCCCTGGCCGAGGCCGTCCTCCGGGCGACCGACGGGCTCTCCGAGCTCGATCGGGCCGTGTTCCGCCTGTGCGCGACCGAGGGGCGGGGCTACGAGGAGGCCGCGCGCGAGCTCGGCGTCTCGCACGCCACCGTCCGCAACCGCCTGTCCCGCGTCCGCCGGCGCCTGCGCCTGGTGGTCGACGACTTCCGAGGAGCAGAACAGCCGTGACCGAGACTCCCGATCTCCTCCCGCCTCTCGACGAGCACCGCGTCTCCGCGATCGAGGCGCGCGTCTTCCGCTCGCTCGCCGCTGCGCGCGCCGCGCGGTCGGCGCACCGTCGGAGGGCGCTCTCGATCGGGGGTGCCGCCGCAGGCCTCCTCGTGCTCGCCGTCGTGGTCGGTCCCCTCGTGAGCGTGAACGGCCTGTCGGTCGGCTCCTCGGACTCCGCTGCGATCGCACCCGACTCGGCCGCCGACTCGGCCGCCGACTCGGCCGCCGGTGCCGGCGCGGAGTCGTCCGAGGGGTCCGCGCCGGAGGGAGCGGGCATCGCCGGCACCCTCCCCGCTGCGGGCGCCCCGGCGTCGAGCACTCGCGAGATCGCGTCGACCGCCGCCGCGACCGTCCGCGTCCCGTCCGTCGCCGACGCGATCGCGGCCCTCTCCGAGAGCGCCGTGGAACTCGGCGGCTACGTCGAGAGCTCGAGCACGTCCGACACCGGCGGATCCACGACGGCGGACGATTCCGGCGACGACCGGATCGAGCCCTCCTTCCCCGCACCGCTCCCGTCGGGCGCCGGCTCCGTCACCCTCCGCGTCCCCGCCGATCGACTCTCCGACGCGCGGGCGTCCCTGACCGAGCTCGGCACCGTCACCGAGTCGACCGTCGAGAGGCAGGACGTCACTCTGCAGGCCGTCGACCTCCGGGCGCGCGCCGCCGCGACGCAGGCCTCGGTCGATCGCCTCACGGAGCTCGTGGCGCAGGCCGGCGATCTCGCCGATCTGCTGGCGGCCGAGTCCGCACTCACGCAGCGCCAGGCCGAGCTCGAGTCGACCCGGCAGCAGCTCACCGCACTCGAGAGCCGCGTGTCGCTCGCCTCCCTGAGCATCACGGTGCTCCCGGAGGAGACCGCCGCGCCCGCCGACGCCACCGGCTTCCTCGACGGGCTCCTCAGCGGCTGGAACGGTCTCGTCGCGGCCGCGAACGCCGTTCTGATCGGCATCGGGTTCCTGCTCCCCTGGCTGCTCGTCGCCGCCGTCGTCGCCGCGGTCGTGCTGGCCGTCCGTCGCCGACGGGCACCGCCCGCGCCCGACTCCGACTAGTCTCCAGGGTGGCCTCCGCGCCTGTCGTCCCACCAGAGAGAACCACCGTGAGCCTCCTCCGCACCAAGTCCGTCGAGCAGTCGATCGCCGACACCGACGAGCCAGAGTTCCGCCTCAAGAAGTCGCTGTCCGCCCTCGACCTCACGGTCTTCGGCGTCGGCGTCGTGATCGGGGCCGGCATCTTCACTCTCACCGGACGCGCCGCGCACGACATCGCCGGACCCGCCATCGTCCTGAGCTTCGTGGTCGCCGCCTTCGCGTGCGCCCTCGCGGCCATGTGCTACGCCGAGTTCGCCTCCACGGTCCCCGTGTCGGGCTCCGCCTACACCTTCTCCTACGCCTCCCTCGGCGAGCTGTTCGCCTGGATCATCGGCTGGGACCTCATCCTCGAGCTCTTCCTCGGCGCGAGCGTCGTCGCCCAGGGCTGGAGTGCCTACCTGGGCTCGCTGCTCGGCCAGCTCGGCGTCGTGCTGCCCCCCGCGATCTCCTACGGCGGAGTCGTCGACCTGCCCGCGATCCTGCTGGTGCTCGTGCTCGGCGGCCTCATGACCTTCGGGATCAAGGAGTCCCTCCGCGTGAACCTCGTGCTCGTCGCGGTCAAGCTCTTCATCGTCCTGTTCGTCATCATCGCCGGGATCCAGTTCATCGACTCGGCGAACTACTCGCCCTTCGTCCCGCCGTCGGCGCCCACGGAATCGGCCTCCGGTCTCACCCAGCCGCTCCTCCAGTTCCTCTCGGGCATCGAGCCCGCCACGTTCGGCATCGGCGGCATCATCGCCGGCGCCTCCCTCGTCTTCTTCGCCTACATCGGCTTCGACGTCGTCGCGACGACGGCCGAGGAGACGCGGAACCCGCAGCGCGACATGCCCATCGGCATCATCGCCTCGCTCGCGATCTGCACCGTCCTCTACTGCGCGGTCGCCCTCGTCGTCACCGGCATGGTCCCCTACCGCGAGCTCGACCCCTCCGCGGCCCTGGCCAACGCCTTCGCGTACCACGGCCAGACCTGGATGGCGACGGTCATCTCGGCCGGCGCCGTCGCGGGCCTCACCACGGTCGTGCTCACGCTGCTGATCGGAGCGACGCGCATCATCTTCGCGATGTCCCGCGACGGCCTGCTCCCCCAGCGCCTCGCCACCGTGCACCCGCGCCTGCGGACCCCGTGGGTCACCTCCCTCGCCGTGACCGTCGTCGTCGCGCTGCTCGCGGGTCTGACCCCGATCGGCGTCCTGGAGGAGATGGTCAACATCGGCACGCTGTCGGCGTTCGTGCTCGTCTCGGTCGGCGTCATCGTCCTGCGGCGCACGCGCCCCGATCTGAAGCGCGGCTTCCGAGTCCCGCTCAACCCGTGGCTCCCCGGACTGTCGGCGCTGATCTGCACCTACCTGATGCTCAACCTCTCGATCGAGACCTGGCTGCGGTTCCTGATCTGGCTGGCCATCGGCTTCGCGATCTACTTCGCCTACTCCCGTCGCCACGCGAAGATCGGGAAGTAGGCGCTACGGAGCCGGGAGTCAGGACACCGCGGTCGGCGTCGGCCGCAGCACCTTCTCCATCGCCTTCCCCCGCGCGAGCTCGTCGACGAGCTTGTCGAGGTACCGGATGCGCTGCATGAGCGGATCCTCGACGTCCTCGACGCGGATCCCGCAGATCACGCCGGTGATCAGCACGGCGTTCGGGTTCAGATCCGACGCCGCGAAGAAGTCCTCGAACGTCGTCCGCTCGGCGAGGTGCCTCTGCAGTTCGGCCTCGTCGAAGCCGGTCAGCCACCGGATGACCTCGTGGAGCTCCTCGACGGTCCGCCCCTTCTTCTCCACCTTCGCCACGTAGTGCGGATGGACGTCGGCGACCGCCGTGCGGAAGATCCTGCTCATGGCGGAAGGGTAGTCCGGCCGGGCGCCTGCGCGCACTCCCGGAGCCGCGCGGGAATGCCGGGTCGCCGCCGGCTCTTGCACCCCGTATGAGAGCGATCGTCTACACCTCCACCGGCCCCTCGTCCGTCCTGTCCCTCGTCGACCGCGAGCCCGCCGCTCCCGGCGACGGCCAGGTGCGCGTCCGCGTCGTCGCCTCGGGAGTCAACCCGACCGACTGGAAGGCGCGGGCCGACGGCGACCTCGCGTTCGACGAGGTGGTCCCGAACCAGGACGGCGCCGGAGTGGTGGACGCCGTCGGTGCCGGTGTCGCCGACCTCGCCGAGGGCGACCGCGTCTGGTTCTTCCTCGCCGCGCACCAGCGCCCCACGGGCAGCGCGCAGGAGTACACGGTGCTTCCCGCCGACCGCGTCGTCCGCCTCCCCGCGGGCATCGGCTTCGACGTCGCCGCGAGCCTCGGAGTCCCGGCGATGACCGCGCACCGCGCCCTGACGGTGCACGAGGAGGGTCCGGCGCGGCTCTCCCCCGGCGCCCTCTCCGGCCGCACCGTCCTCGTTCAGGGCGGAGCCGGTGCCGTCGGCCACGCCGCGATCCAGCTCGCCGCGTGGGCCGGAGCGACCGTCATCGCCACCGTGAGCAGCGACGCCAAGGCCGCTCTCGCGACCGCGGCCGGCGCTCACCACGTCCTGCAGTACCCGGACGACGCCCTCGCCGACCGCATCCGCGAGATCGCTCCCGACGGCGTCCAGCAGATCGTCGAGGTGGCTCCGGCGCAGAACGCCGCCCTCGACGTCGACGTGCTCGCCAACCACGGCAGCATCGGCTACTACGCGAACAACAACGGCGACGAGTTCACGATCCCGATCGTCCGGAGCTTCGCCAAGAACGCCCGCTGGCAGGGCCTGCTCCTCTACACCGTCGGCGCGGAGCCCCTCCGAGCCGCCGCCGAGGACATCACCGCGGCGCTCGTCGACGGAGCACTCCCCGTCGGCGAGGACGCAGGCCTCCCCCTCACCTGGTTCCCCCTCGAGGAGACCGCCGCCGCGCACGACGCCGTCGAGGCCGGCACCACCGGCAAGATCCTGATCCGCGTCTCCGCCGAATAGACGGCGAGCAGCACGTCGGCCGGGAGCGGCCGCGGACCGCCCCGCTCGGGCGGCCACCGCTCCCGGCCGACACCGCTCATGCGGCGGATGGCCGCTGAGCGCGTACCGCCGGCCCCGCGGGCAGATCACCGCCCGAGGCGGCACGCGGAACGCCCCCGGACACAACGAAGCCCTGGTGGAAGAGGCTTCTCACCAGGGCTTGCTGTCGGGCTGACAGGATTTGAACCTGCGACCCCTTGACCCCCAGTCAAGTGCGCTACCAAGCTGCGCCACAGCCCGTGGCAGACCGGGCACGTGGCCCGGGCAACTCGACTATCTTAGCGGGTCGCGACGCCGGAAGTGAAAACGAGCCGGGCCCGCGCCTGCGTAGAATCGCTGAGCGCCTGCGTCCCGGAATCACCGGGTGCCGGACGGGCGGCACGGGAGGCGGCATGGACGCGCGGCAGAGGCGATCGCAGGAGTCGCTGCACAGGGCGATCATCGAGCTCGCCACCGAGCGCGCCGTGTCGGGCCTGACCGTCTCGGACATCACCGACCGCGCCGGAGTGAACCGGTCGACCTTCTACGCGCACGCGGCGTCCGCCGCCGAACTGCTGACGGCGGCGCTCCTGACCGATCTCGAGCGCATCCGCGTCGCATACGTGACGAGGCTCGGCGACGGCGATCCGGCGGGCGCGTCCAACCGCGAGGCGACGCTCCGCATCCTCGACCACCTCGAGCGTCACCGCGACCTCTACCTCGGCGCCTTCGACGACGTCGGAGGGGACTCGGGTATCCGCGTCATGCTGGCCGCTCAATTCCGCCGATCCGTCAGCGAGGCCGTCGAGAGCGGTGCAGTGACGGTTCCGCACGAGAGCCGCCTCCCCGGCGGCGCGGCGTCCTACATCTCGGCCGGCTCGGCCGCGCTGATGGAGGAGTGGCTGCGACTGCCCGCTCCTCGCGACCCCGATCTCTACCTCGACGCCTTCGCCCAGGTCCTGCCGGCGTGGTGGCCGCTCACGGCGGACGCGCCCGAGACCGCGAACGCCTGAGCCGCACGAACGTCTGAATCACCCCGACGCCTGAACCGCCTCCGGCCCGCCGGATCCGAGGATCCCGGCGGGCCGGAGACATGAGGAACGAGGGTCAGCGCGCCCGCTTCTCGCGCACGCGCATGTTGACGTTCACCGGCGACCCCTGGAAGCCGTAGATCTCGCGCAGTCGGCGCTGGATGTAGCGGCGGTAGCCGGGGTCGAGGAACCCGGTCGTGAACAGCACGAATGTCGGCGGCCGCGAGGACGCCTGCGTGCCGAACAGCACGCGGGGCTGCTTGCCTCCGCGCAGGGGGTGCGGATGCGCCGCGGTGAGCTCGGCGAGGAACGCGTTGAACTTGCCGGTCGGGATGCGCGTGTCCCACGACTCGAGCGCCAGCTCCAGCGCGGGGACCAGCTTCTCGAGGTGGCGGCCGGTGCGGGCCGAGATGTTGACGCGGGGAGCCCAGGCGACGTGCGCCAGGTCCTTCTCGATCTCGCGCTCGAGGTAGCGGCGGCGCTCGTCGTCGAGCAGGTCCCACTTGTTGAAGGCGAGGACCAGAGCGCGACCGGATTCGAGCACGAGGTCGATGATGCGGACGTCCTGCTCCGAGATCGGCTCGGAGACGTCGATCACGACGACCGCGACCTCCGCCTTCTCGAGCGCGGTCGAGGTGCGCAGCGACGCGTAGAAGTCGGCGCCCTGCTGCAGGTGCACGCGACGGCGGATGCCGGCGGTGTCGACGAAGCGCCACACCTTGCCGGCGATCTCGACCTGCTCGTCGACCGGGTCGCGGGTGGTGCCGGCGAGCTCGTTGACGACGACCCGCTCCTCCCCCGCGGCCTTGTTCAGGAGGCTCGACTTGCCGACGTTGGGCCGGCCGAGGATCGCGACGCGGCGCGGTCCGCCGACCTCGCGCTTGGCGACGGCGGACTCGAGCGGCAGGGTCTTCAGGACCGTGTCGAGCAGATCCGCGACGCCGCGGCCGTGGACGGCCGAGACGGGGTAGGGCTCGCCGAGGCCGAGCGACCACAGCGTGGCGGCGTTGGGCTCCTGGCGCGCGTCGTCGACCTTGTTGGCCGTGAGGAACACCGGCTTCTTCGTCTTGCGGAGCAGCTTCACGACGTGCTCGTCGGTCGCGGTCGCTCCCACGTTCGCGTCGACCACGAAGATCACGGCGTCGGCGAGGTCGATCGCGATCTCGGCCTGCGCGGCGACGGAGGCGTCGATGCCGCGGGCGTCGGGCTCCCAGCCGCCGGTGTCGACGATCGTGAAGGCGCGATCGATCCACTCGGCGCGGTAGGAGACGCGGTCGCGGGTCACTCCGGGGGTGTCCTCCACGACGGCCTCGCGGCGCCCCAGGATCCGGTTGACGAGCGCCGACTTGCCGACGTTCGGCCGGCCGACGATCGCGACCACCGGCAGAGCCGGCAGGTAGCGGACCTCGTCCGAGTCCTCGCCCGAGTACTCGAGGAGGGTGAGGTCCTCGTCGTCGAGGTCGTAGTCCTCGAGCCCGCTCCGGAGCGCGTTCGCGCGCGAGGAGACGAGCTGCTCGTCGAGGTCGCCGAGGCGCTCGACGAGGTCGTCGTCTCCGAAGTTCAGCTCGTCGTCACCGACGCGCGTGTCCTGTGCCATGATCGGCCCTTGCTCTCGAGGTATTGACCTCGGCGATGACCGCGTCGACGGTCTGCTCGAAGTCGAGATGAGTGGAGTCGAGAAGAGTGACTCCTTCTGCGGCGTTGAGGAAATCGACCACCTGGGAGTCGGCGCGGTCCCTCGACCGCAGTGCCTGACCCGTCGCTTCCGCGGATTCCGTGGTGACTTCGCGCGAACGCCTCGCCATTCTAGCCTCTTCGCTCGCGGTGAGCAGGATCCGGACCGCCGCCGTCGGTGCGACCACGGTGGTGATGTCCCGTCCCTCGACGATGATGCCCGCCTTGCGGGTCTCGCCGATGATCCGCCGGAAGAGCAGAGTGACCCGTCGGCGCACCTCCGGCACCTTCGCCACGGCCGACACCCGGCCCGTGACGCGGGGCTCCCGGATCGCCGCGGTCACTTCGGTCCGGCCGACCCAGACGGAGTAGGACTCGGGGTCGGTGCCGATGGAGTAGTCGAAGCCGTCGAGGGCGTCGACGATCGCGTCCTCGTCGTCGAAATCGAGCCCGACCTCGAGCGCGTGCCAGGCGAGGGCCCGGTAGGCGGCGCCCGTGTCGAGGAACTCGAAGTCGAGGCGGCGGGCCGCCTCGCGCGAGACGCTCGACTTGCCGCTCCCGGCGGGGCCGTCGACGGCGACCACGACCGCGTCGCCGAAGTCGGCGGACTCGTCGGCGCGCGCACCGCGGGTCGACGACGGAGCGGCTCCGCCCTCCTCCGGCATGCTCTGCTGGGCTCTGCGGGCGGGCGTCATCCTGTTCAGGCCGCCCTCCTGCCTGTTCTGCTCCGTGCTCATCCGGCGATCCTCCAGCCGCGTGCGGTCAGTTCCTCGGTCAGCGGCCCGACCGCCTCGGGCACCACCGAGATCTCGGCGAGGCCCACCCGGCGCCCCTCCGCGTGCTCGAGGCGCACGTCCTCCATGTTGACGCCGGCCTCGCCGATCTCGACGAGGAGACGGCCCAGAGTTCCGGGCACGTCGTCGATCAGGACGATGAGGGTCGCGAAGCGCTGGTCCTGGCCGTGCTTGCCGGGCAGGCGGGCGACCCCCGCGTTACCGGCGGCGAAGTGCTCGGCCAGCAGGCGTCGCGCTCCGGGAGCGTCCAGGTCGCGCAGGGCGTCGGCGAACGCGGCGACGTCGTCCCGGAAGGCGTCGAGCACCTCGACCACGTTCCCGCGGTTGGCCGCCAGGATCTGCACCCAGAGCTCCGGAGCCGACGACGCGAGCCTGGTGACATCCCGCACCCCCTGCCCGGCGAGGCGGAGCGACGCGTTCGGCGCGTCGAGCAGCCGCGCACCGAGGAGCGAGGAGACGACCTGAGGCACGTGCGAGACGAGGCCGACCGACAGGTCGTGCTCCTCCGGACCCATCTCGACGATCGCGGCACCGAGATCGAGCGCGAGGGCCTCGACGCGGGCCAGGGCCTCCGCGGTCGTCTCACCGTCGCGGCAGATCACCCACGGGCGTCCGACGAAGAGGTCGCCGCGCGCGGCGACGGGGCCACCGCGCTCGCGGCCGGCCATCGGGTGCGAGCCGATGTAGCGCGTGAGGTCGATGCCTCGCGCGCGGAGGTCTCGCAACGGCTCGGTCTTGACGCTCGCGACGTCCGTCACGACGGCGTCGGGGTGCGCGGCGAGCTCCCGCTCGACGACCCCCGCCACCACGTCCGGAGGCACGCAGACCACGACCAGTGCGGGGCGGTCCTCGGCGGAGGCGGCACGACCCGCTCCGTAGTCGATGGCGAGCGAGAGGCTGGCCGGCGACGCGTCGTCGAGCACGACGTCGACCCCGCGCGAGGCGAGGCCGAGGCCGATGCTCGCACCGAGCAGTCCGGAGCCGACCACCCGCACCGTCCCCGTCGTCCGCATCGCGGGCGGGGCGGGGTGCAGGAGCTCGTTCACCCCGACAGCCTACCGATCCGGTCGTCGCTGCTTGTCCGGGCCGGAGCGCCGACCGGCCGCGGGACGTCGATCCGCGCTCGGGGAGGAGCGTCGGTCGTCGGAGGGCCGCCGGTCCCCGCTGTCGCGCCGCTCGCCGGTCGGCCGCCGGTCCTCCCGGCGCTCGGCGGGCCGCCGGTCCTCGCGGCCTTCGGCGGGACGCCGGTCCTCCCGGCGCTCCTCCGGTCGGGGCCGCCGCGCTCCCGCGCTCGCCTTCCGCGTCGGCTCGGGCTTCTCGGCCACCTTCTCGCCGCCCTGGCGCGAGATCGTCAGCAGGGCGCCCAGCTCCTCGCGGGTCAGATCCCGCAGATCCCCGGAACGCAGCGTGCCCAGGTGCAGCGGTCCGAACTGGCGCCGGACGAGTTCGAGCACCGGGTGCCCGACGGCCGCCATCATGCGCCGCACCACGCGGTTCCGCCCCGAGTGCAGGGTGAGCTCGACCAGGGAGGCGTTCGACTTCCCCTCCGGACGGCCCAGCAGCCGCGCCTTGTCGGCCGCGACGGGGCCGTCGTCGAGCTCCACGCCGGCGGTCAGCGCCGCGATGGTCTGCGGTAGAACCTGCCCCTGCACCTTGGCGATGTACGTCTTGGTCACTCCGAACGACGGATGCGCGAGCACGTGGGCCAGCTCCCCGTCGTTGGTCAGCACGAGCAGCCCCGACGTCTCGGCATCGAGCCGGCCGACGTTGAAGAGCCGCTCCTCGAAGTTCTGGGTGTAGGTGCTGAGATCGGCGCGGCCGTTCTCGTCGGCGAGCGAGCTCACGACTCCCACCGGCTTGTTCAGCATCACGTAGCGGCGCGTGGTGTCCAGCTGCACCGCCACTCCGTCGACCTCGATCGAGTCGGTCGCCGGATCGATGCGGCGCCCGAGCTCCGCGGCCACCTCGCCGTTCACCCGGATCCGCCTCGCGACGATCATCTCCTCGACGACCCGGCGGGAGGCGACCCCCGCCGCGGCGAGGACCTTCTGCAGTCGTTCGCCCTCGGGCCCGCTGTCAGGCGTGCTCATCGAATCCGTCCCGTCCGTCGCTCAGAAGTGGGGAGATCTTCGGCAGCTCGTCGAGCGAGGCGAGGCCGAGATGCACGAGCAGCTGCTCCGTCGTGCCGTAGAGGATCGCGCCGGTCTCGGGGTCGTTGCCGACCTCCGCGATCAGACCGCGACCCAGCAGTGTGCGGGCGACCGAGTCGACGTTGACGGCGCGGATCTGCGCGACCTGTCCGCGCGAGATCGGCTGCTTGTAGGCGATGACGGCGAGGGTCTCCAGCGCCGCCTGCGAGAGCTTCGTCGGGTTCTGGGTCAGCACGAAGTCCGACACCACGGGGTCGTACTCGCGGCGGACGTAGATCCGCCAGCCCGAGCCGACCTCGCGCAGCTCGAAGCCGCGCCGGACGCCGCCGGTGACGCCGTCGAAGTCGGCGACGAGACGCTCGATCGACTGCCGCACGACCGCGATCGGTCGGGACAGCGCCGTTGCGAGGGCGACGAGCGACTGCGGCTCGTCGGCGACCATCAGGATCGCCTCGATAGCCCGGTCGATCTCGAACGCCACGGTGCCGAGCGCAGCCTCCTGGGTCTCAGCCGTCATAGTCGGCTCCCAGGTGCGCCAGGTTCGCATCGGACCACGACGGAGCGACCCACTGCAGGGTGAGCTCGCCGAGCGGCTCCGGCTGCTCGAAGGCGACTGCGGCGTGCCGGTAGAGCTCGAGGACGGCGATGAAGCGGGCGACGATCACGCCCTTCTCCTCGGCGGTCGCGATCAGCTCGCGGAAGGTGGCGGTCGACCGCTCCCTCAGCACCGCGACGACGTAGGCGGCCTGCTCCCGGATGCTGATCAGCGGCGCGTGCAGGTGATCGAGGCCGACCGTCGGGATCTCCCGGGGAGCGAGGGCGAAGGCGGCCAGCGCGCCGAAGTCCTCCGCCGACAGCGTCCAGACGAGCTCGGGCTTCCGCGCCCGGTACTCCTCCTCGAGCGGGACGTCGCGCACGTGGCGCGCCGTCTCGATCTCGATCCGCTCGGCGAACCAGCTCGACACCTGCTTGAACGCGCGGTACTGCAGGAGTCGCGCGAACAGCAGGTCGCGGGCCTCCAGCAGCGCGGCGTCCTCGGCGTCGACGAGCTCGCCCTGCGGCAGCAGCCCGGCGATCTTGAGGTCCAGGAGCGTCGCGGCGACGACCAGGAACTCCGACGCGCGGTCGAGCCCCTCGAGCGTGTCGATGCCGTGCAGGTACGACAGGAACTCGTCCGTCACCGCGCTCAGCGCGATCTCGGTGATGTCGACCTGCTGCTTGGCGATGAGGCTCAGCAGCAGATCGAAGGGTCCTTCGAAGTTCGCCAGTGCGACACGGAAGCCGCCGGCGGCCTCGGCCACCGGCTCCTGGACGAGGACCGACTCAGGCGACCGCGCCACGCGAGATCAGCTCCCTGGCGAGCTGGCGGTACGCCGCCGCGGCCTTGTGCTCCGGCGCGAACTGCGTGATGGGCACACCCGACACGCTGGCGTCGGGGAACTTCACCGTGCGGCCGATCACCGTCTCGAGGACGCTGTCCCCGAACGCGTCCACGACGCGGTCGAGCACCTCGCGGGAGTGCAGGGTGCGCGAGTCGTACATCGTCGGCAGGATCCCGTCGAGCTCGATCGCCGGGTTCAGGCGGTCGCGCACCTTGTCGATCGTCTCGATCAGCAGCGCCACACCGCGCAGGGCGAAGAACTCGCACTCGAGCGGGATGAGCACGCCGTGGCTCGCGGTCAGCGCGTTCACGGTCAGCAGCCCGAGCGAGGGCTGGCAGTCGATCAGGATCACGTCGTAGTCGGCGCTCACCTTGCGGAGCACGCGCGCCAGGATCTGCTCGCGGGCGACCTCGTTGACGAGGTGGACCTCGGCGGCCGACAGGTCGATATTCGCCGGGATGACGTCGAGTCCGGGGACCCTGGTCGAGCGGATCGCCTCGGAGGGGTCTTTGACCGTGCCGAGCAGGAGGTCGTAGATGGTGATCGCGTCGTAGGTGGCGACACCGAGGCCCGCGGACAGCGCGCCCTGCGGGTCGAAGTCGATGGCCAGCACGCGGCGGCCGTACTCGGCGAGGGTGGCGCCCAGGTTGATGGTGGTCGTCGTCTTGCCGACGCCGCCCTTCTGGTTGCAGAGCGAGATGATGCGCGCCGGTCCGTGGCCCGTCAGCTCGACCGGGAGGGGGAACTCGCGCAGGGGGCGGCCGGTCGGGCCGAGCGTCGGAGCCTCGAGGCCGGTGAGCTCCGTCGTGTCGTCCGTCTTGCCTGTCACCTGCGTCGTCCTCGCTTCCCGGGGCGTGCGCTCCCGCGCGGCCTGCCGTCGAGTCTACCGACCCCCTCCGCCCCCGGAGCCGCGCCCCGCCGCGTGCGCCCCTCCGCCGCCCCGCCCCTCTCAGCGCCGCGCCCGCGGATGCGCCGTCGTGTACACGTCCCGCAGCGTGTCCGCCGTCACCCGCGTGTAGATCTGCGTCGTCGCGACGGAGGCGTGCCCGAGCAGTTCCTGCACCACGCGGACGTCCGCTCCTCCCGCGAGCAGGTGCGTCGCGAACGAGTGCCGGAAGGTGTGGGGGGAGATCTCGCGGTCCAGGCCCGCCTTCTCGGCGACCGCGCGGATCACGAGCCAGGCGCTCTGCCGCGACAGCCGTCCGCCGCGCACGCCGAGGAAGAGCGCCGGAGTCGCGCGTCCGCGCCGCGACAGCTCCGGCCGCGCCCGCACGAGGTAGTCGTCGACCGCCTCCCGCGCGTAGCGCCCGAGCGGCACCATCCGCTGCTTGGAGCCTTTGCCGGTCAAGCGCACCACGTCCGCGTCGAGAACGTCGTCGACGGTGAGATCGACCGCCTCCGAGATCCGCGCGCCGGTCGCGTAGAGCAGCTCCACCAGCGCCCGGTCGCGCATCTGCGCGAGCTCCTCCCCGCGGGACGCCTCGAGGAGCGCGCTCATCTGCTCCACCGTGATCGCCTTCGGCAGGGTCGTCGGGAGCTTCGGCGGCACGACGTCGTGCGCCACGTCGTCGACGACGAGCCCCTCCTCCAGAGCGAAGCGGTGCAGACCGCGCACGCTCGACAGGATGCGCGCGCGCGAGGACGCGGCGAGCGGACGCCCGGGCCGCGCGGCCAGCCACGAAGCGAAGTCGCCGACGTCCGAGCGGCGCAGCTCGGCCAGGTCGCCGATGCCGAGCTCGTCGAGGCGGCTCAGGTACAGGTCGAGGTCGCGGCGGTAGGCGGCGATCGTGTGCGCGGACAGCCCGCGCTCGACGCTCGCCTGCCGGAGGAACGCCTCGACGCTCGCCCTCGGGGTCATCCCCGGGGGTGCCGCACCCTCGGGTGCCGCGTCCACGGCGACGACGCGTCGCCGAGGCCCGCCCAGCCGCGCGAGCGGAAGGCGTGGGCCGCGAGCGCGGCGATCGTGAGCGACGGGTTCTGCACCCGGCGCGCGAGGACGGCGTCGACGAGCTCGTCGAGCGCGACCCAGCGCAGCTCCATGTCGGCCTCCTCCGCCTCCCGATCGAACACCGAGCCGGTGCTCGAGAGATCGCGGGCGAGGTAGATGCGGATGACCTCGTCGCTGCCCCCGGGCGAGGTGGCGAACTCCGAGAGCAGGTCCCACCGGCCGGCCTGCAGGTCGGTCTCCTCGGCGAGCTCGCGCTGGGCGGCGACGAGCGCGTCCTCGCCCTCGATGTCCAGGAGCCCGGCGGGGATCTCCCACTCGCGGGTGCGGACGGGGTGGCGGTACTGCTTGATCAGTGCGACGCGGTCCTCGTCGTCCAGGGCGAGCACCGCGACGGCGCCCGTGTGGTCGAGGAACTCGCGGCGCAGCTCGCCGTCGCCGTAGCGGAAGGTCTCGGCGCGGACGCCCCAGACCATGCCGTCGAAGACGCTCTCGCTCGTCAGGATCTCGGGCTCGACGAGCTCGTCCGAGAGGCCGGAGTCACTCATCGGCGCCGGCCTCCGAGGCCGGGAAGAGGCGCGAAGCCTCCTGGCGCTCCAGCGCCGCCGTCACCAGTCCGCGGAACAGCGGGTGCGCGTCGTTCGGACGCGAGCGCAGCTCGGGGTGGGCCTGGGTGCCGACGTAGTAGGGGTGCTTGTCGCGCGGCAGCTCGACGTACTCGACGAGGCGGCCGTCGGGCGAGGTGCCCGAGAACCACAGGCCGGCCTCGGCGATCCTGTCGCGGTACGCGTTGTTGACCTCGTAGCGGTGGCGGTGCCGCTCGGCCGCCTCGGGCGCTCCGTAGACCTCGGAGACGATGGAGCCCTCGGCGAGCTCCGCGGTGTAGAGGCCCAGGCGCATCGTGCCGCCCATGTCTCCGGACGCGAGGATCTCGACCTGCTCCGCCATCGTCGCGATGACGGGGAACTCGGTTCCCGGGTCGAACTCCGACGACGACGCCCCCTCGAGCCCCGCCTCGTTCCGCGCGTACTCGATCACCATGCACTGCAGGCCGAGGCAGAGTCCCAGAGTCGGGATCCCGTTCTCGCGGGCGAAGCGCAGAGCACCGAGCTTGCCCTCGATGCCGCGGATGCCGAACCCGCCGGGCACGCAGATGCCGTCGAGCTCCGAGAGCGCCTTCGACGCCGCCTCCGGGTCCTCGAGTCCGTCCGAGGCGATCCAGCGGATGGCCACCTTGGTCTGCTGGGCGAAGCCTCCGGCGCGCAGCGCCTCGGTCACCGAGAGGTACGCGTCGGGCAGGTCGATGTACTTCCCGACCAGACCGATGGTGACCTCGTGCTTGGGCTCGTGGACCGCTTCGAGGAGCTTGGACCAGCCGTCCCAGACGACCTCTCCGGCGTCGAGCCCGAGCTGGTCGATGATGTAGGAGTCGAGCCCCTGCTCGTTCAGCATGCCGGGGATCTCGTAGATCGAGGCGACGTCCTTGGCGTTCACGACAGCCTGCTCGTCGACATCGCACATCAGCGCGATCTTGCGCTTGTTCGACTCCGAGACCGGCCGGTCGCTGCGCAGCACGAGCGCGTCGGGCTGGATGCCGATGGAGCGCAGCGCGGCGACGGAGTGCTGCGTCGGCTTGGTCTTCTGCTCGCCGGAGGCGCCCATGAACGGCACCAGGGACACGTGCACGAAGAAGACGTTCCGGCGCCCGAGCTCGTGCCGCACCTGACGGGCCGACTCGATGAACGGCTGGCTCTCGATGTCGCCGACAGTGCCGCCGATCTCGGTGATGATCACGTCGGGCTGCGGGTCGTCCTCGGCCTGCAGCCGCATACGGCGCTTGATCTCATCGGTGATGTGCGGGATGACCTGCACCGTGTCGCCGAGGTACTCCCCCGCCCGCTCGCGCGCGATGACCCGCGAGTAGATCTGCCCGGTCGTCACGTTCGCGGCCTGGTTCAGGTTGATGTCGAGGAAGCGCTCGTAGTGCCCGATGTCGAGATCGGTCTCGGCGCCGTCGTCGGTGACGAACACCTCGCCGTGCTGGAACGGATTCATCGTTCCCGGATCGACGTTCAGGTAGGGGTCGAGCTTCTGCATCACGACGCGCAGCCCGCGGGCGGTCAGCAGGTTGCCGAGGCTCGCGGCCGTGAGGCCCTTGCCCAGCGACGAGACGACGCCACCCGTGACGAAGATGTGCTTCGTGACCTTCGAGGGGGCGGAGTGCCCGGCCGTCGAGGAGTCGGAAGAGGAGTCTGAAGGGCCCGCGTTCGAAATGTCCACCACGGGCTTCCACCCTAACAGCAGTTCCCGGGAGGGGGGCCAGGTCGGCCGGATCGATCAGCCGCGCCGGCTCGTCTCGAGGAGCTCCCGCGCGTGCGCCAGCGCGTTGGCCGAGTCGGTCAGCCCCGAGAGCAGTCGCGCCATCTCGGACACGCGCTCGTCGGCGTCGAGCTGGGTGACCGCACTGGAGGTGACGCTGCCGTCCGAGCCCTTCTCGACCCGCAGGTGGTTGTTCGCGAACGCGGCGACCTGCGCGAGGTGCGTCACGACGATGACCTGGGAGGTCTCGGCGAGCCGGGCGAGCCGACGTCCGATCTCGATGGCCGCGGCTCCGCCCACCCCGGCGTCCACCTCGTCGAAGACGAAGGTCGGCACCGGGTCGTTGGCCGCGACGACGACCTCGATCGCGAGCATCACCCGCGAGAGCTCACCACCGGAGGCGCCCTTGCCCAGCGGCCGAGGCGTCGCGCCCGTGTGCGGCTCGAGCAGCATCTCGATCGTGTCCCGGCCGTGCGCGGTCGGGTCGCCGGTGCTCGTCACGCGCACGTGGAGGCGGGCGTCGCCCATGGCGAGGGCGGACAGCTCGTCGCTGACCCGCTCCCCCAGCTCGGCCGCCGCGGCCGTGCGCAGAGCGCTGAGCGTCGTCGCGAGGCGGTCGACCAGATCCTGGTCGGCGGCCGTGTCCGACTCGAGCGCGGCGATCCGCTCGTCGTCGCCGTCGAGCTCGAGCAGCCGCAGACCCGAGGAGTCGACGAGGTCGAGGACGTCGTCGAGCGTGGGCCCGTAGGTGCGCGCGAGCAACGACAGCTCGGCCCGCCGGTTCTCGATCAGCTCGAGGTCGTGCGCTCCGTCGAGGTCGAGCTCGGCGAGGTAGGAGGAGAGGCTGCCCGCGACGTCGACGAGCAGCACGGAGGCCTCGTTCAGCGTCTGGACCGTCGGCTGAAGGACGGCGTCGTGCTCGGCCGCCCGCTCGAGGACCCGACGCGCGAGGTCGAGCAGACCGAGGGCGTCCCGGCCGTCGAGCTCCTCGGACGAGATGGCCTCGCGCGCCTCGCCGGCCGCGAGCCGCAGCTGTTCGATGCTGCCGAGCCGCTCCGACTGCGCCGCGAGCTCCACGTCCTCGCCGCGCTGCGGCGCGACCACCTCGATCTCGGCCAGGGCGCTCCGGAGTCGTTCCGCCTCACGCGCCCGCGCCTCACGCGCCGCAGTCAGTTCGTCGAGCTCCTCGCGGTTCGCGCGCCAGCGCTCGAACGCGCTCCCGTAGTCGCGCAGCGCCTCGGCGAGCTCAGCACCGCCGAAGCGGTCGAGAGCGTCGCGCTGCGCTGCGGCCGACCGCAGGCGGATCTGATCCGACTGGCCGTGAACGACGACGAGCTGGTCGGCGAGCTCCGAGAGCACGCTGACCGGCGCTCCCCTGCCCCCGACGACCGCGCGGCCGCGACCCTCCGCCGAGACCGACCGGGCCAGCAGGAGCTCGGGGCCGTCGAGGTCGCCGCCGGCGTCGCGGACCCGCTCGGCCACCGCACCGTCCTCCGGCACGATCCAGCGGCCCGACACCCACGCCTGCGGGCGGCCCGAGCGGACGGCGGACGCGTCGGACCGGGCACCGAGCACCAGCCCGAGCGCCGTCACCACCATCGTCTTGCCGGCGCCGGTCTCTCCGGTCACGGCGGTGAAGCCGGGGCCGAGCGGGAGGGTCGCCTCGGCGATGACGCCGAGGTCGCGGATCTGCAGCTCTTCGAGCATCGGGGGGACTACTCCGTCTCCGTGGACCCCCGCCATCCGCGGATGGGGAGGCCGAACTTGTGCACCAGGCGGTCGGTGAAGGGGGCGTCGTGCAGGCGGGCCAGTCGCACGGGGTAGGGCGAGCGCCGGAACACGACGCGAGCGCCGGGGGGCAGCTCGTACGTCCGCCGGCCGTCGGCCCAGAGCACGCCGACACCGTCGGTGCGCTCCTTCACCTCGACCGCGAGGCTCGACCCGGGCCCGACGACCAGCGGACGCGCGAACAGGGCGTGCGCGCTGAGCGGCACGAGCAGCATCGCCTCGAGGGTCGGCCACACGACCGGGCCTCCTCCCGAGAACGCGTACGCGGTCGAGCCGGTCGGAGTCGACACCACGATCCCGTCGCAGCCGAAGCTCGACAGCGGCCGGCCGTCGACACCGACCATCACCTCGAGCATCCGCTCGCGGCTGCCCTTCTCGACGGTGGCCTCGTTGAGCGCCCAGGTCTCGTAGACGACCTGCTCGTCGATCTTCACCCGCACCTGAAGCGTCATCCGCTCCTCGACGCCGTAATCACCGTCGAGTGCTCGGGCGACGGCGTCATCGAGATCGTCGCGCTCGCTCTCGGCCAGGAAGCCGACGTGGCCGAGATTGACGCCGAGCAGTGGAGCCGTCCCGGTGCGCGCGATCTCAGCGGCGCGGAGGATCGTCCCGTCGCCGCCGAGGACGAAGACGAGCTCCACGTCGGCGAGCAGGACGTCGATGCCGAGAACGGCCACGTCCGAAAGGGACGGGGATGCAGCGACGATGTCGCCCTTGTCGTCACCGCACAGAACGGGCCGGGCTCCGGAGCCGCGCAGCCGCTGGATCACGAGGATCGCCGCTTCGAGGGAGTCCGTCCGGCCGGTGTGGGCGACGACGAGGATGTTGCGCTCCTGCGGAGGGGACTGCATCGAGAGGGTGTCCTCCAGGTAGATCGACGTCGGTCGACCGCCCGCTTCACCCGGTGGTGAGCGCGGTGACCGCGTCCCTCCATTCTGTCGGAATCGTCCCGCGGTCGCGGTGGAGGTGAGCCAGATACTCGTGATTCCCAGCGCTTCCGGGTAATGGGGAGGACGCGAGGCCGACCACTCCGAGGCCGAGATCCCAGGCCGCCCAGAGCACGTCCGACAGCGCTTCCCGGCGCAGCTCCGGATCGCGCACGATGCCCTCCTTCACACCGGTCCGACCGACCTCGAACTGAGGCTTCACCAGCACGACGAAATCGGCGAGCGGAGAGACGGACGCCGCGACGGCGGGCAGCACCATGGTGAGTGAGATGAAGGAGACGTCCGAGACCACCAGATCGGGCACGACCGTCGTTCGAGCAGCTGACGCAAGCGAGGCCGGCGTCATGTCCCGGGCGTTGAAGCCCTCCACGACGTGCACACGGTCATCCGAGCGGATGCGCGGCGCGAGTTGAGCATGTCCGACGTCGAGCGCGATCACCGAGGCGGCCCCGCGCTCGAGGAGCACCTGGGTGAATCCGCCCGTCGAGGCTCCGACATCGAGGACGTTCGCACCCTGCACGGAGACGGTGGGGAAGCTCTCCAGCGCTCCGAGCAGCTTGTGCGCCGCCCGACTCACGTAGTGATCGAGTCCGGCGACCGCGACGTCCTGATCGGGCCGCACCCGGAGGGACGCTTTCAGCGCAGGGGCTCCGTCGACCGTGACGAGAGCATCCGCGATGAGACGGGCGGCGTGAGTGCGCGAGCGCGCGATCCCCCGCGCGGCGAGTGCCGCATCGAGGCGCGTGTCCTGCGCAGGAGCATTCGAGACGGGGTCACTCATCGGCGTTCGTCCGCGCCCTCGAGTCGCGCCCGCAGCCGATCCTGCACCGCGATGTAAGACGATGCCCGAGCGGAGAGCGGCTGCTCCTCGATCGATGCGAGCGTCTCGACGAAGTCATCGACAGGGACCTCGTTCTCCTCGTATCGAACAGTGTCGTCTGACGTCATGCATTCCACCCTAGATCGCTCCGGCCGGCCCGGAGCGACTCCTCGTCGAGTCGTCCGAGAGGCACGACGCACGTCTTCTGCGTGTGCAGGGCCTGGTGGTGCGGGTGGTGGGTTAAACAGCGATGGCCACCCATTTCTGGGTGGCCATCGTGAATGGTGTCCGGCGGTGTCCTACTCTCCCACAGGGTCCCCCCTGCAGT